>NZ_CM173216.1:0-3062352 GCF_057737035.1 Acinetobacter sp. 24-47-47 | reverse complement strand
GTGAAACCCCTCATTCCATTTAAATTTAAAAACAACCCCATGAGATTGGGGAGGCAATCATACCCAAGTTATCCACATATGTCATGAGTAATTTTGAACTTTAAACACAAATAATCAAATTTAAAAGTCTAAATTTAAATTTAAAACAGGGTGTGGATAAGGTTTTCCACAAACTGTGGATAAATAAAAGCAATAACTTATCCACAATCTATAAAAAATATGAAAACATAGTTATCAACAACCTAAGTATATATATTTAAAAAAAAATAATGCCTTATCCATAGAAAATTACAACCCTAATAGTAATAAATTTAAATTTATAAATTTGAATTTATTTAATAAGATTCGGTTTTCTGTGGATAATCATTCCTTGTGTTTAAATTTAAATTCAAATTTAAAAATCAGCCATAATTAAATTTCATCTTGTGTATAAGTTTATGGGTATTTCTGTGGTTAACTTAAATACTATAATAAAAACATATATTTATTTTGTGTATAAATAGATTATTTAACAAATTTGTATCTTTCTCAGACTCAAGCAACTTTCATCAAAAGTGTTACACAATACTGTTTAATATTGACAGAACAAACAATGCACAATACAATCGCGAACCTTTATAGAACACCAACTTTGGAGTTTCGATATGAAACGTACTTTCCAACCATCTGAATTAAAGCGTAAACGCGTTCATGGTTTCCGTGCTCGTATGGCGACTAAAGCTGGCCGTCAAGTATTAGCTCGTCGTCGTGCAAAAGGTCGTCACAGCTTAACTGTTTAATACCAGTTTAGTTTATCGACGATTTGGGTGTTATGACACTTTATAGTTTCAGTCCAGAGGTGAGAATCCGCTGTGCTGCAGATTACAAAGGTGTATTTGATGGTGCGCTTTTTAAAGTGCATCAACCCCATTTCTTATTTTTAGCTACACCGACTAAACAGCCTAAAAGCCGTTTAGGTATTGTTGTTGCTAAAAAGAAAGTGCGCCGTGCACATGAAAGAAATCGAATAAAACGTATTGCTCGCGAAAGTTTTCGCTTAAATCAGCAAGATATAGATTTATTGGATATTGTGGTCATGCCTAAGGTAGGTATTGAGTCGATTCCGAATGCTGAATTGCATAAGCAATTACAATTTGCATGGCAGAAGCTACAGCGTCTTGTAAAAAAACATCATAAAATATCAGTTCCCTCTCCTCAAAGTTAGAGGTGGCCAATGGTCCGTATATTGCATTGGTTGATTCGTTTCTATCAAATTGCGATTAGTCCGCTCCTTGGACCTCGTTGCCGTTATTTCCCAACTTGTTCTCAATACTCGTTAGAAGCTATTCATATACATGGCCCGATTAAAGGTGTCTGGTATGCAACGCGACGGATTTGTCGTTGCCATCCGTGGGGTGGAAGTGGATATGATCCTGTTCCCAAAAAAGCAATTCGTTTTATTTCATTTCAGCAAATAGATTCTCAAATGACTCACGTTACTGTACCCTTGCGTGAGCGTTTATTGAACCAAAAATCACTCTAACCAATTGGGGTAATCGATATGCAACAATGGGCCAGGTTTGCAATTCTCGGGGCCATGTTTGTCACCGCATATTTGCTTATTCTTGCTTGGCAAAAAGACTATGGTCAAACTGAAACAACTGCTGCGACAGCACCTGCTGCCGTCGTTGCCCAAGATGTTTCTGCTGATCTGCCAACGAGCCAAACGACAGCGGGTTTAACTGATATACCGCAAGCAAATATTGCAGCTGAACAACAAGACACAACTACACCTGCAACAGCAAATCAACAATTAGTTGCTGTTCAAACTGATTTATATCATCTTTGGATTAACCCTAAAGGTGGTGACATTGTCCGTGTTGAACTACTCAATCATGATAAAAGTAAAAATAGTGAACAACCGTTCGTTATGCTTGAAAATGATGAGAAACGTACTTATGTCGCTCAATCAGGTTTAATTGGTTTAAATGGACCTGACAGTAGCCGTAGTGGACGTCCAACATTTGAGTTTGAAAAGTCGACTTATACTTTAGCTGATGCTCAAGCAACCACCAATAAAGATGGTGAAGCTGAGAAAGTGTTAAAAGTACCAATGGTATTAAAAACGGCTGATGGTGTTGAAATCATCAAAACGTTCACTTTCCAAGAAGGTGCATATCCAGTTAACGTAAGTTATCAAGTGATTAACCGTAGTCAGCAAAACTGGCAAGGTCAAATGTTTGGTCAGATCAAACGTGACAACTCTGAAGATCCAGGTAAAACTGATCAAGGAATCTTTACGCTGGGCACTTATTTAGGTGGTGCTTGGGGTACACCTGATGAGCACTATAACAAATTAAAATTTGATAATTTTAATGAAGAAAAGTTAAGTGTTGAGGCTCAAGGTGGTTGGGTTGCAATGGTTCAGCATTACTTTGTAAGTGCTTGGGTGCCTGGTAACTTCGGTAACCAGCCGTATTCTGCAAAAATGGAGTCACGTAAATCTGCTGATGGTATGAATATCATTGGCTTTACTTCGCCTACCATTAATGTACCAGCTGGCAAAACAATGACTGTTGATGCAACATTCTACTCAGGTCCAAAAATTCAATCTGAATTGAAAGACTTGGCAGCTGGTTTAAATCAAACGGTTGATTATGGTTGGTTATGGCCAATTGCGAAATTGCTATTCTTAGGTTTGCAATTCTTCCATGGCATTGTTGGAAACTGGGGTTGGTCAATTATTCTATTGACAATTCTTGTGAAACTTATTCTTTGGCCTCTTTCATCTAAGAGCTATCGCTCTATGGCAAAAATGCGTGTGATTGCACCAGAAATGCAACGCATGAAAGAAGAGTTCGGCGAAGACCGTATGCGTTTCTCACAAGAAATGATGGCACTTTATAAGCGTGAACAAGTCAATCCATTATCCGGTTGTTTACCTTTACTTCTTCAAATGCCAATTTTCTTGGCTTTGTATTGGGTGCTCATGGAGTCTGTTGAGTTACGCCACGCTCCTTGGTTAGGTTGGATTCAAGATTTATCTGCAATGGACCCATGGTTTATCCTACCATTGTTGATGGGTGTGACGATGTATGTTCAACAAATGTTGAACCCACAGCCGACAGATCCAATGCAAGCAAAAGTCTTTAAGTTTATGCCGATTATTTTCACGGTATTCTTATTGTTCTTCCCTGCTGGACTTGTGCTTTACTGGATTGTCAACAACTTGATCACGATTCTTCAGCAAGGTCTGATTAATAAGAGTGTTGAGAAAGCTCGCTTAGCAAAAGAAGATACAGCATCTACGAACTAAGTTTTGTTAGTAGCTGAATCGATCCGCTTAAGGTGATATCCTTAGGCGGATTTTTTTTGCCTTGCTTTGAGATCATTTCAATGACGAACCTACAACATCAAACCACTATTGCTGCGATTGCAACACCGCCAGGTCGTGGAGGTGTAGGTGTAATTCGACTGTCTGGTCCTAAAGCATATGCCATAGCAGAGGCTTTAACTGGTAAGGCACTCGGTCCTGCTCGTTATGCTGCATTTCGTCAATTTCTTGATGCGAATGGGCAAGTCATGGATGAGGGTTTAGTCATTTGTTTTCCAAATCCGAATTCTTTTACGGGTGAAGATGTAGTTGAGTTACAAGGTCATGGTGGACCGGTGATTCAAAATACATTATTGGGCCGACTGTTAGAGTTAGGCGCAATTGCAGCAAAAGCGGGTGAGTTTTCAATGCGCGCTTTTGAAAATGGAAAAATTGATTTAGTCCAAGCCGAATCAATTGCTGATTTAATTGATGCTACTTCACAAGCAGCTGCTCGTTCTGCAGTACGTTCATTGCAAGGCGCATTTTCGGCCAAAGTAAATACAGTATTAGAAAAACTCATTCACTTACGATTACATGTTGAGGCGGCGATTGATTTTCCTGAAGAGGAAATTGATTTTCTTGCAGATGGAAAAATTTTAGCGTTATTGGAAGATGTGCAAGCATCAGTGGGTGCAGTACAACAATCAGCACGCCAAGGTCAACTTCTGCGTGAAGGTTTACAAGTGGTGATTGCAGGGAAACCCAATGCAGGTAAATCGAGTTTATTGAATGCATTGGCTGGTGTTGAGCGCGCGATTGTAACGGACATTGCAGGTACAACGCGTGATGTACTACACGAGAAAATAAGCCTAAATGGTTTGCCAATTACCCTGACGGATACAGCAGGGCTGCGTGAAACGGGAGATATTGTTGAGAAGGAAGGTATTCGTCGAGCGATTAAAGAAATAGAAAATGCTGATCTCCTACTCTTGGTTTACGATTTGAGTCAAGGTGAAGATCCGATGCATTTGGCAGATACTTACTTTGCTAATTATATCGATCCTAAACGCTTAATTTTAATCGCTAACAAATGTGATTTAGTAGATGGTGAAGCTAAAGTTGCTGATCTCCAAGGCTTTAGACACATTACGGTCTCAGCCAAGCAAGAAATGGGTGTTCAATCGCTTGTAGATGCGATTACAGCACATGCAGGCTTTCAGCCTGAAGAAGATACCTTTATTGCAAGAACACGCCACCTAGACGCAATGAAGCGCACTCAATCTTATCTTGCGGAAGCTCGTGAACAACTTGTTGTTTACCATGCAGGAGAGCTTGTCGCAGAATCGTTACGTCTCGCACAGAATGCATTAGGTGAAATTACTGGTGATTTTAGTGCGGATGATTTACTCGGAAAAATCTTTGGCTCTTTCTGTATCGGGAAGTAAACGAGTTTTTATCTGTGGTTTAAAAAGCCCAGTAATGGGCTTTTTGGTTAATTGGCTAAAGGTAACTTGCTTGGCTTAACCATCATCTGCTTTATGAATAAAACAATCAGTAAGATTGAAATTGCAATACAGAACCAAATCACTGCATTTGTAAGCCCAAAATGGTCAGCTAAATATCCTACTGCTAGGATGGGTAGAATCGTTCCGAGATAGCCGATAAAGAGATAAGTAGACATGACGGCGGCTCGATTGTGAGGTGTGGTCATGTGATGAATAAGTCCGAAAGCCCCAAGTAAAGCTAAGCCATGTCCAATCCCAAACAGACCATCGCTTAGGAAAAATAACCAGCTAATTTTAAACTCCATACAGAGGAATAAAGCGATCACGCTCATGAAGCAAGTCATGATACCGAGTAATAGGCTGGATTGCGGTTTGATTGATCTTGAAAAAAATTGTGTCGCAGCTGAAATCAGTAAAATGACAGTAATGGCAGAACCACTAATCAGTGGACCGTGCCAAGGCAAAATGTCTTTAACAAATGAAGGAGATAGTGAGGCGTATAAACTAAATCCTGCAAAAACAGCAAATGCAGTCAAGCTCAGTATAAAAAATTGAGTGCGATCATGTGATTGTGGTGTTAATAATTTGGGAGTAAAATTAAATTTTTGCACATCAAAAGGTATAGGTTTGAGTGTAAATAGACTAAAGAAGCAAAATATTGAACCTATCACAATGGGTACATAAGGTATTACCAAAGGATATGCAAAGAATTCAGCAAAAAATCCCCCAAATAAAGGACCTAACCCAAATCCAACAGCAGTAATGATTGAGCTTAATTGTGGTGCAATTTGTTTATGGGAAGTTGGAACAGTTTGAATAAGCCCAATAAGAGCAGATGTTGTCATCAATCCAGATGCGATACCAATGATAAATCTTCCCCATGAGAGAGACATGACATCGCTCGCAAAGATAGACATTAACAAGCCAATGGTGATAAAAATGAGCCCAAGTTGCATAGTTTTTACATAACCAATGGTATTACTGGTTCTGCCCAAAAACAGTAAGGTGGTCAGGCACCCTAGCATGTAGGAAACGAAAATAAAGGTGATATCGCTCGGGTTTAACCCCCATAATTCTTGGTAAATTGGATAAAGTGGGCTAGCAAGCGCTGTTCCAATGGTGCCGATACAGAGTGCGATACTTACGAGAATAAAATCTCGCCACGATTGGTTTTCATTCATTATTTGTCTTATAGAACAGCAGTGCTGATACGAAGATTCATTAGTCTATGTCGACTGTTAAGCATGAGTCAATTATCTTCAATCAGTTAAAATTCAACTGTCATATTTGGTTTCACGTGAAACAATTTATGAGGTTTAAAATTACATAAAAACTGATCTTTGTAGAAAGTAGAAGATTAGAATAAGCAATAATATCCATCAAACATATGCTCAACTTATGTATAAAAAAATTTTAATCAGTGCTTTACTTGCACTGTCTACAAGTTCTAGTTTTGCGAATATTGAATTGCTTCAGCAAAAAATTAAAACGCAGCACCCAAAATTGAATATTCAAAATTTACAAAAAACTGAGATGAAAGGTCTCTATAGCGGATCTTTAGACAATCAGATTATTTATATTGATGAAGAAGCTAAGCATTTATTCTTTGGATCAATGATTCGTATCGAAGATCAAAAAAATCTAACACGTGATTTGGTGCTGAAACATAATTCAGTCGACTTTAAACAACTTCCACTTCAAGATGCCATTAAGACTGTAAGGGGGAATGGTAAGCGTCAGCTCGCGATCTTTTCTGACCCAAATTGTCCATATTGTAAGACGCTTGAAAATAATTTAAGCCAGTTAAAAGATGTGACAATTTATACGTTTATGTATCCAATTAAATCTCAATCGATCCAGCCCTCTAAACAAGTTTGGTGCTCCGCAAACCGTGAGTTTGCATGGAATGTCCTTTTACAAAAGAATCAACAACCAACAGCCCAAGCTGATTGTTCAAACCCTATTGAAAGAAATTTGGAACTTGGACGTCGTCTAGGTGTTCAAGGAACGCCAGCAATTATTTTTGAAAATGGATTTAAGGTAACAGGCGCTTATCCAGCTTCAGAAATTGAAAAAATTTGGAAAGAGCTGAACTTATAAAACCTAGTTCATAGAAATGAAAAAAAGCACCTTAACAAGGTGCTTTTTTTCGTTAAGATTTTTTGGTAACGAGGTTATAAATAAACAGAACGATAATTGCACCTATGACTGAAGCAATAAAACCTGCCGATGAACCTTCGGGATAAATATTAAGAAGGCGTCCACCATATGTAGCAAGTAATGAACCAGCAATACCTAATAACGTCGTGACGATGAAGCCTGCTTTATCGTCACCAGGATGAATTGCGCGAGCAATTAAACCTGCTATAAAACCGATAAGAATAGCTCCAATAAGTGAAAACATATTTGTTCTCCTTTTTATCATGAATTTTTATTGTGTCGCTCAAATATAGTTGATTATGTATCGATGTTTGAAAAGAAGAATCACGCTACATGTTGTTGTTATTTTGTTGTTTATAAAAAAAGTGGCATATGCCACTTTCTTAAAAAAATTACAGACCGATTTCACCAATGAATGGAATGTGACGGTATTTTTGATCGTAATCTAGTCCATAACCTACGATAAATTTATCTTCAACTTCAAATCCTAGAAACTCTACTTCCAAGTCGATTTCTCTTCGAGAAGGCTTACTGATCAGCGTGCAAAGTTTGATAGAGTTTGGCTCACGAGTTTCAAGGATTTCTACCACTTTACTCAGCGTATTGCCTGAATCGATGATGTCCTCTACGACAAGAACATCTTTACCACGAATTTCACCATCAAGGTCTTTTAGAATTTTAACATCACGACTAGAAGTCGTTCCACTGCCGTAACTTGAAACTGTCATAAAGTCGAGTTCGTGTGGTTTTTCAATTGTGCGGCATAGGTCTGCCATGAAAATCACTGAACCGCGAAGTAAGCCTACAAGAACCAATTCTCGATCACTATTTGCATAGTGAGCATTAATTTGATTACCAAGTTCATTAACTTTCGCTTGAATTTCTTCAGCGGAAATCAACACTTTCATGTCAATGGTCATGGGTAGATACCTAAAACAACAATTCTAAAATTAAAAAAGGTGTTGACCTGCAACACCTGAAATATGCTTCGATTTTAAAACATATCCCAGAATGTTGCACCCTTTTTAAAAAAACGAAATGTAAACTAATGGTTTATTAATGCGCATCGCGTTTTAGTACGACAGCACAAACTAAGAATACAGCACCAATCAACACATATTTTTTAATTGGGTGTTGTGGTTGAGTCTGAGCATTAGGATGCTGATTGTTGATATGCTTTTTGTCCATAAATATAAGTCGCCTCAATATTTCGATCATCACCCATGGTAAACAATGCGAAAAGTGCATCTTCAATATTTTTAGCGCGTTGTTGTCTTAATGTTTGTAATGCAGTGGCATTCAAATTTAATACAACAAAATCCGCTTCTTTTCCAATATTAAAGTTACCAAGTTTATCCTCGAGCGCTAATGCTTTTGCTCCACCTAGGGTCGCATGATAAAGCGATTCAAATGCAGATAATTTGTCGCCTTGGAGTTGTTGAACTTTATAGGCTTCATTCAGCGTTTGAAGCTGATTAAATGAAGTCCCCGCACCGATGTCTGTGCCAAGACCGACTTTGACTTGTTTATCCCAGGTTTTTTTCAATGGAAACAATCCACTTCCTAGAAAGAGGTTTGAAGTCGGGCAGAAGGCGATTGCAGAGTTTGTTTGATGCATACAATCCCATTCATGCTCTTCTAAATGAACGCAGTGAGCGAAAACAGATTTATTGCCTGTTAATCCATAGTGGTGATACACATCTAAATAGCCATTTTGCTCAGGAAAAAGCTCTTTCACCCAAGCGATTTCATTGGTGTTTTCACTCAAATGAGTATGAATATATACATCAGGATATTCAGTTTTTAACTGCCCTGCTCTTTTTAATTGTTCTGGTGTAGAGGTAGGCGCAAAGCGAGGCGTAATAGCATAAAGGTTTCGACCTTTACCATGCCATTTCTCAATCAATTCTTTGCTATCTGTATAAGCATTTTCAGCGGTGTCTATCAGTGTTTCAGGTGCATGACGATCCATCAATACTTTGCCTGCAATCAAACGCATCTGGTATTGTTCTGCCGCTTCAAATAGTGCATCAACAGATTCTTTATGAACTGTACAAAAAACCAATGCAGTCGTTGTGCCATTTTTCAGCAGCTCATTGACAAAAAAGTGTGCAATTTGGTCTGCATAAGCTTTGTCTTGAAATTGGATTTCTGTAGGAAAGGTATAAGTGTTCAGCCATTCGAGTAATTGTTCACCATACGCACCTACCATTTCAGTTTGAGGAAAGTGAATATGCGTATCGATAAAACCAGGAACAATCAGTTGATCTGGGTAATGCTCAACTTGGATAGAGGATTCAAGCTGACGGAGCTGTTGTTGCCCATCTTCCCAACGACCAAACCATTGAATTTTACCCGCTTGAGTAATCAATAAACCATCTTCTACGTAACGCACTTGGTCGTGAATTTCACGCGCTTGGGCAACCGTATTCTGAATATCTAGGAAGCGACCGCGAATCGCCGTCGATGCAACTACAGAAGACATTTAAAACCTACACTTTTAATTTTTTCGATTGATTGTAACTGATCTATCTTAATTAAACTGTATATCGTTTGCTGAGCCCCCACTCTGCGAGAATACGACGATAAGTAGTCGAAGATCGATCAGCCTCAAAATGCGCTTCCATCATTAAATCAAGTGGTAATTCTTCAGGTTTTTGCGATTCTACGATATCTTGGTCTTCGGCAAAAATTTGGGCATTAAAATCATAGACTGCTTGTAAATCTCCAGTCTGATCAAAATTACGCGTCAAAGGAACAAATAATCTGGTTTGATTGACCGATACAGGACAACACGCATTCAAGATTTTTAAAATCCCATTGTCTGGAAAATCTACAGTTAATATCGCTGAAAATGGTGGGTAAATATCAAAAGTTCTTTTCCACTCAAAACCTTCTGGCTCTAGGTGTTTCAAAGCATGCGGGTAATTACTGACACCACTAATATAAATTGTTTTTAAACCATAGTCTGTTCTCTCAGTATGGTATTTCGGTACAACTGGGTTGTTTCGATCTGCAAAAGCTTCGTGATGCACCCATGCAAAGTGAGCTACATCAATGAATCCTTCGAGTTGACGACCTGCTGAGCCTGCAATATCAACATATGGAGGTAAAATAGACTGATGATCAGGATGATTCCAAGTGTCAAGTTGGGGAATATTATTGTGTTGAAAATCACGTCCATGCAAGCTAGTCCAGACCAGTCCATATCTCAAAATTACTGGAAATTGGGTTAAACTAAAACGGTCAGATATCTTAGTTAAATCAGGTTGAGCAGGAATTTTTGTACACTTCCCTGCAAGGTCGAATCTTAGACCGTGATATCGGCAAATAATTTCTTCACCCTCTACCCATCCTTTACTTAGAGGTACACCACGATGAGGGCAGATATCACGCACTAATCGAATTTCCCCATTGTCAGTTTGGTAAATCGCCATTTTTACATCAAGTAAAATGACCTGATGTGGTGTGGTTGAAACATCTTGAATACGAGCCACTGGATACCAATATTGCGCGAGAATTTCCCAATCTTGTAAGTCGAAACTACATTGGCAAGGTGCACTGAGTGGATTTAATGCGGGAATCATATTCATCGTCATTTCCTAAAAAAAGAGCTCCGAAGAGCTGCGCTAAATTTACTGAGCTTTTTTCTTTGGAGATGATGCAAGATCTTTGCCAACCGTCTCTTAACATTTAAAATTGGAGAGCTGAGTGGAAATATTAAATTCTAATCAAAATATATAAAGTGAATTCACCCATGGACTTATATGAGAAGTTAAGCCATTTAATACGATCTAATGCAGATATCTATGAACTTTTACAGTGTTTACGGCAGATTGATAGTGCGGCCTATTTTAGTGCGGGCTTGATTCGAAATTGGATCTGGTCTTATTTACATAATCAAAATTATTCCATTTTTGAAACTGAAATTGATGTCATTTATTTTGATCCTTCAGAAAAAATGGATGAGAGACGAAATTATTTAAAGGGTGCACTTCAACATAGATATCCTAATATTCATTGGGACATTACAAATCAAGCTCTGGTACATCATTGGTACAGAACTGATGAAGGTGCTCAAATTGATCCATATACTTCAGTACATCATGCTATGAGTTTTTGGCCAGAAACGGCAACCGCAATCGCTATCAAATTAATGGAGAATAATCATATTGAAATCCTCGCACCTTTGGGGCTTGAAGATTTATTTACTTTAAAATTAAGGTGGAATAATCGTTTGGTTTCACGTGGAGTCTTTGAACATAGGGTTAAGTCAAAGTGTTTTTTGGAACAATGGCCTAAGTTAAGCATTGTGAATTAGATGGCTCATCTAATGATATAAATAAAGCCTTCAGATGAAGGCTTTATTGAATCCAACAAAGTTTGACCTTATAAGGTCGTTTGATGATGTTTTTTACTATAACGAATTGAAAGCCATGCTGTAATTGAAAGGGCAATCACGATAAAACTTAATGAGATCCAAATTGGCATATGGAATACGTCAAGCATAAGCATTTTGAAACCGATAAAAATTAAAATAGCCCCAAGTCCATAAGGCAAATAATGCATTTTTGAAGCGGCTCCAGACAGTAAGAAAAACATAGCCCGTAGACCGAGGATAGCCATCAAGTTAGCTGTAAGGACGATAAAAGGATCAGTGGTGACCGCAAAAATCGCTGGAATAGAATCGACTGCAAAAATAACATCAGATGCCTCGACTAAAATTAGCACTAAAAATAATGGGGTTGCCCATAGAACGCCATTTTGCCTTACGAAAAACTTATTTCCTTCCAACTGTGGAGTAATTCGCATGTGTTTACGTAGCCATTTCAGAATGGCCATATCTTCAATATTTGGATCATCCTCTTGTCCTTTAAGGAATTTAAATCCAGTGTATACAAGGAAAGCACCGAAGATATAGAGGATCCACGAAAATTCCTGAACGAACCACGCACCGATAAAAATAAAAATTGTTCTGAGAATAATAGCGCCCAATACACCATAAAGGAGTAATTGACGTTGAAGTGCAGGAGGTATAGCGAATGCAGCAAAAATCATTAGCCACACAAAGACGTTATCAATTGCGAGTGACTTTTCCAGTAAATAGCCGGCAAAATATTCCATAACTTTCGTATTGGCTACGTTTATACCAGCGGTATTTTCTAGATATAGCCATAGTCCACCACCAAAAAGTGTTGCGACAGTGACCCATGCAATACTCCAATAAGCAGCAGTTTTAACTTTAACTTCTTGACCTTCTTTTTGTTTAAAACCTAGAAAGTCAATTAAGAGCATAATCGTGACGATGCCAAAAAAAATGACATAAAGCCAAATATTGCCTATGGTTTCCATAGTGATCTCCAATACTGGCAATTGATTTTGGCATAAAAAAACCTCGACCAGTTGCCAGATAATAATTCTGAAACAACATGATCAAGGTCTTGCCTACACCATTTTGATTATGCATTTTAGATAATCGAAATGATGCTCAGATACCGACTTCTTTCAAAGTGTAATGACGATATTCTGACACAGTATTTAAGTACTGTTGGAGGAGGCTACTCCCCTTGTTCAAATTTGATAATAAATTACGTTGAAATCGTTTCATTTGATTTCGAGTGCACAAAGGATGACACACTTATAAGTTGTGTGCAAATTATTTAAATGGGTTATTAAATTTGTTTTTAAAAATTGAAATTAATAAGATTATTGCAATGATGATCAATACTACAATTGATATTAAATAGATATCCATTTCATTTACTCATTAATGTTTTAACAATAATAATACATTTATATATTAAAAAAATAACATTTAATGATTATGACTGACAATATATATTTTTGTTTTTTATAATATTTCTTTTTTTAAAATAAATTAAAGTTTTGAATTTGTAATTGATAGACAAGTTTGTCCCATTTTTTCATAGTGTTATGTAAATATGTCGTTCTAATCTATATTTAATAACGAATGATAGGATAATGATAATGTTAGAAATTAAACATCAAGAAAATGGATCAAAAGGTGAGTTTTTTATTGGTGAAGATGGCCATCATTTAGCTGAAATGACTTATTCATGGGCAGGTGAAGATAAATTTATTATTGATCATACTTGGGTTGATGATTCATTAAGAGGGCAAAACGTGGGACGTCAACTTGTTGACCGTGCGGTGGAATTAGCTCGTCAAAAGAATGTTAAAATCCTACCGCTTTGTCCATTTGCTAAATCTGTTTTCAACAAAGATGAAGCAATCCATGATGTTCTGTTTAAATAAAATCATACAGTGAGCGGTCATATGCAGTTTGAACATATCGATAGTGTGAAAGGCGGTGAGTTTTATCTCACGGACGCAGATCAATCAAGAATTGCAGAAATCAGCTATCGTTACCAAACTCCACAGATCATTATAGCTGATCATACTTGGGTCGATGATCGTTTACGTGGACAAGGAACTGCAAAGTTATTGTTAGATCGACTTGTAGAATTTGCTCGTACAGAAAAATTAAAAATTGTTCCAACTTGCTCTTATGTGGTTGTCATGTTTAAGCGTTTTCATAATGAATATCATGACGTTATCGCTTAAATATAAAAAAGCCCGCAGAGCGGGCTTTTTTATTTATTCTTTTGCTTTGAGTGCTTGAATGAGTTTTTGATGCAAACCACCAAATCCACCGTTTGACATGATCACAACGGCATCCCCCTCGCCTGCTTCATTCACGACATTTCGGATGATCTCTTCTAAAGTACGCGCTACCACAGCTTTATTCGGAGCAGCTTCAACAACAGGTTGTAGATCCCAATCTAAACCCTCAGGTTGATACCAAATCACTTCATCTGCCAATCGAGCAGAATATGCTAAACCATCTTTGTGGCTTCCCATTCGCATCGTATTTGAGCGCGGCTCAATAATAGCCCATAGTTTACGTTCGCCTAGTCGTTTACGAGCACCATCCAGTGTTGTGTCAATTGCTGTTGGGTGATGAGCAAAATCATCGAAAACTTCAATACCTCGAATGGTATCGAGGAGCTCCATACGGCGTTTTACACCACCAAAATTCGATAATGCTTCGCATGCAGTTTCAATGGAAACACCTACATGCTCTGCAGCTGCAATGGTTGCTAAAGCATTTGCAACGGAGTGTTGACCTGTCATCGACCATTGGACTGTACCTTTTACTTCGCCGTCTTTTAAGACTTGGAAATGAGTACCATCTGCAGAAAGTTGGTTTGCAGAGATAGTTGCTTGATCATGAGATTCAAGCGATGTACGGACGATCGGTGTCCAACAGCCTTGTGCCAAAACTTCATCAATATTTGATTCAGTGATTGGTGCGATGATACGGCCTTCACTTGGAATAGTACGAACCAAATGATGAAATTGTTTTTGAATGGCAGCGAGATCATCAAAGATATCTGCATGATCAAATTCAAGATTATTCAGAATAGCTGTCTTTGGATGGTAATGAACAAATTTAGATCGTTTATCAAAGAAGGCAGAGTCGTATTCATCTGCTTCTACACAGAAATATTGACCTCCGCCTAGACGAGCACTTTCTTTAAATCCAAGTGGTACACCACCAATTAAAAAGCCCGGTTCCAAGCCCGCTTGATCTAATACCCAAGCTAACATCGTGGTAGTGGTTGTTTTTCCGTGTGTACCAGCAACCCCTAATACATGTTTACCTTGTAGCACATGGTCGGCAAGGAACTGTGGTCCAGAGATATAGGGTAAACCCTGATTTAGCATGTATTCAACGGCGTCAATTCCACGTTTCATGGCATTACCAACGATCACTAAATCTGGGTGTGGTTGAAAATGACTACGGTCATAACCTTGCATTAAGGTAATACCCGCATTTTCAAGTTGTGTCGACATAGGTGGATACACATTTTGGTCCGAGCCTGTCACTGTGTGCCCTAGGTCTCGAGCTAACAGTGCTAACGATCCCATAAAGGTGCCACAGATTCCCAAAATATGCAGATGCATGATGATTTACTCCACTACTCTTTTCGACACAAACATCTTTTTGGTGCTGTTGTCATGTGTTATTTGATTTGATGTCAACGATAACAAGGGTCTTGGTGAAAAGATAGTGATTATTAGAAGCCATTCCGTAAAATTTTGCAGAAATAAATTTTTAAACTTATGAGCTAAAATATATGAATATTTTTAATCTAGTATGATGAAACGAAATGATTTAATCGTAGAATAACGCGGACGATTTAACTTGAGATTTAAATGATTTATTTACCTTTATTGCTTCTGATTTTAGCAAATTGCTTTATGACTTTGGCGTGGTATGGTCATTTAAAATTTTTGCCGCATGATGCCCCTTTATGGCAAGCCATTCTATTTAGTTGGATCATTGCATTATTCGAATACAGCTTAATGATTCCTGCAACCAAGATGCTGGCTCAAAATGGCTGGGCTGTGGGACAAATGAAAATCACTCAGGAAGTCGTTACGCTATTGGTATTTGTTCCTTTCATGATTTTCATGTTTAAACAGCCTTTCAAATTAGATTATGTATGGGCTGCACTTTGCTTATGTGGTTGTGTCTATTTTGTATTTAGAACACCATGATTCAAAAGGATGAAGATTAACTAAAGTTATTTTCATATTCCCGAACTAATCTTTGACGATCAGGTTCAAAATCAAA
Source organism: Acinetobacter sp. 24-47-47 (assembly GCF_057737035.1). NCBI lineage: Bacteria > Pseudomonadati > Pseudomonadota > Gammaproteobacteria > Moraxellales > Moraxellaceae > Acinetobacter > Acinetobacter sp. 24-47-47. Next base: position 3,046,730 of record NZ_CM173216.1, on the reverse strand, counting down.
ATGTTTTAAGCAGCGTGCCAAGATTTCATGTGCCATTTCATGAGCAGCTTCCCGTAGTTCCGGTTCAGATACATTTTTTTCAATCATGGATAAGCATTTAATTATTCTTTGATTTAATTCGATATTACTTATACAGTCCCGTGCCATCGGTGCAAAGCTACTGCTAATAAACTCACGAATATCAAACATATCGACACTGATATTCGAGAAATTAAAAGTTTTCTGTTCTGGATCTGGCTGACTATCAATAATAATCCGCGTTAAGGCATTGATCGCACTAATTGCTGAACCCACATCATTAATTGCAGCTGACATCGCTTTTTGTCCAACCTCGCTCATGACCAATAAACCAAATCTTGGGTCTTGTAAAAAGCTACGGTTCGTTTCGATCATTACGTATTCATGAATTTGTTGTTCTAAATTTTTTAATTCTTCATCATCTATTAGATTTTCTGCAAAGACTTCAATCAGAACCAGTGATGGGTCTACAAATTTCCCAGGAAGAAAAGCAAGATGAATATGTGCATTGTGAGTTTGAGCAAGAAGATTTAAGGACTCAATATCAAAATGAGTAAAATAACCTGTCTGTTTTGGGTGTATTTTGAGTTGGCTTTCGCTCAATGGTTTTTGTCCAGAAGCGCCAAAGTTGGGATGTGTACGAAATGTACTTAAAGCTTGAGATGCTGCTGTTTCAATTTTAGAAATAGCATTGGTTAGTGTGCCAAGCTGAGACAATGTTTGTACCCAGCGAATTAATGTCACAATCAAATAAATAAGAACCAAAATGGTACTTACGAATAAGACAAATCGACCCGAAACTCCATAATATTGTAAACCTAAAGCGATTTTTGCGATGACGGCATAGATAAATGCGGAAATAAAACTGGTAATTGCGAGACGAGTATTATCATCATTCATCATCAGCTTATAAGCACGTGGCGTACCACTCGATGAAGCTGAAGCAAATGCGGCGACCATAATCGAAAGTGAAAATGTAGTGACCGCCAGCATACTCGAAGCAATGATATCCAGTAGGCTACTTAGTGTTTCAATACTGATATTTGGAACCGCGTGTGATGGAATAAAATAACGACTTGCAGTTGCAAATAAAGAGAAAAAAATCGCTAATAAAGCTCCAAGTGCTGGTGTAAACCATAAATTTTCTGCAGGGTTATTCCACCATAATTTCAGTTTAAACCACATTCTATATTCTCCTTTTTATTTTTTAATTTGAATGGCTTAGTTCAGTTTAATCCAAATTCAATTTCAATTTATCTTGAATGAGCCAGATGTTTAAGGTGGATGAGGCAGAACAATGACCAATCATAAAATTCATTTTTATGTCTATTAACAAGTATATATTTTTAATCCTTATTTTATCAGCTTAACTTTAGACCTATTCATTTTCAGTCTATAATAGTGAGTTCTTATTAAAGCTTGGCTCTCGTCGAGATTTATCTCTCTTACTTTAATCTCTGGAAACATTGCAATGAATGCGGCCGCTTCACAAGACACTCCTCTCGTTGGAATTATCATGGGCTCTCAGTCAGACTGGGCGACACTCGAACACACTGCCAATATGTTGAATCAGCTTGGTGTACCCTTTGAAGCGGAAGTTGTTTCAGCACACCGTACGCCAGATCGTTTGTTTGAATATGCTGAGCAAGCTCGTGATCGTGGTATCCAAGTGATTATTGCGGGTGCTGGTGGTGCAGCGCATTTACCGGGTATGTGCGCAGCGAAGACTGATCTTCCTGTTCTAGGTGTGCCGGTTAAATCTTCGATCTTGAATGGTGTTGATTCATTGCTTTCCATTGTACAAATGCCAGCAGGTATTGCTGTCGGTACATTGGCAATTGGTCCTGCAGGTGCGACCAATGCTGCGATTATGGCGGCACAAATTTTAGGTTTAACTCGCCCAGATATTGCAAAGAATGTAGCCGATTTTCGCTTAGCGCAAACTGAGAAAGTTGCGAGTAAAAATATTCCTGGTCAAGCTTAATTCGAGAGAAATCTTATGGATAAAACCATCGGTATTTTTGGTGGCGGTCAATTGGGTCGAATGATGGCGCAGGCGGCACTTCCATTAAATATTCAATGTACTTTTTTTGAAGCAAGTACAGACTGCCCTTCTGCTGCTTTGGGTCCAGTGATCTCAACTCAAGCTAAAAATGGCTTACAGGATTTCATTAATAGTGCAGAAGTCTTTTCTTTAGAATTTGAAAATACGCCATTGTCAGATGTAGATGTATTAACTGAAACCAAGCAACTGCATCCCCCGCGTCAGGCTTTAGCGATTGCTCAGCATCGCTTGTCTGAAAAAGCGTTATTTGATGAGTTAGATATTCCAGTAGCACCTTACAAAGCGGTGACATCACTAGAAAGTTTACAAAACGCGGTCGCTGAACTTGGTCTTCCAATCGTACTAAAAACTTCACGTGGTGGTTATGATGGTAAAGGTCAGTTTGTCTTACGCACTGCGGATCAAATTGATCAAGCATGGGCGGAACTTGGTCCTGCGGGTGAATTGATTGCTGAAAGTTTTGTGACTTTCTCGCGTGAAGTGTCAATCATTGCAGTACGTGGTCAGAATGGTGATGTGAAAACATGGCCATTGGCTGAGAACCACCATCACAATGGTATCTTATCGCACTCGATTGTCCCTGCACCGAACAGTGTAGATCTACAACCTGTAGCACAAGATTACATCACTCGCTTGCTTAACCATTTGAACTATGTCGGTGTGCTGACGCTTGAGCTATTTGTGACGGACAAAGGCTTATATGCCAATGAGATGGCGCCACGTGTACATAACTCAGGTCATTGGTCGATTGAAGGTGCTGTGTGCTCTCAGTTTGAAAACCATATCCGTGCTGTTGCAGGCTTACCTTTGGGTTCAACTGAGATGATTCGTCCAACGGTATTGGTGAACATTATTGGTCAGCATCCAAAGACTGAAGATGTGTTGGCTTTAGAGGGTGCACATTTGCACCTTTATAACAAGTCAGAACGTGAAGGTCGAAAAATTGGTCATATTACCTTAATGCCAATCGATAGCTCAGAATTGACTACACTCTGTCGCCAATTGTCGAAAATTTTACCAAACCCATTAGCATTAAGTGAAGATATGACCATCTAGACTTTAAGTTGCTGATAAAAAAAGCGATCACACGAGTGGTCGCTTTTTTATTTATCTTGTTTAAGGCATGATTGCGCCTCTTTAAAAATCACTTGCCATTGGTCGGATGAAATTTTAAAAAAATTGCATAATAATTATACTATTAGTTCTGATTAGAATACATATTTTGAACTGTGTATAAGTTTGATTATGGCTATGTGAGCCATCTTAACTTTGAATTCAAAGTGGGTTTAAATTCAAAATAATAGGCTTGCAGGATATTTTGAATTCAAAGTTACTATTGAGGTTTGAATTCAAAAATGTATTTAAAGATTTATATCTAAATTCTTATCTATTGAGTAAATTAAATTATTTTAATATTTATAATTTTCAATGATTTAGGTTGATTTGTAGTATTGGATGACTGTGGATAAGTTTTTTGAATTTAAATGTTGTGTGGCGGTTTAAATTTAAATTCAATAACAAATAAATTTGAAACTAGGTTGTGGATAAGTTTTTAAATTTAAATTTTCAAAATAAATTTAAAAAAGTAGAAAGTATGAATTTAAATTTACGATTCGATGCTTTAATTTTTAGAGTGAGCTGTTAAGGTAAAGACATAATTCCAACATTTTAGAATTACAGGGTCTTATGCAACGGCTTGCACTCACGATAGGTTCATTTTTTTTAGCGATATCTCAAACTCATGCTGAGTTGATTATTAATGGTCAGTCTGTGACAGCCTCGCCATCCATGACGCCAACTGTGTCATCCGCTCCTAATTTTCAGCAATGCATCTCGAATTTAAAATCACAAGCGATCACTAGAGGGGTTAGTTCGGCGACGTATGATCGTTACACGCAGAATTTAACTCCTGACTATTCTGTGATTGAACGTTTAAATTATCAGCCTGAATTTTCGACGCCAATTTGGGATTATTTGTCAGGTTTAGTTGATGATGAACGTGTTCAATTGGGGCAACAGAAACTTCGACAGCATCGAGAAACACTTGACCGTGTAAGTGTGGCTTATGGCATTCCAGCTGAAATGGTGGTTGCAGTTTGGGGAGTTGAGAGTAACTATGGTGATATTTCTGGACGCTATCCATTACTTCAAGCTTTGGGAACTTTAAGCTGTGAGGGGCGCCGTCAATCGTATTTTAGAGGTGAATTTTTTACCACCATGAAACTTTTACAGCGTGGTGATGTTTGGGAAGAACAATTGAGAGGATCGTGGGCAGGGGCTTTTGGTCATACTCAGTTTATGCCTTCAACCTATGATGAGCTTGCTGTAGATTTTGATGGTGATGGGCGACGTGATCTAGTCTCGAGTATTCCAGATGCTTTGGCTTCAACAGCAAATTTTTTGAAGAAAAGAGGATGGCAAACTGGTCAACCTTGGGGATTTGAAGTGCAGATTCCTGCAGGAATGTCAGTTGTAGGTGAGGGGCGACGTAATAAGAAAGCATTGTCTTATTGGGTCAATCAAGGATTGAATAGAGTGGATGGCTCCCCTTTAATTCAGGGTAATCTTTCTGCATCTTCTCAAGCTGGGTTGCTTGCGCCTGCTGGCAGTGCTGGGCCGGTCTTTCTAGTATTTAAAAATTTTGATGCTATATATAGTTATAACGCAGCAGAAAGTTATGCGTTGGCAATCGCACATTTATCAGATCGATTGCAAGGAAAAGCTAAAATTGCAAAAGCTTGGCCGACTGATGATCCTGGTACATCAAGAGCAGAACGCCGAGAAATTCAACGCTATTTAATCCGGCGCGGTTACGATATTGGTGCGATTGATGGTTTAATTGGGGATAAAACTCGACAGGCAATTCGTCAAGAGCAAACCCGATTGGGCTTAAATCCTACAGGTCGAGCGGGACAGCAGATATTGAGTGCATTTAGAAATGAGCAGGCTCAGCTGATGATGCAATAAATAGGTTCTCGGATTAAAAAAGGTCAACATAGGTTGACCTTTTTTTGTGATGATGTTTCTAAATAATAGAGCGATCGATTTTAACAGCATCGAGTAAGTCAAAAATGACTAAGGTTACATCTTGACTTAATTCTCGATCATTAAAAATTTCATAAGCTGTAATGGTGACATCTGTATCGCTTGGAAGTTGGCGTTGTTCTTCTTCAATTAAATCTTGAATAGGTAATAATGTTTGCTTAATTTGAATATGTAAGACGTCTTCGAATTTAATGTTCTCATCATCCAGTTCGATGAGTTGTTTATTGAAATATGGCAGTAAAATTGAGTAGAGATAAGGTTGAAGCTCGACAATATCAAATATTTCAATATCACGAGTTTCCTCGATCGTGCTGATATGATCATTTACCTCAAGAATAATATGATAATAACTCACGTCTCTCTCCTCTGATTAATTTTAAAATACCTTAACACGAATTCAAAACTATTCAATTAAATCCGTAATTTAATTATGGGATTGAGCTGTGGTGCTGATTTTATCGACTTTTTAGCAGTTCGAGGTCGGCAGCAGTCAATTTAAAATTGGAGAAATTCTGCTTTTCTAGAATTGGATACATTAAGGCATTAGGGTCGTTAGTATGCTGGAGACCTAATGCATGACCTAATTCGTGAGCTAATGTGATTCGAAGTTCATCTATAGATTGAAATTCATAAATATTGATTTCACGACCATTAAACTCGCCTTTATGGAACATTTTGGCTTGAAAAACTTGGTTAAATTCATCAATGGCTTTACGTTGTTGGTGTTGGGATTGATTGAATTTTTCAACTTTATCGTTGAGTTCTGTTCGTAAGATGTTAAATCGTTCAATATTGCTTTCAATCTCAAGCTTTTGTTGTGTGAGTCGTGTCTTAGAGGTATTGATCTGCTGAAATTGTGAATCTGTAATAGATGTGTTTAAGCCATTAATATGGTGGACAAAATTATTATGTTGATCTAGATCACTACTATAGTTATGTTGCTGCTGTTCAATTTGCTGTTTTAAAAATTCAAGTTGTTGTGATTCTTGCTCTAGCTGTAATCTCATTTGGTCGGCTAATGATTTGCTATTTTCAAATTGCTTTAGCGTATGCTTTCTATAATCGGATTCATTTTGACGTTCATCAAAAATGAGATTAATTGTAAGACGAGCATTGGGGTCGTAAACGAAATACTTTTGTTGAGTTTGATTTTCCCAGATATTCGCTGCCTCTTGAGTTATTTGGCGTAATGCCTCTGTATCAAGTTGAAATCTTGGGTCAATAAACCCAATACGATATCTTAGGCGTTGATCAATGGGGTGTTGAAGCCGATCTAAAGTTGAATTGTGATTTAATTGAGGATGAATAAAACGTTGTACAGCAAAATATGCAACGCATAAAAAGGAAAAGATCAGAATAATGGAGCGCATCATGCGAGCAATTCAACTTAATTTTTATTCAATGTAGCCTAAAAAAACATTTTGGAAAATAAAACATCAAAATATATGAGCTCCAGTGTGTATAAAAATGAAAATTATTCGTAAAATTTAAATGAATGATGAAAATAAATATGAATAATGATTAAAAAACGAGTGAAAATTCATGTTTTTCATCTTTTTAGTCGAAAAAAGCAACACCCGTTGAAAATAAGTGAAATAAGGGGTTGCAAGGGAAGAAAAAATCTATAGAATGCACCCCATACCGACGAGATACACGGAAACGAGCGAAGCAGGTTGCTGAGTTGTTAAGTGTTTCGAGTCCAGCTTCTAGCATTGACGAGATGTTAGAAAGATCATTAAGAGATTATGAAGAACAACTTGTGTGGATTTTTACTGGTTGATTGATCGATATATATTATCATTAATAATTGGTAGAAATTTCTCGAAGTTTATTTGAGCAAATTTTTTGTCAGTAATTGATGAGCCAAGATTGGTACCCTTTAGGTACTATTGATTTTAAACTGAAGAGTTTGATCATGGCTCAGATTGAACGCTGGCGGCAGGCTTAACACATGCAAGTCGAGCGGGGGAAGGTAGCTTGCTACTGGACCTAGCGGCGGACGGGTGAGTAATGCTTAGGAATCTGCCTATTAGTGGGGGACAACATCTCGAAAGGGATGCTAATACCGCATACGTCCTACGGGAGAAAGCAGGGGACCTTCGGGCCTTGCGCTAATAGATGAGCCTAAGTCGGATTAGCTAGTTGGTGGGGTAAAGGCCTACCAAGGCGACGATCTGTAGCGGGTCTGAGAGGATGATCCGCCACACTGGGACTGAGACACGGCCCAGACTCCTACGGGAGGCAGCAGTGGGGAATATTGGACAATGGGCGGAAGCCTGATCCAGCCATGCCGCGTGTGTGAAGAAGGCCTTTTGGTTGTAAAGCACTTTAAGCGAGGAGGAGGCTACTAAGATTAATACTCTTGGATAGTGGACGTTACTCGCAGAATAAGCACCGGCTAACTCTGTGCCAGCAGCCGCGGTAATACAGAGGGTGCGAGCGTTAATCGGATTTACTGGGCGTAAAGCGTGCGTAGGCGGCTTTTTAAGTCGGATGTGAAATCCCCGAGCTTAACTTGGGAATTGCATTCGATACTGGGAAGCTAGAGTATGGGAGAGGATGGTAGAATTCCAGGTGTAGCGGTGAAATGCGTAGAGATCTGGAGGAATACCGATGGCGAAGGCAGCCATCTGGCCTAATACTGACGCTGAGGTACGAAAGCATGGGGAGCAAACAGGATTAGATACCCTGGTAGTCCATGCCGTAAACGATGTCTACTAGCCGTTGGGGCCTTTGAGGCTTTAGTGGCGCAGCTAACGCGATAAGTAGACCGCCTGGGGAGTACGGTCGCAAGACTAAAACTCAAATGAATTGACGGGGGCCCGCACAAGCGGTGGAGCATGTGGTTTAATTCGATGCAACGCGAAGAACCTTACCTGGTCTTGACATAGTAAGAACTTTCCAGAGATGGATTGGTGCCTTCGGGAACTTACATACAGGTGCTGCATGGCTGTCGTCAGCTCGTGTCGTGAGATGTTGGGTTAAGTCCCGCAACGAGCGCAACCCTTTTCCTTATTTGCCAGCGGGTTAAGCCGGGAACTTTAAGGATACTGCCAGTGACAAACTGGAGGAAGGCGGGGACGACGTCAAGTCATCATGGCCCTTACGACCAGGGCTACACACGTGCTACAATGGTCGGTACAAAGGGTTGCTACCTAGCGATAGGATGCTAATCTCAAAAAGCCGATCGTAGTCCGGATTGGAGTCTGCAACTCGACTCCATGAAGTCGGAATCGCTAGTAATCGCGGATCAGAATGCCGCGGTGAATACGTTCCCGGGCCTTGTACACACCGCCCGTCACACCATGGGAGTTTGTTGCACCAGAAGTAGGTAGTCTAACCGTAAGGAGGACGCTTACCACGGTGTGGCCGATGACTGGGGTGAAGTCGTAACAAGGTAGCCGTAGGGGAACCTGCGGCTGGATCACCTCCTTAACGAAAGATTGACGATTGGTAAGAATCCACAACAAGTTGTTCTTCATGACGATGTATCTGAGGGTCTGTAGCTCAGTTGGTTAGAGCACACGCTTGATAAGCGTGGGGTCACAAGTTCAAGTCTTGTCAGACCCACCACTACTGACGAAGCAATTCATACAGAAGAAAGATACATTGATCTAAATGATAAGCTGGGGACTTAGCTTAGTTGGTAGAGCGCCTGCTTTGCACGCAGGAGGTCAGGAGTTCGACTCTCCTAGTCTCCACCACGTATTCATTCGAATACGTAGTAAGCAAACGAGTTGATAGCTTATAGAGCTTAGTAATAAAGCTGTGTATACTGCACGCCTTGATTATTAAGCTCTGTGATTTATCACAGTTGACTGCGATCTGACGAAGACGTAGTGAATCATTAACAGCATATATTTGAGTTGAAATAATTTGTTCATACTCATAGAAAGAGCGGAAACGAGATAACGTAAGTTATTGAGTTGAAGTGATTGAAATGAGAACTAGCGAAATTAACTGAATCAAGCGTTTTGGTATATGAATTTGAATTGAAGCTGTACAGTGTTTAGATACACAGTACTTCAAACTGTAATGTTGAACGATCTACTTGTAGGATCGAACGACTGTTTGGGGTTGTATAGTCAAGTAATTAAGTGCATGTGGTGGATGCCTTGGCAGTCAGAGGCGATGAAAGACGTGATAGCCTGCGAAAAGCTCCGGGGAGGCGGCAAATATCCTGTGATCCGGAGATATCTGAATGGGGGAACCCACCTATCATAAGATAGGTATTGCAACATGAATACATAGTGTTGCAAGGCAAACGCGGGGAAGTGAAACATCTCAGTACCCGTAGGAAAAGAAATCAATTGAGATTCCCTCAGTAGCGGCGAGCGAAAGGGGAAAAGCCCATTAAGTTATGTAAGCTTTAGTGGAATGCTCTGGGAAGTGCAACCATAGTAGGTGATAGTCCTGTACACGAAAGGGCTTACATGATGATGTCGAGTAGGGCGGGGCACGTGAAACCTTGTCTGAATATGGGGGGACCATCCTCCAAGGCTAAATACTCCTGACTGACCGATAGTGAACCAGTACCGTGAGGGAAAGGCGAAAAGAACCCCTGTGAGGGGAGTGAAATAGATCCTGAAACCGCATGCATACAAGCAGTGGGAGCATCTTCGTGATGTGACTGCGTACCTTTTGTATAATGGGTCAGCGACTTACATTCAGTAGCAAGGTTAACCGAATAGGGGAGCCGTAGAGAAATCGAGTCTTAATAGGGCGTTTAGTTGCTGGGTGTAGACCCGAAACCAGGCGATCTATCCATGAGCAGGTTGAAGGTGAGGTAACACTTACTGGAGGACCGAACCCACTGTCGTTGAAAAGCCAGGGGATGACTTGTGGATAGGGGTGAAAGGCTAATCAAGCCTGGTGATAGCTGGTTCTCCCCGAAAGCTATTTAGGTAGCGCCTCGGACGAATACCATTGGGGGTAGAGCACTGTTTCGGCTAGGGGGTCATCCCGACTTACCAAACCGATGCAAACTCCGAATACCAATGAGTACTATCCGGGAGACAGACTGCGGGTGCTAACGTCCGTAGTCAAGAGGAAAACAATCCAGACCGCCAGCTAAGGTCCCTAAATCATAGTTAAGTGGGAAACGATGTGGGAAGGCATAGACAGCTAGGAGGTTGGCTTAGAAGCAGCCACCCTTTAAAGAAAGCGTAATAGCTCACTAGTCGAGTCGGCCTGCGCGGAAGATGTAACGGGGCTAAAACTATGTACCGAAGCTGCGGATTTGCAATTTATTGCAAGTGGTAGGGGAGCGTTCTGTAAGCCGATGAAGGTGGATTGAGAAGTCTGCTGGAGGTATCAGAAGTGCGAATGCTGACGTGAGTAACGATAAAACGGGTGAAAAACCCGTTCGCTGAAAGACCAAGGGTTCCAGTCCAACGTTAATCGGGGCTGGGTGAGTCGACCCCTAAGGCGAGGCCGAGAGGCGTAGTCGATGGGAAATTGGTTAATATTCCAATACTTCTGTGTAATGCGATGAGAGGACGGAGAAGGTTAAGTCAGCCTGGCGTTGGTTGTCCAGGTGGAAGATTGTAGGCATGTATCTTAGGCAAATCCGGGGTACTCTATGCTGAGAATCGATAGCAAGCTAGTTTACTAGCGAAGTGGCTGATACCATACTTCCAGGAAAAGTCTCTAAGCTTCAGTTACACAGGAATCGTACCCGAAACCGACACAGGTGGTCAGGTCGAGTAGACCAAAGCGCTTGAGAGAACTCTGCTGAAGGAACTAGGCAAAATGGTACCGTAACTTCGGGAGAAGGTACGCTGCCGGCGGTGATAGGACTTGCTCCTTGAGCTACTGGCAGCCTCAGAAACCAGGCCGCTGCAACTGTTTATTAAAAACATAGCACTCTGCAAACACGAAAGTGGACGTATAGGGTGTGATGCCTGCCCGGTGCTGGAAGGTTAATTGATGGGGTTAGCGTAAGCGAAGCTCTTGATCGAAGCCCCAGTAAACGGCGGCCGTAACTATAACGGTCCTAAGGTAGCGAAATTCCTTGTCGGGTAAGTTCCGACCTGCACGAATGGCATAATGATGGCGGCGCTGTCTCCAGCAGAGGCTCAGTGAAATCGAATTCGCCGTGAAGATGCGGTGTACCCGCGGCTAGACGGAAAGACCCCGTGAACCTTTACTGCAGCTTGACATTGAACTTTGATCTTACTTGTGTAGGATAGGTGGGAGGCTTTGAAGTAGAAACGCCAGTTTCTATGGAGCCGTCCTTGAAATACCACCCTGGTAATATTGAGGTTCTAACTCTGCTCCATTATCTGGAGCGAGGACCATGTCTGGTGGGTAGTTTGACTGGGGCGGTCTCCTCCTAAAGAGTAACGGAGGAGTACGAAGGTGCGCTCAGCGTGGTCGGAAATCACGCGTAGAGTATAAAGGCAAAAGCGCGCTTAACTGCGAGACCCACAAGTCGAGCAGGTACGAAAGTAGGTCTTAGTGATCCGGTGGTTCTGTATGGAAGGGCCATCGCTCAACGGATAAAAGGTACTCTGGGGATAACAGGCTGATACCGCCCAAGAGTTCATATCGACGGCGGTGTTTGGCACCTCGATGTCGGCTCATCTCATCCTGGGGCTGAAGCAGGTCCCAAGGGTATGGCTGTTCGCCATTTAAAGAGGTACGCGAGCTGGGTTTAGAACGTCGTGAGACAGTTCGGTCCCTATCTACCGTGGGCGTTGGAAATTTGAGAGGATCTGCTCCTAGTACGAGAGGACCAGAGTGGACGAACCTCTGGTGTACCGGTTGTGACGCCAGTCGCATCGCCGGGTAGCTATGTTCGGAAGGGATAACCGCTGAAAGCATCTAAGCGGGAAGCCTACCTCAAGATTAGATTTCCCAAGGACTTTATGTCCTCTAAAGAGCCGTTGAAGACTACAACGTTGATAGGTTGGATGTGGAAGTACGGTGACGTATGAAGCTGACCAATACTAATTACTCGTGAGGCTTGACTATACAACACCCAAACAGTTGGTGTTGTGGTTCAAATCATGACAAATAACTTGATTTAGTTAGATAAAACGCTAAACTGCACAAACTAAAGCAACTCAAATAGCTGTTAATAACTTCTTTGACCAAGCAAAGGCACGCAAACAATATATGCGAATAAGACCCAAGCAAAGTCACAACAGTTGTGCTGGCGACAATAGCAAGAGTGAACCACCTGATCCCTTCCCGAACTCAGAAGTGAAACCTCTTAGCGCTGATGGTAGTGTGGGGTTACCCATGTGAGAGTAAGTCATCGCCAGCTCATTATTCTAAACACCCCCTTCAATACAAGGGGGTGTTTTTTTATGTGAAAAGAAAAAAATAAACAAATAAAATTAAGGGAAATGCATGGGTACGGGAAAATTAACTTCTAAATCGATGTCTTCACATAGTTAATTACAAGCGCAAAATATATCAATAAATACAAAAATGCCTGTATCGTTAACAGGCATTTTGAAAAGAGAATCAACGGATTATTACTGTTCTATATTGCTTGCCATTAAATTACCTTGTTCAGCTTCTCGCATGAAACGATCATGAGTTTCCTTGCTACGAACCAAGCCAGGCATTCGATATTCTGTATGACCGTAGTCATGAATTTTTGTCCAACGTCCTCCCCAAACTAAACCGACAGACTCAGCAACTTGACCATATAACTGATAGCCACGCATAGCCCAAGGATCACGTTCAGAAATAACGACTTTACCATCTCGCTTGAATGCGACATCAGCTGCCAAACCAAATTGGTGATAGCTACGGTATGCAGTCGCTAAAGTGGTTGCTTTATTCCGAGATAGGCTATTTTGTCGTGCAGGACTACGATAACCCTCTAGTAATACTAATTCATAGCCATGTTGTTCCTTCATAATTTTGAAGACCATAAGTAATCGTTGTTTATAGCGTGGATGCATCTTGTCCCACTTACGATTTACCATTGAAGTATCGAGATGACCATGAGAAAACTCTGAATTTTCTACATTAGGAATAGTTGTAGATGAAACAGAACCGCCAGTTTGAGCTTGATATTGTTGCTCAAGACGTACAGCTTCAACGATTGCTGCATCGACGAGACTTTCTTCAACCTCTGGTGGAGGGGAAAGAATTTCCCCATTTAATAAGTTATAAATTTGAGGATCAGCTTTCTTTAAATAGTTCGCTTCTATTTTTGTAGGATCAACGGGTTTTGTAAAAGCAAAAAGCATAATACTGCTAAGTAAGAAAAAACCAGCAATGAGTATCCACCATTGCTGTAAGTGCCAATGCGTTTGAATTTGGTCTGCTGAAGCAGCATGATTCATTTCATGTGCAAATTTACGTGCGTTTAAAAGCTTTTTTTTACCTTGTGGTAATAAGCTTTGTGCAAAATCTATTACTTTTTGTCTTATCTCATAAGACATCAGTAAAGTCAGCGCGATGATTAATATCACAAAACTGACAATGATAAAAAAAATCACGGTGCAGGTTCTTTAGCAGTTCGTGTGACTGAAATTTCTACACTTGCTACAGGAATATCAATATTTTCATCAGTGTCAGCTTTACTTTCAGCAACTTTATTTGCATTGGCTGTCGTAGGCTTAGACTCAGGCTTTTTTATGGTTTTCGGTAATGCTTCAGTTGTGGTCTTTTTTAATGGTTCTGCTTTAGGTGGAACTTGGGAAGTTTTGTTACTTAAAGGTTGTGCTTGATTAAAAGTTGATTCGAAGGGATTTTTACTTGAAGTCACTGGTTGAGTTGCTTGAGCAGAGTTTGTTTGCTGATGTTTGAAAATATTATTAAGCTCATTTAGCTTGGGTTGAGCTTGGTGATATTCATCAGGTTCAGATTGCTCGTTTTGATCAGCTTGGGTGATTCCCGAATCAATATTGGACCATTTATCATTTGAGTGTGTTGAATCTGTATCTGCTGCGTTAATTGGTTGGAAGCTTGGTTGATTTAAATAGGTATAAAAAGCTAAAGATGTGGCAGAGATACCAATTGCTACACCAATGATCCCGCTTACTAGAGGCGAAATTTTTTTATTTTTTTTAGTAGGTGTAAGGACTCTAATATTTTTCTTTTCTTGGCTCATATTGAATATCTTTTATGGTAAATGAATCGTTATGTGGGCCTGTTCAGCAGGTGCACTAATGACATTATTATATTGAGTCATGGCTTTGGTCTCTTGTTGACTGAGCATATAGCGAAGTCCAGAAAATGCCAATAATGCAAAGAGGAGTAAAAATAATAGAATCCAAGCGAATGGAAGTTCTTTATGAATAATGTTTTTAATTTGATCAGGCAATGCAGCGAAAGGTGAAAAGAGGGCTTTTTTACCTTTTAAATAATCTATTTCATCGCCTACGCGTGCAACCAAATGATTTAAGCTTTCAATTGATTCAATACGGTATTTACCTTGAAAACCTAACAGTAAACAGTAGTGAAAAACTTCTAAAGCTGCTAAGCGATCTTTTCCACGAGTTCTAATTTTTTCTAATAAGTCAAAAAATTGATAACCTGCAAGTTGAGATCCAAATAAAGTTAACTGAAGAGGACTAATCAACCACGAATTTTGTAAATGGAAATAACTAGGGTTCTGTTGTGTGACAATCGTTTCATCAAGTAATGCACAAAATGCATATTTGGCATCATGGATATCCTCGGCTGAAAACTGCAACTTCTTCGCTTGTAATTCGAAACGTTGTAGTTGATCCATGATTTTTTGGCGAAATTCATCGACATTGTCAGGAACGTATTGGTTACGAATTAAAAAAACGATGTAGAAACCGTCATGCATTAAATCAACCAAATTAGAAGACGGCGTCAATTTATTCTGTTGCTGTGGTGTAGAGCCTGCTCCAATCTGACCGTCATCGAACAGTGAAGGTGCTCCATTAGGCATATTCATATTTTTCTCTTCTCAATCTCTAGCCATTCATCACTGCGATGAGTTCAATACTGATATCTTGGAATCCAGCAGGTACATAAATACAGATGGTTTCAGACTCCAACATGCGTTGATAGAGTTCATGATGAGGTTCAATTTCAAAATAACTCACACCAGAGCGGACTGGAATCGCAGTAGGTACTTGCATCAAATGGTGAATCGGAATAGCAGGCAATGCAGAGACGACACGTTGCTCAACATCGACTGTTGTGCCCACTTTAAAACGTAGTGGGACAATTTGTACAAGTTCGTGTGTCTGCATCATTGAACTAGACACAGCAATATACAGACGAGATTCGCGAGTGATCTTATCTGACTCTAAGCTACCAACCCAATACGAAGGACGTATTTCTTTAAGACTGATATTGAAGTATCGACTTGAAATGATTGTGTCGAGTAACTCTCTTAAAATGACATCTAACTGCGCAAAGCTATCTTGTAAATTATGATGTTGATATTGAGGTAAATGTTCAACTTCATAGGCTGTTGAGAATGTCAGTAATGAGCCAGTCAATCTGAGTAATTCAAAAAATAAGCGTTCAGGGTGAATTTGGGGATGAGTCAATAAATGGCTGAGAGTTGCATGAGCAGTATTCAATGCATTCACTAGCCAAAATGAAACAATGTCACCTGATCTAAATTCAATTAATTTTTGTTCGTTTTCGCGATTGTTGGTTTGAATAGTTTTGATTTTTGCTTTAATGACATTCAAGGTACGTTTTAAATTAGCAACCAATGACTCACATGAAGCAATATGCAAAATTGGTGGAATAAATTTTGTATCAAGTTCAAAGCTTCCTGAACTATGACGCTTAATTTTTCCTATCGGCAAATATAAAAAACCATCCAGTTCATGAGGAGTATCATTCTGAGATTCCAGTAATTTCAGCTCAGCACGACGACGAATGTAAGTAATTTCAGCAGGTGTGGCATCTGTGAACAAATCATGAGTTTCATTCAGATACGAATGATATCGACTTGGTTGTGTCGAAGCCTCATGGGCGATATTACGCTTGTTTGGTTGAACGATAGGAAGCGCAAGAAAAATGGTCATTTCACCACGGAAATTGAGCTCATCGAGCAGTACGGGCTGAGGTAAAAGATCTCGCGAAGGAGCAGCGTAAATTTCACCATCTTGCCAAATCATTTCAATGTGCTCAATTGCTAGCACATGGGTCGTTAATTGAGATTCATCAAATTTGAGCTGTTGTACCCCATATGCGAATGGAATGGTGGCGCGAATAGTTTGATTTAAACGCTGTTCATGATAACTGTCTTGAATTTGAAAGTGCTGCGGTCTTAAAAATAGACCTTCACCCCACAGTACTTTTTCTGCTTTAAACATTGAGATTACCATTCATTAGATTCATTGCTATTTTTTACACCCAAGAGTTCATGGACTGATTCCAATGGGTTGTTATCGTTTTTAATGACTTGTGCGAGCCATTCATGAAGCGGCATTTGGCTCCATTTAATGGTTTTTTGAAGCATATAACTCACAGGACTATGTGGTTCATTTGCTTGAAAATAATCCGCAATATCTTTAAGCACCCGCATTGCTTGTTCACGATTTTGTAGATGACTTTGTGGTTGAGGTTGAAATGACTGCTGAGTTACTGATGCTTGTATATTTGCTGTTGGAGCAGAATTTATATTTGAATTGTTTTCTTGGAATTGTAGGCCTTGATTCATGTCAGGAGTATCCTCAGACATTAAAAATGCATCTGCTTTATAAATTTTTTTCAGTGTTTTATGTATGTCTTCCAACTGAGAATCAGTATTTGCGAAACTTGGAGCATCTAATTGCATCAGTTGATCAAGTACTTGCTTGAGGGTATCCCAGTGCGTCAAAATTTCTAAAAAGAACTGATAATTGTTGTATTGGAAACTTTTTGAGGTATTAAATAAGCTTTGTTCGAATTGCTCGAGTTCTGGATGATTCTGAGAAGATCCATAATCATCAGCATTTTTTAATCTTACATTTTGTTGATGCAGTAATTTTTCATAATCATAGATTGAATAGAAAGGAGCTGAATTGATGAGTGGAACACGTTTAATCAAAGCAGGTAACTGAGAAGTCAAACCTTGCAATAAACCTAGACGTTGATCTAAATCATCATCTTCAATTTCAGGATGTATATCTTTCCAATAATTGGATAACATACGATGCGAAAGCTCAAGGCTACGAGCGACTCCTTCATAACCGTAGAGTTGACTCCAAGCCTCGCTTAACCAAGTCAATAAACGAATATCTTTACTTTTTTGAGTCAGAACATCGATACATTTTGCCGAAACAAATGACCAATCTGCTTGTTTAGGTTCAGCTACCCAATCCCCCATATCTAAGAGCGGATCATCTTGGGTTTTCGCTTTCTTGATCTCATGAAATTCATTCGAAAAAGATAGATCTTCGCCACAGATTACTTGATCTGAGATTGGTTGAAGTAGCTGTTCTATATCAATGTTCATATTAATTTATATACTCAAATACTTATGCTTCAACAATTTTCTTTTTGGTGGCTTTACGCTTTTTCGGTGCTGTTGTTGGATCTAATCGATACTCAATCAGGTCATCTTTGCTATCAATTTGAATTAACTTAGGGACTTTGTTATCCGCCAAGGCGATCAATATTTGTGTTGCTAGTTCAGGTAAAACTGAAGAGTTTAGAATATTGTCTACATTACGTGCGCCACTATCGACTTCTGTACAGCGACTTAAGAGGAGTTCCACCAAATCATCGGTGTATTCAACACGTGTTTGATATTGTTTGAAAATACGATCAGTAATTTTGCCTAACTTATGATGAATAATACGCACAAGTAGATCATCATGGAGTGGGAAGTAAGGCACGATACGCATACGTCCCAAGAAGGCAGGTTTAAACTGTTTATATAAACTTGGTTTTAAATGTTCAATTAAGTCTTCTGCCGTAGGCCATTCTTCTACAGGTTTAGTCAAACAGGCCTGCATAATTGCGCTTGAGCCAGTGTTAGAGGTCAATAAAATTGTGGTATTTTTAAAATCGATAACACGTCCTTCACCATCTTCAAGTGTGCCTTTGTCAAAGACTTGGTAAAATAACTCTTGAACATCTGAATGTGCTTTTTCAATTTCATCTAACAAAACAACGCTATACGGATTGCGTCTAACAGCTTCAGTGAGGACACCACCTTGACCATATCCTACATAGCCTGGAGGCGCACCTTTCAATGAGGAAACAGTATGAGCCTCTTGATACTCAGACATGTTAATCGTGATGAGATGAGATTCCCCACCATACAGCTCATTGGCTAAAGCTAAAGCCGTTTCTGTTTTCCCCACACCACTTGGTCCAACCAACATAAATACCCCTTGAGGCTTGTTTGGATCTTCAAGTTTTGCTTTAGAGGTTTTGATTCCTTGAACAAGTTGATGCAGGGCATAGTCTTGACCCATGACGCGTTGTTCCAGTTTTTCTTCTAAACTTAGAATTTGCTTAATTTCGTCATTGACCATTTTTCCTACAGGAATACCAGTCCAGTCTGAAATAATCTCATTAATGATTTGAGCATTAACACGTTCAAATACCAGAGGTTGTTCACCTTGTAATATTTTTAAATCGGATCTAAGTTGCTGAATCTGATTTTTAAAATCATTAATGTGTTCTTCATGTTTTAATTCAGAATTTTTTTGCTCAAGTGTTTTGATTTTTTGAACAATTTCTAGTTCTTGTTTCCACTTTTCAGTTGTGGCATTTAACTCATTTTCTATTTCAGTGATCGTATTTTTAAGATTGGAGAGGCGTTCGTCATGCTGTGGGAACTGATTATTCTCTTGTTCCAAAATATCTAATTCAAGCAATAAATTATGATGTTGAGCATGTAGCTGATCTAACTTTACCGGCTGAGCATTCTGAGTTAATGCCACACGAGCGGCAGCAGTATCTAAAACACTCACTGCTTTATCTGGGAGTTGTCGACCAGCAATATATCGATGTGAAGAATGAACAGCAGTCACAATGGCTTCGTCATCGATTTGAAGATTAAAGTGTTTAGCCA
This sequence comes from Acinetobacter sp. 24-47-47, assembly GCF_057737035.1. Classification (NCBI taxonomy): domain Bacteria; kingdom Pseudomonadati; phylum Pseudomonadota; class Gammaproteobacteria; order Moraxellales; family Moraxellaceae; genus Acinetobacter; species Acinetobacter sp. 24-47-47. Next base: position 3,027,633 of record NZ_CM173216.1, on the reverse strand, counting down.
TGACAGGAATCATGGCGCGAAGCATATCAATCGCAACTTCTTCAGTCGGTTCTTCAACTTTGACGACTTGGAAACGACGACTGAGCGCCGCATCTTTTTCAAAATATTGCTTATATTCAGCCCATGTAGTTGCAGCAATTGTTCTTAACTCGCCACGTGCTAAGGCTGGTTTAAGGAGATTCGCCGCATCATTTTGACCAGCTTGACCGCCTGCACCAATCAGTGTGTGTGCTTCATCAATGAAGATGATGATAGGATGAGCGGAACTTTGAACCTCTTGGATGACTTGTTTTAAGCGATTTTCAAACTCACCTTTTACACTTGCACCTGCTTGTAATAGACCCATATCAAGAACATGGATATGTACATTTTTTAATGCATCAGGCACTTGGTTGTTGGCAATCTTCAGCGCTAAACCTTCAACGACAGCAGTTTTACCTACGCCTGGCTCACCTGTTAAAATAGGATTATTTTGACGACGACGCATCAGAATATCCAACATAAGGCGAATTTCAAACTCACGTCCAATGACAGGATCAATCCCACCGTTAAGCGCTTTTTGAGTCAAGTTAATGGTGTATTGATCTAGTGCAGGTGTTTTTGCATGAGATTCTGAACTTTGAATCGTATCCTGACCCTGAACATCATTTTGATGATCAGCTTGAGGGAGATGCTCTTCAATGCTAACTTTACAAATTTCTATAAATTTGTGTTTCATCGTATCAATCGGGAACAGATCGAATAAACTCGATGCACGAAGCGCGATTTGATATAAATCTCCTGCAGTCAATAACGCAACTAATAAGTGCCCGCTACGGATGACTGGGGTTTGATCTGCGGAAGCAATAAGCCAAGCTTGTTCTAGCAGACGTACAATCGATTGAGCAAAAATAGGTGTACGCGTATTGCCTTTGGGCAAGTGCGAAATCGTTTCTTGTAAATCATCGATCAGTGCATTTTTAGAAATTTTATAGTGATCGAGCAAAATAGAGAGATCATTTTTTACGTTTTGATTTAATAATTCGAAGAGTAGATGTTCAATTTCGATTTCGTAATTTTGTTGATTAATACAATAATTTGCAGACTTTTCTAGTGCTGTTCTTGTCGTAGGAGATAGTTTTGTAATCAAAATTTTCAAGTTATTCATCAGAATTCTCTGTGTTCAAATTATTTATAGTTACTTAAAATAAACCTACATAACGTCTATTTTTAAGATTTTTAACGACTAAATATTTAATAAACAATAATTTTTAGTATGAAAAAATTCACCCATATTTTTTATTCTACCTAAATAAAGGTGATAAAAAAACTATCCTATAGTGTGAATCGTTTACAGAACTATATAATTTTGTAACTTAAAAAACTTAATTGTTTCTTTATTATAATGGTCATAATGTTGACTAAGTTTGCATTTATAAGTTTAAATTTTAATTAAATCTAATATATATAGAAGACATTGCTCTAAACATTGAGTGTGTTAAAAAATGATTTAATGAATCATATAGTTAATGTAAATTTTATAATAAATGAGGGTGTATTTTGAATACTAAAATTCTGCTTACAACTCTGCTAATTGGGTTGGGGATGGCGTCTACAACTTACGCAGATGAAGTAAAACTCAAAAGAGGTTGTGTTAAAGATCATCCATTAGTAGCGGGTGAAACAGACCAGACATTGCTACAAATTTATGCTCAAGCATGTGATAAAAAAAATAAAGACAACAAAAATGGTTTTCTAGCACAAGCAGCTCAGCGTTTTCAACAAATCGGACAAAATCAGAAAGCACTTCAATTGGTGAACATTCTTAATGCACAAAATGTTCAGCACTCATCGTTAACAGATACTAAGTTTTTAGCTGGAATCGGAATCGCGAATGAGGCATTAGAGCAAATGCGTGGACCAGAAGTGCGTTATTTGACTGAAGAGACTTACGAACCTGCGTTGGCACTTTCTGAAGCAGTTAAAAAAGCTAAACCTTTGACTGTAATCGAAACCAAAGTTGAAGAAGCACCTAAGCGTGTTCAAGAGACTCGAACTACTCGACAGCCTGCACGTACGACGCGCCGTGCATCGACTCCAGCAAAAACAACACCCGCTAAAACAACGACACCTGCGAAAGTTGAAAAACCAGCAGCACCAAAACGTGAGAATCCATTTGGCTCGTTGAACTGATCAAATTACAAATTTAGGAAAAAATAATATGGCTAAGCGTGAAAGTGTTCAAAAAAAATTACAACGCATTCGACCACCTCGAGTACAACTGACGTATGACGTAGAAGTAGGTGATGGTAAAGAAATAAAAGAACTTCCTTTTGTTGTTGGTGTATTAGGGGACTTCTCAGCAGCATCTGAACTTGAAAGAACCAAACTGAAAGATAAGAAATTTATTAATGTGGATTTGGATAACATTGATGAAGTAATGAGTTCGCTAGCACCAAGAGCAGCCTTTCAAGTTGAAAACACAATTTCGGAAGAGGGTGGAAATATGTCGGTAGATCTTACTTTTAACTCAATGGAAGATTTCCGACCTGAAAATGTTGTTCAACAAGTTGACCCTTTACGCAAATTGGTTGAAGCGCGTGAACGCCTTTCAGATTTGCGTAATAAAATTTCAAATAGTGAACGTCTAGAAGATCTGCTTGATGAAATTCTTCAAAATACAGATCAAGTACGCAAATTAAGTGCTGAAGCAGGAGGCGACGACCGTGAGTAATTTACAAACCGCACCTGCGACAAGCAATGCTGTTGAAGAAACGAGTCTTCTAGATTCGATTGTTGAACAAAGTCGAATTGCGCGTAACGATGATGAACATGTTCGTGCGAAAAATTTAATTGGGGAATTAGCCAAAGAAGTTATGGCTGGAACAATTACTGTTTCAGAAAACATGACGGTCTCAATAGATAAGCGTATTGCTGAAATTGATGCTTTAATTTCTGCTCAATTAAGCAAAATTATGCATCATGAACAGTTTCAAAAGATTGAGTCGACTTGGCGTGGACTTTACTATTTCTGTCAAGAAACACCTTCAAATCCTTTAATTAAAATCCGCATTTTAAATACCACTAAAAAAGAATTGATTAAGGACTTCCAAGGCGCAACTGACTTTGATCAAAGCACATTGTTCAAAAAAGTGTATGAAGAAGAATATGGTTCTTTTGGTGGTGCACCTTACGCAACTTTGATTGGTGATTTTGAATTCGATCGCACACCGTCAGATATGTATCTTTTAGAACAAATCTCTCATGTTGCCGCTGCCTCTCATGCACCCTTTATTTCAGCAGCAAGCCCTTCAATTCTAGGTCTTGAATCTTTCACTGAAATTGATCGTCCTCGTGATGTATCTAAAATTTTTGAAACTGCAGAATATGTACAGTGGCGCTCATTCCGTGAAAGTGATGATTCTCGCTATGTGGCTTTAACTATGCCACGCGTTCTGGGTCGCCTGCCTTATGACCCTAAAGAGGGTTGGGCAACAGAAGGCTTTAACTTCGTTGAAGAAGTCTCAGGTGAAGATCACGATCAATATCTCTGGATGAATGCAGCATACGGTTTCGGTACACGTTTAACGAATGCATTTGATATGCATGGTTGGTGTGCAGCAATTCGTGGGGTTGAAGGTGGTGGTTTAGTAGAAGGCTTGCCAGTACATACCTTCAAAACCAATGATGGTGAAGTCGTATTTAAGTGTCCGACAGAAGTTGCGATTACGGACCGCCGTGAGAAAGAGTTGAGCGATCTCGGTTTTATTCCATTAGTACACTGCAAAAACACAGACTACGCAGCGTTCTTTGGGGCTCAATCGACCCAAAAGCCTAAGAAATATGATAGCGATACAGCGAATGCAAATTCAGCACTCTCAAGCCAGATTCAATACATCATGGCTGTGTCGCGTATTGCGCATTATTTGAAAGCAATGATGCGAGATAAAGTCGGAAGTTTTGCTTCAGCTGGAAATGTAGAAAGCTTTTTGAATGATTGGTTATCTCAATATGTATTACTAGATGATGGTGCATCACAAGAGGCCAAAGCTAAGCGCCCGCTTCGTGAAGCATCTGTAAAAGTTGTGGAAGACCCGGCGAACCCTGGTCACTACAAATCGGTCGTGTTTTTAAGACCGCACTTCCAGTTGGACGAGTTGTCGGTATCTTTGAGACTTGTCACTGAGTTACCTCAGTCCTCTAATTAAATAGAGCAACTTTATAATAACGTTAAATAAAACAGGAAATCTTCATGAAAGATATATATGTTCAATTTCGAGGAAAATACAAAGTAGACGGCGAATCTCGTGACACTGAGCACAAAGATTGGTTGGAAGTTAATTCTTGGTCTCATAACATCCGTCAGCCTAAATCTGCGACATCTTCAAGTGTTGGTGGTCATACTTCAGAGCGTGTTGAACATTCAGACATGTTATTCGTTAAAGATTTAGATGCGACTAGCCCGAAACTTTGGGAAGCATGTTCTGCTGGTTACACTTTTGATGAAGTACAAATCGATTACTACCGTGCGAATGGTGATAAGCGTATCAAGTACCTTCAAATCAAATTGAAACATGTTCTAGTTTCAAGCGTAACACCATCTGTAAATGCTGAAGGTGTTCCGACTGAAGCATTTGGTTTGAAATATGCTGCTGTTGAATGGACATACAACCAACAAGATATCGATGGTACTCAAAAAGGTGCGATCACGAAGCAATGGTCACTTTCTAACAACACTGCAAGCTACAAAGCTTAAAGTCTTGAAAGTGAGAGGAGTAGGGGCTGACTTAAGTTGGCCTTTATTCATCTTTTAGAGTAGGCAAGATGAAAACAAATTTAGATCATCTTTATCCATTTGGCTTCCGTGCAACTTTATTTGACCGCTTGATTCCAGAATATGAGGATCAGATCAGAGGCTTATCTATGCAAGAGCTACGTGAATCTGTTGCACATGACTTGGAAGATCTACTCAATAGTCGAGTAGCCAAGTTTGATCAAATTGATGACTTCCCTACGGTTAAAGGCTCGATTGCACAGTTTGGCATTATTGATTTTGTTGGATTATCAACAGCCAATCCAATGGATCGAGACAAAATTTGCCAATCTATTCAGCAGTCCATTGCGGCACATGAACCTCGCCTACGACAAATTCAAGTTGAAATGTTGTTAGACAGCGACAATATGGGCGCACTTTGCCTCAGTATTCAAGCATATTTAAATATCCATCCATTGTATGAGCCTGTAGTTTTTGATGCTTTATTGAAACCAACGACACAACAATATGTAATTTCGGCTAGATCTTAAGATTGGGGCTTTTGTGATAGAAGAACTTTTACCGTACTACGAAAAACAATTACAAGAATTTGGTCAACAATCTCGCGAGTTTGCTCAGAAGTATCCTAAAATTGCCCAACGGCTCTCGCTCAACCAAGAACAGATTGATGATCCACACATTGAGCGCTTAATTCAGGCGTTTTCGTTGATTGCTGCTCGAATTGATAAAAAATTAGCAGACAGTTATGACATTTTTACACGTGCTTTATTTGAGGTGATGTTCCCTCAATATCTAAGACATTTTCCAAGTTGTACTGTCGTCAGTTTCGAGGATCAAAATAAAATAAAACAATTAACTGAAGCTCACGTCATTCCGCAGGCAACAACGCTAAAATCACGAAGCTTTAAGGGGGTACAATGTGAATTTAATACCTCTCAAGCTGTACGATTACTTCCCATTCAACTGAATCAAGTTCAATTTAAAACGAACCCAAGTGCTCAAATTCATCTCAATCAAAATGCCACTTTGCAATTAAGTTTTGAAACTTTCAATGAAGCAGGCTTGTGGATTCATCAAGAAAAACTCCCTATTTATTTAGATGCTATTTCAAATTTTCCGCTGCAAGTTTTGGATAGTATTTTCAAAAAAGATACGACTTTTACGGTACGCATTGGAACACAGCTTTATCAAATTTCTAATCCATTTTCCTTAATGGGCTTTGAGGAAGATGAGAGTTTATTGCCTATTGATCAACATACACATCATGCCTATCGCTTGTTGATGGAATATTTTTGTTTTGCAGATAAATTCAGCTTTCTTAATCTTGATTTGTCTTTTTTAAGAAATTTATTAGATCAGCAAACGAGTTTTGATCTCCAAATTCATTTTAAGTTAAACCTAAACGATCAGGCGATTATTCGTAATTATTCAGAGCTGAATGTTGCAAATTTCAAATTATTTAGCACGCCGGCTGTTAATCTTTTTGAAAAAAATGCTGAACCACAAAAAATACATCATCGACAACTTGAATATCCATTGATCACGGATGCGCATCATCCTGAGTTTTATCAGGTCTATTCGATTCAGAAAATGCACATGGTTCGTGAAAAGATTAATCAGGAACAGGTTTATCATCCAGTGTTGCCGTTCTTTGGAATGAGTCATTACCATGATGAAAATGTCCAATTTTTCTATGCATTGAACTCATCACAGCTCAACAATAAGTTTGTTGAAACGGGTTATTCCATTATTTCTAAGCATTTACAGCCGTATGATACAAAGTCTGATTTTATTAGCACCGTATTGCTATGTTCGAATCGGAATTTACCGCATGAAGCATTAAGCCAGTCAAATAATATTTTAAATCTGAATGATAGTAGTTTGGCACGTCGAGCGTTGGTATTGAAGCGTCCGAGTTTACCCTATCAATTTGAGCAAAATCAGAAAGAGCAATGGCGCATTATTTCTCATCTTTCATTAAATACGTTAGCACTGATGAAAGGGGATGCGGTAGCACATTTAAAAGAATTATTAGAGTTATATAACTTACCGGCGAATAAAGAAAATCATCTGTTAATTAATTCGATTAAACAAATTGAATTTAGCCTGACGCATAAGTTGGTTGAAGCAAAACCTTTCCCGCTTTTCGTACGAGGACTCAAAGTTGTTATCCGAATCGATGAACAAATATTCAGAGGTCATAGTCTTTATATTTTCAGTCAATTGCTGAGTCATGTGTTTAACTTAAAAGTGCAGTTAAACAGTTTTGTCGATGTCATAATCGAAGATGCTCAATCACAACAGGAGTTATACCAATGCGTGCAGAACGTTGGTGGCAAGAAGCTTCTGTAATAGACCATTTATTTCAACAGCCGACTGCTTATGAGTTTATTCAGTCGATTCGATTGTTAAGACATGTGCCCTTTGCTCGGCCACATACACCATGGGATCGTGATTTTAAATTTCATCCTTCCTTAGAGCTTAACTTCCCTAAAAAAGAAATTGAATCGCTAGCTTTAGAAGATGAAAAAGTTCAGCTTACAAATTTAATGGTGGGTTTGACTGGCATGCAGGGGGCATTACCCTATAGCTATACCAATAAAGTTAAATCAGCATCACGCAAATTTCGAGTTGAAACAACGCAATTCTTGAGTTTATTTAATCATAAGCTCACTTCACAATTCGTTGATGCGACGGTCAAGTACAATTTACCAGTACGGTATGAGGTCGAGTCTGAAAATCATTATCTGAATATTATCCATGCTTTAAATGGTTATATTAGTCAGCAACATCAACAACAAGAACTTGATGATTATTTTGCTGAATTTGCAGGATTAATGCAGGGGCAAAATAATACAGCACATGCTTTAAAAACCATGATTGCACAGGTATTTAATCAGCATGTGGCAATACAAGAGTTTATCCCTGAAAAATTTAAATTAGAGCTTCAGCAGAGAACATCCTTAGGAGGGGCGACGCCAAGCTTGTTAGGATTGAATACATTTTGTGGAGAGACTATTACCCAAATTGATGGCAAAATTGAAATTCAAATTGGACCGTTGGATCGTAAAACTTACCTAGATTTTCTACCACAACAAAAACTAAGTTTAAAATTAAAAAAACTACTACAAAGCTGGTGTAGCCCAACCTTATTGGTTGATGTTCGTTTAATTTTATCAAAACAAGAAATACAGCCTATTACTTTAAATTCGGAGCATTCTATGGGGCTTAGTCAGGGTGCCTTTTTAGCTCATAATCAACCGCTAGACAATGATGAAACTTGCTACCCATTGCTTGGAGTAGCGTCATGATCAAAATCATTGTTGGAGTGTTCCTTACTGTTTATCTGGTGATTTCTGCGATTGTGGTGCTGTATTGGCGTGACATCAATTTTGATCCTTCTGGCAGTGATCTACTTATCTTTTTTGGATTGTTACCTGTTGCAATCACTGCTTTTTTGGTGATGCCATATATGATTTATCATTGGATAAAAGAGCAAAAAAATAAACAGAATGATCCTCAACTTAGCGATGAGGTCGCAATTGAGGAGCTACAGCCTGAGCCTGTGGAGTGGATCAATTTAAATGTCTATCGCGCTTATGCACTCAATGCTTTGGGTGAAAATCATCTGATTATTGATGCGATTCGGGAATTCAAGAGTCCTGAACTTGATGACAAATTATTGAATGGGTATGGCTTGCCTATTCTGAGTTATCGAATTTCTGATTTAGACGTCGAACAAGATGAAGAGGATGAATATAGCTTCAAACGGCAATACCGCATTCACCAATTGATTCTGACTCAACTCGAACAACAAACAGAAATACTCTGGGAAATTAGTGAGCATTTAAAAAAATCTGCACTTTTCTACGATACTCAAATTAGCCAATCTTATCGTATGCATCCAGCATGGATTGATCCTCAGGCTGAGTATCATGATGGGGAAGAAGATACTCCTTCTGTGCAGCAAGTTTATCGACTGAATAAGCTTAAAATCCACCTGATTCTCGCTGAAGAATTACTGCATGTTTGGGATGAACAAGATTCTGAGCAACTCATTTCAGACTACCTGAGTCAGCTCAATTATATTCCTGAAGTGTTTCACGTGGAACACCACTATTGGGGTGCTGAAACAAGCTATAGTGAATGGATTCATCTTTTACAAAGTATTGAAAAAGATGAGTCGTCTATAAGTCTTGTGTTTATCGTTGATTCCGAAATTGACCAAGATACATTAGATGAAAAGATTTGGATTTCAGAGCAGTATATTCCTGCAGAATATATTTCGAGCTGTTGTTTAGCTTCACCTAAAATTCAAATTGAAAATGTTTTACCTACGAAAACATTAGATATTGCGATAAATGAAAAACAACTGAAACAGAGTTTAGATCGCTATAACATTGATCATCAGTTCAAAGTGGAAAATGAGCAGCCCTTTACAGTTCTGTTGGATGACATTACTCAACTCAAAACACTTAAGAAAATTGAGCAAAATTTTGCCAATACGAATATTGAGCAACATCACTATTTAATGCTTTTTCCAACACTTGGGAATACACAAAGCTTAGCTAAAATTTTTGGCTTTACTCTCGCTTTTCAGTTTGATGATGCCTTGATGACAATGGTGTATACAACTCAAAACCCAGATGTTCAGACATTTATTCAAACTTATCAATCAGAATCAGACATAAATCCTGAGCAGCAAAACGTTTAAAAATTTACGAAAAAAATGAGAATACAATGCACACGATATTAGGCTATGTATGGCAGTACGTTTCAAACCCAAAGGCAATCATTGCATTGTCATTGTTTGTTGCCTTAGTGTCTGCCTATCACACGATACCTAGACAGTATTTCTGGCCGCTTGCGGTGGCTTATGTACTGGGTCTAATCGGTTATGGAATCTATTGGTTCATTCAACGCAAACGCCATGAGAAGCAAGGGGAAGAATTGGCGGAAGCAATCGAAAAAGATACCCAAGCTGAGTATGGTAAGCAGAAGGATAAAGATGAACTACAATTGGTTCATCAACAGATGAAGGATTCAATTCAGCTCATTCGTAAGTCAAAGCTGGGTGATAAAAAAGGGAATGCAGCGCTATATGAGTTGCCTTGGTATATGGTCATTGGTAACCCTGCTGCCGGTAAGAGTTCTGCCATTTATAACTCGGGCTTAAAGTTCCCATTCGAAGAAACGCATAAAAATGCAGTGTCTTCAGGTTTGAGTGGAACACGTAATTGCGACTGGTTTTTCTCAACAGAAGGGGTGTTGTTGGATACTGCTGGTCGTTACTCAGTCTATGCAGAAGATCACTCTGAGTGGATTGGTTTTTTGAACTTGCTCAAAAAAAATAGATCTAAAGCGCCGATTAATGGACTGATTGTCACCGTCAGTATTGCCGAGTTAGTTAGCCAAAGTCCTGAAAAATCTTTGAAACTCGCTAAAAACTTGAGAGCACGTATACAAGATTTGACGGAACGTTTAGAAATCTTTGCACCTGTGTATTTGGTGTTTTCTAAAATGGATTTGATCGCAGGATTCACTGAGTTTTTTGATTGTTATGATCAGGATGAATTTGACCAAGTTTGGGGAGCAACGCTGCCTTATAATCCAGATTCATCTGAAAATGCTGTTGATCTATTCGAGCATCATTACAATATTTTGTATGATGGATTGAAAAGCGTAAGTACGACTCATTTAAGTCGCCGTCATGCACAGAATATCTCACCAAGTGTGATGACTTTTCCGCTTGAGTTTAAGACTTTAAAACCAGCACTCAAAACTTTTATAGGAACACTATTTGAGGAAAATCCGTATCAGTTCAAACCTGTATTCCGTGGTTTTTACTTCACCAGTGCCTTACAAGAAGGAACGATCGAGAGTCCAATGACGGAGCAAATTGCTCAAGAATTTAGACTTCAGAAAATTCCGAACAGCGAACATGGTATTCCACAAAATTCTGTATCACAGAATCATGGGTATTTCTTAAAGGGATTATTTTCAGATGTCATTCTGAAAGATAAAAACTTGGTGAAGCAACATATTAACCCGGCGAAAAAGCGCCAACGTTATTTGAGTTTTATTGCAGCTTTACTTGGGGTATCTGTAATTTTAGGCCTGTGGGTGTGGTCTTACCGTAACAATCAACAGTTGATCGCAGATGTTCAAGCTGATCTGAATAAAGTGATGCAAATGGAGCAGGCATCAGGTCAGCATTTGGCGACACAGCTCGACTCGTTACTAATTTTACAACAGCGTTTAGAACAGTTAGATCAATTTGAAGAAGATCGTCCATTAAAGTTTGGCTTTGGTTTGTATCAAGGCAATGATCTGCGGGAAAAACTTAAAACCGAATATTTAAATGGTGTGCGACAAATTGTTTTAGAACCATCTCAACAAAATATTGGTCAGTTCTTGCAACGTGTAAAAAATAATGAAGCGACACTAAAAGAAAATCACGTTAATGTTGAAATTCAGCAAGTATCGGCTAAACCTGCACAAAATGCTTTGGAACCTTCTGATTCGAATCCCCAAGATGCTTACAACGCATTGAAAGCTTATTTGATGATGAGCAATTCAAAATATATGGAAGCAAGTCATCTGAGTGATCAGGTTACGCGCTTTTGGCGTTCATGGTTAGATGCCAATCGTGGACAAATGCCACGTGGTGAAATGATCCAAAAAGCGGAGCAGGTGCTGACCTATACCATGACATTGGCGAATGATCCAAAATTCCCACAGTTGTCAGCGGATGCGCAATTGGTTGATCAAAGCCGACAAGTATTGTTGGCGGTGATGAAGGGGATGCCAGCACGTGATCGAGTTTATAATGAGATCAAAATGCGTGCTGCTGTACGATATCCAGCAGTGACAGCAGCTCAAATTGTAGGTGAGAACAATCGTAGTGCCGTATTAGGTTCTTATGCTCTTCCTGGGGTATTTACATATAAGGCATGGAACGAATATATCGATCAAGCCATTGATGAAGCTGCGAATAGTCCGACAGACAGTCGTGACTGGGTGTTGAACAGCAATCAATCAGATGACCTCACCTTTAGTGGTAGTCCAGATCAAATTCGTAAGCAGCTGACTGAACTCTATAAGAAAGAATATATCGCAGAGTGGCGTAAATTCTTGAATGGAATTTATTATGCAAAACAACCTGATTTTGCCCAGCAACATAAAACAATAGATTTATTGGGTGAGCCTCAAAACTCCCCGATACGTTTGCTCATTGAGCATACAGCGAAAGAAACCAATTGGGATAACCCTGTGGTTCAAGCGGAATTGGCTGCTCCACAAACAGGATTTATCGCTTGGTTTAAACGTAAGGTTCTTCGTCAAGATAATACCAATGAAATTCAACGTGCAGCTGAGCGCGCCCAAGGTGCTATCTCAAAAGAATTTAACGTTTTTTATCAGTTGGTTCGTAAACGTGATGATCAGCAAAATAAATCATTACTTGATGAGTATTTAGAAAATCTCGCACAGGTACGCAGTAAGTTTAATGATCTCCGAAATGCAGGGGATATTGGCCCAAATGCGATGGCTTTGGTAAAACAAACCATCAATGAACAAACCTCAGTATTTAATACTACGCAAAAACTTGTCGATGAAAAACTGACGGTCGGTCTGAATGATATTGACAATAAGCTCATTCAAAAGCTTTTGGTGAGTCCACTGACACAATCCTTTGCAAGCTTAATCACGCCAGCACAAGATGAGATTAATAAATTATGGGTGATGCAAGCTTATCAACCGTTTAATCAGACTCTGAGCCAAAAGGTTCCATTCAATACCTCGGCTTCAATCCAAGCGACGAGTAGTGAAATCGGTCAAATCTTCGGTGAGGGCGGTAGTATTGCCAATTTTGTTAAAGAAACGCTCGATCCATTTGTGATTCGTCGTGGCTACACACTGACTTCTAAAACGTGGAAAGACCAAGGCATTATCTTGAATCCACAATTTGTGATGAGTTTCCAACGCTATGTTTCACCACTTAACGGTGTAGCTACAGGTACTTTGTCACAAGGTTCTGCGCCTGCTGCGACCAATCAGTCCAACTTCCAATTCTATCCATTGTCTAATCCACAGTTGCTGTCTTATACGATTGATATTGATGGTCAACGTATGGTCTTTGAAAATGGTATCCAACAGTGGGTGAACTTTGTTTGGCCGAATACTGGTGCTATTCCTGGAGCACGTATTACTGCAGTCGATCTCGAAGGGAAAACGCATACGATTTTTGATGCACCAGGTGAATACGGGATCAATCGTTTGATCGACTCTTCGCAACGTCGTGATCAAAATGGTGTCATCGAAATGACTTGGGCAAGTGCTCAACAACCATCATTAGCGGTAAAAGTAAACTTTCGTTTGATCAGTGGGAATTCAGGTCAAGGTGGAACAGGCGTTGGTTCTAATCGTGATTTAAACGGTTTGCAATTGGTTGATAAGGTGACGACCAACAAGGCGACAGCACGTGTGGTATCTGCTCAAAAGGCACCAACACCAGCACCTCAAGCTGAGAATTCAACGAATACGGCATTGCAAAATGCAACACAAGGAGCACAGCCATGATGTATGGAGTACAACTTAAGATGGATCATCAGTAGGAGGCGATATGTACAGTGTGAAAACAACGCCTTTGTACTATGGTAAGAGTCCTGCTCGTGGCGATTTTCTGAAAACCAAAGGACAGTATTCTCTGATTCAAGTGATTGATCAGTGGATTACTGAAGCGCTTGAAATGGCAATGAGAAATCCAAACTTCGATCAAAATTATCAAAGTTTGGCATCATTAGATTTCTTTATTGCCAATCCGCGTGAAAATATGTTCTTGGTTGCAAACTTAGTGACCAGCCAAGACAGCTCAGGTCGTCAGTTTCCTATGGTGTTGAGTCACTTATTGGAAGTGGATGCACCCTACCAAAATTTGCTCTATGCACCTTATAGCTATAAGCCAGTTTTGATTGACTTATTTCAAAGAAACCGAGTGATTCGTCAAATTCGAGATGCTGATGATTTAATCGAAAAACTGGCTCAGCTCAAAAAAGAAATTCAAGTTCTTGATGTAACTGAATCAACCGCTTTTTTTGAAAATCACACCATGCATTCGTTTGCACAAATGATGAAAATATCGGTCTATGAGCTTGCACAAAGCATGATTGGACTAGGTCTTTTACTCCAACCTGTATTAAAAAATGGAACGAGTAAACTGAATAAGGTGTTAATTTTACCGATTCACAACCCTAGTTTTTGTTATGAAATCGCAGCATTCTGGGTTAGTTTAATCGCAAGATTTTTGCCAAAACATAATACCGAAGTGTTAATTGGTATTCTTCATTCAGAACGTCCAGTTTTATTATTTGGCTTTCAGGGCGCAGATATTGAAGCATTAAGTGATATTTTCAATCAAAACTTAAGCTCTGAACATTGGGTTTCATTGGTACAAGCACAGTGGATTGATCGCTATTTGGAGCAAAATGCAGGTCTTGCTGCACTCGAGCAATCTTTGTGCGAACGACAGTTAAGTTTAAATCAAGGAATGAAATTATTCCGACAGACTTTTATAGAAGAATAATGATGAAGAAAACCTTATTAAAGATTTCACTGCTTAGTTCGATATTGAGTTTAAGTGTTATATCGTTTGCGAAAGAAATTATCGTTGAGGGAGTTGTTCCTAACGAGATGAGCAAACAGGCCATATTGAGTAAAATGAAAGTGGTCTATAGCCAAGACCAAATTATCGATAAAATTCAGGTTCGTCCTGTCACTGCACCCAATGGATGGAGTGATTCTGTAACCCAAGTCATCACACCTGATCTTAAAAAAGTTTCTCAAGGAAAATTGAGTGTAAGAGGAACACAAGTTGAGCTCACAGGTAAAGTCCTCAATCAAAATGATATCGTACCGACTCAAAATACATTTCAAAATTTAGTTGTGGCACCTTATCGCTTTAATGCACAGTTATCTGTGAATCATGCAGAACAAGCTATCATTGATAATGCTTTAAAAAATCGAATTATTGAATTTGCTTCTGGAAGTGCCACACTTTTACCAGCAGGCACACAAATTTTAGACGAAATGGTGGTTGCGCTAAACAAAGTTCAAGGCAAAAATGTCAAAATTATCGGACATACTGACAGTCAAGGTAATCCACAGAAAAACAAAGAATTGAGCTTGCAACGTGCGGATGCAGTAAAACAATATTTGATTGCGAAGAATATTTCACCTTCACGATTAAGTACAGCGGGTATGGGTGCTGATGAACCTGTTGCAGACAATGCAACGGAAGAGGGTCGTAAGAAAAATCGACGAATCGAGTTTGAAGTTCAATAAAATATTATAAAAGGAATAAGTGTATGGCTTTCCCTTATATTACGATTGGCTCTCCAACCACAGGTGGTGGGCAGGTTATTTCAGCAAATAGTTCTTTCTTAATCGAAGGTAAGCCAGTTGCTTGTGTAGGGGATAAGGCCACCTGTCCTAAACATAAAACGGTGACGACAATTGTTGCGGGTGACAGCAAAATGGTTATTATGGGAAAACCCGCCGCACAGCATAATTCACCTTTAGCATGTGGATGCAAATGTATAGGGAATCAAAGTTTAACGGTTGGACAAAATTAGTTAATTCATTGCGATCTGTATCTAAAAAGAACCCTCTAATTTTAGAGGGTTCACTTTTTCAACTATAATTTTATCTCGATCAAATTGTCTTCGGTATTTATAATCGCGCACCTATTGATGATCAGAAGATGATTTTTACGCACTTACATATTGCACAATTTTATCAAACGCAGATTTAAGCGCTTTGTCATCGAATTCATTGCCTTCGAATGTTTCATTGCGATTGCGTGCAAAAATATCGCGAATCTCAACCACGGCATTTGAGTCGACTAAACCTAATTGCGTAGCAACTTGACGGATTTGATCGATAGAGCGAGAGCCATTACTACCGCCATAACTGACATAAGCAGCAGGTTTTCCATTCCACTCTTTACCTAAATAGTCAAGTGCATTTTTAAGTGCAGGGCTGTAACCATGATTATACTCAGGACTAATAAATATAAATGCATCACCTTTCGCGATTTGAGCAGCCCATTCTTGTTGCTTAGGTTGATCATATATACCCGTTAGTGGTGGATTTGCTCCAGCGAAAAACGGTAAATCCCATTCTTTTAAGTCCACAATTTCTGTCTGAATCGTGCTGTAGTTATATGATGAAATCGTGTTTTGAACCCAATTTGCAACTTTAATGGCTGTGCGGCCTTCTCGAACGCTTCCCACAATAATTTGAATATTCACCAAATTAATCCTTCTAACTGTTATCACACTGACTTTAAAATGTTTTTTTTAAAAAAGGTAGATCGAAAATGTATCTAAAAAAAAGCGCCATAAGGCGCTTTTTTATGTACGAATCAGGCATTACATAATTTTGATGCCTTGCTGACCTGCTGGTGTTACTTTGAAAATTTCAACTTCAAAAGTAATATCTTTACCAGCAAGCGGATGGTTAAAGTCGACCTCAGTGATATCATCACCAACCGATTTAACCACACCATATAATGACTGCTTTGCTTTATCTTCAAACTCAATCATTTGACCTTCAGCAGGACGTTGCTCAAATTTAATAGTATCAAATTTTTGCACGTTCTCTTGGTTCCAAGGGCCAAAAGCATCTTCAGCAGGTAAACTTACTGTACGACGGTCCCCCGCACGTAAGCCAAATAAAGCTTTTTCAAAACCAGGCAATAAGCTGCCATCACCTATCACAAGGCTTACAGGTTCTTCGCGACTACGTGTATTATCAATTTCAACACCATTTTCAATGGCTACTGAAAAGTGTAAATGTACTTTTGAACCCGCTTCAATGCGAGTATCTTCATTTGGATTAATAAAATCAGTCATTTTGCGCTTCCGCACGTTGAATACGATGTTTCTCTAAGAAAAAAGTATCGATAAGCATTAAGATGGTACCTAAAGTAATGGCACTATCTGCAAGGTTAAAAGCAGGGAAGTGACTATTGTTGTAGTAGACATGAATAAAATCAACAACATAGCCTAAACTTACTCGATCAATAAGATTACCAATCGCCCCACCTAAGATGAGTGCGATTGCTAAAGGCAATACTTTCATGTTTTTTGGCATACGCATAATCCAAAACACAAAAATAACCGAGACAATTCCTGCAAGCGATGTAAAGAAATAACGTTGCCATCCACCGGCATCGGACAAGAAACTAAAGGCAGCGCCGTAGTTATGTAGTAATGTCCAATTTAAAAAAGGTAAAACAGGTACAGGGTCTGCATAAGTCAGATGTGTACTTGCTATCCATTTCGTCCATTGATCCAAAATAATGGCAACAATAGACAATCCTATCCACCACAAATTGTGAGGATAGAATTGGAATAAACCTTTTTTATTATTTTGTGGATTAGGCATATTTTCTCTCTTCGCCTTGACCTGTAGGGAGGTTAATAATACAACGACCACATAGTCCTGGATGTGATGGATGTGTATTCACATCAGGCAGAACATGCCAGCAACGAACGCATTTTTCGCCGTCAGCCGCTGAAACTTTCACGTTCAAGCCTTCAAGATCAGATGCTTCACCTTGTGCTGTATCAAAGGTATTCACAATCACTTGAGACGTAATCAGTACGAAACGAAGTTCGTCACCTAATTTGTCGAGCACAGATTTAAGCTCATCATTTGCCCAAAGCTCAACCTTCGCAGACAAGTTTGAACCTACAGTTTTCGCACCACGTGCTGCTTCGATAAACTTATTCACTGCTGATTTCACATTGATCAATGTTTGCCATTCAGTTTCTGATACGACATTGGCACTTGATGCAGTCGGAATATCATACCATTCAGCAGTGAAGACATATTTCTCAGTTTGACCGGGAATCAATGGCCAAGCTTCTTGTGCGGTGAACGTTAAAATAGGTGCCATCCAACGTACAAATGCTTGAACCAAATGGTACAACGCAGTTTGTGCAGAACGACGTGCTTGAGAATCTGCTTTGGTGGTGTACTGACGGTCTTTGATAATGTCTAGGTAGAAACCACCTAAATCGTTGATACAGAAATTCGTTAGCGCACTTGTCACGATATGGAAGTTCATATCTTCGTACGCTTTCTTAATGATTTCTTGAACTTCTGAAGCACGTTGCAAGATGTATTGATCAAGTGCAATCAAATCATCAATCGCTAAGCAATCAGTCGCAGGTTGGAAACCATTTAAGTTTGCTAGCAAGAAACGCAATGTGTTACGAATACGACGGTAACCGTCTGAGGCACGGTTAAAGATTTCTTTACCTGCGGTCATTTCATAACGGTAATCTGCAGATGCAATCCAGAAACGAAGGCCATCAGCACCCATATCTTTAATGATGTCTTGCGGTGTGATGACGTTACCGATCGATTTCGACATCTTACGGCCTTTCTCATCGACCACGAAGCCGTGTGTCAACAAGCCTTTATACGGTGCGCGTTCGTTGATTGCCATTGAAGTCAACAATGAAGATTGGAACCAACCACGGTGTTGGTCTGAACCTTCAAGGTACAAATCAGCAGGGTCTTGTAGCTCTTCACGTTCACGAAGAACTGCAAAGTGTGTTGTACCTGAATCGAACCATACGTCTAAAGTATCTCGAACAGCGTTATAGCAATCTGCATCATCACCGATGAATTCGCGTGCATCACGGTTATACCAACCATCAATACCTTCTTGCTCGATTAACTTCGCAACTTCTTCAATCAATTCAGGTGTACGAGGGTGTAACTCGTTAGTATCTTTATGAACGAAGAATGGAATTGGCACACCCCAAGTACGTTGGCGAGAGATACACCAATCTGGGCGACCTTCGATCATCGCTTGAATACGGTTTTTACCCCAATCTGGTACGAACTCAATATCATTTTCAATCGCGTTCAATGCACCTTGGCGTAGACCTTTGGCATCCATGCTGATGAACCATTGTGGTGTTGCACGGAAGATAATCGGTGTTTTATGGCGCCAACAATGTGGGTAGCTATGTTTAATCACAACATGTGCCCAAAGTTTGCCTGCTTCAGTCAATGCTGCAATAATTTTTGGATTGGCTTTGTAGATGTGCTCGCCTGCAAACAGTGGCGATGTTGGAAGATACACACCATTACCGCCAACAGGGTTTTCAACTTTCAAGTTGTACTGTAAGCCAACTTTATAGTCGTCCACACCATGACCCGGTGCAGTATGTACAGCACCTGTACCGCTACCGTCAGTCACGTGTTCGCCTAGAATCACAGGAACTTGGCGTTCAGCGATCAATGGGTGTTGCAGCACAAGGTTCTCAAGTTTAGAACCTGTGAATTCAGCAATGACTTCAAATGCAGTAAAACCATAACGCTGAGTAGCTGATTCAACCAATGATTTCGCAAGAATGAAGTTTTGAGGTACTTTGTCTTCACCTGTTGCTTTAACAAGTTGATACTCAAGCTCAGCATGTAAAGCGACTGCTTGGTTAGCAGGCATGGTCCAAGGCGTTGTGGTCCAGATCACGATGTCGGTACGATCAGCAATGTCTACACCCAAACGTGCAGAAAGGTCAGCTAAATCAACAACGCTGAAACCCACATCAATTGCGTCTGATTTTTTATCTTCGTATTCAACTTCAGCTTCAGCCAATGATGAACCACAGTCTAAACACCAGTTGACGGGTTTAAGACCTGGTTCGATATGACCTGCTTTGGCAATAGCACCCAATGAACGTACGATGTCGGCTTCTTGTTTGAAGTTCATCGTTAAGTACGGATTGTCCCAATCACCAAACACGCCCATACGCACGAAGTCTTTCTTTTGCAGTTCAACTTGTGTGTAAGCATATTCACGGCAGGCTTTACGGAATGTAGAAGCATCCACTTTTACGCCGACTTTACCGACTTTTTCTTCAACTTTAAGTTCAATTGGAAGACCGTGACAGTCCCAACCCGGTACGTATGGTGCATCAAAACCATCCATCACTCGGCTTTTAATGATGATGTCTTTCAGGACTTTGTTAACCGCATGACCTAAGTGAATTTGACCATTCGCATATGGAGGGCCGTCATGGAGCACATATTTTTTCTTGCCAATACGCGACGCACGAATCTGCTGATAAATGTTGTCGGCATACCACTCTTCTAACCATTTCGCTTCACGTACTGCGAGATTTGCTTTCATCGCAAAGTCAGTACCTGGGAGGTTTAGCGTGGCTTTATAGTCCACTGCATTTTCAGGAGTTTGCTTATCGCTCATGCAAGTTGTCTTCCAATTTAATCAGTCTAAAGCTGACGCGTTTTACAAAAATTAAGGAGTATTAATAAGGAAAGTTGGGGTTGTTTCGGCGAAACTCAAGCAGTTGCTCAACATCATCATCGATCCCAGCTTTGAGTGCTTCTAGCGAAGGATAATTCTTTTCGCCATGAACAAAGTTCAAAAAGGTTACCCGCATTAACAGACCATACAGATTAGCAGAAACATCAGGGAAATGTACTTCTAATCGCCACTCTGGATGTTCCTGTTCGATGGCTGGTCGGGTGCCGACATGTCCTGCACCGAAAAGGGCTGTAGCCTCATAACCAGCGATACCTTGATATTCGGCATTTTCATTGCGAACTTTGTCTTTTAACGATTCTGTTTCACAAATCACTTCAACACCATAGATGCCATGCAAACAGGGCTTATGGCGGTTTAGACGAACATTGATAGTTGGAAAGTTAATGGTGCGACCGATTTGATCACCATATTGAACACGACCCGTAATGCTATACGGGCGACCAAGTAGCTCCGCAGCTTTTTTAAGGTCCCCTGTAGCCAAAGTTTGGCGTATTAAGGTAGAGCTAATACGCTCGCCATTCAGTTCAACGTTATTTAAATCGGTGACTTGAAAACCATAATCGCGCAAGAATTGGCTATTACCTTGTCGGTTTTTACCAAAATGATGATCTTCACCGAGTACTAGGCTTTGGGTATTCAGTTTGTATTTTAGAATATCAGCAAACTCTTCCGCACTTAAATTACGAAATGTGTCATCAAATTTAGCAACAACAATATAGTCGATACCAAGTGCAGCCAAATGTTCCACTTTTTCACGTAATGAACTAATTCGTGGTGGTGCATCGTAACTTTTAAAATATTCTAAAGGCTGTGGCTCAAAAATCATCACCACAGTTTTTAAATCTTGTTGTTGTGCTATGTCTTTTAATTGCTGAACCATCGCCTGATGACCCAAATGAACACCATCAAAATTGCCAATGGTGACGGCAGTTTTGGGCAATTGAAAGTTGGGCGCTAAAGCATTCAGACGGAGTAGCTTCATGGGCGAAATGGTGACTAAAATTAATTTGGGCTATATATTGCCATATTCTCACAGTTTCGTCTTGTTGTTGTGTTTTTATTCAATACTTTTCTTATTCTAGATCAAGATGCTTGAGTCATTAGATCAAAGAAACTTTTATTTCCGGATATATTTTTGTCTAATGTGTTCCATTCAATATTTAATGAGTAAGTAATGTCTGATCTAGCCCTAATTATGGCCTTAGCAAGCGAATCTAAAGGATTATTCGAAGCTGAAAATATTGCAGTGCATTACAGTGGGATTGGTAAGGTCAATGCAGCATTTAAAGCTTTTGAAGTGATTCAAAAGACAGGATGCACAACTTTGCTGAATTTAGGAACAGCAGGAAGTTCGCATTTTGATGCACATTCCTTGGTTGAAGTAACAACATTTGTACAGCGAGATATGGATGTTTCACCGCTTGGCTTTGAAGTTGGTGTTACACCGATGGATCAGGAATTTCCCGCAGCGATTAACCTAGAGCCGTATTTTCAACATCTTCCCAAGGGCATTTGTGGGACTGGCGATAGCTTTGAAACTGGTGAACCTAAGGTGCCATGTCAGTTGGTTGATATGGAAGGATATGCGCTCGCCAAAGTATGTAAGAAACTTGGCGTTCGTTTGATTTCCGTGAAATACATTACAGATGGGGCAAACGACACCGCACATTTAGATTGGGAGGAGAACTTGTTGTTGGGCGCTCAAAAATTATTGGCTTTATATCAGAGTATGGAACACTAGATTTTGAAGATTTTGGCGACCATAGAAACTATGGTCGTATGCCAGAGATCAATCTCGAAGAGATTTAGATAAACCAATTATGGTCGAGGTAAAATACCGTATAGCATCATATGGACTGTATGCTCGATGGTACGTTGATACATGGTGCGATTGCGCAAGGTTTTTCCCGTTACCATTTCAGTTTGGGTGCTAAAATCAGCATAGTTTTGTGTGATACCCCAAAGGTTAATAATTAAAACCTCAGCATCGATCTTGTCTGATATTTTGCCTTGCTCTTGCCACGTGGAAATGACTTTAGATTTGCGTTTGAAGAGTTTTTTTAATGGGCCTTTCAAAATTGGCAGGATATGTGGTGCGCCTTGGATAATTTCTAAAGCAAATAATTTTGATGCTTTATGTTGAGTACGAGAAACCTCGATCTTTTGCATGAGATATTGCGTGATCGCTTCAGCAGGCTCTAAATCAGCTTCCAACATTTGCAGTGGAGCTAACCATTTTTGCATGACAGTAGTCAGCACTTCGACATAGAGCGCTTCTTTATTTTCATAGTAATAGAAAATATTCGATTTGTGCATTTCCGCGAGTTGTGCAATTTCATCTAAGCTTGCACCACTAAAACCATACACAGAAAACACATCTAATGCAGCAGCTAAAAGCTGTTGACGTTTTTGCGTACTCTTCTTTTGTTCCATCTCGTCAGTAAATTATAAAAAGGAACCTCAAATTGTACGGCAAAATGTGCGATTTGTGCACAAGGATTAGGGCATTTGCAAAAGAATATGAAGAATAATTGTGTAGTTAAGTGATAAAACTAATAATAAGACACATGTACAATCTATTTGATAAACAAATACATATTACTCAGGTGGGAAATGCTGATCGAGAATATCTTTTAATTTAATTAAAAAAAGCCATTTACCAGTACGAAAAGTGTCTAATTTTCCGACGAAAATTAGACACTTCCATTTACCTTATTCAACAATTCAGAATGTCATATTTTGCATCGATTAGGTTGAAAGTACGGCTTCCAAAACTTGTTGTTCAAGCTCTGCAAATTTGACATTTTTTTGTCGCGGTCGTGGTAAATCTACTTTGAACTGATGTGCGATATGACCTTTATCGAGCAAAATAATACGATCTGCTAACTGAACTGCTTCACTGACATCATGTGTCACTAAGATGGTGGTGAAGCCTTGTTCTAACCATAGTTTCTCAATCAGATTTTGCATGTCTAAACGCGTAAGCGCATCTAAAGCCCCCAAAGGTTCATCAAGTAATAGTATTCGAGGTGTATGAGACAAGGCACGTGCTAGCGCTGCTCGTTGACGTTGTCCACCTGAAAGTTGTGCAGGCCAAAGTTCAGCTTTTTCATTTAAGCCAACTTTTTCCAATAATGCTTCAGCCTTATCATGCTGGGATTTATCTAAGCCCAATTGCACATTTTTTAAAATGCTTTTCCATGGTAATAGGCGAGGATCTTGGAACATGACGCGGATGTCATCTGCGGTAATACCTTCACGAAAGTTCAGTGCAGATTTAAATTTAATCTCACCATAACTCGGTTGTTCTAAATCCGCGATTAACCGTAACAACGTACTCTTACCACAGCCACTTCGACCCACAATGGCAACAAATTCACCAGGTTCTATATGTAGGTCTAAATCCTCTAATACTTTAACTTTGCCATAGAACTTGTGCAGTTGTTCAATATTGATTTCTGCACCGATCTTTTGTGGAGCTGATCTGGCATGATCTGGAATGACATGTTCATCAGCGAGATTTGAAATACTTAAATCAGTCATACGCATTCCTATTTTTGATAGCCTGGATGCCAGCGTAATAAATATTTTTCTAAGGCAACCGCCAGTACATCCGCTAATTTACCAAGTAGGGCATACAGTAGAATCCCAACTAAAACGACATCTGTTTGTAAAAATTCACGCGCATTCATGGTCATGTAACCAATTCCAGCTTGTGCCGAGATGGTTTCAGCCACAATTAAAAGAACCCAAACTAAACCTAGTGCGAAGCGCAAACCAACTAAAATGGAAGGAAGAGCACCTGGTAAAATAATTTCTTTGTATAACTGCCAGCGTGTTAAACCATAACTCTTGCCCATCTCGATCAGCTGAGGATCTACAGATCGGATACCGTGATACGTATTGATATAAATTGGGAAAAACACGCCAATCGCGACCAAAAATAATTTGGCAGATTCGTCAATTCCAAACCATAGAATCACCAATGGAATTAAAGCTAAAGCTGGAATATTACGGATCATTTGTAGGGTCGTGTCGAGTAACGTAGAGGCTACTTTAGATGAGCCATTTAACAATCCTAAAAATAATCCTAAGCCCCCACCAATCAGCAAGCCAATCAGTGCACGTCCCGCACTGACTTGGACATGTGTCCACAGTTCACCACTAAGCAATAGATGCCAAAAAGCCAAAACCACTGCGGTTGGAGCAGGCAAGACGCGGCTTTCTAAAATGCCAGTGACTGATGCCAGTTGCCAAATCACAATAAGGAAAATGGGTACTAACCAAGGCATCAAACGTTGCCCCAGTTGTTTGGTTCCTCGAGAGAGAAAACCTTCAGCTTTAACCACCTTGGTTTTACTCAACACGATAGAATGCTTTTGAGTTTTATTTACCGCTGTTGTCATGCCGGCTCCTGAACCTGATCTCCTTTTTTATTTTCTTCAGGAGTGTAGTTATTCGCGACAATCTCACCAAAAGGTCCAGTCAGATTCGGTTGAGTCAGTTTTTGGCGTGTTTCTAATGGTAGAAGAGGGAATACCAATTCAGCAAAACGAATTGATTCTTCAAGGTGCGGATAACCAGAGAAAATAAAGGTATTAATGCCTAAATCTGCATATTCTTGGATACGTGCCGCCACAGTTTCAGGGGCACCTACTAATGCCGTGCCTGCACCCCCACGGACGAGACCTACGCCAGCCCATAAGTTTGGTGACACTTCAAGTTTCGAGCGATCTCCATTATGAAGTTCAGCCATACGACGTTGACCAACAGAGTCCATTTGTTTAAATTTTTTCTGTGCCGCAGCGATGGTTTCATCATCAACATACTGAATTAATTCTTCAGCAGCTCTCCATGCTTCCTCGTTGGTTTCGCGTACGATGACATGTAAACGAATACCGTAATCTAGGGTGCGACCTTTAGCTGCCGCCTTAGCGCGGACATTTTCAATTTTTTCTTTAACCGCTGCTGGAGGCTCTCCCCAAGTTAAATAGGTATCCACTTGATCGGTTGCCAGTTCAACAGCATCATCAGAAGAACCACCAAACCACAATGGTGGATAAGGTTTTTGGACGGGTGGATATAATAATTTTGCATCGTCCACGCTTAGACGTTCACCATGGAAAGTGAAGCTTTCACCCGTATGTGAGCGTTTTAAAATTTCGCGCCAAATCGTAGTATATTCAGTCGCAGTTTTATAACGCGTTTTATGATCTTCATAGACGCCGTCACCTTTTAACTCTTGCTCATCACCACCAGTGACCAAGTTCAATAGAACACGGCCATTTGAAAGACGGTCAAAGGTTGCTGCCATACGTGCAGCCAGTGCAGGAGTGGTTACCCCTGGACGCAAAGCAACGAGAAATTTAAGATTTTTGGTGGCATCAATTAAACTTGCAGCAGTTAACCATGGATCTTCACAAGAACGGCCGGTTGGGATAAGCACACCTTCATAACCTAGATTATCCACCGCCACAGCGATTTGTTTCATGTAGGCATGGTCGACAACACGTCCGCCTTTGCTTGTACCTAGGTAGCGACTATCACCATGAGTAGGAATAAACCAGAAAATTTTCATTACTTAAGTCCTTAATATGAGTTACTGACCAGTCCATACGACTTGGTTAATTTGTATCGGTTTAGGAATGATTTTGAGCTCAGCAAAGCGATCAGCCAGTTGTTGCTGATCTGCAATGACTTTCGCGGTTAAAGGTGCTGCATAAGATGGACGAGGTCGGCGCTGAACAAAGGTTTGGCTCACATTCGGCTTTAAACCTGTTGTTTTGGCAAAAATCCTTGCTGTAGTTTTTAAGTTCTTTTGAACCCATTGATCAGCAAGATTAATCTGTTCAATGACACCTGAAATCGCTTGAGGATGTTTGTCGATAAACTTGCCTGAAGCGAGATAGAACGTGTAATTCGGGCTCAGCCCTTGTCCAGTGGTCAAAACTTTTGCTTTATCTTCAAGTTCAGCAGCAGCGTAATACGGGTCCCAAATGGCCCATGCATCAACAGCACCTTTTTGGAATGCTGCGCGTGCATCAGCAGGACTTAACCAAATTGGTTTTACATCGCTCCATTGCAAACCTGCTTTTCGGACGGCTTGGACCAATAGATAATGTGAACTAGAGCCACGATGTACTGCGACACGCTTGCCTTTGAGTTGTTTAAGCTGAGTAATGTTGGATTTTTGCGGTACTAAGATTGCTGAAGAAAGTGGCTTCGCCGCCTCATAAGCAATGTAATGCAAAGGTTTGTTTCCTGCTTGAGCATAAACAGGGGGGGTATCACCTGTTGCACCAATATCCACTGAACCCACTGCAAGTGCTTCTAAAATTTGAGGACCACCAGGGAACTCATTCCATGTAATTTTGGCATTGGGAAATTCTTGCTCAAACAGTTTTTGCTGTTGAGCAATCACCAAATTCACGGAAGATTTTTGGAAGCCAATGCGTAATTCTTTCACTGAGGGATCAACAGCCCATGCAGCTGAGCAACCCAACATCGCACAGGCAAATAGCATCGTTGTCATTGAATGACTCGAGGTTTTAAACCAAGTGTGTGCTGTATTTGCTGATTGATATTGAGTCATGTTCATCACCTTTTCATGTTGTTATTTGGGTGTAGGCGCAATAATTGCGGCCTGAATATTGATTTTGTTTGGAATCAATTTCTGTTGATGGAATACATCCGCAACTTTTTGCTGATGTTGAGCAACTTCAGTACTAATTGGGTAAACGCCGAAGCTCATACGTCCAATTGAGGTTTGAAGAATTTTGAAATCTAGACCTGTAGGCTTCACGAGCAGTTGAGCTGCTTCGTCTTTATTGGAAGCAATCCAATCTGATGCTTCATTAAGTTCTTGAACAACGGTTTGTATAATTTCAGGATTCTGTTCAACGAACTTACGATCAGCCATATAGAACTGGTAGTTATTGGCATTCCCTTCGCCAGAAGCGAGAACACGTGCGCCGATTTGATGCTCTGCTGCTGCAAAGAACGGATCCCAGATTACCCATGCATCGACTGCACCGCGCTCAAATGCTGCGCGAGCATCCGATGGTGGTAGGTAAACCACTTCAATATCATCAAGCGTCAAATGATTCTTTTCTAAGATCTTCAAGAGAAGATAATGAACGTTGGAACCTTTGTTTAACGCTACACGCTTACCTTTAAGTTGTTGAATATCTTTGATGTTCGAATTTTTTTGAACAATCAACGCTTCAGCGCGTGGAGTCGCAGGTTGATTTGCGACATAAACCAAATTTGAATTCGCTGCTTGGGCAAAAATAGGGGGTGCTTCACCGACTTCACCAAATGAAACACTGCCGACATTCAAACCTTCTAACAGTTGTGGTCCACCTGGGAACTCTACCCATTTCACTTGAATGTTTTGATCCTTCAAAGCGGCTTCTAATTCACCACGTTCTTTAATCACGGGCAGTAAGCCATACTTTTGATAACCGATATTTAACACTTGGGTTTTATCTTCTTTTTTTGAGTCGCAACCAGTGAGTAGCAAAGCACCTGTTAACGCAGAAGACAAAATGAGTGTTTTTTTCCAAAGATTAGCGTTAAAGCTGCTCATATTGAAAATCCTGAAAACTTAAAAATAAAAAAATCAAAAAAAATAAATGCGTCATGTAACGCGCCTAAGTTAATGAATTTTCTATTTCGTAAAAAATAAGAATTCAGGAATTCCTAATGAATAAAAAAGATAAAATTAAAAGAGAAAAAAATATCTAAAAAAATGCAAAAGGCTCAATCTAAGAATAACGATATTTTGTTTCTAAGTTTATGAAATATATAAATATATATTAAAATATTAAATTGTGATAAGGATATGATTTGTATGAATATATCGAATGATTGTGAAGATAGTTCACCTAGGAATATCGATATATAAAAGAAAGATAAAGCAGTTCATAAGGGTGCAATAAAAAAGCCACTTTAGAGTGGCTTTTTACAAACAATTGAGTTTCTTTGGAAATTATAAAGTGCCTGACGCGCTTGTGGTAAGTCATCCACCGATGCTTTGACAAACCCTTGTTCCAAAAACCAATGTGCGGTTCGTGTCGTAAGAATAAATAACTGTTGGATATTAGACTTTTTTGCTTTCTCTTCTAAATAGTGCAAGATTTGGCTACCACGGTTTGATTTTCGGTAACTTGGATGTACCGCCACACAGGCTATTTCTGCAGAACGAATTTCATTTGACTCAGTTGGTATTGGATATAATGCTGCACAAGCCAGAACCATACCGTCACGTTCAATCACAGCGAAATGATCAATTTCATTTTCCAAGCGTTCTCTCGAGCGGTATACCAAAATGCCTTCTTGTTCTAATGGGCGTAATAAACTGATTAATCCACCGACATCTTGAATCGTTGCCGTGCGGACTTCTTCATAATGTGCATCGGTGATCATCGTGCCATGCCCATCACGAGTAAATAATTCTTCGATTAATGCACCATCATGTTCATATGACAATAAATGAACGCGGTTAACGCCATTTAAAGAGGCTTCCTTGGCATTTTGTAAATGCAATGCCAATTCATAATTTTGCTCTAAAGCAACGTCAATATGTTGATCAAGCTGATGCGGGGTCACTTCGCGCAACAACTGCTGTGGGTTTTGCATTAAACCTTGTTCGGAACCGAGAAAAATGAGTTTATCGGCACCGAGTTGGATAGCTGTTTTGGTCGCCACTTCTTCAGCAAGCAGGTTATAGACTTCACCAGTGGTTGAATAACCTGAGGGGCCAAGCAATACAATATTGTGATTGTCCAAATGCTTTTGAATCGCATCTGCATCGACTGAACGCACTTCACCGGTAAGTTGATAATCGATGCCGTTACGAATGCCATAAGGTTTAGCTGTTATAAAATTACCAGATACCACATCAATGCGAGCACCATACATGGGTGAGTTTGCAAGTCCCATAGACAATAAGGCTTCGATTTGTAAACGGATTGAGCCTACGGCAGACATGACCGCACCTAATGAATCACGTGTTGTTACTCTACGATGATTATGAAAAGGGCTATCTAAATTCTTCTCAGCAAGATTTGCACTGATTTGTGGTCTTGCTCCATGAACCAGAATAAGTCGAATGCCGAGAGAATGTAAAAGCGCAATATCATGAATAATATGTTGAAAATTTGGTGATTGAACTGCTTCGCCACCAAACATTAAAACAAAGGTTTTATTACGATGGGCGTTGATATACGGCGCTGAGTTTCGGAACCAATGCACATATTGCTGTGTCATATTTTGAGTTGTATCTATTGAGTCCGATTGCATGCATGTACCGATAGAAGCGGGAAGTGGTCATCAGATTCTAAACAAAAAAATGATTTTCCACACCTGCATTAAAATAAAGACATAAAAAAGCCCAAACTGAGTTTGGGCTGAGTGCAGGGAAGATCAATTTGAGAAGATCTAGGAATAAGCTTATCCGATAATACGCACGATGCGATCTGTACGCTCATTCACTAAGACATAGTCACCATTAATTTTGTACCACTGCTGGTTACGCGCCGCTTTAGGTAGATTCTTCGCTTGACGATCACTTAACTCAAATTTTGAAGAGTTGAATTGACGTGGTAACTGTTGACCTACTCGCCATTGACGGCTTGGATTTACATTTTGGAAGCCACGATTTTGTTCATAGCGGTCATGTTGATATTTCGCAGGCTGACCTTTATTCCAATGCGCTGGTGGTGGAGTTGGTTTTGAATAGTGACGGCCATCGTCATGTGGACCAGCCATCGCAGATGTTGCCAATAAACCACTCATTGCTAATGTAAGTACTGATACTAACTTTTTCATGTGGGATACCTCTAACTTTGTTATTTATCCGATATCGCTAAAGTACAAAATGATTTGAGATAAACCGTGGAGAGATATAGTCAATTTGTGAAATGTATGAAGAAGTGATGAAGATGAATGATTAGGATTGCACTCAACAAAAAACCCGACATAAAGTCGGGTCGATTTACACGTCAAAATTAATCTTGCTGGATTTTCAAAATACTATTGCTGTTTGAATCCACCAGAATAAAGTCATTATTCACTTTGTACCATTGTTGGTTTTTACCAGGTTTTGGTAGGTTATGATCTTTATATTCGGTTTTATAACTATTGCCACGATAGTGTTGAGGCATGACGTAGCCAGTTTGCCATTTATGTTGACGTAAACGTTTTACGCCACGCTCTTCTCTGTTTTTACGACGATCTTGGAACTCTTGATCTGATGAAGCATCATATTGAGTACGTTGCTCAAATCCTTTACCGCGTTCACGTGAACCTTTATCTTGGTAGTCATCAGAGTAAGGAGCAGCATTGGCAATATTTGCTGTAAATATTGCACTTAAAGATAATGTCAAAACTGTCATAATCTTTTTCATATTCCGCCCTCGTTGACCTTATAAATTGGGGTTCACACTAATGTACTGAAAAAATGCAGAGAAACTGTGAAGATAGAATGTAATTTAGA
Organism: Acinetobacter sp. 24-47-47; assembly: GCF_057737035.1. Classification (NCBI taxonomy): domain Bacteria; kingdom Pseudomonadati; phylum Pseudomonadota; class Gammaproteobacteria; order Moraxellales; family Moraxellaceae; genus Acinetobacter; species Acinetobacter sp. 24-47-47. The sequence goes on along the minus strand of NZ_CM173216.1, from coordinate 2,997,015 downwards.
TTAAAAATAACGAGATAATAAGAACATATTTTAATAGGAATGAAAATAGAAACCGATGCTTTAGCTGAGTAATCGTTGCTTTGAGCAATTTTAAATTTTGAATCCTAATATGATTTTTAAATTGTAAATATTTTAATAACACAGAAGATGATCTTCCTTTAAATGTGAAAAATCATCTGATCCGTTTCATCTCAGTGCCACTGATTATGATATTCCTGCAATTGTTGAATGGCTTCGATAATGATCCACGCAGTTTCGGCATGATCTAAACCTTGAACTAATGAAGCATCCAACTGTAACTGTTCGATCGTTTGGATCGTTGATAATTTTCGAGCTTGGTCTGCCATATTATTTCCTTATAAAAGTGTTGAATTTCATGGCATTGATCATAGTTAAAATTTATAAATATAAAAAACCGAATATTTTTCTCAATTTAATCTGATTATTCGATTAAAGTTCAAATCAAATGCTTAGAAGACAGCATAATTTTTTATATCGATAAACTTAGCGTATGTATAGACTTTTGTTATAGTAAGAACAATTTTAAAGCAACACTAGGAATAGGTTATGTCTGTCGCTCCGCGTATTGGGATTTTAGGTGCTGGTGGCCGTATGGGTCGTACATTGATTCAAGCAGTTCAAGATGCCGGTTATCAATTAGCAGCAGCGGTAGAGCGTCCAGGCAGTAGCCTTATTGGCGCTGATGCAGGCGAATTAGCGGGTATTGGTACACTTGGTGTGAAAGTCGTGGGTGATATCCAAGATGTTTTAAATGATTGCGATGTATTTATTGATTTTACTGCACCAGTTGCAACTGAACAGCATTTGAAACTGTGCCGTGAGGCTGGTGTTGCATTAGTGATCGGTACGACGGGAATGAACGATGAGCAAAAAGCATTTTTAGATGAAAGTGCAACGATTGCTCCTGTAGTGTACGCAGCAAACTACTCCGTAGGCGTGAACGTATCCATTAAACTTTTAGAATTAGCATCTAAAGTCTTTGGTGACAGTGTCGATATTGAAGTGATCGAAGCACATCATCGTCATAAAGTTGATGCGCCATCAGGTACTGCTTTAATGATGGGTGAGGCGATTGCTGATGCATTAGGTCGTGATTTGAAGCAAGATGCTGTGTATCACCGTGAAGGACATACTGGTCCTCGTGAACGTCAAAGCATTGGTTTCCAAACCATTCGTGGTGGCGATATTGTGGGTGAACATACGGTAATGTTTATTGGTGAAGGTGAACGTGTAGAAATCACACATAAAGCCACGAATCGCATGAATTTTGCTGCAGGTGCAGTACGTGCAGCTGCTTGGGTTGTAGGTAAAGCACCGAAAAAATATGACATGAAAGACGTTTTAGGCTTCAACGATATCAAAGTTTAAGTTTAAAAAAACTGCGTGATCATCTAAATAATAATGTTAAATATGAAGAATAAAAATGAAGAAAATTTCTATGATCTGCTTGCTTGTCAGTGCCATTGGCCTGACAAGCCAAGTTCAAGCCAATGAAGCCTCACGACTCACCATTAACAAAAACAATATTAAGGTGTGGACGATACAAAATCCTGATCATCCTGTGTTGTCCTATCGTGCTGAAACAGTAGTGGATGCTTCACTCGAAAGAGCAGTTGCAATTGTTTTAGATGTAGAAAATGCAAAATCATGGGTACCCAATGTCGGTTCAGCACAGGTGATTTCTCAAGATTTGAAGCAAGGTGAATTTAAACTCTACATGGTGTTAGATTTTCCATTTCCTTTGAAAGATCGAGACCTGATTGTGCAAGGGAAAATGTATAAGGACTCAAAAGGTATTATTCATATTAAGAATAAAGCTTCGCAAACGGGAAAATCGAAGAATCCTCAGTATATTCGGCTGCAACACTATGTTGGAGACTGGAGCTTTGAACAGATTGGACCGAATAAGGTGAAGGTCAGTACTTCAGGATATGCGGATCCAGAAGGTGCAATTCCACAAAGTGTGACCAATATGTTTGTACAACAGCAGCCTTATCAAATGTTGCAAAAAATGAAAACTGAATTAGCAAAATCTCAATCTGCGCAGATACCGTTACCAGATATTTTGAAATAATGAGTTTAAATTAGGCATTTAATCATTTTTCAAAGTGTAAGCTGTAAATTGCTTTAACTCTGCTGCTTGAGGCAAATGAAAACTCAAAATTGGTTGCTTTGTCTTAGATGCCTGATCCAATAGAAAAACTTGGTAGGTCTGTTTTTTGGAATCATCACATTGAAAATTTAAATTTTTTTGTGTGGGACTATTGAGCTTGACTGCATGATCAGAAGACACGGTGTAAAGGTAAATTTTCTGCTGATCTGGAGATTCAATACTTTTTGTAAAACGATAATGACTGTTGTGCGTCACTTTTAAGAATCCATCAATTAAGGATGTACAAATAAATTTTTGCTCAAGTGCAGCTTGATCGATCGCATGCTCTGGTTGGCAAGCTGTCAAAAGTGTTACCAAGGGTAATATCAAATATAATTTATCGTTGTTCATGTGGCCTCCTGTGTCTTTTTAACTGTAAGACCATCATAAATTTGCTAGGTTTATAGATACAGATACACAAATTTTATAAAAATGAGCACAGTTCATGTTTCAGTATCAAATCTTAGCCAAACATATCAAACAGAAAATTTTGAGTGGAGAACTTTGTTCAGGACAGAAGCTCATTTCCCTTCGACAATTTTCAGCATTACATGCCGTCAGTTTAAATACAGCAAAAAATTGTTATACATTATTGGAATCGGAAGGGCTCATTACTGTTAAAAATAAATCGGGTTATTTTGTTCAACATTTGAAATCCAGAAACGATCCGCCAGTGTTGCCTTATCATCGTGAATTTGATGCTGAAGCAAAGGATATCACTAACTTAGATTTGCAAATTGAAATACAGGAGTCTTCAACCAATAATCGATCAATTCATTTAGGTGCAGTACAAATCTCTCCAAATCACGTGCCTGTAGATGCAATCCGAAAGTCAATTCAACGTGCTTTAAAACACAGTCAACCAGAAGATTTCCTTTATAGTAATCGACAAGGGCATTTGAGATTGAGACAAGCTTTATCAGACCATTGGGCTGAAGATGGGTTTTATATCAATCCAGACGAGATTTATATCACCAATGGCTGTATGGCTGCGTTATCACTCGTGGTTCAGCTCTTGACCAAGGAAGGGGATGGCATTGTGATTCCAACCCCAAATTTTAATGGTCAATTACAGTTGTTAGGGACACTGAAACGCAAGTTGATTGAGATACCTGCAAATGTGGATGGTTTTGATTTAGAACGTCTAGAAAGAGCTATGCAGCACCCCGATACCAAAGCCTGTCTATTGACTGTGAATTATCAAAATCCACTAGGATTTGAGCTTTCAAATCATGATAAGCAGAAGATTGTGCAATTGGCTGAACAGTATCAATGCTATGTGATTGAAGATGATATTTATGCTGAATGTAGTTTTAATTTACAACGACCTTTACCGATCAAACATTGGGATGAAGCAGGCTATGTCATTTTATGCAGTTCAATATCAAAATCATTGTCCAGCGCATATCGAGTAGGTTGGTTTTGTTTACCGCCAAGGCTTAAACATTTACATCGTCAAATTGTCATTCAAAATGTCAGTGTGAATACACCTTTGCAATTGGCTTTGGCTGACCTGATGTATAGTAGAGCCTATCGTGAGCATCTACTCCGATTAAAACCAAAATTAAATCATCAAGTTGATGAATATCGACAAACGATATTAAGCGCTTTTCACGGGATCGACATTGGGTTAAGTCAGCCAGATGGTGGCTATGTTTTATGGCTGCAATTGCCGACACATATTGATGGTTTAGAACTCTATTATGCCGCACGTCAACATGGTATTAACATTGTTCCCGGAGATGTTTTTGGAGAAGAGCGCCGTTATAAAAATTATATTCGCTTAAATGCAGGGCATGAACTGACTCATGAAATTCATGACTCCATCGTGTTTTTAGCGGATTGGGTGAAACAAAAAATGAGGTCATCATCCCAAGCACCTTCTTAAAAGGATTATGGCGCTAAACTAAGCTTTTTAAAGCAGTGATTTTCATGATCATCAATCATTCCTACCGCTTGCAGATAAGAATAGATAATGGTTGGACCCACGAATTTAAAACCATTCTTTTTTAGAGTTTTAGACAGTTGCAGGCTTAATTCGCTTTGTGTTGGTGCTAAGCGATAGTCTGGCACAGAATGAACTTTGGGTTGATGCCCTACAAAACTCCATAACCATTTGACCATATCAGGCATGATTTGGCGCATATTCAACCATGCTCGAGCATTATCTCGAATCGCCTTTAGTTTACCTAAATGACGAATTATGCCCGGATCTTGTGTTATTTCGATTAAATGTTCATCTGTAAAAGTCGCAATTTCTTCAATGGTGTATTGAAAGAAATGATGTCGATATCGCTCGCGTTTTTTTAAAACAATAATCCAAGCGAGTCCTGCTTGCTGACCTTCTAAACAGAGCATTTCAAATAAGGTGTGTTCATCATATACAGGAACACCCCATTCTTGATCGTGATAATCAATATAAATCTGCTCATCGGAGCACCAGCTACAGCGTTGAATCGTCATGCGAATGCTCCGAAGTGATCAAATGGTAAAAGCAACCCACTGATCGTTTTGATTGTCCCAAAAGAACAACTCTGCTTGTTCTAAATCCGAAAAATTAATCCAGAAATCTTTACCTGCTTTATCTGCAAAACCAGTGCTAATCAACAGAGCTTCTTCGGTAATTTCCATAATCCAGCCCTGATGGCTTTGTCCATTTAAGACAATACGTTGTTGATTGCCAGATTCTGCAAATTCAACTAGACGATTAATCAAGGCTTCTGACATGAAAACTTCCTAAAAATAAAAACTTTAATTTAACGTAAATAAGGGTATGGATTGACAGGGCCTCGACCGCGACCATCTAAGTAAATTCCATAATGTAAATGAGGGGCAGTATGTCGAGCATTACCCGTATTGCCGACATAACCAATATGGTCACCTCGTCGCACGAAGTCACCCTCATTGAGACCTTTTTTATGCTGATCTAAATGCGCATAATAATGCCAAGAACCAGCGGGTCCTAAAATCCAAATGACTTTCCCACCCAGCTTATTATCGCGCATACTGCGAACAATTCCATCAGTTGCACTATAAACTTTTGTACCACGAGCCGCCAAGATATCAATGCCTTCATGTGTTCGACCGTGACTTCGTGATGCACCCCAAGTGTCTGTCAGTTGTCGCGCTTTTACACCTTGTACTGGGATAGGTAATTTTCGATCCAAAGGAAGCATATGTAAGCGAGCAACGAGGGTTGGATCAAGCGGCGTTTGTTTTGGAGGTTGGCTACTGCAGGCGACAAGTAAAATAGCTACACTTAGGATGATGTAATGTCGCAAATACTTAGTCACTCGAACTCCTTGATATGATACAGCCACACTTATTTGAATCGACTATGTCACAAATTCACGGCTGAGATCAATTTTTTCATCGCAGTTGGAATACCCATTTCTGTTACAACTTGTGGAGCGAGCCATTCACCTCCTAATTCTGTTTGGAGGTATTCCATCTGGTCGAGATCAACATGGAAAATATGTGCATTCAGTAACCAGGTAAAGTGGGTGAAACTGTGTGAAATTTGAGTCGGTAATTGATTACTCACCAAACCATATTGCTGAGTCAATTGACTAAATTCTGAAGTTTCATCAATGATGGGTAAGGTCCATAAACCACCCCATAAGCCTGAATGCGGACGTTGTTGCCATAACCATGTATTTTCAGTACTTCGCAGTAATAAAACATCCGCAGTCTTTATAGGCACTGCTTTTTTTGGCTTTTTAAATGGTAACTCTTGTGTCAGACCCTGCTTTAAAGCTTGGCATTCTGACTGCATTGGACAGTACAGGCAAAGTGGTTTTTTAGGAGTACAAATTGTTGCACCCAAATCCATAATGGCTTGCGTGTAATCATGGTTGCGTTGTTCAGGACAGAGTTGCTCAGCTAATTCCCACATTGCACGTTCATGGACAGGCTTTGATAAATCATCTTCAATGGCAAAGAAACGTGCTAAAACACGCTTAACATTTCCATCCATTATCACGCCGTATTTGCGTAATCCAAGTGACATCAATGCACCAGCAGTTGATCTACCTATTCCTGGCAGGGCCATCCAAGCTTCTAAAGTCTCTGGAAAATGTCCATTTTGACTTACGATTGTGGCTGCTTTATGCAGGTTGCGAGCACGCGCATAATAGCCTAGACCTGCCCAGTAAGGAGCAACTTCATCCCAAGTAGCACGACCTAAATCGGTGACCGTCGGAAAGCGCTCAATAAAACGATCATAGTATTTCAGAACAGTTTTCACTTGGGTTTGCTGCAACATAATTTCAGAGACCCAAACTTTGTAAGGATCATCTGCGACTTGCCATGGCAGGTCATGTCGACCATGTACATCAAACCAATCCAGTAACGCAGTTGAAAAAGAAAACATGAAAATACCATTAATACAATCTGTGCTCATTATAACCAATCTAGGCAAAGACCTTTTAAAAAAGCATGAAAAAAGGCGCATATTGCGCCTTTTTGTAAAATCAACATTACTCTTGAATAATGCCCCAACGACTATCTAATTTAAGCGGTTGGTTTTTGTAACGAGGAATAATATGGATGTGTAAATGTTCCGACTCTTCATCGCCAAAAACTTTGCCATCATTAAAAGCGATATGAAAGCCTTCCGGATGATGACGGATTTTTAACTCGTTACGTGCCAGTTCTAACAACGACTGTAAACTTTTACGCTCTTTATCGGTAATTTCAAAAAAAGAACTCACATGACGTAAAGGAATAATAACGGAATGTCCTTTAGTCAACGGTTGCTGTTCTGGCAAAATCACACCGAATTCATTTTTATCAATCACATCATATTCATCGTGATTGCAATAAGTACATTGTTCACTCATCCTTATATTCCTCTTATATTTTATCTTCTTTCTTCAATAATCTTAGCGCTAATAAACTTTGAAAGTAATTAATCTAAGTGACGCGACAGTAACTCATACATCGCAGCTAAGCTTTTTTCCTCAGCTTCAGCGTTATAACCGAGATCTACACCATTGGCTTTTGCCCGTTCATCAGCTTGTGGATTGCTAAAACCATGTTTTGCATCCTCAAAGATAATGACCTCATGTGGCACCTGAGCTGCAAACATTTCTTCTTTAAATTGTGCCACATCATCTAGCGTGACCATGCTATCTAGCTCACCATGCAAAACCAGAATTTCAGCTTTTACTTGACCTTGTTGAGCAGGTGTTTGCGCAGATAAATTAGCATGGAAGGTAGCAACTGCTTTTAAATTCGCCCCAGATCGAGCAAGATCTAAAACAACTTTTCCGCCGTAACAAAAACCAATCGCAGCTAATCGAGTTGCGTCAACTTCAAGCTGTGCAGATAAAGTGTCTAACGCAGCTGTAGCGCGTTGTACAATTGTTTCAGGCTGTGCGAAAGTTTGCATCATCCACTCATTTGCTTGAGAAGCTTCAGTGGTTACCTTTTTGTCGCCGTACATATCAATGGCAAAAGCAGCATATCCTTGTTCTGCAAGTTCTCGAGCACGTTGTTCTGTATATTCATTACGACCCCACCACTCTGGGGCTACAATAATACCTGCAGCTCCTGAAGAGTTTTCAGGTGCGGCAAAATAACCAATCAATTGAGTACCATCTGCCGCTTTATACTGAATTTCTCTTGTTTGAATTGCTGAAGTCATTATTGAAAGTCCTTTCGTTTATGAAAATCAGCAAAGATTAAAGCATAAATGTTTTCCGAAGTGATGAATTTGCAATAAGAAAGTAAAATCAAATGTGAGAATTTATGAAAGATTGGAATGTATAAAACGCGTATCAATGAACAGATAAAAAGAAATAAAAAAAGAAGAAGGAGTACCTTCTTCTTTTCATCAATCTTGTGTTTTCAATTTAATCTAGTGATTTAGAACACTAGACTTTGCCTCTTGAGATAAAGCCTACAATTGCGAGAATCACTGCAATCACAAGTAAGATAATTGCGAAATCTTTAGATAAGCCTGCTACACCACCAAACCCTAGCAAACTTGCTATCAATGCAATCACTGCAAAAATAATCGCCCAACGGAACATTTTGATTCTCCATAAATTTTTATTAATGTTCATTCAGTATAAGAAAATAAACTGAGCAAAATGTATACAAAGGGTATTTTAACGTAGAGTATTGATATTCTTTAGTTAATCAACTGTAACTGAGATTGATGAAATTTTATGAGAATTATTAGTGATATACTGACTCAAATTTTTGATATTTAGCTGAATCATGAGCACATCTTTACGCCCTGAATTTTGGAAACATTATTCACTGTTTGAAATGAACCAAGCAGAATGGGAGGCACTGTGTGATGGTTGTGGTATGTGTTGTTTGGTTAAATTAGAAGATGATGAAACCGAAGAAATCGCATATACCAAAGTTGCGTGCAAACTTCTAGATTGTCAGACGGGGCATTGTTCAGATTATGAAAATCGTCAGGTGCATGTACCTGACTGTATTCAGTTAACGCCTGAAAAATTACAACAAATACGATGGCTACCTTCGAGTTGTGCATATCGACGTATTAATGAAGGTAAAAAGCTACCGAATTGGCATCACTTGGTGACAGGCAATAAACAAAGTGTGATTAGTGCTCGAAAATCTGTAGCAGGTCGTTGTATATCTGAACAGCTTGTTAATGAAAATGAAATAGATGAATACATCGTGCGGTGGGTACGCTAGTACATTCAATTGCTAGACTACACATATTTTGTAATATAAAAACACTTTTAAAATGATCATTGCCGTTTAATCCTTGAGACTGATATTCAAGGATTTAAAAAGGGAAAGGCATGTTAAAAGCTGCAAAACTGATTTGGATTGTTGGTTTGAGCGGAATCATAATGGCGTGTCATGCCAATCAAAATAAAGCCAGTGAAGCACAGAATCCGCAGGAATCAACAGTCAAAAACGAGAATTCAAAAGCTCAAGAACAACGTTATCAAGTTGAAAAAATTGCTCTATTTAATGAACCATGGGCGATTGCAACTTTACCAAATGGTCAACTGTTAATTACAGAAAAGTCAGGCATACTTAAGTTGTTTGACCCACAATCAAAACGTAGTTTTAACGTGGCTGGTGTGCCTCAAGTTGCTTATGGCGGACAAGGTGGGTTAGGTGATGTTTCGATTCATCCTAATTTCAATAATAACGCTTGGTTATATCTCAGTTATGCCGAAGAAAAAAATGGATTATTTGGTGCAGTGGTAATCCGAGCGAAATTGGATTTATCGAATATCGAAGCACCGAAACTGACGGATATCGAACGCATATGGGAGCAAGTCCCTAAAGTGTCGGGTCAGGGGCATTATGCACATCGTATAGTGTTTGACCAGCAAGCGAATTTATGGATTAGTTCAGGGGAACGGCAGAAGTTTCAGCCTGCACAAGATATGCAGTCTAATCTAGGTAAAATTGTATATTTGTATGATGATGGTCGTGCTCAAGAATCTAATCCATTTGCCAAACAAGGTGGTGTCTCAGCGCAGATTTGGAGTTTAGGTCATCGTAATCCTTTAGGTATGGCATTCGATCATCAAAATCGTTTGTGGGTGGCAGAAATGGGCCCTAAAGGTGGTGATGAGTTCAATCTTATTGAAAAAGGTAAGAATTATGGCTATCCAATTGTATCTAATGGTGATCACTATGATGGTAAAAAGATTCCGAATCATGAAACGCGACCTGAATTTATAGCCCCTAAACTTGATTGGTCTCCAGTGATTTCACCCTCGAGTCTGATTTTTTATAAATCTAACTATTTTCCACAATGGAAGAACAAAGCCTTAATCGGTGGATTATCATCGAAAGCCATTATTGTGGTAGATCCACAATCTGAACCTGTACGAGAAATTCAGCGCTTGGATATGGGGGTTCGAGTACGAGACTTGCATGAAGCAAAGGATGGCACAATTTGGGGAATAGAAGATGGACCGCAAGCTTATTTATTCAAATTAAAACCAAAACTCGAATCTGAGTAAAATGAAAAATGTTGAATAGTGATGGTTGTTTTGACTATTAATATTGGAATTTGACTATTACATAGTAGACTAGTCAACAGCACTTTGAGATCTATAAAAAATATGTCCGATACACAAATTCCGCTACCTGAACGCTTACGTCCACGTGATTTGTCTGAGATTATCGGACAAGATCATTTACTTGGTGAAGACGCACCTTTACGTCAAATGATTGACCAAGGACATTTACCTTCGATTATTTTTTGGGGGCCTCCAGGGGTCGGCAAGACCACCATTGCGCTATTGTTAGCTCAAGCTGTAGATCGTACTTTTATTAGCTTGTCTGCACTCAACACTGGTGTTAAAGAGCTTCGAGAAATTATTGGGGAAAGTGGCGATCTCATTGTGCCAGTGGTTTTTATTGATGAAATTCATCGCTTTAATAAATCTCAACAAGATGCCTTACTGAGCGCAGTAGAAAAAGGCAAGATTACTCTGGTTGGTGCAACCACAGAAAATCCTTCTTTTGAAGTCAATAATGCTTTGTTGTCGCGCTGTCAGGTGTATACGCTGAATGCATTATCTGAGCATGATATTCAACATTTAATTGAACGTGCACTCAAGCAAGACCAATTTTTGAAAGACCGTCATATTCACATCGAAGAATATGATGCATTAATTCAATTTGCCGCAGGCGATGCTCGTAAAGCACTCAATTTATTGGATCTCATTGCGAGCACATTTGAAGCAGATGTTGAAAATATTGTCACCAATGCCATCGTGGTAAAAGTAGCTCAACAAAATATTGCGCGATATGACAAATCTGGTGAGCAGCACTATGATTTAGTCTCAGCTTTCATTAAATCAATTCGTGGAAGTGATCCTGACGCTGCACTATATTGGATGGCGAGAATGTTAAAGGGGGGGGAAGATCCAGTCTTTATTGCGCGTCGGATGTTGATAGCCGCTTCGGAAGATATTGGAAATTCTAATCCTAATGCGTTGTTATTGGCTGGGGAGTGTTTTAGGTCCGTTCAAGCGGTTGGGATGCCAGAATGCCGTATTATTTTAGGACAATGTGCAGTGTATTTGGCCACAAGCGCGAAAAGTAACAGCACTTACTTAGCAATCAATAAAGCATTAGAGTTGGCTGAACGTACGTCAAATCTTCCAGTTCCATTGCATTTAAGAAATGCTCCAACCAAGTTAATGAAAGAGCAGGGATATGGTGTAGATTACTTATATCCACATCACTATCCAGAACATTTCGTGTTGCAGGATTATATGCCTCCAGAGCTGAAAGGCACCAAATTGTACGAATCAGCTCGTAATAAGCGTGAAGTTGAAGCAGAGCGTTTACAGCAGCGACGTTGGCAGCAAGAGCAGCAACAACAATAAAAAAAGCCCAGTTCTATGGGAAGCTGGGCGAAAAGCGATTCATCTGGTCGGCAACTACAGTCTCTCTCTTGAGCCACCAACTCCTGTAGTTGCCTGGTATAAAAATATATTAGTTGAACTTAGTAATATTGTAAAAACGATCATTTTAATAAATAGCATTAATTTATTCGATTAATGGGTGTAAATTTAAAAACAAAAACAACAATTGAGTTTTTTAATGATCAAGACCCCAGATTTGTCATCTTATTTAAATATCGATTCGATAAATTAATAGCATTACCAATGAGGAGAGAGCATTGGTAATGCGACTTAACAAAAATAATGAATGTATAACAACAATTTGAAAATATAAAAATAATATCAACAGATACAAAAAAGCCGAGTCATATGACTCGGCTTCATTTTATCTAAATTTTGATTTAGATATCAGAAAGGTCAACACCGATACGTGTCGCAACTTCTTCATATGCTTCAACCACACCACCTAAACCTTGGCGGAAACGGTCTTTATCTAATTTTTTCTTGGTATCTTTGTCCCATAGACGGCAACCATCTGGAGAGAATTCATCACCAAGAACGATACGATCATGGAACACACCAAATTCAAGTTTAAAATCAACTAAAAGCATGTTGCCTTGAGCAAAAAGATCTTTTAACACCACGTTTACTTGGTGAGTTAACTCTTTCATACGCTCAAGTTGTTCAGCAGTAGCCCAACCTAAAGCAATGGCTTGAGATTCATTCACCATTGGGTCGCCCAAAGCGTCATCTTTGAAAAATAATTCAAATGTAGGTGGTGTAAGTTCTAAACCTTCTTCAACACCCAAACGACGGCAAAGCGAACCAGCTGCATAGTTACGGATTACACATTCAACTGGAATCATGTTTAACTTTTTAACCAAAACTTCGTTTGGTGTTAAAAGTTTTTCGAAATGAGTTTCGATACCTGCAGCTGCAAGTTTTTCCATGATAAAGGCGTTAAAACGGTTGTTCACCTTACCTTTGCGATCTAGCTGTTCGATTTTTTCGCCATTAAATGCTGAGGCATCATCACGAAAGACTAAAATCAGGTGGTCTGCACTATCGGTTTCATAAACGGATTTAGCTTTACCAGTATAGAGCAAGGTTTGTTTTAACATGGTGGAACCTTTTTCAGAAAAAATATGCCTAGAACGACTAGGCTGGCCAGTTTTGATAAATCTGGGTTAACAGGCTCGCAGCTTTTTGTTTGTCTGCAAACGCGTTAGTTGGGGTAAACACGGCCAAGGTATGACTCGAACCTACAGATGTCAGTTTAAGCACTAAACTTTCACCATCCACTTGAATTGTCGCGGAATGGGGATTCTTAGGTTGATTGACAAAGTTGTAGTTGAGGCTACTGAGGGTGGCGATTGTGTATTGCCAAATTGTAGCAGAATTTCCGTCAATTTTGATCAACGGATTGCCATTTCCATCAGTTAAAAGTTGTGGACGACCGACAGCAGTTGATTGTTCACTCTCAACAGGATTAGAAACGGTTGGTGCCACATTAGGACGAGGTAGCTCGAAACGATTACCTCGCTTATTAACCATTTGTGGCGCATTGTCTATTGCAAGCTGTTCAACAACAGGCGCTGGATAAAGCGGTGTTGCTGGTCTAACCATTGAACCTTCAGGAAATTTAAGCGGGGTTTGTGCAGTAGATTTTTTATAATCGAGTGAACCATTATCGATACCAATCGTACTACAACCGACCATGCTGAGGGCTGAAAGGGCAAGGGATAAACCAAAACGTAGTTGCATAGTTGTTAAACTCTTCTTTAAATAATGCTCGCAGCTTTTAATGCATCACGCAGTGAAGCTCGATATTGTTCTGCTAATGGAGTAAGTGGTAAACGGATACCTGTACCAATTAATCCCATTTCATGAAGTGCCCATTTCACAGGAATTGGGTTTGATTCACAAAATAGAATTTCGTGTAAATTTGCAACTTGATCATTAATTGCTTTTGCTTGAGCTGCATCACCCACTAAACCAGCGGCACACACTTGGCTCATTTGCTTTGGAGCAACGTTAGCGGTCACAGAAATATTACCTTTCGCACCATGCTCAATCAGTTGATATGCTGTTGCGTCATCACCTGAATAGACCACCATTTCTTTGCCTTCAAGTGCTTTTAAAAGCTCAGCACCGCGAGGAACATCACCTGTTGCATCTTTAATCCCTACGATTTGAGGAATATCAGCAAGACGAACTACAGTTTCATTGCTCATATCAACGCCAGTACGGCCAGGTACGTTATAAAGAATTTGCGGTAAATCAACAGCTTCAGCAATTGCTTTGTAATGCTGATACAAGCCTTCTTGAGTCGGTTTGTTATAATATGGCGTTACTAAAAGTGCAGCATCTGCACCAAGCTCTTTAGCTTCTTTGGTAAGCTCAATCGCTTCATGCGTTGAGTTTGCGCCTGTGCCGGCAATAATTGGAATGCGTTTATTGGCTACACGAATGATTTCTTTGATCACTTGAGTGTGTTCAGCCATGCTTAAGGTCGAAGCTTCACCTGTTGTTCCCACGGCAACGATACTGTTTGTACCTTGTTCAATGTGCCATTCAACAAGCTTCTCGAGACCCTTCCAATCAACAGTTCCATCTTCAAACATTGGAGTGACGATTGCGACGATTGAGCCTTGAATTACCTGAGCTTGCTGAGTAGTCATTTTAAAACACGATCCTATTTTTCCATCCAGTGAAGGTTGAGAAGCGAAGTTTGGATGGGTATGTATTTTGATTTATATCACGATCCAATATGCCTGCATACTGGATAATGCGTATGCAAATTATGAACTAAGCTACCAATAAGAACAATATGAATTCACTTCAGTCAAAAAAAAGTTTAGTTAAAACAAGTAACTTTTTTTAAAAAAAGCAATTTTAAGACCTTATGGTTAGGCATTTAAATTACAGTGAAGATAGATGTTCGTCTATGAAAGTATTGCGGATAAAAATGAAAATTCGAACTAAAATCTGACCAATTTACCCTGAATTAATAGCTTATATCACTTACATCAGATTTAAGATGTATGTATATACAGGTGAATAGACTAATAATTTTTAAATTATGTGATTATTATAATTTATAAAACGTCTTATTTTTTTTACTTAAAGGTTAAATTATTCTAATACTTATAGATTTTATAATAGATTTTTCTTGGTTTTTTCCTAAATAAAAAAAATAATTAATCGTTTTGAAGACTAGAATTTATTTTGGTTGGCAAGAGGTATGAAATTTAATCTTATTTTGATTACATTTTATTACACCATTTGATAACTCTCACTTTCATTGACTTACATAGATAATCGGGCATCGGACTCAAATGCTGATGAGTGAGGGAAGTTCAATGCAAGAATCAGTAAGTAACAAACATGCAATTTTGACGGTAGGTATCTGCTTCCTCATTGCAGTAATTGAAGGCTTAGATATTCAGGCTGCAGGTATTGCAGCTGCGGGTATTCGTGAACATTTTGGTTTAGATAGTTCACAATTAGGTGTGTTTTTTAGTGCCGGTATTTTAGGTCTGTTACCTGGGGCACTGGTAGGTGGGCGTATTGCGGACCGTATTGGTCGTAAAACAGTTTTAATTTGGTCTGTTGCTGTTTTCGCTGTATTCACTTTATGTACGGTATGGGTAAATAGTTTTAACAGTTTATTGGCTGTACGTTTCCTTGCAGGTGCAGGACTAGGTGCAGCAATGCCAATTCTCATCACTTTGGCTTCTGAAGCAGTAACCCCACAAAATCGTGGTCGTGCTGTAGGGCTAATGTACTGTGGTATGCCTGTCGGTGCTGCGATCTTATCTTTAATTGCAAGTACAGATTTCGGTGCTAATTGGAAAAATATTTTCTATCTTGGTGGTTTATTACCATTAATTGTTATACCAGTGATGATGAAATTCTTACCTGAATCTAAAGAATTTTTGAAAACGCAAAATAGAACTGAAGCTGAAATTGCAGAAGCTCCACAAGGTTCGTTTAAAGATTTGTTTAATTCACAGAATCTTCTTCGTACGATGTTCATCTGGTGTAGCTATTTCTTCACGCTCATGGTGGTTTACATCATGCTCAGCTGGTTACCTTCTCTATTCCAAGAATTAGGTTTTTCGAGAAAAGAAGGTGCGACAGCGCAATTCTACTTCATGGTAAGTGCTACTGTAGGTACTGTGATTTTAGGTGTATTAACTGACCGCTGGAAAAAAGCTTATGTGATCTTGTTAATGTACGGTGGTATTTTGGCTGGCCTTCTTGCGTTGAATGCAGCAAGCTCACTCACACAAATGTATTTGGCTTCAGCATTGGTTGGTGCTTTCGTGATTGGCTGTCAAGGTGTGCTTTACGCATTTGGTGGTATTGTGTACCCAACAGAAGTACGTGGTACAGGTGTTGGTGTAGCATCGGCAGTAGGTCGTATCGGTGCTATGCTTGGGCCAGCAATTGCAGGATCATTGTTAACGGCAGGATTTGGTGCAGCAGGCGTAATCTCTGCAGCAATCCCTTGTATTATTATTTCTGCGATCTTCATGTTAATGTTGGTACGTCGTATCCAGAATTAAGACAAAAACATAGATTAAAGCCTGCTTGATGCAGGCTTTTTTTATAGAATTTTGATATCAAATTTTCAACTCAAGCAATTGTAGTTCTCTTGATCCTATGCAATAGTCCCTAACAATTTTAAAAATATTGGGAGCTGAAAAGGATGTTCCAACCACAACAAAGTGCACTTATCGTTGTTGATGTTCAGAATGGATTTACCCCTGGGGGAAATTTGGCGGTAGCAAATTCAGATCAAATTATTCCAACCATTAATTCACTTGCTCGGCATTTTGACAATGTTGTCCTTACCCAAGATTGGCATCCTCAAGACCATATTTCATTTTTTGAAAATCATCCTGGAAAGTCTGCTTATGAGACGATTGAATTAGCTTATGGCCGCCAGGTGTTATGGCCTTCACATTGTGTGCAGGGTACACATGATGCAGATTTTCATCCAGACTTGAATATATCCAAAGCGCAGTTGGTCATTCGTAAAGGTTTTCATCCACATATTGATAGTTATTCTGCCTTTTTAGAAGCTGATCATCGAACATCGACTGGCTTAGCAGGTTATCTGCGTGAGCGTGGAATTCGTGACATCTTCATTGTCGGGATCGCCACTGATTTTTGTGTGGCTTGGACGGCAATTGATGCTGCAAAATTAGGTTTTAACAGTTATGTCGTGTCAGATGCGACTAAAGGCATCGATTTAAATGGTTCGTTGCAACATGCATGGCAAGAAATGCTTGCACAAGGTGTGAAACGAATTTACGCCAAAGAACTGATGACTCTCAGACACTCAGCGCAGACCATTTAAAGGCATGGCTCAAGATCATACGTCGTTAATCCAACAAGTGAACTTCTAAATGAAAGCTATCAATCAATTCGTGCAGAAAACCTTTGCGCTGTGGGTACTCCTATTTGCAGGAATTGCCATGTATATGCCAGAAGCTTTTATTTGGCTTAAGTCTTATATCACTTGGATGCTCGGGATTATCATGTTTGGCATGGGAATGACCCTGTCGTGGGAAGATTTTAAAAGTGTTTTCAGCCAGCCTAAGGCGGTTGCCGTTGGCGTGAGTGCTCAATTTATAGTGATGCCATTATTGGCATGGGGATTGTGCATAGCATTTCGATTACCCGCTGAAATTGCCGTTGGCGTACTCCTTGTTGGATGTTGTCCCGGAGGTACAGCATCTAACGTCATTGCTTATATGGCAAAGGCAAATGTGGCTTTGTCCGTCGCGTGTACCTCAGTTTCAACGATGTTAGCACCTTTGCTGACACCATTGATTTTTTATCTCTTAGCGAGTCAGTGGATCGATATAGATGCGGTAGCAATGCTTGTATCGGTAATGCAAGTGATTTTGTTCCCTATCATTTTAGGGGTGATCGTGAGCGGCCTATTTAAGCAAAAAATAGATCGATATATCGCAATGATGCCTATGGTTTCAGTCATCGCGATTGTATTGATTGTGGCTGCGATTATTGCTGGAAGCAAAATGCAAATTTTACAGTCAGGGTTACTGATCCTTGCTGTTGTAATTTTACATAATGGATTAGGATATTTTATAGGTTATTGGGCTGCAAAATTATTGCAGCTTAATCAAGCAGATGCTAAAGCAGTTTCGATAGAAGTAGGGATGCAAAATTCTGGCTTAGGCATTGCTTTAGCTGCGGTTCATTTTGCGGCAACACCCATTACAGCACTTCCAAGTGCGATTTTTAGTTTATGGCACAATATTTCGGGACCCATCTTGGCGAGTTATTGGGCGACGCGTGACAAAGCTCACCTTAAAAAACATGAATATGACGATGATGTGATTAAGTAGCTGATTTTATTTCATTAACTGATCTAGAAATTCTTTTTCAGTCATGATGTGAATACCATGTTGCTTTAAAAGCGCTGCTGTAACACCGTCCGCATTTATTTTTGACCCCGAAAAAGAGCCATCATAAATCTGACCAAAACCACATGATGGACTTTTAGCTTTCAAAATCGCATGAGTAATCCCATGTTTTTTCGCAAAAGCTAAGGTCTGTTTGGCACCTAAAATAAATGCTTCGGTAACATCTTTTCCCGAGAGATCAAATACTTTTGCATAGCCACTCAAAACATCGGAGCCTGTTCCTTTTTGAATTTCAGCAGGGGCTCTGGGAGTGCTAAGTCCTCCAGAAATTTCAGGGCAGATTACGACGGCCTGATCGGCATCAATCAGCGTTTTAATTTTTTCTTGAAGGCAATGTTGACCATTGTAGCGAACTGGATGTCCGACTAAGCATGCACTGATAAGATATTTCATTTGATAAAAAAAGACCGATAATTTTCATTATCGATCTTTTTAAGTGTAGATCAAATTGAATTATTCAACCGTAACTGACTTAGCTAAGTTACGCGGCTGATCTACATCGGTACCGCGTAGTACAGCGACGTGATAGGACAAAAGCTGCACAGGAATACTGTATACGATTGGTGATAATAGTGCTGAAACGCTCGGAACTTGAACAACGTGTTGGCGCTCTTTTTCCTTAATGCCACTATTTTCATCTGCAAATACAAACAGCTCACCACCACGTGCTTGAACCTCTTCCATATTTGATTTGAGCTTATCAAGCATGTCATCCTGAGGAGCAAGAATGACAACAGGCATATCATTATCAACTAAGGCCAATGGGCCGTGTTTCAACTCACCAGCTGCATAACCTTCAGCATGAATATATGAAATTTCTTTCAGTTTAAGCGCTCCTTCAAGCGCGATTGGGAACTGTGTTCCACGACCTAAAAATAGGCAATGTTGTTTTTCAACAAACAATTCAGATAGGCGTAAAATTTCTTTATCACATTGTAATGTGTCAAGAATCACTTTAGGTGTATGCCACAATCCAGTAATGATTTCTGTTACTTGTTCATTAGAAATCGTTTGTTTAACTTGACCGAACTTAAGCACGAGAAGCATCAAGGCAGCAAGTTGTGTGGTGAATGCTTTGGTCGACGCAACCCCAATTTCTGGACCTGCTAATGTCAATAAGCTGTAATCTGTTTCACGCACCATGGAAGATGTTGCAACGTTACAGATCGTCATCGTGGTGATATTAATATTTTTCGCTTTGGCACGTTTTTGTGTATCACGAAGAGCAGCCAATGTGTCGGCAGTTTCACCTGATTGAGAAATACACACATAGAGTGTATTGTTCACGATGACTGGAGTGCGATAGCGGAACTCACTTGCAATTTCAACTTGGCAAGGTACATCAATCAGTTGTTCAAACCAATATTTTGCGATCATGCCTGCATGGTAACTGGTACCGCAAGCGATGATTTGAACTTGCTGAATCTGAGAAAAATCTTCTACAGCATTTGCAAGAAAATCATCACGTAAGTGATCGGCATTTAAGGCTTGAGAGATGGTTTGCTTGATCGCTTCAGGTTGCTCATAAATTTCTTTCAGCATGTAATGCTTATATTCACCTTTTGAAGCATTACTCACTGTCGCATCAAGTTCTTTGACAGGGCGTTCAACGCGCTCACCTTGTACATAGACTTCAATCGTATCACGTGTTAAACGCGCAATATCACCTTCTTCAAGGTATATAAAACGATTGGTAATCGGTAATAGGGCCAATTGATCAGAACTGATAAAGTTCTCACCAATTCCCACACCGATCACGAGCGGTGAACCTTCACGAACAGTGATCAATTCATTTGGGTAATCTGTATGTACGATACCGAGTGCAAATGCACCTTTGAGTTGAGGCACAACTTGTTCAACGGCTTTAAGCAGGTTAGGAGCAGACTTCAGTGCATCATGAACTAAGTGTGCAACAACTTCAGTATCTGTTTGGGATGTAAACACATATCCTAATGCTTCAAGATCATCTTTAAGCTCTTGGTAATTTTCAATAATACCGTTATGTACCACAGCGACTTGACCAGATATATGCGGATGTGCATTATTTTCTGTAGGTTTGCCATGAGTAGCCCAACGTGTATGTGCGATACCAAGCGCGCCAGTGATCGCTGCTTCTGAAACCGCTTCTTCAAGGTTGATAACTTTACCGACACGACGTTCACGTAAAACTTGACCTGCATTGATTAAAGCTAATCCCGCTGAGTCATAACCACGGTATTCAAGACGCTTTAAGCCTTCAATTAGAATATTCGTTATGCTTCGTTCTGCTATACCGCCGACGATACCACACATATTGTAATCCCCTTAATTCTTAATCTTTTGTGGACGTGGATAATTGTCTTTCACAAATTGTTTAGAGCGTTCTACGGCTAAACTATGATCATCCACATCACGAGTAATCGTCGATCCAGCACCAACTGTTGCACCATTACCAATTTTAACCGGCGCGACTAAAGAGCTGTTTGAACCTATAAAGGCTTGGTCACCAATGATCGTTTTAAACTTGTTGGCACCATCATAATTACATGTGATCGTACCCGCGCCGATATTTGAACCCTCACCCACTTCAGCATCACCTAAGTACGTAAAATGATTGGCTTTAGAGCCTAAACCAATGGTGGTGTTTTTCACTTCAACAAAGTTGCCAATGTGTACTTCATTTGCCAATTTAGCACCAGGGCGCAAACGTGCGAATGGTCCAATTTGAGTCTGCTCACCCACAATGGCTGAATCAAATACGCTATACGGTTGAACTTTCGTGCCTGCAGCAATTTTGGAGTTTTTAATTACACATCCTGCACCGATTTCGACATTGTCACCAAGTTCACATTCGCCCTCGATAATGACATTGATATCGATACGCACATCTTGACCAACCTTGAGTGAACCTCGGAGATCGAAACGACTCGGATCGATCAAATGTACACCTTGCTGCATCAGTAATTTCGCTTGGTAGTTTTGGTATTCTCTTTCCAATGCTGCCAATTGCACACGATCATTTACACCTTCAACTTCGAAAGCTAAAGCAGGTTCAACTGAAGCAATTTCGAGTCCATCGTTAATAGCCATTGCTACGATATCTGTTAAATAGTATTCGCCTTGCGCATTATTATTATTCAGACGTGGCAACCACTCGTGCAATTTGGCATTGCTTACTGCATAAATGCCAGTATTAATTTCTTGAATTAAACGTTGCGCTTCAGAAGCATCTTTATGTTCAACAATGGCTTGGATTTTACCATTTTCTCTCACGATACGACCGTAACCTGAAGCATCGTCTAGTGTAAGTGTGACTAAGCCAATACCTTTAGATTGTGTTGCTTCAAGTAATTTTTGTAATGTATCGGCTGTAATACAAGGCACATCGCCGGATAAAATTAAAGAAATACCATCTTTGGGTAATACAGGTAAGGTCATTTGAACAGCGTGACCTGTACCAAGTTGTTCAGCTTGTTCAACCCAGTCAATATTTTCTGTCGAAAATGCTTGTTTAACTAGAGCGCCGCCGTGACCGAAAATAGTAATAATATTTTCAGCTTGTATTTTTTTTGCGGTTTCAATGACATGCCCTAAGAGTGGACGTCCTGCTAAAGGTTGTAATACTTTTGGTAGTTTTGAACGCATTCGCGTCCCTTTACCTGCAGCAAGAATAACAACTGTGGTTGACATACAACATCCTTTCTTTGGAGCTTGGCTTAAGCCATATCAATATAGAGATAAATTATAATACAAAGTGCTGCCCACAAACCTGCGATCAGGTCATCAAGCATAATGCCGAAACCACCGTCGACTTGACGATCAATGACGCGAATCGGCCAAGGTTTCCAAACATCAAAGAGACGGAAAAGTGCAAAACCAATAAAAAGCCATACCCAATTCATCAGACCTAGGTAGATTAAAGGGAGAAACGTGATCGATTGACCCGCAAATTCATCCCACACAATTCGTCCGTCATCATGGACGCGCATTATATCAGCGGCTCTTCCACAAATATATATCCCAATCAATGACATAACGATTATGGCAATCGTGCTATACAAAAAACCTATTGCCATGAAAGCAGGGATAAACAACAAGGCAAAAGCTGAACCAAAAGTACCAGGTGCTTTTGGCGCTAAACCAGAACCGAATCCAACGCCACAAAAAACAATGAAACGTTCAGACCAAGTCATCGTTTTAAAATTAATTGGTTGTTTTTGCAAAATGCTGATATCCCTGTAATTCTAGTTCTTGTGGTTGTTGATGATGATAAAAATCTAATTGCTGTGTCTCTTTTACGACACCAATCACCGTGATCGGTGTATCGCAGTGTCGAGCTTTTAATTCATCCAAGGCAGGTAAAGGAATGGTAAAACACAATTCATAATCATCACCACCTGCTAAAGCTAATTGCCATTTTTGTTGATTGGGCAATGCTTGTAAGGCAGGACTAAGTGGAAGTTGATCTAAGTGTAGGTCGGCACCAACATGAGATGCTTTGAGAATATGTCCTAGATCTTGTGCTAAACCATCGGATACGTCAATCATACTATGCGCCAATCCTTTAAGCGCTTGACCGAGTTCACAACGTGGAGTGGGATAATCGAGACGTTTTTTTAAAGCATGATCGGGATATTTTAATCCGAATGCAGCATCACCGACAGTGCCTGATACACAGATTAAATCACCTGCTTGAGCACCAGAACGTGGCACGGCTTTTCCAATATCCACCCAGCCTAGAGCAGTAACTGATAATGTGAGATGTGGGCTTTGCGTTGTGTCGCCGCCAATTAAACTTACTCCAAATTGATCGCAACAATCATACAAACCCTGACTAAACCCTTTTAGCCAGTGATGATCAATTTGGGGTAGGCTCAATGCCAAGAGAATGCTTTGAGGTTTTGCACCCATGGCTGCAATGTCTGAAAGATTCACAGCTACAGATTTCCATCCAATCGCATGGGGATCTGTATCGATGGGGAAATGTCGACCAGCAACGAGGGTATCGGCACAAATGACCAATTGTTGCTGTGGAGGCGGGGTGAGCAGGGCTGAGTCATCACCGACACCTAGATCGACTGAAGAATAACTCGGTCGATTGAAATAGGTGTCAATAATAGAAAACTCAGCCATTTCAACAACAACTTATTTTGCTTGTTGCTTTTCTGCTTCACGTAGGCTTTGTGCCAAACGGTCTAATACACCATTGATGTATTTATGACTATCTGCACCGCCGAAGTGTTTAGCCAATTCAATTGCTTCATCGAGAACGACGCGATATGGAATTTCAAGATGCTCTTTCAATTCATACGCGCCAAGACGCAAAGTAGCTAATTCAACGCCGTCCAGTGCCGAGATCTCACGATCTAGTACTGGAATTAATAACGCATCCAATGCTTCATGATTTGCAATCACTTGTGTGAGCAACTCGTGATAATAGCTGAGATCCACTTTATGCATGGCATTTTCAGCACGTGTACGTGCTTCAATTTCATGCACAGGGTTGTGGCTCATTTGCCATTCATAAATCCCTTGTACAGCAAAACGACGTGCTTTGCGTTTAGCTGCATAAGTAGCTTGGAGTGTCTGCGACATGCTTTAGATCGCCTTTAGCAAGTTAACCATTTCAATTGCAGTCAAGGCAGCTTCACCACCTTTATTACCTGCTTTTGTACCTGAACGCTCGATGGCTTGTTCAATGCTGTCTGTAGTCAATACGCCATTGATTACAGGTAAACCAGCTTCTAAACCAACAACACCAAGGCCTTTTGCACATTCACCAGCAACAAAGTCAAAGTGAGGAGTGCTACCGCGAATAACTGCACCAAGTGCAATTACAGCATCAAACTTACCAGAATTTGCGAGTTTTTTCGCCACAACCGGAAGTTCCCAAGCGCCTGGCGCGTGAACGACAGTGATATTATCGTCTTTAACACCATGTCGATGCAATGTATCAATTGCACCTTCTAATAAATGTTCAACAACAAAGCTGTTAAAACGACCAACTAGAATCGCGTAACGATCTTCGCTCGCGAGATGTAATAAACCTTCAATACGGCGAATCGCCATAGCAACCTCGATATTTAATAAGAGTTATGAATGAGAGCTCTGATCAGCTGTGATGTATTCGACCACTTCTAAATTAAAGCCAGACAATGCATTGAAGCGTAAAGGTGAGCTCAGGAGCTTCATTTTCTGTACGCCTAAATCACGTAAAATTTGTGCACCCACACCAATGGTTTGGTATTGCTGCGATAAGGCAGCATTTGACTTGGCTGGTTTTGGCGCAGTTAATGCTTCTAATGCTGGACCTAAATCAGACGGCTGACGTTGTCCAATCCATACCAAGACACCACGATCGCTTTGAGCAATTTCTTTTAAAGCACGATCTAAATTCCAAGCTGCTTCACCATCTTGCTTATTAAGCTTTAATAAGTCTCGCGCCGGATTGAAGCCATGAACGCGAACAGTCGTCACACCCTCTTCAGGTTGACCTTTAACCAATGCCAAATGAATATCAGGATTCCCGACTTCACGATAACGGTAAAGATCAAAAGTACCATACTCTGTATCGAGTTTTTGTTGATCCAAACGCTCTACCGTTTGTTCATTGGTCATACGGTAGTGAATAAGATCAGCAATTGTACCAATTTTTAGACCGTGTTTTTCAGCAAAAATTTCAAGGTCAGCACGACGGGCCATAGTCCCGTCTTCATTGATAATTTCACAAATCACAGAAGCTGGTTCAAGACCTGCAAGACGAGCTAAATCACAACCTGCTTCGGTATGACCTGCACGATGGAGCACACCACCTGGTTGTGCCATGAGTGGAAAAATATGGCCTGGCTGAACGATATCTGCTGGTTTTGCATGTGCCGCAACTGCTGTTTGAATCGTGTGCGCACGTTCTGCTGGAGAAATACCTGTAGAAATGCCATTTGCAGCTTCAATAGAAAGCGTGAAGTTTGTCCCGTGTTGAGCGCCATTCGCATCAACCATTAACGGTAAATTTAATTGTTTGCAGCGTTCACGACTTAAGGTTAAGCAAACCAAGCCACGAGCATGCGTGATCATGAAATTAATGTCTTCAGGTCGTACGTGCGTTGCAGCAATAACGAGGTCGCCTTCATTTTCACGATCTTCATCATCCATCAGGATGACCATTTTTCCTGCACGGATATCTGCTACAAGTTCTTCTACAGTATTGAGCGACATCAACCTTCACCTTTTTGTTATGTCATTCTGACATTTGAATAAATTTGTTGCGCGATAGTCTAACGCTTTTTTAGTCAGTTTGCCTATGCTTATGACTGTACCATTCAACACAGTCCAACATACACCTTCATAGCACATTGAAAAGAGAGATAAAATTACCAAGAGAGCAATTTTGTATACAAACTAGACGCTTAGTCTAACTTTTCACGACTGTGAGCTTTTAAAAAGAAAAACCAGATTTAACTTAGCATCAAATCTGGTTTACTTATTAAAATTTAATCTAATTAAGAGCTGATTGTACGATCCGTCGAGGAGCTTTGGGCTTTGCCTTTCAAAATCTCAGTACGGATATTTTGTGCGAGTTCGGCACAGGCTTCGTTCATACCATTAATCATGAAAGCGTGACGAGTTAACACACTGGTCGGATTCGGCATCGGAACCAATTGATAGCATTCACCAATATGCTTTAACTGATCGTGGGTCAAATATAGCGCCATTTCTTTCGCAATCAGGTGATGTGTGAGTCTTTCCGCCGCTTGTACTGAATCGAGTTGCATTGCCTCCACTGGTGCGGTTACAGCACAACGTGTTTGCAATACGAACCGTTTATCTTCACGGTAACGTTTATAGAGTACTTCTGACAATAATTGAAACACCGAACCAATCATTAAGATGCAAGCAATCGAGTTATTCTTGAGTGAAGAAATACTGATGACAGCGCCTTGTTGATCAAAACTACGATTCACAACGATATCATCAACATTCAAATGATAATGCGCTGTACACAGTTCGATGCTCTTATTTAAGAAAATTTGACATAAATTAAAATAAGGTAAAGAGACAGATTTGTTGACCGTATTAATTAATTGTTTCGGATCATAAAATTGGATATTCAGTGATAAAGCATCCTGATCTAACTGCAGAGTCGGTACTTTTGGCGTAATTGCAGCTTGTTCTTTATTTTGCTCTGGCGTATGAGGTTGTTTAGGCTGACTCTTTTCCAGTTCTAATGCTTCAGTGAGCAGCTTGATCTCATGACGTAAACGGGACTCATTATTTAATCTCGCAAGATATTCGCTACGCGTAGGGCGAGCAATGGCACGATAAGCCAACCATAATAAGCCATGAATAAAGAGTGACGAGAGGATCGCCAGCCATTGTGTTCTTAATATTTCACCGATACTTGGTTTAACCAATGTGATTTCCACACTGCCAATTTTCTTTTCATTTTGTAGTGCATCTCGAACGAAGATTTCACCCTGACGCGTCTTAGACAAGCCTGCAGTTGCGAGAACTTGATCTCCTGTGCCAAGAATACGTATATATGCAACACTTGGATTCGTTGCATAGCGATTGGCTAATAAGGCAAGAGATACAGTATTAGCAGGTTCAAGTTCAGTTAAGCTATCTGCGACCAGTTGAGTCGTCATTAGCAAACCTTGGCTTGCACGGTTTTCATTTAATTGATGTGTCGTTGCAATAACCAATAAAAAGGTATGCAAGGCAAAACTTACAATCAGCAGGCTAGCAAATAGCCCTTGTCTAGGCGCATTCAACGTAAACTTCCAAAGAAAATTAATTCAATTTCGATTATGATTCTTACAATATTCGTAGCTCAGACCCGAGTCAATTCATGCGAGAAATCATTCTTATTTCATTTTTAGGACCTGACCAACCGAATCAGTTTACTCGATTGATGCAGGTGTTGTCCGTACATTCTTTGCAAATTTTAGATGTAGGACAAGCAGTTATCCATAACCAATTGACTCTCGGCATCGTGGTTGCCTCCGAAGACCAGACAGCAACGGCTTTGGCCATGAAGGATATTCTGATTTTAGCACACGATATTGGTCTTACTGTGCGCTTTAAACCGATCGATTCAGAAGATTATGAGCAATGGGTGAAAGAAGGTGGGCGTACACGATATATTGTGACAGCATTGGCACCTGAACTTACTGCAGCACATTTGCAAGCAGTGACTAATATTGTTTCGAGTCAAGGCTTTAATATTGAAACAGTCACCCGTTTGTCTGGACGCCCAACGTTAAATCATTTTGAAAATGAACCAAAACGTGCTTGTGTGCAATTTGGTTTGAGCGGTCAGATGTTAGATGCTGCAGCGATGCGAGCGGCATGTTTAAGTTTATCAAATGACCTTAGTGTCGATGTTGCAGTACAAGAAGACACGCCGTACCGTCGTAATCGTCGTTTAGTTTGCTTTGATATGGATTCAACGCTGATCGAACAAGAAGTGATTGATGAGCTTGCAATTGAAGCAGGTGTCGGTGCACAAGTCGCAGAAATTACTGAGCGTGCTATGCAAGGTGAGCTGGACTTTCAGAGCAGTTTCCGTGCGCGTGTGGCGCTACTGAAAGGTATGGATGCTTCTGTATTGCCTAAAATTGCAGAACGTTTAACGATTACTGAAGGTGCAGAACGTCTTATTTCAACCCTGAAATCTTTGGGTTATCGTACGGCTATTTTATCTGGTGGCTTCCAATACTTCGCTGAATATTTACAAGCAAAACTTGGGATTGATGAAGTTCATGCCAATATCTTGGATGTTCAAGATGGGCAGGTCACTGGCGAAGTTAAAGGGCATATTGTGGATGGCGCTCGTAAAGCATTTTTATTAGGCCAAATTGCGGATGAAATGGGCATTTCACTTGAGCAAACGATTGCAGTAGGTGATGGTGCGAATGATTTGCCAATGCTCTCTATAGCGGGCTTGGGCGTTGCATTCCGTGCTAAACCATTGGTGCGTCAAAATGCAAATCAAGCCATCTCAAGTGTTGGTTTGGATGGTGTTCTGTACCTGTTAGGTGTACATGATAAAGATTTAAGTCGAGCTTAAAATCAAAAAAAAAGCTTATTAAAAAGGCGACCAAATGGTCGCTTTTTTTTATCTAAGTGAATCATTCTTAGACAAATTTTAATCAGCTAAGTTCAGACGAAAAAACAGATGGTCATCATCGAAAAAAAGATGTTTTTGACAAAAAATTACGAGGTATTTTTTTGTAATGACACGCCAAGTTTGACTGATTCTGACTCTATGAAAAATGTCTAATCTTAAAAAATGTAATGACAAAAGAATGTTGCGACAATATGTGTCGCTTACAAAAGCATCAGGTCTTTTTTTCTGAAAAAAACTCACCATAATGCTTTCATAGACGCCAACAAGACCATTGAAGAAAGTGAAGCGTTATTTAATTTTTTGTGAAACACCATTAGGCAGTATTTGAAACATCTAAATTTTGACGGAGATTTTTATGGTCACTTTAACTTTTGCAACGATACTCGGATTTGCTCTGATCGCTGTAGCATTGGCGGCCGTATTCTTTTCACCTTATCGTCATTGGCTAGGGTTTATGTTGGCGGGTATGGTCTTCTGGGGTTTACTTGAAGGTATTCGTTATAGTGTCCAACACGTCTTTGACATGTCTTTGGCATATAGTTATTTAACAGCGATTAGCTTAGCCATGGTGGCTTTAACGGCTTTCTTACTTCGCGAAGATAGTCGTGCGCAAAAGGCTTTAGAAAATCGTCGTTATATTGAACACACTCCTGTATATGAGGACGATTAAATCCTACTCATGACAAATGATATGTAGACCAAAACTGCGTGGTAACAATTTTATATTTAAAGGTGTATCAAAATGATATACCTTTTTTTTGCCTATACGTTTTGTTAAACAAAGCTGCATTTCCTTACTTATAAGATATGCTAGGATGAATCAATTATTTTTTGATATTAAAAAAACGGACTTAGATTGTCATGAAACTATCTTCAATACCTGTTGTGAAATTACCTATCGTTGATGCAAGCACAGATCCACTAGACCTTTTGGTGTTAGGTTTGGCGTTGCGTATGAAACAATTGTCACGTACGAGTCCAAAATTTATTGAGTTAATTCATGATCGTGAGTTCCGTATTCAAATTGGTACAGATCTAGGTGTTGCACGTCAGATTTTAGTCAACAATGGCCAGATTGATTCTGTTTCAGGTGATGCAGAGAAAGCAGATTTCGTACTTCAGTTTGCTGATAGCGAGCAAGGTGTTAAAACCCTGATGAAAGGTGATCCAACTGCATTCATGACGGGTATGCAAAATGGCAGTATTAAAATGGAAGGTGATTTCAGCTTATTGGTATGGTTTAACCAAGTCGCTAAATTAATTCCACCGAAAATTCCTAAACCTGTAAAAGAAAAAATACAATTTGCTCGTCAATTTATTAAAGAAAAGACGGGTAAGTAATACAGCACCTATACGGACTTTTCTCGTTTTGATTCTAAAAATGAGTATTTAAATGCAAGAGAAAAAGCCCTCATCAGAGGGCTTTTCTAGTCATTCAACTTCAAGATTGAAGGTTACCGGACCATCATTGATGAGATGCACTTTCATATCCGCTGCAAAGATTCCTGTTTGTACATGTTCAAACTGAGATTTTGCATATTCAACTAACTGTTCATACAGTTCTTTTGCTTCGAGAGGCGGCATTACAGGGCCGAAGTCAGGACGCAAACCTTTTTGGGTTTGTGCCATCAGGGTAAATTGCGAGACTAATAATAATCCGCCTCCGGCTTGGCTAAGATTCCAACCCATTTTTCCTTGGTCATCATCAAAAAAACGGTATTTTAAAATCTTATCGATGAGCTTCTTACCTTTTTCAAAGTTATCTTCTTTGCCAATACCAATAAAAACTAAAATCCCTTTTTCGATTTGACCAGTAATCTCACCATCCACAACGACTTTTGCTTCAAGGACGCGTTGGAGTAAAGCACGCATAATTCAACCAAGTTTGATGTTTTTTAATTCAAATGAATTGTATCAAATTGGAAAAAAGAAAAGGGATAAAGTCGTCATCTATCCTCATAAGTCATTGATAAAAAAATAATTAATTGGGGTATATACTTTTGATCTAATAAAGCGATTGAAATAATAAAAATTAACCTTTTTACCAATTTTGTTAAAGAAGGTAATTTACGCGTGCAGGAAAGGTAAATTTGAGAGAGAAAACGATGTTTAAGCGTTCAATGTTGGTTGCAATGCTTGCAACTGCGACAGCAGCATCAGCTGCACCATTAACAAAAGATAACGGCGCACCAGTGGGTGATAACCAAAATTCAATCACTGCAGGTCCAAATGGTTCTGTATTATTACAAGATGTACAGTTGATTCAAAAACTTCAACGTTTCGGTCGTGAGCGTATCCCTGAGCGTGTTGTACACGCACGTGGTACGGGAGCTTATGGTGAATTCGTTGCAACTAAAGATTTATCAGATCTTACTATTGCTTCACTTTTCAAAGCAGGTACGAAAACTCCAGTATTCTTACGCTTCTCTACAGTAATTCATGGTAAGCATTCTCCAGAAACTTTACGTGACCCACATGGCTTCGCAATTAAGTTTTATACTCAAGAAGGTAACTGGGATTTAGTTGGTAACCAAACGCCTGTATTCTTCATTCGTGATGCGATCAAGTTCCCAGACTTCATCCACGCAATGAAACCAAGCCCAATTGACAACGTTCAAGACGCTAATCGCGTATTTGACTTCTTGTCTAGCCAGCCATGGGCAACAAATATGTTGACTTATGTATATGGTAACCAAGGTGTTCCTACGAGCTACCGTGAACAAGACGGTTTCGGTGTACATGCATTTAAATTGTACAACGACAAAGGCGAATATAAATACGTTAAATTTAACTTCCGTTCTAAGCAAGGTGTTAAAGGTCTAAACGTTAAAGAAGCTGCTGAATTACAAGGTAAAGACTTCAACCACTTAACGAATGATCTTTATAAGAACATCAATGCGGGCAATTTCCCGAAATGGGATCTTTATATCCAAGTATTGGATCCTAAAGATTTGAATAGCTTCGATTTCGATCCACTTGATCCAACTAAAATCTGGCCTACTGATTTAGTACCAGAAACAAAAGTAGGTACGTTAACGCTTAACCGTATGCCTAAAAACTTCTTCCAAGAAACGGAACAAGTGGCAATGGCTCCGGGTAACTTAGTACCAGGTATCGAGCCATCAGAAGACCGTCTGTTACAAGGTCGTATCTTCTCTTACTCTGATACACAAATGTACCGTTTGGGTGCAAATCACCAGCAAATTCCAGTAAACCGTCCATTGGTAAATGTGAACAACAATAACCAAGATGGTTATATGAATGTTGGTGCAACTTCATCTAACGTGAACTATGAACCAAGCCGTATGGAGCCAAAACCATCGACTCCTAAAGCACGTGCTGTTGAAACTCCACTTTCTGGCACAGTTCAGCAACGTGGTGTGAAAGAGCAAAACTTTAAGCAAGCGGGTGATTTATACCGTTCATACTCTGCTAAAGAGAAATCTGACCTCATTATGAACTTAGCAGCTGATCTTGGTAACGTAAAAGATTCAGAAACTAAACACATCATGTTGTCTTATTTCTATAAAGCAGATGCGGATTACGGCACACGTATGACTAAAGCTGTAAACGGTAACTTAGCGACTGTTAAAGCGAAAGCGGCAGCTTTAAAAGACTAATCAAGATTAGTCCTTGAATTGGTGATTAGGGTCTAAGGTGTCACCTCAAAAAAGTCCTGTAAAACTCAATTCCTTTCCTGCAACCCTAGGGGAGTTTTACAGGCACTCGTTATCGAATTTAAACTCAGGTGAGGGAAGAATGAAAAATATTGTATATAGTTTATTAATCGCTTTACTGAGTTTAAGTTCAGTAATGCTTCACGCTCAAACGACGTCTGTCAGTAGCTCACAACAATCAGATCAGAAAGAAGTGATTGACTTATTTTTTGCAGCAGCGAAAACAGGAAACAAAGAAGTTATTCATGAATTTTTGAAACATGGGTTTCCAGTCAATATTAAAAACCATGCTGGTTTTACACCATTAATGATGGCGACCTACTATGGTCATCAAGATATTGTAACGACTCTATTGGAAAACGGCGCAGACCGCTGTGCTCGTGATAATAAGGGTAATACAGCTTTGATGGGTGCTATCTTTAAGCTTGAATGGTCGATTGCCAAACAATTACGCCAGGTCGATTGTGATGCTCAAGCAAAACAGACAGGACACAAGACCACAGAAGAATTCGCAAAAGTTATTGGGCAAGATAAAGCATTGAAAGCTTTGACTGAGTCATATAGTCAAGACAATACAAAAAAATAATCAGTTTAAGTTTTAGTAATTAGTCGAATAATCTTCGACAATTACTAAAACGAGCTATGAATCGCAACAAAATGTGCTTTAATGCAATAAGTTGCTAAAAACTGAAAAATAATATGTCTGCCATTATTCAATCCTTACTTGATACTGACTTGTATAAATTCACGATGTTACAAGTGGTATTACATCAATTTCCTCAAACGGATAGTGTCTATCAATTTCGTTGTCGTAACCTTGAAGATACAGCCTATCCACTCGTGAATATATTAGAGGAACTGAACGAACAGTTAGATTTACTGTGTCAGCTCAAATTTAAAGAAGATGAATTACAATATTTAAGAAGTTTACGCTTTATTAAAAGTGATTTTGTAGACTATTTAGAATTATTCCAACTTAAGCGCCGCTTTATTAAAGCCAGTATCGATGATCAAGGCCGTTTAGATATTCGTATCGAAGGACCTATGGTTCAAGCAATGATGTTTGAAATTTTCGTGCTTGCAATCGTCAATGAACTCTATTTTCGTCGTATTCGCGATAAGCAGGTATTGGCAGAAGGAGAGCGCCGTCTTAAAGCTAAAATTGAATTGTTGAAACACTATGAAAGTAGTCAACAACCGAATGATCCACCATTTCTTGTTTCCGATTTTGGAACACGCCGTCGCTATAGTTTTGACTGGCAGAAACATGTGGTGGAAGAGTTTAATAAGGCTGCACCACATATTTTTCGTGGCACAAGTAATGTTTTATTGGCAAAGCAGTTGGGTATTACACCCATTGGTACGATGGCACATGAATTTTTACAAGCTTTCCAAGCACTGGATGTTCGCTTACGTGATTTCCAAAAAGCTGCACTTGAAACTTGGGTGCAGGAATATCGCGGAGATTTAGGTATTGCACTGACAGATGTTGTTGGTATGGATGCATTCCTAAGAGACTTTGATTTGTATTTTGCCAAATTGTTTGATGGTCTACGACATGACAGTGGTGATCCATATGAGTGGGGCGATAAAGCCTACGCACATTATAAAAAATTAAAAATTGACAGCAAAACTAAAATGCTCACTTTCAGTGATGGTCTAAACTTAGAGAAGGCATGGGATTTGCATCAATATTTTAAAGATCGTTTCCAAGTCAGTTTCGGGATTGGTACTAACCTCACCAATGATATGGGACAAACTGCTTTGAATATTGTTTTAAAGTTAGTCGAATGCAATGGTCAATCGGTAGCTAAACTCTCTGATAGTCCAGGAAAAACGATGACTGATAATGATACCTTCCTCGCATATTTGCGTCAGGTATTTGATGTTGAGTCTCCTTAATCATAATTTCCCTTTTCTGATTTTTTGCTAATACCATGCAAAAAATCAGAATAATTTTGAAAAAGTCTTGTGCTAAGATTTGAACAAGGCCAATAGAACTATTCAATAAATATGACCACTAACGCTTTTGATTTCGGTCTGCTCATTGAAGCAGAACAACTTGTTCCTCATTTAGGAAGTGAAAAGTTACGTATTGTTGATTTGACCCGAAGTTCGGTCTATGAGCAATTACATATTCCGCATGCTATACATCTGAAGCCAAAATTTTTAGTGCGCCAAGAGGAACAAACTACGGGTTTATTGCCTGATGATGAAGGGCTTCAGCAGCTAGTCGAGATATTAAACATATCACCTGAGCATCATGTCGTGGTCTATGATGATGAAGGTGGGGCATGGGCTGGTCGACTGATCTGGAATCTACACTGTATGGGTTTTTATAACACCAGTTTATTAAATGGTGGTATTCATGCATGGTTAGGCGCCAACTATCCTACTTCTTCAGAAGTTGAAGAGGTTCAGCCAGTCACATGTCTTTTTCAAGTTAAGACATCCAATGTTGATCAACACCGTATTGATTATTCAACTTTAATAAAAAAAATTGAAAATAAAACTTGCCAAGTATGGGACTGCCGAACGGCTGAGGAGTATACCGGGCAACGTCTCGCGGCACGTCGTGGTGGACATATTCCAACGGCTAGACATTTTGAGTGGAGTACTGCACTTAATCGTCAAAATCATTTAAAATTGCACCCCTTAGAACGCACGCAACAACGTTTAGAACAATTGGGCTTTCAATTTGATCAGCCAGTCGTCGTATATTGTCAGTCTCATCACCGTTCAGGTTTAGCTTACATTATTGGTCGATTACTGGGTTGGGATATCCAAGCTTATGATGGTGCGTGGAGCGAGTGGGGCAACCGCCTCGACAGTCCAATCATTACTGGAGAGTCACCTGAGTGAGTCTGACAAATTTAAAAAAGAAACTATTTATTCAAGCGCAGCAAATCGTCCCGCAACAAAAACTCAGCCGTTTGGTGGGTAAAGTCGCAGCTAGTGAAAACCCAGTATTAAAGAATGTTGTCATTCAAGCATTTAAAGCAAAATATGGCATTGATATGTCAATTGCTGAGCAACAAAATGCCTTGAAATTTAAATCCTTTAATGAGTTTTTCACTCGCTCTTTGAAAACAGGCGTTCGTTTAATTGATCCTAATCCTAAAAGTGTCGTGTCACCTGCAGACGGTGCAATTTCACAATTAGGTAAAATCAATGAGGGCGATATTTTTCAGGCAAAAGGTCAAAGCTTTTCAGTTGAAAAGTTAATTGGTGATCCTCAATTGGCAGCACCATTCAAAAATGGTGAATTTGCAACAGTGTACTTATCACCGCGTGATTATCATCGTGTGCATATGCCTTATTCTGGTACATTGACTGAAACTTTATATATTCCAGGTGAATTATTTTCAGTCAACCAAACTACAGCTGAAAATATTCCGGGTTTGTTTGCACGTAATGAACGAATGGTATGTTTATTCGATACTGATATTGGTCGTATGGCTGTTGTTTTAGTTGGCGCAATGATTGTTGCTGGAATTGAAACTGTTGCGACAGGTAAAGTAAAACCAACAGGTCGCTTAGAGCTGAACCATCATGCGATGAAACTTGAAAAAGGTGATGAGCTCGGACGTTTTTATTTGGGTTCAACGGCTGTAGTTTTGTTTGAGAAAGATAAAATGCAATGGGACCAAGCATTTAAGGCGAACTCAACTGTAGTAATGGGTGAAGCGTTGGGTCATCTTATTTGAGTATATCTTTTGAATAAGAAAAGCGCCTAAGGCGCTTTTTTTATTCGTGCATTTTATACAAGCGTTCTTTGGGAAACACGGCAATAAATGTAGAGCCTTCGTTTTCTTTCGACTCGATTTCAATATGTGCGCCATGTTGCATAAGTACGTGCTTAACGATGGCAAGGCCTAAACCAGTACCACCTGTTTGACGACTGCGTGCACTATCCACACGATAAAAACGCTCAGTTAAACGCGGTAAGTGTTTTGGATCAATTCCAATACCAGTATCCTGAACAGAAAAATAGCCACGTTCTCCATCATCATGCCAGCCGATGGTGATGGTGCCACCTTTCGGGGTGTACTTTATGGCATTGGTAATTAAGTTGCTAAATGCACTCGCCAATTCCATATCTGAACCAATTAAGTCACAGTGGCTGTCTATATCAAGGTTAAGTGTATGACCATAATCAATATTGTAAGCTTGCGCATCATCAAACAGATGGTTCATTAAACTTGGCATTTCGATAATTTGATTTTTCGCAATTTGTTTTTCATTTTCTAAACGAGACAAAAGCAAAAGATCATTGACCAATGCATTCATGCGTTTAGTTTGCGATTGCATTTGTTCAAAGGCACGTTTCCAGCGCGGATTGATATCTTCTTGATCTGTGAATGTTTCGATATACCCACTTAACACTGTGAGTGGTGTTCTTAATTCATGTGAAATATTGTCAACAAAATCTGAACGCATTTGCTCGAGATTTTTCATACGGGTAATGTCGTGCGCAACTAAGAGGCGACTTTCATTGCCAAAGCGAGTCAGTTTAATTTGCGCATACTTATTATCATGGTTCACCAATTTAATTTTTACACCATCTGGTGCTTGATGGGTATTATGAAAATACTCAATAAAATCAGGTTGGCGAATAATCGTGAGCAGGTTACGGCCACGATCAACAGCTTGAATCCCAAATAGTTTTTCCGCAGCAGGATTCCACCATTCGATTTGATGGGAATCATCCGTAAGAATAATCGCTTCTGATAAAGCTACGAGAGAAGATTGAGTTCGATCGATCAGTCCAACCATTTCAGACTGAACAATACGTTCTTGGCGTTGAGCCCGATATACATTGAACAGTAATGCCCCCCAGATTCCATTTAAATTTGGTGGTACATCGTAAGGACGATTCGAAATCCAATCATTGACTAAATATAATGAGCGTAATTGGATACCAAAAAATATGAGACAGGCAATGCCTAAGCATATCCAAAGATAGCCAATCCCTAACCCGATACAGCCCGCAATAATCAGTAGAAATACCAGTAAACGTAAGTCTTGCTTGGCAAAAGTCCATAAACTGCTATATAGAAACTTTTGATGTTCACGTGCCAATTCTGGGACGGGGTAGGGTTCGTACATAAAATCTAAATTAACCTAAAGCAACATCAGCTCGTGTTGAAAAACGATAGCCAGTACCACGCACAGTTTGAACATAACGGTCTGCACCATAAGGTTCGAGCACCTTACGTAAGCGACGGATATGGACGTCGATGGTTCTGTCTTCAATATACACATTTCCACCCCATACCTGATCAAGTAATTGAGCACGGGTATAGGCACGTTCTGGATGAGTCATAAAGAATGCCAATAGACGATATTCTGTTGGCCCCATATCAAGAATATTTTGATTATAGCTGACACGTTGGCTTACTGGGTCAAGAATTAAGCCATTTGCATCAATGGTTTTTTCGCCATTTAACGCATTTGCACGTCTTAACACCGCTTTAATACGGGATACCAACTCACGTGTTGAAAATGGTTTTGTCATATAGTCATCTGCTCCAGCATCAAGACCTTGAACTTTATGGTCTTCTTCGCCACGCGCAGTCAACATAATGACTGGAATTTCTGAAAGTGTTTCATCACGCTTAAGGCGACGACACAAATCTACGCCACTCACGCCACCCGGTAACATCCAGTCGAGTAGGATAAGCGCTGGACGTTGATCAACAATCATTTGATGTGCTTGTTTCGCATCTTCTGCTTCCAAGCATTGAAAGCCTGCCATATCTAAAGAAGTATGGATCATTTCCCGAATTGGGAGCTCGTCGTCGACAATTAAAATGTAGTCATCTTTCACAACGCAATATCCTATGATGAACGGTGAACCGTTTTATATTTATGACAGGCTTATTACAAAGATTAATTATGACAGTATCATTGCAAGATGGAAATCGAAGTTAAATATAGCAATGTTTTGTGACAATTAGGCTGATATTTTGTCTCATTGATATTTATTAATCTAAAATTAAATCAATATCTTAAATTTACTTACGATTTGTCACAATTTCTTCATCTTAATTTGATGCTACTTTTTCATTAGATCATTCAATAGGGCGAGAAAAACGGTTTTACATGCCTGAACGACCTCAGCACGTGGAAGTTTAAAACCACCTACTACCCAGCGAACAGCAACTTGAGTGACATAGCCATTTAGACCAGTTGCAATCAAGGAGATCTCTTTTTCAGTGAGATGGGTATGTGGCATCATTAATGTGACAAAGGCATGAATCATTCGGTCGAAACGGCCCATTGTTTCTTGAATGGTTGCATGATTATGAAGTTCTTGGACGAGCATTGCATCAATATAAATAATCCGAGCGGTACGCGGATCATCTTCTAAAAAACTAAAGAACGCATTTAGACCTGCATCAATCATGTTTAGAGGCTCAGGAGAGGCTTTCATAATAGCTTGCATTAATGTTTGTTGAAGCTTCTCAATCAGTTCTAAAAAGATCGTTTGGAATAAGTTTTCACTTTTCTTAAAAGATTCATAAAAGTAACGTTCAGTTAATTTCGCTTGTGTGCAAATATCTTTAACGGTTACTGAGAAAAAACCATGAGTTCCATATGCTTCAATACCCGCTTCAATAAGTTTCTCACGGCGTGCTTGTTTGCGTTCAGTTAAGGACATCCCTTTAAATTGACGCTCTTTTGCGGGAGGCTTTTCAATCGCTTGCTCGTGTTCTGATGGAGTGAGGTTCTCTGGGTTCATAGCAATTCGAGTCTTTTTATAAAAGTGTTATGCTGCGGTCAGTATAGAGTACTGATCAGCTAAAGATACTAAATTGGCCTATAGTAACAATAAAAATGGTCGATAGTTACATTGACAATAATAATTGTCAAAATTATAGTGAACATGAATGACCCAGATCAACGCTGTGGTGCATAAAAATCAAAAAAAGGATTCACAATGAAAAATTTTAAAAACAAAGTGGCTGCAATCACAGGTGCAGGTTCTGGTATTGGTCAACAACTTGCAGTGTTACTGGCTAAGCAAGGTTGTCATTTGTCTTTAAGTGACGTAAATGAAAAGGGCTTAGCAGAAACAGTTGAACTGACGAAGAATGCAAATGTACGAGTCACAACCAAGAAAGTAGATGTTGCGAATCGTGACGAAGTTAAAGCATGGGCGGCTGAAACTGTACAGAATCATGGTTCAGTGAACATGATTTTCAACAATGCTGGGGTGGCATTGGGTTCGACCGTTGAAGGCGCAACATACGAAGAGTTGGAATGGATTGTTAATATTAACTTTTGGGGTGTCGTGTACGGCACTAAAGAATTTTTACCGTATATT
The DNA here is from genome assembly GCF_057737035.1 of Acinetobacter sp. 24-47-47. Taxonomy (NCBI): domain Bacteria; kingdom Pseudomonadati; phylum Pseudomonadota; class Gammaproteobacteria; order Moraxellales; family Moraxellaceae; genus Acinetobacter; species Acinetobacter sp. 24-47-47. Next base: position 2,957,898 of record NZ_CM173216.1, on the reverse strand, counting down.
AAAAAAACAGGTGATGGACACATTATCAACATTTCAAGTTTATTCGGTTTAACTGCGCAACCCACTCAGTCTGCTTATAATGCAACTAAATTTGCTGTACGTGGTTTCACTGAATCTCTTCGTCAAGAGCTAGATATTGAAAATGTGGGTGTGAGCGCGCTGTGCGTACATCCAGGTGGCATTCGTACCAATATTGCGAAAGCTGCAAAAATGAATGACAGTTTAAAATCTTTGGGCATGAATCCACAGAAATCTGCACAGACATTTGATAAGTTATTACGTTGTCCACCTGAAGAAGCAGCGCGTCAAATTCTAGAAGCAGTACAAAAAGATCGCCGTCGTTTACTGATTGGCAACGATGCGAAAGTGATTGATTTGATGCAACGTGTGATGCCAACGGGCTATCAAAAAGTGACTGCATTTGCGACTAAAATGAGTAAACGTTTCGATTCTAAATAATCGTTAAAAAAACCCGCGTCATGCGGGTTTTTTATTTTCCTGATTTCTAATTTAAATCAGTACTTGGACAGTTTTCTTTTTCCAAACAAATTGATAATACAAACCTTGCATCACACATAAGCAAACGAAAGCCAAAGCATAGGCGTACCAGATTCCCGCCAGCCCCCACCATGTGCTAAATAGATAAGCTGCTGGGAGTTCTATACAAAGTATGGCCACTATATTGATGATCATTGGCATAGTGACAGTGCCACTTGCACGCATAATTGAGGCGAAAATAGCACTCGCGCCAAAAAATAAAATTGACCACAGCACAATAAACAATAATTGTTGCCCGAGTATCACAACTTTATCATCTGTAATAAATAATGCCATGAGATATTTTGAGAACAAATAAGCCAAGATTACGAGCCCGCCTGTAAAGACAAAATTCATGCCCAGTGCTGTTTTAGTTACACGTGATAAAGAATCCGCTTTACCTGCACCAATCGCTTGAGCCCCAAAAATAGAAGCGGCAATTGCGATAGACAGAGCAGGGAATTGGATATAGTTCAAAACCTGATTGACTGCGCCATAAGCAGCTGTTGCTTCTGAACCATAGCGATTGACCAAGCCGACAATGACTAAACCTGCCACAGAAGTCGTGACCATTTGAATGCCAGTAGGAACGCCAAGCCTGAGAATAATTTTGCTTAGTTCAGGATTGTGGCGTACATGTTTACACATTGCTAAATCTGGACGTAATGGATGATTTTTTTTATTTAAATAAACGTACAGAAAAATAAGCACGGCCAGATAACCCACAATCGTGGCGATGGCAGGTGCAATGATACCCAATTGAGGAAATCCAAAATATCCAGCGATGAGAACAGGGGTAATAAAGAGCCCAATTAAACTGGTCATTCCCAAAGCGATGAGAGGTGTAATGCTATCACCGACACCACGTAAGATAGAGGTATAAATAATATAAATAAAAAGGAGTGGGCTACCTGCTAACATCCATTGAACATAAGGCAAAGATAAATGCATGACACTTGGGTCTGTGCCCAAGGCCTCAAGAATGTGGCGTGCAGATAGAACACCTAAAATGGCAATAATCGTCCCGCCGATCAATGTCATAAAAATAGTAGAGCCGACAACCGCTCTTACTTTTTCTAAATTTTGTGCTCCCCACGCTTGACCAACCAATACCGTCGAGCCAGCCGAAAGCCCAATTACAAAAGCCAAGAGACAGAACAAAATAGGGAAGAAGACGGAAACAGCAGCAATTGCTTGAACGCCCATCATTTGCCCGACGAAGATCGTATTAATTGTGCCGGATAAATTTTGCAGGATATTGGTTGCAATCAGCGGAACTAAAAAAACTAAAAAAACTTTCCAGAAACCAGGTTCATCAATCGGCCGTAAGGTTCTCGCCATATATAAGTCTTATCCATTATTGTTTTCTATATCAACGGATTGACCTTAGCACCTTATCATTCAAATTGCTTTAGTAATAAAGTAATCCGTCTCGTCTCTTTTCGTTATTGTGATTGAACCTTCGTTAAAATTTCTCCTGCAAGATGCAAGGTTTCCTCTCGTTTTGCAAAACAGACCCGAATGAGCTTCAGATCTTGAGGTGGCTGTTGATAAAACACTGATATAGGAATCGCTACCAGTTTGTGTTGTTCTGCAAGATATTGGCACATTTCTATATCTGTGAGCTCAGGTCTTAGTGTACTGAAATCTAAGTTTTGAAAATAAGTTCCTGGTGACGGCACATATTGAAATTTTGAATGTTGAATTCCATGGATGAATAAGTCACGTTTAGCTTGATAAAAATTGGGGAGATCTAAAATATGTTCAGGATGTTGTTCGATGAATTGATTAAGCGCGATTTGAATCGGATGGACACCACAGAAATTGGCAAATTGATAAATTTGACGAAATACTTTCATCAGTGCCTGAGGTGCAACGCAATATCCAGTTTTCCAACCAGTAACATGAAACGTTTTTCCGAATGAACCAATCACAAAACTACGATCTCGAAGTTCAGGAAAACTAAGCGCAGAATAATGTTGTTGACCATCAAACACTAAATGTTCATAGACCTCGTCAGATAGTACACAAATGTTTTTATCCTGAATCAACTCGATCAGTTGTTGCCAATCTTGCTTGGACCAAATTGCACCTGAGGGATTATGTGGTGTATTTACAATGATTAATCGCGTTCGTTCATTTATTCGATCTTTCACCACATTCCAGTCAACATGGAAGTCTGGATGTACCAAGTTGATATGGATCGCTTGCGCCCCAGCGAGTTTCACTGCAGGTGCATAACTATCATAAGCAGGATCGAAAATAATTACTTCATCTCCAGCATTTACAACAGCTTGAATCGCACACAAAATTGCAGTCGTTGCACCAGGTGTAATGGTGATTTCGCTGATCGGGTCTAAATCGACTTGGTCTCGTTGGCAGAATTGGGCTGCAATTTTTTGTCTTAAACTCAGCAGACCGTCACCAGGTGGATATTGGTTATAGCCTTGTTGTGTGGCTTGAGCTAAAGCTGCAATTAATTCAGGAGGAGGTGGAAAATCAGGAAAACCTTGAGAAAGATTTAACGCGTTCAACTTTTGGGCGAGTGCTGACATCACGCTAAAAATAGTGACACCTAAGTCTGGTAATTTAGATTCAATTTTAATCATGCTGGATAGTAATATTTAGCCCGTTTCTTCGTAGTTTAGCAGTTGAAATGCCTGCACTAAATACAAATATCTGCGACATATTCGTTTTAATTTTCATAAGATTCTAATGATCTTCAATTAAGTTTAAAACCTTAGATGATCTATGTGATCTCATGTTAAAAATGATTGATCTGACTTTGTTTCATTTCATTTTTTAACCAATTTAAAAAAATAATCTTCCGAGGATCTTCAATAAATCTAGTATGGGACAGTAGATAATAGGCAGAACCATCCTGAAGAATTGGTGTTATTTTTTTTACAGACTTGAGCTCTAATTCTTTTTCAATCATGTAGATAGAAATGATCGTCTTTCCTAGGCCAGCCAAGCAGCCTTCTAAACATAAGTAAAAATGCTCTAATTCTATTTTGGAATGTTTCTTCAGAATATCTTTGAGTTCATCCAATTGGTGTAATTTTTTTGAAAAATAAGGGCGTGATTTAGAAATTAACAATTCTTTGGTTTTAGGGTGGTGAGATGCTTGGACTGCCACAATATATTCATCGCCAATTTTCTCACTAAACAGATGCGATCCCCATTCAAAATCATTTCTTCGTATTGCGATATCGATATTATCTTTTTCAAAGTCGACTACACCACCACCTGTGAGCAAAACCACTTCAAAATCATGTCCAAGTTTTTTAAATTCAACAAGTCGTGGAATTAACCACTTCATCGAAATGGTTGGTTCACAGGACAGTACCAATTGTTTGTTTTCAGTTTTATTTTGAGTTAGTCCAATTAAACAATCATCCAATTGATTGAAAATATTCTGAGCGCAATGAAAAAGAGTTTCTCCTTCTTTGGTGAGTATCAAGGTTTTATTTCGTCGTTCAAATAATGTGATATTTAATATTTCTTCGAGATTGTAAATTTGCTTACTGACGGCACTTTGCGTAACAAATAATTTCTTTGCTGCAATCGTGACACTGCTGTATTTAGCGACAAAATAAAAAAACTTCAGTGAATTCAAAGATATTTTTTCTATCATTCCAAAAACTCATATATTTTTAGTCGATTTTATTGATTTTATTTTTTTAACTTTTGTTCAAAATGAAGATTACCAAAAGCAAAATAAAGCTAATACAATGGAAAATATATTAAAATTCAGTCCATTTAACAAGCAGCATCTCCATGAATACACATATTCAAAAGAGATAATCAAAAAGGGTTATGCGTTTATTGATTTAAATACATTCCAAGAAATACAGAAAAATAATAATTTTCACGATGTTAATGAGCAAGATGTCAGTGATTTTATAGACAGTTGGAACGCTCTAGATTTAGATCAATTTATGTCGGATAAAGGTAAATATCGAACAAGAAAACATGCAACTTTTACTATTAATGATAAGCATAAAATTTTACTGAAAAATTCTTATATTCCTCATTTTCAGACGATTGAATACAACACTTTGAATGGTGGAATTGCGAGATATTTTTCAGAGATTGATAAAAATACAATTGAAAATCCAATTTTTAGAAATTTACTACAATTCGCATATCTCACCTTTTCAGAAATTGAAACTGAAAATTGGTTTATCGAAGCGCATCAATTTCGCATTGAAGCAAAATTTAACGATAGTGGTAAGCCAACCCCTGAGGGGATACATCGAGATGGGGTGGATTTCGTTTTAATGGCCATGATCAACCGTCAAAATGTTCAGGGTGGAATGACCCGAATTTATGACTTAAATAAGAATTTGAAAGCAGAATTTATGCTTGAAAATTTTTTAGATATCGCACTTGTGGATGATCATCAGGTCTATCACAGCGTAACGGAAATCAAAGTCAATGATTTTACGTTGGGTGATACTGGATTAAGAGATGTATTAGTGATCACGTTTAAAAAGGCATAATGAATGGGTGAGTTTATAGCAGTTATTCTCATCACCATACTCGCTGTTGTGAGTCCTGGTGCTGATTTTGCTATCGTGACAAAAAACAGTTACTTATATGGTAGAAGGATAGGTGTTCTCACTTCACTGGGAATTTCTTTAGGTGTTTTGATTCATGTGACTTATACGCTTATTGCTGTCGCATTTGTCATGGCGTATACACCTCAAATTCTAAATATTGTGAAGTATATTGGAGCCATCTATCTCATCTATATCGGTTATAAAACTTTTGTACAAAGTCCGGTTGTCGAGACGTCATCAACTGCTGCAATTAATCCTTTTCAAGCAGTGAAATATGGCTTTTTCACCAATGCACTTAATCCTAAAACGACTTTATTTGTGATTAGTACATACACTCAGATCATCAGTGTGAGTACGCCGAAAGCGATTCTGGTCGGTTATGGGCTATTTATGTCTTTTGCTCATTTTTTATGGTTTGGATTGGTGGCTTTGCTTTTTTCATCGATTGTTTTAAGACAGAAAATGTTAGCTAAGCAAGTACAGATTAACAGAGTGATTGGAACTGTATTATGTCTGCTAGGGATAGCACTTCTGTTTGCTAAATTTCAATAATAGGGTAGCAATATGAAAAAGATGGCTTTTATCGATATGGAAGGTGTTCTTGTCCCTGAAATATGGAAACACTTTTCAAATGTATACAATATCCCAGAGTTGGCGATTACAACTCGAGAAGTTGCAGACTATAAGTCTCTGATGGAATTCAGAATTAATTTACTGAAAGAAAATAAAATTCCTTTAAAACAATTAATCGATGACATTAAAGAACTGGATGTCATTCCAGATGCTAAGGAGTTTTTAGAATATTTGCAAAAGGCTGAAAATTTTGAAGTTAACATTATTTCAGATTGCTTTTATGAGTTTTTATTTCCCTTTTTTGAAAAATTAAATCTTCCTGTTAAAAATACATATTGTCATCACTTAGAAATTGGACCAGATGGATTTATAGAAAATGTTCTGTATACACGAGATAAAGGGAAACATGAAATTATTGTAAAGTTCCAAAAAGAAAACGTTTCAATGACCAATAGTATTGCGATCGGTGATGCATTCAATGATTTTTCGATGTTGCATTTAGTTGATTATGGTTTTTTATTTCAACCCTCAGAAGACGTGAGAAAGAACTCCCCAGCTTATTTTTGTAAAGTAGACTCTTATCAAGATATTATTTCACATTTAAATCGTAAAAAAATTATGTAACCTTATAATATTATTATGGTTTATATAAGATGAAGCAGATAGGAATGACTCTAGTGATAGCTTAGTTCTTTAAATGGATTAAGAATAATAAATACAGCCCATTCATGCACAAATGGGCTTTTTGATGACGTCAATTCACAATGAATTCAATTTTAGTCAGCGACCAAATTTAAATTTCATTTCTAAGTTAAATCAAAAATTCAACTGCTGCTCGGATGATCCCTAACACTAAACCGATAAATGCACCAACGACAACACCGTTGACGCGAATCATATGTAAGTCACCACCGACTTCATTTTCAATTTTATCAATCATTTCTCGTGAGTCCCATTCGTGAATGCGTTCACTGATAAATAAAATGACTTTTTCGCTGTATTGATCACTGAGATTGACTGCCATTGAACTCATTTTTTCATTTAATAATTGGCGTAATGCAGGATTGGAAATGATGTTTTGACCGACTTGTTGAATCGCAACACGTAAATTTTCAGCTATACCTGAATCTGCTTTCTCCAAATCTTCACGAATGGCATTGCACAGAATGACGACGGCACCAGTAATAAAATTTAAAACTTGAGGACTATCTAACAATGCATTTTTAGTTTCATTTAATTTAAGACTCGCCTGACTTTCAGGATTTGCCAGTTCAGTCATTAAATGCTGTGCAATACTCTCAATTTTTTGACGCCATGGATGCTCTGGATCTGCCAACATTGACTCGACACGCTCTATTAAAGAGTCAATCGTTCTTTGTTGAACATCGATACCGATCCAACTTGCGCCTTTGGCTAAACGCCACACTCCGAGTTCTTTAAATAGGGTGCGGGTTAGCTCCCGAGTTTGTTCAGGATGTGAAGTCACCCAACCGTGCGCAACATCGAGACCACGTTGTAAAACATCTTGGTGGAAGTCATTTTCTAATACGGCACGAATCATTTCACTGGCCAGGGTATTGATTTGAGTGTTCTTTACCCATTGCACACTGTTAGTTTGAATAAACCTACCGACTTGTTCTTGTCCAACAAACTCAAAAACTTTAGGCACTGTCTGTTGAATCACTTGAGTCACTTGACGATTGTTATCTGGATTGGCTAGCCATTGTCCTACTGCCAAACTCACATCTGTTTGACTCAAGCTTTTTGCCACAATCTGTGGCGATAGGAAGTTTTCTTGAACAAAACGTCCCATGGATTCTGCAATACGCGCTTTGTTACGTGGAATAATTTCGGTGTGATCTTTTAAAAACTTAGGAATAGGGATACGGCCGAATGGGTTCCGAAACAAAACCGTAATGGCATACCAATCTGCTAAACCACCAACCACACCTGCTTCAGCAGACAACATTAAAATATGAATAAGCCAAACATATTCTGGAAAAATTTTGGCAGCCACCATGAGCGATATCCAAGCCAATACAGCGACAACCAGTGCGATCATGGCAAACCGTTTGCTTCGATCCAGACTAGGGGTAGTCATTGTTGGTGATGCACTCATGCATAATTCCTATGTAAGCTGTTGTATTAATATTATTTTATTGTGATTGAGAAGGCTGTGTTTGTACAGGCAGTACGTCGCCTGTAGCACTTAAACCATATTTAGACCCTAAGGCCTGTAAAATTAAACGTGCATCAAAAGCATCTTGAGGTGCTGTTTTTTGATCTTTAAAACAGGTGATGGTATAGGCTACTTGAACTGGTTCTAAACTGACCACCTGTGGCACATCATAAAAAGGATCAAAGAACATAGGATGTCTACGATATCCATAACCATACGGGTAAGGATTGGAATAAACCACAGCTTGACGAGGTGGTTGTTGTGTGCGATTGCTTGGATCATCTTGGACTTTAAAAAAATGAAAGCCCTGTTTGACCGTTGTTTGTGCAGCTTTAAGTAAGGTTATTTCTTCAGCTGTACCATAGCTCATGTTAGATGAGCCTTGAAAACTAATACGATACGTTGATTGGTTCAAGGGAATAGTTGCGAATTGCCCAAGCTGATCAAATGTACGCGGTTTACTTGGCGTCGTGACACAACCAGACAGCAAGAGCATGCCAGATAATCCCAAAATCATGCATAAGTTTTTCATTTCGCTCTCCTGAAGTCTGTTGTGTCAATATCAATTTAGAAGCTACTGTTTGGCTGTTTTAAGAATTCTATTTCCTCAGGCGTAGAGAGACGATTTAAAATTTCATTACGATGAGGATAGCGGCCGAAACGTTCAATGATGACTTGATGCTTTTTCTCAAAGTCTAAATTTACAGGGTTGCCTAATGCCTCAAACAAACGAAGCGCTTGAGTGTGAATGATTTTTGATTCGCTATGCATGAAAGGCATATATAAAAAGCTACGTTGTTCAGGTTCCAGTTCGAGATCTAAACCAAGACGAACCGCTTCTTGAGCTAGCCCAAGTGCTAATGGATCTTGGGCAAAAGATTCAGCTTTGCCACGATAAACATTACGAGAAAATTGATCCAAGACAATGATTTCTGCTAAGCGTCCTAAAGCAGTTTCCCGCCATGTCCATAGTTCGCCTGCGGCAGCTTGTTGGATGGTGTGACCAAATTGCGCTTGAATAAGTTGATCGAAAGCATCGCTTTTCGCAAACCAATGCGGTTGAGTTTCAGCACTGAACCAAAAATCTATAACGTTGTGATAATTCATATTCTTTACAGTTTGTTAGCATTTATTCTGCAATAAAATCACAAATTTCAGATGTCTTAAAGACTAAGATTGTGTTAAAAATTTGCCAAAATAAAAGGTTTATCCAACTGAAATGTATATGCAAACTGCATTTGGGAATATAAATCACGGTATACTTGATATAAATCAATAATTTTTTATCTCAGTCGTTCTTCTAGATAAGCGAGTAAGTAATGAGTCAACCCGAAGCGCTCTCTGAAACAATTTTACCAAATTGGGTGGATTCGACGGTGTTTAAAGGTATGTTACGAGGCATTGAGCGCGAAAGCCTAAGGATGCAAAGTGATGGCTTTATCTCCAAGAAAGATCATCCTAAGGGTTTAGGCTCTGCGTTAACTCATCCTCATATTACGACAGATTATTCTGAAGCCTTACTTGAGTTTATTACGCCTCCTCAATCTTCAATTTCTGAAGCATTAAGCTACTTAGAAGATATTCATGCTTTCACCCATCGACACCTAGAAGATGGTGAAAAGCTATGGCCAATGTCGATGCCATGTATGTTGGATGATGAAGAAGAAAGCATTCGTCTTGCGCAATATGGCTCATCCAATATCGGTAAATTCAAAACTTTATACCGCCGTGGTTTAGGTGTACGTTATGGTCGTCGTATGCAGACGATTTCAGGTGTACATTACAATGTTTCATTCCCTGATGCGTTGTTTGAGCAGTTGCAAGCAAACGAGCAAGATGAAGCTTTAAAACAGCTCAGTTTGCAGGATTATCGCAGCCATCGATATTTCGCTTTAATTCGAAATTTCATTCGTTTAACCCCATTGGTTATGTTCCTGATAGGTGCAAGCCCATCAGTCTGTCGTTGTTTTATGACGGGTCGTGAACATCATTTATTGCCTTTAATTAAGGGAACATTGTATTTGCCATATGCCACTGCATTGCGTATGGGGCGCTTTGGATATCAAAACTCGGCGCAGAAAGAGTTAGGTATTCATTACAATGATTTGAAAGGATATTTAGCAGGTTTACAAAAGGCGGTGAAAACATCTTATGCTGCTTTCAGTCGTTTGGGATTAGATGACGAAGCGGGTGAGCCGATCCAAATTAATGATCACGTACTGCAAATTGAAAACGAGTACTATAGTCTTGTACGTCCTAAACAAGTACCACAGTCTGGTGAAACACCATCTGATGCATTAGCAAACCGTGGGGTAGGGTATGTTGAATTACGCGCAGTAGATGTGAATCCATACAGCCCAATTGGTATCAATGAAGATACTGCAGGCTTCCTAGAGGTATTAGCGCTTTATTGTTTATTAAAAGACAGTCCTGAGCTGCTAGATGATGAACTTGAAGTGATTGAACAAAACCAGCAAGAAGTTGTGAATCGTGGGCGTGCCCCAAATGCTGCCATTGTTGAAAATGGTCAATCAATTGAAATTGAGACATGGGCAAATCAATATCTCAAACAGATGCAGCCTTTAGCAGAAACGTTAGATAAAGCTCACTCGACCTCGTTGTATTCTGATGCAATGCAAATTATGCAATCACGAGTAGATGAAGTGGATGAAACCTTCTCTGCGAAAATAGTAGAAGATACACTAAAACATAGTGGTACTTGGAGCTTAGGTAGTGTGCTCGCGCATCAACATGCTGATCATTATCAAAATTATGTGTTATCTCAGGATAAAGTCACCTATTTTGAACAACTTACAGTGCAATCACTTGAGCAGCAACAACAGTTGGAAGCAGAGTCTAGTTTAAGCTTTAAAGAATATCTAAAAGCATATCGATAAAAATATTGAGGAAAGTATATGCAGTGGCAAAATTATCGCATGGTGAGTGGTCTGTTGTTTGTAGCCAGTGTGATTGGAATGGCCTTCGCGTTGTATCTCGAACATGTCCAAGGACTTGAGCCTTGTCCATTGTGTGTATTTCAACGGTTAGGTCTGATCGGACTGGGACTGATTTCTTTTATTGCGGTTCTACACAATCCCGTCCGTAATGGTTTAAAACGAGCATATGCTTTCCTAGGGACATTATCGATTTTATGGTCAGCGGGTGTTGCTGCACGTCATGTCTGGCTGCAGAGTTTACCTCCAGATAAAGTGCCAAGTTGTGGGCCTGGTTTAGATTATTTGGTAGATGCTTTGCCGCTTAAAACAGTGCTTCAACAAGTGCTGTCAGGATCAGGCGAATGTGCGGTAGTAGACTGGACTTTCCTAGGTCAGTCTTTACCTGTGTGGTCTTTGGTATTTTTTAGTATTTTGCTGATCATCTCGATTTGGCAGTTATTCAGAAAGTATCCTGCTTAAAATAAAAAAGCCAACTAATAGTTGGCTTTTTTATTGAAGATGGTCAGGTTTCTACGATTCCTTCCATGCTTTCTAATTTGATTAAATATTTACGGATTTGCTCTTCAGCTAATTCATCGTGATGTGGATAGAACCATTTAACGATTTGCTCAGCAACACTGGAATGGTATTGAATTTCCATATGATTGAGCCCGTAGAACACCGCTTTATGTGATTCTGGCAATTTCAGTTGGAATCGCGGATTTGGATGCTCACCCAAAGCACTTTGCACACTCACTAAGTAATCGCCAATGACTTTGAGTGTACGATTTTTACGATTTTCAAACTCAATTGTTCCAGCTACTAGGAATGTATTGATATGTGAAGGCAGCGGTGCAGGTTTACGATTATCATCCATCATGCCAATACGAGCGTGATTGTGTTCCCAGTCATCATCACGGACACTACCATGGCGTAAATCCAAAATACCATCACTGCGAATATTCACAATGTGGCTGGCTAACTTGATGACGGGAAAGTGTCCAATTTTTTCTTGAACGGCAAAGCCAATACGTTCTAGAACTGCACCATGATGTGGAGAACCTAAGCAGACCAAATTCTCTGCCATGTGAAACCATTGATGGAGATTTTGTTTACCATAAAACAAAGCACTTCGAGAAACCAAACCACCCATACTGTGACCGATTAAATCAAGGCTGGTGATACGTGGATTGCGCTTTACCAAGTCTTCAAGCATATTGGCCAACGAACGACCATTCGCTGAAATTCTGCGACCAGTGTTGTAATGCAAATAAAGCATGGTGTTGTTGTCGCGTTGTGCAAGCAGTTTTTCACCAATACCGCCATAGTTGCGATTGGTCCAATCAAGATGATTCATGCACAGACCATGGCAAAAGATCACGACACGACCTGACAGGTCACCCTGTTGTAACTCTCCATAGTGATCATACAGATTACTGGTAATCGCCAACGGATTTTGATTTTTGAGTAAATAGTCGCCAATCACGCCATTAAGAGCACTGACCAAAAAAATCATTTTTGGCGTGAGGGGTTTATCATGGAGTTTCGGAAATTGATCAATGATTTTGCGCAGGGCTGGTGCGACCAAATAATTTCCGTAATTTAGAAGCGTGTCATATGAAAATTTATATAACTTTCGAACGTAGGTTTTCTTTTGAAATTCTTTTGATGTTTTTTTACTTAAACCAAATACGGTTAAGAGCACTTCACGTTGAAGTGATTGAATGAGATTTTGAACAGCAAGGTTAATTGGAGTGCTGACCAGTTGTGCCAAACCTTCAAGCACATCGGCCTGACTCGGAGGAGATCGATCCCATTTACAATAGGTTTCATGTAGTGGCGTTAAACTCGGCATCTAGTCTTATCCTGATAGTGCATGATCATCTAAAGACACTTTATTTTTAGCAATGATCACTGTATAAAATTCCTTGTATTTATCTTATGTTGTTCATCCCGAACAATTTTTAAGATAACTTTGATTTCAGATCGGCTCTAATTTTTTTGTCTGACAATATTTGTTATCGTACAAAAGAGAAACAAATATGTGATATGATTCACAATAAAAATTAGAACAATTTTGAGGAAAATGCAATTAATCAGTTCATGAATATTATCTATCTACATGGATTTCAAAGTAGTCCTTTTTCGATTAAAGGGCAACTGATTCGTCAGTATTTTGAAAGACATGAACATGTACAAGTGCATTTGCCCGATTTAAATATGCCGCCTGATCAGGTCATTACTTCGATTTCGACACTCATCGAGTCTATGTCAAATGTCGTTTTGATTGGGAGCAGTTTAGGTGGATTTTATGCGACGCAGCTTGCCGCGAAACATGGAGTCGCAGCTGTACTGATTAATCCCGCTATGCAACCATGGAAATTATTTAGAAACTTGTTTTCAACGGCGCAGTTTCCTTATCCAGTCACTGCGAATTGGTCGTTAGATGAAGCTCAGCTTGATCAATTGGAGCATATGGCAGTTCCGTTTGTGCAAGATGCAGACAAAATCTTGGTCTTGTTACAACAAGGTGATGAAGTTTTGGATTATCGTGAAGCGGAACGTTATTATAATTGCGATGGTCATCAAGCGTTCCTCATTACAGAAACATATGGCAATCACGCGATGGATGATTTCGCGGATAAAATACCCTTGGTATATCAGTTTTTAGCTGACAGCTTAAAATAAGGAAACAATTCAACGTGTCTCAATATACGGCCCAATCCCTTGAAGTCTTATCTGGTTTAGATCCTGTACGCCGTCGTCCAGGCATGTATACCGATACCACACGTCCAAACCATTTGGCGCAAGAGGTCATTGATAATGCGGTCGATGAAGCATTGGCAGGACACGCGAATAAAATTACAGTGACTGTGTATAAAGATGGTTCATTGTCAGTAGAAGATAACGGGCGTGGTATGCCAGTTGATATTCATCCTGAATATGGTCAAAGCGGCATTGAAATCATTCTGACTAAACTGCATGCAGGCGGGAAATTCAGCACAGATAATTATCAATTCTCTGGTGGTTTGCACGGGGTTGGTATTTCTGTTGTAAATGCGCTTTCCACACGTGTGGAAGTCCAAGTTCAGCGCCAAGGTAATTTGTACAAAATGGCCTTTGAGCAAGGTGAAGCAACGGCACCACTTGAAGTTCTGGAAGGTAAAGCACCTAAACGTGCATCGGGTACCTCAGTTCACTTTTGGCCTGAAGCGAAATATTTTGATTCACCTAAATTTGCATTAAAGGCACTTAAACACAATTTAAAAGCGAAGGCGGTATTAGCTGCTGGCTTACAAATCAATTATGTTGATGAAATTAACGACGAAAAGATCACTTGGCAGTTTGAAAATGGTCTCGTCGATTATTTGATGGATGAGTTGGAAGATCGTGAAATCATCCCTATGCCTGCATTTGTCGCTACAGGTGACGCGGAACGTGCCAGTGCGGAGTTTGCGATTTGTTGGAATGTTGAAGGCGGAGAGAGCATTCAAGAATCTTATGTGAACTTGATTCCAACGGCGCAAGGTGGCACACATGTGAATGGTCTTCGTTCAGGTGTGACGGATGCGATCCGTGAGTTCTGTGAGTTACGTAATCTCTTACCACGTAATATGAAGCTTTCAGCGGAAGATGTATGGGATGGCGTGAACTATATTCTGTCTTTGAAATTTCAAGAGCCACAATTTTCAGGTCAAACCAAAGAGCGTCTTTCAAGTCGTGAAGCCTCTGCGATTGTGCAGAACATCGCAAAAGATGCTTTTGCCTTATGGTTGAATCAAAACTCTGAAATTGCAATGCAATTGGCTGAAATGGCGATTTCAAAAGCGGGACGTCGTTTAAAAGCAGCGAAGAAAGTTGAGCGCAAAAAAATCGTTTCAGGTCCCACTTTACCAGGCAAATTATCTGATTGTGTGGGACATAGTTTGGAAGAGTCAGAACTATTTATTGTGGAAGGTGATTCTGCTGGAGGATCTGCCAAACAGGCGCGTGATAAGAATTTCCAAGCGATTATGCCGATCCGCGGAAAAATTTTAAACACTTGGGAAGTCTCTTCAGATGAAGTACTTGCTTCTCAAGAGGTTCATAATATTGCAATCGCAATAGGAGTCGATCCGGGTTCTGATGATTTGTCTGAACTTCGCTATGGCAAGATCTGTATTCTTGCCGATGCAGACTCAGATGGATTACATATTGCGACTTTACTATGTGCATTATTTGTGAAGCACTTCCCAAGTCTAGTTGAAGCAGGGCACTTATTTGTTGCGATGCCACCTTTATTCCGTATTGATGACGGTAAAGATGTGCATTACGCGCTTGATGAAGCAGAATTAGAAGGCATATTGAAAAAAGCCAAAACTAAATCCCCACAAATCACACGATTTAAAGGTTTGGGTGAGATGAATGCAAGTCAGCTCCGTGAAACAACATTGGATCCCAATACTCGTCGTTTGGTGCAACTAGATTTGGATGATGTGCATTTTACTTCAGGTTTATTAGATAAATTATTAGCCAAGAAACGCGCAAGTGATCGTAAAGAATGGTTGGAACAAAAAGGCAACTTAGCTGAATTAGTCGTTTAATTGTCCGTAGACACGAGCATTAAAGCCCGCATCTGCGGGCTTTTTTATACTTCACAGAGTGAACAATTCACACCACGACAATTGTGTAGCACTGAACTGCGTGAACTATTTTTATTGGTACCTGGACCGCCGACTAAAGGTCCTGCAAGTTGTTCTGCGCCTGACCCTGGGCGCCATTTGGTCTTCATGTTGATTTGTTGTCTGCCAGTTATCATCGGTTTTGCTAAGGTTTGTTGTTGGCAGTATTTACATTCGATGGTGTCAGTTGCAATCCTAGAAATAGGCACACGTTGTTCAAAAATTCCTTCGCAGTGATCACAGCGGAAATCGTATAATGGCATGGTCGTGCTCCTACTTATTTTTAAGCATGCGCATGTTTAAAAGTTAAAAAGGAGGTAGCTCGCATGCTTACTCAAGCTACCCCGTAAAATGGTGAAACCTGTAACAACAATAATGCGCTAATTAGCGTTTATGCCCCCAAAATTTATCGTCATTTAAAGCACCTTGCGGCAAGATATTTTGTTCAAAAATAGAGGTTGGGAGTGAGACGGTACATGCACAGTTTGGAATATCTACAATACCTCCGATACGACCTTCAACCGGTGCAGCGGTAAGTAACATGTAGGCTTGTGACCCAGTAAAGCCAAAGTTTTCAAGATACTTAATGGCTTTTAAACATGCTTGGCGGTAAGCCACTGTCGCATCGAGATAGTGATTTACACCATCTTCAACACTGATCCCTTCGAAAGTCAGCCATTGATCATAATTTGGACGTACATTGCTTGGAACAAAGATAGGTGAATCAATATTGTATTTTTCCATTCCACCTTTGATTAAATCGAAACCGACACGTGTAACGCCATCCATTTCAATCGCACCACAGAAACCAATTTCACCGTCACCTTGTGAGAAGTGGAGGTCGCCCATTGAGAAGCCAGCACCTTTTTGATAAACAGGGAAGTAAATACGGCTTCCTGCAGCAAGGTCTTTAATGTCTGTGTTACCCCCATGTTCACGTGGAGGAACTGTGCGTGCAGCTTCAGCCGCCATACGATCAAATTCTGGACCTTTCACACCACGCAGAACGGCTGTACGTGGATCAGGAGGGTTTGCCTGACCTTTAGGAACGAGCAATGCTTCACGGCGATTCCATTCTTTCAGTAAATCATGTGATGGTAGAGTTCCCATCAAGCCAGGATGTTTTAATCCTGCAATACGTACACCAGGGATATGACGTGAAGTTGCAAATAAACCTTTCAAATCCCAAATGGCTTTATCTGCCTCTGGGAAATAGTCCGCCAAGAAGCCACCACCATTTTCCTTGGCAAAAACACCCGAAAAACCCACATCAGAAATCGGTTGAATGTCTAGTAGATCAATGACCAACAAATCACCTGGTTCTGCACCTTCAACATAGAATGGACCTGTTAAAGGATGAGCACGTGTTAAATCCACATTTTTAACATCAGAAATATCGTCAGTATCTTTAATTTGTGCGTCAAGGAAATCCAAACTTTCAATCAGAATTTCTTCACCAGGTTTTACTGATGTCAGAAAAGGTAAGTCTGGGTGCCAACGGTTGTGACCAATTTCGGCTTGCTCCGCAAGTGGAACTCCTGGTTTGATTTTAATATGTTGCATAATGTATCCCCTGTATTGAGGTCAAATAAAGTTTAGGTCTCAGTGTTGTTGTGATGCTTCGTGTATCAGTAACGGATCAAGTTGTTTCACTGCAGGCTCAATCATCTGAATTTGAAGCTTCGTATTGTCGTAATCGATGATGAATTCACTAATGTGCTTGTTGTTTAGAAAAGCTTTCGCGAGTGCAGGTTCAACTAACACTTTAAAACGACGGCTTAAACCCCGAGCACCAAATCGAACATCATGTCCTGAACTCAGGAATCGAATGGCAGCATCGGTCAAAGCAATGGTTCGACTTTGCTTTTTTAGACGTTGGTTCATTTTGTCAATTTCGAGTTGGACTAAGGTTGCAGCAAAATCAGATTCAACTGGCTGATAATGTAAGATTCGCTCAATTCGATTTAGAAACTCAGGATCAAACTTTTTATCGAGTGCTTTTGTCGTGATTTCACTGTCATCTAATTTCAAATGCTTGGCTAAATTCTGGAGTGGTTTTGGTAATTGACTGAGTTGTTTCAGACGCTTTTGAGCATCTTTGGCACCCACATTACTCGTCATAAAAATCATGCAGTTTTTAAAGTCTAAAACCTTTGTACCCGCAGTTAATTTTAAAGTTCCTGTTTCAAGCACATTGAGTAGCCCTCGAATGACTTCAGTACTGGCTTTTTCAATTTCATCAAAGAGAACAATGCCAGGTTTGGAGAAACTCCCTTGAATCAGGGCTTCATCGAATAAAGTATTTCCTTCTTTAGAGCCGACATAGCCTGGTGGGGCACCTGTCAGGGCGGCTGCATAATGCTCTTGTGCCAATGTATTCATATCAATTCGACAGAATGCATCAGCTTTACCGTGTATCGCTTCAGCAATGAGGCGGACTGTTTCAGTTTTTCCTACACCGGTAGGACCTAACATCAGTGTGACACTTAAAGGACGATGAGCTGCGTTAAAATCTGCTTTCACTGTGGTGAGCATATTTTCAATTTCATCAAGTGCGGCTTCTTGTCCAATAATATGTTCACGTAGATGGGTCATCACGGCATCTGGTTCAAAACTGAATCGGGAAGTACGTGCAATACATTCCTTGCTTTGCATGTCATAGCGTTGTTTTGCCAAACTTTCCTGATTGGCATGTATACGGTCACTGGCAAATGTCATGTTCGAAACCTCCTGAAATCAAGTCGGACGAAGCTTCTTTAAGAAGCTTCTTTCTCTAACCCTTCGTGAGGTAAGTTGCCAATTGGGCACTCTGCAACGCCAATGGTTGAACGCGTAAACTGCTCAACATTTTCCTGTGCTTTTTGTGCGTCTAAGACCCATGTCTTGTAGAAGTCGAATGGACAATCGGCAACCCCTTTATCACCATCACCATTGTTGTATACGCCTGTATAGCCACGGTGTAGCAGCTTGAACAAGTGGTTTTGTGATTGATCGTATTTACGTGCATCACGTATTTCTGTGAGTGATAACTGTGCGTATTGGATACCATTTTCTTCCGTACCACATTCACCTAATGTACGTCCGTCAAAGCCGACCACTGCCGAATGTCCAAAGTAGGTATATACCCCATCAAAACCAGTACAATTGGCAACAGCGACATAAACGTTATTTGCCCAAGCCATACATTTGGCCATATTGATTTGCTGTTCATCAGCCGGGTACATATAACCTTGGCATCGCACCACAAGTTCAGCACCTTTCATCGCACAGTCGCGCCAAATTTCAGGGTAATTACCGTCGTCACAGATAATGAGTGACATTTTGATGCCTTTAGGGCCCTCTGTCACATAAGTCGTATCTCCAGGGCACCAGCCTTCAATTGGGCACCATGGAATAATCTTGCGATATTTTTGAACGATTTCACCTTTGTTATTGATGAGCACTAAGGTGTTATATGGCACTTTATGCGGGTGTTCTTCGTGCTGTTCCCCAGTAATTGAGAATACGCCCCAAACATTTGCTTCAATACAAGCTTGAGAGAAAATTGCCGTTTCATCACCTGGGATTGTGGCTGCCGTTGCCATCATTTCATCATGATCATACATAATGCCCATGGTGCTGTATTCAGGAAAAACAATGAGATCCATACCTGGAATACCTTGTTTAATTCCTTTCAACATTTCAGCAATTTTTTTTGCATTCTCAAGTACTTCTGCTTTGGTGTGCAAGCGTGGAATTTTATAGTTCACTACTGCTACACCTACTGTATTTGGACTACTTGAGATATCACCGTGACGCATTCAACTTACTCCCCATATCTTTAAAATTAAAATCTATGTAAGGAGTTTCTCGTGAAATTGATCGATGCAAAATACGGTGAATTGCGTATATGAAGCGATATTTTGAATGAGTCTTTAGATCGAAATAACAATACCACTCCAACAAATGGTCAAAAAAATCCCCCGAAAAATCGAGGGAGATGCCAAATTAAGAATTGATGAGATGACGTGCTTTAAACTGAAAGATATTTGCTAATGGTCGCTTCATCGACATTCGCTCTGACATCTTCATAAGCAAAACGGCCTTTATCGATGACCAAGAAGCGATCTGCCATCGCCATAGTAAAGCTCAGTACTTGCTCGGAGACCACGATAGTGAGGTCTCGTTGATCGCGAATTTCTTTTAGCGTTTTCGCAATATCTTTAATAATCGAGGGCTGGATTCCCTCGGTAGGTTCATCGAGCAGCAATACTTTGGGATTGGTGGCGAGTGCACGTGCAATTGCCAATTGTTGCTGTTGTCCACCAGATAAATTTCCCCCTTTGCGTTTACGCATATCCCAAAGTACAGGGAAAAGCTCATACAGATCGTCAGGTACTTTGCCATGGGCAGACGCAGGGAGACCCGTTTGAATATTCTCTAGAACAGACATGGTTGAGAAAATCATACGACCTTGAGGAACATAGGCAACACCATTTTCCACGCGTTGATACGGGTCAAGCTTTTCTAAGTTTTTACCATCGAGCTTGATTTCGCCTTGAGTATTTTTAATATCACCGATAAGGGTTTTAAACAGTGTGGTTTTTCCCATCCCATTTCGACCCATAATCGCCACAATTTCTTTGGGTTGAATTTTAAGCTCTAGATCATGAATGACTTGGCTTTGTTTATAACCTGAACACAAAGAACTAATTTCTAATAATCCGCTCATAAGGCCTCCTTAGTGTCCGAGATAGACTTCAATGACTTTTGGATCACTTTGCACATCATCCATTTTTCCTGCTGCGAGGATTTTCCCTTGATGCAATACAGTCACTTTATCTGCAATAGTTTTTACGAACTCCATATCGTGCTCAATCACGAGGACTGAGCGTCCTTTACTGATTTCACGAAGCAGTTGTGCTGTCTGTTCGCGCTCAGAAACACTCATGCCTGCCACAGGTTCATCCAGCATTAACAACTCGGGGTCTTGCATAAGCAACATCCCTATTTCAAGCCATTGTTTTTGTCCATGAGACAATAGGCCTGCGGAGGTGTGTAATAAATCAGTGAGGAAAATTTTTGAAGCGACTTCTTGGATACGTTCTTCGACATCTTTGGTTCGCTTAAAGAACAAAGCCCCAAACACATTACGACCACGTGGGAAAGACATTTCTAGGTTGTCATAGACTGAAAGGTTTTCGTAAATATTGGGATTTTGAAATTTACGACCGACACCTTTACGAACGATTTCGAACTCTTTGAGCTTAGTCAGTTCAATATCATTAAATTTGATCGTGCCAGAAGTTGCTTTAGTTTTACCGCAAATCAAATCCAATACTGTTGTTTTACCTGCACCATTAGGGCCGATCACCACGTGAACTTCGTTTTTATCGAGATAGAAGTTGAGATCGCTGACGGCTTTAAAGCCATCAAACGAGACTGTGAGATCTTCGATAACAAGTACAGGTTTTGCCATTTCTACGCCGACTTTACTCATTTCACACCTCCTTCTACTTCAATATTGCTATCTTTTTTGGACTCCGTGGGTTGATGGGGGATAGGCGAAGCCGTTGTTTTTTTATCTTTGAAGATAAGTGGGCGAACATATTTTTCATATAAGCCAGCTAAACCATTCGGTAAGAACATCACAACGCCTATGAACAATGCACCAAGGAAGTACAACCATACTTCAGGGAATGCTTCAGAGAAGTAAGTTTTACCGAGGTTAACTAAAACTGCACCATATACAGCTCCAATCAGTGATAAACGACCGCCTACTGCAGCCAAGATCACCATTTCAATAGATGGGACGATGCCAATAATCGTAGGTGACATGAAGCCGACTTGCAGCGTAAACATTGCCCCACCGACGGAAGAAACGACTGCCGCAAAGCAGAAGATAAAGACTTTGTACATTGAAACGTCATAACCAGAAAAACGTACACGTTCTTCTTTTTCACGCATTGCAGAAAGTAAGCGACCTAACTTTGAGCTGAGAACAAAGCGACTGATCATGATGACTGCGATGAGTAATAATGCATTGATGTAATACAGAACGTACTTTGCCTCATCCGTACGGATGTCCCAGCCATGTAATGTCTTGAGATCAGTAATACCGTTGATACCACCAGTAAAGCCTTGTTGACCAATAATCAAAATTGTCAAAATCGCCACAATCGCTTGCATGATGATAGAGAAATACACGTCTCCTACACGACGAGTAAACATTGCAAAACCAATAATAAAAGCCAATAAAATTGGAATAATTACAATCGCGAATAGGGTAAATGTGAAACTATGGAACGGTTCCCAGAACATTGGTAAACTGGTAATTTGGTTCCAGTCCATAAAATCAGGAATACCGGGTGTGGTTTGAGCTGCTGTGGATTGCATGTCAGAAGCTTCGAGCTTGAGGAACATGGCCATACAGTAGCCACCGATCCCAAAGAAAATACCCTGACCTAAACTCAAAATGCCGCCGTAACCCCAGCACAGCACTAAACCAATCGCGACAAAGGCAAACGTAAGATATTTACCCATTAAATTGAGACGGAAAACATCTAAAAACATGGGCATTACAAATAGGATCAGTACTGCCAATATAGCCAGTCCAATCGCACCTTCTTTACCGCCTAACAAGGCATTCATTGGATTACTCATATCAATCTCTCCTGAATACCTATTTACGAACTTTGATTGAGAACAAACCTTGAGGACGTAACATCAAAATGATGATGACCGTCGCTAAGGTAATGACTTTGGCAACAGAGCCTGACAGGAAGAACTCTAGGATTGATTGGGCTTGTGCAATACTGAAAGCCGAAGCGATAGTGCCTAATAGACTTGCAGCTCCACCAAACACCACAACCAAGAACGTGTCTACGATATAGAGAGAGCCTGCAGTTGGACCAGTTGAGCCAATTGTCGTAAACGCCGCACCAGCAATACCGGCCAAACCACAACCTAATGCGAATGTTAGACTGTCCACACGCTTTGTATTAATACCAACGGCACCACTCATGAAACGGTTTTGGTTTGTCGCACGAAGCTGTAAGCCCCAGCGAGAACGATAGATGAGGAAATAGACGAAAGCGGTCACGGTGAGTGTGACACCGACAAGGAATAAGCCATTAATAGGAATATCAATCGTCTCTGTCGGTTGATAAGAGCCCATAAGCCAATCAGGTAGTGTTGGGCTCACTTCTTTGGGACCAAATGTAGAGCGAAACACTTGTTGCATGATTAAGCTCAAGCCCCAAGTTGCAAGCAAAGTATCGAGTGGCCGCTGATAAAGCCGACTAATCATGAGCCGTTCGACCATATAGCCGATAATGCCTGCTGTCAGAAAAGCTGCCACAATCGCTACAATAAAATAATAGGGAAGCAATTGAGGAAAATAGCTTTCAGTCAGGGTTGAAATGACAAATGTGGTATACGCGCCTATTGTGAGGAATTCACCATGTGCCATATTGATGACACCCATTTGCCCAAAAATAATTGCAAGGCCCAGTGCCATTAACAACAGCACACAGAAAACAGAAAGACCATTAAAGCCTTGCATCGCAAATATTGCACCGAAGTCAGCTAAAGATAAATCCATCGCCTCATCCTCCAAGCTTTAAATAATAGGTTTGAAATGAAAAGATCAGGAGAGGTCTCTCCTGATCATGTGCTGTCGATTAGTAGCCTTTAGGGAATGGATTAGGCTTGATTAAACCTTTTGATTCGTAGACCACTTTGAATTGACCATTGGTTTGCACTTGTGCAATACGTGATTTGCTCCATAAATGATGATTGGCATCAATTTTCACGTAACCTTCAGGCGCATTTTTCATTTCGATGCCTGGAGAGGCTTTGGTAACTTTGGCAACATCAAAACTACCAGCTTTTTCAACTGCGGCTTTCCATAGCCATGGACCAAGATAAGCTGCTTGAGTCACATCACCAATTACTGCTTTAGGACCATATTTCGCTTTAAATGCTTTTACGAAAGCTGCGTTACTTGAATTATTTAGACTTTGGAAATATTTCATTGAAGAGTAGAAGCCCTTCATATTTTCGCCACCAATCCCCAGTAATTCATCTTCTGTCACAGAGAAGGTGAGCAGTGTTTGCTTATCGCCAGTCACGCCTGCAGCTTTCATTTGCTTATAGAATGAAACGTTTGATCCACCCACCACGGCAGCGACAATTGCATCTGGTTTACGAAGTTTGGTTTTGTTAATTAAAGAACCAAATTGCGTATGTCCAAGCGGGTAGTATTCTTCACCGACGACTTTACCTTTCAACACTTTTTCAATGTGTGTACGGGCAATTTTCATGGTGGTACGTGGCCAAATATAGTCAGAACCGATTAAATAGAATGTTTTGGCTTTTTTCTCACGTGCAAGCCAATTCAGAGACTCAAGCACCTGTTGCGTAGCTTCTTGACCGGTATAAATCACATTTTTAGATTGTTCTAGACCTTCATAGAATGTTGGGTAATACAGAAGCGAATTATTTCGTTCAATAATAGGTAATACGGCTTTACGAGAAGCTGAAGTCCAGCAACCAAAAATTGCTGCAACACGATCCTTTTCAGTTAATTTTCGGGCTTTCTCAGCGAAAGTTGGCCAGTCAGATGCACCATCTTCTTGAACAATTTTAATCTGACGACCTAATACACCACCTTGTTTGTTGATCTGCTCAATGGCTAAACGTTCTGCTTGGATGGCTCCTGTTTCAGAGATTGCCATCGTTCCTGTCGCTGAATGAAGCTGACCGACATAGACGAATTTATCATTTACGTTAAGTTTGGTTGTATTTACTTTTGCTGTCGCTGGAGCACTCGCAGTGGTCAAGACAGGTGCCAGTAAAAAAGGAACAGCGAGTAGTCCTGCGAGTAAGCCAGATGTTTTAACTTTAGATTTTAAGGTCATTGGTGTTCCCCTGATGAAGTGGATAAGGCCATTGCGCGATTTATTGTTTGCGCTTGCTATGGACTTAAGCCTAAGGGGTGTTAAAAAATGAGCATATACGTCACTTTACGTATATCGATGTTCCTCAAAATGATTTTTGATGAAAGTTAAGCTGGGCATAGATTTTGCTAACTGTAAGGGTCTATTTAAATTGCCTAGCTTTATGGTTTCATCTAGCAATACTCCTCAAGCACCGCAACGGGTGATTCATACACGCCGTAAATACAATACTTGGGTGGTTGATGAGAGTATTGAAGACTATGCACTACGCTACGCACCGAGGTCAGTAAGACGGTGGTCCCTTTGGACGGTGACCAATACAGCGCTTGCAGCAGTCAGTTTTCTAGCGATGGAAGCGCTTGGTGCAACCATGTTATGGCAATACGGCTTTAGCAATGCATTCTGGGCCTTAGTGGTCGTTTCAATCATTATCTTTTTGACCAGTTGGCCTATTGGATATTACGCGGCCAAATACAATGTTGATATTGACCTACTTACACGGGGCGCAGGCTTTGGCTATATCGGCTCATCTATAACTTCAGTCATTTACGCCAGTTTTACTTTCATCTTCTTTGCTTTTGAAGCCGCTATCATGGCTTTGGCGCTTGAGCTTGGTTTAGGTGTGCCGCTGAGTCTAGGTTATTTAATTTCTGCGCTTATTATTCTGCCCCTAGTGATCAAAGGCATAGGATTTATTAATAAAGTACAAGCGTTTACCCAACCATTATGGATTTTTTTATTATTACTACCATGGTGCTTTGTTTTGGTGAAGCATCCGACTCTGCTCTCTGAAGTTGCCCTAATAGAAGGCGCGCAAAGTCAAAGTGCAGGATTCAATTTGGCTTTTTTTGGCGCATCTTGCACTGTTTTATTTGCGCTGATTACGCAGATTGGTGAACAAGCTGATTATTTAAGATTTTTGCCAGACAAAAAAAATGCTCAAAAGAAATGGAATTGGGCGGTATTTTTAGGCGGTCCTGCATGGATATTGGTGGGATTCATTAAAATTTTTATGGGCATGATTTTAATGGTACTCGCCCTTAAATTTATGGTACCGAATCATGAGTTAAGCAATCCGAATTATCTATATTGGATCGCCTACCAACAAGTGATTGAGCATCCTGGTGCTGCATTATTTCTTACAGTCATGTTTGTGTGTATCGCACAGTTAAAGATCAACGTAACCAACGCTTATGCTGGCTCATTGGCATGGTCTAATTTCTTTGCACGCTTAACGCACAGTCATCCCGGACGTGTAGTCTGGTTAGTATTCAATATTTTTATTGCGCTATTGTTGATGGAGCTGGGTGTCATCCATGCGGTGGAGCGTGTATTAGGGCTTTATAGTAATGTCGCCTTGGCATGGGTGGGTGCCATCGTTGCTGATCTCGTTATCTGTAAGCCATTGGGGCTGAGCCCGAAAGGAATTGAGTTTAGGCGTGCTTACCTCTATGACATTAATCCAGTCGGTGTTGGCAGTTTATGTATTGCATCCTTATTGTCGATTTTATGCTACTGGGGATTATTTGGTGATATCGCAAAATCCTTAGCAGGATTTATTGCTTTAGGTTCAGCTATCGTCTGTGTCCCAATGCTTGCTTATTTTACTCGTGGCAAATACTACATCGCACGTCATGAAGATAAATCATTAAAACCAATAGAGACACAACGATGTGTGGTTTGTGAGCATGAGTATGAAATGGCTGACATGGCGACTTGTCCTGCTTATAACAATATTATTTGTTCTTTATGCTGTACCTTAGAAGCTCGTTGCCATGATTTATGTAAGCCTCATGCACGGTGGTCTGCACAACTTAAGCATTTTGCAGTTTGGTTTCTACCGAGCCAATGGTTGAGATACATCAATACTAGATTGAGTCTTTATATTTTGATGATCTTTGTTCTGAGTGTGGTTTTGGCAGTCAGTTTAAGTCTGGTTTATTTACAAGAACTGAGTAAATTCGGCACAGTATTTGGATCAACTCAACAGCATGAGTTGCTGATGCTATTTGTGAAAATTTATGCCGTATTATTTTTACTGTTATGTGTTGCAGCATGGTGGTTGGTACTCAATGATGAAAGTCGCCGACAAGCTCAGCTTGAAAGTAATATGCAAACACAACTGCTCATGGACGAAATTGAAGCGCATAAAATTACAGATCGGCAATTACAAGATGCACGAACTCAAGCTGAAAAAGCCAATGAGGCCAAAAGTCGTTATGTTGTTGGAATTAGTCATGAACTGAGAACACCTCTAAATAGTATTTTAGGATATAGCCAGTTACTCAATAAACAAGAACAACTCTCTGAACAAGGAAAAGCTGCGCTGGGCGTGATTCGTCGTAGTGGGCAGCATTTAACGTCCTTGATTGATGGTTTACTTGATCTTGCAAGGATTGAAACAGGTAAAATTTCTTTAGAAATGTCGAATATTGAATTTCCGAAGTTTCTCCAACAAATCGTAAATATGTTTGAGCCACAATTCCAACAAAAACAACTGAAATTTACGGTCGAAATTAGTGAAAAAATACCACAATACGTGCGTATAGATAAAAAAAGACTTGAACAGATCCTTATCAATTTAATGGGAAATGCTTTGAAATTTACGCTCGAAGGAGAGGTGAAATTTAGAGTGGATTATCGCTTTCAGACGGCATATTTTGAAATTCATGATACGGGATGTGGAATTGCTGAAGCAGATCTAGAGCGAATATTCCAGCCTTTTGAGCGCGGACAAAATGTCGTACAAGGGAGCTTTGCAGGAACAGGTTTGGGTTTACCAATTGTTAAACTATTGGTGGATATTCTCGGTGGGGAGTTAAATGTAAGCAGTAGGTTAAAAAACGGTTCAGTTTTTAAAATAAAACTATATTTACCTTCAAAGTCGGTCATTCATCCCATTGCTGATGTCGCATCGAATACAGTATCTGGCTATATGGGACATCGCCGTAAAATATTGGTCGTAGACAATGAAGCAACTGATCGTGGACTAGTTTTAAATTTCCTTAAACCTCTCAGCTTTATTCTTGAAGAAGCAGAATCGGGATTGCAATGTCTAAGAAAAGTCCCTGAATTTCGACCAGATTTAATTTTAATGGATTTGAGTATGCCATTGATGGGAGGGTGGGAAACTGCGAAATTATTGAGAAATAATAAAATGACCAATGTTCCTATCATCATTATTTCCGCAGATGCCAATGAACGAATGCAGAATCCTGAAACCGATGTATTGAATGAAGACTTTCTGGTCAAACCCGTGGACTTAAATCTGCTACTGAACAAGATTGGAGATAAATTAGGCTTGAACTGGGTTCATCAGAATGAGCCGAATCAAGCCGCAGAAGAACCTCAAAAACAGGTTGAACCCTTACACCATGATGGCAACGCTTTATCTGTCAGCGTGATTGATGAGGATGATGTAGCACCAGAACAAGCGCTAATCAAACTAGAAGATTATTTGAGTATTGGTTATATCCGTGGAGCCAAAGAGATGCTCGAAATTTGCAATAAACTCAATGTCTGTGATCCTTCTATATGGCAGCACATAGAATTTGATATTCAACGCTTCGATACCCAACGTGCATTACAACGATTACACGAGCACCTATCTGATATCAGATCTGATTTGGAAGGGAGTTAAGCTATGTTAGAAAGCATTTTAATTGTGGATGATATTCCTGAAAATCTAAGTTTATTACATGAGAGTCTTGATCAAGCCGGCTATCAGGTCTTAGTTGCTACTAATGGTTTTACTGCTATTGAAATTGCGCACCGTTCACAGCCAGATATGATTTTATTGGATGGGAGTATGCCTGAGATTGATGGTTTTGAAACCTGTATCCAGCTTAAAGCGAGTCCAATGACTGAGCACATCCCTGTCATATTTATGACGGGTTTGACGGAAACCGAACATATTGTAAAAGGCTTTCAAGTCGGGGGCGTAGATTATGTGACAAAGCCACTGAATATCGATGAAGTACAAGCACGTGTCAAAACGCATTTACTGCAAGCCCGTTTAATGCACCAACAGAAACAAATGCTCGATGCAACAGGCAGTGCAATTTTGTCGATGAATATGGATGGGGAAATTATTTGGCAGACACCTGTAGTGCAAGGTTTATTAACGCAACATGGAATTGATATTACTCATTTTAGAAAGAGTATAAATCAGTGGTTAAAAGCACTTTTCCAGCAATCTTATCAAGAAGAAATGCTACATGGTCAATATGGTCATGGGCATCAGCAATTACAATTAAATTTATTGACCAAGCTGAAAGAAGGACAATTACCTAAACATGTTTTGGTTCAGCTCAAAGAGCAAACACACATGCCAAGTGTTGAGGAGATCGCTCAAGCTTGTCCGAATTTAACACCACGTGAGGCTGAAGTTATGCATTGGGTAACGCTTGGCAAAACCAACCGAGATATTGCAGAAATTTTGGAGTTGAGTCCACGCACCGTCAATAAACATTTAGAGCATGTTTTTGAGAAGCTGTTTGTGGAAACGAGAACTGCTGCGGTGTTACATGTGATGTCAGCTTGTCAAAATCAAGCAGTCGTATAGAACTCATCGTTTCTAGCAAAATCTTTAAATCGCTATACCAGCTGATAGTGATCTTTCACTCTCCCTTCATTAACCTCTTTTTATCCTAAGATAAAAAGAGTAAATAAAATGAGTATGATCAATTCACTTCTAATCATAGACCAAATGTTTGAGGCATTTAGGTCTCAAGATTTACAGGCTGCTGTTGCAACAGTAACTGAGGATACGGTATGGATTCACCATGGCTCACAAAAACTGCCTTCAATTCGATTTGAAGGAAAAACGGGTGTAGAACAGTTCTTCAATACCAATTTCACAACCATGCATGTCGCATACTTTAATATTTTACGTATGGTCAAAGAAGGTAACAAAGTGGTGGTTTTTGGACGCGAAAAATTTACGATTGATGGTCAAGATGGTGAATTTGAGCAAAAATGGGTACAAGAGTACACCATTGAAAATGGACTGATTTCAAGAATGGAAGAATATGCGACATCGGTGAATGACAATGATTACCTAGTTGTAAAATAATAGTCAAAGATGGACATAAAATTAGATGGTCTCATGATCTGCATAACTGAGATGCATAAGCACCAGATTCAATGTGATATTTCAATTTGATCAAACTTAAACACATCACAATTAGGTCCACTGCCAATCCGATCCACCACCGCAAAATCACTCGGGCTTTCCAATGTTAAAAGTGGATGATGCCAAGTCCCCGCCCGATAGTTCACACCTTGAGAGCCATTGGTTATAAAAGCTTGTAGGTTTGAAATATCGGGCTGATCCGCATTTAAGTTTGGTGCAACCACTACTAAAAACTTTTGTCCCTGCATCGGGATGAAAGCTTGTGATCCATGAGGATGACGTTCAAGCATTGAAATTTTGAACGGAATATTGGTACTTTGAATATTTCGAAAAATACTAATCCCGGCTTTGGCATCGCCAATAATTTCAGTGGTCACTAAAGCATGATAGCGCTCTGTATGCGCATCGTTAATATGAAAATAATCATTTCCTTGGCAAGCAATGACGTCACCAAAAGGTGCAAAATTTTCGGAGGTTAAAGGTTGTAGGGTAATGGTATGCTTCATAAAAATTCGCTAAAAAGATACTGCATTTTCAATTTAGAATTGAGTCGAAAATGCAGTCAAAATAAGATCACTTTAAAAGTAACAAATGCTCAACTAAGGATTCACTTTACCCCAGAGGCGAATACGACTAATCCCACCATCAGGAATCATATTTACCCGAATATGAGAAATTTTTTCGTGTCCCAACACTTCATTTACAAAGTTATGAATGTGATCCATTTGCATTGGTTGAGCATCTAATAAGAAAGGCCAAAACATACTTTGTGGAATCAATTGAGGATCCGTTGCATCTTCTATATAAATGGCTTGAATGGACACTTCAGCAGGATAATTTCCTTTAAAGTGGGCTGTATCAATCTCGATCTTTTCAATGTGACCAGCTTGCCCTAAAGCTAAAATACACCAGTCGAAACCGGGTGCACGACGGCGTGCGGTTTCCCAACCATCACCCATATTAATCCCACGTCCTGGATTGATCAGATTACGTGGATGTCCGAAGTGTGCATCACTATAGGCAATAACACGTCCACCATTTTCAAGTGCAAGCAGGTCGAGGGTTTGGCTTTGATCTTGGATTTTAACGCTGACTTCACCATATACGCGGAATCGTGCGATACCCCCATCTGGAAAAATATTTAAACGAAGATGGGTAAAGATCTGATTCATTGAAACTTCAAAGACATGGTGCTGACTTGGTCCCAATATACTATTTGGTAAAATTTGGTGCCATTCAGCATCATCTAAGTTTTCATTTGGTGCATAACATCCTTCTACTGAAGCAGAAGCTGGATAATTACCACTAAAAAAAGTGGTATCAATATCGAGTGCTTTAATTTTACCTGCAACACCTAACTGAACAATCGCCCAATCATAACCACTGTGACGTTTACGACGGGTTTCCCATCCATCCATCCACTTGCCATGATCATCAAATTTACCTTCTACAAAGATAGGCGCATCAAACTGAAGCATACGTTGAGCTTCAGCAAAAAAATCATCAGAACATGTTGTGACTTTTGCACCAATTCGGGCATCTGCAAGGTTAGTAAGTTGCTGTAAATGAGTAGGGATTTCAAATTCCGGTGCCAATAGTGTTGCCATGTCATCTTCCATTATTACTTTAAAACTTGATTCTTATCAAAAGAATGCATTCTTAGAATCTTAATGCGTTGTTATGTCGCATCTGCTTAAGGGCTTTAAAAAGAATGCACAGCATGTGCCAACCTTGCACTTATGTAGCGCTATATTGGTGGAAATGGCACGTTTTTCGCTTTAAGCAGTGGGTTAAAGCAAAAAAAATTGTGGAAGTAAAAATGAATATCACCATTATTGGTGCCGGAATGGCAGGATTAACGACCGGAATTGCGCTGAAGAAATTTGGTCATCAAGTTTCAATATATGAACAAACTGAAAAAATTTTACCCGTGGGTGCTGCGATTTCATTGTGGTCAAATGGTGTGAAATGTTTGAACTATCTAGGACTCACGGATCAAGTCGCTCAACTTGGTGGGAAAATGGATCACCTTGCTTATGTCGATGGGCTCACGGGTGATGTCATGACGCAATTTAGTTTATATCCATTGATTGAAGAAGTCGGGCAGCGACCTTATCCTGTTTCTCGCGCTGAATTACAAAATATGTTAATGGATGAGTTTGGACGTGAAGATATTCATCTTGCAAAAAAAATGATCGGACTTGAGGATCAAGGTGATGACGTCAAAATCCATTTTGCTGACGGAACAGAAATCACCACGGATTTATTGGTCGGCGCGGATGGCACTCATTCGATCACGCGTGCCTATGTTTTAGGTGAGCAAGTTGAGCGTCGTTATGCAGGTTATGTGAATTGGAATGGGTTGGTCGAAATTTCTGAGTCGCTGGCACCTGCTGATCAGTGGACCACCTTTGTAGGAGAAGGGAAGCGAGCTTCTTTAATGCCAGTCGCAGGTAATCGTTTTTATTTCTTCTTTGATGTACCACTTGAATTAGGTTTGGAAAATGATCGTACTCAGTATAAAAAATTACTAAAACAATATTTTGACGGTTGGTGTCCGCAAGTACAAACATTGATTGATGCTATTGATGAACAGCGAACCAATCGTGTTGAAATCCATGATATAGAACCATTTGCAGATTTCTATAAAGGGCGAGTGGTGATTGTTGGCGATGCAGCACATAGTACAACACCTGATATTGGGCAGGGCGGTTGCCAAGCGATGGAAGATGCCATTTATTTGGCTCGGGCATTACAGATTAATACATTGGGAATTCAGGATGCGTTAAGACGTTATCAAAACAAACGTAATGAACGCACTGCTGAAATGGTATTGAGAGCGCGTAAACGTTGTGATGTGACGCATATGAAAGACGAATCGATTACTCGTGAATGGTATGAGGACTTAAGAAAAGAACAAGGACCTCATATTATGAAAGGTATTATCAGTAATATTGTTGGAAATCCTTTGGATTAAGAGATTTTAAATAAAAGGGCTAAATGCCCTTTTTAAGTATTTAGATTCAGTTGGAATAAGACGAGATTGCGCCAAGATCCAAATTTTTGTCCGACTTCTGGTAAATAGCCTGTTTGTTTAAATCCAAAGTATTCATGTAATTTGATGGATGCAAAATTTTCATGATCTATAGCAGCGATCATGACATGAATTTTATGTTGGCTTGCGTGTTGAATTAAATGTTGGAGTAAAGCTTTGCCTAAACCCAAACGTGTAAAATTGGGATGAATATACACAGAGTGTTCGACAGTTTGTCTAAAACCACTGATCGCTCTAAATGTACTATATTCAGCATAACCTGCAATTTGTTGGGTCAGTTCGTTTTCAACCACAAAAATAGGGAAATGATCTATTAGATGCTGACGATACCAATTCTGATAATAATAAATGTCTTGATCTTGCTCATTCCATGTTGCAAAACCATTCAGAATTTCATCGTTGTAAATATCTTGGATTTGAGTTAAATCCTGTTCAGTTGCGAAACGAATTTTAAAAGACATTTTTTATTCTAATCGTCAGTATTTATAACTTTATTTTGATTATTGAGTATAAAAAAAGCAAGACACTAGTCTTGCTTTTTTATTATAAATATCAATTAGAAGTGATATTTAACCAATGCGCTTACATCGTTTTGGTCTTGACCTTTTTGACCGAATTTATTGTTCCAAACAGAGTGTTCAACACCTACATACAATTTGGTTTTTGGAGAGATATGTTTACCAACATTCCATTTATATTGGCTTGTCCAGTTCAATTCACTCGCATGACCAGGACCTTCATTTGTAGACCAATCAAGGAATGCATCTGCCAAGAATTCTTCATTGCCTAGCTTGAATGGAACAGCGTAAGTGATCGTCATTTGGTAGTCATCTTCAGTCAAGTCATTGTCAACTCGATAGAAGTTAATATTTGCATATTGCGTGTAAGGAATATCTAAAGCAAAGCCTACGCCATACAAGAAGTTATTGAACTCAGTATTGTTGTTATAACCAGCGTTGTGTTCCCAAGTCGTTGCAATCAATACATCTTTGATTGGACCAGCGCTTAGTTTTTGGCCAGAAACTTCACTTAAACTTAATCGTGGAGCTAATTCAAGGTAAGTTGAGTCGCCATCTTTTCCGCCCCATTGTTGATCGACGAAAAAGAAAACATCCGAGTACTTAAGCTTTGCAGCATATTCAGCAGTGATGGTATAGCGTTCACCTTCTTGTTGAGAGAAAGGGTTTAGGTAGTTATCGCCATAAAGACCAGTTAGGCTGAAATCTTGCCAAACAATTGGACTTGCTTGAGTAAACGCTGCTGTAGAAGCTAATGCGCAAAGTGCTGCGATTTGATTAAGTTTCATAAAAGAATCCCCAGAGAAAGCGGTAACAGAATAACGATTCTTTTGCAAAAATAAAGCCAAAAGTGGATGAAAGGAAAAATTAATGCCCACGTATGCAGGCATTGATACAAAGATGGTTTAAATTAATGATGAGAATCAATTATTTGTTTACTTTTAATACTAATTTTCGGTCCAAATAATTTTAAGTGATTAAATAATATATTGAGGATTATCGCCATTAAGCAGGTTGAGCTAATACCCGAATGGAACAAGGTTTGGACCCATTTTGGGAAGTCGGAATAGAACGAATGGTCAATAATGGGTACCATTCCTGCAGCAATGGAAGTCGCGACAATAATTAAGTTTTTCTGATCGTTATAATCAATTTTTGCCAGTGTACGGATACCACTCGCGGCTACTGTACCAAATAAAACAAGGCCAGCACCCCCAAGTACAGGCACAGGAATCGCTGCAATAAAACGCCCCATCACTGGGAGTAATCCAAGTACGACCAGAATTATCCCGCCAGCAGCGACAACATAGCGACTTTTAATCCCTGTTATTGCAACTAAACCAACGTTTTGCGCAAACGCACTTTGCATAAATGAACCAAAGATCGGTGCTGCTGCACTTGATAACATATCTGCGCGTAGACCATCTGAAATACGTTTTGAATCTACATCGGTACCGATAATTTCACCGACTGCAATAATATCAGCTGTAGTCTCAGTCATAATCACGAGGGTAACAATGATCATGGAAAGTATTGCTGTAAACTCAAAGGTCGGCATACCAAATGCAAAGAAGCTAGGAACCTGTAACCAATGACCTTCCCCAACTTTGCTAAAATCACCAAAGCCAAACATAAATGCTAAGACAGTGCCAAGAATAATTGCCAGTAAAATTGAAAGGCGTCGAATTGTGGCACTGCCAGCCATATTCAATATTATGACAATTGCAAGCGTCGCTAACGCTAAACAAATATTTTCAGCACTTCCCCAATCAGGTGCACTTTTATTGCCGCCCATCATCCAACGCACAGCAACTGGCAGGAGTGATAAGCCTATGATTGTAATTACACAGCCTGTAACAACTGGGGGAAAAAATCGAATAATTTTAGAGAAGTAGGGCGCTAAGAAAAAACCTAAAAGGGATGCCACAATGACGGCACCATAGACTGCCTGTAATCCGCCACCTGTGGTGACAATTGCGACCATTGTGGCTACACCAGCAAAAGAGACACCCTGAACCAAGGGCAATTGTGCGCCAATATGTTTAACGCCTATGGTTTGTAAAATTGTCGCTAAGCCACCGACAAATAAAGCAGCAGCGATGAGTAGCCCAATTTCCATACCTGATAAGCCTGCAGCCGTACCCACGATCAGAGGAGGCGCTATAATGCCACCATACATGGTTAAAACATGTTGTAAGCCATAAGCAGCACTTTTACCAGCACCAAGATATTCATGTTCGGGTGATTGTTGTTGTTCGTGTGCAGTCATAATAAATCCCTCTATATTTTAAATTTGCGAGTGCTCAGCTGCCACGATAGGTGGAGTAGGCATAAGGGCTAATGAGCAAGGGAATGTGGTAATGTTGGTGAGCATCGTTTACTGAAAAATGAATGACGGCTTTAGGAAAAAAAGTTGGGATGTTCTGCGCTGAGAAATAAGCTTGTGTCATAAATTCGATGCTGTATTCAGCGACATCAATTTGATCGAGTCCAAAATCTGCTGCTGTCACACGTCCATCAGAATTGGTTTTGGCTATCGCTAATAACTCTCCAGACGCAGAAAAAAGCTTAACTTCAACATTACTTGCAGGACGTCCAAGGTGGGTATCTAAAATATGTGAGCTGATCATGCTTGAATTTCCTGTGAGAGGCGCAGTAAAGCAATTTCTAAAAGTTGGCGATGGACGATTCTTTTTTCGGTCTCAAAATCGTTTAGTAAGCGGTATTCCAATGCAGTCAGAATGTCTTCGCTATTCAAACCAGAAGCTTTAATCAGAAAAATAAAACCGAATTTTTTTTCATAGGCCAAGTTGCCTTTATATAACGCATCTAGAACTTCTTGATCATGTGTGATGCGTGCTTGTTCACGCCTTGAAAAAGTTTGTTCTTGTTCTGATAATTCAATTTTTGCTTTTCTTTCGCCAATCCTTGGGTGTGTATTTAGGGCTGCTAAAATTTCATCCCATGTCCATGTAATGGCATGTTGTTCAGCATACTTTAATAGTCCTTCTCGTGTGTCAAAAGGACCGTAATGAATGATTTCCTCGCCCCATCGTGGGATATGAACACATTGCAATAAAAATGCTTTCTGATGTTCAACAGATGTTTGATTAAATTCTGAAAGCAACACAATTCAAACCTATACATTGAAACTTTAGGCTTAAATTGCAATAACAATGCCAACGTAGATTTGGTGGAAAAAGTGACTGAAAAAAGATCAAAAGAGCACCTTATAAAGCACTCTTTTTCTCGTGAATGTGAAATTATGGTGCGAAATGATCGATCCAATGTTGCGCAATATCTCCACGACGACAAATCCAAACATGTTCATGAGATTGAACATAGTCTAAGAACTGTTGTAGTGCCTTGAAGCGTCCTGGGCGTCCTAAAAGACGGCAGTGCATCCCAATAGACATCATTTTTGGTGCAGTTCCCCCTTCGGCATACAAGACATCAAAGGCATCCTTTAGATATTGATAAAACTGTTCACCATGATTGAAGCCTCCTGCTGAACTAAACTTCATGTCGTTGGTGTCCAGGGTATAAGGAATAATTAAATGCGGATGCAGCTCGCCATTGGGATGGGTGAGCTGTGTCCAAAAAGGTAAATCATCGCCGTAATAATCGCAGTCGTATTTGATTTGAGGAAATTCAGTTAAAAGTTGACGTGTGTTGGGACTATCTCGACCTGTGTACCAACCGATTGGGGCTTGTCCGAATAGCGTTTCAAGTACACTAATGGCTTGATCCATATGCTGCCTTTCGGTCTCAATATCCATATTCTGATAATGCAACCAACGTTGACCATGAGACACCACATCGTAATCCGCAGATTTAATTGCTTCGACCACATCTGGATGACGTGCCAAAGCCATTCCCACACCAAAAATAGTCATGGGTAATTGACGTTTCTTGAACTCATTATGAATACGCCAAAAACCGACTCTTGACCCATACTCATACATAGAATCCATTGACATATGCTTAGCATTAAAACTGGCAGCACCAACGATTTCAGATAAAAATTGCTCTGAACCTTGATCACCGTGCTCAATGTGGTTTTCACCACCTTCTTCATAATTTAAGACAAATTGTACTGCGATACGCGCTTGATTAGGCCAATGAGGATGAGGTGGATTCGCCCCATAACCTCTTAAGTCTCTGGAATAAGGTGCATTTTGAATCGAATCAATAAGCGCCTGTCCGCGTAAGTAAGTACTTGTCACAATGAGTAATCCTTTTATTAATTTTTTAAAATACCACTTGCATATTTTTGAGTTAGGCCCGATATTCAAAGTATAAGGACACGATTCTGCAGACTCAAAAAGTGTTCATCATTCAATGTGGAGGGACGTATTCCAAACAGCAATTGAAGATGTTCGATGCAATTAGATTGCAAGCTACAAACGTGCCAAGATAAAAAGTTTTGCACAAAAATGATTCAGAAGAAGAGTGAGGATGATATTTATGAACATAGAAATCCGTACAGATAAGAATATTCAAAACAGTGAGCGATTAATTGATTATGTACGTGCAGAACTAAATACAGAGTTTCAACGCCATAGTGAAAGAATTACCCATTTTTCGGTTCATTTAAGTGATGAAAATGCCCATAAAGGCGGTGCAGACGATATTCAATGTATGATCGAAGCTCGCCCAGCTGGACTAAAACCAGTTGTGGTCAATCACAGAGGTCATAATATCGACACAGCGATTCATGGTGCGATTGACCGATTAAAGCGTAGTCTTGAACATGTATTCGAGAAAAAAGAGAACCCTCGTGGAGCGCCCATCCAACTGAAAGAAGATGAAGTGGATGTGGAATAGCAAAAAGCCCTTCGGGGCTTTTTTTTTTGAATAAAATTTTGAATGAACAGTTTTGATTTATTTAATTGAATAATGATCTGCATTATTAGGCATAATGTCGTTATAGATAAATAGTAGAGAAAGTAAATGCTAACTGCACATCAACAAGTGTTTTTACAGGCCTTAGAAGAATTAGACCTAGCACAGGTACAGCGCCTGTTAGCAGAAGGTTTAGATCCAAACTTTATCGCAGGAGAGAAAGGCCCTGCGGTTTCTGTGTGGTCAGACACTTTATTTCAATGGTGGGAAGAAATTTGTGAAGCGTATGAGCAAGGAAATGCGCTTTCAACAGAAGAAAAACAACAGAAATTACAAGTACATCTTGATATTCTAGATGCACTGATTGCAGCGAAAGCTAATTTCCATTTATGGGATGCAGAGGAATGTTACGGGCCACTTTGGGATGCTGCGAGTGCTGCATGTGTGCCTGCAGTACAACGATTACTTGATCATCAAGTTGATCCTAATACCAAAGATGAAGAGGGGAATACCATTCTGAGTTCAATTAGTGATTTATTTTTCGACTGCGATTTTGATACCATTGATTGGTCACAGGCTTTACCGGAAGAACGTGAGACACTCGAGTTATTACGTAGCCGTGGCGCAAAAATGACGAAAGAATTAAATTAATTTGGGTGCCCCATGACAAAATTAAAACAACTGAGCTTGATACTTTGCTCAACCGCGAGTGTAAGTGCGATGGCTGCAGATTTTGCCTTCGATCGACCTGGTACGAGTTTCAGCACAGGCATTACGCCCGTAGGTCAATTGGCATGGGAGCAGGGACTTCCAACTGCACAGTATGTTGAAAGTACTGAAAATGGTTTTAGAAATAAATCATTGCGACTCAATGCTGATGTCCTGTTGCGTACGGGATTGAGTAAGAATACTGAGCTTCAATTGGGTTGGGATGGCCCAGCGTGGGAGCGGACCCGAATCCAAAATCGAACTGATGACCATGATGGTTTAGGTGATGTTTCTGTTGGGATTAAGCATCACGTTGACTTACAAGATGATCAACTGAAAATGGCAATTTTGGCACAAGCTAAAATCGCAACAGGAAATGATCGTTTTACTTATGTTGATGATATTTATACTTTGGGCTCATCTGTTGAGTATCAATATAACGATACTGTAACGACAGGAATAGGAATGTTCTATTCGGCTCAAAATAGTGACTGGTCGGTGACTGCTGTACCTACTATTGGGTATAAAATCGTGGGTAATTTATCGGGCTATTCTGAAGCAGTATTTACCAAGAAAGAAAGCCAAGAGCGAGAGTATGGACTGGCATCTGGTTTAATCTATGCCTTGAATGATCGTGCGCAGTTAGATGCAAGCATCGGTGTAGACCTAAGTGGATCCGATCGAAGTTATCATGGTGGATTTGGTGTCTCATACTTATTCTAAATGAATAAAAAAGGAGTAGCTTACGCTACTCTTTTTTATGTTTACTTCAGTTTTGATTCAATCAGTCTTTATCCAAACGATGGGCAAACTCTGCGATATCGGTCAAAGCTTGCTTTGCTTCATCAAACCAAGCGCTAAACATTTGGAAGTTATGCCACATACCGGTGTATAACTTAAACTCAACATCCACTCCAGCTGCTTTAGCCTTTTCTTCAAATCGCGTAGAGTCGTCTAACAAAATTTCTTTTGAACCCACCTGAACCAATGTCGGTGGCAATCCTTTGAGATCTCCAAAAATTGGGGAAATTTCGGGAATTGAGACATCTACACCTTTAGGAACATAATGATTTATGCCTGCTTCTAAAGCTTCAATTGACAATAAAGCATCATGCTTTTGATTGTAGCGTAGAGATTCACTGGTCAAAGTTAAGTCAAGAAAGGGTGACATTAAAATCAAGCCACTTGGAAGAAGTTTTGGATTTTCTTCTTTTAAACGTAAAGCCAGTGCAAGTGCTAAATTGGCACCACAAGAATCGCCAGATAAAATAATATCTTTCGGTTGAGCACCTTGCTCTACCAATAATTGGTACACATCATAGATTGCTTCTCCGAGATCGGGGAAACGTTGTTCAGGTGAAAGAGGGTAATCGATATGTAGCACTTGCATTTGAGTCCGAAGTGCCATTTCAGTCATCAATGCGCGATGTGTATTTAACGATCCTAAAAAGAATGCGCCACCATGAATGTGAAAAATGAGCTGAGTCGTTTCAGGTTGAGGCAAAATTTCTTCGGCACGAATACCTGCGATTCTTAGTTTTCGAATACTGACATCTTTGGACTGTGGAAAAACACGCGTCATCTGCTCTAAGGCAACACGAAGTACGGTGGGGGGAAGATTAAAGCGACTCGGAAAGCGAAGACTCGTTTTTAAAAAAGACTCTGTTATGTATTGTTTCAAAACCGGATTGATCTTCATTGTTTTTCCATATTAATGAAATTATGTTTATTATCAGCACACAGCATTACAATGGTACACTAAATAGTCACATTCAAAAATTGCTTAAATGTTATCAATTTTTAATAATATTAAAGTCAATTCAGCAAGGGAAACAAAAAACAATGAAAAAAATTGCACTAGCGTTAGGATTACTCGCTTCAGCAGTATTTGCAAATGCTGCAGATCCACTCAATGGTACCGTGTGGAATACGATTGATGAGAAAACTAAAAAAGCTAAAGCTTTTGTAAAATTCACTGAACAGCCAAACGGAACATTGAATGCAACGATTCAGAGTGTTGTCACACCGGGTCAAGAAAATTCATGTACGAACTGTGAAGGTCCCTATCACAAGAAATCTTTAAAAGGTTTAACCATTGTGAAGGGTCTTAAAAATGTAGGTGGAACGAATTACGATGGTGGTTCAATCTTAGACCCACAATCTGGAAAAACTTACAAATTGAAGGGTTCATTGAAAGACGGTGGTCAAAAGCTCGAACTTCGTGGTTTCATCGGCGTATCAGCGCTTGGTCGTAACCAAACTTGGGTACGCGTGAACTAATTTAAGATTCATAAAAAAGCCGAGTAGTTGCTAGGCTTTTTTTATTTCTTATTTCTTTAATGCTTTTATCGCATTCTCATCAAAACCTACTACATAGCCTGATTCAGTAGTGATCACTGGTCTTTTAATAAGGCTCGTATGTGTAGTCAGTGCTTCAATCAAACCCTGTTCAGATGCAAGGGCAATTTGTTGATCTTCCTCAGACAATTTACGCCAAGTCGTTCCCTTTTTATTGAGGACAAGTTCAGCACCAAGATCCTTTAGCCATTTTTGTACTGTTTCAGCATCAATACCTTGTTTCTTATAATCGTGGAACTCATAACTAAGCCCCAACTCATTGAGTAAATCGAATGCTTTTTTCATCGAGTTGCAATTTTTAATGCCGTAAACTTTAATCATCTCTAACAGTCTTATTCATTGTGATCAGTCTAGAGCTTAGCAAAATTTACGCAAAAACATAAATGTGATCAGAATATTTTAAATAGGTTTGAAATCTACAGTGTGGCTTCATGGTGGTTATCAATAAAATGGTGGAAAATTTCTTATCTTAAAATTTGTATTGATCTTTTAAATAGAGAAAACCCGCATTAAATCATCCTGATCATGCGGGTCTCAATTCAACGTCCAATGTCTTCATCCTTGGAAAATAAACCGAAATTTATTTTCTTTTCATCCTACGGCTTCCAATCCCTATTGTCATCCTGACATGTCCCTGTGCCGTGCGACAATAATGCACTGAATTAGTCGGAATAAAAATACGTTAACACGACAAGATTTGTGAGCAATTAGCGTGCATTTAGTAA
The DNA here is from genome assembly GCF_057737035.1 of Acinetobacter sp. 24-47-47. Classification (NCBI taxonomy): domain Bacteria; kingdom Pseudomonadati; phylum Pseudomonadota; class Gammaproteobacteria; order Moraxellales; family Moraxellaceae; genus Acinetobacter; species Acinetobacter sp. 24-47-47. The sequence goes on along the minus strand of NZ_CM173216.1, from coordinate 2,916,165 downwards.
ACAGTTGTTCACTCAGTTTGCACGGCACTAAATTTTATAATCGATAATGACAGGGGCATGATCACTAAACCACGTTTCTTTATATACCCATGCATTCACAGTACGATCTTTCCAATCTGGTGAGCAAGCTTGATAGTCAATCCGCCAACCCACGTTCTTGGCACGGGCTTGCCCTCGGTTTGACCACCATGAATAAAGTTCTGCTTCTTTACGCACTTCACGGAAGGTATCGACATAGCCTAAATCATCATAAATATGATCGAGCCATGCACGTTCATGTGGTAAACAACCTGAAGCTTTTTGATTGCCTGACCAGTTCTTAATATCAATGCGTTTATGTACGATATTGTAGTCACCGCAAACAATCACAGATTTACCTTCATCACGCCATTGTTTCAAGATCTGCTTGTATTCATTTAGAAAGTGATCTTTACGGGCTTGTGCTTCTTCACCAGAAGAACCTGATGGTAAATAGAGTGAGCAAATATGAGCTGTTTTCTCTAAGCCTAGATCAAATTCTGCTGAGATAAAACGACCTTGTGAATCAGCCAATTCAAAACCCAGACCATCGGTAACTGAGATAAACGGCAAACGACTATAGATTGCGGTACCAGCATAGCCAGGACGCTCAGCTGGGAATAGGTGTGTATACCAACCTTCTGGCTTAAATTTATCTGTCCATTGTTCGTGTGTAATACGGGATTCTTGCATGCAAATGACATCGGCATCTGAAGTTGCCATCCAGTCAAAAATACCTTTTTTTTCTGCAGAACGAAGACCATTTACGTTGATTGATACGACACGTAAAATTTTTTGATCACTAGGATAGCTACTCTTTGGTATCATGCTCGAGTTTAACCTCAATTTAATAAATGGAGCACCTCATGACAGCGCAAGCGGCATTTAATCCACAAGCTTTTATCGAACTGGCATTATCACGTGGTGTGCTTAAATTTGGTGAGTTTACTTTAAAATCAGGTCGTGTGAGTCCTTATTTTTTCAACGCCGGTTTGTTAAATGACGGTGAAGCCTTAACTGGCTTGGCTTCTGGCTATGCAGCAAAGTTAACTGAATGTGATCACGTTGAAGTGATATTTGGCCCTGCATATAAAGGGATTCCATTTGTCGCTGCAACGGCTGTAGCATTGTCACAAAACCACGGTGTAAGTGTACCTTGGGGCTTCAACCGTAAAGAAGCTAAAGATCACGGTGAGGGTGGTGTGCTTGTGGGTGCTTCGGTAGAAGGTAAAAAGGTGTGGATCATTGATGATGTGATCACTGCGGGTACAGCCATTCGTGAAGTTGTGACCATTTTAAAAAATGCAGGCGCGCAAATAGCGGGTGTATTGGTTGCGCTTGACCGTCAAGAAAAAGGTCAGGGTGAATTGTCTGCGATTCAAGAAGTTCAAAAAGAGCTTGAAATTCCTGTGCATGCGCTTATCACAATGAAAGATTTAATGGATTACTTAGATGCTAAAGGCGACAAAGATGCTTTAGCGAAAATGGAAGCGTACCGTGTGAAGTACGGAATTTAAGACTTATAAAGTTCTACTTAATATTAATGTGAAACATTGCTTAATAAATGAGCGTGGAACGTGAAGAATCTATAAAAAAGCCCAGATCTATAGGTCTGGGTTTTTATATCGATATAAGTTGTTGATTTGTATTTAATAAAAAATCATTGCGTATAAGGTGTATTATGTTAATTTTAGGAAATCTAAATACTCTTTTGATTCACACGCTTTGAAAGCTCTTCTGCACTTTCTACACGTTCAGAGTAACGGTCAGTGAGATATGAGGACTGTCCCCTGGTTAAAAGCGTAAATTTATAAAGTTCTTCCATCACATCGACAATCCTCATGTAATAAGAAGAAGGCTTCATACGACCATCCTCTTCAAACTCTAGAAATGCTTTAGGGACTGAGGACTGATTTGGTATCGTGATCATACGCATCCAACGCCCTAAAATACGTAATTGATTTACAGCATTAAAGGATTGCGAACCTCCACAAACTTGCATTACAGCTAAGGTTTTACCTTGCGTTGCACGGATTGCACCCGCTGCTAATGGAATCCAATCAATTTGAGCTTTCAATATTGAACTCATTGAACCATGACGCTCAGGAGAACACCAAACCATGCCCTCTGACCATGCTAACAGCTCATGTAATTCTTTGACCTTTGGATGTTGCATATCACCATCTTCAGGCAGAGGTAGCCCTTTTGGATGGAAAATTTTAACTTCCGCACCAAAATATTCAAGAATTCGACCAGCTTCCTGAATAGCTAAACGACTATATGATCGATCACGATTTGAGCCATACAGAAGCAGTATTCTTGGAGGATGTTCAAGGTTTTTTGCCTGAACTTTTTCTAAAGTCGGTTTTTCTAAAAGACTAGGATCAATATTTGGTAGGTTCATTCGACTCATGCCTCTTTAAACACTTTTTTTCTCAGCCATAGCGAAACTGTCACTAAGGCAATCAATACAGGAACTTCAACAAGCGGACCAATCACGGTTGTGAAAGCCACAGGTGAAGCTAATCCAAAAGTGGCAATCGCTACAGCCAGTGCTAATTCAAAATTGTTGCCTGCCGCAGTAAAGGAAATAGCAGTTGTTTTAGGATAATCGTTACCCATCCACTTACTCATAAAGAAGCTGATGAAGAACATCGCAACAAAGTAAATTGTCAAAGGAATAGCGATTCTAAGCACGTCTAGAGGAAGGCTAATCACTTCACCACCTTTAAGACTGAACATGGCTACAATCGTGAATAAAAGGGCAATAAGGCTGATTGGGCTAATCTTTGGGATAAATTTATCCTGATACCAAGCCAAACCATTCTTTTTAACCAAAATCAGTCGGGTTAAAAACCCAAGTAAGAACGGAATACCTAGATAAATAAGAACAGCATGGGTAATTGTCCAAAAGCTCACATTAATGATTTGTGCTTCTACCCCAAAGAATGGTGGTAAGAAGGTTAAGAATAACCAAGCATAAGTACTAAAGAATAAGATCTGGAAGATACTGTTAAACGCGACTAAGGCAGCGACATATTGATTATCCCCACATGCCAGATCGTTCCAGACGAGGACCATCGCAATACATCGGGCTAAGCCTATGAGAATTAGGCCAGTCATGTATTCAGGATAGGCATATAAAAAAATGATTGCCAAACCAAACATTAAGCAAGGTGCTATTAGCCAGTTTTGAACGAGAGATAATGTAAGGGTTCGCTTGTCCTCAAAGACTTTAGGCAAAGTCGCATAGTCTACTTTGGCAAGTGGTGGATACATCATCAAAATAAGCCCTATTGCGATAGGGATATTCACTGAATTAATGCTTAATTGATCGAGTACCGCAGATGCTTGAGGAAAAAATACACCAATACCTACTCCTAATGTCATGGCAATGAAAATCCATAGCGTTAGATTTCGATCTAAGAATGAGAGCTTTGATCCGGACATTGAATTACTCGCATTGCATAGAGATAGATAAGTTGCTTGCAGGTTTATTCAGTACTTCATCATTTAAGACATTGAGCACTGCATTTACCCATTCTGGTAAATCAGGATTTAATCGGTAATACACCCATTGTCCCTTGCGCTCATCTAGCAAAATTGAGAGGTTACGGAGTAAAGCCAAGTGACGAGAAATTTTGGGTTGGCTCAGTTGTAAGATCTCTGTGATTTCACAAACACATACATTTTGTCTTGCTAAAATAATTTTTAAAATATCTAGACGTGTCGGGTCAGATAGGCATTTAAAGAAATCTGCTTGATCCATCATCTACACTCCAATATATGCTATTGCGAATATACGCATATCCATATATAAATGCAATATTATTAAGTTCTGAGTTAATCCAATGTCATCGAAAGTTAAGATCTATCACAACCCAGCTTGCGGAACATCAAGAAATACATTAGCTCTCATTCGAAATACAGGAGAAGAACCTGAAATTATTGAATACCTTCTTACCCCTCCGAGTAAGATTGAACTCATTAATTTAATTGAAAAAGCAGGGATTTCTGTACGTGAATCCATTCGTAAAAATGTAGAACCCTTTGAAACGCTCAAGTTGGATCAGCAGCACTGGACAAATGAACAACTTATTAATTTTATGGTTGAGTATCCAATTTTAATTAACCGTCCATTTGTAGTGACTGAATTAGGTGTAAAACTATGTAGACCATCTGAACTCGTTTTAGATATTTTGTCTGCGCCTCAATTAGGAGCTTTTATCAAAGAGGATGGTCAAATCATCATAGATAAAGATGGTAAGCGGATTAAATAAATCCCCCCATTTAACATAATAGAGCTTATGCGAAATGCAATCATAATAATCATTCAAAATCAATAACTTAAAAATATTTACCGACCCCGAAAAACAGCAAAAAGCCGACTTTGAAACATGTCGGTTTCTTTTTGAGCAATTTTGATACTTCTTGCCAATAAAATTGTTCAAAAAGTGATCAGAAACCGCAATTCCCTATAAGATATATGCCTTTTAAGATCAAATTCATCCCCAATTTCTGCGGACAACTTTTGGGATAAGTTTTAATCAATTTTGTACGCCTTGGCTCACATTCATTCAAGTATTTTGCGTCTATACCAATCCCCCTCAATTTTCTATGATGAACACATAGAGAGCAGGATGCTCCAGATAACAATAAGAAATCGTAGCAATGGAATATGCAGGTACGACAGGAGTTATACCAACGCATCAAATACGTAAAAAAGCCCAACAGGATGTTGGGCTTTTTTTATGTCTGAAAAAATAAGATATGCTAATTTTAACTATGAAGTAGCCGTATCACAGACCTTAAAAGGCTTAATTAAATGCATATAACTATTTTAACTTTTGATCAATTTAACGAACTCGATTCATTCATTGCTTTAGGAATTTTAAATCGAATTAAAAAGCCTGATTGGAAAGTCAGTATAGCTAGTGATAATAAATATATTCGTTCCATGAATGGAGTCTTAATAGAGTCACATTGTTCTTTAGAAGAAGCCAATGAAGCGGATGTAGTCCTTATTGGAAGTGGAATGAAGACACGAGAAATTGCAGTAGATCAAGACATAATGAGCCTACTAAATCTAGATCCAAATCGGCAACTAATAGGTGCTCAATGTTCTGGAACATTAATTCTTTCAAAACTAGGGTTGCTCAATAATATTCCAGCATGTACCGATGTCACTACAAAACCCTGGGTAATAGAGTCTGGTACATCAGTTCTAAATCAGCCATTTTTCGCTAAAGACAATATTGCTACAGCAGGTGGGTGTTTATCTTCTGTCTATCTAGCTAGTTGGGTAATTGCTCGACTAGAGGGAGTTGATGCTGCTAAGCAAGCTATAGATTACGTAGCTCCTGTAGGAGAAAAAGAATATTACGTTCTTAAAGCTATGAGCAATATTGACCCTTACCTTTAATTTCGCATAAGAGTTTTTATGTTAAATAGATATTAAGAACATTTGGAGAATCAAAGAATAATGCTTACATTTTTAGAAATTCAACGTAAGGTTGATCAAATTTGTGAAAAAATTGGGCTGGGAAAAAAAAGAGTTTGGCCCGCAGTTCAGAATGATGGAGCTCCATATGTATTAATCCATGAAAATAAATATTGGTATATTTCTGAAGAAAGAGGAGAAGTTTTTTTTGAAAAAACAACTAAGGATTTTGAAGAGTTGCTTTATTGGATAATGGATAATTTTATATCTAGCTATTCGTTTGAGTTTGAACTTAAGAATAGAACTAGAGGACAAGATTTCCGTCGACTCGCTTTTTCAAAACAAATTGAACTTTTTGGTTTAATCAGTGATCAATGGAAAGTAAAAAAAGAAAATGAGATAAAAAAAGTATTAGAAACAGCTCCTTTTAGAGATATTTGATTTATAAATATTTATTTTCAAGAGAATTAAAATATCTATGGAATTTCGCATAACAGCCATTATGTTAAATAGAGCAACTAGAAGCCTCTAAATTGATGCAATTTAGTTGCAAGTTCTTCATTCATCTTTATGAATTCTATTAAATATTCTTCAGTAAGTATCTCTTGTGTTCCATCTTTATGCTTAGTTGCTAGCATTTGATTATCTGGATCATCAGTAGTACCTGCTGGAGCTGTAATTTGAAAGCTATGTACTATTCGATTTCTTCTATCAACAATAGTACTAAAAAGTTTTGCAATAGTATCGTCAGAATTGGCAGTGATCGTCTGTTCAATATCATCATTAAGCCGACCTGATACTTTGTCTATAAGTTTATGCCATTCATATTGACCAGTCTGATCTACTCTTAAGATGTTTTCGATCACAAAGCTATTATTTGAATTAAATACGCAAATAGCCGTTCCTATAAGTTCTCTATATTTTTTTGATGGCAAAGCTTGACGTGTGTAATTCTCATACATGTTATTAATTCCTAAATTTAATTTTTTAAAGATTTTCTAAAATTAACATAATACACCTTATGCGAAATTCTTATCTGCATCACACAAATTACATTTTTACGTTATGCCCAACTTTTCATTCAGTTCTTGTTACCTCATCACTCAAGGACGATTTTGCCACGGTGGGGTATATCAAATGTATAACCTGATCGCAGGCAAGAATCATCTAATCAATGATTTTTATCTTCTGAATAAAAGACGATCATGGCGGGTTGCATCATTAGAAACCCCGGGAATAAATTCATTCATAAATTTTAGTTTAAATAAGTTAAAAGTGACTCATAAAAGAGCGCTGTGTGGAGTAACCCATACCCAGCAATGCTAATGAAGATCGCGCCACACAAGGCTAAGATTTTTGAATAAATACGTTGTTGAGAAATAGCGTTAAAACCTAAATAGACCAAAGATAGTACGACAAAATCTAGAAGAATCCATGTGATGATTAACAGCGACAAACTTAAATCTATATTTGGTGTAATTTGAATAAACTGCGGAAAAAAAGCAGTGAAGAAAATAATATCTTTTGGATTGGAAATTCCAACTAAAAACCCTTTGGAAAAACCGCTATCCATCGGCTTGATCTTTGAAGAGGCAGTTTGATTGTGCTGAAAAGTTTCTCTAAGAATTTCAAAACCTAAATAGCCAATATAAAGACATCCTAGGACTTTGATGATGTTGAAAATATGCTCATTAAAATGAAGAACACCCTTAAGTGCAAGAATTGAAAGCGCAATTAAACATAGTGAGGCGACATTAGTGCCTAAAATGGTTTGTAATGCTTTTCGATAACCACCTTTTGCACCTGCACTGGCCACCAAAATCATAACAGGGCCTGGAGTGGCAATCATAATAATGACAGTGAAAATATATAAAAAATACTCAAGATAATTCATGAAAATACTACTTTTTAAATTTTATTTATATAAATATTATAACCTCTTTAGATTTCATTCATCTCATTTATTTAAAATATCTCATAGAGCGAAATAAATAATAAAAAAGGAAGCCTAAGCTTCCTTTTTTAATAATATCATTGAATATTAATAACCTACGCTAAAGCGCTCTTGAATATGGTTATTATTTTCAAGCTCATCACTGAGCGCTACTGCGAAATCTTCTGCAGAGATTTTACTGCCTTCTTCACCAACGATAAGTTCATCTTTACCAGAGCGATATTCACCAGTTCGCTTACCAGGACCGAATTCCGCTGCAGGAGCAATAAAGGTCCAGTCAATGTCGTCCACTTGTTTTAACTTATCAAAGAACTGAATGCCTGCTTCCGCCTCAGCTTTATATGCATCAGGGAAGTCTTCTGTATCGATTACACGCACATTTTGATTTGGTACAGTTAAACCGCCAGCGCCACCTACAACAATATAACGTTTAACTTTTGATTCACGAATAGCATTAAGAAGTGAATTGATATCAAGACCTTGGAAACGTACTGCACTAATTACAGCATCTTGACCTTTCAGCTCATTTACAAGTGCTTCTTGATCATTTAAATCTAAATCTACAGTTAACACACGCTCTGTATCTGAAACTTTGCTTGTATTACGCGCAATCGCTTTAACGTAGTGTCCACGTGAAACAAGCTCTTCAAGAATACGAGAACCTGCCATGCCTGTTGCACCAATTAAAACTATTTTCATAATGCCCTCATTAAATTTATAACTATGATTATTGGAGTGCTAAATATTTAGTCATCACGATTAAAAAAATGAAATCATGAATGATTAAAATGTAATATTAATTTAGCTTAAAATAAAAAAGATTAATGTATTAAATCTATGTTGATTTATAGTTAAAATAGGAGTGAGAAGTTATTTAATTATTTTAAATGTAAATTTTATGTAATTATAAGCTTGAAAAATATTCATATAAAACCAGTCTAACTTTTATTTATTGTTGAAGTTGGTTTAAAGAAAATCGCCATATATCATTTTTATATCCATAGCTTTCATCTTTCGAGCTTGGTGGATGCTGTAAGATAAAATTATGTAGTTGCTTTTTTTGATCATTATTCAGAACTTCAACAATAGATGGTTGGTCGACAATTTGATTATTTAAATTCGCAATAATGTCTTCAATCATCTTCGGATTTTTATGCGCAAGTTGTTCTAAAGTTGTGTTATTTCCCTGACCATTTAGCAGATATTGAGAAAGAAATTGTGCTTCGTTTGGTGAGATAGAATTTTGTTGAAGAAGTTCTTGTACAAGATTGTGCTGAGTTTGGATAGATGCGGTATGCGGTAGGCTAGAAATAAGAACTTGTTTAACCTTTGGATCTAAATTTGGATCCTGAAAACGTTGCTCTAAAGCGTGACTAATTTTCTGTCGAATCAAATCATTTTCAGGTAGGGATTTTTTGAGTTCATGTTCTCGATCAGTCAGCAACATCGCATTATTCAGTGCGCCTATCGCTAAGCTTTGAATTTTAGGATTTTGATGTGTGAGAAATGGCAAAATTTGTTCAGTTGCTTCTAAAGGATTGAGAGAAGTAAGTTGAGTCAGGATTTCTTCTATTGCATTTTCATCATGCTGGTTTTGTTCAAGTAGCTGAATTAAATCATGTATTTTTTCTTCTCGATTCGCAGCAGATTGATCCAGTTGAAGTAACTTTTTTGCCCATACGGGTAGGTTAGTGTTGAGTTTCATATCTGCAGTATTTTCAGACAAGCTAGTCGCGCGATCTTCATTGCTTTTTAGCGTTGAAGTATTATTATTTTGATTTGATATACTTTGAGTCGTATCTGCTGTCGGTTTCAAATACATCCATAAAATTACTGCACAGATCACGAAGATCAAAATAACCAAAAAAATATTTTTCTTATTCATAATATTAAGCTGTCGTTGCCTTCAACATCAGAGATGTGAAGGCAATATAATGGGAATGATTTATTTACACTCGTGTAATTGTGAGTAAGCTACTGTTGAAAGTTCCACGCGGTGTGCTTCCTCCTAGATTACCATTACCTGTCTGAGTGTAGAGCCATTTCGTAAAGCTGTCACATCGGAACGTTCCCTTTTGCCATGTATATTTGCTACAAGCACCGTTGGAGTTATATTGTGAACAGACTTGCACAGCTGGGTTCGGTGTTGCTGAATACAGCGTGTAAGCGACATGAGGTCGTTGCTGATTTGAAATCGCAGTGATTTGATTAGCAGCAGATGAGTAAGGAGATTTATATCCAAAACTTGTTTTGGCCTTTGCTCCCCAATATTTTGTAGTTTTAAATCCACTTAAGCTGACATATTCAATCACATCTACATATGCCGTTTTGTTCATGACTTGAACAATATTGTTTGAACTTACATATACACCTGTATGCCCTAATGCACCAACAATTGGAACGTTGAGGTCTCGACCGAGTACATCACCGACTCGTGTAGGATTGCCTGCTGCTAAAGTAACTGAACTGATAGTGAGTAAACATAGTGTAGAAATTATTTTAATCATGGACTTGTACCTATTGTTGGAATATTAAGTCCTGTTAGTTTTATTCAACGATGTTAACGTTTGATGTAATTCGTATTTGAAGTTGTAACAATAATTTTGTAATTTTTCTTAATAATTTAATTTGAAATAGTAATATTATTTTGTGAGTAAACCTTAATAAAAACGTAATAATTTTAGCGTAACTATGATATTTATTTAGTTATTCTTAAGGATTAATTGTGCTTGATCAATTAGACGCTAATACTGAATCGTATAGCAATTTGACTGCTATAAAACATCAAGAAATTGATTTGAAGAATACCTTCAAAGCAAAAGGGTATCTACATTATAAATCTATAGAGGTGGATCATTTTTCTAAACTATTACTAGCTAAAGAGTTTGAAAAACTTGAAAAAGATCCTTTTGCACCTACACATACTCAAAGGTTTAGAAGATACGGAAATGCCTTAATTTTACCTTGGGAAAAAGATCTTAAGCCTATTTGGTTGCCGACAGTGCGTGATAATATAGGGCAGGAGTTATCTGGATATGATCAGGGAGGGAACAATCCCGAGCATCAGTCGATTCGTTATTTTAACGCGTTGAGCCAAGAAGCTAAATCTACGCAATATCTTAATGATTTGATTGTAGATGATTATCAACTTACTTTTGGTTTGGAAAATGCCTATCTGCCAATTTACGTGGGTGTCCATTTTGTCAAACTGCGTTCAACTCATGCCGATCAGCTAGGAATTAGTTCGCCTAATTGTTTTCATCAGGATGGTGAGCCATTCACATTTGCTCATTTGTTTTATAGGAGCAATAACATTGAAGGAGGTGAAAACTTTATTGCATCACCTCAGGAAAGAAATAAGCGTTTAGATGAGGTAAATAATTATAATATTTATCAAAAATTTACGTTGAGACAAGCTTCTGAAAGTTTTGCTGTACACGATCCAGCAGTTTCACATTATGTATCACCTATTAGAAAAATAGATCAAGGCACAAATGCTGAGGCTGGTGAGCGCTGGATGATTTTGATTGATTTCTCTCTTACAAAGCAAAAAATATGATTCAAAATTTAATAATTTCGCTTTTACCTATTCTCATTTCTCTTATATTGGGTTGGGGCATAGGTAAAGCTGCAAACGTTCAAGTTCGCAATATATTGGTTGGTCAAATTACGTTTTTGGTGTGGTTGCTCCTCATCTCTATAGGCTTTCAATTTGGCAGTGTCTTGTTTGATAAAGATCTTGGTTCAAAAATATTAATTGAAGCTTTTATTTATTCTACAGTGTTAAGTGTGATTACCTTTGGACTTTTATTTAATCGTAGCCACTTTAAGGCTGAGCACCAAAAATCATTCAAGGATATGCTCAAACCTATTACCGAATGCTTGATTGCGATTGGAATGGTGTTGATCGGGATGGGGCTATATTGGCTATTACCCAAGACTTTATCAGGGGAAATATTAAGCGCGATACTATTGTATGTGTTGATTTTTTTAATCGGAGTGGATTTGTCTACGATTAAAATTCAAGCCCTCACTATGAATCATATTAAAGTGCCATTTTTTTCAATCATTGCACTATTTATTGCGGCTTATTTGACGAGTCATATCATGACTCAATCTTTTGTCGAACTCGTTGTGATGGGGAGTGGATTTGGTTGGTTCTCTCTTTCTGGTCCTTTAGTTGCTAAAGTTTTAGGACCTGAGCAGGGAACTTTTGCTTTGATCACAGATCTTGTACGAGAGTTTTATGCGATTGCATTGTTGTATTTATTAGGTCAGCGTTATCCAAAGCCAATCATTGGTGTATGTGGTGCCACGGCGATGGACTCGACTTTACCCTTTGTAAAAAACAATTGTTCACCATTAGATGTACAAATTGCAATTCTCAGTGGATTTTTCCTGACGCTCATTGCGCCGTTTTTTATTATTTTTTTTAGTAGTTTGATATGAATCCAAATTCTAGTGCTCAGCAGAAATAGGAAAGAGCTTCTCTGAATTTATACAATTGATCCTTTGATAGATCAGTAGATCGTTCACTAAACTTCGTTATAATCGCTTCATTGATAAAATAGAGAACAGATCATGCGCGTACTTGTGGTGATGGATCCCATCGAAAATGTAAACCTCAAAAAAGATTCGACCATGGCAATGCTTTGGGCTGCTGCACGTCGCGGTCATGAGTTAGGGTATGCACTTCAGGAAGATTTATATATCGATCAAGGCAAAGCTTTTGGTTTGATCTCACCACTTAAAGTGTTTGAGGATTATAATCATTACTATGAACTTGGTGAAAAACAGAAAGAATCTTTAGCCGCATACGATGTTGTACTCATGCGTAAAGATCCACCTTTTGATATGAACTTTGTTTATACAACTTATATTCTGGAACAAGCGGAACGTGAAGGTTCCTGGATTATCAATAAACCTCAAAGTTTGCGAGACTGTAACGAAAAGCTGTTCGCTACACAATTTCCAGAACTGCAGGTTCCGACTTTGGTAACTTCACAGCAAAGTTTAATCCGAGAGTTTATTGCTGAACATCAAGATGTGATTGTAAAACCGCTAGATGGGATGGGCGGTATGGGGATTTTCCGTTTAACTGCTGCAGGGGCAAATATCGGTTCAACTTTGGAAATGTTGACTCAAATGGGGCAGCAACCGATTATGGCGCAACGTTATATTCCTGAAATTGTGGATGGAGATAAGCGTATTCTGATGGTCAATGGTGAGCCAATTCCATATTGTTTAGCGCGTATCCCACAAAATGGTGAAACGCGAGGTAACCTTGCTGCTGGTGGGCGTGGTGAAGCACGTCCGTTGACTGAAAATGATAAGGTGATTGCTGCTAAAGTTGGACCATTCTTGCGTGAGAAGGGGCTGGTATTTGTTGGTCTTGATGTCATTGGAAACTATGTAACAGAAATTAATGTGACTAGTCCAACGTGTATACGTGAAATAGACGCACAATTTGGTACTTCTATCGCAGATACATTATTTGATGTTTTGGAAGCTGGACGTTAGCTGATCTGCAAAAAAGAGCCTAAATAGGCTCTTTTTTTTGCGTATATATTTTAAATAAATAATAGCTGGTCAATAGTCCTAGGGTGGAAAGACTTACGGTAACCCATGCGGCATTGGACCACTGGTGAGAAGACGAAACGAGAGCTGCTGTTGCTGGGGGAACAAGGAACTGCGCACATGCAGAAATTTGCAGCACTAAGCCCATACTGGATGCTGCTGCATTGACCTGTGGTGCGTATCTAAGCGTATTGGCAAAGACGGTCGTCGGAATAATGCCACCGATAAAAGAAAACAAAATAGCGCACAAATATTGCAACTCAAAAATCAACCAATAGGGTTGTGAAAATACAACCCAGCTACATAAAATTAGACTTAAAAAACTAAATTGAAGTAATTTAAAAGGAGATATGCCTTTTTGAAGTAATACGCCTGCGCCAAAGGTTCCACCTAAGTTAGATAATACAACCATTGACACCAAAATTCCTGCAAGCTTTAAATCCATATTGAATGAGACATAAAGACTGGGTAAAAAACCTGTGAGTGTGATCCATTGACTGGTATAGCAAGCAAAGATAACGGCTAGACAGAGAATGGGTGGATGGGTCACGGTGACTTTAACAATAGATAAAAAAGAGTTGGAGGTTGATGTGCTCAGTGCCTTTGTCGTTACAGTGGTTTGCTTATCGTCATAACGTAAAAAATGGTAAATCATCAAGGCAACCAGCCAACAAAAGGCACCAAATAATGCCCAAATGTGTTGCCAACTGAGCCATTCGAGTAATACAGGGATGGTCAAAATAGCAAGACTAACCCCAACTCCCATATAAGAACTCCATAACCCCATTTTAAAATTCATGGTTTCAGGCGTGCTTAGGCGTTTTAAAATTGCGGGAGCGCAAAGACTAATGGTGAGAAATCCAATGCCTTCCATAAATCGAAAAAAATAAAGGCTAATACTATGATCAATCCATAAGCCTGCAAAACTACTCATCCCCAATAGAATGAGTGCAAAAATAAGACATTTTTTGAGTCCTATTTTCTCAGATACAGCACCAATACACAGGGCAAATAGCATTCCAGCACCTTGAACCAGTGATAAGGATAGGCCTGCTTGGGTGAAACTTAGATTTAAATCTTTTTGAAGAATTGGAATAACAGCAGAAAGTTTACCGACATGAATTGCAGCAAGGTAGCCTGCCAAAATAATCCAAATGTCATAAGATGATATTTTTGACATTTGCGTTTAAAAATCCTTTTATTCGCGAGCTGAATCTCAATGAGATATAGCAATATCATAAATAGAACTATTGCCTCATACCATTTAGACATAAGTTTATATCCAATATGGTGGTAGCGCAGATACGAAGGAACAATAGAGCCAATACTGTGGTGGTTTTTAATGTGCACATTAATCATTATTTTGGTGCGTTATAAACTAGATCGAATGGTAAAATACATAAAAAAGGCACACCTCATAATAAATCTAGTTTAAACTCTGAAATCATATGAAAAAAACAATTAAAGGGTCCGTGAAAAAAAGTAAATAAACTTTCATGGATATACGATTGTGATTACAATTGATGCCTTATATAAAATTTTCTGTTAGCTCTTAGATTTGAAGAATTAGACCGTGACACAAGCTCAGCATAAACAACCTAAACATGTCATGATGATGGCTGCAGGTACAGGTGGACATGTATTTCCTGCCCTAGCAGTTGCTCAGGAATTACAACAGCAAGGTGTCGAAGTGTCATGGTTGGCAACGCCTTCAGGTATGGAAAACCGCTTGCTTAAAAATCACCAAATTCCAATTTATCAAATTGATATTCAGGGTGTGCGTGGCAATGGAATCGTCCGTAAGCTGCAAGCCCCTTTTAAAATTTTAAAAGCAACGCTTAGCGCAATGCGCTATATGAAACGATTAAACGTAGATGCAGTCGCTGGTTTTGGCGGTTATGTTGCAGGTCCTGGTGGTTTGGCTGCGCGTATTATTGGTATTCCTGTCATCATTCATGAGCAAAATGCAGTAGCGGGTTTCACCAATACCCAATTGGCTCGTGTTGCTAAAACGGTCTGTCAGGCATTCCCGAAAACATTTCCAGAAAATCATAAAATCGTGACTACAGGTAATCCCGTACGTAAGGAAATTTCTGCGATATTGAGCCCTGCTTGGCGATATCAAGAGCGAGAAAAAGCCAATCAGCCTATTCGAATTTTAATTGTAGGCGGCTCTTTGGGCGCACAAGCATTGAACGAGCGCGTACCCGAAGCACTGAAACAATTAGATGTTCCTTTAAGTGTTTATCATCAGTGTGGTCAAAATCATGCTGATAGCACGCGGGCACGTTATGCCGATGCTCCTGATCATTTACAGGTAGAAGTTCAACCGTTTATTGAAAATATGGCGGAAGCCTATGCCAATGCCGATCTTGTAATCTGTCGTGCTGGTGCACTGACGGTCACTGAGATTGCTACTGCGGGTGTTGCAGCCGTATTTGTACCTTTGCCAAGTGCAGTAGATGACCACCAAACCGCGAATGCCAAATTCCTAGCAGATATTAATGCTGCAAAAATTTGTCCACAAGCGACACTCACTCCTGATTCATTAAAAACAGTTTTATTGCCACTCATGAACCGTACATTGTTGACGGAAATGGCTGTTAAAGCACGTCAACAAGCTCAACCAGATGCAACTCAGCGTGTGGTTGGTTTAATTCAAGATTTGTAAGTTTTAGAGAAAATTATGTCTTCAACGAACCCAGCTGATAAAGCAAAAAACCTGATTAAAATTCCTGAAATGCGCCGTATCAAGCATATCCATTTTGTGGGTATTGGTGGTGCAGGAATGTGCGGGATTGCGGAAGTCTTAAAAAACCAAGGCTATAAAGTTTCAGGGTCGGATATTAAAGCCTCTAAAACCACTGCACAGCTTGAAGAAAATGGCATTAAAGTTCATATCGGACACGCTGCTGATAATATTAAGGGTGCGAATGTATTGGTTGTATCGACTGCGATTGACCAAGAAAATCCAGAAATTAAAGCAGCGATTGAAACACGTATCCCTGTAGTTCGTCGTGCGGAAATGTTGGGCGAGTTGATGCGTTACCGTCATGGTATTGCGGTTGCAGGTACACATGGTAAAACCACAACGACAAGTTTGGTGACCTGTATGCTTGCTGAAGAAAACATGGATCCGACATACGTGATTGGTGGTTTGCTTAATCGCTCTGGAGTAAATGCTGCTTTAGGTGCGAGTCGTTATATTGTAGCTGAAGCAGATGAATCTGATGCTTCATTCCTATATTTAGAACCAATGGCCGCTATTGTTACCAACATTGATGCTGATCATATGGATACTTATGGTGGTAGCTTCGATGTGTTGAAAGATACTTTTGTTCAATTCTTGCAGAAACTTCCGTTCTACGGTTTAGCCGTAGTGTGTGGCGATGATCAAAATATTCGTGAAATCATGCCACGTATTGGTCGACCTGTTTTAACTTATGGGTTTAACGAAGATAACGATATTCGTGCTATAGATGTGGTACAAGAAGGGATGCAATCACATTTTACAGTGCTTCGTAAAAACAAAGAGCCACTCAAGTTAACCATTAATATGCCTGGTTTGCATAACATCCTTAATGCGTTAGCTGCGATTGGTGTGGCAACTGATGAAGGTGTATCTGATGCTGCAATCGCTCGTGCTTTAGAAAGTTTTAGTGGTGTAGGGCGTCGTTTCCAAATTCAAGGTGAATTTGAGTTAGGTGATGGAACGGTCAAACTGGTTGATGATTATGGTCACCATCCAAAAGAAGTTGAAGCAACGATTAAAGCTGCGCGTGCAAGTCATCCTGATCGTAGACTTGTGATGATGTTCCAACCTCACCGTTTTAGCCGTACACGTGATTGTTTTGATGATTTCGTTGATGTCTTGTCACAAGTCGATCAATTACTGCTATTAGAAGTATATTCTGCAGGTGAAAAGCCGATTGTTGGTGCAGATAGTCGCTCATTGGCAAGAAGTATCCGATTGCGTGGTGATGTTGAACCAATCTTGATTGATCCAGTAGAAGGGAATTTGCCAAATGTGATACAAAAAGTGTTACAAGCAAATGACTTGTTATTGACTCAAGGTGCGGGTAACGTTGGAGCAATTTCAATTGAGCTTGCTCAGAACCAGCTCTATTTAAAATAATCGTCGTTTGATGATTTGGCTAAATTGAAAATTTTATAAGTTTAAGGAACTAAACGTGTCAAATGCTTCTAAATTCGGCAAAGTTGCTGTATTGCTTGGTGGTAAATCTGCAGAGCGTGAGGTGTCATTAGATAGTGGTAAGGCTGTACTTGAAGCATTGGTACGTTCAGGGGTGAATGCAGAGGGTTTTGACCCTCAAGAACGCAGTGTGACTGAACTGGTAAATTACGATCGTGCATTTATTGTGTTACATGGTCGTGGTGGAGAAGATGGTCAAATCCAAGGCGCATTAGAGTGGTTAAATATTCCATATACTGGAACTGGTGTGCAGGGGTCGGCTATCGGAATGGATAAAGTAAAGACCAAGCAAATTTGGCAAGGTTCTGAACTTCCTACAGCGCCATACCGCATTGTTTCTAAAGATACTGATGCACAAGCACTCGTTGCAGAGCTTGGATTACCACTGATTATCAAGCCCGTGCACGAAGGCTCGAGTGTGGGCATGAGTAAGGTTGAGAAAGCAGAGGATTTAGCTGAAGCAATTAAAAAAGCGACTCAACATGATGCCGTGGTCATGGCTGAGAAGTGGATTACAGGTCGTGAATTTACGATTTCATTTTTAAACGGTCAACCATTACCAGTCATCCGTTTACAACCTCCAGCTGATGTAGCCTTTTATGATTATGAAGCTAAATACCAACGTAATGATGTTGAATATGGTATCCCTTGTGGTTTGAGTGAAGCTGAAGAAAAAAGTTTACAAGCGCTTTGCTTACGAGCGTTTCAAGCTGTTGGGGCAAGTGGTTGGGGTAGAATTGATGCTATGCAGGACGAGCAAGGTCAATTTTGGCTGCTAGAAGTGAATACTGTTCCAGGCATGACCAGTCATTCATTGGTACCAAAAGCAGCTCAAGCAGTAGGTTATAGTTTTGAAGATTTGTGTTTGGCTATTTTAGAGCAAACCTTAGCGAAAGAATCACACTAAGTTATGGCTCAACTACCTCCATCGATGCGTCGCAAACGTGCGGCGATTACATCGATTCATGACAAACCACCGACTCGCAAAGAGAAAATGATTAATGCGGGTGGTTGGGTCATGCTTATTTTTGCATGTTGTGTACTTTTGGTCGGGATTTATGGCTTATATAGCGTCATGACCAGTGCAAAGGTAGCATCTTTGGATGTGGTTGGTCTGCAAGCCGAGCCTGAAATTAGTCAAGTAAAACAGCAGTTAATGCCTACCATTACAGGCAATTATTTTACTGCTGATCTTGAGCAAATTCGTGATAAGGCATTAGAGATTTCTTGGGTAGATCGAGTGGTCATCTCTAGAGCTTGGCCAGACGGTATTAAGGTTCGTGTTATTCCGAAACATCCGATTGCACGTTGGGGAACAGGACGTCTGTTAAGTGATCAGGGTGTGGTGTATACAGAGGCATATTCTAGAAATCACGCTAATTTACCACTTATGCATGGTCCGTCAGATCAGTCAAAAGTCATGATGAGACGTTATCATGAAATTAATCAACTGTTTAGTCCAGTTAATCTGCGTTTGAAAGAGCTATATTTAACAGATCGTCGGACATGGTTTATGCAGTTCGATTCGGGTTTACGTATTATTGTGGATCAGGATCAGACCATGAGCAAACTGCAACGATTGAGTCACTTATCTCAAGCAGATCTGAAAGTGGTTTGGCCAAGAGTTTCAGCGATTGACTTACGTTACCGAAATGGCTTGGCGATTCAATGGAAAAATGCGACACCACCAAAGATTATAAATGGTCAGTTTGTTGTAACCATTAATGACATTAACATTGCAGATTCAAGAGTTGCAAAGCCATAATACGTGGCTTTAAAAATAGGCATAAGCCAGATATAAACAATGAAGAAAATGGTAGTGAATCATGAATGAGGCTGTTCCCTCAGTTGTTGCGATAGACATTGGGACACATAAAGTTTCAGTTCTAATTGGTAAAGTGCATGCGCCGGATAATATCCAGGTCATCGGTATGGCGACTGCGCGAAATAAAGGCATGAACAAAGGAAAAATTGTTAGCCTTGAAAAAGTGATCTCTGCGATTAAGAATGCGGTACAAGAAGCAGAAGATATGGCGGAGTGTCGTGTGCATTCAGCATGGGTATCGATCCCGAGTACAGAACTGCAAAGTGCTTATGCGACAGGCCGGACACCGATTTCTAATCCAGAACGCACCATTACGACTTCAGAAGTGGTTAAAGCTTTAGAAATGGCAAAAGCCAGTCATTTAACTTCTGATCATTATCTTGCAAGTGCAGTCCCATTGGGTTTTGAGTTGGATGATTCACCTGAGTGGGTGCATAATCCAATTAACCTTTCAGCAAATAGCATGACGGCGCATTATCAACTCATGATGCTACCAATCAGCACCATGCAAAATTTAGATCGTGCAATGAAAGGCGCCAATATTTTTGTCGAAAAGATGGTGATTTCATGTTTAGCAACGGCTGAAGGTGCATTGCTGAAAGATGAAAAAGAGTATGGTGTATGCTTATTGGATATTGGGGCTGGTACAACCAATATTGCAGTTTATATTGAAGGTCATTTAGTGCTAGCACACACCATTCAACGTGGTGGTGAAAATGTAACGCGTGATATCGCCGCAGTATTGCAAACGACGACCGAAGAAGCTGAACGACTCAAATTGCTTTACGGTTGTGTTGATTTACAGCAAGTCAAACCTGAACATATGATCGAGTTTGAAGCGATCGATGGTCCTCAAGCGATCAGTCGGATTGAGCTATCAGAGATTATTATTGCACGTTACGAAGAAATTCTTTCTATGGTGCGTGATGAGTTACAACAACGTGGTGCGCTACAAAGTTTATATCACGGTGTAGTTTTAAGTGGTGATGCATGCCAGATTGAGGGTATGATCACATTATCACGTCGTATGTTGGGTGTTTCTGCTCATTTAGGCAACCCTCCGCTACAAGTATATGCGGATGATCAACATTTACCTGCATTAAGACGTTCAATGTATTCTACCGCAACAGGACTGCTGTTATTTAGTCAAAGCGATTTACAAGAATCAGTCGAGCAACCTGAAGAAGTGAATAAGCGTCCATTATTAGAGCGCATAGCGAATGGTTGGAATGCGTTTAATAACAAATTGAAAGGTATTTTTTAAGTTTAGTTTTTAAGGGAGTATTGTTTGCAACTTGTAAGAGCAACTTCATGTGCTTGACAAGAATGTGATTGCAACGCATCCTAAAAACAAATTTTTATTATTGAAGATCAAGGCAGTATACGGGCTTAAGTGACTGCCAAATTTATTAGGAAAAGTTAAGGTCATGGCTTCATTTGAATTTTTAGAAGATGAACAAACCGATAATAACGGTCAAGCCCGTTTTACTGTGTTTGGTGTTGGTGGCGGTGGTGGTAATGCCGTACAACACATGGTGCAATCTGATATCAAAGGCGTGAAATTTGTTTGTGCAAATACAGATAAACAAGCTTTGGATCGTATGAATGCGCCATTCAAAATCCAATTGGGCCAACAAAGTACGCGTGGGCTAGGTGCAGGAGCAAATCCTGATGTCGGTCAAATTGCAGCAGAAGAAAGTCGCGAATTAATCCGTCAGCATCTGGAAGGTGCAGATATGGTATTTGTTACTGCCGGCATGGGTGGTGGTACTGGTACTGGTGCAGCACCAGTCGTGGCTGAAATAGCACAAGAAATGGGTATTTTGACGGTTGGTGTTGTCACCACTCCATTTAACTTCGAGGGTCGTCGTCGTCAACGTTCTGCTGAAAAAGGGATCGAAGAACTTGAAAAGCATGTTGACTCATTGATTATCATTCCAAACCAACGCCTACTTAGCGTTTATGGTGATATCTCGATGCAAGATGCTTATCGCAAAGCGGATGATGTCTTGCTTAACGCGGTACGAAGTATCTTTGATTTAGTTGTGCGTCCTGGTCATATCAACCTTGACTTCGCCGATTTAAAAACAGCGATGAGCACACGCGGTTATGCGATGATGGGTGAAGGTAAGAGTAGCGGTCCAGATCGTGCTGAAGATGCAGCGCGTCTTGCGATTCGCAGTCCGTTGCTTGACAACGTAAATATTATGAACGCGAAGGGTGTTTTAATTAATATCACTGGCGGTAATGATGTTACCTTGCGTGAAACTGAAATTATCACAGATGTTGTCAATCAAATTGTTGATCTGGATGAAGGTGAAGTCTTCTTTGGTACAGTATTTGATCCAGATGCGCGTGATGAAATCCGTGTTACTGTGATTGCGACAGGTTTAACTCGTAATGCGAATGAAACGGAAGTGAAGCGCCGTGCGCCAGTGAGTGTAAACCCATCAGTTGGTGGACAAGCTGCTGCTTTGGATGAAGATGATGTTCCAGCAATCAGTAAACGTCAGAATCAAGAGAGTGTAGCCCCTGAGCCTTCTGCGGCGCCTCGATCTGCACCAATGAGCATTCAAGATTATCTTAAAAATCAACAGCGTAAATAACATGTAACATAATGTGTTTACGATGATCAAACAGAAAAGGTGGCGCTTATGCCACCTTTTTGATTTTTATCAATGGCTAAATGTGCTAACGTATACTAGATTTTAGATGAATATTGAAGAAACATGTTGAAACAACGCACCCTGAAACGAGTCGTGAAAGCGAGTGGTATCGGATTACACAGTGGGCAAAAAGTAATGATTAACTTTGTACCACATGTAGCTGATGGGGGTATTGTTTTTCGTCGTATTGATTTAAATCCGCCTGTAGATATTCCTGCTAATGCGATGCTGATTCAAGAAGCATTTATGTGTTCGAATTTGGTACAAGAAAATGCCAAAGTTGGGACTATCGAACATATTATGAGTGCGATTGCAGGTCTTGGTATTGATAATCTGATTATTGAAGTATCAGCTTCAGAAGTTCCAATTATGGATGGAAGCGCCGGTCCATTTATCTATTTACTCATGCAAGGTGAGTTGATGGAGCTAGAAGCGCCTAAAAAATTTATAAAAATATTAAAGCCTGTAGAAGCATTAATTGACGATAAGCGCGCTATTTTTAATCCGCATGATGGTTTTCAACTTAATTTTACAATTGATTTCGATCACCCAGCCTTTGCCAAAGAATATCAGTCTGCCAGTATTGATTTCTCAACGGAAACATTTGTTTATGAAGTCAGTGAGGCACGTACTTTCGGCTTTATGAAAGATTTGGATTATCTTAAGGCGAATAATTTAGCTTTGGGTGCTAGTTTAGAGAATGCAATTGGTGTTGATGATTCAGGTGTCGTGAACGAAGAAGGCTTACGATTTGCTGATGAATTTGTACGTCATAAAATATTGGATGCGGTGGGTGATCTTTATTTACTCGGACATCAAATTATTGCGAAGTTTGATGGTTACAAATCTGGACATGCACTCAATAATCAACTGCTTCGCAATGTTCAGAGTGATCCATCTAATTATGAAATTGTAACATTTGATGACGAAAAGTCTTGTCCAATTCAATATGTAAGTGTGATCTAAGTCATTGTCTTCAGGTTAAATGTTATAGTGTAACATTGTTAAGTGTGACTTAATTCGCCTTTAAAATAGTGAATGACGTTTAAATCAAATGGTCCTGTTACTTTTTATTGCTTGCCAAACGTATCATAGCTTGGCTAAGCTTAGGATCGTTCACAAAACTAGCAGCGTTGAGTAACATTTCTTGCGTTGTCGGACATAAAGAAGTTTTGGAATTTTCAGTTTGTGTTTGGGGAATTTCTTTTTTTGCTCGAATACGAACTTGGATTTTTTGTAAATCTTTGAGTTCAGGTATTTGTGATAACTGAGAAATATACTGTTTTTGAAGGTAACCGAGTTGACTAATCATGGCTTGATTTTCACCGGTGATGGTCAAAATACCGTATTGATAACAGACAACTTGCCATTGTTCATTTTTGGGCAATAGCGGTTGAATTAATTTTGTAAGTCTCTGCCAGTCAGCAACTTGCTTTGTGAGAAACGATAAGTTTCCTGTTTTTATGTGTTGTCTTGTTTGTTGAAACATATTTTTTGGTTCTGACATACATTGTTCCTACATTGTTTTGTCTTAATCTTAAACGCTTGTTTCTTTCGATATCAAGGAAGAGATCACACAAGAGACTTGAGTAAGAACAGTTTAATGAGGTTTATATGTATACGCGACGTATTTTATTAGCGTTTTCTTTAGCAGCTTCAGCAGCTTCGGTTGCATTTGCAGATTTAGTTCAATTAGATGCCACACAAGCCTCCAATCCTGATCGATTGGAAGAGTTAACAAGAACACTATCACAAGGTTCTTATAGTCATCCTGATGACATGGACATTCCAGCGACAGCACAAGTCGATGTGACAGTTCGAGCGAAGGCGGATCCAATCGAATTAAATAATGCGCTGCTTAATAGTAAATACCCTGCTCAAAAAACTACAACGACAAGTTCAAATCGTTACTCTTCAAATAATGCATATTCATGGTTAGTGACACACCCACTTCCAAGTGGTCGTGTCAGTTCAAATTATGGCGGCCGAACAATGGGCGGACGTGCTGAAAACCATTCTGGTTTAGATCTTGCTGCACCAACAGGAACTCCAATATATGCAACTGGTCCAGGTATAGTGACCAAATCAGGTTGGGGTACAGGTTATGGTCAATATGTTGAAATCAACCACGGTAATGGGTATATCACACGATATGCACATGCTTCACGCTTGATTGCTAAAGTAGGTGATAAAGTCACTGCTGGTGAGCATATTGCCAATGTGGGTTGTACTGGACGTTGTACTGGTCCTCACTTACATTATGAAGTGGTCAAAGATGGTCAGCGTAAAAACCCTTCAACTTACCTAGCGATGTTGCCTTAATTAATTATCAAACCTCATTAATACACATCTATCCTCATTAATACACATCCATTGTTAAGTCGTTTGAATAAATCGCCAAGCAAAGTCTTGGCGATTTTCGTTTTTGCTGTCAGGTCACCTGATTAAATTTAAGATTAGAATAAAGCTTTGTATAAAAAAACAGCAATATTGGCGTTTTAGTGTTAATTTGTGTAATAAATGGTCAAGTACTATTTATTATCGAAATATTAGTCTAATGTCGTATTCATTTATAGCCATAACTGCGTATCGCGAAAATATGTTAAATATAGGGCATACAAATAGGCATGAATATAGGTGTAATATGGCGTATTACGGTGATACCGACGCACAAGAAACCCAAGAGTGGCAGGACGCTTTTGACTCTGTTTTACAGCATATGGGGACGGAAAGAGCAGCCTTTCTTCTTGAAAAACTGTATCAACGTGCGATTGCGAAACATGTTCCCATTCAGCGTCTAAATACTCCTTACTTAAATACGATTTCAGTAGAAGAGCAACCTGCAATGCCTGGCGATCCAGATATGGAGCGCCGAATTCGTGCTTTGATTCGTTGGAATGCTTTAGCAATGGTGCTTCGCGCCAATAAAACAGGCGACGATCTTGGTGGTCACTTAGCCAGCTTTGCATCTTCTGCAACTTTATATGATGTTGGCTTTAACCATTTCTTCCGTGCGAACAGTGATAACTTCGGCGGTGACATGATTTATTATCAAGGTCACTGTGCACCAGGGATTTATGCGCGTTCATTCTTGGAAGGTCGTTTAACTGAAGAGCATCTAAACAATTTCCGTCGTGAAGTTGATGGTATTGGTTTGCCTTCGTACCCACATCCATACTTAATGCCAGACTATTGGCAGTTCCCAACGGTATCGATGGGTCTGGGTCCAATCATGTCCATTTATCAAGCACATATTCAAAAGTACTTGATGAACCGCGGTTTGATTAAAGAAGAAGATCGTAAGGTTTGGGCTTATCTTGGCGATGGTGAGATGGATGAGCCAGAAAGTACTGGTGCAATCTCGTTGGCAGGTCGTGAAAAGTTAGACAACTTGGTTTGGGTTGTAAACTGTAACTTGCAACGTTTAGATGGTCCAGTTCGTGGTAATGGTAAGATCATCCAAGAACTTGAGTCTTTATTCCGTGGTGCAGGTTGGCGCGTGATTAAAGTAGTATGGGGTCGTCATTGGGATCCACTACTTGCTAAAGATGAATCTGGTGCGCTTAAAGCCATTATGGAAGAAGCTGTAGATGGTGATTATCAGCGTTATCAAGTGAAAGGTGGTGCTTATACACGTGCGCACTTCTTTGGTAAATATCCTGAAGCTGAAGAGTTAGTTAAACACTTAAGTGATGAAGATATCGATAATTTAAATCGTGGCGGTCACGATCCTTACAAAGTATATGCTGCTTATGCAGAAGCCATGAAATCTACAGGTCAGCCAACGGTTATTCTCGCGAAAACTGTTAAAGGTTACGGCTTATCTGAAGAAATTGAAGCGGTCAATAAAACGCATCAAATCAAGAAAATGCAACTTGAATCGCTTAAATATGTACGTAACCGTTTCAACTTGCCATTTACCGATGAGCAACTTGAAGAAGTTCCATTTTATCGCCCAAGTGAAAACTCGCCTGAAATTAAGTATATGAAGGCTCGCCGTGAGGCATTAGGTGGTTACTTACCAGCACGTCGTAAAGAGAGCGAATCTTTAGCGATTCCTGAGTTGTCTGTATTTGATGCAGTGTTAGCTGGTTCTAATGGTAAGCAACAATCAACGACCATGGTGATGGTACGTTTAATCTCTGCACTACTGAAAGAAAAAGCAATTAAAGACCGTGTGGTACCAATTGTTCCAGATGAGGCGCGTACTTTCGGTTTAGAAGGGATGTTCCGTCAATTGGGCATTTATGCCGCGCACGGTCAAAAATATACCCCTGAAGATCAAGAGCAGTTGATGCATTACCGTGAAGCGAAAGATGGTCATATGCTTCAAGAGGGGATCAATGAAGCAGGTGCGATGAGTGCTTGGGCTGCTTTAGGAACAAGTTATTCAACCAATAACCTTCCTATGATCCCGATGTACATGTATTACTCAATGTTTGGTTTCCAACGTATTGGTGATATTGCATGGGCGGCAGGTGATGCACAGGCGCAAGGTTTCTTATTGGGGGCAACTGCTGGTCGTACTACGCTGAATGGTGAAGGTCTACAGCATCAAGATGGTCACTCACATATTCTTGCGAATACGATTCCAAATTGTATTTCTTATGATCCATGTTTCGGATATGAACTTGCGGTGATTGTACATGACGGTCTAAAACGCATGTATGTGGATCAGGAGCGTGTGTTCTATTACTTAACTGTAATGAATGAGAACTATGAGCATCCAGCGATGCCACAAGGTGCTGAAGAAGGCATTAAACGTGGTATGTATTTACTTGAGGAAGATGAAAAAGCCACAGTTCAGCTTTTAGGTTCAGGTGTAATTCTGCGTGAAGTGATTAAAGCGGCTCAAATCTTACGTGATGAATATCAAATTCATTCGAATGTCTACAGCGTAACAAGCTTTAATGAGCTTGCGCGTGATGGTATGGCGTGCGAAGAATATAATCGTTTACATCCACTTACTGAAGATGTAAAAGAAGCATGGGTGTCGAAGCAGTTGCGTGGTACGAAAGGTATCGTCGTTTCTGCAACAGATCATATGCGTGCTTACAGTGAGCAAATTCGCGCTTACCTTCCAGATAACCGTCCATTTGTAGCATTAGGTACAGACGGTTATGGTCGCTCAGATACACGTGCAAAACTTCGTAGCTACTTTGGTGTAGATGCTGCACATATTGTTGTTGCGACACTGAAGAAACTTGCTGACGAGGGTGAAGTAGATGCGCGTCTAGTTAAAGATGCGATTTCTAGCTTTGAATTAGATACTGACCGTCCAGTCGCTTGGGCACCTCAAACAACGCCTGAACTTCACGCTGTAGCTGACTACAAAGAGGAGAACTAAGCATGCAAATTACGACTCCTGATATTGGTGTAGATAAAGCTACAGTGGCTGAAATTTTGGTCAAAGTGGGTGATACGATTAGTGTCGATGACAGCATTGTTTTGTTGGAGTCTGACAAAGCATCTGTTGAAGTGCCAAGCACTTCAGCAGGTGTGGTGAAAAGTATTTTGGTGAGCCTTGGTGACGAAGTTGCTGAAGGTGCGGTTTTGGTAGAGCTTGAAGCGGAGGGGCAAACGTCATCTGAAGCACCTACAGCACAAGTTGAAGAATCGAAAGCACAAGCTCAAGCAGAACCTGTAGCCCAATCTCAAGTGGAAGCACCAAAAGCAGCAACGGCATCTGAAACTGTTGATGTTCAAGTACCAGACATTGGTGTTGAAAAAGCCACTGTGGGTGAGATCTTGGTTGCTGTTGGCGACGAAATTGATGCCGATCAAAGTATCATAGTCGTTGAGTCAGACAAAGCAACAGTCGAAGTTCCAAGTGCTGTTGCGGGTACAGTTGAATCGATTGAAATTTCAGTTGGTGATACAGTGAAAGAAGGTGTTGTGATTCTGAAAGTGAAAACAGCAGCTTCAGTATCAACCGCGGCGCAAGCTGCTGCAGAAACTGCATCGTCTTCTGCTCCAGCTGCAGAAGCACCACCTGCAGAATCAACAAAAGCGACAGTTGCTTCAGCGCCAGCAGGTAAAGTTGAGATTGCTGTCCCTGACTTAGGTGTAGACAAAGCTGCTGTAGCTGAAATTTTAGTGGCTGTTGGTGATAAGGTTGAAAAAGACCAAAGCATCATTGTGGTTGAATCGGACAAAGCGACCGTTGAAGTACCAAGTACTACCACAGGTGTGATTACCGCAATTCATATTGAATTGGGTCAAAACGTGTCTGAAGGCGTGGCTTTAGTTACGATTGAAGCTGAAGGTCGAGTAACCCCAGTTACAGAAGCCCCTGTAGCAGCACCAGTGAGTACAAAAGCGGAAGCACCAAAAGCAGTCCCTGCGCAAGCTGCTGCTCCTGTACAAACAGCTGCTCCTTCAGCAGATAAGCTGACCAAAGAGCAAAATGCAGCAAATGCTAAAGTATATGCTGGTCCTGCGGTACGTAAGTTGGCGCGTGAGCTTGGTGTTGTGTTGGCAGAAGTGAAAGCTTCTGGTCCACATGCACGCTTAATGAAAGAAGACATCTTTGCGTATGTGAAAACACGTTTAACTGCACCAGCACCTGTAACTGCTGCACCGACAGTTGCTGCACCAGCAGGATTGCCTAAATTACCAAGTTTTGATGCCTTTGGTGGTGTAGAAGAAAAAGCGTTAACACGTTTACAGCAAGTGTCTATTCCACAGTTGTCATTGAACAATTATATCCCGCAAGTGACCCAATTTGATGCGGCAGATATTACGGAGCTTGAAGCATGGCGTAATGAGCTTAAAGGCAACTTTAAGAAAGAAGGCATTAGCCTGACCATTATGGCTTTCATCATCAAGGCTGTAGCGCATTTGCTAAAAGAAGAGCGTGAGTTTGCAGGTCACTTGTCTGATGATGGCAAAACCGTATTACTGCGTAAAGAAATCCATATGGGCATTGCTGTTGCTACACCAGATGGTTTAACAGTGCCTGTGCTACGTAATCCAGATCAAAAATCAATTAAGCAAATCGCAGTTGAACTCGGTGAGTTGGGTCAAAAAGCACGTGATAAGAAATTGTCACCGAAAGATCTGCAAGGTGCCAACTTCACGATTTCAAGCCTAGGCGCAATTGGTGGTACTGCATTCACTCCGCTTGTCAACTGGCCGCAAGTGGCAATCTTGGGTATTTCACCTGCAACGATGCAACCTGTGTGGAATGGACAAGGTTTTGATCCACGTTTAATGCTTCCATTGTCATTGTCTTATGACCATCGTGTCATTAATGGTGCTGATGCTGCTCGATTTACCAATAAATTGACGAAGCTGCTTAAAGATATTCGTACATTGCTTATCTAATTATTTTTAAAAGCATTTTGGATGCAGAATCAAAACCTCACTTCGGTGGGGTTTTTGTTTGTAAAAACAAAAAGCCAGGCTTATAATGGAGAAACTTCATTGGGGAGTAGCCGCTGTTCTGCAACAGAACAGGTGATGGTCAACATATTTGCTCTAAAACGAGCATGGTCATCATAGCAAAGAACCAAATGAGCTCCTTTCGAGCTTTCTTTCTTTTGTTGGCAAGACCTTTGATTTACCATTCTGCAGATTTTTGGCTAGCAGGGGTGGTGGGTCATTGGTATTTGTTATGCTAGCCAGAGAAAGACATCATGTATGAATTCCTTCTGTCTACAGGTATCGTCGCATTAGCTGAAATGGGTGATAAAACCCAATTGTTGGCTTTACTTCTTGCTGCACGTTTTCGTAAACCCGTTCCAATCTTAATTGCTATTTTGTTAGCGACAATTGTCAATCATGGGGTTTCAGCTGCTCTAGGACAATGGGTTACAACAATTTTAAGTCCCGAGATCCTCATGTGGATTCTAGCAATAGGATTTATTGCTATGGCTGCTTGGATGTTGGTCCCTGATGAATTAGAGGATGAGTCAGGTAGTATTCAAAAATGGCAAAAATTTGGCGTTTTTGGAGCGACATTTATTTTATTTTTCTTGGCTGAAATTGGCGACAAAACGCAGATTGCGACAGTGGCACTTGCTGCACGTTTTGACAGTATCTGGTGGGTGATGGCTGGAACGACATTAGGTATGATGATCGCTAATGCGCCGGCAGTATTTATTGGTGATAAATTGGCGAATCGATTACCTATTTCCTTGATTCACAAAATTGGCGCAAT
The DNA here is from genome assembly GCF_057737035.1 of Acinetobacter sp. 24-47-47. Classification (NCBI taxonomy): domain Bacteria; kingdom Pseudomonadati; phylum Pseudomonadota; class Gammaproteobacteria; order Moraxellales; family Moraxellaceae; genus Acinetobacter; species Acinetobacter sp. 24-47-47. The sequence continues at coordinate 2,886,311 of NZ_CM173216.1, read as the reverse complement.
AATTTTCCTTGTCATTGGTGTGGGCACTTTAGTGCAACACTATTGTTTATAAATGGTTGTATACGCATAAAGATCTGAATCTTCAAAAGATTTAGTTTATTTATAAATAGTATTGAAATAATGCACCATGAAAGTGATTCATAATGGTGCATTTTTTAATGGAAGTTATTGATTAGTAAATAAATATAATAAAAATAAATCTTGTTTTTGAAATTAAATTTTTTTAGGATTTCGTCACTAAAAAATTATTTTTAAGAGATTTAAAAATGCTCTCTCAGATTTCTGCACAGGATGCGTGTTTAAGTTGTGGTGCTTGTTGTGCCTATTTCCGTGTTTCATTTTATGGTGCGGAAGCGATGAACATCCCTACCGAGATGGTTGAGGATATTAACCCTGTATATGCTTGTATGGTGGGGACGAATCAAACTAACCCGCGATGCGTTGCTCTAGAAGGAGAAATAGGGAAGCAGGTCTCTTGCTCGATTTATACGGTTCGCAGTTCATCGTGTAGAGAGGTCCAAGCCGGAGATGCGCAATGTGCCAAAGCTCGACAAGCCCATCATCTGATCCCATTAATTGATATTGAAATTGTTCCATCGTCGAATGATGACGATTACGATCAGGTCAGTTAATTTGAATGATTTAAAATATGTTTCTGTTTTATATGCTCTTATTATGATTTTCTCGGATAGTAAATTGTATAAAAATAGGGGTGATGGGTAAATTTCATAAAATTGTCGATAATAAGAAATGAAATTTACCTTAAAATTTGTATATAATGGCGCACGGAAATTACCAGTGAGACTGTTATGTTGACCATCGTTCAAGACGCGTTAACTTTTGATGATGTCCTATTACTCCCTGCCTACTCTACTGTTCTCCCAAAAGATGTCTCTCTAAAGACACGTTTAACTCGCGGCATTAATTTGAATATCCCTCTTGTGTCTGCAGCAATGGATACGGTGACTGAATCCCGTATGGCAATTGCAATGGCACAAAATGGCGGTATTGGTATCCTTCATAAAAATATGGATATTGCAGCGCAAGCTGCTGAAGTACGCCGTGTTAAAAAATTCGAAGCAGGCATGGTGAAAGATCCAATTACAGTAACCCCTGAAACGACTGTGCGTGAGTTAATCGCAATTACGCAAGCGAACAATATCAGCGGTGTGCCAGTGGTGAAAGATGGCAAAGTAGTTGGTATTGTGACAGGTCGTGATACACGCTTTGAAACTAATCTTGAACAGCCAGTAAGCAACATCATGACTGGTCAAGATCGTTTGGTCACTGTTCGCGAAGGTGAATCGAAAGAAAACATTCAGGCACTTCTTCAAAAAAATCGCATTGAGAAAGTGATTGTTGTTGGCGAAAACAACGAACTAAAAGGTTTAATCACTGTAACAGATTTTAATAAAGCTGAGCTTTATCCAAATAGCTGTAAAGATGACTTAGGTCGTTTACGTGTGGGTGCTGCAGTTGGTACAGGTGTAGAAACTCCAAGCCGTGTTGAAGCATTGGTTGATGCGGGTGTTGACGTGATTGTAGTCGATACTGCACATGGTCACTCTGCTGGTGTTATCGAGCGCGTACGTTGGGTTAAAGCCAATTACCCACAAGTTCAAGTCATTGGCGGTAACATTGCGACTGGCGATGCTGCATTGGCTTTACTTGATGCAGGCGCAGATGCTGTGAAAGTAGGTATCGGTCCTGGTTCAATCTGTACGACTCGTATTGTTGCAGGTATTGGTATGCCACAAATTTCGGCGATCGATTCTGTTGCTAACGCACTGAAAGATCAAATTCCATTGATCGCAGACGGTGGTATCCGCTTCTCAGGTGATATGGCAAAAGCGATCGGTGCAGGTGCAAGTACGATTATGGTGGGTTCTTTACTTGCTGGTACTGAAGAAGCACCAGGCGAAGTTGAATTCTTCCAAGGTCGTTATTACAAAGCTTACCGAGGAATGGGTTCATTGGGTGCAATGGCGGGTGCAACAGGTTCTGCGGATCGTTATTTCCAAGACTCTAAAGCAGGTGCTGAGAAGTTGGTTCCAGAAGGTATTGAAGGCCGCGTACCTTACAAAGGGCCAATGGGCAACATCGTGCATCAAATGATGGGTGGTTTACGTTCATCTATGGGTTATACAGGCTCTGCAGTGATTGAAGATCTTCGTCAAAATGCGAAATTCGTGAAAATCACGTCTGCGGGTATGTCTGAATCACACGTTCACGATGTGACCATTACTAAAGAAGCACCGAATTACCGTGTTGGTTAATTGCCTGTTATAAAACAATTTTTAAAAAAAACCGTCATGTAAATGACGGTTTTTTTATTTTGGTGTAAAGTGGTGCGCATTGAAAAAGGATGATGTTAATCACCCGCTAAGAAGTGAGAGAATGAATGAGTTATTTTGGTACTGATGGTATTCGTGGGAAATTCGGTGTATTTCCAATCACACCTGAGTTTGCACTCAAATTAGGGTTTGCTGCGGGTAAAGTACTTAAGCGTAGAACAAAAAGAAATAAACCGATTGTGGTGATGGGCAAAGATCCTCGTTTATCAGGTTATATTTTAGAAGCGGCTTTACAATCGGGTTTAAACGCAGCTGGTGTTTATGTGCATTTATTGGGTCCATTACCTACGCCTGCCATTGCTCATTTAACTCGTGCTTTGCATGCCAGTTTAGGGATTGTCATCTCAGCTTCACATAACCCTTATCATGATAATGGCATTAAGTTTTTTTCTTCAGAAGGAAAAAAATTACCAGACGAGTTTCAAGATGAGATTAATGCTGAACTCGAGAAAGATATTGTCATTGATGATATTGCGAGTCTAGGAAAAAGTGTGCGTGTTGATGATGCTCCAGGTCGTTATATTGAATTTTGTAAATCAACGTTCCCATACCATTATGATTTAAACAATTTAAAGATTGTTGTCGACTGTGCCAATGGAGCAGCATATAACGTGGGTCCTGCGGTATTCCGTGAGCTCGGTGCCAAAGTGATTGCGATTCATAATGAACCGAATGGTTTGAATATTAACCAAGGCTGTGGCTCAACTCATCCTGAGAGTTTGCAAGCTGCTGTTGTTGAGCATCAAGCAGATTTGGGTATTGCATTTGATGGCGATGCAGATCGTGTCATTCTAGTGGATCAGAATGGAAAGCTGATTGATGGCGATCATATTCTATATATCTTGGCGACACAAAGTGCCAATAAACCAGCCGGTATTGTCGGTACGCTCATGAGCAATATGGCACTTGAATTAGCACTTGAAAAAGCAGAAGTTCCACTGCTACGTGCCAAAGTTGGTGACCGTTATGTACTGCAAGGTTTAGAGGAAAACGGTTGGGTTATTGGTGGTGAACCTTCAGGTCACATTTTAACTCTAGACAAGAGCACCACAGGTGATGCGATTATTGCAGCCCTACAAGTCTTAACTGTCATGGTTGAACAGAAGAAAGCATTGCATGAGTTGGTTGCTGACTTTAAATTACTGCCAAACGTGCTTGTAAATGTCCGTTTAGATGCAATGTTTGATCCATACTCAGTACCTGCATTGGCTGCAGAATTTGCCAAAGCCGAAGCGCAACTTAAAGGTCGTGGTCGATTACTGATTCGTAAGTCAGGGACTGAACCTGTAATTCGTGTGATGGTTGAAGGTGACAATCTTCAAGAAGTGACTGCACTGGCACATGCTTTGGCAGATGCTGTACGTGCTAATGCAGCAGCTTAATCGGGGATTGACTCATGAGTGATTTGATTAAAGATCTCAGTGAACTGCGCCTAAATTATCAAAAAGGCGAATTACATGAGGATCAAGTGAATGCTGATCCACATGAACAGTTTCTATTGTGGTTTAACGATGCGTTAGAAGCTCAGCTTCACGAACCGTATGCCATGTCATTGGCTACGGCAAATGCCGATGGTCGACCGCACGTACGTACCGTATTACTTCGAGGTGCGGATGAAAATGGTTATGCGTTCTATACCAATTATGACAGCCAAAAAGGACTTGACTTAGTAGCCAATCCTTATGCGCAAATTCTGTTTTATTGGGCAGAACAAGAACGCCAAATTCGCATTTCAGGTCGAGTGGTAAAAATTTCGGAACAAGAATCCGCTGATTATTACCATAAGCGTCCGCGTGATAGTCAAATTGCAGCGCATATTAGTACCCCACAAAGTGGTGTGATTGCGAGCCGTGACGAGCTACAGCAACGCTTTAATGATTTGCATGAGCGTGTGGCAGATCAACAAACTTTAGATAAGCCTGGCTTCTGGGGTGGTTACCGTATAGAGCCAGATTATTATGAGTTCTGGCAAGGTCGCCCAAACCGTTTGCATGACCGTTTGTGTTATGAAAAAATCGACGGTGCGTGGAAATTACAACGATTGATGCCATAAATGCCAAAATTTGAAATCAAGCAACGTCCATTTTTAACACGCCCTGAAAATTTTCAGGGCGTGCCTTCATTTATTGCCGAAATTTTGGCACGTAGAGGCGTTGAATCTGAACAAGAACTAGAACTGAAATTAAAATACTTATTAGCGCCAACTATGAAGGGGTTAGATGCTGCAATTCAGTTGATCGACCAAGCCATTGATCAACACAAAAAAATTGTGATTGTCGGTGACTATGATGCTGACGGTGCGACCAGTACAGCACTGATGATGCTTGCACTACGTGACATGGGGGCAGATGTTGATTATTTAGTCCCTGATCGCTTTAAGTATGGCTATGGTTTGACACCTGCTATTGCAGATCTTGCGTTTGCCAACTTTACGCCTGATTTGTTGATTACGGTCGACAATGGCATTTCAAGTCATGATGGAGTTAAGCAAGCTCAAGATCATGGGATGCAAGTAATTATTACCGATCACCATCTCACAACCAAGCCAACGCCTATGGCTGAGGCAGTGGTGAATCCGAATCAACTCGGTTGTGAGTTTCCAAGTAAAGCTTTGGCAGGAGTAGGAGTTGCCTTTTATGTGTTGGCGAACCTATCCAGTCATCGTAAAAAAATGGGCAAGTCTTTTGCACAAATGATCAGCTATTTGGATTTGGTTGCGCTTGGGACCTATGCCGATGTTGCCAGTTTGGACTATAACAACCGAATCTTAATCGACAGTGGTCTAAAGCGGATTCAACAAGGATTATGTCGCCCTGGGATTTCAGCCTTATTAGATATTGCCAAACGTGATCCTGCAGGACTGAAAGCGCAAGACTTAGGTTTTGTGATTGGACCGCGAATTAATGCGGCAGGGCGTATGGAAACCATGGATATTGGCATCGAATGTCTCTTGGCATCCGACTTGGCTACAGCATATCCTTTAGCGGAACAGCTGAATCAACTCAATGTGGAACGTCGTCAGGTAGAAGGTAAAATTAAACAAGAAGCATTGACTGCATTAGATCAAATTCAGCTAGATAAGGATGCAATACCTGCAGCGTTAATTATGTTTGAGCCACATTGGCATCAAGGTGTGATTGGAATTGTGGCAGGACGCTTAAAAGAGCAGTTCCATCGTCCGAGTATCGTTTTTGCCCGTGATGAAGATGGCATTCATATCAAAGGTTCAGCGCGTTCAATTGAGGGAATTCATATTCGGGATGCGATTGAGCGTGTGGCTGAGCAATATCCACATATTGTCAGTCACTTTGGTGGGCATGCTGCAGCTGCAGGTCTAACCATTAAAAAAGAACATTTTGCTGAATTTAAGCAGGTATTTGAGCAGTTGATTGCCAGTCAAGATGAAAGTCTGTTTACTGCAACCTTATGGACGGATGGGGAGTTGCCAGCTTCAGCTTTCCAAATTGAAACGGTGGACGTATTACAAAATTTAAGTCCTTGGGGGCAAATGTTTCCTGCGCCTGTATTCGAGGGAGTATTTAAAATTTTGGATTATCGCTGGCTTAAGGATGTGCACTTGAAACTGCGTGTAGCTTTAGAAAATGGTCAAGTGGTAGAGGCAATCGCCTTTAACGCAGCAGATAAATATCAGTTTGATCCGATGCTCAATGAAATTCGCTTGGTCTATGAGCTGGATAAAAATACCTTTAATGGCAATACCAGTTTACAAATGCGCATTGTACATATGCATCAATAAAAAACCGCTCATTAGAGCGGTTTTTAGCACTCAAAGATTAGAAGCGGTATGCACCACGTACAGCAAAGGTATTACCGTCATCTGCGAAACCAATTCGACCTTCGACACTTACTTGCTGATTGAAGAATTTTTTAGCATTTACACCAAACTCATCAAAAGATCCGCCATTGAAATCTTGATTGAAATAGTCAACACCCACGCTGAGTGTTTTATCAATATAATAATCGCCTCTTAACGAGAACTCGTCTAGATCACCAAATGCAGCTCCAGCCTCTAAATTCACATCATTTGTGCCAATTTGAGTGACATATTTTGCTCGAATAGTAGGGTCAATACCATCATCGTTGTCATCATCCCAACCACGTAAACCAGCTGCGACCAATAAAGATGGTGCTAAGAAATAACCAGCTTCAATTTTATAGTTTGTGACATCATTATCAGGGGTGTTAGGTATTTTTTGAGTTTCCTGAGAAAGATTGGCATTTAGATAGAAATCAGTATTTGGAACAAAGTATTCAATTCCAACACCATAATTCCAGTATTCGACCACATCAAAGTCGTCATAAGATACTTTTGCATTCACGTTGCTCGAACGATTTAAAAATGCAGCTTCGTTCAATGGAGAGTTCTTGATTTGAACAGGATTAAAATAATATGTGCCATCAAGCGCAAAACCTGCAGAATTGCTACCATTATCAGGATCGATCAATTTGGCTGTAGCCCCAACTTCAGCTTGATACGCATGTGCAGTTCCTAAGCTTGCAATAAGTGCAGTCGCAAGTGTAATTTTTTTAAACATATATTGACTCTCTTTGTTATAGAAATATGACTGTTTTGTGACAGCTGATTTCTATTGTAAGAACAAAAGGGGATGAGTCAATGCACAAAAAATGACATTCCATCGGGATTTTGCACAAAAAAAGCCCATCATTAAGATGGGCTTTTAAGAAACACTAAATTTTAATTAAGATATTAGAAGCGATATTTAGCAGCTAAACCGAACTTGTTGTAATCATTATTTGCAAGTTCACCGAAACCTACACGACCTTCTAAGCTGACTTGAGGTGTGAAGAATTTACGTGCGCTTACACCAAACTCGTTTGTATCTGCAGGACCAGTATCTTTACTATAGTAATCCACACCAACACTTAAAGTTTTATCGATGAAGTAATCAGCAGCTAGATTATATTCATCAAGGTCACCGAATGCAGCGCCAGCTTCTAAGTTGATATCTTTACCGTTAGACAATGTAGTTACATATTTAGCACGTAATGTTGGGTCAACACCATCATCATAGTCGTTATCGTAACCCTTAAGACCTGCTGCAATTAATAAGCCAGGTGCAGGCAAATAACCTACTTCAGCACCATAAACTGTCTCATCAAAATCAGGTCCAATATCAAATTTACGATCATCACGACCAACATTACCGCTTACATAAAAATCAGAATTAGGTACGAAGTATTCAACACCTACGCCGTATTGATGTCTTTCATCATCACCAACTTCGCTGTATTGGTATTTCGCATTTACATTACTTGCACGATCAAGGAATGCAGCTTCAGCTAGTGGAGCATTGCGTGTTTGAACTGGTTGGAAATAATAAGTACCATCAACACCAAATGAACCACTTGTACTACCATTATCAGGATCGATAAGACCTGCAGAAGCACCTACTTCAGCTTGATATGCATTTGCAGTTCCAGTTACAGCTAAAGCAGAAAGAAGTGCAGACGCGATTGCTAATTTTTTCATGGATACTTCCCCTCAATAGAGTTAGTTGTTAATACATTTTTTGTTACAAGTTCAGTGTAGGGGAAAATCATGAAGGATCAATCAAGCAAAAGTAACAGTAATGTATCTTGTGTAATTTTTATGTAAAAATAAAAATTTAAGTTATTGATTTTAAAAAATAAAAAAACATGTTAATTCATGTGAAAGATAAGGTGTTTTAGTCATTTTATGTTGCTTTTGAATATGAATTGTATGCAATTTGAACGAAAGTAGCAGTTTTGGAACTGCTACTTCCCCATGTTGAATGGAATTAGAATCGATATGTTCCGTTTATATTAAACTTATCTTCATCATCACTGAATCTTAAAATACTCCCAAGAGAGAGGTTATTATTGATAAAGTATTTGCCACGTAATTGGTATTCGTCTTTATGAATTTTACTAGTGCTATTCGTATCTCGTGTATAAGCACTACCTAGGCTTAAGCGTTGAGTTAAATAATAATCCCCACCAAATGTAATCGAATCAATATCATGTCCAAAACTACCATCCAATTCTAAATTGAGATATTGACCATTTTGGCCTAATGGGGTGACATATTTGGCTTTTAAAGCAAAAGCATTTTCATCAAAGCCTTCACCTTTATAAGCATTAATACCTACTGCTATCAGTAAATTTTGAATAGGAGTATAACCAACGAGAGCTCTATAGGTGGTTAGATCGAAACGCTGCTTAGCATGAGATGAACCGTTTAGTGAGCTTGAGCGTGACTCCACTTTATAATGTTGACGACCGACCTCACCTGTGAAGTACAGTTGATCAATATAATATTCTCCCCCTATTGAATAGCCGTGCAGCTCTTGTTTGCTTTGTGCAACTGTTTCATTTATATACACTTTATCGTCTTTAATATGCTGAAAACTATATTTCGCTGAAACGCGATTATGGTGGCCAAGAAATGCAGCCTCATTAAGTGGTTTATTTTCAGTATCAACTGCTTTGAAGTAATAAGTACCTTCTGTTTCAAATACACCGTGATAATCAACCTTGAGACTATCATGGTCAAAATAGGTATATTCAGCATCAATTTGAGCTTGGTAGGCCATAGCTGAAGTTGTCAAAGGGAGGATGGCCAAAGCCAAATAGGTTTTGTTCATTTTCATAAGTCTCTGCTTATTGTTGTAAAAATAAAGTAAGTATTTTTTAATAATTAAATGTATTGTTAATAATAACTAAACAATGGTCAAGAGAATATTGAATAAAAAAGCAAACTCTCAAGTTTTACTTGGCTGTGTTAAAATATTGCCAATTTTGATATAGACATATTTAGGATCTACACCGTGGAAATTAATCCTTATCTTCTCCAGCTGAAAGACTTGAACGAACGTGGTCAAACACTACGGGGGTATCTTTGACTACGATCTAAAGAAAGAGCGTTTAGAGGAGGTTCTCCGCGAACTTGAAGATCCAGCAATTTGGAATGATCAAAATCGTGCTCAAGCGATGGCAAAAGAAAAAGGTGAACTCGAAAACGTTTTAAATGTTTTAGATGGTTTAGCAACACAACTTGATGATGCACAAGCGATGCTTGATCTTGCTGTAGAAGCGGATGAAGAAGAAATGCTTGCAGATGTTCAAGCAGAACTTGATTCAGCTGAGGCTGAACTGGCTAAACTTGAATTCAGACGTATGTTTAGTAATCCAATGGATCCAAATCCTTGCTATGTCGAAATTCAAGCGGGGTCAGGTGGTACTGAAGCTCAAGATTGGGCATCTATGCTATTACGTATGTACTTACGTTGGATTGAGCGTCATGGCTTTAAAGCTGAGTTAATGGAAGAATCTGACGGTGATGTAGCTGGGATTAAATCGGCAACTATTCGTGTAGAAGGCGAATATGCTTATGGTTGGTTACGTACTGAATCAGGTGTACATCGCTTAGTCCGTAAATCACCTTTTGACTCAGGCAACCGTCGTCACACTTCATTCTCAGCGGTTTTTGTGTCTCCAGAAATTGATGACAACATTGAAATTGAGATCAATCCAGCAGATGTCCGTACGGATACATACCGCGCTTCAGGTGCAGGTGGTCAGCACATTAACAAAACAGATTCTGCAGTGCGTTTAACCCATGCACCAACTGGAATTGTGGTGGCTTGTCAGAACCAGCGTTCACAACATGCTAACCGTGATCATGCTTGGAAACAGCTTCGTGCTAAATTGTACGAATTGGAAATGAATAAGCGTAATGAAGCAGCTCAAGCACTAGAAGATTCTAAATCGGATATTGGGTGGGGGAGCCAAATTCGATCTTATGTGTTGGATGATTCACGTATTAAGGACTTACGTACTGGCGTTGAAAACTCAAACACGGGTGCCGTGTTAGATGGTGATCTTGATAAATTTATTGAAGCTAGTTTGAAACAAGGGCTTTAATCATTTTTAAAAAAAAGCAGGGCAAAAGCCCTGCTTTTTTTTGTTCTAGCACGAAGCTTGCTAGATTAAATCAGTTCAATGTTAGAATCAGAATTATTCGGCACAGTCATTCATAAACTCGATTTGTTAAATATCGTAATAATTCGATATTAATATCTATAAAAATCGATATAATGAGTTCAGCACAGTGCAGATCATTAACTTGAGTGAAATGAGATGGATACTGAAGCAATTTTTAAAGCCTTATCGAACCCGATACGCCGCCAAATTTTACAATGTTTAAAAGATCCAGAGCGCTTTATTCCACAAGATGAGTGCGTGCAAGATTTTAGTCGTGGCGTATGTGCAGGACAGATTGAAAAAATTGCAGATGTATCTCAGTCAACCATGTCTAATCATTTATCTGTTTTACAACAAGCAGGTTTGGTTCATGTTACTAAGCATGGTCAATGGTCTTATTTTTCTCGTAATGAAGCACTGATAAAAAGTTTTGCAGAACACCTTCAACAATCACTCTAACGATAATGAGTGAAGAGGATAAATGAATGACTGATTTTAGTAGCCCAGTAGTCTTTGGTGAATTAAAGCTCAAAAATCGCGTGGTTATGGCACCTTTAACGCGTAGTCGTGCGACAGATGATCGTGTACCAACAGAAATGATGGCTGAGTATTATGCGCAACGTGCAAGTAGTGGATTAATTATCTCAGAAGCGACCGTAATTTCTGAGGAGGCGAATGGCTATTTAAATACGCCAGGATTATTCACTGATGCTCAAGTGGAAGGGTGGAAGAAAGTAACCCAAGCTGTTCATGACAAAGATGGCTTAATTGTCGCTCAGCTTTGGCATGTTGGACGTGTGTCACATCCAGATTTACTGAAGGGTGATATACCCGTTTCGGCGAGTGCTGTTCAACAAGCCGGACATGTCAGTTTGTTGCGTCCGAAACGTCCTTATGTCTTGCCACGTCCATTAGAAATTTCTGAAATTCACGCGATTACAGCGCAATATAAACAAGCAGCAATTCGTGCTAAAGAGGCAGGATTTGATGGTGTGGAATTGCATGCGGCGAATGGTTATTTAATTGATCAATTCTTGCAATCGAAAACCAATCAGCGTGAAGATGAATATGGCGGCTCGGTGGAAAATCGTGCGCGTTTCTTGTTAGAAGTCGTGGATGAGCTAATTGAAGTTTGGGGTGCTGGTCGAGTAGGTGTACATTTAGCTCCTCGTGGTGATGAACACGATATGGGTGATGATGATCCACGTGAAACTTTCGGTTATGTGTTAGAACAACTCGGTCAAAGACACATTGCATTTTTCTTTACACGTGAATATTTGGCAGAAGACAGTATTAGTCAAGAATTAAAAGCGCGTGGACAAGGTATTCCTTTTATTGCCAATATGCGTTTAAGTCGAGAGGATGCTTTACAACTTCTCACTTCAGGTCAAGCTGATGCAGTGTCTTTTGGTAAAGATTATATCGCCAATCCTGATTTATATGAGCGTTTGGTACACAATGCTCCTTTGAATGAATTAAAGTTAGAAAATATGATCGGGACGAATGTGGCTGAAGGCTATATCGATTATCCTTTTTTACAAGGAAATTGAAATTTAAGATAAGTATTTGAACCGAAAAAATTCGCAGGGTATGATCTCAACTTCGTGGTCATGCCCTATTTTTTTAAGAAAGCTCGAGGTCTTACGTTTTGACAACTCCACTTTGGTATAACGCAGCATTGGCTTTATTAAAGCCAATTTATAAATGGCGTATAAAAAAGCGAGCAGACAATATTGAGCAATTTCATCAAGAGTGCTTAGAGCGCTTCGGTCCGTTTCAATCTCCAAAAAATCTTAATGCGATATGGTTTCATGTGGTTTCAGTTGGAGAAACCAATGCTGCACAACCTCTGATAGAACATTATTTAAAGCTTGGGTATGCTGTGTTGGTTTCGAATACCACCAAAACAGGTCAGGCACGAGCTAAATCCTTATTTGCAAAAGCACCATATGTAGATCTTTTTCAAGCAGTATATTTACCTGCAGATCAAAAAAAATTAGTCAGTGCTTTTTTTAAAAAATATCAACCTAAAATGTTGGTTTTGGTTGAAACAGAACTATGGCCCAATTTAATTGATCAGGCGAAAATTAGTAAAATACCCACTTTTTTGGTGAACGCACGTTTATCTAAAAAGTCAGCAAAAGGATACGCCAAAGTACCAAGTATTACTCAGCCTATGCTCAGCGGTCTGACTCAACTTTTGGCTCAAGATGAAGCTTCACTGAATCGATTTAGGGCTTTAGGTGCTGCTACAGCGCATAGTCAAACAGTGGGTAGTATTAAGTTTGATATTCATGCGCCCGAAGAAATGCTATTGAAAGCGCAACAAATTCATCAAGATTGGGATTTGCAAGCACGCCAAATTATTACGATTGCAAGCACACATCATCCTGAAGAGAAAAATCTGTTATCTAAGTTTAAAGATTATTTAAATGATCATCCTGCCGTCTTGTTGATTATTGTACCGCGTCATCCAGAACGTTTTGATGAGGTTGCACAAGCCATTCAAAGTCATGAATTAAAAATGCATCGACGTAGTTTAGGTGAAATCATTGAGGCTGATACACAAGTTTATCTTGCTGATAGTATGGGTGAAATGTGGATTTGGTATGCATTGAGCCAAGCAAGTTTTGTGGGTGGATCATTAAATGAACCTGGCGGTGGGCATAATATCTTAGAGCCAATATCACTCAATGTCCCGACTGTGATTGGACCGAACTACTTTAACTTTCAAACCATTGTCGATGAATTTGTGGAAGAAAAAGGGATTCTAATCGGTCAGACTACGGAAGAGGTGGTGAATCATCTTATTCAGTGCTTATCTCAGGATGAAACGATTTTAGCAGTACAAAATCAGGCTCAAAAGATCATGCAACGGAATACAGGGTCATTGCAAAAACATATTCATGTCCTGAATCAATACCTTTAGTTTTTAAGTATATGAATATTGTATTGCTTGATCCTGCATCAGCACAGGATGACCTCTGGACGATTCAATCTGCACGCCAAATTGAGCATCTGAAGCATCAACTTGATATTAAAATTGGAGATACTTTAAAGGTTGGTATTAGAGGTGCTGGTCGATATACAGCTGAGGTCATAGAAATTTCTGAAAGGAAAATCTTAATTCAGCCACTTTATGAAGAGCCTGTACCGAAGAAATTACCTGTAACGTTAATCGTTGCTATGCCTAGACCGAAAGTATTGAGACGATTGATTCAAGATGCTGTAACTTTAGGCGTAGAAAAAATCATTTTGCTGCACAGCTATCGGGTCGATAAAAGCTATTGGCAAACACCATTTTTACAACAAATTGATCACTATGTTCAACTGGGCTTAGAACAAGCGGGTGATACATTTCCACCTGAAATCGAAATGTATAAACGCTTTAAACCTTTTGTGGAAGATGTTCTTCCTCAAATGATTTCCGTTGAACGACCAGCTTATGTAGCACATCCTTATGCAACCCACAGTATGCCTCATGCGATTGAGCACCCGTGTACGATATTGATTGGGCCTGAAGGTGGTTATATTCCTTATGAGATTGATTTACTCATAAAAAACGGCTGCCAAGCTGTCAGCTTAGGCAACCGAATTATTCGTACTGAGACGGTGATTCCTTATGTGTTAGGTCGTCTGTTTAGCACGTGGTGATTCATCTTCTTGTGAAGAATCTCCGCGATAGACTTTAACCTCTTGAACTGGATATGGAATCGAGATTTCATGTTCAGCAAAAGCTTGAATCACTTTTTCTTGAACTAAACTAATAGATGTAGATGTCGCAGTTTCACCCGTATTCACCCACCAACGTACAGTGAGGTTGATTGAGAAATCAGCTAAGGCAGAGACATTCACGCTAAATCCGGGTTGACTGAGAATCTGTTGATCGCGGTCTAAAATACTTAAAATAATATCTTTCGCTTTTTGAACATTATCTTCATAACCAATACCAACCACGAATTCACAACGACGACGTGGATATGCCGTATTGACGGTCACTGCATTGGTATAGACCGTTGCGTTGGGAATGACGATACGGCGACCATCAGGTGAACGTAAGTAGGTCGCACGAATTTGAATATCTTCAACGGTACCTTCTAAACCATTCACAATAATATCGTCGCCAATTTTGAAGGGTTCACCGAGTAGAATTAAAATACCAGAGAGCAGGTTTTGAAAAATATCTTTAAATGCAAAACCAATTGCGACAGAGCCGATCCCCAGTGCACTCATCAGCTGTCCAGGTGTAAACCCTGGAATTGCAATAACCATCGCAATTAAGAAGCCAAAGAAAATAATAAAAGAGCTACCGACGCGGTTGAGGACGAGCACTAAATTTTGTTTGGTATATGAACGCTCTGAAAGTGCTTTTCTGACAAATAATTTGAACAGCTTAGACAACAACCAAAATAAGGTAAATACAATCAAAGCAATACAGATATAAGGGATTCGTTCCCAAAAGCCATCCATGATTTTATCAATGGTGGTATATGCATCATTGTATTTCGCAGTATGTGCAATGACGGTTTGAGCCGTTTTCTCACTTGCATCTTGTAGAAGTTGAGTCGTACCTTGAGCCACCTGACTCAAAGAATTTTGTTGTTCAGCCACGAGTGTTCCAAATGTATTGAATGTTTACATTTTGCCTGAAAATACAGTGAATAAAAATCACGTTCGCAGGTTTTATCGTCATTTTTATTCATTGAATAAACTGAAAATAACAAAAAAATTGCATGTTTTTATAAACATTCAGCACCTTGTCCAACAAAAAAATCGAAATGGTATTTATTGATAAAAAAATGGAGTTTTTTGACAACGACAGATTTTACTTGCTTAGGAATGATGATCAGCAATGATTCGGATCATTGATTGTTAGATTTTTTAGGTTGTTCAATTGGCAAGAAGATACGGATAACTTTTGAAATAAATGAATGCTCAGTCTACGACCAAAGCATGATTGTTTGAAATTTTAAAGTATAGTCATACTCAAGATATAAGACAAAAAATGATCAGTATGATCAAGACAACTCTCGAGATGAGAAACATAAATCAAGGATGCGAATTATGAATGAAATATATCCAGTACCCGAAGTTTTTAAAAAAACTGCACGAACCAATGAAGAGCAATATTTCGAGCGGTATAAAGCATCTATTGAAAACCCCGAAGCATTTTGGACCGAAGCAGCCAAGAAACTAGACTGGATTAAGCCTTTTACACAAGTCAAAAATACCAACTTTGATAAAGAGAATTACAAAGTTGAATGGTTTGCAGATGGCCAATTAAATGTCAGTGAAAACTGTCTCGATCGACATTTAAAAGAACACCCACATAAACCTGCGATTATTTGGGAAGGTGATCATCCATCACGCCATAAAATTATTTCATTTGAAGAATTACACGATGAAGTTTGTCGTTTTGCCAATGTTCTCAAGAAGCATGGCGTGACCAAAGGCGACCGTGTTGTTCTGTATATGCCAATGGTCCCTGAAGCAGCCATTGCGATGTTGGCATGTACACGTATTGGTGCGGTACATTGCGTGGTGTTTGGAGGTTTTTCACCAGATTCTTTAGCAAGTCGTATTGATGATAGCCAAGCAAAAGTCATCATTACAGCAGACTCGGGCATGCGGGGTGGTAAGCCAATTCCACTGAAAGAAAACGTTGATGCAGCGATGGAGCTTGAAGGGACGAGCTCTGTACAAAATGTCATTGTGGTGCATCGTACTGGTAACCCAATCACAATGCATGAAGGTCGTGACCTGTGGTATCACATGGAAATCATGACAGTCACAGATATCTGTCCACCTGAACCAATGAATTCAGAGGATCCGCTGTTTATTTTATATACTTCAGGCTCAACGGGTAAACCTAAAGGTGTGCTACATACTACAGGCGGTTATCTGACTTACGCGAACTTTACCTTTAGGGAAGTATTTGATTTAAAACAAGATGATATTTTCTGGTGTACCGCTGATGTCGGTTGGATTACTGGTCATTCTTATGTGTTGTATGGTCCACTTTCAAATGGGACGACAACATTGATGTTTGAGGGTGTTCCACAATACCCAACTTGGGCACGCACTGGACATATTGTAGATAAGCACAACGTCACAATTTTATATACGGCACCAACGGCGATCCGAGCGATGATGCGTGAAGGTGATGCATTTATCCGTGAAAGTGACCGTAGTAGCTTACGCTTGTTGGGCTCCGTCGGTGAGCCAATTAATCCTGAAGCTTGGAACTGGTACTACACCGTAGTTGGTGAAAGTCGTTGTCCAATTGTAGATACATGGTGGCAAACTGAAACAGGTGGCTTCATGATTTCGCCTTTACCGGGCGCAACTGCACTTAAACCTGGTTCTGCAACACGCCCATTCTTTGGTGTACAACCTGCTTTGGTTGATGCTGATGGTAAAGAGCTAGAAGGAGAGGCTGAAGGTAATTTGGTGATCAAAGATTCTTGGCCAGGACAAATGCGTACCATTTGGGGTGATCCAGATCGTTTTATCGAGGCATATTTCTCAACTTATCCAGGGAATTATTTCACGGGAGATGGTGCACGCCGTGATAAAGATGGTTATTACTGGATTACGGGGCGAGTGGATGATGTTCTGAACGTTTCGGGACACCGCTTGGGGACTGCAGAGATTGAAAGTGCATTGGTTGCACATGAACATGTTGCAGAAGCAGCCGTTGTGGGTATGCCACATGACATCAAAGGTCAAGGGATTGCAGCCTATGTAACTTTACAGGCAGATACGCCAGAGTCAGCAGAACTCAGGAAAGAGCTAGTAGGTTGGGTAAGAAAAGTTTTAGGACCTGTGGCTACACCAGATGCAATTTATTGGGCGCCAGCATTACCAAAAACACGTTCAGGCAAGATTATGCGCCGAATTTTGAGAAAAATTGCTGCTAATGAGCTAGATAGTTTGGGGGATACCTCAACTTTGGCAGATCCACAGGTCGTGGATCAATTAATTGCTGAAGTGAAATCACAGCAGTAATCCAGATTAAACAGACGAAGTCATGTTTTAAATACCGTTAGTTCAACTAGCGGTATTTTTAGTTCAGTGATAAGAAAAGCAGGCATTGTGATAAGTCAAATCATGTTGATCTGCTAAGCTTATCAGCAGATGCGATACGGAATATAACAATGAATTCTCCCCTAAATTTTAACCCTGAAACGCCACTTGAGACTGCGCAAATACTTGCATCTGAGTTTGCGAAGACCGCAGCAGAACGCGACAAACAGGGTGGAAATCCAAAGGCTCAGCGAGATCTAATTCGACAAAGTGGTTTATTGTCTTTATCTATTCCAAAAGAATTTGGTGGGCAAGGTGCAACATGGAGCACGATTTTTAAAACCATTCAAACCATTGCTCAAGTCGATAGTTCGCTTGCGCATGTATATGGCTTTCATCATTTGCTTATAGCGACGGTACAACTTTTTGCACAGCCAGCTCAATATGGAGATTGGTTTAGACAAACCGCCAAACACAACTTATTTTGGGGAAATACGTTAAATCCATTAGATCGTAGAACAACCGCGAAACAAGTTTCTGACGAAGAATTTATCTTCCATGGTGATAAAAGTTTTTGTTCTGGATCAATTGATTCAGATATCTTGCTCTGTTCAGGATTTAATGAAGATGGAAAGTTACTGATTGGCGTGATTCCAACAGCACGAGAGGGCGTGAGCTTTCTTGGAGATTGGAATAATATGGGGCAACGTCAAACGGATAGTGGTACCAGTCATTTTGAACAGGTCAAAATTCGCAAGGATGAATTACTCCTCAATCCCGGTCCTTTAAGTACACCTTATTCAAGTTTGAGACCGCTAATTGCTCAATTGATTTTCGTGCATTTATTTTTAGGTGTTGCTGAGGGAGCGTTCAATGTTGCGAAAGAGACAGTTCAAACACAAAAAGCTTGGTCGAAATCACTGGTTGAACAAGCGGTGAATGATCCATTTACCCAAAAGCATTTCGCCGAATTTTATGTGCAACTTGAAGGTGTGCGCTTGCTCGCGGAAAAAGCGATCAATACATTACAAAAGGCGTGGGATGAAGGGGAAACATTAACTGCGGAGCAACGTGGTGAAGCCTCAATTGCAATCGCCACCGCCAAAATCGCAGCGACTCATACTTCACTTTATGTGACACAAAATATTTTTCAAGTGATGGGTGCACGCGCGACTACTGCAAAACTGAATTTAGATCGATTCTGGCGTAATGTACGAACCCAAACCCTGCATGATCCAATTGATTATAAATATCAGGAAGTCGGAGAGTGGGCATTAACTGGAAAAATTCCAGATCCAAGTTTCTACTCTTAGATCCAATTGATTATGAAAAAAGCCTCTATCGTAGAGGCTTTTATTTATTTTTGATGAATATTTTCTAAAGTATCGACAAGCGTACGTGTCATCTGATCAATTTCGTAATTGACTTGATCGCCGACTTGAACATATTTCCATGTGGTTAGGCGTAAAGTTTCTGGAATAAGATCGATTGAGATTTGATTGTTTGCACGATCAACTCGATTGACTGTCAAACTGCAGCCATTTAAACCGATAAAGCCCTTTAAGAAGAAATATTTGATATTGCCATTTGGAATTTCAAGGTCGATATGAAACGTTTCACCATTTTTGGTTAAATGCTTTACGGTTGCAGTGCCTTCAATATGACCATATAAATTATGCCCACCATTCTCAGCACCTACTTTAGCGGAGCGTTCAATGTTGACCTCATCACCGACGTTGAGTTGACCTAAAGTGGTTAATTCAAGTGTTAGATTTGAAACATCAAAATGCACTTGACCAGCGATCAAATCAATTTGTGTAGCGGTTAAGCAAACACCATTAATCGCAACACTGGCGCCGATAAATACATCATGAAAAAGATTGAGCGCATTAGAAATAACAAAAGTCCGATATCCCTCTTTATGCTGTATATCTAATACTTTTTCTAACCCTTGCACGATACCTGTATACATAATAAACCTTTGCCTAAAAATAAATCTTAATTGCTTTTAATCCTACCTGAGATCGTAGAGATGATCATCTTACGCAGATCAATTGGTTCTAGGTAAAAAGAAGGTCAATACACCCAGTAGTGGTAAGTATGAGCTAAAGTGAAATACCCAACGAATACCTTGATGATCTGCTACATAGCCCAAAGCTGCTGCCGCGATACCGCTGATCCCAAACATCAAACCAAACATCAAACCAGAGACCATGCCGACACGACCTGGCATCGCTTCTTGTGCATATACAACCATTGCTGAAAATGCGGAAGACATAATCAATCCAGCAAGAATCGCAAAGATACACGTCCACATCAAATTCACATGTGGCATGAGTAATGCAAAGGGTGCCATGCCAATAAAGGAAATCCAAATGACAGCTTTACGACCTATTTTGTCACCGATAGGGCCACCAGCAAAAGTACCGATTGCTACTGCGGCTAAAAAAGCAAATAAATAAAGCTGAGCTTGTTGAATACTGACCTGAAACTTTTCGATCAAATAGAAGGTATAGTAATTTCCAATACTTGCAATGTACGTGAATTTTGCAAACATTAACGCACAGATAATCACAATTCCCTGTACAAGTTTAGAACCTTTCAACGGTGTTGATTGCTTGGCTTTTACTGCTGAAGCAGCTTGAACACCATATTGAATGGTCCATCGACTTATTCTGTAAAGCAGATAAATAGCGAAAATGGCAAATATCATGAGCCAAGCAACTGAGGCTTGGCCGTTCGGTACAATGATTGCTGCGGCCAACAGTGGCCCAACGGCAGAGCCGCTATTACCACCCACTTGAAAAGCGGATTGAGCAGTTCCGAAGCGACCACCTGATGCTGTTCTCGCTACTCGTGAGGCTTCTGGGTGAAAGGCAGATGAGCCCACACCGATGAGTGCTGCTGAAATCAGTAAGATTGGAAAAGTCCATGCAAATGCCAGCAAAACGATACCTAGCAGTGTAACGCACATACCCAAAGGGAGGAGGTAGGGCTTAGGATGCTTATCAGTGTAGAGTCCAACCCAAGGTTGCAGAATAGATGCAGTCATTTGATAGACCAAAGAAATAATCCCGATTTGGGTAAAGCTCAAGTCAAAATTGAGTTTCAGCATGGGATAAATGGCTGGTAAGCAAGACTGGATCAGATCATGTAATCCATGCGCTAATGCAATAGCGAAAATAATATGAACCGCCATTTTATTTGCTGAAATACTAGAGGAATTATTTGAATGTTCTATTGATTGAATTGAACCCATAAGGCTGTGCTGTCTTCATTTTTGAGGTGATTATAACCGTGTAACAGCGGAACAATGTACGATTTATTCAATTTTCGATGTACTGTTGCTGATCAGATTATATGAACTATCCAATAAAAAGCCCCCCAAGCCGAGCCTTGGGGGTTAAGTTGCTACTGCATGACGCTATTATTATAGTTATCAGGGTCAAAACAAGATTGAACAAAGCGCTGATTTCATTCAGATCGTTGTTGAATAATCGAAGACAAATTAAGCTGATTTAGCGGTAATGTGTTGTTGCTGTTCAGCTTCGAGTTTTCGAACTAAAGGCAGTACTTTTTCACCAAAATATTCAACTTCCTCTATAAAATGTAAGAAGCCAGATAAGATCAGATCCACACCAACTGATTTTAATTCAACGATACGTTCAGCAATTTGTTGCGGTGTACCGATGAGATTTGTTCTGAACCCGTCGTTGTATTGGACAAGATCTTCAAATGTTGATTTTGCCCAGTTACCTTCACCTTCTTGAGTTGCGGCACCTGCTTCACGAGTTGCATCACCAAAAGCATTGACTGCTTCTACATTTGCATTGTCAATGATTTCTTGAAGTACAGCTTTTGCTTCCTCTTCAGTATCACGAGCAATGATAAAGGCATTCACCCCAATTTTGACTTGATGGTGATTCAGCTTGGCTTTTTCACGGATGTCATCAATCTGCTTTTTAATTTCAGCAGGCGTGTTTCCATTGGTGAAATACCAATCAGAAACACGAGATGCCATATCACGTGCGGCACGCGAGCTACCCCCTTGGAAAATTTCAATATGTGGGCTTTGAACAGGTTTTGGCTTCAAGGTGTAGTCTTTAAATTGATAATATTTTCCATCAAAACTAAAGTTATCCTGCGTCCAAATACCTTTTAAGCTACGAATAAACTCCTCTGAACGTGCATATCGTTGATCGTGTTCAGGCCATTCTTCACCGATGGCATCAAATTCACCACGGAACCATCCGCTCACAACATTAATAGCGATACGACCATTGGTTAAATGATCAATTGTCGCGAGCTGTTTAGCCGCCAGCGCGGGTTTCCAAGGGCCTGGTAAAATTGCTGCGATTACACGTAACTTTTCAGTTTTTGCCAATAAGCCATGACTAAAGCTTACAGATTCATGCTGATTCTCCGCACCGTATCCTGCCGTGAATCGAATCTGTGTCAAAGCATATTCAAATCCACTTTTTTCAGCAGCTTGCGCGAGTCGAACATTGTAGTCGTAGCTCCAGTCTGTTCGTTGTTCAACATTACTGACGACAAGACCACCACTGACATTTGGAACCCAATAGGCAAATTTAATCGCTTGTTTTTCTGCATTAGACATGGCTTATACCCTCATTGATTCAATTATATTTATGCCACTTCAATTTTTGGGGCAGCATTATTCTTGTGATGCAAGCGTGACTCTGCTGCATCTAAACTTGGTACTGCTGCTGAAGGTAATACTTCTTCTTGTTCAATTTGTTTGTTAATGCCCAAGTTTTGATTGGCTTGTTGGGTTTTATCTTTCACAACCTCAGCACGTTTACCTTTGGCTGGTGCCCACTCTAAAATTGGTAAAGCACGAGCAATGGCTAAGGTAATGCGCGCACGTAATAGTTCACTGTGAATGGTGTATTCAGGCGTAAAATCACGATCAGTTGCATAAACGCCAATTGGCAAAGTCTGTGCTTGGAAGAAGCTAAATAAAGGACGCAATTGATGCTCAAGTACTAAGGCATGGCGATCACTGCCCCCTGATGCAGCTAGTAATACAGGCACATCAACCAGCGCAGTTTGTTCTACAAAGTCAAAGAAATGTTTAAATAAACCTGTGAAAGATGCGCGATATACGGGCGTTCCCACAATCAATGCATCCGCGGCTTCAACAGCAGCAAGATCATCTTGAACACGTTGCGGCAGCTGATTGCGATAAATGGCACCACCTAATAAATGACCGATTTCGCTAAATTTAATAAAATGCACATGAATTGGTGTTGCTTCACCTAACTCATCCAAAATCGCTTGAACAAGCGCTTCAGTTTTTGAAGGATTATTTAGACCGCCAGAGACAGCAACGATATTTAATGGTTTTTGTTGAGCAGTAGACATAGTACAAACCTAAAAATTTAAAATTAATCTCGGATGCACTATTTATGTGGATTTATGCTTATTCTGTAAAATAAGCAAAATAAGAATAAATATCATTTTTGCGTATATAGCGATAATTTAATCTTTTTGAGATATAAATAAGTGATAAATAACTGAATAAACGTATATTTATGATTATGAATAAGCTATTTCAATATTTGAATAAATTTTATATTTAAAAGTGATGTGCTTATCGAATTTTCAAAATTACATAAAAAAATCGCGTTTGTAAGATTTAGCCCGACATTTTCTGCAAAAATTCGTTAATATTTATATATCCTTAACAGCTATAGCACAGTTAGTATATTGATTGTGTTTGAGATCTCTCGCCTCGCTTATGAATATTTTAATCGTTGATGATCATCCACTGTTTCGTCATGCTTTAATTCAAGCAGTTCGTTACAGCTTACCGCAAGCCCAAATCCATGAAACAGCTGCTGTTAATGAATTTTATGAACGTTTAGAAAAAGGTCCTGAACCAGATTTAGTGCTTTTAGATTTGAATCTTCCAGGTGCATCAGGCTTCTCAGCGTTGGTGCATGTGCGTGCACAGTATCCATCGTTACCAATTATTGTCGTATCGGCGCATGAAGAAGTTTCAATTATTCAACGCTCGATTGCACATGGTGCAATGGGCTATATTCCAAAATCAGCGCATCCAAGTCACATTGGTGAAGCGATTCGTCAGGTATTAGAAGGGGATATGTGGTTACCACCAAACCTGCCTGCGAATTTAAACTTTGATCCACGTGCTGCAGATGAAACAGCTTTAGCAGAACGTATTCAATCTCTAACACCACAACAATTCCGAGTGTTAATGATGGTTGCGGAAGGTTTGTTGAATAAACAGATCGCATACGAACTTGATGTTTCTGAAGCAACGATTAAAGCGCATGTGACCGCGATTTTCCGTAAATTAGGCGTTCAAAATCGTACTCAGGCTGTATTAGCGATTAATGCATTAAACATCGAAGAAAAACGTGTTTAAATGATTCTTAGATTTGAAAAAAAAGACCTAATCAAAGGTCTTTTTTTCGATGCGTATCTACTTTAGGCTAAACAGTCCTGTTTAGGTGTCAACTCATTACAATATAGAGGATTGAGTGCACATTGAAGTTCATCAATTTGATCTTGTGTTACATAGCCCTTGCGTTTTAAATATTCTGCAACGCGATCATCTCTAAGACTTAAAAAAGCGGCATCATAAACTTTCAGATCAACAAAGAGTGCAGCCGTTTCAAGTCCATTAAAACGATCTAAAAACACCTCATTGCCATACATGAGAAAAATATGATCGAAATCTGCATATGCATCGATGCCTAATTGTTCTGCGAGTGCAAGCGGCGGTGTTTTGATAAAGAGTAAATCTGAAATTTCATCAAACTGCGTGGTATCAAGCGTATTTTCACCAGTTTTCACTTTACCAAGCCAAGCTTTAAAGACCAAAACGGCACCACCACGCAACAACATACTCCACACTTGATGACGCGTATGTTCATCTAAATCTCGGCATTCTGATGCTAAACGTTGAATAAGTTGATTTTCTTGTTGTGCCAATTTATCAAATAAACCTAAGCCTTGAGGGTGATAAGCTGCTGGTGTAAATACATCAAATTTTAATTGTTCAAAAACCTGTAAAGCCAAAGGTACTGCAGTTTGGTAAATCTGTTCCAAGGCACGTACATGTACATTTTTTAAGGATGTAGATGGAAAAATTTCTTGCCACTTGATTTCAGGCAAAATTGCATTGGCACCATATTGGCGATGAAATTCGTGATTACGATCTAAACCATGTGGCATAGCTTCTGAAATGTTCATTGCAAGACTCCATTTGATACTTTTATTCTCGAGAAAATTTGAGGCACTTTGATTTCTTTAATCGAACGAAGATGTGCTGATGGCTAGATTTAGAATTATGTTGATTGCAATAAGAATAAGACTAAAGTATTAATTTTTATTTGATGAGTAAATTTGTCATCTAAAAACATGATGTTAGTAAACTTGTAACTATTTGTTTTAAATGATATTTCAACTTTTGATGTGTTTTGCCATAGAAAATCGGACTTTGATTTTTTTGGTCAATTGCCAATGCTCTTTTTAGCTTTATTTTGTTCTCTTTTGCCACCTCTAAAGCTGAGATCTGCCAATCATTGTAAAGTACGGTGTGAATATGTATAAAAATCACCCAGCTTTTCGTGGAAAAACTGGGTGAAGAATGTATCAAAATGTGACTATTTCGAATCTTATTTTGAAATTTTTAAACCTGATAACCATGAACGTAGAGAGGCAGGTTTGAGAGGTTTTTTCAATAGGACAATATTCAGCTCTTTGAGTCTTTGCGGAAGCTCAGGATCTGAATCAGCTGTAATCAATGCCACAGGCACATTTTCTTGACGATGTTCTACAATAAAATCTAATCCTATTTTATTTGAATTCAGGTGTTGATCGACCAACCAAACTTGAATGTTCTCTTGTTGAATAATCTCAAGCGCTTGTTCAGGTTCTGTGGCTTTAAACACTTGATAACCCCATTTAGTAAGCAAAGTTGCCATGCCTTCTAAAATAGTTTCATCATTGTCTAAACATAAAATTTTATACGCTGCAGATTTTAATGGTGTGGCTTGAACTGGTGCGGTCACAACCTTTGGTGCATCGATGAGTGGGACTTCAATCATAAAACATGAACCCTTACCCAACTCGGAATACACATGCACAGGATAACCCAACATGCTGGTCATTCTCTGAACGATGGCGAGTCCAAGACCTAAACCTTGTTCACCCCATGGCGAGGTATGTCCACAACGTTCAAACTCTTGGAAGAGTTTAATACGTTGTTGTTCAGCAATCCCTGGACCAGTATCCCAAACACCAATACGAATATGGTTTGCTCTTTCTGCTGAACGTAACACCCCAACAATTACACGACCTTTTGCTGTGTATCTTAGGGCATTACTGACAAAGTTTTGAATAATACGGCGAATCCATTGAGGATCTGTATCAATCCAGAATTTCACGTCATGCACTCGGAAGGAGATCGCTCGTTGTGCTGCAATTGATTTAAATTGTAGTTCTAAGTCACTCAATAGGTCATGTAATGGATAGGCTTGTCGTTTAGGTTGTATTGTTCCACCTTCTAAACGTGCAATGTCTAATAATGCAGAAAGCATACTCTCTGCACCATGTAAGGCACGATCGAGTTGCTGTAGCGTTTTAGCATCTTCTTCATTTTGAATGCTTTGTTCTAATGCCGTACTGAATAACCGTGCAGCGTGCATAGGTTGAAGTAAATCATGACTTGCTGCAGCAATGAATCGACTTTTTGACATATTGGCTTTGTCAGCTTGTTCACGTGCCAATTGTTGTTCTGCCAAGGCATTGGCAAGTTGTTGAGTGCGATCTTGAACGCGTCCTTCAAGTAGTGCTTCAGTTTCTCGGAATGCCGTAATATCAGCAAATGTCGTCACGAAGCCACCGCCTTCGATTGGATTTCCTCGCATTTGGATAACACGACCATCTTTACGAATACGTTCAAACTCATGAGCGCTACCTACTTTCATCCAATGAATACGTTTACGTACGTGCTCTTCAACGGAACCAGGTCCACATTCACCGCGCTCTGCGTTATATCGGATCAAGTCTGCAATCGGGCAGCCCACATATACCAAATCTTTTGGATAATCGAATAAAACGAGATATTGATTATTCCATGCGACTAAACACATGTTTTCATCGACAACACTTACCCCTTGGGTCATGTGGTCGATCATGGTCATAATTAGATTTTGGTTAAAGCGTTGCCATTGTGATGCTTGGTCTAGAATATTAGCGACCTGTCCAAGTGCTAATCCATTGTTAACCATGGCTGTAGTGAGTAGGGTACGTGCCGATGCAGCTCCAATTGTGCCAGCAAGATATTGTTCAGTGAAACGCCACCACATCCCATTGGCACTGCTGTTTTCGTTTAATATCACATTATTGGATAAGCAGAATTGATTAAACGCATGCATGGTCGGACCTTCACCCGTAATCCGTTTGGCAAGCGTGATCAGGTCACCCACTTTTAATCGTGCGACATCATGATGTAAATAATTAACTTCATTTGAGGTTTGTTGCGTTTGTAGGGGTTTAGTTTCGTAATAGAAGAAACTTTCTGCCTGTATTTGCTCAGCAATACTTGGACGATAAATTCGTGAGATCCAGATGTAGAGCACGATATTTAAGCCAAGTGACCAAATTACACCATGTGTTAATGGCGCAAATGATTCAAAACCAAGTAATGCTTCAGGCTTTAATAAGTCAAATCCCAGAGGGCCAAACATCAGAAACGAATAAGTAAATTGATAATATTCATCTGGTAAACTTCTTAAAATTGTTGGTAAGAGCAGTGTGTAACTCCACATCACAAAACCAACGATGAGACCTGCATAGACCCCTTGCTTACTTCCACCACGCCAGTACAACCCCCCAATAAGTGCAGGTGCAAACTGTGCAACTGCACTAAATGCCAAAAGACCAAATACTGACAGCTGATCAATGTCATTAAAGAAATGGAAGAATAAGAATCCAAGTAGCATGACCGCCAAAATACATACGCGACGTGTGAATTTCAGCATTCGAGGTAAACGCTTGTCATGACGAGAAATCCAACCCAAGCGCCATAGCGCAGGCATAATCAAGTCGTTACTGAGCATGATTGAGAGTGCGACTGAAGAGACTAAAAGCATACCAGTTGAAGCCGAAAATCCTCCAAGGAATGCTAAGAGCGTCAGCCATTCTTGGTTATAGCTCAAAGGCAGTGACAGCACGGCAACATCAGGGACTGCCATGTATTCTGGTGCAGCATGAAGTGCCCAACTTGCAATCGGAATAATCGCGACAACGGTTAAAATGATGTAAGCGGCAAACCATCTGCGCGCACCACGAATATGTTTTTCATCACGTAATTCAACTACAGCAACATGAAACTGGCGTGGCAAACATATAATCGCTAATGCTGCTAAAAGTGTTTGAATCCAAAAGGTATCTGGCACGCCCATCAGTTGAATTTCATGGAAGGTTTTGGATACGTCTGCGGAAACTTGAATGAGGTTTTCGGGGCGTTCAAATAAAAAGAAAAAAGCGACACAGAGGAGTGCAAATAATTTAACAAAGGATTCAAAAGCGACTGCCAGCATTAAACCACCATGCTGTTCGGTGTTGGCAATCTGACGTGTACCAAACATCATAGCCAAAATTGCGAGAACCCCTGTAAGTGCAAGAACACCATTGGTGGTCAGATTCATCACTTCTGAATCTTGTTGCAACATCACGGATGCACTGAGTGCAATGGCTCTCAGTTGTAAGGCAAGATAAGGAATGATGGCGATCACGGCTAAAATGGTGACGAGTGAGGCGAGAGGTCCGCTTTTGCCATAACGTGCTGCCACAAAGTCAGCAATTGAGGAAATAGCATGGTGCTGACGTACCCGACCTAAGCGACGCCAAATATCATAACCAAACCAGACAAACAGAAGTGGGCCTAAGTAGATTGGAAGGAAAATGATCCCTTCACGAACAGCAGCACCCGTTGCGCCGTAGAATGTCCAAGACGAACAGTATACGCCTAAGGTCAAACTAAACAATAACATGCGTCCACGTGGGCTGAGCCGACTGGCATGTTTTTCACCAAAAAAGGCGCAAATAAAAAGGATGAGGATGTAGAGGGCGAGTACCCCAATAATCAACCAACTGTTCATAGGACTTACACTTGAGAATCTCGTGTAATGATAACGCATCCATGAACTGTCACGTTCAAATTGATCAAAATTTAGCGACCAAAGTCTAAATTACAACCAATGCAAAATCTTGCTAATTTAAAAATCGGAATAATTTAAATAAAAAAAATGACCTACGTTTGGGTCTCATATGGAGTCTTGTTTATGGATGAGAGACAAGTAGAGCAAATTCTACAGAATCCCAAATTCAAAGAAATGGTCAAAAAGAAAAGCACACTGAGCTGGACATTGACAGGCATTATGCTGTTTGTCTACGTTGGTTTTATGCTTTTAGTTGGCTATAACAAAGAGTTTTTATTGTCATCGCTTTCAGGTGGTGTAACCACTTGGGGTATCCCTCTAGGATTAGGCATCATCGTGCTGTCTTTCTTGTTATGTGGTGTGTATTCGTACATTGCCAACAATAAGCTCGATCAATTAAACGAAGAAGCTATGCGCGAAGTTGAAGCCATCACTCACGAGAAGGGACTACACTAAGATGAAATGGAATTCTTTACTCACATTTGCAGGGACTGCAATGTTATCTGGATTGGCATTCGCAGGTCCTGATTTAGGTGCAGCAGAACAACAAGCAACAAATTGGCCTGCGATTATCATGTTCTTGATTTTCGTCGGTGCAACGCTGGGGATTACCAAATGGGCAGCTAAACAAACCACTAACACCAAAGATTTCTATACCGCAGGCGGTGGAATTTCTGGTTTCCAAAATGGTTTAGCCATTGCTGGTGACTATATGTCCGCAGCATCGTTCCTTGGTATTTCTGCGATGGTTTTCCTGTCAGGTTTCGATGGCTTACTCTATTCACTTGGTTTCATGGTAGGTTGGCCTATCGTACTTTTCTTGATAGCAGAGCGTTTGCGTAACTTGGGTAAATACAATTTATCTGACGTTGTATCATTCCGTTTACAAGAAAAACCTGTACGCACACTGGCAGCGTTAAGCTCTCTTGTTGTTGTTGCATTCTACTTGATTGCCCAAATGGTCGGCGCTGGTCAGTTGATCAAGCTTCTGTTTGGCTTGAACTATAACATTGCTGTCGTCATCGTCGGTCTGCTCATGATGGCATACGTTATGTTTGGCGGTATGTTAGCGACAACATGGGTGCAAATCATTAAGGCAGTGATGTTGTTGTCAGGTGCTACCTTCATGGCATTTATGGTGATGAAAGGCGTTGGCTTTAGCTTCACCAATATGTTCGAGCAATCGATTCAAGTCTTCTCTAAAGTACATGATTTAACCTTAGATGATGCAACCAAAATCATGGGACCAGGTAGTCTGGCATCAAACCCAATTGATGCGATTTCTCTTGGTTTAGCATTGATGTTTGGTACAGCTGGTTTACCACATATCCTCATGCGTTTCTTCACAGTAAAAGATGCGAAAGAAGCACGTAAATCAGTTGTTGTTGCAACAGGCTTTATCGGTTACTTCTATCTTTTAACTTTCATCATTGGTTTCGGTGCGATTCTCTATGTATCGAACAACCCACAATTCCTTGATATTGCGAAAATGGCAGTAACTGGCAAGCTAGAGCTTGTTGGTGGTAATAACATGGCTGCGGTTCACTTGTCTGATGCTTTAGGCGGTGACTTGTTCATGGGCTTCATTTCAGCGGTTGCATTTGCCACGATTCTAGCAGTTGTTGCAGGTTTAACGTTGTCAGGTGCTTCAGCAATTTCACATGACTTATATGCGAACGTATTGAAAAAAGGACAAACTACACCTGAATCTGAACTTCGTATGTCTAAAATCGCGACTTTAGGTCTTGCGATCTTTGCGATGATCTTGGGTATCTTGTTCGAGAAACAAAACGTTGCCTTCATGGTAGGTTTAGCATTCTCTGTTGCTGCATGTGCAAACTTCCCAGTGCTTGTACTTTCAATGTTCTGGAAAGGTTTAACAACGCGTGGTGCAGTTGCCGGTGGTGTTGTTGGATTAGTTTTAGCGGTTGTACTCATCGTACTTTCTAAAGCAGTTTGGGTAGATACGCTTGGTATTTCTGATACACCAATTAATCCATATAACGGTCCTGCATTATTTGCGATGCCTTTAGCATTCTTCTTCTGCTGGTTGTTCTCTGTGACAGACAATTCTGCACAAGCGCAAGCAGAACGTAAAGCATTTGATGCACAGTTTGTACGTTCACAAACAGGTATTGGTATTTCTGGTGCGTCAGACCACTAAACCATACTGATCATGATAAAAAGCCCCTTTAAGGGGCTTTTTTTTTTACCAAATTTCTATTTTAAATGACATACAAGTCATCAACTGTCCGCTATGCTTTCATTCAAACAAAACAATAAAAATAGTTGGAGTTGAGATGAGTTTAATATGCCGCGTGATACGTGATCTCGTACGTTTACCATCCGCGTGTCTACTGATTTTACAGCTGCTGATTTTATTCCTCGCAGTGATATCAAGTCATGATTTGGCTTATCGCTCCATGACTTGGATTCTCGGCGCTTTAGTCCTTCTTATTATTGCTAAAGTCATCAAAATGACCCCAATTTTTAGTGCTGTAGGTTTATTTGGGGTATTAGGAGCTCTCATTTTTTCTTTCTTGATTCTGATTGGATATCATCAAGCCTATATTCAAATTACAGCGCATGCATTTGAAGTTATCGCGTATACGACAGCGGCTTATGGTTTGGTTCGATATATGTTCGAAGACCGCTATTTGACCAAAGATGAATTATTTGCGGCAGCAGCTGTTTTTACTTTAATTGCATGGAGCTTCGCATTTTTATATAGCATCTGCCAGCTATATGACCCACTGAGTTTTAGCATAACGCCTGAACAATCTGTTCAACATAGTTGGTTAGATTTGTTGTTTCTCAGTTTTAGTATTCAGTCGGCAACAGGTCTTTCAGATATTATGCCCTTGAGTCCGCTGGCGAGACTGATTGCCATGATTCAAATGTTAGTGGTGTCATGTATCTGGCTTTGATTGTTTCGCGCTTAGTTGCACTGCAATACATTGCTCATTTGCCAAAGCATCAGGATGATTAAAACAGAACGTTACATCTTGCTAACGGCATTCATCTGCAAAATCATGAATAATAAGTACTTAGATCAAAAAATAATCTCCAACCCTCGATATTGAGTCGATTTTCTATTCTGTTTTTGATGAAACTAACCCGGCTTTATATGAGGTTGAGGATAAATGATCTCAATTCATATAGCGTTTTATCCAGTTTGAAGCGTTTCACCAAAAATAAATATATAGGGGAATTATGTCTTCTCAGCATCCTTCATGGTATTCAAATGTAAATCCACGTGTTTTTATCAGCACGGTACTCATCATTTTTGTATTTTTGGCCACTGTGGTGTTATCTCCTAATGGTTTTGAATTAGTTACTCAGCAACTGAACCAATGGATTACGGATTCTTTTAGTTGGTTCTATGTTTTAGCAGTTGCCATATTTCTGATCGTGCTGGCTTATATCGCAATTTCTGACTACGGCAAAATCAGGCTCGGTCCAGATCATAGCCAACCGAGTTACAGTAATGGCTCTTGGTTTGCCATGCTCTTTACCGCAGGTATGGGGATTGGCCTGATGTTTTTTGGGGTAGCAGAACCTGTAATGCATTATGTCTCTCCGCCAGTCGGTGATGGAGAAACGGTTATGGCAGCGCAGCAAGCGATGCGAGTGACTTTCTTCCACTGGGGACTTCATGCATGGGGAATCTATGCATTGATTGGATTGTCCTTGGCCTATTTTGCTTATCGACATCAATTGCCTTTAAAAGTACGTTCCGCGCTTTATCCGATCATTGGAAAAAAAATTCATGGTCCAATGGGGGATGCTGTAGACACATTTGCCACGATTGGAACAGTATTTGGTGTGGCGACAACATTGGGTTTTGGTGTAACGCAAATTAATTCAGGCTTGAATTATTTATTTGATGTTCCTCAATCAGCAAGTACTCAAGTGATACTGATCATTATCGTCAGTTCATTGGCATCATTGTCCGTTTTTCTAGGTTTAGAAAAAGGAATTAAACGGTTGTCTGAGTTGAATTTGGTATTGGCAATAAGTTTATTGCTCTTTGTATTCTTCGCGAGTTCTACCATTTATCTTTTGCAAACCACAATTCAGAACATGGGTCAGTATATTTCTAATCTCTTTACCATGACATTTAATTTATATGCTTATCAACCGAATGGTTGGATTGGTGGTTGGACGATTATGTATTGGGCATGGTGGATCTCATGGTCACCATTTGTCGGGATGTTTATCGCACGTGTGTCACATGGAAGAACTATTCGAGAGTTTATCGTTGGAGTTATGTTGATTCCTACTGGATTTACACTCATTTGGATGGGCTTTATGGGGAATGCTGCGCTCTTCAGTATTATGCAAGAAGGCAATGAAGCACTGATGCTAGCAGTACAGAAGGATTCTTCCGTTGCATTATTCGAATTTTTAAATAGCTTACCACTCGCTTCAATCATGAGTGTGGTGGCAACATCGCTGGTTATTTTATTCTTTGTCACTTCAGCGGATTCAGGTGCATTAGTTACAGACTATTTGACGGCCAAAGGTGAAGGTTCACCGACATGGCAACGACTCTTTTGGACTGTGCTTATGGCGGTATTGGCAATTGTATTATTATTGGTCGGTGGGCTCGGTGCTTTACAATCTGCAACCATCATGAGTGCATTGCCATTCTCCGTCATTATGCTCTTTATTTGTTGGGGATTACTCAAAGCCTTAAAAGTAGATTTAATTAAAATGAATGCTTTGCAAGAAGCGAGAATTACACCTCGAGCGATTCATCAACCACGGAGTTGGCAAAAACGCTTAGGATTGATTATGCACTATCCTCATTCTAAGGAAGAGGTTGATGTATTTATTGAATCTCAAGTATCTCAAGCATTAGAGCAAGTGCAGAAAGAGTTCAAGAGAAGACAGTTTAAGGTTAGTGTAAATCGATTGGGTGAAGGTGTAGAGTTGAGGGTAGATCATCATGCTGAGTTGAATTTCGTATATCAAGTGATGTCACAAAGAACAACGCCACCGAGCTTTATGCCAGATACAATGGTGACTGAGCAGGATTATTATCAGGCGGAAGTGTTTTTAAGAGAGGGTGGACAGGCCTATGATGTAATGGACTGGACACAAGAAGACTTAATTCAAGATGTCATTGATCAATACGAAAGACATTTACATTTCTTAAGTGTAATTCGTAGCCCTGAGTAAATAGTGAATGATTAAAAAAGGACGCATTATGCGTCCTTTTTTGATTCTGTATATAATAATTTATTAGAAACGGAATTTAGCATTTAAGCCAACAGTTTCAGTATCACGGCTAGAACCATTTTCAGCGTTAGCATTTACATAACTTGCACCAACAGCTACAGCTGGAGTGATGAAGTAGTTTACGTTAGCACCGATAGCTGAGCTTGGAGTGTCATTAAAGCTTGATTCAGTATAAGAAACGCCTGCGCTTAACTGTGGATTGAAGTAAAGGTCAGATTTTAATTGGTAAAGTGTGTCTTCACCGTATACTAAACCAGCTTCAAAGCCAACAGACATATTTGTATCAGTGATGCCGCCTACATATTTAGTACGAGCTGTGATCGCATCTTGATCTTCAGCAATAGTACCTGTTTCAAGTGCTGAGAATACGCTGCCGTTGTTGATTGCTTTAAAGACATCAAAAGAGTATTGATCAGCAACGCTTGTATAACCTACAGCAACTAAGAAGTTTGGAAGTAACATTGCACCAAGTTCTAAAGCATAACGATCGCCGTTACCATCTGCTAATTTAGCAACTTGTGGGTGGTTTAATGGGTTGTTTGCAGTGAAATCATTTTTAGCATCAGTTTTTGAGTGGCTATATGACGCGCTTGCATATAAAGGAATAAGTTTAGTTGGGATGTAAGCTTCAGCTTTAGCACCGTAGTTATGTTGTTCTGCTTTAACTTCTTCATTAATACTGTAAGCAGGTACTTTAATATCAGCAGAATATTCACCGAAGTTATAAGCCACAGATACATTAGATGCCTGATTTAAGAAAGCCGCTTCAGCTAAAGGACCTTTAGTTGAGTCAACATTCTTGAAGTAATAAGTACCTTGTACAGAACCAGTGTAGTTATCATTGTTCAATGAGTCATCAAAGTATTCAGCAGCCCCTTGTACTTCAACTTGATATGCGTGTGCCCCAGTCATTGCTACTAATAAAGCAGTGGCTAAACTAATTTTTTTCATAATAGTTACCAAATAAATGTCGAATGAATATGCAGTAAATATTGTATTGTAACAATGTATTAAGTCAATGATCTTTAAGGTAATAGTCTGCTGGTCTAAATTTATTTTGTGTGTTATGTCTTGATACAAGAAGATTAAGAACATGAATTTTTGAACATTTTATTCAAAAATAACAATGTGATAAGGAGATTTTCAACGTCGATTAAGCTTAAAAAATTGCATCGAAATTATACAAAAAAAAGATTATTAGAATCGGATAAAACGTATAAAGAAAATGTTAATTTACATGAAATTTAAGATTTTCGTTTAATTTTAACTCATTTGAAAATAAATAATGTGACTTTTTTCACCTACTTGGTAGTAAAGTGTTAGGTCTATTCGGAATTTCAAAGGGTTGCGATGTTTGCAATTTAAGTTAATTTTCACATAATTACATGCTCGTTAACTAAGTTTTTTTTTATATTTAAATAAATTGAGTTCTGCCTTTTAGATTTACTAAATATTATAGTGGTTATTTCTCTTATATGCCCAGCTTTCCCCAAGGCTGGGTTTTTTTTACTTATATTTATTTGCACCATTATAGTGCATAACTGGGTGTATTCTTTATCAATACTGAGCAAAAAAAAACCTAGTTTTCATAGAAAACTAGGTTTTTTCGCCAAAACTTGAGGGAAATACAGAAATTCTGCTGAGGTATATTTCTATCTCGCCCTAATGTGGGGCATTATGCACCAGCATATTGCACATGTAAATATTATTTTTAAAAAAAGTGTTAAAAATAGACAAAAAAATTGGAAATAATCTGTCAAAATTGATTTAAATGCATTGGTCAAATTGGAACATTGAATTGAAAGGATTCTTTATTGTTGCACTTGTTTTTACGTCTGTTTTTTTATCTGCCTGTCAGACCTTAGACCACATTAATCCGAGAATAAAAGCATACGATTTGAAAGAAGATACAATGCTGAATAGCTATGAATCAAAAAATCAGCATCATATAAAGACCCTATTTAATCAGCAAAATATTCAAGGTGTATTTATCACCTATGATGGCGAACACGTTAAAACCTATGGTTCTGATCGAACAAGAGCAAAAGAAAATTTTATCCCTGCATCTACTTTTAAAATAGTGAATGCTTTGATTGGATTAGAAAATCATAAATCAACTCGGTATGAAGTGTTTAAATGGGATGGAAATAAACGTTCATTTGATAGTTGGCAACGTGATTTTACGCTTGGTGAAGCCTTACAAGCATCTGTTGTACCTGTGTATCAAGCCTTAGCACACCGTATTGGACCATCATTGATGCAACAGGAATTAAGTCGAATTCAGTATGGAAATGCAAAAGTCGGGGATGAGATAGATCAATTTTGGTTAAAAGGTCCTCTAGAGATTACACCTGATCAACAAGTTAAATTTGTTTATAGATTGGCACAGTTGTCATTGCCGTTTCGTAGAGATGTACAACAAGATGTAAGAGACATGATGTATGTCGAATCACGTGGTGCGAATAAGCTATATGCCAAAAGTGGTTGGGGAATGGATATTGAGCCTCAGGTGGGCTGGTATGTGGGTTTTGTAGAACAAGCCAGCGGTCAAGTCACTGCCTTTGCATTAAATTTAGAAATGAAAAATGGTGATAAAATTCAGCAACGGAAGGAAATCACTTTAGATATTTTAGATCGACTCGGTTTATTTCATTATTTACGTTAAAAGTCATATAAAAGATAAAAAAACCCAGCCGATTGGGATGGCTGGGCTGAAAAAGGATGTTCTGTATGTGGGAGAAACATCCGAGGGTAGAACAAAATTCATTAAGCAAATCTGATATGAATCAGTGTCTTTGCGATGTAAGCATTATGGTTTAAAGGATGAGGTTTGTATAATGATTAAAAATTATGCGCATGATCTATTTTTTCGATGCTGATTAAGTGATCAAAATAATCATCTGATTTTAATTCAAAAAAAGTAAATACTACCAAATATGTCACTTGTATATTGGTGGAAAAATAATTTAAATATTGAACAAAAAAAATTTACGGCATTACAATAGTGTGATATTTATCACATTGTTTCTTAAATAAAAACTTGTGCTTTAAGTGCTTTTTAAGCATGGTTATATTGTAAAATATAACTAAGTTCAAAGAAATTTTATAAATCTCACCGCTTTATACGGTCTTTTATTTTAGAGGTAGTTTGGATGTTAAAATCACATTCCGAGCAAATTGGTCGCCGCCTATTTGTGTTCGTGATGATTATCGTCTTATCTATCCTCTGTATTTCAATCCCATTGGTCATTAGCCATTATCGCGAATATCAGAAATCACAAACAGCATTGATTGAAATAGAAAATCTTCGTGCCGTTGCTGCTCTAGCGAATCGTATTTCACGCGAGCGTGGCCCTGCGAACATGGCAATGTCGAGTTCACAAGAAGAGTTTGAAAAAAATAAACAAGCGCTTATTGAGTATCGCGCGGGAGTAGATGAACAAATTAAGGTCTCGATTCATCGATTAGATCAGTCTGGATATGATGGGTTAGAAGAGTACGTCGCTCAATACCTAAATCCAAAATTAGCGGAAGGTCGCAAACAAGTCGATCACTATATTTCGTTGCCATTTGCAGAGCGTACGCCTGAAGCTTTAGATCAAGCTATTCTTACAATGTTTAATGCGTGGGATAGCAGTCATGATTTACTGAAGAAACTGGTAATGCAGTCTAAAAGTAAAGACAGTTCGATGGGGCATTATTACACCATGATTTTGGTGTTGGCTGATTTGCGAGATCAGGCTGGACGTGTTGCTTCAAATGTAACTGCACATGTGACATTTCAGCAGCCGTTACCAAGTGACAATATTGCACGCGCATTACAAACGCAAAAACAAGTTCGCTATTTGTGGGATTTAGTGAATACCATCCAACCCGAACGCCATCGTACAGCTGAATTCGCTCGCTTACACCAAGAAGTGAAAACTCAGTTTATTGATCAAGGTTTACCTATCATCATGCGATTAATTGATGAAAGCCGAAAGGGACAACCTTATTTTTTATCAGGGACTGAATTAAGTGTAGCTGTATCTGGTAAATTCTTAACAGTTATCGATTTACAAGACTATTTGCTCAATAAGAGCGTTGAAATCGCAAAGTCAGAAAAAGACGCGAATCAATTGAACTTCCTACTCACGTTGATAGTCTCTTTAATTTCACTATTGGCTGCTTTATTTACGATGATCTATGTTCAACGTAAAGTTATTTCGCCGCTTATCATGGTGAGAGATAAATTAGTTGAATTGTCGTATGCCAATGCTTTGGTCGATAGTCATTTTATTGAAGATCAGCAGAAGCAAGTACATTCATTACACGAAGCGATGCAAAAGCTTC
Source organism: Acinetobacter sp. 24-47-47 (assembly GCF_057737035.1). Taxonomy (NCBI): domain Bacteria; kingdom Pseudomonadati; phylum Pseudomonadota; class Gammaproteobacteria; order Moraxellales; family Moraxellaceae; genus Acinetobacter; species Acinetobacter sp. 24-47-47. The sequence continues at coordinate 2,848,150 of NZ_CM173216.1, read as the reverse complement.
AGAAAATGTTGCATCAACGTGATGAGTTTGAATTTGAATTAAAGAATATTGCTAATACCGATAAATTAACAGGTGTTTCAAATCGTTTTGCTTTAGAAGCCTATACCAAACTTATGGAAGCTCAGCCCAATAAGTTTACCCAAACGTGTTTGATGATTGTAGATATTGATTATTTTAAACAGGTTAATGATCAGTATGGTCATGTGGCAGGGGATCAAGTGATTCAGCAGGTGGCAAATTGTTTAAGTCATAATGTTCGATCAACTGATTTAGTCGTTCGCTTTGGTGGGGATGAATTTTTGGTGTTGATTGAAAATTTAGACCTTGAACATGGGTTACGTGCTGCAGAAAAGATGCGTAAGGGTATTGGTGATTTACAATTTACAGATGAGCAAGGTCAATCATTTACGGTTTCGATCAGTGTGGGTGTTGCGGTAGGTGCTGATTCTTGGAAAGCATTATTTGCGAAAGCGGATCGAGCTTTGTTTAGGGCAAAAGCGCAGGGACGCAATACGGTTTCAAGCTAAGATTATGTGAATATTGGCTGTAATCACGTCCTCAATTGTCAGTTAGATTTTTTATTAAATTTGCGTAGTAGTTTCCTACTTTTGAAAGAAAAAAGTAGGCAAAATGCTTTTGTTTGATTGAGGATACATCCTTATATCTTAATCAAACGGGCGACATCCAGGTCGCTTTCATGTGATTGGATTTCAGTTAAAAATTATTTAGGAATGGCTTTATTTAAACTTTGATAAAGTTGTTTTCTAGTCTCTAATATACTTGCTTTATATTCAGCAGTTTTCTCAATTGAAACAGATTCTTTACGAAAACATGTATAGGAATTAAAAGCACCTACAAGTTCACCGTATCTTCTCAATATTTCTTGTTGATCTTTATAGTCATATAAAAGTAAAAGCCCTTCATTTTTACTTAATAGATTAAAGTCATCAAATAGGTTTTCTCGCAGAGGAGAGAGTCTGTCGCTAATTACTTCTTTATCTAATACAGGCTTTTTAATTTCAAAATCAAATATAGCCCAAATTTTTAAAATTAAATGATTTATTTCCTCTATATCAGAAGAAATTTTTGTTAAAAGATTACGATTAAATTCTTTGTTTTCCTTATTTTGTTGTGCCTTCAAATTTGCCTTTTGATTGAAATAAGTAATGATCCCTGTAATGAGCGCACCTAAACCAATTTTAATAGCTGTATCTAATATTTCTAATAAAGTCATAAGAATAAAAAACGGTGAATGAATCACCGTATTAGCATAATAAATTATTATTTTGAAACCTCCCTAACCCTCCTTTTCAAAGATGAGGAGCATTAATCCGTAAGGGGGGAGATTATTTCAACATTGGTTTTAAGAAACGTGCAGTATGCGAAACCTTATTTTTCGCTACTTCTTCAGGCGTACCTTCAGCAATAATCATACCGCCACCAGCACCACCTTCAGGACCTAAGTCCACAATCCAGTCGGCAGTTTTAATCACATCTAAGTTATGCTCAATCACCACAATGGTATTACCTTTATTGCGTAGCTCATGAAGAATATCTAAAAGTTTGGCAATATCGTGGAAATGTAAACCTGTAGTCGGCTCATCAAGCACATACAGGGTTTTACCTGTATCACGCTTCGCCAACTCACGTGCAAGTTTCACACGCTGTGCTTCACCACCTGAAAGCGTGGTTGCAGACTGACCTAAACGGATATAGCCTAAACCAACTTGATGTAAAGTTTCTAAACGACGATGAATAACAGGAATCGCATCAAAGAAATGCATGGCGTCTTCAACCGTCATCTCTAACACGTCAGAAATGTTTTTGCCTTTATAGCCGACTTCCAATGTTTCACGGTTATAACGCTTGCCGTGGCAGGCATCGCATGGCACATACATATCCGGTAAGAAATGCATCGCCACTTTAATCATGCCGTCGCCTTCACAGGCTTCACAGCGACCACCTTTCACGTTAAACGAGAAACGACCTGCGGCATACCCACGTGCTTTGGCTTCTGGGGTTTGAGCAAAGAGTTCACGAATTGGCGTAAACAAACCTGTATAGGTTGCAGGGTTTGAGCGCGGTGTACGTCCAATTGGGCTTTGGTCAATATCCACGACTTTATCGAGGAATTGTAAGCCATCAATCGAATCAAATTTTTCTGCCGTTAACGTCGTTGCACCATTCAATTGTGTTGCAGCAAGTGGCAATAAAGTACGGTTAATTAAAGTCGATTTACCTGAACCCGATACACCCGTCACACAGGTCATCACACCTAAAGGAATGGTGAGATCAACATTCTTTAAGTTGTGACCACATGCACCCATCAGTTTAATTTGCTCATCAGGTTTTGGCGGTTGCACACGCGTTTTTGGCACTTCAATTTTTAACTTACCTGAAAGGTATTTACCGGTCAGAGAGTCTTCATTGGCTGCCAATTCATCATAAGTCCCCTCGGCAATGACATGACCGCCATGCACACCTGCACCCGGACCAATATCAATAATATGATCCGCTGCGCGAATGGCATCTTCATCATGCTCAACCACTAAAACGGTATTGCCGAGATCACGTAAACGAACCAAAGTCTCAAGCAAACGGTCATTGTCACGTTGATGCAAACCAATCGATGGCTCATCCAGCACATACATCACGCCCATTAAGCCAGCACCAATTTGCGAAGCTAAACGAATACGCTGTGCTTCACCGCCTGATAAGGTTTCGGCTGAACGAGATAGACTTAAATAGTTCAAGCCGACTGATACAAGGAAGTGCAAACGCTCACGAATTTCTTTAAAAATCTTATCGGCAATTTCACCTTTGGCGCCTTCAAGATTGAGATCTTGATAATAGCTTTCAGCATCGCCAATCGACATTTTGGTGATTTCGGCAATGGTTTTGTCTTTGACACGCACATGACGTGAAATTTCATTGAGACGTGAACCGCCACAAGCGTCACATGCAGCATTCGATAAATACTGAGCTAAATCATCACGTACATAGTTTGATTCAGTTTCACGGTAACGACGTTCTAAATGTGGTAAAACCCCTTCGAAAGCCATCACACGGTTATGACGGCGACCACGTTCATCGATATAGCTTAAATCAATTTTTTCTTTGCCTGTACCGTAAAGGAATTTCTTTTTGGTTTCCGCATCAAGTTCATTCCACGGCGTATCAAGAGAAAAGTCGAAATGTGCAGCGACTTTTTCAATCATGCTGTAATAGTATGGACGCTGACGATCCCAACCACGAATTGCCCCTTGGCTAATGCTGACTTCAGGGTTTGGAATGAGTTTGTCAGAACTAAAATGGCTGCGTGTCCCTAAACCATCACAGACTGGGCAAGCACCAAATGGGTTGTTAAAAGAAAACAGACGAGGTTCTAATTCGGCAACGGCACGGTCACATTCAGGACATGAGTGTTTTGCTGAAAACACACGATCAGATTGTTCGCCTTTCATCCATGACAAAATCGCAATATCGCCACCTAAACGCAGTGCGGTTTCAAAACTTTCTGCAATACGGTTGCCTAGGTCATCGCGGACTTTAAAACGGTCGACCACGACTTCAATGGTATGTTTTTTCTTCTTATCCAGTTCAGGCGGTGGATCAATTTCCATGATTTCACCGTCTACACGTGCACGGACGAAACCTTGGCTTTGTAATTGCTCAAATAAATTGGTGTATTCACCTTTGCGCTCACGTACAACAGGAGCAAGTAACAATAAAGCTGTACCTTCTTCAAGTGCTTTAACCGCATCAACCATTTCCGACACAGTTTGTGCCACCATCGGCAAGTCATGCTCAGGGCAGTAGGGTGTACCCACTCGAGCATACAACAAACGTAAATAGTCATAAATTTCAGTAATCGTACCGACCGTTGAACGTGGGTTATGACTGGTTGATTTCTGCTCGATGGCAATAGCTGGGCTTAAACCTTCAATCGAATCGACTTCAGGTTTTTCCATTTGGGATAGGAATTGGCGTGCATAGGCAGATAAAGATTCAACATAGCGACGTTGACCTTCTGCATATAAGGTGTCGAAAGCCAGTGAAGATTTACCTGAACCTGAAAGTCCCGTAATCACCACGAACTTATCGCGTGGAATATCAAGGTTCACATTTTTTAAGTTATGGGTGCGTGCGCCTCGAATACGGATATGACTTTGGCTCATAAAACATCTCGAAAATATGCTGAGTGAAGGTGATATATGATAGCGATTTAATTTTGTTCAAGCACAAATGAAAAATAAAACACGACAAATTATGTCGGTAAAATTTCATTGAACAGCAAAAGTCCAATGTAAAGTGCTTTGAGAGCTCCTGTAATCTGATTTTAAATAGATGAACAAGACATAATCAATTCGCAAATTTGATGTCATGATGAGCCATAGGATGTTAAATATAAGTGAATTTCGGGTGAATATTGATCAGCAAGCACGTGAATAGTGACGTTCGAAAATAGAGTCCACCTGTTCAAAACATATATGTCTTTCAATAGCATGATGTTGACGTGCGTAAAAATTTACTTCTTTTTCTAAGTGTTGAAGAAAATCATTATATTCGGTTTCGAAATGTTGTAAATCTAGAAAATCAAAACGTATAGAGCTTGAACAAGAGTATTGTGCAATGAAGTCGAGCATTAAATTTTGAATATGATGATTGGTAAAATAAATGAGATATGTGGCAGCAGATCCACAGTGTATACATCCTTTTTCTAAATAAACTTCTTCATTATTTAACCAACAGCATTGTAAAGTGAAATATGCACGGATTGCTTCTGTTCCCAGTGAATGTTGCATAGAAAACCTCAAGTAAATTTTATTTATGATAATGAGAATTATTATCAATAATAATTGTGCTTGAAGTTTGCTTTAAAATCCAGTCTTAAATCCATTTAAATCGAAATGAGCTTGAAAGTCGGCAATGCAGTTTAGATCACCGACCTTTAATTTGGTTATGCAGGTGATAGCATCATGAGTGATCTAGGCTTAACCATTGACGTTGATGATAGGCACTATCCCAGAATAAATATTCGAGTTCAGCTCCCCGTGTGTAAGCTTGATGCATTTTTTCAATGGTATGTTGATCGCTTTCTGCCGCAACACGGTCAATAATTTCAATGACTTTGCGTACTTCTTCGTTGAAATGCTCGCCAGCATAAGTGTCAATCCACGCTTGATAAGGATTATTTGCAATATTACGTTTAAGAATGTCTTTGCCCACTTCCGCATAAATCCAATAGCACGGCAGTAATGAAGCTAAAACGACAGGATAACTCTCTGACCATGCAGTAGCTGTCAGAAATGAGGTGTAATGATGGCAAGCAGCAGTCAAAGGTGTATTTTCAAAATCAGCTTTAGTGATGCCAAATTCGTGCATAAAACCATTGTGCAGTTCACGCTCAACCACAATTGCTTCATTAGCACCTTGCGTAAATTGAATAATGGCATCGGAGTCATATGCTTTAGCACCACAAATAGCCAATGCTCGACCATAGGCAACCAAATAATGCGCATCCTGAATGACGTAATGGCAAAAAGCTTCTTGATTCAGTGTTCCAAGCGCCAGTTCTTGGTTAAAAGGGAGTGCTAATGTTTTTTGATATAAATCGTAGTTTCGTTGCCAAACGGCTTCTGAAAAACGCATAAATCCATCCTGAATAAAATCATCTCTAGGTATCAGCTAAGATCATATCAATTTGTCGTTACAAAACTAGCTTGAGCGATACATCATCTTCAACAAAAAAATCATACGAAGAACTTTGGATAAATTTTGAAAACTCGTCATAATTAGCACAGTTTAATTGAGTGTCTTTTAGCGCTAGAGATCAGACATTCAATTTATAGAATTTTTACAAATCACTAAGCACAGACTTCACTTAATATTCGTCATATAAAAATCCTAAGTTTATGTTTTGTAAAATTTTTATTGATTCACCTCATTTTTTATAAGGTCGCTAGATTATGTGGAAACATTTTGGTTTCTCTATCGTATTCACGATCGTGTGTCTTGCGCTGTCTGCCTATTGGGGTTATACCCATGGTCCAGAAGCTGGCCTCAAGACCATGTTCACCGTACTGACCATCACTGCAATTTTAGCTGTGATGGAGGTTTCACTTTCTTTTGATAATGCTGTCGTCAATGCTTCAGTGCTTCGTCATTGGGATCACTTTTGGAAAATGCTTTTCCTGACTGTGGGTATTCTCATTGCAGTATTTGGTATGCGTTTAATCTTCCCAATTGTGATCGTCGCGGTCACAGCGGATATGGGCATGATGGAAGTTGTCAATTTGGCATTAAATGACCCTAAAGAATATTCGGCACGACTGATGAATCATCATCCTGAAATTGCAGCATTTGGTGGTGCATTCTTATTGATGGTATTCCTTAACTTTTTCTTGGATGATGGTAAAGACACGCATTGGTTCAAATGGATTGAGCGTCGTTTAGCGAAATTGGCATCTGTACCTGCACTATCTGTATTTGTTGCTTTAGTGGCTTTACTGATCATGGCTGCTAATGTTGATGAAGCTAAACGCTTAGTCGTGACTATGGCGGGTATTTGGGGCATCGTCATTTATATTGGGGTACAAGTACTGAGCCATTTGCTGGGTGGTGAGCCTGAAATTGATGAAAATGGTAATGCAATTGGTCACGATAGTAATGGTGTGCCAACAGGCGTAGTCAAGGCAGGTATCGGCGGGTTCTTGTATTTAGAAGTATTGGATGCATCATTTAGTTTTGATGGTGTGATTGGTGCTTTTGCGATTACCTCAGATGTTGTGGTGATTATGTTAGGTCTTGCGATTGGTGCTATCTTTGTTCGTTCTATTACCATCTATCTCGTTGAGAAAGGCACTTTAGATGCTTACATCTATTTAGAACATGGTGCGCACTATGCAATTGGTGCATTGGCTTTCATTATGATTGCGAGTGGTACAGGCGTACATGTTCCTGAAGTGGTTACAGGTCTGATTGGTGTAGCATTTATTGTTTGGGCAGTGATTGCATCTATTCAATATAAGAAGCGTCAAGCGCTACAAGGCTAGATGAATAAATCAAAAAAGCACAGCACAAGCTGTGCTTTTTTTGGCTTAAGGCTTTTGCCCTAGGGAAAACAGATGGTGTTGATCTTTATTTCAAATAAAATTCATGCCTGTTCATCAGCCGAATATTCTATAATCAAAGTAGACATAGAAATCACGCGATTACCTAAATTTTATGATGAATGCCTTAGAACGCCGTTCCACATTTGCATTGAGCAGCATTTTTGCATTGCGAATGTTAGGTCTGTTTATGATTGTCCCGGTCTTTTCTGTTGCGGGACAGGCTTATGAATATGCAACACCTGCTTTGATTGGTTTGGCCGTAGGTGTGTATGGTTTGACTCAGGCAATACTACAAATTCCTTTTAGTTTGATTGCAGACCGTTATAGCCGAAAGCCGCTGATCGTATTGGGTTTATTGCTGTTTGCCTTGGGTGGTGCAATCGCCGCAATGTCAGACACAATCTATGGTGTGATTATAGGTCGTGCAATAGCTGGGGGTGGAGCTGTCTCTGCTGTCGTCATGGCGTTATTGGCAGATGTTACGCGTGAAGAAAATCGTATGAAGGCGATGGCAATGATGGGGATGAGTATTGGTCTCTCTTTCGTTATTGCATTTAGTTTAGGGCCATGGTTGACCAGCGTGGTGGGTATTTCAGGCTTATTCTGGGTGACCACACTCATGGGATTACTTGCCATTGCAATGCTATTTCTTGTTCCCAAAACAACACGTCATCATAAAAATTTTCAGCAAGGTTATCTCACTCAGCTAAAACAAGTTTTGAAAATGGGCGATTTAAATCGCTTACATGTTTCTGTGTTTGCTTTGCATTTATTGCTGACGGCGATGTTCATCTATGTGCCTTCTCAATTGATTGACTTTGCAGATATTCCTTTAGCTCAGCATGGTTTGATCTATCTTCCCTTATTGGTAATCAGTTTATTTTTTGCTTTTCCTAGTATCATTCTTGCTGAAAAATATCGAAAAATGCGAGGTATTTTTCTGACTGCGATTGCTGGGATCATCGCCGGTTTGATCGTGATGATTTTTGGATTTGAATCGAAATACATTTTGTTGCTTGGTTTAGGTCTTTTCTTTATTGCCTTTAATGTGATGGAAGCACTACTGCCATCTTGGTTATCGAAGGCAGCACCTATCCAATCCAAAGCGACAGCAATGGGTGTGAATGCCAGTGGTCAATTCTTAGGTGCTTTTTTTGGCGGTATACTGGGTGGGCAATTGCTGATGTTAAATAACACTGCTCTAGGCTGGGGGGTACTGACAGGAATTGCCATTCTTTGGCTGTTGATTAGCTTTGGATTAAAGCAGCCACGTTATTTATCATCACTGATTTTGAGTTTGCCCAAAGTCCAAGAAACAGATGAATGGACTTCTCAGTTACTGGCAATTCGTGGTATTGAAGAGGTCGTGGTGATGACTGATCAACAAGTGGTCTATGTCAAAGTTGATAAGCAGCAGTTAGATGACACTGCGCGACAACATTTAACGCACTTGTTGGGTAAAGAGGTAGCCATTTAATCATAACTCTTATAAAGTAAAACATAGAATCGAATAGGAAGATTAGAGCACATGCGCGGCGTGAATAAAGTTATTTTAGTTGGTACTTTAGGTAAAGATCCTGAGACAAAAACATTTCCCAATGGTGGTTCATTAACGCAGTTTTCAATTGCGACAAGTGAATCTTGGACAGATAAAAACTCAGGTGAACGCAAAGAACAAACAGAATGGCACCGTATCGTCTTACATAATCGTTTAGGTGAAATTGCACAGCAATATTTACGTAAAGGTTCAAAAGTTTATATTGAAGGCTCTTTACGTACCCGTCAGTGGACAGACCAAAATGGTCAAGAACGTTACACGACTGAAATTCGTGGCGAACAAATGCAGATGTTAGATTCTAATAATCGTCAGCAAAGTGAAAATGGTGGTGAAGGTTATAATCAACCACGTTTTAATAACAACCAAGGCGGTGGTTATGGCAACCAAGGTGGTTATAACAATAATAATCAAGGTAGCGGTTATGGTAACCAAGCTGGTTATGGTAATAACAACGTTAACCAAGGCTTCCAAAAGCCACAAAATCAACCAGCGCCGAAGCCAATGGCGACAGCACCATCTGATTTAGATGATGATTTACCGTTCTGACACATACCTGAGAGTAGTTTTTGTTAAATTTTAATGTTTTTTATTATTTAACAATGGATCAAATAGTTAAAAACCCTTTGTATAACAAAGGGTTTTTTGTTTTTATGGTGATATAGTAAAACGTTTGTTCATAGTTGAATTAGGGATAGTTGAATGAAAGACGGGATTATATTTTTAACTTGTGTGCTGTGTAGCAGCATGAGCTTAGCACAATCACCACAATGGACCATGTTTGATCGGGATGATGGGGGCTGGTCATATATTGATAAAACGACTATTAAATCACTCGATCAAGCCTCGCATATTTTTGAAATTGACTATAAATATGTGTATGAACATGGCGTACCCTCATTAAACATCAAACCCAAGGGCTACATACAAGCCGTTCATCAAATTGATTGTCAAAATAAAGCCAGAGCCTATGTCAAAAGCCAGCGTTTTACGCCGCAAGGTAAAGCCGTAGATGATAATAATTCATTCGATACGATTTATTTTGAACCCATGTCAATGCAACTTTCTAAAAATATTAAGTTAATTGAAATGTTATGCATTAAATAAAATTTATTAAAGACTTTGTATAACGCTACAACTTATTGAGATTTGATGCGAATCCATGAGTGATCCTTCAAAGCCTTTTTAAATAACAAGGCTTTGAAGGATAGTTAACCTAAAATTAGAATTTACCATTCATAACGTAAACGGAATAAATGCATATCTGGGGTTTGGAACGTATCATGTGTATATAAACGTTCATAATCAAATCCAAAACCATGGTTAAATCTAGCTGCTATACCAACACCGAGATCACGGCGTTTAAACTCTGAGCCACTGGTATATTCAAGTTGATTTCCCATGATATAGGGCTGAATGAATTTGATACCGTATTCTTCAATCTTGAAGTGCTGTCCCGCATAAAATTCAACGCCATAAGCCTCAGTATTCAGCAATGATTGAAGTTGAAAATCGCTCGATTCACTGTAAGCATCAAAATTTGGAACTAGATTTTTATACCAACCAGCGCCAAAGCTAAGCATCCATTTTCCATCAAAATAAAATAATGAACTTGCCCAAATTTCTTGCTTTAAATCATGTTTATCTTGTTGATTATTCAGACTAGCATCGTTGTACTTCCATGAGGTCGCCCAACTTAAATTTTTATTTAAATGCACATCAACTGCCAATTCGGCACCATTTTTACGTTGATATTGCACATCCGTATCTGCGACCGTCGTACTATCCTTGAACAAATAGCTGGCATATAAGTTTGCTTTATCCGTTTTGAGCTCATAACGTAAAGTTTTATGAGCTGCTTGCGTACCATCTGTATAAGCGACAGGGCTCCACGTTTGGGGCTGAGCCAAGGTTGAGTAATTCCATAGGTCAGTTTTGGCACCTACAATGTCGTAATAAATACTATAGATTTTTCCAAATTTAACGGTACCGTACGCTGAATCACGCAGACCAATATACGCCTGTTCGGTGGTGATGTTTTCATCAGAGGAACGGTAATGACCGTCCCAATCCAGCATCTTGGGAAGATTGATATAGTTTTGATAGCCTGCAATTAAATGCAAACGTTCATTCCATGCATAATCAGCATTGGCATACATACGGCTATTTGAGCTATAGCCATCTCTGCGATATTTCTGATTTTCGTTAGATTTATCGTAATGATCGAAATTTAAGGCTTGTAGGCGAATACTACCAGACGTGGTGAGTTTTAAACGATCGGATTCACTCACAATTTGCTGTTCATCAATGAGTGTTATCTCGGCAAATGTAAGATTTGAAAAAATAAAGGTGCAGGAAAGCAATAGCTTGTAAAAGCATGGTTTTGACATAGTAACATCCGTGTGACTAAATATAAATTAAGCTGGTGATTCTGCTGATTAAAGCTGAGTAGAAATTAGGTGGTCATTGTCGATTTAAAATATCGTTCCAAAATGGAGTAGTGGTTAGTGTCTACAAAACTCAATAGATGCGTGAATTCAGGCTCTAGTTGCTGTCGAATTTGATAATATTTTTGGCTCTGCCATTTCAGTTCTGGTAACTCATCGAGTCCATACGCAATCGTACAGGGCTTAGCAAAGTGCGTAGAATGTTCAACTGGACTTAAGTTTTTAATGTCTAGCTCAGATAAATTTAGCGCCTTGTTTAAATGTGTTTCTTGAATCGGTTTTAGGTCATAGATCCCACTGAGTAATACTGCTGAACCAATCAGGGGGTGATCTAAATTTAAAGCAGCTAAATGGGCACCGGCAGAATGCCCAACCACAATGACATTGGAGCTGATCCAAGTTTGTTTGTGGATATAATCGAGCGCTTTGCGAATTTGTAGATTAATCAGATTTAAACTACTTAGAGGTGCTAAATCATATTCAACCAACACACATTGAGCATTTTGCTTTAAAACAAATTCAGCAACAAAGGCAAAATCCCTTTTTTCACACCATTGCCAATAACCACCATGTATAAAAATAACAGTAGTATTGGTGGCAACAGGCGTGGGGAAAAAATCCAGTGTAGATCTTCGCTGAAAGTCATACTGTAAATCGGCAATATGATGGTGTTGTTCATAAGTTGCTTGGCTCATTTTTTTAAAATCAGACAAGATCTGATTTTCATCCACCACAGTTTTCGAGTTGTCATAGAGCATGATTTACAGCTCCTTTACTAGGCTTGTTCATTTTCAGTTAATTGATGCTTTAACGATGATTTCTTCATTTGATAGAAAATGATTAACATCACGATAAAAGGCACGCCAAACTGGAGAGTTGATTTAAATTCTTGCGTAAACCATGTGGTAAGCGTGATTGCAAGAATTGCAAACAAACCAATAAAGGAAATATAACGACTACCAGGAATGCTGTATTTGAGGTGGATATTATTTTTTGCTAAGTTCTTTCTAAAGAAATAGTGTGTGGCAAAGATCGCCCCCCAAGTAAATAAAGCTCCAAACATGGACAGTGCAATCATGATTGGAAATGCTGATTCGGGATTAATGCTATAAACAATACTCGCCACGGCAATACCTGTTGCCGAAAGTAGCAAGGCATTGATGGGCACCCCATTTTTACGAATTTTACCAAACAGCTTAGGTGCATCTCCTGAACGTGACAAACTGAATAACATACGCGTTGAGATATATAACATGCTGTTCATTGCGGACAGTGCTGCCACAATCACAATGAAGTTTAAAATATGATCAGCAAAAGGAATGCCGACAATTTGCATAACAGACACGAAAGGACTGGTTGCACCTGGTGCTATCAATTGAGTCCATGGAACGAGAGTGACAATTAAACTCAGCGATAGTAAATAAAATAGAAATAAGCGAATCGCAGTGCTTTTGAAAGCGTATTTAACTGCTTTTTCAGGATCATTGGCTTCACCTGCAGCAACCGCGATCATTTCGATACTGAGATAACTAAAAATAGAAATAATGACACCAATCCAAACACCTTTAAATCCATTTGGCATAAAGCCATCATGTGCAGTGAGATTGTGAGTTAGCGCTTGATGAGGATTTGGATCTTGCGTCAAAATACCTATTGCCAACAGAATAAACACAATGATGGCAAACACTTTGATCGTCGAAAACCAATATTCAACTAAGCCAAATGCCTTGACACTATAAGCATTTACTGCGAGAAGTACGGTTGAAAAAAACACGATCCAAATACCTGAACCGACATGAGGAAACCAAAGTTTCATATAGTCAGCCACGGCGGTAATTTCTGTGCCTACAGCCAACACGATACATGCCCAGTAGCTATAACGAACTAAGAAACCAGAAAGTGGATTTATATAATGTTCAGCGTAAGCACCAAACGAGCCTGAAGTGGGGTGTTGTACAGTCATTTCTGCCAAGCAAGCCATTAGTGCAAAAGCAATTAATCCGCCGATCGCATAGCTTAGAATGACAGCAGGTCCTGCAAAACTAATGGCAAATTTACTACCCATGAATAGACCGGTGCCAATGGCACCGCCTATTGCAATCATGCCCATTTGTTTAGCGGTTAATTTTTTATGTAATCCTGCTTCGCGTGTTTGAATTTTATCGAAGTTACTCATAAGCCCTCCTGGCCATGGTGATATAAAGTGAGTAACTGAATTAAGTTACTTGACCTCGCACCGAATATTTTTCATTTTTCCATTCTTCATTCAGCATCACTTGTTTAAGATGTTGAACAGCATGCCAAATGTCTTCATGGCTTAGGTACAAAGGTGTGACCCCAAATCTGAGCACGGCTGGCTCTCGGTAATCTCCAATCACACCACGTGCAACAAGCGCTTGGACAATGGCATAACCGTGTTCATGGCAATAACTCACATGACTACCACGCTGTAAATGATCGATTGGTGTAATTAACTCAAAACCAAATTCAGCACATTCCTGTTCAACCAATTGAATAAAGAGATCTGTTAAATTTAGAGATTTTTCTCGGATCTTTTGCATGTCAGTTTTTAAGAACACATCTAAACCACATTCGATCAAACTCATGGACAAAATACTTTGTGTGCCACATAAAAAACGACGAATGCCTTGAGCTGGCTCGTAGTGATCAGCCATATCAAAAGGACGTTGATGCCCCCACCATCCTGAAAGAGGTTGCCAAAATTTATTTTGGTGTTTTGCATTTACCCAGATGAGAGCAGGAGAACCTGGTCCACCATTAAGGTATTTATATGTGCAACTTACGGCAAAATCACTTTGGGTCTTGTTTAAATCGATTGGCACAGCACCTGCAGAGTGACATAAATCCCAGATGACCAAAGCGTTATATTGATGAATCGTTTGGTTGACCTGTTCCATGTCATAGAAATATCCTGAGCGGTAATTGATATGTGACAACACCACAACTGCCGTTTGATGGGCTTTCAGAATGGTTTCTAATTCATCAGGATGTTCGATTAAAACCAGTTGGTAGCCTTTTTGAACAAGGTCAATATAACCTTCAATAATATAGAGGTCAGTCGGGAAGACGTCCTTTTCCGCAATAATCACTTTACGTTCAGGAGCGATTTCAGCTTGGATTTTGACAGCAGCAGAGAGTGCTTTAAATAAGTTGAGTGTGGTTGAATCAGAGATCACCGTTTCGCCTGGATTTGCCCCAATGAGCTGAGCCACCTTATCACCTAACCGAGTCGATAATCCCCACCAATCCGCTTTGTTCCAGCTATTGATGAGATCTTCCCCCCACTCTTGGCTCACCACTTCTTGAGCACGTGTTAAAGCAGATTTAGGGCGTGCACCAAGGGAATTTCCATCTAGATAGATAGTATTCTCAGGTAAAGCAAATTCATTTTTTAAATGTTTCAGTTCGTCTTCAGCATCCCATGCTTTGCATTGATCTAAGGTAATCATTTTTATCCTAACTCGGTCCGTGTTATTTCATTCGATTTTATCACGGCATTTTTTCATATTTATCCGATAATTATGCTTGAAATTGCATGAAAACTGGATAGTATTCGAATTAAATATAAAAAATCAGGATGATATTTAGGAATGAATTTAGACCTCATTGATCATAAAATTTTAAGACTGTTACAACAAAATGCACGACTAAGTCATCAGGAATTGGCAGATTTAGTGAATCTTTCTGCTTCAGCTTGCCATCGCCGTGTCAAAATTTTAGAAAACAATGGAGTCATCGAAAAATACCAAGCAAAAATTAATTATGAAAAATTGGGTATTCAGGTTGAGGCGATTGTCGAAATTAAACTCAATCAGCTGACCGAATCAGATCATCAGCATTTTCTGAGCCAGATTCGTAATTTTGATGAAGTGATCAATGCTTTTATCATTACAGGGGATTCGAATTACGTTCTCTTTGTGGCCACCAAAGATTTAAATGGGTTTTCCCAGTTTATTATTAATAAGTTAAACAAAATTAAAGGCATAGCCAACATTAATTCTAAAATTATTCTTGAAAAAGTGATCGAGAAGACCTTCATGTGATCATTAATTTTTTTTGAAAAAAAGTGAATCCGTATTTTAAAATCAATCTCGAATTGATTTTACAAGCGATATTTTTTTTATGAGTTAAAACACATAAAACTGCTATTATGGTTCATCTTTTTTTTTAAAATAATTCTATGAACGAACATTACAAATATATATACACTAAATTTAGTTTTTTTGGTTCATTACCTACATATAAGGTGTTTCTGAATGAACAAAATAAGATCGTAAAATGGGTCTTTGCTGATAACTCTTTTATCTATGGGTATATATCTGATTGGGCATTGAATCATTCTGGTTTAGATGTGGGAAAGGCTACTTGGGCTGAAGAGTCGACATTATTACTAAATAATGAAAAATTTAAACTCAATTTGTATAGGTCTTTACATCAAAAATTTAAAACAGAATTATCTGAATAATTTATCTAGTAACGATAATGATTTTATAGTTTTTGATAAAAATAAATTATTTAGATTGCTATATATCTCAAATTAGCGTACAAATGCACTTGTTGATGCGGGATGGAGCAGTCTGGTAGCTCGTCGGGCTCATAACCCGAAGGTCGTTGGTTCAAATCCAGCTCCCGCTACCAATTAAAAACTAATTTAAAAGTTTACAACCTAATTGCGGTCGATCTGTAGTTAGGTTTTTTTATTAAAGAAAATTAAATCAATAAATCAATTAAATATGTGTTATATTGGTTTTCTAGAATTATAATTTTATTGTTTACTAATTTTATTTTGATCTGATATTAATTACATCTTTCATTCTATTAAAAGTCTATCTTCAAAATTATTTTCTAATTATTCATTACATAATATAGGAAATAAATGATGTCTAATTTAACAACTGGTACAGTTAAGTGGTTCAACGAAACTAAGGGTTTCGGATTTATCGCTGTAGATAATGGTCAAGATGTATTTGCTCATTTTAGTGAAATTCGAGCAAATGGTTTCAAGAATCTAGTCGAAGGACAGCGAGTTCAATTTGTTGTACAACAAGGTCAGCGTGGCTTACAAGCAAGTGATATTGTAGCTATTTCATGAATACCTCATTAATTGAGGTGAAAGATCAGTTTGAAGTTAAATATGCAGTGATAGGTACATTTAATACTTCGCAGCATGCTTCGAACTTATCTCAAATAAATATTAAATTTATCACTGTTGATAATGAAAATATAAGACCTAGTTTTGATTTAAATTTTCATAGTTTAAATACTGGTAAAATTTACCAGCTCATTTAAATATTAAAATTAAACCATAAAGTATTTTTTATGGTATAATCATTGTTGATCGAATCCGTAAGCGAAACGGAAGTGTTTAGATAGAACTTAGAATTGCGTATTCTCAATTTATAGATTTTAATATCTATGATGTCTAAACAGTTAACGCAGAGCATGAACTCGCACCATGCCGATCTTAGAAGTCCACAATCTCATTGTGGGCTTTTTATAATTAAATACATGCTAATGTAAAATTGTAATTTGAATTATAGGCTTGAGCCTCTTCGATATCAGAATCCATACTCTCGATTTAAATATTTAATATTATTTTTAATTTTACATGAGCTCATTAATGAGTAAGTGAAAATGAATATCTCTAATGGCTGGACTACAGCAAAAGCAGTGAATGGTGAAACCATTCGAATTAACATTATCCCATTTCATAAAGTTCAAAATACGATGAGAGGGCAAATTCTTGTAGAAGTTTCTAAACAAGTTGAAGTCGAATCAGGTGAAGTATTTGAAATAAACTTAGATGGCCGATCTTTTTTCTTGGGATTTAATAATCTATATAAGATTATGATTTAAAAATATTTTTCATAAATGATGCTATTTTTAGTAGTAAAACCTTTAAAGATCATCAAGATAAATTTAAGAAAGCGATACAAAATCACAGACTCTGGTCTCGAGAGGATATAGTAGCAAGTATCCCAGCATAAAAATAAGAGAAGCCTAGATTCACTATCTAGGCTCTTTTTTTAGGTAGTCATGATAGGTTTATTGATCGAATTATTTTGATTGGTCTTAAGTAAATATACCGTGAATAATCTGAGCACAGTTCATCATAGAGCTTTTAGACTCGTAATTCGAGCGACGTTAGATCGCTACTTGATTTATTTCTATTGATGACCTTGAGTAATTTGATACAAAGTTAATTTTGATTTGTCTAGAGAATTGCTATTCTTGAGCTAGCGCTTGAAAATTTGAAATGTGAAACCGCCATACATATTTGTAAAAGTAATTCTATGAAAGATAATAAAAATGGGAAACAAACTTTGAGTAATGAACGGTGTCCTTTTGAAACGTCACTCCCGATACTACAAAAATCTAAGTTGGGGTATCATTTCTTTAGAGTGCAAAACTCACATATATCCATGGATCTTATTGAACTGATTCGTGGAAGAAAGTCATGATCGGTGTAATCGATGTAGCAACCAATCAAATTGAAACACTTGACGAAATGGTGAACACTTTGCGTAAAGTTTTGCAATTTGTCGATGCTGATAAGCTATACCCTTCAACCCACTGTGGAATGATACCACTGTCTCGTCACGTGGGACGTGACAAACTTGAAGCCTTAAGTATGGGTTCAGCGATCTTAAACTAAGAAGTTAGTGCTTTAGCTGAGTTTATTTTCTACATTCAAGATGGATCATCTGTGCAATCACCTATATCCTAGGTTCGCACGAGTTTAGCAATTTATATTTGAGAAGAGAAAAATGGTTGAAGCTTCAGACTACAGAAACGCAATGTCTTTATTAACCACTGCAGTCAATATTATTACAACAGCTGGTGAAACAGGACAGCATGGTTTCACGGCTTCTGCTGTATGTAGCGTTACTGATTCACCTGCTACGCTTTTGGTGTGTATGAATCAATCATCCCGATCTCATCAGTATTTTATTGAGAACAAAGTTTTATCTGTCAATGTGCTCAGTTCTCAACATGAGTCTCTTTCAAATGCTTTTGCATCGAGTCAATTGAGTGCAGAACAACGTTTTGGATTAGCCCAATGGGGTAAATTGAAAACAGGTTGCCCGGTCTTAAAGGATGCTTTAGTCAGTTTTGATTGTGAGATTGAGCAAATTCAACGAGTGGGCACACACAGTATTTTTATTTGCCGAGTTGTAGCCATTCAACAAAGCTCGCAAGAGGAAAGTCTTGTCTATTTTAATCGATCTTATCATCAGGTGAGTGCAGAAGAGGAAGTTTAATGAGCTAGAGCAGCAAGATTTTCAATCGTTTCTTATAATGATTATAGAAATAGATCAGCGTTTGATTAATGATCTGGGGAAAGATGGTGAATCGTAAGCCTCGAACAGTGAGCTTTCATAGTGTGAGGTTAAACCCAATGGATATTACTCGAATCGTTTATGGTCATACAGAGTGAATGATCTTTCTCTTTGGGATGAAAAAAGAAAAGTATTATTTTCAAAAAATTGAAACCAATTAAATAAGTTTTAAAAAAAATAATCAGTGTTTTATATTTAATTTATTCTCTTAAAGAAATATATTAACTTTTAAATCTAGAAATTCGATTGTTTTTATAAATACTTTCGGTTTTACCAATCCAATCATATTTTGTATTCTCTATTTCAACGAAGCAACACTCTCACAAAGAAATAGAGGAAAACACATGAGTTTAATCAATACTGAAGTCAAACAATTCAATGCAACTGCTTATCAAAATGGTGAGTTCATTGAAGTTTCTGAGCAAGATTTTAAAGGTAAATGGTCTGTTGTCTTTTTCTATCCTGCAGATTTTACATTTGTATGTCCAACAGAATTAGGCGATCTTGCTGATAACTATGCTGAATTCCAAAAGTTAGGTGTAGAAATTTATGGTGTATCTACAGATACTCATTTCACACATAAAGCTTGGCATGATACTTCAGATGTGATTGGTAAAATTCAGTATCCACTTATTGGTGACCCAACGTGGACATTGTCTAAAAACTTTGATGTATTGATTGAATCTGAAGGTTTGGCAGATCGTGGTACATTTGTAATTGATCCTGAAGGAAAAATTCAAATTGTAGAGATTAATGCAGGTGGTATTGGTCGTGATGCTCAAGAACTTCTTCGCAAAGTGAAAGCGGCTCAATATGTTCATGCTCACCCAGGCGAAGTATGTCCTGCGAAATGGAAAGAAGGTGATGCTACACTTGCACCATCAATCGATCTTGTTGGTAAGATCTAAATTAAGTTGAAAAGTAAAGAACCAGCACGATGTGCTGGTTTTTTATTAAGAGGCATAACCTTCTTGATTTTGTGCTGCTTGCCGTAAACCTTCAACCAAGTGGTCGATGAGTTTTTCCATCACGAGTCTTTGTCCTTTACGTGATGCATAAACGAGTTGCACAGTCCCTATATTTGAGCACCAGTCAGGCAAGATGTGTATAAGCCGTCCTGCTGCCAAATCCTTTTGCACTGTAAGATAAGGTAGATCTGCAATACCTAATCCATCCATTACTGAATAATACACACCAGCCAAATCATTACTTTTAATACGTGGTTGTAATGGAATTTCAATGAGATCATGCCCTTCAATTCGGTGCAAATTCCATTGATAATGAGTTTTTTGAGTTCCTAAAACAATTGTTGGAAAATCATTGATTTCAGTTGGATATTCTAAAACGCGACCCTGTAAAAGCTCAGGGGTTGCCACTAAACAATGAGTGGTTTTGATGACATCACGAACCACGATGGTGGAGTCTTCATTGGCAGAAAAATTAGTTCTGATCGCCAAGTCAATATCATCGTGCAATACATCTACGCGTCGGCTGGTTAATTCCATCTCGAC
Organism: Acinetobacter sp. 24-47-47; assembly: GCF_057737035.1. Taxonomy (NCBI): domain Bacteria; kingdom Pseudomonadati; phylum Pseudomonadota; class Gammaproteobacteria; order Moraxellales; family Moraxellaceae; genus Acinetobacter; species Acinetobacter sp. 24-47-47. Next base: position 2,828,161 of record NZ_CM173216.1, on the reverse strand, counting down.
TTGAACTTGTGGATAGCGCTTCAAAAAATCATTGAGTAAAGAGCGAATTTGATAACGCATCATTACGGGTGGGCAACTAATTTTAACTAGACCCTGAGGTTCACTTTTCTGTTTAAGTAAAACATTATGAGCGCAATCAACTTGGTTGATTACTTTTTCACATTCTTGAAAAAATTCTTGACCTAAAGGCGTTACTTTGAAATGGCGAGTAGAACGTTGAATGAGTGTGACATTAAATTTTGCTTCGAGTTCTAAAATACGTCGACTAAGCTTTGATTTAGTTATATTTGACGCGTCACTAGCAGCACTGAAACCGCCGTATTTAACGACCAAATAAAAATAGTAATAGTCATCAAATGAATGCAATTTTCACCTCGACGCCTGATCTGATAAAGTTTAAGCATAGGTTAAACTAAGCCGTTCAAGAAATCATCTTGGGTTTTGAATATGGTAAAAAAAAGCGACCCAAAGGTCGCTTTTATTAAATATTATTTTTTAGTGGTGTTCTTTACATAGCTAACCATTAAGTTTTTATAGTCAGGAATATGCTCACCGAATAAAGCACCTAAACCTTCGATATCATTACGCCAGTCACGATGTAACTCACCTGCAGCACCAAACCATGTCATAAGTTGAGCACCTGCTTGAGACATGCGGTTCCATGCAGCATCGCGCGTAATTTGGTTGAATGTACCAGATGCATCAGTAATCACGAATACATCAAAGTCTTCAGCAAGAGCTGAAAGTGTAGGGAATGCAACACATACTTCAGTCACAACACCAGCGATGATCAGTTGTTTTTTACCTGTCGCTTTAACAGCATTTACAAAATCTTCGTTATCCCAAGCATTGATTTGACCTGGACGCGCGATATATGGAGCATCAGGGAACATTTCAACTAATTCTGGAACGAGTGGACCATTAGGACCATCTTCAAAACTTGTTGTTAAAATTGTCGGCAAGTTAAAGTATTTTGCTGCTGCTGCGAGTGCTAAAACATTGTTTTTAAACTTATCAGGATCGATATCACGTACAAGAGAAAGAAGACCTGTTTGGTGATCGACTAAAAGCACTACTGCATTATCTTTATCTAAACGAACGTAAGGTTTGCCCATTATTATTAGCCTCTATGATGTTAGTAAGTGTGAATACGTATCAATGAACTCGTATTCAGTCACTAGTTATATTAGACTGAAAATGAGATAAATTTGTGACCATTTTTAGGATAATTAGTCTTATTAATAGGAATATTGTAATAATGAATTTCAAATTTCAGTGAATAGTCACATATATGAATTAATTTAGATTATTATAATCATAAAAATAGGAATCTGTGTGGCAGTAAAGCTCTTTTTATTTTCTGTGCAAAGTCTAAAATGAGCGCATGTTCATCCTATCGAATATAGGAGTAAAAGATGAAAAGAGTAATTGGGGTTTATCGTAACCAACATACACATTGGGTTGGTGATGGTCTGCCAGTGCGTAACTTATTTTCTTATGATCGCTTAGGTCAAGCACTTAGTCCTTTTTTGTTATTAGATTATGGTGCACCACATCACTTTGAGCCAACGACACGTCAGTTAGGTGTTGGTTCACATCCTCATCGCGGATTTGAAACAGTGACTATCGCCTACCAAGGTGGTTTGGCACATAAGGATTCCAGTGGTGGTGGTGGTGTTATCGAGGCAGGAGATGTGCAATGGATGACTGCTGGGGCTGGATTGGTTCACGAAGAGTTTCATTCTCCTGAATTTGCTCAAAAAGGTGGAATTCTTGAAATGGCACAGCTTTGGGTCAATCTACCAGCCAAAGATAAAATGACTCAACCACGTTATCAAGCGATCACATCTCATGATATTCCAACAATTACCATGGATGATGGTGCTGGTCACATCCGTGTAATTGCGGGTGAGTTTGGTGGTCATTATGGTCCTGCTGAAACATTTACTCCAATAAATGTGTGGGATGGTCAGCTTAAAGCTGAGTATGAAACATTCATACATGTTCCTGTAGATCACAATGTATTGGTTGTAGTGTTGAATGGTGAACTCGTAATTAATGGGACTCAAAAAGTTCTAGACAGTTCAATTGTGATGTTTGCTCGTGATGGTGAGGCAGCAATTCAATTGCAAGCATATAAAGATACACAATTTTTAGTGCTTACAGGTGAGCCACTAAATGAGCCAATTCAAGGGCATGGACCATTCGTCATGAACACCAAAGAAGAAATCATTCAAGCTTTTCATGATTTCAATAATGGTAAATTTGGTGAAATTGCACGTTAATTGGAACGACAAAAGCGGAAATATCATTTCCGCTTTTTTTGTGATCATCATTTTAAAAAAATAAAGGACCTCTATCCCACACAACAGAGGTCCTTATACGCTGTAATTTATATTTATTTTCTAGATCACATTCTATTTGTGCTTCTTATTAATGTGATGTAGTTCTCATTTTCAAAGCAATGATAATGCATTTTTTTTAAGCTGTAAACTAAAAAATTAAATTATTGGTGAAAATATCTATTTTGTTTTTAAACATATTTTTTGATTTCTTAAAAAATACAAGTGTATTAAATATTTAGCGTATGACGAATAGTGTCGCAAGAATTTTACGTAAATTTATTTGATTAAAAATTAATCAAAAACAAATAAAATCTGGAAGTTTTTAATAGCAAGTTTCAAAGTGTTCTATCGCATAATTAAAAAAATTTTTAATGCTTGGATCATAATTTTGAAAATTGCAGTGATTGGAAGTGGTATGGCAGGGTTGGCAACTGCGAGAATTCTCAAGGATGCTGGTCACCAGATCACAGTTTTCGAGGCGCTTCCAGGGCGTGGTATGGATAGTTATAGTCTTGAGTATGAAGGTGGGATTATTGATTCGCCATTACGTGTCATGAATCCAATGCTCTGGAAAAATACATTGAGTCTTGCCACACATTTGGGTCTCAATACTTTTCCAGTACGTACCTATATGTCATGTAGCTGGTTATTTGAAGATAAAATCGATACTTGGCTGACAACATCACGTTCACGCATAGGCAACTTTCCAATCATTAACAATCGAAAAGGATTAAAGCAATATGGCATCCGTTTAGTGAAAGGGATGTTACAACTTAGATCTGCATTGAAGCAGTTTTTTAAATCTAAAAATCAAGATATCACTTTAGATGAGTTCGTTAAATATAACCAAATAGAAGAAGTATTTTGGAATGGGGCAGTCATGCCTGTCCTATTTACCATTTGTACATGTGATGCAAAAACCATTGGTGAATGGCCAGCAAAACCATTGTTGATTTTCTTACGCCAACTGACGGATGGAGATGCACTCCTTCGAATTCAAGGTGGGACGCCAGCTTTCGTTGATAAATTGCTGGAAGATATCGATTTAAGAAGTGGGCAGCCCATTACTCGTGTACAAGAGCAGGGTGATTTAGTCTATGTGGAAAATGAAGCAGGTGAATCTGACTTATTTGATCGCGTGATTGTCGCGACACCAACAACAAAAGTTTATGAGTTTTTAGATGCTGAACAGTTTGCGGATGATATTGCACTTCTCAAACAATTTAAGTTTGTTGATGGTGAATTGGTCATTCATACTGATTCAGTGGTAATGCCTGTGAAGCGTAAAGATTGGTGCGTATTGAGTTATATGATGGATCGTAAATTTACTAAACAGCATTTCACTGTTTGGCTGAATTCGATTGAGCCAACATTAGTGGGTAAATCTCCTGTTTTTCAAACTTGGAATCCAGTAATTGAGATTGATCCTAAAAAAGTAATACATAAAGTGAAGCTCACTAGAGCTGTTGTAGATCGTCATACTTTACCACTAACCCATGAGTTGAGTGCTCGTCACCAACAACAAGGTCGCAAAGTATTTTATTGTGGTTCTTGGTCATGTGATGGATTGCCAATTTTGGAGTCAGCGGTGACTTCAGCAATGGATATAGCAAAATTACTTGATGCGCCGTTACCATTTTTAGGTTTAAAGCCTAAGGTACAAGTTGCACCAGAGTTAGGATATTAAGGGATTGAATGAAGAAGCTCCAAGCATGGATGAAAGCACCTCAACATAAATATGCGATCAATGCAGCTTTATTGGGGGATCACCGTAATTGTGCTTGGAGTAATTTAGGTCTATGGCAAACTGACCAGCTGAATTATCCACAAGCCTGCGAGTTACTCGCAATAACCCTTGCTCAATCTATCGATTTAAATTCAAAAGATAAATTAATTGATTTAGGTTGTGGGCAAGGTGCTAGCTTAATTTTATGGAAAGAAAAATTTCAAATCGAATACTTGGAAGGAATTGAATTACAAAAATATTATGTAAATCATACGCGTAAGTTTTTACCTCATGTCAATCGGATCTCGCAGGGAACATTTTTAAATTTAGAATCTAGATCATTTGAATTTAAATTTGATGCGGCAATTTGCATCGATGCTGCTTATCACAGTAATTTGAATTTATTTCTTCGTTCTGTAGATGGTATTTTGAATTCAAAAGGACGCTTAGCATTTCATTATCTTGCTTTGAATTCAAAGTTCTATACTTTGAGTCCTCTAGCGCAATTGAAAGTTAAATTATTATTAAAAGCAGCTGACGTTCAACTGAACCATTTGCACTCATTCGATGAAATGCAATCAATCTTAGTGCAAACGGGTTTTAGAGATATACATATTCAAGATTTGAGTCACGAGGTATTTGCAGGATTTGCAACGTATATTCAGAGTGATATTTTTAAAAATAACATCCAAGCTCATTCGTATCACGTTTTAGATTTAGCAAAAATTAAGATGACAGCAAAGTTGTGTGCGAAACTTTATCAAGAGGGGATCGTGCGATATGTACAAGTGAGTGCAAGTAAAAAATAAATCATCAAAAACAACAAAGCCTCACTAAAAAGCGAGGCTAAGTATAAAATGGTGCCGGCACACGGATTCGAACTGTGGACCTACTGATTACAAGTCAGTTGCTCTACCAACTGAGCTATGCCGGCAACGTGGAGAGAATAATAGCGTTTTTTCACTAAAACGCAAGTCAAAAATTAATCGATTAATTAAAATTGAGCAGGATGAATTGTTTTTGCTTTATTTTTGATCTTCTTTTCTCCTCATTTTATAGTGATGCCCGTCGTAGCGTGTACAGGCATCTTGAGAGAATTTTATAGGATCAGCTATTTGTTTTTTAGAATACGATCAAGGTCTTGTGCACACTCTTCAAGAGTATAAGCCATATCAAATTGCATTTGAGGTTTTAACTCTTGTGCTAATTTTCTCCATTGCTCAATTAATCTTAGCGCTTTTTGAATTTTGTGTTTATTCACATCTTTAGCGATAGTGGGTGTGTAGCCACCACGTTTTGCGTTTTTAATTTGTTTTACATAGTTGGCGCTGTTATTCATATTATCTCCGGAATAGCAGGTTCTCTATTTTATAGGTGTGCAAAAATCATCTATTTGAATAACGTTGTTAGGTTGTTCAGCTCCTTAAGTATTGTTTTCATTAACTTAACATGATGTTGATGACAGTAAAATGAAGCGAGATACGTGCCAAAAGCGAAGTTTTAGGCGAAAAAAAACCGAATCATGAGATTCGGTTTTTTAAATTCTGGCGGTGAAAGAGGGATTCGAACCCTCGATACGCTATTAACGTATACACACTTTCCAGGCGTGCTCCTTCAGCCACTCGGACACTTCACCAAGGCGTGCGATGATAACTAAAAAAAAAGCAGATGCCAAGTTGAAACAATTGATTTAAAGAAAAAGTTTTTAGCCAGTGATATGATTGCCGAAAAATTCTGTCGAATGCATGAAGACTAAAATATGCAAAGCACTGCAAAAAAAGCCGCACTTCCTGCGGTAACATTGGCAGCATTAGGGGTGGTGTTTGGTGACATTGGAACCAGTCCTCTGTATGCATTGCGTCAATGCTTCCTTACGGCTCATATTGCAATTACTGAGGCAACCGTTCTGGGCATTTTGTCGCTCATTTTCTGGTGCATGATGCTCACCATCAGCTTTAAATATGTCTCAGTCATTATGAAGGCAGATAACAATGGTGAAGGCGGTATTATGTCGCTACTTGCCTTAAATCTACGTTCAACCCGTATTGCAGATCAGCGCAAAATTTATCTGATTGCCTTGGGCTTTATCGGTGCATCACTTTTTTTTGGTGATGGTATTATTACCCCAGCAATTTCTATTTTATCCGCGATTGAAGGTTTAAGTATTGCGACTCCGATGTTTAATCAATGGTTATTACCATTGGCCGTCGGTATTTTAACAGCACTGTTTTTAATTCAGCGCCACGGCACGGCGACCATGGGTAAGTTCTTTGGACCAATCACATTATTGTGGTTTGCATCTATTGGACTATTAGGCTTATGGAGTGTTATGCAAACACCGTTCGTGTTGGCAATGATCAGTCCGCATTGGGCGTTTGGCTTTATCATCAACCAACCTTTTGTTGCATTCCTCACGATGGGTGCCGTCATTTTAACGATGACGGGGGGTGAAGCACTATATGCAGATATGGGGCATTTTGGTCGTATGCCTATTAAGCTTGCTTGGTTTGTGATTGTATTGCCAAGTCTAGTTTTTAACTATGCGGGTCAAGGTGCTTTACTTTTACGAGATCCAAATGCAATTGAGAACCCATTTTATCTGTTAGTCCCTGATTGGGCTTTATTTCCAATGATTGGTCTTGCAACCGCTGCTGCCGTGATTGCGTCTCAAGCGGTGATTACGGGCGTATTCTCAATGGTCAATCAAGCGATTCAATTGCGCTATTTACCGCGTTTAACCGTGCAACATACATCTGATGTTGAACAAGGACAAATCTATGTCCCGTTCATCAACTGGGTATTATTTATTTCAGTCATTATTCTCATTTTATTATTTGAAAATAGCGCGAATCTTGCCAGTGCCTACGGTGTAGCAGTGACCATGACGATGCTGTGCGGTACGATTTTAATTTCGATTTTAGCTTATGGCGTTTGGCGCTGGCCTGTTTGGAAAGTAGCCCTTTTTGCTGTGCCTTTATTGATCATCGACCTCATTTTTGTTGCTTCGACTTCTTTAAAAATTGTTGGTGGTGGATGGGTGCCAATCTTGATTGGTGCAATTGTATTTACCGTTTTAATGACGTGGAAAGATGGCCGTCAAATCGTACTCAATAAGCTTGAGTCTGATGCGTTACCTATTGATCTCTTTATTCAAAGTGTCAAGATGAGTGATGAAACGCTGATCGTTCCTGGGGATGCAATTTTCCTCACAGGAACACCTAATATCGTTCCACATGCGATGTTGCACAATATTAAGCATAATAAGGTTCTACACGAACGTAATATGATGATTACGGTCATTACTAAAGATGTACCTTATGTACCTGATATTGAGAGAATTCGTGTAGAAAAGATGGATAATCGATTCTTTAGGATTTTTGTATATTATGGGTTTAAAGACCAACCCAACATTCCAGTCGCGCTGAAAGCGGCATATGAGCAGTTAAATTTTGAATTTGATATGATGCAAATTAGTTTCTTTATTTCACGTGATCGTCTGATTCATACCGTGGGAGAAGGAATGGCGCCATGGCGTGAAAAATTATTTATATCAATGCAGCGGAATACCAGTCCTGTGAGTGATTTCTATTTAATTCCACCAAATCGCGTGGTCGAAATGGGAAGCCAGATCGAAATCTGAGTAAGCGTTTGCTAAAATTTTGGATATAAAAAACCGCCTCAAAGGCGGTTTTTTATTAAGCCTAATACCTTACTCAGCCGCTGGTGCTTCTACAGGCGCTTCTTCAGTTGCATTTACTTCAGGTTGAGCTGGAACTGCAGTTTGTGCTTGAGGAGCAGTTTCTTCTGCTTCAGCAGGTGGTAAGTTTCCAATAGGCGCTTTCGCATCAGCAGGCGCTTGTGTTGTAGCACCTTCAGAAATAACTTTCATCTGACCATTAGCTAATACTTCTTGTAAAGTACCAGGCTGACCATTCACTGTTGTTACGACTTTAGCTTTAGAAAGGCTTTCCAAAGTTTCGCCAGCTTGAACTGGTGGCTCAGCAAATGCACTTGCACTTGCCAAAGATAAACCCATTACTAATGCTGTCAAAGAAGTATGTGCTAATTTCATAGTGTCCTCACTTTCAATTCTTTTAATTTACTAAATAACTTTTATACCATCTCACAAGTAATTGATGTAATTCAATCAAATACACGTAAAACCTTAAAGAGTATTAAAAAACTATTCTATAAAAACAACAATTTGTTACTTATTTTGAGTGATATTTGAACGGAATGCGAAGATCCTTTATTCACTTGAAAATTCACTTGATGTACTTCAAATTCATAGCTTGTTAAGCTGTGGCCGGTTTTGAATAAAGCCCACGCATTGGGCCAGAAGTTGAACACGGAATGAATAGGTAATCTGAGTTTGAATAATATTGTGGTAAAAGCTGTATTAGGTATTGTTGCAGCAGGAAGCTTTGCAATTGCTTTCGGTCAAGAAAAGTTGTCTTCATATCTGCCATTTTCAGGTTCGGTTAATAATACAGCTTGTCTAAATCAATTTTATCGCCAAGAGCCACCTTATTTAATCAAAGAGAGCTTAAATAAAGATCGCTACCCATTATGCTTTAATGGATTCACCACTATGTATTCTGGTGTCTCAAAAACACCATTATGGGTAGCTGAATATCTGAATCCAGATCGGCTGAGCCAAAAAATAAAAAGAGAAGACAGTTTCCATGAGGAGACTCGTGTAGCAGAAAAGCATCGAGCATTATTATCAGATTATCGTGGGTCGGGATATGACCGTGGTCATATGGCTCCAAATGCTGATATGCCAAATAAAGCTGCACAGTACGACAGTTTTTCTTTAGCCAATATGGTTCCTCAAGCTCCGCAGAATAACCAACAAATCTGGCGAGAAATTGAGGAAGCGACACGTGCAATCGTTACGAAGCAGAAACATGATGTGTATGTGATTACCGGGCCTGTATATAGTGGCAAAAAACTGAAAACCATTGGACGCGGTGTTATTGTTCCAACAGCGGTGTTTAAAGCCGTATATATACCTAAAACAGGTGCTATTGGCGCATATTACGCTCCAAATAATAATTCACTACAGATGCAAGTGGTCAGTGTATGCCAGTTAGAAGAAGTGCTTGGCATGAATCTGTTTCCTCAACTTACATCTGAGCAAAAGCGTAATACTTATAAATTGCCATTAAAAGCCAATCAGGTCAAAGCTCAACAAGCGATAGAGTATTCGCACTGGGATGCCGAAAGCCAATGTGCAGTTGATATCTCAACAGATCAACTCAAAGCGCTGCAAAAAGAGTTTAGTAGTCAAAGCGTACCTGTCAATACAACCGTAACGAATCAAGAGGCTAAGATCGATGAACAAGCACAAGATGCAATCGTGAAAGAGTTGGTTCAAGCGTTGTTGCAATATTTATTACAAATCCTTAAATAAAAAAGCTCGAATTTGCCCTGAAGATTCATTTATCTTCAGGGATTGATATTTATAAACATAAAGAGATTTGCCATGTTTAAGCCTTTTGAAAATGGGACTGAGTCACATTCGATACATGATCTGACGCTTGAAAATGATCTTGATCGTGTGAGTATTTATGGCAACTTGCAAATCACCAAAGATCAAGCCGGTTTAGCCGCTGCGAAAGCGTTAAAACAATATTTAGATGCAATGGTCATCTACTTAGAAGATCAAAAAAATTTAGCAGAAAAAATAGAAACGACGGCTGAGAATGAAATAGAAAATCCTTTCTTGTGATTCATCAATCATCTTTAGACTGAAGACTTAAATTCACAATCATCAAGTGCGAATATGATGTTGAATACGCCACTGTTGGGGTGTCATCTTCATCCACTGACGAAATGCGCGTTGGAATGCACTTTGTTCAGAATAACTGAGCAATAACGAAATCTCATGTAAGCTGAGATAAGGATCTTGTAGATATTGAATCGCTAGAAGTTTGCGGACTTCTTGAACACGCTGCTGATAGGTATCACCTTGATTTTGTAAATGGCGCTGAAGTTGTCTGACGGACATTCCCACTTGTTCTGCGACAGTTTGAATTTGATAATTGTGTCTCTGTATTCCAATCAGAATGGCTTGCTGTAACCGCTCATCGATTTGTGTGTTGTTGGGGAGTCGACTTAACAAATCTTGAGCTTGTTGCATCAGGAGTTTTTGTAAAGTTTGATCAGCTTGTTTAATCGGTGCTTGTAGGAGCTGGCTTGGAAAAGTAAGCTTGACATGAGGCTGAGAGAATTTTACTTTGCTCTGAAAAAAACGCTCATAAATCGCAATATTTTTTGGTGCTGGAAAGCGAAAGTGAATTTCTTGAATATGTAAATGCTCAATACCCGCATAACGTTTTAGAAATTCAACCAATAATGCCATCGCAATTTCATCCGTGATTTGTGTCGACAAATGCATTGGCAAATCTTCCCAACGTACGCTAAATACGCCTTGCTCCAGATCAACGGCGAGAGGTGTACCATCATAAATTAAACGATGATATTCATGATAACGGGTGAGTGCTTCTGCTAGGTTATCGCATGATAAAGCGATATACGCGATAATGCCTAAATGTTGCGGTTTGACCCATTGAGCAATTTCTAACCCTAACGCAGGTTGTGGGTGTACTTCATAAATTTCATTTAATATTTCACGCCAAATGCTAAAGTCAAAGCGTTCGGCTTGCTGAATACTTGCCAATTTTGCAGAAATAGGGAGACCGCTCTCTTCACAATAATTATGTAAGAGATGTCCAAGTCCACCATGAACCGAGCCTGAATAATCCTTTATCTGCTGCATGTGATTAATACTTTTCTTGTTTTATCAATTGAAATCACGATGAGTTATTAAGCCTGTTTTTACAGTGCCATACAAGCGCTTTTTCTACCATACGACATTGAAAAATATGTCGTGATTTGTCAATGAAAATTTTATCTTGCGTCAATGGTTGAGAGCTTGAGTTAGATATATTGAAAGAAAAGAAACAGGGATTTTGAACATGATTAAAGGTTTTGTTGCAGGCTTAATCATTGCCAATGGATTTGAATGGGTCGCGCATAAATATGTTCTACATGGTGTACACCGTCCGGGTAAAGCGAGGTTTAGTCCTGTGCCTAAAAATATGGAATCTCATTGGGCACATCACCGTGAAGTTAGAACACAAGATTTCCATGATGAGGGTTATGTAGAGGGAATCTCAAATTGGCGAACAAAAAATGAAATCGTATCATTGGGAATTGTTGCTGCTGTATTTGGAACAGCATTTTATCCAATCTCGAAAGGCATGAGTTTATCCGTGTTTTATAGTGCTTGTAACTACTACTACACGCATCGCAGAGCTCACCTCGAACCTCATTGGGCAAAAAAGAAAATTCCTTGGCACTATGACCACCATATGAATGCCAATCAAGATGCAAATTGGTGTGTCACTAAGCCTTGGTTTGATTACATTTTAGGAACACGTGTCATTTCAACGCCAGATTTGAAAGAAGATAACCCTTTAGGGGTGCAGTTACCGTCTTTTATTTCAAAACGAGTCAATTATATCGTTGAACAATATTTCCCCGCAAAGTGGGTTGAGCAGAAAGCAGTGCGCTCCGAGATTTCAAAAAAAGCTTTGGCTATAGTGGAGTAAGCCAGATTAGATATGGAGTTGGCTGAATTGACATCTGGTTTGTCATGATTGGTCAATAAAATATGTAGCTTTTGTCAAGATTTAGTGCAGATCTGTCATTTATGATATGAGATGAATAAATCGGAGAATGAAAATCTGATGGTAGAACTCTCCAGTTTATCGCTTTGCATAACGAACCAAGCGCTGTTTTTTCTTGGTTTTTAGGGCCTTCGGGCTCTTTTTTTTGCAAAAAAAAGAGGCATTTGCCTCTTTTTTATGGGGCATGATTAAAGACGCATTTCAATGCCTTGTTCAGCTAAATATTGTTTTGCTTCCGGGATAGTGTGTTGACCAAAGTGGAAGATAGAGGCTGCAAGCACTGCATCAGCACCCCCTTGTAAAATTCCGTCTGCTAGATGTTGAAGATTACCCACACCACCTGAAGCAATCGTTGGAATCGTTACACGATCATTAATCTGACGCATCAATGCTAAGTCATAACCAGCTTTTGTACCATCTGCATCCATTGACGTAATGAGCAATTCGCCTGCGCCGTATTCTGCCATTTTCACAGACCATTCAATCGCATCGATACCCGTTGGTTTGCGACCACCATGTGTGAAAATCTCCCACTTATTTTCACCCGTTTTTTTTGCATCAATCGCAACTACAATACATTGTGCACCAAAACGTTGAGAGGCTTCTTGAACGAATTCAGGATTAAAGACAGCAGCTGAGTTAATACTGACTTTGTCTGCACCAGCGTTAAGCAATAAACGAATATCTTCAACTTTACGAACACCGCCACCTACGGTCAGTGGTACAAATACAGTTTCAGCCATACGCTCAACCGTACGGTAAGTGGTGTCACGCCCATTAGATGTTGCAGTGATATCGAGAAAAGTAATCTCATCTGCACCTTGTTCGTTATAACGACGTGCTACTTCAACTGGGTCGCCTGCATCACGAATATCAAGGAATTGAACACCTTTTACAACTCGACCGTTATCTACGTCGAGGCAAGGAATAATACGTTTAGCAAGCATAATTTTTTCCAAAAATAACAGCCGATTATGAAACTTACAGACTTTGGTGCTACACCTTGGTAGTCGGAGCAGGTATTCTATCAAAATAATGTAAGTTTTTTCGCAGGTTTTTTTATGTCGGTTTATACCACTTTGACTTTAAAGGAAGTTCAGGATTTTGCTACGCCTTATGGATTAGAGGTGATTGACCTGATTCCGATTCAAGGAGGTATTCAAAATACGAACTATTTTCTAGTTTGTGCAGATCAAACCGAATTTGTTTTAACAATTTTTGAAGATATGGATGAGCAAGGCGCAGGTGAACTCGTCCCTGTACTTGAGCATCTGGGTCATGCAGGTCTCCCTGTGCCTGTACCTTTGAAACATTCAGGACGTTCGATTCAGATCTTAAAAAATAAACCTGCACAAATTGCGCCTAGAATGCGTGGCAAGCATCCTATGCCTTCATCACTTGAACAGGTTCAGTCCATTGCTATTGCACAGGCTCAAATACATGTGGCTCTCGATAACTTTCCCTTAGAGCGCGCAGAGTATCGTAATCATGATTATTGGTTAAGTGTGGCTCAGCAGCTTCGACCTACGCTAAATCCAGCCGATCAAGTATTATTAAATAGTTTGTTAGGTTTATATGACGCTCTTACCGCAATGTACCCTGATCGTCCACGAGGTTTTATCCATTCTGACTTATTTAGAGATAACACTTTATTTGAAGGGGCTACTTTAAAAGGGATACTCGATTTTTATGAGTTGAATAAAGATGAACTTTTGTTTGATATCGCCATTACGATGAATGATTTCTGTACAGAATATCCAAATGTTCATTTGAATGAGGAAAAGGCCTTAGCATTCTTGGAGGCTTATCAAAGTGTGCGTGAAATGACCAGTGATGAAAAATCATGTCTGGAGCTCTATTTAGCGATGGCAGCTGGACGTTTCTGGATGATGCGTTTGCTAGTGGCTCAAAAGAACAAAGAAATGGGGCGTGTTGGCGAGGATATTTTGCAAAAAAATCCTTTAGAAATGCGTAATATGCTGGTTGAACGATTAAAATTTGTAACAGCTTAAAAATTTAAAAATCTGGGGGGAATATGCGTGATCAAGGTCGTCTAGTTGAATGGTTTGATGAAAAAGGCTATGGATTTATTCAACCCAATGATTCATCCAAAGATCGCGTTTTCCTTCACATTAAAGATTTTGCCAAACCAGGCCCAAGACCGATTCCAGGTTGTGCTTTGGAGTATATCGTTCAATTGGATGGTCAAGGTCGATTTAAAGCGAAACAAGTAACATACTTAAAAGCGACTCAGGCAAAAAAAGTAAAAACGAAGCCGCGTCATTCACCAGTTACTCAACAAAAAATGCAACCGATGCAAGTGGCGATTATTGCTTATATCTTAACGCTTGCTATATTAGTCCTATTAGGGCTATTGAGTATGATGGTGGTGTTGGTCATTTTATTGATGAACCTGATCACCTATGGCTTATATGCACACGATAAAGCGGCGGCTCAACAGGGGAGTCAACGTGTACCAGAAAATACATTACATGTGGTTTCTCTATTAGGTGGATGGCCGAGTGCTTGGCTTGCTCAGCAACGCTTGCGTCATAAAACACAAAAACAACCATTTCGAAAAATTTATTTCTGTACTATAGCGTTTAATATACTGATTATTTTATGGATAATTTCACCATTTAATGGTTTGAAATTATAAAGCCTCAAAAAAATTAAAAAGGTGACTTTATGAATTATACAGCTGATCAAGATCCAAACCGCAGCTTAACGATTTTACTTTACATCCTGTATATCATCGCTATTTTTTCAGCAGGTATTTTGGCGGTTATTGCGCTAATTATTAACTATTGGAAACGATCAAAGGTACAGGGCTCAATTTTTGAAAGTCATTTTACTTGGCAAATTCGTACTTTTTGGTGGTATTTAATTTGGAATATCATCGCGTTCCTGCCGTTTTTGTTCTTATTCTTCACGGGTGACAATCCTAATGCCTTTGCTGGTGTAGCACTGGGTGCAACAACATTCTGTATCGCAGTGATTGGTTTGTCATGGGTTTGGATTGTTTATCGTGCGATCAAAGGAATTATTAAGGTCAATGATAACGAGCCAATGTATCAATAATTAAAACTCATGAATGGGGTGGTGTCATGATTATTGAGCATGTTCATTTAAATATCAAAATGAACCAGAGTGAGGCATTCGAAAATGCTTTTAAATTAGCTAAAGACATTATTTCACCAATGAAGGGGCTAAATGCGGTTCAGCTGATTAAAAATACGAATAATGAACATGCTTATATTTTACTGATTTACTGGAACAAACTTGAAGATCATACGGAAGGTTTTAGGCAGTCAGAGGCGTATTTAAAATGGAAGGAACTCTTGCATCCCTTTTATGCGCCTATGCCTGAAGTGCAGTATTTTCAACCATGTATGATGTTAAAGCTAAAAGAGCCCCAGTAAGCTTATTCTTTCTTCTTAAATTTTGGTCTCCACTCACTGGTAATTACACCGAGCACAACCAACACGCCACCTAAAATTGAGAGCATAGCTAAACGCTCACCTGCTAATCTCCCAATCAAAGCCGCCCAAACAGGTTCGCCAGAATAAATAATGGCAGCCTGTGAAGGATCAACCACGCGTTGAGCCCAGTTCATGACTAACTGAATGATTGCACTTGCAAGTCCTAAACCTCCAATAATCGCAACGAAGATCCAGTTAAACTCAGGAAGATGTGTTTCACCCACCAATGGTGCCATTAGAAAACAAATTAACGATGCAAAAATGAGCTGTAATATCGTCACTCGGCGTAAATTGACTCGAGGCGCAAAGTAACTAATGAGAATAATTTCAAGTGCAATCGCAATTGATCCTATCAAGGTAATGATCTGACCAAATTCAAGCCGAATAGCACCAAACCCATTTCCTGTTAAGAACACTAAACCTACAAAGGCAAGTCCTGCACCCATCCATGTCATGACATGTGGCCTTTTTTTAAAGAGCAACCACAATAAGATGGGAACTAACGGCACATAAAGTGCTGTCAAAAATGCAGACTCGCTACTGGTGATGGTCTGTAAGCCAATGGTTTGGGTTCCATAACCAATCGCAATCACTGTTCCAATGCAAAATCCTGCCCAAATATCTTTGGCACTAAAATTTTTACAATATTGAAGTGAGATGAGACCAACAGCCAGCGCAGCTGCTGCAAATCGAAAGGCAACGAAAAGCACTGGTGTGCTGAAGCTCAATCCATATTTGACTGTAATGAAACTGGCACCCCAAATCATCGTAATTGCAATAAGGGCAAGTTGTGGTGTTTTGGTTTTGAGGGTAGGAGATAAATTCAACATATTTTTTAAGTAAGAAAAAAGAGGTCCTAAGACCTCTTTAGAAACATGCGCTATTAGAGCGCTTGTTCATCAAGTAATAATTGAGCTTCACGAAGATTTAAAGTGCCTTCATAAATTGCACGACCAGTAATCGCACCTAAAATACCAGGCTGACCTTTTAAGTTGCGAACGTCGTCAAGATTGGTCACACCGCCTGAAGCGATCACAGGTAAACCTGAATAAGTCGCAAGATTAACTGTTTGTTCGATATTCACACCTTGCATCATGCCATCACGTGCAATATCGGTATACACGATACTAGATACACCAGCATCTGCAAAGCGTTTAGCTAAATCAGTTGCTTTCACGTCAGTTACATTTGCCCAGCCGTCAGTTGCGACCATGCCATTGATTGCATCAATACCGACAATGATGTGACCTGCGAATTTTCTACAAGCTTCCTCAACAAACTCAGGTTCTTTGACTGCTTTTGTACCAATAATGACGAATGATACACCTGCATCTAAGTAGTGTTCGATGGTTTCAAGAGAACGGATGCCACCACCAATTTGAATTGGCAGTTCAGGTTGTGCTTTTGCAATCGCTTCCACAACAGGTTTGTGAATAGGTGTACCAGCGAAAGCACCATTTAGATCAACTAAATGTAAACGGCGAGCGCCAGCGTCTACCCAATGTTGTGCTGTTGCCACAGGATCATCAGAGAAAACGGTATCGTCTTCCATACGACCTTGTTTTAAACGGACACATTTACCATCTTTAAGGTCAATTGCAGGGATAATCAGCATGCTTTCGCTCCTTGCCAGTATTCTGGAGTTTATTCGCAGCAATCTTAGCAAAGAAACATCAAATGAGCGAAGTAACAATGAAAAAAAACCGTCAGAACAATGTTGACGGTTTTTAATACGAACTTTGAATTAAATGTATGGTGTTGTATCTAAGTTAGAGATTAGATCAAAGCTAGTTGGTGTGATATTGGTTGGGATTGCACCTAAAGCATTTGTGATCTCTCCCGTGAATCCTACAAGATCACCCACGACAGGAATCGATGACAGAGCATCTGTTACAGGTGCTAAATCATCCAATAAATTATCTAATGTTCCTGAGACATCTCCTAATGTTCCTGTGACACTGCCTAAAGGATCATCAATGAGACCAGTCACGAGATCAAGAGGTTTGGTACTTGCGACATAATCTCCCGTTTCACTCACGAATCCCAAAAGATTTGAAGAAGTTTCTCCGACAACATCTACGACAGCACCTAAACCTGGCACTTGGCTTAGCAGGTCGGTCACGGGATCGGCTAAACCAGCGACCTCACCTACAACATTTGAAACATCTTTGATGGTTTGGCCTACAGTTGCAGTAGTGCCATTCAATGCAGTATTAATGCCCCCTAATAGATCTCCTTTCGAAAAATCATCAGCGATAGCGTGTAAGCCTCCACTTAAATTTCCTAATAAATTATTTTCAAGATTGAGTACCGATTCCACTGTATCTCCGATCAGTGGCAATTCTGTTAACTTATCCGTTAATGGTTTGGTCAGCGTCCCTACTGTGTCAACAACGGTATCTACAACTGTCGTTACGGTTTCTAGAATAAAACCAACTGCTTTCGTAATTCCCTGTAAAGCAAGGCTTAGAACGCCACTGATTTTTCCAGTAAAAAGTTTAAACATGTGCAGATTGCTCCAAAATATATGTGGTTAGTGTTGGATCTGTGTTGTTTCAGCAAGTTCATAATTAACAAAGAAAAAAATTTCAGACAAATCGAAAAAAAACAATATAAGTGGAATAATTTTGAAGATATGCCGTAAAAACAGCAACTTAATACAACACAAGGGTAATGTTTAAAAATGTTAACAAAATCAATTATTTATTGTGGTTTATTTTGGTGCTTGATAGAATAAATGTACACTTATAATGCATGAATATTATCGAGTCGCATGGTGTAAATACCTAAAATGCCAACTTGTTCGATTCGTTGATTGATTTTGTGAATTTTGTGTATTTTTTTAATGATTAAAATTGGTGCTCATTGTCTTTACATAAGTTAACAATTAATCATTGGGTCAAATTATTTTTCTTTTTTAATTCAAACTGAGTAATGAGAAAAATTAGATCACACTTTTATTTGTGAATTATCAATATTGAAAATAATTTAAATTTCATCTGATTTGTTTGGCAATATTAGACTCAACTGCATAGGCTTAATGTTAAATTGAAACTGCAGACAGTGAATAAGATTTGGACAGAAGCGATGGCAGTTCAAGAAGATGATTTATTTAGCGAAGGTGCTAAAAAACTTAGAAAATTGATCAAAGAGAAAAACATTAAACCGACTGATGTGGTGAATGCATTGGGAGTCTCTAAGGAAACGCTGTCGAAATGGGTGCAAGAGTCAACTCCTGCCAATGCTCAACATCTAGTTGAATTAGCGAAAGTACTGAGTGCTGCAGAACGATGGGTTTCAGACGCTAAAGATGGTAAAAAATCAGAAAGTTTTAAACAGTATCCTTTGAAGGATGAGTTGGCTTTAAAAGATGCAACGCCAGAACAATTAATTTCAGAACTTAAAAGTCGTTATGCTGCGCTGAATCTAAAAGCAGAAATTAAAGTAACTGTTGAGCCAATTGAAGGTGGCTTTGTCGTAAAAGATATTTAGAGTAAAGTCTGAAAAAAAGCTCACTGAAAACAGTGAGCTTTATTATGGCTTTAAATTTTCCACTCTACAAAATTTTTCAACAACTGTAAGCCAGCTGTATGACTTTTTTCTGGATGGAACTGCGTAGCAAACAAATTATCTTTATGGATTGCGGTGCAGAATTCCAAACCGTAGTTACATGTCGCAGCAATGATCTCAGATTGTTTCGGTTCAACATAGAAACTATGTACGAAATAGAAACGAGCATCTTGATCAATGTTGTTCCACATTGGATGGCTTGGATCTGCTTGGTGTACCTGATTCCAACCCATATGGGGAACTTTTAAACCTTCAATATCTGGAAAGCGTTTAACAGCACCATCAAAAATGCCTAATGCATCTGCACCACCATTTTCTTCAGAGTGTTGCAGCAGAGCTTGCATGCCGACACAAATCGCAAGGACAGGCTTGTTGAAAACGGCATTGCGTACAACCTCGTCAATGCCAGCCTCGTGCATACCTTGCATGCAATCACGCATTGCACCAACGCCTGGGAACACAATTTTATCTGCTTGAGCAATCAGCTTAGGATCATTGGTCACATCAACGGTTGCACCAACATGCTCAAGTGCTTTTGCTGCTGAGTGAAGATTTCCCATGCCATAATCAAGAAGGGCAATACGGGTCATTACAAAGTACCTTTGGTTGAAGCTACAGTATTTTCTGCACGTGGATCTACTTCACAAGCCATACGAAGTGCTCGTGCAAATGCTTTAAATACACTTTCAATTTGGTGATGGCTATTTTTACCTTTCAAATTGTCTATGTGGAGTGTCATTAATGCGTGATTCACAAAGCCTTGGAAAAACTCAGAGAATAGGTCGACATCAAAAGTACCAATGCGCGCGCGCGTAAATGGAATGTCCATCCATAAGCCAGGGCGGCCTGATAGGTCAACAACGACACGACTCAAGGACTCATCAAGTGGTGCATAGAAGTGACCATAGCGACGCAAACCTTTTTTGTCACCTAAAGCCTGTGCAAATGCCTGACCAAGGGTAATACCACAGTCTTCTACTGTATGGTGATCATCAATTTCTAAATCGCCGTCGCAATGAATATCGATATCAAATAAACCATGACGCTTGATTTGGTCGATCATATGGTCTAAAAATGGAACACCTGTATTGAGGGTGCCTTGACCAGTACCATCAAGATTCACGCGAACACGAATTTTGGTTTCGTTTGTGTTTCTTACCACTTCACTGATACGTTGCGTCATAGACACGTTCCTCAAAAACGTTAAAAATGATGAATGTAGATTTTCGATGTCACGAAAGTGACAGCATATTAGATTGCTCAGGAGGGTTAATCAATGCCTATAACCGTACATGCAATAACTTCGCTTGATAATGTTGAAGTTCGTGAACAGCTTGAGCGCTTATATGACACCAGTCCAGAATTTAGTGACGGACAAGATGCCATTGAACAACTTGAGCAAAACTTAGCTCAGTATACCTTACTTTACACGGCAGAATTTAATACAAAGATCATTGGGGCCATTTGGTCAACTGGACAAGGTGAAAGTCGAACGCTTGAAAATATCGTAGTTCATCCGGCTAACCGTGGACGTGGTGTCGCAGAGCGCTTAGTGAGTGAAGCATGTCGAATGGAAGAAGAGAAAGGCGTTAATCATTTTGAGCCTGGATGTGGTGCAATACATCGTTGTTTAAGTAGTTTGGAAAAAATTTAAAACTATTGTTCGATTTTAAATATTAAAAGTCAGTCAATACTGGCTTTTTTATTGGATTTGTATGTATTTACATCGAATAATCTAAATGTTGTTTTAAAAACATCCATTTGTTTAAATATCCCAAAAACTTGCTTGACTATATCGAGATGAAACTGTTTAATACGCGACATCGGCGTGATAGCTCAGTTGGTAGAGCAACGGATTGAAAATCCGTGTGTCCCCAGTTCGATCCTGGGTCTCGCCACCATATTCTTTTAAGAATTTGTATTTTCAATCTCTGATCCCATCAGAGATTTTTTTTGGGTAAAATTTACTCGAACAAATAAAAAATGCATGATTTTTATTGACTATTGAGCTCAGTTACGGCTTAATACACCCCATCGGCGTGATAGCTCAGTTGGTAGAGCAACGGATTGAAAATCCGTGTGTCCCCAGTTCGATCCTGGGTCTCGCCACCATATTCGAAAAATCCTCAACAATGTTGAGGATTTTTTTTGCTTATAAAATAATACAAAATGAATCGAAGTCATGCATCATCCATTTTTTTTGATGTGCTAAGGTTGATTTCTCGATCAAATTCAGAATAAAAAATGAAAGACCTATTTTCTGATCAAAGTGAGCTTTATCAACAAGCTCGTCCAAGTTATCCACAAAGTGTGATTGACGAAATCTTCAAATATGTTCAGAACTATGAAATGGCTTGGGATTGCGGGGCAGGTTCAGGACAATTCACCCGCTTATTGGCTCCGCATTTTAATCAAGTCATTGCAACGGATATAAGCGCAGCACAACTTCAGCAAGCCCCAGCAATAGATAATGTAATTTACCGAATTGATAATGCTGAACATAGCAATTTTAAAGCACAATGTTTTGACCTGATTACAGTTGCCCAAGCCATTCATTGGTTTGACTTCGAGTTATTTTTTCAAGAGGTCTATCGAACACTGAAGCCCCAGGGTGTCTTTGCAGTGATTGGATATGGGCTTATTGAAGTGGAGAATGAGGAGCTTCAAAGCTGTATTGAAAAGCTATATCACCAAGTATTGAAAACATATTGGGAGAGTGAGCGTCACTATATTGATCTGAAATATCAAACGATTCCATTTCCTTTTGAAGAAATCCCGACCTGTGAGCAGCACATGCATTGTAAATGGCGGATTGATCAATTGATTGATTATTTAAATACATGGTCAGCTTTAAAGAAATATCTTAAACAAAATACGCAAGCCAATAATCAGGCGACACAAATCTTAAATCAGATGAGCCAATATGCCTTAACTTTGAATAATGATACCGGTCATAAATTTAATATTCGATTCCCAATATTTTTACGGATCGGTAAATTGATAAATGCTCCTGTTTTATAAAATTTCTTAATGGTCGTGAATGAGTCTTTTAGCAAGGCATACAACTTCTTTTTCGTCATATCCCAATTGTTCATAAAAGTTTTGAATATCAATAAATTCTTTTTGCACTAAAAGCTGAACTTCTGGACAACCAAGTGCAATCAATCTTTTTTCCAAATGTTGAATCAACGCTGTAGCAACACCATTCCGTTGATGATTGGGATGTACCGCGAGGTAATTGATCCACCCGCGATGACCGTCGTAACCACCCATTAATGTTGCGATAATGAACTGATCTTTCACAGCCACCAAGAATAAGTCATCTTTTTGTGCAGCCTTCCTAAAAATATCAATTTCCGGATTATTCCATGGTCGTGTTAGATCACATCTTTCCCAGAGTTGAATGATGTCTTCTAAGTCAGTCTCAATATAAGGACGAATGATAAACATGATGCGCTCAAATGGTGGTTAATTTTAATACAGAGATTAGCCTACTCTGATGAAATTGATAACTCATAATCATCTTATGTGTCTATTTTCTGCTTTACATTTATGCAGTCTTTTTTAGATAGCAAGATAAATATCAATAAAAAAGATTTGTCTGTGACGTGAGTCTAACAACTCTTGTTAAGTAAATGATATTTAAGATAAATGGTAGTTGTGTTTGGCTGAAATGTTTTTAAAGATGGCTTTTATTACGTTCAGTGAGAGCGATGGGGAATGAGACAATTTAAGCAAGTTTTGTGGGGAATCTGTGCTTGGGGTCTTTCGAGTATGAGTTGGGCGGCACATCCTAACAATGGGCATTTTAAATTACTGCCAGACGATCAGTTAAGTTTGGTCAATGCTTTAGGTATTGAGGAATCTCAAATTCGTGAAATTACATCTTTTAAATCTCAGGATTTAAACCATTTAGAAAATTTTGTGAGTGATAGAAAAAGGATTCATTATATAAAGGATGAAGAGCAACCTTTTAAAGCGCTTATGGACTTAACATCTATGAACTCTTTACAATTCAATGGACAGGTTTTGGAGCAGCGGTTTGATCTTCAAAATCGGCAGATTTACATTAAATTTGGCCCAATTCGTGTTGACCGAATGGAGATGCAGTTAAATATGGATGGAGTTTACCAATTAGGTCATATTTTAAATCCACCACAAGCACTTCTTTCGTCAGCTAAATTTTGACTCCATTGATATTTATTTGATGTCCCATAAAAAAGGACCTCTATTACGCAGATTCTTTTGGGATTAAAGCCTGTGCACACCTTCTGTGTTTTTCTTGCCTAATTTTTAAAGTAACGCATAAAAAAGAATCCCCAAAGATGGGGATTCTTTTTAGATTAAAGCCTACGCGGACTTCGTCCTTATCTTACGTAAAAAAGAAAAGCAGTGCTTTCTTTTTTACTCAGGCTTTAGGCCTTCAGCTTTTTCTAAAGTTTCATCATTGTTGAAGAACTTTTCACGTTGTTCTTCAAGAAATTTCTTTGCATCAGCTTCAAAGACATTTAAACGTTTTTCATTGATTAAAGTAGTTTGATGCTTTAACCATTCGCCCCATGCTTGCTTAGAAACACTATCAAATAGTTCCTGACCTTTAGGACCAGGGAATGGTGCAAAATCCAAACCTTCCATTTCTTTTTGATACTTACGGCAAAATACTTGGCGAGACATATCAATACTCCAAAAATATAATCAGAAATTAAGCGTAAAGAGCTTCTAAACGCGCATGAGCACGCTCAATTGCTGCTTCAACTTGAGCAGGTGCTGTTCCACCGATGTGGTTACGTGCATTGACAGAAGCTTCTAAAGTTAATGCTTTTTCAAAGACGTCAGCTTGAATTAAATCAGAGAATTGTTGAAGTTGTTCAAGCGTAAGTTCTGATAAATCCTTACCTTCTTGTACGCCAAGCGCAACTGCTTTACCGACGATTTCATGTGCATCGCGGAATGCAACACCATTTTTCACTAAGTAATCAGCAAGGTCGGTTGCTGTTGAGAAACCACGCAGCGCAGCTTCGCGCATTTCAGGAATATTTGGAACAAGTGCAGGAATCATGTCTGCGAAAGCCATCAAAGAGCCTCGAACTGTATCGATAGCATCAAATAGTGGTTCTTTATCTTCTTGGTTGTCTTTGTTATATGCCAAAGGTTGACCTTTCATGAGGGTAAGTAGACTCATTAAGTCGCCATATACACGGCCTGTTTTACCACGAACAAGTTCAGGTACATCAGGATTTTTCTTCTGAGGCATAATCGAAGAGCCTGTGCAGAAGCGGTCAGGAATATTCACAAACTTGAATTGTGCAGATGTCCAAAGAATTAATTCTTCAGACATGCGAGATAAGTGCATCATGATGAGTGATGCCGCAGCATTAAACTCAATACCAAAATCACGATCAGATACAGCATCTAATGAGTTTTCTGCAACTGCTTCAAATCCTAAAAGTTCTGCTGTATAAGCACGATCGATTGGATAAGTGGTACCTGCAAGCGCAGCAGAACCTAAAGGCATGCGATTCACGCGTTTACGGCAGTCAATCAGACGTTCTGAGTCACGTACCAGCATTTCAAACCATGCCATTAAATGATGTCCAAACGTCACAGGTTGTGCAGTTTGAAGATGTGTAAAGCCAGGCATGATTGTATTTGTATTTTTAGCAGCCAAGCCTAGAATGCCTTTTTGCAGTTTTTGTAATAACCCTAAGATGGCATCAATTTCATCACGTACATACAAGCGAATATCCGTTGCTACTTGGTCATTACGGCTACGACCTGTATGTAATTTCTTACCTGTAATCCCAATGCGTTGTGTTAATCGAGATTCAATGTTCATGTGAACATCTTCTAAATCAATACGCCATTCGAAGTTGCCAGCTTCAATATCCGCTTTAATTGCGGTTAAGCCTGCGATGATATCATCACGCTCTTGTTCAGTGAGTACACCGACTTTTGCCAGCATCGTTGCATGTGCGATTGAACCTGCAATATCTTGTTTATAAAAGCGTTGGTCAAATTGGACAGATGCTGTAAATTCAGCGACAAAGGCATCAGTTGCTTCGGAAAAACGACCGCCCCACATACCTGAAGTTTGGGCTTGTGACGGATTAGAGGAATTAGAAGATGTGGTCATGTCGGCTCAGTAAAAGAAAAAGCAGTAATTTTGCATCCAGTATAACAAATTCAAATCAAGATGCCGAAGTCTTGCCTATGGATAATTCTTCAAAAGATAAACAAGAATTTATCGACGCCAATTTCTTTGTACGTATTGGGCAATGGCAATATTTTGCAGAGTTATTTATTGCCAGTATTTTTTTGGCGTTATTGCTGTGCCTAGCAGAGTCACAGTCTTGGTCAAATTTACAGACATCACAAGTGATCAAGTATGTGCTTTATATCAATTGGGTGGTATTGGTCTTTATTGCCGTAATTGATTTATTTAGGGCGTTTTGGCAAAAACTAACCACTTGGCAGTCTGCGATTTATACATTTGCACTATTAGAACTCATTATCCTATTCACTACTTGTAGTTTGAATTTTCTGTTTTTTTGGGGGAGTAACTTTTCTTTACAAAAATTTTCATGGTTACTTTTATTTGATCATGTGATTTTACATATGAGCTATGGCGTATTGTTGATCACTTTTTGTTTACGATATATCTATGTTCGGGGTGAGTGGTTAAAGCAGCAACAAGGTGAATTGAATGCTCGAATTCAAGCCATGCAAGCAAGAATACATCCACACTTTCTTTTTAATAGTTTAAATAGTGTGGTGAGTCTGATTGGGAGTGATCCAGATAAAGCAGAGCAAATGCTCATCGATCTTTCAAGGTTGTTTAGAGCAAGCTTTCAAGAGCTGAAAATTGTCACATTAAAAGAAGAAATCCAATTGTGTGAACATTATTTGGCGGTTGAAAAGCTAAGGTTGGGTTCGAGATTAAATGTGGAATGGAATATCTTGCAACCAGAGCAGTTGGGCCAAGCAAGTATTCCTTTTTTAACTTTACAGCCTTTAATTGAGAATAGTATCTTTCATGGGGTGGAGAAAAAGTTAATTGATGCAAAGATTGTCATATTGGTTGAAATATTACAAAATCAAGTCACTATAGTCATTACTAACCCTTATATAGCCGATAAAATGGCCAATAGGGAGGGGAATGGTATTGCGATAGAAAACGTGAAACAGCGTTTGAAAGCACACTATGGGTATACGGTACAGTTTAGGAGTCATGCAGGTAATGGAATTTACACGACTGTAGTCCAGTACCAATATAAATAAAATCAAGTTAATACATTAAAATAAGCAACGTTAACTTGAGCAAGGAGGAACAATGGACATCCTAATTTGTGATGATGAGCCACTCGCGGTTGAGCGCTTATCTCGCTTGGTCACTCAATTGGGGCATCAAGTTGTTGCAACTGCGCACCATGGAAAAGAAGCTTTGACCTTAGTGCAACAATATGAGCCTGATGTAATTTTACTTGACATCCAAATGCCTGAAATGGATGGTTTGACATGTGCTCAGCATCTTTCACAGCTAAACCCTATGCCCGCCATTGTTTTTTGCACGGCCTATGATGAGCATGCTTTGACTGCGATTCAGGCACAAGCGAAAGGCTATTTATTAAAACCGATTATCAAATCAGAATTAGAAAATACACTGAATAATTTAACTAAACTTACTCAAGCTCAAATGTCAAATATAGAACAAAAAGAAAATATGGAAGAAAAACATCAGCGTCAGCAAATCGCTGCGAAAACCTATCGTGGTCTTGAACTCATTCCTATAGAAAATATTTACTATTTTCTGGCTGATCAGAAATACGTAACAGTACGACACAAAAACGGCAGTGTGTTGATTGATGAGACTTTAAAAGATCTAGAGCGTGAGTTTTCAAATAAATTTATACGAATTCATCGAAATGCGCTGATTGCATTGGATTATTTGGATGGATTGGAGTTGGTTGCTTCAGGCCAGTATCAAGTTCGTTGTCGTGAACTTGAAGAGAAATTGGCGGTCAGTCGCCGTCACTTACCTTTGCTTAGAGAAAGAATGCAAAATATTTAGTTGCCTAAAATTATAGACATTGCCGAACAATTTACTTGCAATTTTGGGACAGCAGGGTAAGTTTAGGATGTCTAAAGTTTGGCAGCATTAAAATGATCAAAACCTTAAAAATTGCAACTCGTCAAAGTCCATTGGCTTTATGGCAGGCGGAGCATATTCGTGAGCGACTTGAGACCCTACATGCTGGTCTAAAAGTTGAGTTGGTTACGTTTGTGACCCAAGGCGATAAAATTTTAGACACCCCTTTAGCCAAGATTGGTGGAAAAGGTTTATTTGTTAAAGAGCTTGAGGCTGCATTACTTGATGGTCGTGCAGATCTTGCTGTCCATTCAATGAAAGATGTGCCGATGGCGCTCCCAGAAGGATTAAGTCTTGCCGTGATTTGTGAGCGAGAAGATCCTTTAGATGCTTTTGTTTCGAATACTTATAGCAAGTTTGAAGATTTGCCCCTTGGTGCCAAAGTGGGAACCTCAAGTTTGCGCCGTAAATGTCAAATTTTAAAAGCCCGTCCAGATCTTGAGATTATAGATTTACGTGGAAATGTAGGCACACGACTATCTAAGCTTGATGATGGGCTTTACGATGCCATCATTCTGGCAAGTGCAGGCTTAAAACGTTTAGGTTTAGCAGAGCGTATTCGACACACGCTGGATGCACAGACGAGTTTACCCGCAGTTGGCCAAGGTGCATTAGGTCTTGAGTGTCGAGGTGACGATGCACGCGTATTAGAGTTGATTCGACCTTTATTACATGCAGAAACTGATGTGTGTGTTCGTGCAGAACGGGCATTTAATGCTTATTTGGAAGGCGGGTGTCAGGTACCGATTGCGGGATATGCGACTTTAAATGATCAACAGATTCAATTAGAGGGGCGCGTAGGCAGTGTGGATGGTCAAACATTATTGGTTGCTAAAGTAGAAGGTCCAGTTGAACAAGCTGAAACGTTGGGTGTTTCACTAGCAAAAGCTTTGATTGACCAAGGTGCTGCTGATTTATTAAAAGCACTGTATAAATAAAAAAATGAAATGAAGTTTATCAATACTCGACCTGCAGATCGTGCTAAGCCTCTCAATGAGGCACTGGTACGTGCAGGATATGAGCCTATCGAGTTATCTGTACTAGAGTTGGCTGCTGTTCATTGGAGTGATGAACTTGATCAGCTCTTTCAGCAATTAATTTCAGCACAAGTGATTGTGGTCGTCAGTCCAACAGCCGTTGAAGTTGGCATGCAGTTTCTCGAAAAATCGGGACTTAGATTGACCGATTTAAATCATATCAAATGGATTGCAGTTGGCCGGAAAACAGCTGAAGCTCTAAGTCGATATGGTGTTAAAAGTTTAGTTCCAGATGTTGAAACATCTGAAGGAATGTTAAGTCTTCCGGTTTTAACACAAAATGCTGATCTCAAACGTATTGCGTTTTGGCGGGGAGAAGGTGGCCGTCAGTTCATGATGCAGCAGTGTCGTACTGCTAAAATTGAAGTACTTAATTTTGTTTTATACTCCCGCTACTGCCCAAGTGATGCTCAAGATAAATTTAAACATCTACTTGAAGCATTCAATGCAAATCCACAACCTTATGCTGTATTGATTAGTAGTGAAGCCAGTTGGAAAAATTGGCTGAGTTTATGCAAAAATTATCCTGTATTTATGCAACACGGTCATTACTTGGTTTTAGCGGATCGGTTATATCAGATCGTGTGTATGTATCAACAGACCTCAAATACTAAATTTCAAATCACTCAAATTGCGGACTTAATGCCAGATACGATTTTGTCGCAGCTTGAAAGTGAACATAGGCACTCATGAAGAAAATTTTATATCTATTCATTTTAGGCTTAATCATTTGGTTGATTAAACTCAGCTATGATCATTTTTCATTACAAGAAAAAGTTGAGTTGCTACAACAAACTCAACATAAATCAGAGCAATTAGTGGCAAGTTTGAATGATCAGTTGGTAGCAATTCAGCGCTCAAATCAGCAGGTTTCGTCTCAATCCAATCCACCTCAGCAAAACAATAATCAACAAGAAATTCAATCTGAAATCAATCCAATCAAACTCTTAAGTCAAAAATTAGAGCTAATTCAATTTGCCTTAGATCAACATGAGTTTGTATATGCACTTGAGCAACTCAATCAACTGGATCAACTGGTTGAGCGCTTGGCTTTGGCAGATACATTGCAGGTTTCAATGCATCGAGCTGTTGAGCATGATCAAAAAATGATTCAACAGTATGTTGTGGCAAAAAATATTCAAATTGCTCAGTTAGGTGACTTGCTTGAAAATATTGATGCAAATTTGAAAAATGAACAACAAGTACAGCGACTCACGAGTGATAACTCTTCGCAATCCTCATGGTTTGAGCGTGTATTCAAAGTTGAACGCGTTGATGAACAGATGCCGGTATTACTTAATCGAAGATTAGTTTTAAAAGAAGTTCAATTGAGAGTGTTATTTGCTCAAAGAGCACTACAACAAGGACAATACATTGATTATCAAAATGCACTGACCTCAATTATCGATGAACTGGATCAACTGCCTGATGCTGCGGCAATCAAAATAAAAAATAAAGCGAAACATCTCAAACAAGCACAACTTTTACCTGTCCCTAAATTGAACAGTAAAGCAATTTTAGAGGGCTAATCATGAAACATATTTTTATAGTTTATGCATTAGTTGGTTTAATGATATTAGCCGTGTTAAGTGTGCTGAGTTATCAAGAAGGGCCAGGTTATATTTACATGCTTTGGCACGGTATTCAGATTCAAACGAACCTCTGGTTTGTTTCATTTTTTCTTCTATTCGTTGCTTTATCTCTTCATCTTTTATGGTTTTGGGTTGGAAAGATGAGATCAAGAGAGCAGCGTAAAATTCAACAAGTGACAGACTTTTCAAGGTTACATACGTATGAAAAATTAGGTGTTTTGTGGGTTTTGGAGGCCAACACAAAACAGCGAGAATATTTACAACCTGTGTTTGAGAACTCAGGATTACTCAAAGAAGTTATTCAATCTCGTATTTGGTTGAAGCAAGATCGTATTGATGATGCGTTGAGTGTTTTACAACAAAGTCCTGCAGATGCTTTTGAATTGGCTGAACTCCAGCGTATTGAAATTTATTTAGCTCAAGGGCTTCCAGATCAGGCTTTAACCCATTTGGAGTTTTTACATGGTCATATGCTGTCACCATGGTTAAAAGATCTTGAAGATGCTTATCAGCATAAGTTGAATCATCTATGGGGCAGATTTGCGATTCAATATCCATGGCATTATTTAAAATCCACGCAATATGGCCATTTAGATTTGGAACATAAAAAGAAATGGCTTTTAAAGCTACTCAATGATTTTGACAACGCTTCAAATACAGATTTAGAGCTTATTCAAATTCGGTATGCTCAAATGAGTGATCAAATTGTGTCGTCTTCATATGGTATTAAATCGTTATGGTTAAAACTTATTTCTCGCATTCCTGAGATGGCTTTTGATGAAACTCAACTTTCTTTGTCTTTATTAGAAGAACGGTTCGATCAGGATATTTTTTATTTATGGTTTCAACAACAATTGTTAAAACAAAATCCTGATTATGAAATGCTTGAAAACCAGATTGATCATTTTGAAATGAAATATCCTGGATTACCGATTTTGAGTTTTTCTAAATGGCATATTTATACTGCGACTCATCGTGAACAGGATGCTGAGGCATTATTGCAATTATATCCTGATCACCCTTTAATGAACTATTTAAGAATTAAATCTGTATTAAAAGGCGATGCTGTATTAACTCAGCAATTGAACAGTGTCTTTGAGACCCATAATAAATTTATTCAATTTAAGTTATGAGAATGATGAATGAAACAAATGAATGAGTACAAAGTCATTACCCATCAAAAAGTCGCTTGGGGTGATATGGATGCTTTTGGACATGTCAATAATGTGATTTATTATCGCTATATTGAAACTGCTCGAATAGAGTATTTGAATCAATTAGAAATCTTAGCGTTAGATATTAATACTGTTGTGGCTTCAAATAGTTGTAAATATCTTAAACCAGTGTTTTATCCTGATTATTTACGCATTGGAACTAAAGTGGTTGAATTGCGTAACTCTGCCTTCAGGATGGAATATACAGTTTGGAGTGAGCAACAGAATGAAATTGTGGCAATTGCTGAGGCCGTTATAGTTTGTGTGGATAAAAATACAATGCAAAAGGTTTTGATTCCAGAGCATATTAGAGAAAAAATAATAGAAATAGACTCGGTTAATTAATGTGTTAAATTATTTGTTTTATTTATGTATATTAAATAACATGATGGATTGATTAAAATAATTTATAACAATAAGATGGCGCTTTATAAATCTAATAATGATATTGAATTTTTTGGAGTAAATGTTATGCCTGATATTAGTAATTTATCTGTTGAAGAGTTAAGAAAGTTAACTGCTGAAGCCCAAGCTTTGATCGAGTCTAAGAAAGATCAGGAAATTGAAGATGCTTATCATCAGATTACTCAAATTGCTGAATCAGTGGGTATGTCTTTAGAGCAATTCATTGAATATGGTGCACAAAAGCGTAAGAAAAGCACGCGTAAATCTGTAGAGCCTCGTTATCGTAATAAAAATAATACTGCGGAGACTTGGACAGGGCGTGGAAAGAAGCCACGTTGGTTGGTTGCAGAGCTTGAAAAAGGTGCCAAATTAGAAGATTTCCTTATCTAATTTCACTGATTTGTCATGTAATGACACTAATATTAAAAAAACCAAGCAAATCTGCTTGGTTTTTTTATAAGTGAATTGGAGAAGTGTAAAATTTATGCATAATACCAAGATAGAAAATTTTCAAACATTTTGCGGTTAATTAGACTTAGATGTTGGTATACATGGAATGATAAAAAAATCAAAAAAAATGGTGTGGTTAAGCGTCGCTATCTTCGCTTTTTTATTATTTGTTTTTTTACAAGTTCCAGCATCGTGGCTCATTGCTAAATTTTATAAAAATAATCAAATTTTAAAAAATGTCAGTGGCAATATCTGGCAAGGTCAAGCAGATTGGCAAAAAGGAAATCTTGCAGGTTCTGTCATCTGGCAAACACGTCCTCTCGATCTGATTTTATTAAGAGCTGGTGCCAACTTAGAAATACATAGTGGTCAGACGCAACTCAACGGTGTGGTGGGTTATGGGCTTGGAAAAAAAATAATTATCAAAAATATGAATGGAAATATTGCCCCTGAAACACTCAAAACATTTGTGGATTGGCAATGGCCTCAGAATAGTATTCAGTTGAAGGATGTAGCATTTCAATTCAAACAAAACGATGGTTTTGCAAAAACCGCCGGAGAGATGCAATGGGGTGGTGGTACGCTAACTTATACCTTTGCCCAGAAACAAGAACGAATGAATATGCCATCTTTAAAAGGGCAATTTTCAGACGAAGCTGGAAAACTGCTCATTGATGTACAAGATCAGCGCGGGCAAAAAATGGCCAACCTTAGTTTAGATCCTGCATTAATGTTGGATGCACAGGTGACCCAAAGATTATTAATGAATGTGCCTTCATATGATGGTAAAGCTGGTTTGGATACCTTTGTTGTCAGTACGAGACAGCCACTGCTGAGTGGAGGCTTCTAATGAAGGGATTCCAAGATAAGTTTTCACAAATTTCATTTAAAGATTTAGATCGAATTGCTCCGCTTACTTTATTTATTCTGATTTTAATCTTAATGTGGAAGCTCGCTTCATTATTTTGGTTGGTGGTTGCACCACCGCAAGTCATGCAAGTTGACCAAGTCGCATTAGGTTCGCAGCAACCTCCTGTTCCGAATATATCGAGTTTCTCATTGTTTCAAGAAACAGGTGAGCAAGTGAGTGGTGCTGATGCTAATTTAGCGCTTACGTTGCAAGGGGTTGTGGTTTCGACGCCGAGTAGTCAATCTTCAGCGGTGATTAAAGTTCGAGAGGTTGCTGATCGTTATACCATTGGACAAACTTTGGAAGGAAGTTCTTATCAGCTTTCAGAAGTATATTGGGATCATGTGGTATTGAAACAGCCGAGTGGTGCGACGACTGAGTTGAGATTTACCGGAATAGAAAATCTTAATCAGCCGCTGGTACCTGATGCACAGCAAAATTCTGCTAACGCAGCTTCGAATTCAGGTCAAACGACTACTCAAAATGCCATTGGTCAGGCAATCAATCAAATTCAAGAAAATCGTGAACAATACTTAAGTAATATGGGTGTCAACACCGATGGTGGTCAAGGTTATGAAGTCACGGATCGAACGCCTGCATTTTTGAGAAGCAAACTGGGATTAAGACCTGGTGATCGCGTTTTATCCTTGAATGGGCAGTCAGTCGGTCAAGGACAAAGCGATGCACAACTGCTAGAACAGGCTAAACGAGAAGGTAAAGTTCGCATTGAAGTAAAACGAGGTGATCAAGTGATGACCTTCCAACAAGAATTTTAAAATGTGTAAATTTGCATAAAGTATTAGGAAATATAACAAGTTATGGATTTTTTAAATCGAAATCGGTCACTTTGGGCGATGGTCGCAGTAGCACCAGTATTGGCTGTCGCAAGTACCGCTGCGCAAGCGCAAACTTGGAAAATTAACCTGCGTGATGCAGATTTAACTGCATTTATTAATGAAGTGGCAGATATCACGGGAAAAAACTTCGCAGTTGATCCGCGGGTTCGGGGTAATGTGACGGTCATTTCAAATAAGGCTTTAAACAAAGCTGAAGTCTATGATTTGTTCTTGGGTGTGTTAAACGTTAATGGCGTTGTTGCTGTACCTGCGGGTAACACTATCCGCTTAGTCCCTGACAATAATGTAAAAAATTCAGGTGTGCCTTTTGATGCCTCTCGGAACGCACGAGGTGATCAAGTGGTCACTCGTGTCATTTGGCTGGAAAATACTAACCCCAATGATCTAATACCCGCGTTAAGACCACTCATGCCGCAATTTGCGCATTTGGCGGCGGTACAAGGTACAAATGCGCTTATAGTCTCAGATCGTGCGAATAATATTGCACAGCTTGAAACGATTATTCGTAATTTAGATGGAACGGGACAAAACGATATTGAGGCCATTAGCTTGCAGTCTAGCCAAGCTGAAGAGCTGATAGTTTTGTTGGATTCAATGTCTTCTACGGGTGGTGCCAAAGACATTTCAGGTTCTCGAGTACGTATTATCGCAGATGCACGTACTAATAGGATTTTGATCAAGGGTGATCCAAGTACTCGTAAACGCATTCGTCAAATGATCGAAATGCTTGATGTTCCTTCAGCTGATCGCTTAGGCGGTCTAAAAGTATTTAAGCTTAAGTATGCAAGCGCAAAAAATTTGGCTGAAATTTTACAAGGTTTAGTATCTGGTCAGGCGGTGAATAGTACCAGTAATTCAAATAGTTCAAGCTCCAATTCAAGTGCTAGTAACTCATTAATTAATAATACCTCGAGTAATACGTCTTCAAATGGGAGTGTGAATACCCCAGCGATTAATTTGAATAGTGGTTCAAATCAAAATCAACAAGACATTACAAGTTTTAATAGTAATGGCGTGAGTATTATTGCTGATGGTGCACAAAATGCATTAGTGGTAAAAGCAGATCCTCAACTCATGCGTGAAATTGAATCTGCTATTCATCAACTTGACGTGCGTCGTCAACAAATTCTCATTGAGGCTGCTATTGTTGAAGTTGAAGGAAATGACGTAGATCAATTGGGTGTTCAGTGGGCACTAGGTGACATCAGTAGCGGTATTGGTGTAATCAATTTTGATAAAGCGGGTGTAGGGCTGAGTCAATTGGCTTCTGGATTCCTTGGTAATGTAGCTACGGGTGCTGGTTTGATTGGAGCTGGTGCTTCATTGGCCTTAGGTGAATATAAAGAAGGTGCGAATGGATCGCGTAAACTGTATGGCGCACTGATTCAGGCATTAAAGACCAATACTAAGTCGAACTTATTGTCTACACCATCGATTGTCACCATGGATAACGAGGAAGCTTATATCGTTGTGGGTGAGAATGTCCCATTCCAGACAGGATCTGTGACAACAACAGGTGGAACAGCAAACCCTTATACTTCAATTGAGCGTAAAGATGTTGGTGTTACATTAAAGGTCATTCCGCAAATTGGTGAAGGTGGAACAGTTCGTCTTGCTGTAGAACAAGAAGTATCCTCAGTGAAGCCAGATAGTGGTGAGGCGAAAGACTTGGTGACCACTAAGCGTGCCATAAAAACCTCGATTTTGGCTGAAAATGGTCAAACAATTGTACTGGGTGGTCTGATTTCAGATGATACTAAGTTAACGCGTCAAGGCGTCCCAGGTTTAAGCTCGATTCCTGGTTTGGGTAGACTGTTTAGAGCAGATTCAAAGAATAATGTGAAACGAAACCTACTCGTTTTTATTCATCCAACAATCGTAGGAGATACGGCTGATATTCGTAGATTGTCACAGCAACGCTATGACCGTTTATACAGTTTGCAGTTAGCGCTAGATGGTGATGGAACATTTAAGAAGCTACCGGATAATGTTGATGATATCTTCCAACAGCGGTTGCCTGTATCAAGTACTCCCCAACCCGTTAAGCCTATCGTAGTGCCATCAACGCCTCAAGCAGTAGAGCCACAGGTACAGCGTTATACTGCTCCGACAGCACAGTCTAAGCCAGTAGGGCGTGTGATTGAACGTCCAAATGTCATCGTGACTCAGGATCCTGTGGTGAAATCAACGCGAGTGCTGCCAAAGCCTGTGATTTACAATCAAGTTGCCACAACAAATACAAACAATGCCCAAGTCGTGGTGGAAACCCCTGTCGCGATTGAGCCAAAACAAGATGTGCAAAGAACACAAAATACGGTCACAACCACGACATTGAGACCATCTCGATAACATGCGTTCAATGTGAATCTCGAAAACAGCCATGTTAAAATGTCAAAACTTGAATAATGGATCGAAACTATGACTTGGAAATTACAAACAATTACTGGCGAATTTGCGGGTAAAGAAGTTGATATCGATCGAGACATGTTGGTGGGTCGTCATCAAGATGCAGATATTTTGATTCAGTCTGCAGATGTATCACGTCGTCATGCTGCTTTGTTTCTAAAAGAGCAGGTGCTCACTGTTCAAGACTTAGGTTCGTCAAATGGCACGTTTATTAACGATACAAAAGTTGCTGAAGGCGAAACTATTGTTAAAGATGGCGATATTCTGCAATTTGCTAGCCATAAATTTTCAGTTTTAGCACCTGCGCAATCTGCACAAACATTACAAGATGTTCAGCAGCCTAGCGAAGCAATCGCAACAGCTGAAATTTCTTCAAAGGTTGCAGTAGAGAAGACAGCAGCAGCTGAAATGCTTGAGCAGGGTATGCCTGATCTGAAAGAGCGAGATAGCTCAGTTCAGCTTACTCGAGATGGTATGCCTCAAAATGTAGGAATTCCTAAACCAGCCCCAATTCCTGAAGGAGTTGATGTTAATACAACTGTCAATAAGCATGAAGCGTGTGAGGTAAATATTCCTGCAGCTTGTACGGAAAAAGAGTTGGAAACTCAAAAAAATGCCAATATTGGCTTAATGGCATTATTGGTGTTAGTGATTGTGGTACTAGTTGCCTGGTTTATTTTCAACTAAGTTGCATGTGATTTTTTAAGGCATGCTTTCGCATGCCTTTTTTGTTAGGTTTAAAATAATGAATATTGCGAATTTGGAACAGCGTGACTTAATTCTTTTTGATCTGGATGGAACTTTGGTTGATTCGGCATTTGATCTATATCGTGCCATGAATATGAGTTTGAATGTATTAGAACTGCCTTTGGTCACAGAATCTCAAGTTCGAAATTGGATTGGCAAAGGGACTTCATTGTTCTGTCAGAGTGTTTTAATGCATCTGACTGGGCGTGTAGAGCCTTCTGAGCATCAACAATTATTGGATACTTTTTTAGAAATTTATAATGCCGAACCGTGCGTGGATACGCGTCCATTTCACGGCATTATCGAATTTTTAGAGTGGGGTCGAGCTCATCAAAAAAAATTGGTGTGTGTTACGAATAAGCCGGAATTACCCGCTAGAAAAATATTAGCTGAATTAAAGATGGATCACTATTTTGTGGATACGGTGGGTGGAGATCGTTTTGAGGTGAGAAAACCAGATCCTAAACCTTTGTTGCATTGTGTTGAGGCCTTTGGAACTGATCTGGACAATACCTTGATGATTGGTGACTCATCGAATGATGTAGAGGCAGCGCGCCGTGCGGGTATTGATTGTATTGTCGTAAGCTATGGTTATAATCATGGCGAAGATATTCAGCTATGTAAGCCGCAACAAGTAGTTGATGATTTAACTGTGTTGATTTCTAAGTAAGTTGTAATAAATAAAGAAGGGTAGAGGAATGAATAGTTTTAATGTTTTTCGATGGCGTCTCTCAGCGCAGACTTTATAGAACATTCAATATGCATCGAAAACTACAGAGAATTCCTCATGACAACATCAACTCAATTTCAACAGCTTCAATCGCAAGGTTTTAACCTAATTCCAGTTTATCGCCAACGCTTAGCTGATACTGACACTCCATTGTCAGTATTTGCACGTTTAAAACAACATCAACAAGCCTATTTATTTGAGTCTGTAGAAGGTGGTGAAAACTGGGCGCGTTACTCGATTATTGGTCTGGGCGAGTCAACGGTATTCTCTTGCAATGAAGGACAGTTAACAATTCAGAAAGCTGATGGCCAAGTCGAATCGTTTGAGTGTCAAGATCCTTTCCAGTATATCCGTGATTTTCAATCGCAGTTCAAAGTGCCATCAAAAGCAGAACTCCCAGATTTGCCCAACTTTACAGGGGGCTTGGTGGGTTATTTGGGTTATGACGCGGTACGCTATATTGAACCGCGCTTAAATAACGTTCCTGATGCTGATCCTGTTGGATTGCCAGATTTATGGCTCATGTTGTCTAAAACAGTTGTAGTTTTTGATAATTTAAAAGACACGCTATTTATTATCGTACATGCGGATACACAGGATGCGGATGCTTTTGATAAAGCACAAAGCCAGCTGGATGAAATTGAATCATTACTTGCCACACCGGTGAGCTTGCAGGCAAAGCCTCACACGGCCCCTCATTTTGAATCATTAACAGGTAAAGAAAAATTCTTAGAATCGATTGAAACTGTTAAAGAGTACATTCGTGCGGGTGATGTGATGCAGGTGGTTCCTGGTCATCGCATGGTATCGGACTTTGATGGTGATCCTTTACAAGTATATCGTGCATTACGTCATCTTAATCCTTCACCATATCTGTTTTTAGTACAAGGAAAGACGCTTAGTGATGAAAAGCCATTTTATATTGTGGGCTCATCACCTGAAATTTTATCGCGTTTAGAAAATGGAGTGGCGACTGTGCGCCCATTAGCGGGCACACGACCACGAGGTAAAACCAAAGAAGAAGATTTAGCGCTGGAAAAAGATTTACTTTCCGATGAGAAAGAAATCGCAGAGCACTTAATGTTGATTGATTTGGGTCGCAATGACATTGGGCGTGTATCAAAAATTGGTAAAGTGCAAGTCACTGATCAAATGGTGATCGAACGTTATTCACATGTCATGCATATTGTTTCTAATGTGCAAGGGGAAGTTGCGGAAGGCGTAGATGCTTTGGATGTTTTTAAAGCAACATTCCCTGCAGGAACACTTTCTGGGGCACCAAAAATTCGTGCTATGGAAATTATTGACGAAGTTGAGCCAGTAAAACGTGGAATTTTTGGCGGTGCTGTTGGTTATTTAGGCTGGCATGGTGAAATGGACATGTCTATCGCAATTAGAACCTGTGTTATTCGCGAAAATAAGGTTTATGTACAGGCTGGTGCGGGTCTTGTTGCAGACTCAAATCCTGATTCTGAGTGGAATGAAACCCAAATAAAAGCTCGCGCAGTGATCAAAGCGGTTGAATTATCATCAAACGGATTGATTTTGTGAGTTTTTAGGGTTTTTTTTGAAAAAAACACTTGCACGGATTTCAAGTTTTGCTAAACTGCACACCGTTCCGATACGAAACGTACGAAACACTAAGAAACGCCGGCATAGCTCAGTTGGTAGAGCAACTGACTTGTAATCAGTAGGTCCACAGTTCGAATCCGTGTGCCGGCACCATCTTAGAGAGTTTAAGTAGTCGAGTAAAGAACAACACTGAAGTAAGTGTAAATGGTGAGATTCCCGAGCGGTCAAAGGGAGCAGACTGTAACTCTGCCGCGTAAGCTTCGAAGGTTCGAATCCTTCTCTCACCACCAATTTTAAAACTTCGATCTAGTGTCTTACCAATATGCGGGAGTAGCTCAGTTGGTAGAGCGGCAGCCTTCCAAGCTGCATGTCGCGAGTTCGACCCTCGTCTCCCGCTCCATCGAAGTATTAAATGCTCTTATAGCTCAGTGGTAGAGCACTCCCTTGGTAAGGGAGAGGTCTCGAGTTCAAATCTCGATAAGAGCTCCAGATATACAGTTTAGTAGAAATTTCTACAAAGTTTTAAAGAAAGCAGGCTTATTAGTCTGCTT
The DNA here is from genome assembly GCF_057737035.1 of Acinetobacter sp. 24-47-47. NCBI lineage: Bacteria > Pseudomonadati > Pseudomonadota > Gammaproteobacteria > Moraxellales > Moraxellaceae > Acinetobacter > Acinetobacter sp. 24-47-47. The sequence continues at coordinate 2,788,724 of NZ_CM173216.1, read as the reverse complement.
TTCAAGTATTTAAAGTGTCATTTTTTTGGCGACAGGTCGATACTGAACAATCTTAGAATTGTGTTCGACGTAAACGAGGAAGATCTCATGGCTAAGGCTAAGTTTGAACGTAATAAGCCACACGTTAACGTGGGCACAATCGGTCATGTTGACCATGGTAAAACAACTTTAACTGCTGCTATCGCAACTGTATGTGCGAAGAAATTCGGTGGTGAAGCTAAAGACTACGCTGCAATCGACTCTGCACCAGAAGAAAAAGCACGTGGTATTACAATTAATACATCACACGTAGAATACGATTCTCCAACTCGTCACTACGCTCACGTAGACTGCCCGGGCCACGCCGATTATGTTAAAAACATGATTACTGGTGCTGCTCAAATGGACGGCGCGATCCTTGTATGTGCTGCGACTGATGGTCCAATGCCACAAACTCGTGAACACATCCTTCTTTCTCGCCAAGTAGGTGTTCCATACATCGTTGTATTCTTAAACAAATGTGACCTTGTAGACGACGAAGAGCTTCTTGAGCTAGTTGAAATGGAAGTTCGTGAACTTCTTTCTACTTATGACTTCCCAGGCGATGACACTCCAGTTATCCGTGGTTCTGCTCTTGCTGCACTTAACGGTGAAGCTGGTCAGTTCGGTGAAGATGCAGTTGTTGCTCTTGTTGAAGCGCTTGACACTTACATCCCAGAGCCAGAGCGTGCTATTGATAAAGCATTCTTAATGCCAATCGAGGACGTATTCTCTATTTCTGGTCGTGGTACAGTAGTAACTGGCCGTGTAGAAGCTGGTATCGTGAAAGTAGGCGAAGAAGTTGAAATCGTAGGTATCAAAGACACAGTTAAAACGACAGTAACTGGCGTTGAAATGTTCCGTAAACTTCTAGACGAAGGTCGTGCGGGCGAGAACTGTGGTATCTTATTACGTGGTACTAAGCGTGAAGACGTACAACGTGGTCAAGTACTTTCTAAACCAGGTGCGATCAAGCCACACACTAAATTCGATGCGGAAGTATACGTACTTTCTAAAGAAGAAGGTGGTCGTCACACTCCATTCCTTAACGGTTACCGTCCACAGTTCTACTTCCGTACGACTGACGTAACTGGCGCGATTCAATTGCAAGAAGGCGTTGAAATGGTTATGCCTGGTGACAACGTAGAAATGTCAGTAGAATTAATCCACCCAATCGCAATGGACCCAGGTCTACGTTTTGCGATCCGTGAAGGTGGTCGTACAGTTGGTGCTGGTGTTGTTGCTAAAGTAACTGCATAATAGAAGTACAAACGAAAACCGAGAGTTTCGATTCTCGGTTTTGTTATAGGTCAGTAGTTCAATTGGTAGAGCGTCGGTCTCCAAAACCGAATGTTGGGGGTTCGAGTCCCTCCTGGCCTGCCAAATTATTTTTGATAAAAAGCTTGATGCTGGCTAAACTGGTCATATAATAAGTCGCGAATTCAACGACGAGTACAAAAATGTCGAATGATAAATCGCGTGACGCATTAAGCGACGCGCCAATTCCTCAAAGAAACAATTCCGCTGAAGTCGTTAAATCTGGTTCACCAGTTGACGTGATTTTATGGATTATTGCATTGGCATTACTTGCTGGTGCACTTATGGTAAATCAACATCTTCCAGCATATTGGGTTCCCGCAAACAATATTTGGGTGCGTGTTGGGGTAATTTTGGCTTGTATCGTTGTGGCTTTAGGTTTATTATACGCCACCCATCAAGGCAAAGGCTTTGTTCGTTTGTTGAAAGACTCGCGCATAGAACTGCGTCGAGTGATTTGGCCAACAAAGCAAGAAACAGTAACTGCATCATGGCAAGTGTTACTTGTTGTTGTAATCACCGCTATTGGTTTATGGTGTTTTGATTACATTATTAGTTGGTTGATGAAGTTTATTATCGGGTAAAAGAGCTATGAAACGTTGGTACATTATTCATGCCTATTCAGGTTATGAAAAACAAGTGATGCGTTCGCTTAATGATCGAATCCAGCGTAGCGCTGTTGCCGATAGCTTTGGTGAAGTCCTTGTTCCTACCGAAGAAGTGGTGGAAATGAAGGATGGTAAGAAACGTAAGTCAGAGCGTAAATTCTTTCCAGGCTATGTGTTAGTTGAAATGGAAATGAATGACGATACTTGGCACATTGTTAAAGAATGTCCAAAAGTACTCGGATTTATTGGTGGTACGGCAGAAAAGCCTGCTCCAATTACGCAAAAAGAAGCTGACGCGATTCTTGCACGTGTACGCAATACTGGCGAAGCACCTCGTCCTAAGACAATGTTCGAGCCAGGCGAAGAATTATTGGTTACTGATGGTCCATTCACAGACTTTAAAGGTGTGGTGGAAGAAGTTCAGTACGAAAAGTCACGCTTAACGTTGACGATTAATGTATTCAATCGACCAACTCAAGTTGAATTGGAATTTCGCCAAGTCGAAAAAACAATTTAATCTGAATTGGTTGAAAACGCCCGATTTTATTAATCGGGCATTGTTGTTGTAACGGTATCGTTACTTGTAAATATTGGGGAGCCTTAATCGGCGTTTGTACCCAGAGGTAATTGAAATGGCTAAGAAGATTGACGGCTATATCAAGCTGCAAGTTCCAGCTGGTAAAGCGAATCCATCTCCACCAATCGGTCCTGCACTAGGTCAACGTGGTGTAAACATCATGGCATTCTGTAAAGAATTCAATGCTGCTACACAAAAACTTGAAGCTGGTCTTCCGATTCCTGTAGTGATCACTGTGTACAACGACAAGTCGTTCACATTTATCATGAAAACTCCACCTGCTGCTATTCTGCTTAAGAAAGCTGCTGGTATCCAAAAGGGTTCAGCTGTACCTAACAAAACTAAAGTTGGTAAGTTGACTCGTGCTCAATTAGAAGAGATCGCGACTACTAAAGAACCAGATTTAACTGGTGCTGACTTAGACGCGCGTGTACGTACCATTGCTGGTTCTGCACGTTCTATGGGCTTGGAAGTGGAGCTTTAAGACATGGCTAAATTAACTAAACGTCAAAAAGCGATTGCAGCTGCTGTAGAAGCGAACAAAGTTTATACTTTGGAAGAAGCTGTAGCAGTACTTTCTAGCCTTCCAGCTGCTAAATTCAAAGAATCTTTGGATGTAGCTGTAAATCTAGGTGTTGATCCTCGTAAATCTGACCAAGTTGTTCGTGGTGCGACTACACTTCCTGCAGGTACGGGTAAAACTGTACGTGTAGCTGTGTTTGCTCAAGGCGCTGCTGCTGAAGCTGCTAAAGCTGAAGGCGCGGACGTAGTTGGTTTTGATGACCTTGCTGAAAGCATTCAAGCGGGTAACCTTGACTTTGACGTAGTGATTGCTGCTCCAGATGCAATGCGCGTTGTAGGTAAGTTAGGTACAATCCTTGGTCCACGTGGCTTAATGCCAAACCCTAAAGTGGGTACTGTAACTCCTGACGTAGCAACTGCAGTTAAAAATGCAAAAGCTGGTCAAGCACGTTACCGTGTAGACAAAGCGGGTATCATCCATGCTGCGATCGGTCAAGTAGGTTTCACTGCTGAAGCTGTTCGTCAAAACGTTGAAGCTCTTGTAGCTGACCTTAAGAAAGCAAAACCTGCAACTTCTAAAGGTGTTTATATCAAAAAGATCACTTTAAGCTCAACTATGGGTCCTGGTCTTACTATTGATGTAACTAACGTTTCTAACTAAGTTTAACTTAGACAGAATTTTAAAGCCCTGAGTAAGATTTGAAGCGCTGCTTCAAATCTTACGCAAGATACCGGTTTTGGATTTCTTGCGAACTTAGGCAAACTTTGAATTGGTAAATGAGAATTTATCAGCGTCAAAGACCTCAGGCGAGGGGAGTTTTATACTTCGCTCTTAATATTCCAGCCTGCGTAGACGCGGTGGTGTGATTTAGTTCATCCTCCGCGTGTTGACTCAGTGATGAGTTAACGAACTGGGAGTGTACTTCGCGTGAGTACATAAATCACCGTTAGGAGGTTTTACAATGGCTCTTCTTATCGAAGACAAAAAACAGATCGTAGCTGAAGTTAACGCTGTTGCTTCTACTGCTTTCACTGCTGTTGTTGCTGACTACCAAGGTTTAACTGTTGAGCAATTAACTGCTCTTCGTGTTGAAGCTCGTAAACTAGGTGTTACTACACGTATCGTGCGTAATACTTTAGCTAAACGTGCTCTTCAAGATACTCAGTTCGATATCTTGAACGACAACCTTGTTGGCCCAACAATTTTAGCTTTCTCGACTTCTGAAGACGACATGGGCGCAGCTGCTCGTTTGTTTGAAGAATTTGCTAAAACTAATAAAGCATTTGAACTTAAAGCTGCTGCATTCGATGGCAAGGTTTATCAAGGTGCTGAAGTTAGCGTAATCGCGAACCTTCCGAACCAAGAAAAAGCGCTTACTATGCTTGCAAACGTTCTTCAAGCTCCTATTTCGAAATTGGGTCGCCTTATTACTGCGCTCAAAGAGAAAAACGAGTCAGAAGCTGCTTAAGCTTAATAAATCAATTTCCACACCATTCAATATCCATTTGGAGTTATTCTCATGGCTTTAACTAACGAAGAAATCTTAAACGCAGTTGCTGAAAAAACTGTTCTTGAACTTGTTGAACTTATCTCTGCTTTTGAAGAGAAATTCAATGTATCTGCTGCTGCTGTAGCTGTAGCTGCTGCTCCAGGTGCTGGCGCTGCTGCTGCTGAAGAACAAACTGAATTCAATGTAGAGTTGACTTCTTTCGGTGCTAACAAAGTTGCTGTAATTAAAGCAGTTCGTGAAGCTACTGGTCTTGGTCTTAAAGAAGCTAAAGATTTAGTTGAAGGCGCTCCAGCTCTTCTTAAAGAAGGTGTTTCTAAAGAAGAAGCTGAAGAACTTAAGAAGAAACTTGAAGAAGCTGGTGCTCAAGTTACTGTTAAGTAATTTCGCCATGGGGTCATTATTAATTTGACCCCAAAAATTGGCTGATGGCTCTTGGGTCATCAGCCTTTTTGCGTTACAATTATCGGCTCGATTTTTGTTAACTTGATGTAAAAATCATCAATACTAACTATAATTGAATAAAATCAAACGCTTACCAATATTTTTCCATGTTTAAAAATATTGTTAAGCGTTTTAATACCACTGAACATTGCAGCATTTGAACAAAGTGGTGGTCATATCGACCTGCGTAATTCCTTCTAGACCCGTTCTGCAGGCGGGTTTAGTTTACTTTCCGAGGACTCCAGATGGCATACTCATATACCGAAAAGAAACGGATCCGTAAGAATTTTGGTAAATTGCCCCAAGTGATGGATGCTCCGTACCTGCTCGCGATTCAAGTCGACTCGTACAGAACGTTCCTTCAAGATGGCAAAACACCAAAAAACCGCGAAGATATCGGTCTCCAAGCCGCATTTCGTTCAGTTTTTCCAATTGAAAGTTATTCTGGGAATGCTGCTTTAGAATTCGTTGAGTATAGCCTTGGTAAACCAGAGTTTGACGTTCGCGAATGTATTCTTCGTGGCTCAACTTATGCGGCACCAATGCGCGTAAAAATTCGTTTGATCATTAAGGATCGCGAAACGAAATCAATTAAAGACGTACGTGAACAAGAAGTGTACATGGGTGAAATGCCACTTATGACACAGAATGGTACGTTCGTGATCAATGGTACTGAGCGTGTAATCGTATCTCAATTACATCGTTCACCTGGTGTGTTCTTTGATCATGACAAGGGTAAGACGCATTCAAGTGGTAAGGTGCTTTATTCAGCACGTATCATTCCTTACCGTGGTTCATGGTTAGACTTTGAGTTTGATGCTAAAGATTTAGTATACGTTCGTATTGACCGTCGTCGTAAGTTACTTGCGACTGTGATTCTTCGTGCCTTGAACTATACAAACGAACAAATTCTAGACATGTTCTATGAAAAGGTTCCTGTATATCTAGACATGGGCAGCTATCAAATTGACTTGGTTCCAGAGCGTCTGCGTGGCGAAATGGCACAATTTGATATCACAGACAATGACGGTAAGACAATCGTTGAGCAAGGTAAACGTATTAATGCGCGTCATGTTCGTCAAATGGAAGCTGCAGGCTTAACTAAACTTCCAGTACCTGATGAATATTTATATGAGCGTATTACTGCTGAAGATATTACATTACACAATGGTGATGTGATTGCTGCAAACACGGTTCTTAGCCATGAAGTTATGGTTAAAATCGCTGAAGGTGGCGTTAAGCAATTTAACGTACTTTATACCAACGATATCGATCGCGGTTCATTCGTAGCTGATTCATTACGTGCTGATACGACTTCTGGTCGTGAAGAAGCACTTGTAGAAATTTACAAGGTAATGCGTCCAGGTGAGCCACCAACGAAAGAAGCTGCAGAAAACTTATTCAATAACTTGTTCTTCTCTTCTGAACGTTATGATTTATCACCAGTCGGTCGTATGAAGTTCAACCGTCGTTTAGGTCGTCCTTACGAAGTGGGTACAGATCAGAAGTCACGTGAAGTTGAAGGTATTCTTTCAAACGATGACATCATTGACGTATTAAAAACACTGGTTGAAATCCGTAACGGTAAAGGTGAAGTCGATGATATCGACCACCTAGGTAACCGTCGCGTACGTTCTGTTGGCGAAATGACAGAAAATCAATTCCGTGTTGGTCTAGTTCGTGTTGAACGTGCTGTGAAAGAGCGTTTATCACAAGCAGAGACAGATAACTTGTCTCCACAAGACTTGATCAATGCAAAACCAGTAGCGGCTGCAATCAAAGAATTCTTTGGTTCAAGCCAGTTATCTCAGTTCATGGATCAAAACAACCCATTGTCTGAAATTACACACAAACGTCGTGTATCAGCATTAGGTCCAGGTGGTTTAACACGTGAACGTGCGGGCTTCGAAGTACGTGACGTACATCAAACTCACTACGGTCGTGTTTGTCCAATTGAAACGCCTGAAGGTCCAAACATTGGTTTGATCAACTCATTATCTGTATATGCGAAAGCGAATAGCTTTGGTTTCTTAGAAACTCCATATCGTAAAGTTGTTGATGGCCGTGTAACGGATGAAGTTGAATATTTATCAGCAATTGAAGAAGTAGGTACTGTGATTGCACAGGCCGATTCTCAATTGGATAAAGATGGCAACTTAACAGAAGAGTTCGTATCTGTTCGTCACCAAGGTGACTTCGTACGTATGCCGCCAGAAAAAGTAACGCACATGGACGTATCTGCTCAGCAGGTTGTTTCTGTGGCTGCGTCACTGATTCCATTCCTTGAACACGATGATGCGAACCGTGCATTGATGGGTTCAAACATGCAACGTCAGGCTGTTCCTACGCTGATTGCTGACAAGCCTCTTGTTGGTACAGGTATGGAAGCGAACGTGGCGCATGACTCAGGCGTGTGTGTGATCGCGAAACGTGGTGGACGTATTGAATACGTAGATGCATCTCGTGTCGTTATTCGTGTGAATGAAGATGAAATGGTTGCGGGTGAAGCAGGTGTAGATATCTACAACTTGATCAAGTACACACGTTCGAACCAAAACACATGTATCAACCAAAAAGTGCTTGTGAACCTAGGCGACAAAGTTGGTCGTGGTGATGTACTTGCTGATGGTCCATCAACTGATGGCGGTGAATTGGCACTTGGTCAAAACATGCGTGTCGCGTTCATGACTTGGAACGGTTATAACTACGAAGACTCGATCTTATTATCTGAGCGTGTTCTTCAAGAAGATCGTTTGACGTCTATTCACATTCAAGAACTCTCTTGTGTCGCGCGTGATACTAAACTTGGTTCAGAAGAAATTACTGCTGATATCCCGAACGTAGGTGAGGCTGCACTTTCTAAGCTTGATGAATCAGGTATTGTCTATATCGGTGCTGAAGTAACTGCTGGTGACATCTTAGTTGGTAAAGTAACACCTAAGGGCGAAACGCAGTTGACTCCTGAAGAAAAATTGCTTCGTGCAATCTTTGGTGAAAAAGCAGCTGATGTGAAAGACTCTTCACTTCGTGTTCCATCTGGTACGAAGGGTACAGTTATCGACGTTCAAGTGTTTACTCGTGATGGTATCGAGAAAGACGAACGTGCTCAAGCGATTGAAAAAGCTCAACTTGATGCATACCGTAAAGATTTGAAAGAAGAATACAAAATCTTCGAAGAAGCTGCACGTGAGCGCGTTGTACGTTTGTTGAATGGTCAAGAGTCTAATGGCGGCGGTACAACAAAACGTGGCGATAAGTTAACTGATGAAGTTCTTTCAAATCTAGAACTTGTTGATCTACTTGATATCCAACCAGTAGATGAAGGCATCGCGGAGCGTTTAACTCAAATTCAAGTATTCTTGAAAGAGAAGAGTCTTGAAATTGATGAGAAATTCGCTGAGAAAAAACGCAAGCTTTCTACAGGTGATGAGTTAACAACTGGCGTATTGAAAGTTGTTAAAGTTTACCTAGCAGTAAAACGTCGTATTCAGCCTGGTGATAAGATGGCGGGTCGTCATGGTAACAAAGGTGTTGTATCAAACATCTTGCCAGTTGAAGACATGCCACATGATGCGAATGGTGTTCCAGTAGATATCGTATTGAACCCACTAGGTGTACCTTCACGTATGAACGTGGGTCAGATTCTTGAAACTCACTTGGGTATGGCTGCGAAAGGTCTTGGTGACAAGATCGATCAAATGTTGAAAGAACAACGTACTGTACTTGAACTTCGTGAATTCTTAGACAAGATTTACAACAAAGTTGGTGGCGAGCAAGAAGATCTTGATAGCTTAACTGATGATGAAATCTTGGCACTTTCAGGCAACCTCCGTAAAGGTGTTCCACTTGCAACACCAGTATTTGACGGTGCCGAAGAAGGTCAAATCAAAGAGTTATTAGAACTATCTGGTCTTTCACGTACTGGTCAGACAGTACTGTATGATGGCCGTACTGGTGAACGTTTTGACCGTCCTGTAACTGTAGGTTACATGTACATGTTGAAATTGAACCACTTGGTTGATGACAAGATGCATGCGCGTTCTACAGGTTCTTACTCGCTTGTAACGCAACAGCCGCTTGGTGGTAAAGCACAATTCGGTGGTCAGCGTTTCGGTGAGATGGAGGTCTGGGCACTCGAAGCATATGGCGCAGCTTATACACTTCAAGAAATGCTGACTGTGAAGTCGGATGACGTTGAGGGTCGTACTCGTATCTATAAGAACATTGTAGATGGTAACCATTATATGGACCCAGGTATGCCTGAATCGTTCAACGTATTGACCAAAGAGATCCGTTCTTTAGGTATCAACATTGAACTGAAAAATGGTGACTAAATCCCCCTCAATCCCCCTTTGATAAGGGGGAGACTAACCCCTCTTTAAAAAAGAGGGGTTAGGGGAGATTACCAATTCAGTTAAAAAACAATATTTGTGACCCAGTTGTGAAGTGAAAATCTCCACAACACACGGAGAAAAAAATTGAAAGACTTGCTCGATATCATGCGCAAAAAGACGGATTCAGACGGTCATGCTCCTGTAGAGTTTGATCGCATCCGTATTGGTCTTGCGTCACCAGAAATGATTAAGTCATGGTCTCATGGTGAAGTTAAAAAGCCAGAGACAATTAACTATCGTACGTTCAAACCTGAACGTGATGGTTTATTCTGTGCCAAAATTTTTGGTCCAGTAAAAGATTACGAATGCTTGTGTGGTAAATACAAGCGTATGAAATACAAAGGCGTCATTTGTGAAAAATGTGGCGTTGAAGTAACAACTGCGAAAGTTCGTCGTGAGCGTATGGGTCACATTGAGCTTGCTTCACCAGTTGCACACATTTGGTTCTTAAAATCACTGCCTAGCCGTATCGGTCTTCTTTTAGACATGACGCTACGTGATATCGAACGTGTATTGTATTTCGAATCTTACGTTGTAACAGATCCTGGTATGACGCCATTTGAGAAATACCAACTTCTGAATGACGAAGAATACTTCACAGCATTAGAAGAGCACGGTGATGAATTCACTGCGAAAATGGGTGCTGAAGCAGTTCAAGATTTGTTGAAAGACATCGATCTTGAAGCTGAGATTTCTCGTTTACGTGAAGAAATTCCAAATACAACTTCTGAAACGAAGCTTAAGAAAGCATCTAAGCGTTTGAAGTTAATGGAAGCGTTCAAAGAGTCGAATAACAAACCAGAATGGATGGTGTTGACTGTACTTCCAGTACTTCCACCAGATCTTCGTCCGCTTGTACCACTTGAAGGTGGTCGTTTCGCGACATCTGATTTGAACGATCTTTATCGTCGTGTGATTAACCGTAACAACCGTTTAAAGCGTCTTCTTGATCTAGCTGCTCCAGATATCATCGTACGTAACGAAAAACGTATGTTACAAGAGTCTGTAGATGCATTGTTAGATAACGGTCGTCGTGGTCGTGCAATTACTGGTTCGAACAAACGTCCTCTTAAATCTTTGGCAGACATGATCAAAGGTAAACAAGGTCGTTTCCGTCAGAACTTACTTGGTAAGCGTGTTGACTATTCTGGTCGTTCGGTAATTACTGTAGGTCCTACTTTACGACTTCACCAATGTGGTCTTCCTAAGAAAATGGCACTTGAGTTATTCAAGCCGTTTATTTTCGCGAAATTACAAGCGTCTGGCCAAGCAACTACCATTAAAGCTGCGAAGAAAATGGTTGAGCGTGAGACTCCAGAAGTTTGGGACGTTCTTGCATCTGTGATTCGTCAACATCCAGTGATGTTGAACCGTGCGCCAACACTTCACCGTTTAGGTCTTCAAGCATTTGAACCTGTATTGATCGAAGGTAAAGCGATCCGTCTACACCCACTCGTATGTGCTGCGTTCAACGCCGACTTCGATGGTGACCAAATGGCGGTACACGTTCCATTAACACTTGAAGCTCAATTAGAAGCTCGTGCGTTAATGATGTCAACGAACAACATCTTGTCTCCAGCAAACGGTGAACCAATCATCGTTCCATCGCAAGACGTTGTCTTAGGCTTGTATTACATCACGCGTGATGCAATCAATGCCAAAGGTGAAGGCATGGTGTTCGCGGATACTCATGAAGTAAACCGTGCGCTTGCAACAGGTCAAGTTGATTTACATGCTCGCGTTAAAGCTCGTGTACATCAAACTGTGATCAATGAAAATGGTGAGCGTGAGCAACAAACTATTATCGTTGATACAACGCCAGGCCGTTGTTTACTTTGGGAAGTTGTGCCAGAAGGTTTAAGCTTCGAGCAAATCAACGTTGAGATGACCAAAAAGAACATCTCTAAATTGATCAACTCTTGCTACCGTAAGCTAGGTTTGAAAGATACTGTTATTTTTGCTGACCAATTGATGTACCTCGGTTTCCGTCAAGCAACACGTTCAGGCGTGTCTGTTGGTATGGAAGACATGGTGATTCCACCTGCGAAGTATTCAATCATCGAGAAAGCTGAAGTTGAAGTTCGTGAAATTGAGCAACAGTTCGAACAAGGTTTCGTAACTGCCGGTGAACGTTATAACAAAGTTGTCGATATTTGGGCACGTACAAATGACCAAGTAGCGAAAGCGATGATGGATAACTTGTCTTACACGACTGTTAAGAACAAACAGGGCGAAGATGAGAAACAAAAATCATTCAACTCCATCTACATGATGTCTGATTCTGGTGCCCGTGGTAGTGCAGCACAGATTCGTCAGCTTGCAGGTATGCGTGGTTTGATGGCAAAACCGGATGGCTCGATTATTGAGACACCAATTAAAGCGAACTTCCGTGAAGGTTTGACAGTACTTCAGTACTTCATTTCAACACACGGTGCGCGTAAAGGTTTGGCCGATACAGCATTGAAGACAGCGAACTCGGGTTACTTGACACGTCGTCTTGTAGACGTAGCGCAAGACTTAGTGATTACTGAGCCAGATTGCGGTACTTTTGACGGTCTCGTAATGACGCCATTCATTCAAGGTGGTGATGTTATCGAGAACTTAGGTACTCGTGTGCTTGGTCGTGTATTAGCTGAAGATGCGAAGCGACCAGGTTCTGATGAAGTAGTACTGCCACGTAATACACTCATCGATGAGAAACTTGCAAACTACCTAGAAGAGCAAGGTGTCGATGAAGTTAAAGTGCGTTCAGTAGTAAACTGTGCATCTACTTTTGGTGTATGTGCGAAATGTTATGGTCGTGACCTTGCACGTGGTCACTTGGTGAATCCAGGTGAATCAGTGGGTGTAATGGCTGCTCAATCCATTGGTGAGCCAGGTACACAGTTAACGATGCGTACATTCCACGTGGGTGGTGCTGCGAGCCGAACTTCTGCTGCGAACAGTGTTCAAGTACGTAATGCAGGCTTTGTCCGTTTCCATAATGTGAAGACAGTTCAACACGCTAAAGGTCACTTAGTGTCTGTTTCTCGTTCTGGTGAGATTGGTATCACTGATGACATCGGTCGTGAGCGTGAGCGTTATAAACTTCCTTACGGTGCCTCAATCTTGATTAAAGATGGTGGTGCGGTAGAAGCTGGCGGTATTGTAGCGACTTGGGATCCGCATACGCATCCATTGGTAACAGAAGTTGCTGGTAAAGCACGTTTCAGCCAAATCGCTGATGGTGTAACTGCAACCTCGAAAACAGATGATGCAACTGGTATGACGACAGTTGAAATTTTACCTGTAACGTCTCGTCCAGCTTCTGGTAAAGACTTACGTCCAGCGATTGTATTAGATACAGTTGATGGTGGTGAACAGTTCTACTTCTTACCACAAAATACAATTGTGACTGTCCGAGATGGCGAAACAATTGGTGTGGGTGATGTAATTGGTCGTGTACCTCAAGAAACTTCACGTACTCGTGATATTACCGGTGGTCTTCCACGTGTAGCTGACTTGTTTGAAGCACGTAAGCCGAAAGAACATGCGATCCTTGCAGAAGTTTCAGGTGTTGTAAGCTTTGGTAAAGAAACTAAAGGTAAGAATCGTTTGGTGATCACACCGGATGATGGCTCAGAGATTTACGAAGAGTTAATTCCTAAGTGGCGTACGATTAACGTGTTTGAAGGTGAGCATGTTAACCGTGGTGAAACGATTTCTGATGGTCCGCAAAATCCACATGACATCTTACGTTTGAAAGGCGAAGTTGCACTTACGAACTACATCGTGAATGAAGTTCAAGACGTATATCGTCTCCAAGGTGTAAAAATCAACGATAAGCACATTGAAGTCATCGTACGTCAAATGTTGCGTAAAGTTGAGATCATCGATGGTGGTGATACAAGCTTCATCAAAGGCGAGCAAGTGGATTACATCCGTGTTGTCCAAGAAAACCAAGCAGTACTTGCTCAGAACAAGTTCCCTGCGAAGTTTGAACGTCAATTGATGGGTATCACGAAAGCTTCACTTTCTACTGACTCGTTCATTTCTGCTGCATCGTTCCAGGAAACAACACGTGTGTTAACTGAAGCTGCTGTAACAGGTAAAGAAGATGATTTACGCGGTCTAAAAGAAAACGTGGTTGTTGGTCGCTTGATCCCAGCGGGTACAGGTTTGGCTTACCACTTAGAGCGTCGTCGTCAAGAAGCAGAAGCTGCTGAACACGAATTGGTTAATGACTTCTCTGAAGTTGACCAAGCGTTCTCACAAGCATTAAATGAAGATCAGTTTTAATCTAAACTGAATTAAGAAGGCACCTACGGGTGCCTTTTTTTATTGAGTTTGATAATGTGAATTTGAGGCTAAATATCTATTTTGAAAAAAACTCTTTACAAATAGCATCATTTTCGCGTTGTCTTGTAACAGAAATTGAAAATTTTATTCTCTAGATCGCGATATGCTTATATAAATAGACAAAGAGGGACATCAAGATGAAAAAGTTAACAGCTGTCATGGCGATGGTAACCGTATCTACAATGCTACTTGTAGGTTGTGAAAGCATGACGCCGAATCAACAGCGTATTGGTGCAGCTGCTGCAGGCGGCGCACTTGGTGGTGGTGTTGGTAATAATGTTGGTGGTGGTGTTGGTGCAACGCTTGGTGGTGGTGCAGGTGCCGCTGTAGGTAGTAAATCTCAAGGGGGCTCAGATCGTAATGCCACTTATAGTGGTGTAGGCGGTGCAATCGGGTCTGCAGTCGGTAAAAGTATTTTTGGTGGTAACTCTGGCGCTGCAATTGGTGGTGCAATTGGCGGCGGTGCAGGAGCAGCGATAGAGCAAAAGCGATAGAACAAAATAATCGTTAATTTGCTAAAGTGATAAAAAAAAGCGCTCATAGAGCGCTTTTTTTATTAACGGAAACGTGTGGCTTTTGCCTTCTTGCGACGGATATACACAGTTTTGTGAACTTCTGCGATCCGTAAGCCTGATTCATCCATAATATTCACAGTATAGTTACGGTAAACAGGAGCATGATTGCTAGCGAGCTCTTTGATGAGTTGTATTTCACTGGAATCAATGCGGATATCTGCATAAACAGTGCTACGACCAGGAGTTAAAAAATCGATGCTTGCAGCCTTATCCCAAACAATATATTTATCACCTAAGTGATACATGAGTAATGTCATATAGAATGGGTCAACCATAGAATAAAGGCTACCGCCAAAGTGGACACCCACAATATTTTTATTTTTTCGTGTAAGTGGCATTTTTACACGAATATGATGATTTTTTAAGTCGATTTTATCGATAGTAATGCCTGCGCCTTGAAAGGGTGCAAAGCTATTAAACATATACTTGGAGATTAACGGAATTGTCGTTAGCTTTTTCAAAATACTCATTTAGGTCAATTATTTTTATTTCATTAGTTAGCATACTAAAGTACAAAAAATATTCTGGCATTGATCGAAAATCATCGTAGACCAAGAAAACGGTCAATCAATAACAAAAAAGGTTGAGCATATTATGCAATTTGAATCGCATTGGATTAACACGACAGATCAACAAAAACTCTATGCTAAAACATGGGGAGATCGGAATAAGCCGGCATTGGTGCTTGTGCATGGTTATCCAGACAATCAAGAAGTATGGGAACCAATCATTTCGAATTTAATCGAAGATTATTTTGTTGTAACTTATGATGTGCGTGGCGCTGGTCAATCGAGCGTACCGAAAAAGATTCGCGCTTATGCATTAGCTCAACTGTCTTTGGATTTGGAGAGTGTGGTAAATCATCTGTTGCCAAATCGAAACTTTCATGTGGCAGCACACGATTGGGGCTCAATTCAAACATGGGAATCCGTAACTGAATCTAAATTTAAAGGTCGTATTCTTTCATATACCACTATATCTGGACCATGCTTGGACCATGCTGCTTATTGGATGCGTGAACAATTCAAACATCAAAAACCAAAGTTCTTTAAGCAATTGATTAAGTCTTGGTACATCGTACTATTTCAGCTACCCGTAGTTGCACCGACGATGTGGAATTTTCTCAATCCAGATCGCTGGGGCAAAATATTTGAAATTCTTGAAGATACAAAAGGCTTACCTGTAAACCAAAATATCTCTAAGGATGGTGAGTATGGTGTGGCACTGTATCGGGCAAACTTTATTCCACGTCTAACGATGCCTCGTCAACGTCATGCGATTTGCCCCGTTCAAGCGGTAGTCTTAAAACGCGATAAATATGTAAGTCCAGAGTTGATTGACGAAATTCCAAAATGGGCGACAGGTTTTGAACGTGTTGAGCTAGATGCGAATCATTGGGCTGTTTTAAGTCGTGCCCAAGAGATCGCATCGTATATTAAAAAATTTGCAAAAAAAAATGCGCAAGGCGAATAGAATCTGACGAGTGAAGGTATCAACCCCTGATGAGCAGATTTATTACAAACAAATTCTGATAAAATAGTTTTTTTGTCTGATTCCTATTTCTTATGTTTGCAATTCTTGCTGCCATTGGGGTCATGTTTGGCCTCTCTTTGGCTCGTGTGCCTGTGGTATTTGCACTGATCATTGGTGCTGTAACAGGAGGCCTATTGGCTGGTCTTGGTTTACAAGGCACTATGGAAGCGTTTAATGGTGGTTTGGGCAAGGGTGCCCAGATTGCTTTAGCTTATGGTGTACTTGGTGCATTTGCCTTAACTTTGGCTCGTTCAGGTTTGCCAGATCTTCTAGCATATAAAATGATTAATTCACTTAAAGGTGAGGCTAATCTTAAAATACAAAATCGTGTCAAATATGCCATCTTTGCAACGGTTGCAATAGCGGCTGTTTGTTCTCAAAACGTAATTCCCGTGCATATTGCTTTTATTCCTGTATTGATTCCACCATTATTGATGGTATTCAACCATTTAAAGCTTGATCGACGATTGGTTGCATGTCTACTCACATTTGGTTTATGTGCAACTTATATGTTGATCCCAGTCGGTTTTGGTGCAATTTTCCTAAATGATATTTTAGGTCAAAACATCAATACTTTTGGTGAACCACTTGGCTTCCAAATTGATTATGATCAAATCCCTTCTGCGATGGCGATTCCTGTGTTTGGGATGTTCGTAGGTTTATTAATCGCAGTGTTTTATAGCTATCGTAAACCACGAGAATATCGTGACATTCATGTCGAAGAACAACCACAAAGCATTTCGGGTGAAATGGGTGTTCAAGAAGGTTCTGCGAGACCGGAGGTTTCTAAATTTACGATTTATATGGCGGGGGGTGCTGTTTTAGCAACGCTTGCAGTGCAATTGTATTCTGATTCGATGATTTTAGCTGGTTTAGTCGGTGTGGCGATCCTAAGTTGTGCAGGTATTTTCAAGTGGAAAGAAGCTGACGATGTCATCATTACTGGTATGCGTATGATGGCACTCGTGGGTTTTATTATGATCGCAGCACAAGGTTTTGCAGCCGTGATCGGCGCTACTGGTCAGGTTCCAACGCTAGTTGAGGCTTCAGTCGCATGGATTGGTGATAGTCAAGGTTGGGCAGCATTCTGGATGTTACTCATCGGATTGTTAATTACACTAGGTATAGGATCATCATTCTCCACAGTGCCAATTCTTGCAATCATTTATGTCCCATTATGTATTCAGTTTGGTTTTAGTCCAGCAGCAACAATTGCGCTCATAGGTACTGCTGCAGCTCTAGGTGATGCAGGCTCTCCAGCTTCAGACTCGACTTTAGGACCAACATCAGGCTTGAATATGGATGGTCAACATGATCATATGAAAGACAGTGTGATTCCGACATTTATTCATTTCAATATTCCATTGATGATTTTTGGTTGGATCGCGGCAATGGTCCTATAACTACATTTAAAAAATGATTGAATAAAAGGCGATTAATATAATCGCCTTTTTTTATTTTAAATCAGATTAAAATAGTAGGATTAAATAAAAAATTCCGAGTAAAATAATATGATCAATAGGTTATTTAAAATAATTGATGGTTTTATAATTGACTAAATTGGTATGATTTAAAATAAATTATTATTATAATCAGTTGTTTATAAATAAAATGTATTTTATTTAATTTTTGAGAGTTGCATATTAATTTTTGGCATGTTTATTATATTTAAATAGTGGTTTATTTAGATATTTCTTTCAGAGGTTATAATAATGTTAAATAAAATTGCACTGATTGTTTTAGTTGGGATGTCAGCAAATGCACTGGCAGGAGAGTGGCAACTTAAGGTAGGTGCATCTGCAATTTCTCCAACGCAAGATACCACTGTGACTGCTCTAGGAGGAGCTAAAGTGGAAGCCGATGATGAATTTGCTTTTACCCCTTCGGTGGAATATTTCTTTAATGATCAAATTTCTGCTGAATTATTATTAGCGACTCCAGTTCGCCATGATGTTTTGATTAATGGCGCTGATGCAGTGACGATTAAACATTTACCACCAACACTGACTGCGAAATATCATTTTAAAAATACCTGGGGATTTACACCTTATGTTGGTCTTGGTGCAACAGCATTTATTGCTTGGGATGAGCAAGGCGTTCAAAGTGTAAAAGAAGATTTTGGTTATGCAGCGCAGTTAGGTTTCAATTTCCAACCAGCTGATGCAAAAAACTGGGGTGTATTCGCTGACGTACGTTATGCAGATTTGAACCCTGAAGTGACTGTAGATGGAACAACAAAGTTCAAGCTAGATATAGATCCAGTCATCTATAGCATTGGTTACAGCTACAAATTCTAAAAATAAAGTTGCGCCTAGCCCTATTAATCAATAGGGCTTTTTTTATGTGTCGTACTATAACAGGTAGAAAATACCATATAAAAAAACAATTTTTTTCAATAATCTAGAAAGCTCATAACAGAGTAGTATGCATGAAGAACCAATTCATAAAACTCATCATTGTGCTGGCTGCATGTGGAAGTGTTCCAGTATTTGCAGCGAGTTTTGATTGCAAAAAAGCGCAGTCCGAAACTGAGAAAGCTGTTTGTGAACATCGTATCCTGAATGATGCAGATGTTAAAATGGCTGCCACTTATCAAATTCTTCGTCGTTTAGTACCGATGGGAATGCGATCAATCATTCAGAATGAACAAGTCAAATGGCTGGAATTACGTGATCAATGCCAAGCAAATTTGCAATGCTTAAATCATGTCTATCAAATGCGTCAGCAAAAACTAGAAATACATCTTGATCGAATTTACAAACAAGGTCCTTTTTAAAAAAAATTAATTTTGACCATTGAAAAAATTAGAAGCTACACCATTCATTAAGCATTCAAAAAAATTGTTTTGATGTGTTTAAGGAGTAGTTTATGAGCGAGCAGAATACACAAAAACATAGTTTCCAAGCGGAAGTTGCTCAGCTTTTACATTTAGTGACGCATTCACTTTATTCAAATCCAGAAATTTTCCTTCGTGAGCTAATTTCAAACGCTTCAGACGCATGTGATAAATTACGTTTTGAAGGGATTAATCATCCTGAATACTATGAAAATGATCCAGATTTACGTGTACGCGTACAATTGGATAAAGATAATAAAACCATCACCATTTCAGACAACGGTATTGGTTTAAGCCAACAAGAAGCTATTGATAATTTGGGTACGATTGCTAAATCTGGTACTAAAGACTTTATGTCTAAATTAACCGGTGATCAAAAGTCAGATGCACAGTTAATTGGTCAGTTTGGTGTCGGTTTTTATTCTGGCTTTATTGTCGCTGATAAAATCACAGTTGAATCACGTCGTGCAGGGGCTGAAGCTTCAGAAGGTGTACGTTGGATCAGTGGTGGTACAGGCGAATTTGAAGTTGAGCAAATTACAAAAGAAGGTCGCGGTACAGATATTATTCTACACTTGCGCGAAGACGCATTAGATTATTTGCAAAGTTATAAAGTAAAGCAAATTATCAATAAATATTCAGACCATATCAGTTTACCAATTCAAATGGAAAAAGAGGTATGGCAACAAGAAGAAGCAGCTGAGGGCGAAGAAGCGAAACCAGGCCAGTATGTCAAAACGGGTGAATGGGAGGCGATCAATTCTGCCAGCGCATTGTGGACACGTAGTAAGAATGACATTACTGAAGAACAGTATATTGAGTTTTATAAAAACTTAAGTCACGACTTTGAAGCACCTATTACATGGGCGCATAACCGTGTAGAAGGGAGCACTGAATATACGCAATTACTGTATATCCCAAGTAAAGCACCGCACAACATTTTCTCACGTGAAGCGAAAGCAGGTATCAAGCTCTATGTGAAACGTGTCTTCATCATGGATGATGCAGATAATCTCATCCCGAACTATTTACGATTCGTACAAGGTGTTGTGGATAGCGCAGACTTACCGTTGAATGTGAGTCGTGAATTACTTCAAGAAAGTCGAGATGTTAAAACCATCCGTGAAGGTAACACACGTCGAATCTTAACAACTTTAGATACTTTAGCTAAATCTGAAGATGAAGCAGATCAAGAGAAATTTAAGAAGTTTTATGCTGAGTTTGGTTCTGTCTTAAAAGAAGGTTTGGGTGAAGATTTCACCAATCGTGACCGAATTTTGAAGCTTCTACGCTTTGCAACTTCAAACAATGATGAGGTCACCACTTCATTGGCTGACTACAAAGCAGCAATGAAAGAAGGTCAAAAGGCGATTTATTATGTAACGGCGGAAAGCTTAGCCGCTGCTAAAAACTCGCCACAACTTGAATTATTCAAGAAAAAAGGCATCGATGTTCTGCTAATGACTGAACGTGTAGATGAATGGGCAATGGAATTTGTTCATGAGTTTGACGGGACACCAATGCAGAATGTCGCAAAAGGTGCTGTAGACTTAGGTGATTTACAGGATGCTGAAGAGAAAAAAGCATTAGAAGCGGCGGCTGAGCAGTTTAAACCTGTGGTTGAAAAGCTGTCTGAGTCATTAAAAGACAAAACCAAAGAAGTGCGCGTAACCACTCGTTTGGTTGATTCTCCAGCGTGTCTGGTGACGGGTGAAGGCGAGTTGTCTCCACAGTTGATTCGCATGTTAAAACAGGCAGGTCAAGCAGTCCCAGAAAGCAAGCCAATTTTAGAGATTAACCCTGAGCATCCATTGGTGAAAAAGTTGGATGGTTCAGCACAATTTGACGATCTTGCAAATGTGATTTTTGATCAAGCGATGATTGCGGAAGGTGGTTTACCAGAAGATCCAGCTGCATATTTAAAACGCATTAACAGCTTATTATTGAAATAAGCGCATATTTTAAATTGTGATCCAAAGCCTATCTTCGGATAGGCTTTTTTATGCAGCGCCGTCGTAGGATGTAAAAGGAACTATTTAAGCTTTGGGTTAAAATAGATAAATTTTTTCGATGTTAATGATAAAAAAATACGTCCAAGTTTTGATTTGGAAAACATATTAAACAATAATAATTAATCTATAATAGCGATCATTAAATATTGGGAATATTCTATGAAAACTTCAATGATGCTCGCATTTAGCATGTTTTGTCTGAGCTTAACCAATGTCTCTTATGCAGAACAAGATGTGAAAAAAATTGTTCGAAATGATCGTGTAACCGTAGTGAAGCATCAAATTCCACAGTTTGATATTAATTCTTTTGTGGATAGTAAACGTATCGCACGCACAGATCGTGTCGGTTATGTTTTACCTAAAACTGAAGCTGAAGTGGCGCCTAAAAAAACACGTATTACACGTAATGATCGTATCGTGATTCAAAAGCCTGTCATTTGAGAATCTAAGATCCAAAAAAAGCCCATCAGTGATGGGCTTTTTTTATGACTATTATCGAGCGCTAAAATCTAGCTTCAAGACGAACTAAAGCACGAGGATAGTGTGATCGATCTTCACGCTTATCATTAAAATAGTTAAGGTCACCTTGAACAAAGAACCATTCGCGGAATAAGGGTTGGCGCCACGAAACAAAAGGTCCCCAACTGTTCATACGTAAATCATCGTTATTGTAATAACCACCCACATACATACCGTAGTTAAAGCGGTTATCATGGAAAAACTGATGTTGGCGATAGGTACGATTATCCCAAGTCCAATCATCATCCTGCTCATCTGCATAAGTTAGATAAAGCTGATTTGAAATAAACGCTTCATTTGGACGTGCGTGGGTGAGTTCCAAATTGGTTCTTAGATAATTTTCACTATCTATACCATAACGATAGATTTGTTCAGCATGAAAGGAAAAATCATTCCCGAGAGTCCAATCTTTTTTTGCCTTCAAGCGGGCATAAATGTCATCTCCAGATCGAATACCTAAATCAGCATCTAAATCGAAAGGTAACTTATCAGACAGTTGTGACCAACGTAATGCGATCGAACTGTTATCTTCACGGATTCGCTTAGTGTCGACATTTTTGTCGGGATCAGCAGCGGGATTTTCATTGGTAATGGCAATATTGTTGTCAATTTCATTATCCAGTGAATCATCACCAAAGACTAAACTTAATTTACGCTCTAAGGTTGGTAAGTCGATTTTACCGCGTATACGTGGCTTGAATTCGTAATCATCATACTTATTCCATTTATTATCAAAGATTACACGTAGCGTTGCTTTGGCGGTTTCATCTTCATAACCTTCACCAAACCAACCATCGATTCGCTGAGCGGTTCGGTCTGCCCAGTGGCGAATCGATTTTTGACGTCGGTCAATCCATGATAAATCTTCAGTCGCTTGGGTCGGGGCGTATATTCTTTTATTGGATTGTTCAGGGAATAGTGTGGGGGTTGAATCTACCATGCGAGGAACGTAGTTAATCCAACCTAAGCTATTTTCATCCGATGTTGGCCAATCTTTTTGTTGAAATTCTAAAGGATAGTCTAAAGTAGGGAATTCGCTACTGACACTGATTTCATCTGTTTGATAAGGATCAGTCAAGTGATCTATCTGATCTTGGCTATACACGAAAGTACTTAAAAAGCTACAACTTAAGACAAGACTTAAGGTTGACGATTTGAACTGCTGCATGATTCTTTTCATATTCGCTCTAAGTCATTTTCATTGTTAAGCCGCTGAATTTATTTATAAAATTAAAAATGGGCTTAAGCATCGTGATATTATTAAAAATCAATGTTTGATCTATTCTAATGAATTGTTCAACAAAATTCACAATAAACAACAATGAAATTAAAGTGATTTAAAATTGGAACAGATAATGAGAAGACTTGAAACTGAAATAATTTTATTAAATGATTGTTTTATAGATAAAAAAAGACCTCCTTGGGGAAAGAGGTCTATAAAAATTTACCATGTATAGAGTCATGCAGTGAATCTATACATGAAGTATATTAAGTTCCGATTCACTTGAATAGGCTTGTTTATGCAACGCTGAATTCTATTTTTATAACAGTCTAAATATAGCTTAAGTCATGCAACCTTAAGCCAGTATTTAGGTTCTCGAAGATGTTTTATGATTTGCTTGGTGGCACGTCACAATGTTCATCAGTACAAGTTTCTGCATCTTCAACAGTGGGTTGATCTGTTTGTTCATTGGCAGTCGTTAATACTTTGTTGATCACATCTTGGAAGACTTGAGTCGGTTGAGCACCAGCCAAAGCCACACGCTGATCGAATACAAAAAATGGTACGCCAGTCACTTTTAATTGATCACGTGCAAGTTCTTCATCAAATTGGACAAAATCGGCATATTGATCAGAATCCAAAATATCATCCACTTCAACTGGATTTAAACCAATGCGCGAAGCAACATCTTCGAGAGTTTCACGCTCGCCAATGGCTAAACCTTGGGTCATATAGCTATAAAAAAAGGCTTCTTTTGCTTCCGAACCCAATCCTAAGCTTTGTGCATGATGAATAATTCGATGGGCGTTGAATGTATTTCCTGAGTTGGCATTTTCCCAATTGAACTCGATGCCTTCTGCTTTTGCCATTTCCGCAATATTGCGTTGCATTTCTTCAACTTCAGCGACAGTACGCCCATATTTTAATGCTAAACGTTCGCTATTTGAGACTTCTTGACGTGGCGGTGCATCAGGATCTAGCTGAAAACTGTGCCAATGGACTTCAAGTTCTACACCAGTTGCAGCAGCTGCTGCTTCTAAACGTTTTTTTCCGATATAGCAAAAAGGGCATACTACATCTGACCACACATCTACACGCATAAAAAATCTCTAATCATCATTTATGAATCTATAGTGTGGGCAATGACAACAAAATTAAAGGTCTAAATCTGAAACGCAGAGTTTCAACCCGCTATGTTTCTGTCGAAAATATGAATATTGCGTAATAAATTATTGAAACTTGATCACAGAATCACGAATAAATCGACAAAATCACAGCAATATCCACTAAATTCATTCCTATTTCTGCTTAAAAAATATGCTATACAATACACATCATGTGCTTGTCATTGTTCGCAAGTGATTCATTACTCAAACAAAAAAAGGATAGGAGTTTGAGATGCGCGGAATTTTAGCTGTGGTTATCGTCATGGTGACCTTATTATTTGGTTATTGTGCCTACGCGCAAAATGAAAAAAATGATGAAGTGCAACGTCAACAATTTGATTTGGTGATGACGGAAAAAATTGAGCAGCTTTATGTTCAAGCGAAGGATTGGAAAACCCCTCTGAATTTTAAAGTTGAAGATGAGCGTTTGAATGGTGACTATAAAGTACTTTCTGAATTTATTTTGAAGTATTGGGTAGACAATATTGAATCACGAAATATGTATTTACGTGAGTTAGATCAAGCCAAGTGGGATGAGTTTCTGAACGTTCGGCGCCTAGAATTAGATAAAAAGAATAAATACCAAGACACTGAAAAGATGTTTGTCCAAGTGAAGAAAATTCAATCTGAATATCAAACGCGTGACCAACAAATTTATGCGACAGCTTTACAAGCGCTTGATGCTTTGGAGATGAAAGCAGACTTGCGTGAGCCAATGAAAGAAAAGTTAAAATTCAGCCGACAGCATAATAATGATCAAGCTTTGTTTGCTTTAGAACTTAAGATCACAAAAAAAGCTGAAGAAATGTTTGAGTTTTTGAAGAATCATGACTGGCAACGCCGTAACGAAATGATCCTATTTAAAAGTGATCTCAGTGTGAATCGCTTTAACGAGTTATATCGCGAATTAAATCAATTACAACGCGAAATTGATCAGTTAAAAAATCAAAATGCCGAAGTGATTGAAGCACAAACAGTGAATCAAAGTCCAAGTTCAGAGCCTGCTGTTCAGGAAGAAACGCAATAAACAAACTTTCTTGGTTGTTTCTTTCAGCGTGGTTATAAAAAATGGACGCATGCTTTACTCACGGAGTAAGGCAGAAAAGGCTTTACTTGAAAGTAAATGTACATCATGAACATGCTCAATTTTAGGATTAATATGTGCTTTTTCTTTCCATTGATTTAAAGTAATACCATTATCGAGGACTTTTTTGTCATATAAATAGTTTGGAATTAAACCTGGCAATGTCACGCGATAATCTCGTGGAATTTGTCCTACTGCATGTTCTAATAAATCAAACAAGATGGTCGTACAATTACTAATATAGGTGTTATACCAAACTGGGGTATGATTTAGCCGATTGGCTTTGTTCAGGAATTCTAAAAACAACATCTGAATTTCGGTTTGATTCATTTGAATTGGATAAATATAGACATCTTCTTCGCGAATATTTGAGCGGGTATAAATCAAATCATTTTCATCACCTACGACCAGTGCCAATTCATACTGCCGAAAAAACCCGCCAATGGTGGAAAATCCTTCATCTTTTTCCTGACGAACTTCTAAAGAAAAAGCGAGATGTTCGCCATCATCAAAACCAAATGTAATAAAAACATGCGCAATAGGACCTTGCATAAAATGTGATACCACTAAATCTATACGATCTAACTTTTCTAAATCGTATTGTCGTGTTTCCCACCGCATCACGTAGTCTTTATCACTGTGCCAAATAAAATTTCTGACATTCTGTAATTCCACTTTGCCATCTTTGAATTGGAATTGAATAATTTTGTCGGTTTCATCCTGCCAAACGCGATCATTGCGTGGTTCTAAGGAAAAAAAGCTATTCATGGCAATCAAAAAAATAATCAAATACGCCCATGTGAAATAGGGCTTATAGCTGTGTTGCTTGAAATGGAATATCCCTGTAATGATGGCAAGTCCAACCCAAAACAAGATCAGTGCATAAGTGAAAATGGTATTAACAGGCTGATGTGTCCAAATGAATAAGATTGCCCAGAGTGATGTGAGACATAAAAATATAACGAGTAGGCTGTTTTTTATTTTAGTTTTCATGGCTGATGGATATGTATGAGTTTTCTATTTTTATAATGAATTGAAGTTAAGCTTTGAAGTCCATATTTGTAAAATCAGACCGAGTCTTGAAATTCAGTTGCTTAGCAAAACTTTTAAAAAAAACTTGAAACATTTATCTGAGTGCTGATGAATACGTAAATAAATTGGTGTAGTTTAATTAAAGAATGGATCTATTTGTTTAGTTATTCTTGTTTCTTGATGCTCAATTTGAACGATGCATGTCAGAGTCTTACTTATGACTAATTCTAAATTATGTTTGATGTTCGGTGTGATCTCAGCCTTGCTGATGAGTTTGTCTCATGCTGAAGATGTTGCAAGCCTGCCTTCAATTCAATTGATGGCGGACGATGACTTACGTGATGAAGTTGTGACGACTGTTACACCTTTTCAAGAGGATCAAAAGGTGCGTCAATCTTTGCAACATCAAGTGATCAAAAAAGAGCAGAATATTCAAAATGCTGCTTTAGAGCAAAGTTCACCTGCACTGAATATTCAACCGAAAACTCCAGTGCCTGATATGAGTCATCTATCACCTTTACAGCAGCAGTATGTTTTGTCTGTTGCAGCAGGTTTACAGTCGAATGATCCGAGTTCAGGCATTTTTAGAATGTTGGAGCCTTTAGGGATTGATCGGGACAAAGCATTGACTCATATCCAACAGGGTGCAGGCGCGATTCCAATGACCTTTGATGAGCAACGTTTAAATCAGTTGTTGGGTGATGGATGGCGGAGTAATCTAAAATAAAATTTGATTTCTAAAGTATAAAAATCCCGCAAACAGCGGGATTTCTTCTAGTCACGTATCTAAACTTAAACACGTTTGATAATTTGCAAATTATCTTAAAGCCTAGGTAAATTATAGTAGATTAATTCACATGAATTTAAAGTGTTAAGATCTAAATTGATATTTTGTTGAGCAGATACATGGTTGCTCAAGTGTTGATTTTGTTGAGCACTAAAGCCCAAAAAAGAATTATAACCTTCAATTTGAATTTTATATTTCTGAATATTAAGGTTCAAATTTTGAGTTAAGCAATACTGCTTTAATGAGTATTCTCTCTTATTATCAGATAGCGTAAAATTTATCTTGTGAGTAACAGTATCAATAACATAAATAGAATGTTTGTGTGAGCCAATATTAATTTTTTGTTGATGAGTTGGATTAGCTTGTACCGTACCGTTAAATAGAAATTCTTTGATAACTGGCTTGCCAATGACTTCATTTATTTTGATCAGAGCGAAGTTTGTAAGCGTGATAAATTGCGGGGAAAATAACCTCCAAACAAAAAATAACACAAACCCTGTAAGAAGTATAAATATAAAATAATTCATGAATTTATTAATTTTTTTATAACGGAATTTTTTGCGATTCTCCTCAATTTCTCGGACATAAAACTGATTGATAACAACAAGAAAAATGGGAGTTAAAAAAGTAATAGCCAGTCCATAAGCAATACTAGAAACTAATAGAGGATTAAAGAAAGGCAATTCATATTGATTTTCTAACTTCCATCCAAAATAGAAAATTATAAGACTGAGAACGATATAAAATACTGGATAGAAATATGTCTTTTTTTTCTTCATATTTATAAATTTTTTAACAAGATTTTTTTTTAGAGAAAAAACCCCGCATTAAGCGGGGTTTCTTTTGGTCACGTATTTAAAACTTAAACACGTTCGATCACAGTTGCGATACCTTGACCAAGACCGATACACATCGTCGCAAGACCGATTTGTGTATCTTGTTGTTCCATCACGTTTAACAACGTCGTTGTGATACGCGCACCAGAACAACCCAATGGGTGACCAAGCGCAATCGCACCACCGTTTAAGTTCACGATGTCTTGTTTGTCATGTAAACCTAGACCTTTCAATACTGAAAGACCTTGAGCAGCAAATGCTTCGTTTAACTCAACAGTCTGAATGTCACCAATACTCAAGCCAGCACGTTTCAGCGCTTTTTGAGTTGCTGGAACTGGGCCATAACCCATGATCGCAGCATCACAACCTGCAACTGCCATAGATCGAATTACAGCACGTGGCTTAAGACCGAGTGCTTGCGCACGCTCAGCAGACATCAATAACATTGCAGATGCACCGTCAGACAACGCTGATGATGTAGCAGCAGTCACTGTACCGCCTTTAGGGTCAAACACAGGACGCAACGCTTTAAATGCTTCAAGGTTCGCATCTGGACGAATCACTTCGTCTACATCACAAAGGATTTTGAAGCCATTTGCATCATGACCTTCAACACCAATGATTTCGTTTTTGAAACGACCTTCTTGAGTAGCAGCCCAAGCACGACGGTGAGATTCAACACCAAAAGCGTCTTGCTCTTCACGGCTAATGCCATTCATACGACCTAACATTTCAGCAGTTAAGCCCATCATGTTAGATGCTTTTGCATAATGTTTAGATGCTTGTGGGTTCAAGTCGATACCATGCATCATGCCAACGTGGCCCATGTGCTCAACACCACCGATGATGAAGATATCACCTTGGTTTGTCGCAATTTGAGCAGCTGCGGTATGAATTGCTTGCATTGAAGAACCACAAAGACGGTTAACAGTTTGACCTGCAACAGTTTTTGGTAAGTCTGCCAATAACACGATGTTACGACCGATGTTCATGCCTTGCTCTAGAGTCTGGTTCACACAACCCCAGATCACATCTTCAACTTCGTTCACATCAAACTGGTTACGAGCAACCAATGCACGAACTAATTCAGCAGATAAGTTATCGGCACGTACATTGCGGAACATACCATTTTTGGTTTTACCCATTGCTGAACGTACGCCATCAACGATGACAACGTCACGTGGATTTAAAGTAGCCATTCACGTTGCTCCTTAACCGTAGAATTTTTTGTTGTTAGCAGCCATGTCACGCAACATTTGTGGCGCTTCATAAGCCTTACCTAAATGCGCATACTTGTCGCAAAGCGCAACATACTCAGCTACACCAGTTTGATCGATGTAACGGCATGGACCACCACGGAATGGAGGGAAGCCTACACCCATGATCATTGCCATATCTGCTTCGTTTGGTGTTGCAACGATGTTGTCTTCTAAGCAACGAACAGTTTCGTTACAGAAAGCAATCATCATACGGTCAATGATCTCTTGAGAATCAAATTCACGTTTTTCACCAGTCACGACAGAAGCAATCACGTCATACGCTGTTGGATCAACAGTTTTTGCTTTCTTGCCTTTCTTGTCCAATTCATATTTGTAGAAACCAACATCGTTCTTTTGACCAAGACGTTGTGCTTCATACATTGTTTGGATTGAACCTTTGAAATCAGGCTTCATACGGTCAGGGAAACCTTCAGCCATCACTTCTGCACCGTGAACGCCAGTATCAATACCGACAACGTCCATTAAGTATGCAGGACCCATTGGCCAGCCAAATTTTTCCATCACTTTGTCGACTTGTTGGAAGTCAGCGCCGTCTTTAAGAAGAAGGTCAAACGCACCAAAGTAAGGGAACAATACGCGGTTTACAAGGAAGCCCGGGCAGTCATTGACAACGATAGGAGTTTTACCCATTTTTTGAGCGAGTACGACAGTCGTTGCAATCGCTTCAGGTGAAGTTTTTTCACCGCGGATCACTTCAACCAAAGGCATCATATGCACTGGGTTAAAGAAGTGCATCCCTACAAAGTTCTCAGGACGTTCAAGGTTTTCAGCCAAACGCGTGATTGAGATCGTAGAAGTGTTTGATGCAATGATCGTGTTTTCACGTACTTTAGATTCTGTTTCTTTGAGTACGATGCCTTTCACTTTCGGGTTTTCAGTTACCGCTTCGATCACGATATCGACTTCTTTAAACTCATCATAGCTTAATGTCGGACGGATACGTGCAAGCGTTTCACCCATTTGAGCAGGCTTGATTTTCTTACGTTCAACTTGTTTAGTCAGAAGACCGTTTGCTTCTTTCATTCCTAAAGCAAGTTGTGGGTTACCAATATCTTTCATGATAATTGGTGTGCCTTTGCTTGCCGCTTGATAAGCAATACCACCACCCATGATACCTGCACCAAGTACTGCAGCTTGATTTACAGGGTGAGCGCCTTGTTCATATTTTTTCGAAGTTTTCTTCACAACTTGGTCGTTGATGAATAAACCAATCAACGCACCTGCTTGTGGCGTTACCGCTGCTTTTGCAAAGTGTTCAGCTTCTTGGCGAAGTGCACCAGCACGATCTAAGCTTGAGCCCGCTTGCATAGAATCAAGCAATAATTTTGGCGCAGGGTATTGTGCAGGATTAGCTTTCGCAAGTACCACACCTTTAGATGAGTTGAAAGCCATCATTTGTTCTAATGGATTCAACTTAATAGGATCTAATTTTTCTTGACGCTTCGCTTTCCAGTCTAAACGACCTTCGATTGCTTGTTTAACGATAGAGATCGCAGCATCTTGTAATTTATCAGCAGCAACCACCGCATCGACCGCACCATCTTTAAGTGCAGCAGGTGCTTTTTTCGGGTTCGCCATTGCCATCCATTCAACAGCGTTATCGATACCGATAACACGGCTTAGACGAACAGTACCACCGAAACCAGGAATGATCCCAAGTTTAATTTCTGGAAGACCAACTTGTGCTGATTCTGACATCACGCGATAGTCACACACCAAGCACATTTCGAAACCGCCGCCCAATGCCATACCATTGATTGCAGCAACTTTAGGAATATTTAAATCTTCGAATGAATTGAAAATTTCATGAACAGGCATCGCCCAATCTACAATGACTTGTTCGCCTTGCGCAAAGTTTTCACCAAACTCAGTGATGTCTGCACCAACGATAAATGTAGATTTACCAGATGTAACGATAAGACCTTTGATCTCAGCGTTTGATTGAACAGCAGCAATTGCAGCTTTAAAGTCGTCAATTGTTGCGCGGTTGAATTTATTAACCGACTCACCTTGTAAGTCAAAGCGGAATTCTGCAATTCCGTCCGAAAGCATTTGGACGGTAATGGCATTGCCAGCGTGGATCATGCCCTGATCTCCTTTTTTTTGGAGGACTTCTAAGTTGATGTTGTGAAGCAAGTGCGTATTTCCTGCGCACATTAAAGCTTCGCTAATCTTACGATAACTATATCGAAAAAGAACATAACAAGTTGTATCAAGCCGTGACGCAATGGTCATCTATTTATTGCACCAGCATGCGTTATAAAACAGCAGATGCGAATGTAGAGTTTGTTCTTCTTACAATAAAGCGATTGTTTCAATTGGCATTTTATTTAAAAACACTTCAACTTATATCTGGGGTAGGTAGGTAATTTCAAGTTATTTTGCACTTTAAATTTCGTCATAAAAGTCAATAAACTGAAATATAAAGCCATCAAAAGTCTATTTGTAGAACACAATGTTTCGTTGTTTGGGGTAGTCGTTATACAATTTACGTGATTATCTATACATCTAAATTGGAACAATTCATTTCCAATTTAGGTGCAGCATCTCCTCATTTAACCCGCTAACCAAAGATAAACCGAGTCAATCAATGATCAAGTGGATTATTCTCGCGATATTCATCATATCGGCACTGTATATTCAACGTCGTGGAAAAGTACGACATTCGTTCTATCGTCAATTCTTTGATCATTCGACCATTTTGGCACCTATTAATTTTTTGATGTATATGTTCTCTAAGGTGCCAAACCAGCCTTATATCGACACACAGCATTTTAAAGATTTAAAAGTGTTAGATGAAAATTGGGAAATGATTCGTGATGAAGCCAAAGCTTTATATGAGCAGGGTGGGATCAAAGCCTCTGAAAAATATGATGACCTAGGCTTTAATTCATTTTTTAAAACTGGTTGGAAGCGTTTTTATTTAAAATGGTATGACTCTGCACATCCTTCAGCAGCAGAACTGTGCCCTAAAACGACAGCATTGCTTAAAACATTACCGACCATTAAAGCGGCGATGTTTACTGAGCTTGCTCCTGATAGTCGCTTGGTTCGTCATCGTGATCCTTATGCGGGATCTTTACGCTATCATTTAGGGTTGTTGACGCCAAATGATGATCGTTGCTTTATTGATGTAGATGGTCAGCGGTATTCATGGAGAGATGGTGAAAGCGTTGTGTTTGATGAAACCTACATTCATTATGCAGAAAACACGACGGATCAAAATCGTATTATTTTCTTTGCTGATGTAGAGCGCCCTTTAAAGACACGTTGGATGGAACGGTTTAATCATTGGTTTGGTAAAAATGTAATGACTGCGGCAAGTTCACCGAATGAAGCAGGGGATCAAACGGGTGGTCTGAACAAAGCATTTGGTTATATTTATCGCTTGCGTGTGAAAGCAAAAGCACTGAAAGCGAAGAACCGTCAGTTATATTACTTTTTAAAATGGTTCTTGATGTTAGGGATATTCTTCCTGATTTTTATTCGACCTTATGTGTTTTAAGAGCATTCAGATCAAAATGCGCCTCAGGGCGCATTTTTTAATTTTACTTAAAATGATGTAAATTAAAATTGAGAAGTGGTTCAATAAAAGCTATGCTTTTGTGTGTAAAATATACAAAAGAAAATTCAAATGAATTTCAAAAAAACAATATTAGTACTAAGTATTTTACCGTTTTTTTTAAGTGCCTGTGGCGGCGGTGGGTCGGGAGATTCGTATGAATCATCACCGAGTACACAATTTCGAAACGGTGATCAACTCTATTCAATTTACTATAATTCTAATGATCGATTCGGCTTAAATTATATTGAATTTCAAAATGGACAATTTACTTATACGGATAGTTTTAAACCGTTGAATAGTGTGATTGTTACGCGAAATCGTATCTATCAAACCTATGATCAAGCCCAAAATACGCTCAGTGTGAATAGTCCTAGTCATTGGACGATGAATATCATTGGTGACATCCAAACGGATATCGAAATGGAGCGTGTAAACCTATCGGGTAAAAATGTTTTTGATACAGTTTTACCAGGTTATCGCAACATTGATCGAAATGATTTGAGCCCTAATGTGAGATTGTTTATCGCCAAAGATGGTCTTAAAAATTTTTCTTCAGGTAGCTATTGTTATAGAAAGAAAGCAGAACAAAACAGAGTAGATTATTTACAACTCTATCCAAACACGAGTGAACCATTGGAAGAGAGTTTTAACCAATTTTATGAAGATAACTTGCTGTATCTTGATCTTTTAAATGACAAAAATCCAATTGTTAAATTTCAACTCGCTAAAGATC
This sequence comes from Acinetobacter sp. 24-47-47, assembly GCF_057737035.1. Taxonomy (NCBI): domain Bacteria; kingdom Pseudomonadati; phylum Pseudomonadota; class Gammaproteobacteria; order Moraxellales; family Moraxellaceae; genus Acinetobacter; species Acinetobacter sp. 24-47-47. The sequence goes on along the minus strand of NZ_CM173216.1, from coordinate 2,755,818 downwards.
GTTGGATGGGTATGAATTTTAGCAGTATTTTTGACACCAGTATGAAGATTAGTTTAGATGATTCAACAGCCATTGAATTTGAAAGCAAACTATATCCTGCTGAATATCATCAAACTTTGAAGCGTACGACTGATGATGAATATAAACTCTATGAAAAATTGTTAATGAACGATGATGTTGCAGAAAATAGACAGCGTTATCAGTTGTTAATGGCAAATATTGAAAAAGGGTGTACGTATTATAATAAAACGGCAGCAGAATCCTTTGTCACGATTCCTGGTTTAAGATGATTTGTTTAAAAAAAGCCCATAATGGGCTTTTTTTATTAATTGATGATCGTGAGCTGACCGTCTTTGCAATCCAGCTTGAGATGAAGTTGATCTGGATGCTTTAGAAAGTAGATCGCAATAATGGGTTCTAGTTCAGTTCTTATTTTACGTGCTAAATGACGTGCACCAAAGCGGATATCATGACCCTGATAGAAATATGCTTTGGCAAGGTCTGATAAATGAACCTGACGTTTTTGATGTTGCAAACGAATATTGAGTTTTTCCAGTTCAATATCAACCAATTTAGGGAGTGCATCATCTTGAACAGGTTGATAATGAAGGACACGATCAATTCGATTCAGAAATTCGGGATCAAAACTGCGATGCAGTATTTTTTCAATAATGGCTTTCGTGGGTAGGCGTTTTAAACATAGATTTTGAAGTTTTTGCGGTAAAACATTTAATTTATCTAAATATTGTTGTGCTGCGCGTGCTCCTGCATTACTGGTCATAAAGATCATACAATTACGAAAATCAATCGTTTTTGTTCCAGCAGTAAGGGTTAGACGACCTGTATCCAACACATTCATTAAGCCACGAATCACTTCGGGAGAGGCTTTTTCAAGTTCATCAAACAGCATAATGCCAGGACGGGTATGAGAGCCATTAATCGCAGTTTCATCGAATAAACTGTGACCTTCTTTCGAACCGACATATCCAGGCGGAGCGCCTGTTAAAGCGGCTGCATAATGTTCTTGAGCCAGTGTATTCATATCGATACGACAAAATGCATCAGGACGACCATAAATCGCTTCAGCAATCAAACGAACAGTCTCTGTTTTACCAACACCTGTTGGTCCAAGCATCAAGGTGACGGACAAAGGGCGTTCAGGACTTGAAAAGTCAGCTTTGACCACGTGAAGCATTTTTTCGATTTCATCTAAGGCTGGATTTTGCCCAATGATACGATCACGCAATAACTGCATCACTTTGGCTGGTTCAAAATGAAAGCGAGACTTTCCAATGAGTCGATCTTTTTCTGAAGGACTATGGGATGAGAGTGCAGGTTGTATGGCGTGAAAAGCACGATCGGTCGCAGTCATGTTGGCGCATCCATGAATGAATCAGTTGAAAAGCATATCAAACTTGAATTTAACAACTCAGACTTTTTAACAATCAGCTGATTATAAAATCTGCGATCATTGCCCTGAACTGTTGGATCAACAAGGTTTTAAAATCGTCTACCGAAATGCACTTGAAATAGAGCGCGTTACCATCACAATAAGCTCATGCTGTTGCATGAATGACTGACTCTACATTAAAGGCTGCTTGTGAACGAAAACGCACGTGAACACATTGAAAAAATCTTAGCCAATCTTACGACTTTGCCTGGTGTCTATCGCATGTTAGGTAAAGATGGAGAGTTGTTGTATGTGGGAAAAGCGAAGAATTTAAAAAATCGTGTTTCTAGCTATTTTGTTAAAACCATTGAGCATCCCAAAACACAGGCTTTAGTTGCCCGCATTCATGATATTGAAACCATGGTGGTCCGCTCAGAAACGGAAGCATTACTTCTTGAACAAAACTTAATTAAGCTTCATCGACCGCCGTATAACATCATGCTGCGAGATGATAAATCTTACGTCTATATTTTTGTGTCCAGTGATAAGCCTTATCCACGTATTGCAGCAGGTCGTGGTAAGGGGAAACATCAAGCAGGTAAATTTTTTGGACCTTATCCAAGTGCTTATAATGCACGTGATACATTGGTGGTCTTACAAAAATTATTCAATGTCCGCCAATGTGAAAATAGTTATTTTGCGCAACGTAAAAGACCGTGTTTGCAGTATCAAATTAAACGTTGCTCAGCTCCATGTGTGGGTATGATATCACCTGAAGATTATAAAGATGATGTTGATAACTCTATTCGTTTTTTACAAGGGGACACACGTGAGCTTAATCAAGAATTAATTGCCAAAATGGAAGCGGCAGCAGAAGCTCTTGAATTTGAAAAAGCCGTTTTTTATCGTGATCGGATGGCATTATTGCGTGATGTCCAAACGCAACAAGCGATTTATAAAGTCAAAGGTGAAGCAGATATATTGGCGATCGCATACCAAGCGGGGGTAACGTGCGTTCAGATTATGCATGTGCGTAATGGCAAGATGTTGGGAGGAAAAAGTTATTTCCCAGATATGTTGGGCGATGATTTGGGACAAATGCTGGCAGATTTTATCGCGAACTTTTATTTCCAAGTTGCCGATGAGATTCCAACAGAATTAATCGTCAACGTAGAGCTGCCAGACAAGAAAGACATAGAAGAGGCACTACAACAAAATTTTGGCAAAAAAATTCTGATTAAATCAAAAGTTCGAGAAACCCGTGCAGAATGGCTCGAGCTTGCGACCATGAATGTACAGCATGCCATTAAAGGACAACTTGCTAACCATTATGAATTGAATGAACGTTTTCATCAGTTAGAAGAGGTGGTCGGACGTCCAATTGATCGTATCGAATGTTTTGATATATCCCATACGATGGGCGAAGCAACGATCGCTTCTTGTGTTGTCTTTGATAGTGGAGGGGCTCGCAAGCGCGATTACCGTCAGTTTGCTATCGAAGATATCACTGGCGGTGATGATTATGCTGCCATGCGTCAGGCTTTAACACGACGCTATAAGAAAGCAATGCTGCCAGATTTGCTTCTCATCGATGGTGGTAAAGGGCAATTACATATGGCAATGCAGGTCATGCAAGATCTTGGATTGGATGCATTCATGGTGGGGGTTTCAAAAGGGGAAGGGCGTAAGCCTGGTTTGGAAACCTTACATTTCACTGATGGTACAAAGATTCAACTGCCTGAAGACCATAAAGCGCTACATTTAATTCAACAGGTTCGTGATGAGGCGCATCGATTTGCCATTACTAAACATCGTGCCAAGCGCGATAAACGTCGTGGGCAGTCAGTTTTAGAAGCTATTCCAGGGCTAGGACCAAAACGTCGCCGTGATTTATTAACACATTTTGGTGGGATTCAAGGGGTATTAAAAGCCTCTGAAAAGGATCTGAATTTAGTCCCAGGTTTTGGTGCAAATCTCGCTCGGACTGTGTACAAAATCTTGCATGAGTAATCATGCATATCAATTTGCCAAAATGATCATTGACCTGCGAGTCATTGATCATTTACCTCAATCTGAAAATTCAGCATGCTAGCGCGATAAGAAATTTAAAATAAAAGGGTTGCACATGTCATTTGGACAGGTATTTCAAGAAATTGATCAACAAGAATGGGTGGGGATCCCTGAGGGTTGGTTGCAAGGTCGTACCATTTTTGGTGGTTTAACCACGGCGATGATGCTACACAAAGCAACACAAATGATTCATGACCCTCAAAAAAGATTATTGAGCACCAGTGTGGTATTTGTGGGTCCTGTTCAGGAAAAGCCAGTCAAAGTGACAGTGGAAATTTTAAGGCAAGGTAAATCTGTGACTAATATTGAGGCTCGGATTTGGCAGGATGATGCTGTACAGGGAATTCTGCTGGCAAGTTTTGGTTCAGACCGTGAATCAGTTGTGAATATGGATCAAACTCGCACAGCACCACAGTATGATTCGCCTGAAAGTTTAGTTAAGTTGCCTTATCATCCTCTTATGCCGCAATGCTATCAGAACTATGATCTGATTTGGGCTGAAGGGAAATACCCTTGTACGGCTGCTGAAAAGCCCGATTTTGGTGGGTGGTTTCGATATGCAGAATCTAGATTTGAAGCAGGTCCGCTGAGCATGCCTGAATTTATAGCAATGTTAGATATTTGGCCTGCAGGAATTTTTCCTATATTAAAAAAACCAGCACCAGGAAGTTCAATTTCTTGGTATGTGACGCTGTTAGAACCTATTCAAGCTGACCGACGAGATTGGTTTAAATATAAAGTATTTACAGATCATTCTGCGCATGGTTATTCTACTGAATATGCCCATATTTGGGACCATAATGACCGTCTCGTTGCAATTTGTAGACAGACTGTCGCGATTTTTGCCTAGTCGACAGCGGGTAGTGAATCGTTTAAAGTAAGCGGATTAAAGAATCAAAGCTCAAGTTTTTATTGCAAATTTTAGCTGTAATTGGGGCAAACTGGCGGTGTCTATGTCTACAGGTCGCATCCTGAATATACCAAATATCTTGACGCTAGCACGTATTGCGTTAATACCTGTTTTTTTAATTATTGCCTATTGGCCTCCTGCGATTGGTGTGGGTGGGCATGAAGGGGGTATGACGCGTCATATCATTCTGACTGCAATTTTTGTGATTGCTGCTGTCACAGATTGGTTTGATGGTTACTTGGCAAGAACATTGAATCAGACTTCTGCATTCGGACGTTTTTTAGATCCTGTTGCGGATAAATTAATGGTCGCGGCAGCATTGATTGTTTTGGTGCAATGGCAACCTACAATTTCGATGGCTTTTGCTGCGATTGTGATTATTTCACGCGAGATTACCGTTTCTGCTTTACGTGAGTGGATGGCTGAGCTCGGTGCACGTACCAATGTAGCTGTATCTACGGTTGGCAAATATAAAACAGCTTTTCAGATGATTGCTATTTCCGTGTTCTTACTCAATTGGAAACCACTTGAATTAGTTGCATATGGTTTGTTATATACCGCTGTAATTTTAACACTGTGGTCCATGTTTATTTATTTAAGAGCGGCATGGCCATATCTAAAACAACCCTAATGTATTTAAAGCGCCAAAAGGCGCTTTTTTTATTTCGTTGAGAACGTGATTTAAAAAATGAGAAGTAAATTTGCTATTGCTTTGAGTATCTTGTCGAGTTCAAGCATTTATGCGGATGATTTATCAAGGGCACAAGAGTATTTGCATAATGATGGAATCGCGTATTGTCTATCTCATTCCGAGATTTATGCAAATGAAGCAAATATTGCGAGAGGTGGATATTTTCAACTCGGTGAGCATAGCCATGAGGCGGCAAAACAAGTGCAAAATTATATTGATCAAGCGCTCAAAGAAGCGTTAGGCAGCTATCAATATTCAAAAGAGAAAGCATACCTTATGCGTTGTTTGGAAATCTCTTATTCAACGCAGTATCGAAATTATATTAAAACTGTTTATACGTTAGATGTTATCGAAAATCAAAAATAACCTTAATTGCTTAAGCTTTTCTGCTGAGGGTTAAAGTAATTCATATTGGGAGATTCAACCGCTTTAAAGTTGAATCATCTTAGAGATTAAAAATAACAATGAAAAAAATACACTTTCAAAAAGTCATTGATGACTTAAACCTTTTGGAAATACTCAAGCGGTATCAAGTTACAGTGGTCGGTACGCCACCTTTAGGAATTGCAATAGCACAAAGTGATATCGACCACATTTGTAGTTATCCGATTGAGCAAGAGAATCATTTGATTGAAACACTAAAATTATTTCAAACCTATAAGGCATGGTGCATTGAGCGAAGTTATTTTGAACGTGATACTTGGATTTGCCGATTCGAATATTGTGCTTGGTCAATTGAGATATTTTGTTCTACAACACCAATTCATCAGCAGGTGGGATTCCAGCACTTCTACGTTGAACATAGAATATTAGATTTGGCAAATGACCAATTTAAACAGGAAATCATTCGCCTTAAGCAAAAAGATATAAAAACTGAACCTGCATTTGCACAAATATTAGCGCTCGATGGTGATCCTTACACGAAGTTAAGTCAGCTCTATGAAGCAGATGACTGTGTGTTGATTCAACTGCTTCAATGCCAAGGTTACCTAGATTAAACTTTAACTATGGGTTTCCTCATCCCCATCGTCTTCAAAAGTTTTTGCAATTTTTTCGATATTCAAACTTTTAGCCATCGCATCAAAAATTTGTTTATATACACCGTCTTGATGGTAAAGAGCATCATGTTCTCCATGCTCGGCAATTTCGCCTTCTTTCATGACATAGGTGTAATCCGCATCAATAATTTGCGACAGGCTGTGCGAGATAATAATGACAGTACGTCCTTGTTTAATCTCATCAAGGCTTTGTTTAATTTGTTCCGAAGCAATGGCATCCAAACTCGCTGTCGGTTCATCTAAAAAGATAATCGGTGGATTTTTCAAGAACATACGAGCAATCGCAATACGCTGTTGTTGTCCTCCAGAGAGTTGCAATGCATCGGAATGATAGCCATCTGGAAGTTGTAAAATTTGCTCATGAATGGATGCTTTTTTAGCAGCAATGATCACGTCTTCTTCAGTAGCATCTGTTTTACCATAGCGAATATTTTCAAGAATAGTCCCTTGGAAAATATGATTTTTTTGTAGGACTAATCCAATATGATCTCTCAAATATTGTGTATCAATTTGATTGAGATCGATGCCATCGAGTTCGATACACCCCTGATTAGGTTCATAAAATTTATCTAAAAGACTGATTAAGGTTGATTTTCCCGCACCTGATAAGCCAACTAATGCAGTAATTTTATTGGGTCGAATCTCCATATTGATATTCTTTAGTGCGTGGTGACCATTTGGATAAAAGAATTCAACATTTTTCAGCGTAAATTTTCCTTGAATTTGCGGTTTGAGTTGACCTGTAGGCTCAATTTGATCATCTGCTTCTAAAATTTTAAAGAAGCTTTCTGAATAGATCATGGCATCATTCACTTCATCATATATACGATGTAAGGAGCGAATTGGCGCGGATACATTATTGAACAACAGTACATGAAACATGATCATACCGATGCTCATCTGACCATCAAGCACAAAATACGCAGTTAGGATGATGATTAAAACAATACCTATTTGTTCAATAAAGGTTTTTAACCCATCAAATAAAAAGCTGACTTGACGGGTTTGCATTTGATTATCTGTGAGTTCTTTTTGTAGTTTGAGTTGTTTGGTTGATTCTATTGACTCGCGGTTGAAAGATTTGATAACCGTAATTGAATTAATAATTCCGAGGATACCTTGGCTTTTCTTTTCTCGACCATCACGTAAATTTCGACGCCAGCCTCCGAGTTTTTGTGCTTGTTTATAAGTTAACCAGAAGTAGATTGGAACGATAGTGGTCGCCACCAAGCCAACATAAAAGTTGGCGTAGTACATTAATCCTAAAGCCACGATCGCACTGGTAAATAACGGCAAAATGTCAATAAAGAATATTTGAACTAGACGAGTCAGAGAGCCAATACCACGATCGATTCGTGTTTGTAATTTTCCCGCCTGATTATTCTCTTCGTTGAAAAAAGCTAATCTATAGGTCAGAAATTTTTCAATGATGCCTTGTGCTAAATCTTGTGAAATAAAAATTCTAAGTTTTTCACCATAAAACTTTTGTCCGAATTGGACAAAAGCATTAATCACTTCTTTACCCAATAATATCGCTGTAATGGTAATCAGGATATTCCAGCCTTCGGCTAAGCCAAAGCCATTCTCAACCAGCGCATTAATTTCATCAACCGCATACTGCAAAGTGAGTGCATTCACTTGAGCTGTGAATGAGCCGATGAGCGTAAGAAAGAGAGTGGCAATCACTAAAAAGCGATAAGGTCGAACGAAAGGTTTAAGTTTTAGAAAAAGTTGCCATAAATTCATAAGCGATTGTTTTTATTGTCTAGATTTATGCCAGTCTAAGCTTGATTGTCCAGTGTCACAAGCGTTCACAATGTTTCAATTTGTCAGTTGAAATATTCAGCTAATATACGGTTATATTTTCATGGCAAATTGGTTATGAACTTTGAGCTGTTTGCACCCGAACCCAATTCAAATCTCCTACCTTGTGATGGGATTGTAGAAGATTACGGCCTTATACTTACTCATGCTGAATCACAGGATTATTTCGATTATTTTTTAGAAGGTTTGGCTTGGAAACAGGATGAAGTGATTTTATACGGCCAATATTTTAAGACGGGTCGTAAAGTCGTATGGTATGGTGACCAAAACTATCAATATCACTATTCAGGAATGGATAAACAAGCACAGATTTGGGATTTGAAATTATTAGCACTCAAGCAAAAAATTGAACTTATAACAGGAGTTCAATTTAATTCTTGTTTGGCCAATTTGTATGAAGATGGAACTCAAGGTGTAGGATGGCACAGTGATGATGAGGCTGCATTAAGAGATCCTGAACATGGCGAGACCGTCATTGCCTCACTGAGTCTCGGTGCAACCCGAAAATTTAGATTTAAACATCGTGATAAAATTCATACTGCGGAAATGTATCTACAATCAGGACAGTTGATTGTGATGAAAGGTCAAACACAGCGTTTTTGGAAACACACTTTAGCGAAATCAACCAAAGTATTAGAGCCTAGAATCAATTTAACCTTTCGCTATTTTTATCCTAGATGAAATGGCAAGTATTCTTTTAAGGTTGAATACCTTGAGGATTACGATACCAACTTTCAATAAATAAAGCGGCTGCCAAGCTGTCTGCGGACAACTTTTTTCCACGCCCTTGCACCTGATAATGATCGAGTTCATCACGCGCTTCGCGAGTTGTTAATCGCTCATCCACCATCCATGTTTCTATATTGGTTTGGTGTCTTAAACGACGGGCAAATTTACGTGCTCGTGTTGATAGTTCCGATTCGCTATCATCCATATTCAGTGGTAGCCCGACTAAAAACAGATTTGGAGAATGCTGTTTTACAATTTTGAGAAGATCATCCCAATTGGGAATGCCATCTTTCATCGGTAAAAGTGAAAGTGGGGTAGCACTTTCAATAATAGACGATCCTACAGCCATTCCTGTTTTTTGTGTGCCAAAGTCAAAGGCCATAATGAGTTGAGCGGTAGTTGAATCAGGCATGTCCAATCTCAGATGAAAGCCATGTACGATCGACCCCCATTTTTCTATAGGCAGCGTCCCAGCGATCGTCATAGGGTAAGTTAAAAATCAAATCCATATCAGAGTCACAAATGAGCCAGTCACCTCGAGCGATTTCTTGCTCCAACTGGTTTTTACTCCAACTTGCATAGCCTAAAGCAATTTGATAGCGACCAACACCTTCATTGTGTGCGATTGCATCAAGAATATCCTTTGAAGTTGTTAAACAAAGGTTTTCACCTACAGCGATGGACGCATGCCAAGTAGGTTGACCTGTATGAAGTACAAAACCCGCTTCTGGTCGTAAAGGACCACCTTGTAAGACATCATGTGGGTGAACATGATCTGCAACGATATCAAGATCTGTTAAGAGTTCTTTAACCTGAATCCCAGCTGGACGATTGATCATAATTCCCTGCGCACCTTCATGATCATGACGCGCGATATAGACCACACTATTTGCGAAGAAATCATCTGCTAAATCAGGTGGGGCAATCAGGCAACGGTGCGTTAGAAATTGTTTACTCACCTAATGGCTTCTCCTATGTTTGAGTATCACTTTACTTCAACATACTAGACTTATGGGTTTTCAACAATCCTTTTAAAATAATCAAGATGTGCTGGTCTGAAACTTTAATTGTCTTAATTGTTTTGCATGTTGAAGGGTGGTCTCGCTAATTTCGACACCACCAGTCATGCGAGCAAGCTCTAATATCCGTTGATCTTCATCAAGCTCAACGATAGTGCTGCTAGCAGGGTCTGTTTGCAGTTTTTTCACTAACAAATGTTGGTCCGATTGCGCTGCAACTTGGGCTTGATGTGTAATACATAGAATTTGAACATGTTGACCTAATCCAGCCAATAAGCGACCGACAATCTCAGCTGTTCCACCACTGATACCTACATCAATTTCGTCAAAAACGAGTACTTCAGCTTCGGTTTTCTCTGCATTCATGACTTGCATGACCAATGCAATACGTGACAATTCACCACCAGACGCAACCTTCGCAAGCGGTTGAGGTGGGATCCCTTTGTTTGCTGTGAACAATAATTGAATAAAACTAAACCCTTCAGATGAAGGTTGCTCCAGAGGATCAAAACGGAATTCAAAATGAGCTTCTGGTAAAGCCAGTTGCTTGACTTGTTCTGTTAAGAGTTTGGCTAAGGGTTCTGCTGCTTTACGACGGATATCATCTAGATATTGAGCTTTCTCTATAAACTGTTGATGTGAAATTTCAACTTGCTCAGCCAAAGTCTCTGGATCTTCAAGCTGATGTAATTGTTCTAGCTCTGCCTGCCAATGTTCGTATTCTGATTTTAAATCTTCGGGTTGTACTCGATATTTGCGCGCTAAACGATGGAATATTTCCAGTTGTGTGTTTAACTCTTCCATTCGTTCAGGATCAAAACTCTGACGGTCAATGAATTGTTTTAAATTCGCACTGGCATCATCGAGTTCACTTTGCGCATTTAATAATGAGTTATAAATTTCAGAGAGTAAATCACTACGACCTGCATGAGATTCAAGCTTGCGAATAATACTTGAAATTTCCTGAGTGATATTTTGATCAGACTCATCTAAAACGTTGATTGCATAACTACAATCTTGCATGATGTGTTCATGATGACTTAAGCGATCGAACTCTTGTTCAATTTCTTTATAGTCAAGTCGAACCACTTCTTCTAATTCTTCTAATTGAAGATTAATTGTCTCAATGCGTTGAAGGCGGGTGGTCTGTGCATCAAGCGCAGCTTGATGCTGTCGGATATTTTTTTGCCATGCGTTATAACTGTCTTTGACAGCAAGCGTATGTTGACCAAAGTTGCTGTAACGATCTAACCAATGTTTTGGATAGGGCGGTTCTAACAATTGTTGCTGACTATGTTGGCTGTAAAGTTGGACTAAGAGTCTGCCAATTTCCTTTAATTCTGACAGACTACTTGGACGTCCATTGATCCAAGCTTTACTACGACCTGTAGCAAAGATTACCCGTCTTAGGTGAATTTCACCCGATTCATCTGCCAGCTCATGAGTGCTTAACCATTCAGCTTCAGGACTTTGATCTTGATAACTAAATACGGCTGTAACATCAGCCTTATCTGAACCATAACGAACGTAATTCGTATCAGTACGCTCGCCTAAACACGCTGATAATGCATCGAGTAATAAAGATTTACCTGCACCAGTTTCACCCGTAAGAACATTGAAACCTTGATCAATATCAATGGCTAAGTTATCGGCTAAAGCAAAGTTGATCAGATTAAGGTGTGTCAGCATAAACGCATCCGAGCTGCGAAAGTGTGGATTCTAAGATAGAGAAATTTTGTTTTAGTCTCAAGTCACGACATTTGAATATGAGAACTTTTAGTTTGCATTTTAACTGAAATTAGGTTGATTACTAGTGACTGAATATATTCTTTTACCTGTGTACAAAAGATATATAGAAGAAATCAAAAAAATCTTTAAATTTCATCAATAGGGAACAAAAGTTGCTTATAAAAACCATTGCAAAACACTGATTGATTAGTTGCTCGAGCGCAATTAAACTACGGCAATTAAAATTTATAAAATGCGCATTATTTGGAGAATACGCATGTCATCACAATTTGATCATGTATCTGTTGTAAAAAAATCAAATGTTTATTTTGGCGGGACGTGTATTAGCCACACTGTTCAATTTGAAGACGGTACGAAAAAAACACTTGGGGTTATTCTACCGACGGAACAACCGCTTACTTTTGAAACACATGTACCAGAGCGTATGGAAATTATTTCTGGTGAATGTCGTGTCACAATTGCAGACAATGAAGAACATGAGCTTTTCCGTGCAGGGCAGTCGTTTTACGTGCCTGGTGAGAGCCGTTTCAAAATCGAAACAGATGACGTATTAGACTACGTTTGTCATTTCGAAGGTTAATTACCAAAAAAAAATTTGACCAACATTCAATGGTCAAATCGGTTAAACTATTCGCTATATAAAATCCTGTAAAGTTGGCTTTGCGGGATTTTTCTTTTCTATATTATTGTATTGTCTTAGTGAGTTGAGGTCGTTCATGGCTAAACCCGAATATTATTATGGCGTTCATTCTGTGGAGTCATTGTTGGAGTTAGAACCTGAACGCGTTTTGACTCTATTTGCACTAAAAGGTCGTGAAGATCAACGTTTAAAACGTATTTTTGAGTTGGCTGAACCTTTCGGAATTAGTATTCAAAAAGCGAGCCGAGACAGCCTTGAAAAACTGGCTGGACAACCTTTTCATCAAGGTGTCGTTGCTGCAGTTCGTCCTCATCCAACGCTGAATGAAAATGATCTTGAGCAATTAATCAAAAGTACAGACAATGTTTTTTTACTGGCGCTTGACCAAGTGACGGACCCGCATAATTTGGGTGCGTGTATTCGAACTGCGGCAGCCATGGGCGTACACGCGGTTGTTGTTCCTCGTGATCGTTCTGCGAGCTTAACACCAACGGCTCGTAAGGTTGCTGCTGGTGGTGCAGAGAAAGTTAAATTTATCCAAGTGACGAATTTGGCTCGTACTTTAGCTAAAATCAAAGATGATTTTAATGTTCGAGTGATTGGCACGATGTTAGATGAGCATGCTCTACCTATTCACGAATGTGATTTGACTGGTCCTGTCGCAGTGATTATGGGTGCTGAAGATACTGGTTTAAGACCGATTACTCAGGCGCAATGCGATCACAAAGTTTATATTCCAATGAGTGGCAATTTACAAAGTTTGAATGTGAGTGTGGCGACAGGCATGGCACTTTACGAAGCGTGTAGACAACGTCAAGCCTAATTTGAGATGGCACTTTCAGATCGAGCCCAAGGCTATTTTTTTCTTATTACTACCATGTGCATCTGGGGGGGATTTACCCTCACTGCACGATTAAATGCGCTATGGCACATCAATACGTGGGACATTGTGGCACTGCGTTTTTCACTGGCTTTTTTGATCTTAATGCCGATTTTACTTTATCGTAGAGAAGCCTCTTTTTTACTTAAAAAAGAACCATTTATTTTGGCAATGATTGGTGGTGTGATCTATTGTTTGTTGGCTTATAGCGCATTTCACTATGCACCGACTGCGCATGCTGCAATTTTTCTCAATGGTTGTATTCCTATTTGTACTGCCATCGTGGCTTTTATATTGATGAAACAGGCTTTTGATCGTCATACATGGGCAAGTTTGCTCATTATGATCACCGTGCTCGGTATTATGAGTCTCCTGATGTATCGTGAATCAGGCATTCCTTTTGGTGCTGGTGATGGATTATTCTTCTTGAGCGCCATTTTTTGGGCAATATTTACCGTATTACTGCGTAAATTCCAACTGAGTGCATGGCAGGCGATGTGTGGAGTTGCCATCTGGTCAGCCGTGATTTATGTACCCATTTACGTGTTATTTTTACCCAAAGATCTTAGTACTCCTGAGCCTCAGCATTTACTGTTTCAGACAATATTTCATGGCATATTTGTGGTCATTATTGCAACTTTAACTTATGTGGAAGCGATTAAAAGACTCGGGGCTTTTAAAGCAGGGAGCATTACCAATTTAGCGCCTTTTTTAGCTGCAATTTTGGCAGTGCCTTTGTTAAATGAACCTTTAAGTATTGCGATGTTATTTGGGTTGTTGGGTATGGCGATAGGCGCATTACAACCATGGCGATGGCTGGGTCGCCAAGATGCACTAAGCCAAAAACTTGAGCAACAAAAAAAGCAGTCTTCTTAGACTGCTTTTTTAAAATCTAAGCTTGTTGTGCAATATCGAGATAATATTGGTGTTTTACTGCGAGTTGTTGATAGAGATGATCAAGTTCACCATCATTAATAACAACATCGTCTGCACGTTTTAATTTTTCTTCACGAGACATTTGCGCACTCATTATTTTTTTAATTTGCTCAATGTCTTGATGATCACGTTGCGAAGCACGCAAGATTTGTAATTCTGTGGATGCATCGATCAGTAAAGTACGTTGAGTAAGTTGGTGTTGATTGGTTTCAAATAAGAGTGGGGAAACTAAAATGGCATAAGGACTGGTCGCCCGTTGTAGTTGTTCAATAATCGATAGGCGAATTGCAGGATGCGTAATATTTTCTAATATCTTTCTAGCTTCAGGATGTTTAAAAATATGGTCTCTTAACGCTCTGCGGTCGAGTGCGCCATCTTCCAATAGCACCCAATCCCCAAAATGATCTTTAATTTTTTGTAGTGCAGGTTTTCCAATTTCAACCACTTCACGTGCTACGATATCTGCATCAACAACAGTAATACCTTGTGTTTCAAACCACTGACTTGCAGCAGTTTTTCCACTTCCAATACCACCTGTTAAGCCCAAAATAAAGCGCATGTAAAAAACCTTGTAATTATCATAATGGGGCTTATTTTAGCTTAACCCCCTAAATAAACCTTCATAATTTCGTTACCCCATAAGAATGCAATCCATCCAGCAATCGCAATATAAGGTCCAAAAGCAAAGGGCTGATTTTCTTTTTTGACTTTCATCAAAATGATGCCGATGATTGCACCGACTAAGGATGAAAGTAGGACAATGAGCGGTAATAAAAATGGACCCATCCATGCACCAAGCGCGGCCAGTAATTTGAAGTCGCCATATCCCATTCCTTCTTTGCCTGTCACAATTTTAAATAAATAGTACACCACCCATAAACAGAGGAAACCAATCAAATAACCCCAAATGGCGGAGGTAGGTGAGGTGTAGAGTGCATAGCTATTTACCGCTAAACCAAGTGCAGCCAAGGGGAGAGTATATCGATCGGGTAAAAGTTGTGTATCGAAGTCGATGAATGTGAGTGCGATCAGTGTCCACGTTAAAATTAAGCCAAAAAGCATTTGTAGGCTTGGACCAAATACCGCGACGACCACTAATGAGCAAACAGCAGTCAAAACTTCTACCAGTGGATAACGAATGCCAATCGGATTTTCACATTCACCACATTTTCCACGTAAAAATAACCAACTTATCACGGGGATATTTTGATACCAACGAATAGGTGTTTTACATTTCGGGCAGGTCGATGCAGGTTTACTTAGCGTGAGCTTATCTTCATCAATTATGGCTTGGTCGGGATGTAAAAACATCTGACAGTCTTGACGCCATTCTTGCTCCATCATTTTAGGTGTGCGGTAAATGACAACATTTAAAAAACTGCCGACACATAAGCTGATGATTCCTACAGTTAAATAGAGTGCTGTAGGCGATTGAATTAAATACGCAATTATTTCGTTCATTACACCACAGAACCCATTTGGAAGATTGGAAGATACATTGCGATGACTAAGCCGCCGACCAAGACACCTAGAATGGCCATAATCAAAGGCTCCATCATGGAGGTTAAGCCATCGACAGCATTGTCGACTTCACTTTCATAATGGGTTGCAACCTTATCTAGCATAGCATCGAGTGAACCCGATTCTTCACCAATCGCTACCATTTGCACAGCCATAGATGGGAATAAATTGGTCGAGCGCATAGCGAAATGAAGTTGTTGACCAGTCGCAACGTCGTCACGAATACGCATAACTGCTTGCTCATATACCACGTTATTCGTTGCACCAGCTGTTGATTGGAGTGCATCGATTAAAGGGACGCCGGCAGCAAATGTGGTTGAAAGTGTACGGCTATAACGTGCGATAATTGCTTTATAAACCAAATCACCAAAAATAGGCAGCCTTAAAGCCGTGCGATCTAATGCATCCGCAAATTTTTGACTACGTTTTTTGGCTTCAATAAAGCCGATAATGGTCAGCGCGATACCGATAATTAAAATAAACCAATATTTTTGCACCCACTCAGACATTGCCACTACGAGTTGCGTGAACGCAGGTAAGTCTGCGCCAAATGAGCTAAACATCTCAGAGAAGACAGGAACCACTTTGACCATCAAAATAATGGTCACAATAATTGCAACAACAATGACAGCAATTGGATACTTCATCGCTTTTTTAATTTTTTGTTTGAGAACTTCACTTTTTTCTTTATAAATCGCGACTCGATCGAGCATGGTTTCAAGCGCACCTGATTGCTCACCTGATTCTACCAATGAGCAGAATAACTGATCAAAATGCTGAGGATATTTGCGTAGTGCACCTGCAAAAGTATTACCACCTTCGACCTCAGTTTTAATACCCAAAACCACTTCACGCATTGCAGGATTATCTAAGCCTTCTGCAACAATTTCAAAGCTTTGAACAAGTGGTACACCTGCTTTCATCATGGTGGCAAGCTGACGCGTAAAGATGGTGATGTCCAAAGTAGACACTTTCTTCTTCATTAAGCCTTCAAGAATATTCTTGCGCTTCTCGCGGATACTACGCACCGTAATGCCTTGTTTGCGGAGCATGACTTTTGCAAGTTGAATATTACGCGCAGGCATTTCACCTTTAACTTTGGTTCCCTTGCGATCCACGCCGTCATATACAAACGTTGGCATCATCTGTGCTTTTTTCACCGCCATAATGATTTCCTTATTTTTAATTATTCACTGGTCACTCGATTCACTTCTTGTAAAGAAGTAAGTCCGTTCATGACCTTAATTAATCCTGAACGTCGAAGATTCTTAAACCCCAGTCTTTCAGATGCAGCTGCAATCTCTAATGCATTGCCATCATCCATAATAATCTTCGAAATTTCAGGTGTCACTTTCATGACTTCATAAATACCGACACGTCCTTTATAACCATCACGGCACTCAGGACAACCGACAGGTTGATAAATTTTAAAATCTGGATCTGCTAAATCCTGTTCTGTGAATCCCATTTCTAACAAACTTGGTTTAGGAATATCAGCAGGTACTTTACAGTGTACACACAGTCGTCTAGCAAGTCGTTGAGCAATGACGAGATTCACCGAAGTTGCAATATTAAAAGAGGGAACCCCCATATTGCGCAACCGGGTTAAGGTTTCAGGAGCACTATTGGTATGAAGTGTAGACATCACCATGTGGCCTGTTTGTGCTGCCTTAATTGCAATTTCAGCTGTTTCGAGATCTCGAATCTCCCCGACCATAATAATATCAGGATCTTGACGCAGGAATGATTTCAATGCGACTGAGAAGCTTAAGCCCACTTTATAATTGACGTTGACCTGATTAATGCCTTCTAAGTTAATTTCTACGGGATCTTCTGCTGTAGAGATGTTGGCATTTTCAGTATTTAAAATATTCAATCCTGTATAAAGCGATACTGTTTTACCAGAACCTGTTGGGCCCGTAATCAGTAACATGCCTTGAGGCTTCTCAAGTGCCTCAAGAAATAAAGCTTTCTGATCTTCTTCATAACCTAATGCATCAATACCAAGCATTGCACTAGACGGATCCAAAATACGTAATACGATTTTTTCACCAAATAAGGTTGGTAATGAGTTAACACGAAAATCAATCGCTTTAGTACGAGATAATTTAAGCTTAATACGGCCATCTTGCGGAATACGCTTTTCTGAAATATCCATTTGAGACATAACTTTCAAGCGTGAAGCTAATCGATTCGCGAGTTGCAATGGTGGATTTGCAATAGTTCTTAAAACACCATCAACGCGGTATCGAACTCGGTACGTTTTTTCATAAGGTTCGAAGTGTAAATCTGATGCACCCATGCGAATGGCGTCAACCAAAAGCTTGTTGATGTACTTAACAATCGGGGAATCATCACCTGAAGGACCATCATCGTTATTATTTTGCGGTGTATCGTTCTCGACCACGTTAACGTCAAGATCTTCATCACCGAAATTGAAATTCTCATTTTCAGAAAAATGCTTTTCGATCAGTTTTTCAAGTTTATTATGTTCTACAGTAATAGGAACGACGTTTAATTTACTATTAAATCGAATTGCTTCCAATGCTTCGATATCTGTAGGATCACTCGTCGCTACAAATAAAGATATACCTCGTTGATATAAAGGTAAGATTACATGTTTTGTAACAAGATTTTCTGCAACGATATCTTTGGGTAGTAACTCAACATTATATGCATCTAAATCGAACAATGGCTCCCCAAACTCTTGAGCAACCATTTCAGCAATCGTACTTGCTCGTATTTTGAGATGTTCAACGAGGTAAGGTACTAATTTTTGATGAGATTTTTTTGAATTAATAATAGCATTTTGCATTTGCTGGGAGGTCAAAATGCCTTCATCAACCAAACGACGACTTAACCCAGAAAATTTTGGCCCACTTTGATCTAAAGTCATCCCCAATACGCCTTAAATTCATTTTATAATTCGAATATTAAAATTATACGGTTATAAGTAGAAAATTCTATACTTAAAATCATTAATATTATCCGAAAACTATGAAAAAATTGAATTTTTTCACTTATTCTGTTGGATATTGTGTCTTATGTTGTCTTTTTTTAAAGAATTCTAGGTGCTGAATCTGTATCCATTGAATTTTTACGTTAATTTTTTAAAATCCGTGTAGAATGTGCGCATTTTTGATAGAAGGTTAGATCTATGTCGGGTTCGACAATTACTCCGTGGGTTGTAGGCAATTGGAAAATGAACCCAATGCAGGCTAACACGCAACAGCTTTTAGCTGATTTGAAACAACAGCTTGAGCAAGCTTCAATCACTCATGAAGTTTGTAAAATTGGTGTTGCGCCAACTTTATTGGCTTTACTCCAAGTAAAAAATGAACTTGCAACAGATGCTCATGAAGTGTTTGTGGTTGCTCAAGATGTATCTCGTATTGCGGGTACTGGTGCATTTACAGGTGAAGTCAGTGCAGATCTTTTAAAGGATAGCCAAGTCGATTATGTATTAATTGGACATTCTGAGCGTCGTGAAATATTTAATGACACGCCTGCGATTCTTAATGAAAAAATAAAAAATGCTTTAGCTGCTAACTTACATATCATCTATTGTGTGGGTGAAAGCCTTGAACAGCGTGAAAGTGGGCAAGCTGAGCGAGTGGTGTTACAACAAATTTGTGACATTGCAGGTGTTGTGAATCCAGAGCAATGGGTGCATATTACCGTCGCTTACGAGCCAATTTGGGCAATTGGAACTGGTAAAACAGCTTCCCCGGATGATGCACAAGCAATGCATGCTAAAATTCGTGAAGGATTGAGTCAAATTACACCTGAAGGTCAAAACATAGCAATTCTTTATGGTGGTAGTGTAAAACCTGAGAATGCTGTTGAATTGGCAGCATGCCCTGATATCAATGGTGCCCTCGTAGGCGGTGCATCACTCAATGCAGAATCATTTGTTCAAATTGCGCAAGCATTTGCCCAATCAAAATAATTAGGAGTTCATCATGCAATCTTTTGTACTGGTGCTACACATCATTTTAGCGTTATTGATGATTATTTTAATTCTAGTACAGCATGGTAAAGGTGCAGATGCTGGTGCGTCTTTTGGCGGTGGCGGTGCAGCGACTGTATTTGGCGCTTCTGGTTCTGGTAACTTCTTAACACGTTTAACTGGGATACTTACTGCTTTATTCTTTATTACAAGTATTAGTTTGGCTTACTTTGCAAAGCAGCAAACGACAGATGCTTATGGTTTGAAAACGATTAACACAACTGAGCAAGTTGATCAAAAAACGCCTGAAACTTCATCAACTGCACCAAAACCAGCTGAATAATTGAATATTTCGCTTTCAATTTTTCATTGAAACCACTAGAATGCGTCACAGCTGCGGTGGTGGTGGAATTGGTAGACACGCTACCTTGAGGTGGTAGTGCTTTCGGGCGTGGGGGTTCAAGTCCCCCCTTCCGCACCAACTTATAATCCAGAAGTTTAAGTTGGTGTTTGCAGCAAAATCTGTTGATGCGGGATGGAGCAGTCTGGTAGCTCGTCGGGCTCATAACCCGAAGGTCGTTGGTTCAAATCCAGCTCCCGCTACCAATCAATCCTATAATTAAGATGCAAACTTAAGATAGGCAACTTAAACAAGGTTTGAGTTGAGATATACTTTTTGCACGTTGATGCGGGATGGAGCAGTCTGGTAGCTCGTCGGGCTCATAACCCGAAGGTCGTTGGTTCAAATCCAGCTCCCGCTACCACTTTTGATTAAGGTGCAACTTAATCAAGTCTAATTAGAAAATTTTTCTGATTGAAAAATGATTCAAATTTAGATATAATTTTGCACGTTGATGCGGGATGGAGCAGTCTGGTAGCTCGTCGGGCTCATAACCCGAAGGTCGTTGGTTCAAATCCAGCTCCCGCTACCAAGTTTCTAAAGAGGCTCACAACTAGGTGGGCCTTTTTGCACAGTGGGCATTGCTTTTCTGTGCAATAATGGGGGCGAATGCGCCCTTTTTTGTTATCTATCGTGTAGTGTGGACATCAATTGGTCAAATAATCATGCTATCACTATAGTTAGTCTGTGTCGGTCTATTGGCCGATTGAATCGCACATAAATGACGAGAGTAAATGAAGTTATCAAATAAAACCCAAGCATTGTATGAACTGATCGCACCCGCTGTTGAGGCGTGCGATGTTGAACTATGGGGTTTAGAATTTACACCTCAGGGTAAGCGTTCGCTAGTACGTATCTACATTGACAAGCCTGAAGATCCAAACAAAGAACCTGTTATTTCCGAAGACGGTGAAATTGATCTTGGTCGTGGTGTGGGTGTGCAAGATTGTGTACGTGTTACCCAACAAGTTGGTGCAATCCTCGATGTTCATGATCCAATTTCTGGTGAATATGCATTAGAAGTTTCATCACCAGGTTGGGATCGCACTTTCTTTAAACTTGAACAGATGCAAGCATATATTGGTCAACAAGTTGCTTTACGTTTGATTTCTGCAGTGGATAACCGCCGTAAATTCCAAGCGAAACTGGTTGCTGTAGATGTAGAAAATGAAATGATCCAAGTTGAAGTTGAAAAGCAACAAGTGCTCGAGATCGATAGTCACAATATCGATAAGGCCAACTTGATCTACCAAGACTAAATTAATCTTAACTAAAAGAATTTGAATAGTAGGTGACTTATGGGCCGTGAAATTCTTACCGTTGCTGAGACGGTTAGTAATGAAAAAGGTGTTAGTCGTGAAGCGATTTTCGAAGCGCTCGAGCAAGCTCTAGTTGCTGCAACGAAGAAAAAATTCTACGAAGGCACAAATTCTGAAGAAGCACAGTTGCGCGTTGAAATCGATCGTAAGACTGGTGAATACCGTACTTTCCGTCAATGGACTGTAGTAGCAGATGAAGATCATGAAATGCCTGCATGCCAAGACGCGATTTCTGATGTGGACCCAGCGAAGTGGTCAATCGGTGATGTGCGTGAGCTTGAAGTAGAATCAATTGAATTTGGTCGTATTGCAGCTCAAATCGCGAAGCAAGTTATTGTTCAGAAAATTCGTGAAGCTGAACGCGCGCTTATTGCAGATGCATATGAATCTAAAGTTGGTGAGTTAATTTACGGAGAAGTAAAGAAACAAACTAAAGATGGTTTCATCATTGACCTCGGTGAGAATGCGGAAGCATATCTTGCACGTGAAGAAATGATCGCAAAAGAAATTTTACGTCCTAAACAGCGTGTAAATGCGATTTTATTTAACGTAAACCGTGAAGGTCGTGGTGCGCAGCTACAACTTTCTCGTGCTAAGCCAGAAATGTTAATGGCATTGATGAAAAAAGAAATTCCAGAAATTTCTGAAGAAATCATCGAAATTAAAGCTGCTGCACGTCAACCGGGTGTTCGTGCTAAAATTGCAGTGAAAACGAACGATCATCGTATTGATCCAGTTGGTGCATGTATTGGTATGCGTGGAACACGTATTCAAGCTGTACAGCAAGAATTGAACGGTGAGCGTATTGATGTTGTAGTTTGGTCAGATGATCCAGCTCAATATATCGCAAGTGCTTTAGAGCCAGCAGATGTATCGGGTATTGTGATTGATGAAGAAGAACGCACAGCAGATATTATTTTTGCTACAAGCGATCAATTGGCGCGTGCAATTGGTTCTCAAGGTCAAAACGTACGTTTAGCTTCTGAGTTAACTGGTTATAAGCTCAATATGATGCTTGAAGAAGAGTACCGTGCTCGTCAACAAAATGAAGCACAGCAATATCTCGATATGTTTGTAGGTCGTCTTGATATTGAAGAAGACCTTGCGATGGCATTGGTAGAAATGGGCTTTACTTCACTTGAAGAGATTGCTTACGTTCCAGCTGAAACATTTGATGAAATCGAATTAGATGCAGAAACGGTTGAGCTTTTACAAAGCCGTGCGAAAGAAGTTGCATTAGCAGATGCACTGAAAGAGCAAGAAAATATTCAAGAACCGAGCGAAGAGCTTCTAGCGATGGAAGGAATGAGTTCAGAGCTTGCTTATGCATTAGCGGCTCGCGGTGTAATCACAGTAGATGATTTAGCAGATCAGGCAACTGATGATATCTCTGATATCGAAGGTTTAGGTGCTGAGAAAGCAGGTCAATTGATCATGAAAGCACGTGAATCATGGTTTAATTAACGAGGAGGTCATACATGACGGATAAGTCAATTAAAGAGTTAGCAGTCAGCGTAGGTCTTCCAGTTGAAAAACTATTAGATCAGGTGCGAGATGCTGGGTTGCCTCAATCTAAGGCAGAAGACACAATCTCAGTAGAACAGCAAGACCGTTTAGTCGCTCATTTGAAAAAAGCGCATGGGCAAGACAGCGGCAGCGCAGGAAAAATCACGTTGAAACGTAAAACTACGAGTACTGCAAAAGTAGCAAGTACATCAGGTAAAGCTAAAACTATTAACGTAGAAGTTCGTAAGAAGCATACGTTCACTAAGCCAGATCCTGAACAAATTAAAGCTGAAGCATTGGCAAAAGCAAAAGCTGAAACTGAAGCAAAAGCACAGCAAAAAGTTGAAGTTAAACCAGTTCAAGCTGAAGAGAAGGCGCAACCTGCAGTAAGTAAAGCGAAAGCGAACTTAGATGCAATGCGTGCTGCAGCGAAACAATCGAGTGAGAAGCAAGAAGTTGCTAAAGCTGCGGTTGTGGTTAAGCGCAAGTCAACAAATAAACCGATTGTTAAACAAGCAACTAAGCCAACTGAAACTGCAGAACAGAAAAAAGCACGTGAAGCTGAAGCTGCTAAATTAAAAGCAGTTGAAGAAGCAGCACGTCGTAAAGCAGCTGAAGAAGCACAACAACGTACGCTTGAACAAATGCGTCAGATGGCTTCTAAGTACTCTAATGAAGATGCAACTGCAACGATTCGTGTGGTCGATGATTCTCCATTGGCTGCTGGTCTTGTTGGTCAAGCATACGAAGATTCATTCGCGAAAGAAGACCGTGACATTAAGCGTGGTAATAACACACCAGGTGCACGTTCTCCTAAGAAAGGTGGTCGTCGTGGTCAAGAAGAGCAATCTTTCCGTGACAACTCTCATAAACGTGGTTTGAAATCAAGCCAAGCTAATAAACATGGTTTCGAGAAGCCAGTTAAAAAGCAAGTTTATGATGTTGAAATCGGTGCAACTATTGTTGTTGCTGACCTTGCTGCAAAAATGGCGATTAAGGTTCGTGAAGTAATTAAAACACTCATGAAAATGGGTGAGCTTGTCACTCAAAACCAATCAATCGACCAAGATACAGCAGTTCTAGTGGTTGAAGAAATGGGTCATAACCCAGTTCTAGTATCAGATACTCAAGCGGAAGATAACTTGCTTGAGGCGGCTGAAGAAGCACGTGGTGCACAAACAACGCGTCCACCAGTGGTTACTATCATGGGTCACGTTGACCATGGTAAGACATCGCTTCTTGATCGTATTCGTCGTGCGAAAGTAGCGCAAGGTGAAGCGGGCGGTATTACACAGCATATCGGTGCTTATCACGTTACAACGGATAAAGGTATTATCACGTTCTTGGATACTCCGGGACACGCAGCATTTACTGCGATGCGTTCACGTGGTGCGAAAGCAACTGATATCGTTGTATTGGTGGTCGCAGCTGATGATGGTGTTATGCCACAAACAGCGGAAGCGATTGACCATGCTCGTGCAGCAGGTACGCCAATCATTGTTGCAATCAACAAGATGGATAAAGAATCTGCTGATCCAGATCGCGTATTGAATGAATTGACAACTAAAGAAATCGTGCCTGAGCAATGGGGTGGTGATGTCCCTGTAGCGATGGTTTCTGCGCACACCGGTGCAGGTATTGATGAACTTCTTGACTTGATCTTGATCCAATCTGAACTTCTAGAGCTTAAAGCTTCTGAAGAAGGTGCGGCACAAGGTGTTGTAATCGAAGCACGTGTTGATAAAGGCCGTGGTGCGGTTACTTCGATTCTTGTTCAAAATGGTACATTAAAAGTAGGTGACCTCGTTCTTGCAGGCGCATCTTACGGTCGTGTACGTGCGATGACTGATGAAAATGGTCAACGTATTAAGTCTGCAGGTCCATCGATTCCAGTTGAAATCTTAGGTCTTCCAGAAGCGCCAATGGCGGGTGATGAAGTTCTTGTTGTTAACGATGAGAAGAAAGCTCGTGAAGTGGCTGATGCACGTATGGATCGTGAGCGTCAGAAACGTTTAGAGCGTCAATCTGCAATGCGTCTTGAAAACTTAATGGCTTCAATGGGCAAAAAAGATGTGCCGATTGTGAATGTAGTTCTGAAGACAGATGTTCGCGGTACATTGGAAGCGCTTCATGTTGCATTGGCTGAACTTTCAACTGATGAAGTGAAAGTGCGTGTAATTGGTTCAGGTGTTGGTGCGATTACTGAGTCTGATGTCACACTTGCAGAATCTTCTGAAGCATTCTTATTAGGCTTTAACGTTCGTGCAGATAATACAGCGCGCCAAAAAGCTGACGCAGATGGTATCGACATCCGTTACTACTCAATCATTTACCAATTGATTGATGATGTGAAAGATGCAATGAGTGGTAAGCTTGCACCAGAACATCGTGAAACAATTCTTGGTGTGGCTGAAGTACGTGAAGTATTCCACTCGAGTAAGTTTGGTGCTGCAGCAGGTTGTATGGTTCTTGAGGGCTTATTACACCGTAATAAACCAATTCGTGTCTTACGTGATGACGTGGTTGTGTTCCAAGGTGAACTTGAATCACTTCGCCGTTATAAAGAAGTGGTTGAAGAAGTTCGTGCTGGTATGGAATGTGGTCTTGCAGTCAAAGGCTATAAAGACATCAAAGTGCTCGATAAAATCGAAGTCTATGATGTTCAATTAATTAAACGGAGTCTTTAATGGCGGGTAGTCAACGTCTTAAGCGTATGGCGGACACGGTTCAGCGTGAATTGTCTGAACTTATCCGTCAGGAGCTGAAAGATCCACGCTTAGGTGGTCTTGTGACCATCTCAGCGGTGAAAGTGAGCCCAGATTTAGGCTATGCTGAAGTTTACGTCACTGTCATGGGGCGTGAACTTGGTGATGAGCAAAGTGAAGCAGCAAATAAAGATACTCTAGATGTTTTAAATAAAGCATCAGGTTTTCTACGTCATGAGCTGAGTCGTCGTATTAAGACACGTATCACACCTCGTTTACGTTTCCATTATGATAAAACTAATGCATACGGAAACTACATGTTTGGTCTAATTGCTGAAGCTGTGAAGGACTTACCTCCAGCTGACGATAAAAAAGACGAAGAGTAATTTCAAACAAAAAGCCACCTTAGGGTGGCTTTTTTTATCTTAATGTTTTTATATAAATTAAAGCCATAAAATAAATGCTACATTCAATTTTGAATTTGCGTATACAATATTTTTAATTAAACAAATACAAATAAATAATGAGGTTGATGTCATGCAAACTTTAAAAAAATCAGCTGTTGTGCTCGCATTATCAAGTACCTTGCTTTTCACAGGTTGTGGGTACAATACACTTCAAGCGAAAGATGAAGCGGTGACTGCATCATGGTCTGAGGTACAAAACCAATACCAGCGTCGAGCAGACCTTGTTCCGAATTTGGTGAATGTAGTTAAAGGATATGCAAAACATGAAGAACAAGTTTTAACTGAAGTCACAGAGGCACGTGCAAATGTTGCAGGGCTCAAAGTTGATAAAGAAGTTCTTGAAAATCCTGAACTATTCAAGCGTTATCAAGAAGCGCAATCGCAAATGACAAGTGCATTATCACGTTTGCTGGCAGTGACTGAAAACTATCCAGATCTTAAAGCGAATGAGCAATTCCGTGATTTGCAGGTACAATTAGAGGGTACAGAAAACCGTATAGCAGTTGCGCGTAATCGCTATATTTCTACCGTCCAAGATTACAACACCTATGTTCGTCAATTCCCACAAGTCGTAACTGCGAAAGTCATTGGCATGGATGCAAAAGAAAACTTTAGTGCTGAAGCGAGTGCACAAAAGGCACCTAATGTTTCTTTTGATTAAATCAATAATTATAAGTTGATGAATATGAGCATGAGCATGAGAACTCAGCATCTTAGACACAATAGTATGAAATTGCTTTCATGGCTATTTGTCTTTGCGATGACCTGTACATTGCAAATGATTCATGCAGAAACTGCAACAGCAGTAGATCATGAGTCTGACGCGATTGTGCTGGGAAAAGTGATTCAACCCAATTCAACAAATCCATCATCAAGTGCTCAGCAAAATAAACCAACTCCAGTACCTCCTGTTACTGTTTCAAATGATATGCAGGAAGGAGACACTCAACGTCAACTCCCTACATTAAATGAACCTGTGATAGATCAGGCGAATATACTTTCTCCTCAAGAAAAGTCGGAACTCGATACAATAATTCGCGGTCTATATAACGAGGGTAAGGCTCAAATTGGGATCGTCATTGTTCCAACAACTGGTCAGGAAGGTATCTTTGATTTTGCAATGCGTACTGCACAGACTTGGGGGTTAGGTTCTGCTCAACAAGATAATGGTTTATTAATCGCAGTGGCGATTAATGATCGAAGATTACATATCGCAACAGGTTATGGATTGGAAGGTGTGATTCCAGATATCGTTGCGAGTCGAATCATTCGTGAACAAATCACCCCTTATTTTAAAGCCAATGAATTTGGACAGGGTTTAATTGCAGGGGTTAGAGAAATTCAACGAATCGTTAACCTTGATCCGGAAATTGCCCAACAAGCCGCTGAAGAACTGAAACTTAGACAAGAACAAGCGTTAAAAGCACAATATGCAAAAGAAAAGACATTTAACACGGTATTATTTATTTTGATCGCTGGTGTGATTGGTTCTTTTATTATTGGTAATCGTTTAAGTGCATCGGTGGCGGGTGTTACTGCTTTTGCAGCGAGCATGATTTATGGTTCAGGGATTTTAATCAGCTTGATTGTGGGTATCGGAATTTTCTTTTTATTATTTACATCCATCGCACAGTTGATTTTCCAAGCATTTTTATCTGGCGGAGGACGCGGCGGCAGTGGCGGTCGAGGCGGATTTGGCGGTGGTGGATTTAGTGGCGGTGGTGGTGGCTTTGGTGGGGGAGGTGCGTCAGGCTCATGGTAACAAAAACTGAAACGACAGAAATTATCACTGAACCAAAGTTGCAACAAGCATCTCAACCGAGCTTCAAGCGCTGGATTAGGCACTTTTGTTATTTGCCTGCGTCTAAACGTTATTTTTCCAAAATGGATCAAAATGCGATTGCAGAGGCAGTGAAACAAGCGGAGCAAGGTCATGTTGGAGAGATCCAAGTGGTCATAGAGGGATATATTCCATGTGCCTTGGCTTATTCAATGAATACTCGTCAGCGAGCAGAACAACTTTTTGCTGAATTAGGTGTATGGGATACAGAGTTTAATAGTGGTGTACTGATATATTTAAATCTATGTGAACAGAAAGTTGAAATTGTGATTGATCGTGGAATTCAAAAGGCCACAACGCAACAGGATTGGCAAGCAATCTGTGATCACATGATTAATGAGCTAAAAAATAAAAATTATAAACAGGGTGTTATTGTTGGTGTGATGGAAGTCGGTGAAATTTTGAATCGTTTTTATGATGATAAAGTGCAAGATTTGGAAAATGAGCTCAGTAATCAGCCAATTATTTTAAATTGATTTAAGAAAAGTGACAAAAATTGTCACTTTTTTACATAAATTAACATTAAAAATAAATTTGAAAATTATTTATTGGCAACCTTGAAGGGTTATACGAAAATAGCATCAGTTAGTTAGCAACAACAAAATCTATTTTGGGGATAGGTTGTTAACTTTGAACTTAAAAAATTAGGAGAGATGTTATGAACGCTCAAAAAGGTTTTACTTTAATCGAGTTAATGATCGTTGTTGCAATTATCGGTATTCTCGCTGCGATTGCGATTCCTGCTTACCAGAATTATATTGCACGTTCGCAGTTTTCAGAATCTCAAGTTCTACTATCTGGTGCTAAAACATCTATTCAGGAAAAAGTTGATCAAGGCTCAGCTTATGGAGCAGGTTCTTCGACTGAAGGTGGTAATAATCCTTTAGGAATTTCATTGACAGGTAAATATGGTACTGCTGAATATGCTGCTTATGCTGTTGCTGATACGTCTGCAACTGTTACTTATACATTTGGTACCAATGTTAATAAAAACTTGCAATCTGCTAAAGTGCGTTATACATATACTCCTGGTGGAAATACAACTGGCGGTACATGGGCTTGTACAACTACTGTTAAAGAAGAATATGCAAATAATTGTGCAACAGTGGAATCAATCAACTAATTCTCAAAAAAAGCACTCATTAGAGTGCTTTTTTTATAATCTAAGAATTAAAAAAAGTATAATATAATTAATTTTCTATTTTATAGATCTTGTAATGCGCAAGAAATTCTTCATATTTTTAATTTTTGTTTTTATTCTATCTTGGCTGTTACCATACCATCGTTCTCCTTGGCCGACTTTTAGTTCAGAAATATTAACGTTTATTGCAGCCTCTTTTTTATTGCTATGCTTAGCAAAATCTAAGGTAAAAATCGCAAAACCACAGCTTTATTTATTGCCATTTTTAAGTATTCCACTCATTCAATTTATTTTTGGACAGAACATCTATTTCAGCAATGCTTTATTTAGTTTTGCTTATATTCTGTTCTTTATGTTGATGGTGATTGCTGGATATCAACTTTGCCTCGAGCAGAAAAAGAGAGAACAAGTATTTAAAATTACCTGTTTAACATTTGTTTCAGTCGGAGTTATCTCAGCTATATTTGCTGTGCTACAGTGGTTGGATATGCATACCTTCTTTTCAGGTATTATTTATTCATTTAACGGCAATCGCCCGTATGCGAATTTAGCTCAGCCGAATAATTTAGCGACATTACTCATTCTAAGTTTATTAAGTAGTATTTATCTATTTGAAAAGAAAATAATTTCTAGTTTTTTTCTTGTGCCAATGTCTTTAATCACACTGTTTGGTGTGGTGTTAGCACAATCTCGAACAAGTATTATCGTTTGCGCTTTTATTGTGATCTATTGGTTAATCAAACAAGTCAAAAAACAGAATCGATTTTCTCATATCCATCTCGCATTATGGGTTGGCTTATTTATATTACTTTCATCCAATTTAGCATCTCTTAATCAATGGCTTTTTGCTGTTACAGATACTCAAACTGCTGTTCAAGGCTCAGCAATAGTGGCAAAAGGTGCAGGTGATATTCGTCTAGATATGTGGCAACAAATGATAGCTGCAATTCTGCATCAACCATGGTGGGGGTATGGATGGAATCAAACAGGCTTAGCACAGTACTATATTACTGATACCTTCCAAGTTTCACTTTGGTATAAAAGTGCACACAATATGATTCTAGATCTGTTGGTCTGGAATGGTTTGATTTTAGGTGGGTTTATTCTTCTGTACTTTACAGCTTGGCTACTGTGGCTCAATAAAGGGGTGAAGGATAATATCTCGATCATTGCAACATTAATGGTATGTGCGATTCTCATTCATGGCATGTTAGAGTTTCCTTTACATTATGCTTATTTTTTACTTCCGGCAGGTTTCTTACTGGGCATCATTCAGGCGCAATATGCAAAATTGCCTTCAGTGAAAATAAATGGTCGAGTATTTGCAGTGATTGCTCTTATCACGATTGTTGGGGCTTTAGTTACGACACGAGATTATTTTTTATATAAAGAGCAAAGTGTACTCGCATCAAAGGCTGAAGCTTTAACAGCAGATCAACAACACACCATGCAAAAGCAAATTTGGTTGATTACTCAATTTAAAGAGCGTGTGTGGTGGATTGGACTAGATCCTAAAACTGAAATGACAGAACAACAACTTGCTGATCTAGAGCGAATGGTTGCAAACTTGGCATCAAAATATGATTTACATAAGTATGCACAAGTGTTGGCTTTTAATGGTAAGGAGCAAGAAGCGAAGCATCAATTATGGATTTTAAAAACATTGCATAAGCAACATATTGAGTATGATGACTTATTGAAATAAAAAAATCCCCGAAAGGGGATTTTTTTATTTCAATCATTAAATTTGACTTTGAATATAATTCTCTACACCAACTTGATCGACAAGATCGAGTTGAGTGGTCGCCCAATCTAAATACTCTTCTTCTTTTTCTAAGATCTCTTGTACTAAATCACGTGTAACATAATCGAGTTGTTCTTCTGCTAATTTCACAGCAGTTTGAATCGTTTCAATATTTTCTTTTACTTTCCGAACATCGCATTGCAGCACTTCAATGGTGTGTTGACCAATATAGAGCTTACCCAGATGTTGCAGATTTGGAAGACCTTCTAAAAATAAAATGCGCTCAATGATTTTATCTGCATGCTTCATTTGACGGATAGATTCTTTATATTCCGCTGAACCGAGTTGTTCGATGCCCCAATCATTAAACATACGTGAATGTAAGAAATATTGGTTGATGGCTGTAAGATGGTGGTAAAGCACCTGATTTAACTGATGAATAACGTCACGGTTGCCTTTCATGATCTTAGCTCCAAACTCAAAATTCAGCCTATCATAGAAGGCTATCGATAGAGATTATCTTAACCCAACTTGGTAAAGCCTGACGAGTAATTTATTGAACAGCAAATGAAAATCGCAATCAAATACACTTTTGCAAAAAATAACCCCACTGAGTCAAAGCGGGGGGAGAAATTGGAAATCTGAATTATAGTTATAGAATGAGTTGTTATTATTTTTTAGCACATTCTGAACTAAGCGGCGATTGAAATTCTGGCAGCTATTTCAGCAAGTTCTTCATTAATAATACTGCGTGCTTCAGGAACACAACGTCCACAACAAGTGCCTAGGTCAAGCAAGTCACGAATTTCACGATAAGATTCAGCGCCATTTGCCATAGCATCTTTAATATCTTGATCTGTAATTCCACGACATAAACAAACGTACATTTCTGCTCAACCACAAGGATAAATGCGATAGTTGATATTATTGATAATTATTATCGTTTGTCAATGAAATTCATTTAAAAATGCTGTTTAATTCATCGTTTTTCTAGATAAAAAAATACCACCTTATAGGTGGTATTTTTTAAGATATTGAAATTATTTAGAAATAATCACAACACCATCCATTTCAACCAGTGCGCCTTTAGGTAAACTTGCAACGCCTAATGCTGCACGCGCTGGATACGGCTGAGCGAAATATTCACCCATAATTTGGTTTACCAATTGAAAGTGAGATAAATCAGTGAGGAAAATATTCAGTTTAGCAATATCAGCTAAAGAACCACCAGCAGCTTCACAAACTGCTTTTAGATTATCAAATACACGACGAATTTGGGCTTCAATGCCTTCAACCAATTCCATGCTATATGGGTCTAATCCAATTTGTCCTGAAAGATAAAGTGTATCGCCGACAAGAATGGCTTGAGAGTAAGTACCAATTGCAGCAGGTGCATTTTCAGTATGAATGACTTGGCGGGACATCTATTTCTCCATTATTCAAATCTAGCTTCATCATAAAGGATGAACACTATAGGTGAAAGCTCTAATCTGTATTCTTTAGCAGGCTTGTGAGACTTCTTCAATCGCAAGAGGAGCTGACATGCGTGAAATACGCGGAAAACCAAATTGCATGCGGAGTTCACGAATGATTTGCGCAATTTGCTGACGACTATGAACAACAATACTCAGATAGGTTTTTGAATCGTATTTTCGAACGGACTCGATTCCGATTTTTGATTTACGACAGATATAAATCAGTTCTGAAATTTGCTCATCACTTAATAATAGATCGATACACAAGTAAGCATTGAAGTTGATTTCTGATTCGCCTTCATCTTTCCAGTGCAACGGCATAATATTTTCGGGGTGTAACTGTTGTTCGTGTAGAAGGTTCTTACAGCGAGCACGGTGAACAATAAGACCACGGCGAGATAAATGCCCCTGTATAGGATCGCCTAACACTGCATTACAACAATGGGCATATTTTACATCTACACCATCAGTACCTAAGATCAGGCGACTTGATGCTTGATCTTGATGATGATCTTGAGCAAAGAGATGGTTCGCCACAAGTTGTGGGAGTAAATCACCTACAGCAATTTGTTCAAAAAGATGATTCTTGGTTGGAATATGGCGCCATTGTAATAGTTCAGTCCAATTTTGATCAGTTAGATCATGAATAGACGTATTAAATAACTTTAATGCACGATTTAACGCTTGTTGACCGACAAGGCGCTGTTCATCAATATCTTGGTCTCGCAAAATATTTTGAATAGAGCGTCTCGCTTTTTGAGTGTTGATAAAGCTCAGCCAATCAGGGTTGGGTGAAGCGAGAACATCTGTAATCACCTCAATGACTTGACCACTTGAGAGTGGTGTAGAAAGCGGTTTGATTTCACCATCAATTTTACAGCCGACGGCATGGTTACCTAAGAACAAGCTTGCAGAGTAGGCGAAATCTACTGCTGTCGCTCCTTGTGGTAACTCATGTAAGTGACCTTGAGGAGTATAGACCCATATTTTTTCTTGATGTAAATAATCCAATAGATCATTAAACGTGGTCTTAGCACAGTCGCCACCGACTAAGGTATGCAAATTCTGCATAGATGCTTGAATGGCAGATCGGCATGTTTGAGGAGCATTTTCACCTAATACCACCCCAAATCGCGCAGCCTTACGCATAAGTTCAGTTTGTATGGTGAGCGAAAGCGTTGTTTTCTCGCCTTTCAAACGCAGCATCAAGGATTGATTGCCACCAGGGAGAGGGCGGCGGATATGATCTTGGTAATTTAAAACTTGGAAGTTATCTTTTAACAACTCAACTAAACGATCGCAATCGGCAATGGTCTGGAGTACGATTTCAAACGCATGACTATGTGTGAGTTCTTGAAGGTTAATTTCGTTTTTAACAAAGTGGCGTAATAATTCAATGTTATTGTTTTTCTTTTTAATCCGCCCAGGAATATTGGAGTTTTCCAAGAGATCGCTCAAATGCTTTTCCCAAATGGCTTGGTACTTACAGCGTTGAGGTTTGGTTTGCGCCAAAGCATTTTGAACATCATTGAACATATCTAGATCAAGATTTTGATAACAGAGGTGTTCAAGATTGTCAGCCATTTCATTCATGCCGACCAAACGTGCCATTGGCACGAATATATCAAAAGTTTCTTGTGCAATACGGGCACGTTTATCTGGTCTTAAAGCTTCCAAAGTCGTCATATTATGGTAACGGTCTGAAAGTTTAATGATGATCACACGAGGATCTTGTAAAGTGGCTTGTAGGATTTTTCGGAATGAGGCTGCTTTATTATATTCCTTGTCACTAGAGTGGCTTAATTTCGTAACACCATCGACCAGCTCAGCCACTGTTTTGCCAAATTTTTCAGTAATGTCTTCTTTGCTAAAGTCGGTATCTTCAATAACATCGTGCAGTAGTGCTGCCATTAACGTTTCTGGGTCTAGGCGCATATGCGCCAGAATACAACTTACGGCTATCGGATGCAGAATATAGGGTTCACCGCTTTTGCGTGTAATACCATCATGCGCCATGTCAGCATAATCGCAGGCCACAAGTACTCTGTCGACGTCCTTTTCAGATAAATACGCGTCGATGATGACTTTTAGCTGTTGCTTAGCTTGGCTGACCAATGGGCCTGGCATACTACACCTTTGAATCCGTGGAAGAGAGTAAAAAGTAAAAGACTTTACTAAAAATTCATATTGCTACAATGCTCTATTTTTAAATAGAGAATAGCTCTAATTTTTTTAACAAATTTTTTCAATTTTGTCGAATCATTCTCTAAAAAAATTCAATAAAAAAGCCTAGTCACTGGACTAGGCTCTTTTAAATGCAGGTCTTAAAGCTTATTGGAAAGAAAAACCATCTAAGTTTAAGTTATTTGCAGAAAGTGCTAAATCTAAGCTAGACGTTTGATAATCTTGCTCACGCTGTTTCAAGATATCTTTAGTGACATGACCTTCAGCGATTTCACGTAAAGCAACCACTGTTGGTTTGTCATTGTCCCATTCTACAGTTGGTTCGATACCTTGACGAGCAAGTTGACGCGCGCGTTTGCTTGCCACTAGTACAAGCTCAAAGCGGTTGTCTACATGGTCTAAACAATCTTCAACGGTTACGCGTGCCATAAGAGTTCTCGTATGTATGAAATTTTTTAACAGACTGCGCAGTATAAAATGCTTTGTCTATAGACTCAAGTTTAATCACGAATTCGGTGTGATTAATTTTTGAATTAAATCTTTATGTCGGTGAGCCTGTTGTGATAATGAAAGACGGTTCGCATTAATGACAGACTCAAGATCATGTAAAGCTTTATTAAAATCATCATTCAAGATGATGTAATCGAAGTTTACGTACTGTTG
The DNA here is from genome assembly GCF_057737035.1 of Acinetobacter sp. 24-47-47. Lineage (NCBI taxonomy): Bacteria > Pseudomonadati > Pseudomonadota > Gammaproteobacteria > Moraxellales > Moraxellaceae > Acinetobacter > Acinetobacter sp. 24-47-47. The sequence goes on along the minus strand of NZ_CM173216.1, from coordinate 2,721,008 downwards.
CATATCTTCTACCGCACAACTTAAGCGATGTTCAATCACTTCAACAGAATCTGTACCGCGGTTTGATAGGCGTTGGCGAAGATCAAATTGAGTAGGTGGAAGAATGAAAATTTGTTTTGATTCAGGAAAAAGTTTGCGAACCTGTTCTGCACCTTGCCAATCAATTTCAAGTAAAACATCATGACCCTTTGCAAGTTGTTCTTTTACAGTCGCTTGTGAAGTGCCGTAGTAGTTACCGAAAACTTCCGCGTATTCGATGAAACCACCTTGATTCACTTGCTCAATGAAAGATTCTTTGCTGGTAAAGTGATAATGCACACCATCTAATTCACCAGGGCGTTGACCTCGAGTAGTGTGTGAAACAGAAACGTGTAAATTGCTTACGCGCTCAAGTAGGGCTTTAACTAATGATGTTTTGCCAGTTCCAGAAGCAGCTGAAACGACAAACAAGAGACCCGACATGATATTTTTCCTGATATGATAAAATATCTTCTCTATTTTAGAGCAGAGTGCTTTTAAACTAAATAGCAATTCGCATTTGTTTTAAAAAATATTCTGATTCATTGACCAAATTTTAGCGATCGTTTGAGGGTCTTATGGAAATTGTTTTAGCTAATCCACGTGGTTTCTGTGCTGGTGTAGACCGCGCTATTGCGATCGTTAATCGTGCACTTGAAAGCTTTAATCCTCCCATTTACGTTCGTCATGAAGTGGTACATAACAAATTTGTTGTGGACGATTTACGCCAACGTGGTGCAATTTTTGTAGATGAATTAGATGAAGTTCCTGATGACAATATTGTGATTTTTAGTGCACATGGTGTATCAAAAGCTGTACAACAAGAAGCTGAGCGCCGTGGATTAAAAGTATTTGATGCCACATGTCCTCTCGTGACAAAAGTGCATATCGAAGTAACAAAATATGCGCGTGAAGGGATTGAAGCTATTCTGATTGGTCATGAAGGGCATCCAGAAGTTGAAGGCACCATGGGTCAATATGATCTAAAAAATGGTGGTGCAATTTATCTGGTTGAAGATGAAGATGATGTTGCTGCTTTACAGGTGAATAATCCTAATAAGTTAGCATTTGTCACTCAAACGACACTTTCAATTGATGATACTGCAAAGGTCATTGATGCATTGCGTGCTAAATTCCCAGCGATCCAAGGGCCGCGTAAAGATGATATCTGCTATGCAACTCAAAACCGTCAAGATGCGGTCCGTGATTTAGCGACTCAATGTGATGTCGTTTTAGTTGTTGGTTCTCCAAACTCTTCGAACTCTAATCGTCTTCGTGAATTGGCAGAGCGAATGGGTAAGCATGCTTATCTCGTAGATAATGCGGATGAGCTGAAAAAGGAATGGTTTGCTGAAACCACTAAAATTGGTGTTACCGCAGGTGCTTCAGCACCTGAAATTTTGATTAAACAAGTGATTCAGCGTCTACAAGATTGGGGTGCTACGTCACCACAGGAATTAAATGGGCGAGAAGAGAACATAACCTTTAGCTTGCCTAAAGAATTGAGAATTCAAGTTACTCAAGCTTAATAATGAATTATCAATGACATAGCAGGATAAGTGAACAGATTGCAAAAGCGTGATCTTATCCTCATTTTAATACCATTTGTCATAACTGTGTTGGTTTTATAATTATAAAATATTACTTTTGTAACATTAATAAATAAATACAAAAGTTTGAATATGAAAGACTTACAACGGGGCTTTACCATTATTGAGCTGTTGATTACCACAATTGTGCTATCAATCACAGCAACCATGGCTATTCCATCTTTTAAAAATCTTGTTGCGCAATATCGCCTAAATTCAGATGTGCGTGAATTATCAAGCGTGCTGATGATGGCGCGTAATCAAGCAACATTGTTAAGAAAAGATGTGACTGTAGATCTTAAGTCGAATCAATCAGATAGCAGTACAATCTTTCATTGGACACCCAAAGCGCAAAATAAATTGACTTCATCACAAGAAAAAGTCACATTCTGGATGGATGGGGGAATTTCTGACTTTACATCTGACATAAATTTTTCTATTTGTAATAAGGTGTTAGGTGTTTCTAAAACGATAGCAATAACAAGAATGGGAACACAATATTTAAAAGCAGAGGGGACATGCTAATGCGTGCTGCGCAACAGGGGGTAGGAATGATCGAAATTCTAGTTGCCTTATTGGTTTTGGCCATTGGGGTATTGGGGTTTTCATTTTTACAAATGCGCGCAATTGATGCTTCACATGAAGCAATGTCTAAATTACAAGCCATGAATTTAGCGCGTGACTTATCTGAGAAGATACGTGCGAACTCAAATGCTTATACTCAGTATCAAGCTAGAATAAATGCAGAAACACAAACAACTACAGCCAAATCATGTGTGCAAAAAGGAACGACGAATCCATGTGTTCAAGCAGCCGATTTTGCCCATTATGATGCTGCCCAGATAATAAAAAATGCCAATGGTCTTGGTATGAGTATCAAAATGCCGAATTGCCAAGTCAGTAATAATTTGCAATCTCGCCGATGCATTTACGTAGCCTGGGGAAAAACAAAACCTATCGATGATGCTTCTGCAAAAGATGCATGTACCCATGGTGGAAGTTATTTACCAAAAGCGCAATGCATCGTTATGGAGCTTTATTGATGCAGCATCGTAGGTATACACAAAAAGGTTTGACGCTAGTCGAGCTTATGATCGCTTTGGTGCTTGGATTATTGATTACCGCTGCTGCGGTACATCTGTTTTTTACAGGGCAGATGGGATTCACGATGCAGAAAGGGATGTCGGAGGTTCAAGATAACGGCAACTTCGGTCTGCGCTTTCTTACTTATGAAATTCGTAAAGCAAATTATGGTCAAGTAAATATCATAAATGATCGTTTGACGCATGGTGGCATTGTTATCACTTCAGCTCAGTCTCCAGTGGTGCCTAAATCTGGTGATTTGGCATTTAATGCGACCAATATTCCCGTCAATATTTCACGAAATATTCCAAATACGGAGGTTGTGCCTGTATCGCAATCTGGTATGCCGAGTAATATAGAGTTGGTTTCCGCTGAATCTTCACAACCTGCTCAAGCGGGAATGAGCGACCAATTGGTCATGCAGTTTTATGCTGATACACAAGGTGTGGATTGTGAAGGTAATAATTACGATGCTGGACGATATATTGTTCAACGTTTTTTTCTACGTAAAGATGCAAATGCAAATATTCAAAAAGAACCACACGATGCATTGGTCTTGGCCTGTGAAGCAGGGTGGTACACGCGTAACAGCACTCAAATTTTAAAAAATTTTAATAATAAACAGACTGTCTTTGGAACAACGAATGGTGAAATTTTGATGCATCGTGTTGATCACTTTCACTATCTGTTGGGGATTTCTAATGACGATAATACGGCACAGCAAAGATATATAAGTATTGAAGATTATAAAAAGCTCAATGTTTATCCACGGCCACGCATCAATTCAATACAGGTCGGTTTATTAGTAAGGTCATCTGAGAATGTAGGTCAAAATCAAGCAATTTCTCCTCATCAAGAATTTGAAGTTCTTGATCAAAAAGTAAAATTAAAAAAAGCACAAAAAACCGTCGCGACTAAATTTATTCGACAAGTCATTACACAAACGATCGCGATTCGAAATGGTATGAGTGTGATGGATTCAGCGGAGGGCTTATGATTCAACATCAACGTGGTGCAACGCTGATTGTGGTACTGATTATGTTAGTTCTGCTCACCATTATTGGTACTTGGGCGATTCGACAAAGTATGGTGAGTTTGAATATCACCACCAACAGCCAAGCGCAACAATTGTTAATGCAATCTTCCGATACTGTTTTTTATCGATTGGGGCATGGCGGCTATGCTGCCTCCAGTGGTAACCCTCTGAGCTTAATTGGTTACTCGATTCAGAATGAAGGTGACGAAGTCGTATTCTGTTTTAGAAACCAATCCAATAGTGCGATGTTTAATGTTTCCAACAGTAGTGTATTGCGTTGGAATGAAGCAATGAGTGATGTCTCAGTCGATGGTGTTTCTGGGTTTTGTTCCTTATCAAACGATGGGGATTATGCCAGTGCTCGTAAGGCGCAACTAACTCAGGTGTCTGTAATCGTAAGCCCTCCATCAGACAGTGATCATGATATCCCACTTTCAAACGCAAACGTTGGAACTGACACTGAAAGTATAGGACAACCTTCTGATACTAAAAAAATAACAGTCTATTCAACATCGCTCTTACCCGCATTGTCTTCGACAGATTTAACGGATGAAATCCATCTTTGTTTGCGCCGACCACATACAGCACCATTGGTGGGTAATGCACAAACCATTTCATCTTGTTTAAAGGATATTGGTGTGCCGTATAACACCCAAATTCAAAGTTACATTTTTGATGCTTATCAGCGCGCTGAATCTTAATGGGGATGTGTTGTGAATAAAAAGATAAAGAATCATTTTACAAAAAAGATGATTGCGCAAAGTATTGCAGTCGTGATGGCATTGGGTGCGATCCCAATGCAAATGAACGCCAGTGATCTACAAATTTATCAAAATCCTGTAGCAAAAAATAATCCGATTATCATGTTGGCGATTGATAACTCGATGAGTATGAGTGCAGTAGATGCAACTTATAAAGGTCAAAGTGTTAGCCGTTTAAATGCCTTAAAAAACTCATTGGTAGATGCCTTAAATGCAAAGGACTTATCAGGAAATTATCGTATTCCAGATAATGTTTATATTGGGGTGTCGGTGTTTACGTCAACGGGTGAAATAGGGACAACAGAAGATTGGTTAAGCTATGGTGAAAATGCTCGTTCATCTAAAATCTTACTAGAAGCAAAACAACTTACACCTGCTCACCGTACGGATTTAATCAATAAAATTAATAGTATTGGAGCCGTAGGTAGTACGCCCACACCCCTATTACTCTCAGAAACTTATGCGTATTTACTAGGAAATCGTACCTTTGGGGCTAACCTAAAAGGCATCGATTTACTTCCTTCATCTAAATATTCTAATTATAGCCGTGGTTTATCTGGAGCATCATTTGCGCCAGCGGACATTCGCAAAGCGGATGGTAGTTATAGAGCGCCACTCAACAAGTTGAATAACAGTGATGCCCAATGTAGTACGCAAGGTGTTTTTTTCTTAACAGATGGGGCGCCAGTTGGTTTGAGACCAAAGACGGTACTCCCTGTCATGCAAAATGCGTTGGCAGATGACAGCTTTACTTGTGAAGGCTCGCCCTTAAAAGATGTCTATTACAATTACGGTAATGCCAAAGGTGCCAGTGGTGCCGCGACCTTCAATGGCGAGTTTAAGGAAATGGCGACGCAGCCATATCGTTTTTATGAAGATGATATTGGTAATGCTGTGTCAGCCAATCAAACCACCTGGCAAAACCGTAGTTCATGGGCTTGCGTAGGTAAGATGGTTCAGCGTTTGGCAAATCAAACACAGATGACCAGCGATGCGAATCAGAAGCGTGTTTATACATCTACTGTAGGTTTTGGTCCCTTATTCCAAAAGCATCCACGAGAAACCTGTCGTGATTATGACAATGACGGGCTATACGATCATTGTACTTTTGATAGTAGCTATACAGGTTCTGGAAATGACATTTCCAATAGTATGAATGCTCAAGCATTAAAACAGTTGGGGAATGTGATTGGTAAAGGGGATACCTACGGGACTCGCCAAGAAATTGGGGGGTATACCCAAGCGACTTCTGGTGAAGATATTCAGAATGCATTAAATACCTTCTTGGTTGCGGTCTCTCACGGTAACTTTGAGGCTGCTAGTTTTGGTACTTATGTGGTGCCATTTGACCGTTTATCAACAAGTTCAGCATATCCTTATGTGTTCGCACCGCAGTTTCAACCACAGGTGAGCACAGCAAATTCGGTATTGGCTTCCACACATCAATTATGGTTAGGGAACTTAAAGAAATACAGTATTAACGCTCAAGCTGTGATGATTGATCGTGCGGGGAAAGAGGTACTTGATCGATCAGGTGCAATACGAACCAATACGCAGGATTTTTGGAACAATACTGGAATAGATGATGGTTTGAGTGCAATTCAAGGGGGCGTGTTCTCTCGGATTGTCACACCTTCACCGCTAGCAGGTGTTACTGCTGCAGACAAAATAAAAACGCGTCCGTTATTCACCAATGCGACGATTGCCACAACGGGTGATCAAGCAAAACGATTGGTAGGTTCTGAGAATGGACAACTGACGAAATTAACGACACAGAATGTGCTGGCCGCGACCTATATTGATTCAACAAAGTCGGGGTGGCGACAAAATGTATATCAACCCTATTTACTGTCGGCTTTGGGTTATCGACTTGATAAAAACTACTTAAGTAGCTTACCTGCTGGATACATTTGGAATGATCTAAATAAGGTTAAAGATCTTAAGGTGATGCAGCAAATGGGAGGCGTTGTTCACTCGGAACCATTGTTGGTGACGCTCGAAGCAAAATATAACGCGGGGTCTGGTACTATATTAGCGAATACCCGTAATGCGACTCATCGAAAAGATTACGTGGTATTTGGGACGATGCAAGGATTATTGCATGTTGTGGATCAAGAAACTGGTGAAGAGGCATTTAGTTTCTTACCTCATGAAATGGTTCAAGATCCAAGTCGACGAGACGCGTTACTTGAACAGTCCAATACATTATTGTCATCTGCGCATCCTATTTATGGCATGGATGGATCATGGACTTCAGATGTTCAATATAAGATTGATCAGAACAACAATAAGTTTATTGCTGCGAAAGCCAACATTTATGGTGGTATGCGCATGGGTGGGCGTAGTTATTATGCCTTGGATATGAAAAATCCGAACCAACCTGAATTACTTTTCCATGTTGATCCAAGTTCTGGAACGATAAAGAGTAAATCAACATCAGTGAGCGGCACAAATCAATCAGATGCCTTAAAAGCTATGGGATATAGTTGGTCTAAACCTACCATTGCTAAAATTCGTTTTGACGGCAAAGTTAAAACGGTCATGATTGTGGGTGGTGGCTATGATATGGCCTATGAAACGGATGGTTATCAGCCTCAATCTGTATTAACTGGTCAACGAGCTAATCAAGGGGCGGGCGTCTATATTTTTGATGCTGAAACGGGCGAATTATTGTGGAATGCACGCTATGGCAACCAATCGAATCAAACCAGTGTTGATGTTAAGCATGCTGAGATGAAATATAGTGTGGTCAGTCAAATTAAAGCATTTGACCGCAATACGGATGGTTTGATCGATCACCTATATTTTGGTGATTTAGGTGGGCAAGTGTGGCGCGTCGATCTCAATAATCGTCTTGGAACGAATACAACCGCGTTTGGACGAGTGACACGTCTTGCTGATTTTAGTGCGTATCACCAACGTTTTTATGAAATGCCTGCTTTGACCATCCATGATCTGAATGGTGAGCGATTTGGTGCGGTGAGTATTGCGTCAGGAAATCGCAGCTTTCCTTTAAATACCAGCAATATTTATGACAATCGAGTCTATGTGTTACATGATTATGACTTGGCAGAACCGAATTTATTTCAAGCGAATTTTGCTAAAACACAAAACCTTACCGAAGCTCATTTAACTGCATGGTCTAATTTATCAGGTACAACAGTGCCACATCTGATGAACCGTAATAAGCGTGGTTGGTTCTATGTGCTGCAACGAACAACGTCTAAAAACGAAACAGCGAATACTGGTACAGTTAAAGCATTAAATGGTTATATTGCGATCGCAAATAGTCAAAGTCATTCAGATTTATATGTGTCTTTATACAATCCAAATGATGCGTCGTCACAACAACCGAACCAATGTACTGGGGGCATTAAAGGAGCAAGTCGTACCTTAAAGCTTTGCTTGCCGTATGGTGTTTGTGGAGATGCTGGATCAACGTCTAATCTTCAAAATAAAATTGTGGCAGAAATCTCAGACACTAAGTCTGATGGGATTAGTAAGCTAAACAGCGTACCTATTGTCCAGAATGGTAAAAAGAAAACGACTTTGCTGGGCGGTGGTTATACCAACTACATCACAACCAAAGTGCTGAAAGCTTATAACTGGTTTGAGCGTCAGTAGGTGGTTACCATGAATCAAAAAGGTTTTACGCTGATTGAGTTGATGGTTGTTGTAGTGATAATTGCCATATTGATGACAATCGCAGTGCCATCTTACCAAAGTTATTTAAAACGTAATGCTGCTGCACAGGCTCAGCAAGAAGTATCCAAAATTATTGAACAACTTGAACGCTATAAAAGTCGTAGTTTTTCCTATCGAGGTTTTGATGCGAAGTATATCTACGATCAAGATACTTCAATGACGAGTATTTCCCTGCCTGATGCGAAGAAACCAAAATATGTGATTAGTATTGCCGATATCAGTGAAAAAACACCTAAAACCTTATTAAGTTCAGATCAGGGCTTGGGACGGGCATGGGGGATTCGAGCTGTACCAACGCAGACAGGCTATGATGCGTTTTTGGCGACGAGTCAGGGTATTCGTTGTAAAACAGAATATTTGGTGGAAAATGACTTAAAAGAAGTCAATGCATATACAGGATGTGGTGCAAATGCAAAACAATGGTAATTCAGGATTTACTTTAGTAGAGATTATGATTGCAGTGGTCATCATTGGAATTTTAGCCATGATTGCCTATCCGTCCTACCAAGAATATGTTCGTAAAACTAAACGTGTCGAAGTAAAAACCACATTGGCAGATATTGCAGCTCGACTTCAGCACTATCAGGTTGCGAATTACAGTTATATTAAACCGGATGGCAAAGCAGTCACGTTGGCTGAATTGGGATTTCAGACCAATGCGCAAAATCGAGTTGAAGTTCCGTATTATGATCCTGTCTATACGGTTGGTATATCAGATGTAACCAACAACAGTTGGGTGTTGAGTGCAGTGCCTGTGAGTGGAAAATTGATGCAAACAGATGGTCACTTTGTCATAAATGAAGCCAATGAAAAATGTTGGGTGAAAGCAGCTTCTTGTACACCTTCTTCAAGTACAAACTGGGATGGAAAATAAATTTAAATTCAAAAATGTGGATAAATAATTTTTGAGCTTTCAATCGGATCAAAGTTCACGTAAAATACTGCCCTCTATGAAAGGGGTTTGAAATGTATCGATGGTCGGTGCAGGGATAATCCGTAAAAACTATAAGGTTCTATCATGGTTGTTATTCGTCTTGCACGCGGTGGTGCTAAAAAACGTCCGTTCTATCAAATCATCGTGACTGATAGCCGTAATGCACGTGACGGTCGTTTCATCGAACGTATCGGTTTCTTCAACCCTACAGCTCAAGGTAAAGCAGAAAAACTTCGTTTAGATGCTGATCGTTTCGCTCACTGGGTTGCTCAAGGTGCTCAACCTTCTGAACGTGTTGCTTCATTAGCTGCTCAAGCTAAAAAAGCTGCAGCTGCTGTTTAATACGGTAGAAGCTAGCCCATGACACCAACACAGAATGTTCCCGAAGATCGTATTCAGATTGGACAGCTACGTTCAGCTTATGGATTAAATGGGTGGCTCTGGGTCTATTCCAACACAGAACCTATGAGCAACATATTTGACTATCTGCCTTGGTACATCGAGACCAAAGCAGGTTGGCAAATTGTAGATGTGAAACGTTGGAAGCCACATGGTAAAGGCTTAGTTGTTTCGCTGAAAGGTGTGAGTGATCGTACTGCAGCAGACAATTTAGTTGGCGCAAATATCTGGATTTCTAAATCGCAACTGCCTCAACCAGGCGTGGACGAGTATTATTGGTCTGATCTAAAGGGTCTAACAGTGTTAGGTCTGGATGATGAAGAGCAAGAAGTCAATCTTGGTCAAATCCACGAATTGTTTGAAACAGGTGCTAACGATGTGATGGTAGTTCGCGCAACTGCTGACAGTGTCGATGGCGAAGAGCGAATGATTCCATGGCATAAAGATGTGGTGCAACGCGTTGATCTCGAAACTGGTCGTATCTATGTCAATTGGGGCGTAGATTACTAATATTTTCGGAAATACGGGAGTCTGCGATGTTTTTTGCAGTCATTACGCTTTTTCCTGAAATGTTTGAAGCGATTACAAGTTTTGGTATTAGCGGTCGCGCAGCGAAACGCGATTTAATGCAAATTCATTGTATTAATCCTCGTGATTTTGCAACAGGGAACTACAAACGAGTGGATGAGCGTCCATTTGGTGGTGGTCCTGGTATGGTGATGATGGCTGAGCCATTGGCAAAAGCAATTCATCGTGCCAAAGAGCTTGCAACGCGAGCAGGTGCTGTTCATGTACCTGTGGTGTATATGTCGCCACAAGGTAAAACCTTAAATGAACCTTCAGTACAAGATTTCGTGCAATATGACGGATTAATTGTATTGTGTGGTCGTTATGAAGGTGTTGATGAGCGTTTGATCCAAAAATATGTTGATCAGGAATGGTCCATAGGGGATTACGTTTTATCTGGGGGAGAACTGCCTGCGATGGTTTTATTGGACAGTATTATTCGGAGACTTCCGGGTGCAATGTCTGATGCACAATCACACGTTCAAGACTCATTTGTGGATGGTTTACTCGACTGTCCGCAATATACAAAGCCAGATCATTTTGAAGGTTTGGATGTGCCTGAGGTACTAAAATCAGGTCATCATGCAAATATTGAAAAATGGCGTTTTTTGCAGCGCTATCAACGAACGCTTGAACGTCGACCTGAATTGGTTGAAAAAGTTGAGTTGACGAAGCAGCAAAAGAAATGGCTCAAAGATTCGCAAAAATAAATCTTTTAGATTTATTTAAGCAAATATGACCTCAAGCATATTGCTTGAAGTATTAAATAGGCTCTTTATGCATTGAAGCGGTCAAGCATGAAGGGAAAGTCAATCGGGTCTATGCGCCTTAGCCTCTAGCCCCAGTGGATATCAGACCTCTTCTGACCCACACATATTGGAGATACCCCATGAGCGGTAAGCATCCTTTAGTACAAGCTGTAGAAAATGCTCAGCTTAAACAAGACATCCCAGCTTTTGCACCAGGTGACACAGTAGTTGTCCAAGTAAAAGTAAAAGAAGGCGACCGTGAACGTCTACAAGCGTTCGAAGGCGTTGTAATCGCTAAGAAAAACCGTGGTTTGAACTCTGCGTTCACAGTACGTAAAATTTCTAGCGGTGTTGGTGTTGAGCGTGTTTTCCAAACTCATTCACCAATCGTAGCTAAAATCGAAGTTAAACGTCGTGGTGACGTTCGTCGTGCTAAACTTTATTACCTACGTGAACTTTCTGGTAAAGCTGCACGTATTCGTGAAAAGTTACCAGCTCGTAAACAAGGTTAATTTTAGCCTTGCTTCGAAGCAAAAAAATGCGCCTTTTGGCGCATTTTTTTATGATCAAAACTTACAAACCTTGAATCTTCAAACGATTGGCATGTTGTCTAAAGATTGATACTGGATCAGGAGCAAAGAAGCCTTTAAGCCCAAGTATTTGATTGACTTCATCAAAATGATTTAAGTTGTAATTATCACGAATTACTTTGCCGTATTTAGCACTACAAATAGGCACGAGACCATCGTGATTGCGTTCATTAGGCATAATCGCTGTCCCTAAGACAACAATTGCGGTATCTAAAATATCGAGAACATTGGTCACCTTTGAAGAACCAATCCAAGAATAATGATATACGCCGTTAGCCGTTTGTGATGAACCGTTAGAATTACAGTCTTTTGGGATCGCAGCAGAAGAGAACTTTTGATTAAATTCTAAAGAACCTTTTACAGAAAGATCATACATGGATTGTTCGTAATTAACGCTAAGACTTGGATTACCTTCCATAATTGAAATTGCAGGTGCCAAAATATCACCAATAACTAATTTTGCTACACTATTAAGCACTTTACTATTTACGAAAGTATCTCCTAGGGGAGAGCCCTTAATACTGCCTGCAACAGCAGTTAGAGAGGCAACTTTCTTAGGAGCAATGGCTTCAACGTAACGTACAGTAGGTCCTCCATGACTATGGCCGATCAAATTGACCTTGTCTTTACCCGTAATAGCTAAAGCTGTTTCCACTTGTTGTAACAGTTGCTCACCACGAACCACAGTTGATTCGACAGGAGACATTTGAGCGACAAAAACACGTGCACCATTTCGTGCGAGGTCAGGGGTAATTTGATAGAACTGATCTAAACCGAAATGTGCTGTACCAATGCGGCTAAAACCTAATGCAAAGCCATGGGCCATTACAATAGGGTACTTAGTTTGCGCATAATTGGTATTTACGTATTTAGCTTCGACATCGATCAGGCCGGAAGCATATGTAAGTTGAGATAATCCTACGAGACTTAGCAGAAGTGCTGGGATCATTTTTTTTGTTTTCATTTTTTCTTCCTTAAAAAGACAATATTTATTGTCAAAAAATATTGTAAAAAAAAACTAAACAAAAATAAGATAAATCCGACTAAATGTTAATCATTATTAAACTGAAAGAAAGGGTGAAAATCTCACCCTTTGTGTTTAGGTTTTATAGCCCTTGGAGTTTAAGTCGATTTGCATGCTGACGATAAACATCTACAGCGCTTGGTGCAAAAATGCTTTTTAAACCGAGTAGATGGTTAATTTCATCTAAATGATTCCATTTATAATTATCACGAATGACCTTGCCAAATCGAGCAGAGCAACGCCCTACAATTCCATCTCCATCTTTTTCAGCCAAAAGAGAAGAAGCTAACATGCCATAATCAGATGGATCTAAAGCGGTATTAAATGGAGAGTTACCCATAAATGAATAATAATGAGTATTGTTGACACGATAAGCCCCTTCACCACATTGGGTTGTAGGTACACCATTTGGAAAATTCTGACTAAATTTGAGTGATTCTTTCGTTCCTAAACTTTGTAGGGCTGCTTTAGCATCATAAGGAAAGACTTTTGGATCAAGACCAGATGCGAATGTAATCACTGGCGATACCAGATTGTCAAAAATCGCGCGAGCAGGTGCTTCTAAAATATTACCTACCAGAACACCTTCTAGTATATCAGCCATTCTTGCTCCTTGATTTCCAGAAGCAATTGTCGTAACAGATGCGACATGATCAGGTATAACACCTGCAATATATCGAACAGTCTGACCACCATGACTATGTCCGATTAAATTCACTTTTTGCTTACCGGTAATGGCAAGTATCTCTTCAACTTGACTCAGTGCTTGTTCGCCTCGCACTTCACTTGAGTTCATCGTTGAAACACGTGTTTGCCAGATGTTTGCACCATTTCGAGCAAGATCAGGAGTGATCTGATAAAAGTAGTCAACACCGACCATACTACCAAAGCCAAATAAGCCATGGGCAAGCACAATAGGGTATTGGGTTTGTGCATAATTTGATTTAGGTGTTTTGACGGTATGGTTAACGGCTAAATCTTTAATTTGCGTTGAGGCTTGTGCAACAGGAAGAAAACATGAACCTATGCATAGGCTCATGACTATTTTTTTTAGTTTCATTTTCGATACTCATTCAGTGATTCGTTTATTTTTATGATTCAGGCGATATCCATCGCCATAATTTAAGATACTAAAATTGTGACTTAAGTCTATAAAAAAGAGATAAAGTGCAAATTTATTGATATAAATTGGATGGGTGACTCATTTATAGGATAGATATGTCATCCTAATGAGGGCTATTTAAACAGTCTGGACCCATCTAGAGATGAGTGCAGACAAAAAAATATATTAGAGACCTTGTTGTTTAAGGCGATTTGCATGTTGACGATACATCGAGACTGGATCTGGCGCAAAGACACTTTTTAAACCAAGCACTTGATTGACTTCATCTAGATGATTCCAATTAAGATCATCACGGATGGTTTTACCGAATTTCGCACTACAGCGTGAAACTAGACCATCATTCTCTTGACCACCATCAATTAATAAACTGGTAATTTTTAAAGCTGAGTCTACATCAAGTGGGTTTGTGACCGTTCCGATACCCGTAAAGGAATAGTTATATATTCCTTGTTCACGATATAAACCTTCAGAGCATGAGTTTTGAGGAACGCCTATAGGATATTTTTGATTAAATATTGTTGATCCTGCTAAGCTCAAACTATTGGCTCCCGCAAGTGAGTCATGAGGGAAGGATACTGGATCAAGTTCCTGTGCCCAAATAATAGCTTTAGACAGTAGATTGACTACAGCCACAATAGGTGTTTCAAGGATTGGTGCTGTATCACGAATTTTTAATATAAAATCAGACACTGGTGAGCCTTGATGTGGTGCCCCAATCGCTGTCATTGATGCGACTAATTCAGGTCTTACACCTGCGACATATCGAATTGTGGGCCCGCCGTGAGAGTGACCGATTAGATTGACCTTAGGCGATCCAGTGAGTGCAATGACTTCTTCAACTTGATGTAAAAGTTGCTCACCCCGAATTTCTGATGAGTTAAATGGCGATACACGGGAAGCCCATACATTTGCACCGTTACGGGCGAGATCAGGTAAAATTTGATACCAATAATCTACACCGAGTGGATCAGTGCCAATACGGATAAAACCAGACATTCCGTGACTAAATACGATTGGATACTGGGTTTTTGCATAAGTAGTTTGAAATTTTGAAGTCACTTGTTCAGGTGCTGTAGCAGCGTAACTCGTGCCAATTAAACATGCGAAAGAGAGGCATGTCCCCAAAATAAATTTTCTCATCTCTATTCCTTAGATGGATTGAAATACTCGACAATTTCCGTTGTCACAATAAGAGTATAGCGAAGTAAGAGGAAAGAAAAGTGGATTTAAATTTTAGGGAACGATTTTTAAGATAAGCCTCCATAATTTCGTGATGACCGTATGGAGGCTTGAGAAGATTATAGTCCTTGAAGTTTCAAACGATTTGCGTGTTGTCGATAAACCGATACTGGATCTGCTGCAAAAATGCTAGTCATTCCCATCATTTGATTGACCTCATCTAAATGATTCCAACGGTAATCATCCCGAATCGTTTGTCCGAAGCGAGCACTGCAAACTGGGACTAAACCATCATTTGCACCTTCCTTAGATACAATGAAAGATGCCGCTTGCATTGCATAATCCGATGGATCAAGGGCATTGGTAAACGGTGTATTACCAGTAAATGAATACATACGTATGCCATTGACTTGATATGCACCCTCACCACATTTTGTGGTTGGTACACCAGCAGGGAAACGTTGTGTAAATGCTAATGAGCCTGCTGTAGATAAACTTTTAGCCGAGGCAAGCGAATCATGTGGTAGGCTTTTCGCATTTAATCCTTGTGCCCAAACAATTGCTCCCGAGACAAAATTCATCGCTGTCGCAAGCACAGTATCAAGTCCTGTTCCTTCTGAACGCAAGATAAAGTCTGCCATAGGTGATCCTTTATTTACACCAGCGACAGTGGTCATGGATGCCACATGTTCAGGAATTGTTCCACCAATATAACGTATTGATGGTCCACCTTGACTATGCCCAATTAAGTTCACTTTTTGTGCACCAGTAATGGCTAAAATATCTTCAACTTGTTGAAGCAATTGCTCTCCACGAATTTCGTTGGAGTTGAATGGAGATACTCGTGTAGGCCAGACATTAGCACCATTACGCGCTAGATCTGGCAGGATTTGGTGCCAATAATCTAAACCAAAGCTCTCTGTACCAAGACGGACAAATCCTGTTAGTCCGTGTGCAAATACGATTGGGTATTTAGTTTTTGCGTAGGTATTGTATTTGCCAAGTGTCGAGGTTACAGGTTTCACTTCTAATGCAGAAGCATTAGATAATTGAGTCGTTAAGCAAGCTGCAGACGTAAGTAGGCACGCCATAATTTTGTTGTATTTCATCATCATCCTCAACTTTTTATTATCAAACCCTAATCCTAGAGTTAAATTGATTATAGTGATGTAAATCACATTTTAAATATCGAATAGATGAATGGTAAATTTTTAAGGTTAAAAAAGAGAGGTAGATTTGATCAATGAACTATCTTGATGAAGATTTGAATCTGCTTTCAAATCCAGCCTAATGAATTTGAAAGCAATTACTCAATTAAAGAGCTAGAGATTTAAAGTCCTTGTAATTTAAGGCGGTTGGCGTGCTGTCTATAAACTGCAACTGGGTCAGGAGCAAAAAATCCTTTAATTCCGAACAGCAAGTTCACCTCATCTAAATGATTCCACGGAAAGTCATCACGAATAGTTTTACCAAAATGGGCACTACAAACTGGAACGATGCCATCATTTTTTCCTGCTTTATGAACCGACAAACGGTCAAGTAGAACCATGACAGGGTCACCTAGATCCAAGGCATTCGTAAAAGGCTTGTTTCCTGTCATTGAATATAAATGAATTCCTTTTTCTTGATAAGCACCTTCGCCACAGTGGGTTAATGGTAAACCGAGAGGGAATTTTTGATTAAACAAGGCAGTTCCTTCAACAGATGTACTCACACCAGCGGCCATCGCATCATGTGGGAACGTATCAGCAGGAAGACCTTGCGCCCACATAATGACTTTACCAAAAGTGCTGATGAGAACATTCAGTAGCTCTGATGTTCCTGTTTTATCTGCGATTTTTAATACATCTGACGCGATGATTGTACCTTTGTTGGCACCGGCTACAGTCATCACCGATGCAACATGTTCAGGCATTACACCTGCGGCATAACGAACAGAGTTTGCACCATGACTATGACCAATCAGATTGAGTTTGTCAGCACCAGTAATCGCCATGACTTCTTCAAGTTGTTGAACATATTGTTCACCTCGGACTTCAGAAGAATTGAAAGGAGACATTCTAGCCGCCCATGTGTTTGCACCGTTTCTCGCTAGATCAGGTAAAATTTGATACCAGTAATCCATGCCTAGACTTTCAGTGCCCAAACGTATAAATCCAACCATTCCATGAGCGAATACAATAGGATATTTCGTTTTGGCATAGTCAGATTTGACACTTGAGACTTTGATCTGTTGAGCTTGAGTAGCATAAGTTGTCGTAGATGTTAGACATAGCGCTGTCACCAGCGAGCCTAGAATGTGTTTTATTTTCATTATTATTCCTAGTTTTTAGTGAATCTATGATGTTCTTCCAGATGAACATACAGAAGACCTTAAAAGATGTTATTGAATGCAACAAGATACAAAAAATGCCAATTTAGCTTGCCGAATTAACATATAAAAAGCAAAAAAGAATCAAAAGTTGAAATAATTAAAGGATTTAATCATTAGCAAATGTGTTCAAAAAGCATTATTTAAATTTTGTCGAGAGTCGCTGATGGTCGGAAAAGCTATTCTGATGAATAGCTTTCCATTTGACTGCGCTATTTTGTGCGTCTAGAGTCCTGTCAGTTTCAAACGATTGGCATGTTGGCGATAAAGTGAAATAGGATCTGGGGCAAATAAACCTCTGAGACCGAACATCATATTAGCTAAATCGGTATGATTTAGTTTGTAATCATCACGAATCACACGTCCAATATGCGTGCTACAGCGTCCAACCATGCCATCATTATCTTTATTGCCATACGCTAAAGGCCCGAGCTGCATTAAAATGGTATCGATATCTAAGAGGTTGGTGGTTTGTGCAACACCAGTCCAAGAATAATAAAAGATTCCGTTGTCTATTGGGCTGCCTAAACGAGTACAACTTGACGCGAGAGCTTTTGTTGGAAAACGTTCATTAAATGCAGCAGAGCCTGTTTCAGTTAATGATTTCATCGAAGCATCAAAGCTGATCGGCATATCAGGACGACCTTGTGCATAAGCAATTAATGGGGGAATGATGTAATCCCCTAAAATATTAAATATTGTTCGAGTTGCTTCATTATTTTGAATTTTATCTGCGACCATAGAACCTCTGAAAGTCCCTCCTACACCAGTAACAGAAGCAACATAGTCGGGTTTTACTGCTGCAACATAACGTACAGTCGGTCCGCCGTGCGAATGACCAATCAAATTGACCTTTTTCTGCCCAGTGATCGCAATTACTTCTTCAACCTGAGAAATTAATTGTTCTCCTCGAAATTCAGTCGTATGAGCAGGTGAGAGTTGTGCTGCAAAAACGCGTGCACCATTGCGCGATAGATCAGGTAAGATTTGATACCAATAGTCAATATTGAATGTTTCATTGCCTATGCGAGACCAGCCTAACCAACCGTGTGTCATCACAATAGGATATTTGGTTTTTGCGTAACTACCGATCTTTGTCTCATTTACTTCGAGTAATCCCGGACCTGCGTGGGCAGTGAATGAGCCTGATAAGCATAGCGTTATGACGAATGCTAACGTCGTAGGTATCAATTTAAGTTTTAAGTTTTTCATCGTTCTTCCCTGTGAATGAATGTGTTCCTTGAAGAGATTAATCGGCAAAAGGAAGTTGACCGCCTTGATCATGAACTTGCTCGAATGTTTCTACCCGAAGTTGCTCTTGTGAATTATTAAAATGTTGAGAACGGAGGCGTTGTACAGCTTCCTGCTTTGCACTAGGGCTCATATTACTTTTGACAATGCTGTCACGCTCAGACAAATATTGATTGACTTTGCTTTTCCAATTTAAGCGCCGTCCATCAAGATTTTCTAGACGTTGTGTTGCTTCAGGACCCACTAAGCTGAGACGCATTTGACGAATTTCTTCTGCGCTACCACCACGAGCTTTAATTTCTGCAGTTAATTGACGCAGATCTTCAAGTTGAGAAAGTTGTTTTAAATTTTCTTTCCAATCTTCAGGTAGATCATTGAATAGTTCTTTTAATTTATCGGCTTTTTGTTTTTCAGATAAATTTTTATCTTCCATAACACTCATTCGAGCCAAGGTATAATCATGATATTCATCTTCGATACCAAATAAACCTTCAATTTCATAGTCTGAAAAAAATTGTTTACGGAATGATTTCATCTGATTAAAAATAGCTTTGTAATACTGCGCACTTTCTTTGTCATGGTTTGGTGGTGTTAGGTCACCCATTTTTTCACGATATTGAACATAACGTGACCATAAATCTGTCAGTTGACCTAGTAATGGTTCTTGATAGGTGCTTTGAGCAAATTTAATAAAATCAGCCTTGATTTGCGGAATCTCTTTTTCGCCGTATTGGGTAATAAAAAACTCAAAACAGTTCTTAGTATTTTCATTCACAATCAAACGGTTGGCGTTATCGGTTTGGATTTGACAATTGATTTGAATATCTTGCTGACTTTTACTTGCAAAGCTAGAACCATTCACGGTTGTACTTTGTTGTAGCGCCATATTTTCTGATTGAATTTCGGCATCTTGTGCTGCTCGTTGTGAGTTTTCAGCAGATTCAGCTGAGTCAGGTTTCAACCATTGAAAGAGAAGGAATAAAACGATCAGACACGCCACAATCAGCAGTGTAATTTTAAATTTAGCTTTTGAATTCATTTCACATCCTATGAAATCATTTAGTTATTATTAATGGTGTAGAATAATTTGCCACAAATGTCACATTTTATGCATAAAAATTTAATCAATATTCGATAAATGGATTTGATAAAATAGCAGTATTTTACTGATCTGAATATTATCTAATGTCTGCTAAATCTCCAAAAATTACTCGACGTCTTATAAGTGGTGTATTTCTACTCAACAAACCTTTGGGGATTAGCTCAAATGCAGCATTGCAAAAAGTGCGTTGGCTCTATCGTGCTGAAAAAGGTGGTCATACTGGCGCTTTAGATCCATTAGCATCAGGCTTACTCCCGATTTGCTTAGGTGAAGCGACCAAGTTTTCACACTTTTTACTGGAATCTACTAAACGTTATCAAACGACGATTCAATTGGGAAATAGTACAACTACAGGTGATGTCGAGGGTGAAGTTTTGCTCGAAGCACAACCGATTGAACTTAACGAAGATAAAATTCAAAGCGTGATTCAGCAATTCGTTGGAGACATTCAACAAGTTCCTCCAATGTATTCTGCTTTAAAGAAAGAAGGTCGTCCTTTGTATGAGCTGGCGCGTAAAGGAATTGAAATCGAACGTGAGGCTCGTCCAATTCATATTTTCGCGATTGAACTGATGTCTTTCACTCAAGATTCAATTACTTTGGATGTGACATGCTCAAAAGGAACGTATATCCGAGTATTGGGAGAGGATATTGCTAAAGCTTTAGGAAGTTATGGGCACTTAACATATTTACATCGTATTCAAACTGGACATTTTGGTATTGTGCCAGAGTACACCATTGAATACTTAGAAAGTCTAACTGAACAACAACGTGAAGCATTGTTGTTACCTGCTTATGCGCCTGTGGATCATTTTCCAAAAGTTCAAGTACCAGAAGGTCGTGCAGAATATTTTTGTCGTGGGATGGAAAGCAATATTGATCATCCTGCCGAATCTCAAGTCCTCGTTTTTGACGAAAAAAAGTGTTTAGGTTTAGCTGAAATTACTGATAAAAAACGTCTAGTTCCTAAACGTGTATTAAATTTATAAGCGAACTCAATTATGGAATTAGACATCATCCTCAGCCTGATTTTTTTTGCATTTTGCGCAGGCGCAATTGATGCAGCAGTCGGTGGTGGTGGTCTCATTCAGATTCCAGCATTGATGAGTGCTTTTCCTCATATGGCGCCAGCAACATTATTTGGCACCAATAAGCTAGCTGCGGTTGTTGGAACAGCAACATCTGCGTGGACTTTCGCTAAAAAAGTTAAGTTTGAATGGAAGTTATTACTGGTGGTGGCGATATGTGCTGCCATCAGTTCTTTTGCGGGAGCTGCCAGTGTTTCCATGATTCCGAAATCAATCTTGCAGCCCTTTGTCTTGGTGATGCTGATTGTGATGGCAATTTACACATTGTCAAAGAAGGAGTTTGGACAGGTTCATATTGCACAAACGGTAAACACTAAAATTCTGATCTTGGCTGGAATAGGAAGTTTGGCGATTGGGTTTTATGACGGATTATTCGGTCCGGGAACGGGAAGTTTTTTTATTTTTTATTTTATTCGATATTTACAAGTCGATTTTTTGCATGCAGCAGCTTTGGCCAAGATTGGTAATGTGATGACCAATTTAGCCGCTCTTACATTCTTTATTCCTGCAGGCCACATTTTATTTGCAGTAGGTGCCATGATGGCTGTCGCTAATATGATCGGCTCGATTGTCGGGGTGAAGTTGGCGCTTAAATACGGTAGCGGTTTTATTCGTATTCTGTTTTTAATTCTGGTATCTATTTTAATTGTTCGATTAAGTTATCAGATGATCTTAATGTAAACCATTCTCAACATTAAACTTTTCTATACAAATCGCTTATTAAACCTATCACGAAGTTATCGACTAAGCTCTTATAGTAAGTTGAGTGTTTTGAAGATCATTCAAGTTTTTCTTTTTTCAAATCATATTTATAAGACAGGATAACAAGATGAATATTTTTGAAGCTTTACGTGAAAGTCATGATGTTCAACGTGAACTTGCTGAGAAGCTGGTTCAAACTTCAGGGGACACGCCAGAACGCCGAACATTATTTGAGCAACTAAAAAATGAATTGTTTGCTCATGCAGTGGCAGAAGACCGATACTTCTATATTCCACTGATGATGACCGATTCAGGTTTGAATATTACGCGTCATGCATTAGCTGAACATCATGAAATGGACGAACTACTTGAGCAACTCACCGAAACTGAATTCAGTAATCCAGGATGGTTAGCCATCGCGAAAAAATTGTCAGAAACCGTGCATCATCATCTTGAAGAAGAAGAGCATGGCTTTTTTCAGCAAGCAGGAAAAATTCTAGAGGATAAACAAAAAGAGAGTTTGGCTAAAAAATATCAAACTGAATATAAGAAATATAAGAAATTAGATAAAGACAGTTTGGTTTAATCCCATGATAAAAAAAGATGGCATGTGCCATCTTTTTTATGTTTCTATGCCATGTGATTTCATTCTAGCAGCGCGATAAGTAACACCAATTGATGCAATCATAATACAACCCAAAGCAACGGCTTGTAATAAGGTAATGTGTTCATTCAACAGTAACCAACCTGTCAATGCGCCTAATGCTGGTGACAAACTTGATAGCGTTCCATAAGACATTTTACTTAAATTCTTTAATGCCAATAAATCCAATGCATAGGGAATGGCTGTAGCCAAAAGCGCAATGACGATGGCTTGTGGCCAATATTCAAATTGAACTAATGCGTATGGATTATGAACCATACTGATCGGTAATAATGTCAACGCTGAGAGGACGATTGCAATGCTGAGAGCATGCATGCCGATATTCTGCCGAACGACTTTCTGTCCAAAATAAATATAGAATGCCCAACAAACGCCCGCACCAATGGCCATAGCAGCCCCAAGATATGAAAAGTTAGTCGCATTGGCATCTTGCCAAGGCACCATCAGTGCTACACCGAAAATTGCCAGGATGACCCAAATGTAATCACTTCGATGTTGGATTGACAGTAAAGCCAACGTGAGTGGGCCTAGGAACTCAAGTCCTACTGCAATCCCTTGTGGTAGTTTTCCTAATGATGCATAAAACAAGACATTCATTAAAGCGACTGAACCACTATAAAAGAGAAGATCTTTCCATTTTAAATAAGGAAGGCGACGAAGAATTTTCCATGAACGGAACATCAATACAACCATAATTGATGCAAAGCATAGACGTAAAGTGACCACAGTAAATGGATCTAAAACTTCAAAAAGCTGCTTTGCGAAGGATGCACTAATTTGATAGGCGATCATGGATAAGACCATGAACAGCACGGCAGTGAGTTGAGCATTTGGCATTGGGAAAACGAAGCCGAATTAAAAAGAGTGAGACTGCTCAAATTTTAACATTATTATGATGACCACAGTGCTTCAATCCATCATGGAAAATGTAGTTTAAATTAAGTATGAGATCATTTTTGTTTGGCGTGTTGAGTGGTATAGGTGCAGCCAATTGAGGCACAAATGATGGTAAACAATGCTAGCCATTGATTCCATAACAATTGCTCACCCAAAAATACAAACCCAGATAATGCGGCAACAGCTGGTTCAACACTCATCAAGGTACCGAAACTTAATGCTGTTAGATTTCGTAGTGCAATCATTTCTAAAGTAAAGGGTAAGGCACTGGCGAGTATCGCTAAAGTGATGAATAACATTAGATGATTAATTTCAAATACGCTTGCTGGCAAACCGATACTGAGGGCAATCGGCATAAGAATGATACTTCCAACAAACATGCCTAAACATACGGTGTGATTACCTGAAACTCCCGAAGGCCGCTGACCAGCAATAATATAAAGTGCCCAACATGCGCCAGCTGCCAACGCAAAAAATACACCAAGTAAATCCAAAGGTTGTTTGGCTTGGTCAAAGGGAAATAAAAGGATCAGTCCAATTATGGCCAAACCAACCCAAATAAAATCAAACTTTTGACGCGCATAATATAAAGCCACACTGAGTGGACCAATAAATTCAAATGAAACTGCTAAACCGAGCGGAAGACGATCAATAGCAAGATAGAACAACATGTTCATGCCAGCTAAAGCGACACCATAACTGACAATGGCTGTCCATTTAATTTGTTTGAATTGAATTTTCCAAACTTGAAAAATAATTGCCAAAATCACAGCACTAAATGTCAGACGTAGGGCTGACACCGTAACGATAGGGAATTGTTCAAATAAAACTTTTGCTAATGAACCACTACTTTGTAGACTGATCATGGCGATCAATAACAAACCGAGTGCTTGTAACTGCGGGTTTATTTTTAACAAAGACATGGTTTTAAATGTATGATGGTTAGATTAGAAAGGGATATCTTTCATCTAAGTTGGCGGAGCCAACGTCAACTCAGATGAGACACCATAAAAAAACCACAGCTCAAAAAAGCTGTGGTTTTCCAAACGTATTAGAGATTAGAACAATACGCGAGCGCGGATTGTACCTTCTACGTTATGAAGTGTATCAAGTGCTTCAGCAGAAGCGGTAGCATCAACGTCCATGACTAAATAACCCACATCACCTTTGGTCATAAGAGACTGACCAGAGATGTTAATGCCGTGTTCAGCAAACAGGTTGTTGATTTTAGACAACACGCCTGGAATATTTTTGTGAATGTGAAGTAAACGGTGTTTACCTTCAGTCAACGGAAGCGCAATTTCAGGGAAGTTAACTGCTGACAATGTCATACCTTTATCAGAGTAAGCAACGAATTTCTCTGCAACTTCTAGACCGATGTTTGCTTGAGCTTCCATCGTAGAACCACCCACGTGCGGTGTTAAAATCACGTTCGGGATATTACGTAGTGGAGAGATAAACTCTTCACCGTTCGCTTTAGGCTCTTTCGGGAATACGTCAACAGCAGCACCAGCCAAATGACCTGATTTCAGAGCATCAGCTAAATCTTCAATTACTACACATGTACCACGTGCAGCATTGATGAAGATTGAACCTTGTTTCATCTGAGCAAATTGCTCTTTGGTCATGAAATTACGTGTAGAAGGGACATCTGGCACGTGTAGTGATACAACATCAGCATTGGCAAGAAGTTCGCCCATTGAGCCAACTTGGCGAGCATTACCTAAAGGTAATTTTGTTACTGTATCAAAGTAAATCACTTTCATACCCATGCTTTCAGCAAGTACAGAAAGTTGTGAACCAATTGAACCGTAACCCACAATACCTAAAGTTTTACCGCGTGTTTCAAATGAACCTACTGCAGATTTGTTCCAACCACCTGCATGTGTATCTGTAGATTTTTCAGGTACACGACGAAGGAGAAGAATAGCTTCAGCTAATACAAGTTCAGCAACAGAACGAGTATTTGAGTATGGTGCGTTGAACACTGGAATACCACGGCTCATCGCAGCATTCAAGTTCACTTGGTTTGTACCAATACAGAAACAACCGACCGCGATCAATTTATTCGCAGCTTCAAAAACTTCTTCAGTTAATTGTGTGCGCGAACGAATACCGATGAAGTGAGCATCTTTAATCGCTTCTTTCAGCGCTTCACCTTCAAGCGCAGTTTTACGATAGTCGATGTTGGTGTATCCAGCAGCATTCAAAGTGTCGATTGCGTTTTGGTGAACGCCTTCTAACAATAGGAAACGAATTTTATCTTTAGGCAAAGAGAGATGTTGGCTCATTACGGCTCCGCTACAAAGGCCAAATTTAGTGGCAGTATGATAGCATACGTGAGCGTGCTATATACATTTCCTTTATGACTTGAGCTATGGATATTTTTGCAAGATATAGTCCTTATCAGACAAACAGCGGTTGAATTAACTGCATCATATCTAAGTAACATTCGCAAAATGTCTGATTTTATCGGGGTTTCATGGGAAAATGCTTTATAATGCACAATCGTGAAATTGACTCATCCAGTCGTGGTGATATTTTCTTCACATTCGCTTAACAAATACGCTTTTAAAATCTTGATTAAAGGTTTGTTTTTTAAGCAATCTACAACTTGTATCTTTCTTGCTAGGTCTGCAAACGATGAATGCTCCAGTTGCTTTAACCCCAGAGTTATTGACTCAATTAACGTCAATTGTTGGTGAAAACCGTATCAAAACTGATGCGGACAGCCTACAAAATTGGGGACGCGATCACACTAAACATTTTGATCCAAACCCATCAGTCATCGTTTTTCCTTCGACGACTGAACAAGTTCAGGCAATTGTGAAACTAGCAAACCAATTTAATGTTGCTGTGACACCGTCAGGTGGTCGTACTGGTCTTTCTGCAGGGGCTGTCGCTGCCAACGGTGAAATCGTGGTCAGCATGGACAAGATGAACCAAATTTTGGAATTCTTCCCAGCAGACCGTATGGTACGTGTACAAGCAGGTGTGGTGACTGAGCAACTTCAGAACTATGCTGAAGAGCAAGGTATGTATTATCCAGTTGATTTCGCTTCAGCTGGTTCATCACAAATTGGCGGTAACATCGGTACTAATGCTGGTGGTATTAAAGTCATTAAATACGGTATGACACGTAACTGGGTACTCGGTCTGACTGTAGTCACTGGTAAAGGGGATGTGCTGCGTTTAAACAAAGGCATGATCAAGAATGCGACAGGTTATGCGTTGCAACACTTATTTATTGGTGGTGAAGGTACGTTAGGTTTAGTGACTGAAGCGGAAATTAAACTTGAGCGTCAACCACAAGATCTGCAAGTAATGGTGCTCGGTGTACCTGACTTTGATGCAGTGATGCCAGTTCTTCACGCGTTCCAAGCGAAAATTGATTTAACTGCGTTCGAGTTCTTCGGTGAACTTGCGATGCAAAAAGTATTGGCAAATGGTCACGTGCAACGTCCATTTGAAACTGAATGCCCATTCTATGTATTGCTTGAGTTTGAAGCGCCATTTGAGCCAATTATGGACAAGGCAATGGAAATCTTTGAGCATTGTATGGAACAAGGTTGGGTACTTGATGGCGTGCTTAGTCAAAGCTTAGACCAAGTAGAAAGCTTATGGCGTCTGCGTGAAGATATTTCTGAGTCAATCGCACCATTTATCCCATACAAAAATGATATTTCAGTGCTCATCACACACGTACCTGCATTCATTAAAGAAATTGATGCAATTGTTGCTGACAATTATCCTGACTTTGAAATTTGCTGGTTTGGTCATATTGGCGATGGTAACTTGCACTTAAATATCTTAAAGCCTGAAAATTTAACCAAAGATGAATTCTTTGCGAAATGTCAGGTGGTCAACAAGTATGTATTTGATACTGTGAAAAAGTATGATGGTTCAATTTCTGCGGAACATGGTGTGGGTATGACGAAGAAGCCATATCTTGACTACACACGTTCAGCTGAAGAAATTGAATATATGAAAGCACTCAAACAAGTATTTGATCCAAATGGGATTATGAATCCAGGTAAATTATTTGATTTGTGAAACAAAATCTATCTATAAATAAGGTCTAAAAAACAGCATGCTTGTCATGCTGTTTTTTTATTTCATGAGAAATTTTAATGTTAAAAAGAATAATTTTTCTAAGTGCAATTGCACTTTCACTTAATGCATGTATAGGTCAAAAACAGTTGAATGAGATCAATACTAAAAATCATAATTCTGAAGCTGGTCAAGTAGAAACGTCGAAACAAAATGCCAATTCTGTTCAAAACTCTCCTTTAGATCAAGTGTATCGGAAAATTCAAAGCTTTGAAGATATGAGAACAGTAGATTTACAACAGGAATTCGATACACCTGAATCTGGAAAATCTCATGCAAAAGTAACTGTCACCTATGGTGGACTAGCGGATGACTCTGTTTCTGCACAACGTGAAACTTACCAATTTGAATATATTAATAGTGAGTGGAAAGAAATATCAAAAGATGAAACTTGGAAATGTGGTCGTGGACCAGATACTACAAATTTTCATAATAAATTATGCCCTTAAAAATTTACTTTCGAAATTTTCCATAAAATTGTTACGAGCGTCATTTGAACTGATTAAATCCAAAAATATAGCATCAATATGCTGCATTTTTTATTCGTATTTCTCGTTCTATTAATCATTTTTAATGAGCTTTAGAAAAAATAACATACATATCTGTTCTTTTTTGTCACAA
This sequence comes from Acinetobacter sp. 24-47-47, assembly GCF_057737035.1. Lineage (NCBI taxonomy): Bacteria > Pseudomonadati > Pseudomonadota > Gammaproteobacteria > Moraxellales > Moraxellaceae > Acinetobacter > Acinetobacter sp. 24-47-47. The sequence goes on along the minus strand of NZ_CM173216.1, from coordinate 2,693,445 downwards.
CAGTTCAGAACATCATATGTAAAAGATCAATGGCGAACTGAGTAAAACAATGATGATGAAAATAATGACCACAGTTGGTCTAGTTAGTATGATGCTCACGGGGTGTGCTACTACGAAAAATGTTATTTCTAAAGTACATGGGAATGACACTCCTTTAGAGCAAGTCTTGAAGCTACATCCTGAATTACGCAATCAGCTTGCGACTGTTGAATTACGTCAGTATTTCAATCGTGCCGAAGCACCGACCGTAGCCGAAGTCAAAGTGACACAAACAGGCTTGATGGATGACTCAATTGCTGCCGAGCGCTTTATCTATAGTTTTAAATTGAACGATGGTAAATGGCAGCAAGTTAATAAGAAAACGGAATACAAATGTGTGCGAGGAAAAAATACAAAATCTTTCCAAACTGCGCTTTGTCCATGACATCAGACCAGAAATTCGGTTTAAAAAGGCATAGTGAGTTATGCTTTTTTTATTGCATGCATTATTGAGTCGAATAAGGATGAGTAGACGAGAAGCGCCACTCACGATAGCAAATATAGCCCATCGCTAAAATGGGAAAAATCATACATAAGAAGCCAAACAACATATAAGTAATCGCACCTAATATTGCACCTGAACTGAAGGATAAAATAGTCGGTAAGATTTTTAGAATATTTTGTTTGGCAACTTGTTTGCGTTCTTCTGATACATGAGGCGCCCCATAAGCAATAGTACAATCAATGGTCAGTTGAGCAAGATTGCCCGTCATTAAGGTTGAGGTAGCCATTGTAGATAGTAATGTTCGGATAATGGCATTTCGAATTCCCATTGCAGCAATGCCCAATGTTGCGGTAAGTATTGCGCCAAATTCAGCCAAAGTATAAAAGGGGCTGAAATTAAGTCCCGCCAGCATGAAGAGCGTTAACAGTATTGTCTCTGCAATAAAGAACCCCAGTAAGATGTTTGGATACTTGTCTTTCCAACGTTGTTCACACCACGCAGTAATACCAATCGTAACTACGAAAATGCCAATAAAAAGAGCCCACAGTCCTAATCCTCCTAAGATCGTTTCTTTGCCTGCAGTCACGATATAGCCAGTAACATGATTGGTATAAATGCCAAATAATGAAATAAATCCAACGGTATTTAGCCAACCACCGACGAGCGATAGAATCGAAGCTTCATGATGATGTCGCCAGCGATTTTTAATTGGTATGTAGCATTTTGACATAGTTCTAAAAGCTCAAGGTGTACTGAGAGATTACATCGACAAAACAAGTGTTTTATCGAGTCTGCAGATCCTTTGCTTTGTGGAATTAATCCACATGAACATTAAGTAATTAAAAGTTTCATATTGATCAGTGGTGAATGTTGAGATTAGATGATTTCTAACATTTTATATGTTTCAAATTGCATCAAATTTTGATGACAAAAATATTTCAATTGATAAAACACAACTGAAAGCATCATAAAATTAACGTAGAGGAAAATCTAAAACCCCATTAAACTAAAGTTATTCAATAAATAAGATAAAAAATGAAAACACTCGCTTTTATCCATCGTAACGACAGTCATTTTTCAGTTGGAGACTTTAATCCGGTTGTATCTGTTTTTTCACACTATGAACTGGGAAATACAGTATCCCCATTTTTGCTTCTCGATCATATTGGTCCCGGTACGTTGAAACCTTCTCAACTGCGTAAAGGTATTGAAGAACATCCACATCGTGGTTTTGAGACAGTCACGTTCGTGTATGAAGGTGAGTTAGAGCATTGGGATTCGCAAGGTGGTGGAGGTGTTATTCAGAAAGGTGATGTACAGTGGATGACTGCTGCATCAGGCATTATTCATAAAGAAAAATTTAGTGAGTCATTTTCCCGAGAAGGTGGACGATTTGAAATGATTCAGCTGTGGGTGAATTTGCCAGCAACTGCAAAAAAATCGAATCCGCGTTATCAAAGCTTACTCAAATCTAATATCCCGGTTGTAGAGTTAGCTCATGATGCGGGTACTGCGCGTGTCATTGCTGGAGCCTTTATGCAAGTGAAAGGACCAGCATTAGTCCATAGTCCTTTGCTGGTTTTGGATTTGGATTTAAAAGCAGGTCACACACTCATATTACCAGCAGGACATTTGGATACCACACTGATGTATATGCGCCGTGGTAAAGTTGAATTTGGTACAGATGATGAATTACTGACTGATCAGGGAATGGCAGTATTTTCAAGTCATGGTGAAAACGTTGAATTCACCACATTGTCTGATAGCAAAATTTTATATCTCATGGGACAGCCACTAAATGAACCTTTAGTCGGGCGTGGTTTTTATGTCATGAATACGCAAGATGAGATTGTTGAAGCGATTGAGGAAATGAAGCATGGTACTTTTTTGAAAAGCCATGCAATTGATGCCAAATGATGTCAATGTTTGGGTGAGAAATTGATTTAAGATAAAGGCTAAATTTTCGTTTAATTTTCAGACTTTGTTTCGTAGTTCAGGGTTACAAAAACGCAAAACTTTGTCATGGCATTGTGATGCATTTCACGTAAACTACGCTTCCAAAAAATATTCAAACATGTGAAAAAAAACATGCAAAAGGTGAGTAAAGCAACCTTAAGTCGGGCAACAATTATGTTTCCTTTGGCATTGGTGCTCTTCGAATTTTCAGTCTATATCTGTAATGATCTTGTACAACCTGCGATGCTTACGATTACACGTGAGTTTGGTGTAGGCAGTGAGTGGGCGCCATCATCCATGTCTTTCTTTTTATTGGGTGGAGCATGTTTGGCGTGGTTTTTAGGTCCGTTATCAGATCGCTTAGGTCGTAAAAAAGTACTCCTTGGAGGTGTTTTCTTTTTTGTGGTCTGTTGTTTGCTCATTTTATTCACCCAGTCTATAGAGCAATTTCTTGCATTTCGTTTTTTACAAGGGATTGGGCTGACCATTATTTCAGCTGTGGGTTATGCTGCCATCCAAGAAATTTTTGAGGAAAGAGATGCGATTAAAGTCATGGCTTTAATGGCGAATATTTCATTGATCGCACCATTACTTGGTCCTGTGCTAGGCGCATTTATGATAGACCATGTGTCTTGGCATTGGGGGTTCATTGGGATTGCCTTTTTAGCAGCCTTAAGTTGGTTTGGTCTTAAAGCAAAAATGCCTGAGCAGCATTTGAGTATTCCTAAGCAACCATTAAGCTATGTATGGGATGACTTCAAAGCCATTTTTAAAAATAAAAAATTTATGGGCTTGGCTTTGTCAGTACCCATGGTCTCAATTCCACTGATTTTGTGGATCGCTATGTCACCTGTAATTTTGGTCGAACAGCTCGGTCTGACCAATATGCAATATGGCTATGCACAGGTGCCTGTATTGGGTGGTTTAATTATTGGAAATATTGTCCTGATTCGCGTCATTGATCGCTATGCGGTAGGAAAGACCGTGCTAGTTGCATTGCCGTTGATGTTGGTTGGAACGCTTATTGTTTTGGCAGGTGTGATTTGGCAGGATTATTTGTTATGGTGCTTAATTATCGGTATGACCTTAATCAGTTTTGGTGAGGGCTGCAGTTTTTCTGTGCTTTATCGTTTCAGTTTAGATGCATCTGAGGTATCTAAAGGAACTGTTGCTGCCGCAGTAGGTATGATTATGATGATTGCATTCTTTGTTGTGATCGAAATTGTACGCATTATGTATGAATCTTACGGCACGATGGCATATGCATTGGCTTGTTTTATCCTTATTGCACTGTGGTTTAGTGCTCCAAGAAAAATTGTTCATCAGATCATGCAAGAAAGAGCCACTTCAGCATAAAAAAATCCTCCTTGTGGAGGATTTTTTAATCATTGTATTTGTTCGAGATATTTGAGTTTACGATCAAAAATAAAAGGGGCAAAGGGTAGAACGGAAGCTATCAGCCCAAGAATAAATACATTGATAGACCACTTTTGCTTCTCGCATACCACAAATAATACGACTAAAAACAGCACAAATAGAACGCCATGTCCCATGCCAATATATTTCACATAAATAGGCTGATCTAACATATATTTCATTGGCATGGCAAAAAAGAGCAGTAGTAGGAATGAAATCCCTTCAAGTAAACCAATAATACGTAAGGACTTAATATTCATTCTCAAACCCCACAAAAGAAGACATCCTATTTTACCTAATCGTTGTTATAGCAAAGTTAGAATCTATGTGGACTAGATCGCATTGTTTAAGGGAAATATAATTTATAATAATCGTTTTTTATGATAGTAGATTTAAAAATAAGCTAATATGTCAATCATGTCTATAAAGATGAATATGAAGTGATACTCACAACATTTTATAGATCATCAGTGAAATAATAAAAGGACTAAGCTAGAGCTTAATCCTTTGATGAGTCTTGAGTGTAGCTTAGCGTATAACACCACATGCTACACGATCACCCCCACCACCTAGTGGTTTAGGTTGGTCTGAATAATTGTCACCACCTGCATGTACCATGATGGATAGACCTTGAATGTCTGCAAGTGTGAGACGTGGTGCAATCACTTGTGTTTTTGCATTACCTGACGCGTCAACATTTAACACTGGTAAGTCACCTAGATGACCATCGTTTGGCGTACCATGCCCAGGCGCTTGATTTGGATTGTAATGTCCACCAGCGGCAAGCGCAGCACCCATTTTTCCATCTTTTTCAGCAGGTTCACATGAGCCTTTTTCATGGATATGGAACCCGTGATATCCAGGTGATAATTTAGTTAAGTCCGTTGTGATCACAAGACCTTTGTCACTATCTTGGAAGCTAATCGTTCCAATTTGATCATGAACTCCTTGAGCACTCACCGCATTTACAGGAATGGTTTGGATTTTAGAGTTGGATTCTTTGGATGCAGATGTATTTTGCGTTGCTGCACATCCCACAAAGCCTAAACTCAGCAATGCACTGAGCATAGAAACTTTGAATGCTGAAACTTTCGATTGCATTTGCATGCTGTTCTATCCTTGTTCCATGTAAGTGATAACGCATTGAAACAAATTTGGCATTTAGCAACAAGAATGATTTAAGTATTTGATTGTATAGATTTCTTATCAGTAAAAATAAAACACCACTTATGAGAGTGGTGTTTCATTGTCTTGATCGTAGGCCATCGTAGCTTTAGGCACGGGTTCTGGTTCCAGTGTTTCATGTAACCATTCACGCCAAATGGCTAAAAGAATGGCGAGAATTACAGGACCAATAAAGAGTCCAACTAAACCAAAGCTCGCTAAACCACCCAATACACCAAACATGATCAATAAGAACGGAATTTGAGTAGCACCTGAAATGACCAAAGGACGAATGACATTGTCGGCTGTACTCACCACACAAACGCCCCAAGCCATTACGCCAATCGCCTCAACGGTCTGACCTTGTGAAAATAACCACAGTGAAACAGCACCATATGCCACTGGAGGACCAAAAGGAATTAGCGCCATGATAAAGGTCATAATGGTTAAAAGCATTGGATTTGGAACACCAGCAACGTAATAGCTGATTCCTGCCAATATCGACTGTGCAACGGCAGTCAAACCAACACCATATACCACTGCACGCGTTGTTTCAGAGATCGTGTCGATATAATGTTGGATACGTGGACCAATGACTTTCTCCATCGCTTTACTGACCTGTTGAACAATCGTTTGTCCATCACGGTAAAAGAAAAAGAGAGAGAGCATGGCAAAACCAAGTTTGACTAAATTTTTGGTAATTTCGCTAATCACGAATTTACCGTAATTTAGATGTCCTTGAATCCATACACTAATATTACTAAAAAGTGCATTTGGGTCGGCATTGATGTCACGTACAATTCGAGAAACTTCTTTACCTACAATGGGTAACTCACGTATCACGTCAGGAACGGTGATATGACCAGAAGCCAGTTGGCGCTGTAAATCAAAGAATAAGTTTCGGCCTTCATGTTGAAGTAAGAAGATAGCAAAGGTGAACGGTAAACCGACAACGAGTGCCAATAAGAACGTCATAACAGACGCACCCAATGTAGGTCGATTACCACACCAAGCGAGAATACGTTTGTATAAAGGCCAAGTCATATAGGCGATAATACAAGCCCATAACACAGGTACGATAAAGTATTTGACAATGTCATATCCCAAATAAAGCAGAATAAAAAACAAGCCAAATAAAAGTACACGCTGTAAAGTTGGATTAAAATCTTGCACTAAAGTCTCTGATCTATATTCTTGATTTTCAAACGTATCTGCCGCACATCTGATTCATTTCGAGTATGCATTTAACATCATATATGAAAATGAAAAAAAAGTGCGATGACAATCTGTATTCTTTATTTAGAACCAATCACTTGGATCATCAATTAAAACATCTAACAAGGGTTGCCATTGTTGTTGTATTGATAAATAAGTTTTTTGATTTTTATCAAAAATATTGAGACCCTGCATCGCCAATTGACCATAAGCTGTTCGTTCAGAAATCCAAGCAACAGGTTGTTGTTCAATCTTGGCAAAGAACTGTTGGATCTCTTGAGCACTCTGACTATTTGGTTTGACACGATTTGCCACCAAATGAACTTGAACTTTACCTTTTCGAATACGTTTAATGTCATGAATGTGTTTTAAGAAACGACGCGTGCTGTCGATATCAAAAAAAGAAGGTTGCAGAGGTGTGACCACTGCATGACATTCTGCAATTAATTGTTCAGCGTGTTCACCTGTTAATGCACCTGGAGCATCAATAATCAGATAATCAAGATTCTTCGGTGCATCACCAATCGATTTTTCATGGCGCCAATCTAAACTTTGAATGTGTGTTGCTGATTCTGGGCGCTGCTTTAACCATTGTAATGCAGATTTTTGATTGTCCGCATCCGCCAATGCAACTTTATAACCTTTCTGTGCGAGTGCTGTCGCCAGTGTAATCGCAGAAATTGTTTTTCCACAGCCACCTTTTTGGTTGGCAATCAGTATCGTTTTCATGAGTTTAAAATTATACATGCTTCAAATAAGGTCTGATCTTAGCTTAGCATTAAAATCAGCCAAAACGCGCATACATGACAAAAGTTTAGTTCTTGTTTAAATTGTCCGCATAACAAGTCATAGAGAACGTCAATGTCCATTTGGATGGCAATGTTAATAGGCGCCTGTATTGGCGTGGTAATCACCACAATGATGTTGAGCTCGACCCGCAATGGCCGTATCAAAGCAGAATATGAACAATATATTGCAGAGCTTGAACTTGAGCATCAACACGCATTAGCTGCTGCTCAAAAACGCAGTGTAAATACCAGTCGTGCGGTACTGAAAGGTAAAATGGCTGAACAATTAGCACCGATTATGCCAGAATTTCAATATTTACCCAGTGATGCTAAATTCTTAGGTGATCCTGTCGACTATGTGGTATTTGATGGATATACAGATTTCCGTGATGGTGATGGCGCGGCAGAAGATATTGAAGTTGTATTGATTGATATTAAAAGTGGTGGAGCACGGCTCACCAAAGGTCAGACGGCAATTGCGAATGCAATTGCCGAAGGGCGTGTGCGTTTTGAGACGATACGTATCGACTTTCAAGACTAGCTTGGATCAATAATCCACTATGTGAAGTGGTCAGTTGGTTTTAGTCGCGCGAGCAAGCATCATGCGACGACCTACTTTGGGCACTTCTTCTGCTTCGAAATAATCGAGTTCAGAAATCTCAAAGCCAGCATCAAGCAGTGCTTGCTCGATATTTCTGTTCAAATGACAACCATCAGCAATCACTTTCTGTACTGGCGTTAAAAGATCTTGAAGACGCTTTAAACTCTTTTGCTGTTGTGCATCGTAAGCGACATGTTCAACCAAATGCAAAGTGCCACCGATGCGTAATACACGTTTAATTTCATGTAGAACTTGTTGAACATGACTCACACTACACAATGTCCATGTGCTGACGACATGTTGAATAGATTGATCTTCAAAAGGTAAATTTTCCGCTTTAGCATGAACATGTTCCACATGGAACGGTGCATCTTGAATACGTTGTTCAGCTAATTTGTATACATCTAGACTCGGTTCAAGCGCATAGAGACTGTCCACAGCTTGATAAAATGGCAGGTTAATTCCTGTACCAAAACCAATTTCTAATACCTCACCTTGAATCGGAAGCAGAAGACGGCGTCTGCTGTCCATCATACTTGGTAACTGCATGACTTGATTCAGAATATGAGGGAATACTCGTTGCTGATAAAATTTGTAGATCATTTTTGTTCTTAACATCTTCCATTATTTGATTATTTTACACGTTCAATACACTTTTAACAGTAGACAAAATTGTGACTAAATCACGATAGATTGTTACTGTTCATCAATTTCCTTTTCAGAATGAAGTTCTAACATAGATCATATAGATTTAGGTTAAATACAATTCAGTCGGATGTTGTCCATAGTAGATGTATGTGCTGCTGTTGAGTTGTTTTTGACACTTAGAAAGAAGGATGGATGTCTGTTGAAAAAGTTAGTTCTCGCATTATGTATCGCCCTTGGTGGTGTTTCGGCTTATAGCTCTGCCAGTGTGAAGTCGAGCGACTTTAATATTGCCAATGGTTTGCCGCCAGCTTCGGCAGATCAAAAAATTTCGGTATTGGAACCTTTTGAAGGGGAATTTCGTATTCTTGGTTCAAAAGAATATACCGATGATCCGCAAGCCCAATTTTCACCCATCGATTATGCAGTGACCCGCGGTATTTTCACAGAACCTGAAATTGCACGACAAATTTCGATTAATCAGTATGACCGCTACTTAAATTGGAAAATGGCAAAACCACCGATTCATCCACGCTTAGCAACACAGTTGGTGAGTAACATGCACATTATCCCAGCTAATCCAGAAATTGCGAAAGAGATTAAGAAAGTTCAACGCGGTGATCTGGTGCGCTTAGAAGGGGAATTGGTGCAAATTAATGCCAAAGATTTGGTGTGGAAGTCAGCTTTGGATTGGAATGGTATCGGCGATGGTGCATGCAAATTAATTCGCGTCGAATCAATTGAATGGTTAGAAAAGCGCAATATTTAAACAGGATTTGAGATTGATGAGTTTGAAATGACTTTCAGCTCAAAGTCTTCATCATTAGAGAAATGAGAGAGTGTGGATCATGAGCGTTGGCAAGACATCCTTATGGATAAGTTTATGTATTGGCGTACTCGGGAGTAGTCTTGCCGCATGTCAAAACCCAGTCTCTGAAGTGCAAGCGGAGTCCCATCACTATACTGATCAGCAAAATTGTCCTGCACTATTGGTGATGAAAGTGGGTGAAACCTTAGAATTTAATGCAGCAGAAAATCCAAGTACGGGTTATCAATGGCAAATTATGCAACCGCTTCATCTCTTTAAAGTTGAAGAACAATATTTGGCGACTGAAAAATCAAAAGCGATGGTAGGCGTTGGAGGTGAAAAGACAGTGAAGCTGACTGCGCTAAATCCTGGTCAGGAACTCATTGAATTGGCGTATGTGCGACCTTGGGAAGTTGCTCAAGACCGTACTCAAACAGATGCCCCAACATCGTGGCAATGTCGAGTACGTATTTCTTAAGCAGGCAGAAGACCGTTTCTAAAATTGTGCTGTACTTTTACTATGTACGCTATTGTTCTTTCGTGACACTAGTATTTTGACTCCAATGTTGGAGTTGGGCTTTCGCAGTATAATAATCACTCATATTTCGAATTGCATCTTTAGGATTTCGAAGCTCATCTTCGGGAGACTGTTCGAGCTCTTGATAGACCTCAATCTGATTTTCCCAGTATTGATAAAATAAGCCTTGAATATATCTACCTTGTTCCGTCTTAAGATCTAAGTCTTTCAACATATTGAGGGAGGACTGAATGAGATCTCGTTTACGCTGAAACTCCATATCCGCATTTAAATTGCCATCTGCTTTTAATTGCTGAAGTTCTGCGTCTAGCTCATCACTTAATTGCTCAAAACTTTGATCATATTGATTCAGCAAAGCAACGTCATGTGCGTCATTTAGAGTGGATTCAAACGATTTGATCGGCTGTGCTTCAATTTGTGTTTTCAATTCAACAGATGGATCAACGGATTCTTTTTGTTCGGTCTGAGGGTTTTGTTCTGTTTTTTGGCATCCAATGAGCATGAAAGGCATACTCAAGCAGAGTGCAAATATCGAAAGTCGAATAGGGTGAAGATTTGCCGTCATGAGAGTCAAACCTCTGTTGGTTTTTTAATGAATGATCGAGATTAAGTTTAGTTTATCGCGCACGATAGTGATAGGCATAAGTGATATAAGGAAAGGAAACCTCATCATGGGGCATGAGTCCCGTATGTTCAAATACGATCGATTCAAATACTGTTTTCATTTGTGCTTGGTCTGCTGCTGACATTGCCGCAATAAAACTGGTAGATAACAGTCGTTTGCTGACGACCTGTTCAACACTGCCGACTTGATGCTGAGTGAAGGTACTTAAACTTTGGAATTCAAATAATTCTTGCTGCTGAAATACATTTTGCCATTGGTTGCTATGAAAGCGTGGCGTATCGGACTCAAAAGGTGCGATGTAATCCGCCAATGCTTTGACCCAATCCACTGAGATATCTCGTTGGTTCCAGACTAGACCTAAATGCCCTTGGGGTTTAAGAAGGCGATGCATTTCTTGCAATGTTTGTCGTTCAGCAAACCAATGAAATGACTGTGCGCATAAAATAGCATCAACACTATGCGTTGATTGCGCAATTTGATGGCTTGATGCTTGTAGTGTCTTCACCTCAGGATGTACTATTTTCAATTGTTCGAGCATTGCTGGAATCGGTTCAACGGCGATTATGTTCGAGGTGACTTGTTTTAGATAGTGCAGGAATTTTCCTGTCCCTGAACCTAAGTCAATCGCAACTGCATCAGGATGAATATTCAACTCATCTTTCAACCACGTGACGATAGCCTGTGGATAATTTGGTCGGACTTGTTGATAAAGTTCAGCCGCAGAACTAAACCCATTTTCAGCAGCAGGATGAAGTGAATGTGTCATATTTTGCGCTTTTTAATCTGAACAGTATCTATAAAATATGACACCGACAATGTGATGTAAGCAAGTGAACGATTGATTCATTTTGCAAACCAGATGATGAGAACCCTTTTTTGGAATTGCAATGGATAAGCAAATAGTATTTGAAGACGAACACATCAGAGCAATTTATTTAAAAGGAACAACAGAAACATTGGTTCTCTCTTTTGGTGACTTGATCAGTCGTGCCAAAGGCAATGCCATTAATGCTGAAAAATCCTTAGCCAAATATGACTACAATGTCATAGGTATCATGCCAAAACAAAAGTCATGGTTCCCATCACAGAGCATGCAAGCTTTGATCGAGCAAATATCGCCTTTGTTGAATCAATTTCAGCGTGTCGTGGCTTATGGTGGTTCTATGGGCGGCTACGCAGCGATTAAGTACAGTAAGTTATTGGGCGCAGCACGTGTGGTTTCAATGGTGCCGCAATATTCAATTAATCCTGCTGAAATTGAAGACCGCCGTTATACTGATTTTTACGATCCTAAGGTCAATGCTGACATGCAAATTGCCGCTACAGATATTGCGTGCGATGCAGAATATATCGTGGTTTATGATCCTTACTTTGATCTGGATCGCGAGCATTATGAAAAGATTAAGCCACTTATTCCTCAACTCAATACACTTCATTTACCTTATACGGGTCATGATGCGGTTGCTGTATTAGCAAATTCTGCGTTATTGCATGATTTTATTGAACATGAATTTGATGCAACTTACTTTTATCGCCAGATTCGAGCAGTTAAAAAGAACAGTAAATTTTACTATCGAAGCGTGATCGCACATCTGCTTGGCACCCACAATGAAGCATTAGGTAATATTTTAAAAACCATCGATCTACAACTAGACAGTAGCTTTTTTGATGCCAGTCTTAAACAGACGATTACCCGTATTTTACTGACCAACAAACGAGTAGATGAACAAGATCTACAAAAGCTCGGTATTTCGATTCATTTGCCGTTTGAAAATAAAACACAACTTCATGACAGCTTTGGCAAAGTGTTGGTCTTTAACGTGATCACCCAAAAACTAGAAAGCTATGAACAACATGTGATTGATATTAATGGTAAGTATATTATTCCATTACATGTGGAAAGTACTGGATTGGCCCAGATTGAAATTAAAAAACAGCACTATCTCATTTGTATGAATGATCGCCGTGTCACCAAATTGATCAAAATGGATGATGCGCTCAGTGCGGATATGAGCCCTTTGATTGTGAAAAAGGGCGAAGGTTTCTTTAGCATCAGTTATAAGCATCTCTATATGCACTGCGATGAGTTAGGAAACTGTATTTTTGAATCAGATACTGTTGGTGAAGCAGAAAAATTTTCAGTGGAGTAAGGCTGAATTTTTCATAGTTATTGATCAAAGCGCTTCGGCGCTTTTTTTATCTTTAAGTAAAAAAGATAGAGTGTGTGATAGGTCTCAATCTGTCATAAAAAGTGATATTGTTTAAAATTTACCCGTGTTTATTTTGTAACGAAAGCGACGGAATGACTCTGTTTCGTTGCTAAGATCAGGCAATATATAACGAATTTGAATGATTCAAATGATGATGTATTCATGAATATCGGAATATTCATGCATCTTTCACGTGTCTACTTGAGCACAAAAAAACCCATATAAATGGAATTTAGGTGGGACAAATGAATAAAAAGAAAATTGCAAAAACTGAAACAGGAATGAATCCTCCAAAACAATCGCGTACACATCGTCGTGTTATGCAGGTGATTCAAACCGCTGAAAAACTTTTAGTTAAAATGGGCTTAGAGTCAATTTCAATTCCTGAAATTGCCAATGCTTCAAACATTCCAAGAGCGAGTATTTATCAGTTCTTTCCGACAAAATATGATCTGTTGCATCATATGGCACAGTTGCATTTGCAGAAACTAGTAAGCTTGCTCAAGGAAGCTGGTTTAAACGTCATACGCGAACATCCGCACGAAAGTATGGCGGCTTATGGTCGAATGGTGGCTGCAGCTGTGATTGAAACCACTGCCAAGTTTTATAATGAATCTGCTGTGGCACGATTATTAATATTGTCAGGTCCACTGAACCGACAAGTGTATTTACGTCATCAAATGGAACTCAAACAGTTCAGTCAAGATTTAAGAGATGCACTTAAAGCAATTCGGGTAGATGATTATTTACCACAACAACCTGACAGTATGTTGATCATTATTGAAATGATCTTTACTTGTATGAAACATGGTTATTACACAGAAGATCGGATTTCTGAACGTATTTGTGAGGAGGCGTATCGTTTGGCAACGGCATATTTAAATGCGCTGAAAGAAGATCAATTTTCCCTAAAAGCACAGCGTGCAGCAACGACGCAATCTGAGACAAAAAACCAGTCAAATCAGCTATTGTTGACCTACAATTAAGCTTACAATCAGTTGAATTATCATGAAAATCTTGCAGTCGAAATGCAGATCAATATTGCTGAGGTTCAACGTGAAAGCTGTTTTTTTGGATCAATTCTCTCTCGATCAGAATGATTTAGATTTTTCGGGGTGGTATCAAGTCTTTGATGAGGTAACATTCTTTGAGCGCACTGATCCAGATCAAGTGCTTGAACGCATTGCGGATGTAGATGTGGTGGTGACCAATAAAGTGGTGATTACGGCAGACATGATGCAACAACGACCGCAGCTTAAATTAATTTTAATTTCAGCCACAGGCACCAATAATGTCGATTTAATCCAAGCAAAAGCTCAAAACATTGTGGTATGTAACTGTCAGGCATATGGTACTGCCGCTGTAGCTCAACATACCATGATGTTGATGCTGAACTTGGCAACGTCTTTTATTCAATATGATCGTGCAGTTCGTGCGGGTGAATGGAATAAAGCATCACAATTCTGTTTATTAGATTTCCCCATTGCTGAATTGAATGGTAAGACCTTAGGGATTTTGGGCTATGGTGAACTTGGTCAAGCAGTAGCGAAGCTGGCTGAAGCCTTTGGTATGAAGGTGATTGTGGCTCATTTACCGGGACGACCTGCAGCCGCTGATCGTGTCAGTTTAGAAAGCTTGCTGCGTCAATCAGACTTTATTAGCTTACATTGTCCATTAACTGAAACAACACGCGACTTAATTGATGAGGAAGCATTCAGTCTAATGAAAGAAAGTGCATATTTAATTAATTGTGCCCGTGGTGGCATTGTGAATGAACAAGCATTGGCGGAAGCACTAATAAATCGGAGAATCGCAGGGGCAGCGACTGATGTATTGAGTATAGAACCGCCTCAGCAAGGCAATGTGTTATTGAATTCGGATATCCCTAATCTCATTATTACACCACACAGTGCATGGGGAAGTGTTGAAGCACGTCAACGTATTGTGCAACAAGTACAGGAAAACGCAGCTGCATTTAAAGCGGGTCAACCGATCCGTCAAGTTAACTGAAGTTAAGTAATAAAAAAGGTGCTGTGAGAAGCACCTTTTTTCTTGAAGAGATATAAATAAACTCAACCTAATAAATAAACTCCACTTAGGTTTGAATAAAACGACATGGTTTAACGTGGGACACCTGCATCACTGTCATCTACAGCTGGACTAGAGGTGGTAGCTCCACTATTAGGTAAAGCAACACTTTGACGCTGAATGGTCGGTTCTGCTTCAGGTGCTTGATTTTGACTTGTTAGCGTGGTGTTGGCTGATTGCGCAGTTTCAAGGTTGACTGAATTTTCTTGAACGTGTAAAGCGACCGATGCAGTGGTTTGAGCAGGTGAGGCTATGGCAGCAGGTGCTGTCGTTGGGTTAGGTTGACTCAAACTGCCTCTTTCGATGGGAACACCACCTGCTCCGACGAGGTTCTGTTTAACATGCTGCACAGATTTAACAGTTGTATCTACGCCTTGACGAGCACCGTCACGTAATGCAACCGCTTTTTCATTGGTGAATTCTTTGGTGTTTTGCCAAGCTGAATCGACGGATGGTTTGATTTTAGCAATACCACGCTTGGTCGCATCATCAACGGTGTTGGCTGTATTTTGCAAAGTCTCTTGTGCTTTGACTGCAAGTACTTTGGCTAAATTTGGATTGTCACCGTAAGCAGGATTGTTGCCCGTTAAAGTAGAGTCTTGAGCAAATGTAGTTGCTGAGTATAGCGTAATACAACTTACCAGCATCGTTTTCATTATATTCATGAAGGATCCTCTTCTCGGTTCTGTATGGGTGGCGCTGTGACTCAATCGCCTCATCTGTACAAAACTTTTGAATTTTTTATCAGTTTCCAAGCAAACTACATGAGCGATGGGGCTGTTTCAATGTTGAAATGTATCTGTAACGTTGTGCTTCGGCAGTTTTAATGATTAAAGCTACAATTTTTATTCATCTTGCATCGCTTAAAGGCTTTTAGGATACAACACTAAATTGTGTGCATTGGATCGTGGACAATAAAATTAAAAGTAAAGTTTATCCTCCGATTCTAAGACAGGTGTTGATCAAACCAATATATTCAACATAAAAAAGTCTGAGCAAGGATTCATGCTCAGACGCTGTCTATAAGAAATCTAAAAATCAATGCTTCAGATATTGAGTCGGGACTTTTGGTAAAACCACGCTGGATGGGTATTGTGAATTCGAATAGATCGAAATCGATCCCAAAAGCGATGAAGTTAAACTTGGTAATGGGGCAACGCCTTTCCATACATCACTGGAAACCACCGAAATTTGAATACGATGTCCTTTAGGAATAAGCGCAGCAGTTGCTGGAATCTCAACATTGACCAAGACTGGCTTGTTTTTTTCTAAAGGCTCAATATCCGATGCTTTAAATGTATGCCAAGGTTGAATCATTTGTCCTTTGATATAACGAGAACGTGATTCGTCAACTTTACGCATGGACGCTGTGATAATACCCGTGCTTAATGTTTTAGCATTGCCCGTTCTTGGGTCCACATCGGATACACGTACGACTAAACCACTGTCTTTAGAGCTGGATGAAATCCACAAGTCAGCTTGCATCGGCCCATTTAAATAATAGTCTTCAGTTAAAGGTACTGAGTTAAAGACCGAAGCAGGAATATTCGCTAAGTTGCTATTTTCCAGACATGGGAACGGTAGGATAGATGTTGCACCAATGAGAACTTGTTCAACGGTACTTGAGCATAAACCGAAAGTTGGTGCTTGTAATAAGTAGTTTTCACCAGAGCTTGACGTTGGTCGATCTTTTGCAAGGTTTCCACGTGTATTTAAGAATAAACGATCAGGTTCTAATGCTACATGCGGCCAATCCGTACTGACGACATAATCTTCATAACCGTGCACCCATTGTGTGACATTAGGTAGAGTTTCAGCGCCAGTGTTGATGCCTTTTAAATATTGATCAAACCATTGAAGTTGCATTTTGTCTAAACGCGGTACATTACCTTTAGGCAAACTTGGGAAAAGTTGCGCTGCTTGAATATGTGCCCAAGGGCCAATGAAGGTTTTAACAGTTGTATGACCTTTTAATGCTTCATGCCAAAGCGGTTCACTGCGTTGGAACAAATCACGTGTTCCCCCGACAATAAAAGTCGGAACTTCAATATTATTGGCTTGTTCTAACAGCGATCTTTCTTGCCAAAAGTCATTATCAAATGCATCAGCTTTGCCTTTTAGAGCATTGGCAAAAAGCGGTATTTGGAATTCTGTACTGTTAATAATTTTGTCGAGTGCGGTCAGTTTTCCAGTAATCGGGTCTTGCACCAAGGTATCAATCGGTAAAGTACCCAACAGTGTAATTAAACTCATCCAAAGTGGAATGAAGTTCGTATTTAGCTGCCCGCCATTGAAAAGAATATCGCGGTACGCATCACCCATAGGTACGATTGGGAACGCTGCCTTGATTGCTGGATGTTGTGTCGCTGCACCCAGCATCGCAGTGATTCCTAAATAAGAAACGCCATATAAGCCGACATTTCCATCAGAGAAGCTTTGTTTACTTGACCAGTCAATAATTTCATAAGCATCTTGTTGTTCGACTTTGCCAAAAGCTTCCCACTTGCCTGTAGAGTTACCTGTTCCGCGAACATCTGCAACGACTGTTGCATAGCCACGTTTCACCATTTCAGGGTCTGCACCACCTGCTATTGCTGAAACCTTACCTGCAACCCCTGCGCTATAGGCCGTTTGAATAACAATCACAGGGAATTTTGCATTGATAGGACGACCTGACTCATCCGCAGGGAGCGTGACATAAGTGGCGATTCGCGTTCCATCACGCATGGTAATCCACTGTGCTGGCAAGGTCACCGACTTAGGATATTCAGCAGGTCGATCATACAATTGCCATTGAGCATTGGCATTGGAAAGTAATGGGACTTGAGGTTGACTCGGAGATTGTCTAGTTCCGAGTCGGGTGTTTTTTAATGCAACGGGAGTACCTGGGAGTGTGACATCTGGGGAGGTCACCGGGTCGGGTTGAGGACTTAAATAGCTTAAGTCTGGTGTCACATTTGGAGTTGGATTAATTGTTTTATTCGCTATGCCAATGGTGGTCGCAAGTATCGTGACACCGATGCCAACAGCAGCATAGAAAGAATTTAGCAACTTCATTACATAATTCCTTTTTGTTTTTCATTTTTTTAGTAGTGCTTGAGTGAAGAATGAAATATGCATAAAGCAAAATCGTTCCATTCATTTTATTTTTATGTCTCCTAATCTGATCAAAAAAGATAATTCAGATTAGGCTTTGATGTTGTATCACTGTTTAGTTTAACTAACAAGTTGGGGTCTTGCTGTTTGTCGGATTGGCAATGATGTTTTGATTAAGTATTTTATTTTTAATATAAAAAAATATTGATTGGGTCAGTTTAAAAAATACAACTGTATATAAATTAATCATAATTTAGAAGATATTTCTTCTATCTGATTTCTAAAGAAAATTATAAATTGTGAGCATTTATGCCAATCAGGAGCTTTTATTGAAACTGTAGAAACTCAGCGCTATGTGAGACTTTCACCTTTATGAAAAAATCGTGATTAATCAAATTTTTTTACTTTGATATCTGAAGCAAAACTGATTTAGGCAAAATATGCGTAGCTTTAAATCAAAGTCATTCCTCTAATAGATGATTTATATTTTTCTTAATCAGAGCACCAAGTTGAGGATCAAATCCATCTACCAAGAATCGGCTAATTAATCCTTCTATTAGTGTGTAAATTAATTCGGATAAGTCTTGTCGGCCCATATTCAAGCAATGTGTTGATATTAATTCTTTTATCCATTGCTTATGATTTTGAGCAACTGAGATTATAGATTTATCATCTTGGTTCGATTCAGCAACAGCTCTAACGAATAAGCACCCTTTAAAGGAGTCTTGTTGAAACCACTGCATATGCCAATCAAAAATTTTGTTTATTGCAGCAAGACCTTCTGATTTGCCGATATATTGAAACAAACTCGCTTTAAATTTTTCATCACGAGCTTTGAGAACGGATTCAACCAACTGCATCTTATTTTTGTAGTACGTGTACATCGTGGTTTTCGAACACCCTGATTGATCTCGAATTAAGTCTACACCAACGCCAACAAAGCTATTTTGGTTAAATAGTTTTTCTGCTGTATCAAGAATTTTTAATGCTGATTTTGACATCCTTGCAATCCTGAAAATAAAAATAGTACAGATCTGTACTATTTTTATTTTATCTGTATTATGCTTTTAAAACAATATTAAAAAGGCGATATCAGTATGCTTTCAATTTTTGAAGGAAAAGAAAAACTTACTGCTTTTCCTAAACCGCACGAAATGATTCGGAGCTTTATTGGAGGAACAATTAGTATTTTTTTGCTACTTTTGTTGAGTAAATTAACGGGAAATATTTATATCATGGCGCCTTTTGGCGCAACTTGTGTAATTCTTTATGCAGTATCACAGTCGCCATTAGCTCAACCTAGAAATGTGATTTTCGGTCATTTTATTTCTGCTTTTATCGGTCTATTTTTTCTTAAGTTCTTTCATGATTCGATTTTGACTGTAGCTTTATCAGTCGGTTGTGCGATTGCCTTAATGCAATTTTTTAGATGTGTGCATCCTCCAGCAGGAGCAAATCCATTGGTCATTTTATTGACAGCAGATTCAATCAGCTATGGATGGAATTTCCTCATATTTCCTGTGCTTTTAGGATCTGTGGCTTTAGTATTGATTGCGATGATTGTGAATAATATTAAACCTAATCATAAATGGCCACTTTACGGTTTAGGTATAATCAAATCCAAGTCATAATTGAAATTTGCATCATTCGATTTTTTTAATCTTATGTGAAACTACCTGAGATAGCCTTTCACTCAAACCTATCTTTTGTGAGACTTGGCACTGGTCGAGTCACTTTATACTCCCCACTTATAAAAAAAGCACAGTTGGTTTTAGCCAATTGTGCTGTCGTAGTTTATGAATGATCAGATGAATGGTTTTAGCTTCTTAGAAATGTTCACACTGTTGAAGATTTTTCGCTTTAAAGTGGTTTTTGAGCGCGTTAAAGTTGGCTTGTTTTACTGAATCTTGAATATCAAATATGGTCTGTTTGTTCTCGACATCTGCATCTAAATTTGAATGTGCTGAAATCAGTTTTTCCCCTTGGAAGAACCAGTATTCAGTAGCTTTGCCTGTCTCAAAGTTGCCTGTAAATTCAATGAGGCAGTTGTCTTTTTGTTTAATGAGGCGAGCAATATTGTGTTGAGTTTCAGGTTCAACAGCGATGTTTTTGTGTTGTTCTAATACGATAGGGGTATTTGGATTTGATGGAGCTGTTGAGCAAGCGCTAACAAATACAGCGATAAGAGAAATAAATACCGTTCCTTGGAATTGCATAAGAATGTTTCTTGTTGAGTGTTATCAGATTGAGTATAGGGATTTGAATGAAAATTGGCTATAGAATTAATGTTTTGAGTATAGTTATGTATCTTTAAAAAATTGTACTTTTGGGTGAATGAATTGATATCTAAATGATTTCGATGAAGTCATAACTTTCAATAATTTTTTCAAAAGTTGGATGGGTGCTTAGATGTTTAATTACTTTCAAAGTCACGAATTGATTAATATGTAATTTCTCAATTTCAGATAATAATGATTTTTCTAAACGTATCCGATAGACTTTTTTATCTTCATCAATAAGATTAATTTTTCCAGAGTGATCCAGACTTTGAATATTTCCTGTAATTTCACATACAATTGGATCAAGAAGTTCTAATTCATTCAAAAAATGCAAAGCATTTTCAATTTTTTGTGCATTTCCCATCCAGTAATGTTTCTCATTGTGGTGAGAGTTCCAGTTAATTTCAAAGTCTAAATTATTGCTTTTTAAGGCAGATAGCATAGATTTAATACTTGCAATGCCTCTATCACCCATAAGTGAGAAAATTTCCTGATTTTTCTCGGGATTTTCTAATGATTGGAAAAATGAGAACCAATAAGAAAGGGTATTTTGAGATAGGCTCCATCCGAATAAGTCAGGCTGAATTTCTAAACTAATAATGAATTTTGTCGAGCCTGGAACAATATTAGCGAGACGAAGATCTAACTCAGATTGATTAATAAAATCAGCATGTTTCTTAGGGGTTCTTACTTTTGTAGAAAGAGTAATTAGACTCTCTGCTAAACCTTTTGACAAAGTAGCATGCAGCATTAATGGAAGTGAGCCATGATGAGCTTTATCACCTATGAAGCGAACTTCTAAAATTTCTTTTTCTCTACGGAGTTGTAGATCGTAGAGTTGCTTTCGAAGGCTATTTATATGTTCTTTAAAAGAATTGAATGCAGCCATTTTGAAGCGATCATTTTTATCTACAGTATGGCTACTCTTATTGAGTGTTTCTTCAGCTAAACGTATTTGTTCTTCAAGAGTAGAGATGTTCATGAGAGTTTACTCGAAGTTGAATGAAACCTTTAGCTTCAGATAGTTGATTGTAACTGAATAGACTACGCCAATAATGATAGCGATCTACTTCGCTCATAGTGTTGAAAAACAAGTCACATCCATATCGGGCGCGAATTGTATTACGATTTTCTAAAAATGAAAGTAATTCATTATATTTTTCGGATGAAAGTTTGTTGAGATCATCTTCATTCAGAAATAGAGCTATATCAATATCACTAGGATGGGGTTTTGTGGAACATAAAGAACCATCTATCCAAATAATTATTTCCACCTTAAAGGCTTCTAGTTCCTGAATAAGTGCCCTTAAACGGTTACATAGATGAGAGCGAGTTCTTTTCTCCTCAAATGGATTTAAAACAGTTGCTTCTAAACGGGATAATGTAAGTGAATGAATACCTGGATCTAATAATGTAGGGTAAATCACCTTTCCATTGAAGATACGAGTTGGATCTTTTTCTATTCTTTCTGTAAAAATACTGTCTATCATAATTTTATATTCTTATTATCATTCTGTTTTTATAGCATAAATAAGAATTTTGAAAAATAAAAAACCCACTCTAAAGTGGGTTTTTTAATGCTGAATGATTAGTGCTGTAACACCGAAATATCAGCCACTTTCGTAAACAAATCACGAAGCTGTGCAAGCATACGTAAACGGTTCGCTTTTAATTCAGCATCATCAGTCATGACCATTACACCGTCAAAGAACGCATCTACAGGCGCACGAAGAGCAGCAAGTGCAGACAATGCAGCAGTGTAGTCTTTCGCAACAAATAACGGCCCAACCACAGGCGTAATTTTCGCAAGTTCAGCGAACAATGCTTTCTCAGCATCTTCAACCAAGTTTGCTTCAACCACAGCGCCTTCAGGTGCAGCTTCTTTCGCAAGAATGTTTGCAACACGCTTGTTTGCAGCAGCAAGCGCAGCCGCTTCAGGTAATGCACGGAAGTGATTTACCGCATTTACACGTTTGTCAAAATCAAGAGGAGATTTTGGTGACAACGCTTGAACAGCTTGAATTACATCAACAGCAACGCCTTGGTCTTCGTATTTCGCACGGTAACGACCTTCAAGGAATGCAACAGCATCGTTTAAAGTCTTGTCGTGGTCTTTTAATACATCGCCATAAGCAGCAAGTGCAAGTTTGATCAAGTCTTCAATTGACACATCAAGCTCGTTTTCAGTCACTAAACGTAAAATACCAATTGCAGAACGACGAAGCGCAAACGGGTCTTTAGAGCCTGTCGGTGCTTGACCAATACCAAAAATACCTGTGAGCGTATCTAAACGGTCAGCAAGGGCAATCGTTGTACCTGTTTTAGTTTTTGGTAAAACGTCACCAGCGAATTTAGGTAAGTACTGCTCACCTAAAGACTCAGCAACTTCATCATTTTCACCTTCAAGACGTGCGTAGTAAGTACCCGCAATCCCTTGAAGCTCTGGGAATTCACCCACAAGCTCAGAGGTTAAGTCACATTTCGCAAGAAGTGCAGCTTTTTCAGCATCCGCAGGGTTTGCGCCTGTGATAGGTGCTAAAGCAACAGCGAGTTTTGCAATACGTGTCGATTTGTCCCAAAGCGTACCCAATTCTGCTTGGAAGACCATATTTGCTAATTTCTCTTTACGAGAAGCAAGCGGTTGTTTTTGGTCTTGTAAGAAGAAGAATTCAGCATCAGACAAACGTGGACGAACCACTTTCTCGTTACCTTCAATAATTTGTGTCGGGTCTTTAGACTCAATATTTGACACAGTAATGAAGTACGGTTGAAGTTTATTGTCGCTATTTACTAAGCAGAAGTACTTTTGGTTGTCCTGCATTGTTGTGATGAGTGCTTCTTGAGGAACAGCAAGGAAGCGTTCTTCGAAGCTTGCACGAAGCGCAACAGGCCATTCAACCAGTGCAGTCACTTCGTCACGTAAGTCGCTAGGCACAATCGCAATCGCATTTACTTCATCAGCCAATGCTTTGACTTGACCGTCGATGATTGCTTGACGTTCTTCAAAAGATGCAACAACGTAAGCCGCTTTAAGCTTGCTTAAGTATTCATCAGCATGCGTTAAAGTAATTGCTTCAGGTGCATGGAAACGATGACCGAAAGTTACGTTACCTGCTTTGTGATCTTGAATTGTTGCATCAACAACGTCGTTGTCTTTAAGCAATACCACCCATTTTACTGGTCGTACAAATTCGGTACGGCTTGCCGCTGAACGCATACGTTTCGCAATTGGAAGATTGTCCAATGCACTTTGTAAAATTTGTGGAAGTAAAGCATCAAGGCTTTGACCTTTGACATCTTTTAAATAGCAAACTTTTTCGACTTTACCCGCTTGAAAAGTCGAGATTTGATCAACCGTGATGCCTTGACCACGCATAAAGCCTTCAAGCGCTTTCGTTGGGTTACCTTCAGCATCAAACGCTGCTTGTTTAGCAGGGCCATCAAAACGTTTTTGCGTGTCCGCTTGCGCGCCATCAACGTTGACAATTTTGAGGGCAAGACGACGTGGTGCTGCATATGCTTCGATAGAATCAAAAGCCAAGCCTGCATCTTTTAAGCCTTTTACAGTTTCAGCTTGCAGTGCATCACGTAATTTTTTTAAGCTTTTTGGTGGTAGTTCTTCACAACCTAATTCGAACAATACTGTATGTTTAGACATTATTTGCTCTCCTCAGATTTTGCTTCTGCTTCAACTTGTGCCTTTAACTGTGCCAATACTTCATCACGTAATGCTGGTTCTGCCATTGGGAAACCAAGTTCCGCACGTGCAGTCACATAAGCATTTGCAATTGAACGCGCTAATGTACGTACACGTAAAATATAACGCTGACGTTCAGTCACAGAAATCGCACCACGTGCATCGAGTAAGTTAAAGCTATGCGACGCTTTAACCACTTGCTCATACGCAGGAAGTGGAAGTTTTGCTTCGATTAAACGTGTTGCTTCAGTTTCATAGAAGTCGAAGAGTTCAAACAGTTTATCAACAGGTGCGTATTCAAAGTTATAAGTCGACTGTTCAACTTCATTTTGATGGAATACATCACCATAAGTCACTGTACCAAACTGACCTTTAGTCCAAACCAAATCGTAAACTGAGTCTACACCTTGCAAGTACATTGCAAGACGCTCTAAACCATAAGTGATTTCTCCAGTAACAGGGTAGCACTCAACACCACCGACTTGTTGGAAGTAAGTGAACTGAGTCACTTCCATGCCGTTTAACCATACTTCCCAACCTAAGCCCCACGCGCCAAGCGTTGGAGATTCCCAGTTGTCTTCTACGAAACGAATGTCATGTACCAACGGATCAATACCAATCGCTTTAAGCGAGTCAAGATACAGCTGTTGGATGTTGTCTGGGTTTGGCTTAAGTACCACTTGGAATTGGTAGTAATGTTGCAAACGGTTTGGGTTTTCACCATAACGACCGTCTTTCGGACGACGTGAAGGTTGAACGTATGCAGCGTTCCAAGTTTCAGGCCCTAATGCGCGTAGGAAAGTTGCAGTGTGGAATGTACCTGCACCCATTTCCATGTCGTAAGGCTGTAACACGACGCAGCCTTGCTCCGCCCAGTAGTTTTGTAAGGCAAGAATTAAGCCTTGGAAAGTATCAATATGCGATATGGCGCGACTCATGGTCTTCCACTTAAAATTAGAGAAAAATTGCGCTCAATTATAAGGGCTTTAGCAGGGAGTGGCAAAGGTTAGTCCATAAATTTGTGCGGCCAACTCAATTGCTAAAAAGTTTGCATACTTGGAGCAGAACGACATCTGTAGTGTTCTTGCCTACATGTTGAAGTTTTTAATCAGATGGCAGGAAATCAACCTCAGTTGATTTCATTTTTACTTTAACTTTTGGCTTTTCAGTGGAGATATTTCATCTGAGATAATGAATAAATCTTTGAATCTCTGTATCACTATGTTATAAATGTTATGTTATAACATTCCAAGTGTAATGTATTGTCATAATAAGAGATGATCTCCATGAAAAACCAATTACCAAAGATCAGCATTTTGCTTTCAGCTATTTTACTGACAGCTTGTGGTGGTAGTGATAACAACAAATCAAATCAGAATAATCCACCTGAAAAACCAACAACTGTGGTAAATCAAGAGGGGAGACTTTTGATCATCAATGATCAAGTCGATCGACCAGAATTGAGTTTATTCGATTTAGAACAGCAAAAAGTCATCGATGTTAAACAACTGAAGACGATGCCATTTGCGTTACATAGCAGTCCCAGTTCACGTTATGGCATCTTGATGGATCGAGTTGGTGGCACTGTTAATTTTTATGACAGCGGTTTAAGTGATAAGGGAACTGCTTCACCTCAGTTATTGAACTTCCAACTCAATGGTGCTGCACCTACGCATTATCGGAATTTTAATGGTCAGGCTGCTATTTTTTATGATGGTAGCGAGACTGAAACATCAAAATTTGATGTATTTACAGATGCAGGAATCGCTTCAAAAAATGTGGCATCGCAAAAGCTGCCATTTAAACATCATGGTGTAGCTGAACCGTTGGGTGAGTATGTATTGAGTTCATATTCAGGATCAGGCGAAACATTAGCAAGTGTGGTGAGAAATTACGAACTGCATGGTGATCATTTCCATGGTCAAAATAATTTAGAAAATACGTGTCCAGGTTTGCACGGGGCTTCATCGGTTAAAGGTTATAGTGCATTTGGCTGTGAAGACGGCGTATTGCTTGTCGAGCATGGTGTTGCAGGTCTTTTTAAAGACTCGAAGATTAAGTTGGACGTTCGTATTGGTACAGTCGTTGGCCAAGCCAATGCGCAAGAGCTAGTTGGATTGGCATCCGCTACACCTGATTTATTCATTATCAATGGTGCAAATAAGTTGGTTCAACAAATTCCATGGACTGAGAAAGATACCAATGTGAAACGTCTTCAGCAGACGTATAGCCAATCTGGCGATTATTTCGTGATACTCGATTCATTGGGGCAATTGGTGATTTTAGATACTGAGTCTTGGACAGTGAAACATCGTATTCAAGTGATTGAGCAAGGTTCAGAAGCGATAGAGAAGGCAGCGCTGATTGCGCATGGTCAGCAAGATCGTGTTTTCATCAATAATGTGGTGACGAAACAGATTCATGAGATTGATTTGAAATTGGCCAAGATTGAACGCAGTATCAAGCTAGATGCCGTACCACAAAAATTCACTTGGTTGGGTGTTGCAAAATAAATAAAAGACTGGCTTTGAATCGACAAGAAAAAAGCACGATATCGTGCTTTTTTCTTTTTTGAACATTTTTTAAATTAGCTAAAGAACCAATAGATAAATAGTGACACAATGAAAATACACATTATATTCAGGACGAATCCGACTTTCATCATTTCAGACTGTTGAATATGTCCGGTACCAAATACGATGGCATTTGGTGGTGTCGCAACAGGAAGCATAAATGCACAAGAAGCACCAATGCCGATCACAATAACTAAAATTTCCTTGGGCATACCCATTTGATCGGCAATCGCTGCAAAGACTGGTACTAACAGTGCAGCAGATGCAGTGTTACTGGTGAATTCAGTCAAGAAGATAATGAACGTAGCAACGACGAAAATAATGAGGAGTGGGGAGGCATCACCAAAGGCATTGGCTAGGGTTTGACCAAGCACCAATGAACTGCCTGAATCTTTTAAAATTGCACTGAGGGTTAAACCACCGCCAAATAAAAATAAAACGCCCCAATCCGTATTTTCAGCGACTTGTTTCCATGTTGCAGTACCGATAATCACGACCAAGCATGCTGCTAACACAGCAATCCAGGTATCAGGTTGAGTGATACCAAAAGTATCGGTGAGCTTTTTACTGAAGATCCAAGCGATAGCTGTGCAGACAAACAATATCATTGTTGCAATTCGAGTTCCTGTCCAAGGGATATCCTCAGTCACAAATTGGACTTTATGGTTGAGCTTAGGTCTAAGTACCAGATAGAGACTCAAGAGCATGGCAGGTAAAATGAGCAGCATCATCGGTAAACCGATTTTCATCCAATCTGCAAAATCATAGTCTAAAGCCTTAGCCGCGATTGCATTTGGTGGAGAGCCAACCATGGTCCCTAAGCCACCAATACTTGCAGAATAGGCAATACCTAACAGGATAAAAACAAATGTTTTTCGATCTCGACTGACATCTAAATGTGAAAGTAAACCAAGGGCAAGTGGAAGCATCATTGCTGCAGTCGCCGTATTTGAAATCCACATAGATAAAAGTGCTGTTACAGCAAAAATCGCTATTACAGAGATGCCGAGATGACCACCAGACATAGAGATGATCCACATCGCAATTTTTTTATCGAGCTTTTGAATATGCAGCGCGGTCGCTAATGCGAAGCCACCAAAAAATAAAAAAATCACAGGATCTGCAAATGTAGCTAATGCCGCTTGTGTTGTGATTGGTATAAGCTCATCGCCTTTAGCCATAGGCATCGCGAGAAGAACCGCGAGTACGGGTACCAATAGGGCGGTAATCGTGATATGGATGGCCTCAGTCAGCCATAAAATGCCGATAAAGCAAAGTAATGCCAACCCTTTATTGGCGTTTTCATCATAGGGTAAGACTTGATAGAGTCCATAAGAAATAAAAGCGGCGATCAGTATCAACACCCAACCTTTGATGAGCCCTTTTGGCATCATGTTGGTTGGGGTCGCGAGTTGTTCCGTCATATTCGCTCCTTTTGAATGTCGCTATAGGTTTTATAGTTGCATGTATTAAACTTCTTAATTCTGAAGAATGAATATCCTTATCACTTTTCAAAATATACTATTTAAACAATGAAATCGATTGTTCTAATAAATTATAGCTTTGCCACAGGGCTTGAATACCGAGCAAAAGTAATAGGATCAATACTGTATTTTTAAAAAACTGTTGAGAGATGTGTTGCCTGATCCATCCTCCGATCCATACCCCAAATATTGCAAAAACACAGATCAACATGACTAAAAGTTGTTGATGCTTATCAATATTGACCAAAATTGGGTAAAGTAGAAGGAGTTGTATCAATTTGCTGGCGATAAAGCTTAAATTACTCACGATCACAATATCGGTTTTACTCAGCTGACAGCTGAGTAAATACATCATTAGAAATGGTGCCATTGCATTGGTAGCACCACCGATAATGCCTGCTAACAGACCGAATATCAGCATATTGAGCACTGACGGGCTGACGGTGAATGAATGTTGTCGTAATTGATCAATCACATACAGTACCATCACCATGCCAAGTAAAAGCTTTAAATAACCTTCATTGAGCCACAATAAAAGTTTCACCCCAAGCAGACTGCCAACTAAGCTACTTAGAATAAGGGGAAAAAATCTTATGCTGTAGTGATGAATGCTCTGCCATATTGAATACTGAGGGTGAGCAGTTAGCAGAATTAAATTTAAAATGAGACAGGGAAGAATGACCAAAGTGACAGCGAGGCTGAGCGGGAGTTGAGTAGAGAGTACGGCGGTACTCATCATGGGAAAGCCGAAACCGCTCAGGCCATGTAATAATGCGGCCAGTGCGCATAGCCACAATACCATCCATTCCGACTGTGCCATTGATTGTCCATATTTATTGTTTTGTTCAAGTTAGCGCTATTTTGAGAAAGATGCAAAATGAGAATAAAAAAAACACGATAATTGGGGGAAATTATCGTGTTAAAAAACTCACCCGAGGTTGTGTGGGTGATTGAGGGTAAACTCAAGTTAAAGCGGTGATCTGTCCTGATGTACAGTGCGCATTGGACGATCATAAGTATTTGAATGTTCGTGCTGAACTTTATTTTTTGGCATCACTAACCAAAGCACTAAGTACACTAAAATTCCTGGAAATGCAGCGCTCATCACTGACACTAGAACAAAAATAATTCGTAATAAATTCGCATTCCAACCAAAACGTTCAGCAATACCGCCCATCACACCAGCAATCATGTTAGAGCGGTTTGAGCGATATAAACCAACATTGGCCATTGAGTTCTCCTTTAGAACCTAAAATAGTCATGAAATAGACTTCGCAATTTTTCTTTAACGTTTGTCTATACATTTTATATGGAGAATAATTTTTAGTTTTAAAGGAGATTATTCAAAAAATATCGTAATTTTATGTAATGAAAAAGATAAAACCTTGATGTGGTATAGGTTCTGCATAAATAGTCAGATCAGTCTAATACTTGTATATCCCTATTTTATAAGGATAATATTTTTATACATCGCAATTTATGAAATGGCTCAAGATATAAAATGATGAATTTAAATTTTAAAGTTCATTCAGTCTCAATGTTCAGCATTATCGCCATCATGAATATTGCACTTGCGGCATGTAGCCAGAATGAATCGCCACATATTGAACACATCAACCAAATTCAGGAGTCGCATACGCCTGAGTCTTCTAACTCATTAACGAATGTCGCAGGTAAGGCACGGCCTCCAGTTCAAGAGAATGTGGATACAACACCGCAGTCTGTTGCTAAAGAATGGCAGAAATTTGTAGGTCGTTACCAAACCACCATGCAATGTGATGATGGCTTTGCTCGTTGTGATAAGGGTGAAGCTGAGTTTATTATCAATTTATTGGCTGATGGCACAGCTCATCGTATTTTTATGCATCGTGGTAAGGTTGAATTTACAACGCAACGTCAATATCGCCAAGATCGTTGGTTGTATGATCCGCATCACCATCAAATCATTATTTTGAGAGAGAGTGGGGTTCAGTTTTTTTACGATTTGGATGAGCAGGGTAATATGGTCATGGATCTTGATAAAATTGCCAATGCAACGGAAGTGAACCAAACTTTCTTTAAAGACAATCCGCTTCCGTCACGTGCATATACTTTGCAACGTCAAAAGCTTTGAAGATATAAGAATTGATCCTCTATGAGGGTAGCTTGTATTATATTGCAGGCAATAAAAAAGCCTTTCAAGATGAAAGGCTTTTTTAAGAATCTGGTGGGTCGTCCGCGACTCGAACGCGGGACCAACGGATTAAAAGTCCGCTGCTCTACCAACTGAGCTAACGACCCATAGGGGTTTCAAAATAAGTGGTGGGTCGTCCGCGACTCGAACGCGGGACCAACGGATTAAAAGTCCGCTGCTCTACCAACTGAGCTAACGACCCATCTCGTTTTGATGTTGCGTATTTTAGCAAGTTATTTGAGTAGCGCAAGTAAAAAATATAAAACTTTGTTACGTTTGGCTAGAAATGACACAATTTCGTGTTTTCTAGCCAAAAAACAATCGATTTTAGCTTAAAAACGATATTTATACTGTTCAATATTTTTCAGAATCTCTTCATTTAAATCGCAATATGCATCTTCATTTGGTAATAAAACCAAAATACGATCTGAAGTTTTGTCTGGAAAATAAGCTTCTTCCTTTAACTTACTCTTTTGATATTTAAATGTTCCTGTAGTTTCGAGTGTTTTCTGTACACGTAAGAACACTGGAACTGCATAGCTAGGCAAAGACTTCTTAAAGAACTGAGCCATATCGGATAAATCTTGCTCATTTAGTTCAGCACCTTCTGCTAAAGTGATGGCTGCCATACCTGCACGACCGTTAGTATTTGGAATCTCAACGCCGTATACCACTGCTTCTGTGATCTTTTCATAATCACTACAAATATTTTCAACCTCAGTTGTAGAGACATTCTCACCTTTCCAGCGGAAGGTATCACCGAGACGGTCAACAAATTGAGCATGGCGGCACCCGATATCTCGCACGAGGTCACCTGTGATGAAATAAGAATCTCCTTTGGTAAAAACATCATGCATAATCGAGGATTTATTCTTTTCTGGATCGGTATAACCATCAAAGGGCGAGCGATTGGTAATTTTACCAATCAATAAGCCTGTTTCACCTTTTTTGACTTTAATACAATGACCTTTTGCATCACGAATAGGAGCTTCTTTTTCCTTGTCATATTGGATAATGGCATAAGGAATAGGAGAGAAACCTACGGTATTGTCGAAGTTTAAAATATTGGAAAAGCCGACATTGCCTTCACTTGAAGCATAAAGTTCGAGTACTTCTTCAATGCCAAAGCGATTTTTAAATTTATCCCAAATATTTGGACGCATGCCGTTACCAATCATCTTGGTGACGCGATGATTGCGATCTTGGTGTGATTCAGGTGCATCTAGAAGATAGCGACATAGCTCACCAACATAACCAATTGCTGATGCATTAAATTTTTGAACATCTTTCCAAAAAGAAGAGGTTGAGAACTTACGACGAATCGCTAGTGTCGAACTACCAGCAATTACACCACACCAGCACACCACCATGCCTGTAGCATGATAAAGCGGTAAAGTGACATACATAACGTCATCTTTATTTAGATTGAGGACATGACCATATGTGCCATACGCTAACATCCAACGACTATTGGTAAAGACTACGGCTTTTGGTAAACCTGTTGTGCCAGACGTATAGATGTAGAATAAGCCGTCAGCACCAGTCACCTTATGTGTTTCAGCTAGATTATCTTTAGATTCAGATAAAATTTCTTGTGCAAGATTATGATAGCCTTCAGGTGCTTGACCAGCATTTTGGCGTGTATTTTGATCAGCAAACCAATAGAGCTTATCTTTTGCGACAGTCAGTTGTTCGCGTACTTCATCGACAGCTTCACGGCATTCTTCACCGACAATTACGCCGATTGGTTTAACCAAATTAATACTATGGGTAAGTACCTTACCTGTTTGAGACGTATTGACGAGCGCTGAAACAACCCCAATTTTTGCAAGACCAATGACGGTGGCAATAAGTTCACTACGGTTTTCAACAATGACCGCAATCACATCACCTTTTTTTGCACCCTTAGCGATGTAGTAGTGTGCAATTTGGTTTGCCCAATCATTTAGTTGTTGGTAGGTATATTTCTGATCTTCACATAACAGCGCAATACCTTGAGGATTTTTTTGCGCTGCACGCTCAAAAGCGAGGGCAAGACCTGCTGGCGTTTTAGGGGTACGTAAATAAGCCTGTTTGAGCCCGACAAGAATATTTGGCAACTTCGTGACCAAATGTGGGAGTCGTGCTGCTACGTCTTTGATTCCAATGAGATCGTTTTGATAAGTCTGGCTCATACTGGTCCTATTTTTTGTGATATTCCGTTTAGTCTTTAATTTTTCGCAAGTTTTTTACTTGGTTTTGTCACTGAATATCTTATCCATTTTGAAAAATTGATCAATTCTGAACAGGATTTTTCAGTCAAAACTTTAAAGACCATAACAAAAAAACCTAGCCACCGTAATGACTAGGTTTGTCAAAAGCTAATGTAGTTTAAGCAAATTACTCAGCTGATGGTGTTGCTTTTTTTGGTGGGCGACCACGAGGGCGACGCGGACGAACAGGTTTATCTTCTTCCTGCTGTTCTGCATCATCCTTATCTGCTTCAGCTTGTGCAGATTTATCTTCAGCACTTACGGCAACTTCCGCCACTTCAACTTTCGCAGTTTCTGCTTCTGTAGACGCAACTTCAGTTGATTCAGAAGATTTTTCTTCAGGTTGCTGTTGTGAAGAAGTTTGAACTTTTTCTTCAGTCTTCACTTCAGATTGAGTCACTTCAGCAGTCTGTGTTGCTGTTTCTTGATGTGCAACTTCAGATGTTGCATCAGCTGCTTGTGGAGCATCCGTAACAGGTGCTTCAACTTTCACGGCTTCTAGTGCTGCAACTTCTTCAAGGCGCGCTTGTTTTGCTTGCTCTGCTGCAAGTTTTGCAAGACGACGACGCTCACGTGGATCGTTTGCAACACGCTTATCAGACACTGGTTTTGGAGGTGTTAAGTCCAACACAGGTGCAGGCTCTTTTTCAGCTGGAGCTTGTTGAACAGCGACATCACGTGTTACTGGTTTTTTCTCAGTAGCAGGTTCAGTAGATTGAGTATTTAAACTCGCTGCATACTGTTCAGTGAACTTTTGCAATGCGCGATTGAAGGTTGGAATTAATCCAAACTGCTCAATCAATACAGAGCAATCCGCACCATAAACATGTTGAATTAAACTTAAAACCGTATGTTGTGCTAAAGCTGGCACTTGTGAAGGGCGAAGCTTCGGCGCATCTGATTTTGCTTTCTGGTCATGTTGATGCTTGTTACGACGACGTTGACGTGGGTCGTTACTTGCACGTTGTGGTGCTTGTTGAGGTTTAACCTCAGCTTCAATGACAGGTTCATCAACCGTAATTTCCACTTGAGGTGCTGACACTTCAGCGTCTGTCACAACAGGTGCTGGAGCAGTTGCTACAGGTGCTGCTACTTCAGGCGTTAATGCAACAATCTCACTTTGTGCTTGATCAACATTAACCACTAACGCTGTTTTAAGCTCATCATTACGAGGTACATCAATTAAATCAACTTTAACTTGAGCTTCTAGAGCAACAGGTGCTGAAGATTGCTCTTGATTTAATACACTTTGATCGCGGTGACGATTTGGACGTTGTGGACGTTGTGCATTACGGTCACGACGTGGCACAGCTTGTTCAGTTTGTGCTTCGAAAGCTGTCTCGTTTTGTTGAGGGCGCTTTTGATGACGTTTCTGATCACGCTGTTCTTGGCGTTGCTCATGACGGTTTTCATTGCGTGACTCATGACGATTGTCTTGACGTTGTTCATGGCGAGGTGCCTGTACAACTTCTTCAATCACATGTTGATCTGCGTTAACTTCGCGTGTGTCACGTTGCTTATTGCGATTTTTCTTGTTATGACGTTGTGGACGCTCGTCTTTTTCAGCTTGACGTTCTTGGTCGCGTGTATCATTTTTCGCAACAGGCGTATGTGAAATATACGCATTTGTTTCAACTGGTGCAGATGCTTCAATTGCCACAGGTGTCACAGGTGCAATTTGACCGAATTGACCGCGACTTACTGCACCACCGTTCACCATTTGTTCAATTGCAGCCGCTGCAGAGTTAGCCGTACGCGATTGGTCAATCGTACTCGCTTGTTTTTGAACAAAAAGATTTTCTAACCATGCGCATGGGCTAGTTGCTGGAGCAGCTACTGCTGGGGCAGTTTTTTGTGCTACCGTAGGTTGTGTAGCATTTTGATTGTTTTTATGACGCTTATTGCCTTTTTCCTGCGTTACAGGGGCATGCGTAGGTGGAGCTGTATGCTCTTCTTCTAAGTGCCATTCTGAAGACTCATAACCCAACTCTTTTTCACTAGAACGAGTCGCTTCAGTACGTTCATAGCTGGTTGGTGCAAAGCCTTCAGGATTATAGGAGATTTCGTAATGTGGCGTTTCTAAATGCGGGTGAGGGAGTACAGTCACACGTACATTTGAAGTTTGCTCCAAATATACGAGGCTATGACGTTTTTCATTGAGAAGGAATGCTGCAATTTCAACAGGAACTTCTACTTGAACTTCACCTTGACGCTCACGAAGTGCAATTTCTTCAACTTTACGCATGATTGAAAGTGAAAGAGAACGCAAGTCACGAACCATACCTGTGCCATGACAACGTGGACATACATAGCCAGTCGCTTCTTCTAAAGAAGGGCGTAAACGTTGGCGACTCATTTCCATTAAGCCGAAACGAGACAATTGACCGAACTGGATACGTGCACGATCACTTTGAGTTGATTCACGCAGTTTCGCTTCAACCATACGTTGATTGCGTTCTTTGGTCATATCAATGAAGTCAATCACGACCAGACCACCGATATCACGTAAGCGAAGTTGGCGAGCGATCTCTTCTGCTGCTTCTAAGTTAGTACTAAGCGCAGTTTCCTCTACATCGTGACCACGAGTAGATTTTGCAGAGTTAATATCGATCGAAACCAATGCTTCTGTTTGGTCAATGACAATTGAACCACCAGAAGGAAGTTTCACTTCACGCTCGTAAGCTGTTTGAATTTGACTTTCGATACCAAAATGAGCAAATAAAGGCTCATTCAAAGTATATGTTTTTAACTTGTCTAATTGGTTCGGCATCACGGCTTTAACAAAGTTATAGGCTTCGTTATAAGCTTGTTCAGAATCAATTAAAATTTCTGCAACATCATCACGTAAATAGTCGCGAATTGCACGAGTAACTACACCAGCTTCCTGATGAACCAACATTGGAGAAGGTCCAGAATTTGCTGTACTTTGGATGCGTGCCCAAAGATCGAGAAGGTGCTGAAGATCAAGTTGCAGCTCTTCTTGTGAGCGACCAATCCCTGCAGTACGTACAATCACGCTCATCCCACGAGGTACATTTAAAGACGCCAACATTTCTTTCAATTCTTCACGAACTGAACCAGAAATTTGACGACTAATACCACCACCTTTCGGGTTGTTTGGCATTAAGACCAAGTAACGACCAGCAAGGGAAATAAAAGTTGAGAGAGCAGCGCCTTTGTTGCCACGTTCCTCTTTTTCAACTTGAACTAAAAGTTCAGTACCTTCAGTGATTAACTCACGAATGTTTGAAGTTTGACGAGGGTCAGCTTTGTAATATGAGTTTGCGATTTCACGCATTGAAAGGAAGCCTTGACGGCCTGCACCATATTCTACAAACACAGCTTCAAGAGATGGCTCAACGCGAGTCACATGACCTTTGTAGATATTGGCTTTCTTTTGTTCACGAGTACGATTTTCTAAATCGAAATCGTAAAGACGGTGACCAGTGATGAGTGCAACGCGAACTTCTTCGGCATGTGTTGCATTGATCAACATACGTTTCATGGGTGTAACACCTAATAGTGATACACAAGCAAAACATCGCGATTTACGTAGCGAACATCAACCCGCATGGATCAATTCCTAGATCACCATAATTAGATTGATCTAAGTGTATTACCGGCCTTTATTGATGGGCTTCGGTATTTTGATTCACGTATTGATGATGGCAATACGGCTTTAATCCTGTCACTGATTAAAGAAGCCTGAACATTCACTGGCGGACTAACGGTGCATTGGATGTTCGTTACTTTCACTGTCACATTGCTCGAAGATCATCTCTTCAATTTTTTGATAGAGTGTCTTGATACGGAATTATCGTCGTATCTTTACAAATTGTGCAGATCCAATGCATCTAACGTTATAGCCTGAATGAGAAATCAGGTTGCGACCATTCTGATGTGTATCAGTTAACGTTTAAAAACCAACATAATTTGTTGGCGACATATTTTTTTAAACAAACTGATTTATGTGCAAAAGCACAATTAAACGCAACAGTTTGTCTTTTTGCCGATATAATAAGCCTTCGGCGTTGGCATATTCTTTTGGGACCATTCCGAGTTTATGCTAAACAAAAATTTAGTTTGAATTTCAAAATTTTGAAATCTCTAAACAAATGTTCACTTACGGCGGTATCCGTGCGCTGACTATAGCAAACCTTAGATCATCTGCCTATGGGCTACACAGACATTTCTAGTCAATTGGGTAGTCTAAATGATCAGTTTTTAATCGAATTTAGTATTTTTTTAGGTCAACGTAACTGTATGAATTCTACGCAAGAATGGCAAAGCGTCACTTGGTTTGAAGTGGATGAGCACCAATTGGGGCAACGCATCGACAATTTTCTATTCGCTCGTCTTAAAGGAGTACCGAAAAGTCGAATCTATCGTTTAATTCGTGAAGGTCAGGTGCGGGTCAACAAAAAGCGTGTGAAAGCGGAAACTAAATTGAATATTGGCGATCAAATCCGTGTTGCACCGATTCGTTATGAACAAAAAGATGAATCTCAAGCTCCAGTATCAGACAAAGTCGCGCAGGGCTTGTTAAGCCGTGTGATTTATGAAGATGAAGGTCTTTTAGTGGTGAACAAACCTTCTGGGATTGCGGTGCACGGTGGAAGTGGTGTTGCGTATGGCTTAATTGAAGGCTTACGCGCAGCGACAGGGAAAAAATATTTAGAATTGATCCATCGTATTGACCGTGATACTTCAGGCTTGGTGATGATTTCTAAAAAGCGGAGCGTGTTAAAAACACTTCAAGATATGCTTCGTGAACACAAGATTCAAAAAACTTATGCTGCTGTGGTGAAAGGCCAAGTAACACTAGATTCCCAATTAATCGATGCACCATTACATCGCTATGAGCTAGCCAATGGTGAACGTCGAGTGCGTGTATCTAAAGAAGGAAAGCCTTCAAAAACCCAATGGAAGGTAGCAGAACGCTTTATGCATGCATCACTCGTGTATGCATCACCGCTTTCTGGTCGTACACATCAAATTCGCGTACATGGACTCAGTATTGGTCATCCCTTGGTGGGTGATGAAAAGTACGGGCATGAGACGGAATATCGTGGACCTAAACCACGTCGTTTATGTTTACACGCAATGCGCTTAGAGATTCCAGGATATCCAGTAATTGAAGCACCCTTGCCTGAGGATATGCAAAGTTTGGTTGCACAACTTCGCGCACAAAAAGCGGATAAACCTGTAGTGCAGTCTCAACAAGACTGATTGCGTCTCAGTGGTTGTGTAAAGATTGAATCGTTGTGTCATGACGAGGTCATGCAACGATGGGATCTTAATATGTCACGATGATATTTAAGTGGCATCTGCCCGATCAAAATTAGGATACAAAATATGACATCAGCGGTAAAACTCATTATTTTTGATTGGGATGGCACTTTGTTTGATTCAGTGGGTCAAATTGTTGAAAGTTTAAAATTTGCCGCTAAACAATTTAATCAACCTTTGACTGATGAGGATGCTAAAAGCATTATTGGCTTAGGATTACCTGAAGTTGCGCAAGTTTTATTTCCTCAGGTTCCTGATTTACACGAGGCAATTTTACAATCTTATTCAGCGCATTATGTTGAGCACTCGAAACATGATCGTTGGTTTGATGGTGTGGCTGAAATGTTGCATGATCTCAAAGAATCAGGAATTCATTTGGCTGTTGCGACAGGAAAAAGTCGTAAGGGGCTAGATCGAGTACTGGGGCAAACTCAGAGTGTGAGTTTGTTTTCAGCGACACGTGCAGCCAGTGAAACAAAATCAAAACCAGATCCGTTGATGTTGGCTGACATTTTAGCCGAAACTGGTTTTAATGCAGATCAAGCGATAATGGTAGGAGATACTTCATACGATCTTGAAATGGCATTGAATATTCGTATGCCAAGTGTAGGGGTGACGTATGGCGTTCATGTACCTGAGGTATTACAGCAATATCATCCCCTTGCGGTTGTGGATTCCATTGATGAATTACATCAACTTTTAAAAAATTTGATTAATCAGTCAGTTGCTTGCTAAATCACATCGATAAAAAACCCGCTCAATTCAGCGGGTTTTTTATTCACGTTGAACTTTGATTAAAGTCTAAATAAAAGACTTTTGAAAGTAACTCCATAAATTTTTGCACAGCAATACCAGTGGCATTCTTGCGATAACTTACAAAGAGATCCAGAGAAGGTAGCTCTACATCGAGTGGACGAGTCACACTATTTTCCAAGAGAAGTGGCATAATATAGCCAGGAAGAATCGTACACCCTAAGCCAATACCAATAGAGTTAATGTTAAACAAGATATTGTCAGCTTTTTGAACAATTTTAAAAGAAACGCCATTTTGTTCAGCGAAGCCTAAAATGGTGTCATGCAGGGTCTTAGATTGCTCATCTGAAGGAATAACAAAATCAATGCCATCAAGCGCTTTTACAGGAATACGTTCGTACTTTGCCAAAGGGTGGTCTTTAGGCAGAATAAAAACTAAAGGTTCACGCAGTACAAAGCGACTCTCGATCTCTTCAGAATCTAAACGTTGACGAGTAAAAGTAATGTCCAATTCACCTTTCTTTATGCCTTTGAATTGCTCAATATTATTTAAGCTTTGTAATTCAATTTTTAATTCGGGATTTTGAACACGTAAGTTAGGTAATACATAAGGAAAGATTTTCATTTCTGCAACTGGCACAAAACCAATGCGTAGCATTTTTTGTTTTGCTTTAGACACTTGGCGCGCCATATTAATTGCTTTTTCTGCTTGAGCAATGGTGAGTCTCGCCTGTTCCAGAAACACAGCGCCTTCTTCGGTCAATTCAACTTTTCGTTTGGTACGATTTAGTAAACGCACACCAACATCTTCTTCTAAATCTTTGATTTGTTGGCTGAGTGAAGGCTGTGCTGTGTAGAGCTTAAGTGCAGCTTTGCTAAAATTAAGCTCTTCTGCAACTGTAATAAAATAGCGCAAATGCCGTAATTCCATATAGCCTTCCAGAGAATAATCTAAAAAATGTCTTAATGTTGCTAAAGATGAGTATAAGTGAAATTGATCAATAAGTAGATGTATTTTGGTATTTAGTTAGTGAATGAAGCATTTTTATGTATTTTAAAATTTACATGCATTTAATTTCTTACTTAGATAGAAATTTTACATTTCAAGATCGAACTCTCATCGTGAATGAGTGACTGATTTGTATAGGTTTAGAAAAGATTGTATCTATTAAAGTTGAAACCAATTGTTTCGGCTTTAAGTCTATGAAAAATAATAATGTAGAGAAAAGTACGTTGAAGCTTTGGGAGATCAGTTGTTCAGCGTTAAGTCACATCCTAAACAAAATTTAACTTCCTCTATTTAAGATTTCTGTGGGTGATTAAAAAAACATCAAAAATCAGAAAAAAACAACAAAATCATAAACAAAAAGAAAGTCTGAGTTGTATATGATGAATAATAGAGGGATGAGTGGTGTTCTATTTCACAATTTATTGATGAAATTATAACCACTTCATGGGAATTGAGATTGATGTTGTCTTAAATGAAACACGAACAGTGTATCTTTTAAAAACATAATTTAAAAATGCGAATAGATGATGAACATAATCTATTTATATAACTGAATAATCAACTATTTCAAAATCGCTTCGGTTTAAGGTGCTTACATTTATTATGTCTAATTTGACTGATATTCCAACGACGACTTCGAGTAATCCAGAGTCTACACTTGTTGTTGGACGGAAGCCGCAAGATTCTAATCTGCACTATCAACTAAAGACTGAAGATTGTATTCGGCATGTGTGGTTTAAACCAAAACTTAAATTGGTTTCACTGGATCACCATAATGGGCGAAGATTCGTTAATCAGGAACCACGTCCTGCACAGCTCAACCAATGGAATTTATATAAATGGTTGATGGCTCGTAAAAGCTTTACCTGGCAAGGTGATTTCGCGAAAGAGCAACAGGACTTTATTCAAACCAAACGTGCTAAGCCTGAGGCTCGTCCGCATGCAGATTTAGAAGACTGGCAAGTATGGTTTGTTGGTCATGCTACGGTTTTAATTCAAATTGGTCCATATAACTTCTTAACCGACCCTGTATGGGCGGATTATGTAAGCCCAAAGCACGGGAGTGGACCGAAACGTGTTATCCCTGCAGGGATTGCACTTGAAGATTTACCACAGATTCACGCAGTATTACTCAGTCATAATCACTATGATCATATGGATTTAGCGAGTTTGAATTGGCTACATCAAAAATTTGCTATGCCGATCTATACAGGTCTAGGAAATGCAGCCTATTTGCCGAAAGCATTTCATGTGATTGAGATGGATTGGTGGCAGTCTGCCTTATTCAAAGATTTTAAAATTGTCTACACGCCTGCCCAACATGGTTCTGGTCGAGGGCTTCGTGATCAAAACCTTGCATTATGGGGTGGTTTTTCAATTTTATCTGAGCATGGTCATTGTTACTTTGCTGGTGATACAGGCTATGCACAACATTTTAAAGAGATTCACCAGCGCTTAGGTGCACCAAGGATTGCTTTACTGCCAATCGGTGCATATGAACCAAGAGTATTGATGCAATATCTACATATGAATCCTGCTGATGCATTCCAAGCACATAAAGATTTACACGCAAAACGTTCACTAGCGATTCACTATCGTACTTTTCAGTTGACAGATGAAGATCGGAATCAACCTGAGTTGGATCTGCACCAAGCGATGAAAAATGCATCTAAATTTATCAGTCCGTTTTATTGTATTCGGGAAGGTAAAAAACTAATTGTTTGAATAAAAAAAACCGCTGATAACAGCGGTTTTTTTATGGAGATATTAATTAAAGTAAGCCTGGATTTCCTTGTGCTGGGTCAGTTGCACGTGCAGCCTGTGCATCAGCTACGGTCATGCCTAATGCTTTTGCAACACCCTCGCCATATGCTGGGTCACAAGCATAGCAGTTACGAATATGACGATACTTAATGAAATCTAATGCATCGCCCATTGCTGCGGCTGTATTGTCAAATAAAGCCTGTTTTTGCTGATCATTCATGAGATTGAATAATGCGCGTGGTTGACTGAAATAGTCATTGTCATCTTCGCGGTAATCCCAGAAATCTGCCGCACCAGAAATTTTTAATGGTGGCTCTTTATATTGTGGCTGTTCCTGCCATTGGCTGAAACTATTTGGTTCATAGTGTGGCAAAGCACCATAGTTACCATCAGTACGACCTTGACCATCGCGACGGTTTGAGTGAACAGGGCAACGTGGTGCATTCACTGGAATTTGATAATGGTTAACACCAACACGGTAGCGTGCAGCATCTGCATAGTTGAACAGACGTGCTTGAAGCATACGGTCAGGTGAGAAGCTGATGCCTGGCACTAAGTTACTTGGGGCAAAGGCAGCTTGTTCTACGTCTTGGAAGTAGTTTTCAGGGTTACGATTAAGTTCGAATTCACCGACTTCGATCAAAGGATAGTCCCCTTTAGGCCATACTTTGGTTAAGTCAAATGGGTGATATGGAACTTTCTCTGCATCTAGCTCAGGCATGATTTGGACGTACATTTTCCATTTCGGGAAATCACCACGTTCAATCGCATCAAATAAGTCAGTTTGAGAACTTTCGCGATCTTTCGCAATAATCGCTTCAGCTTCTGCATCAGTTAAATTCTTAATGCCTTGTTGCGTGCGCATATGGAATTTAACCCAGAAGCGTTCGTTGTTGGCATTAATGAAACTGAAGGTATGGCTACCAAAACCATGCATGTGACGGTAACCATCTGGGATACCTCGGTCTGACATGACAATCGTCACTTGATGTAATGCTTCTGGAAGTAAAGTCCAAAAATCCCAGTTGTTGGTTGCACTACGTTTGTTGGTTTTAGGATCGCGTTTAACTGCTTTGTTTAAGTCAGGGAACTTACGCGCATCACGTAAGAAGAAAACTGGAGTGTTATTACCTACTAAATCCCAGTTACCTTCTTCAGTGTAGAATTTCATTGCGAAACCGCGGATATCACGTTCAGCATCTGCTGCACCACGTTCGCCAGCAACTGTAGAGAAGCGCACAAAAATATCGGTTTTTTTACCGATTTCAGAGAATAATTTAGCGCGAGTATATTGCGTAATATCATGGGTAACAGTGAAGGTACCAAATGCCCCAGAACCTTTCGCGTGCATACGACGCTCAGGAATCACTTCACGAACGAAGTTGCCTAATTTTTCATTCAGCCATAAATCTTGTGCAAGTAAAGGACCACGTGCACCTGCTGTCATACTGTTTTGGTTGTCTACTACAGGAGCACCAGCATCAGTTGTTAAGTGGGTGACAGGACATTTTTTTGAGTCATCGCTCATATTCATTCTCCATTTATAATATATGCCTTTCTTGATGGTTGGCTGAGCATTCACTTTTATAAGTTCTAGCGCCTCCAATATCAGAGACATGAACCGTTTTGTTCGATCATTCTAAAGCAACATTGTGACAAGAATGTGTGTTTTATTGAGTTTACAAATTCATCATAAATCATGATGCGTTCAATTGGAGTGTTTAATTTGTAAATAAAATTCCAATTACCCTCATATAAATTAAGGGTTTATTTGAATATTCACCAATAGAATATTTGGTTCAAGTTAAAAGGATTTAACGATGATTTACAGTAAGGTTTTGGTTGTGTAATTTTTGGATATGAATCATAAGTTTGGTTGTTTAAGTGTTTGAATCTTACTGTCATGAAGCATTGCATGATTACTTCATGACGGCGATTAACTTAAGAATCTTTGTTAAACATCAAGCACAATGATTGGTGAGCGAGCCACAGTGTTGCATAGGGTAATGCGATGTTGAATAGTGGATGAATTAACTTCTAATTGAGTTTGACCTTCCAATTTAGTGCATACACAGGCTTTGCATAAACCTTGTCGACAACCGCTTGGCAGTTTTAGTCCAGCCCAACGCGCGGCTTCAAGTAAAGTGACATTCCCTTCAATATCGATACTTTTATTACTTTTTTTGAAAATCACTCGACGTGTAACACCATCAGACTCAAAACTGAGAGGAGCAGGTTTAAAATTTTCTGTGTGAAATGCTGCTGCTTTAACGCCTGCTTGAATAAGTTGTTGGCGAGCAGAATCGATTAATGCTTGAGGGGCGCAGGCATATACGTGTTGGCATTTAAAATCTCGAATATAAGGTTGGAAAATTTCAAGACTAAAACGTCCTTGTCGTAAATCAGATGTCGACTCGTTCTGAACTTTGGAGCAGATGAAGTGAACATTCAAATTCGAATGCCCCGCGATTTGACGAATCTCATTTTCAAACAAAATAGAGTTTTCATCGTGGTTAAAGTAAAACAAATGAGCTTCAGCTTTACTTTCGATACGCTGATATTTTCTTAACATACTTAAAATTGGTGTAATACCGACTCCTGCTGCGATAAAGATTAACTTCGGCGGGAGGGCGTCTAAAACAAAATCAGGTGTAGATTGTGGTGGACTTACAATCGTCACCTCTGTATTTACAGGAACATGATCATGAATATAGTGAGAAACGATGCCCGCAGGTGTACGTTTCACTGCTATTTCAAAATAGCCATCTGCGCTTTGGCTTTCATGCAATAAGCTGTATTGACGAATATAAGTTTGCCCATTTATTTCAAAGCTTAATGAAATAAATGCACCTGCCTGCCATTTTAAATGTTCCCAGCCTTGAGGCTTGCTCATTTTGAGTGTTTTGACTTGACCATTAAGCTGTATTTCGACTTGTATAACTTTTGTCGACGCATTATAGAACTGTGGCTTGTGTAAATATGTCATGGTTGAGAGTGGCTGATATTGAATTCCTCGTTTGATACGTTTTAATAATTCTTTTGGTCGAATGAGTAATTTGAAAGGGTTATTTTTTTCTTGATTACCAAAAGGTAGAGTTCTTTTAATGAGGCTGAGCGGTATCGCTGGAATCAGCTTTTCCATGGGTGAATTGTGATAAGGCAAATGATATTTTTCACAAATACTACGTACTACAGCTTTGATTTGTCTTTGACGATTACATGCTAAATCTGGAAATAAATGATGCTCAAGATGTGTATCTAATCCGCCATAAAAGATTTCAAATGGAGGTGGATTTGGATACGGGACCTCATCATCAAGGATTTTTTTGAGAAACTGATCCAGCGGTGCATATGGGATAAAATTGGTGGTACTTTTAATCTGTCGTATGAAATATTCTTCTTGCGTCTCATCAGGTCCAGGATCTGAATAAAGCTCCAAATTTTCAGCGTGATGTTCTAAGAAGAGGATATGAAGTAAAAAACCATAGCCTATCGTTGTTGTAAGATAATTTCCGATAAAAACAGGTAATTTTTTTGACCATTTTGCAGCGACTGGTGCTTCAATAAACTGTTTTTGAGCATGAGCTTTTATGAGACGAAGTGATTGAGTAAAGGTTTCTTTGGAAAGGATTTTTCGACCTTCTGTACGTGCTGCTGATGTGGCTGTATAGAGTGTGAAATAGTAGGATGGAGTGATCATCAGCGCACTGTAAATCAGCAATTGAACACTGTGATGCCCATACC
Source organism: Acinetobacter sp. 24-47-47 (assembly GCF_057737035.1). Taxonomy (NCBI): domain Bacteria; kingdom Pseudomonadati; phylum Pseudomonadota; class Gammaproteobacteria; order Moraxellales; family Moraxellaceae; genus Acinetobacter; species Acinetobacter sp. 24-47-47. The sequence goes on along the minus strand of NZ_CM173216.1, from coordinate 2,648,794 downwards.
AGCTTTGACCTGCCAAGCTTCTTAAAAAGGAATACCCTAAATCATGATCTTTGCCAACGATGTTGGTAAATGGATGATGATTTTGATGATGCATGACGCGCCATTCACGAGGATCAGTCACAAAGTCCCATACCCAGCGTTCTGAGTGAAACTCGGTTGCTTGGGGGAGGTGATCATAACTTCCGTGCATGATGTTATGACCGAGCTCTGAAAATTCGAGTAGGGTGTGTAAACAACCCAGAATAATGCCCCGTCCCCAAGATTCTAAACTTACACATTCACGAATAAGTTGATCACTGCGTAATTTTATAGCCTTTGAATATGCAGCAACATTTCGAATATGATCAATATCTTGGTCGTTCATCTCGGCTTTGGTTTTTTGATATAACGCCGTGAGTTCATTGACCAGGCTTTGCTGTTCCTCAGCAAGATTGGCATACATGTTCATAAAAATTCCATTTTCTTTTTTTATGAATATAAGAGATTGAATTCACTTGTAGAATGATCATTAAACAGTTAAATTTGACATTAGATGACAAATAAAAACGCGAATAATGATGCTTAATTCATGGAAGTTTTTAAGGGAAGCGAATACAGCTCGGGTACTATGTCATGTTGCAGAAAGCTACGGTATTACTTTTGAGCAATGCCTAGAAAATACACAACTGACGAAACAGGATCTTTATCAAGAAAATTTTGAAATCCAAGAGCGAAATGAATTACAGATCATCAGAAATATTATGAATCTAATCTCTGATGAACATCCCATTGCGCTCGAAGCTGGGCTTCGACATCACACCACCACATTAGGGGCTTGGGGATTTGCAATTTTAAGTAGTGCCAATGTCAGAGAAGCGTTGTTGATTGCGATACGGTATCTAAAATTAGGTGCAATTTTTTCTGATGTGGCTTTGCAAGAAGATGGTGAATTTACACATTTAAATTTATTTCATCATGACCTAAGTGCTGATATGCAATTATTTATTTTAGAAAGAGATATTGCGACCATCATCACACTTCAAAATGACATTCTTGGTGCTCAATTACCATTTCAGATAGATTTAGCGATGACCAAGCCTTGCTATGCAAATCAGATAGAAGAATTAACTGGTTATCCTATTTTCTATGAGAAACCACAAAGTCGAATCACGATTCAATCTGAATTGTTGCTTACCCCATTGCGTCAAGCTGATGACTTCACTTTTATGCGTTACCAAAAAGAGTGTGAGCATGTATTTCGACGCCGAAAAAGCTTAGGGGACTATAGTAAAAAAATACGCGAGTTTTTATTAAAGAATGCATCACAAATGCCGACGATTGAAGATATATCCAAAGCTTTAGCTGTCAATATTCGTACCATTCAGCGCAATTTAGCCAATGAAGGGATTACGTTTCACCAATTGGTTAAAAATTTACGTGAGGATTTGGCAGATGATTTATTGCTGGGTACTGATCTCACAATAGATCAAATTTCTGAACGGTTGGGTTATGCAGAAGTATCTGTTTTTTCTAGAGCATTCAAGCGCTGTAAGGGTATGCCACCAGCAAAATATCGAAAGATGATGCAACAATAGCAGAACACAATACTGAGATCATATTAAGACGTTAATAAAAATTTAATGACAATTCAGGTCATCATTTGCACTAGATAATCTACTTTCAAAAGCTATACTCGATAAGATAAATAATGAAGTTATAGATAAAAATTCCAAAGAGGGTGCGTTTATGTCGGCATGGATGACACATCAAATACATAATCAATTTGATGAGCTTCAAGATTACAATCTATATACAACAGATCCAATCTTACAAGAAATCTTACAGCGTTATGGCAGTAGAAACTCAGTCCATTTAAGTGAGTTTGGCGCAGTCGTAGGTTGTGAAAGCTTTTATCACCATGCTGATCTTGCCAATAAACATCCTCCTATTTTACATAGTTTTGATGCTCGAGGCAGGCGGGCAGATTTTGTTGAATTTCATCCTTCATGGCACAAATGGATGGCGTTAAATCGTAAATATGCGGTTCATGCACATCCTTTTCTAAATTTCACTCAAGAATCTGGTTGGGTGGATTGGGCAGCAAAATTCTTCCTCAGTGGTCAAGTGGAGTGTGGAAACTTATGTCCAAACTCAATGACCTTGGGCAGCATTCCATTGATTCAAAAAGAACCTGAGCTGTGGAAAAAGCTAGGAGATAAACTTTTATCCACTGAATATGATGAACGCGATTTACCGATTGCTCAGAAAAAATCGATTTGGATTGGAATGGGCATGACTGAAAAGCAGGGGGGTTCTGATGTGCGTGCTAATGAAACGACAGCTGTTCCAGTTGGGCGGTCTGGAAGAGGACAAGCCTATTTACTAACTGGGCATAAATGGTTTTTTTCAGCACCTATGTGCGATGCACATTTGGTTGTTGCTAAAACTGAGCATGATGGATTGGCGTGTTTCTTTGTTCCGCGTTGGTTGGAAGATGGCACAAAAAATGCGATTCATATTCAACGACTCAAAGAGAAGGTTGGAAATCGCAGCAACTCCAGCTCTGAGGTCGAATTTAAAGAAGCTTGGGGCATTATGATGGGGGAGGCTGGACGCGGCATTCCAACGATTATTGAAATGGCGAATTATACCCGATTAACGTGTGCGGTAGGTTCAAGTGGCATTATGCGTCAGGCCCTAGTACAAAGCATTGCCTATACTCGTCAACGTCAAGCATTTGGTAAGAGACTCATTGAGCAGCCATTAATGCGGTCTGTGCTCACAGATCTTGCTTTAGAAACTGAAGCGGCAGTGCAGTTGAGTTTCCATTTGGCTCATTGTTATGAACATGACAGCGAACTTTGTTTGGCATGGAAACGTATCATGACACCAGCAGCAAAATTTTGGATCTGTAAAAGAGCAGTAGAGATGACTGGTGAAATGATGGAAGTTTTCGGTGGCAATGGCTACGTTGAACATGGCATCATGGCTCGTCTCTTTAAAGAAGCACCTGTGAACACTATTTGGGAAGGGTCAGGTAATGTCATGTGTCTCGATGTGCTTCGTGCTATTTCACGTGATCCTGAATCAATCGAGCATTTATTTAAAGATTTAGCATCTACTGCAAGTCACGACAAAATACTTAATGAAGAGTTGCAGGGACTGTTTAGATTATTTCATCAGGAACCTGATGATTTACAATTTATGGGGAGAAGCTTAGTCAGTCGTTTGGTTGTGCTCTCTCAAGCAGTATTGCTGAAACGTTATGCACCAGATTTTATTGCCAATGCTTTTATTGCGACGCGGTATCAAAAATTTCATGGTCAAGTGGTGGGAATGCTTGATCCTAAACAAGTAGATGTGACCTCAATTTTAAATCGAGCATTTGCCGCTTAATTATTGTCCAAAACCCTTTTCTGATAGACAGCCAACACATAGATGCGGTTGGCTGTTATCGATACATAAAAATAAATAAGTACGACAGTGTGAAAAAATAGAATTCACTAGAATCGTGTCATTAAAAATTTTTAAATTTTGATCATATTAAAGTGAATAAAACATGTTGATCAAAAGTTATCTCCTCAATAAAGATTATTCGTCATTATGCACATGCAAAAAAAATCAAAAAAATTAAAGTATTTTTTGGTCTTAGTGGTATTGGTTGCTTTAGCTCTTTCTGTTTATTTCTATATTCAGTCACAAAAAAAGCAGCCAGAACCGCAGACCGTTGAAGTCACTCAAGGTGATCTAACGCAGATTGTTAAAGCCACAGGTGAAATTTATGCATCTGATATTGTCTCCGTGGGTGCACAAGTCTCAGGTCAAATTCAAAAGCTGTATATCAAGTTAGGACAGGATGTAAAAAAAGGCGAATTAATCGCTGAAATTGACTCGACAACACAGTTGGACAAGCTCAATACCAGTAAAGCCGAACTTGAAGCTGCGAAGGCAGACTTGGCAGCGAAACGTGTCACTTTACAAACTTTAAAACAAAACTATCAGCGTAAATTAACCTTATACAAAGCTGAAGCAGGCTCTCGTGAAGAGCTCGAACAGGCGAATAATCAGCTTAAACAAGCGATTGCAGATGTTGAGTCAAATGAATATCGGCTGAAACAATTACAGATTAATGTGAATACAGCACAAACTGAATTGGGCTACACACAGATTCGCTCTCCATTGACGGGTACCGTGGTTTCCATGCCTGTTGAAGCTGGTCAAACCATTAACTTTGCACAAACGACACCTTTGATCGCGACGATCGCCAACTTGAATAAGATGGAAATCCGAATGCAGGTCGCAGAAGGTGACTACACTAAATTAAAAGAAAACATGCCAGTTAAATTTAGCACCTTGGCAGACCCCAATGTGAAATTAGATGGTGTGATTCAAAGTATTGATCCTGCTTTAACGACCCTGACCAAAGGAACTTACGACGATAAAAATGAAAATGCGAATGCAGCAGTGTTCTACTATGCAAGAATGTTGGTGGACAACCCTGAGCGTAAACTCAGTATCGGTATGACAACCCAAAATGACATTATTGTAAATCAAAAAAAGAATGTGCTGAAAATTCCGAAAACAACGGTGATTGGATATGGATCAGATGCCATGGTTTACCTCTATCAACCTGATACAAAACCTCAACCAAGAAAAGTCGTGACTGGAATTTCTGACTCAAATGATATTGAAATCAAGTCTGGTTTAAAGTTGGGTGAAAAAATTTTGGCAGAGGCACCTGACGATAGTGCGAATACATCAGGCGATACTTAATGAGTTTGATTGAACTAAAAAAAATAAATAAATTTGTAGGTCCAGAAAATAATCAACAACACATCCTAAAAGATGTCAGTCTCAGTATTGAACAGGGTGAGTTTATTTCGATTATTGGGCAATCAGGTTCAGGTAAGTCTACTTTAATGAATTTACTTGGATGTTTGGATCAAGCCTCTTCAGGACAGTTTCTGTTTCGTGGACAAGATATTTCCTTATTGAATAATGATGAGCTTTCATCGTTACGTTTAAAAAGTTTTGGGTTTGTGTTCCAACGCTATAATTTATTGAATGCTTTATCTGCTTTAGAGAATGTCGCCTTGCCCGCGATTTATTCAAATTTGAATGCAGAAAACCGTGCGGATCGAGCACTGCAACTTTTAGCTCAGCTCGGTTTAGCTGATAAGAGTGACAATAAACCCAATGAAATGTCGGGTGGACAGCAGCAACGAGTCAGTATTGCCCGCGCGCTTATGAATGGTGGTGAGGTTATTTTAGCCGATGAACCCACAGGCGCTTTGGATTCTGAAAGTGGTGAAATGGTCTTGCAAATTTTGGAAGATCTACACCGTCAAGGGCATACGATTATTTTAGTTACTCATGATAAAAGTATTGCAGAACGTGCAGATCGTGTCATTGAAATTAAAGATGGACGCATTCTTTCGGATACGCAGCGTAAATCTTTAGGGCAAGTTTCTCCATCAAAAGTTTTTCATGCGGACATGAAATTCAGCTTTGTTTCCCAAGTGTATGAAGCGATGAAAATGTCTTTGCACTCAATTTTCGCCAATCGTTTAAGGTCATTTTTGACCATGCTAGGGATTATTATTGGCATTTGCTCAGTCACCATTGTCATTGCGATTGGTAATGGAGCAAAAGAAAAATTTTTGAATGATTGGGGGGGATTGAAAACAGCAACACTTGAGATTTATCCAGGGGGAACAGCTTTAGCTGCATCTGCCAGCCGTTTAAATATGGACGATTTAAATGCACTCAATGAGATGAAAGAAATTATCCATGTTTCTCCACATGTCAGTTTAAGTGGGAACATGATTTATCAAAATCGTAATATTGATGTGAGTGCAACAGGTGCAGATGGTTTTTATTTAAAAATTAGAAACATGAAAGTTCAATATGGTCGCTTTTTTACACAGAGCGATGTTGAACAGCGTTCCCAAATCGTAGTGATTGATAAGCAAGCTGCTGAAAAGTTATTTGGACAGCAAAAATTAGCTTTAGGTAAAACAGTGTTATTTAATAAGCGTTCTTATGAAGTTGTTGGAATCGCTGAACCTCAATATAGCTCAGGTTCTTCACAAATTTGGATGCCTTATAATGTATTGATGTCACAAATTTCAAGTAGTGATAATGTCAATCTGCTGACTGCGGTACTACATCAAAATACTGACTCAGTGAAAGCCGAAAAGAAAGTGAGGCAACTATTGATTGCTCGTCATGGTGTGGAGGATTTTGATATATATAACAGTGATGAGTCTATGAAGTCCTTTGAAAAATATTTAGGAACGATGACTTTCTTTATTTCTGCAGTAGCCTTTATTTCATTGGTCGTAGGTGGCGTTGGTGTGATGAATATCATGCTCGTTTCTGTGACCGAGCGAATTAAGGAAATTGGCTTACGAATAGCAGTTGGTGCTCGCCAAAGTGATGTGCAGGCTCAGTTTTTGATTGAATCTGCAGTTTTATGTTTAATTGGTGGCGTTATTGGTGTTGCGATCGCCTTGATCGCCAGTTTTATTTTTAATGCGATTAGCTCAGATTATAAGATGGTATTTTCATGGTCAGTTGCTATTATCGCACTGCTATTTTCAACACTGGTTGGTTTGATCTTTGGTTATATGCCCGCTAAACGTGCTGCAAACTTAAAACCAATTGAAGCCTTAGCCCATGAATAAGAAAAAATTAGAGATGGCTGTTCAGTGAGTATTGTCTGTATTAACAGGTATTCAAAGTTCAAGATACTAAAGTTAACATTTTTTATCGTGGAATTTATTGTTGCAAATCAGTCTAATATTTTAACTGTAAATTCGATTTTTTTACTTACTAAACCGTAAGTACTTCTCATCCTTCTTCTACCTCAATAAGCTTTAAATTCGTCTTGTTGCACTGCCACATCCGCAGTATGACGAGGGGAAATATGGCACTTTTGCTTTAAAGCTTATTTAAAAAATAAAGATCAATAAGAACCATAGATAAATTTATCTCATGAGGCTGATATGACAAAACTCCTAACCACTAGTTTATTTGTGACCACCATTGCTTTAAGTGGCTGTAATGATTCTGATGATAAAAGTCCAAAAGATTCATCAAATCCATCTCCACTCACTTTGCAGACTTATACTCCTGGAGAGGATGCTGTTTTTGCCGTTGCATCAACTTTAATTTCAGGAAAAAAAGATGCTATTTTGGTCGATGCTCAATTTCAGAATCAATACGCTAAAGACGTAGTCAATCTGATGAAGAAATCAGGTAAAAATTTAAAATATATTTATATTTCGCATAGTGACCCTGACTATTATTTTGGAACCAATGAAATTTTAAAAGCATTTCCAAATGCTAAGGTTGTTTCAACCGCGCAGACAGCCTATTTAATACAAGCCTCTAAAGAAGATAAGTTATCAGTTTGGCAGCCACAATTAGCAAAAAGCGATGCCCCTAAAAAGATTATTATTCCTGAAGCCTTAAATTCAGGATATATGGAATTAGATGGGCAAAAGATTCAAGTCCAACTTGATCCAGAAGATTCCGCACATAGTTTCCTATGGATTCCAAGTTTAAAAACGGCATTGGGTGGTATTTCGGTCGCTTATGGTGAGCATTTGTGGATGGCCGATACCAATGGTGTGCAAGGGATCGATCTTTGGAAGAAGCAACTTGATAAAATACTGAGTTTAAATCCTAAAAAAGTGATCCCAAGTCATTATGTAAAAAGTGACTTTTCACCTAAGCCATTGGATTGGATTAAAGGGTATTTAACGAACTTTAAAACAGCAGTTACTGAAAATCAAAGCTCGGAAGGGATTTTTGGATATATGAAAGCAAAGTATCCAGATCTTGAGTCGAGTGAAGAAGTGCTAAAAATGTCTGCACAAGTATTTGCCAAAGAAACCGATTGGAAAGTTGCATCTCCTTATCCGCCAATAGGACAAAAAATTCAAGTCGATTTTACGAGTTTGAAATTTGATCTTGATGTCAAAGACCATCAAAACCTAACTTTTACAGGTGCCGGTGGCGCAGTTGGGCCAGATCTTTCTGAAGCGGTAAAATACACACCTGTTGAGATTGCTAAAAATATTTTTATGGTTTATTGGCATGAGGATAAATCAGGAGATAAGGTCGTTCATATTCAAGATTATAATCGAGATATCGTTTACACCAACATTGCTGGGAATGATGGAACAATTCATCTTAAAGGCAAAATACTAGGCGTCAAAGGTGTAATCAAGGACATCGGTTTACAACAAGCATTGAACAAACCATTCTTCGCTATTGGACAGACTTTGGCGTTAAACATCAATGGTCAAACGCAGCGTCTTGAATTCAAAGACCAAAGTCTTTTAAATATCACATCAGGACAAAATACATCTGCCAATATTGAATATTTAGCCACACAGGTTGGACCTGAGCAGTTTATGGTGTATTGGACAGATGATGCGACTAAAGAAAATGTTGTACTGATCATCGATCAAAAGCAAAAGATCATTTACCAAAATATCGCAATGCCAGATGGAAAATTTAATCATCATCGAGGTACATTTAGTCTTCTACCGAAATAATGAAGATTTAGTCCTTTCTATGCTGAGTAAGAGTACCTTCGGGTGCTCGAGTTTTTGATCAATTTAACATAGAAAAATGGCAGAGCTAATCTTAAACATTGTATGCATTCGATGAATGTCATTGAAAAAACCATTATGAATTTGCTTGTATAATGTACAAAAAAGCGTAATATCGCTTTCCCATCATGAAGGATGGATAAACTGAAGGTGATTAAAAAATGGCAAAGAAAAAAGCGTTGCCAGAAGTTGTGATTCACAACTTTGTGGCAAAACATATGCATGAAGTCAACAAAAGCCAAGTTTTTGTAGATCGTAAGAAAAATGCAAAACGTGGCTATAGCAAGCACAAAAAAGGGAGATATTCGAATGATTATCTCCCTTTTTTTATATGCCTAAACACGTGAAGGTTAGTCTGCTCCACCACTACTTCCACCATAATCTATATCTACATATGATGATTCGCTCATTTGGTGTTCAGAATTCATCGTTCAACCATGATCTAGCGTATAATTTGAAATAGGTTTATTGGGTCTTGAACTACTTTTTAATTTACTAACATATAAATGAAATAGAATTACCGAGATCGCTACGATCAACATGAAGATTAAAAAAAAAAGCCAATTGATTATGTTGTTACTCAGCTCTTTCTCTGCTTAAACCGAGATTCATATTAGGCATTTACAATACGATTCGATTTCACCATATCCGCTAAACCATGATGACGGAAATAATACTCCATCCAACTTTTCACAATGAGTGGATTACTCATTTTCACCACTTCATCCAAAAGTGTTTGCGCATCGACCATTGGAACATGACAAATTGCTTTACGGACTCTGAGAATATTGCTCGAACTCATTGAAAGCGTATTAAAGCCCATTGCCATCAGTAAAATTGCTGAGAGTGGATCGCCAGCCATTTCACCACAAATACTGACAGGTTTGTCATATTTATGACACTCTTGAACTAAGCGTTGCAATGCTCGAAGCACTGAGGGATGGAAGTGAGAATAAACACTCGATACACGTGGGTTATTACGGTCGACTGCCAACAAATATTGGATTAAATCATTCGAACCCACAGAGAAGAAATCAACTAATTCTGCAAACTCACCAATTTGGAGTAAAACACTAGGTACTTCCACCATGATGCCAATCTTAGGACGATTAATTTTAACTTGTTCTTCTTCCTGAACCGCAGCTAAGTCACGCTCAATAATATAAAGCGCTTCTTCTACTTCACTGACGCTGGTGATCATTGGCAGCAAAATATGCAAATTATTCAAGCCGACACTGGCTTTTAACATCGCACGAATTTGTGAAGAGAAAATCTCAGGATGATCCAAGGTAAAACGAATCCCTCTCCATCCTAATGCTGAGTTTTCTTCTTCTATTTCGAAATAAGGTAAATCTTTATCTGCACCAATATCCAAAGTACGCATCACGACTGGTTTATTGGCAAAGTGACTAAGTTGTTGACGGTAAATCGCTCGTTGCTCTTCTTCACCCGGGAAACGATCACGCAACATAAATGGAATTTCTGAACGATAGAGTCCGACACCTTTGGCACCACGTTGTACACCACGCACGACATCAATCATTAAACCTGTATTCACAAATAAGCGTACTGCAACACCATCAGGAGTGATGGCATCTTTGGTTTCATACTGTTTAAGATCTTTGGCTATTTGTTCTTCTTCTTTTTGGATGTCACGATAACGTTGACGTAAACGGCGTGGTGGATTGATAAATACACGTCCTTGATAGGCATCAACAATCATTTCCACATCATCAAGGGTAGTCACCGGAAGTTCGGTGACCCCAACGACTGTCGGTATACCCAAAGCACGTGCCACAATCACCATATGTGAATTGGCAGCCCCTTCAGACGTCACAATCGCTGCAATCTTATCGACAGGAAGTTCAACCAATGCTGCCGTACTGATTTCTTCACCCACAATGATACTGTCATTACTCAGTTCTCGGTGACTTAAATCATCTTCTTGAAGTGCTGCTAAAATGCGACGTCCAAGGTCTTTTAAGTCTGCAACACGTTCTCGTAAATAATCGTCTTCCATTTGTGCAAAGATTGCCACATGACGATCAATAACGTGTTTAACTGCACCTTGAGCCCAGTGACCATCACGGATTAACTCTTTGATTTCAGCAGGCAGGGCATTCTCATCCAACATTCTCAAGAATACGCTAAATAATGCACGTTCCTCAGACATCAAAGAATCTTGCATTTTTTCATCAAGTGATTGAATTTCTTGGCGAACTGAATCAACCGCATGATCAAGTAATTCAAGCTCTTCACTAATATCTTCAGCTTCGCGGTCAGGTACTGAACCTAAATCTGCGGGTGGATAAAGAATAAGTGCACGACCTAATGCAATACCACCTGCACCTGATGATCCTTGAAATGTTTTATAGGTTGGAGAATTATTTGGCTTACGGAAAACATCAATATTTCCAACTGCATGCGCATGGGCGATAACGCCAGAAAGTTGCGCACAAAGTGTGACTAAAAACGATTCAGCAGCTTCGCTAAAGTCTTGTGGTTCAGTATTTTGAACCACGAGAACACCCATGACTTTTCGACGATACATGACAGGAACGCCAAGGAAAGAGTTATAAATCTCTTCACCTGTTTCTGGAAAATACGCGAAACGCTCATGCTTAAACGCATTCTCGATATTGACGATTTCCTCACGTTGCCCAACGAGTCCGACCAAACCCTCACCCAGCTGCAGTGAGACATTGCCAATGGATTCAGCGTTTAAGCCTTTGGAAGCCATCAGAACGTAACGTTGGTTACGTTCATCAAGTAAATAAATAGAGCACACATCTACATGCATTGCTTCAGAAATTTGGTTGACCATAATTTCTAACGAATCATGCAAACTGACAGACGCATTGATTTCTTGGACAATGCGCCGTAAAGAGTCTAATTGCATGTTCGACATGTAGCGGTGCTCCTCTTAAAGGGATGTAATTATGGTGATTATTCAAATAGTCGAAATAAAAATCAAACATTTAAATTCAATGTTTAATATAAATCATGCTATGGCAGATGCATACACAATTCCAACATGGCACGACGGTAAACATCTTTTTTGAAGTTCACCACTTGGCCTAGTGGATACCAATAGCTGACCCATTGCCATTGATCAAACTCTGGCGGATCATTCAAGTTCAACTGAATATGATTCGTTGACGCGACTAATTTCAATAAAAACCATTTTTGCTTTTGTCCGATACACACAGGATCAGAATCTGATCTGATGTAGCGAAGTGGCAAACGATAATGTAACCAACCTTCGGTCTGAGCAATTATTTGGACGTGCTCCGGCAATAACCCGACTTCTTCACGGAGTTCCCTGAAAAGTGCCTGTTCTGGAGTTTCACCAAATTGGATGCCTCCTTGAGGAAATTGCCAAGCATTGTGACCAATGCGTTTTGCCCATAAAACTTGTCCAATATCATTTGCCAAAATGATCCCGACATTCGGTCGGAAACCTTCTGAGTCGATCATTTGGCACCTAAAATTTATTAAATTCGTTGACTTTGGGTTCGGGGGCATCCACTCTCTATGCCCAACTCGAAAAGTTCAAAGTAATAATGTTTTAAAATTGCTATGATCTTAACGAATTTCTATCGACTAGCGGAGATAGATTTACATTTTTTTTCTTAAATTTCAGTTTGAACGAGTAATTTCATGAAATTGGCGTTGTTTGATTTAGATCACACCTTGTTAAATACCGACTCTGACCATTCTTGGGGCGAGTTTTTAGTCAATGAAGGCTTGGTTGATCCAGTTCGACATCGCGCCATGAATGACAAATTTTATGAAGACTACAAAGCAGGACAACTTGATCCAATTGCCTACAACGAATTTGTATTTGAATTTTTAACGCAACATGACAATGAGTATTTGACCGACTTACATCAGCTTTTTATGCAAAAAGTGATTCGACCTCAAATGCGTCCTGAAGGTTATAAAGCGATTCAACGTCATCAAGATGCTGGGCATCAATTAGTAGGGATTACAGCAACATCAGATTTTATTACTGCACCTATTTTTCGTGAATTTGGTATTACAGAAATTATTGCAACCAATGCAGAAGTGGTTGATGGTAAATATACGGGTAAAGTCATTAATATTCCGTGTTATCAAAAAGGTAAATTGGCACGATTAGATCAATGGCTCGAGGGACGAGACGTTACTGAATCATGGGCATATTCAGACTCCATTAACGATCGATTCTTATTGGAATATGCGGATCATGCGATTGCAGTCAATCCAGATGATCGTCTTGAAGCATTGGCTAAAGAGCAGGGTTGGGATATCCAAGACTGGTCCATTTAAGACAGTTTTATTCTCAAAATTAAAAATTGCTAAAGCCATTGTATCAATGGCTTTTTTTCATTGATCAGCATTGAAATAACTTGAGATGAAATTCAGCATAAATTTACAGACGCTTTCATCGCTTGGTGATACCTTATGCGCAAACAACTAACTTAAAATTAATCAAAATCATAAGGAATACACGATGCTAAATGCAGAGCCAAGAATGACTAACTTATTTGAGCAATTAGGATTGGATTCTAGCGAGCAAGCTATTGCAGAATTTATTGAAACACATCAGTTAGAAGCTGAAACCTTTTTGACTGAAGCAAGTTTTTGGTCTGAAGGTCAACGTCAATTTTTGAAAGAAAAATTATGTTCAGATGGTTCATGGGCATTAATTATCGATCAGCTCAATGAGTCTTTACATGAAGATTCATTGAAGAAAAAAGCTTAAGTAGCTCACTTGTCTTAAAAAGTAAAAAGTCATCTGATTAGATGACTTTTAAATATCGAGTGCTGAAATTATTTCATTAAATCAACCAATGCTTTGGCTGCCTTAGATTGGGTGCGTCCCGGATGCCAAACCATACCCAATTGACGCTGCATTTCTAAATTAATATCCAGTCTGACCAGGTCTTGATTGACTAAAGTACTTGGCAAGACAGACCAACCTAACCCAATAGAAGCCAACATGCGAATGGATTCAAGCGGATTATTGCTCATGGACACTTTAGGTTTTAATCCATTTTTTTCAAATTCTGCAAGGGTGATCTGCGCTGTATATGTTTGAGCTGCAGGTAATAAACTTGGATACTGCATGAGATCTTCAAGGCTTAAATTTTTCATATTTGCCAATGGATGAAAAACTGCAGCAACGAAAACCAAAGGATCACTCCATAAAGGAACATATTTTAAACGTTCATCTAGGACAGGGGGTAAGGTTAAGAATGCCAGTTCAAGATCACCAGCTAACACTTTTTCATGCGCTTGTTCTGAATCTACAAAATGCACATCTAATGTCACATCAGGATATTGCTGAACATAGCTTTTTAAATGTTGCGGTAAATGATGTAATCCAATGTGATGGCTGGTACCAACTTTAAGCTTTCCTTTAATCTGATTTTGGTCGTGGCTTAAGGTGTGATGAATATCACCTAGTTCATTTAACCAATTTTTAACTTTTGGAAGCAGGGAATGAGCCGCATGGGTGGCTTGTACACCTCGGCCAGCAGATTCAAATAATTTGACACCAAAATAATCTTCTAAACTATGAATACGTTTGGTAACAGCGGGCTGAGTGATAAATAGTTGATCAGCTGCCATAGAAATCGAACCCGTTTCCATGACTTTTATAAAAGCTTCAAAGGCAGCAAGATTCATAATTTAAACTCGGTTATGAAAATATTATTTAATTATAAAATAAATTTATATCTATTGCGAAGTAATTCTTCATAAACTGTTGCAAAAAAAGCCGCATAGTGCGGCTTAGATGAGGAGGATCACAGGTGAAACTATGCGACGATATTTTCTTCCTGTTGTATCGTTTTTTTCTCCCACACGCGTTCGTGAATGAAATAAGCCACGGCTTGTACAGTAGGCTCAAGTAAACTCAAAGTAATTGCCATCCAAATGCTGCCTGTGACAAGGTAGCCTACAATCATGGCTACCGTAATGTGCATAATGTAGTAGCTTAATGTTTTTTTGAACATGCGTTGATTATCTTCAACAAATTTTTGAATATGTGCCATGTGAACATCCTCAGTTGGTGGTGATCTTGGAGATGTTTAAATGATAAGTATTCTTATTTAATCTGTAAAAGCGAATATTATTTTTAAATTAATCGTTTTTATAGATGGTTTTTGTGTTTAAATTGATTCTAAAAAGTTTTTAAACTAATAAAAATGATAAATTAGATTTATGTGAATAGGCCGTTATAATCGTAATTAATGACAGAATTACCCAGTCCAGTGGAGCAAATCGACATGGCAGGCGAAACCCAAAAAGCAGAAACTCAAACAAAAAAAACGTTGTACGATAAATTGTGGGACGATCATTTAGTTAAACAACGCGATGATGGTTCTTCTTTACTTTATATCGACCGTCACTTGTTGCATGAAGTGACTTCTCCACAAGCTTTTGAAGGCTTACAACTTGCAGGACGTAAACCTTGGCGTTTAAGTGCAAACGTGGCAACTCCTGACCATAACGTACCAACGTCTACGAAAGAGCGTTCTGAAGGGATTGCGGGGATCGAAGATGATACTTCACGTATCCAAGTGCAAACTTTAGATGATAACTGTAAAACATTTAATGTTGCACAGTTTGATATCAACGATGTCCGTCAAGGGATCGCACACGTTGTTGGACCTGAGCAAGGTTTAACTTTACCGGGTATGACGGTTGTTTGTGGTGACTCTCATACAGCGACGCATGGTGCGTTTGGTTGCTTGGCACACGGTATTGGGACATCAGAAGTTGAACATGTATTGGCAACGCAATGCTTAGTTCAAAAGAAAATGAAAAACATGTTGGTACGTGTTGACGGTAAATTAGGTCAAGGCGTAACACCAAAAGACGTGGTTTTAGCGATTATCGGTAAAATCGGTACAGCTGGTGGTACAGGTCATGCCATCGAATTTGGTGGTCAAGTATTCCGTGATATGTCGATCGAAGGTCGTATGACGGTGTGTAACATGGCAATCGAAGGCGGTGCCCGTGTAGGTATGGTTGCCGTTGATGAAAAAACCATTGAATACGTAAAAGGTCGTCCATACGCACCTAAAGGAGAGCAGTGGGATCAAGCTGTAGCTTATTGGAATACTTTACATTCTGATGAGGGTGCACACTTTGATACAGTTGTTGTATTACAAGGTGAAGAGATTGAGCCACAAGTGTCTTGGGGTACATCTCCTGAGATGGTGATTCCTGTATCTCAAGCAGTACCGACATTAGAACAAGCAAAAGATGATGTACAACGTAACGATTGGACACGTGCTTATCAATATATGGGCTTAACTGCGGGTCAAGCATTGTCTGATATTAAATTGGATCGCGTATTTATCGGTTCTTGCACCAACTCTCGTATTGAAGATATCCGTGCGGCAGCTGAAGTTGCAAAAGGCAAAAAAGTTGCAAGCACGATTAAGCAAGCGATGGTTGTTCCGGGTTCTGGCTTAGTCAAAGCACAAGCAGAAGCTGAAGGTTTGGATAAAATCTTAATTGAAGCTGGTTTTGAATGGCGTGAGCCGGGTTGCTCAATGTGTTTAGCAATGAACGCAGATAAATTACAACCGGGTGAGCACTGTGCATCAACATCAAACCGTAACTTCGAAGGTCGTCAAGGTAATGGTGGTCGTACGCATTTAGTGAGCCCAGCGATGGCAGCAGCAGCTGCAATTGCAGGTCACTTTGTTGATGTACGTTCATTCTAAGAGGAGCAAACAACATGAAAAAATATACCGTTGAACAAGGTATCGTTGCACCTTTAGACCGTGCCAATGTCGATACAGATTTAATTATTCCAAAACAGTTCTTGAAATCAATTAAGCGTACAGGTTTCGGCGCGAATTTGTTTGATGAATTACGTTATTTAGATGAAGGCTATTTGGGGCAAGACAACTCAAAACGTCCTTTGAATCCAGATTTTGAGTTGAACAAACCACGTTATCAAGGTGCTTCAATCTTGATTTCACGTTCCAACTTTGGTTGTGGTTCAAGCCGAGAACATGCGCCATGGGCTTTAGAAGAATATGGTTTTCGTACCGTAATCGCACCAAGCTATGCAGACATTTTCTACAACAACAGCTTTAAAAATGGCATGTTACCAGTGATCTTGTCTGAAGAGATTGTGGATCAATTATTCAAAGAGTGTGCAGCTCAAGAAGGTTATCAGTTAACGATTGATCTTGAAGCACAAGAAGTACGTACACCTACAGGCGAAGCATTTAAATTTGAAGTTGATCCATTCAGAAAGCACTGTTTGTTGAATGGTTTAGATGATATTGGTTTAACGTTACAAGCGGCAGAAGACATTCGTGCTTATGAGGAAAGAACTAAAGCTGTTCGCCCATGGGTATTCCAAGAAATCAAAGCGTAACTGATACTTAAAGCTATAGTGCTCTGATTCAAGTCTTGCTAATATCGGTGCAAAATTATTCTTTTAGTTTTGCGCCGTTTGGTGAGGTTGGGCACAAATGAAGGCAAAAGTTTTATTACGCTATGCGTTTTTCGGATTGTCTGTCGCCGTTTTATCCGCTTGTCAGACCGTAGACCGATTACAACTGAAAAAGATTAAAGAAACGCCTGAAACCAGAAATCATGCTTTGATTTATTGCTCAGGAACGCTGAATTGTGAGTTTGAAAGATTCGATGAGCATCCCATTGTTGATGCTCAATCTCGAAGATTAGATCAGCGTGCGATCAAGCAAGGTATCGTGCGATTAAATGCTGGCTCCTTGAAAGATCCGCAAGCCTTATATCTTTCAGTTCCTGCTGGACTGCATGAAGTGGTGGTTCGCTTTTATCCGATTTCAGAGGAAAAAGCAGAAACTATTAATGTCATCCATCGCTTCGAAGCAAAAAAAGATTACCGATTTGTAATGTTTAGAGATCGAAGCAGTGGGAAAAAAAGTTTACTTGATGCTTCTGCACCAGAGCCATTATGTGTTGACTTGTTGCAAGAGCAACAAACCATTCGTCGTTTCTGCAAACCCTATAATGTTCTCAATGGACTAGGTGAGTTTGTGGAACAAAAAAATTTAAAAACACGTTAGTTCATACTAACTTTATAAATGGAAAATCTCATGTCTAAACAAATTTTGATTTTAGCTGGTGACGGCATTGGTCCTGAAATTGTAAAAGCAGCTGAACAGGTCCTCACCCGTGTCAATGAAAAATTCAATCTAGATTTAACATGGGAACAAGGTTTATTGGGTGGCGCTGCAATTGATGCGCATGGTTCACCTTATCCAGAAGTTACCTCTGAACAAGCAAAAAAAGCAGATGCGATTTTGTTAGGTGCTGTGGGTGGTCCGAAGTGGGATACAATTGAGCGCTCAATTCGTCCTGAGCGTGGTTTATTAAAATTACGTAGTGAACTTAACCTTTTCGCTAACTTGCGTCCAGCGATCTTGTATCCTCAATTGGCAGATGCTTCAAGTTTGAAACCTGAAATTGTTTCAGGCTTAGATATTTTAATTGTCCGTGAATTAACTGGTGGTATTTACTTTGGTCAACCACGGGGTATTCGTGAATTAGAGAATGGTGAGAAGCAAGGCTTTAATACCGACGTATATGCAGAGTCAGAAATCAAACGTATTGCTAAAGTGGCTTTTGAAATGGCGAAACTACGCGGTGGTAAAGTGTGTTCAGTGGATAAAGCGAATGTTCTTGAAGTCACTGAGCTTTGGAAACAAACAGTAACTCAGTTACATGCTGAACAGTATGCTGACATTAACTTGTCACATATGTATGTCGATAATGCAGCAATGCAATTGGTTCGTGCACCTAAACAATTTGATGTGATCGTAACAGGTAACTTGTTCGGTGATATCTTGTCTGATGAAGCAGCGATGTTGACTGGTTCAATCGGTATGTTGCCATCAGCTTCTTTAGATGAAAATGGTAAAGGGATGTATGAGCCTTGTCATGGTTCAGCACCAGATATCGCAGGTCAAAATATCGCAAACCCATTGGCAACAATTTTATCTGTTGCAATGATGCTTCGATATACGTTCCGTCAAGAAGCTGCAGCAAAAGCGATTGAAGATGCAGTAGGGAATGTTTTAGACCAAGGTTTACGTACAGCTGACATTATGTCTGAAGGCATGAAGAAGGTCGGGACAGTTGAAATGGGTGAAGCAGTTGTTGCAGCGTTTAACTAATTTCAGTTGATTCATTCAAAACGCAGCCTATGAGCTGCGTTTTTTTATTGCCGAGCTTTTGAAAGCGATATTGTTTTTTTAAGCTAAAAACACTTGAGCAAGTCATTAGGTTATCGTAGTACTGACTTACTGAAGTTGTCTGTACAGGAATCATAAAACCATTTTCATCTTTCATCGAATTTCCTATTGGAATCGCGGTGTTGACTATACGTTCAAAACTGAAAATTTCCCGCTCATCTCGAATCACAGGATTAGGCTTCAGTTTAATGTTAAAAGAATTCAAATTGATATTTTCACGCATATGTTGGATATCTTGCCCTACAAATTGTGAAACATAAGTGTTCATATTTTTTTGTTCTGAAAATTTGCTGTTTGGCATGTCGTTAATAGGAAAAGTGTAAATATGCAAATGAGCGAAAACCACAATTGATTTAATGCATGAAATAGTGGAGCGATACGAAGATTTTTTATGTTGAATGTGTAAATGGGCTTTGTTGGTATATTTGATTGGATAGTGAATGAATAAATAGTGAGTTTAATTATTCTATAACATATGAGTATTGGTCTTCTCACAAAGACAGACGATTGCTTTAGTAGAGTGAATCTCCTGTAGTTCATAAAATAAAAGTACAAAAACAAAAAAAGCCACTCAATGTGGCTTTTCGCTTACTAACACTTAGCGTGCACGGTAAGTAATGCGACCCTTAGATAAGTCATAAGGTGTCATTTCAACTTTAACACTGTCGCCAGTCAAAATACGAATATAGTGTTTACGCATTTTACCAGAAATGTGTGCAATTACTTCGTGACCGTTTTCTAAACGTACACGGAACATAGTATTAGGAAGCGTTTCGGTGACAACGCCTTCGAACTCGATAAGTTCCTCTTTATTGGCCATAGCCTACCTGATGATCAAATTGGAAAGGCGCAAATTATAGGCAAAATTTTAGAAAAAAACAAGGTTAAACCAAGTTCAGTCGGCGTTTCTATGGTCAAACTTGTCGAACAAACAAATAAAATTTTTAAACAAAAAAATGCTTAACTATGTTGTCAGTTTGGTCAATCGACTGTAATCTAATTCATAAGTTTTAAGTAAATATTAATAACATACAAGGAAGGGCACTGCGTGAGTCAGCTAACTGATGCTTCGGTTGTTCTACGATTAGGTTATCAAGCAATTCGTCGTGCTGGATTGCCCACAGAAGAAATTTTAACAAAAGCGGGTGTGGCCTTAAATCAAGTAGATCAAAATGCGCGTACGCCTTTAAGCGCGCAGTACGCTTTCTGGGTTGCTGCCGAAGAAGTCAGTAAAGATCCAGACATTGGTCTACATTTAGGTGAGCATTTACCACTGTATCGTGGTCAAGTGATTGAACATCTTTTTATTTCATCTGAAAATTTTGGCGAAGGCCTGAAAAGGGCTTTAGCGTATCAACGTCTAATCAGTGATGCATTTCATGCCAAGTTGGTCATTGAAGATGATCGTTGCTACCTAACCAATGGTGAACAACCTTTCTCTGAAAACCTAGTCAATCGTCATTTTTCTGAGTGCGCGATTTCAGGCATTTTAAGATTCTTCAAATTTATTACTGAAGGTCGTTTTCAACCTATATATATCGATTTTAACTTTAGCGAGGGTGCTTCAGACGATGAGTATTTCCGTGTATATGAGTGCCCGGTAAGTTTAGGCCAAAAAGAAACGCGACTTTATTTTGATCCTGCAATTTTAGATTATGTACTTTGGCAAGCCGAGCCAGAATTACTTCAACTGCATGAGCAGTTGGCGATTGAAAAATTACAGGAGTTGGCTCGATACGATTTAGTGGGTGAGGTGCGCCGTGCTATTGGATCAACACTTGAGAGTGGAGAAACAACGCTAGAAACTGTGGCAGCTCAGTTGAATATTACCCCACGTCGTTTGAGAACACAGCTCAGTGAAGCTAATACAAGCTTCCAGCAAATTTTATCTGACTATCGTTGTCGTTTAGCTAAAAAACTTTTGGCAAATACCAATGAAAGCGTAGAGAGAATTGTCTATCTTACGGGTTTCTCAGAACCAAGTACGTTCTATCGTGCCTTTAAACGATGGACCAATGAGACACCTGTTGAATATCGTAAGCGTAAACAGCGCTAAAAAAATCCCTTCTTATGAAGGGATTTTTTTCAATTCAAAATAAAAAATCTATTCAGGCATGTTTAACCAATGAGGGCCTAGCGGAACTTTAGGCAAGTTAAACTCTTCAGGATAGTGTGCTTGGATAAAGTAAAGGCCGTCAGGTGGTGCTGTGATCCCTGCTGCTTTACGGTCTTCTGCTGCGAATATTTCATCAATATGGTCAATGTCGTACATCCCCTGACCAATTTCCAGTAAACAGCCCATAATATTGCGAACCATGTGATGTAAAAAACCATCTGCTTGGATGTCAAGAACAAGGTAAGCACCGTGTTTGATGAGTTTGCAATGGCTCACATGGCGTACAGGTTGGTTGGATTGACACGCAGCAGCTCGAAAACTTTCAAAGTTATGAGTACCCTCAAATTTTGAGGCTGCAGCAATCATTTTATCTACATCAAGTGGGTAATAAGCATGCGTTACTTGTTTATGGAGTAAGGCAGGGCGCATGGGGCTGTTATAAACGACATAACGATAACGGCGAGCCTGCGCTTTAAAGCGTGCATGAAAATCACTATCCATTTCTTGAATCCATTGGATGGCAATATCTTTAGGGAGTGTACTGTTAGCCCCCATAAGCCAGCCACGAATTGGACGTATTGCATTTGTGTCAAAGTGAGCCACCATATTTGTGGCATGAACACCTGCATCTGTTCGACCCGCACCATGCAAAATGATGGGTTCATCAGCAATTTTGCTCAACACTTTTTCCATGGTTTCTTGTACGCTCGGCACACCAGGTTGCTGTGTTTGCCAACCTCGATACCGAACGCCACTAAACTCAATTCCGATTGCAAAACGCGGCATTTGAACCTCTAATTTGATGAATCATACCAATGTTTTAACCATTGATCTGTGGAAGGGTATTGTAAATACATTTTTAGAATTTTGGCATAAAGATCGGCATCACTGAGTGTATCGTCTATTAAAATATCAGATGCTTGAATCCAACTGCTAATTGCATAGCGTTGATCTAATTCTCCAAACATGACCTGACTACTTAATATAATATGGCAGCCTAAGGCACGAAGCTGCTTCAAAATATCTGTGGTATCCGCATTAATTGCTAAATTACCGGTTCCATATGCTTGAAGTATGAGTACATGAGGCGAGTTGTCGATAAAACGCGTTAAATGCTGATTGAATAATTTGATTTCAATGGGGCGAAGACTCAGATTCGCAATATTGAGTTGTGTCGAGCGTTCAATATGTTGCTCAGTAATGTCGACAAAAGAACTTGATATGGGCTTGATGACATTTGTAAATGCTTCACCACAAAATGCATTTAGTGCCGTGCGATGAGTCTTGACTGCAGTTCTGGCATGAAAAATTTGATGGTTAAAGCATAAGTAAACACCATCAGACACATTTTCCATATATTGGATGGCATGATTCAGATTATCTAAAGCATCGCTCGATGGATGCAAAGATGTCGCTGCATGATTGAGCAGAGGAAATTGGCTACCTGTGATAATGACTCGACACGTATCATGGAGAAATCGAGAAAGAATAGCCGCAGCATAACTCATGGTATCGGTACCATGAATGACAATAAAATTTTGAAATTGTTTAGCTTGCAATTGTTGAATTTTTTGGATTAACAGCAACCAATCACGCGCCGTACATGCACTACTGTCTTTAATCTCATGAGCCTGAACAAGCTCTATTGGATTTTGAACGGGCAAAATTTCTTTTAATTGCGGGAAAAAATCGGCAGCAGGCATAGGCGCTAAAGGTTCACCAACGCAACCAAATGTCCCACCCATATAGATTAAAGCTATTTTTGAACTCATAAAAAAAGCAGCCTGATTAGACTGCTTCATATTAAGATTAATTGGAATCAGATTCCATGCTCTCTCGGAGTTTTGCTGCACGCATTTTTTGTTCGTCATTGTAATGCGATTCATATTCCGTAATTAATTTTTCTGCTTCATCAAACGCGCCAAATTTAATGTATTGATCCGCTAAATCTAAGTTAAGTTGAATTTCATCAACGTTGAGTAATTCAGGAAAACGTTGTACAAGAGGATCATCAGGACGATTCGGATTCATTTTTATCGCAGATGTTTCATGCGAATGATTCTGTTGCACTTCTACATTTTCATCTGATGAATTGAGGTCAAAATTAAACTCGTTTGTCGGTTCAATTGAGCTTTCTATTGTAGATTTTGAATCAAGATTTTCCTCAAAGTCGAAAGTTACAAAATCTAAAATCTGATCATTCACGCTTTGCTTTGAAACTTTTGCTGAGCTAGATGTTTCAGCATCAAAGTTAAAATCATCTGAAAGATCAAAAGTGAGTTCATCCTTGGATGTTGTTGTTTGAGAATGAGACTGTTCCGATTGATCTGAAAAGTTAAATTCCAATGGATCGATTTCAATATTCAGTTCTTGTAGATTTTTTTCTGATGGAGAAGAACTCAGTGCTGAATGAGGGAGATCTGTTTTTTCACCCCATTCTTGACTCAAATCAAGTGTGAAGTCGAGATTTTGGATGGACTCATTTTCTGAAGCAAGGTTCTCAGCATCAGTTGAGTGCACTGATGCTGTTTGTGATTTATTTTCAGACTGAAAACTGGAGAAATCTAAATCAAACTCTAAGGGGGCGCGATCTTCAGTCGATTGATTGGTTGTTTCAGATTCAGTCTGTGTTTGAGCATTTGGCTCGAAAGTTAAATCTGTCGTTATAAATTCTAAAGGTGTTTGCTCTTTTGATGCAGGAGTCTTCTCATCATCTTGCTCGAATGGGTGTTGTGAGGTTGGTTGCGGTGTATCTTCCATAAAAAAATCGAGTTCAAAATGCTCGTTTTGCGATGGAGTCTGTTGTTCAGTTGCCTGCTGATTTTCAGCCTGATCAGAAGGGAGCTGGTCAATGATTTCTTCATTGGTTTTATTGAGCGTAAACTCTTCTGCTAAATCCAGCTGTTCTGAGCTAAATACAAAATGAGCAGTAGGTTCAGCAGAGACATGCTCAGTTTCTTCCTCAGGAGTGCTTTTCTTCTCTTTGGCTTGTAAGGGATGTGGGTATTGTTCTGTTTCAAACACAAATGTTGAGCTTTGAGAAGGAAGAGAAGATTGCTCTGTGGTCTCATTTGTTTCAGTGGGTGTGCTTTCCTGAGAGCTATGTTGTTCATCCTGAGACTTGATGAGATGATCAAAAGCTTGTTCTGATTGCACTGCAGGGATTTCAGTTATAAAACTGGTGCTATGAAACTGTGCAGCATGACGAGGCTGATTCTCGGTGTTCGATATATCCCGTGATTCTTTCGCAATTTCTTTATTCCGTTCCGCTTCTTTTGCAGCTTTAAGTTTGTCTTCAGCTTCATCCGCAATGTAATGTAATCCAGTGGAGCGTAAATAATTACTCAATTGTTTTAAAGCAAATTCATCATTCTGTAAGATGTGAATATCAATCAAATACGAGTAAAGCTCATGTTGTCTAGGATCGCGATTCAATGCTTGATTGATTTTTGCTTCGGCTGACATATAGCTTTCTGATTGAATTAAGTATTCAATACTGGCTTTAAGTTCATCAGCCACTGGTTCGGCACTTAAGTCTTGTGGTGCGCCATGACCATGCTGTGAATAGGCTTGTTGTGGGGTGGAACGAGTTTTGGGGCTTTTCTTAGCGCGTTTTACACTCACATTTTTTTTAGATTTTGTTGATCCTGTGTCACCATTTTTTTGTTTATCCTCACGTTTTTTGAGCACCAGTGCGATTAACAGCAAGACGACAAATGGAATGACATACAACATAATTTTTCCCCTTCATTGAATTCAATGAATTTATTGCAAATCTAATACCTGAGTGCTCGAAATATTGGACTGTTTTTAATCTCGATTTTTTATATTCTCAGTTCATCATTATGTATCGATCAAGATGTTCGAAATAAGAAGTGATGAGATTGTAATTTAACTGTTTTTTGTATCGATGTCATAATATTTCCTTTCAAATAGCACTCCAAGCTCTAATCAATTCAAATTGCATAAAAAAAGCCGATCTAATCAGACCGGCTTTTTATTGAAGTGACTATTAAATATTAAGCATTTTTATAGTCAATCAAGATGCGTAGCATACGGCGTAAAGGTTCAGCAGCACCCCAAAGTAATTGGTCACCAACAGTGAACGCGCCTAAATACTCTTTACCCATATTGAGTTTACGTAAACGGCCTACTGGAACTGTAAGCGTGCCAGTTACTGCAACAGGTGTAAGATCAGTCATTGATGCTTCACGTGTGTTCGGCACAACTTTAGACCAGTCATTTGCACTTGCAATGATGTCTTCAATTTCATTTAAAGGAACATCTTTACGAAGTTTTAAAGTCAATGCTTGTGAGTGACAACGCATTGCACCAATACGTACACAGTGACCATCAATAGGTACAATTTGTGAATTACCAAGAATCTTATTGGTTTCAACTTGACCTTTCCATTCCTCTTTCGATTGACCGCTTTCAAGCTGTTTGTCGATATAAGGAATTAAAGAACCTGCTAAAGGTACACCGAAGTTTGCTGAAGGGAATCCTTCACCACGCTGTAATTCAGCAATTTTAGAGTCGATATCTAAAATTGGAGAACGTGGATCGTCTAATAGATCTTTTGTATTGTTATACAAATAGCCCATACCTGTGATGAGTTCACGCATGTTTTGCGCACCCGCACCAGAAGCAGCTTGGTAAGTCATTGAAGTCGCCCATTCAACAAGATTGTTTTGGAACAGACCACCAAGACCCATTAACATCAATGAAACAGTACAGTTACCGCCTACAAATGTTTTCGTACCTTTTACCAAACCGTCTTTGATCACATTCATGTTGACTGGATCTAATACGATGATTGCTTCATCGTCCATACGCAATGTAGATGCAGCGTCAATCCAGTAACCATTCCAACCATCAGCTTTCAACTTAGGGAAAACTTCAGTGGTATAATCACCACCTTGGCAGGTAATAATGACATCCATTTGCTTCAGACTATTAATGTCTGTCGCATCCATAAGTGCTGGGGCAGTTTTACCACCAAACGCAGGGGCTTCACCACCTGCATTACTGGTAGAGAAGTAGAATGGCTCAAAATGAGCGAAATCATTCTCTTCAACCATACGTTGCATAAGGACGGAACCAACCATCCCGCGCCAACCGACCAGACCTACTTTCATGTCACTTTGCCTCGGTGCGTTAAAATAAAAAAGGGGGTTCGAGTGTATCAAAAGAGTGTATAACTGCAAGTGGTACACAATCAAAACAGCAAATATATTGTGCAATATATCTTGTTTATGTTACATGCAAAACTAATATAAATTTATGAATCATCGAAAAATTAAGAATATATAAAGAGAAGCGCTATGCTATGGATTGAGATACTGGCTGTTGTTGTGATTTGGTTAAGTTTTTGGTCTTTGATTCCGCGTGATGAGTGGTGGTTTCGAGGTGCCGATTTTCCAAGACTACAAATTTTAGCCCTAGGCTTTATCGCATTTCTCCTCCTGTTGATTTGGGATGGGGAATGGGATTTAAGACGCCAAGTCATATTTGTTGGATTAATTGCTGCATTAGCATATCAATTGAAGATGGTCTTGCCTTATACCTTAATTTGGAAAAAACAGGTGAAACAGGTCCAACCGGATCAACTTGATCCATCAAAGCAAATCTCTTTAATTGTGTCGAATGTTTTAACACCAAATACAGAATATCATCGTTTGATTGAACAGATTCATCAGCATCAACCCGATATCGTATTGACGCTTGAAACAGACCAAACCTGGCAGAATGAACTTTCAGTCATCGAAGCGGATTATCCTTATCGTGTTCCAGTACCTTTAGATAATCTCTATGGAATGCATCTCTACAGTAAGTTGGAATTGAGTGATACCGAAGTCAAATTCATACTGAGTAATGAGATTCCTTCTATTCATACCACAGTGAAATTACGTTCTGGACAGCCAGTTCAATTATATTGTTTACATCCCAAACCGCCGAGTCCAACTGAAGCCAAAGACTCTACATTACGTGATGCTGAATTGTTGATGGTCGGTGATCAAATTAAAGACTTGGATGAAAGTTGCATTGTCATGGGAGATCTAAACGATGTGGCATGGTCTCGTACCACACGACTATTTCAACGTATCAGTGGTTTGTTAGATCCGCGTGTTGGACGTCATTATGTCAATACCTTCCATGCGGACTATCCGCTATTACGATGGTCACTCGATCATGTATTCCACAGCACTGATTTTGCTTTGGTGAAAATGGAGCGATTACCGCATATTGGTTCGGATCACTTTCCTGTGTACGTTGTTTTACAAACTGGACGACAATTTGAGCAAGTACAGCAAGAATTAGAACAGACGGATGCTGATGAGCAAGAGGCTCAAGAGGCGATTCAAGAAGGTATTGCGAAAGCTGAGAAAGAAGAGAAACAAGTGACAGATGAAATTGCGCAAGATTATAAAGATGGCAAACAAGTGTGAATAGATGCGTGTAAGAAATTGCTTACAATGAATGTGTCTGTTGACCCATAGTCACCAAGCGAGCTTAAGCGTAATCTAAGCTTATCGGCACAGGGAGTGGGAATGGAATGATCCCAATATGGAAGACGACGCCGACGGAAAATCATCATGGAGATGATGTAGGAAAGGAAAGCCAATAAAACAATAATATGATTTTTGAAAAGCACAACCTCATCGACCCGAGTTTTACAGGATGTAGAACTCGGGTTTAGTTTATGGTGGATTTAAACGTTTATATGCATACAGGTCGAATGAATTAAATCTCGTTATTCAGCTCTAATCTTTTATTAATGCTATGATTTGCCAAAATGAAAATATTGAGCAGATGGGGTATGACTTTGTTTCTTAAAAATATGAAAGACATAACTACAAGCAAATCCTTCGCTTCAATCGTTGTGTTAAATGTACTAATGAGTACCAATGTTTTTGCACAAGAAGCTGATGAAAAAATGATGGATGCGGTTGCATCTCAAGAACAGGTCGCGAACACTGAAGCTAAAGAAGCTAAAGAAGCTAAAGAAGCTAAAGAAGCTAAAGAAGCTAAAGAAGCTAAAGAAGCTAAAGAAGCTAAAGAAGCTAAAGAAGCTAAAGAAGCTAAAGAAGCTAAAGAAGCTAAAGAAGCTAAAGCACAGTCTTTTGCTCAAAAAGTAACGCCTGAACCAGCAGCCTATCAATGTTTTGCTGAGCAATGTCCAAGGGTGGATTTAAAAGAGATTCAAATTGATCTCAACGGAAAAGTACCAAAATTTATAACCCCTGTTGCTGTCGGGGAAATTCATGCAAATCAATGGACTCGTTTAGGTACGGAGTTCAATGTAAATTGGACAGATCAGAATCAAAATAAAACTTCAGAAAAGCTGATATTAAATGTCTTGGACATGCAGCATATGACTTTAAAAGATGAGTTAGGTCGTATCAACCGCTATAAGATGGTAGAGGCGAAAAAGCCTGATACTGATAAAAATTCAGATGTATTAGAAACACAATAAAAAAGCGGCTCAGCCGCTTTTTTTAATAAATTTTTTCAAAACCTTCCGGACGTGTTTTAAATCTACGGTGGAACCACATATATTGGGTTGGTGCTAAACGAAGTTGATTTTCAATAATCAAATTTGTTCGTGTCGCGTCTGCAATTTCATCTTCACTTGGCATATTGTCTAACGCAGGTTCAATCAAAATATGATATTTCGGATTTGTAATATCACCTTTACGGTAGAAGTAAAGTGGAATCGCGGCAGCTTTGGTTATTTTTAATATACGGCGATGTGCAGTTACAGTGGCTGCGGGTACACCAAAAAAGGGCGCCATAACACCTTGTTTAAGACCAAAATCTTGGTCGGGACTATACCAAATAGGTCGTCCTTCTTTTAAATGACGGATTAATCCACGCATATCATCATGGTCGATTTGATTGGTATAAATCGTGGCACGACAACGGTAAATCAGCATATCTAGCAATGGATTATTTTGCGGACGATACACGACATCTGGATCAAAATACTGGGCACATACATATCCACCTGCATCGAGTAGGGTAGAGTGTGTACCAAGTAGTAAAGCCCCACGCCCTTCAGCTTGCACTTGTTGAATATGTTCTAAACCTTCAATCGTTACACGATCTTTAAACCATTTGGGACAATACCAAGCATTCAGTGTTTCAAAAACACCGACCATTTGATCAATAAAGACTTGGCGAGCATTTTCATAACGGAGTTCGGGCATCCATTCAGGAAAGCAGACTTCTAAATTTCTTAAAGTTGTTTCACGACGTGAACGCAAGTATTTGAAAGCTACATTTCCCATCAGATACGCTAAACGATGCTGAATTGCCCAAGGTAATATCGCAAGGAGCATCAGAAATATAATACCAATCCAAATGCCCCAATATTTTGGCATTAAGAAAGACCACTGGAACTCTCCCGGTTGGTAGTTTTTCTGTTTACTCATATTCAAACTTGATAACAATTTAAGGTAATTCACTATATTAGCACGAACTGTTTTTTTTCGACGAAGGCAACAATCGGATTCTTTAGAAAAACGTTCTTAGATTTTTCACATGAATTACTCATCAATATCAACATTAAGTGCCTAAGAACCTTTAACCAAAATTAGCTTGAGCAAACTTGGTGCAATTTTTGCAGAACATTTACTGAAAATGATATGAATACGAAGATGACCGTGAATGAATCAAGTATTGTTCAATGAGCCAGTCAAAAATGCACAGTATTGGTTTGCTAAATTAGAGTTAGGTTTTACCAAAGATTCAAATCGCACAATTTTGGCGCATCGTAAGCACTTTGGACCTGTTCGCGTGCAAAAGATGCTGTGGCCTGAAAAAACAGGAGTATGTCATGCCATTATTGTTCATCCACCTGCTGGAATTGCTGGTGGAGATCATCTCACCTTTGAAATGAAAATAGATCAGGATTCGCATGCTTTGGTTACCACACCTGGCGCAGGGAAGTGGTACAAAACCAATCTTAAACAAGCATTTCAACATATTCATATTCATGT
Organism: Acinetobacter sp. 24-47-47; assembly: GCF_057737035.1. NCBI lineage: Bacteria > Pseudomonadati > Pseudomonadota > Gammaproteobacteria > Moraxellales > Moraxellaceae > Acinetobacter > Acinetobacter sp. 24-47-47. The sequence continues at coordinate 2,618,820 of NZ_CM173216.1, read as the reverse complement.
CCAAGATGAGGCGATTTTCGAATGGCTTCCTCAAGAGACGATGCTCTTTAATGGTGCGAATGCAAATTCAGAAACGATCGTACATTTAGACGTTGCTGCCAGTTTTATCGGTTGGGATATGTTGGTGATTGGACGGCAAGCACGACATGAAACCTTCTCGCAGGGTGCTTACCAAAATAAATTTCAGCTTTATCAAAATCAGAAAATATTGGTTGCAGACTGTTTAAATTTTAAAGGCAATGATCGTTGGTTAAAGTCTTGTTTAGGGATGAACGGTCATGCAGTGATGGCCAGTTTTTGGGCAGTGCCTCCAGAACAATACCGGCCAAATTTCTATCTTGATCAACATATTGATCAAATTCGTGAATTAATCATGCGTATGAATATTAACGTCACATTGACGTTACTCGATTACGTCGTAACCGCACGTTATCTCGGAGATGATGTACGTGAGTGTCATGATGCATTTGCTGCAATTCGTGCAAAGCTTCGTCGTTATTGGTTTGATCTTGATGAAGAGTTCCCAAGAATTTGGCGCACATAAATTTATTCTTGTCATAGCAACATAGTTAAGTTGTTTTAACACAAACATTTGAGCACACATCTTGCATCAATATTTAAAGATAGTGAGGAAAGCATTATGGAACTAACACCTACAGAAAAAGACAAAATGCTGATTTTTACTGCGGGGCTTGTAGCGGAAAGACGCAAGGCCCGTGGTTTAAAGCTGAATTATCCAGAAGCAGTGGCTTATATTTCTGCCGCACTATTAGAAGGTGCACGTGATGGAATGAGTGTGAGTGACCTCATGCATTTTGGAACAACATTGCTAAAACGGGATGAAGTAATGGAAGGCGTGGCTGAAATGATCGCAGAGGTCCAAGTGGAAGCGACATTTCCTGATGGTTCAAAACTGGTCACTGTACATCAACCGATTGTGTGATGTCTGAGAGGAAAAATTAAATATGATTCCAGGTGAAATCATTACGTCCAATACAGACATTGAAATGAATGTCGGACGGGCAACGCTCAAAATGACGGTAGCAAATGCAGGGGATCGACCGATTCAGGTTGGGTCACATTATCACTTTGCTGAAGCGAATGATGCGTTGCAGTTTGATCGTGAGTTAGCACGAGGATATCGACTGAATATTGCGGCAGGTACAGCGGTGCGTTTTGAGCCAGGACAGAGTCGAGATATTGAACTTGTTGCACTCGCAGGTAAGCGTGAGGTGTATGGCTTTGCGGGTCGTGTTATGGGTAAGTTGGATTAAGGGAAAATAATAATGAAAATGTCACGCCGTGCTTATGCGGAAATGTTTGGTCCAACGGTAGGTGATCGAGTTCGTCTCGCGGATACTGAGCTGTTTATTGAAGTTGAGCAAGACCTCACTACCTATGGTGAGGAAGTGAAGTTTGGCGGTGGTAAAGTGATTCGTGATGGCATGGGACAATCACAACTGTTGGCTGAAGATGTTGCGGATACGGTCATTACCAATGCGCTGATTGTGGATTGGTGGGGTATTGTCAAAGCTGATGTCGGTTTAAAGAGCGGTCGCATTTGGAAAATTGGGAAAGCGGGAAATCCAGATATTCAGCCCGATATCACCATTCCACTTGGTGCAGCGACGGAAGTGATCGCTGGTGAAGGACAGATTCTCACCGCAGGCGGTGTCGATACGCATATTCATTGGATTTGCCCGCAGCAAGTGGAAACGGCACTGATGTCCGGTGTGACCACCATGATTGGTGGTGGTACAGGCCCTGCGGCAGGGACTTCTGCAACTACAGTGACACCGGGGCCTTGGCATATCGGGACGATGCTTCAAGCCATAGATGATTTACCGATGAATATTGGTTTATTGGGTAAAGGTAATTTAAGTCAGCCCGACCCAATTCGTGAGCAAATTCGTGCAGGGGTAGTGGGTTTAAAGCTACATGAAGATTGGGGTTCAACCCCCGCAGCGATTGATAATTGCCTGAGTGTTGCCGATGAATTTGATGTGCAGGTGGCCATTCATACTGACACGTTAAATGAAAGCGGTTTCTTGGAAGAAACCTTGGCTGCATTTAAAAATCGTACCATTCACACCTACCATACCGAAGGCGCAGGCGGTGGACATGCCCCTGATATTTTAAAAGCCATTGGTCAGCCGAATGTGTTGCCATCTTCCACCAATCCAACTCGTCCGTATACCATCAACACCATTGATGAGCATTTGGATATGCTGATGGTGTGTCACCATTTAGACCCTGCGATTTCTGAAGATGTGGCATTTGCGGAAAGTCGTATTCGACGTGAAACCATTGCAGCAGAAGATATTTTGCAGGACTTAGGTGCCATTGCCATGATGTCATCAGACTCGCAAGCGATGGGGCGTGTCGGTGAAGTGGTGATTCGTACGTGGCAAACCGCGCATAAAATGAAAGTGCAGCGTGGACCTTTAGAGGGTGACAATGCGACACATGATAATAATCGTGTAAAACGTTATATCGCTAAATATACAATTAACCCTGCAATTACGCATGGTTTAAGCCATGAAATTGGTTCGGTGGAAGTAGGTAAACTTGCTGACTTGGTACTGTGGAAGCCTGCATTTTTTGGGGTAAAACCGTCGATGATTATTAAAGGCGGGATGATTGCGGCTGCGCCGATGGGAGACATTAATGCGTCTATTCCAACGCCACAGCCAGTGCATTATCGTCCGATGTTTGGTGCTAATGCGCGCGGTGTGCATAACACCTGTATCACCTTTTTATCCCAAGTCGCGATAGAGGCAGGCGTGCATGAAAAGCTCGGGCTGAAAAAGTTGATCAGTCCATGTAAAGGCACACGTGATATTCAGAAGAAAGATATGAAACTGAATAACTACTGTCCTGTGATGGAGGTTGATCCTGAAATTTATGAAGTGCGAGCAGATGGGAAGTTGCTGATTTGTGAGCCTGCGGAAGTATTGCCGATGGCGCAAAGGTATTTCTTGTTTTGAATAACAAAGCTCCATTTTTGGAGCTTTTTATTTATAATAAAATTATATGCTTAAATAAAAATATAAGAGGATAGTATGGGCTTTTCTTTTGTTTCATCAGATTTTCGGAATGCTCTAGATCGTTTATTTGAGACAGCACAAAATAATCTAGATTCAAATGATGATGAGCTTAAAAAATGGTCTCATATAATTAGATCATTAAAAGGCTTCTATAACGAGGAAAATCTCAGATACCTAGATGAAAATCTTAAGCAAACAAAAAAATGGAATCTATTTGATTTAAATCAGCTTGCTAAAATTATATTGGATGATGATCTAGAACACTTAAAATATGGTGCTCTGAGTTTTTATATTTATCTAAAAGAATGGGAATTTAGACGTGGAATTAAAGAAAATGAACAACAAAGTCCTATTGTAAGAAGTTTCTATGACTTCATTTATACTGAAAAAAATCAAAGATATTTAGAGTTTAAAACGCATTATGATTTCGTAGATGAATTACCTTTCGTTATATGTGGCGAAATTTATAGTAACTCTAAATTGAATGAAATTAGAAAATTTTTAGAAGAAAAAGATTTTAGTGACTATAAGGCTTTGATTAAAGAATCAGAGAAGGCATCTGATTTGATCAGCGGTTGGAATTCAACATTTGATGTGAAAATTTATGAAGTCAAAGAATTAGAAAAAAAGTTAGAAAGTTATAAAACAACTTATGATTTTGTTCTTTTGAATAAAGGTTTCCAACAATTATATGATCAAAAGAAAGTTGAGTTAAAGAGAACGAAAGACATGTACGGTTTTGTGTCAACAGTTATGTTCATGGTTCCTTTCTTTGAACTTATAATTTTAATTGGAGCACTTATATATTTTCAAGGTAATTTACCTTCAAGTATGTGGCTAATTTCAATTCCTTTTATAACCTTAATTCTAATAACCTTATATTTAGTCAAAATTTCATTGCAAGATAAGCGTTCAGTTCAATCCCAAATGATGCAACTTGAACTTCGTATGGCACTTTGTCAATTTATTCATAATTATGCGGAAGATTCAGAAAAGCTACATGCAAAAAATAAAGCTGGATTTGAAAAATTCGAAAATATTATCTTCTCACCGCTCGTTTCTTCAGATGAAAAGATTCCAACCACTTTTGATGGTATGGAGCAATTAGCGAAATTAGTAAGTGAATTTAGGAAGTCTTAGCGTTGGATTGGTTTGAGTAAACAGCCCATCTTTTTTCCTGAGGCTGATTTAAAAAATATTTAATTATCACTTCAGTTTCAGGAAAAAGTAGTTGTGGAAGCTCATCAAAACTAAACCATTCCCAACGCTCAAAAATCTCAGGTTCTGTCACGCAAATTTGAGTTTTTAAACGTTCATCTAAAAGTTGATAAATCGTTCCGAACGTAACTTTTACTGCCTCAGAATCTTGATCAATGATCGTATTTAAGGGTTGAATAGACTCAATATATTGACTCAGATCTAAAGCAGTTTCCTCTAACAATTCGCGTACTGCAGCATCTTCAACTGATTCATGCGCATCCATTTTTCCACCCGGAAAACACCATGAGGCAGGTTCATCAATTTTGTTTCTATAACCCAATAGAACTTTTTGACGTTGATCAATCAACATGATGCCCACGCCGATGATGGAGTTGCTTTTAATATTCATGATTGTGCACATCTAGCTGCTCTGTGTTCTACAAAGTACAACAGCGATATGACAACGCTAACTTTCAAATGTTTCAAAACATGTAATTTAAATAATAAATCATTCACATTTATAAGGGATTTTACCTATCACTATAGTGAAGAAAACCTATTTTATTTCTCTAAAACCTCTATACCAGTGAGAAAAAATCAATATTTCTACAAGATAATCCCTTAATTCAACATAGATTCATCCTTATATTTCCCTGCCTCCTTTCAAGACTAGATTAAGACATGCGCTAGACGATTTAGAACATCGCCAGCAAGGAATTTAGCAACGAGGGGGATGCGGTAAATGGTAAGGAAATATCTAACTTCTGTGGCATTGACCACATGTCTTTTCAGTAGCGCAAGTTTAGCGCTTGCCGCTGAAAATGGCGGAAGTGCTTATCCAGATGGGACAGAGAGTTTTTTTGGTGGCGCAATGCCGCCACCTGGGATGTATCTCGTCAGTTATAACCAATACTACAACGCAGATAAATTTAAAAATGATCATCCAGTATTTGATGATTTTAAAATTGACACCTTTGCCACAGTTGCTCGTGGTGTCTATGTCAGTGACAAAACATTTTTAGGCGCGACATGGGGCATGCATGCATTCCTTGTATATGCCCATGCAGATCTTACATTAGGTGGTCGTCAAGATGATCACATGGCAATGGGTGATCTCATTATCGATCCATTCTTATTGGGTTGGCATAAAGGGGATTGGCATGTGGCGACAGGTGTCGACTTTTATATTCCAGTTGGCTCTTACAACAAAAATAGACTCGCAAATATTGGACGTAATTATTACACCATTCAACCGATTATCTCGACCACATACTTAAATAAACAAGGTATCGAAGTCAGTACCAAGTGGATGTATGACATCAATTTCGAGAATAAAGATACCAAATACGAGTCGGGTAATGCTTTGCATGTCGATTACTTAGTCGCGAAACACATGGGACCTTTGGCGGTTGGTGTTGGTGGTTACGTACATCGTCAGCTTGAAGGTGACTCAGGTGAAGGTGCTGTTTTAGGTGATTTTAAAGCTAAAGCAGCCAGCGTAGGACCACAGGTTCGCTATCAATTCCCTAAAGGGTATGCAATCGCAGCGAAATATCAAAAAGAATTTGATGTTGAAAACCGACCAGAAGGTCAGAAGTTCGCAATTGATATCACCATTCCATTTTAAAACATTGTTACCCAAACATTAGAGCAAGCATATAGAGGTAAGGCCATGAAAATTGAGAATCAAGAATATGCAGCAGGCAGTGCTGGAGCTGTCGATTATTTAGTGGTGAATGAGTTTTCAGGCGGTATCGTCGGACCGAGCCAACGTATGCTTGGCCCTTTAAAAAATGGTGGGACACTTAAAACTGGTACACCTCCAGGATGCTGGGGTCCCATGATTACACCTGCATTCCAAGGTGGGCATGAAGTAACACTGCCTGTCTTTATTGAAGGTGCAGAGGTGGGCGATGCTGTCGCTTTAAAGATAAAACACATGCATGTGACCTCTACGGCGACCTCATCTGGTGTGATGCAATTTGTTGAGGGGCGTTATAAAGGCGATCCGTTTGTTGCGAAATATTGTGAGGCATGTGGTACAGAGCAACCGGCAAGTTATGTAGAAGGGATTGGCGACGACGCGATTCACTGTAAAAACTGTGGTGCAGAAGTCAGTGCTTTTCGCTTTTCACATGGTTATGTGATCGTGTTGGACGAAGAAAATAAAGTGAGTTTGACGGTCAATCAAGAGATTGCCAACAAGTTAGCTGGTAATGCCAATGAGCTTTCTGCATTACCTGAACATGCTGCACAGCATTCTATTCTATCACTAGCGCGTGCTGACATGCCGGGTGTTGCTGCACACATGCGTCCATTCCTCGGAAATATTGGTACGACACCTTCACGTGATTTACCAGACTCTCATAACTGTCACGACTTCGGTCAGTACTTGATTAATGCACCGCATAAATTCGGGATGACTGAAGAAGAGCTTATCGCAGCCAAAACTGACGGTCACATGGATACCAATTCGATTCGTCCAGGCTGTATTTTGATTTGCCCTGTGAAAGTACCAGGTGCAGGTGTCTACATGGGAGATATGCATGCGCAACAAGGCAATGGTGAAATTGCAGGGCATGCCACGGACGTTTCAGGCGAAACAGAATTACAAGTGGAAGTGATTAAAGGCTTAACTATTGATGGTCCAATTTTACTTCAAGCACCAGATGACTTACCACCAATGGCACGTCCATTTACCAAGGAAGAGCGTGAAAAAGTGAAAGCTTTAGGTGCGCGTTGGGGACAAACTGAAATTGAGGAAAGTGGTCCAATCACATTTATGGGAACAGGTAAGAACCTCAATGATGCAACGGACAATGCTTTAAATCGAGCGGCAAAAGTCACAGGTTTAAGTGTGGATGAGGTTATGAACCGTTGCACCATCACAGGCTCTATCGAAATCAGCCGTTTACCAGGAATGGTACGTGCAACCTTCTTATGCCCAATGCCAATTTTAGAAAAATTGGGGATCGCAAACTTAGTTCGCGAACATTACCAACTTTAATTCATCACGTGAACGGCGGTTGATTCGGGTGATTCAAACGCTGTTCGAAAAAAGCATGAAATTTACTGAACTTAAAACTTAGAAACGAGAACTTGAACAGGAATGTCATATGAACAGTAATGCAAAACTCCGTTGGGGCGATTTATATCCAGAACTTGGTATTGAGCCTATTCCAACCGAACCATGTATTTCGCCAGAGATCTATCAGGAAGAAATTGAAAAAGTTTTCTCAAAAGTTTGGTTGAAAGTGGGGCGTGTAGAAGAAATACCAAAGAAAGGCGACTATAAAGTTAAACGCTTAGATTTTGCTAAAACCTCAGTCATTTTAATGCATGGTAAAGATGGTGAAATCCGTGGATTCCACAATATTTGTTCACACCGTGGTAACAAAGTTGTGGTGGAAACCGGCAATGAAACCTTTGGTTCAAACAAAGCCGCAGTCGTGACGTGTCGTTTCCACGGTTGGGTTTACGATGCTAAAGGTGATTTGGTCAGCGTACCTGAAGAAGAAAAATTCACATCTTGCTTTGACAAAGGTCATAACGGTTTAGCACCAATACGCACCGAAGTGTGGGAAGGTTTTATCTTCATCAATTTGGATAATGACGGCACTCAATCGGTAGAAGAATTCTTAGGCGGTATGGGACAGCATTTAGGCGGTTATCCATTCCATGAAATGGAAGAATGCTTTGCCTATAACACAGTTCTGAACTGTAACTGGAAAGTCGCTCATGACGCATTTGCTGAAGCGTATCACGTGGCGACCATTCATGCAGGCTCTTTCCCGAATGTATTCGCATCAGGTTTACAAGAAGTGCAATTGTTTGGTGATCATCGTACTTGCGCTGTGTGCTTAACCAAAAACGCCAATCCAAAACCAGCGGCTGCATTGTCAGGTGAGATCACTGGCGCATCATTGGTGAATCACTATGAACGTGTTCAGCTACCTAAATCAGTCAATCCAAATGATCGTGATGACTTCTCGTTTGAATTATCTGTCATTTTCCCGAATATCTTGGTGCATGTGACTGAAGGAGTATGGTTCACCCATCAGTTCTGGCCGGTCGGCCATAACCAAACCCGTTGGGAGGGTCGCTATTACCTGCCTAAAGCGAAAACCTATTCAGAGCGTTGGGCGCAAGAGTTTGCACAAGTATTACAACGTAATGCGTGGTTAGAAGATACTGCCACCATGGAAGATACCCAAGAAGCACTTGAGTCTCGAGCGAAAAAAGTGATGCATCTACAAGACGAAGAAATCCTGATTCGTCACGGTTACCACGTTCTTGAACAATACCTGAATCGCGCATAAGGAGAATGCACATGTCAAACATCATTTCACAATTGCCAGCTGACTTTGCAAGCTTAGAACCTTTTGTTGCGAAATGGGCTTTAGGAACGGGTAAGCAACGCCATGAAGCGCGTTTGAACTCAACCAAAGAAGAATTGCAAGCATTTTACGATGCTATTTTGCCCGAAATGCGCAAGCTACTTGCCGCACTCGATCAATATGTCCTAGGGACCTTACCTGAAGAGCTTCATAAGTTGTATTGGTTAAGTCTCAGCTTTGCTGAAGTTGCACCACACATCGAGCTTTATAAGGGTTCAGTTGGCGTACCGTATGCATTTGCGGAGAACCGTTTCATTTATGAAACTGGTGACATGGTCAACGTTTAAGAGGAATACAGGATGAGCCAGCACAATCTAGAACAGCGTTTGCATTATCTGGAGGCCTGCGAGGCGATTCGTGGCCTGATCGGTCGCTATGCAACAGCGGCTGATCAGCGCAACAATCCAGCCATTTTACAGCATGTATTTCACCAAAATGCCGTTTGGTGTGCTAAGGGTTTTGGGGAGTATCAAGGACGTCAAAATATTTTAGAGGCATTGTCCAATATTGCAGAGGCTCAAGTGTTATGGAGCTTACATATTATGGCCATGCCCGATATACAGCTCCTAGATCAAGACCATGCAAAGGCAACTTGGATGTTATGGGAAGTCTGTAATTTAGCCGAGGAATCAACAACAGCCGCAACAGATCAAGTTAAACCTGCAACGACCTGTTGCTTAGGTGGATTTTATAAAACAGAAGTAAGTCGGAATGAGCAGGGTGAATGGAAATTTGAACGCGTCGAATTGAATTTGACCTTCAATCAACCCTATCCGAACACAGTTAAATAGGCACTGAATCAATACGGCCTAAGGGGAATTTAAGATGAGAAAAATTGCAATTATCGGTGGTGGACAAGCAGGCTTATTACTCGCGTTCTCGCTACTCGAAAATAAATATGATGTCACTTTATATGTAGATCGCCCTGCGGATGAATTGTTACACGGTCGTATGGTCAGTACCACGATGTTCTTCGCCAATACATTAGAGTTTGAACGCAAACTTGGTTTGAATTTCTGGGATGGGAAAGCGCATCGTGGTCAAGCATTGCATGTCGATTTTCGTGCACCAAACGGCGATATCATGTTACCTGTGACTGGTTTTTTACATGATAATGACGGTATTGCCATGGACCAACGAACCAAATATCACCGTTGGTTAGAGGAATATCCGCGCCGTGGTGGCAAGCTCATCATTCAAAATGTCAGTCCAGAAGATTTGGAAGTAATCACTGCTGAAAATGATTTGACGATTTTGGCGGCAGGTAAGGGCAATATCACGAGTTTATTCAAACGCAATGAAACACGTTCAGTGCATCAAACGCCGCCACGTAAATTGGCTGCTGCACTCGTCGTAGGTGATGATTTGTGTGGTCCAAATAGTTGGCAAGGTCAACCCTCACAGACCTTACATTTCAACTTCGTGGCAGGTGCAGGTGAATACTTCAGTATGCCATTCTACAGCCACACACATGGCCCATGTCGTAGCTTCCTTTTTGAGTGTGTGCCGAATGGACCCATGGATATCTTCGATGATGTCACCAATGGCGAAGAAATGGTCCAACGCATGAAAGAAGCGGTTGCCAAAGTAACACCAGATCAAAGCTTCCGTATGGTCGATAATATGGAATTAAGTGATCCAAATGCATGGCTCAAAGGTGCATTCCGCCCTGAAGTTCGAGATCCTGTTGCAACCTTAGATAACGGTGCAAAAATTTGGGGGATTGGAGACACTGTCATTGTAAATGATCCAATCGCAGGACAAGGCGCAAACAATGCAACTCGTATGGTGGAGCATTATTTAGCTGCGATTTTAGCACGAGGTGATGAAGACTTTAGTGCAGATTGGATGACAGAAGTATTCGAGCAATTCTGGGAAAAGTCAGGTCATTATACCACAGAATTTACCAACTTGCTGTTAAACCCACCAAGTGAAAGCTTATTGCAAGTGTTAGGCGCAGCATCGCAAAACCAAGCGATTGCAGATGATTTTATGGGGCATTTCAACAATCCATGTGGTTTCTGGCCAGCGGTAGATGGTGAAGCTGGGGCAAAAGAATACTTGTCACGAAAGGAGTTTCAACATGCAGCTGCCTGAATTACTTTGGCAGGATGTTGATCTGGCGGAAGCGAAATCGCTCCGTCAGGCATTTGGTGGCTTTGCGACAGGAGTGGCGATCGTCACTTGCCTAGACCAAGATCAACAACCTGTAGGGTTGACGATTAATTCCTTTAGTTCAGTGTCTTTAGATCCTGCATTGGTGTTATGGAGTTTAGTCAATCATTCTCCAAGCCGATCTATTTTTGAAAATGCTGAATACTTCGCCATTAATATTTTAGGTGCACATCAGCAGGAAGTAGGCTTAAACTTCGCTAAGCCGATTGCGGACAAATTTCAGTATGGTACGTGGAAAATTCAAGGTTCGAAAGCACCTGTTTTAGAAGGATGTGTCGTGCAATTTATTTGCAAAAGAGCTCAACAAATTGAAGCGGGTGATCATCAAATCTTCCTCGGTAAAATTGAGCAATGTCGCCACAGTAATCAACGACCTCTGCTGTTTTGCAAGGGACAATTTAATGAATGGCCTGAGTACAAGGAGGTTTCATGACAGACTTAGATGGAAAAGTCGTCTTGGTGACAGGTGGTGCGACACATATTGGTCAAGCCGTAGTCCAAGAGTTGAAAGGCTTAGGTGCACAGGTCATTGTTGCTGATATTAATCAAACTCAAGGACAGCAAGTTGCACAATCAACCCAAGCTCAGTACGAATTTCTAGATCTCGCTAATGATGACAGTATTCGCACATTAAGTGGAAAACTCACTCAGTTAGACGTCTTGGTTAACCTAGCGTGTTTGTATGAAGATCATGGATCTGAATCTACACGTCAAGATTGGCAAAACACGTTCAATGTCACGGTATTTGGTCACGCAGCGTTAGTACAAGCATGTCGACCACTTTTGAAAAAAAGTACTGATGGTGCCGTAATTAATATCAGCAGTGTCAGTGCACGTATTGCACAAAAAGAACGCTGGGTCTATCCAGCATCTAAAGCAACTTTAGAGCAACTCACACAAAGCATGGCACTGGATCTAGCACAAGATGGTATTCGTGTACATGCACTCTCATTAGGTTGGACTTGGTCCGTCCCAATGCAAATGATTTCCGGCGGAGACCGCGCCAAAACTGATCGAGTGGCAGGACGTTTCCATGTGTTAGGACGTATTGCGGATGCAGAGGAAGTCGCACAAGCATTAAGTTTATTGTGTAGCCCGAAAGCAAAATTACTTACAGGCAGTGTGATTCATGCCGATGGTGGTTATCACATTCTAGGTCCTGAAGCCACAGATTCACCGATAGAGGAGTTAACTCAATGAACATTAAAATGACCAATGTTGCTGAGAAATTTTTGTGTTCAACCTCTGATGTGGAACAGGGTGAGGGACTACAAATCATTATTGACGGTTATCCTCCATTGGCAGTGTTTCACTTAGAAGATGGCGAGTTCTATGTCACCGATGATACGTGTACACATGGTGATGCATCATTGGCAGATGGTGAGATTGATGGCTGTGAAGTGGAGTGCCCATTTCATGCGGGTGCATTTAATATCAAAACCGGTGAACCATGTGGTGCACCTTGTACGATTCCACTGAAAACCTATCAATCGATTGTACGTGACAATAATGTTTATTTGGTGGAGTGATGCCGATGTATAAAATCCAAATAGACGGTCAAGCCGAATTTTATTGTTCAGCTAATGATGTATTGCTACGCGGTGGCTTACGTGAAGGATTAGGCATTCCTTACGAATGTAATGCGGGTGGTTGCGGGACGTGTAAAATCGAAGTCCTGTCAGGTGAAGTAGAAAATTTATGGGCAGATGCACCTGGATTAAGCGATCGTGATAAACGTAAAGGTCGGTTACTGGCGTGTCAGTGTCGCCCCAAATCTGATTGTGTCATTAAGCTTCGTTTAGACGAACAATGTGTTCCTAAAATTATTCCAAAACAAAAAAGAGTAACATTGAAGCATGCTCATTTGGTGACACATGATATTTTGGAAGTACATTTTCAATCAGATGAGCCAGCACAATTTATTCCTGGACAATACGCTTTAATTTGGGTGAATCAACAGTTACTTCGTGCGTACTCAATGTCTAACCTACCGAATGAAGAGGGGTTATGGATCTTCCAAATTCGACGTGTTCCTGATGGTAAAATGACCAATTTGTTATTTGATGAACAGTTACGTGAAAAGGCTGATATTCAAATTGATGGTCCATATGGGTTAGCGCATTTACAAGAGAAGCCTCGCCCTATTGTCTGTGTGGCTGGTGGTTCTGGACTTGCTCCCATGTTAGCGATTGCTCGTGGCGTTGCAGTTAACCCACATTTGCAACATCAAAAAGTCTGGTTTTTCCATGGTGGTCGTGAGCAACGTGATTTGTTTACTGAAAATCAATTACGTGACTGGACAGAGTTAGGGGAACGCCTCAATTATGTACCTGCAACCTCCTCTGAACTCATTGAAGGTATCCGTTCGGGGTTTATTCATGAAGTGATTCAAGATGTATTAGGCGAACAGTTGCTTGAGCATGAAATTTATTGTGCAGGTCCGCCACCGATGGTGAAATCTATTGAACAAATGGCCCATCAAGCAGGTATTCCACAACAACAAATTCATTTTGATCGTTTCTTTTAATCGAAGATATCATTTTTCTCCCGCTCAGGCGATGGTTAACCCATCGCCGGTATTGAGCGATCACGACACATCAAGACCATATTGACGATCTGTGCGATAGATTCAGTTCCTAATTTCTGACGAATATGAGTGCGGTGAATTTCTACTGTTTTATGGCTGATATTCAACATTTGTGCGATATGTTTACTCGAAAGTCCATCGACCAATAAATTTATAATCTCACTTTCTCTTGGTGATAAAGATTTCAATTTAATCATCTGTTCTTGACGTTTTTCTTCTTCAATAAAGTCTTGTTCAGCAAGTTGCAGACAGGCTTGGATTTGATTAAGCATATGTTGTGGATTAAAAGGTTTTTCTAAAAAATCAAATGCCCCAGCTTTCATCGCATTGACCGACATTGGAATGTCGCCGTGGCCAGTCATGAAAATGATCGGCATACGGGTTTTTTGTTGGTTCAATTGTTGTTGTAATTGCAAGCCACTCATTCCTCGCATACGAATGTCAAGAATCAAACATGCAGGCGTTTGCGGGCGCTGATAATTCAGGAATTCAGTAGCACTATTGAATGTTTTTGTTTCGAGTTGCACGGAATCGAGCAACCATGTGAGTGAATTACAAATGTCTTGATCATCATCTATCACATACACAATGGGCTCGGGAACATGAGAATTGGTTAAATACATTTTGTACGCTCCTGTGCTGCCAGAGAGATATTAAAAATAGCGCCGGACTCACCTTCACAGACCCATAAATAACCATGATGGTTTTCAATGATGCTTCGAGACAGAGTTAAGCCAATACCCATGCTGTTGTTTTTACTTGAATAGAAAGATTCAAAAATTTGTTCTGGATTTTGCCCTTCGAGTCCAGGCCCATTATCTGCAATTGCAATTCGAGCATGTTGGTTATGTTGCCAAGTGCGGATATAAATGTCCCTTTCACCCTCAGGGTTAGTTTGTAGAGCATCGACCGCATTGAAGACGAGATTGATAATGACTTGGCTAAAGAGCGTTTCATCTGCTGATATAAAAATAGGCGAAACACTTAATTCATAATGGATGGTACATCCACCTTGATCTGCTTTAAGCTTAATCAAAGGATGTAACTCTTGAATAAGATGACTCACAGAATGAATCTGGAAATTCGCTTCGCCTTTACGTAAAAAGCTTCTCATGCTGTGAATAATGCCATTAACGCGATGTGTTTGATTTAAAGCAGCATTGAGGGCATCAAGAGTCTCTTGTGTGTTGGCTAAACCGTTTTGAATGCGAATAATACTACCTCCGACGTAATTGTTGAGTGCAGCCAGTGGTTGATTTAATTCGTGGGCGAGTGCTGTAGCCAGTTCGCCCATCGTTTTGCAACGTGACATATGACCAAGTTGCTTTTCACGAGCACGTGCTTTTTCTTCAGCCTCAATACGCTCAGTGATATCACGATAATTCACCAATATGCCCTGAATATCAGGGTGATCTAATAAGTTACGATAGGTTGCCTCGTGGTGTCGCCATTTTCCATTGTGGTGCAAGATTTTGTAATGAATCACACTAAGTGCACGTTGTTCTGTTTTTTTAAATAGAAGCTGTCTGACTTTAATACGATCATCAGGATGAATTGCAGTTAACACATTCTTATTGAGTACAAAGCGATCCCGATAACCAAGAATACCTTGTAATGATGGGCTGGCATAAAGTAGTTTGCCTTGTAAGTCGAGAATAGCAATCCCATCTCCCGAATGCTCAAGCAGCATTTTGAAATATTGATCTTTAGACTGTAGAGCATATTGATACTTTTTGATTTCGCTGATGTTACGTACTAGAGCGAGAAGCTTTGGTTCATTTTCAATCTCAACTTTTTTAAGACATACTTCAACTGGGATATGACGTTGGTCTTGAGACTCTATTAACCATTCAAATGTGATTGCTTCGTCTGTTGTAGTGGCGGCCTGTTGAACTTTTCGGAGTGCATGATGCAAATCAAAACCATGTTGAAAAGCACTGATCTTTTCAACGTTCATTTGTGTCAATTCAGATTTACTATATCCAGTAAGTTCTACAGCGGCTTCATTGGCATCCATAAATTGGACACTGCCAATATCATGTACAAAAATTGCATCGCCCGCTTTATCAAAAATAGTTTGATAATATTGTAAGCTGGTCATTGTAGGTCCTTACCTGAGATGGCTTCCGGCTATCGGGTATAGGGTGAAATATCGTCACTGATAAATCATTTTTTTTATAAGTAAATACTGCATTAAGGGGCAGCATCTTGCAATTAGACTTAGGGTCTAATTACATACTTTTAACATATAAAAATATTCATGTGAAAAATTTATCAGTGATCTCAATGTTATGCAATTTAGATACCATGTTACTTCAACTGATTTAGGTGACAGTTACACGAGGAATGTTAGCTCAAAAAATATCATCTTTTTATCTAACGAATAAAATCAAACTTTATGCTATCTACATACAATCCTTTTTTGATTAGTCATTACACTGGATGAGGCATAGAATAAAACCCGTCAGTCCTACTCATTAAAGTGATATTTTTATGGCGTTCAGTTGGATTCTCTTTACCCTCATGGCTGCTTTTATGCAGGCTTGGCGCAATGCCTTTCAAAAACAACTGAGTACCACTGTCGATGTATGGGGCGTGACCCTTGCACGCTTTATCTTCGCCTTGCCTTTTGCATTGATTTATTTGAGTAGCCTTTATCACTTTTCACCGGTAACAGCGACTGTTCAATTTACGACAAAATATTGGGTTTATATTTTTATCGCAGGCATTAGCCAAATTTTAGCGACTGCGTTAATGGTGCAGTTGTTTAAGCAAAAAAACTATGCCATTGGCGTGGGACTGGCTAAAAGTGAAGCGATCTTAGCTGCAATCATTGGCGTTGCTTTTCTCTCTGATCATTTGTCATGGTTGGCATGGTTTGGGGTGTTACTGGGTGGTTTTGCTGTGTTTCTGTTGAGTCGGGGACATGGTTTTACTGGATTTTCACCCAAAACACTGATGATTGGCATCGGGAGTGGTTTGTGTTTTGCTATCACTTCACTATTGGTCAGAGAGGCCAGTCTTGAACTAACAATGTTGCCAACAATTCATCGCGCTGCATGGGTATTACTGTCGGTGATTGGCTTACAATGTTTGAGTATGCTTTTGTATCTCAGTTTATTCAGTCATCAAACGTTGCTGGCGATGTGGCAACGTCTAGGACTGACCTTTAAAGTCAGTGTATGTAGTTTTATGGCATCTCTCGGATGGTTTACTGCCATGAGTATGATGAGTGTCCCAGTGGTGAAAACACTTGGTCAAATTGAAATCTTATTTAGTTTGTTGATCTCCGCTTATTTCTTTAAAGAAAAGTTAGCGAAAGCCGAACATTGGGGATTAGCCTTAGTTGTGATAGCGGCAATCTTGGTGATCTGGGCTTAAACATTTTTATAGATCATTGAATATTCTTTAATAAGAAGAAGGGGATGCACCAATAGATTTCATGTTGGCATGAATAATGCTTAATTTTGATGCGTAAATGGATTGATGTTGAACAAGACATTTCGCGAGTTGAAATTAAAGCAAAGTATTCAAGCGACAATAGGAAAGGCATGAAAATCTATACTCAAAGAATAGAAGCAGTGACAGAAGATCAAGCTTTCGAAACTGTGCAACTCAACTTTGATACACGACAAAAGAGCCGTTTTCGTGCAACTTTAGTTTCAGGGTGCGATATTGGTGCAGATTTACCGCGCACAGGCATTCTTCGCGGAGGATCATTTATTGCAACTGAAACAGGTGACTTACTGCGTGTGGATGCATTGCCTGAACGCCTGATGTGTGTCCAAGCTTCATCTGAATTTGAGCTTTTGAAAGCAGCCTATCATTTAGGGAATCGTCATGTCCCTCTTATGCTCACGCCTAGTGCACTATATTTTGAACCTGATCATGTCTTAGCCGAAATGGTCGAAGGATTGGGTTTACTGGTCACGGAAGTGGATCATCCATTTGAGCCAGAAAGTGGTGCTTATGCTCAGCATGCACATGATCATCGTCTAAGCCCAATCAAAGCGATTCATGCTCATGCGCAACACTAATGCAGTTCATTTACTCAAACTGTTAACTTTGTCCTCTACAGCTTTGCCTGTAGGCGCTTATTGCTATTCGCAAGGTGTTGAAAGTGCGATCGATCAAGGTTTGATTCATGACGAGCAATCCAGTATTGCGTACTTCGAAGAAGTTCTGGAAATGCTTTTAGTTCGTTTTGAGCTACCTGTATTGAAGCGTTTGATGCAGGCCCATGATAATGAACAGCAGTTTAATCATTGGGCGCAGTTGTATCGAGCCAGTCGTGAAAGTCGTGAGTTATTGGCTGAATCGCAGCAGTTGGCATTTTCCTTGAACGCATGGATTAAAGATGTATTGAAAATGCCCGTTACGGTCAAAAAACAACTTGGATTTGTACCCGTATATGCTCAGTTATGTGGGCGATTGGATCTGAATATCGAAGATGTTTTAACGGCGTATACGTTTACTGTTTTAGAAAACCAAGTACTTGGCGCAGTCAAAACTGTGCCGCTCGGTCAGATGAGTGGTCAACGGATTTTGTGGCACTTACATGGACTCGTCCCTCAGGCCATCGAAAAAGCATTGCTTTTAGACGATACGCAACTCAGCAGCGCACTTCCTCAGTACGCCATGCTCAGCATGTCACATGAAACCCAGTATTCGCGTCTATTTAGATCTTAAAAATTATCATAAGGAATCAATCATGTCAGAACGTTCTCCTTTACGTGTTGGAATTGGTGGACCAGTCGGTTCAGGTAAAACAGCACTTACCCTGAATTTATGTCGTGCCTTACGCCATAAATACAATATGGCGGTGGTGACCAATGATATTTACACCAAAGAAGATTCCAACTTCTTAACTCGTCATGAAGCCATGTCACCCGATCGTATTGTGGGGGTGGAAACTGGCGGTTGCCCGCATACGGCTATTCGTGAAGATGCTTCAATCAATTTGGCAGCGATTGATGACTTATGCGAAAAGTTTGATGGTCTAGAGTTAATTATCATTGAAAGTGGCGGTGATAATTTGGCAGCAACGTTTAGCCCTGAACTGTCTGATCTGACGCTATATGTGATTGATGTTGCTGGTGGTGAAAAAATTCCACGTAAAGGCGGTCCAGGCATTACCAAGTCTGACTTACTGATTATCAATAAAACAGATCTGGCGCCAATGGTTGGAGCGAATTTGCAGGTGATGGATCAAGATGCCAAGCGTATGCGAGGAGATAAACCGTTCTTGTTTTCAAACATGAAAACTGAAGATGGTTTAAACGAGATTATCAGTTT
Organism: Acinetobacter sp. 24-47-47; assembly: GCF_057737035.1. Classification (NCBI taxonomy): domain Bacteria; kingdom Pseudomonadati; phylum Pseudomonadota; class Gammaproteobacteria; order Moraxellales; family Moraxellaceae; genus Acinetobacter; species Acinetobacter sp. 24-47-47. Next base: position 2,600,119 of record NZ_CM173216.1, on the reverse strand, counting down.
TATTGAAAAACAAGGTTTATTCAAAGCTTAAACAAGAGGGCTTAAAGGATGAAACAATGCAATAAATTCGGTCTATTCATTCTGGCAAGTGTTCCGAGCCTTGTAATGGCACATCCAGGCCATCATCACCATGACGCTAATTTTTGGACGGGCTTCATTCATCCGTTTACAGGATTGGATCATTTGATGATGGCACTCAGTTTCGGCGTTTTGATGTGGAGCATGTCTAAAATTTGGAAGATGATTGGGGCATGGGGCTTGCTTACAGCGCTCGTTGCTGGATTCAGTTTAGGTGCGCATGGAATTATTCCGAATGGCGTTGCAGAAATTGGAATTGTAGGTTCATTGTTCATCTTAGCTGTAAGTTTATGGACCAAATCGAACAGAATTTTTCCAGTTGCAGCAGTGTTTCTATCAGTTTTTCATGGTTCAGCACACGGAGCTGAATTAGCGATGAATGGAAATGTTGGCGTTCAGATTTTAGGCATGATTACTGCCATGGCAATGATTTATGCTCTTGGACTGGGTTTAGGGGCATTGATGGTGAAATTTGTTCCACAAGGTAAAAAGATTGTAGGTGTGCTAGCAGCATTGGTTGCAGTAATTGGTTTAGCGTGATCAAACTTGGCAAAATAAAAAACTCCGCAAGCGCGGAGTTTTTTTATTCATCAGGGTAATCAGCCACCATTCGCAAGACTTTCAAGCGCTTCCCAGCGCTCTAATTTCTCTAAAAGTAACTCATCAATTTCAGTAAGGCGAATCGAAAGTTGAGTTGCTTTGTCACTATCTGTCACAAATAAAGAACCATCTGCTAAAAGCGCATTAATCTCGGCTTGTTCCTTTTCCAAAGCTTCCATTTCAGCAGGAAGTTGTTCTAAAGCACGTTGATCTTTATAGCTTAGTTTTACTTTTTTAACCGCTGGTGCAGGGGTTGCCGCCGCTTCAGCTTTTGCAGCTGCTTTCTTCACCGCAGATTTCTGATCGACTACAGTTTGATCAGGACGTTGCATGAGGTAGTCTTGATAACCACCGACATATTCATCGATATTGCCTTTGCCATCGAATACCCAAGTTGAGGTCACGACATTGTCCATAAAGGCACGGTCATGCGAGATCAACAATAAAGTTCCTTTGTAATCACTGAGCATCTCTTCAAGCAGCTCAAGCGTCACCATATCCAAGTCATTGGTTGGCTCATCCATCACGATGAGGTTCGATGGTTTAAGCAGTAATTTCGCTAATAAAATGCGGTTACGTTCACCACCAGAAAGGGCTTTTACAGGTGTACGAGCACGTTCAGGGGAGAACAAGAAATCTTGTAAATAGCTATAGATATGACGACGTCCGCCATTGATATCGACAAAGTCTGACCCTTCGGCCACGTTGTCTTTTACCGATTTTTCAAGATCGAGTACGTTACGAAGCTGGTCAAAATAAGCCACTTCGAGTTGTGTCCCTGTTTTGACCGTACCTGAGTGTTCTTGTTGACCCAAAATTGCTTTGATTAGCGTGGTTTTACCGACACCGTTATCGCCCACGAGACCAATACGATCTCCACGCAGAACCAGTGCATTAAAATCTTTGATAATTGGAGTGTTGTCGCCAAATTGCACACTGAGGTTTTCAATTTCGAAGACCACTTTGCCTGAACGTTGAGCATCTTGGGTAGCCATGCTCACTTTGCCTTGCTGCGAACGGCGGGCTTTAGATTCTTCACGTAATGCTTTTAAGGCACGTACACGACCTTCGTTACGGGTACGACGTGCTTTAATGCCTTGACGAATCCAAACTTCTTCTTCTGCTAGCTTTTTATCGAACAGCGCATTTTGTTTTTCTTCAGCTTCCATCTGTGCAGCTTTGAGTTCGAGGTAACGTGAATAGTTCCCTTCATAACTGCGTAAGATGCCACGATCCAGTTCCACAATACGTGTAGCAATACTGTCTACAAATGAACGGTCATGCGAAATGAAGAGTAATGTTAAATTATTTTGATCGAGTAAGAATTTTTCTAACCACTCGATACTTTCAACATCTAAATGGTTCGTTGGTTCGTCGAGTAACAAAACATCAGGTTGGGTGAGTAGTGCGCGTGCAAGAAGCACACGACGTTTACGACCACCTGAAAGATCAGCTAAATCAGCATCAGGATCAAGTCCCATTTTACTGAGGATTGAATTCACTTTAGTTTCAAGTGCCCAACCATCTAATTGATCCATTTTATGTTGCAAGTTACCCATGCGATCGCAAGCTTCCATATCGCCGAGTACACAAGCTTCGCTTGCTTCGTGATAAGCTCTAAGAACAAAAGCTGCTTCACCTGCGCCATCTGCCACAATATCTGCAACACGTCCCGAGTCCATTGGCACGTCTTGAGCCAGCATAGAAATGGTGATGCCATTTTGCAGGGAAACTTCACCAGCATCAGGCAATAAACTTCCATCAATGAGTTTAAGTAAAGTAGACTTACCCTCACCATTACGGCCAATCAAACACACTCGTTCGCCGCGTTCTAAACTAAAATTCGCGCCGTCGAGTAAGTACGGTCCACCAAATGCGAGTTGGACGTCCCTTAAGGTAATATAGGCCATAATGTTTCCTGAAATCCCCTGATGAGGACTTATAATGTCGAATCAAAAAAATCTAAATGAGCAGGCGTCATTTTCCGCACCCATAGAAGATTTGCAAGTCCGAATTGCATTTTTAGATGAATTAGTTGATCAGTTAAATATTCAAATTGCATTACAAAGCCGTGAAATCAGCGATTTAAAGAAACAAATGCAAATTTTGTATCAACGTGTTGAAGCTACTCATGCTGACGATGGTGTTGCTCCATTTGATCCAATTTTGGATAAACCGCCACATTATTAAGACGTGACATAAATACTGATTATTTATCAAGAAGTATGCGTAAATAGTTTGACCTTTGATATGAAGGTCGTTGTAATAGTCTTTTCACTTGCCGAATTCTGAATCTTATCCTATGAGCGCTAAAGTTGTCCTAATAGATCTTGAAAATAACATGCCGACTTCGACGTTATTTCGGGAGATTGTGCAACATTACACCACGACCTATCTATTTCATTCGAAAGGGAGTTTTCATTACAGTCTCACTGATTTGACTGAATTTGCGAGTTGGATTAGTAGTGGTCAAATTGTCATTTTAGAAATGCTTGAGGCAAAAGAAAAAGAATTTGAGTACGCTGTGATTGTGGGGCAAATCTTGGCATTGGTTGAGCATGGCGCAGAGATTGATGTGATTTCTGCACGAGACTGTAGCACCATGTTGGCTGACATGATGCGAGCTTCTGGCATTCAATGTAATTTGATACAGGTACAACCAGAGCAACCTGTGTCAAAACTCAAATACAACGTGCCTTCAGTTGAAACTATTCGTCAAAATCATGATTTATTTAAAGTAAAGCAGTATTGTGATGTTGTGGTTCGTATGGAAGGGAAGCCCAACACCTTAGCTAAGCTTAAAAACTCGATCGAGAATACGTTGAGAATAAATGACGAGCACAGCGCTAAATTGATTGGCATGCTGATTAATTTAAAGGTAGTTAAAAAAGAAGGTGAGCAAATTTCCTTTCGTAAAAAGGTATTAAAGCAGTGGGCTCAATTGGATATGAATGTTGATGAAGATGTAGTAGCAGACCACAAGCTTGGGCAGGTAGATGCGTTATTGGCGAAGCTACATATCGAAGCAAAAGACATTTTAGCTGAAATTGAAGAGTCACAAGACATTCAACATATTCAGAGTGATTTGTTTAAAAATTTTGAAAAAATAGATCCTGTCCAGCTGGAAGTCATCCAAAAATTGAATGCTTTAAAATCCGGAAAGCCTAAAGATATTTATGAACTGCGTGATTTATTAGAACAACTATTTCCAAAATCAGATGTGCGGTTATTGCTTAAGGAAATGATTGATAAAGGATATATTTATTGGAATGGTCATGAAGTACTTTATAGCCATGAGATGTTTTTGAACTAAAAATGCCTCGGAAAAAAGCGATGATTTTATCGCTTTTTTTTATTTCAGTTGCACTGTGCTTAGGTGAGTTATACCACATCATGCCTTATTTGGTTCAGGTCTCAATACTGGTTTCATGCCGCTATAAATCGTATTTTTAATTTTCAACTTGCCTTTTATATTCGGCTTATGCAACTCTAATATAAGAAGCAAAAGGTGAACTATGGAAAATGCTGGACTTTGGATAACGATTCTTATCGTTGTTTTTGTGCTGGGCTCGATCTTCGGATTACGTGTAAATCCAAGAGAAAAAGCTTTGGGGATCATGCGTGAGAAAGCGCGAAAAATGGGATTACACCCGCGTTTGATTGCTGCACCTTCATGGACCAATATTCCAATGGCATCAGAAAATCGTGCCAGTATGGTAGCGTATTACAGCGTTATCATTCCTGATGGTCGCCTACCTTTAATGCGCGCATTGGTTGAAAATGAAAAACTTAAGGTTGTTCACGGGAATGAGAAATTTAATGATTTCCCCATTGCATTAAAAGGGATTTATGCTATTGATATGCAGTCTAATTGCGTCGGTTTGTACTGGAAGGAAGAAGAAGATCTTCATGCTACACAACTTGATGAAATGAAAGCACTTTTACACAAATTGGCTGAAATTTAATTTTTTAATCTTATAGGAATAACGGTTCACTATGGCGAATGCTCCTAAGTCCACATCCAAAAGCGCTACAGCTCAATCGTCAGAAGCTGGAAAAAAACGTGCTTTAGTGATCGTCGAGTCGCCTGCTAAAGCGAAGACCATTAATAAATACTTAGGTTCAAACTACATTGTGAAATCATCTGTGGGTCATGTCCGTGACTTACCAACAGGTGCTTCAAAAAGTACGGAAAAGAAACCAGTAACACGTACCAAACAGACTGCTGAAGAGAAAGCTGAAAAAGCTCAACAGGCACTGATCAATCGTATGGGGGTAGACCCTGAGCACGGTTGGAAAGCACACTATGAAGTGCTTCCTGGTAAAGAAAATGTTGTTTCAGAACTGAAAAAGCTTGCTTCGCAGGTTGACGAGGTCTATCTCGCAACTGATTTGGACCGTGAAGGAGAAGCGATTGCTTGGCATTTAAAAGAAGTTATTGGTGGTGATGACTCTCGTTATAGACGTGTGGTTTTCAACGAAATTACTAAAAATGCCATTCAAGAAGCATTTAAACAGCCTGCTCGTTTAGATATTGATAAAGTCAATGCACAACAAGCACGCCGTTTCCTTGATCGTATTGTTGGCTTTATGATTTCACCACTATTGTGGGAGAAGATCGCACGTGGTTTATCTGCGGGTCGTGTACAGTCAGTTGCTGCGAAACTTGTGGTTGAGCGTGAGCGAGAAATTCGTGCTTTTATTCCTGAAGAATATTGGCAAGTTTTTGCAGATACCAAATCTAAAAAAGATGATATTCGTTTAGAAGCAGTCAAACAGTCAGGTAAGACATTAAAACTTCAAAACAAAGCACAAACAGATGCTTTATTAGATGTTTTAAAAGACGCTGAATTCAAAGTTGCTGCCCGTGAAGATAAACCGACCAAAGTTAATCCGAGCGCACCTTATATCACCTCGACCTTACAACAAGCAGCAAGTACTCGACTCGGTTTCTCTGTAAAGAAAACGATGACGATGGCACAGCGCTTGTATGAGGCAGGTTATATCACCTATATGCGTACCGACTCTACATTCTTGAGTGATGATGCGGTCAATATGGTACGTGGACATATCGAAACTGAGTATGGTGAAAAATATCTCCCTGCAAAGCCAAACCGTTTTGGAAATAAAGCAGGTGCGCAAGAAGCCCATGAAGCGATTCGTCCATCAAACGTCGCACTGAAGGGTGATCAACTTGCGGGTGTAGATCGCGATGCTCAGCGTCTATATGATCTGATTTGGCGTCAGTTTGTTGCATGTCAAATGACACCTGCTGAATATTTGTCTTCGACGATCTTGGTTGACGCGAATGGTGTAGAGCTTAAAGCTAAAGGTCGTACTTTGGTATTTGATGGCTTTACGAAAGTACGTGGCCAGAACAAGTCGGATGATGATGTTTTACTGCCTGCTGTGAAAGTGGGTGAAGTTCTACAACTTCAAAAGTTAGATCCTTCGCAACATTTCACTAAACCGCCTGCACGTTTTACAGAAGCATCATTGGTGAAAGAGCTTGAGAAAAAAGGCATTGGTCGTCCTTCAACTTACGCAGCGATTATTTCAACGATCCAAGATCGTGGCTATGTGAAATTGGATAACCGTCGTCTCTATGCAGAGAAGATGGGTGAAATCGTTACAGATCGTTTGGACGAAAGTTTTAACAACTTAATGAATTATGCATTTACTGCAGATCTAGAAGGTCAACTGGATAAAGTTGCAGATGGTGAGCGTAATTGGAAAGAGTTATTAGATAGTTTCTATGGTGATTTTAAGAAACGTCTGACTACTGCACAGGGTGAAAATGGCATGCGCCGTAATCAGCCTGTTGAAGTTGATGCTGTGCATTGTAAAGAATGTGATCGTCCGATGCAGATTCGTACCGGTACCACAGGTGTATTCTTAGGTTGTTCTGGCTATAACTTACCACCGAAAGAACGTTGTAAAGGTACACTTAACTTAACGCCAGTAGAGTCTTTGGCTGCATTATCTGATGATGAGTCTGCAGAAACCGCAGATTTAATGTCGAAAAAACGTTGCCCAATTTGCGAAACAGCAATGGATAGCTACGTTATTGATGGTGGTCGTAAACTTCATATTTGTGGGAACAATCCAGACTGCGAAGGTTTTGAGCTTGAAGAAGGTGAGTTCAAAATTAAAGGGTACGATGGTCCAACAATTCCATGTGACAAATGTGATGGTGAGATGCAGTTAAAGACAGGGCGTTTTGGTCCTTATTTTGCCTGCACAAGCTGTGAAAATACACGTAAAGTATTGAAGAATGGTCAACCAGCACCTCCTCGTGTCGACCCGATTAAAATGGAACATTTGCGCTCAACGAAACATGACGACTTTTTCGTATTACGTGATGGAGCAGCAGGCTTATTCTTAGCAGCAAGTAAATTCCCTAAAGTGCGTGAAACTCGTGCTCCTAAGGTTGCGGAATTGCGTACGGTTGCTGAACAGCTAGATCCAAAGTATCAGTTTATTCTGCAAGCGCCAGATACTGACCCTGATGGAAACCCAACTTTAGTGAAGTTTAGTCGTAAAAATCAAGCGCAATATATTGGTTCTGAAACGCCTGAAGGTAAACAAACGAAATGGTCTTTGATTTACCAAGATGGTAAATGGATTGAAGCTTAACGTTTAAATAACAGAAAATGCTGACCTAGGTCAGCATTTTTTTATGACATTAAATTTATTGTCTTACACATACTCTTGAGAGATTTTCTATTTCTGTATCAAATAGAATGAAATTCGCAATCATTTCTTTGTTATCGAGTTTTTTAATTAGTAATTTCACAGCATCAGGATCAGCTAAAGCTGATTTAAGGTTTAATTGCTCTTCAACTTGAGCATTGTCTATTTCAAATTTCAGTAATTTATTTTGATCAATTGTGAGTATATGTTCTTGTAAACTCCATTGAGCTTCAGATTGGGTATAAGCAATTGCTTTCTCGTTATCTTTAATAAAGGTCATTTGATTTTTTTCAAAATATTGACCATTTGGTTTGAACTCAGACACTATTTCGCTTTTCGCAGCATAACCCATGTAATCCATTTCTTCAGTACATTTCCATTTGGCTGAAAGTGCTGATAATTGAATATTTTCACTACTGTGTGAATTGGTTGCAGACGAGCTGGTAGCTTGATTACATACAAAAATGAATGTACACAGCACTAAAGTTTTTTTAAATATTTGATATTTTTGCATTGTTATACCGTTATTTTTTTTGGGGAATTGTAAGTTTATTACAATATATATAAGGGTTCTATTTGAAAAATTGAAAATCTCAATGTAATAAATAAGTATCTGAATTAATTTAAATATGAGAATAGCAATAAAGTATGCAGCAAAGGATAGAAACTTTTATTTTGGCTCCCGACTCTTTCAAAGAAAGCATGCCTGCTGAGCAGGTATGCATGATTATGAAAAATGCCATCCATAAAGTCTTACCCGATGCACAATGTATTTTGAATCCAATGGCAGATGGTGGTGAAGGAACCATTGATGCATTGGTCATGGCAAAATCAGGATTAAAAATCGCGTGCGAAGCACAAGGCCCATTCGCTAATCAGCGTGTCATGACTCATTTTGGATTAATTGATCAGGGACAAACAGCAGTCATTGAAATGGCGAAAGCCAATGGCATTCATCTCATACCACCTCATTTAAGAAATCCTTTGTTCACTAATACTGTAGGAACAGGGCAACTGATTGCTGCAGCTCTCGAATTCGGGGTGAAAAAGATCATCATCGGATTGGGTGGGAGTGTGACCAATGATGGTGGTGCTGGTATGGCGCATGCTTTGGGCGTGAAATTTATTAATCAATATCATGAAGCATTTGAGCCAACAGGTGGAAACTTAAACCAAATCGATTCCATTGATGTGTCACAACTCGACCCAAGATTGACTAAAACAGATATTGTTATTGCTTCAGATGTAAACAATCCATTATGTGGTCCACTTGGCGCATCTTATATTTTTGGTCCGCAAAAAGGGGCAACACCTGAAATGGTGCAAGTATTGGATCATAATTTATTGCACTTTGCAGGGGTGGTAGAGCAGCAGCTTTTAGTCGATTTACGTCATCGATCTGGTGCTGGTGCAGCAGGTGGTTTGGGATTTGGTTTGATGGCATTTACAGGCGCAGATATTCGATCGGGTGCTGAATTAATCATTGAGGAAACTCAATTGGCTGAAAAAATTGCGCAAGCTGATTATGTATTTACGGGTGAAGGGAAAATTGATACTCAGACTCAATTTGGTAAAACCCCATTTGCCGTTGCTCAAGTCGCATATCGGCACAACAAGCCTGTATTTGCATTCGCTGGTAGAGTTGGTGAAGGGGTAGAACCATTGTACGAACAAGGGTTTCATCACATCTGTAGTATTAATCCTCTGGATCAAAGTTTGTCAGAATCCTTGAAAAATGCAGTTCAGAATTTAGATTTAACGGTACAAAATATCGTAAGGCAGTATATCTAATCCTCTATGTAAGTGGGCTTTGAGGTTTAAAACTGAAGCGTGTTTGTATTTTCTAAATCTAGCTCTGTTAAACTATTGTTATTGTAAAATTGATGAGTAGCGATGAGTTTAGACAGCCTGATTGATGAATTAAATCCTCAACAAAAACAAGCTGCAACCACAGAAGCCTTACATAGTTTGGTGTTGGCGGGTGCGGGCTGTGGTAAAACCAAAACGATTGTGGCACGTGCTGCTTATCTTATTGATCAAGGTGTACCCGCCAATCAAATTCAAATTTTGACGTTTACGCGTCGTGCTGCCAGTGAAATCGTGGCGCGTGTCGAATTGGCACTCGGTGAACAAGCAAAAGGATTACGAGCATCAACATTCCATACTTTTTGTATGTACTTGCTGCGTCGTATACCAAAAGCTTTCGGCTTAGCGCAATTCTCAATTATTGATCGTGATGATCAACTCATGACGTTTCGTTTGATACGTGGTAAAGATGATAAGAAGAATCCCAATCAGCTCCCGAAGCCTGCTGAATTATGTGATCTGTATTCATATGCTAGAAATACGCGTCAAAAGCTAAGTGTTGCCATAGAAAAGCAAATGCCTGAATTCTTAGCAATGAAAGACCTGATTGCAGAAATCATGAAAGAATATGAAACTCGAAAGCAGGCACGCAGCTTTCTTGATTATGACGATATTCTTGCGATCGTGGCATCAGCTTTAGCACAGTCTGAGGGTCTAGTCGATTATGTGGCCTCGATTTGCAGACATATGCTTGTGGATGAAATGCAAGACACCAATCCATTGCAATGGGCGCTATTAGAGCCTTTAAAGGATCGAGTAAGTTTGTTTTGTGTCGGGGATGATGCTCAATCGATTTATGGTTTTCGTGGAGCAGATTTCGAAAACATTCATCATTTTAAAGAGCGTGTGCCAGCAGCACAGATCTTTAAATTAGAAAAAAACTACCGATCTACTCAAGAAATTTTAGATTTATCAAATTGGTTGCTTGATCAAAGTGAGATTAAATATGACAAGCGCTTAAATGCGTATCGAGGTACAGGCATAAAGCCTAAAATTCATATTTTCCCGAATGAGTTTGATGAAGCAAAATGGATTGCCATAGATATTAAAGAGCGACATTTGCTTGAGGGAAGTCCTTGGCGCGATCATATGGTTCTGGTACGTTCAAGCTTTGCAGCTCGTCATATTGAAGCAGCTTTCATTGCAGCCAATGTCCCATATCGGTTTATTGGTGGTATGAAACTTCTTGAAACTGCGCATGTTAAGGATTTACTGAGTTTACTACGGGTCATTGCCAATCCTTCAGACGATATTGCATGGATGCGGTTTTTGACGCTTTGGGATGGGGTCGGTGATGTTGGCGCAAGCCGTTTAGCGCAACAGTTGTTACAGGACCCTCAAGATGACGTCATTGCGGAAAAACTAGAAAAATTTGGACGTATTCCTGCTGAGGCTCTACTCATTATGAAGCAGTTGAATGTGATAAAGACTGAAGTTCAAGCTTGCGTAAGCTTGGCAATTCAGGCAATAGAAATTCAGTTGAGTGAAAATTACAAAAAGGATTGGGGGCGTCGTCAAGGAGACTTTGAGTTGGTGAAACAGTTAGCTTCAAAACATACTCAGTTAAGTGAGTTTTTAGAAGCCTACGTGCTTGATCCAGTTTCAATCAGTGAAATCGAACGCCAGTCAGATACTGATGTTGTTACCTTGATCACGATACATTCTGCTAAAGGAACTGAACAAAAAGTTTGTTACGTGGCGAATGTGACACCTGGTCAGTATCCACATGCAAGAGCTCAAGGGGATTTTGATGAAGTTGAAGAAGAACGCCGTGTGCTTTATGTAGCACTTACCCGTGCACAAAATGAATTGATTTTAACCAAGCAAAATTTGGTGACGTGGGCAAGGGAACAAGTCGATGAGCAAGGACGAAAAGTTGAAAGCTATTTTCTTAATGATCTTTCAAGACATTTGTGTACAAGTGAAACACATTATAAAACCAGGCAGCAAACGGTTAAGAGTGCTTTGATTGAGCGACAGTCGATTAATTTAGATTTTGGGATTGATCTCGATTAAACTATCTAGATTGTTTCATACAAAAAGTAGAGTAGGCGCGTACTTTTTGGTTTTTTTGCCTATCTTCTTAAGGTTTTTTCATGAAAATTTTAGTTCGTAACTTAGAGCGCAGCATTACTGAAGCTGAGATTCTGGAGTTATTTCAGCAGTTTGGAACAGTAGACTCATGTACATTGGTATTAGATGCTGCAACAGGCAAATCGAAAGGATTTGCCTTTGTTGAAATGCCACATGGTCGTGAAGCTGTGAAAGCAATTAAGGGGCTGAACACCCGTAAAGTTAAAGGTGCAGGTATTCGAGTAAAAGCTGCAGACGAAAAGCCAGAAGCATAACTTGATGTCTAAATAAAGTAGGAGCAGTTATTGCTCCTTTTTATTTGATATTTTATTTAATTTCACTAATAAATATGAATCTTTTTTAGCTTTTTTGACCGACTTTTGTACTTTGAAGAATTGACATATTTTTGAAATGTATTTCTGTTATATATTAATATTTTTATTAAAAATATACACTTAAAATCACATTTATATACAAATTATTGTGAAGTATATCTTAATAATAGATTGAATAAGTTTGAGTGAAGTGTGTAGTATAAAAGCTCCATTATAAAACCCCAAAAGGTTATAAAAATGTCTATTCAAGAATTAAATCATTTAGAAACAGAAATCGTATCAGGTGCAGGTACGTTAATCGGTGACACGCTTCAAAACGCATCAAACTTATTTTCGAGCACATTGAATGTTCAAGCTCCAATTTGGAAGCCACTGAGCCTAATTCCTGGTGTTGGTACAGTTCATCAAGCAATTGATGTTGGCTTCCTTGCGATTTCAGAAGGTCTTTACAAGGCTGGAACACTGTTAGGTGGTGATCAAGATCAGGTCAAATTTCATTATGACAATGAAAAAGGCGATGGGACTTATAATCCATTAGGAATTTTTAAGGGTATTGTTCGCTAATATAACCTTAGATTCATTCGAAAGGGTCAGCCATGTATTTGGCTGGCTTTTTTTTTAAGCAGTATGCATTAATCATCAAGCTTTCAATCAATCTTGTTGATCTAAAATTAATCTTTATTTTTTTCTTAAAAGCATTGCGTGATATGGCGCCAACATTTAAGTTGTATGACATAAATGTTGCTAGGAAGTTTTCATGTCTCGTGTTGCTCGTTTTCATGCAGATCGCACTAATCAAAAACTCTATTTTGCCCGTCTATCATGTCAGCAAGCAGAACAGACAGATCATATTCAACAAGCTCAAGCCCATCGTGAAGCGGCAGTCTTTCATTTGCATGGAGCGGTTTTGGCATTTTTGCAAGAGTTGGTTCGTTATTACCGTTTAAATGATTTTTCACCTACATTAAAATCTATTGAAGAGCATATGGCCGCTAAAGGGCAAGTTTCTCCAGAAATCACCGTTTTACAGCATCTTGCAAAGGATGGTTTTATTGCAGAACTAAAGCGCGCTTATCGTATGTGCCAGTATGCACCTGAACCAAGTGCACCAGAACCTGAGGATGAGACTTCTTCAAATCTTATTATTAAAGTCACGCAGACACCTCAAGCGTGGTTGCCAGACACTCAAATTCTTCGAGAGTGGCATCGTGACTTAACCCATCTTATTGACGGTTTTCGTAACGAAATGGTTGAGTTTTAATTGTAATCATGACAGTTTTAAACGATTAGACTTGAAATATAAATTTTAGAACTTATATAAAATAGTCTAAGCTATGCAAAGTGCATTCAGCATTTTGCCACCATGTGAATCATGGAGGGTATATGTCTATAGAGCAATTGAAAGAATTATTCGGAACACAAGAAGCAATTTTAGAATTGGTGCAACTTGAGAATGGCGAGTTAGCGCTTCGTCACGCTGCATCCGAGGATGAGCCACTTGTGAAAATTCAATTTAATGATGAAGTGAAAGCTTTATTAGGTGATCATATGCCTTTGATTGCCCAACACATGATTCAGGCTGCGTTATTTGCACTTCTCGAAAAACAATCGAATGAATGGCATGCGGAAGTCGTAGATGAAAAACCACAGTTTTATAGCTAAGAAAAAACCGCGCAAATAGCGCGGTTTTTATTTTACTTAGTGAGATGGTGCATGATGATGTGCGATTTCAATTTGATTTAGAATATGATTGCTCATATTCTTCGCCATTTCTTCCTTCGCGTAATACACTTCACCAATTTCATCTGCACGTATTGCTTCAGCTTCTTCTTTACTTTCTGAACAGATCAAAACTTGAATCTGTGGATTCAGAAGTTTGGCAGTATCTACAATCTTATGAATATCTAAAATATCCATCGGCGAGATAATTAAAAGCCTCGCATGTTGTATATGCGCTTGAATTAATACGCCCGGTTCTGTTGCTGAACCTGATACTGCAGCAATATCTTTTGCACGTAGTTTTTCAACAATTTCTCGATTTTCTTCAGCAATCACCACTTTGATGTTATTTTCCATCAGTGTTTTTGTTAAGCGACGTCCAACTTCTCCATGACCGACCATGACCACTTGATCGCGCAGGTAGTCCTGTGAGACCTCGTCAGGTAGCATCGCCAATGGATCACCACTACGCTCAAGCAAACGAGCCAAATGCGAGCGCTCACGAATCCATTTCTGTACGGGTTCAATGGCTGAAAATAAAACAGAATTGAGCGAAATAGAAAATAATGCCCCGGCTAAAATCAAGTTTTGAGCTTCAGGGGTTAATAATCCTATAGATAGACCGAGTGTTGCCAATATAAATGAGAACTCACCGATTTGAGCGAGTGAGGCACCTACTGTAAGTGCGGTATTTAATGGATAGCGGAAGAACAAAACCAGCGCCATTGCTGCTAATGTTTTTCCGATCATGATAATGCTAATCACAGCCAGAATATGAAGTGGTTCTTCAACGATAATTGTTGGGTCAAACAACATTCCGACAGAGACGAAGAATAGGATGGAGAATATCTCACGCAGTGGTAACGTTTCTTCTTCAGCACGATGACTGAAGTCAGACTCTTTAACCACCATCCCAGCAAAGAATGCACCTAATGCCATTGAAACGCCAAAAATCGCATATGAACCATAGGCAATGGATACGGCTGCTGCAACCACAGTCAGTGTAAATAGCTCGCGAGAACCCAAGCGTACGACAAACTGAATAATTTTAGGGATGAGGCGCTTACCAATAATCAGCATAAAGGCAATAAAGCCCGCAACTTTAAGTAAGGTTATTCCTAAAGTCACAAAGACATTTTGATCTGGATCAGCGCCTTCCAGTGCTGTTCCGCCAAGGAGTACAGCTGTAGCGGGTAATAAAACTAAAGCGAGCACCATGACTAGGTCTTCGACGAGTAGCCATCCCACAGCAATTTTTCCATTGACTGAATCCAGTAAGCCTCGGTCACCTAAAGCTTTTAGGAGTACCACAGTACTCGCACAAGATAAGCTTAAGCCAAACACCAATGCTGACCCAAAACTCCATCCCCATAGCATGGAGACGCCAATCCCGAGGATGGTAGCCACTGTGATTTGTAAAATTGCACCAGGGACAGCAATACGCCGAACTTGCATTAAATCTTTCAGTGAAAAGTGCATCCCGACACCGAACATCAAAAACATGACACCCAGTTCTGCGAGTTGATTGGCTAGTGTGATATCGGCGACGATACCGGGGGTTTTGGGGCTAATAATAATGCCGGCAATGAGATAGCCAACAAGAGGGGGTAGACGTAAACGTGCGGCGATAAAGCCAAAAATAAGGGCTAAGCCAAAACCAACCGCAAGCAATATAATTAAATCTACATCATGTGGCACTAATCACCCCTTAAATATTTATAAATTATGAATTGGCTTTTGAGCTGTATAAGCATAAAAAATGCCAAACTGAGATTAAATTTTAACAACCTGAAGAAAAAAAAGGCAAAAAAAACGACCCAATGGGTCGTATTTTTTTAAAGAACTAAAATTATTTGATTTTAGCTTCTTTGAAGATTACGTGTTGACGGATTTTTGGATCAAATTTTTTGATTTCCATTTTTTCCGGCATAGTACGTTTGTTCTTAGTAGTGGTATAGAAATAACCTGTACCAGCAGAAGAAACTAGGCGAATCTTATCACGCATTTTCGTTGCTCCTTAGATCTTTTGACCTTGAGCACGTAGGTCAGCAACAACCTTTTCGATGCCCAATTTGTCGATAATACGCATACCTTTAGTAGTTAGACGAAGACGTACGAAACGTTTTTCGCTTTCTAACCAAAAACGGTGGTGGTGCAGGTTCGGCTCGAACCGGCGCTTAGTTTTGTTGTTGGCGTGTGAGACGTTGTTACCAACGACTGGACGCTTGCCGGTAACTTGGCAAACCTTAGACATGGTGTAACTCCATTGATTTAGCCAACAGCAAACCTGTATGGCCAGTCAAAATAAAACGGATTGAATTCATTCAAGGGGCGTTTTATATCAAAAATACGCTTAAAAGACAAGCGAAATTGATAAAAACAGGGCATGACCTGTTGTGATAGATCATGCCTTGATCATTTAACGAAGAAAGGCTTTACGGATAAGACTAGGGATCGGTCTATTAAACGGAGGCAGTACGTATTTCAAGCTGAATAGCTTTGGAATAGACATGACTGAGCGTTCATTTGATAAACTGAAGAAGCCTTCGGGACCATGGTATCTGCCCATACCAGATGCACCAA
The DNA here is from genome assembly GCF_057737035.1 of Acinetobacter sp. 24-47-47. Lineage (NCBI taxonomy): Bacteria > Pseudomonadati > Pseudomonadota > Gammaproteobacteria > Moraxellales > Moraxellaceae > Acinetobacter > Acinetobacter sp. 24-47-47. The sequence continues at coordinate 2,584,172 of NZ_CM173216.1, read as the reverse complement.
CGCCACCGAAAGGTAGATCATCTTGTGCAACATGAGTAACAACAGCGTTTTGACCAAAGTGTCCAGAGTGAGTACGTTGCGAAACGTATTCTGCTCGAGCATCGTTAAAGTCGAAATAGTATAATGCAAGTGGACGTGGTCGGTCATTAATAAACTCGATAACTTCGTCTATTTGATCATATTCTAAGATTGGTAAAATTGGACCAAAGATTTCGTTCTTCATAATTTCCATATCAGGGCTGATATTGGTCAGAAGGGTTGGCGCTATTTTACGTACAGAAGCAAGCTCTTCTTTTAATGGGTTAATTTCAGTGACTTGAGCACCATTTTGAATCGCATCTTCTAAGTAACCTTGTAAGCGTTTATTTTGCTTATCGCTCACTATAGAGGTGTAATCTTGGTTGTCACGTAATGTTGGATACATCGTTTTCGCAACGGTTTCAAACTGGTGAATAAACTCTGAAGTTTTACCACGTGGTAGGAAAATATAATCTGGTGCGACACAAGTTTGACCCGCATTCCACAATTTACCGAATGCAACACGCTCCGCGACATCCTTTAAGTCAATTGAAGGGTGCACGATAACTGGTGATTTACCACCAAGTTCTAGAATAACTGGAACTAAGTTTTCAGATGCTGCTTTCATCACAGTCTTACCAACATTGGTAGAGCCTGTGAAGACTAATTTATCAAATGCAAGATGACTGAATGTGTCAGAGATTACGCCACCACCTGTAACAACGGCAACTAACTCTTGTGGGAACGCTTCAGATAAAGCATTTTGTAATACATAGCCAAAGTTACGAGAGGTGCTTGAAACTTTAATCATGGCATGGTTGCCCGCTGCCAATGCACATACTAATGGGCTAATCGCCAATAATAAAGGGTAGTTCCAAGGGGAAATGATACCGACAACACCTAAAGGTTGATACTGAACCCAACCTTTTGCAGGTTGATGTAAAATACCGATATGGCGTTTAGAAGGCTTCATCCACTCTGTTAAATGTTTGCTGTAATATTTGATTTGTTCGAGTGAAGTGAGTAGTTCACCAATTTTCGTTTCAGAAACCGAACGATTACCATAATCTTGGCTAATTGCTTCTGCAATTTGGTCCTGATATTTAATCAAAACTGCTTTAAGACGAGCCAAACGTTCAATACGCTGTTTTGCTGTCGGGTTCGGATAACGTCGATAGGCTGCTTTCTGAAGCGCTAGAAGATCATGTAAATGCTGAACTTCCGATGCTTCAGTCGTCATTAAATTTGTTTTTGTTTGACTGTTCATGACCAGTACCACTAATGTAAGGGTTGATGTGATTTTTATTTTTAGAGTAAATACTCTAAAAGTCAAGTCACTTTTATGTTAGCTTGGGCTAAATGTCATTATTCTTGTTATAGATGGTATTAGGATGTCGCATTCCAAAACGTTAAAAACCAAAGACCGAATCTTGCAAATTAGTTTGCAACTCTTTAACGAACGTGGAGAGCGATCTGTCACAACTAACCATATCGCAGCAGAGTTAGGTATTAGCCCTGGTAATCTCTATTATCACTTTCGTAACAAGCAAGAGATCATTAAAGAGTTGATGGAGCAATATCAGCATGCAACTTTAGAGCTGCTAGCATTGCCAGAAGACCGTGATGTAAATGCCAATGATAAAATCCGATACTTTCAAGTACTCAGTAGTCAGTTATGGGCCTATCGTTTTCTGCATCGTGATGTATATCATTTAACCGAAAATAATGATGACTTTAGAAAAATTTACCCGCGTTTCGCAGGTAAAGTGATGCAACAAGGTCAAAAGATTTACCGAGCCTTCGTCAATGCAGGTCTCATGCAAATGACAGAGTCTGAAATTGAAGCGTTGATCATTAACCTATGGATCGTCCTAACCAATTGGACGAACTTTCTCTATATGTCTGGTCATTTAAAAGATTCCAACCATCTAGATGAAAAGTGGGTTTGGCAGGCACTGCGTCAAATGGTGTTTCTTGAAGGTCCTTATTTACGTGGTGAAAGTCGTCAGACTTATGAGCGCTTGCTTGAAACGCTGGGAACATCTGAATTATTTGCTAGTCTTTCTGCTGATCGAGAAGATTGATTTCAGCAAAGATAATTTGAAAGCATTAAAAAAAGAGTTAGAATACGCGGCTGTTTTTCAATTTAACTGTTAAGTGATATAAATCATCATGAATATGACAACTGCTAACACAGCACGTTTACTGATTACTTGCGAAGATAAACCAGGAATCGTGCAGGCTGTATCGAGCTTTTTGTATCATCAAGGGGCAAACATCACTGCGCTTGATCAATATGCAACAGAAGCTCAGGGCGGGCGTTATTTCATGCGTGTTGAGTTTGAACTCGACAATTTGCAAAGCCGTAAGGAAAATATTCTACAAACTTTCGCCACAAACGTAGCTGAACGTTACAACATGCATTGGCGTCTAGCTTTAGTGTCAGATGTAAAGAAAGTAGGTATTTTGGTATCGAAAGTCGATCATGCCTTGCTTGAACTTTTATGGCGTCATGCACGTGGTGGATTACCTTGTGAAATCACTAAGGTTGTGTCGAATCATGAAGATCTACGTGAGTCTGTGGAAAATTTCGGTATTCCTTTTGAAGTTGTGCCTGTCAATAAAGAGAACAAGCGCGAAGCATATGCAAAAATTGATGAGTTAATGCAAGGTAATGATTTGCTTGTACTCGCACGTTATATGCAGATTCTTGATGAAGAGTTCGTCTCTAAGTGGGAAATGAAAGTGATCAACATTCATCATTCTTTCCTTCCAGCTTTTGTGGGTGCTAACCCTTATAAGCAAGCGTATGAAAAAGGCGTAAAACTGATTGGTGCAACAGCGCATTATGTGACAGCTGATTTGGATCAAGGCCCGATTATTGAACAAGATGTTGAACGTGTCAGCCATGATTTTACAGTTGATCAATTACGTGAATTAGGTCAAGACGTTGAGCGTAATGTCTTGGCGCGTGCTGTTAAGTGGCATTTAGAAGACCGTATCATTGTTGATGGTAATAAAACTGTGGTATTCCAGTGATTTTTAATTAAATATCACTGATTTATTAAGGCATGCGTGAGCATGCCTTTTTTATTGATGATCAAAAAAACTCATCAAAACTGCAGAATTAATAGTTGCAAATGAAAACACTTCTCATTTATTATTGGCGTACTTTAATTGTACTAACCGATAAGTTTGATTGAAATCTTCCTTCTGAAGACAGCGTCAATGTATATCAGGTCATAAACTTTAATGAGCCCATCTTCCATTCCTATGATGCAAAATCCAATCTCAATGAAAAAGAAAGTGCTTACTTCGCTCATTGCAGTGGTGATCGGGCATATTGGTGTTTTATTTGCCGTGAGTCAGATGAAAACACCTGAATTAAAACCTATTGATAAAGACCCAATTAAGGTTCGTTTTGTTCAGATTAAAGAGGATGCGCCACCGCCGCCACCTCCTGTTGAACCTGTGAAACCTCAAGTTCAACCAAAACCAGAACCTAAAGTCGTTGAACCACCTCCTGTGGTTAAACCCAAAGTCATTGCTGAAAAGCCTAAACCTGTCGAACAAAAAGCAATTGTTCAAGAAGATAAATTAGAAAAGCAAAAGCAGGAACAACAGCGTTTAGAGCAAGAACGTAAAAATCGTGAGTTACTTGAACAGCAGCGACGTGAGCAAGCATTGCGTGACCAACAGCTACGTGAGCAACAAGAACGTGAGCGCTTGGAAAATGAAAGACGCGAACAAGAACGTCGTGAGCAGCAAGCTCGTAATACACCAAAGAATTTAAGTATTGGGCAAATATCATGGTCTCGTACACCGAAGCCATCATATACCAACCGAGATTTACAAGGTTCTGATCGTACTGTTGTAGTATCGATTGAAGCGGACACTAACGGTAATGTAGTGAATGCCAGAATCACAAAATCAAGTGGAATTGATTCGCTTGATCAAAAGATTTTACGCTCAGTGCGTAATGCAAAATTCAGACCTTATAAGGAAAATGGTGTGGCTTATCCGTTTAGAGCGGAACAACCATTTGAACTTAAGTTGAATTCTAACGGCTAACTTTTATTAGGAGTTCGAGTATGAACTTTTCAGTTTATTGGCAACATGCTGATGCAGTCAGTAAGACGCTTTATTTCGTTTTACTCGCAATGTCTATTGCGACATGGACGATTGTCGTTTTACGTGTGATGGGAACACGTCAACTGAAAGAAGTTGCTTATGCTCAACTCTCTAAAGCACTAGCAGGATTGAAAGCAAAACTCGCTCCTTTGGGATTTGAACAACGTAAAGCTGTTGCGGAGCAAGCTTTATTGCGTCAGATTGCTTTGGAAAAAGCATCTGCTGAAAAAGGTGTTGCTGTACTCGGAACAATTGCCTCACTTGCACCATTTGTAGGGCTATTTGGTACAGTATGGGGAATCTTCCATGCATTGGTTGCAGTAGGTAAAAGCGGTCAAGCAGGACTTGCACAAGTGGCAACCCCTGTGGGTGAAGCCCTGATTATGACGGGTATTGGTCTAGCAGTAGCTATTCCAGCAGTGATCGCATACAACATTTGTATTCGCTTTAATCGTACATTAAGTAATGAACTACAAGATCATGCTCACAGTCTTTTAATCGACACGATGCTGCAACAAGATTCTTCTGCGCAAAAAGTTGAAGTGAAAGCGACTCAAGAAAGTTACGTTGGAGGTCAAGCTTAATGGCTTTTCAATTGGGTGAAGACAACGATACAGGCATGACGGAGATGAACCTCATCCCGTTAATTGACATTATGTTGGTTTTGATGATCATCTTCTTGGTGACAGCGACCGTTGCTAACCCATCAATTCCATTAACTTTACCAAAAACGACAGCGGATATCATTGATCCGCCACCTGAATCGATTCAAGTAAGCATTAACTCACAGGGTGAGATTGCATGGGATTCAGAAATTATCAGCTTAGATGAATTGCAAAAAAGATTTAACGATGCCGGTGGTTCAGCACAACAACCGACAATTATTCTTAAAGCAGATAAAGAATCACGTTATGATACTGTTGCTCAAGTGATGTCACGTGCAAGCGAAGCCGGGCTTGCTGACATTGCCTTTGCCACAGATAATTAACTGATTAACATGAGAAAAGCGACCATAAGGTCGCTTTTTTTATACCTGTATTAGTCTTTGAGTAAACCTTCAAATTTAGAGCGAAGCTTTAAAAGTTTTGGTGGGATACTAAAATTGCAGTAGCCCTGAGTCGGGTTACGAGCAAAGAAATTTTGATGATATTCTTCAGCAGGGTAGAAGGTCGGTACTGAGCTTAGTTCTGTAACAATATCTAAACCTTCTGCTTTTAACTGTTGAATCGCTTTCTCTGCAATCTGGCGCTGTTCTTCATTAAAATAATAAATGACAGAGCGATATTGCGTACCTATATCATTACCTTGGCGATTGAGTGTGGTTGGATCATGTGTTGCAAAAAATACATCAAGCAATTGAGCAAAGCTAATTTGACTTTCATCAAAATCCACTAAAACCACTTCTGCGTGATGGGTGTCTCCTTTGCAAATGTCCTCATAGCTTGGATTGGCCGTATACCCACCCGCATAACCACTCACGACTTTAGTGACACCTTTGAGTTGAAGGAAAACTGCTTCAACACACCAGAAGCATCCGCCACCGAGCAAAGCTTGTTGCATGGGATTCACCTTATTGAGTTGCAATGACTGAAATAATGGGGTGTAGAATGAAAAAAGCAACCAGTGAAATGGTTGCTTAACTGTTAACGCGGTTGTATTGCAGACTCATACTGCAATACTGGATTACCATTCTCATCGAGTAGGCGAAGCGTTTTGTCATAGACTTGGAATGCCGCGACTTTTGCCAAGGCAGCATTATAGCGATTTGCAAGTTCTTGAGTATTCACACACATCATTTGTGTAGTTGCAACTTCACTCAAGCTAATTTTGTCAGCTTTAATGCTATATGCACCCATAAAACGGTTACAACCATCTGCACCACTCAAACGACTAGATGCTGCATCAAATTGAATACTTGGAACATTGTGTGCAGTAGGGTCGGTCTTAAATTCTGTTGCGCCAATATGTGTCAAAATCCAAGTTTTATTTTGCAATTGATTAAGTGCTTGTTGTTGCTTTTCAGCAGATGGTGTTGTGGTACATGCTGTAAAAAGTAATGCTGAGCCTATAACGGATACGGCTAAAAGTTGTTTTAACATATGAAATGCCCCTGTGTTATTTCTTTCTAATGTAAATTAAATTCAAGTCAATTTTATGTATATCAACTGATACGCTAAGGTGCAAGCTCTGGCTGACTCTGAGGGAGACCCAGACGAATCAATTTTGAATAATTTTCACTACTTTGATATTTAAATTGATTAAATTGGTCTGTTCTTGGGTTGACATGTGCCTTGTTGTACCATGTTTTGATATCCCAATGATGTTGTAATGCCCCTAAGTCATACAGATAATTAGGTAAATAACCTGAGGCTAATAATCGGTAGTCCACTGGCAGTTCATGTTTGGAAATCGCTTGAACCATATCAAAAACCAAAGTGGTGCAGTTACTCGTCAAGGTGTTATACCATTTTGGTTCTTGACTAAGTTGATCTGCTTGCTCTAAATATTCCTCAAATAAAGCTTTCATTTCAGCAGCTTCCATGTTGATTGGGAAAAAATAGACCTGCTCATTACGTACATTGCTACGTGTATAAATAATGTCTTTCTCGTCAGCAGCAACTAAACTGACTTCGTACTTTCTAAAAAAACCACCAATAGCAGAAAACTCTTCATCTTTTTCTTTGCGAATTTCAATCGAAAAGGTCAGTGGTTTAGAGTTTTTGAAATCAAAGCTGACTAAAGTGTGGGCGATTTGTGGTCCCATCCAATATGAAGTAATGATGTTAATGCCACTGATTTGATTCAAATCAATTTGACGTGTTTCCCAGCGTTCTTGATAGGTTCCGTCTTCATTCCATGCAAAATTACGCACATTGTGTAAAGTGACCCAATCACCTTGACGTTCATAATTGAGAATTCTTGCGACTTCAGGATTCCACTCACGGTCTTGTTTGGCAGGGATGCTAAAATACCAAACTAAACTGAACGCAAAAAAGACAATATATAAGACAACATCTTTACTACGGCTGAAAAAATGTTGTGTTGCATATATGCCTAAAACACTTAAGGCAAAAGCGACCCAAAAGCCAATGATAATACGACTGACTAACCAGCCAAATGGCTCTTGAACCCATAAGGCCATACATAACCAAATTGAAGAGAAGATGACAAATAAACTAAATAGGGAGTGAAAAGCTCCCTTTGCAAGCGCAAGAATAAACTCTCTTTTACCGATGTTATGCATTGTTATTGGCTATATGTAAGAAAGCTTTATTTTTGGTAGGTTGCGAACTCAAATGCAATATTTGTTTTGTCATCAATGTGTTGCTCTGATGCCACTTTTTTAAATTCAGGTGGAATCTCAGGATAATGAGCATCACCTTGAACGTCTAATTCAACATGCGTGAGTTCTAAGCGATCCGCAATAGAGATCGTTTGGCTAAAAATTTCTCCACCACCTATGATAAAAATAGATCCAGGCTTTTCTGAAGCTTTTACATCATGGACTGCCTGCTCAAGTGCACTCTCGATTGTATGCGCGATTTTTGTTCCTTCAAATTGCCATGACGTATATCGTGTAATGACCCAATTTACACGTTTAGGAAGCGTTCTACCCATAGACTCAAGTGTTTTACGTCCCATCACCACAACACCACCTTGGGTAATTTCTTTAAAATGTTTGAGATCAGCTGAAATATGCCATGGCAAATCATTTCCTTTGCCAATACAACGTTGCTGATCCATTGCAACGACGTGTACGACTTCTAAACCTTGAAATGCCATGATTATTCTTCCAGCGAATATGAGTTAAAGGGGGAAATGTAAAGTTGGATCACGATTAGTATCAACTGTGATCCCAAAAGACCTTAGTTAAAATCAAACTGCAACAGGTGCTTTAATTGCAGGGTGCGATTCGTAATTTACGATTTCAATATCTTCAAATTTGAAATCAAAAATATCTTTAATTTCAGGATTAAGTTTGAGTTGGCACAATGGAAGTGGTTCACGTGTTAATTGAAGTTGTGCTTGCTCGAAATGATTGGCGTAAAGATGAGTATCACCACCTGTCCACACAAAATCACCGACTTCTAGATCACAGATTTGCGCAATCATATGGGTGAGAAGTGCATAACTTGCAATATTAAATGGAACGCCAAGAAAAACATCAGCACTACGTTGATAAAGCTGACATGATAATTTTCCATCCTGAACAAAAAACTGGAAAAGCGTGTGACAAGGAGGGAGTGCCACTTGTCCAGCTTCTTTTGGGTTCCAACCTGATACGATTAAACGACGGGAGTTTGGATTGGTTTTAATTTCATTAATTAACCATTTGATTTGATCGAAACCATCTTGCTCGTATAAACCATCGTCTTTTTTAGTTGCACCAAAGTTACGCCATTGGTGTCCATATACTGGACCTAGCTCTCCTTCAGGACGTCCAAAACGAGCAGTCTGCTCAGCTGTCGACCATTCATCCCAAATTGTAACTTTATGATCTTGCAGATATTTAACATTGGTATCACCTTTAAGGAACCAAAGTAATTCAATCACGATTGAACGGAAGTGAACTTTCTTTGTGGTCAGTAGAGGAAAACCTTTAGAAAGATCAAAGCGCATTTGATGACCAAATACAGAACGAGTACCTGTACCAGTACGGTCGCCTTTATCGCCACCGTTGTCGAGGATGTGTTGTAGAAGGTCAAGATATTGGCGCATAGGTCTCTCTAATCAATTCGTTAATCAAAGCCTCTGATCACTTTCTTCAAGAAGAAGGAAGAAGTTGAAGGTTGGGGCAACTTGAAAATTGGAGTCATCATATCATCTTTTTTGTATTTTTTAGAATGTCTATACCGGTGTGACAAAAGTGAAAGAGGCATTAAAAAAGCACCTGTTTAAGGTGCTTTTTTAATGTAAAAACTATGCAGTTTGACGCCCTGTATGTACGGTGTCTATCAGCTCTGATAAGTCATAGCCAATGGATTGAGCATATGCTAGATACGCTTGTTTGATAGATTCATTTAACACAGGTTCACGGTGCAGAATCCAAAGATATTTTTGATTAGGTTCACCGACTAAAGCAGTTTGATAATTTTCATCGATCTTAAGTACCCAATAGTCACCCTTAGTGAATGGAATCCAACGAAATCCTTCAGGCAAAAAGCTGACTTCTAATTTGCCCTGTTCAGCATCTACAACTGTGGCTTCGCCAATAGACTCATCCAGTTCTTTGTTGCCATCAAGACAACGATTTTGAACACGTACAGTTCCATCGCTGTTTAAGGTATAGACTGCCGAAATATCCGTACTGTCTTCAGGTTGGTGCTTCATTGGTAAGCGTGCAATCTCATACCAAGTACCTAAATAGCGTTCAAGTTGGAAGTTAGATACGGTCGTTAAATTTTGACTCATTATGATGTACTCCATTTAATCTAAATTAGATACATCCTTTGAGTATAGGCACAGTTTTGGAGTAGAAATAATACTGTTCTGTAGCAAAGCGTTAAGTGAGTGTGATTAATTTATATTTATTTTCATTTGCTTAGTAGTTTTGAAATTCAGCGGGGTGTACGAGATGCATATAAACTCACTACGAATAATCCCACTGCGCTATAACCCATGAGTTGTACAAAAAGTGCAAAAAACTCTCTGCTATTTTGAAAGTTCAGCGCTGAAAGCATGAAGATAAAAAATACAATCAAGATGAAAGGACTAAAAGCATAATATGCTTTCAGCTGATGCTTTAGACGCTTAGATTGGATCAAAACATGATGAATAATGTGTAGACTTAAGCCTAAACATAAGCTTATTAGTGTCGATAGAAAATCAAGTTTTTTAATTTCAGCTGTCAACAGAATCACTACACACGTTGATATACAAATGATCAATTTAATCGTGCGTGTGCATCGTTCCGAATACCAGAAATTTAACATAATGACGTCTTAATGCTGATGTTGATGAAGTAGAGACAGTGGAGAAAATAAGCAAATAGATAAAGCCATAAATCCTAATCCTTGAGCACCAGGTAAAAGAATTTCTCCATCCTTTGCATGCATGAAAATTAAGGCAAGTAGCAGAGCGATAGGAATCCAAGTAAATAATCGGTACATCAACCTTGTTGGATGGTGTGAAGCGAAATGAATTTTACAGTAACGGCAAATAAGAAAAACGATACCTGTGCCCACAAACATTAAGATGGCATCAAAGTTAAGCGGTTGCATCCAATATAACGTAGCGGTAGCACTCGCGATCAAAATAAAAAATAAAGCTTTGTGTTGTATTGAAACTTTAGGATCAAACCAAAACTCGAGCATAGTAATCTGAATCAAAGTAAATAAGTCAAAACTCTAGCACAAAAAAAGGTGAACAAGATGTTCACCTTTGAGGGCATGATTTACTTATTTGCCATTATTTTGTAGAGGACCCCAGTCATATAATTTCTTTTGGTAGGCATACCAAAGCATCCATAGGCCGATGAGAATCATTGGAACTGTAAGGAATTGTCCTTTGCTCATCCATCCGATAAATAATTGTCCATTATCTGGCTCACGGAAGAATTCAACTGTGAAGCGAGCGATACCATATCCAATTAAGAATAGAGCAGAAACAGCCATGCGTGGACGAGGTTTAGAACTAAACCACCACAGAACAATAAAAAGAATTAAACCTTCACAGAGTGCTTGGTAAAGTTGGGATGGATGTCGTACGAGTTGTAAAGGATCTGTAGGGAAAATCATACCCAATGCGAAATTTGGATCTGTGACTTGTCGGCCATAAAGTTCGCCGCCAATAAAGTTGCCAATACGACCAAACATCAGACCTGTTGGAACACATGGGGCAATAAAATCCAGTGTTTGGAACCAACTCATTTTGTATTTTTTACACCACAATAACATGGCCAACATGACACCTAAGAAGCCGCCATGGAAACTCATGCCACCTGTCCAAACTTGGAATAACCATATTGGGTTTGCAAGGAATTGATCAAAACCATAAAAGAACACATAGCCCACTCGTCCACCAATCACGACACCTAATGCGCCGTAAAAGATGAGATCAGAGACCATATCTGGTGTCCATCCTCGTTGCTTAGCACGGAATGTTGCCAAGCCCCACGCAAATAAAAATGCGAGTAGATACATGAGTCCATACCAGTGAACTTGTAATGGACCCACAGATATTGCCACTGGGTCAATAGAAGGATAGGTCAGCATTGCTTTTCCTTTATATTATGTTTTGTGTCGATTCTAACGGAAAGACTGAAAAAATGTTGTACATTCAATGTGTAAAGTTCTAAGGATGCAACGATGTGTATTGTAGCAATCGCATGGCAAGTGTTGGATGAAACACCATTATGCTTAATTTCAAATCGGGATGAGTTTTATCACCGACCTGCTTCACAAATTCATAAGTGGGAAAATAGCCCAATTATTGCAGGTCAAGATTTACAATCTGGTGGGACATGGATGGGGATTACTGCTGCAGGGCGTTGGGCACTTGTGACAAATTACCGTGATGCAAATGATAAGAAGGAATATCCAACTTCAAGAGGACATATCATTCAGCAATATCTGGAGTCTGAATTAGCACCGATCCGATTTGCCCAAGAATTAGAAAAAAAGCAATGTGATTACGCTGGATTTAACCTTTTTATCGGAACCTCTGATCAAGCGGTTTATATGAGTAATCGTGGTGAATCTCCACAAGTTCTTGCCAAAGGTGTATATGTGGTTTCCAATGGTGTATTAAGTGATCCATGGGAAAAAACCAAACATTTGCGTAAACGCTTTACACAAGAGTTCTTGCCCTTATTGCAATTAAATCCCAATGATCAAAAAGCGTATGATTTAGAGTATGTCGTTTGGGATATCTTACAAGATGAAAGAAAAATTGATTTAGACTTATTACCTCAAACGGGCATATCGGTGGAAATGGAGCAGCTGTTATCTTCTACTTTTATACGAAGCCCAATATATGGAACACGATGTTCAAACTATTTATTGATGAAAAGAAATCAATGGACTTGGCTTGAAAAAACGCAGCAAGGTAAGCATCAGAATCAAATAGTCAAAATTGATTTGCATCTCTCAAAAAAAATGCCGACATCGTAGTCGGCATTTTCTATTTCAATGTTTGAATTAAGCAGCAGGAGTGTTTTCTTTCTTTTCTAGACTTTCCCCAACAATCTCGCCACCGTCTTTACGTGTAATCACGACCGTCGCAGAGCGAGGACGTGTACCTTTACCACCGCTGATAGTGTTGCTGTGATTTGCAGGCCAAGTGCCACCTGGATGCTGAACATTCACAAAAATAGCTTTATAGTCTGGTGTCATCGTTACACCTGTAATTTCACAGCCTGAAGGGCCTGTTAAAAAACGACGTAACTTTGAATCATCAAGCTGTGCGCCAGCAGGAGTAAGTTGAGTGGCATTATTTGAACCAGCATTTGCAGAAGTCACTTTACCATCACTTACTTGACCTGGAAGTGCAGCAAGCATCATGCAATTCGTTTCATCTGTATAAGCGCCATCATCAGTCTGTACCCATAAGACACCACGTGGATCAAACCATAGGCCATCTGGACTTGAGAAATCATTTGCAGATGTGAGTCCAGATAGGTTTACACCCGGAAGTGAATCTTCTTCTGCGCCAAATAAGAAGATATCCCATACAAATGTTTTTGCTGTAACAGTATCACCAGTTTCACGGAAACGAATAATATGTCCGTTGATATTCCCGCGAGGACTACCACCTTTATCATTATCAGCATAATTACGAGGGTTGGCAGCATCAATCGTATGCTCACTTCCACGTAATGAGTTATTTGTTAAGGTGACATAAACCTCACCATTCTCTGGGTTTACTGCAACCCATTCTGGACGATCCATTTTGGTTGCACCAACTGCATCACCTGCTAAACGGGCATTTACCAATACATCAGCTTGATCTGTAAATTTGTATTTTGAATAACTAGCAATTAATGGATTGGAGATATTGAGTTCAATCCACTCACCAGACGTCTTTTGAGTTGCTTCATTAAAGTTAAATTTAGCAACATAGAATTTACCGTTATTCATATATTTATCACCAGCAGCATAACCGCCGTTGATATCTTTAGGGTCCCAAACCGCATCTGAAACAAATTTATAGATATATTCGCCTTGAGAGTCATCCCCCATATAGAAGGCTAGTGGTTGCCCAGGAATGGCACGACTGACACGACAATCTTCATGTGCAAAACGTCCAAGAGCTGTACGTTTTACTGGGCGTTGACGACCATCAAACGGGTCAATTTCAACAATCCAACCAAATGTATTTGGTGAGTTTCTAAAATCTTGAGTTGCAGAAGATGCAGAGACTTTAGTTAACCAGCGCTCATAGACATCTTGAGGGAACAGTTGTGCTTGAACTGTGTGCCACTTATAAGAACTATTTGAAGCAATTTTATAGCGTTTTAACGACTCCAAATCCTTTTCAGAACGATCTTTATCATCGCGAGTAAAGTATTGGTTAAAGTTTTCTTCAGTGGTTAAGTATGTGCCCCAAGGCGTATAACCGTTACCACAGTTATTGATCGTACCTAATGTAAATGTGCCTTCTGGACTGATCTTGGTTTGTACCAATTCATGCCCTTTTACAGGACCAGCGAAATCGATCGGTGTTGCAGCTGTAATTCGACGGTTGAATACAGAGCGTTTGTTTAGAGTGACTTGTTGAGTTGTAGGATTTTTTTGTACTTCAATCACTGAAACGCCGTGACAGTTGATTTCACGTAATGCTTCATCTTCAGAACGAATATCCGCTGAAATGGTATTATTCGCTGGATGCAAAATCGCTTTGTTATCTACATATTCGTGGTTGAGTACCAGTAAACCTACATTTGACTCATTTTGATCATAACGACTATTTTTCATGCCGAAATATGTCATACCGTCATGACATTCGCCTGAGCGCATGGTAAATGAAGCACCACTCGGAATATTATCTGCATCCCATTCAGGCATACCTTCAAAAAGCGGGTCTCCTAGTGCATAAATAACACGTGCTTCATATCCTTCAGGCACTGTGAATTCATTTTTAATATTTTTATCAACCGCTTTAAATGTTAGTTCAGTTGGCGTTTTTGATTTGTCGAATTCAGGTAGAGAAGGATTTGAGTTGTTATTGTCATTGTCGTCACTGTTACAGCCTGCTACTGAAGCCGCTACTGTCAATGCTACTGCACCACCAGCAGTCTTCTTAATGAGATCTCTACGCGTAATTTGCTTTTCAAGTAAATGGTGAAATTCTGGATTCCCCGAATCATTGCTATCGTAATCATCGTTAAAAGGTGTTAAATCAGTCATGTTCGTTCCTAGCATCTTGCTTGGTAGTTTTTAGCGTCACAAACAACTTAATGCGGAATCATGACAATCAAGTGATAGATTTATGTCAGTTGAATTAAGCTTTTATTTAAAGAGTATGAAAAAGGCGAGTCTTCAGACTCGCCTATGTGTAAAAGGGTCAAGATATCAAAGTACTGACTTTGCTCTTCTGTTTTCGAGTAATTTTCCAAACAAAAGTCCCAATTCAAATAACATCCACATTGGTATCGCTAACATAATCATCGAGAGTGCATCAGGTGGCGTCACAAACATAGAAACGAAGAAACAACCTACAATAATAAAACGTCTTTTTTCAACCAATTGTTCTGTGGTAACGACCCCAATCATAATGAGTAATAAAGTCACAATTGGAATTTCAAAAGTTAAACCAAAAACCAAGAATAATTTTAAACAGAAACTCAGATAGCTATTAATGTCAGTCATGGGTGCAACCGTTTCAGGTGCAACGCTAATGAAAAAATGTAAAATCGAAGGGAGGGCTATAAAGTAAGCAAAAGCAACACCTGCATAAAATAATGTAATACTTCCGATGAGTAATGGTAGAGCTAAAGCTTTCTCATTTTTATAAAGCGCCGGTCTGACAAAAGCCCATATTTGATAAATGATAAATGGCATGGCGATCATTAGAGCAACGAAGAAGTTTAACTTAAATGGTGCCATAAATGTCGCGGTGACATCAGTTGCAATCATTGATGAATTTATTGGGAGTTGAGCTCTAAGAGGCTCAGACATCATTTGATAGCTTTGATTTGCAAATGGTAATAAACAAAAGAATAAAACGAGAATGACCCCAACTATTCTAAATAAATATTTTCTTAAAATAATAAGATGCTTGGTTATTGGCATTTCTTCAAGCTGAGGATTTTCCTCATTTGAAGAGATGATATTTGGGAGAGTATTGTGACTCATACTGCCTCCGCTAAGACTACATACGGTTTATTGTGTTGCGCCGAATTTTGAATATGAATAAAACTTTGCTTAGGTGTAGCGTGTCCTCTAAAAGGAACTGCTGTACTTTGCTGAACGTTTAAATACACATAAACAGGGCTTGTTTCAGAGCGAACCTGTTGATGGATAGGTGGATTTAAATATTCATCGCTTAATACTGTGTGTTTTTCAATTTCCTGCATTTGCGCTTTCATTTTTTCTTCTAATTCTTGAATGCGCTTCATTTCAGTCTGCATTTGTTCTTTAAGTTCAGACATTCTTAGTTCACGATCAATATCATTTTGTACATTGCTGACCATACGTTTAATTTTGCCATACCATTTACCAGCAAATCGCGCACCCTCAGGAAGCTTTTCAGGTCCAAGAACAAGCAATGCAATGATGCCAAACATTAATAGTTCAGCCATACCAATATTCAGCATTACTGTTACCTACCTTTAATGTTTCGCTGTTGAATTCAAATCATGAGATGTTTGATGTTCAATCGTGCGTGGTTCTTTTAATTGAGCAGATGTGCTCTGGTCTTCGTCATCCTTAATTGATTTTTTAAAATCTTTAACCGCACCACCAACATCTTTACCCAAATTTTTTAGCTTAGACGTACCGAACAAAAGTAAAACGACAATTGCGAAAATAAGTACGTGCCAAATTGATAATCCAGCCATGATATATTCCTTATTGAAAATGATCTTGAATGATTTCAACAGTTCTTTATGACAGCAAGTTGACGGAATTATTTCAGTTTGAAGTCATGGATTTTTTATGTGTGCAAGAGACTTACTCTGAAGTGAAATAGATGTTGTGCTAAGATGAGAAAAAATCTATTTCATATTTAATATGGTTCTTCTACTCCCACTAGTCTCCTTTCTTATCGGCTATTTTGGCGTAGAATATTTACAAAAAATTCGTCCCTTTATGGCGATGTTGTTGGCGAAAGTGCTGATTCCTCTCATCATTATTTACAATATGGTGTTTTACCAAGAGGGCAGTATATGGTTGATGTTATTTAGTTTTATCGCTTCATTTTTGCTGTATTTATTTGTTTATTACCGTACAAAAGACAAATTAGTCTCCTTATGTTCCAGTTACCTCAACATGGCTTGGCTTGGCTTTCCATTTGCATTCGCTATTTTTGGTGCGCAAGCATCTAGTCCTATGGTTGCACTTTATGTCGGGGGCTCTATTTTTGGTAATATTTGTGCAGTGACCGTATTAAGTGCTGAAAAGCAGTCTGCGATGGAGATTTTGAGAAAATTGACTTTCTCTCCACCGATTTTAGCTTTATTAGTTGCTGGTTTTCTTTCGTTATGGAATGTTAGTCATTTTCAGCAGAATGCAATGATTCAATCATTGTATATATTGGATAAGTGGTTAATGACCTTTACAGGGATGTGTATCCTTGGGATGTGGTTATCTCAAGTAAAAATTCACTTGTCCGATTTAATTGAAAGTTTAAAACTTGCTTTGATTAAATTTCTATTTGGTTTAGTGTGCTGTGCGGTAGCCTATTTTCTTCTACCGATTCCTCACGAACTGGTTGTAATTGCACTGATGTCTATGTTTTTTTTATTACCACCCGCAGCGAATATTGTTGCTTTAGAAACACATTATTCAGGAACAGGTGTTTCAGCCCAATATATCGCAGCGGGTACCATCGTAAGTTGCATGACAATTGGTTTATTTGCCATGGTTTATCATGGACTGATCGTTTAGTTCGTTTCGAGGCTTGCTTTGAATAACTGCATGGCTTGACCACGATGACTGATCTTATTTTTTTCTTCTTTGGTCATTTCAGCGCTACTAATATTGAGTTCAGGTAGCCAAAACAGTGGGTCGTAGCCAAAACCATTTTTGCCACGTGCTACTTCCAAAATTTCACCTTTCCAGATTCCTTGGAAAATCTGAGGTAAAGGATCTTCGGCGTGTTGAACTAAGGCGAGTACACACACAAACATCCCTTCAATCACGTCACCATTGTTACGTAATGGTGCTAAATCTGCCAGTAATTTAGCATTATTGGCAGCATCATCGCCATGCTCACCAGCATAACGTGCAGAGTAAATACCAGGAGCACCACCAAGTGCAGGGACGCAAATACCTGAGTCATCTGCTATAGCTGGTTTACCCGAAATCTTAGAAGCATGTCGTGCTTTGATAATGGCATTTTCTACAAAACTTAATCCATCTTCCACCGCATCCTCAATGTTCAGTTGTCCTTGGGGAACAACGTTAACAGGGAGTTTTAATTCTTCAAATAACTTTTCGAACTCAGCTATTTTCCCTTTATTGTTGCTCGCTAAAACCAAAGTACCTTGATCTAACCAATCTTTAGACGCCATGTTGAATCACTTTCTGTTTCAAATTTGAAGCTATTCTAACGGATATTTGCGATGATACAGATGAACTCATCTCTAAAATAACCAATCATTAAAAATGAGAAATTTAAATACCATTCATATTCGTCAAGTAGAGATCGCGGATGCTGAAAATATTGCGTCCTGTATTGCTTTCGCTTTGAATCACTTTGATGAGATGCCAAAAAGTAAGTCCCTATTTTCAAAAGAAGCTCTTGTATCGCACATCAATCATCAAGAGATAAAATACTTTGTTGCAGAATTAGAGCAGTCGCTTGTGGGGGTGATTGCTTACAAATAACCCGCCCATATTTTTCATTTTTTTGTTCATCCAAATCTGCAATTTCAAGGCGTTGGAACTCATTTATTTAATTATGTGTTAGATCAATTAACTCAAACGGAGATCCAACAGATAACAGTCAATGCGCATATAGGGGCTGTTCATTTTTATAAAAAATTAGGTTTTACTTCGCAGAGTGAAGTGGAAATATTCGAAGATATGAAATTCATAAGAATGAAGAAGATGGTCGAATAAAAAAAGCACCGATAGGTGCTTTCTTCAAACTTATAAGCGTAATTAACGGCTTTGAATCCATTGATCAGCACGGTCACGTGCAGTACGAATTTGTTCTGGTGTCAGGTTGGCAGCCAAAGCCGTCTTTTTCGTCTCAGACATATTGATCACTTTATTATCTAACATGCCATCACGTGTAGAAAGCTCATACCATTGGTAAGCACCCATATAGTTTTTCTTTTGCTCTTCCATAACGGCTAAATTGAAGCTTGCACGATTGTCACCATGACTTGCTGCTTTTTCGAAGTATTGGCGAGCTAAGGTTTCATTTTTAGCAACACCAATACCGTCAGCATACATACGACCCACATTCAGCTGAGCAGATGAAATACCTTGATCGGCTGCTGCCTTATACCAAACGAAAGCTTGCTTTAGGTCTTTAGCAACATCTTTACCATGTTGATAATGTGTTGCCAGATAAAACTGGGCAGCCGGTTGACCTGCTCGAGCAGCTTTTTGGAGCTCAGATACAGGCATACGTGAATACTGTGCAGCTAGTGCAGAAGTTGATGGTTGTTGAGGTACATAATCTGCATGAACTTGGAAACTCAACAACCCTAGAAATAATGAAGTACCTAAGAATAACTTTTTCATAGAGCGCTCACTCGATAAATCGCGACCTCGCCAAACAAGTTCGGGATATGCTTGCTGAGCAAACTCCCTTGTTGATTCCCATTCACGGCTAAACGGTCAATAATTTTAATTTGATTCTCAGCACAAAGTGCTTCGAAATCCTTAAACGTGCACAGATGGATATTTGGAGTGTTATACCACATATAGGGTAAGGCATCCGAAACAGGCATTTTCCCTTTTAAAGCAAGGAAAGAGCGTGTTTTCCAGTGTGCAAAGTTAGGAAAAGTAATAATTGCTTGTTTCCCAACACGCACCATATCGCGCAAAAGCACATCAGGTGCATCTACAGCTTGCAAAGCTTGTGCCATGACAACATAGTCAAATGACTGGTCTGCAAAGCGTCCCAAACCGAGGTTCAAGTCTTGTTGGATGATATTTAACCCTCGACTGACTGCAATTGCAATCTTTTCTTGATCGATTTCTAATCCGTATGCACGAATGTTGTGCTTTTTGCTCATATGAGCCAGTAACTCACCATCGCCACAACCAAGATCTAAAATGCTTGAATCAGGTTTAATCCATTTTTCTGCAAGCTTCTGATCAATACGCATTACACGGTCTCCTTAGGGGTTGAAGCAAGATGGTCTACACCACCTAAGAAAGCCCTTAAAGTTTTGACATATAAAGGGATAGGAAACAAGAACGAGTCATGACCTTGTTCTGCATCAATATCAACATAGCTCACAGGCTTATGATTGGTAATCAATGCATCCACAATCTCAACAGATCGGGAAGGAGAGAATCTCCAATCCGTAGTAAATGAAATCACAAGGAATTTACATTTTGTATTCGACATTGCTTTAACTAAAGATTGTTCATACTCACGAGAAGGATCGAAGTAATCCAAAGCTTTAGTCATGATCAAGTAGGTGTTCGCATCAAAGTTACGACTAAATTGTTCACCTTGATAGCGAAGATAACTTTCAACTTGGAATTCAACATCGAAACCATACATGAATTTGCCAGATTTTAAATCACGACCAAATTTTTGTTTCATGGCTTCTTCAGAAAGGTAGGTAATGTGACCTACCATCCGCGCTAGAATAAGACCACGTTTAGGATAGCTGTCTTTTTCTAAATAGCGACCATGATGAAAATCAGGATCAGACAAAATGGATTGGCGCGCGACCTCATTAAACGCGATATTTTGCGCTGAAAGTTTAGGTGCACTGGCAATAATGACACAATTATTTAATCGGTCAGGATAATCTACAGACCACTGAAGTGCCTGCATGCCTCCCAAAGAGCCACCAATAATAGAGTGCCAAACAGTGATACCAAGACGATCAGACAGCATTGCTTGAGTTTTAACCCAATCGCGCACGGTCACTAATGGAAAATCTGGACCATAAGGACGATTTTCATTTTCAGGATTTGGGGAGGTTGGTCCTGTTGATCCGTTACAACCACCAATATTGTTTAATGCCACCACAAAAAATGTATTGGTATCAATTGCTTTGCCTGGCCCAATACAAGCATCCCACCAACCTGCTTTTTTATCATCTTCATGGTGATAACCAGCAGCATGATGATGACCAGAAAGCGCATGGCAGATCAAAATTGCATTAGATTTATCTGCATTGAGTGTGCCATAAGTTTCGACCATCAATTCGAAACGTGGTAAAACGCGGCCACATTCTAATGCGAGTGGTTCTTCAAATTGGAACTTTTGTGGAACAACAATGCCCACTGAGTCAGCTGGAAAAGACACAGGATAAATTCGCCTAAAATCTTAAGTATGAATAAATAAAAGGATACCACTTGAGGGTATCCTTCTAAAGTCATTTTCGTGCTAAATATTATTGCTAATATTTATACTGCCGCAGCGATCACTTGATCTGTGCTCAAAACACCTTGATCAATTAAACGATTTGTACATGCAATAATTCCTTCAATAGATGAAGTCACGATGTTGTCATGTACACCAGCACCGAATGCTGATTTACCTGTACCTTTGACTTGAAGTTCAATTAGTGCCAACGCTTTAGCATTTGCACCAGAACCAATGCTACGTTCTTCATAGTTCACAACATCGATTGGCAACTGTAAAGCATCTAAAATTGCAGAGATTGGTCCGTTGCCTTCACCACGTAGATGTTGAACTTGACCACCGACTTCAATATCTAATTCAATGACTTGATTGCCATTTTCATCAGATAATCGATAGTTTTTCGCGACATAATGTTTATCTTTCTGATTTACATATGTACTTTGGAATAAACTCCAAATTTGCTCAGCAGAAACTTCTACGCCTTCTTCGTCAGCTACCTGTTGCACGACTTGCGAGAACTCAATTTGTAAGCGACGTGGTAATACGACGTTGTAGTTCGACTCTAACAAGTATGCGATACCACCTTTACCTGATTGTGAATTGACACGAATGACTGCGTCATAATCACGTCCCAAATCTTTAGGATCAATTGGTAAGTAAGGCATGTCCCAAATTTCTTCGTTTTTCTGGAACTCAAAGCCTTTTTTAATCGCATCTTGGTGTGAGCCAGAAAATGCAGTAAATACTAAATCACCCGCATATGGATGACGTGGATGAACGGGTATACCTGTACATTCTTCAATAGTAGAAATGATTTCATTAATATTTGAAAAATCTAGATTTGGAGCGACACCTTGGGTATACATATTTAATGCAATCGCTGCAACGTCAACGTTACCTGTACGTTCACCATTACCAAATACACAACCTTCCACACGATCAGCACCAGCCATGATCGCTAACTCGGATGCTGCAATACCGCATCCACGGTCATTGTGACAGTGTACAGAAATAATGACACCATCGCGGCGTTGTAAGTTGCGATGCATCCATTCAACTTGGTCAGCGTAAACATGAGGCCCAGAAACTTCAACAGTCGCGGGTAGATTCAAGATAACTTTATTATCTGGGCGAGCATCCCAAATTTCAGTGACTGCATCACAGACATCTTTTGCAACTTCTAATTCAGTTGCGGTAAAGCATTCAGGAGAGTATTGGAACACCCATTCAGTTTCAGGATATTGTGCTGCATATTCTTTCACTTTTTGAGCCGCATTCACCGCTAAGGCTTTCGCACCCGCTACATCAACATTCAATACTTTTTGACGGAATGTTGGTGAGTTTGAATTATAGATATGCACAATTGCACGTTTGGCACCTTGTAATGATTCAAATGTACGTTGAATCAAGTGATCACGAGCTTGAACTAATACTTCGATATAGACATCATCTGGAATATGATTTTCTTCGATTAATTTACGGGTAAAGTCAAAATCAATCTGTGAGGCAGATGGAAAGCCAATTTCAATATGTTTGAAACCAATTTTCACCAACATTTGGAACATCTTGAACTTTTGTTCAATGTTCATTGGTTCGAAAATAGCTTGGTTACCGTCACGGAGGTCGGTGCTCATCCAGATAGGCGCTTTATTAATTTCGTTATTTGGCCATTGACGGTCAGGTAAGTCTACACGTTGGTACATGCGACGGTATTTTTTGCTTGGATCAGCCAACATCATGAGATAACTCCTTTCATAGCACAACATGCTTGGGTCTTGTGTAAAGGCACTGCGCTATTTATATCGATTGTGTCTATTCTATCAATTTACAAGTGGCTTACTGCATCATTTTGCTGAATTCCCTAAAAATCTTTTGAATATATAGAGCTTAGCTATACCGTCACAGTGCTTGTAAATTCTTTCTTTTAGTATAGTGCGATCTTCAAGAGAATTATTCCCTGATTTAGATCAAAGTATGATGAATGTGAAATTTTTTTTCACAATATATTTTTTTTTAATAATATTTTTCATTATAAAAATTAACTGTGAAAAATAAATTATAGTTCTGCCCATTTTCGAATTAAATTGTGATAGAGGCTCGTGAGTTTGATGACTTGCTCATGTTGATCCCCTAATTCCATACGAAGTTGCTGAATAGATTGATCTAAAGTAAATAACATATGTCGATTTGAATCATCTCGAATCATACTTTGTACCCAAAAAAATGATGCCAAGCGACAACCCGATTGGATAGAAGTGACCTCATGTAAGCTAGTAGATGGATAAAGTATCAAATCTCCTGCAGGGAGTTTGACTTCGTGATATCCATAAGTATCTTCAATGACTAATTCACCGCCGTCATATTCGTGCGGATCACTCAAGAATAAGGTACAAGATAAATCTGTTCTCAAGCGTTCTTGTGAGCCTTGAACTCTGCGAATCGAATTGTCGACATGAAAACCGAATGATTGATGCTGCTCATAGCGATTAAACAGAGGAGGGATGATATCTAGTGGAATTGCTGCTGATAAGAATAAAGGATGTTGACCTAGGGATTCTAAAATAATATCACCTAGATGTTTTGTCAGGGGATGATCATTGGAAAGTTGCTGATTATGTTTCACTGTTGCAGAGAGTGTTCCAGCTGTTACCTTTCCATTGACCCAATCTACTTTAGACATTTCTTTACGAAAATATCGAACTTGTTCAGGGCTTAGAATATTTGGAATATGATGAATCACTACGATCACTCACTGCTTTAGGTGATGAAAAGCATAGCTTGTATAGAGCTATGCTGAAATGAAATTAAAACTTGAAATTTAAAGACAATACAGCATTTCGACCTTCAGCTTCAGTTGCATAATGCGAAGCATAAGCTTTCGTGAAATAACGTGTATCTGAGAGATTATTGACGTTCAATTGAAGATCAATATCTGAATTTACTTGATAGCGAGCCATGGCGTCATAACGAACATAGCCTGGTACAAATTTGGTATTTGCAGCATCTCCATACACTCGATCCATAGCTAAAACACCAGCACCTAATTGTAATTTAGGGAGAACTTGGTAAGTTGTCCACAAAGTGGCAGAGTGTTTTGCGACATTTTGGACTTGGTTACCATTAGTTGGGCTAGCCGAATAACTTCCATCGCTATTTTTGACATAACCTGCATCAACAATTTCACTATCTAAATATGTGTATCCTGCAGATAAAGCCCATTTATTTGTGATATTGCCGTTTAAGGCTAATTCAACACCATCAACACGAGTCTCACCAATATTTCTTGTAAATCCATCATTATCTAAAGCGCGAGTATTTTCTTTTTCTGTACGGAAAATAGCAGCTGTAAGATTAATTCTGTTATTCAAAAGGTCCCATTTGGTTCCGATTTCATAGGTTTTGACTTCTTCAGGTTTGAGGTTGTTAATTGCTCTTGCTTGTGCATCAGTTGTATTGCGTCCTGGTACACTTAACCCTTCTGAACCATTACCAGCATCGATTCCAACGGGATTAGCTGAAGTCGCATAGCTTGCATAAATTGATCCATTTTCTCTTGGTTTAAAAGTTAATCCAGCTTGATAATTGAAGAAATCGTGTTTTGAATTATATTTTGTTCCTGCTTGAATTGCTGAAGTGCCTGAACCAGTATCTTGATTGTATTTCATTTCAGTTTCGAATTCATCCCAGCGAATACCAAGGTCAAGGAGCCACTGAGGATTAAGCTCAATATTATTTAGGGCATATACTGATTGTGTTTCAGATTTAATCTTCATGACATTTGGATTAGCTTGAACTTTACCTAGCCAAGCATCATTCGAATTGGGGTTATAAAGATCAGTACACCAACCATTTGAAATATTTAATGAGCATGCATTATTAGCACCACTACCGCCTATTAACGAGGTATTAGGGTCGGTTACAATGTTTGTGCCGCGTTCAGAATCTTGTTTACTGTATTCAGCACCCAAATTGAAATTATGTTTTATGATGCCTGTTTGGAGTTTACCTGTTAATGCGAGTTGATCTGTAAAACTGTCAGTGGTTGTTAGGTTGGTATTTAGACGACGCCAAACTTTTCCATTTGCGACGTTGCCCTGACTGTCATCTGGTTGAGTCCATAAGTAATTATTTTTTGATTTGCTATAGACAGCAGTATTCATCAAGCTTAGATTTTCGCTAAAATCGTGCTCTAGCTTAAGGGTCCCACTTTGATTTTCTTGCTTTTGAAAATCACGATTTAACCAACCGTAGTATGTACCCTGTTTAACATCAACGGGTGAGCCGACGGTCGCTTTTCTGTTAGTGTCGTATTTATATGGAATACCTGAATCTGGCTTATCATCAGACTTTAGGTAGTAGTAGGCTAGTGTCGCTCGAGTGGGCGTGTCTAACCCAAAGCTAATACTTGGTGCAATACCAGCACGTTCATATTCAGCGCCATTATGTTGTCCCGCTTTTTCATTCTGGTGACCCATTGCCACGACACGAGTCGCAATACCATTCCCAAAATCTTTATTTGCATCTAATGTGATACGTGCATAAGCATCAGTACCGCCAGCAACAGAGCCTTGGAAAGCATCTCCAGATTTGGCTAATTTGGAAATTAGGTTAATACTACCACCCGTAGAACCTCCACCACCTAAAGTAGAGGCGGAGCCTTTGGTGACTTCAACCTGTTCAACGGCAAACATTTCTCGGTTTTGAGAAGTAGAGTTCCTCACACCGTCAACGTACATTGAACTTTCAGAGTTATAACCACGGATAAATGGACGGTCACCATTTGGGTTGCCACCTTCGCCCGCACCAAGTGTAATTCCTGGAACAGTTCTTAAAGCATCAGACAGCGTAGTCACTTGAGTATCTTGTATCTGTTTTTGAGAAATAACAGAGATTGATTTGGGAGTATCGAGTAGGGGAGCAACGTATTTAGCGTTTGAGGATTTGTCGACTTTAAATGACTGCTCTGATTGAGCCTCTGATTTAATTGTTTCTAAATGCGCTGTATCTTCTTGTGCGAAAGTTTGACCTGAAATAACAGCCAATGACGTTGCTATTGCAGATGAAACGATTTTTTTACGTGTCGTGATAAAGGCCATGTTCAACCTGATATGAATTTGTTTTCAGGTTGAGAATAATAATGATTCTTTTTTAGCTTTAACGGGTCTTAAAATTGATATTTGCGATTTAAGTTAAGCTAAATAACGGAAGCTTAAATGTAATAATGTAATATTTTATGTATAAGTAAATGAATTTAAATAATATTGGAAAAATTAAAGTTTCTACATTTTTGTATGGCTATTTTTGATAGGGAATTAAATTTTAATAAAATAAAAAACCCTGCTAGCGCAGGGTTTTACTAGAGAGAATCTACCTAGAATTAGAAATCATATGAAATAGATAACCAGTAGTTACGACCAGCTAAGTATGTGCCTTCAGAGCTACGTCCAATTGAAAGATATTTATAAGCTTGTTGAAGATCGCCGTTAATATCTACATATTCCATATTTTGAGTAAAGTCTTTATCCAATAGATTGTTTACTGCAGCATTAATACGAATTTTATCGTTCAGTTGATAACTTGCACCAAGATTAAATAAATTATAACCAGAAAATTCGTTATTGGTTTGTTCCAAAATACTAATTGAGCCAGCGTCTGTAGGTTCACTAGTAAATCGAGGACGACCAGATTGATATTCATGTTGTAACCATAGGTCTAAAGAGTCATTAATGTGCCAAGTAGATGTTAGGCTAGCTAAATGTTTCGCAGTAGACTCTAAAGCATATCCTTTGTCTTGACCTTTAGTTATTTCTGAATCGGTATAGGTGTAAGCCGCTTTTAAGCTCCATTCTGGAATAATTTGATAATTTAGGGATGTCTCTAAACCATAAATTTCTGCTTCATCCGTGTTGAAACTCTTGCTATAAGAAGTTGCTTTATCACTAAGATTAGAGCAATCATTGGTGTTACAACTGAACGTTCTAGAAACGATCTTGTCTTCAACAACGTTGAAGAATACAGTTGCTGTAAGGTTAAAATTATCAGAAGGTTGATAATTAAATCCAAGCTCATAGTTGATTGATGTTTCAGGATCTAAATCTGGATTTCCAAGACTCGGTGTAGCACCTTGACCACTATAACCATTGATTCCGTCGTAAAGATCCTTAGCGGATGGTGTTTTATAACCTGTACTTACGCCACCTTTGATCGTTAGTGCATCATTGGTGTTCCAAACTAAATAAGCCCGCGGACTAAATTGTCCACCAAATCCGCTATGATCTTCGAAGCGACCACCGAATGTGAAAAATAAGTTGTCTTTGAGTTGCCATTCATCTTCAGCGTAGAGAGACCAAGTATCCTGTGTAAATTCTTTTCCTATACCTGCAATATCATCTGCAATGGTTGTATCTTTGTATTCAGTACCAACTGTCAATTTATGACTTTTGATTGGTGCAACAATATGAGAGTCAATCACAAGATCTTTATTTTCGAGTTTTCGAGCTTGACCTGCTAACTCTGGGAATGCATCTGTTGGAATGGTGCGACCTTGGGTCTCTGTTGTGTTATGGCTTAGATAAGTTTTCCACAAACCAAAATCATAGTTACCATCATGACCAAGTGCAAATTGAGTTCGATTGAACTCAAGCTCATCGTTATAGCCTGCGATACCACCACGAGAAATAAAGTTTCCTAAACGTTGATCTGTGTTGTCATAGCGTTGGCTAGAATAAAAACCATCGATCCATAAAGCATTTTGTTCATCTAATTTAAAGTCTAATTTTGCACCATAATCATAATTATCTGCTTTACTTGGGCGTGGATCACGGCTAGTCGAACCCTCAACAATACGTTCAGAACGTTGACGATCCAAATAGCTACCTCTTAATTGTAAACCTAAGCGGTCATTAATAAGTGGACCATTAATCACAAAACTAGATTTCCAAGAGTCTGCTTCAGCATTACTTTCCATAATGTTGCCACTCGTTGTGACATTTGCTGACCACTGATCTGCAACTTTTTTAGTAATGATATTGATCACACCACCCATTGCTTCTGAACCATAGCGAGTAGCCATTGGTCCACGTATAACTTCAATTCGCTCAATAGCGGCTAGAGGCGGTAAAAAACTATTAGAGGTTTCACCAAAGCCATTAGGTGTTACATCTGATGAGGTTGTTTGACGGCGTCCATCAATAAGAACTAAGCTATAGTCATTACCAAGACCACGCATCTTAACGTTAAGGCCAGATGTTTTCCCAACTCCAGAACGAATATCAATACCAGGGACATCTGATAAAAGATCAGCGATGCTTGTCGCATTTTTCTTTTCAATATCTTCTTTAGTTACAACACTAATAGATGCAGGTGCATTTTTAATATCCTGCTCAAAACCCGCAGCAGAAACGACAATTGTCGAAAGTTGATGAGCACTACTTTCATTTGTGGTATTTGCAAATGTTACACCGCTAGACAAAGCGAATAATGCAACTGTAAGAGGTTGAAGCTTAAACTTACTCATATTATGTTCTTCCGCTGGTATGAGTGATGCTTGAGGGCATGATCAAATTTGATGCAAATATTAATGATAAACTTTATCATTTGCAATAAAAAACAAACAATAATTAAGAAATATGAATTGAATATGGTCAAACCTTGTGAGCAAAAAAAATATTCTCAGGTTCATAAAAAAGATGGTTTGAAAAAGGTATTTTGTATATCTTTGATTGTTGTCATATAATGTGGCACTTTAAAAATTGCAATTACTATTTCTATATCGAGGAAGCCATGCAAGTAACTTCTGAAGCGGTTTCGGGCGTAGCCCGTCGTTTAAATGTATCTGTACCGACGAGCCGTGTTAATGAGCAATTCGAAGCTCGTTTAAAACGTACTGCTAAAACAGTTAAGATCAACGGCTTCCGTCCAGGTAAAGTGCCTTTAAATGTTGTTCGTCGTGAATACGGCGCGAGCATTTACCAAGAAGTGGTAAATGATGTTATTCGTGACACAGTATTCGAAGCAATTCAACAAGAGAAAATCAATGCTGTAGGCATGCCTAACATTGAAAAAGTTGAAAACAAAGAAGATGCTTTAGTTTATGAAGCTACTGTTGAAGTTTATCCAGAAGTTTCAGTTAAGTTTGACGGTTTAGAAGTTGAACGTAAATCTACTGAAGTAAATGATAAAGATGTAGATCAAATGATCGAAAATCTTCAAAAGCAACGCGCGACTTGGACTGAAACAAAAGGCATGGCTAAAAAAGACATGCAAGTTACTTTTGATTTCGAAGGTTCTATTGACGGCGAAAAATTTGAAGGTGGTTCTGCTGAAGACTTCAAACTTGTATTAGGTTCTGGTCGTATGATCCCTGGCTTCGAAGACGGTATCGTTGGTATGAAGAAAGGCGAAGAGAAAGTAATTGATGTAACTTTCCCTGAAGATTACCAAGCAGAAAACCTTGCAGGTAAATCAGCTCAATTCAAAATCACAGTTAAGCTTGTTGAAAAACAAAAGCTTCCTGAGGTAGATGCTGAATTCCTAAAAATCTTTGGTTTAACTGAAGAAGAAGGTGTTGAGAAGTTAAAAGCTGACGTTCGCAAAAATATGGAACGTGAAGTGAAAAACGGTCTTCGCAATCAAGTGAAAGGTGCAACTTTTGATGCGCTTGTAGCTGCAAATGAAATTGAAGTACCTGCATCTATGTTGTCTCAAGAAATTGACCGTCAACGTCAACAAATGATCCAACAGTTTACTCAACAGTTTGGTGCTCAAGGCGCTAAAGCATTTGATTCAAGCATGCTTCCAGATGAATTATTCAAAGAGCAAGCTGAAAAATCAGTAAAATTAGGTGTTTTGGTGAGCAGTATTCTTGCTGAAGCAAAAATCGAAGTTGATCAAGCACGTGTAGAAGCTTATATCGAAGATATGGCGACTTCTTATGAAGATCCTACAGAAGTTATTGAATACTTCAAAAATGATAAGCAACAACGTGCACAAATCGAAGCTGTTGTTTTAGAAGACCAAGTTGTAGATCACATCTTAGCGTCTGCTAAAGTAACTGATAAAGCTGTTAGCTATGAAGAATTGTTGAAAGAACAACAAGCTCGTCAACAAGGCTAATCGGTTATCCGAAGGAAGAGGCGCTTAACGCGCCTTTTTTCTTGTAAAAAATATGGATCAACTTGTCCTGTATTCACAAAGCCTAATCAAAAAATATCTGATATTTAATGGTGAATATTTTGCATTTTCGACAATTATCCCTCATATTGTGAAAATGTATTGAGTGACAAAAAATTCAGGAATAAATAACGTATGTATGTTCCAACAATTGATAATGCTTTGGTTCCAGTTGTCGTAGAGCAATCATCTCGTGGTGAGCGTTCTTTTGATATTTTCTCGCGTCTTTTACGCGAACGTGTAATTTTCTTAACGGGTGAAGTTGAAGACAATATGGCGAACTTAATCGTTGCGCAAATGTTGTTCTTAGAAGCTGAGAACCCAGAAAAAGATATTCATTTGTACATTAACTCACCTGGTGGTTCAGTGACTGCGGGTATGGCAATTTACGATACGATGCAATTCATCAAACCAGACGTCGTGACGTATTGCATGGGTCAAGCGGCATCAATGGGCGCTTTTTTATTGAATGCTGGTGCTAAGGGTAAACGTTACTGCTTAGAAAACGCTCGTGTTATGATTCATCAACCATTGGGTGGTTTCCGTGGTCAAGCCTCAGATATTGAAATTCATGCACGTGAAATTCTATTTATTAAAGAGCGTTTGAACCGTCTAATGGCTGAACACAGTGGCCAAGATTATGAAACTGTTGCACGTGATACAGACCGTGATAACTTTATGACCGCTCAAGCTGCAAAAGAATATGGTTTGGTCGATGAAGTTTTAACGAAACGTCCGCAACTTTAAGCTGTAAAGCATAGAAATTTATTTGGAGTGAAGATGTCTGAAAATCCTCAAGGACAAAAGCATTGTTCATTTTGCGGTAAAACGCAGTCTGAAGTGGGTAAACTCATTGCAGGCGAGGACGCTTACATTTGTAATGAATGTGTAGATGTATGCTTAGATTTAGTTCAGACGAGCCAGCAAGTCGAAACTGGTGAATGGGCAACTCGTCCATTACCTAAGCCGCATGAAATTCGTGCAGCTTTAGATCAATATGTGATTGGTCAAGACACTGCGAAAAAAACGCTCTCTGTTGCGGTATATAACCACTATAAACGTCTTAAAGTAACTCAATCTACTGCAAAGTCAGAAGATCGTGTAGAACTTGCTAAAAGCAATATCTTACTCATAGGACCAACAGGTTCGGGTAAGACTTTATTGGCACAAACTTTAGCGCGCTTATTAGATGTCCCATTTGCGATGGCTGATGCAACGACATTAACTGAAGCTGGTTATGTTGGTGAAGATGTTGAGAATATCGTACAAAAATTGCTACAAAAAGCAGATTACGATGTTGAGAAAGCACAGAAGGGTATCATTTATATCGATGAGATCGATAAGATTACCCGTAAGTCTGAAAATCCTTCAATTACACGTGATGTCTCAGGAGAAGGTGTTCAACAAGCGCTTTTAAAAATGATCGAAGGTACGGTAGCTTCAATTCCACCTCAAGGTGGTCGTAAGCATCCACAGCAAGAGTTCATTCAAATTGATACGTCTAATATCCTGTTTATCTGCGGTGGTGCATTCTCTGGTTTGGAGCGTGTCGTGCAACAGCGTCAAGAAAAAGGTGGAATTGGTTTCACTGCTGACGTAAAGACTAAAGATGACTCTAAGAAGTTATCTGAATTATTTAGTCAGGTAGAAGCTGCCGATCTTGTGAAATTTGGTTTAATCCCTGAATTCATTGGTCGTCTGCCAGTGATTGCAACGCTCGAAGAATTGGACGAAGAAGCATTAATGCAAATTTTGACTGAACCAAAAAATGCATTAACGCGTCAGTATCAATACTTGTTCGAAATGGAAGATGTTGATCTATTATTTGAAGATTCAGCATTGCGAGCTGTTGCGAAAAAAGCACTTGAGCGTAATACAGGTGCACGTGGTTTACGTTCAATTCTTGAAAACGTCTTACTCGATACGATGTACGATTTACCAAGTCGCTCTGATATTGGTACTGTTGTGATCAATGAAGCTGTGATCAATGAAAATGCTGAACCAGAATATCGAACTGAGCGCCAACCTAAACAAGAACAACAAGTTGAAGAAAAGGTCGATTTAAAGATTTTAGATACTAAATCTGCTTAATTGATTGTAATTCATCTGAAACGCGTAAAAAGTCCCACTTTTTGCGCGTTTTTTGTTTTTAATCTCGGATTGAGATGATAATCTAACGATAACAAAAATATGACATAGAATAAAAAGTATTCGTGATGAGGGATAATCATGCGATCAAGCGTAGCAGTGTGTGCTTTGAGTCTGTTTCTTGTGGCATGTCAGACACATAAAGGGCTTAACGATAATAATCAAACTCATGTGGTTTCAACGTTAAAACCGGTAGATTTTAGTGAGAAAAAAACTTTTGTATCTCAGAAGCTAGCTCAATATAAAGTTGCAGGATTTGATCTGGGCTCATGGGTAAATCAAAAACCAGGACAGTTTTTCAGCCGTGTAAAACCTCAACATCAGCAAGCCGCAGTGTTGTATCTGTACCGTCCTGATAGTAAGTGGAATCGTCAGGAAATTATTGCACCGAGTTTTTTTCTAAATGGTAAGCGCATTCCGAGTTTAATCAGCAATCATTATTATTGGATAGAGCTGGCTGAAGGGGATTATCAACTTAGTATCAGTCGACCTTTAACTGTGATGCATTTTCAAAAACCTTTGGTTGCAAGTTTTAGTGTTAAAGCGGGGCAGCAGTATTTCTTAAAATATGAAGAAGAACAGTTTCGAGGTGGACCAAATGGTAGTGAAGATCTCCTCAGAGTTGGACCATTGATGCAAATGCCAACAAAACAGGCATTAAGAGAAATTGGCATGACTCAGTTGAAAACGCCTGGGCTTAACTATGTTGCCGTTATTCAACCGAACGGAACATTGCAAAAATCAAAAGAAAAAATTAAAAATAAAGAATATAAAGCCAGTGATGATGTGCGCTTAACAGAACCTTTTAAGATATATGATCCACGCACATGGTAACTCTGATTCAGCATAATGGTTTTTAGCTTATTTCGAGTCAGTATGAATACTTTGTTTTTGTAGTTGTTCTAATTTCTTTTGGACTTCAGCAAAATTCTTTTCTGTAGATTGTAAAGAGCCTGCAAGTTGTTGATTCAGGATTTTCATGGATTCTTGAGCAACAAGTGGACCTTTATTTAAAATGGATTGACCTGTTGGAGAGGAATAAAAGTCGATCTGGGCTTGAACTTCTTGGGCATCATAGACATCTTTATAAATTTTGAGATAGATCGGTTTAAGTTTTTCCCAAGAAGTTTGCTTAATATTTTCTTGGTGAATTTTATCAGCCAGTTCATTGGCAATAACTTGTTGTTGTGGTGTTAATTTTTCGGCCTTAACAATATTTTGAACAATGCTATAGGCCTGTTGATCAATTTGAGGTCGGATTTGTTTAAGCGTACTTTGTAAGAGCTGATCTAAATTCAATACTTGTATGAGTTTTTCGATTTGTTGATCAGTCGCTTGAGCTGCCATAACCGCAGGTGAGCAGATCATGCATCCGCTCAAAAATAATGTTCTTAAAATTTTCATGAGTATTCTCGGTATAAAAAAGCACCCTAATGATAGAGTGCTTTTTGAACTTGAGACAAGTCGAATATTATTTATTGTGCAGCTGCATCTACAACTGGAATTTTACCAATTTTAGCCTGCCAAATTTTTGGTGCAGTTGCGTGAACTGATGTGCCGTTAACGTCTACTGCAACAGATACAGGCATATCTTTAACCACGAACTTATAGATTGCTTCCATACCTAAATCTTCAAAAGCGACAACTTCCGCTTCACGAATTGCTTTAGATACGAGATATGCAGCACCGCCTACAGCCATGAGGTAAGTTGCTTTATTGTCTTTGATTGCTTCAATCGCAGCAGGACCGCGGTCCGCTTTACCGATCATACCGAAAAGACCAGTTGCTTCTAAAACTTGGCGTGTGAACTTATCCATACGTGTTGCAGTTGTTGGACCTGCAGGACCTACAACTTCGTCACCCACTGGATCAACAGGACCAACGTAGTAAATGAACTTACCTTTAAGGTCTACAGGAAGCTCTTCACCGTTGTTTAACATATCAACCATACGTTTGTGCGCAGCGTCACGACCTGTATAGATTGTACCGTTAAGAAGAAGCGTATCACCTGGTTTCCAAGAGTTCATTTCTTCTTGTGTGATGTTATCTAAGTCAACACGTTTAGAAGAAGATGAGTCCCAAGTGACTTCAGGATAGTCTTCAAGTTTAGGTGCAATAATATTCGCAACACCTGTACCGTCTAGTGTGAAGTGTGCGTGACGAGTCGCAGCACAGTTCGGGATCATACCGACTGGTTTACCCGCAGCGTGACAAGGGTAGTCTTTAATTTTGATGTCTAGAACAGTCGTTAAACCGCCAAGACCTTGTGCACCAATACCCAGCGCGTTTACTTTCTCGAAGATTTCGATACGAAGTTCTTCAAGTTTATTTTGTGGACCACGACGAAGAAGCTCGTCCATGTTGATCTCTTCCATCAATGCTTCTTTAGCAAGCATCATGGCTTTTTCAGCTGTACCACCGATACCAATACCGAGCATACCAGGAGGACACCAGCCTGCACCCATGGTTGGTACAGTTTTCAGTACCCAGTCCACGATTGAATCAGATGGGTTTAACATTGCAAGTTTAGATTTATTTTCTGAACCACCGCCTTTTGCTGCAACAGTGATATCTACTTTGTTACCTGGAACAAGTTTATGGTAGATCACAGCAGGGGTGTTGTCTTTCGTATTCTTACGGCCAAAAGCAGGATCAGCAAGTACAGATGCACGAAGTACGTTAGAGTTTTCTAAGTAACCTTGGCGAACACCTTCATTAATCGCGTCGTCTAAGCTCATTGTTAAATCAAATTTAACGTCCATGCCCACTTCAACGAATACGTTGACGATACCAGTATCTTGACAGATCGGACGGTGACCTTCGGCACACATACGTGAATTGATTAAGATTTGTGCGATCGCATCTTTGGCAGCTTTGTTTTCTTCACGGTCATACGCACGACTCATTGCTTGGATGAAGTCTTGTGGATGATAGTAAGAAATGAACTGAAGCGCATCTTTAACGGATGTGATCAAGTCGTCTTGCTTGATAATAGTTGTCATACAAATATCTCTTGAGCGGGCTGATAGCTAGCGGGCTAAATTATAAGACAAAATGATTCAATTGTGGCTTTTTTGCTGAGGAATTGGGCGAAAGTTTAAGAGAGCAGATTCATTCATAGAAAAGTTAAAATTAATATTTGCTAATTAATTTTTTAGATGGAAATACGTTTACGTAATAAGTTGTTTAAGCTTTTTTATAAATAACAATAATTTTTTTCAAATTTATCTCATAATATTTTTAGATTAAATGGGTGAAATTTCACTATTTTAGTCATCAATAATTCTAATACATTGACTTTATGAAATTAAATTTTGTTAAGATTTTCAATAGAAAGTATTAAGTAAATATTTATATAATTAAAAATCAATATTATTTATATATTTCATAAAATCTAGAAGTTAATTAAATATGAAGTCAAGTGACGCTGGAGTCTTTCTAAGTTATGCCTATATCACAATGCAACAGATGGGATTAAATGTAGAGCAAATTTTAGAAGATGTAAGATTGCCCGCACAGTTGCCTGATAAGACAGTTCGCAGAGATAATTCATGTCAGTACCGATTTTGGAATACAGCGCAAAAAGTTTCTAATGACAGAGATATTGGTTTACATGTAGGAGAGCATTTTCCTGTAATTAGAGGCTCAGTGATTGAGTATCTGTTTTTGAGTAGTTCGGGATTTAAAGTTGGACTAGAGAAAGCTTTAAATTACCAAAAATTACTTTCTTCAGCTTTTCATTTTAGCCTGTTCACAGATGAGCATGTTGCTGGAATTCAAGGGTTTAATCATCCTGTTCGGCACTATTTAGAGATTGTGATCAGTGTGATTTTAAAGTTTTTGAAATTCATTACAGATGATCAATTCCGCCCAATTAAAATTTATTTACCCTATGAATATGGTGCGACATTAATAGAATACAAGCGCGTATGGGGATGTGAAGTTGAGTTGGGCTGTCCAGATGGGAAAATTATATTTGATGCAGCGTTGTTGAATTTAAAATTTGACTGGTATGAGCCTGAATTATTTGCCATCCATGAAACTTATGCAAAACGTCAGATGAGACAGGTTGAAAAATATGAACTTATTTCTGATATAGAACAAATTCTAGCTGATGTTTTACTCGAATCAGGCAATGTTCAATTAAAGCATGTGGCAGACAAGTTAAATATGAAGGTCAACACCTTGCGTGCATCTTTAAACGCTATTGACACTTCTTTTGAGAAAATTCTAACTCATTATCGTATTCGGACTGCAAAGCAATTATTAGCATCCAAAGAGATTTCCATGTGCCATATTGTCAGCGTTCTCGGTTTCTCAGAGAGTTCTGTTTTTTCACGAGCATTTAAACGTTGGACGGGTGAGACACCTTTGCAATACCGAAAAAGAAAAATCTCCAGAAAATGATTCAATTGATACTTAAACTATATCATCTGAGTCAATTAAACTTATGCCAAATCCGTTACTTTAATCTGAGGTAGAACAGTTTTAACACTCTAAATGGTTACTTGGTTTTTAACACATTTAAGTTTTTAATGAAGTTCTAATCCTAATAAATCGAATTAAATTTTAAAAAATATTCAATTGCTTAAGAATTAATTTGATTTCATATTCAATTATTATTCAACCAATTTAAGGAGTTGAAAATGAGTTATGTAAAGACTAAAGACGGTGTTGAAATTTTTTATAAAGATTGGGGATCACGTGACGGTGAGGTTCTTTTTTTTCATCATGGGTGGCCTTTAAGTTCAGATGATTGGGATGCGCAAATACTTTACTTTTTAGACAAAGGTTACCGTGTAGTGGCGCATGACCGCCGTGGTCATGGACGATCTTCTCAAGTGTCTGAAGGTCATGATATGGATCATTATGCTGATGATGTTGCGGCTGTTGTAGAGCATTTGGGCATTAAAAAGGCGATTCATATTGGTCATTCAACAGGCGGTGGAGAGGTTGCACACTATATAGCAAGATATGGTGAGGAACGTGTCTCTAAAGCTGTTCTTGTGAGCTCTGTACCACCTTATATGGTGAAAACTGAAGATAATCCAAATGGATTGCCGAAAGCTGTTTTTGATGATATGCAGGCTCAGTTATTTAAAAATCGAGCTGAATTCTATCGTGCTGTACCTGAAGGTCCATTTTATGGCTTTAATCGTCCGAATGCGAAGCCGTCTGAACCAGTGATTCAAAATTGGTGGAGACAAGGGATGATGGGTTCTGCTAAAGCACACTATGATGGGATTGTGGCTTTCTCCCAAACTGATTTTAGAGAAGACCTTAAGAAAATTTCAGTGCCAGTATTAGTTTTACATGGTGATGATGACCAAATTGTTCCTCTTGATATTTCAGGAAAGTTATCGGCTGAATTGGTACAAAATGGAACTTTAAAGATTTATCCAGGTTATTCACATGGGATGCTCACTATTAATCCTGACGTGATTAATCCTGACCTTCTTGAATTTATTCAGAATTAATTTTAATTATTATAAAAAAACAAGAACTCATCAGAGTTCTTGTTTTTTTATATAAGTCTTTAGTTAACCTCATGATTCTAAGTTACAACACGTAGGAGTTAATCATAGATCTGAGTGTTCTAAGGGACTTATTGAAAAAACTATCCTCACTTTCGCGAGGATGGTAACTCATATGCAAATCAAATTATTGGGCTTGTTGCTCAGCTTGAATCGCTGTTAAAGCAATGGTAAAGACAATATCATCGACCAATGCACCACGAGATAAATCGTTTACAGGTTTGTTTAAACCTTGGAGCATTGGACCGACACTGACCACATTGGCAGAGCGTTGAACTGCTTTATAGGTGGTATTACCAGTATTCAAGTCAGGGAAAATAAACACATTGGCACGACCCGCCACTTGAGAGTCAGGTGCTTTAGAGCGACCTACACTTTCTACAGAGGCAGCATCATATTGAAGGGGTCCATCAATCAATAAATCTGGACGACGTTCTTTTGCGATGCGTGTTGCTTCAGCAACTTTTTCAACATCAGCACCTGTGCCAGATGTTCCTGTTGAATATGAAATCATGGCAATACGTGGATCAATACCAAACGCTTTTGCCGAATCGGCAGATTGAATCGCGATTTCAGCAAGTTGCTCTGCATTAGGATCTGGATTGATTGCACAGTCACCATAAACATACACTTCATCTGGTAATAACATAAAGAAAACAGACGAAACTAAAGAGTAATCAGGTGCCGTTTTAATCAACTGAAATGCAGGGCGAACTGTATTGGCTGTGGTATGAACTGCACCTGAAACTAATCCATCCACTTGATCTAGTGCTAACATCATCGTTCCAAGAACCACTGTATCTTGTAACTGTTCTTTCGCTTGCAGTTCATTTAACTTGCCTTTACGCAACTCTACCATTTGCGCAATATAATTGTCGCGGATGAGGTCTGGATCAATGATTTCTAAATCATCAGGTAATTCAATCCCTCGAGCTTTGGCTACATCTAAAACTGCTTCTGGTTTTGCCAGTAAGATACAGTGAGCAATACCACGTGATTGGCAGATCGCGGCTGCTTGAATCGTACGAGGTTCATCACCTTCAGGAAGAACAATTCTTTTCTTCGCTGCAATTGATTTTTGTACCAACTCATGACGGAATGCAGATGGAGAAAGACGTGGTTGGTATGAACCATTCAGCAACTGCGTTACCCAATCCGCATCAATATGGCTAGATACAAATCGAGTGACTTGTTCAGCGCGAGCAGTATCATCTACAGGAATTTCATTACTTAAATTAGCCAGTTGGGTTGCCGTTTCAAAGGTGCTCAATGGTGTGTGTAAAATAGGTAAGCCCTGTTTTATCGCAGCTTGGCAGAAAGCCAGTACTTGTTGATTAGGTGCATAATGTTCAGTCAATACTAAACCAGCAAGAGGGATACCATTGCTGCTTGCTAAACTACTTGCAAGTAAGACATCAATACGATCTGATGCGCTAATAATCAGTTCGCCTGCCGTGAATTTGTGCAGTTCGCGCTCGATATTTGAAGCGATCAGGCTACTATGCAGAACACGTCGTTGTGCAGCCTCACCTAAGTTAATCCATTCTGCTTGAATATGTTGCGCGATATCAGACATTCGCGGCACACTTAAAGTATTGCTAAATGGTACTAATGCAATAACAGGAAGTTGTTCGGAACCAATCAGTGGATGTGTTTTTTGAATTTCCCCAACAAATTGTTGAGTCTCTTGTATCAGACGCAGACTTGGATCAATGGTCACTGGAATCTGTGCAGACTCCTCGGACAGACCTTTGGTTCGCATGAAAAGCACACCAGCTGTTCGGTTGCTGTTTGCTCCACCAAAATTACGTAATTGGGTTTCTACTTTTTCTGCTGTATAGGCTGGTTGTTTGATATCAGCATTGCTCACAATGATGACTTTCGCATCTAGTGCTTGAGCAAGTTGAGCATTCAGTTCAGATGCAAAACTATCACGACTGTTTGGAACTAACCCTTCCACAATAATAAGATCATGTTTTTTAGCAATTTGACGATGTAGACGAACAGCTTCTTCTAATAACTCATCACTTTCACCAGCATTTAATTGCTGAACTACATTTTGATATGAGATTGGTTCAACTGTTTCGTTCTGAGAAACATGGCGGAATAACGCTGTGGTGCGATCGAAATTTTCAGCATGTACTTCTTGTGAAAATGGCTTAACAAAACCAGCTTTTACACCTTGACACTCAAGTGCATAAATTAAGCCTAAACACGCTGATGTCAGACCTACACCTTCACCAGTTGGAACAAGTACAATTGTTTTCATATCATCAAAATCTATATCTAAAAATAAAAAAGAAATATGTAAATATGTCTGAGCGGGCGACTGCTTAAGCAGTCGCGGTTTCAAGTTCAGACTTTTTTTCAGATGAATTCACATCTCCGATTTGATTCACCACATGTTCTGTTTCTTGTGCAATACGTCCTTCTTCATCTGTAGGAATGACCCAAATTTGCGGACCAGTACCATTATCAATACGACCTTCAGTACCGCGAGCTAATTGGTTATTTTTTTCTTTGCTAAAGTTAAAACCAAAATGTGGCAAATAAGATAATGTTTTTTCACGAATGAATGCTGAGTTTTCACCAATACCACCTGTGAAGAATAAGCCATCAAGACGAGGTAAACCACAGCTGAGTGCTGCTAATGATTTAGCAAGACGATAGCAGAATACTTCAATAGCAAGTGCAGCATCTTCATTGCCTTCTTCTGAAGCTTCGATAAGTGTTCGCATATCGTTTGACAGGTTTGAAAGTCCTAATAAACCAGATTGGCTATTGAGCATTCTGTCAATTTTGTAAATGTCCCATCCTAGGTTTTTGGCTAAAAAATTATGTAAGCTTGGATCTACATCACCACTACGGGTACCCATCACTAAACCTTCGAGCGGCGTTAATCCCATAGAGGTATCAACACTTTTACCATTCCAAATTGCACAAGTAGAACTACCATTGCCTAAATGAGCGGTGAGCCAACCACCTTCACGGAAACTACCAGCAAGCTCAGAACCACGATCTGATACATAGGCATGGCTTGTACCGTGGAATCCATAGCGGCGAACATTATGTTCAGTGTATAAAAATTTTGGTACCGCATAACGATAGGCATGCGCTGGCATTGTTTGATGGAACGCTGTATCAAACACTGCAACTTGCGGTAAGTCTGGGAACAAACGTTTAGTCGCTTCGATCCCAACGAGATGTGCAGGATTATGTAATGGAGCTAAAGGTGTTGCTTCACGGATCTTTTCAATAATTTCATCGGTGATTAACTCTGCTTGAGTTAAAGAACCACCATGTACAATACGATGACCAATGGCATCAGGCTTGTGATTCGCTAAGCGAGATAATCCAACTTCAAGTGCTTCTTTGTGGTCTGCATTTGGAATACGAATATCAACTGGTTCGTTGCCTACAGTCACGCCTTTGATGCGCGCTTCTGGCGTACCTAAATTTTCAGCAAGACCATGAATTCGGAAATCTTGATCTTTAAGTAATAATGCAAACTTGATCGAAGAAGAACCGCAATTGATGATAAGAACTGAATGAGGCATGGTGTGTTCCTTTACTGGCAATTTTAATATTTCGTTTGTTTTCTTCCAAATGAACAAAAAATGTTATTTCTTGATCGTGAAGCATTTGTATCATGCGTTTTTTTATTGTCCTAGATAGACTTTAGGTGATTAGACTTAAGCACTATCGACCACTAAGGCAATAATAATTAAAATTTATAGTCTTTCTTTATTCATTTATTAAATAAATGATGGTTATATTTTAATTAAATTGTATGCGTAAAACATAGCATGTATTGTATTTTTTATATACCACTTCTGCTTTGTAATTGATTTAATTTATACGTTTTTTATTTCGTTATGATGAGTTGAATCACTCAAAAACAAAGCCCTTTACTCAAAGGGCTTTGTTTTTTAAGTTAGGTTTATTGACGGATTTGGCCATCGCCTAAAACAATCCATTTTTGTGAGGTGAGTCCTTCTAATCCGACTGGACCTCTGGCATGAATTTTATCTGTTGAAATGCCGATTTCAGCACCTAAACCATATTCAAAACCATCAGCAAAACGGGTAGAGGCATTGACCATGACCGAACTTGAATCGACGCGTGTAAGAAATTTTCGCGCCGTGCTAAAGTTTTCAGTAATAATCGAATCAGTGTGATGCGATCCGTATTTATTGATATGCAAAATTGCTTCATCAACGCCACTGACCACTTTAACCGCTAAAATAGGTCCTAGATATTCCTCATACCAGTCTTCTTCGGTCGCAGTTTTAATCTGTTCACCTAAAATTGCTTTTACTTTTAAGCAACCACGCAGCTCAACTTGTTTTTCAGCATAAAGTTCAGCAATGCGAGGCAGAAAGTCATCAGCAACTTTTTCATCAACTAGCAGCGTTTCCATGGCATTACATACGCCATAGCGATGAGTTTTTGCATTTAACGCAATTGGCAATGCTTTTTGTAGATCTGCTTGAGCCTCAACGAAGACGTGACAGTTACCATCAAGATGTTTGATTACTGGAATAGTTGCTTCACGTGTAATACGTTCAATTAAGCCTTTGCCACCACGTGGAACAATAACGTCAACATACTCAGAGAGAGTAATCAATTGTCCAACAGCAGCACGATCAGCTGTATTTACAACCTGCACTGCGTTGACTGGTACTCCAGCTTGCTCTAAACCTTTTTGAATTGCGGTAGCAATGGCTTTGTTTGACTCTAATGCTTCTGAACCACCGCGAAGAATGATGGCATTGCCAGACTTAATCGCTAAAGAGGCTGCTTCTAGAGTGACGTTAGGACGTGATTCATAAATCATACCTACGACACCTAAAGGCACTCGCATTTTTCCAAGCTGAATACCAGACGGGCGATAAGCTAGGTCAGTAATTTCACCAATGGGATCAATTAAACTGATGACATCTTTAAGACCTTGTAACATTCCACTGAAGCGTGTGGGTGTAAGTTCCAAACGATCGAGTAATGCGCTGTCTAAATTGTTTTCATGACCACGAGTCATGTCTAGCTTATTCGCAGCTAGAATTTGAGCTTGATGGTCTTCCAAAGCGGTATGGATTGCCGTCAAAGCATTATTTCGTTCAAAAGTCGAAGATCCAGCCAAAAAGCGTGAAGCTTCACGCGCATTCTGACCGACGACTTGCATGTACTGTTCGATGGAGTCTTGCATAGCAGTTTAACTGATCATTTTAAAATCTCATTCAAATAGTAGCAGCGCAGATGACAACAATCTATGTTTATCAGCGAAAAAAGCTAAGTTGATAAAACTTGTAACTATTTTTAGAACCTAACGGTAGTTAAAAAAGATAAAAGGTGAATTCTTGCATTGCGCAGATTTCATGCATCTGTATAAAATGAAATGAATGTTAATTATGTTGCATAATCATAACGAATTGAGAGTATGATCAAATTAACGGCTGTGAAAACAAAACAATAAAGCCAAATGGAGATAAGGGAATGAATTCCATGATAAAAATGGAGCTTGAAGATTATTCAGCTGAAGACAGCACTCATTTTTTTGATCTGTACCATAAAAATAGTTTTAAAGAGCCGCCACGAACCACATGGATTGATGGGTGGAAAATTGAATATATGGCGATCGCATCGCCAGAAACACTGCATCAGACGCCAACGCTGATTGTCGGAGGCGCATTTCAAAATTTTAATTCATATAAATATTGCGTTGAACAGCTCTTCGAGAAAGGACCTGTTATTTTAATCGACTTACCATCTTTAGGTTCAAATCAACAAATCCACAATCGTGATACTGGAATTTCTGCTGGTACTCTAGAGCTACCAGAGCTTTCAAAAATGTTAGGTCAATGGTTGGATTTGGTGGAGATTAAGAAAGTCTCTGTTATGGGGATGTCATTAGGCTCTGTGGTTGCTTCCTGTTTTGCTCATTATCGTCCAGAACTGGTAGATCGATTAATTCTGATGGGCGTCATGCAGAAGACGCGGAAAAGCTGGCGTATGTTGCTTGAAGAGTCATTAATATTGATGCAAGAGCAACGTATGGATGAGTTTGGTCAGGCTGTCATTTTGTATTTGGTGAATCATGCAAAATTAGATCAAACGCGTATGTCTCCAACAGCTAAACGACTCTTTTATAAGCAGATGTCTGAGTTTGATATCGCTGAGCGTGAGC
Source organism: Acinetobacter sp. 24-47-47 (assembly GCF_057737035.1). Lineage (NCBI taxonomy): Bacteria > Pseudomonadati > Pseudomonadota > Gammaproteobacteria > Moraxellales > Moraxellaceae > Acinetobacter > Acinetobacter sp. 24-47-47. The sequence goes on along the minus strand of NZ_CM173216.1, from coordinate 2,540,321 downwards.
GATATGAAATCAACTGTAATCGTTTATTGCGTCTTTCCCATGTTCCAATTCCGATGTGTAAAACATTAGTAGCATGTGGTCAATTCGATAGTTTTACTTTGCCATTTGAGAATGCGAATTTTGCCTTGCAATGTCCTGATGTTGAGTTTGCAATGATTGCAAATGCGGATCATGTGCCTCAACTGCAACGCCGAAAAGAAACCATGAATCTTTTTACCAGTTTCTTAAAAGGCGAATCGATTCATAATCTAGATGGGATCATTTATTTAGATAAAGACCAAATGCAATCATTGGATCGCAGAGGGGAAGTTCGATTTGCCCTTAAAAATGCACATTCTGTTTTAATTCATCAAACAAATGCACAACGTTTTGAAGTTGAAATTAAAGACCTGAATTACTTTGGTGTATCATTCTTTTTGGATGATCCATCTCAAGTTGAAGTCTTACAGGAAGATGCTCGAAGTTTTGCAATTGAATTTGAGGATGAGCAAGGACATTTTGCTGTCGAATGTTTAATGTTCGATTTTATTGGAAATGAAGTAAGAGCATTATTCAAGCATGGTTATTTTGAAGTGGCTGATCGCTTACTTCAATTTATAGATACCCATAAACACAATGACAGCGTGGATTAGGCTGTCATTGAATTCATTTGAATCAAAAAATAGATACTTCGTAATATTGCTACGAATGAATCATTATTTTATTGCATGAATCATCCATACTAGATCACCAAGATGCTGATCTGTATCCATATTTTGATTCTTTTTTTCAAAATACAGTTGAGGTTGAATGACTTCAACTTCAGTAAAACCTGACAGTTTAAAAAAGTGCTGTACCTCTAAAGGGTCTTTAAAGTGGAAGGTAAATGCACTTCTTGAAGCGTATTTGAGTAATTTGCTGCTCGACCAAATTAAGTTAGCCAGTTTATGTTGGACAGGTTCGGGATAAAGGTCAGTTAAATAATGAAGCGTTTGGAATGGTTGACCAAAACGTACAATTGAATTCAGCAATTGTTTGAGTAAATCTTGATTAAAATAATTGATTAATCCTTCACTGATAATCACTAGCGGTCGTGTTGGGTCGAATTCGTCAAAAGCTGTTTTGAAATCATCCGTGAATAAGTCTGCTGATAAAACTTTAGGGCTTTCGGGATCGATTTTATTCAAAGCGGATTGTTTTGTGGCAGCCATGTCTGGTAAATCTAATTCGCGATAATCTATTTCGGGATAACGAGATCTAAACCACCAACCACGAGGTGAAAGTCCCGCTGCAATTTCTAAAATTTGCAGGTTTGGATATTGTTTGATTAATAATTTTAAATGGTCGTCTAATAATGTATGTCGTGTCTTCAGAGTTGAACGCATACTTCCACCGATAAACTTCTCAGCCATACTTTCAAAAGGGTGAGCGAATTGCGCCAACGCTTTACCTTTCGAAGTCGCAAATGCTTCGTGAGAGATACCCATTTGGTACCAAATATAGCCAGTGTAGTGAGCAGTAAACGAAATATGACGGTGCTTTGATTGTTTTGATTGAGACATACACATCCTTAGCTATGATTATTATTGGATTGGTCAAGATAAAGGGAGCATTTAGATGCTCCCTTTATTATTAAAATGATTGTCTAAAATCTTCAATGACCTTTTTGACAGATTTCCATTCGTTGCCTAAGTCAAGTTGTTCACCAATGCGAATCTCTTGAATCTTACCGCGCATACGCTCTAAGCGTTCTTGGTTCGGCAATGGATAATTCTCTATGGCACTGAGCGCGACACATGCAGATTCCCGATTATTGCAGACTAAGCCCATATCACAGCCAGCTTCAAGCGCGGCTTTGATGCGAGCATCTGCACCACCTGCAACACAAGCTGCTTGCATAGTTAAGTCATCAGAAAACAAGACACCATCGAACTGAAGTGTTTCACGAAGTACTTTTTGAACCCAATACTGAGAAAAACCAGCAGGATTTGGATCTACTTTTTCATAAATCACATGTGCTGGCATGAGTGCGTCAAGTTGAGGTTGGAGTTGAATAAAGCTTTGCATATCTTGAGCTTCAATTTCAGCATAACTTCGTGTATCCACAGCTGCAGCAATATGTGAATCTGCTTTAACCGAGCCATGGCCAGGGAAGTGTTTCCCCGTGGTTGCCATGCCTGCGCGTTTCATACCTTGCATAAAGGCTTGGGCTAAAGGGATGATATCTGAGATATTCTTAGCAAAAGCACGATCACCAATAACATCGCTGATGTCGTTAAGGTCTAATACAGGTGCAAAGCTAAAGTCGATCCCGACTGCAAGAACTTCGGTAGCCATGAGCCAGCCGCATTGTTCAGCCAATTCAATTGCGCGTTCTGGCTGTCTTAGATAGAGCTCACCGAAACGTCCCATAGCAGGAAGGAGAGTGAAGCCTTGTTTTAAACGTTGTACGCGTCCACCTTCTTGATCGACTGCAATTAAAATATCGGGGCGAACTTGGCGCATATGATCCGTTAAGGCGCGAACTTGTTGAGGTGATTCAATATTTCTTCCAAACAAAATGACTCCACCGACTTGTGGAGATTGAAGGAGTTGAATATCTTCTTGATTAAGTGTTGTGCCCTCAATATCAAGCATCAATGCGCCAATCATAGTGGAATCCGTGATTCTAATTTTAAAAGAGAAAACAATACCCGAATTCTGCAATGATTTGCTACATTTTCTCCGTACAGATTATGATAAAACTATACGGCAGAAATAAAAAAAGTTGTTTAAGGTTTTGAATATTAATATTTCTATCTGAAAACAATAGTGTAAATTTGGTTTATCCAAGGAAAGACAAATTCGTTATGAAACTTCAAACAATCGCTTGCGCGGTAGCCATTGCCACTGGTGGTTTATTTTTTGGTCATACAATTAATGTTGCGATCGCAGCGAATCAACCAGCGGTTCAACAGGTTCAGAATATAAAGCCCACACAAGAACAAGCTTTAGTTTCAAGACAATTAGCAACTTTGGTGGATCGTCAGCACTATTTAAATATGCGTTTAGATGCTACGACCTCACAACGTATTTTTGATATGTATATTGATAGTCTTGATCCTGACCATAGCCTTTTCTTGGCAGATGAAGTGGCAAACTATAAGAAAAAATACGGACCAACTTTTGGAGCGGCGCTCAAAGCGGGTAACCTTGAAGGACCTTATGCCATTCACGCTCAATACCGTGATCGTTTAAAGTCATTCTATGAGTTTATGTTGGCGGAGTTAAAAAAACCGCAAAACCTAAATCAACCTAATGTGTTTATCGAGTCTGATCGTGAAAAGGCTCCATTTTTCAAAAATAAAGCTGAGCAAGAAAATCAATGGCGCAAAATGCTGGTGTCTCAGTTAATCAATTTAACGATTGCTAAAGAAGAAGATTTGGCTAAGCAAAAAGCGCTGAAAGATGATCCTTCTTTAGCAGCAGGACAAGATCTCACTTCAGCTGAAGATTTAACGCCAGTTCAGACTTTGACCAAGCGCTATATGCGTCAATTAGAACGTATGAAGCGTACAAAAAGCGATGACGTTTTAGAAAAAACGCTCAATGCTATGTTGGCGACTTATGACCCGCACAGTAATTATTTCCCGCCAATCGATGCGATTGAGTTAAATCGTCAGACCACATTGCAGCTTGAGGGGATTGGTGTGTCGATCCGTCCAGAACGCGGGAATGAAGACTATACGCGTATCGAGACGATCGTAGATGGTGGTCCTGCGTTTAAGACAGGACAGGTTAAGTCTGGTGATCGTATTATTGGTGTCGCGCAAGACGGTGACAAAATGGTCGACGTCATTGGATGGACCAGTTCTGAAATCGTTGGATTGATCCGAGGTAAGCGTGGGACTAAAGTCACCATTAAATTGCTCGGACCTGGAGCATCTATGAGTCAGGCACGTACCGTAACTATCGTACGTGATGTGATTCAAGAAGAGGATGCAGGTGTACGTTCAAGAACAGTAGAAATTGTACGAGATGGCAAGAAACATAAAGTTGGGGTAGTCGAAATTCCATCGTTCTATTACAACTACCGTGCCCGTCGTGCTGGTGAAAGCTATCGTTCAGTATCTGAAGATACCAATAATGCATTGAAAAGTTTAGCTGCGCAAAATGTCGATGGCATTATCGTCGATCTTCGTAATAACCCTGGCGGTTCACTCGAAGAAGTGGCAAAAATGATTGGGCAAGTGATTAAATCTGGTCCAGTGGTTCAAATTCGGGATGGGAATGGTAACGTCAGTGTCTTCGAAGATCGTGATGGAGGCGCTCAAACCTACGCAGGTCCATTGGCTGTCATGGTGAATCTGGCTTCTGCATCAGCAAGTGAAATCTATTCAGCTGCTGTGCAGGATTATGGTCGTGGGATTGTGATTGGAAGTACTACGACAGGTAAGGGTACAGCTCAAGTTCAATTGGACAGCTTAGCGTATGGTCAAGCGACATTGACGCAACGAAAGTTTTACCGTGTTACTGGTGGAAGCACACAAAATAAAGGGGTTGTGCCTGATATTCAATTGGTTGATATCTACGATGAAGAGTTTGGGGAGCGTAAAGCTAAGAATGCTTTAGAGTGGGATACCATCCCTACAGCTCCTTTCAAACGTGAGGGAGAAGTGCAAGCCTTTGTACCAAAATTAGCTGCTCATTCAAAACAGCGTGTTGCGAATGATATTCAATTTAAGTATTTAGAAGCGCGTAAAGCGATTTCGCAGAAAGCTAAAGAGAATAAACAAATCGTGTTGGATATCGATCAACGTAAAGCTGAACTCATCGCTTTGGAAAAAGAAACGTTGGCAGAAGAAAACAAACGCCGTATAGCAATGGGTAAAACTGCTTATCCAAATTGGGAAAGTTATCAGGCGTCGATGGAAGCTTTGGCTGAATCGCGTGCTAAGATGAAAACTAATCAACGCCCACCTTTACCTGAAGAAGAGGCATTTGTCACTGAATCAGCTCATATCTTGCTCGATTACATTGCCTTGCAAAAATAAAAATATTTATTGTTAAGTTTTACTTAAAAATGGCGTATTTCGATACGCCATTTTTTATGGATCTCGCCGAAAAACAACTTGACGTTCAATGAGATGGTGATATTGTTGTAGGCGACAAATGCTCATTAAAAAGTTGAACCTTCTTACATTTATTTGCTGTACTTTTGGGGTTTAAATAAAATAAAAACAGGTTCAGGTACGGATAAGTCTCTATATGATTCATATGAGTTACGATTATGCAATGGTGGCGGGTTCTGCTGTGGCGGCAGTGATCGTCTGCTTTATTGCTATTTCATTTGAACAACTCATTAGTACCCACAAAAACCCAGTTGGTCAAAAAGTGCTGCTCGGTGTAAGTGGCATGATATTTGGTCTTGCGATTTGGGTCATGCATTTTGTTGGAATGCTGGCTTGTCATTTACCCGAAGATCATAGTTTCGATATAGGTTTAACGCTATTCTCTTATGTGATCGCAGCTCTCGCTTCAATTTTTGCCATATGGCTCACGACTAGATCTACACTTCCTTTGGCTAGATTGGTTTTGGGTGCACTTCTGATGGGTTTCGGTATTTCAGGTATGCACTATACTGGAATGGCGGGATTGATCGTTCCCAACTACATTATTCGTTATGACACCATTTTGGTGATTTTTTCTGTACTGATTGCTGTATGTGGTTCAGGATTGTCATTCTGGCTGATGTTTAAATATAAGCGTACCTATCACAATAAATTGGCTTTCAAGCTTGCCGTGGCATTCATGATCGCTTTTAGTATTGTGGGAATGCATTATATTGGTATGGCGGCTGCGACTTTCCAACCCGTGGATGCCAAATATGCAGCATTGAATCAACTCCATGAAGGTCAAGGTTTATTACTTTTTGTCATTATATTTGTCACCTGCTTGGTTTTAGTGGTCAGTTTTTTTGTCGCTATTTTAGAATTACGACTTGAAGAACGAAATCAACAACTAATCAAAATGAATAAGGAATTGGAAAGTCTTGCTCTTCAAGATAATTTGACCAAACTTCCAAATCGACTTTTTTTGCTTGATTACACCACTTCATTATTTTCACTTCACCAATCTAAAGATCATAAAGTTGCATTCATTTATATTGATTTGGATCGTTTCAAGGCAGTGAATGATGCTTTTGGACATCATATTGGTGATCAGCTTTTAGTGAATTTAGCGCATCGACTTCATGCATTACTCGAAAAAAACCAAAAATTAATTCGTATTGGTGGTGATGAGTTTTTATTGGTTGTTGAAGACTTTTCTACAGACCAAATTGATCAAGTTGCCAATCTAGTATTGAGTAAAATCCAAGAAGGCTTTGTGATTTCTGGGAAGGAAATCAATATCTCAGCAAGTTTAGGTGTGGTCTATTATCCAGATCATGGTGCTGATTTACATGATTTGTTGGTGAATGCTGATGCTGCAATGCTGATGTCCAAAGAGCAAGGTCGCAATACTTACAGTGTGTTTAACTATTCATTAGATCAACAAGAAATCGCACGTAGCCAATCAAAACTTATTAATGATTTGTATCGTGCTGTTGAAGAACAACAATTCATTTTATTTTATCAGCCGAAATTCACAGCAGATTTTAAAATTTGTGGCGTTGAAGCTTTAATTCGTTGGAAGCATCCAAGTCTAGGACTTCTAGCACCAAATATGTTTATTGAGGGTGCGGAGCAAACAGGTCTTATTATTAAAATGGGCTACTGGGCTCTTGAACAAGCGTGTATACAGATTCAAGCTTGGCAAAAAAAGAAATTGCCTTTCTGTCCGATCGCTGTAAATTTATCAGCTGTACAATTTGAACATAAAGCGCTGGTAGATACATTAAGATGTTTAATCACGCAATACCAGATCGATCCAGCCCATTTAATTATTGAGATTACTGAATCGACAGCAATGCATCATATCGATGTCAGTATTCGTACTTTTGAGAGCCTACGTAATTTGGGGATTGGGCTTGCGATTGATGATTTTGGAACTGGTCATTCTAGCTTCTTATATTTAAAGAATCTCCCGGTAGATGAGCTTAAAATTGACCGTGAATTTATTCGAAATCTTTCACCCAATACTAAAGATGAAATTATCTTAGAAAGTATTATTGTATTGGCTAAACGTTTAGGTTTGGTGGTGACAGCTGAAGGCGTTGAAACTCAAAAACAAGCCGATATCTTAAAACGTTTAGGTTGTCAGCAATTACAAGGCTATTTATTGGGTATGCCATTACCTGTGGATCGTTTAGAAAGCACATTTAAGAACTATTAACTTCTGGTCAGTTTCTGATTCATCACATTCACATTCGGTATTGATCTGCTACAATATCGCCAATTTTTATTTTGATCTTTTTTGATCTTCTAAACTGCATGTCTGCAGTAGGTGTTATTCATGAGCTTTAAGCAAGAGTTAGCGGAGCAAGTTGCTCAGCGACGTACATTTGCCATTATTTCCCACCCCGATGCGGGTAAAACCACAATGACGGAAAAGTTATTGTTGTGGGGGCAAGCGATCCAAGTTGCAGGTATGGTAAAAAGCCGTAAATCTGACCGTGCTGCGACATCAGATTGGATGGAAATGGAAAAAGAGCGTGGTATCTCGATCACGACCTCTGTGATGCAGTTCCCTTATAAAGACAAAATGATCAACCTGCTCGATACACCGGGGCATGAAGATTTCTCTGAAGATACATATCGCACCCTTACAGCCGTAGACTCAGCGTTGATGGTGATTGATGGTGCGAAAGGTGTCGAAGATCGTACTATTAAGTTAATGGACGTGTGTCGTATGCGTGACACACCAATTATTTCATTCGTCAACAAAATGGACCGTGAAATCCGTGAGCCGCTTGAGCTCCTCGACGAAATCGAAAATGTCCTGAAAATTAAATGCGTACCTTTAACTTGGCCTTTAGGTACAGGCCGTGACTTCGCGGGTGTTTTTAATCTGATCGAAGAAAAATTCTATGTCTATAAAGCAGGTTTTGGTTCAACCATTACAGATATTGAAATTCGTGACGGTTATGACCATGCTGACCTTCGTGAAAAAGTCGGTGAATTAGCTTGGGCTGCATTTGAAGAGTCACTAGAATTAGTTCAAATGGCAAATGAACCGCTTGATCGTGAAGAATTCTTAGCAGGGCGTCAAACTCCAGTATTGTTTGGTACAGCGTTGGGTAACTTTGGTGTAGACCATGTCTTGAATGCATTTAGTGAATATGCACCACCACCAAAAGCACATCCTACCCAAGACCGTAAAGTTGAAGCGACTGAAGAGGGTTTCTCTGGTTTTGTCTTTAAAATTCAAGCTAATATGGACCCTAAACACCGCGATCGTATTGCTTTCATGCGTATCTGTTCAGGCAAATATGAAAAAGGCTTGAAAATGAAGCATGTGCGTATTGGGAAAGATGTGCGTATTTCAGATGCATTAACGTTCTTGGCAGGTGATCGTCAGCATTTAGAAGAGGCATGGCCAGGTGACATTATTGGTTTACATAACCATGGTACGATTCAAATCGGCGATACTTTCACTTCGGGTGAAAACTTGCAATTCACAGGTATTCCTCACTTCGCTCCTGAAATGTTCCGCCGTGTTCGTTTAAAAGATCCTTTGAAATCAAAGCAACTTCAAAAAGGTTTAAAAGAGCTTTCAGAGGAAGGTGCAACTCAAGTATTTATGCCACAAAACAGTAATGATCTTATTGTCGGTGCTGTGGGTGTTCTTCAATTCGAAGTTGTTGCTTATCGTTTAAAAGAAGAATACAAAGTAGATTGTATTTACGAGCCTGTGAGCATTAACACTGTTCGTTGGGTTTCATGTCCAGATGAGAAAAAATTTAATGAATTTAAGAAAAAAGCACATGACCAACTTTCAGTTGATGGTGGTGGGCATTTAACGTACTTAGCACCTAGCCGTGTCAATTTACAATTAATGCAAGAGCGTTATCCTGATATTGTTTTCCGTAATACACGTGAACATTAATTTTGCTTGAAAATGTAAAACAGCTTCCTCGTGAAGCTGTTTTTGTATAAGAATAACCAATGCTTTAATTTCGGTTGATTCTTGTGATTACTCTAAACTTACAAAAAAAACGATTGCGTATTCTTCTTGCTACTTTAGTCATTGGGGTGGCATCTTGTGAAAAACAACCAGAGTCTACGACACAAAAGTCAGGGCAGTCTGCCCAAGTTAAAAACGCTGATGTGTTACCTTACTTAAATGATGACGCGTTTCAAGTTGAAATAAAGAGCGAAAATTGTACAAAATCGGTCTGCGAAAAAATTGAAATTTTAAGTCTAAAAACCGCAGATCAGTGGGTCTATCAACAACTTAACAACCATTTGGCTTTTGTGATTCAAGATCAAATCAATGAAAAAGAAAAATTGAGTTTGGATCAATCCATCGAAACCTATATAAGTCGATCTGAATCATGGATGAAGGAGTTTTCACTGAATCAGCCTTATGAGTTGGATATACTGACGCAAGTCGCCACCCAACGAAATCAATATGTGTTGATACAATTCATCGTAAACTCAAAACAAGCTGAAGTGATCGTTAAAGATCGTGGTTACTTTCTGGTATTGGATCGAAAGCAGAAAAAAGTTTTACAGTTGCAGGATGTGATTCGAAAGAACCAAATAAATGATTTTGAAAGAATACTTCAGTTGTCCTATCAAAAATGGTTAAAGGCCCAGAGTAGTGAAGTGAGAAGTATCGCTCCAGTGAATCTTAGCTGGAAAAATCAGGAGTGGTTCTTTGATGGTGAAGGGATTGGTGTTCATATTCGCGCGAACGAAATTGTCAAAGGTGGTGAGCAATTGGATATCTATTTGAATCATGCTCAAACTAAGCAAGTAGTTGTGCCGCAGATCTTCCAAAAGATGTTTTGAAATATTACAAATATTGTAATGTAGCATATACAATTGCAGTTAAACCCATACAAACGAAGCTTGAGCTATCAATTTCATCGGGTTAGGCTTAAATCAATGATAAATGACCGTTTCTCCTCAAGGTTGTGAGATGTTAAAAAATAAAATAGTTTGGACTGTATCTGTACTTACTGCCGCAATTACGCTGAGCGCATGTCAGCCAAAAGGGGACGGGCCTAAAGAGTCACCTGACACTCAAACTCAAGCAGCATCGGAAGTTCAGATACTCATGCTTCAGGGTGAAACTGAAAAAGTGCCTGTTCGGTTGGTAGAATGTGATGGTAACAATTGTCCAGAAATTTCAATTGATCGATTAAGAACGAATCAATTTGTGTTAGATGGCTTGATTGATCAAGCGATTATCAAAAATTTACAAGAAACGCTAGAGTTGTTCGAACCTGAGCAGACGCTGTCTAAAGACAAAGATACTCAAGCCGCAAGTGAAGTTGTTGAATATAAAACTGCAGCGCAGTTACTTGCAGAGCAGATTCAGCCCTATATTGATAACTTTGTGGGTTTAGATAAAGAGTTAAAGCACTTGGGGGTTGGACATCAAATTAGTTTGAGTATTAGTCCTAAAATTTTAAATTCACAAGGACCACTTGCAACCGTCGTATTGAATACGAGTAACTATTTAGGAGGTGCACATGGTTCTTCTTCACAAACTTACTTTAATTTTGATTTGAAACAGCAGAAACAAGTGTCACTGGATCAAATTTTAGTGAAAGACCAAAAGAATAAATTAAATCAATTGGCCCATGAAGAATTTAAAAAATGGGTCATAGATTCGCAGTTAGCAGATAACGTTGAAGAGTATGAAGAGGCTTGGAAATTTAAACTCACTGATAACTATTATTTGGGTAAAAAGGGTTTAATTCTTCAATACGGTGAATATGAAATTGGTCCTTATGTGGTGGGTTTGCCAAGACTCACGATTCCTTATGAAAAGCTAGAGGGTGTGATTAAACCTGAAATGCTGGAAGCTGTTCATCCTGCGGTTCAAGTTGCTGTACCTCAAGCTGCAGGTGAAGCAAAATAACATGCCCATGCCACGTTTGTTTGATACGCATACGCACTTTGATGTAGAAGTTTTTGACTTCGATCGTGAGCAACTTGCGTATCAAGCTAAACAGAAGGGAGTGGATGCCCTTGTATTGATCGGGTTTCAACACCAACGCTTTCATACACTGATTGAAACACACCATTGGTTAAATGGTTTAGATCAGGCACCGAGGAGTTATCTCGCTCCTGGTCTACATCCTTTTTATATCGAACAACATCAGCCTCATCATCTAGACGATTTAAAAAAAATTCTTGAAGTACAACAATGCATCGCCGTTGGTGAAATTGGTTTAGATACTTTTCTCAAGCAACATAAGCAGTCGGAAGTTTTCGCTAAGCAACAGGATTTTTTTGCGCAACAACTCGATTTGGCTCAACAATTTAAGCTTCCTGTGCTGTTACATATTCGTAAATCTCATGCTGAAGTATTAAGACTGTTAAAAGCAAAGCAATTTGTTCAGGGAGGTATCGCCCACGCATTTAGTGGAGGGGTAGAAGAAGCAAAGGCATTTATTCAACTTGGATTTAAGTTAGGGGTCACGGGACAGATTACCAATCCCAATGCTAAAAAATTACACCAAATAGTTCAGTATGTTGGCATTGAACATCTGGTCATTGAAACAGACTGTCCTGATATGACGCCATTATGTTGTCAAGCTTCAACTGAACACCGTACCCGTAATACCCCACAGAATTTAATTTATGTTTTAGATGGTTTGGCACATAGTCTAAATACGAGAGTCGAAGACATTGCGCAACGTGTTTGGGAGAATAGTGTGTCTGCACTCAACTTAAAAAATGAACTGAAATTGTCGTGAGTTCAAAACTCTCTATTCCTCTGAAGTTTTGCTAAAATACGCCTTTTCCAAATAGTGTTAGAGCAATATGACTGACTTAGTTCATGATGATGAATATGAACGCCGTTTTACCGGTGTAGCCAAAATTTATGGCGAAGAAAATTTTCAGCATTATGAAAACAGTCATGTCATGGTGATCGGTATTGGCGGTGTTGGCTCTTGGGCTGTCGAAGCTTTGGCTAGAACAGGTTTGGGCGAGCTCACATTAGTGGATATGGATTCTGTTGCAGCATCAAATATTAATCGTCAGTTACCTGCGATGACATCAACATTAGGTCATGAAAAAATTGAAGTGATGGCAGAGCGTTGTCGCCAAATCAATCCACGTATAAAAATCAATTTAATTGATGATTATCTAACGCCTGAAAATGTAACGGAGATTTTGAGTTCAAATCCAGATGTTGTGTTGGATTGCATTGATGATGTCAAAGCAAAACTCGCATTGATGCTACATTGTCGTTTCAATAAAGTCCCCTTGATTGTATCTGGTGGTGCTGGTGGTAAGTTAGATCCACTCAAAATTCGGGTCGCAGATTTGTCAAAAACAGAATACGACCCGATGCTGGCAAAATTAAGAAGTCAGTTACGCTCAAAAGGTATCTGTAAAAAGCCGAAAGAGAAGTTCGGTATCACCTGTATTTATTCGGTGGATAATCCTTTTTCGAATGCTGATGTTTGTGCGAGTGCTGGGTTAAGATGTGGTGGTTATGGTTCAGCCGTGGTGGTGACATCAAGTTTTGCAATGGTAGCTGTGGCTGAAGTGTTAAAACGATTAGATTCGATTCAAGCAAAACAAGCCTAAAAGTGATTATCAAAAAAGGTCTCTATCAAGAGACCTTTTTACTGATGTTATTTGTTTATTCAGCATTGATTTTTAAGCTTTCTTGTTCAGCATGTCTTTGAATGGCTTGTTGCATACCGATTAAGGCATTTTCAATATCTTTTAATGTTTTCGCGTTACCGCCACTCAGGGCTTGACGCCATTTTCGTGCACCAGGAAGGTTTTGAAATAAGCCTAAAATATGACGTGTAATCACTGATAGTGGCGCACCATCAGCTAAACGTTTTGCAATATATGGCATCATTTCCTGCATGATCTCAAAACGGTCAGGTGCTGACAAATTCCATAATTGTCCTAGTTCAGCCAGTAGATAAGGATTGTGATAAGCCTCGCGACCAATCATGACACCATCCACATGTTGTAAGTGTTGTTGAGTTTCAGCAAATGTTTTGATCCCACCATTGATTTCGATCAATAGTTCTGGGCGATCTTGCTTTAGACGATAGACATCTTCATAACGTAAAGGCGGAATGTCTCGATTCTCTTTTGGTGACAAACCTTGTAGTAAAGCAATGCGTGCATGCACGATAAAATTTTGACATCCCGTTTTTGCAACGGTATCGACAAAATGCAGCATCTCCTCATACGATTGCATATCATCGATGCCGATTCGGTGTTTTACCGTGACGGGAATATCAACTGCATTTTGCATTTCAGCAATACATTCAGCAACCAGCTCAGGCTCAGCCATGAGGCAAGCACCAATTTTATTGTTTTGAACACGATCACTAGGGCAACCAACATTTAAATTGATTTCATCATAGCCCCAATCTTGAGCCATTTTAGAACAGGTTGCGAGGTCTTTAGGATTTGATCCACCAAGCTGTAACACAATAGGGTGTTCTTCTTTGCTGTAATCTAAATGACGGGCTGCATCGCCAAATAAAATTGCGCCTGTGGTCACCATCTCGGTGTACATGATGATATTTGGATTGAATAGACGTGCAAAAAAGCGGTAATCACGGGTCGTCCAATCCATCATGGGTGCGACGGAAATTCGAGGCTGTAAGGATTGGATCGACGACATAAGAAAACCTAATCTTGAAGACGAATAAGAGAGCAGGCGATTATACGTCTTCAAGCTTAAATTCGATAGTGTTGATCAGATGTTGCTAATAGAATGCTAGTTTGAATATTTCTACAAGCCTACTCAAAATTTAATTTAACTACAAAATTAGATTAATTTAAAAAAATTAATTATAAGGGTTCTTTCATAAATCATTTTTTACTCAGTTCTAAATTATAAATCCCTGCGATTAAACTGAATCTTAATCCCAATCTTTTGCCACGGTTGCGATATCGCTCAGCAAGGATTTTGAAGGTCTTCAAAGTCCCAAATACATGCTCAATCCCAATTCTTCTTTTATTGATTTCTTGGTTATAAAGTTTTAGCTACAGGATGTAGTTTACAGCGCTTTTTTGCTTTTAATGGCAATAGACTATTTGGATACACCGTATAAATCCCTTGATAGCCTTTATCTGAAAGGATAAAAGACCCTTTAAGAATTTGATTCAGGTTACGTTTGAAAAGCTCGAAATCATGTACAGCACCACGACTCGTGCATAAACTCAGAACTTGCTGTGTTCTATAATGGATAATGGCTTCTACTTTAAAAGTATGTGCCTTCTTCTTACCACCATAGCATTTCTTCTGTTTTTTTAGGACTTTGAATTGGAATTTCTGTGGCATCTACGATCACCACATTCCAATCGATACCTTCGCCTTCAGCCAAACCCTTGGGTAAATTAAATAGATTAGACTTGATCACGCAATCTTCTACGTGGCGGACGATTCTTAAAGCAGTAAGCTCTAACACACCATAACTCGTTGCGACATGAAACAATGTTCGATATTCACGCCAATAACTTAAGCACAGAAGGATTTGATCTTCTACACTTAACTTAGATGGTCTACCTTTAGCAGGTACAAGCATATTTAGCTGTTCAGCCATTAAATCAAAGGTTGACCATGAGATGCCTGTATATCGCTTAAACTGTGTTTCAGAAAGCTTCTTGGAGTCGATGTATTTCATTCGCAAATTATGCATGAATATTTAAGATTATTCGGTACAAATAGTCAGCAAGGGATAGATCGTTTTTTGATTTATGAAAGAGATCTATTGTTAAGTTTTTATAACATCATACTTGATAAAAAACTCAAAATAACCTAAATTTGTGATGTATTTAACACAAAAAAACACTAAATGTATAAAATAATTCTACTTGCTTCATTTGCTTCATTTGCTTCGCCTATTTTTGCTGCACAGGAAGATAAATTAGTTCAAGAAGACGTGCGACAAGTACAAAGAATTAGCGAATTAGAAAAAAAGCTTAAAGATGAGACTATAATTTTAGCTCCACAGAAAAAGTTAAATATAATAAGTCGTCAAAATGTTGTCGTACTAGATGAACTATGTTTTGAAATAAAAAAACTTCACATTATTATTAATGATCCACTTCAAAGTGAAAAATATAATATTTTTAATGATTTAATTTATGCTTTAAATCAACCAAATTTTATAATTGGACAATGTATTGGCACTCAAAGCCTTCAAAATATTTTTAAATATGCTCAAAATGAGCTGATCAAGAAGGGACTGATTACAACTCAAGTTGTCGTCAATCCACAAGATTTGACTCAAGGTCATTTAGTTTTAAATATTCACATCGGTCGAATTAATCAAATAATCTCCAAAGATCAATCGATATCTAAAAGAGAAATATGGAGTGCTTTGCCATTTAAAAAAAATGAAATCTTAAATTTAAAAAAGATCGATCAAGGTTTAGAAAATTTAAAACGAGTCACTAATCGCGATGTTGATATCAAAATAGAGCCAGCAGTATCTGATGATGGTACAGAAATGATTGGCTATAGCGATCTTATCTTGACCTCTAGGCCTTATAAAAAAATTGGATTGAATTTGAATGTTGATAATTCAGGTTCTAAAAATACAGGAGAATATATTGGATCTTTGGGTATAACACTCAATAATCCATTAGGTTTGAATGATGTCCTTAATGTCAATTTGAGCCACTCCTTAGATAACTGGGATAAAAATTTTAATGAAAGCTTTTATGCAAACTACTCTTTTCCATTAAAAAATTATGAACTATCTGCTACTTACAATGAATATAATTATGAACAACAAGTAGCGGGTTTCGATAAACCTATTTTATATAGTGGTAAAACCAAACAAAGTAATCTCTCTCTTTCACGCATGATCAGTCGTGGTGCACATCATAAAACCAATTTTTATACCAAGGGTTACCATAAAGAAAATCAAAATTTTATTCAAAACCTAGAAGTAGGTGTTCAACGCAGAGAAACGGCCGGATGGAATGCTGGCCTTCAACATCGACAATATCTAGGCAATGCACTCGTTGATTTAAAAATTGATTATCGACGCGGTACAGGCGCACTAGGAGCGCAAGCAGCGCCAGAAGAAAAAATCGTTGATATTTATAACAACCCATTACCTGTTGAGGGTTACGCACGCGCTCCAATTTGGAGTGCTGATATTCGTTACTCTCAACCCTTTACTATCTTAGACCATCCTGTTCAATACCGATTAAATTGGCGAGGACAAGTTGCACCTAAAATTCTAGTTCCCCAAGACCGCTTTTATATTGGTGGACGATATAGTGTTCGAGGTTTTGATGATGTGCTGATGTTGTCAGGAGATAACGGTCATTACGTACAACAAGAATTGAGTTGGAATACCTCTTATATTCCTTCCACACAATTTTATGCAGGCATAGATCAGGGTTGGGTAAATGGTCGTAATAGTTATTCTGGAAAGCGCCATTTAATAGGTAGCGTATTGGGTCTTAGAAGTTATTTCAAAGGCATCTATT
Organism: Acinetobacter sp. 24-47-47; assembly: GCF_057737035.1. Lineage (NCBI taxonomy): Bacteria > Pseudomonadati > Pseudomonadota > Gammaproteobacteria > Moraxellales > Moraxellaceae > Acinetobacter > Acinetobacter sp. 24-47-47. The sequence continues at coordinate 2,523,753 of NZ_CM173216.1, read as the reverse complement.
TAGATGCCTTTGTGGGGCATGGTCTGGAAGCACCTGAGATTATAAAAAAAGAGTGGGTTACAGGCTTTAGCTTAAATTTTTCATATTAATCAAAAAATACTTAGGATTTTAAAAAAATGAATAAAAATCGTTATCGCGTAATTTTCAGCAAATCAAAAAATATGTTTATTGCTGTTGCTGAAAATATTAAAAGTCAAACAAAAGCAGCAGGACAAAGCACCAATTCAAATCAAATAAATGCTTCTAGTGAAATACATGATTCAAAATCATTTCATCAATTATGGCAAGTCAAAAGTATTGTCGCTTCGATAAGCTTATTTATGATGTTTTCCCCTGTATATGCACAAATACAGGCAGATCCTGCTGCATCGGCTCACCAAAGAGCCGTTATAGGTGTAGGAAAAAATCAACAAGGTCAAAATGTACCTGTCATTAATATTCAAACCCCAAAAAATGGTGTTTCTCACAACGTTTATAATCGGTTTGATGTATTACAACCTGGTGTTGTGTTGAATAACAGCCGTAATGGCGCAGGTTCAGTTATTGTTGGAAAAGTTGAAGCTAATCCATATCTGCAAACAGGTGAAGCTCGTGTCATTTTAAATGAAGTAAATTCTGCTGCTGCTTCTCGTTTTGAAGGGAATTTAGAAGTTGCAGGACAACGCGCAGATGTGATAATTGCCAATCCATCGGGAATTAATATTCAAGGCGGTGGTTTTATTAATGCCAATCAAGCCATTTTTACGACAGGGAAACCACAACTAAATGAAGATGGAAGTATTAAACAGTTTGTCATTGGTCAAGGTAAAATCAATGTTAATGCAACTGAAAATAGCTTAGGTCTTGGTGGTAATAACAATAATGCAGATTATGTCGATATCTATGCCAAAGCAGTAGAGCTGAATGCTCAAGTACATGCCAATCAAGATCTTCAGGTGATTACGGGTTCAAATAATATTAGTGATAATTTAAGCGAAATTAAATCGAATAATCCTGAGAGTACGAGCCCTACTTTTGCATTAGATGTCAAAGCATTGGGTGGAATGTATGCGAACAATATTTTTATTGTCGGTACTGAAAAAGGCCTAGGGGTAAGTAACGCAGGAACGATTCAATCGCTTCAGAATTTGGTCATTACCAGTTCAGGTAAAATTGAAAATAAAGGGACGATAAAGAATACCAATCCTCAAAATAGTTTATTAAGTATCAATACACTTGAGGCTGCCGATATTGTTAACAAAGGCTCTATTATTGCAAATAATAATATCCTATTAAATTCAAGCAATAATTTTTTAATGAATGGTGGTTATATTGAAAAAAGCAATAAAAATAGTGAAGGAGATATTTATATAAATTCAGAAAAAAATACAGAATTAACAAAAAAATCAAAAATAGAAAATATATCTGGCAATACCTATATTAATTCAGGAGATGTTTTTATCAATGGTGAATCAATCATTAAAAGTAATAAAAATTTAGAACTCATCTCAAATAAAGACATTAAAATTCAGAACAATAGTACTATACATGGATCCAATGGGTTATATCTAAGTTCTCAAAATAAATCTGAAATTTTAGATAGCAACCTATCAACAATAAACAACAATATTGATATTTTTAGTTTTGATAATGAAAATGAAAAATGGATACCTTTAAAATTTAATATAAAGAGTGAAGCTGGCTCAACATTAAGAATAAGAGATTCGGAAGATAATATATTTTATACTGGCATAATAGATAAAAGTGGAGCATCACCTGTAGAGTTTAATTCTGAATCTCCTTACTTTATTATTAATACTATAGATCAAGCTGGAAATATTTCAAAAGATTTTAGAGTTGAAAATAACAGATTGCAAACAGATACAATACTTAAAGGAGTTAGAGTTAGTGCAAATAATGCGAATTTAAATGTATATAGCAAAGGTGTATTAAAAATAGAAGATCTAGATTTAAATAGTAACTCAACATCTTTAAAAAATTTAAATGTTGAAGCATTAAAAAAAATAATTTGGGATAGTACGGTTGATTCTACTATTTCAGGGGGTGTTAGTTTAAGGTCGGATAGTGGGATTAATATTAATAGCGGAGGTTTTGATGTGGGAGATAATTTCGATATTCATGGTAAAAATTTAAAATTGAATAGTAAAATTCAATCTAAAAATGATATAAATATTGTATCCTTAAAAGGTGATATCAAATCTGAAAATCTAGATATAGATTCAACGCAGGGGAAAGTTTCCATAATAGCACAAGGGCACGTAGATTTTGGAGAATCTAGTTTTAGTGATTCTAATGTCACGCCAATTAAAATTAATGCTAACAAGGATATCATTATTGCATCAACTGAGTCTAAAATTGATTTAAGTTCAACTGAATTAAAGTCTAAAGAAGGAAATATTAAAATACAAAGTAACGGTAATACGAATCTTAATAAAATTAATATTAAATCAAAGGGAAATATAGAATTATTCTCTCCAGAAAACTTGAAATTTCAGGAGGTTATTATTGATTCGCAGCAGCACGTCGCTCTAAAATCAAAAAAAATATTACATTTGAAAGCCCTATAGTACTTAGTGAGCCTAATAATCAATTTGATTTGAAAAAAAATAAAATAACATCCCCTGGAATTATCTCAATCATTAGTGATAAAAGTATAAATGCCCTAGATTTAGAAACTATAGGAGGTGCTGTTTTAGTTGAAGTTGGGGAATCATTTAATGTTCCTTATAAAGTAGTATTGAATTCTACTGGTAGTAATTTCTTAAAAAATGATTTAAATTTGAATAGTGCTAATGGTGATTTGGCTATTCAAAGTAATAATACGCTAATAATAGATCCCAAAAAACACCAATTAAGTGCGGTTGGTGACATTGAAATTATTTCAAAAAATGGTGAGTTAAAATTTATAGGTTATGGTGGAGATAATGGAAGCGGTTCCGAGAAAGTGGTTGATTTAAAAACAGAAAATGGTAGTATTACCCTGCAAGGTGAGAAAATAGAAATTCAGGGGAGTAAATTTAATTCATTAGGAGATATATCTATATTGTCAACAAGAAATGATTTGATTGTTTCAGGTGTTAGAAATAATATAAAAGGTAGTATAAATATTATTGAAAATATACTTCAAAAAATAAAAATAAAAGATCAAGAGTTATCTAATTCACCAGGTTATAAAGATTTTGTAGAAAAATTTAATGCTATTGCTTTTCAGTATCTTCAGGATGGTTCTGAAAATATAAAAACTCCAACTGAGTTAGAGGAGTATATAAATGATGGATTGTATAAACTGAATAATTATATTTTGTTAAATTATCCAGATTTTGTATATGAAAATACTAAAAATTCTTCTGAAAAAAATTATTATAAAGATGTTTTGAATAATTTAAATAGTGGTAATTTTACTGGCGTACAAAATTTAGGATCAATATTGCTAAGCCGAAAGGGCGATATTAAGTTAATATCTAATCAAGGGGTAGCCATAAGTGGATCCGAATTAAACTCATTTAATGGTTATATTGATATTGAGGCTAAGGGTGTTCTAGAGGATTTTGAACATGAAATAAGCGGTAAGTATAATAATAATTTAAGTAGCGTTAAACAAGGGAAATTGAAGTCTAGTATTATTATTGATTCTCTATATGATTACTATGAACAAGGTCTACTTTCAGATGATAACTACCTTTGGTTCAGTCCATTAAGGAACTCATACATTAATGGGAATAATGGAATATTTATTAAAACTAAAGGTGATAGTTTTAATAATAATTTAATATTACAAGGTGCTTTACTATCATCATATAATGGAGATGTGAACATCGAAAGTAATAAAAATATCATATTTGATGTAGCGGTAAAGCATAAATATGATAAAAGTAAAAAAATTGAAACAAAAAGAAAATGGTATGGAAAGAAAACAGTAACTACAACACTTAATACAAGTGAGAAATCTCAAGGAGATTCAGTTAACATTTATGCAAATAATATTAATATTTTGAGTTCTGGAGTCAACACAGAAAATTTACCAGTAACTGAAAGAAATAGTATTGATTTCTACTCAACTGTACTGTCTAATATTTCACTAAATAATAATGCTAAAAAAATAAACATACGGGCTAGTGGAGATATTAATTTTTTAACAGCAAATGATATTTCACTTACTACTAATGATATTACTAAGAAAAGCTCATTCGTAGGCATTAAATATAATGATTCTAAAGTAACTAGAACAAGTAATATAATTTCTGAAGTGCCATCTTATTTAGAAGCAAATTATATTGGCGTTAAATCCGGTTTTGATACACGCCTTGTAGGAACAGAATTTCAATATCTTGATGGTGCTGTTATTGAAGCGGGTAAAAAAATTATTTTAGAAGGTGCTTCAACTAGAATCGAGGAGACACTTAAAAAAGAAAGTAACTCAGTTGTTTGGCAATCAATGCAAGACAAAGGCTCAATCACAGAAACCGCAAAACTTCCTAGTTTTAATGGACCGACTCCTTCAACCTTTAAAGCAGAAGGTGGTATGGAAGTACAGATTCCAATTGGAGAAAAAGATCAACATAAGGTTCAAATTAAAGAAGAAATTATCAAACTTGCAAATAAACCTGGTAATGAATATTTAAACGAGCTGGTTAAAAGAGATGATGTTAACTGGAATAAGGTAATTCTAACTCAACAAGAATGGGATTATAAGTCTCAAGGTCTAACCGGACCTGGGGCTGCTCTTGTTGTGTTAATTGTCGCATCTTTAACCTCTGGTGCAGGAACAGCAGCAGCTAGTACATTTGGAGGTGGTGCAGCAACAAAAGCTGCAGTAGCAACCATAGCTTCACAAACGAGCGTAAGCCTTATCAATAATGGTGGGGATATAAGTAAAACCTTAAAAGATCTTGGTAGTAATGAATCTATTAAAGGATTAGTTACATCCGTTGTCACGGCTGGTTTACTAAGTGAAGTTGGAACTATATTAAATATAAAACCAAATCCTTTGTTGTTTTCTGATCGTTTAATTCAAAACTTCACCAACTCTATTGGCTCAACATTAGTTCAGACTGCTGTAAATGGTGGAGACTTAAAAGATAATCTTGAAAAAGCATTATTAGCAGGATTGGCAGGAGCATTACAGGGAGAATTAGCCCAAAACATTAAACCGTTAGAGGACGTTAATTATTTAGTTCATAAATTTGCTCATGCTGCCGCAGGTTGCATAGCTGGTGAAATTCAAAGAAGTTGTGAAGCAGGCGCTATGGGTGCTTTCGTAGGGGAAGTTACTGCAGATTTTGTGCCGAGAAATAAAGAAATTAAAGATATGTCAAGGCAAGAAAGAAATGAGTATAACAAGAAAGTAATAGATACTACAAAATTAATAGCTGGAATTGTATCAGCATATTCAGGCTACGATGTAAATATTGCAGCCAACTCAGCAGAAACTGCTGTCAAAAACAATTTTTTATATCCAAAACAAAAAACAATATATGAGCTGGAATATGTCGGTTGTAGCTTGAAAAGTGACTCTGAGGCATGCCGTGATAATCTTGTGCAAGAATATATGACTCTATCAAAACAAAATGATCAAACATTAATTGATACCTGTACTAATAACTCCTTGTACTCAGCATGTAATTCAATGATAAAGGTGGCTTTAGACTATTCTAGTAGCGACTTTTGGTATTCTAAAGCTCCAACAACATCAACGGCACTAAATAAATTAAAAATAGATCAGATACGTACAAGAGATTTCATACTTTCTAAAATTATCGAAAGTCCTGATTCATTTTATAAAGCAGTCAATGATATAGATACAAGGGCTGATTTTTTTAGTGCAATGTACCTAAAAACAGGAGCGAAGTGGTTCCTTGCCGCAGAACAAGTTTCAAGAAACGATTTATCTGGATTGATGTTTAATTTGGGAGCGGAATATGATCGTACATTGCAGACCGTGCTTGCTGCGTTTAAAAATGAATACGGTACGCAAACAACACTATCACAATGGAGATCTGAAGCAGGTGATGCCATTATGAAATTAGGGTATGAAGACTTTAAAAATGTTTATCAAAATTACCAAACAATAGATTTAAAGCAATGGAGTATCCAGCGTTTGGTAGATGAACAGGTTGCATTACAATCTATTCATGAAAAATATGTTTCTAAATTAGCACCTCCATTAAGATTAATTATGCAAGGTAAAGCAAAAATCGAGAATATTTTAAATGTCCAAGATCGAATAGATAAAGGATGTGTGGATATGGGCTATGAAGCCAAATGTGGGGTTTCAAAATGATGAGCGGTTTTAAAAACCCAGGAGACTTTTTACTCATTTTGGCATATTTTTTTATTTTTCAGTCTACATTGACTCTCTTTGGTTGGCAATTAAAAGAGAAAAGAGAAAAGATATTGAACTGGAATATTGTAATTGGCTCGCTTCCATTTGTACTCAGTATTGACTTGTTGTTTGATCACTATCAGAGTTCTTTTTTTGGGGAACTAACATTAATTCTCACTTATTTTTGTATATGTTTTGCTTTAAATATATTTTTTTGGATATTTAGTTTTTTATTTGAATTAAATCTACTTAAAATTAGATGGTATTTTTTTTCTTATATCAATGTTATAGGCGGTTGGATATTTTCAATATTAATTTAAATATTATCAGAAGTTTTGGCTTTGTTATATAAATCTTTTTATATGAATAAGGCTTTGTTGCACAAAGCTATTCTTAAGGCTTCTTCAGCCATATAATTTTCAAATGAAGAAGCCTACACACAAAATCTACCGCACAACCAATTGGCCCGCATATATCCGAGCACTCATTAATCGCGGAAATATTGCCATTTGGTTTGATCCTACTACGCAATGGTATGCTCTATCAAAAGGCAAACAAGGACGAAATAAAACCTACTCCGACGCAGCCATCCAATGCTGCTTAATGATTAAATCCTTATTTCGTCTGTCTTTACGTATGGTCACTGGCTTTGTGCAAAGTCTGATTAAACTTTGCGGATTAAATTGGACAGCGCCAGATTACAGTACGCTTTGTAGAAGACAAAAGTATATTGATATTGCAATCAGCTACCAAAAAAGTAGCTATGGGCTGCATCTACTCATGGACTCTACAGGCTTGAAGTTTCTAGGTGAGGGCGAATGGAAACGCAAGACATGGACCTGAATATCGTCGCCAATGGCGTATGCTACATATTGCTATAGATGCTGAAACTCTTCAAATACGTGCTATTCAGCTCACAACCAATAATATCAGTGATTCACAGGTACTTGGTGATTTACTTGATCAGATTCCACAAGATGAGCTGATTGACTCTGTTTATACCGATGGAGCTTATGACACCAAGTAATGCCGTCAGGCCATTGCAGATCGGCAAGCGCATGCGGTGATTCCACCTAGAAAAAATGCGAAACCATGGAAAGATACAAAGAGCAGCTCGCTAGAGCGAAATGAATTACTTCGAACAGTTAAACGTTTAGGTAGGACACTATGGAAAAAATGGTCAGGCTATCATCGCCGAAGTTTGGTTGAGACTAAAATGCACTGCATCAAATTATTAGGAGATAAACTCAGTGCAAGGAGCTTTGATAGCCAAGTCAATGAGGTTCATGCACGTGTAGCAGTCCTCAACAGATTTACGGAATTAGGTCGACCACTTACCCAAGTTACGCCTTAAATTTGGCTCAATTAGGGGCGCTTTGCCTTTCAAATCTTTGTGCAACAAAGCCAATCTAAACTTTAATGTTCATTTAAAGAGAATATTCGCTCTTTAAGCCCTTTTAAAATAAACTTAGCTGCTTGAGTTTGACTCTGGATAAAACCATTATATTTTGGCAAATCATCAGCTACATCTTGCACACGACGATGGTAAAAAATATGCATATTTTCAGGGGGAACTTGCGAGAAGTTTTTTAAGTTCCATTTAGGAATAAATACCAACTGATCTAATATTCCAAATTCAATAGAAGGGGACTGACATTGTTTGCATATCCCACGACGGATATTGGGTGGTGACTTCAAACGTTTAAAAGTAGTCTGTTTAATATTTAAATCACAAACATCTTGTTTCAAGAATACTAAAACATCTGAAAATGCCTTACTTGTATATTCTTGGCAAACTTGGCAGTGACAAATAAAATGTGCGATGGGCGCATGAGAAAAGCGAAAAGTATTTGCGCCACAAGAACAACTTGCTTCAACATTGAAAGGCATGTGATTTAAATTTGACATAAAACTTCCTTGTTTAAGATCTATTCATAGATGAAATTAAAATTTTAAAGTTCGATTGAGTATCACGCAGGATGAATAAGGGACTCTGATCAAGTTTGAGCCCCATAGTAAAAAAATCGCTGAGCACTTATGTCGTATAGAACCTAAAGATTATCTAAAGTGCACTGATATCAGATCCGGTCTTTTTGGGGTCGACCAAAATTTTAGCGTGTTGTTCAGGATCACCTAAGGCCTGACAAGCATCTTTGACTCCTGCAAGACCTACAACGCCCGTTATCAGAGGAGAACAATCAATTTGACCTTCAGCGATCATATGGAGCGCATCTCTGAACTCAAGTGGCGTATAACCAATCACAAACTGGATTTCGATTTCTTTGTTTAAAGCCAAAGCGGGTTCGATGCTGTCGGATTGCATACATACACCCACACCGATAATTTTAGAAAATAATGGCGCACCGTTAATAATCTGTTGAAGGATGCCTGGCATCCCGACACACTCAAAAATCACAGGACGTTTGGGTAAAGCACCTAATTTGTCAGCCACACGCCACGCATGCCACCATGGAATATGCATAGACTGTATCTTTTCAAAAATACCGATTCCATAGTTAATCGCTTCAGAAGCATCACCCAATAAACCGTATTCTTTCCAACTCTCAAAAGGCGATGATTGTTTAGGATCAATGACGACATCTGCACCACAAAGTTGAGCCAGCCTACGGCGATTTGGTGAAAAGTCACTGGCAATAATTTTTTTCACACCAATCGCTTTGAGCATTAAAATGACACCTAAGCCTACTGGACCACAACCAATAACAATTGCGGGTTCTGATTTCTTTATTCTGCTCCGACGTACTGCATGTAAAGCTACCGCCATTGGCTCGGTCATTGCCGCAAGATCGGGATGTAATCCATTTGGCACCGCAAACATGAGTTGAGATTGCACCAAGATTTGTTCGGCATAACCACCAGAAGCTTGAGGGGAAAGACCAGTCGCTTGATAACCCCACTGATCAACTTTCAATAGTGGCATCGCACAAACTAAGGTATCTGTTTTAAATTTTTTTCTAGTTTTAGGACCATAATCTAGAACACGACCGCAAAATTCATGCCCCATGACAAAACGGTCTGTTGACTTTGCAACACCTTTTAGACCCACTTTAGCCGTAAGTTCATGCATGTGGTCACAACTATGTTGCATATGTAAATCACTGCCACAAATACCACATCGCACAACTTCTAATAAAGTTTGTCCTTGTGATGGTGTTAGATGGCTGACATCTTCAAGTGTTAATTCATTTTGATGACATACAACTGCTTTCATTCTTGTTCACGAATATTTTTTATAATGATAGTGAACAGTGTGTGTGATTACGCACAAGAGATACACAGCTTTAGAGGACTGAATGATGACTGCAGAGGCTAAATTAGTGAAAAAGCCTCCATTTATAGAGGCTTAACATGCATATTTTATGAGTTAGCTTAGTTGGGTTCGATGATAACGTTGATCCACTAGCGTGAATAGTGCTGTACAACTGACCAAGATTAATCCTACGATACACGCCATTGCCCATCCACCATGATCCCAAGCATAAATTCCTAGCGCGGAACCACTTGCGCCACCAATAAAATAGCTGGTCATATAAAGTGAATTTACACGAGATTTAGCATCCGGTCTTAAATTAAAAATCACATTCTGGTTGCTACTATGCACCAATGCTAGACCGAGATTCATCAGTCCAAAACCGATGATATAGCAACTTAAATAGAATGCACCTAAATAAAGGAATATCCATGCGCTACCTAGGATTAAAATGCCAAACCAAGTGATTTGTTTGACGTAACCACGATCGGCGATCTTACCAATTTTCTTGGTGGACAAGGCGCCAAATACGCCAACCAAAGTGACTAAACCCACCATGACATCTTCAAGAGAAAAAGAGGATTTAAGTAAAATAGAAATGGTCGAGAAGAGGATGCTCATCGTTGCAAATGCAAAGGCACCAATGATAGAGCGATAGATTAAACGAGGCTCTTCTTTAAGTAGCAACCCCATGGATTTAAATACAGCAAAATAACTAATTTTAGAGCTAGGAATATAAGGCAGACGAATATTAAGTACCACAGCGACCATTAACATCAAAATTCCACTGACGATATAAATGAGCTGCCAATTAAATAAGTTGGATAACAAACCAGCTAAACTGGTCGAAATCAAAATACCCACCAATAATCCGCTCATCAGTAACCCGACAACTTCGCCTGTTCGTTCTGGTCGAACCGCCATCGTGGCAAACGGAATCAAAATTTGTGCTGCAACCGAGAAAAGCCCAGTGATAATTGTGCCAGCCCATAACATATAAAGGTTGAGCGAAAAAGCACAAATAAATAATCCCACTGCTGCAAAGAACATTAAAAATGGGATTAATTTCGTTTTATTGAGAATATCACCAAGTGGTACGATAAAAAGCAGTCCGACAGCATAAGAGACTTGAGCCAAAGTGACAGTTAATGCCACATCTGTTGCAGGGGCATTAAAGTAAAGTTGAACAGAGTGAATTAAGGGCTGCGAATAATAATTAGCGCCTGCACAAATACCACAAGCAATGGCCATCAACCAAAGTAAAGCAGTGTCATTCGTGATGTCTTTTTTATTTAAATTGTCAAGATCGTTATACATGAATAAATGGCTCAGAGGATGAGGAGCAGTAAGCTGTGGCCTCGATTTCAATTTGCATGGCGTCTAATGCCAAGCGAGACACAGGGATTAGTGTGCATGCTGGGAAATTTTGATCTTTCCATATTGTATTCATTTTCAGATTTAACAGGTGATGTTTTTGTTGGTCAAAATTGACAATCAATACGCTTAGAACAGCAATGTTATAAAAGTCGATATGTGCATAGCTGAGAGCAATTTTGAGATTTTCGAAGACTTGGTTGAGTTGTTCTGCATAATCAGTGGAATAATGTCCGTCGGCATTTTCACCACCTTGACCTGATATATGAACGACTGTGTTGAAGTGTTTGACCTCACAGATGTGGCTATATGCAAATTGCCTTGGGGAATAAAGCTGAGGCGGATTTTTAGTGGTTAAACTAAACGTTGGCTTATTTGGTTTTGTCATTCTATCTTCTCTGGATTAAGCTTAGAAAAGAATTATGAAAGCTCAACTTAACTTGAGGTCAAGAGCATGGAAGAACAAAAATTACAACAGTGGCTCAGTATAGGCGCGTTAGCTGCTCGAAGTGGTGTATCGGTCGCAGCACTCAGATTTTATGAAGACAAAGCACTTATTTGGAGTGTGCGGACGGAAGGAAATCAACGGCGATATCCTCGATATATGCTGAGGAGGATTGCCATCATCAAAGTGGCACAGCAGGTAGGGATTTCACTCTCTGAAGTGAAGCAAGCATTTAACATACTCCCTAAGAATAAAACCGCGACTAAATCAGATTGGACCGCATTATCAAGTGCGTGGCAGAAAATTTTAGATCAAAAAATTTTAAATATGCTTCAACTTCGTCAACAACTGGATTGGTGCATTGGTTGTGGGTGCTTATCTTTAACTGAATGCCCACTAAGAAATGAAAATGATCAAATGGGGGCTACATCGTCGGGTTCCCACTTTGTTCCACTCGACATTAAATTTGACGATGATCAAGGGAAAATAGAAATTCACTATGAAGACTAAGTTTCATCGTGAAGCATTATTTTGAAATTTGAACTGTGAGGTTAATGTTGTCTTTATTTCAGTTTAGTTTTGGAAAGCGTAATCATCATCACACCCAATATATTCAGCGCACAACCAAACCATTGAATCATATTCATTGATTCCCCTAAAAAGATAGTTGCCAATATAATGGTCAGAATTGGACCAAGTGAACCAATCATGGCTGTTTGAGAAGCACCTAAACGAGCAATACTTTGCGCAATGAGAATAGTTGGAATCACCGTTACCCCAATGCCTAATGCAACACCATATCCGATTACTTCCATGGGTTGTTCAAGGATATTGGATACAGGGCTTGGCTGAGCAATAAAATAGTGAAGAATCGTCCCTAAGCAGGCGATAGACATCGCTAAGCCCGTAAAATTCCACGATCCAAATTTTTGAATTAATTTTGGAGTCATCAATAGATAACTCGCAAAGCAAATCGCGCTTGCGAAAACTAAACTCACACCTAGCCAAAAATTACTTTCATGAGGCACATTGCTTTGTTCTTGGAGCATCACCATAAGCGTGCCGCCATAACTTAGTCCAATTGCAAAAATAGTCTTCAGTGAAAGAGGATGTTTGAAAATTACACTTGATGCAATTACTGTCATGGTAGGATATAGAAATAGGATAATACGCTCCAAAGAGGCACTGATGTACATCAGACTCATAAAATCGAGCCAACTTGAAAAATAATATCCAATCAAACCAGCAACGAGGAGTAGGGCCCAATCCTGCGCTGAAAATCCACGATTACGGTGTCGGTTCAACCAACAAATAAAAAGAAAAACGGGTAAGGCACTGAGCATCCTTAAGGCAACCAGCAATGTTGCATCAACATCTTCAGAAACTGCATAAGCTTGTTTGATTAAGATCGCTTTACTACTAAACAAGAATGCTGCCAACAGCGCACATAAACTCCCTAACTGAGTGGGAGTCAGCTTAAGTACCATAAATGTTAAAAATCAATTTTTAAGTAATGGAAGTATAAGCCAATCTTCATTGTAAGCTCTAAAATTCAATCTCTAATTTTCGCTAAATCACCTACCTAGCGACATAAGGCGTTTTGATTTTTTGTTTAAATGCATCATTGTGGTGCGTAATATGAAAAAAACAGTGGTCTATCAACCCAAAAAATACATCAAAAAAATATTTCAAATTTTTTTTGCACGGTTTGTAAGCATTCTTTTCAAGAATCTGTCATCTTGTATTTCATGTTCAGCCAAAATCTAAGCCCAATGTGTAAACCTAGATTTATCTAAATTTTGTCTTATTTATAATTTTTAAGAATATCGTGAGAATTTGAATCGATTAGTCTGATTTTTTGTCAATTCGGCAAATTGAAATTTATGAGAATGAAAGAAGCAACTAAAAATGTGACATGCACGGCGCTTTAACACAATCAAAAGGGATAAAAAGAAAGCTAAAAAATGTCAGAATGATCAAAGCTTAATAAAGTCAAGCTCCCTATACTGACGATAAATTAGAAAAAAGTTTCTTTTTTGTTAAAAAATGGATCGAAAATTAAACGAAACTGGAACTATTTTTTATGAAAATGATAGATCAAGTACCATGAAATTTTGTGATGATCGTGAATCATGAGTTCAAAATGAGGGTATTTATTAAATAAATATTGGGTGGTAATTTAAAAAAGTTCAATTAGAATCCAAAAAATTCACATGAATACATCCAGGGGTATATCGCAGGAATGCGATATCTACTTTAAGAAAAATTAGCTTGAGGAATGCTCATGCAGATCGGAATCCCTACCGAAACTGTAGTTGGTGAAAGTCGTGTAGCTGCGACACCAGAAACAGTAAAGAAGTTAATTGGTGCTGGTCACAGTGTCGTTATCCAACGTAATGCAGGTGTTAAAGCTGCTTATATTGATAGTGCCTATGAACAGGTTGGTGCAAAAATTGTTGATGATGCTTATACCGGCAGTCAATTGGTTTTAAAAGTTCGCGCACCTAAAGGCGAAGAAATACAAAAATTAGCCCCAAACACCACAGTGGTTGCGATGTTTGATCCGTACCGTAATACGGAACTTGATCAATTCGCTGCTCAGCAAGTGTCTGCATTTGCACTTGAGTTATTACCACGTACGTTATCTCGTGCCCAAAATATGGACGTTTTGTCATCACAAGCAAACTTGGCAGGTTATAAATCTGTGCTTCTTGCGGCGGCAGAGTACCAACGTATGTTCCCAATGTTAATGACAGCGGCGGGTACGGTTAAACCAGCTCGTGTAGTCATTATGGGTGTTGGTGTAGCAGGCTTACAAGCGATTGCAACAGCCAAACGTTTAGGTGCTATTGTTGAAGCGACAGACTTACGTCCAACAGCCAAAGATCAAGTTGAATCTTTAGGCGGTAAATGGTTAGACGTACCAATGTCAGCAGAAGAGCAAGCGCGTGCCGATGAAGCTGCAAAAAATGGTTATGGTTGGATGCCTGGTGAACAATATATTAAAGACCAAGCTGCAATTGTAGACAAAGCGGTATCGAATGCTGACATCGTGATCACGACGGCGCTTTTACCAGGTCGTGATGCACCGCGCTTAATTAAAGCTGAAACAGTTGCCAAAATGAAACCAGGTTCAGTCATCCTCGATATGGCAGTTGAAACTGGCGGTAACGTTGAAGGCTCAAAATGCGGTGAAACTGTTGTGACTGATAATGGCGTGAAAATTTTGGGTATTCCAAATATTCCAGCGACCGTTTCTACAGAAGCTTCAGCGCTATATGCACGTAACGTTTATAACTTTGTTGAAACGCTTTTTGATCAAGATAAAAACTACAGCATTAATCAAGAAGATGAAATCCAAAAAGCATTGCTTGTCACTCATGGTGGTCAAGTGCTGTTGAAGCGTGGTTAAGGAGACTGATCATGGTTGAAACTATTACAATTTTTGTCCTCGCAATCTTCGTAGGTTATTACGTTGTTTGGGGAGTGACACCTGCGCTTCATACGCCGCTGATGGCCGTAACGAATGCATTGTCTTCAATTATTATTGTCGGTGCGATGATCCAAACTGTTGGTCTACCTGTTATGGGTGTTGAGGGGGCTGTTGATTTTCAAACCATCAATGTGGTGAGTGTATTAGGTGCGATCGCTGTTTTCTTAGCAAGCATTAATATTTTCGGTGGCTTCGCTGTAACCGCTCGTATGCTTGAAATGTTTAAGCCAAAGCAAAAGAAAAAAGAGGGTTAATACATGGAATTTATTCGTGAGTATGCGGATTGGTTTTACCTAATCGGTGCCGTTCTTTTTATCTTAACTTTGCGTGGCTTGTCTGGTCCTAAGACAGCAATTGCAGGTAACCGTTACGGTATGATTGCAATGGCAATCGCCGTGTTAACAACTTTCTTTGTTGCTGATAATCCTGTGGTATGGATGATTGTCGGTGCAATGGTATTGGGTGCGATTGTTGGTATTGCTCGAGCTCGTACAGTGCCTATGACACAAATGCCAGAAACAGTTGCTCTCATGCACTCACTCGTGGGTCTTGCTGCAGTGTTGATTGCGATCGCTGCAATTATTCACAACAACAAGCTTGTCGAGCTTGGGCCAGACTTACTGGCTGCAAATGGTGTGAACTTCCATGAAATGAGTCGCGTACATTTATTCGAATTATTCGTAGGATGTTTCGTTGGTGCCATTACATTCACTGCATCGGTATTTGCTTATGGTAAATTGGCGGCAAAGAAATGGGCAAAAACGATTTCAGGTGCATGGGTTAAACCTGTTCAAGCTTTGATTTTTATTGCTATGCTAGCAGCAGGGATTAACTTCTTCTTGACGGGTAACATGACCTCGTTCTGGGCAATGACAGCACTTGCTTTAGCCTTTGGTTGGATATGGATTGCGCCTGTTGGTGGTGGTGATATGCCAGTTGTGGTGTCTTTGCTTAACTCATTCTCTGGATGGGCGGCAGCAGGGATTGGTTTTACGCTTGAAAACAACATGTTAATTGTTGCAGGTTCGCTTGTAGGTTCGTCAGGTGCAATTCTGTCTTATATTATGTGTAAAGCAATGAACCGTTCAATCATCAACGTATTGTTTGGTGGTGCAATGGGTGGTGCTGCAGCACCGACAGCAGCAGCTGGTGCAGCAGTTCAACGCAACTACCGTTCTGGTTCTGCTGACGATGCTGGTTTCTTAATGTCAAATGCAGACAGTGTTGTAATTGTACCGGGTTATGGTATGGCGCAAGGTCGTGCTCAAAATGCGGTGAAAGAGCTTGCAAATTTATTGAAAGAGCAAGGTGTAACTGTACGTTTTGCGATTCACCCAGTGGCAGGTCGTATGCCTGGTCACATGAACGTCCTTTTAGCTGAAGCAGATGTTCCGTACGAAGACATCTTAGAGATGGATGAGATTAACTCAGACTTCCCAGCAACAGATGTGGTGTTGGTCATCGGTGCGAATGACGTCGTTAACCCTGCAGCGAAAGATGATCCAAACTCGCCAATTTATGGTATGCCTATTCTTGAAGCACATAAAGCTCGTACCATTATGGTGATCAAGCGCTCTATGGCGACAGGTTATGCGGGTCTTGATAATGACTTGTTCTATAACGACAAAACAATGATGATCTTTGGTGATGCGAAGAAAGTTGTTGAAGATATGACGAAAGCCATTAATGGTACAGGTCACTAATTTATAGACTGTTTTAAAAAAACCACCTTCGGGTGGTTTTTTTATTTTTCATGTGTAGGTTTTCGCCACATTCCCCAAATTTCAGGTGCATCGTAGGGCAGATCCCGAAGGTGAAAGATCACTTCAAATCCATAATGACGATAGAGTCCAACATTGCTTGGTGTTGCAGTTTCTAAATAACATGGGATACCGTGTTGATCGCTCTTGGTGAGAATAGGTGTTAAGACTTTGCTGGCTAAGCCTTGTCCTTGGTGGTCAGGACTTACACCTATGAGTTGTAAATAATAATGCGCCTCACTGGGATGATGTTTCTGCACCAGATTAATGATGTGAATAAATTTCACCAGTTGTCTTAAACCGATAATCTTCGTTAATTGAGGGAGTAGTTTAACCTGCTGAATGAGGTTTAAATCCCACTGATTTGGCGGAATCCAAAGTGCAGCAACTGAGCGATCGGGATTGGTATAGACTTCATCATATGGTTGAGCGATATCTTTCAATTGAATACTAAAGAATTGCTCAAGTTTTTCATGTTTTTGTTGGAAACTCAGTTTTTCAGCTTGGATCGCCCAGTTGCAAAACTCTTCGTTCCAAAAGGATTGCATTAATGTTTCTACTAGTGCATCGTGATCTGTTCTTGTGGCTTTTATCATGGTCATATCAAGGTAAACCAAATTAGTGAGTTCTTTTTTGTTGGCTTTATTGTTATAAATTTAAACTGCACAGTATAAAAAAGCGACCAAGAAGGTCGCTTTAATATGTTTATGCTACAGAATCTGTAGTTGAAGCATTACGCCATAAGTTTTCTAGATCATAAAACTTACGTGCTGTAGGTAACATCAGATGTACTACAACAGTGCCAAGATCAACAAGGATCCATTCTGCATCGCTTTCGCCTTCAATACCGATAGGGCGAAAACCTGCTTTACGTGCTTCATCAGCGACGTTGTTTGCAAGCGCTTTCACGTGACGTGTAGAAGTACCTGAAGCAATGACAATTGCATCTGCAACATTGCTCACTTCGCTAACATCAATCGTTGTGATTTCTTTTGCTTTAACGTCAAGCAATGCTTCTTGAACAACTTTTAAGCAAGCTTGAACGTCTTGTTTTGGAGAATTCAAAGAGAGTTCGTGAGAATTAGAAGCGCCGGGCGATGGTTCTAAATTCATGAGAAGTGTATTTTCCTGACTATAACTCATCTTTCACTATAGCGCTTTCTGCTTGAAAATTCAAACTTTGAACAAATTTTATACTACAAGATTGTGATATTAAAGAAGTTTATTTTTCCATTCGAAAGAATCTCTTGAATGAGATTGGGGGCGATATTCGGCTGCGACAAATCCTTCATACATGCAATTTGCAATGCATTCAAAAATAGCGGGATAATTAATTGTCCCTGTGTGTGGTTCATGTCGACCTGGTACATCTGCAAATTGGATATGCCCAATGTGTTGCATATTTTCTTTGAGTGACAGAATCAGGTCTTCTTGCATTCTAGCCATGTGATAGCAATCGAATTGCATTTTTAAAGCTGGATGATTGACGTCTTTCAGTAACTCTTTGGCTTGATGTATTGTTTGAATCATGAAATTTGGCATATCAAAGCCATTAATCATCTCAAAAACGGGTTGAATCCCATGCGCTGTGAGGATCTCGCTGACATATTTAAGATTTGAGACCAAGGTTTCATAGCAGACCTGATATTCAACATTATCTGGTTGCTTACCAGCCAAAATATTCACTCGAGGTATATTGAGTGAGCATGCATATTCAATCGCTAAGTCAACAGCTTGTTTAAATTCATCAGTTTTACTTGGGATACTTGCTAATCCGCATCCGCCTTGCATTAAATCTCCGGCAGGAACGTTGATGAGACACAAGCTAAGTTGATGTTCATTAAGTTCATGCTGAATTTGCTCAATACTCAGCTCATATGGAAATTGAATTTCTACATGTTGGAATCCATATTCAGCAGCTAGCGCAAAGCGTTCAATGAGTGGAACTTCTGTAAAGATCATCGATAAATTAACAGCGAGCTTCATATTGAATGCGACCTATTTATTGTTTTGTTCAACTTGCAGAATGACTGAGGCAAGGTCTGATTCAGAAAAGCCATTGGATTGATGCGCTTTCAATTGTTCTAAGGCTTGTTGAGCGACAGGAATATTAAGGTCAAATTGTCGAGCCAAACTCAAGGCGTTATTTAAATCTTTAGACAGGGTCTGAACTTTCCATTGCACAGGCTCAAACTCATGCGTTGCCATACGTGGTGTTAAAATTTGAAAAGGTTTAGAGTCGGCGAATCCACCTGCTAAGGCGGGTGCAAGCAGTTGAGTATCAACACCCGCCTGATCTGCTAAAGCAACAGCTTCTGCGATAAGTGTGCTATTTGCAGCAACGATCAGTTGATTACAAATTTTGGTGGCTTGTCCTGTTCCAGTTCCACCCATACAGGTTATACGCTGTGAAAGAACTTGATACATTGGTTGTAAAGATTCGATGATGCTCGATGGTCCGCCAGCAAAAATAACTAAACTGCCATTTTCAGCACCAGCTGTTCCACCTGACACAGGAGAATCTATCCAATGCGCTGATTTAGCAGTTGCACGTTGTGCAAGATTTTTAGTTTTATCCACAGATAGACTCGAGAAGTCCACAATAATCTGCTCGGGTTGAATCAGTGATTCAATTTGAGAAAAAACAGCCTCTACCGCATTGTCATCGGCTAAACAAGTTAGGATCAGATCAAATTGTGCTATCTCAGAGAGTTGAAGGGGATGTGCGCCAAGCTGGATTAACGGCTCACATGCGTTTGGACTTCGGTTCCAGACAGCAGTGTAAAACCCAGCCTGTATCAATCGAGTCGCCATTCTGCTACCCATTAAACCCATACCTAAGAACGCGATTTTAGTTTGACCGTTAATCATTATTGAAGCTAATCCCTGATCTAAGTTTGAAAACCAATTTATTTAAATTGACGTGGTAAAAATTCCAAATCTGGATTTTTATCTTTTTTACGCGCGATTTGACTGTTTTTGCCAAGGAGTAATTTGAGTTGCCAAATTTTCTCAAGACGAAGTGATTTTTTGGGTGCGTGTTCCATTGCATCTAAGACTTGTTTGACTGCGGCTAAGGCATCTGGTGAGCGTTGCAACATTTCTTCGGCAAGCTGTTGAGCTTTTTGCATCGGCTTGTCATCAACATGCGTGATCAATCCAATTACTTTGGCATATTCACCATCAAATACACGTGCTGTTAATGATAATTCTTTGGCTAGGTCGACTCCAATAATACCTTTGATTGAGCGCGTTAACCCCATATCTGGAACTAAGCCCCAACGGGTTTCCATGATCGACATTTGGGTATTGGGGTGAGCAATTCGAATATCAGCCGCTAAAGCCAATTGCATACCTGCACCGAAGCAATACCCGTCAATAGCTGCAATGACTGGAACAGGGAGTTCTTGCCAGATTAAAAAAGCTTTTTGAAATAGACTTTGACCAGGTTTAATGAGTTCCCATGCGGCATAAGCACGATTTTGTGGATTATTCAGGTCTGTTAAATCAATACCTGCACTAAATACGTTGGCTTCACCAGTGAGAATCACACAGCGGATAGTACGATCAGATTTAATTTTTTTTGCGACTTGCACCAACTCTTTCAAAAGTTGAAAGCTCATCGCGTTACGTTTGTCGGGACGATTCAGAAAAACCGTCGCAATTCCATTATTTTTTTCTACACGTATGACAGCCATTATTGTGACTCGAGTTTATTGTTTCTTGTTTTAAGCATAACATGTCCAAAATAGACTGTCGTGACAGTAGAGTCATCACGTATTGCCTAATACAGTGCGTTGATCGTCTATTAATGATTCAAAATAGACTCGGCTGCTTCTTTTACTTGTACAATCGCATCTTTTAATTCATCCAGCCGTTTCATCACATTTTCAATAAATTGCTCATCTGCTTTTCTACGCTCTTTACGCAGCGTTGAAACGAACTGTTCAAATTCACCTGTGATGCTTTGTAAATTCGGAGTGCCGACGTAGCGTGTTGCCCCATATAAACGGTGTAATACATGTTCGAGCTGCGGATAATCTTCAAGTTCGATGAGTTGTTCTATTTCAGCAAGTTCATTTGGGAAACTATCTACCAGCATCTTCAATAAATCTTGTGCTAAATCTTCTTTATTCGCTGCCAATTGAACGCACTGTTTCCAATCTAAAACCTGATGATCTAAGGTTTCGATACGTAAAGTTTTTTCTTGGGATTTAATTGGATGAATAAACTTATCACTGCTCCAATGGGTCAGAATTTGAATAATCTGATCCATTTGGATTGGTTTGGTGACATAGTCATCCATGCCGACTTTAAGTAATTTTTGTTTCTCATCTGCTAAAGCATGTGCTGTGAGTGCAATGATTGGTGTGTGACGTCCCTCGATGGTGGATTCTAACGATCTGATCGCACGAGTCGTATCGATGCCAGACATCACTGGCATTTGAATGTCCATAAATATCAGATCAAACGGCTTTTCATCATTTTGAATCTGTTGTTGTAAAATTTGTAGTGCCTCTTGTCCACTTTGCGCTTTAGTTGTTTGAACATTAATTTCGCCGAGCAAAGCTTCTAAAACGATTAAGTTTGGTAGATGATCGTCTACTGCAAGTACATGTAAATTAAGGGCTTTAAAGTTATCATGAGGTTCAACTTCAAATATTGGCTGATTTTCCAAGAGCTGAATTAATGATGAGCGGCTCAGAGGTTGATACAGTGGCCTCGCTTTGTATTCATTCAACATGTTGAGGTCGAGTGCCATCTGATAGCCATATACGGCTAAGTGACCTTGATAACGTCCGCGAATCTCTTTTAATAAAGCCTCTGGATCACCACTGTGATCTACAATCAACCACGTATTTTCAGGTTGATGTGTCAAACCGTTTAGACGGCTGAATAAATCTAGAATGGATTGAGCTTCTGTGTGTTCAACACCATAATTTTCTAAATAATGACGTAAAACATTCGCAGTTGCAGGGTGGGCTAAATAGGAGATGACACGCATGTCATGGAATTGCGGATGAATAATTTCATATTCATCAACCGCAAATTTCGCAGTAAACCAGAATGTTGAACCCTTTTCAGTTGGGGCGCGTTCTTGGTTATCTTCAAAGCCAATTTGGCCATGCATCAGATTAACCAATTGTTTTGAGATTGCTAACCCTAAACCTGTGCCACCAAATTGACGAGTAACGGAAGCATCGCCTTGAGAAAATGATTCAAATAACCGTTTACGATCTGTACCACTTAATCCAATACCACTATCTTGAACACTGAAATGCAATAGGCAATGTTCTAGATCGTCATGCTCCATGCGAACACGTACAATAATTTCACCATCAGGAGTGAATTTGATGGCATTTGAAATCAGGTTAGTCAAAATCTGTTTACAACGTAAAGCATCGCCAATCACATACTTTGGAATGTTATCGGCATAGTAGAAGGCCATATCGATATTTTTTTGGGCGGCTAATGGCGACAACATGTCCATAACATCGAAGATCGCTTCTTCTAAATCAAATGATGCGGTTTCTAATTCAAGTTTACCGGCATCAATTTTTGAAAAGTCTAAGACATCATTGATCAGTGCTAAAAGATGTGCAGAGGATTTGCGAATCGTTTGCAAATACAGGCTTTGATCATTGCTGAGATTCTCTTGGCGCAATAACAAGTGAATAAAACCATCGATACTATTCAGCGGGGTACGCAATTCATGACTGATATTGGCAAGAAAAACAGATTTTGCCTGATTGGATGAAATGGCCTGATCGCGTGCTTGTTTATAAGTAATATTTTGCACTTCAAGTGTATCAAGCGTACGTCTTAAATCGTCTTCGGTCTGCTCGGTATGTTCCTTCAGCTCTAAAAAGCTGAAATGTAGACGCTTCACGACATTCGCAATATCACGTTGGAGTAACCTTAACTCGCCAGTACTATTGATGACCATGTGTTGGTCGAGTGTGTCTGCATTGAGTCGCTGTAATTGCATACGTATTTCGTACATAGGCGCAATCCAACGTCGTGAATAAAAGTTCAAGCACAGTAATAAGAGTAAAAGTGTCAACAAACCCGTCGTGATCAGTACAATGAAAACACGATATTGAGAAATGGCTAGAGGTTGATTATCTAGCTCGATAACAAGCCATTTTTTACTTTGATCAGGCGTATTTAATGCTAAGCCATAAATATGATTATGTTGATCTTTAATCGGACCAAATGTTTGTACATTGGTCGGGAAGCTAGGCCAAGGTTTTTCATTGCGATAGCCTAACCCAAAATATGGTTTTTGTTGTTGGTCTAGGACTGCGACACTGAGTAAATATTTTTCATTAAACATCTTTTGTAAGATGCTTTTAGCGCGGTCTTGTTGCGCTTGTGAGGGATTGTTTTCTAGCGCAATAAGTAGGTTTTCTGTCGTGTATTTATAACGACTTAAAATTGCATTTGCGGCAAAGCGTTGTTCTGATTTTGCAGAATTGGAGGTTTCTGTGAGCACCAGTGCAGAGCCGACGCTTGCCAGTACTGCAATGGGGACAAAAATAAGGGCAATCAATTGCCCATAAGCATGGTTTAGTTTTAAGCGATTGAAGATTTTTTTATTCAAATTCGACATGTGCAGAGTGACTCATTCCCCATGTTAGGAATATTAGCACGCTTTAAAAAAATGATGGTGCTTTAATCACCCTCATTAAAAAGCCTTTGAAATTGATGCAGTGAGATACTTTTTTTCATACAATACCTGCACCTCAATATAGGTGCAAATAATGAGTAATACACAAGTAGATTTTCAATCAGACGATTTTTTATTAGACCACTATGTGGGTAAAACCCCATTGGTTAGGTTACAGCGTCTGGCAAGTCATACTCAAGCGACTGTATTGGCAAAACTGGAAGGTAATAATCCAGCGGGCTCTGTCAAAGATCGCCCAGCATATAACATGATCATGCAAGCTGAAAAACGTGGTGACATTAAGCCAGGTGATACGCTGATCGAAGCGACTAGCGGTAACACAGGTATTGCATTAGCCATGGTTGCGGCAATGCGTGGCTATAAAATGAAATTGATTATGCCTGCAAGCTCTAGTCAAGAGCGCAAAGATGCAATGCGTGCGTATGGTGCTGAGCTTATTGAATCCGAGAATATGGAAGAAGCTCGTGATATCGCATTGCAAATGGAAAAAGATGGTCTAGGTTTAGTACTCAATCAATTTGGTAATCCAGACAATGTCCAAGCACACTATTTGACAACTGGTCCAGAAATTTGGCAACAAACTGGCGGTAAAATTACGCATTTTGTAAGTTCGATGGGAACAACGGGAACCATCATGGGGATTTCAAAATACCTCAAAGAACAAAATCCAAATATTCAAATTATTGGTCTACAGCCATCTGAAGGGTCGAATATTGCAGGTATTCGCCGTTGGCCTCAAGAATATTTACCGACGATTTTTGATGCTTCTCGTGTTGATCAAATTATGGATATTCCACAAATTGAAGCTGAAAAAATGGCTCGTCAATTGGCACGTAAGGAAGGAATTAGTGCTGGTACTTCTTCTGGTGGTGCAGTTTGGGCATCAATAAAAATCGCTGAACAACATCCTAGTGCTGTGATTGCATGTATCGTGTGTGATCGTGGTGATCGTTATCTCTCTACGGGGTTATTCTCTGTAGAAGATGAACAATAAATTCGAGTAAATCTATATGCGCTTACCTGTTTTAGTGTTTGATATTGAAACATTGACCGATCTTAAATCAGGAGCGCATCTATATGGCTTAGATTTACCAGAAGATAGTATTGAACAAGCGCTGAGTAAGTTAAGACGTCAAGAAGCGGGCACTGACTTTCAGCGACTTGCTTTGCATGAAATTGTCTGTATTTCAGGACTATGGATTGATGAAAAGGCGGGAATGAAATTATTTTCATTCAGTCGTGAACATTATTCAGAACCTGAAATTTTACAAAAATTTCTATCAATTTTTGATAAACGTAATCCGACTTTAGTCAGTTGGAATGGCTCCCAATTTGATCTGCCTGTTATTATGTATAGAGCAATGTATCATGGGTTGTCTGCGCCAAGTCTGTTTGATCAAGGCGAAATTGATACACAAAAGCGCTATAATAACTACCAGAATCGTTACCATCATCGTCATATTGATTTGATGGATTTTATGGCAATGTTTAATGCGCGTCACTTCCAAAAACTGGATGATGTCGCCTATATGCTCGGTTACCCGGGTAAGCGCGGAACACCAGGTTATTTTATCCCTGAATATGTTCGTAACAATAATTGGATAGAATTAACCAGTTATTGTGAAGGGGATGTTTTAAACACATGGTTAGTCTATCTGCGCTATGTATTGTTAAAAGGACAGATTTTGCCTGAAGATCATCGTCTGTGGATTCAAGCGACGATTCATTATCTTCAAGGTCAACCCCAGCAAACAGAATTTTTGCGTATTTGGCAAGAAACTGCTGAAAAAACTGACTTCACCGCTTCTGATTTTAAATCAACTCAACATTAGGTTATCTCTTTGAAACAACGTGCCGCACATCGCTCATCTCAACTTCCTCGTTATACATTTACAGTTGAGAGACTTTCACATGAAGGGCGAGGGATCGCACATTTTCAAGGACAGGAACATCCTCAAGACAAATTGGGTAAAAAGGTTTTTATTCGTTTTGCACTGCCAGGAGAAACAGTAGAAGCTCAAATTACCCATCAGGCAAAAAAATTAGAAGAAGCTGATTGTGTGCAGTTGATTGGGGCGCCGAGTCCAATTCGTACACAGCCAGTTTGTCCACATTTTGGAAAATGTGGAGGCTGTAATATGCAGCACATAAAATTAGATGAACAAATTCGTTTAAAACAATCAGTTTTAGAGTCGCATCTCACCCACTTTGCAGGTGCTCTTCCAGAGTCGTGGCTAGAACCATTGCGTTCGACACGTGAAGATTATCGTCACAAGGCTCGTATTGGCGTTCGCTACATTGCTAAAAAAAATAAATTAGTCATGGGTTTTCGTGAGGCTCAATCTAATCAGCTTATAGAAATTAAAACCTGCAAAATTTTAGATGCAGAGCTAGATGCTGCGTTACCTCACCTCAAGGTACTCCTTGAAAATCTAAAAGCAAAAGCAGATATAGGTCATATCGAATTGGCGAAAGGAGATCAAGAGGTTGCACTTTTGATACGTCATACCAACAAATTACTGCAAAATGATGTCAACCAACTGCGTGAATTTGCGTTAGAAAGATCATGGCAGCTTTATTTGCAACCAGCTGGTGTAAGTAGTGTTCATCGTGCGGATGGTGACCTATCTGAGCGATTACATTACTCACTACCGGATTTTAACGTGACGTTTGGTTTTAAACCGACTGACTTTACTCAGGTTAACCCCACCATTAATCCACAAATGGTGAAGCTGGCATGTGAATTGCTTGACCTGAGCGGAAATGAGCGTGTTCTTGATTTATTCTGTGGTCTAGGGAATTTCTCATTGCCACTTGCACGTTCTGTAACACGGGGTGAGGTCGTCGCGGTGGAGGGAAGTGAGGAAATGGTGATGCGTGGGACAGAAAATGCACTGAAAAACGGCATCACAAACGTAAAATTTTATGCTCAGGATTTAACGCAAGATTTTTCGCAACATTCTTGGGCAAATCAAGGGTTCGATGCACTCTTAATAGACCCACCACGCGCTGGAGCTGAAGAAATTATGCACTATGTGCCAAATTTTGGTGCAAAAAAAATCGTCTATGTTTCCTGTAATCCTGCTACATTAGCACGTGATACAGGGATTTTAGTACAACATGGTTATCAGTTGAAGAAAGCTGGTGTGATGGATATGTTCAGTCATACAGGCCATGTTGAATCTATTGCTTTATTTGAAAAAAGCTAGTGCTAAGTGTTGATTTAATAAAATGAAGATTAGATTTAAAAAAGGAGAAGGGTATGGTCACAGTACGTGAGCAGTTACCTGGACGACTGACTGAGTTGTCTGAGGAAACGACTGTAGAACATGCCGCTGAAGCGCAACTTGGTTTAGCAACTTGGCTAGACCGTGCGCGGATTATTTTAGACGGTGCAGAACTTAAAAAATTAGAAGAAGTCGCTCTTAGTGTTTTAAAAAAAGAACTGACTTCTGATCACCATCATAAAACCAATACCTTCGCGACTGGCTTAGGTATGGCAGATATTTTGGCTCACCTACATGTTGATGAAGATACTTTGTCAGCAGCGATGCTTTATCGTAGTGTGCGTGAGGGCATGACGTCGCTTGAGGAGATTCGTAAAAGCTTTGGTGAAAGTGTCTACAATTTGGTGAAAGGCACTTTGGCAATGGGTAAGTTGTCAGAGCTGATCGAAAAAAATAAACGTTTAGAAGATCACTTCAATAATAATCAGCGTGAACATTTAACTGGGATCTACAAGATGTTGATCTCAGTAACAGAGGATGTTCGCGTTGTATTAATCAAGTTGGCTGAGCGTACGCTGGCTTTGCGTGAGTTGGCAAACTCTCCAAAAGAGCGTCAAGAGCGTGTCGCACGAGAAATTTTGACCATTTACTCGCCCTTGGCGCATCGTCTTGGTATCGCGCAGTTAAAATGGGAACTTGAAGATCTTGCGTTCCGTTATTTAGCACCAGAGCGCTATAAAGAAATTGCATCTTTACTCAATGAAAAACGCTTAGAGCGCGAACAATATATTCAATTCGTGGTCGATAAGCTGAAAAGTGAGTTGTTGAAGCATGGCATTGAGGCTGAAATCTCAGGTCGTGTGAAACACATTTATTCGATTTATCGAAAAATGAAAAGCAAGAACTTAAGTTTCGATCAGCTATATGACATTCGAGCTGTTCGTGTATTAGTTCAAAATGTATCTGAGTGTTATCACGCTTTGGGGATCGTACACCAAATCTGGCGTCATATTCCCCATCAATTTGATGATTACATCACTAACCCGAAAGCCAATGGTTATCGCTCTTTACATACTGCAGTGATTGCTGAAAATAAATCTTTAGAGATACAAATCAGAACCACTGAAATGCATGAAGAAGCTGAGTTAGGCGTTTGTTCTCATTTCAATTATAAAGAAGGTGCGAAAACTACAGATTATTCATTTAATCATCGTTTACACTCTTTACGTTCCGTGCTTGAGCATTATCAAGAACGAAATGAAGCAGGTGCGCATCCGAATGAAGACGAAACTGAAAATTTCAATCAGCTTCAAGATTTTGAAGATTTTGAAAAAATTTATGTTTTTAGTCGTGATGGTGACATCAAAGAATTACCACGTAATTCAACCGTTTTAGATTTTGCATACCATGTGCATACGGAGGTTGGCAACAAGTGTTATGCAGCACGTGTAAACCAACGTTATGTTCCACTGACTTATACATTAAAAACAGGTGAACAAGTCGAGATTTTGACCAAGAAAGATCGTGAGCCAAATCGTGATTGGTTGGTGAACTCTTTAGGTTATATCAAGACAGCACGTGCAAGAGACAAGTTGCGCCATTGGTTCAGACAGCAAGACCGTAGTAAGAACTTAGAAGTCGGTCGAGAGATTCTCACCAAGGAATTATCACGTCTTGCAATTCACCCAAAAAGTATTGATTTGAGTGATTATTGTGCTCATTTTAACGTTAAAACAGGTGAGGACATTCTTGTATCCTTGGTGAGTGGAGATATCAGTCTTCATGCATTGATTAATCAAGTCAATCGTCATATGCACTTGGATCAAGATGAGCCTGAGTTAGTGCTGAAGCCAGCATTAAATCCACGGGCGAGTCATACATTATCAGCGCATGGGATTCTGATTGACGGTTTGGATAATGTTGAACTACATATTGCACAATGTTGTCAGCCTGTTCATGGTGAGTCGATTGCTGGATATATCACACTCAATCGTGGGGTGAGTATTCATAAGGTGGCTTGTCCGGATTATGTACGTATGATCAGCCAAGAACCTGAACGCGCTGTTGAAGCAGATTGGGAAATGCAACCGACAAGAGGACAGAGTGTCCAAATTGTGGTTGAGGCTTATGATCGTCGAGGACTGCTGAAGGATCTAACCCAAGTGATTTTTTCAGATCAGATTAATATTCGCCAAGTGAATACCATTTCCGAAGCGGATGGTATTGCCAATATGAAGCTGTTGATTGAGGTCAAAGGTTTGGCTCAATTGTCTCGCTTGTTGGCTCGATTGGAACAGCAACCAGGCATCATTAGCGCAAGACGTTTGGTGCAAGGGAATTAAAAAAAAGCCTGCTTTAGCAGGCTTTTTTATGACTGATCACTCAAATAGCGTTAAATCAGATTTTGCATTTTTTAGAACCTTGATAGATTCCAATATTATCAATGTTTGCTTGTGATGCAGCTTTGATCTGTTGCTGTAATGGAATATTTGCAGCATCAGAAGTATCACTTTCACCCGCTACAGAGTTTGCAACTTGCCCCATCTTTGTTGCTTTTTCTGAGTTGCCACCGAAAGTAGATAATGCATTACCTGCCATACCCGCCCATTTGCTCAATGATTTAGCTGGTGTTTGGGTTGCAGCAGCTGCAATATTTTTATCAGCATTTTCTAAGTTACGCTTAGCATTGGCTTTTTCAACAGCTAGTGTTGCACAATCCATTGCCTTGAGTTCAGCAGTTGAGTGCTGATGCGTTGGTAGTTCACCCGCAGCTTGAGCAAGAGTCGTTGTTAAAGCAGTAGCGATAGCTAAAGTTAAAATTTTTTTCATTATATATTCTCATTTGTAACGCATTGTTATAAATGCCCCTGTTGAGGCGAGAGAATATTACACAAATGTGACCAATTTGTCATTTCTTTTTACTTAATATTAAGTTTGTCACTCTGTTGATCAATTGAGGGCTAAATCTTGACAGGTGATACATCAATTCAGTTTTGATGCCAACCGTATGGTGAGTCACGGTTAAGTGATGGTTTTTTAAACGAGCGACACGGTAAATTTCCTGAGCAACGTCTTGGGCGCTGAGACTGACTCCTATATTTTGAATCGTACCCGCATCCATGCCTTTTACCATGGCAGTCTGAACAAATAATGGCATGATGTCTAATACGCGTATTCCATATTTTTGCCATTCAACATCAAGACCTTCTGTAATGCCGCGAACAGCAAATTTACTTGCTGAATAGGACACTAAATCAGCTTGACCATAGATAGCAGAAGCAGAGGACATATTGATGATACGTGCGTGGGAGGCCTGTTTTAAGAAAGGGAGCGCAGCGTGACAGCCATTGAGAACGCCGTTAACATTGATATTAAATGTTCGATGATGCGATGAGATATCTGTATTTTCGAATGCCCCTGAATATAAGATGCCAGCATTATTTAATAATATATTTATTTCACCAGCCCATTCGTTGAACTCAGTTAAAGCACCTTGCCATTGGTCGTATTGGGAAACATCTAGCAAACCCGCTTTAGCATTTGGCCCTAAAGATTGAGCCAATTGTTCAGCTTGTTCGAGATTGATGTCATAAATACCGACTTTATAACCTTGCTGATAGAATAGTTTTGCGGTAGCTGCGCCAATCCCTTGTGCTGCGCCACTGATAAAAATGCTAGATGTCATCGAAAATCCTTGTTGTTTTACATCATTTTATGTTCCTAGTTGAGCATAAGATTGTTCATTGAATCAACAATAACTTTAAACTCATCATTCACTAGAGATCAACTTTCATGGAAAAACTTTTAAATATCATGCAAGAGCTTCGTGCGAAATGTCCATGGGATCAAAAACAAACGCCTGAAAGCTTGACTCGCTATGCGATTGAAGAAGCTTATGAGGTTGAAGAAGCAGTTCGATCACAAAATACAGCGCATGTAAAAGAGGAATTAGGAGATCTTCTGCTGCAAGTTGTATTTCAAGCGCAAATGTATAGTGAGCAAGGAGCATTTAATTTTCATGATGTGGTGGAAACGTTGTGCGACAAGTTGATTCGAAGACATCCTCATGTCTTTCAATCAGCTCAATTTGAACAACTGAATGAACAGCAGGTGAGTGAACTTTGGCAAAAAATTAAGGCTGAAGAGAACAAAGACAAAACTAAATCACGTTTAGATGAAATTAAAGCGGGTCCTGCCTTAGATCAAGCCGAGCAAATTCAAAAAAATGTAGCTCAGATTGGATTTGATTTCGAAAATGTTGAGCAGGCGTATGAAAAGTTAGATGAAGAGTTATCTGAATTAAGAGAAGCCCTCAACCATCAAAATTCCGACGAAATACAAGAAGAGTTTGGAGATTGTTTATTTTCTTTAATCAATGTTGGACGTAAAATCGGCATTTCAAGTGAGATGGCTCTACTTGGAACCATCCACAAATTTAAACAACGTTTTTCATACATTGAGTTGCAGGCAAAAAATAGAAATACGCCCATTGAAAATATGAGTCTCAAAGAAATGGACCAATTGTGGGATCAGGCAAAAGTGTATCTAAAGCGACATAACAATAAAATTCAGGTTCAACATGAATAGCATCATTTCTTTTCTTCTTCTGATATTTACTGCATGTGTGAGTTTAATCAGTTCGGCATATCCACAACAGTTTGATCAATCTTACTTAAAATGGAAAGCAGAGCAAGAAGCTCATGATCAACGACTTAACCGGCAAAGTGCGAACCATTATTTATCTCGACCAGCCGTAAATACATCATCAAAGCAAGCAGCTGGTGGTGTCGGGCAATCAACTAAAGTTCGTCTTAATACGGCTTCAATGGTTGAACTACAAATGATTAAAGGAGTGGGTGAGAAGAAAGCTGCTGCAATTATTGAGTATCGGCAAAAGCATGGCAGTTTTAAGTCAATAGATGAACTTCAAAATGTCAAAGGAATAGGTCCCAAGTTTATCGAAAAGAATCGCAACCAGTTAGCCCTCTAACACATTTTTATAGAGAACGAATGGTACTAAGGGGTGTTGAAATTTAATCAATTTTGACAGTGAATCCTGGAGAATAAAATTGCCCTTTGATTGTGTTAGAGCTATGATTAGCACAATTATGATTTTACGTTCTGACGTAGGAGACAGCGTCTTTTGCAAACTTTGCACGCGTCAAAGTGCGGTTTATCCACTGCACAATTACCTTCTTCCATTTTAGATGTTATTGATTCTTTAACTAAAGCCGGCTATGAAGCTTATATCGTCGGTGGTGGTGTCCGTGATTTGATGCTTGGACTTGC
Organism: Acinetobacter sp. 24-47-47; assembly: GCF_057737035.1. Taxonomy (NCBI): domain Bacteria; kingdom Pseudomonadati; phylum Pseudomonadota; class Gammaproteobacteria; order Moraxellales; family Moraxellaceae; genus Acinetobacter; species Acinetobacter sp. 24-47-47. Next base: position 2,491,881 of record NZ_CM173216.1, on the reverse strand, counting down.
GCCTAAAGATTTCGATGCTGTAACCAATGCGACACCTTCACAAATCAAAGAAGTATTTGGTCGTCGTTGCCGAATTATTGGTCGTCGTTTTGAGTTGGCTCATGTCTATTCTGGTCGTGAATTAATTGAAGTGGCCACTTTCCGAGCTCCTCCTAAAAAAGCAGTGACTTCTGCTGCAGGGATGATTCTAAGAGATAATAATTGGGGCTCAATTGAGGAAGATTTTGCTCGTCGAGATTTCTCAATCAATGCGATGTATTACCAACCGCGTAAGGGTATCGTTCTTGATTTCTGTAACGCTATTGATGATATAAAAACAAAAACATTGCGTTTATTGGGTGATCCAAAGTTACGCTTTGAAGAAGATCCAGTTCGTATGTTACGAACACTGAGATTTGCTGCGAAACTTAACTTTAAAATTGATCCTGCAATTTTAGACGTATTTACACCTGAAGCAACCTTGCTTTTACGTGATGTATCACCACATCGTTTATATGATGAATCTCAAAAGTTATTCACAATGGGGCATTTGAATCGTGTGCTCCCGATGTTGATTGAGTTTGGAATCTGGAAGCAATTATTTGCAGATATTCCTCCTCATATTGATGCATTTATTGAACGTGCAGCGAAAAATACAGATCAGCGAATTCAAATTGGTAAAACGATCAACCCTGCATTTTTCTATGCGGTATTGTTGTGGAAACCATTCCTTGAGCGTTGTGATTTTTATATGCACAAAGGTGTTGTGGCAGCTGAAGCACGTGCTCAAGCTGGCTTAGATGTGCTGAAGCGCCAAGCGACACGCACGATTATCCCGCGTTTTGCAGAAACATTTATTCGTGAAGTTTGGGAAATGCAAACTCGTTTGTTGAACCCAAAACCTCAGCAAATTGAAGCACTCTCAGGTCATGCTCGTTTTAGAGCAGGTTTTGACTTTATGTTGCTGCGTGAAAAGTCTGGAGATCAGACGACCAATGGCATGGGTCAATGGTGGGATGCTTATCAGTTGATGTCTTTGGACGAAAAAGAGCGTGTGATTGCGCAGTACAATCGTCAACGGACTAAATCACGACGTAAAGTTGCCGTGACCGAAGATGTTGCGGAAACAAAGCCTCAGCAGATTGAACCGCTAGTTAAAGAAACGGAGTCACGTAGCCGCCGCAGTCGTAAGGCCGCTTCAGCGAATGAGCGAAGAACAGAGCAAAATGCGAGTATCGCTTTGGATAATGGTATTGCAGCTGATCATCCTATTTTGAAGCGTAAACGTGTCAAACGCGATTTAAATACAGTGGTGTTTGGTCCTATCCAATGACAGTACGAACATATATTGGACTGGGAAGTAATTTAGGTGATTCTCAGCAGTTGATGGCAGAAGCCTATACGAAACTGGCAATGCTGGGTATGGTGAAAGCATCAAGGCTTTATCATAGTCCACCTATGGGTCCTCAAGACCAACCACATTACCACAATGCGGTCGTTCGTTTAGATACGAGTCTAACGGCGCTTGAATTATTGGATGAATTACAAAAAATAGAAAATGAAGCAGGGCGGGTGCGTTTACGTCGTTGGGGTGAACGCACACTCGATTTAGATCTATTGTTATATGGTGATCAAACGATTCAAAATGATCGCTTAACTGTTCCGCATATCGGGATATTTGAGCGAGATTTTGTCATACTGCCGTTATTAGATCTGGATGTCGAATTAGAAATTCATGGACAGAAAATTCGAGAAACGAATATTGCAAAACACAGCCAATTGGATGTTTTAGCAGATTCATCTTGGATCAATATTTAAACTTTAAAATGTTCTAAGGAACTGTGTTAGAGGGCATCTTATGATCAGTCTGAGCGATTTAAGACAATTCAAACAGCAAGGTCGAAAATTTTCATGTCTGACTTGTTATGACGCCAGTATGGCGAAGGCAATGGAAATTGCTGAAATAGATACCATTTTAATTGGTGATTCGCTTGGGATGACTATTCAAGGCCATGATTCAACGTTGCCTGTGAATGTGGAAGATATGGTCTATCACACCTCAGTTGTACGTCGTGGAAATAACCATGCTTTCATCTTAACTGATCTGCCTTTTATGAGTTATGCCACACTTAATGATGCACTAGTAAACTCGAAAAAAGTGATGCAGGCTGGCGCACAAATGGTCAAGCTTGAAGGTGGTGCTTGGCTTGCTGAAACGGTAGAAGTATTGACTCGCAATGGTATTCCAGTGTGTGTCCATCTTGGACTAACGCCGCAATCCGTTCATGTATTTGGTGGCTATAAATTACAAGCCAAAACGCGTGAAGCTGCGGATCAGCTGATTGCTGATTGTAAAGCCGTTGTTGAGGCTGGGGCTGCAGTGTTATTGCTAGAGTGTGTACCTGCACAATTGGGTCAAGAAATTACAGAACTATTTCCGCATGTACCTGTGATTGGTATTGGTGCTGGAGCACAAACCGATGGTCAAGTTCTGGTTGTTCAAGATATGCTGGGATTAAACTTCGGTCGTGTTGCACGTTTTGTACGTAATTTTATGAAAGAACAGTCTGGTGAAACGTCCATTCTTGATGCAATCAAATCGTATCATGTTGCTGTACTAGATCAATCTTTCCCTGCTAAAGAACATACGTTCCAAGTTGAGCTTTAATCATGAAAACTGAAACAACAATCCATGGTTTAACCGCATCCCTTCATGCTGCTCGTCAAGCACGAAAGACTATTGGTTTTGTCCCGACCATGGGGAATCTACATCAAGGTCACTTAAATTTAGTACGTGAAGCACGTAAATTATGTGATGTGGTTGTGGTCAGTATTTTTGTGAATCCGATTCAATTTGGCCCAAATGAAGATTATGACAGTTACCCACGCACACTTGATCAAGACAGTCAGTTGTTGGCTGAAGAGGGTTGTGACATTATTTTTGCACCTTCAGTTGAGCAAATGTATGGCAGTCAACCTCGCTTAACAAACATTAGTGTCGGTCAAATTACCAATGATTTATGTGGTGCTCAACGTCCGGGGCACTTTGATGGTGTTGCGGTAGTGGTAACGAAGTTATTTAATATCGTACAACCGCATTTTGCATTTTTTGGTCAAAAAGACTACCAGCAGTTGGCTGTGATTAAGACAATGGTACGTGACTTGAACATGCCGATTGAAATTATTGGTGTGCCAATTGCACGTGCTGAAGATGGTTTGGCATTAAGTTCACGTAATGGTTATCTTTCGGCTGAACATCGTCAAATTGCACCAGTCATTTATCAATCTTTAAAAACTGCTGAAACAAATTTAAAACAAGGTCAAGCGCTTACAGAGGTTCTTGCTGAGATAAAATCAACTTTAAGTGATGCTGGCTTTGTCGTGGATTATGTTGAAGCACGTAATCCAATGTTGCAGGCAGTAGAGCAATTTGACCAAGATATTGTGTTATTTGTTGCTGCGAAAATTGGTTCGACACGCTTGATCGACAATTTACAAATCAGTCATTAAAACAGGATTAAACTCGATGATGATCGTCAGGTGTGGTGCATGAAGCGAATTCTTATTGTTACAGGACAATCCGGTTCAGGGAAGTCATCTGCATTGCAGGTTCTCGAAGATTTAGGTTATTACTGTATCGATAATTTGCCGCTAGCATTACTTCCTGAGATCGTTGGAAAGTTAGATCAAGAAAATAATTTAGAACAATTGGCTTTAGGGGTTGATGTTCGGAGTACACGCGCTGATTTGCAAGAATTTGAGCAAGTTTATCAGCAACTGGAAAAACATGGTGAGGTCGAGGTGATTTATCTCACCACCAAAGATCAAGAGTTAATTGCTCGTTTTAGTGCTTCGCGTCGACCTCATCCACTGGCGAATCGTTTTAAAAGTCTGAATGAGTGCATTCAGGAAGAGAAACAATTACTGTTGCCGATTCAATTAAGAGCAACTGTACAGATTGATACATCAGATAAAAGTGTCCATGATCTTAAAGATACATTATTATCCCGCTTAGGGCAGGTAGATAACTTAATTGTTATTTTACAGTCTTTTGGATATAAGCATGGTATTCCGTTGGATGCTGATTTTATTTTTGATGTGCGGCATTTACCCAATCCACATTGGGATTTAGAGCTTAGAAAATATTCGGGTTTAGATGAGCCCATTGAAAAATTCCTGACATCATTTGACCAAGTGAATATGATGTTTGAGGATTTAAAGCAATTTTTAGAGAAGTGGTTGCCTGCCTTTGCAGAAGGGCATCGCCATTACATTACGGTTTCGATTGGATGTACAGGTGGTCAGCACCGCTCTGTATTTATTGTGGATAGACTCAAAAAGGCGCTTGAGGCACAATGGTCTATTCAGGTCTTGCATAGAGAAATGAAGCACTGGTCATGATTGACACAACTGTTGACGTAATTAACAAATTAGGATTACATGCGCGTGCGTCAGGCAAGCTCATTGAGGTCACTACCAAATTTCGAAGTTCGATTAAAATTGGTAAGGGCGATAAATTAGTCGATGCCAAAAATATTATGTCTTTGCTCATGCTCGGTGCAGGCAAAGGAACTACATTAAGACTAGTGATTGAAGGGGCAGATGAAGAGAAAGCTTTGTCTGAAGTTCAAGCATTATTCGCAGCAAAATTTTACGAGGCTGAATAATCGTGGCACGTCGATCGCAACGTTTTACTGAAGATGATTTTGAGTCTTTAGAAGGACGTGCAAGTAAAACTGAACAAAAGAAAGCTGTACAACGTATGGCTGCTTTAGGGGCTCAACTTGCTGAGTTACCCAAAAAAAAGATTGAAAGCCTTCCTGTGGAAGAGCGCTTAATTGAAGCTTTATTGGATGTTCAATTGATAACATCAGGTGAGGCTCGTCGTCGTCAATTTTTGCGTATTGGTAAATTATTACGCAATGAAGACGAGAGCATGATCTTATCTTATTTGACACCTCAACAAGGGGCGAAAAAGACAGCACAATTGCACCGCTGGGTCGATCGTATGATTGCACAAGGTGAGCCTGTTATTAAAGAATTTATGAAGACTTACAATGCTGCAGAGCATCATGCAATACGTCAGCATTTACTTCGTATTGAACGTGATATTCAAAAAAACTTAGGTGAGGATGCTGTTGCACAATCTAAGTTAAATTTGCTGAATTACGTTCAGCAAGTTGCACTTATCTCTGATCGTTAATGGTAAAAAAAAAGGTCTGATGTTTCAGACCTTTTTTATTTCTTAGATGCTTAATATTTAGAGTGCAGCACGATCTTTTGCCCAATCTCGCAACACAAACTTTTGCAGTTTGCCTGTTGAGGTTTTAGGAATTTCAGTAATCACTACGTCTTTGGGTACCTTGAATCGAGCAAGATGTTGTTTGCAGTATTCAATGATTTCTTCAGGTGTAGCTTGTTGCCCTTGCTTCAATTCAATAAATGCGCATGGAACTTCTTGCCAACGTGGATCAGGTTTTGCAACAACTGCAGCTGTCAGCACGGCAGGGTGTTGATAAAGTACTTCTTCCACTTCAAGTGAAGAAATATTTTCACCACCAGAAATAATCACATCTTTCGAGCGATCTGTAATTTTGGCATAACCATCAGGCTGGCATACGGCAAGATCGCCAGTATGGAACCATCCACCAGCAAATGCTTCAGCGGTGGCTTCAGGGTTCTTCAAGTAACCTTTCATGACAATGTTGCCACGGAACATAATTTCCCCCATGGTCTGACCATCGTTCGGTACAGGCAGCATCGTTTCAGGATCCAATACTTTCATCCCATCTTGAAGTGGATAAGGTACACCTTGGCGTGAATGTAGTTGAGCTTGTTCTTGGATGCTTAAATCACTCCAGCCTGCTTGCGAAGCACATAGCGCTGATGGTCCATAGGTTTCAGTGAGACCATAAACGTGGGTAACATTGATTCCTAGATTTCGCATACCTTCAATAATGGCAGCTGGTGGCGCTGCACCAGCAACCATCACTTCGACTCGATGATTAATTTCGCGTTGTTGCTCTTTTGGTGTGTTGATCAACATGGACAATACAATTGGTGCACCGCAGAAGTAATCGACTTGATGATCCGCGATCAATTGATAGATCTGTGCTGGATCAACTTTTCGAAGACAAACATTTGTGCCACCGTTGGCGGCCATGGTCCAAGCGAAACACCATCCATTACAATGGAACAGAGGCAAAGTCCATAAATAGGTGGCACGGGGTGTCATACCACAAGCAATGATATTACTCGCTGCATTAATATAAGCCCCACGATGATGATAGACCACACCTTTTGGATTCCCAGTTGTGCCTGAGGTGTAGTTTAAGCTGATGGCATCCCATTCATCCTGTGGTAATTGCCACTCAAACTCAGGATTACCTTGTGAAAGCCAAGATTCATACTCAATTTTTCCAATACGGGGCGCTTGATCATTGAATTCATATTCAGTATCTGCAACATCGATAACATAAATGTCCTGAGGAACTTGTGCTAAAGCTTCCTGTGCTAATTCTGAGAATTCAGGGTCAACTAAAAGTACTTTTGATTCAGCATGTTCAAGCATAAATGCGAGTGTTTTTGCATCTAGGCGCGTATTTAATGTATTGAGTACAGCGCCTGCCATAGGCACTGCAAAATGCGCTTCGATCATGGCTGGAATATTTGGAAGTAATACCGACACAGTATCATTTTTTTGAATACCAAGCTTTTGCAGCTGATCGGCAAATTGCCGGCAACGTTTGTACTTTTCTTTCCAGCTAATCCGGCGTGTACCATGAATAATTGCATCTTGCTGAGGGTAGATATAGGCCGCACGCTCTAAATATCTGAGTGGAGAAAGGGCAACAAAATTTGCTGGCGTTCTAGGTAGTTCGTCATACGGACTTAAATTCATTTTAGTATCCATCTTCATTTTTATAATCCTGAGTAAAAGATAAGCAAAAAATAAACGGAATACATTTATCCTTTAGTCGAGCAAACGTGACATTTTGTCAATTAGGCGAAATTTCATATTTTTTAACTTCATTTTATTGCGATTTATTCGTGAAGTTGGTGATATTTATTTGTGCTGAATAATGTAATTGATCGAGAAATAGGGTAAATTTTAAACAGATTTTAAGTTTCAAAATCGAATAATAAAAGCAAAAGGATTTTGCATATGTATATTGTTGGGTGGGGGAAAGATGAAATTAACATCGAACCCAAAGGCTATGCCATGTTTGGCTATGGGATGTGGCATCACCGTGCCTATAAAAAAAGAACTGCGCTGTATGCGAGAACAGTGACCATTCAAAAAGATCAAGATGCCCCATTGATATTATGTTGTCTAGATTTTGGCTGTATTACTTCAGCAATTCGAATCAATGTAATCCAACGCTTGAATGAAACGTTGAGGGATTGTTTCGATCCGCATCGTTTGGTTCTAATGGCAACGCATACCCATTCAGGTCCAGGCGGTTGTGGTTATGAAGCTCTTTATAATATGCCGACACCAGGATTTGTGCCTGAGCACCTTGATGCAGTTGTGGATGCTGTGCAATCCAGTATTCAACAGGCATTATTCAATCGCGATTTTACAGAGATTCGATTAGCGACAATTGACATTCCTGAGCAAGTCCCTGTGGCATGGAATCGCTCGATAAAAGCGTATAATCGAAATCTCGATACTGCATTCGTCGGTGAATCTGAAACTTACAAAGCAATCAATCGACAAATGCAAGTCCTTGGCTTTTATCGTGGGGAAAAGCTTCATTCTCTGTTGTCACTGTTTGGTGTGCATGCGACATGTTTGGGCAATCAATTAGACGCTCATGATGGTGATAATAAAGGCTATGCCGCAACACTTTCGGAAGAGACCTTAAGTGCTGCTGGGGTGGATGGACCAGTTTGTATATTTGCGCAAGCAACAGCAGGCGATGTGTCACCACACTTCCATGGAAAGAATCAGACTAAGATCAGAAAAAAGATAAAAGGAGAAGCAGAATACATCTATGCGAGAAACAATGGTCGTATACAGAGTGAGTATGCTTTAGCCGCTTTACTTGAGCAACAGAATCAAAACATCCAATATCAAGATTTGGATGCAGTACTCGAGTATGTTGATATGGCAAATACTGTGGCTGATCCAGAGTTTTCAGGTGGATATAGCAATGCGATAACAAGCCAAGCTTGTCATGGGACAGCATTTATTGCGGGCACACCAGTCGATGGTGTGGGTGCTGCAAAGCCATTGATCATGGCTATGAATTTACTTTCAAAACAATTCAAACGAAGTAAATTGAATTCAAAAGATCCAGCGGAAAGTGCTTATTATCAGAAGCTTTATCATGCTCAAGGACCCAAAAATATTATTTTTGAATCGGGTCAGCATCGGATATTAGGAAAAAAATTAGGTTCACTTCCTGGTGTTTTAGATCCACTCATTGCTGAAATGAATGCTCAAGTTCACGCTGGCGCAATTCAAGAGAGCGATTTAGTGCCACATATTGTGCCAATTCAGCTCATTCGAATCGGTCAACTTTTTTTGGTATGTGCTCCCGGAGAGTTTACAACAACTTCAGGTAAGCGCGTATTAAATACCATTCAGAAAAGTGTATTACCGACATTTCCTAACGCAAAAATTTGGTTTGCATCTTATTGTAATGACTATATGGGCTATGTCACGACATTCGAAGAATATCAAGAACAAGCCTATGAAGGTGGACACACTTTATTTGGTCAATGGACTTTGGCAGCTTTTCAAACCTATTTTAAACATTTGGCTAAACAGATTTGTTTGCCACCTGAACAACGTCAATTATCAAATTGCGTACCTAAAGCAGTACCTCAAAAAGAATTAGAGAAAAGAACCAATCGGGGAAATGTTCAAACCGCCGTTGCACAAAAGGAGTTGGCAACATGAGTAATCTGACACATCATTATTGGTCTAACTGGTCGGGATATTGCCACTCAAACCCGCAACATATCTTATATCCAGATCAATTACATGAATTACAGGATATTGTGATTCAACATCCTAAAGTTCGTGTGGTTGGTGCAGGGCATTCATTTACTCCTTTGGTAAAAACGGATGCGTCTATTATTTCTTTAGACCGATTTTCAAGTGTCTTAAATGCTGATCAGGCTAAATGCCAAGCGACGTTATGGGCAGGTACTCGACTATTCAATTTAGGACAGCATCTTGCTCCTTATGAACAGTCGCTTATGAATCAGGGTGATATTGATCAACAAAGTTTAGCTGGTGCTGTGTCTACAGGAACACACGGGACAGGTGCAGCGCTATATTCTATTTCAGGCTATGTAGAAGATTTTGAGCTATTACAGGCAAACGGGGAGTTAATCCAATGCTCCAAGACGGAGAACACTGAAATTTTTCAGGCAGGGAGAGTATCGTTGGGATCACTCGGGATATTAACGAAAATAACCATGCAAAACCGCCCTAGATATAAATTGGAAGAGAAAATTCATTTAGCCCCTGTAGAAGAAAGCCTTGATCAATTTCTCCAATTGATGCACCAACATCGGCATTTGGAGTATTTTATTTTCCCTTTTACAGATCAGTTAATTTTTAAAACACTTGATGTTACAGAGGGTGAGGTGAAGCCAAGAGAAACTTCTTGGCCATCTGAGGATCAACTTTTAACATGGTGTTGTGAAATTTCTAAAAAAGCCCCTTTTTTGACGAAATATCTTCAAAAATTAGTCGGTGTTTTTGTGAAGCCAACAGAATTCATTGATTGGTCGGGTGATATTTTTGCAACACCTCGGAATACCAAATTCAATGAAATGGAATATCAAATTCCAATTGAGAATGGTATTCAATGCATCAAAGAAGTGATTGCAACGTTTAGAAAATATCAAATAAATTCTTTTTTCCCTATCGAATTCCGCGTGGTCAAAGGGGACGATATTTGGCTAAGTCCTTTCTATCAGCAAGACAGTATTTCGATTTCAATCCATCAATATTATAAGCAGTCACCTCAAAAAGTATTTGATCTTATTGAGCCGATTTTTCAAAAATATCGAGGCCGTCCACACTGGGCTAAGATGCATCAACTGTCTCACCAAGAGATGCGAGCTCTTTATCCGAAATGGAATGAATTTATGCAAATCAGAGAAGCGCTCGATCCCCATCGAAAGTTTCTCAATCCCTATCTTGAAAAACTATTACTTGGGCAACAAGGATGAGAGATGAATAGTTTTTTTAATCAAATGAATGATGATTTGCGGGCACATGGTTTAGGTCAACCTATGCTCTTGATCGATGACGATGCATTAAACTTTAATATTGCTTATGTAAAACAGCAGCTAGCTTCGGCAAAGCACTTAAAACCGCGGTTAGTCGTTAAATCTTTGGCTTGTTTGCCTTTGTTAAAAAAGCTAAGTTTCGATTTAGACACCCGACACTTTATGGTGTTCCATATTGATCACTTACAATTGATGTTCAATCATTTTGATCAAGCTGATTTACTCTTTGGCAAGCCGATGCCAATTCGTGCAGTAGAAAGGTTTTATCAAAACCATCACACGCCAATCAAATGCAAGATACATTGGTTAATTGATTCCTTTGCTCGTTTGCAACAATATCATGCCTTGGCTGATCAACTGGGATTTAGCTTCAATATCAATCTTGAAATTGATGTGGGATTACATCGTGGAGGCGTTCAAAATTCTGCTGAATTTATACAAATGCTCAATTATATTCAGCAGCATCAAAAAACGCTAAATTTGAGTGGTTTAATGGGCTACGATGCGCATGTTACTAAACTACCTAAGATGGTGAAGCGTGCAGAAACAGCTTATGCTGAGTCTCAACATATTTATCAAAATTATCAGCACATCTTAAAACACCAATTCCCAGATTTAAATCATGCTCAGCTGTGTTTTAACGGAGGAGGAAGTCCAACCTTTAGTTTTCACGTGAAACATAGTGTGTGTAATGATCTGTCATTTGGCTCAATGTTGCTAAAGCCCAGCGATTTTGATTCTGAACATCTTTCTTTGCTTAAACCCGCTTTATATATTGCGAGTCCCGTACTGAAAGTATTAGACGAAGTCTCATTGCCAGGGATACCTTCATTTAAAAAAATAAAATTCTTTCAGAAGCATCAAGCGGTTTTTATCTACGGTGGCTATTGGATGGGTCAATATGTTTATCCAGCAAAATCTCATCCTCATTTATTGTATGGACGAAGCACCAACCAGGAAATGATTTGTGTCGATCGTAAAATTGATATCCATCCTGATGACTATGTATTTATTCGACCGAGCCAGAGTGAGGTGGTCATCCCGCAGTTCAATCGCACGTACCTTTATCGAAAAGAAAATGAGTGGAATTCATCTGATTTGGAAACGAGTAGATTTGAACCTTGGGAAAATTTTAGAGAGTAGTGATTAAAAGAAAAAAAGGGATGAAGTTAATCATCCCTTTTTAGCATTGGTTTGAAATTTATTGGACGCCGCCGTAATGGATGCCCGTTAATTCACTGATTTCTTTTTTCCAAGTGGTTAAGTCATCCAAATTAAATTTACTTAAATGGTCATGCCCACAAGCACGCGCCATTACTTGCATCAACTCGACTGAAGCATTGAAGAAGTTGGCGAGTTGCTGTGCTGATTTTTCTATTTCGAGTCTTCGACGCAAATGATCTTTTTGTGTTGCAATACCGACAGAGCATTCATTTGTATTACACGCGCGCATTCCCAAACAACCAATTGCCTGCATGGCAGAGTTAGACACGGCAATGGCATCTGCACCCAGCGCTAAGGCTTTAATAAAATCAGCAGGGACACGTAAGCCACCTGTAATGACCAAACTAATGTCACGACGTCCTAAACGATCTAAATGACGACGTGCCCGTGCTAAAGCAGGAATGGTCGGCACTGAAATATTGTCACGGAATAATGTTGGTGCTGCACCTGTACCACCACCACGACCATCTAAAATAATGTAGTCCACACCTATCGCAATCGCAGCATCAATGTCTTTTTCGATATGCTGTGCAGACAGTTTAAAGCCAATCGGAATGCCACCTGTCTGCTCGCGTATATAGTTTGCAAACTCCTTGTACTGTGAAAGTTCAGTCCAATCCGGAAAGGTTGCGGGAGAAATCGCAGATTGTCCTTCTTCTAAACCACGTACTTCTGCAATTTTTCCGACCACTTTATGCCCGGGTAGATGTCCGCCTGTTCCTGTTTTTGCTGCCTGTCCACCTTTAAAGTGAAAAGCTTGGCACTTTTTTACTTTTTCAATGTCATAGCCAAAACGACCAGAGGCCAACTCGTAAAAATATCGTGAATTCGAGGCTTGTTCATCATCTAACATTCCACCTTCACCAGAACAGATGCCAGTACCTGCCATTTCCGCACCCATTGCCAGTGCAGTTTTTGCTTCTTGCGATAAAGCTCCAAAACTCATGTCGGAAACAAATAATGGAATATTGAGTCTCAATGGTTTTTTTGCATTTGGTCCAATAATCACTTCGCTTGCAACGGGGGCATCATCCAGTAGAGGAACTTTCCAAAGTTGAGCTGTGACCAGTTGAATATCTTCCCATTTTGGAAGTTTGTCAAAAGGCACACCCATGGCTGCGGTAGGACCATGATGACCGAAATTTTTTAGACCATTTCGAGCTAATTCTAAGATGAATCTATTGTGTGGCTCTTCAGGAGCAGGCTGAGAATCTGCGTAGAGTCCTTGATAACGATCACGGTTGAATTGCTGTGGATTTCTTTTTTCCCAAGCTTCGATTTCTTCTAAGTCAACATAGACATGATCATCATGAATCCAAGCTTTAAATTTTTGCAGATTTTTATTGAGATATCTCGGGTTAATGCCAGTTTTATAGATGTAATGAGAGCCGTGAAGGCCACATACAATTTTGTCGCCTTGAATATGGGCATCGGACATGAGTGCTCCGCGATGCTGACAACGACCATACATGACTACGACTTTTTCTTCATCATGATCTTCAAGACGAAGAACAACAAGATCCACATTGGCTGCTAAAGCATATGCGGGTTTAAGCGGCTGGAGTGTAGACCAAGCAATTAGTGGGTGAGATTTCATATGACCTGCCTAATGATTTCAGTGGGTTATATTTATTTGTTTAAAAGTATGTTGATCATCTAATAGAAAGTATAAAAGATTATTTTTCTATAATTGGGATAATATTGGTTTAAATATTAGATTGGGAATATATTTTAACTATTTTTGTCACAATTAAAACTGCTATCGCCTAATGCTCGATTAACGGTTTATTAAACAACGTGACACGTGTAAAATCTCTAGCGATTTTATTTATCCACCGTTTTTATCTTTTGAGGTTCGCCTCGATCATAATCTCGCGGTGACATGCTCCATTGTACGGGGCATCACTCCTTAAGGATTTTTTATGCCAATTATTACTTTGCCAAACGGCGATCAAAAACAATTTGATCAAGCTGTCTCTGTCATGGAAGTTGCTCAAAGCATCGGTCCAGGTCTTGCAAAAAATACGGTTGCAGGTCGTGTAAACGGCCATCTAGTTGATGCATGTGACTTAATCACTGATGATGCCACGTTGCAGATCATTACGCCTAAAGATGATGAAGGTGTTGAAATTATTCGTCACTCTTGTGCCCATTTAGTTGGTCACGCAGTGAAGCAGCTTTTCCCCGAAGCAAAGATGGTGATTGGACCTGTCATTGAAGATGGTTTCTATTACGATATCTACAGTGAAAAACCATTTACACCAGATGATATGGCTGCCATCGAAGAGCGTATGAAAAAGCTCATCGATCAAGATTATGATGTCATTAAAAAGATGACACCTCGTGATGAAGTGATCAAAGTATTTACTGAGCGTGGTGAAGATTATAAATTACGCCTCATCGAAGATATGCCAGATGAGACTCAAATGGGTCTTTATTATCATCAAGAATATGTGGATATGTGTCGTGGTCCACACGTACCAAACACTAAATTCTTAAAGTCATTTAAGTTGACGAAGATGTCAGGTGCTTACTGGCGTGGTGATGCGAAAAACGAACAACTTCAACGTATTTATGGTACGGCTTGGGCGGATAAGAAGCAGTTGGCTGCTTATATCAAACGTATTGAAGAAGCTGAAAAGCGTGACCACCGTAAAATTGGTAAAGCGCTTGATCTGTTCCACATGCAAGAAGAAGCACCAGGCATGGTGTTCTGGCATCCAAATGGCTGGACGATCTATCAAGTTTTAGAACAATACATGCGTAAAGTTCAGCAGGACAATGGTTATCAAGAGATTCGCACACCTCAGGTGGTCGATTTTAGTCTGTGGGAAAAATCAGGACATGCTGCAAACTATGCAGAAAACATGTTTACTACACATTCTGAAAACCGTAACTATGCCGTTAAACCAATGAACTGCCCATGTCATGTTCAAGTGTTTAACCAAGGTTTAAAATCTTACCGTGATTTACCAATTCGTCTTGCTGAATTTGGTTCATGTCACCGTAACGAACCATCGGGTTCATTACATGGGATTATGCGTGTTCGTGGTTTCACCCAAGATGACGCACACATTTTCTGTACAACTGAGCAAATTGGTCAAGAAGTTGCTGACTTTATCAAACTGACTTTAGATGTTTATAAAGATTTCGGTTTTGAAGAAGTGCAAATGAAACTCTCAACACGTCCAGAAAAGCGTGTAGGGGATGATAAGCTTTGGGATGTTGCTGAAAAATCTTTAGCTGACGCACTGGATGCAGCAGGTCTCGCTTGGGATTTACAACCTGGTGAGGGTGCGTTCTACGGTCCTAAAATTGAATTTTCTTTGAAAGATTGTTTAGGTCGTATCTGGCAGTGCGGTACAATCCAATGCGATTTTAACTTGCCATTACGTTTAGATGCATCTTATGTCACTGAAGACAACGATCGTGATCATCCTGTGATGCTTCATCGTGCAATTCTTGGCAGTTTTGAACGTTTTATTGGTATACTTATTGAACACTACGCTGGATTTATGCCACCATGGTTGGCACCAATTCAAGCATGTGTGATGAATATTACCGATTCTCAAGCAGATGCTTGTCAGTCAGTCGTCGCTAAATTGCAAGAAAATGGCATTCGAGCGATTTCAGACTTGAGAAATGAGAAAATCGGCTTTAAGATTCGTGAGCGTACTTTAGAGCGTATTCCATACCTATTGGTGCTTGGGGATCGAGAAGTAGAGGAAGGTACAGTGAATGTACGTACTCGCTCTGGAACAAATTTAGGTACTATGTCTATCGATGCATTCGTTGACTTAGTGAAAGTAGCCGTAGCCGAACGCGGCCGGTATATTGTGGAGTAAGAAAGATTAAACAGCCTGACCGTAACCAACAACAAGGTGCTAAAAGCAATCGTCCTGCATTAAATGATGAGATTCGTGCGAAAGAAGTGCGTCTCGTTGGCGCTGACGGAGAACAAAAAGGCATCGTTTCACTTGCTGAAGCGTTGCGTGCTGCAGAAGAAGTTGATCTTGACCTCGTTGAGATCGTTGCGAATGCAGAGCCGCCTGTTTGTAAAATCATGGATTACAACAAGCATTTATTTGATCTGAAGCAAAAGCAAAAAGATGCTAAGAAAAAGCAGCATCAAGTTCAGGTTAAAGAGATCAAGTTGCGTCCTGGTACAGACGTTGGTGATTACAATGTTAAGTTGCGTGCTATTCTGAAATTCCTTGAAGAAGGCAACAAAGTTAAAATTACTCTACGTTTCCGTGGTCGTGAGATGGCTCACCAACAATTGGGTCTTGCTCAATTACAAAAGATTGAAGCTGATGTGGCTGAAATCGGTGTAGTGGAACAAGCACCAAAAATGGAAGGCCGTCAAATGGGTATGTTACTTGGTCCTAAAAAGAAAAAGTAAAACCGATTTAGAGAAAAAGCCCTGCACATGCAGGGCTTTTTTTATATGTTGATTGAAGGAATATAGGTACACCTGAGTTAGTAAAGAGAGGAACGACTGTAGTTGTGGTATAAATCATCAGTTGAATATTTCCATCAGGCAGTACTTTAGTGAAGTCTAATAAACGTATATTTTAAACTTCTCGAATCATTTTGTGGCTTGAGTAAAAAATGTAATTATTTCGACAGGTAAACTCGTACTTGTGCATAGAAAATTCTAGATGGATGGTAAAGCTGAATAGGTTTGGAGTGTTTTAACGTCTTTAAGATGATTCATAAAGACTTTTTTATTGCACATGAGTTCATCAGAAAGTTAGTTGCTCAAAGCACCTGTAGATTTGATCTATAAAAAAAGCCGATACTTTTGCATCGGCTTTTTTGTGACTCATCAACTTCGATGTTTTATTCGACATGAACTGTTTTTTCAGTAGACTCTGTATTTTCTAACAGAAGTTTTTTGCCAATTGGAATTTGTCGAGGTAATTTCTCTTCTGGAATGATACGCTCTAAATCGATCACTAATAAGCCGTTTTCATAATCTGCTTGTTGAACTTCAATGTGTTCATCTAAGCGAAGCGATAATTTAAATGAACGACGCGCAATTCCTTTATGAAGATATTCGGTTTGTTCAGATTGAATAGCTTCCGGTTTTCCTGTGATTGAGAGAAGTTGATTTTCAAGACTGATATTTAACTCATCTTGACTAAATCCTGCAGTAGCGACCACGATGCGATATCTGTTCTCACCTTTTTTTTCAATGTTATAAGGTGGGTAGTTTGGAGCATCACTTTGCATTGCGTAATCAATAAAATCGTTTAAACGATCAAAACCAATACTACGACGAAACAATGGATGAAGATTTAAGTTACTCATGATTAAAACCTCCTGAGGTCAGCAAAGTCATAAAAATAAGAATGTTGTTCTGTCATGACTATCATCAACAGAACCAGATGATCATCATAAATCTGGCAATTTTTTATATAGGTTCAGACCGAAATTTTTCAATAATAAATTCAAAAAATTTTTAAAATATTTTATAAATAATTGATTTTTTATAACTTATAAATAAAAAATTTCTATCCTTGTTGTTTGGTTTGAAATGATTTATGGTGGATAAATCAATCAACAAAGGGCATATGGAGCCTGAACTGTAATGATCGATTTATATTACTGGGGAACACCCAACGGATTAAAAATAACAATTGCACTCGAAGAAATGGCTTTAGATTATCAAATCTATCCAATCAATATATTAGAAAATGATCAGTTCCAAACTGACTTTCTTGCGATTTCTCCTAATAATAAAATTCCTGCGATAGTTGATCAAAATGGACCGAATAATCAATCGATTTCGATTTTCGAGTCTGGTGCAATACTGCAATATTTAGGACGTAAAACGGGACAATTCTATCCTCAGCACGAAATCGCGAGGATTCAGGTTGAACAATGGTTGATGTGGCAAATGGGTGGTCTAGGACCGATGTTAGGTCAAAATCATCATTTTGCTAAATTTGCTAAAGAGAAAATCCCTTATGCGATCGAGCGCTACATTACAGAAACTAAAAGATTATATGGGGTGCTCAATAAGCAGTTAGTTGGGCAAGACTATGTGGCAGGTGAGTACTCTATTGCGGATATGGCAATTTTCCCTTGGTTGATGCGGCACGAGTGGCAAAGTATTCATTTAGCAGAGTTTGCTGAAGTGGAAGCTTATATTCAACGTATCCAACAGAGACCAGCGGTACAAAAGGCGCTTGCACTACTAAAGTAGATCACGGATTTAAGTGTGATAAACTCTACATATCTAAACCACCATTTGGTGGTTTTTTTATGGAGAACTGCCATGAAGGATTTTTTTTTAAATTTTAGCAAAATTGTTGAATCTAATTCAAAAGTATACTGGGCAATTATTGCTGGTATTTTACTCTGTGTTGCTTCTTATATCGTCGAAATATTTCATGTGCAAAATATCATTGCAGCAATCGATCCAGATTCTAGGGATCAATTAAAACAGGTGATTCCAGCAATTACGAGTAAATATACGGTGCTACGTGTCATCATAGTAGTGTTGGCAATTGCGTGGTCGATAAAAGAATATCGTAAAACTCAGAAACTTCTAGCGGTGAATAAGTCCAGTAAATGAATCTGATTTTATTGTTCTTAAGTGCCTTTGGAGCCGCCACTTTATTGCCCTTACAGTCCGAAGCAATATTGTTGGGGTCATTTGCTCTAAAACAATTTTCGCCGTGGATGCTTATTTTTGTTGCAAGTGTAGCGAATGTGATGGGTTCATGCGTTAATTGGTGGTTGGGCTTAAAAATAGAGCAGTTTAAAACCAAAAAGTGGTTTCCATTTAAGTCAGATCAAATGATTCGTGCTCAACGGGCTTATCAGCAGTATGGTACATGGTCACTTCTTTTAAGTTGGGTGCCTATCATTGGTGATCCAATCACCTTAATTGCAGGAATTTTGAAAGAAAAATTCTGGAAATTTATCTTCGTGGTGGGTATAGCGAAAACAGGTCGGTATCTATTTATTTACTGGGTGTATCTTGGTTTGTTCTAAATTTTCGTAGAGTAAAACTCATCAAGATTAATTTGTCTGAATCAAGATTAACGGTGCTTTTGTTTTGCGCAAAGATGCTATAGAATACTCGCTCCCTTACCTGCAGGTCGTATTGTAATGGTGCAAACGAGCCGAACAGGTGTTCAAAAGAGGTTGTTATGCCTAAGATGAAAACTCGCCGTGGTGCAGCAAAACGCTTCAAAGCGACTGCTAACGGTTTTAAGCGTAAACAAGCGTTCAAACGCCACATTTTGACCAAAAAATCTGCTAAGCGTATTCGTCAATTGCGCGGCTGTGTAATGGTTCACGTAAGTGACGTTGCTTCAGTTCGTCGTATGTGCCCGTACATCTAAGGAGATTATAAATGGCTCGTGTAAAACGTGGTGTACAGGCTCATCGCCGTCACAAAAAAATTCTTGCTCGCGCTAAAGGTTACTATGGTGCTCGTTCACGTGTTTACCGCGTAGCGTTCCAAGCGGTAATCAAAGCAGGTCAATATGCTTACCGTGACCGTCGTCAAAAGAAACGTCAATTCCGTGCTTTATGGATTGCGCGTATCAATGCTGGTGCACGTCAAAATGGTTTGTCGTACAGCCGTATGATCGATGGCTTGAAAAAAGCTCAAGTGATCATCGACCGTCGCGTACTTGCTGACATCGCTATGCATGACGCAGTTGCATTTGCTGCTTTAGCTGAAAAAGCTAAAGGCGCATTAGCTGCTTAATCATCGTAGATGAGAAAAAGACCGCTTTTTAGCGGTCTTTTTTATTTTCATTGTTTACGACCAAATAAAGCCAAGAGATTAGTATGAATAAAATTATGGTCGTCGGTACAGCAGCATCTGGGAAAACAACCTTTGCACGTAAGTTGGCTGTTCAACTGCAAGTCGATCATATTGAACTTGATAATCTCTTTTGGTTGGATAACTGGACTGAGTCATCTTCAATAGAATTTCAAGAAAAATTTATAAATCGTGTTAGGTCTATGAATAAGGGCTTCGTGATTGATGGTAATTATTCTCTGATTCAAAATTTAATCTTAAGTGAGATCGACACTGTGATGTGGTTGGATTTTTCACTACGCGTAAATCTTTATCGTGTGATTAAGAGGTCGCTATACCGTGTGATTAGCCAAAAGAAAATATGGAAAAATTCTAACAATAGAGAACATTGGGCGAAATTGTTAAGTAAAGACTCAATAATATTGTGGGTAGTCCAAACACATGGGAAAAATAGATTTAAATATTTGCAGATGATGAATGCCACTCAATATCATCATATAAAGTGGCTACATTTTCATAAAACTGAACAATTAGATGAATTTTTAAAACATCACAGTCCAAAATAGTAAGCGCAGAAACAGATTATTGCAGTGACTAAAATGAGGGCAAACACATTTGATTTACCTGTTTTAGGTGTGGGTTGGTGAGAACTGGAATCATTGTTGAAAAATCGTTTTCCATGTTGAGTATGCGTTGAGGCTTCATCCAAAGGGGAGTGAATTTCGGGGCTTTTTAAATGAGCAGTTTTATAGTGATTTGCTACTTTAGTGATGAATTTTGCACTCAGGTCATCTAACTTTTGTTGAAATACCTTCAGTTGTTTTTCTTCCTCAAGAGATTCTTGATGATCTTGCTCCAAAAGCTTTCGTTTTTGAATCTTTAAATGTTGTTCTAGATGCATGAAACGCACTAAGGTTTCATTGGCATAAGGTGCTGCATAATCTTGTGGCAGTAATGGTAAGGCAGCTCCAGCGTTGGAGGGTGATTGATCGTCAGTACCATAAAAGATTGCGCCACGTTTAACAGATTCCACCCCTTGTGCTAATGCGCGATCGAACAGCTCATTCTCTGTGTAGTCGTGAATATCATTCCAATTAGGTGCTTGAAGATCTGCCTCAACACGTTTGATATGTTGGGTGGATAGATCAAAACGCCAAAATGTTTCAATTCGTGCAGGGAGTGTTTGGTTGTTTGGTATCTCGAAGTCTTGTTCAGAACTATACCATTCGGCAAGTTCTTTACCACAGATCCATGCTGTTTTTACATTGCGGTGATGACTGACAATGAAATGGGGATATGGTAAAAGCTCAACATTTGGATTGGGATTTTTTTCATCGATTAATAAACTTGAGTTATGTAGGCTTAAGCGTGTGACACCCTGACGTTTTAAGCTTTCTAACCAAACTTGGAAATGTTGTGCCAATAAGTGTTGCGTATTTAAATCTCGAAAAAGGAAATGGTGCTGATTAAAAATCGCATGATTTTTCCAGTGTTGAAAACTTAAATCCTGACTTAAAAACTCATTGCCGTAAGTCACAAGTGTGAGCTGTTGTTTCCAAATTTGATCTAATGCCATGACATATCTTCTCAATGATCATTGCGCATATCTTAAACTTTTTATAAATGTAATTTCCAATTTAATTCCACATCCAATTTTAACACTTGCTGATCTTCATACGGAGCTATAAAAGCTGTTAGAATGCGCAGTTATATTATTTTTTATATTTGTTGCTTTGAGAGTTACTATGTCACTGGAAGCCCTGACCACTGAAGCGCTCGCTGCCATTGCAGCAGCTCAAGACCTTGCAACACTCGATCAGGTTCGAGTGCAATTTACGGGTAAGAAAAGCCAGCTTGCTGAACAATCGAAAGCACTGGGTAAAATGGATCCGGAAGAGCGTAAGGTTTTTGGTGCGCAGATTCATTCAGTTCGAGAAGCGATTAATGGCGCATTAACTGAGCGTCAAACTGCATTACAAAAAGCTGCACTAGAACAAAAATTAGCAAGTGAACAGATCGACATCACGTTGCCTGGTCGTGGACAACAGGTGGGCAGTATCCACCCAGTGACCCAAGTACAAGAGCGTATTTGTCAATTCTTCACGAAAGCAGGTTTTTCTGTTGCGACTGGTCCAGAGGTTGAAGATGATTATCACAACTTTGAGGCATTAAATATTCCTGGTCATCACCCTGCGCGTGCAATGCACGATACCTTTTACTTCGATGTAAACCATTTGCTTCGTACGCATACCTCTGGTGTACAGATTCGAACGATGGAAACACAGCAACCACCAATTCGTATTGTATGTCCAGGTCGTGTGTATCGCTGTGACTCAGACCAAACACATTCTCCGATGTTCCACCAGATTGAAGGTTTGTACGTTGCAGAAAATACGAGCTTTGCTGAGTTAAAAGGATTATTGGTTAATTTGCTGAATGAGTTCTTTGAAAAAGACTTGAAAGTACGTTTCCGCCCATCTTACTTCCCATTCACAGAACCAAGTGCTGAAGTCGACATCATGGATGAGCGAGGAAAATGGTTAGAAGTATTAGGTTGTGGCATGGTACATCCAAATGTTCTTCGTTCAGCGGGTATTGATCCAGACAAGTACAAAGGCTTTGCATTTGGTTTAGGTGTTGAACGTTTTGCAATGCTTCGTTATGGCATAAACGACTTGCGTATGTTCTACCAAAATGATGTGCGTTTCTTACGCCAGTTTGCTTAAAACTTTTTATTAAATCCTCTCCTAACTTGAGGAACTCCACAGAATCATTTGGGGTTCTCTCCCTTGGCAAAGGGGGTTAGAGGGAGGATTCTAGAGATTTGAATTACAGGTTTTATATCAATGAAAATTAGCGAAAATTGGCTACGCACATGGGTTAACCCAGCCATCGATAGCGATACTTTATCTGACCAACTGACCATGCTTGGCCTTGAGGTAGATGATTTATCTCCTGCTGCAAAACCATTTACAGGTGTGGTTGTAGGTGAAGTACTTACGGTAGAACAGCACCCAGATGCAGATCGTTTACGTGTAACGACTGTCAACATTGGTGTGGGTGAACCATTACAAATCGTCTGTGGTGCACCTAATGTACGTGCAGGAATGAAAGCACCCGTAGCAACCATCGGTGCAGTATTGCCAGGTGATTTTAAAATCAAAAAAGGTAAGCTTCGTGGTGTTGAATCACAAGGTATGCTGTGCGGTGCATCTGAAATTGATTTAGAAGATAAAATCGACGGTCTACTCGAGCTTCCTGCGGACGCGCCAGTCGGTGTAAACGTACGTGAATATCTAGACCTTGATGACAACGTGATTGATATTAGTATCACACCAAACCGTGGTGACTGTTTCAGTATTCGTGGGATTGCACGTGAAATTGGTGTGATTAACCAACTTCCCGTGACTGCGCCTGAAATTAAAGAAGTGGCTGCAACGATTGCTGATGAAAAGAAGGTCGTTGTATCTACTGAAGGTTGCCCACGTTACTTAGGTCGTGTGATCAAAAACGTCAACACCAAAGCGCCAACTCCTGAATGGATGGAACGCGCACTGGCTCGTTCTGGTATCCGTCAGCACAGTATCTTAGTTGATATTACCAACTATGTATTGATGGAGTTGGGTCAACCGCTTCACGCATTTGATGGTGGTAAAGTTCAAGGTGCGGTACACGTTCGTCAAGCAACTGCAGGTGAAAAACTTGTTCTCTTGAATGAGCAAGAAGTTGAAATGCAAGACAACGTGATGGTGATTGCAGATGACGAAAAAGCATTAGCAATTGCGGGCATCATGGGTGGCTTGTCTTCATCGGTGACAGACGCAACGACTGAAATCTTCCTTGAATCAGCATTCTTTGCACCACTTCATATTGCGGGTCGTGCGCGTAGCTTCGGTTTACATACAGATGCGTCTCAGCGTTATGAGCGTGGAGTGGATTTCGAACTTCCAATGATCGCAATGCACCGTGCATCTCAGTTGATTTCTGAGCTTGCAGGTGGTGAATTTGGTCCAATTACGGTAGCAGAAAATCCAAGAGTATTGCCAACACGCGAAGCAATCGAGCTTGAGCAGGCGCAAGTTGATCAACTTCTTGGTTATAAAGTTGACTCTGACTTTATTACTGATGCGTTAACACGTCTAGGTTGTCAGGTAACAATTAAAGCACAAGGTCAATGGTCTGTCGTACCGCCATCACATCGTTATGATATGGCAATCTACCAAGACTTAATTGAAGAGGTTGCGCGTATTCATGGTTATGACAACATTCAAATCAGCTTGCCTGTGATTGATGTGAAACTTGCAAAATACCAAGATCAATTTGAAGTTGCACAATTACGTCAAACTTTGGTTTCACTTGGTTATCAAGAGGCAATCAGCTTTAGTTTTGCTGATCTAAAACTTGAAAAACAGTTAAATCCAAGTGTAAATCCTTTGGCATTGGCAAATCCAATTTCAAGTGATTTGGCGGTAATGCGTTCGACTTTACTTTCAAGCTTAATTCCTTGTGTCCAATACAACGTTAATCGTCAACAAAGTCGTGTGCGCTTCTTTGAACTTGGCTTGCGTTTTGATTATCAAGAAGCCACCAGTATTCATGATCTTAAGCAAATACCTACACTAGCGATTGTGGCAACAGGTGCGAAGAATCAGGAATCTTGGCATGCTAAACCTCAGCCAATGGATTTCTTCGATTTTAAAGGTGAAATTGAGGCTGTATTGGCGGCTGGACGAGTTCAAGTAGAATATGTGCGTTCAGAGCGTTCATGGTTGCATCCAGGTCAAGCTGCTGAAATTTTAGTGGACGGACAATCAATTGGTTATATTGGTCGTTTACATCCATCGCTTGAAGATGAGCTTGATCTCGCACCGACATGGGTAGCAGAACTCGATCAATCGTCTGTTTTGCAAACTTATGTATCTAATTTTACAGAATTATCACGATTTCCTTCAGTGAGACGTGATATTGCAGTTTTAATTAGTGATAAGATTAATGTTAGTGAAATTCAGCAACTTATCGAAAAAACTGGAGGAGAGTTACTTGATTCTTCTTGGTTATTCGATGTGTATACGGGTCAAGGTGTAGAAGAGGGTAAACGTTCATTGGCGTTTGCACTTTTATGGCAGCATCCGAGTCGCACGCTTGAGGATGCTGAAATTAAATCTGGTATGGATAATATTTTACAAGTGTTAGAAAACACTTACCAAGCGACATTGAGGGCCTCATGACAGCATTAACAAAAGCAGAAATGGCTGATCATTTGAGTGAGCTGACGAGTTTAAATCGTCGTGAAGCTAAACAAATGGTTGAGTTGTTTTTTGATGAAATTAGCCAGGCATTAATTGCTGGTGAACATGTCAAATTATCGGGTTTTGGTAATTTCGAACTGCGTGACAAGCGTCAGCGCCCAGGGCGTAATCCAAAAACAGGTGAGGAGATTCCTATTTCTGCTCGCCGTGTAGTGACCTTCCGTGCTGGTCAAAAGTTTAGACAGCGTGTAGGGACAGAGCAAGTCGATTAATCGCTTGATCAAATAACATAAAAAAACCTGAGCTCAGCTCAGGTTTTTTTATGCTCTTAACTTTATGCGTATTCATAAAATTCAGCGCATAAAAAAGAGAACCAAAGGTTCTCTTTTTTTCGAATAATCTAAACTTTAGATTATTGAGCAGCAGAAGCAGCAGCAGTAGCGTCAGCAGCAGCGTCAGTAGCTTCAGCAGCAGCATCAGTAGCTTCAGCAGCAGCAGCGTCAGCTTGAGCAGCAACTTCAGAAGAAGCTTCAACAGCAGCAGCGTCAGCAGCTACAACAGCTTCAGAAGCAGCTTCTACAGCTTCAGATGCAGCAGCGTTTGCGTCAGCAGCAGCTTCTTCAGTTTTTTTAGCACAACCAACGAAAGCTAAAGTAGTAGCAACGGCAGCAGCAATAGCAATTTTTTTGAATAACATGGCATCACTCTCATTAAAATAAATTGAGACAAAAAACCCGGTTAGTCTGTTGTGTGCTTTTATTATTCCTAACGTTAGTAAGGTTAATAACGCATGGAGCAGCCTAACTGGTATGCCGACATGCTATCACTGAGTATTTTGAATTACTACTAGGCGAGATGAAAAAATGCTTAAAAAATGAGAAATTTGACCCTATTTTTAACAGAAAATTACAATCATTTTTGCATTTTGAATTGGAGAAATACTAAGTAAATACTTAAAAAATAAAGGGAATTAAAATACAAGATGATAAAAATCACATACTTGCAAGAAAAGTTACATTCAAAAGTTAGTATTGTGTATTTATGTAAATGGTGTCAACCCAAATAAAAGGCCATCAATAAATGATGGCCTTTTGCGTATTAGTTGGCAGCTTTGCGTTTCATTTGATCGAAGAAATCATCATTGGTCTTGGTTTCCTTCATGCGATCAAGTAAGAATTCCATCGCAGCAAGTTCGTCCATAGGATGGAGAAGCTTACGTAAAATCCAAACCTTACGTAGTTTATCTTCATCCATGAGGCGTTCTTCACGACGTGTACCAGATTTCTTGATATTCATCGCAGGGAATACACGTTTCTCAGCAATACGGCGATCAAGCGTAATCTCTTGGTTACCTGTACCTTTGAATTCTTCGTAGATGACTTCATCCATTTTACTGCCAGTTTCAATTAAAGCAGTAGAAATGATCGTAAGTGAACCACCTTCTTCGATATTACGTGCAGCACCGAAGAAACGTTTTGGACGTTCTAAAGCGTGGGCATCAACACCACCAGTTAAAACTTTACCTGATGATGGAATAACAGTGTTATATGCACGTGCTAAACGTGTAATTGAGTCAAGCAAAATAACAACGTCTTTTTTGTGTTCTACCAGACGTTTCGCTTTTTCAATCACCATTTCAGCGACTTGAACGTGACGTGCAGGTGATTCGTCAAATGTTGAAGCAACAACTTCACCACGAACGGTACGTTCCATTTCTGTTACTTCTTCTGGGCGCTCATCAATGAGAAGAACGATTAGGAAGCATTCAGGATTATTACGAACAATAGATTGAGCAATGTTTTGGATTAACATTGTCTTACCAGCTTTAGGTGGTGCAACAATAATTGAACGTTGACCTTTACCAATTGGAGCAACTAAATCGACAACACGCGCAGTTAAATCTTCAGTCGAACCATTTCCTAACTCCATCACTAATTGTTCAGTTGGGAATAAAGGCGTTAAGTTTTCGAAAAGAATCTTATTGCGAGAGTTTTCTGGCGTGTCGTAGTTAATTTGATTCACTTTTAAAAGTGCAAAATAACGTTCGCCTTCTTTTGGTGGACGAATCGTACCTGTAATCGTATCCCCAGTGCGCAAATTGAAGCGGCGAATTTGAGAAGGGCTGACATAAATGTCATCTGGACCCGCAAGGTAAGACCCTGCTGCAGAACGTAAAAAACCGAAACCATCAGACAGAATTTCAAGAACACCATCGCCGAAAATTTCTTCACCATTCATAGCATGGCGTTTCAAAATGGCAAAAATAATGTCTTGCTTACGGTTACGTGCCATTCCTTCAAGGCCCATGAACTCAGCAATTTTGATGAGTTCGCCTATCGGTTTTTTCTTGAGTTCAGTTAAGTTCATAAATGGTCGATTGAATTAAAAGGAAGTGTGGAACACAGATAGAATAGAAGCAAAAGACATCCGCAGTGCAAGAAAAGAGCAGCAATTGATTTGCACAATAACAAACTCAGAATCTAGTAAGTTCTTTCGAGGAGAAATGTGTAAACAATTTCTTTAGCCGAGCGGCGATCTTATGTTTTGTGTATTGTAAGAAACGAGGAGAAATTGTCCAAGTGTTTCTTGATCATGCAATATAAGTGAGATATGGCTCTTTGTCAATTTTACCGTCAAAAAAAGCGCCAAAAATTTGACGCTTTCAAAGCAATTAAAATTGAAAGAATTAGATATTTTCTTCAATAAAAGCTGCAAGTTTAGATTTAGGAGCTGCACCAACTTGTTGAGCAACAACTTCACCATTCTTAAACATCAATAAAGCTGGGATATTACGAATATTGTAATTTACAGCAGTTTGTTCGCATGAAGTTACGTCAACTTTTACGATTTTAACCTTACCTTCGTATTCAGTTGCTAAAACTTCAAGTACAGGAGCAATAGCTTTACATGGCGCACACCAGCCTGCCCAAAAATCAACAAGAACTGGCGTGTCAGAATTTAAAACGTCAGCTTCAAAATTAGCATCAGTTGTATTAACAATATTAGCAGACATGGAATTTGCTCCGAATAATTTTTTGAAAACAGTCTATCTATGTATATAAGTATTACATAGACCACTTTAACAAAGTAGGGGATAGGGTTTATTTTCGGACTAAATTCTGTAAATGTCTAATTGATGCTCACGATTTCCATGATCGGTGTAACACAATTGTCATATATGATGATTTTTTAAATAGTCGTTAAATTGACTAAATAAATGGCTTTTAAATTACAGTTATGTGAATTAATCTAGGCACAATTCTGGTTGAACTTAGCGCAACAATGTCTGATTTTTTGATTGATGAAGAACTCCTTGCAGCCATTGATATGGGCTCAAACAGCTTCCACTTGGCGATTGCTCGAGTTGATCATGGTGAGGTAAAAAAAGTCGCATCGATGTCTGAAAAGGTCCAATTGGCCGCAGGTTTAGATGAAAATAAAAATTTGACAGAAGCTGCTCAACAACGTGGTTTAGCATGCTTAGCTCGATTTGTAGGGCGCCTAAGTTCAGTCCAATCCAATCGCTTAAGAATTGTGGCCACCAATGCGTTGCGCCAAGCTAAGAATGGGCATGAATTCATTCAAAAAGCAGCTGAAATTCTGCCTAAACCTATTGAAATTATTGCTGGTCGTGAAGAAGCACGTTTAATTTATTTAGGTGTATCACATACTATGGCGAACAGCGGTCGCCGTTTGGTGATTGATATTGGTGGTGGCTCGACTGAGTTAATCATTGGTGAAGAGTTTGAGCCGATTCATACTGAATCCGTGCAAATGGGATGCGTTGCATTTACAAAGGCCTATTTTGCAGAGGGCGATATTAATCCAAAAGCTTTCGATCGTGCGGTGACTGCTGCACGCAAAGAAATCTCGGGTATCGCGACAACTTATCGTGCGGCAGGATGGGATACTGTTGTCGGTTCAAGTGGAACCATTAAAGCCTGTCGTCAAATTGCGGTAAATATGGGCTGGAGCGATGATCAGGAAAACTTGACTCGTGAAGGCTTGGAAAAACTTAAAGATAAATTACTCAAATATAAACATATTTCAGACATGGAATTTGAGGGTCTTAAGGAAGATCGTCGTGCAGTCCTACCTGCGGGTATTGCGATTTTATACGCTGTATTTGAAGTTCTTCAAGTTGATAAGCTGGTCTATTCAGATGGCGCCTTACGAGAAGGTGTAATGTATGATTTACTCGGGCGTTTCCAGCATGAAGATATTCGAGATCGTAGCGTACAAGCCTTGATGGGGCGTTATGGTGCTGATCAAAAACAAGCAGAACGTGTTGTTGAAACGGCTCAACATTTATTTGATAGCGTGGCAGGAACGCTTGGTCTAAATAATGACGATAGTGATTTGCTACGTCGAGCAGCTTATCTTCATGAAATAGGTTTAGCCATTAGTCATAGTGGTTATCATCGTCATGGCGCATATTTGCTTCAGCATTCTGACATTGCTGGTTTTTCACAAATTGATCAAAATCATTTGTCACATTTGGTCGCTCATCATCGCCGTAAATTGCGTGCTGAAGCAAAAAATGATGTGACGAAAGTCGGTGGAATTAAACTTGTCTATCTATGTTTGCTCCTTCGTCTCGCAATTTTGCTGAATCACAGCCGAAGCGATGAGATGCTTCCTGCCATTGAATTAAAGATATTAGATGAGCAACAATGGCAACTGAAAGTTTCTGGTGATGCAAAACAATGGCCTTTGTTGGTTGCAGAGCTGCATGATGAGCAGGTGCAATTTAAACATTGGGATATCGTTTTGAATATTCAGTCGGAACAATTTATTGGCTAACAGAAGCTGATAAGCGAATTTTATTAGTTAACTACGTCATAGTTAATTTAGGGATATTCATCGACTTATGAAAAATAAAGCTGCTCAATCTAAAGCATGGAAAACGGTTCAAATTGCGCGTCATCCAGATCGCCCACAATTTTTAGATTATGTGAGCGAAATTTTTACAGAATTTGATGCACTTCATGGTGACCGTTTATATGGTGATGATGGTGCAATGGTTGGCGGTTTAGCACGTTTTAATGGTCAGGCTGTGATGGTGGTTGGTCAACATCGTGGTCGTAGTACACGTGAAAAGTTACAGCATAATTTTGGGATGAGTAATCCAGAAGGCTATCGCAAGTCTCAGCGTTTACTTGATATGGCTGAACGCTTTAATCTTCCAGTTTTCACATTTATTGACACCATGGGTGCATACCCTGGTGTAGGTGCTGAAGAGCGTGGACAAGCAGAAGCAATTGCAACGAGTCTAGCTCAACTCTCAAGTTTAAAAGTACCTGTCATCGCGACTGTTCTAGGCGAGGGTGGTTCTGGCGGCGCATTAGGCATTGGCGTTGCAGATCGTGTGATTATGCTCTCTCACAGTATTTATTCTGTGATTTCACCTGAAGGTTGTGCCTCAATTCTTTGGAAAACTGCTGAAAAAGCTGAGCAAGCGAGTGAAGCACTTGCACTCACTGCAGATAAACTGAAAGAACTTGGTATTGTTGAGTATGTTGTAGATGAAGGTGAGGGTGCTCATCTTCAGCCAGACGTAGTCATGGATAATTTAAAACATGTGTTACAAGCTGCACTTGATGAGCTTGTTCCAATGGATGCAAATGCAAGATGCGAAGCACGTTACCAACGTTTAATGAAGTTTGGCAGCGACAATTCAGGTCTAGCTTCTTAAAACAAATTGCCAAATTTGGTGATGAACACACGTTCTTAGTGGGATGCAGTGGCGGCATGGATTCCATGCTGTTGCTGTATGTCATGTCTCAATTAATTCCCCAAAAAATCCGTGCGATTAATATTAACCACCAGTTGCAATCTGCAAATCAGGAATGGGCCGAATTCGTCCATCAATTTTGTATAGCAGCGCACATCCCTGTGGTTCTCGAGACAGTTCAAGTTGCTGAAGGGAATTTGGAGCAGCAAGCTCGAGCAGCACGTTATCAAGCTTTTAAACATCATTTATCCGACACAGATATTTTAGTACTGGCACATCATCAGCAGGATCAAGCTGAGACCGTATTATTACGTTTGTTCTCTGGTGCTGGAATACAGGGGTTGTCCGCGATGAAATTATTAGATTCACGTGAAGACATCATTATTTGGCGACCATTATTGAATCTCAGTCGTGAGCAGATTTGCCAATGGGTAGAACAACTCAAATTGCCCTACGTGGATGACCCGACCAATTTTGATACGCACTATGATCGAGCTTGGTGCCGTCATGAGCTTTGGAATATTTTGCAAAGCCGATTCCCTAAAATGCAACAGGCGATTGTGAGAACTAGTGTGCTGATGCAAGATGCGGATGAAATTTTGCAAGAGGTTTTACAGCAAGATTTGGCGTTCTGTGGCGATGATGATCATCTAGATTTACGACAACTCAATCAATTAAGTTTAGCAAGAAGAAGACAACTTTTATCCAATTGGATGAAAGGTAAGGATCAATACCGTCCTGCATTTGAGATGGTAGAGCGGTTGAATGAAGAAGTTATTTTGGCGAAACCTGATGCACAAGCAGCATTGCATTGGAATGGACAATATTATGTTCGTTTCCAAAACGTCTTATATCGAGTTGCTAAGGATGCATACTTAGCAGAATCGAATACAACTGATTCAGAAATAAAATTTGAAATCCAGCAAGTTGTAAATTTAGCTTCGGGTCAATTTAAGATCTGCCAACATCAGGAAGAGTATGGTCTGCGTACAGAACTTTTAAATCAGCCTTTGACATTGCATTATCGTCAAGGTGGGGAAAAAGTCCATTTGCATGGACGTGTGGGGAAATGGCCATTAAAAAAAGCAATTCAAGAGGCACAAATTTTTCCATGGAAGCGTCATACTATTCAAATTTTAAGCTTAGATAATGTTATGCTTGGTGTTTTCACGCCAAAAGGGTTTTGGCTGGCTGAATCAGAGTATTGTGAAGTCGGTGGTTGGCAGCCAAAGTTAGTTTCATCGCTATAAAATCAAGGTTGAGAGTCGTTCATGAGTGTTGCGTTAAACTGTAATATTTGTTTCATTGGTGGTGGTAATATGGCTCAAGCCCTAATTGGAGGGTTGATTAGTCGTGGTTTACCAACAACGCGTATTACAGTTTCCGATCCTGTAGAACGTGTGAGAGAGTTATTAAAAGAAAAAGAAATTCAAGTTACAGACAATAATGAAGACGCGATCCAAAATGCTGATGTTGTTGTTCTGGCGGTGAAACCACAAGTACTGGCACAAGTTCTTAAACCGTTAAAAGATAAATTTGAGAATAAGTTAATTGTTTCGATTGTAGCAGGAGCTGAAATTGCAACGATTGCTGCATTAACGGGGACGGAGTTTATCGTTCGTGTCATGCCTAATACACCTGCATTGGTTCAAACAGGTGCCCATGGTTTATATGCTCATGACGTTGTTGACCAAGCAAAGCGTGAATTGGCAAGTCAGATTTTAGCTGCAACAGGCTTAACACTTTGGGTAAACTCAGAAGAGCAAATTGATGCAGTAACTGCGGTATCGGGGTCAGGGCCAGCGTACTTTTTCTATATGATGGAAAGTATGATTCGTGCTGGGAAAAATTTAGGCTTGGATGAGAAAACTGCAACAGCATTAACGCTACAAACAGCTCTCGGTGCTGCACAAATGGCGATCACCAGTTCTAATACGCCATCTGAACTGCGTAGAAATGTGACATCACCAAATGGTACAACTCAAGCGGCCTTGGAAGTTTTTGATCGAGCGCAAATTTCACAGAATATTCAAGCTGCTCTTGCGGCTGCAAAAAAACGCAGTCAGGAGCTCGCTCAGGAATTAAGTGATAGTTCTAAATAACTAAATTTTAGGAAAATTGAAGTATGGGTGCGAACTCTGCGCTATTTTTTGACATTATCATTAATGTTGCGATTTTATTGGTATTTTTCCGTTTTTTAATGCAATTGGCGGCAGTCAGTCCATATAACCCTGTTGTGCTATCGACAGTGAAAGCAACTAAAATTGTAGATGTGTTTGGACGAATCTTGCCAACTGTGGCACAGGGGCGTGTAAATCTAGCAGCTTTAGTGCTGATCGTGTTGTTGTATTTTCTTAAGGTATTTGGCTATAAATATTTAAATGCCTTACCAACAGGCGATGTATTGTACTTTATTGGTTCAACAGTACTTTCAATGTTGCAGGCATTAATTTCAATTCTTAAATATTTACTGTTCGCTTACATCATATGTAGTTGGATTTTGATGTTTTCACAAACACGTTCACCTTATATTGAAGTGATTCAAGAATTAGCTGAACCGATGTTGGCACCATTCCGTAAAGTAATGCCAAATTTAGGGATGATTGATCTATCTCCAATCCTTGCATTCTTTACACTTTATATTGCTGAAATCATGTTGAAATCAATTGGTTAAATCTAGATTACGGATTTTAACAATTTTATAAAAAAGGACTCAAATGAGTCCTTTTTTACAATTTAAGAATCTTAGAAATTAGTGCGCTTCGCCCCAGTTTTTCCCTTTGCCGACTTCAACAACAAGTGGCACAGAGAGTTGAACAACACCTTGCATTGCATCTGCGATTTTAATAGAGATCTCGTCAGCAATCGCTTCATCTACCTCAAACACTAATTCATCGTGAACTTGCAATAATAATTTGGCCTGATCTTTAGGGAGAATTTTATCTACTTCGATCATTGCCATTTTGATAATCTCCGCAGCAGAACCTTGAAGAGGCGCATTAATTGCAGCGCGTTCAGCTGCCTTTCGAATCATCATATTGCGCGCATCGATATCTGGGGTGTATAAGCGTCGCCCTGTAATGGTTTCAACAAAGCCTTGTTCTAAGGCGACTTGTCGTGTGCGTTGCATATATTCATAAATGCCAGGATAGCGATGGAAATATTGTTTAATGTAATTTTGAGATTCTTCGCGTGTGAATCCCAACTGACGTGTTAAACCAAACTCAGACATGCCATAAAGTAATCCAAAGTTGACTGCCTTGGCTTGGCGACGTTGATCATTGGTTACATCATCCAAAGCAATATTTAATACTTCTGCTGCAGTACGGCGATGAACATCTTGGCCGTGATTAAACGCGTCAACTAAAGCCTCATCTTGTGAAAAATGTGCCATAAGACGTAGTTCAATTTGTGAGTAATCGGCAGCAAGTAAAACCCGACCTTCAGGTGCAACAAAAGCTTTTCGGATTTGACGACCGATCTCTTCGCGAATTGGAATATTCTGAAGATTAGGATCAGTAGAAGATAATCGTCCAGTTGCGGTTAAAGCTTGATGGTAGCTGGTATGAACACGATGACTTTCGTTATTGGCTTGTTTGATTAAACCGTCAGTATAGGTACTTCTTAATTTAGACAAGCCACGATATTCTAAAATAAGTGCAGCGATCGGGTGATCAATTTTCTCAAGAATGCTTTCGCTGGTACTGTATTGACCTGTTGAAGTTTTCTTACCACCTTTTAAACCTAACTTATCAAAAAGAATATCACCCACCTGCTTAGGTGAGCTGACATTAAAAGGTTGACCAGCGATTTCGATAATCTGATTTTCTAACTCTAGAATTGTATTAGAAAATTCTTGACCCAATTGATCGAGGAAACTCAAATCGAGCTGAATTCCATTTTCTTCCATCGTCGTCAGAACTGCAGCTGTCGGCATTTCGATTTGATGAAGAATATTGAGAAGCTCTGGGATTTCTTTAAGCTTACGCTCCAATACCTCATACAAACGATAGGTTACATGGGCATCTTCAGCGGCATAATGCGCTGCTGTTTCGATTTCAATTTGATTAAAGGTTTTTTGTTTAGCACCTTTGCCCGCCACTTGTTCGTAAGTAGTGGTTAAGTGGCTAAGATAAACGCGCGCAACGTCATCCATACCATGGCGCGTCGCCACAGCATTGAGCACGTACGAGGCAAGCATGGTGTCAAAGTACCAGCCTTGTAAATGAATTCCATGATTTTCGAGAATATGAGCATCATATTTTAAATGATGACCAATCTTCTCAATCTCAGCGTTTTCTAAAATTGGTTTGATTTGCGCAAGAATAGCGTCGCGATCCAATTGCTCTGGAGCACCTTCATAGTCGTGAGCAAGCGGAACGTAATATGCATCTTGGGCATCAAATGCCACAGAGAAGCCTACCATCTCTGCAACACGATAATCTAAACTTGTGGTTTCAGTATCGAAAGCAAAGCGTTTCTCAGTAGTCAATCTTTGAAAGAGTTTTTCCCAATCCGCTGGTGTTAAAACGGTATGGTAAGTTGCCTCGCCAAGCTGATCATCTACACTAGTTTGAACCGCTTGGTCTTCGATTTTCGATGTTGCAGTACTCGGTTTTGCGACAACTTGACTTGATTGTTTATAGGCAGCACTATTTGGATTGTTGGGATGATCTAAAGACTGAAGTTGATTTCTAAACTCAAGTTCGGTGTAAAGCTGACGTAACTCTGCAACATTTGGATCTCGGAGTTTAAGATCATCGTAGGTCAGATTCATGTCTAAGTCACAAACAATACTTGCTAGCTGATGATCTAGCGCAATACCATCTGCATTGTCTTTAATATTTTGGCCTACTTTGCCTTTAATTTTATCGACATTTTCAAGAATGCCACCAATTGAACCATATTCATTCAGCAGTTTAGCCGCAGTCTTTGCTCCGATACCAGGAACGCCCATGATGCCGTCAGAGGCATCTCCCATGAGGGTTAAATAATCAATAATTTGGTTCGGCCAAACACCAAACTTTTCAAAAACGCCATTCACATCCATGGGCTTGTCTTTAAAACTGTCTTCAAGTGTCACTTTGTCCGTGACCAATTGAGCCATGTCTTTATCGCCTGTGGAAATCAAGACTTGATAGCCTTCTTTTTCTGCACGTTTTGCCAGCGTACCGATGATATCATCGGCTTCCGCACCAGGTATGGCATGGAGTGGGATACCTAAAGCACGAATTAAATTATGTAAATACGGAATTTGTTGAGCGAGTTCGTCAGGCATGCTCGGTCGATCCCCTTTATATATTGGGGAAAGTTGATGACGGAAAGTTGGTTCAGGTGTGTCAAAAATGACAGCCATGTGTGTAGGTTGAACACGACGCATTAACTTTTGGATAGCAGAAATAGCTCCGCGAATTGCGTTGGTTTGTAAACCTGTTGACGTCGTTAGCGGTGGTAGTGCGTGATAAGCACGAAATAAAAAATATGACCCATCGACCAAGACAAATGGTGGCATTGAAACGTTCCTAATCCAATTAACTTTTTCATTGTACGTGATTTTCAGCAGTTGCGCTGATACAAGATTTGCAATCAAGTGTACAGAATATGCGATGAAAAACGCAAAATGCCAATTCTTGCTGAGGTATCATCAATCTAGCTAAAAAGGAATGATGTGTATGCTGAAGCAACATAGTGAAATAAAAATGATTTGGTTGATGCTCCTCATCATAGTAGCGATCAGTACTTGGGTTCTAGCGTTGCCGATCATTACGTTTTTATGTGTTGCTGCATTCCTCATAAGTGTTATGCAATATGCCCATCATATTGAAAAACCGCTTACCAACATTGAGCAACAGACTCATTATTCGAAACAGAATACATCACGATTGCCCTTATATATTTCGTCATTTCTTGCACTAATTGGCAGCTTGTTCGATTGGACATGGTTGGTTGGATTAGGTTTAACATTCTGGATTTATTTTTTCCTAAACTGGTTGCGACAACTTGAGGGACGATTAATTCAAATCGGTGCTTTACAGGAAAAGTTAATAAAACAAGATCCAGACGATCAGACCAGCATCACAAGTATTTTACAAAGTTCAGAGGGAATCCACACAAATCAGCAGCATGATTTGGGTTTTGGGGCGCAAATCAGACGATGGATCTTTCATGGGAACCCTGTCCTGAAAGTTGCGATTACTGTCCTAGTGATTGGGGTCGTCTTATTATTGAGATATATGGTTGAACATTGGACCTTAAGTCTTTCAATCAAACTTTTGGCTGTTGCTGTCATCGCCGTCATATGTGTTGCCTTTGGTTATCATATACAGAAAAAAAACCGCGGCTTTGGTCTTGCTTTACAAGGACTGGGTTTTGCGGGATTGTTATTAAGTATTCTATTTGCTTATCACGATGATCTGTTAAATCTCATTAATACGATTACGCTTTACAGCTTGAGCATGCTGTCGTTGGTCATACTGATTTTAAAACAGCGGTCAGTGGAGCTTTCCCTGATGGGAGTTTTGGTTGCTTATATTGCACCGTTCACATTACCTCATGCAGATTTTTCCTCAGCTCAATTACTGTCTTATTATCTAGCGGTCAATTGTGTTGTAGGTGTAATTTGTACATTACATCCATGGAAAATACTCACTCAAATAGCGTTGCTGCTCATTGTTGTTATCGGTGATGGTTATGCCTTTTTGAATGGCGGTGTTGCAGAGAGATTCGTTTTATCCTGTCTAGTTATTGCACATGCGAGTGTATTTATTTGGTTGGGTTTCAGATTTAACCAGCTCGCTACACATCAAAATCAAGCTCATTTAGGTCAGCGTATTATTGACTCCGCATTGATTTATGTCAGTCCCTTGGTCGCATACGCATTTTTACATCTCATGTATTTAGATCAAAAATCGGTTCAAATTGCCTTGTGTTTGGGTTTTGCATTGACTCACTTTGCGATTTTTAAAGTTGTGCAGCACGCGAAATTTGATACGGCGATTAAACAAAATTATTTAATGTTAGGTTTTATTTTTCTAAGTTTTATCCCGCCGATCTTGATCCCACAAGTATGGAGTGTGATCGGGTGGATTTTTGAAGGACTTCTTATTTTAATGTGGGGTTTGCATCGTGAGTTTAGGGTAGGGCGAACATTAGGTTATGCGTTGTTAACAGTTGGATTATTTTCGTATTTATACTATTTGATCGAGTTAGCATCAATTCCAAATATCATCCCATGGTTACTAGGTCTAAGTTATATCCTTGCGATTGTGGTCTCCAATGTTGTGATGCGTTATCAAAAACAGCTGACACTGTCAGATAAAATTTTCCTGTCTATTTTTTCTTTTTTTGCGAGTCTTTTACTGCTTTATCAAGGTGTGGAAAGTTTTAGTGAACCGATGAGATTAATCTACACACTTGCATTCACAACTGCGATTTATTTTGCTGCCAATTTTGTGTTGCAACCGCGCCAAGTAGTCTCATGGTCATGGTTATTACCAAAATGGTTGGGGCTGATTCCTATTGTAGTGTTCGCAGCTATTATGCTGATCGATCAATACACTCAAGGAGTCATCGTCTGGCAGTCATTTGGTGAGCAAGGCTTGTTTATCTTGGCTTGCTTGGGCCTGAGCTATCTGTGGTTAAAACCAATTTCAAATGCTCAGTACGAAAATGAATGGATCGCCTTTGGTGGACTCGCTTCTTTAGCTTGTGCCAGTGTGGGTGTAGTTTCAATGTCACCTATGATGGGAGCTGTTCTTTTACCGTTGATACTTTATGGCTATAGTGTTTCTAAAACAACAGACTTGAATAAGCTTTGGTTAACAAAGACCAGCCTCATTTTATTGTTGTGCTGGATTGTCAGCTCACAAATTTGGGTGGTAGAACCCTTTTGGAAATATTTTATCCCAATCTTAAACCCTATTGATTTCGTCAGTCTGACTGGTTTGTGGGTGCTTATTCAGGTGCTTCGCAGTCAAATCAGAATGGGGCTAGAGCGAACACTTGGCGCATTCTTGATCTTACTCGCTGTGCTATGGGTAAGTAGTTATGTACTTCTTAGAGCCTTACATTTTTATTTTGCTACACCTTATAACCAGTGGATCATTTGGCAAGATTCTGCAGTGCAATTGGCGTTGACATTATTGTGGGTGGTCATGGCATTCATTGTGATGAAATATGCCGCTATCATCCATAATCGAGTGGTATGGATGTTTGGTGCAAGTATTTTGGCGATCGTGACTTTTAAGTTGGTGTTGTTAGATTTATCCCATATCGGCACTCTAAGTCGAGTTTTATCATTTTTAGGCGCGGGAGGATTAATGTTGATTATTGCGTACATCGCTCCAGCGCCAGAGCAAAAACGAGTAGAAGAGACTAATGCTTGATCCTGAGATCAAGCATTAACCTTAATTCATTATAATTTAGGCTCTCTTTTGATTTCCTTATCATTGGCGTATTGGTCTATTTCCTCATCTGTCAACGAGGGTTGTGGAGGGCGATCAACAAAGCCCATTTTAGGTACAGGAATTTCAATATGGTGATCAACAAAACCATTTCGAATGCGTTCTTGCATTTCATCACGCACTTTCAAAAAGTTTTCCTGTTGGCACCAAATGGCGAATAACAATTCGATTGAAGATTCACGGAATGCGGTTACCGTCACAGCAGGTTTAGGATCTGCTAACACTAAAGGATAGCTGTTCGCCACCTTTAATAAAACTTCTCGTACTTTAATGATGTCTTCATGAAAGTTGATTGCAAGTGTAATGGGAATGCGCCGTATCGGAAATTTAGAAAGGTTGTGTACGGGAGCACGAATTAATTGCTCATTAGGTAAACGGACATAGACATTATCTTGAGTCAGTAATTTGACAGACAGTAAATCAATGGAGATCACTTCGCCTTCGATGGTATGTCCACGAATTAACGTAATTTGAATGGTGTCACCAATTTCAAAAGAACCTTCACCAATCAAGAATAAACCGCTAATCAAGTTCGTCGCAGAGGTTTGGGAGGCAAAACCCAGCGCTACGGTCAAGATACCAGCGGCACCTAGAAATACACTTAATTTAAAACCTGCTTCTTTTAAACTCGCCATCACAAAGATGAGGAAAATAAAATAAAAAATACCGCGCCGCCATACCAAACGCTGATGAGCATTAAATTTGGCGCCGATCGTTCTAACAAAAGTATTGGAAACGACTCGAGCAAAAAGGAATCCAATAAAGCAAAGCACAATCGCAATAATAATTTCAGTTAAGCGATCCGTATTGATATTGGTAAATATACTTTTGAGGCTATCAGCAATGGTGCCGGTAAGACTATCTGCCATATGCCCCCCTTAGAAGAATGAATCAAACATGTTAAATAAAGTACTACCTGGGGCACGTGCTGGATTGACATAAATTACATCACCAGCCAATGGTGGGGTGCGATTTTCAATACGAATACGTGCTGGTCGATCCATCCCTTCGTGAATGACTTTAATTTGTGACGTCCATAATCGCTCTGTACTTTCACTATAAAACAAAGGCAGGGCAGGAACAGGTACATTCATTCGATCGAAACGGAGTTGATGTCCACTGACATTGTGAAAGTCAATTGGAGTGACTGCACGAAATGCACGTGGACGAAGTTGTTTGAGTTCTGTTCGACCATCAACTGAAGTGGCGTAACACATTTCACCACTGCGTTGATCAGGTCCGAACCATGTATCTTTAGGCATAATGACCGGTATATCGAATAATGGGGTCTTTTGACTTTCGACATAACCTGAAAGCCACAGAGGGGTACTAATATAAAGCGTGCCACGTTGACCAGCTGGAATGTAAATTGGGTCTACAGGACGGATCACCACAGATCGATCTGCAAGACGTGGTATCAATTGAATTTTAGGGTGAGTTTCCCTGAACATGTAACGTTCTACATGCACTGGACGAGGAAATGAAAAATGGGGGTCATCCATTTCCTGCCACTTTTGTTCGTAGTCGTATTGAATTTGAGGACGGTAGTACTCCATGCGCCATTCTTGTAAGCCACGAGTGAGTCGAAAGAGCAATGAACCAAATTGCCAAGCACGCACTTGATTGAGTTCAAAATGCTGCTCACCCCACCATCTTAAAGTCGAAGGGTTTTGCTCAAGTTTCTGATCTAGTGACAATAGGGAATATCCTTAAATAAATTCATTAAAAAACTGTCTTCACGCTGTCAAATGCTTAGAGTACACTCGAGGTAATTTTAATCATGATTATCATCCCTTATGCAAGTACTTAAACAAATACAAATACCGTATAGTTTTGCAAAAAAGCATGGCGTTTTGTTGCGTTATGAAGGGGATCAAGTTTTTATTGTCCGTCGTCAAGATACTGCTTTGGTTGCTTTGCAAGAAGCACGCCGTTACGTGGGGCGTACAGCCCAATATCAATTGGCGACTGAACAAGATTTTAGTCAGTTACTCAGTTCAAGTTATGCTGGCGAGACAGGCGAGTCTCAGCAAGTGGCTGCTGGTTTAGAAGATCATCCTGACTTGTTAAGTTTAGCCGATCAAGTACCTGAAGCAGAAGATCTGATGGATCAGGAAGACGATGCTCCGATTGTTAGATTGATTAACGCATTATTGTCCGAAGCCATTCGAGTGAGTGCATCAGATATACATATTGAAGCTTTTGAAAAAAAGTTATCGGTTCGTTTACGTGTTGATGGGCAACTTCGAGAAATCGTGCAACCACGTCGTGAACTTGCCCCATTGTTAGTTTCACGTATTAAAGTAATGGCAAAACTTGATATTGCTGAAAAGCGAATTCCTCAGGATGGTCGTATCTCTTTACGACTGGCTGGTCGTGAGGTGGATGTCCGTGTTTCGACTTTACCCTCTTCACATGGTGAGCGCGTAGTAATGCGTCTTTTAGACAAGCAAGCAGGTCGTTTAAATATGACCCATTTGGGTCTGATGAAAGATGATTACGAGCGATTAACCCAATTAGTGCATCGTCCTCACGGTATCATTCTCGTGACCGGACCGACAGGTTCTGGTAAAACGACGACACTTTATGCTGCACTCTCGGATTTAAATGATGGATCTAAGAATATTTTGACCGCGGAAGATCCAATTGAATATCAACTTGAAGGTATTGGACAAACTCAGGTTAACACTAAAGTGGATATGACATTTGCGCGTGCATTGAAAGCGATGCTTCGTCAAGATCCCGATGTGGTGATGGTGGGGGAAATTCGAGATTTAGAAACTGCAGAAATTGCTGTGCAAGCATCTTTGACGGGTCACTTGGTATTGTCGACGTTGCATACCAATACTGCGATTGGTGCAGTGACGCGTTTAAAAGACATGGGAATTGAGCCATTTCTTCTGTCGAGTTCTTTAATTGGTGTGATTGCGCAACGATTGGTTCGTACTTTGTGTTCGCATTGTCATAGTTGGCGTGCCGCGGATGACTTTGAAAAAGAAATTTTTAAGAATGTCCATGATGGTATTGCGCTCAATCTGCCTCAACCAGAGGGGTGTGAACATTGTGCGCATACAGGTTTTAGTGGTCGTACCGCCATTTATGAAATCGTCCCTGTTGATGATGGAATGCGCCGTCTGATTCACGGGAATGCTGCAGAGTTTGAAGTTGAAAACTATGCTCGCCAGGAGTCAGGTTCGATACGTGATGATGGATTACGAAAGGTGCTTGAAGGTAAGAGTACATTAGAGGAAGTACTTCGAGTAACAAATGAAGCGGCGGAGTGATTCAGAGATTATTTAATAATTCTCGATAAAACGAAGAAGCGCTGATTTGAAATTAAGCTCGAAAGCTGAGGATTCAACAAAAGAGCTCAATTATAATAGTTGGGCATTTCGCATTCGCATAAGGTAATGAATTACATTAATAAATAAAAATAATTTTGAATAAGGTTTATAAGGTGAATTATAGGAATATTTATGAATTATCTTATGTCAAAACGCCATTACAGTAAGACATCTCACTAAAATTATTTTACAAAATTAAAGATTATGTAATATTTAGATTTTGCAATGTGATAATTTAATTTTGCATTTGGTTTCATACTTAATGTAAAAAATCTGTGAAGTATTACCAAATAGATCTAACAATACAAAACAATAGCTATAAAACATATATTTACTAAAAAATAATAAAAACATATGGTTAATTAACATGCGACAGACATTGCACTTGAAGATCTACATTTCTATGTATTCTACATGCTTAACTATAGAATGATCCTTTCCAAGTCTAAAGATACCTCGACGTGTTTCTCAGCAAAGCTGAGTTGTTTTACATATTGAACCGTGTAATCAGAAGTTCTTCAAAATCAAATATCAGTAATTAAGGAAAATTATACATGGAACTCAAAACACTCATCTGCACCCTCACCGCACTCGGTGGTATCGGATTAGTTGGATGTAATGATTCAAATTCATCTGAGCCTATTCCTCCAACAAATGCTACTGGTAATCTCTTGGTACTGACCAGTGACGGTATGATTAGCTCACTCAATCACGACCAACCTAGTTCGCTGATTTCAAATATTAAAATTTCAGGTTTAGTTTCTGGGGATCAGCTGGTTGGAATGGACCATCGTCCAAGTGATGGAAAGTTATATGCAGTAGGTTTGTTGGGTAATATTTACACGTTAAATCCAAGTTCTGGAGTAGCAAAATTCGTTATTAAAATGACAGCTGATCCAGCAGATACGACAGATGGTAATGCAGCTTTTAGTAAAATTACTTCCAATCCTGATGCGCTTAGCGTGAATTTCAACCCTGCTGCGGATCGTCTAAGAATTATTGGTCAAGATGGTCAAAACCTAAGAGTTAATGTTGATAGAGGTCTCACCATCACCGATGGAGAAATTAGTCGGGTTGGTGATGCTACAACCGAAGTAAGTGCCGCAGCTTATACCAATGCTTTTGCTGGAACGGCAAGTACAAAATTATACAGTATCGAATCTTCGACAGATCGCATTTATCTGCAAAATGCAAATGCCGGAACATTAGGTATCTCTGCACCCTTAGGTCAGGATGTATCGAATAACGGTGGTTTTGATATAGACCCAATAAATAATATTGGTTTTGCTGCATTAAAAGTCTCGGGTGCATATAAACTATTTCAAGTTAATCTTGCTCAAGTCGGAACGACCAATAACGCTATTTTTGAGACAAGCGACTTGCCTAACGAATATCGTCAAACCTCCATTCGTGGGATTGCGCTTAATCGAGCAGAAGAAACCACTTCAAAAGGAATTGGGTTGACCAATAATAATTCTTTAATTAGATTTGAAATCAATAGTCCAAATGATACGACCGAACAAAAAATTACAGGCGTATTGGTCAATGAGAAATTCGTAGGTATTGATTTTAGATTACGTACTGCTGCTGATAAAACCGATACACTATATGGTTTAACTAATCAAGCAAACTTGTATACCATTAACCCAAATTCTGGTGCTGCAACACTTGTGACTGCACTTAAAGCAGGCACGGGTAGTAACTTTAGTACTCTAGACGGCACACAGTTTGCTGTTGACTTCAATCCAACGGCTGACCGTTTAAGAGTCATCAGTAATTCAGGGCAAAATCTGCGAATCAATGTCGATACGGGTGAAACCATTCAAGATGGCAAAATTAATGGGATCACAAATGCAGTGATTAGCGCTGCGGCATATACCAACAGTTTTAAAACACCTATTTCAGCTCTTAGCACCGAATTATTTAATCTAGATCAGGCCAATCAGTTACTGACGAAGCAAGTTCCACCCAATGATGGAACATTGGTGAGATTAGGTAGTCTTGGCGTGAACTTAAGCTTGAATGATGGTTTCGATATTGCTGGTGGTGATAATGGATTAGCTCTAGCGGCAATAAGCAACAATAATGGTGCTTCTATCCTATACCGTATAGATCTAAATAGCGATACAGCACTTACAACTCCTCGTGCACGTCCAGCTATTTCCGTTAATGGGACGCCTAGTGTTATGAAGTCAATGATCGGCTCAATTACAACGCCCGCCTTAATTGACTTAGCAATACTTTTTAAATAGTTTACTTGCTAGATTAAAAGAGTAATAGTTAAAAAGACATATGTACTTTTGAATTGATATAGTTGAAGACGGAAATTTTGGAGATACTGAACTAGTTAGTGGAGGTATCTCCAAATCACTATTTTTCTTTAAATTAAGCTGCAGGACTGATTACTGCAAGCTGAGGCAAAGAGTCATTATTCCTTTAGATACACATAAATCTACTTGATCCCACCTAACATAAAATTTCTTTTTCTAAGTTGAAATTAACTTATAACCACAAAAAAGCTGAGATGCAATATGCATATCAGCGTGATTTTTAGGATTGAAACAACTGGATCAAACAATCACATTCAAGGTCACATCAATATTGCCACGTGTTGCATTTGAATATGGACAAACGATATGAGCAGCATCTACTAGCTTTTGAGCTTGCTCTTTATCCAAGCCTTCCAGATGAATATTTAAAGTGGCTGCTATTCCAAAACCAGTTGG
Organism: Acinetobacter sp. 24-47-47; assembly: GCF_057737035.1. Taxonomy (NCBI): domain Bacteria; kingdom Pseudomonadati; phylum Pseudomonadota; class Gammaproteobacteria; order Moraxellales; family Moraxellaceae; genus Acinetobacter; species Acinetobacter sp. 24-47-47. Next base: position 2,447,123 of record NZ_CM173216.1, on the reverse strand, counting down.
AATAGGACCAATACTCACTTCACCTTCAATATAAGCATCTGGTGTGATTTTCAATTTATCGCGGTTGGCAACAAATTTCATCGCACCTAAGAAACATGCAGAATAACCAGCAGCAAATAATTGCTCTGGATTTGTTCCACCACCGGGACCACCCATTTCTTTTGGTACAGCGAGCTGAACATCTAAAATTTGATCTGATGATGTAGCACGACCATCACGCCCACCAGTAGCTTTTGCATGTGCGGTATAAACAACTTTTTCTAATGACATGATTCCTTCCAGATAGAGTATAGGTGAATATCTATACTCTCTGATTTAAAAGGAATGATAAGCGGTAATTTTGTAAAGCTTGGTATTCAATTTTTTATGTGTGAGCAGGTTAAAGCTGAATAAGTTTACGATGCTGAATTAATGGCATCGATTCTCTAATTTTTTTCTGTTCATCGATGTCAAACGGAACTGTAATCATTTGAGCACCTTCTTCAGAGATGATATCTAACAATTGACCACGAGAATTCGCAGCACCAGAGTGACCCCAGGTTTGTCTTTTTTCACCGTGCCACCCTTGTTGAGCTGAGCCTAAAACTTGGCATTGACTATCCATGGCACGAGCTTGTAAAAGTAATTGCCAGTGCATTTGACCTGTCGTGTAAGTAAAAGCAGAAGGTGCTGTTAAAATATTTGCGCCTTGTGCGCGCAGCTTTAAAGCAAGTTCAGGAAAACGAAGGTCATAGCAGACCATTAAACCAATATTGCCAAATGGAGTTTTAGCAATGACGGTGTGATCACCTGGTTCAAAAAACTTAGATTCTTGATATCCACCTACCGCATCACCGACTTGAACATCGAATAAATGAATCTTGTCATAACGTGCTTCTGTCTTTTCAGGGCTAATACAAAGACTGGTTGTTCTGACACGACCATCTGGCACAATGGTGCCGTCTGGGCGAAAAGGACAGGGGAGTGTCCCAGCAACAATCCACATTTGATATTGATGAGCAAGTTGTTCTAAACGAGATTGTATTTCTTCAAATCGTTCAGCAGTCTCACGCTGTTTGCCTGCCGCAAAACAAACGAAATTCTCCGGGAAAACGATCAAGGAGGCCCCTTGATTCTTACTTTTTGCTAACAATGATTCAATGACTTGAAAGTTATTTTCAATATCATTTTGGGAGTTCATTTGGGTGACAGAAAGTAAGGTTGTCATGAGGTTCTCCTTAAGCGCTCAGTATGCTTAAGAGAATATCAGATGCTGTGATCGATGGTATCTTGTTGTTGTTCTAATTGTTTAACCAAAGGCTCGAACATATTTTGGTTATCAGCATTTAATTTCATTAATGTACGATGAGCATCTAATACAGTTGAAAGCATTGCATTATGTGTGATGTGTTCGTCCAATAAAGCGCGCGTGCACACATTCGGATCTCCGCAATAGTTTAAAATTACGAAAACCTGACCAAGACCCATACTGTTCGCAAGTGTAGTGATATCTGGGTTAGTAGATAACATAACAGCTTGAACTTGATGCACTTGTTTGAGCTTTAATCCTAGTTTTGCGAGGATTCCAAGCACAGTACTGTCTATGAATGTAGTTTGAGTTAAATCAACAATTGCGCCTACGACGTTTTGTTGTTGTTCAATCCGAGATAATAATTTATCAAGGCTTATACAAGATTGAGCGCGCACTTCTCCAATGAGTTTGAAAATGTGCGTACCATCCAAGCTTGCATATTCAACATGACCTGTTGACATATAAATGCCATTTGCAGAAAGGATGCTAAAATTATCACATAGCGCAAGTCGATACTCAAGTAGTCTTCAGTCGTAGATCGATTTATAAACAGCTACACTATTGATTATTAACTTAATTTAGACGTTGGAAGCTGAGTATTGCAATATCATCTGCAACATGTTCAGGAACTTCGAATGATTGATTTTGCAAGTGATAGACCAATTGTGTAAATTGTTCATTCAATCCACCATCAAAAGGTTCAAGTGCACCATCTGAGCAAATAATAAAACGAGCTCCACGATTCAACGTACATTCAAACTCTTCAATTTCGAGATCTTCAGTAAGACCTAAGGGAAAGCTGCTGGTGTTGAGGATGCGAGCATCCTGATTAGGTTCAAAGATAATTGCTGGAGGGTAATGCCCTGCGCTTGACCACTTAAGCTGGTGGGTCTCTAGATTCAATGTGCCTGCAATCATTGTAATATGCTTTTCGATGTTCTCTTGTAAAAGCATGCCATTAAGTTTTTTGAGGAGTTCTCGTGGGGTTTTCGATCTACCGTGAAATGCAGCCATCCAAGAGGTAAGAAGTGAGCTTGTTACACCATGCCCAGAAACATCCGCGAGATAAAATAAAATTTCACGATCACTGAGTTTCCAATAATCATACCAATCACCAGATAAATAAGCAGACGGTTGAAATAAAGTCTCGACTTCATAATTAAGCAGGTCGATTGGGTTGGGTAATAGTTTTTTTTGTAATTCGGCTGCGGAGGGCAGGTCGCGGCTGTCCTGATTACGTTTGTATTTTGCTTCGATTTTAGCAATCGATTTTGCGAGGTCTTTTGGAAGACGATCCCAAATCCAGCCAGCGAGTGCACCAAGTTCCCATGCTTGCGAGAGTTGAAGTCCCTCATCTGCATGACCTATCACGATCGTAGGGAGAGTCCATTTAAATTGCAGAAAATCATTAACATCACTAATGGCAATGATGGTTGAATCGTAAAGATGAAGATCATCTATATGAATCATTTGTAAACTCGGCAGAGCCTCTAGAACGCTATCTAGAAGATGGATGTCACGAGTGGGTTGAATGAAATACATAGATGAAAGAATCAATCCTAAATGCTTTATTTATAAAACTATCTTAGACGAACTTATATCGAACGCCAAGTTAAAGTCTAAAAACAGAAGATTTAGACTTTAACTTGCATATGGCTTCTATTCGGATTCCATAGACTCATCCATGAAGGATTCATCATCTGAAAAATCATCTTCAATAAATAGTCCAGAACCCGTTTCTAGACCGCGTTTTTCAGCAATAACATAGTTTTTTCGTTGTAAGTAGGCATCACGCATTGCTGCATACTTGTCACCTTGCAAGACTTGTTCAATCTCTAAAAGTTGAGCACGTGTATCTAATGCGCTAAGTGCCCAGTCACTATAATAGATGCGATCATGACCATCGAGTAAATATTTTTGAGGGCGTGCCTGACTATCTACTACGCGACCAACAGTATCACGGAAGGTGCTTGGTCCCATAAAAGGAAGAACGAGGTAAGGACCAGAAGGGACACCGTAATAGCCTAGAGTAGTTCCAAAATCCTCATCTTCCATTGGCAGAGATAAGCGACGTGCAGGATCAGCGAAACCAAGCGTTGTAATTGTATTTAATGTAAAACGACCAAACGTTTGTGCGGCACGTTTAAAGCGACCTTGAGCAACCTGATTTACAGCATTCCATGGCTCACCCAAATTGTCTCGGAAGCCACGTAATGAATCTCTAACTTGTTCTGGAACTTTATCAGCGTACTGCACGGCTATAGGGCGCAAGACATTTTGATCGACAACATCATTAAATGCGTAGATTTGTCTGTTTAAAGGTTGAAGTGGATCTTTTTCATTTTCAGGTAATGCTGCTGTTGCATTGACTTTGAAATTATCAATTTTTAAATTTTTTAAATCTTTGATAGATCCATTGGTGTTAACTGAATTTTCTAAAGCTGGTTGTGAAGCCTTAGCAATATCGTTGTTTAAAGGCTGGTTATTATCATTTGAGGTAGACAACTTATCAGATGTTGATAATGCAGTATCGTCAGCAATTTTATTGCCTGCAATCTCAGGTTGTTTGGCGTAAGCGGGTGCTGCTAAACCAATACTTAACATACTGACCCAAATAAGTTGAGAGTACTGCATAAAAACATCCTAGAATAAAAGCTGAATATTAGTCTTATTAAATAAATAGTAAGTACGAACAGAATAACGCCATTATAGCGAGAGTTGAAAGCAGTTTACTAAAGTATATTTGCACAAAAAATGTGAATTAACCGTGAAAAAAGAGTGATTTTGTAGAAAATATAATCACTTGTTAAGAAAATATAATTAAATTTTAAAAAAGAGGTTGCATTGGATATGAAATACTGTAGAATGCACATCCATCGGCGGTGATGTTGATTAAAACTTGTTGAAAAACAAGGATTTAGCTGAATATGTTGGATCTAAGTTTTGAGAATGAGTTAGAAAATAAATTAACATTGCTAGTTGACTTTCTGAAAAGAAAGGGTAATATAGCCGACCTAGCTTGATGCTGACGAAGCATTAAGAAGATCATTAAGAGATTATGAAGAACAACTTGTGTGGATTTTTACTGGTTGATTGATCGATATATATTATCATTAATAATTGGTAGAAATTTCTCGAAGTTTATTTGAGCAAATTTTTTGTCAGTAATTGATGAGCCAAGATTGGTACCCTTTAGGTACTATTGATTTTAAACTGAAGAGTTTGATCATGGCTCAGATTGAACGCTGGCGGCAGGCTTAACACATGCAAGTCGAGCGGGGGAAGGTAGCTTGCTACTGGACCTAGCGGCGGACGGGTGAGTAATGCTTAGGAATCTGCCTATTAGTGGGGGACAACATCTCGAAAGGGATGCTAATACCGCATACGTCCTACGGGAGAAAGCAGGGGACCTTCGGGCCTTGCGCTAATAGATGAGCCTAAGTCGGATTAGCTAGTTGGTGGGGTAAAGGCCTACCAAGGCGACGATCTGTAGCGGGTCTGAGAGGATGATCCGCCACACTGGGACTGAGACACGGCCCAGACTCCTACGGGAGGCAGCAGTGGGGAATATTGGACAATGGGCGGAAGCCTGATCCAGCCATGCCGCGTGTGTGAAGAAGGCCTTTTGGTTGTAAAGCACTTTAAGCGAGGAGGAGGCTACTAAGATTAATACTCTTGGATAGTGGACGTTACTCGCAGAATAAGCACCGGCTAACTCTGTGCCAGCAGCCGCGGTAATACAGAGGGTGCGAGCGTTAATCGGATTTACTGGGCGTAAAGCGTGCGTAGGCGGCTTTTTAAGTCGGATGTGAAATCCCCGAGCTTAACTTGGGAATTGCATTCGATACTGGGAAGCTAGAGTATGGGAGAGGATGGTAGAATTCCAGGTGTAGCGGTGAAATGCGTAGAGATCTGGAGGAATACCGATGGCGAAGGCAGCCATCTGGCCTAATACTGACGCTGAGGTACGAAAGCATGGGGAGCAAACAGGATTAGATACCCTGGTAGTCCATGCCGTAAACGATGTCTACTAGCCGTTGGGGCCTTTGAGGCTTTAGTGGCGCAGCTAACGCGATAAGTAGACCGCCTGGGGAGTACGGTCGCAAGACTAAAACTCAAATGAATTGACGGGGGCCCGCACAAGCGGTGGAGCATGTGGTTTAATTCGATGCAACGCGAAGAACCTTACCTGGTCTTGACATAGTAAGAACTTTCCAGAGATGGATTGGTGCCTTCGGGAACTTACATACAGGTGCTGCATGGCTGTCGTCAGCTCGTGTCGTGAGATGTTGGGTTAAGTCCCGCAACGAGCGCAACCCTTTTCCTTATTTGCCAGCGGGTTAAGCCGGGAACTTTAAGGATACTGCCAGTGACAAACTGGAGGAAGGCGGGGACGACGTCAAGTCATCATGGCCCTTACGACCAGGGCTACACACGTGCTACAATGGTCGGTACAAAGGGTTGCTACCTAGCGATAGGATGCTAATCTCAAAAAGCCGATCGTAGTCCGGATTGGAGTCTGCAACTCGACTCCATGAAGTCGGAATCGCTAGTAATCGCGGATCAGAATGCCGCGGTGAATACGTTCCCGGGCCTTGTACACACCGCCCGTCACACCATGGGAGTTTGTTGCACCAGAAGTAGGTAGTCTAACCGTAAGGAGGACGCTTACCACGGTGTGGCCGATGACTGGGGTGAAGTCGTAACAAGGTAGCCGTAGGGGAACCTGCGGCTGGATCACCTCCTTAACGAAAGATTGACGATTGGTAAGAATCCACAACAAGTTGTTCTTCATGACGATGTATCTGAGGGTCTGTAGCTCAGTTGGTTAGAGCACACGCTTGATAAGCGTGGGGTCACAAGTTCAAGTCTTGTCAGACCCACCACTACTGACGAAGCAATTCATACAGAAGAAAGATACATTGATCTAAATGATAAGCTGGGGACTTAGCTTAGTTGGTAGAGCGCCTGCTTTGCACGCAGGAGGTCAGGAGTTCGACTCTCCTAGTCTCCACCACGTATTCATTCGAATACGTAGTAAGCAAACGAGTTGATAGCTTATAGAGCTTAGTAATAAAGCTGTGTATACTGCACGCCTTGATTATTAAGCTCTGTGATTTATCACAGTTGACTGCGATCTGACGAAGACGTAGTGAATCATTAACAGCATATATTTGAGTTGAAATAATTTGTTCATACTCATAGAAAGAGCGGAAACGAGATAACGTAAGTTATTGAGTTGAAGTGATTGAAATGAGAACTAGCGAAATTAACTGAATCAAGCGTTTTGGTATATGAATTTGAATTGAAGCTGTACAGTGTTTAGATACACAGTACTTCAAACTGTAATGTTGAACGATCTACTTGTAGGATCGAACGACTGTTTGGGGTTGTATAGTCAAGTAATTAAGTGCATGTGGTGGATGCCTTGGCAGTCAGAGGCGATGAAAGACGTGATAGCCTGCGAAAAGCTCCGGGGAGGCGGCAAATATCCTGTGATCCGGAGATATCTGAATGGGGGAACCCACCTATCATAAGATAGGTATTGCAACATGAATACATAGTGTTGCAAGGCAAACGCGGGGAAGTGAAACATCTCAGTACCCGTAGGAAAAGAAATCAATTGAGATTCCCTCAGTAGCGGCGAGCGAAAGGGGAAAAGCCCATTAAGTTATGTAAGCTTTAGTGGAATGCTCTGGGAAGTGCAACCATAGTAGGTGATAGTCCTGTACACGAAAGGGCTTACATGATGATGTCGAGTAGGGCGGGGCACGTGAAACCTTGTCTGAATATGGGGGGACCATCCTCCAAGGCTAAATACTCCTGACTGACCGATAGTGAACCAGTACCGTGAGGGAAAGGCGAAAAGAACCCCTGTGAGGGGAGTGAAATAGATCCTGAAACCGCATGCATACAAGCAGTGGGAGCATCTTCGTGATGTGACTGCGTACCTTTTGTATAATGGGTCAGCGACTTACATTCAGTAGCAAGGTTAACCGAATAGGGGAGCCGTAGAGAAATCGAGTCTTAATAGGGCGTTTAGTTGCTGGGTGTAGACCCGAAACCAGGCGATCTATCCATGAGCAGGTTGAAGGTGAGGTAACACTTACTGGAGGACCGAACCCACTGTCGTTGAAAAGCCAGGGGATGACTTGTGGATAGGGGTGAAAGGCTAATCAAGCCTGGTGATAGCTGGTTCTCCCCGAAAGCTATTTAGGTAGCGCCTCGGACGAATACCATTGGGGGTAGAGCACTGTTTCGGCTAGGGGGTCATCCCGACTTACCAAACCGATGCAAACTCCGAATACCAATGAGTACTATCCGGGAGACAGACTGCGGGTGCTAACGTCCGTAGTCAAGAGGAAAACAATCCAGACCGCCAGCTAAGGTCCCTAAATCATAGTTAAGTGGGAAACGATGTGGGAAGGCATAGACAGCTAGGAGGTTGGCTTAGAAGCAGCCACCCTTTAAAGAAAGCGTAATAGCTCACTAGTCGAGTCGGCCTGCGCGGAAGATGTAACGGGGCTAAAACTATGTACCGAAGCTGCGGATTTGCAATTTATTGCAAGTGGTAGGGGAGCGTTCTGTAAGCCGATGAAGGTGGATTGAGAAGTCTGCTGGAGGTATCAGAAGTGCGAATGCTGACGTGAGTAACGATAAAACGGGTGAAAAACCCGTTCGCTGAAAGACCAAGGGTTCCAGTCCAACGTTAATCGGGGCTGGGTGAGTCGACCCCTAAGGCGAGGCCGAGAGGCGTAGTCGATGGGAAATTGGTTAATATTCCAATACTTCTGTGTAATGCGATGAGAGGACGGAGAAGGTTAAGTCAGCCTGGCGTTGGTTGTCCAGGTGGAAGATTGTAGGCATGTATCTTAGGCAAATCCGGGGTACTCTATGCTGAGAATCGATAGCAAGCTAGTTTACTAGCGAAGTGGCTGATACCATACTTCCAGGAAAAGTCTCTAAGCTTCAGTTACACAGGAATCGTACCCGAAACCGACACAGGTGGTCAGGTCGAGTAGACCAAAGCGCTTGAGAGAACTCTGCTGAAGGAACTAGGCAAAATGGTACCGTAACTTCGGGAGAAGGTACGCTGCCGGCGGTGATAGGACTTGCTCCTTGAGCTACTGGCAGCCTCAGAAACCAGGCCGCTGCAACTGTTTATTAAAAACATAGCACTCTGCAAACACGAAAGTGGACGTATAGGGTGTGATGCCTGCCCGGTGCTGGAAGGTTAATTGATGGGGTTAGCGTAAGCGAAGCTCTTGATCGAAGCCCCAGTAAACGGCGGCCGTAACTATAACGGTCCTAAGGTAGCGAAATTCCTTGTCGGGTAAGTTCCGACCTGCACGAATGGCATAATGATGGCGGCGCTGTCTCCAGCAGAGGCTCAGTGAAATCGAATTCGCCGTGAAGATGCGGTGTACCCGCGGCTAGACGGAAAGACCCCGTGAACCTTTACTGCAGCTTGACATTGAACTTTGATCTTACTTGTGTAGGATAGGTGGGAGGCTTTGAAGTAGAAACGCCAGTTTCTATGGAGCCGTCCTTGAAATACCACCCTGGTAATATTGAGGTTCTAACTCTGCTCCATTATCTGGAGCGAGGACCATGTCTGGTGGGTAGTTTGACTGGGGCGGTCTCCTCCTAAAGAGTAACGGAGGAGTACGAAGGTGCGCTCAGCGTGGTCGGAAATCACGCGTAGAGTATAAAGGCAAAAGCGCGCTTAACTGCGAGACCCACAAGTCGAGCAGGTACGAAAGTAGGTCTTAGTGATCCGGTGGTTCTGTATGGAAGGGCCATCGCTCAACGGATAAAAGGTACTCTGGGGATAACAGGCTGATACCGCCCAAGAGTTCATATCGACGGCGGTGTTTGGCACCTCGATGTCGGCTCATCTCATCCTGGGGCTGAAGCAGGTCCCAAGGGTATGGCTGTTCGCCATTTAAAGAGGTACGCGAGCTGGGTTTAGAACGTCGTGAGACAGTTCGGTCCCTATCTACCGTGGGCGTTGGAAATTTGAGAGGATCTGCTCCTAGTACGAGAGGACCAGAGTGGACGAACCTCTGGTGTACCGGTTGTGACGCCAGTCGCATCGCCGGGTAGCTATGTTCGGAAGGGATAACCGCTGAAAGCATCTAAGCGGGAAGCCTACCTCAAGATTAGATTTCCCAAGGACTTTATGTCCTCTAAAGAGCCGTTGAAGACTACAACGTTGATAGGTTGGATGTGGAAGTACGGTGACGTATGAAGCTGACCAATACTAATTACTCGTGAGGCTTGACTATACAACACCCAAACAGTTGGTGTTGTGGTTCAAATCATGACAAATAACTTGATTTAGTTAGATAAAACGCTAAACTGCACAAACTAAAGCAACTCAAATAGCTGTTAATAACTTCTTTGACCAAGCAAAGGCACGCAAACAATATATGCGAATAAGACCCAAGCAAAGTCACAACAGTTGTGCTGGCGACAATAGCAAGAGTGAACCACCTGATCCCTTCCCGAACTCAGAAGTGAAACCTCTTAGCGCTGATGGTAGTGTGGGGTTACCCATGTGAGAGTAAGTCATCGCCAGCTCATTATTCTAAACACCCCCTTCAATACAAGGGGGTGTTTTTTTATGCAGTAAAGAATGAATTTGAAAATAATTAAATCCTTTTAACTTAAATAAGAAGCTCCATTCAGTTAATTTATGCCAAAAGATTGATGATTCTTGCAATTAAAAAAACAACAATAAATGTCAGTATGCCTATGAGGATTTAAATAATTTCAGGGACATAGTTGATGCAATACAATCCGATCTATTACACAGATGAACACTTTGCATTTGCAGATGCAGTAAAAAAATTTGTAGAAAAAGAAATTATTCCCTATGTAAATGAGTGGGATGAAGCCGAATCTTTTCCACGAGAACTCTACAAAAAAGCTGCAGAAGTTGGATTGATGGCATCAGGTTTTGATGAAAAATACGGTGGTATCCCTGATACAGATGCATTCTATACTTTATTGGGGTGTGTGGAGTTGGCAAAGGCTGCATCAGGAGGGTTAATCGCTTCATTACTTTCACATATGATCGGTGCACCGCCAATCAATAGCTTTGCAAGTGAAGAGGTGAAAGCAGAGGTTTTGCCACAAATCTTATCAGGTGAGAAGATTTCGGCATTAGCAATAACAGAACCGGGAGGGGGGTCTGATGTTGCAGCACTTAAAACAAAAGCAGTAAAAGAAGGTGATTACTATGTAGTCAGTGGCGAAAAAACCTTTATTACTTCTGGTATTCGCGCTGATTACTATACCGTTGCCGTTCGAACTGATCCTGAAGGAAAAGGACCCAATGGTATCTCAATGCTACTGATTGATGCCCATACACCAGGTATTACAAAAACGAAGTTAGATAAAATGGGATGGTGGGCTTCTGATACCGCTCATCTACACTTCGATGAAGTTAAAGTGCCTGCAAGAAATTTGATTGGTCCTGAGAATATGGGTTTCTTTGTTATCATGAATAACTTCAATATGGAACGTTTTTTCTTGGCTGCGAGTAGTTATGGTTATGCAAAAGTTTGTTATGAAGAAGCTCTAGATTGGGCTCAACAGCGACGTACTTTTGGTAAACGCTTGGTAGATCATCAAGTTGTTCGTCATAAATTGGTAGATATGGCAACACGTTTACAAACGACTCGTGCTTTACTTGAAGATACGGCATATAAAATGGGTCGTCCTGAACTTCAAGGGAATGAAATGATTGCACAAATTTGTATGCTCAAAAACGTAGCAACGCAAACTATGCAATTCTGTGCTGATGCAGCCGTTCAAACACTAGGTGGCATGGGCTTTATGCGTGGCATGAAATCTGAACGTATATATCGCGAAGTTAAAGTGAATATGATAGGCGGTGGAGCTGAGGAAATTATGAAAGATTTGGCAAGCCGACAGCTGGGCTTCTAAAAGAAATAAAAAGGTGGATTAAGCCACCTTTTTTAATTGATCAGATATAAAGTTAAGCATTCATTGCCATATCCCAGACGATATTGGTTAACTCATCAAGTGACATTTTCCCTTCTGGATTGTACCAAGTTACGGTCCAAGCGATTGAACCACCAATCAGTCTTCGCCAGATAAAAGGATCGTGCTTAATTTTGCCTTTGTCATGTAATACCTTGATGACACTCAGCCATATCCCTTCATAATCATTTCTTAATTTTAATAGTTTCTTCTGATTTTCCTCAGAAAGTGAAAACCATTCATAGACCAATACAGCCATAGCGGAACCTGTATCCCCAGAGATCGCATCGAGTTCAGCTTTAATCAGAGCCTTGAGTTGTTGCTCTGGATGGTCTGAAGTGGATATGGCACTTTCAAGGCAAGCGTGATTGTAAATGATGGTTTGTTCCATCACATGCGCCAAAATATCGTCTTTGGTTTTGAAATGATGAAATAAACTTCCAGATTGGATGCCAATAAACTGTGCGAGTTCACGAACAGTGGTTTTGGCATAACCTTGTTTATGGAATAAATAAGCTGCCCCCAAAAGTAAACGACCACGTGGTGTATCGTCAAAGCAGGCTATTGGTTGAATTTGGTCAATAGAGGTCGCGATCATCTTGTTATTTTATCCTATTTTGTTTTCTAAACGCGTTGCTTCCATGCAAATTTTAGCGCAATAAGCAGATTTGCAAATAATAATAACATTTTGCACTTTACAAACCAAGCGCTTGCTTGGTAGATTAAGCTCAAATTCTAAACAGAATAATGAGATGGTTATGACAAATATTCAGGACGAACAAAAAATTGTAAAAATTGGCTGTGCTTCAGGTTTCTGGGGAGATACCAACACAGCTGCATTTCAATTGGTACACATGTCGGATATTAACTATTTAGTATTTGATTATCTTTCAGAAATCACCATGTCTATCATGGCAAAAGCCAAAATGAAAGATCCTTCTCATGGATATGCATTGGACTTTGTTAGTCGTGTTATGACACCGCTCATCAAAAAAATTGCCGATAAAAAAATTAAAGTGGTGAGCAATGCAGGTGGTGTTAATCCATTGGCGTGTCGTGATGCCTTACAACAAGTGATTGTAAATGCTGGTTTAGATTTAAAAGTTGCAGTCGTTTTAGGCGATGATTTAATGGATAAGCAAAGTGAATTGCAAAAGCAAGGCACCAAAGAAATGTTTACGGGCGAGCCTTTGCCTGCGCATGTTGCAAGTAGCAATGCTTACCTAGGTGCTGTGGCGATTCGTGATGCTTTAGATTTAGGTGCAGATATTGTGATTACAGGTCGAGTGGTGGATTCGGCTGTGGTGATTGGGCCTTTATTGCACGAATATAAATGGGATTTAGCAGATTACGACAAATTGGCACAAGCGGCGCTTGCAGGTCACGTGATTGAGTGTGGTGCACAGTGTACTGGCGGTAACTTCACAGATTGGCGTTTGGTTGAAGGCTTTGACAACATGGGCTTCCCAATTGTTGAGGTAAAAGCAGATTCATCATTTATCGTCACCAAGCCAAATGGTACAGGTGGTTTAGTGTCTACAGGTACAGTGGGCGAGCAAATTGTGTATGAAATCGGTCACCCACAAGCTTATTTATTGCCTGATGTGACTGCTGATTTTAGCCAAGTCAAACTTGAGCAAGTAGGCGAGCATCGTGTATTGGTAACAGGTGCAAAAGGTACAGCGCCAACACAGCACTATAAAGTAAGCACGACATATCCTGATGGTAACCGTGTGTTGGTGAGTTTCTTACTTGCAGGACAAGATGCAGAAGAAAAAGCCTATGCCGTATCAAACGCGATTTTAAATAAAGTTGAACGTGTGATGGCACTTCGTTCGATTCCCCCATTTACTGAAAAATCAATTGAGATTTTAGGTACAGAAACAACGTATGGTGCAAACCGCCGTGTACAAAAACCACGTGAAGTTGTGGTGAAAATTGCCGTTAAACATATGTTTAAAGAAGCATGTATGTTCTTTGCTTCTGAGATTGCACAAGCATCCACAGGTATGGCACCTGCATTAACAGGTATTGTGGGTGGTCGTCCAAAACCATCTCCAGTGATTAAATTATTCTCGTTCTTGGTAGAAAAATCTCAACTAAATGTTGAAGTAGATATCAATGGTGAGCGTCATAAAGTTGATGTACCACATGGTGAGCCACTTGCAGAAATTCCAACAATCCCTGCAGGTGAAGTCGCAACTTTAACAGGTAACGAAATTGAAGTGCCATTGGTTGAAGTGGCACATGCACGTAGTGGTGACAAAGGTAATTACAGCAACATCGGTGTGCTTGCACGTAAACCAGAATTCTTACCTTGGATTCGTGCATCTTTAACGGAAGCCAATGTTGCTGAATATATGAAGCATGTATTTGAAGGCGGTGAAGGTGGCGAAGTTCGTCGCTATGAATTGCCGGGTTTAAATGCACTTAACTTCTTGTTAATTGATGCACTTGGCGGTGGTGGTGTAGCGAGCTTACGTATTGACCCACAAGGTAAAGCCTTTGCACAGCAATTGTTAGATATGCCAGTGAAAGTGCCTGCAGATTTACTGTAAGCACAGATTTGGGCATCGAGACGGTGCCCAATTCAAAATAATTTACATCAATTAAAAATGGAAGTATGCGCAATGGGTTATCAATCAATTTTTAGAAATGATGCATTCGCTGGCAAAGTCGTGATTGTGACAGGTGGTGGCTCGGGCATTGGTCGTTGTACGGCACATGAGCTTGCATCACTTGGTGCGCAAGTGGTGATTACAGGTCGTAAGATCGAAAAACTTGAAAAAGTGATTGCTGAGATCACTGAAGATGGCGGACGTGCACATGGCATCGTGTGTGATAACCGCGAAGAAGAACAAGTGAAGAATATGATTAGCGAGGTGATCGAAAAATTTGGTCGCATCGATGGTTTAGTGAACAATGCAGGTGGTCAGTTCCCATCGACTTTAGAAAGTATTTCTGCCAATGGTTTTGATGCGGTCATCCGTAATAACTTACACGCAACATTCTTTTTAATGCGTGAAGCCTATAACCAGTGGATGGCAAAAAATGGTGGCGCTATTGTGAATATGGCAGCAGATATGTGGGGCGGTATGCCGGGCATGGGTCATTCGGGTGCAGCACGTTCAGGTGTTGATAACTTGACCAAAACGGCTGCGGTAGAATGGGGTAAATCAGGTGTACGCGTAAACTGTGTGGCACCGGGTTGGATTATCTCATCAGGCATGGATACGTATTCTGGCCCTGTGGCGGAATTTATTATCCCTAATCTTTCAAGCAATGTGCCTTTACAACGTATGGGAACAGAATCGGAAGTCTCTTCAGCGATTGTGTATTTACTCTCTGAAGCAGCCAACTTTGTTTCAGGTATGACGGTACGCATTGACGGTGCTGCATCACAAGGGACACGCGTATTCCCATTATCATCTGCGAATAATAGTGAGTCGTATAATGGCTTCCACCGTGCATTTATTCCAGAAGTATTAAAGAAAAAAGAAGACAAAAAGTAATTCAGATTACAAGGAGGAAACTGTATGGCGGTGATTCAGTCCGAAGTTGCAGTAGGAAGTGAAGTATTTGAACAGAATAAAGCCAAACTACTTGAGCAACTCGCAGAAATTCGTGCTATTCAACAAAGCGCATTAGATCGCTCATATAAAGCAAAGCCAAAGTTTGATAAAAAAGGCAAAATCTTACCGCATGAACGTGTACGTTTATTGTTAGATGCAGATTCTCCATTTGTAGAGTTATGTGGTCTTGTGGGTTACAAGATGCATGATGATAAAGATGGTTCAGAAGCAGGTGGTGGGATCATTGCAGGGATTGGTTTTGTAAACGGTACACGTTGTATGGTGGCTGCGAATAACAGCGCGATCAAAGGCGGTACAATTGCACCAATGGGCGTACACAAAAGCTTACGTTTACACCAAATTGCTTTAGAGCAAAAATTACCAATCATTACTTTGGCAGAAAGTGGTGGTGCAAACTTAAACTACGCAGCAGAAGTATTTACTGCCGGTGGTACAACATTTGCCAACCAAGCACGTTTATCTGCGAAAGGGATTCCACAAATCTCTGTAGTACATGGTAACGCAACAGCAGGTGGAGCATACCAACCAGGTTTATCTGATTACGTAATTACGGTACGTAAGCAAACTGAAATGTTGCTTGCAGGGCCGCCATTATTATTGGCTGCAACAGGTGAAGTCGCAACTGCTGAAGAATTGGGTGGTGCAGAAATGCATGCACAAGTGGCAGGTACAGCAGAATACTTGGCAGAAAATGATGCTGATGGTATCCGTATCGCACGTGAAATCTTTAAACATTTAAACTGGAAAGAACAAGTTAAGCTTGATATTCCAGAATATAAAGAGCCACGTTACTCAGCAGAAGAATTGCTTGGCATCATTCCATCAGATCCAAAACAACCTTTGGATATGAAAGAAATCATTGCTCGTATTGTTGATGATTCTGATTTCTTCGAATTTAAAAATGAGTATGACTCACATACGGTATGTGGTTGGTCGCAAATTGGTGGTATGCATTTAGGTATCATCACCAATAATGGCCCAATTACCCCACAAGGTGCAGCAAAAGCAGCGCAGTTTATTCAGTTATGTGAACAAACACGTCGCCCAATTTTATTCTTGCATAACACCACAGGCTTTATGGTGGGTACAGATGCAGAACAAAACGGCATCATCAAACATGGTTCTAAACTGATCCAAGCTGTTGCCAACTGTACAGTGCCGAAGATCTCGATCATTGCCCATGGTTCATATGGTGCAGGTAACTATGCGATGTGTGGTCGTCCACTTGGCCCACAATTTATTTTCTCATGGCCGAACTCTCGTGTTGCGGTGATGGGTGGTGCGCAAGCAGGTAAGGTACTTCGTATTGTTGCGGAAGCGAAACAACGTGAATCTGGCATGGAGCCAAATGAGCAAATGTTAGATTTCTTAGAACAATCGACAGCAATGAAATTGGAGTCGCAATCGACCGCATTATTCAACACAGCGATGTTGCATGATGATGGCATTATCGACCCACGTGATACACGTAAACTGTTGATTTTCTTGTTGCAAACGATTAACGAATCACAAGCACGTGAACTGAACCCAACACGTTTTGGTGTACCAAGATTCTAATAAATCCCTCTTGCGGAATATATTCCTCATCCCTGTGAAAAGTGAGGAATTCCCCCTCTTTTTAAAGTGGTGAGAAGCATGGCTTCGCAAGGGAGATTAAAGATTAAAAAAAAATATTGAAATTTTAAGGAAGACAAAAATGAAATTTACTGAAGAACATGAAGCGCTACGCCGTACAACACGTCAATTTGTAGAAAACGAAATCAACCCATTTACAGCAGAATGGGAAAAAGCAGGTCGTTTCCCAATCCACGAAGTATTCAAAAAAATGGGTGATTTGGGTTTATTGGGTATCTGTAAACCTGAAGAAAACGGCGGTTTGGCACTCGATTATTCTTATAACTTGGTGGTTGCAGAAGAATTAGGTCGTATCAATGTTGGTGGTGTTGCACTTGCGATGGGTGTACAAACCGATATGGCAACGCCTGCGATTGCACGTTTTGGTTCTAAAGAGTTACGTGATGAGTTTTTAACGCCAGCAGTTGCAGGTGAAAAAGTTGCAGCGATTGCAGTATCTGAGGTTCAAGCAGGTTCTGACGTTGCAGCACTAAAAACCACAGCAACTAAAGATGGTGATGATTACATCATCAATGGTCACAAAATGTGGATTACAAACTCTCTACAAGCAGACTTCTTCTGTTTATTAGCGAATACCTCTGATGGTAAGCCACACTTTAACAAATCAATGATTGTGGTTCCTGCAAATACACCGGGTATTACATTCTCTGAGCCATTAGACAAGTTAGGTATGCGTTCAAGTACCACTGCACAGGTGTTCTTTGACAACGTACGTGTGCCACAGCGTAACTTAGTGGGTCAAGAAGGCATGGGCTTTATGATGCAAATGCTTCAGTTCCAAGAAGAGCGTATGTGGGGTGCTGCTAACGCCATGGGTGGTATGTTGCAATGTATCGAAAAAACAATTCAGTACACTAAAGAGCGTACGACATTTGGTCAGCCATTAATTGATAACCAATATATCCATTTCCGTTTTGCAGAACTCATGACTGAAATTGAAGCGCTGAAAGCATTAACCTATCGTGCTTGCCAATTACATATCGAAGGCGAAAACGTAACGCAAATGGCGTCTATGGCAAAACTGAAAGCAGGTCGTTTAACACGTGAAGTTGCAGATAGCTGCTTACAATTCTGGGGTGGTAATGGCTTTATGGCAGACAACCCAGCAGCACAATTCTACCGTGATGGTCGTTTAGTTTCGATTGGCGGTGGTGCGGATGAAATCATGCTTGGCATTATCTGTAAGATGATGGACATCCTTCCTGGTAAGAAAAAATAAGCAGGAGATCTGATATGACATTATCAAGTTCAATTGCCAATTTAGAAGTTGATGGCAGCATCATCCTAGAGCAAGACGGTGGTATTTTAACTTTATGGTTAAACCATCCTGAAAGCCGTAATGCGATGAGCCTAAAAATGGTGCAATCGATGCAAGCAGTATTCGCTGCAATCAAAGATGATGTATCTGTACGTGCTGTGATTTTGCGTGGTAAAGGCGGTCATTTCTGTGCAGGTGGTAACATCAAAGATATGGCAGCGATCCGTGCTAAAGCAATGGAAGTGGGTAATAACACACCATATACCGATTTTAACCGTACGTTTGGTGCACTGATTGAGCAAGTGGATCAAGCGCCACAAACTGTTGTGGCTGTACTTGAAGGTGCTGTACTTGGTGGTGGTTTTGGTTTGGCATGTGTCTCTGATGTAGCAATTGCGCATGCAGAAGCACAATTTGGCTTACCTGAAACTGGCTTAGGGATTTTACCTGCACAAATCGCACCATTTGTAGTGACACGTGTGGGCTTAACTCAAGCACGTCGTTTAGCACTTTTAGGTATGCGTTTTAAAGGTCAAACCGCTTTAGAGGTGGGGATTGTGCATCAAGTGGTTGAAGATGAAGTTGAACTTGCATCAGCACTTGAAGAAACCATTACCCAAATTAAACGCTGTGCGCCATTGGCATCGCGTGCAACAAAAGCATTATTACATCGTACCACCAAAGAAGAATTGGGGCCGTTACTTGATGATGCAGCACGTCAATTTGCAGATGCTGTGGCAAGCGCAGAAGGGATGGAAGGCACAATGGCGTTTATTCAAAAACGCCAACCAAGCTGGGCAGAATAAACCACATTCCAACGCCTGTATGAATGTGAATTAAAAAGGATACGCTCCTCAAAACAAGAGGAGCCAAAAAAATTGGTGGAACTATGGCGTTTACAAAAGTATTAGTTGCAAACCGTGGTGAAATTGCTGCTCGTGTGATGCGTACAGCAAAAGTCTTAGGTTACGAAACCGTTGCTGTGTACTCTGATGCCGACAAAAATGCGCGTCATGTACAAGTGGCTGATGAAGCGGTTTATATTGGTCCTTCTAAAGTATCAGAATCTTATTTATCGATTCCAAATATCATCGAAGCATGTAAGAAAACTGGCGCAGATGCCGTGCATCCGGGCTATGGTTTCTTATCAGAAAATACTGATTTTGCTGCAGCATGTGCAGAAAATGGCATTACCTTTATTGGTCCACCAGCAGGTGCGATTGAGTTAATGGGTAGCAAGCGTTTGTCTAAAATCGCCATGATTGAAGCAGGCGTACCCTGTGTACCGGGTTATGAAGGCGACCAACAAGACATCGACTTTTTAGCAGATCAAGCGAAAAAAGTAGGTTTCCCATTGATGGTGAAAGCATCAGCAGGTGGTGGTGGACGTGGTATGCGTCTTGTACATCAAGAAGCTGATTTGCTTGAAGCGTTAAAAACTGCCCGTTCTGAAGCAGAAAATGCGTTCGGTTCGGGTGAGCTGATTATCGAGAAAGCAGTGATTGCGCCTCGCCATGTAGAAATCCAAGTCTTTGGTGATACACATGGCAACTACGTGTATTTATTTGAACGTGATTGCTCGATTCAACGTCGTCACCAAAAAGTGGTTGAAGAAGCACCATGTCCAGTATTGACACAAGAAACACGTCAAGCCATGGGTGATGCCGCAGTTGCCGCAGCCAAAGCTTGTAACTATGTGGGTGCAGGTACGGTTGAATTCTTACTAGATCAATCAGGTGAGTTTTATTTCTTAGAAATGAACACACGTTTGCAAGTAGAGCATCCTGTAACAGAGATGATTACAGGTCTTGATCTTGTGGAATGGCAGCTTCGTGTGGCAAACGGTGAAACATTACCGCTCAAGCAAGAAGAATTGACTATGAATGGTCATGCCATTGAAGTGCGTTTATATGCAGAAGACCCACGCCAAGACTTCTTACCACAAACAGGCAAAGTATTGCGTTGGCAACCTTCGGATTTAGAAGGCGTACGTATCGATCACGGTATGATGCCAACTGATGAAGTTAGCCCATTCTACGATCCAATGGTGGCTAAAATCATCGTACATGGCAAAACACGTACCGATGCGATTCGTTTACTTGCACGTGCTGTAAATGATTCTGTACTGTTAGGTGTAAACAGTAATAAGGAGTTTTTAGTTAACTTATTACGTCATCCACTTGTGGTGGAGGGTGATGTGAACACTGGTTTTATTCAACAGCATTTCCAAAGTGATGTGAGTTTGAATAAACAGAGTCTAAATTTAGAAAGCTTAGCATTGATTGCAGCGTTGTTGATAAATGCATCTGCGCAAACAGATTGGAACACAGGAGTTTCTTCAGCATTACCACTGAAACTTCGATATGATGATCAAAAGTTAGATCTCATTGTGCATCGTGATGGTCGTTCAGTGAGTGTTGAAACCTGTGGTGAAAGCCAGTCGATTGAGGTTGTAGCGCAAAATACACAGCAATTGATTTATAGCATTAATGGAATTCGACGTCGAATCGACTATGTTCTTGATGGTAATTTTGTTTATTTAGATCGCGCGAATGGCAACGTCATGGTGGAAAATATTACCTATTTACCACCTGAGACTGCCGATGTGGCAGGGGATGGTAAAATTCGTGCCCCAATGGATGGTGCAATTATAAATGTCATTGCTCAACCTGGAGAGCGTGTAACTAAAGGGCAAACATTATTGATTCTTGAAGCGATGAAAATCCAACAGCAAATTAAGTCAGATGTCGACGGTGTTGTGGGTGAAATCGTAGGACAAGTTGGTCAGCAAGTGAAAAAACGTCAAATCTTGATGAATATTGAGGTTGATGCTGAATAAGCAATAAAAAAAGCCATCTAACGATGGCTTTTTTTATGACCGGATTTATGCAAATACTGTTTGTACGGCACAGTAAAGCACCCAAAGAATTGCAATCGCAACTACAGGTTCTAAAACTTTTGCCCAAGTTGGTGTAGCCACTACTTCTGGCTCAGCAACATCGTGGTGATCATGTTGAACTTGATTGACCATATCATGAAACTCCTTCATCGTTTGGTCTAATGATATCTCTTCTTGAATGACAGGTTGAGAACCAATCAACTCATTTAGGTTATTTGTTAGCCAAACCCAATCTTTTGCTTTACCAGAGAGATGTTCAACTTGACCCTGAAGTAATTCATTCATGCCTTGTAGTTGATAATGACCTGTTACATCAAGTTGTTTAAGTTCATTAAGCTGTAAGGTCAAAATCTCTGATGTCGCAGTTTCAAGTTCTTGATGAGACAGCGTAGACTGATTATGTTGAGATGTCGTCAAATGCCGTGCGACTTCTTGAATATAAAGTTGGTCAGCGGCATGAATTTCTTGGTATATTTTTTTTTCGTCTTTACGCCATAGGCTGATGAGTTTACCTAAAGCTAAGATATTTAATTCATTGAGATATTCATGCCGTTGTTCAGCTGGATACTGTTTCAACAGCTGAGGCTTTTGAATTTTGGTCTGCTCAGCAAAATATTGTACTAAATCAAAAGCCATTCAACTCTCCTGTAAGTTTTTTCAATCCAAAATTCTTAAACTCGGTTTTTTCTTTGGTGCTTCATTTTCTTGATTTTGTTGCTGTTTAGATTCTATCGGATTTTCATCCGTTTGTGCATTGGCATATTCATCAGGATCAAAGAATAATCCTTGACCATTTTCTTTTGCATATAACCCGAGTACAGCATTGATTGGCACATAAATATCTTTGGAAACACCACCAAAACGTGCAGAAAAGGTAATCGCTTCATTGCTCATGTGTAGTTGATGCACAGCATGTGGCACGATATTTAAAACAATCTGACCGTCTTGAACGAACTGTGTAGGTACATCGGTATAAGGCTGTGTGGCATCTACCAGTAGATATGGGGTGAGATTGTTATCGCAAATCCATTCATAAATCGCACGTGCTAAATACGGGCGAGTTGGACTTAATTTGATTTCTTGATCAGACATGTGACTCACTCTTTTGCTTTTTTAAGCGGATTTTAATTCAGGACTATAACGATTTTTTTCCTGAACCGTCATGGACTTAATGAAGGCTGGACGACTGAAAACACGCTGGCAATATAAATAAAACGGGCGGCATTGTTGCTTTGGAAGCTCAATCCCCATCGTTCTTAACCGTATAAAAATCGGTGCCAACATGCAATCTAAAATTGTAAATTGTTCAGACATGAAATAAGGATAGTGCTGAAACAAAGGTGTCAGCGAGATAAGCGTATCTTTTAACTTTTTTTGAGCTGCCTTTTGTGCGTCAACATCAAGTGTGTCTGGGTGGCGCATCATATCATCTGCAAGTTTTAACCAGTCATTTTCAAAACGCCATATATATTGGCGTTGTTCTGCACGTGGAGCAGGAGCATCTGCATATAACTTATTCTGACGATAGCGATCATCTAAATATTCAGAAATGATGGATGTATTGAAAAGTTTTAACTCATTTTCAATCATCATCGGGAGTCGATTGTATGGATTTAAACTCGCAAGATCCTCGTTGTCTTCGTCGACAATAAATAAATTATGTTTAATTTGTTTTTCTGCCAGTAAGAAGCGAATCCAATGCGATCGAAAGTCATCTGCATGACTATAAATGGTGATGCCTTGTAATGGGGTGGTTTCGACTGACATATTCCAATCAAAGTATTAATGAATAGATAAGGATACTAAAAATGCACGCTAAAATCATCGTTTAATGAGCGGTGCATATTAAAACACTTGGATTTTATATTGATTCGTATTTATGTCTGGAACGTTTTTTATTAAATTCTATCCTTGTATTGTTGAAATTCAATCTTTAACTTTTTTATCCAAAGCGATGTAAAAAGCCGATCTTTAAATCGGCCTTGTGCACTAATGTATGATTCCACTCCACCATTGACGGACGTCGCGATTGTTAGTTAATGCACTTGTGTCGCCTGGTCTAAGTTTATAGCCACACTTGTAAACCACTGAGAATTTTTGACCTAAAGATCGATGTACCAGACTGTTATTTTGTACAGGGTATCCATCTGAGCATCCAACTAACTCTAATGCTTTATTTATGTTTTCATATGAAGACATTAATCTTTGTATGGGTCCATCACAAACATGCTTACCCGTATTGGATTGCCAGCACACGGCTAAAGCATCTATCGATTGTGAGTTATTTGCTTGTGCAATATTGGATGTACCTAATATTGTAGCGGCTACGGCGAATGATAAACATATTTCCCTATTTAACATTTTTATCCTCTTAATTTAAAAAACTGCATGTAAGTATTTTGTAATAAAGTTGTAAAAAGTTAACAATCCTCAAATTGGGATAGATGATTAAGCATATATTTGTTTAAGTCAGTCAAAATAGAGCAATAAAAACTAGCGTCTTTTTATTGATATCAGAGTTTAATATTCATTTTAAAGTATCGTGTACGACTGATTTTCATGAGTAAGGGAAAATATAAAGATGAAAAAAAACCTTGGCATAAGCCAAGGTTTTTTTGTCCGAATTCGGAAAACGAATTAACGTTTAGAGAATTGTGGACGTTTACGAGCTTTACGTAAACCAAGTTTCTTACGTTCAACTTCACGAGCATCACGAGTAACGAAACCAGCTTGACGAAGAGCAGGTTTTAAAGTTTCATCAGCAGCGATCAATGCACGAGTAATACCGTGACGGATTGCGCCAGCCTGACCACCAATACCACCACCAGCAACAGTGATGTAAAGGTCATATTTCTCAGTAGCATCTAAAAGCTCAAGTGGTTGACGTACAACCATACGAGCAGTTTCACGACCGAAGTATTGTTCTAAAGAACGGTTGTTAATAACGAGTTTACCAGTACCAGCAGATAGGAAAACACGTGCAGTTGCGGTCTTACGGCGACCTGTACCATAGTTAGTAGCCATGTGCTGTATCCCTTAGATGTCCAAAACTTGTGGCTGTTGAGCTGTGTGAGGATGCTCAGCACCAGCATACACTTTCATTTTCTTGATCATAGCATAACCAAGAGGACCTTTTGGCAACATGCCTTTTACAGCGCGTTGGAAGATTTCTTCTGGCTTGTGAGCAACTAATTTTTCAAAGTTAGTTTCACGGATACCACCAGGGAAACCAGTGTGGCGATAGTATTTCTTATCAAGTGACTTGTTACCAGTTACTTGAACTTGCTCAGCATTGATAATTACGATGTAATCACCAGTGTCAACGTGAGGAGTATAAGAAGTTTTGTGCTTACCGCGTAAACGACGTGCGATTTCAGTCGCAAGACGACCTAAAGTTTTGCCAGAAGCATCAACAACGTACCAGTCGTGTTGAACTTCAGCTGGCTTAGCGCTGAGAGTTTTCATTAACCACTACCTATTATAGTTGGTTTGGACGGTGGAATCTGTCCAAACAAAAAGGAGAGCGAATTCTAGCGGAAAAACACTAGAACCACAATCAAAATATTAAGATTTCGAGGGGTATATTCTATTTAATTTAGATTGAAAAGTATAGCGGTTTATTTAATCAATTTCTTTTAGAATGAGGAAATAATCATAATAATAGCTCGGAGTTTTGATGAGTTCACAAAATAATAATGATCGTTTCTCTCCTCCTGATCATCATTCAGATTTATCTTCACGCCATGATCAAATCAAAGTGAGCAAGGTGACGAAATTTTTGACCGGATTTTTATTCATTGTTCTCGGAATATATTTAGCGTTAGGCATGGTGTTTGGCACTATTTATGGAATCGATGTTTTAAGTGTCATTCTTATATATTCAATGTATGCACATTTTATGATTTTCCCTTGGATCATCTATTTAATCGGTGGCTTTGGTTTCTTGTGCATTAAAGATTCAGCATTTTATTCAGCGCGTTCAACGATTGGACAGATTCTTTTGTTGGGTTTGTTCTTCGTCATCGTGATTGTATGTATATCCGAAGTCGTTCATGCTTTTGGTCTATTAGATGCAAGATTTCGTATGGATTGGCGCTAAAAGACTCAAAAGAACGATTAAAAAAATCAGAGGGCTAAGATTTTACCATTTTGGTATTGTTGAACATCCTACATTCGATCTGTATTAAAATAATAAAAATCCTTGAATGATGATCGTTATGCTTCCTTTGTATGTCACCAGCGGTGAGCCTGCTGGAATTGGTCCTGATATCTGTTTAAGCCTTGCGCAACGTTTGGATGAGCGTCCACTTGTCGTGCTTGCTGATATACAAATGCTCAAGCAACGTGCAGAAAAACTTCATCTTGAAGTTGAAGTGATTGAGTATCAAGGGCAACAAACATCGTCAAAAGTGGGTCAGCTTTATGTGGAACATATTCCTTTAAATGAAACTGTAGTACTGGGTGAGTTAAATGCTCAAAATGCGAGTTATGTCTTAGAGCAACTCCGCCGTTCTGCAGACTATGCGATGTCAGGTAAAAGCGTTGGCGTGGCGACAGCACCTGTACAAAAGTCAGTGATCAATGAGGCAGGTATTCATTTCAGTGGTCACACTGAGTTTTACCAAGAGTTTGCTGGTGTATTACGCGTGGTCATGATGCTGGCAACCAAAACCTTACGTGTTGCACTTGCAACCACGCACTTACCCCTTCGTGCGGTTGCGGATGCGATTACAGCTGAGCGCTTGCATCAGGTCATCGACATTCTGATTCATGATTTAAAATCAAAATTTAAAATCGAATCTCCCAAAATTTTGGTGTGCGGTTTAAATCCTCATGCAGGTGAAGATGGTTATTTAGGAGTGGAGGAGATCGAAGTGATTAATCCTGTACTTGAACGCTATCGTGTGCAAGGGATAGACATGAGTTTATGTCTGCCTGCAGATACCTTATTTACACCAGAAAATTTAAAAGATGCCGATGCAGTTTTAGCCATGTATCACGATCAGGGATTACCTGTGTTAAAATCACAAGGATTTGGTGAAGCCATTAATATTACTTTGGGCT
The DNA here is from genome assembly GCF_057737035.1 of Acinetobacter sp. 24-47-47. NCBI lineage: Bacteria > Pseudomonadati > Pseudomonadota > Gammaproteobacteria > Moraxellales > Moraxellaceae > Acinetobacter > Acinetobacter sp. 24-47-47. The sequence goes on along the minus strand of NZ_CM173216.1, from coordinate 2,421,372 downwards.
TGCCGTTTATTCGCACCTCTGTCGATCATGGCACAGCACTCTCCCTCGCAGGTACTGGACTTGCGAAAAGCTCGAGCTTACATGTGGCTGTGGACTTAGCGCTCGATTTAGCGCGTCAGTGATCTTGTCTTAATTACACGTTGGAAATCTTTATGTATCAGATTAATGCCTTAAACCCTAAAGATGAAGGGCATCACACGCGTAAGCGTTTTGGTCAAAACTTCTTACATGACCAACGTGTCATTGCCAAAATTGTGCGTTCGGTGAACCCGCGTACTGGTGACAATATTGTTGAAATTGGTCCAGGTCTTGCTGCTTTAACATCGCCTTTAATTGGTGAATGTGATGCTTTGACTGTCATTGAATTAGACCGTGATTTAGCAGCTGGATTACCGGGTCGTGTACCGCATCCTGAACGTTTAACTATTGTGGAAACTGATGCTTTACGCTACGACTTCACTGAATTGTTTGATGGTCGTCCGTTGCGTGTTGTCGGTAACTTACCTTATAACATTTCTACGCCTTTGTTATTTCATCTATTAGAGTTTGGTGACAAGGTCAAAGACATGCACTTCATGTTGCAAAAAGAAGTGGTCGATCGTATTACGGCATCACCAAATACCAAAGAATATGGTCGTTTATCAGTCATGATTCAGTACTACTGTAAACCGACATTCTTGTTTGAAGTGCCACCTGGTTCGTTCAACCCACCACCCAAAGTAACTTCTGCGGTATTTCGCTTAGAGCCGTATGATGTAAAACCAATAGTGGCGAAGAATGAAAAAGCCTTGGCACGTTTAGTCTCCCATGTATTTACACAACGCCGTAAGACACTTCGCAACAGTTTAAAAGGCATGTTGCAAGAGGAAGGATTTGAAAAAGCTGGTGTTGATCCAATGGCGCGTCCAGAAACATTAACACTTGCTCAATTTGTTGCACTTGCAGATCAAATGGTAGATGCATAAATGGCTGGTGAAAACATTCGATATAATTACGTGATTGGTGATGTTCAGGGCTGTTTTGAAGCTTTGAAAATGTTACTCAAGGAAATCAAATTTGATCCTGATCAGGATTTTTTATGGTTTGCGGGTGATTTAGTCGCACGTGGTGAGAACTCGATTGGCGCTTTACGTTTTATCAAGAAACTGGTCGATCGTGGCGTTGCTGCGACAGTCTTGGGTAATCATGATCTGACCTTGTTAGCGGGCGCAAGGGGCATTAAAGAGATTAAAGAGAAAGACAATACTCGTGATGTGATTGATGCGATTGACAGTGATGATTTAATCGACTGGTTACGCAAACAACCCTTATGTTTATGTCCAAATGAAAATATTGTCATTACACATGCGGGTATTCCACATATTTGGACAGTAGAGCAAGTGAAACAGTTTGCTCAAGAGGTTGAAACGGTTATTGCGCATGATGATTTTGATGTTCTGGATGCATTTTTGAAAGAAATGTATGGTAAAGAACCTACATTATGGTCAGATGATTTAACAGGATATGAGCGCTTACGATGTATCGTGAATTATCTAACCCGTATGCGTTTGACTGATCCAGAGGGTCGACTTGAATTTAGTTTTAAAGATGCTTTAGATGAGCCGATGCCAGCTGGCTATCAGCCATGGTTTGAATATGAGTCAAAAGCTGCTCAAACTCATCAAGTCATTTTTGGACATTGGGCTGCCTTACAGGGCAAAACAATATCTGCGCATATTCAGAATGTTGACGGTGGTTGTGTCTGGGGCAATCAATTAATGGCGTATCGTCTTGAAGATCAGCAAATGTTTGCTGTTGATAATCCTATGTTTGCATAGAATCTACTTTTGGTCGTTTTCGTCTAATAAAAAAGCCACTCATCAGTGGCTTTTTTATTTTCAGTTGTGGGTATATCAAGAGGTCGCTTTTAAAAAGTGAATAAAAGTAGGGAGCCAAACGGCTGTAAACGTTGCATTTACCGCCATACCAAATGCAGCATAACGACCAGCTACACTGCCTCGTTGCCAAGCTTGAGCTGTCCCAATCGCATGGGCTGCTAAACCGAGTGCTAAGCCTGAGGCACGCTCATCATTAATATGACGTAGTATGAGTGGTGAAAAAGCTGCGCCAATCACGCCAGATAAAATAACGATTAAAATGGCTAAGCTAATTGGTGCATGGAGTAAGGTCGCAATATTAATTGCGATTGGTGTTGTCACTGCACGTGTAGCGAAAGCCATAATGGTCGAATCTGCCATATGCAGTAGATACGCTAAGCCCATAGGCAATGCGACAGCACTGACACTAGCAAACACTAATATTCCTAAAATGCCTTTTAGTGGTAAATCGTCATAACGCATCGCTGCAAGTGGGATCGCGAGAGCCACTGTGACGTATCCTAATAAATGATCAAAAATCGGATTGACATCTTTCATGTAGTGATCATAAGGAATACCAATAATCAGTAAGATGACGATCACAAAGAACATCCCGAATACAATTACAGGAATCTGTGGTACAACACGGTTACAGGGTTTTGAAATTAAATAGGCGAATAACGTAATAGCAAAGCCGATTAAAATTGCGAGCATATTTCTCTCCTATAACCAGCGTTTTGCCATTTTGGCGTAAACCCAAAGTGGAATAAGTGTACTTAACGTGAGTACGAGTAAAAAAAGAGGAATTTCTTTACCCATATGAACCAACATAACCAATGCCCCAGCACTAATTGGTAAAAATGCGAAAGCACTTTCTTTCATGATTTTATTATTTACATCGACAACTCTGGTTGGAAGAGTGCCAAATCTACGCCAAGCAAACAGTACAAGTAGTAAGGAAAGCAACCCGACAAGATTGCCCAGTTCGGGATGATTCAATTGAGTCATAAGCCAAACTGAACCTTCTCGGAAGCCAATAATAAGCACTATGGTGCCAATCCATGCTGGCCAATCTATCGTTTTCATCCACTGCATCATGATTATACTTTTAACATTATTTATCACGTTTTAACTGATTTATGATTTGATTTCAAACTCTTCTAAAGGTCTTTTAAATTGTTGCGCCTTATCACCAAGAATTTGATCAATTGGTAAATGTGCTTGTTTTATAAGTTGCTCTAATTTATGTGGCGCAATTTGAATATTTAAAATCAAATGACCTAGATCATCATAATGTTCAGACTGAATCACATTTAATTCATACAGTTGATTGCGTAATTTGCCATATTCAGGACTGAGTGTGAGTTCAAATTGTTGTATTTGCCCCATTAAACATTCTTGAACGGCTTGTCGCAGTAAATCTAAACCTTGACCTGAGTGTGCTGAAACATAGACTCGATCGGGCAAATTGGGAGAAGCATAAATGATTTTAGGCTCTTCACCCGTTTGATCAATTTTATTGTATACGCGTAATATTGGCACCTGAGCCCCAATTTCTTTCAGGACTTTTTCAACAGCATCAATTTGCTCAAGCTTTTCTGGACTATTTGAATCGATAACATGCAAAAGCAAAGTCGCCTCAAGTGTTTCTTCAAGGGTTGCTTTGAATGACTCTACTAAGGAGTGTGCAAGATTGCGAACGAATCCCACTGTGTCAGCCAAGACCAATGTTCCAATGCCATCCCAATTTAATCTTCTTAAAGTTGGGTCAAGAGTTGCGAACAATTGATCTGCTGCATACACATCACTTTCAGCAAGAATATTAAATAGGGTGGATTTTCCTGCGTTGGTATAACCGACTAGAGACACTGTTGGAATAGACGCTTTTTGACGCGCTGCACGACCTTGAATTCGTGTTTGGCGGACTTTTTCAAGTTTGTCTTTGAGCTGGGTTATGCGGAGACGAAGTAAACGACGATCTGTTTCTAATTGTGTTTCACCTGGACCACGTAAACCAATACCACCTTTTTGGCCATCTAAGCCCATGCGACCACCCACTAAACGTGAAGCGAGATGGTCTAACTGAGCCAATTCAACTTGTAGTTTACCTTCATGTGTTCGTGCGCGTTGTGCAAAAATATCTAAGATCAGGCGAGTACGATCGATAACACGACATTGAATAACACGCTCGAGATTACGTTCTTGAGATGGTGTGAGGGAATGATCGAAAATGACAATATCAGCTTCTACCGCTGCAACAAATTCGGCGATTTCTTCAGCTTTACCCGAACCAATAAAAAATTTAGGGTCAGGTTTAATACGTTGAGCTTGTATATGTTCAAGAATCTCTGCACCAGCAGATTTGGCCAATAAACGAAATTCTTCTTGATCAAGATCTTCTAATATTTGGACATTAACACTCACCAAGACCGCACGTTCATTTGCTTGATTTTGTCCAGTAACTTCCACTCAGCTAATACTCCACATCAAAACTCTAGTGTAGAGGAAATTGAACAATTGAGGGAAATAGATTTAAATTAACCTAAAGCGGTTTTGAACATAAGTATAAACGCCAGCATAAATAAAAAGACGCCACCGACAATTGATGCCAATGAGAAGAGTGCCGACCAGATGGGAATGACTTGATTTGATGGTGATTGAGTTGTAGTTTGCATAATTTTTAAATCTATAAATTCGATTTAAAAATTATATTTTATTGGGTATTTGAATTGAAATTGAATTTTCAAATCTATGTATACGGTTTTTATAATCAATGCATCTCTGGTGAGCTCAGTATAGAATGGAGCTATAGTGGATAACGCCTGTTATTATTCAGTGAAATAATTTATGACAACATTAAAGCCTAAAAAACTCAATTTATTTTCAAAAACAGCGCTATATAGCCAAAAAATCATCTCAGGTACTGCTGCTGTCACTGAAGGGTTTTATTTAATTTTTAGGCATCAAATGTATAAAAATCCGAATAATCCAAACAATACTCGCTATGTACAACATTTTTGCCGTCGCTTATGCAAAGTTTTTAATATCGATTTACAAGTACATGGCAACATTCCTCGTGAACCCGCATTATGGGTGAGCAATCATATCTCTTGGTTAGATATTCCTGTATTAGGTTCGAGTGCGCGTGTATTTTTCTTAGCAAAAGCAGAAATTGAAAATTGGCCGATTTTTGGGAAACTTGCCAAGGGTGGTGGAACACTGTTCATTAACCGAGGTTCAGGAGATTCGGTCCGTATTAAAGAGCAAATCACAGAATTTTTGAAGCAAAATATTCCTGTCTTATTTTTTCCAGAAGCAACCACGACTGATGGAACTAAAGTCAAAAAAGTGCATGGAAGACTTTTAGCTGCAGCTATCGAGGCTCAAAAACCTGTGCAAGTTTGTTTAATCTGTTATGTCAATCAAGAGGGGGAGTTAGATCAGGTTGCTCCCTTTATCGGAAATATTGGATTTACAGCGCATCTCAAAGCAGTATTGGAAATGCCTCAAGTCGTTGCACATTTAACAGCTTTGCCCACGATTGATGTTACTGGACATACAGTTGAAAGCTTAACGAGAGAAGTGCAACTCAGAATGCAGGAAGGATTGGAAGTATTACATCAAAAAGTGCTCAAAGCTTAATCAGTAGAAGCAAAGCAGGGATCATGATGATCCCTGCTTTTTACATGAATCCTTCTATTGGCAACCACGAGATAACTTTCAAGCTTGCTTTTTGCCACCATTTCATTTTTGGTTCTTTGGTATAGATTTTAATACCTTCAGGTGTCGCTTGTTTCCATTTAATATTATTTTGTGAATCTAGAACTAATTTATAGGCATATTTTTTTAGGTTCTGATCCATGGTTTTATGCACAGCTTGCGCTAGGGGCTGGCTGTTTAAAATGACGCCAATTTCAGTATTTAAATTGGCTGAACGTGGATCAAAATTAAATGATCCGATAAATACTTGCTTATCATCCAAAGCCATCATTTTTGCATGCAGGCTTGAGCGACTCAGCCCTTTAAGGCTCACTTTGGACTGCTTAGAAATTTCAATATTATTTTTATTTTGGAATTCTTCTGGCAAAGCAGGGAGGAACTCATATAACTCTACGCCGTTTTGCAGTAAATCCTGACGATATTTCGCATAAAATGCATGTACAAGCGCAACATCATTGGCTTTAAAAGAGTTGGTCAGTACGCGAACTTTAACGCCATCTTGTGCGATCGCACTTAAGCGTTGCTCACCCTTGCGTTCAGGAACGAAGTAAGCGGAAATGATATCGACACTTTTTTCTGGTTTCTCTAAGCGTTCAACCAGTTGAAAGTTGAGATGTTCTTCTTTCTTAGCTTTCGCTTTGATTTTTTCAGGAGAATCTTTGATGACTTCTGCTTTCACCCAATCCAGCTTAATTTCTTGATTGAGCCAACGATCAAAATCATGAGATTCACGAGTAATTTCAACATAACTACGTACAGCACCATCATCAAAGTGCTTTTGCAGTTGCTGTTTTAAACCTTCATAGCGCAATGTATATTGTTGATGATTGACAATATTTTTAACTGGATAGGCATATTCATGATTCCAGTACTCATCAAACGAGTGTGTAATATCACTTACTGCATGACCGACAAGCATGACATCAACATCTGAAAATTGATATCGGTCACTGACATTGTAGTATTGATTACTCATATTTCGGCCGCCAATCAGGGTAATTTGATTGTCAGCTGTAAACGTTTTGTTGTGCATCCGTCGATTGATACGTTTCAGATCCAAAATCATATCAACGGGTCTAAGGCGTCGGAATTTATAAGGATTGAATAACTTTACGTCAATTTTTTGATGTTGATCCAGCGCGAGATAAATACTTTCCATCGTCTTAGCGTTGTTGTCATCCATTAACAATCTGACTTTTACACCACGATCAGCAGCTTGAATGATTTTATAAAGAGCCAATGCACCTACACGGTCGTTATCCCAAATGTAATATTGAAGGTCGAGTGTTTTCTCAGCTTTCTCAATTAATTGAAAACGTGCAGCTATCGCTTCGATTGGATCATATAAAACATGAAAACCTGTTAATTCAGGATTCTTAATTTTCAAAGGTTCGACAATTTGCGCCAATGAAGTGCCATGAGTGTCGATGTCGTACGCATATTGAGGTGCAATAGCTTGTTGAGTGGGTAAAGTTGAGCATGCAGGTAAAGCAAGAACCAAACATGAACTCATGATGAAGCGCATTTTAAAAGATGTTTTCTTTTGGCGATTCAATTGTTGAGATTGATTCTTTTCCATGTGATTTGCTTGCATAATCTATTCTTTGAACTCAATGTGCTAAAGTATAAAGAGCACCATTTAAAAGATAAATGAACCACTCAGATTATTCGTCTGATTTAATGAAAGAGATTGAATATGTGGACAACAAATAACATCCTTGCTGCGTTCTATATTATTTTCTCGCTCTTCGCTATTTGGGGAGTCACGCAAGCATGGATGAGCCAATCTCGAACTGAAACCATACATCCATTTAAAGCCTTTGTTCATCTCTTGGCATTTTATCTTTCTTATTTACTTGTTCCGTTGTGGTTTTTTAGTATTTTTGCTACTTGGCAAGGTATATTTTCATTGCATGAAGGTGTGTTTATTTTCTTGTTGAGCAGTGTATTGATTTATGCACGTTTCATTGAGCCTCATCGTGTAGTAGTGAATAACCTGAGTTACAAGTTAAGTTCGGCGCAACCCTTTAAACATCCGATTAAAGTGGCATTAATTGCAGACTTACATATTGGATTGTTTTCTGGGCATGAAAGACAACTGAAAATTATCGTGAATAAGATTAATCAAGCTCAACCAGATTTAGTGGTTGTGGCAGGTGATTGGACCTATGAACCAGAAAATAAGCTGGCAGAAGAGCTCCGAGTATTAAGAGAAATTCAAGCGCCTGTCTATTCTGTGAATGGTAATCATGATGAGCAATATCCAGGTCCACCGATTCAGGCATTATTAAAAGATGCGCTAGCTTCAAATCAGGTGATGGATATTGAAGGTAAGATTGTTGAGTTTGATGAGTTTAGATTGATTGGTGTGGGGGATTTGTGGGCAGGTAAGGCTGACATGCGGGATATGCCTGATTTACCACAAGATAAGCCGTGGTTAATTCTGTCACATAATCCGGATACGGTGGATATGGTGCCAAAATTGCCAACTCATCCGTTGATGTTGTCAGGGCATACTCATGGGGGACAAGTGGAACTTCCGTGGTTGACAGATTACATCATGAAAAAAGTGTCTATCTTGGGTCATAAACGTGGTTTATATAAGCATGAACATGCCAATGTTTATGTGTCCGTAGGTACTGGTATGGTAGGTGTCCCATTCAGATTCAGAGTACCACCGATGATTGATATCATTGAGCTCAGCTAATAAAAAAACCGGCTTAAGCCGGTTTTTTTATTAGCTGAAAGCATCAAATTTGATTATTCACATCATCATGTTTCGTTTCGCGAATCATGAGGAAAGCAATCAGCGAAAGGATTGATGCAGCCGTCAAATAATAGCCTACTGCAGACAAACCATATTCAGTTGCCAATTTCGTTGCAATCAAAGGTGCGAAAGATGCACCAAAAATACCAGCAAGGTTAAATGTTAACGCCGAACCAGTATAACGCACCGATGTCGGGAAGATTTCTGAAAGTACCGTACCGATTGGACCATAGGTTAAGCCCATAATCGCAAGACCAATACATAAGAATAAGAACACAATCAGTGTACTTCCTGACTCCAACATGTCCGCAAAGAAAATACCAAAAATAGCAGAAATTACACACACCGCGATCGAAGTGGTTTTACGACCGAACTTTTCCGCAAAAATTGCAGAAAGGGGAATAAATGCTGCAAAACAAAGCGTTGCAACCAACTGAAGTTGTAGGAACTCTTCACGAGAGTAACCTAATTGTTTTGTACCCCATTGCAAAGCAAATACAGTGGTTAAGTAAAAAACTACGAAAGTACAAATGGCTGCAATCGTTCCGAGTACAAGCATTTTTGAATGCTTTTTAAAAACTTGTACAAAAGGAACATTCACTTCTTTTTGTTTATCAAGCACGTTTTGGAATGCTGGCGTTTCATGCAACTTTAAGCGAATCCACAAGCCTACAATCACCAATAAGGCACTTGAAATAAATGGAATACGCCATCCCCATGACATGAATGCTTCTTCACTCATGAATGCCCCAAGCGTAAGGAAAGAGCCTGTGGCAAGGATGAAGCCGATTGGTGCACCAAGTTGAGGGAACATACCGTACCAAGCACGTTTGCCTTCTGGCGCATTTTCAGTTGCGAGTAGAACTGCACCTGACCATTCGCCACCTAAACCTAAGCCCTGACCTAATCGGCACAAAGCTAAAAGTAAGGGTGCCACAATGCCAATTTGCGCATAGGTTGGAAGTAAACCAATCGCAACGGTAGAAAGTCCCATGGTTAGCAAGGCTGCCACTAAGGTTGCTTTACGACCGATTCGATCTCCCAAATGACCGAATAGTGCGGCGCCGATAGGACGTGCGATGAATGCGATTGCAAAAGTTGCTAATGATTGAATCGTTGCTGTCATAGGATCTGTGCTTGTTGGAAAGAACAAGTAGGGGAAAATAATGACTGCAGCTGTTGCGTAAATATAAAAATCGAAGAACTCGATGGTTGTACCAACGAGACTTGCAGTTAATACCCGAGTTTTAGAGTTTGCGGGTTGAGCTTGTTGTGATGCTGTATTAGACGCCATGAGAGACCTTACACTTACTAAAAATAAAAAACTTAGATTTAATAGCGTAATCTTTTTAAAAAAGGCGTAATTTCTTAAAAAAATACGAAATACCAGCTTGCTCTACGGTGTTAGGGTTGCTAGACGATGTAGTTAAAGTGGTTATAGCACGTAAAGATAAATAGACAGGAAATGTGATCCTGCACCTATCAATACAAAAATATGCCAGATAGCGTGAGTGTATCTTACCTTTTTTAAAGCATAAAACAATGCGCCTATGGTGTACGCAAGGCCACCAACAATAAGGAAGGTTAAACTTTGATCAGATAAATATGTGCGCATATCATCAATCACAAGTAATGCTAACCATCCCATTGCGAGATAGGCAAAAAGCGATATTTTTTGAAAATGGTGAATAAACACCAATTTGAATAAAGTGCCAATCGCCGCAATTACCCAAAGCGCAATTAATAAATAGTGAGCTTTTTGCGTTGGTAAAGCTATAGATAGAAAAGGCGTGTATGTTCCTGCGATGAGATAATAAATAGCCGTGTGGTCCAATTTTTTAAACCAACCCCGACGCTCAGGTGTTTCCGCAAAATGATAAAGACTAGACGCCGTAAAGAGTAGAACTAAACTAAGTCCATAGACCCATAGCCCGATACATTGTGCCAAAGGATAAGCAGCACCTTTTATAATCAATAAAATGGCACCGATGACGGCCAAGACAGCACCAATGGCATGACTGATGAAATTAATTTTTTCTTCTAATGGATCATACGAAGCAGGAGATGCTTTCATTGTTCACTTACACATTTAATTATACATCTGTATCGTAATTGAATTTTGCTTTTCGCGTAAGACGCATTAAAATTTAATAGCATTTCTTTTTTTGGCACTGTTTATGACCGTTTCGGCATCTTCCACCCCGCAAGAGCAACAATTTCTTGAAGCATTTCATCAAGCATTAGCTTCTCAGCGTTTTGATCGTATGATTCTGAGTCAATATCAGGGCGAGATAGAAGCTTTAGAGAAGATGACTTTACGCATGATTCGATTACAAGATGAATGGATGCTGAATGTTCTGTATCGCTTTAAAACTCAAGATGTGACCAAAAATTTTCCAATTGATGAAGCTGATCCGTTGGTGAGTAAATTGGTCAGTGAATGCAAACAAGCCAATCTTTTTACATTGGACAGCGAGTTACAGCTCAAGAAAAATAAGAAAAAAGCGATCTTAACTCAAAGTAAAAAGGCTTCAGTCTCCAAGATCATTGAAAAATCACACGACCGTCAAAAACACCGTTTTGTTGAGCAAGAAAGTTATTTTCTTCAACCGTTGGGTATTACGGATCAAAAAGAACAAATTATTCCAAGCATGGCGCGTAAGTGGAAACAGATTAATAAATTTGTTGAGATTTGCTCAGGCGCATTAAACCAAATTCAAGTTGATCAGCAGCTCAACGTTGTCGATTTTGGCTCAGGTAAAGGTTATCTCACCTTTGCACTGTATGACTACTTACAAAAAAATGATTATAATCCTTATGTTACAGGTGTGGAACTGAACGAGAAAATGGTTCAATTCTGTCAAGATGTTGCCCGTAAATCAGATTTTAAGCATTTAGATTTTTTCCAAGGAGATGTACGAACTTACTCGCCTGAAAAACTCGATGTCATGATTGCGTTGCATGCCTGTGATGTAGCAACTGATTTTGCGATTCATACCGGTATTCGATTGAATGCGCAAATGATTATGTGCGCGCCGTGCTGCCACAAAGAGTTGAGACCTCAAATGCAAAGTCCCTCTGTATTAAAACCAATGTTGCAGTTTGGTATTCATGAGGGGCAACAAGCTGAAATGCTGACAGATACAATTCGAGCGCTATTGTTAAAAGCCTATGGTTACGAGACTAAAGTTTTTGAATTTGTGGCTTTGGAACATACCAGCAAAAATAAAATGATTTTAGCCACCAAGCGCAAAGATTTGAACGCACCAGATCAGCAAGTGTTAGATCAAATAATTGCATTAAAAAATATGTATGGTATTCAAAAGCACTCATTAGAGTTGCTTCTAAAAGGAGAGTGGGAGCAACAAAATATTGGTGAAAAGTGCTAACACCCCTTTGGGAATTAACACATGAGTAATGTCTTCGATGTTCAAGTAGGTTCATGGTCGCAATTAAAGTGCTACGCGATGCAGATACGAGAGCAAGTATTTATTCTGGAACAACAAATTTCACCTGAAGACGAATGGGATATGGAAGATGAGACATCGATTCATTTCGTTGTTTTCCATGAAGGTGAGGCAATCGCCACGGCTCGACTACTTCAAAACCATAGTATTGGAAGGGTAGCAGTCATAAAGGCTTATCGAGGAAAAGGTGTTGGGTTTGAGCTCATGAAATTTATAATTGAGTTTGCTCAAAGGGAAAAGCGACCAACCTTGAATCTTTCTGCTCAAGTTCATGCATTACCATTTTATCAACGTTTAGGGTTTGAGCCCCAAGGTAAGGAATACTTAGATTGTGGTATTCCTCATGTTTATATGACGATGCAGCTTGAATAAAAAAACGGAGCCAATGCTCCGTTTTTTCATCACAAATATCAATGACTATGTGAACCTGATTCACCATCATGTGTATGACTGTGTTCGCCCATTGCTGCGTGTTCATCTTCAGTCATATTGTGTTCAGTTGCACTAGCTTGAGCAGCTTTGTTGGCTTCTATTTTTGCTGCTGCTTCTTCAGACATCACAGGTGATGCTTTGAATGCATGATGTTCACTGGTTTCTGTTCGTTGTTTACTTGGCATATAGTCAGGTTCATTTTCAATGGCTACATAGAAAATCACCATAAATATAATACTTAAAATGATCGCGATAATTAGCGCTTTCCAACCCCAAGGAGATTTTTCTGGTGAAGAGTGATCAGTCATAATGCTATACCAAGTTGGGTAAAATGAATCTGAGAATATGTTACTTTATAACACATATTTATCGACAAGACCGAAAAAAACCTCTTCGAAGAGAGGTTTTTAATTTATATCAATCAGATTGATTGACCAGACTGAACTTTGTCCTTGAGGAGTTGAGGTGCTTTAAAACGCTCACCATACTTCGCTTCAAGCTGATTCGCGCGCTCAAGCGCTTGTGCGAGTCCATATTGATTGAGGAACTGTAAAGCGCCGCCAGTCCAAGGGGCGAATCCTATGCCAAAAATAGAACCGATATTTCCATCAATGACAGACTCTAAAACGCCTTCTTCCAAACAGCGCAGCGTATCCAAGGATTGAACAAATAGGAAGCGATCAATCATTTCTTGTTCAGAAATATCTGTTTCTTTCGTCCAATGGTTTAAACCATCCCAAAGGTATTTTTTACCACTTTCAGGATATTCATAAAAACCAGCACCAGCAGCTTTCCCTTTACGCCCAAACTCATGGATCATTTGCTTTAAAACATCTTCAGCAGGGGAGTGTGGTAAATCTTTGCCTTCAGCCTGAAGCGCTTTACGCGTTTCGTTGGTCACATGCTCAGACAAGGTTAATGCGACTTCATCTTGGATTGCTAATGGACCGACTGGCATACCTGCTTTTAAAGCAGCCATTTCAATTTTGGCTGGATGTACTCCCTCAGCCAGTAAACGCAAACCTTCGTTGACAAAAGTACCAAATACGCGGCTGGTGAAGAAACCACGACTATCATTCACAACGATAGGTGTTTTTCCAATTTGTTGAACATAATCATAGGCTTTAGCTAGTGTCTCAGCTGAAGTCTCTTTACCTTTAATAATTTCAACCAACTGCATTTTATCAACAGGGCTAAAGAAATGCAGTCCAATAAAGTTTTTCGCATCTTTGCTTGCTGTTGCAAGACCTGTGATCGGTAAGGTGGATGTATTAGAAGCCATCACACCGCCGTCAACCAAATATTGCTCAGCTTCTTGAGTTACTTTGGCTTTGAGTTCTTGATTTTCGAATACAGCTTCAATGATTAAATCACAGCCTTGTAGATCGGATGCATTTGCTGTAGGGGTAATGAGAGATAAAATTTGTTCGCGCTTTTCAGCAGTCATTCGACCTTGTGAAACACGTTTATCTAACAGTTTTTGACTATATGCCTTACCTTTTTCTGCATTTTCAATCGATACATCTTTAAGGACGACTTGAATCCCCTTAATCGCTGTCGAGTAGGCAATGCCAGCGCCCATCATTCCAGCGCCTAAAACACCTACTTTCGTCGCTTGCCATTTTGCAGGCTCTTTAGGGCGGCTTTCACCTGATTTGATTGCATTCAGTCCATGCCAGAAAGTACCAATCATGTTTTTCGCAACTTGACCAGTTGCCAAATACGTAAAATAGCGAGATTCAATGGTTAATGCAGTATCAACATCTACCTGAGCACCTTCAACGGCAGCAGCCATAATGGCTTCAGGGGCTGGATAGCAACCTTTTGTTTTATCACGCAGCATCGCTGGTGCAATCGCAAGGACTTGAGCCACTTGAGGTGATGATGGCGTACCACCTGGAATTTTGTATCCTTTAACATCGAATGGTTGTTGAGATTTTGGATTTGCTTTAACCCAAGCAATCGCTTTATCCATGAGCTCTTGTTCAGAATCAGCCGTATCTTGAATTAAGCCTAGAGATTTTGCTTTTTCTACACCAAATTGTTTACCTTCCATCAAGAAAGGAAAAGCATTCTGCAAGCCGAGCAGTCGTACCATACGCACGATACCACCGCCACCTGGTAACAATCCTAAGGTAACTTCAGGTAGACCAAATTTCGCTTTAGGATCATTTAATGCAATACGAGCATGACAGCCTAATGCGATTTCCCAACCGCCACCGAGAGCTGTTCCATTTAATGCAGCGACAACAGGTACACCCAAGGTTTCAATATAGCGGAATTCCGCTTTCATTTTTTGGATCATGCCAAAGAATTCAGTGGCGTGTTCTGGTTGAGCTTGAATCAACTCATCCAAATCACCGCCTGCAAAAAAGGTTTTCTTTGCAGATTTAAAAATGATACCTGTAATGCCAGATTCGGCTTTCAGTTTTGTTACCGTCTCTTCCAAAGCAACTCGGAAATCTGCATTCATGGTATTGGCAGACTGATTAGGTGAGTCTAAGGTGAGAATAACAATGCCATCAGCATTTTTTTCAAATTGAATTGCACTCATTATTCTTCTCCTTATACCAATTCAATGATCGTTGCGATACCCATACCACCACCTACACACAGTGTAGCCAAGCCACGTTTTTTACCTTGACGCTCAAGTTCATCGAGCAACGTACCTAAAATCATGGCACCTGTCGCACCGAGTGGATGACCCATTGCAATTGCACCACCATTTACATTGACTTTTGCAGGATCGACATTGAGTTCATTAATAAAGCGCATTACTACAGCCGCAAACGCCTCGTTCACTTCAAATAAATCGATATCATCAATGGTTAAGCCAGCTTTTTCCAAAGCTTTGCGTGCCGCAGGTGCTGGACCAGTTAACATGATTGTTGGATCAGTTCCGACAAGCGCAGTTGCTAATACTTTGGCACGTGGTTTTAAGCCTTGTTCTTGAACCGCTTTTTCAGATGCAAGTAGAACAACAGCAGCGCCGTCTACAATGCCTGAAGAGTTTCCTGCATGGTGAACGTGATTAATCTTCTGAGCTTCTGGATATTTTTGTAATGCGAGTGCATCAAATCCCATACCACCCATCATTTCAAAGCTTGGATTTAATTTGGCTAAGCCTTCAACGGTAGTCGTTGGTTTGATGAACTCGTCTTTATCTAAAACGACAACGCCAGCTTTATCTTTTACTGGTACAATTGATTTATTGAAGTAACCATTCGCTTGAGCCGCTGCTGCTTTCTTTTGTGAATCTGCAGCAAAAGCATCTACATCAGCACGAGAGTAGCCATCTAAAGTTGCGATTAAATCAGCACCAATTCCTTGTGGAACAAAGGTAGATTTCAGGTTTGTTTCTGGATCGAGTGCCCATGGTCCACCATCGGAGCCCATTGGAATACGCGACATTGACTCTACACCACCTGCAACGACAACATCTTCCCAGCCTGAACGAACTTTCTGTGCAGCAAGATTGACAGCTTCTAGTCCTGAAGCACAAAAACGGTTGATTTGAACGCCTGCTACATCATCATTCCAGCCTGCTGCAATTGCAGCAGTTTTAGCGATATCACCGCCTTGATCACCAATTGGAGTTACACAACCCAGTACGATGTCATCGACTTTAGAAGTATCGAGTTGATGGCGAGTTTGAAGTTCATTTAACAGCGTTGTGAGTAATGTGATTGGTTTTACTTCATGTAAAGAACCATCTTTTTTTCCTTTTCCGCGTGGTGTGCGAATGGCATCAATGATGTAAGCCTCGCTCATAATAGTTCCTTTTTTATAGGTTGAAATTGTTATGGTGTTTTGAGTGTAGATGATCTATGTGATTGTGCAATGACGAGAACGGATGAGTCGTTTGATATTTTTGGTCACTGAAAAATTAAATGTTTTAGATTGTGAAATGAAAGTTTTTGACGAATTAAAAAACAAATTTGTATTGTGAATACTTTGATTATAATTTTGCTATATCAAATCTTTGGCGTTTGATATGGTAAGCTTTACAACATAAGAACCTTCATCATCTTCATCAACATACCAACCACCGTTAATTACAGCGGGCACTTTTTTATTGATAATCTGCCCTTTCAGTTTTTCAGCTTCTAATTTACTTAAATAGCCAACTGTTAATCCGTTGATTTCAACTTTGATCGCATTTGGATCGTATTGGTTAAATGGTTCTGATAGAACATGAGCAGTACATTCATGAAATTTAGATACAGATTTTTTTTGACCAGCTATTTTAAGTAAATTTTTTTGATATGCATTTTCTCCGACAATATTATAAGTGTACCGTATATCAGCTTGAGGTCGAGAGCTGTGCGATTTTACACTGTAAAAATAAATTGCTATTCCAATCAAAATTGAGATTAAGATTGCAGTAAGTGTCATCTTATTATTCCTTTAAATATTACGAATATTTTAATTTCAACTTGAATATTTTTGTTAAATAAGCACTTAAATCCATATGTAAAAAAAAGCCTGAACAATGTCAGACTTTTTTATGTTTGAATAAATTAATGATAACCATGTAATTGACGATACAGTCCTGGTGTTACCCCTGTCCACTTTTTAAATGCTCGGTGGAAGGTACTGGTTTCACTAAAGCCGACTTGTTGTGCCACATCTTCTAAAGTTAAAGATGGGTTTAACAGTAAGTGAATTGCAGCGTCTCGACGTAAGGCATCTTTTACACCTTGATAGCTCTTACCTTCAGCAGCTAAGCGACGGCGAAGCGTCTGTGGTGATAAATAAAGCATGGCTGCAACATCATTTAATGTTGGCATTTCTTCACCAATTTGGCTCTTCAATACTTCACGAATACGTGATGTGAGCGAATTGGTATTTTTGAATTTCACCAACAGTTTCGCTGGAGCACCTTTTAGAAACTCTTCCAAGGTGTTTTCATCTTGGCGAATTGGAAGATCTAAGTAGTCTGCAGCAAATGTGATTTCAGTACGAGCTGAATCAAATTGGATTACTGGTGCAAAAAATAACGCATCATATTCATCTGCATGTTGTGGGCGTGGATATGAAAAATGTACACGCTCTAACGGGATACGACGCTCAATGAGCCACGATGCCAAACCATGCCAGATCATGAGCATACTTTCAGTAATGAAATGGTCAGGATCCATTGTTTTTGGAATGAGTGGAACTAAGCGTGCTTCATGCTTATCGCGCTCTAAAGTCACAGACCACTCATCACCAAATAACTTGTAGAACTGTGATGATAACTCAAGCGCATCACCTAAAGTTTTGGCATGTATGATCAATTGACACATGATCGCAAAGGTCCCTAAGCGACGTGGCTGGATATCAAAACCAACGTGTTCATCTTGGGTAACCATCCACAGCATTTTAACAAAGCGTGTGTACTGCTCAGGAGAAATACGTGCTTTAGGTTGGCGGAGTAGTTCAGCTTCAATGCCGACATGTGAAAGTAAAGTGTCAACATCCATCCCTAGACGTTTTACCCCAGTCAGGGCTGCATTCACAAAATGGATACTTATCGTATCGCGACTCATGTTAAATCCTTCAGTCTCTTTGATGTTCACTGCTACTTGACCTAAATGACACAAAAAATAATTTAATTGGCAATTATCACTAGAGTAATTGCTCTTTTACATCATAAATTGCCGAAATGATCAAGGTAAATGGCTGAACATGACATTGTTAATCTTGTTTTATATTTCTATTATGGGTGAAAAATCAACATATTCTTGGTGAAAATAACAATGACAGCTGCATTAAAGGGATTGAAAGTTTTAGATTTTTCCACATTATTACCCGGACCTTTTGCGACTTTGTACTTAGCAGATCTAGGGGCAGAGGTGGTCCATATTGAGTCACCAAATCGACCAGACCTTGTCAGATTGTTGCCACCTTATGCAAATGGTCAAGCCACAGCGCACAGTTATTTGAATCGCAACAAGCAGTCGATTGCCCTAGATTTAAAAGATAGTCAGAGTATTGAACTCATTAAATCAAAAATTTCAGAATACGATATCGTCATTGAGCAGTTCCGTCCTGAAGTGATGCGACGCTTAGGACTCGACTATCAAACTTTATCTGAAATAAACCCTCGTTTGATTTATTGTTCAATAACAGGATATGGGCAAACAGGTCCTTATAAAGATAAAGCGGGACATGACATTAATTATATATCGCTCTCAGGGATTGCTGGGCATTCAGGTCGGCAGGAAAGTGGACCACCACCGATGGGGATTCAAATTGCTGATGTCGCAGGCGGTTCTTTACACGCAGTGATCGGCATTTTAACAGCCGTGATTGAAAGGCAACGAAGCGGTTTAGGTCAATATATTGATATCTCCATGACGGATTGTGCGGTGACCTTAAACAATATGGCCGCGGCAGCTGTACTTGCAGGTGGGCAGAATCAGTACCCTGAAAATGAACATCTGAACGGGGGAACATTTTATGACTATTATCAAACGCAAGACGGGCGCTATATCTCAATTGGAAGTTTAGAACCTCAATTTATGACAGGTTTGGCAACTGTATTAGAACTGCCTATCTTATTGGAAAAAGGAACTTCATTTGATCTTGAAGATCGAAAAGCAGTCAAGACTGCCATCGCTGATAAAATCAAGGAAAAAAGTTTTGATGTATGGCGTAAAACATTTTCTGAATTAGACGTATGTGTAGAACCTGTGTTAAATCTAGACGAAGCTCTGACGTCAGATTTGGCTCAACAACGTGCTTGGACAGTAGATGTACCTCTAAGGAAAGATGCAAATGAGGTAGAAAAACAGTTGGCTTGCCCAATTAAATTTTCAAGATCCAAGGCACAGTATCATTATATCGGCCAAACACTGGGTGAAGGGAACTGGTAGTCAAGGTATTGAATATATGAGAAAAAAGAGGCGATCTGTATCGGTTCTTTAGTCTATGCTGTCACACAGTAAATGAAATACTTTAGACTAAAGTCTATAATTGTCATGGAATGAAATTAGGCTGAGTCCCAATGGATTTAATTCAAGTAAATGGTCAACCGCGCTATGGGCGTTTTACAGAATTGCCAAGCGCAATTTCTGTTTCAAAATATATTTATAAAACGCCATATGGCAAAGTGCTCAAAGGGTGGAGAAAAAAACTTAAATATAAGAAATTTAAGTTTTGTAGTATCCAACATGAGCAATACAGCATTGGGATGGCTATCGTCGATATCGCTTGGGCGGGACATGGTTTCATCTATATCTATGACCATAACACCGGACAAGTCGTCGAGTGGAATGCGATTAATGTATTGGCACACAGTACGGTTCTAGATGAACAGCCACTATTTAATCATAGCCATTTTCAACATGGAAAAATCCAACTAGATATCCAACATGCCAATGGTGTTCGTTATATCAAAGTGATCAAACATGGTGAAGAAAAACTGTCTGCACGAATCTTTTGTGCTGGAACAGATCCTTTGTCGATGTGCAGTCCTACTGGTATTAATGGTTGGACCTATACTCAGAAACTAACTACATTGGCCGTTGAAGGGTATTTCATTAATAAACAAAAAGAAAAAATTGAATTTAACTCACGAACTTTTGCTTCGCTTGATGATACTTGCGGTTTTCTAAGACCTGAAACGGCTTGGTTTTGGCTATCTTCTAATTTTTGGGATGCGCAAGGAAACCGTGTGGGTTTGAATCTTGCCTCTGGCGTGAATGAAAGCTTTGGCAATGAAAACTGTTTGTGGATTAATGGGCGCCTTTATGCGTTGACGGATGTTCTTTTTGAAATGCAAAATGATCAGATGTGGACCATACGATCTATGGATGACAAATTACAATTGACCATTGAAACAGGCTGGCGCCGTTATGAAAATCTTAATCTTAGAATGGTAGGCAGCCAGTTCAGTCAGTGGCAATCTAAAATTACGGGTTTTATTATTTCAGATGATGGTCAGCATATTGAGCTTAATCAAGAGTATGGACTATTAGAGCAACATTACGCTAAATGGTAATGGCGTCATAACAACAAAAAAGTCCGATTGATCGGACTTTTTTTACATTCTTTTTTATATCGCAGCTTGCCAAAAAGCTTCACCTGCTTGAATTGGATCTTGAGTTTCAGCGAGCGTATCAACCCAAACTTGGTATTGATGAATAATAGGGTGTTGGTTTGGGTGGAAATCAGGTTTAAACCAGTCTAAATATTCTCGTTTTTTTGCCGTTAAAATGCCATCTTTCCCAAGCAACCATTTCAAGCCTTGAGCAAACATTTTTAACCTTTCAATTCGAGTAAAGCCATCTTGTTTGAGAAGTCCATGTGTTCTTTGCATGGTAAATCCAAACATCATAAGCGTAACTAAAACCAAGGCGGTATAACGTGTAAGGTTTGAAGTCTGCGCTACCTCGGTCATGACATCATACGCTACATCGCGATGTTCCATTTCTTCAATACTATGCCATGCAAATAAACCACGGACAAAAGGATGTGCATGGGCCATCGTACTTTTATGACTGAAAAAGGTCGTTGCCATTAAAGCGGTTAAGTGTTCGCATGAAGCGGTAATCGCAATATTAAAACGATCAGGATACCTTTTTAACGCATGTTTGAAACGTTGATTGACTTGATGAATATATTTTTCAATTGGCATACCTTGCTCAATTAAAATTTTATTCATTTTGTCATGGGCAATACCGTGTTGCGCTTCTTGTTGAATAAAGTCTTTCACACGTTTGGCTAAGACAGGATCTTGAATATGCGGTTGAAATAGTCGGACACACTGTATGAAATATCGTTCTCCATCTGGAAATGTCAAACTCAAAGCATCAAATACACGTGTTTTAAAAGGATCGTTGTTAAACCAAAATCGTGGTACTTCGTTAAGTCGGAAATCAAGGTGCTTACGAATCACTGGATGGTATGTGGTAATTGCATTCATTTTATTTTTATCACTTATGCAGAAAGAACAAGTATGTAAAAAAATCACATTGAGGTCATTATCTCTACAGGACAAAAGAAGAGAGAAGGAGATTAAAACTGTAAGTAATGTCGGCTAAATCATCCGAATAAAAATGATTTAGCCGGCGATAGGAATATTATCGAGCTGCTTGCCAGAATGCTTCACCAGCTTGAATTGGATCATTGGTCTCGGCTAATGTTTTTACCCAGACATCATATTGGGCAATCACAGGATGTTGGCTTGGATGAAAGTCTTTTTTAAACCAATCTAAGTATGGACCTTTCATTCTCGTTAACATGCCATTTCGACCGATAAACCATGGAAGTCCTTTGACGGTCATTTTGAAACGGTCTAAACGACTAAATCCGTCATACTTCAACATGATATTGGCACGATAAGTTGTAAATCCAAGCATCATGAAAGTTGTAAATGCCAAAGCAAATTGTCGAGTAAGGTCTGGAACATCACCGACTTGTTTCATGACATCAAAAGCCACATCACGATGCTCCATCTCTTCGATAGCATGCCATGCTAAAAGCGCGCGCACATAGGGGTGAGCATCTTCAAGGGTTGCTTTTTGACTATAAAAAGTATCAGCCATTAATGCAGTTAAGTGTTCGGCTGCAGCAGTCATGGCAATATTATATTGAGGTGAACGACGTGTCAGTTCGAATTTAAAAATTTTGTTAAGAACCTTAATAAATTGATCGACAGGCATACCTTGATCTTTCATGACCTGATTCATCTTGTCATGCGCAATTCCATGCTGTGCTTCTTGTCGAATAAAATCTGCGACGCGTTTTTGTAATTCAGGGTCTTTGATTTTATCTCTAAATAATCGAACTGATTCAATGAAGTAGCGCTCTCCGTCTGGGAAAGTTAGACTCAATGCATCAAACATACGGGTTTTGAATGGATCTCCACCAAACCAAAAACGAGGAATTTCTGAGAGCTTGAAATTGAGATTCGTGCGTACGACAGGATCAACTTGATATTTTACCAATGCGTTCATCTTATTTTCATTCATCCGCTTTAGATCGTTTAAGTATGTATGGCATTGGTCTGATTGTTTTGACAGTACTTGCCATTTTTTATACATTTTACGACAAATGAAAATGAATAAAGTCAATTTTGCCTAAAGGAATAGTGCATCGTGAAAGATATTCAAATACCCAATGGATATTTCCATTTATGGCAAACATTTATTCAAGTGAAACAGCTCGATAAAGAGATAAAGACTGCATTAAATCAGGATGTTGATACGCTGAATAAGATTTTGGTAGCACCGATTGCCATGCAATCATCTTATTCTTTTTTCTTAAAACTTAACTCTCTCACGCAGGTTTATTTGAATCGCGCCAATTATATTTTTGAAATGGCTCAATATGTGAAACCTGAGCATTTTGGTGTGCTTGGATATATGGCGACACGAAGTGAGACGGTGGCGGAAGCACTGAACTATATTTTAAGATTTAGCCGCTTGGTGATTGATGGTGAAGAGATTACACCCATGCAGATTCACCAGAACGGTGAAATACTGATTTTAAGCTGGCCGTTTATTTGTGATGACTATAATTTTATCAATGAGCTGACGAATGCCATGATGGTTTCATTGGCAAAGCAAATATTAGTGCATGATACCTTTCCACTGTATAAAGTGATCATGGCGCATGAAGCTATCGCACCATTGTATGAATATCAAAAGTTCTATGGTTGTCAGGTAGAGTTCAGCCATGTTGAATATCAGTTTCAAATTCGCACGCAGGGGTTGCAGCTAAAACCCCAACAAGCAGATCCTTCACTTATGCAATTGTTGGTTCAACAAGCGGAAGAGGCGATTGCATCAAAACCCGTGCAATCGAGTCTTGATCGGCAACTCCACTTAATTATTGCTGAGTATTTGCGTATTCGTCACGAAGCGCCAAAGATTGAAGATATTGCGACAGAATTATGTTTGTCGGTGAGGACTTTGCAACGACAATTAAAAGATCGCGGAACATCATTTAAACGCATACTTGAGCAAGAGCGGATGTCACAATGTGAGCGCCTATTAAATCAGGGGCTAGAGTTAACTGATATCGCAGTGCAACTCGGTTACTCAGATCAGTCTGCGCTTGCTAGAGCATTTAAAATGTATAATGGAATAACGCTGTTGCAGTTTAAAAAACAACTTAAACAACGACCAACTCAACACCATAATCTAAGTTAGATTATGGAAATAAAAAAGGTAAGCATGTAGCTTACCTTTAAAGACTTCATTTTTATGCCAGTCTAAAATTGATTCATCTGTATTTTGGGATATCTAAAAGCAATGGAGAGTATAGCAATCACCGCTAAGATCCAGCAGTAATAAACGTTTTGGATCATTTCCATTGGCGATAATTTTGCAATTGAACACGCCAATAATAATTGTGCGCCAAACGGAATTAAGCCTTGAACAACACAAGAAAAAATATCCAACAAAGCAGCCGAGCGTTTTGGGTCAACACCATATTCTTTAGCAATTTCACGTGCCATATCGCCAGATAGAATAATGGCAACCGTATTATTCGCCACAAAGAAATTAGACAAGATCACCAGAAGGCAAATTCCGATTTCACCAGCTCTTTGCGTCCCCACTTTGAATAAACGCGTAAGTTGATAAATGCGTTGTATTAGCCACTCTAAGCCACCTTCTTTTCGCATAAGGGCAGAAATACCACCGAGTAACATTGAAAGCAATGCGACTTCAAACATGCCCAAAAAGCCATCGTAAATCGCATTATTTAATTTAAGTAGGTTAAAGTCAGGGGCTTGAATCAGACCGACGAGTCCAGACATAACAATGCCCAGCATAAGTACAGCCAACACATGTAATCGGCTAAAAGCCAAAGCAAATACGGCTAAATAAGGCAAAATCAGCCAAAAATTATAGTCATTGAAAGAAATTTGTTGCGTATCACGACTCATCACAAAATAAATCAAAATCGTGAAAAGCGCTGCTGGTACTGCAATCCATACATTGACTTTAAATTTATCCTTTAGTTCTACACGTTGGCTACGAGTTGCAGCGATAGTGGTATCTGAAATCATAGACAAGTTATCACCAAACATGGCTCCTCCAACCACAGCACCAATCGCAACAACAGGATTTATATCGGTGACTTGAGTGAAGCCAAATGCGATCGGCGCACAAGCAGCGATAGTACCCATCGAGGTTCCCATCGCGGTAGCAATAAATGCTGAAATAACAAAGAGCATTGGCAGGACAAAATCCGAAGGAATGAGAGATAAACCTAATTGTACTGTTGCATCCACACTACCAATGGCGCTACTAATACTGGCAAAAGCACCTGCCAGCATAAAGACCATAAACATTAAAATAAGATTAGGATGGCTTGCCCCACGGAGAAACTCATCTATACCTGTGTTTAATTTGCCACGATAAAGTAATACCGCAAGAATGAGGGCAGGGATAGCAGCAATGGGTGCTTTAATTTGGTAGAAGGCAAACTCAGTGCCAATCAGAGTGTGATAAATACCGCTGCCCAAAAAAATGGCTAAAAACACAATAAGCGGTAGAAGGGCAAGCGCTCGCGGAGAAGCTTTGCCTGGGGAGATTGTGGTCATAACATAAGAAATAAAAGAGTAAGCATGTATAGTATAGAACAGCTTTGGCTAATTCAGAAAAGTTAAAATGTAAGTGCTAAGCTATTTGTTTTTAAACATTTTTAATCAATAAACATAAGTTCATATAAATATTCATGATTTAGAAAAAACAGAAAAAATCGAGCTTTTTGATCATTGTTAAAAAAATCAAAACATTGATAAATATGCACTTGGAATACTTAACTGAAAAGAGTGTTTGGTGCTTTTCATCACACTCTGTTCAATGAGTAAAAAATAGCGTTACAATGGGCCGTCTTGTATTTTACAAAACCAACTCCTCAATTCTATACAATTCAAGGAAAGTACATCCCTATGTCACGTTTAGCCACACGATTTGCACAGCTTAAATCTCAACAGCGTAAGGCTCTAGTTTCTTATGTCATGGCAGGTGACCCTCATCCACACGTAACGGTTCCTTTGTTACATCAAATGGTGGAAGCAGGTGTGGATGTAATTGAACTTGGCTTACCATTTTCAGATCCAATGGCCGATGGTCCAGTGATTGCACTTGCGGCTGAGCGTGCATTGGCAGCCGGTACAAATACATTGGATGCATTGGAAATGGTCAAGCAATTCCGTGAAAAGGACACAGATACACCAGTGGTGTTGATGGGTTATTTGAATCCTGTAGAAGTCATTGGATATGAAAAATTTGTATCAACTGCTCATGACTGTGGTGTGGACGGTATTCTGTTGGTGGACTTACCACCTGAAGAAGCACAAGCGCTCGATGTTGTCTTGAAAAAGTTTGATATGGATCAGATCTTCTTGTTGGCGCCAACATCTACAGATCAACGTATTCAACATGTCGCTAATCAAGCGAGTGGTTTTATTTATTACGTGTCTTTGAAGGGTGTAACAGGTGCAGCGACTTTAGATGTGAATGAAGCTGCTCAACGCATCGAAAAAATTAAGTCGATGACGGATGTACCTGTTGGTGTAGGTTTTGGTATTAGTGATGCAGCCTCTGCAAAAGCAATCGGAAGCGCAGCGGATGCGGTCATTGTTGGTAGTGCTTTTGTTAAACCATTTGCACAGACAACTCCTGATCAAGCAGTTGAACAGGCGGTCAATAAAGTCAAGGAGCTTCGAGCAGCGCTCGATGAGTTAGTATGAATCAAGAAGTTAAATCAGGGAAAACTTTAGCACCTGCAACACCTTGGACAGATCGTTCAGTACCAGGTATTCAAATCCCTGATCAACAGCAATCGTTAAAAGCGACGTTTACTGAGCCTACGATTGAATGTCCAGAATGTCATGCTCTGGTGACTCGTACGGCGATGTCTTTCAATGCTTATGTTTGTCCTCAATGTGATGAGCATTTAAAAATGAAAGCACGTGACCGCTTAAATTGGTTCTTTGATCAAACCGCAAAAGAATTAGGTCAAGAGTTTGTTGCAAAAGACCCACTCAAGTTTGTGGATAGCAAAGCTTATCCTGTGCGTATGAAAGAAGCACAAGAGAAAACTGGCGAAACTGAAGCACTCGTGGTGATGGAAGGACAAATCAAAGGTTTATCTTTAATCGCTTGTGCATTTGAATTTGATTTCATGGGCGGTTCGATGGGTACTGTAGTTGGTGATCGATTTGTACAAGCAGCAGAGCGTGCGATTGAAACCAAACAGCCAATGATTTGTTTTGCTGCCTCTGGTGGTGCTCGTATGCAAGAAGGAATGTTATCTTTAATGCAAATGGCACGTACATCAGCTGCGATTCAAAAAATGAAAGATGCTCGTATTCCGTACATTGTTGTATTAACTCATCCAGTATATGGTGGTGTGACCGCATCTTTAGCCATGTTGGGTGATGTGCATATCGCTGAGCCTAAAGCAATGATTGGTTTCGCTGGTAAACGTGTCATTGAACAGACTGTACGCGAAAAGTTAGAAGAGCCGTTTCAACGTGCTGAATTCTTGCTTGATCATGGTGTAGTCGATCAAATTGTTCATCGTCACGCATTACGTGATACAGTTTATCGTATCGTAGCGAAATTGATGAATTTGCCTTGAACCTCACTGCTCCACTCAGTACAGATAATTTACAAACATGGCTCGATTATTGGAGCCATGTTCACGTTACAGGAATTGATTTAGGGCTTGAACGCGTCATTCCTGTGGCTGAAAAATTGGGCGTTACACACCCGCAAGCGAAAGTCATTACTGTCGCTGGTACGAATGGTAAGGGTTCAACAACCACAACCTTAGCTTCTATTCTGAATGCTCAAGGATATCAAGTCGGTTTGTATCAATCTCCGCATATCTATCGTTTCAATGAGCGTGTAAAACTCGCAGGTCAGGAAGTTTCAGATGAGCTTCTGATCGAAGCATTTGTTCAAGTTGATCAAGCACGACGTGAATGTGATTTAAGTTTATCTTTTTTTGAAGCAACAACCCTTGCAGCTTTTGTCATCTTCAAACAACAGAAATGTGATGTTTGGGTATTGGAAGTTGGACTTGGGGGACGTTTGGATGTTGTGAATGTCGTTAATCCAAATGTTGCGGTCATTACCAATATTGGATTGGATCACACAGATTGGCTGGGTGACACCATTGAAAAAATTGCTTTTGAGAAAGCGGGTATTATTCGTCCAGATATTCCAGTCATTTTTGGTGGGCAACAAATACTTCCAACATCAATTCAGGATAAAGTCATCGCATGTAATGCGACGCTGTCATGTCTAAATCAGGATTATTTTTATCAAGCAAATGGTGATGGTAAAACTTGGACATTTTCAAGTTCAGCACTGACCTTAAAATTACCATGTGGTCAGTTGGCCCTAGATAATGTTTCTACTGCCGTGGCTGCATTATTGGTCAGTGGATTGAAAATTTCTCAAACTGCACTAGAGCAGGGCATTATTCAAGCACATTTACCAGGTCGATTTGAAATAAGGGAAATCGCAGGAAAAACAGTGATTTTCGATGCGGGACATAATCCGCATGGTGTAGAATTTTTGTTAAAGCAATTGCGAAATTATTTAGAATACAATAAACAGTACACAGAAGTTATCGCTGTGTTTTCGATGTTAGCGGATAAAGATATAGAATCAGTCGTTAATTTATTGAAAAACACGGTATTTATGTGGAAAATTGCGCCGATGGATGTGCCTCGTGCAGCACCATTACAACAATTAGAGTCAGCGCTTCAAGGTGAGACAGTACAACAGTATTCAAATGTACAGGTCGCATTTAAATCAGCACTTGAAGAAACAAAAAATAATCAGCTGATTTTGGTGTGTGGTTCGTTTCATACCTTAGAAGCGGTCTGGGAGTATTTAGAGAATGTCAATGAATAACAAACAACGCTGGATGGGTGGTGTTGTTTTATTGGGTGGTGGTGTTTTATTGGCAGCATTACTTCTAAAAGGCAAAGAAGAGATCCACCAAAATAATGTTGAACAACCGGTTGAAGCTGTTCAACAAAAAAAGAATGAACCTGAAGCAGTACAACTTCAACCTCTCACAGTTGATGTGGAAACTGAAAAGCGTTTACTTGAAGAGCAACGACGTGCTCGTGAGAAAGCTGTGGCAGAGCAAGAGGCTCGTGCTGCTGAATATTTAAGAATGCAACAAGAGGCCGAAGCTGAAGCCGCACGTCGCGCTGCTGAAGAATATGCTGCAATGAATGCTCGTCGAAACGCTGCTCAGCAAAGTTCAGACAATATTCCTCCTGAATTGGTTGAGGATGAAGCTGAAAAGCAAAAGCGTTTGGCTGAAGAAAAACGCATAGCTGAACAGAAGCGTTTAGCTGAGCAAAAAGAACAACAGGCGAAATCCTCAGAAGAACAAAAGCGTAAAGCCGAAGCAGAAAAACGTGCAGCTGAAAAGAAAGCAGCAGAGCAAAAAGCTGCTGAGGAAAAACGTAAAGCAGAAGAGGCGAAGAAGAAAGCTGAAGCTGATAAAAAAGCTGCAGAAGAGAAAAAACGCAAAGCTGCTGAAGAAGCGAAGAAAAAAGCTGAGGCAGAAAAAGCTCGTGATCTGCTGGAAAATGGAGATCGTCAATGGATGGTTCAAGTGGCATTGGCTGCGAATGAGGCGAATGCAGATGCGCTTGCGGCTAAGCTTCGTGCCAAAGGATATAAGGTAACGAAGAGTCCAACGTCGAAAGGTATTCGAATTATGGTTGGTCCATCTAAAGATCGTGATTCGGCAGATGCGTTACGTAAGAAAATTAACAGTGATGCAAGTTTAAATATGAAATCAGCATGGGTGATTGATTGGGTACCACTGGATAAGCGTCAATAGTTTCTTGCTTTGTTTTAGAAAAAAGGATTCAAACTATAATTTGAATCCTTTTTTAAATTAATATGTTAAAGAATATAAGCCATAATCAAAAAAAAGCCTATCTGAGGATAGGCTGAACGCTGAAACTTGATGGCTCGTCAAAATTAATCAAGATCAGGTTGAGGTGTTAAACGTAGATAAGGTGTCACTGCCTTGTACCCTTTAGGGAAGCGTTGTTGAATTTCATTTTCGTCTTTAATAGAGGGAACAATCACAACATCTTCACCATGCTGCCAGTTTGCAGGGGTTGCCACTTTATAGTTATCTGTTAACTGTAATGAATCTATAACACGTAAAATTTCATGGAAATTGCGACCAGTTGACGCTGGATACGTAATAATCAAGCGTACTTTTTTATTTGGATCAATGATCACAAGAGATCGGACGGTTAGGGTCTCGCTGGCATTGGGATGGATGAAATCATATAAAGTCGAAACTTTACGATCCTGATCAGCAATGATTGGGAAATTTACCGTGGTAGATTGAGTTTCATTGATATCTTTAATCCAACCATGATGTGATTCAACATCATCTACAGAGAGAGCAATCGCTTTAACATTACGTTTTTCAAACTCGTCTTTTAGTTTTGCTGTAAAACCTAATTCCGTCGTACATACGGGAGTGTAGTCGGCAGGGTGTGAAAATAAAACTCCCCAATGATCTCCTAGAAAATCATAAAAATTAATTACTCCTTCACTTGATTGCTGTTCAAAGTCTGGAGTGGTGTCACCTAAACGTAATGCCATATATACCTCTATTCTTATCAAAACCTTAATGTGCTGAAATTAATATGGCGGAAACTATTTATAATTAAAAATAGTGTTTTTTTATTTGGTTATGAAAAAAACAGATTTGTTTCACTCTCTGGAGGCGAATAAACGTTCATAAATTTGAATTTGAACGATATATATTTCTGATCAAATTTGCTACATTAACTCGCCGTTGCTCATGCGTCATGGAAAATAATCCAGAAATTTTTTGATTGCATTTGTTTAAAACCCTTGTACTTCAAATTTCTAGCACCATAATAACGTTTGAGAAAAATCATTTTGATAAGTAAGTTTTAGAGAGTCTATATGTTGGCAAGTCTGATCGGAGGAATCTTCGGTACTAAAAACGAGCGCGAATTGAAGCGTATGCGTAAAATTGTCGAGAAGATCAATGCGCTCGAGCCGACGATATCTGTGTTAAGTGATGCAGACTTATCTGCAAAAACAGAAGAATTCAAACAACGTTATAAAAACGGCGAAAGTCTTGATCGCTTGTTACCAGAAGCTTTCGCAGTATGTCGTGAAGCTGGTAAGCGTATTATGGGTATGCGTCATTATGACGTACAGTTGATTGGTGGTATTACCCTACATGAAGGTAAAATTGCAGAAATGCGTACAGGTGAAGGTAAAACCCTAATGGGTACTTTGGCTGTATATTTAAATGCAATTAGTGAACAAGGTGTTCACGTTATTACTGTCAATGATTATCTGGCGCAACGTGATGCTGAGTTGAACCGTCCACTTTATGAATTTTTGGGATTATCTGTTGGGGTGATTTACTCCATGCAGAATCCTGTCGAAAAAGCAGAAGCTTATCGAGCAGACATTACCTACGGTACAAACAACGAATTTGGTTTCGACTATCTTCGTGACAATATGGTGTTCTCGTTAGCCGAGAAAAAACAACGTGGTCTTGCTTATGCGATTATCGATGAGGTTGACTCGATCTTAATTGACGAAGCACGTACTCCACTTATTATTTCGGGTCAAAGCGAAGATTCTTCGCAACTTTATGCGGCAATGAATGCGATTCCGCCAAAGTTACATGCTCAAAAAGAAGAAAAAGTTGCAGATGGTGGGCACTTCTGGATCGATGAAAAGCAACGTTCAGTCGAAATCACAGAAGCTGGTTTTGAAGCCATTGAAAGTGAACTTATTGCGATGGGATTATTGGCAGAAGGTGAGAGTCTATATTCTGCAGCCAACTTAAATCTTGTTCATCATGTGACAGCTTCTATTCGCGCACATTACTTGTATCAACGTAACGTGCATTATATTGTCCATGACGGTGAAGTGATTATTGTCGACGAAAATACAGGTCGTACGATGCCTGGTCGTCGTTGGTCTGAAGGTTTACATCAAGCGGTAGAAGCGAAAGAAGGTTTAGAAATTCAACCTGAAAACCAAACGCTTGCAACGACCACATTCCAAAACTATTTCCGTTTATACCGTAAACTTTCAGGTATGACAGGTACAGCAGATACTGAAGCTGCTGAAATGAAAGAAATTTATGGCTTAGATGTGGTGCTGATTCCAACCCATCGACCAATGATTCGTAAAGATCTGAATGACTTAATTTATTTGAATCGTAATGGTAAATACAATGCGATTATTGAAGAAATTAAGAAAATTCATGAAGCTGGTGTTGCACCGATTTTGATTGGTACGGCAACAATTGAAGCTTCTGAAATCTTATCGGATAAACTGAAAGAAGCGGGTATCGCACACGAAGTGCTGAATGCCAAACAGCATGAGCGTGAAGCGGATATTATTGCACAAGCTGGCTCTCCACGTGCCGTGACTATTGCGACCAACATGGCAGGGCGTGGTACGGATATCTTGCTCGGTGGTAACTGGAAAGCGAAACTGGCGAAAATTGAAAATCCAACTCCTGAAGATGAAGCACGTTTAAAAGCAGAATGGGAACAAAATAACCAACTGGTGCTGAATTCTGGTGGTTTACACATTATTGGTTCTGAACGTCATGAATCTCGTCGTATTGATAACCAATTACGTGGTCGTTCAGGTCGTCAAGGTGATCCAGGTGTTTCGCGTTTCTTCTTATCGTTAGAAGATGATTTGATGCGTATCTTTGCAGGTGATCGTGTCGTCGCAATGATGCGTGCAATGGGTCTGCAAGAAAATGAAGCCATTGAACATAAAATGGTGTCTCGTTCGATTGAAAACGCCCAACGTAAGGTTGAAGCACGTAACTTCGATATTCGTAAGAACCTGTTGAAGTATGATGATGTAAATAATGAACAACGTAAAATTATATACTCACAGCGTGATGAAATTCTGGCAGAAAGTACATTGCAAGAATACATCGAGTCAATGCATGAAGAAGTGATGAAAGGGGTGATTGAAACGTATATCCCACCTGAATCAATTCATGATCAGTGGGATGTCCCAGGTCTTGAATCTGCATTACGCTCAGACTTTAATATTGATCTTCCTGTGCAGCAATGGTTGGATCAAGATCGTCGATTAGATGAAGAAGCATTAGCACGTCGTATTACTGATGAGGTTTTACAACGCTATCGTGCGCGTCGTGAACAAATGGGGGCTGAATCTGCAGCAGTGTTAGAACGAAACTTTATGTTAAGTTCTTTAGATCGCCACTGGAAAGATCATTTAGCAGCGATGGATTATTTACGTCAAGGTATTCATTTACGCGGTTATGCGCAAAAGAATCCTGAGCAGGAATATAAGAAAGAAGCATTTAATCTGTTTGTAAATATGTTAGCTGTCATTAAGTCTGATGTTGTGACAGATCTTTCATTGGTGCGATTACCAACGCCTGAAGAGCTGGCAGAAATGGAAGCACAGCAGCAAGCTCAAGCTGAAGCGATGCAACTTTCACTTTCTCATGCTGAAGTTGATGGTTTAACAGGTGAGCAAACAGTTAATACTCAAGAATTGGATCAGAATGAAGTTGAGATTACGCCACCTCAAAGCCGTAATGCACCTTGTCCATGTGGTTCTGGTTTAAAATACAAGCAGTGTCACGGTAAAATCTAAATTTCATGAAGCAGAACTTAGGTTCTGCTTTTTTTATTTTATTATAGTGCTTGGTCAGTTCATGTGAATAAGCATTGCCAATTTTCTCAGTTAATGCTATTTAATTTTGCATGATTGAATATATGGAAGCGACAATGAAAAAAATACTAAAACCGGCTTTATTTGCAGTTTTTGCTTTACCAGCTTTTGCATTTGCCAATACTGATACAAAAACTGTACCTCTAGCGAAAGTTCAAGCAGCTGCGGGTGTTACTCAAGCACAAACTGAAGTTAAAAATGACTCCACAACGGTGATAAGTCCACGCACTGGTATTCGTTATACACTTGGTAATACGGCTGGTCGACCAATTATTCTTCAAACAGCTGCAATAGCACCAGCAACACCAGCTACAGCAAATCGTATTGTTGCATCAAATCCAGCTCTTTCAAGTTCAAGTCAAGAAAAAGCAAAACAAGCTTTATTAGAACAAACTGTATCTAATTAATTTTAGAATTTCGTACTAAAGCCAGTCTTTGACTGGCTTTATTGTTTTTAGGGATCGAGATTTATTTCAAATCATTCATTTCAATCAACCCTAATGCCTTATTCACTCGATTTTTTTTCTAATTTCTAATAAGCTTAGCCATCATTTTTTTTAATTCGGACAATCAAAAATGGCGGTGGGTGACGTATCAATGCCACAAATGCATGTGGTAAAGGGTGTAAGAATTGGCTCAGCAGAAGCGTATGTACGTTACCCAAATCGACGTGACTTGGTTGTATTTGAATTTGCACAAGGCACTCAAGTTGCAGGTGTATTTACCCAAAATGCTTTTTGCGCAGCGCCAGTACATATTTCAAAACTGCATTTGTCTCAAACAAATCCACGTTACCTTGTAATTAATACAGGCAATGCGAATGCAGGTACTGGTCCTACAGGTATGAAAAATGCAAAGGACACTTGTGCTGAATTTGCCAAAATTGCTGGTGTAAATGAGAACGAGGTTTTGCCATTCTCAACAGGCGTAATTGGTGAACAATTACCAATGGAGCGTTTGATTGCTGGGTTAAAACCAGCATTTGTGAGTCTTGAAGATGATGTATGGCCTCAGGCAGCATCAGGTATTATGACGACGGATACTTTACCTAAGGGTGCTTCTGAACAATTTGAAATTGACGGGGTTGTTTATACAATGACGGGGATTTCAAAAGGTGCAGGAATGATCCGTCCTAATATGGCAACAATGTTGTCTTTCGTAGCGACAGACGCGCCTATTGCTCGTGAATTGGTTCAAAAACTATTAAAAACCACGGTTGAACAATCATTTAACCGCATCACAATTGATGGTGATACATCTACTAATGACTCTTGTATTTTTGCAGCAACTGGTCAAGCAGGTGGTGCTGAAATTACATCTAAAGAAGATGCTCGTTACTCTGTTGTTTTAGATGTACTTACACGTGTCATGAAGCGCTTGGCTCAGTTGATCGTTCGAGATGGTGAAGGTGCAACCAAATTTATAACTGTTTCAGTTGAAGGTGGTGCAAATACGCAAGAGTGTTGTGACATCGCTTACAGCATTGCACATTCACCTTTGGTAAAAACAGCGTTCTTTGCTTCTGACCCTAACTGGGGGCGTATCTTGGCTGCAATCGGTTATGCTGGTGTCCCAGATTTAAATGTCGACAAAATCCAAGTATGGTTAGATGATGTCCAGATCTGTAAAGATGGTGGTGCAGCGGCAGATTACACAGAAGAGGCTGGTGCTAAAGTAATGAATCAATCAGAAATTACTATCCGCGTTGATTTGGGCCGTGGTTCTGCCAAAGATACGGTTTACACCTGTGATTTGTCATATGATTATGTCAAGATCAACGCAGATTATCGTTCTTAAATAAATTAAGCCTCCCTGTTGAGGCTTTTTATTTATCAAATTTTAATGATTGGTCAAATCCAATCGGTGTGTAATTGCTTATATTGATAAGCGCTATGGATAGAGATGCAAATAATGAATGATGCAACCAATTTAATTGCAAATGATGCGAAAGCAATTGTTCAAGCTCATTTAGACCTGATTGGTGAATCTAACAATCAAGATTTAACACCAGAGTTAAAGCAGCAAAAATTTGCTGAGATCCAGGCTGAATTGGAAAAGCGTAATGCGGTATTGGTTGCTCATTATTATTGTGATCCGGTCGTACAGGAGCTTGCGGAGCTTACTGGTGGTTGTGTTTCAGATTCACTTGAAATGGCACGTTTTGGACGTGATCATGATGCGACAACACTCGTTGTGGCTGGTGTGAAGTTTATGGGTGAAACTTCTAAAATTTTATCACCTAACAAAACCATTTTAATGCCTACTTTAGAGGCAACTTGTTCACTCGATCTAGGTTGTCCTGTAGATGAGTTTACCAAGTTCTGTGATGCTCATCCTGATCATACTGTTGTAGTTTATGCAAATACCTCAGCTGCGGTAAAAGCACGTGCAGATTGGGTGGTGACATCAAGTTGTGCTGTCGAAATTGTTGAGCATTTAGATAGTTTAGGTGAAAAAATTATTTGGGCACCTGATCAGCATTTAGGGCGTTACATTAAAAAGAAAACTGGAGCGGATATGTTGCTCTGGGATGGTTCTTGTATTGTACATGAAGAATTTAGAGCACGTGGTATCGCTCAAATGAAAGCCATCTATCCTGATGCTGCAGTTTTAGTCCATCCCGAATCACCAGAATCGGTGATTGATGTTGCTGATGCAGTAGGAAGTACCTCACAATTGATTAAGGCTGCAAAAGAACTACCGCATGAAACAATGATTGTTGCGACCGATCGCGGTATTTTTTATAAGATGCAGCAAATGGTGCCGAATAAGACTTTGATTGAGGCTCCTACGGCAGGTGAGGGAGCAACTTGTCGTTCTTGTGCACACTGTCCATGGATGGCAATGAATGAATTGGATGGCATTTTGCATGTTTTACGACATGGTGATCAAGAAGTCCATGTTGATCCCGCTTTAGCAGAGCGCGCTAAATTACCATTAGATCGAATGTTAAACTTTAGTGCGTCATTAAAGCGTTAATATTAGTCAAAATGCTTGATAAATATACATTTGAAGTGTTTTTTTGATTTTTTTTGAAGATAGGTGTTGACGTTATCCAGCGTCACGCCTAGAATGCACACCGTACCGAACGATACATCAAACGATAAGTTGAACGGTACAAAAGCTGAGATGAATCGGAGTATAGCACAGCCTGGTAGTGCACCTGGTTTGGGACCAGGGGGTCGTAGGTTCGAATCCTACTGCTCCGACCAATTCTTCAAGGCAAAGGTTTTCCAATGATCTCGCAATCATGGGTAATGCGCCTGTAGCTCAGTTGGATAGAGCATCCGCCTTCTAAGCGGATGGTCACAGGTTCGAATCCTGTCAGGCGCGCCATTGGTC
The DNA here is from genome assembly GCF_057737035.1 of Acinetobacter sp. 24-47-47. NCBI lineage: Bacteria > Pseudomonadati > Pseudomonadota > Gammaproteobacteria > Moraxellales > Moraxellaceae > Acinetobacter > Acinetobacter sp. 24-47-47. The sequence goes on along the minus strand of NZ_CM173216.1, from coordinate 2,385,056 downwards.
GCTTGATTTTATAGAGCCAAATTTTGTGATGGTGGATGTAGCTCAGTTGGTAGAGCCCCGGATTGTGATTCCGGTTGTCGCGGGTTCGAATCCCGTCATTCACCCCAACACAAACCGATGTAATCGGAGTATAGCACAGCCTGGTAGTGCACCTGGTTTGGGACCAGGGGGTCGTAGGTTCGAATCCTACTGCTCCGACCATTTATTTCAATATAAATGGTCAGATAAAAGATACCGCGTTAAGCGGTTTTTTTATGTCTGATTTTTGCTGATAAAAAAAAGATCCTATCAGGATCTTTTTTGTTGAATGTTTAAGGCACGATAATAACAGCAACGCGTCTATTTTCTGCATGGGCAGCGTCAGTATTTGCAGTATTAATAGGTTGGGTTGAACCGCGACCAATAGTTTGGATATGAGCAGGGTTAAAACCCTCTTCGATAAAAATAGTGCTTACGCTTCGGGCACGGCTTTCAGAAAGTTTAAAATTATAATCTGGATTGCCAATAAGATCTGTATGACCGACGATACGGACTTTCTTTAAATTGTACTTTTGTAGTTGTGCTGCGAGATGTTGAATCTGTTCACGATTTTTTTTAGAGATTTCAGCCTGATCGAAATCGAAAAGAAGTCGTTCAGGTAGTCCCAAACTCCAACCTTCCTCTGTGAGTACGAAACCTTGTTGTTTTAACATTTTTACTTGTTTATAGCTTAAAGATCCCATACCCAAGCATGCACTTAATCCTATACAAAGAATGCTCATGATAAAAAGTTTGAAACTACGATTGAGCATAGGTATTAATCCTCAGTAAAAACTCTATTGTTGAAATATGTGCCAATGATGTTTTAGATTCTTCGCTTTGTACATCGCTTGGTCTGCTTGAGAAATTAAGTCCTCTGGGTTATGAGCTTCTTTAGCCAAAGCAATACCAAGACTAAAACTAAAATGAATTGATTGTCCGTTATATTTTAAGGGCTCATCAGAACATTTTATAAGATTTTCGGCGATCGAAATTAAGTGATCCACCTGACTGACAGGACTTAGGATAATTGCAAATTCATCACCGCTTAATCTTGCGACAAAATCATTTTGACGAGTGTTTTGTTTTAATCGTTTAGCCATTTCTTTCAACACTTCATCCCCTACTAAATGACCATATTGATCGTTAATAGACTTAAATTTATTGTTATCTATAAAAATCAAAACAGTATTTTCAAGTTTATCAGGCTGATCGAAAAGGCTACACAAAACTTTATAAAAGTAATGTCGGTTTGGTAATTGTGTTAATTCATCATGTTGTACTTGATAATTAAGCTGAGTATTTTCAGACTGTAACTGATTGTGCCAAGATTGAATTTCTTCTAATAGTTGATTAAATACTGAGTTTAGATGATGAAATTCTTGAATATCATTTTTTGGAAAGCGGAGATTATATGCTTTTTGTTGACTCACTAATTGTGCTGTATGAATAATTGGTGATATAGAATTCATAATATGACGATAGGTTGCATTAACCGACCACCATAAGGCGAAAATCATAAAAAGCATACCTAAAATCAAGGCTAAGCAAATCTTGATAATGAATAAAATGATATCTTGAGAACTGCCGAATAGATGAAGCTCACCGACCAATTGTCCATTGTGAGTAACTTCAATTTGAATCGGCTTAGAAAAAAATAATCCATCAAACCAAGTTTGAAGTTCTGAATGGCGATCTATCAGTTTGCTGCTTTCAGTGATTTTAACTTTATTGCTATCCAATACTTGGATAAGGCGAATTGAATGTTGTTGTGTGTACTCGTGTAAAATATTGTCTAAAGTGTATTTATCTTGGAAAACAAGAGCAGGTTGAATGCGTTCCGCAATTGTGCGACTCACTAAGGTTAAGTTTTGATTGGCGTATGATTTCACCGTAAAGATTGAAATCGTTGCAAAAATTAAAGTGCAGATCAAAAAAGTGATCGCAAAAATTAAAAATTGTGATCTTCTAAATAGTGATTGGAGTGAAGTTAATCCAAAAAATTTATCAATCATCTGAATTACTCCATATTCTGCGCAAGAAGTAATACACGAGGATCAACGTGGATTTTGGTTTTTGCAAGACTGTCTAAATTGACTTTAAATTTTGTAATACCTGCTTTATTGCTATAGAGACAGAAAACACTTCCAACCTCGCAATCTTCATTATTTGTTGAAAATGAGAGAATTGACTTATTTAGTGATTCTCGGATGAGCTTTTGTTCGACTGTTGGAGAAGATTTAGAGAAAAATATAACATCACAATTGGTCTTGTTTAATTCATAATCATGAATATTTTGTGCTTTGATATTTGAATTTTGCTTTTGAATAGTTTGATTAAACTCTGCTAATGCCACAGTGTTATCAATTAGACATAAATCTGGTTGTGGAGATGAAATTTTGGCATAGCTCAAAATAGATAGAGTCATTTGATAAATGTTCTGGTTGGAATTGGCATGGCTAAAGCTGCACATCAAAAGCAGTAGGGAGATCAATACGGCTTTTTTGATTTTAAATATAGCCATTTAGTAACATAGTTCTAGTCAGTTAAATAATAGTGACTATTCTAATCTAATTTTAATAAAGTTAAAGTGTTCGATTTTTTATCAATATCATACTGAATGATGTGAATTTGACTATTAAATGTCCACTCAAAACTCATAATTTAAAAAAATACTAAAATATTGAAAAAAGAGGTTGCATTGGATATGAAATACTGTAGAATGCACATCCATCGGCGGTGATGTTGATTAAAACTTGTTGAAAAACAAGGATTTAGCTGAATATGTTGGATCTAAGTTTTGAGAATGAGTTAGAAAATAAATTAACATTGCTAGTTGACTTTCTGAAAAGAAAGGGTAATATAGCCGACCTAGCTTGATGCTGACGAAGCATTAAGAAGATCATTAAGAGATTATGAAGAACAACTTGTGTGGATTTTTACTGGTTGATTGATCGATATATATTATCATTAATAATTGGTAGAAATTTCTCGAAGTTTATTTGAGCAAATTTTTTGTCAGTAATTGATGAGCCAAGATTGGTACCCTTTAGGTACTATTGATTTTAAACTGAAGAGTTTGATCATGGCTCAGATTGAACGCTGGCGGCAGGCTTAACACATGCAAGTCGAGCGGGGGAAGGTAGCTTGCTACTGGACCTAGCGGCGGACGGGTGAGTAATGCTTAGGAATCTGCCTATTAGTGGGGGACAACATCTCGAAAGGGATGCTAATACCGCATACGTCCTACGGGAGAAAGCAGGGGACCTTCGGGCCTTGCGCTAATAGATGAGCCTAAGTCGGATTAGCTAGTTGGTGGGGTAAAGGCCTACCAAGGCGACGATCTGTAGCGGGTCTGAGAGGATGATCCGCCACACTGGGACTGAGACACGGCCCAGACTCCTACGGGAGGCAGCAGTGGGGAATATTGGACAATGGGCGGAAGCCTGATCCAGCCATGCCGCGTGTGTGAAGAAGGCCTTTTGGTTGTAAAGCACTTTAAGCGAGGAGGAGGCTACTAAGATTAATACTCTTGGATAGTGGACGTTACTCGCAGAATAAGCACCGGCTAACTCTGTGCCAGCAGCCGCGGTAATACAGAGGGTGCGAGCGTTAATCGGATTTACTGGGCGTAAAGCGTGCGTAGGCGGCTTTTTAAGTCGGATGTGAAATCCCCGAGCTTAACTTGGGAATTGCATTCGATACTGGGAAGCTAGAGTATGGGAGAGGATGGTAGAATTCCAGGTGTAGCGGTGAAATGCGTAGAGATCTGGAGGAATACCGATGGCGAAGGCAGCCATCTGGCCTAATACTGACGCTGAGGTACGAAAGCATGGGGAGCAAACAGGATTAGATACCCTGGTAGTCCATGCCGTAAACGATGTCTACTAGCCGTTGGGGCCTTTGAGGCTTTAGTGGCGCAGCTAACGCGATAAGTAGACCGCCTGGGGAGTACGGTCGCAAGACTAAAACTCAAATGAATTGACGGGGGCCCGCACAAGCGGTGGAGCATGTGGTTTAATTCGATGCAACGCGAAGAACCTTACCTGGTCTTGACATAGTAAGAACTTTCCAGAGATGGATTGGTGCCTTCGGGAACTTACATACAGGTGCTGCATGGCTGTCGTCAGCTCGTGTCGTGAGATGTTGGGTTAAGTCCCGCAACGAGCGCAACCCTTTTCCTTATTTGCCAGCGGGTTAAGCCGGGAACTTTAAGGATACTGCCAGTGACAAACTGGAGGAAGGCGGGGACGACGTCAAGTCATCATGGCCCTTACGACCAGGGCTACACACGTGCTACAATGGTCGGTACAAAGGGTTGCTACCTAGCGATAGGATGCTAATCTCAAAAAGCCGATCGTAGTCCGGATTGGAGTCTGCAACTCGACTCCATGAAGTCGGAATCGCTAGTAATCGCGGATCAGAATGCCGCGGTGAATACGTTCCCGGGCCTTGTACACACCGCCCGTCACACCATGGGAGTTTGTTGCACCAGAAGTAGGTAGTCTAACCGTAAGGAGGACGCTTACCACGGTGTGGCCGATGACTGGGGTGAAGTCGTAACAAGGTAGCCGTAGGGGAACCTGCGGCTGGATCACCTCCTTAACGAAAGATTGACGATTGGTAAGAATCCACAACAAGTTGTTCTTCATGACGATGTATCTGAGGGTCTGTAGCTCAGTTGGTTAGAGCACACGCTTGATAAGCGTGGGGTCACAAGTTCAAGTCTTGTCAGACCCACCACTACTGACGAAGCAATTCATACAGAAGAAAGATACATTGATCTAAATGATAAGCTGGGGACTTAGCTTAGTTGGTAGAGCGCCTGCTTTGCACGCAGGAGGTCAGGAGTTCGACTCTCCTAGTCTCCACCACGTATTCATTCGAATACGTAGTAAGCAAACGAGTTGATAGCTTATAGAGCTTAGTAATAAAGCTGTGTATACTGCACGCCTTGATTATTAAGCTCTGTGATTTATCACAGTTGACTGCGATCTGACGAAGACGTAGTGAATCATTAACAGCATATATTTGAGTTGAAATAATTTGTTCATACTCATAGAAAGAGCGGAAACGAGATAACGTAAGTTATTGAGTTGAAGTGATTGAAATGAGAACTAGCGAAATTAACTGAATCAAGCGTTTTGGTATATGAATTTGAATTGAAGCTGTACAGTGTTTAGATACACAGTACTTCAAACTGTAATGTTGAACGATCTACTTGTAGGATCGAACGACTGTTTGGGGTTGTATAGTCAAGTAATTAAGTGCATGTGGTGGATGCCTTGGCAGTCAGAGGCGATGAAAGACGTGATAGCCTGCGAAAAGCTCCGGGGAGGCGGCAAATATCCTGTGATCCGGAGATATCTGAATGGGGGAACCCACCTATCATAAGATAGGTATTGCAACATGAATACATAGTGTTGCAAGGCAAACGCGGGGAAGTGAAACATCTCAGTACCCGTAGGAAAAGAAATCAATTGAGATTCCCTCAGTAGCGGCGAGCGAAAGGGGAAAAGCCCATTAAGTTATGTAAGCTTTAGTGGAATGCTCTGGGAAGTGCAACCATAGTAGGTGATAGTCCTGTACACGAAAGGGCTTACATGATGATGTCGAGTAGGGCGGGGCACGTGAAACCTTGTCTGAATATGGGGGGACCATCCTCCAAGGCTAAATACTCCTGACTGACCGATAGTGAACCAGTACCGTGAGGGAAAGGCGAAAAGAACCCCTGTGAGGGGAGTGAAATAGATCCTGAAACCGCATGCATACAAGCAGTGGGAGCATCTTCGTGATGTGACTGCGTACCTTTTGTATAATGGGTCAGCGACTTACATTCAGTAGCAAGGTTAACCGAATAGGGGAGCCGTAGAGAAATCGAGTCTTAATAGGGCGTTTAGTTGCTGGGTGTAGACCCGAAACCAGGCGATCTATCCATGAGCAGGTTGAAGGTGAGGTAACACTTACTGGAGGACCGAACCCACTGTCGTTGAAAAGCCAGGGGATGACTTGTGGATAGGGGTGAAAGGCTAATCAAGCCTGGTGATAGCTGGTTCTCCCCGAAAGCTATTTAGGTAGCGCCTCGGACGAATACCATTGGGGGTAGAGCACTGTTTCGGCTAGGGGGTCATCCCGACTTACCAAACCGATGCAAACTCCGAATACCAATGAGTACTATCCGGGAGACAGACTGCGGGTGCTAACGTCCGTAGTCAAGAGGAAAACAATCCAGACCGCCAGCTAAGGTCCCTAAATCATAGTTAAGTGGGAAACGATGTGGGAAGGCATAGACAGCTAGGAGGTTGGCTTAGAAGCAGCCACCCTTTAAAGAAAGCGTAATAGCTCACTAGTCGAGTCGGCCTGCGCGGAAGATGTAACGGGGCTAAAACTATGTACCGAAGCTGCGGATTTGCAATTTATTGCAAGTGGTAGGGGAGCGTTCTGTAAGCCGATGAAGGTGGATTGAGAAGTCTGCTGGAGGTATCAGAAGTGCGAATGCTGACGTGAGTAACGATAAAACGGGTGAAAAACCCGTTCGCTGAAAGACCAAGGGTTCCAGTCCAACGTTAATCGGGGCTGGGTGAGTCGACCCCTAAGGCGAGGCCGAGAGGCGTAGTCGATGGGAAATTGGTTAATATTCCAATACTTCTGTGTAATGCGATGAGAGGACGGAGAAGGTTAAGTCAGCCTGGCGTTGGTTGTCCAGGTGGAAGATTGTAGGCATGTATCTTAGGCAAATCCGGGGTACTCTATGCTGAGAATCGATAGCAAGCTAGTTTACTAGCGAAGTGGCTGATACCATACTTCCAGGAAAAGTCTCTAAGCTTCAGTTACACAGGAATCGTACCCGAAACCGACACAGGTGGTCAGGTCGAGTAGACCAAAGCGCTTGAGAGAACTCTGCTGAAGGAACTAGGCAAAATGGTACCGTAACTTCGGGAGAAGGTACGCTGCCGGCGGTGATAGGACTTGCTCCTTGAGCTACTGGCAGCCTCAGAAACCAGGCCGCTGCAACTGTTTATTAAAAACATAGCACTCTGCAAACACGAAAGTGGACGTATAGGGTGTGATGCCTGCCCGGTGCTGGAAGGTTAATTGATGGGGTTAGCGTAAGCGAAGCTCTTGATCGAAGCCCCAGTAAACGGCGGCCGTAACTATAACGGTCCTAAGGTAGCGAAATTCCTTGTCGGGTAAGTTCCGACCTGCACGAATGGCATAATGATGGCGGCGCTGTCTCCAGCAGAGGCTCAGTGAAATCGAATTCGCCGTGAAGATGCGGTGTACCCGCGGCTAGACGGAAAGACCCCGTGAACCTTTACTGCAGCTTGACATTGAACTTTGATCTTACTTGTGTAGGATAGGTGGGAGGCTTTGAAGTAGAAACGCCAGTTTCTATGGAGCCGTCCTTGAAATACCACCCTGGTAATATTGAGGTTCTAACTCTGCTCCATTATCTGGAGCGAGGACCATGTCTGGTGGGTAGTTTGACTGGGGCGGTCTCCTCCTAAAGAGTAACGGAGGAGTACGAAGGTGCGCTCAGCGTGGTCGGAAATCACGCGTAGAGTATAAAGGCAAAAGCGCGCTTAACTGCGAGACCCACAAGTCGAGCAGGTACGAAAGTAGGTCTTAGTGATCCGGTGGTTCTGTATGGAAGGGCCATCGCTCAACGGATAAAAGGTACTCTGGGGATAACAGGCTGATACCGCCCAAGAGTTCATATCGACGGCGGTGTTTGGCACCTCGATGTCGGCTCATCTCATCCTGGGGCTGAAGCAGGTCCCAAGGGTATGGCTGTTCGCCATTTAAAGAGGTACGCGAGCTGGGTTTAGAACGTCGTGAGACAGTTCGGTCCCTATCTACCGTGGGCGTTGGAAATTTGAGAGGATCTGCTCCTAGTACGAGAGGACCAGAGTGGACGAACCTCTGGTGTACCGGTTGTGACGCCAGTCGCATCGCCGGGTAGCTATGTTCGGAAGGGATAACCGCTGAAAGCATCTAAGCGGGAAGCCTACCTCAAGATTAGATTTCCCAAGGACTTTATGTCCTCTAAAGAGCCGTTGAAGACTACAACGTTGATAGGTTGGATGTGGAAGTACGGTGACGTATGAAGCTGACCAATACTAATTACTCGTGAGGCTTGACTATACAACACCCAAACAGTTGGTGTTGTGGTTCAAATCATGACAAATAACTTGATTTAGTTAGATAAAACGCTAAACTGCACAAACTAAAGCAACTCAAATAGCTGTTAATAACTTCTTTGACCAAGCAAAGGCACGCAAACAATATATGCGAATAAGACCCAAGCAAAGTCACAACAGTTGTGCTGGCGACAATAGCAAGAGTGAACCACCTGATCCCTTCCCGAACTCAGAAGTGAAACCTCTTAGCGCTGATGGTAGTGTGGGGTTACCCATGTGAGAGTAAGTCATCGCCAGCTCATTATTCTAAACACCCCCTTCAATACAAGGGGGTGTTTTTTTATATATATAAATTGAATTTGAAAATAATTTGAGTAGATATCGCGAAATTTTTGGATTCATTCTGATGTTTAGTGCACTGCTGAAATCTTCTCTAAAAAGTATTTTGTTCTTTCATGTCGTTCTTGTGGCTTATTAAAGAAGTCATCAGTCGGGCAATCTTCTAGAATTTTACCTTGATCCATAAATATCACTCGATCTGAAACTTTTTTTGCAAATCCCATTTCATGGGTAACACACATCATCGTCATGCCTTCTTTTGCAAGTTGGCTCATGACTTCAAGCACTTCACCGACCATTTCAGGATCTAAAGCGGAAGTGGGTTCATCAAAAAGCATACAGACTGGGTCCATACAAAGACCACGTGCAATCGCGACACGTTGTTGTTGACCACCTGATAGTTGTCCTGGAAATTTATCTTTGTGTGCTGTCAAACCGACTCGATCCAAATATTGTAAAGCCTTTATTTTAGCTTCCTCAGTTGAGCGATTAAGTACTTTGATTTGTCCTATTGTTAGGTTATCTAACACAGTCATATGAGGAAAAAGTTCAAAATGTTGAAATACCATACCTACTCTAGATCTGAATTTTGCTAGATTCGTTTTAGAGTCTTTTAAAGCGGTACCATCAACGATAATATTTCCTTGTTGAAAAGGTTCTAAAGCATTCACTGTCTTAATAAGTGTAGATTTACCTGAGCCAGATGGACCGCATACAACGACAACTTCACCTTTGTTGATAGTGGTTGAGCATTCGCTAAGTACCTGAAAATCTCCATACCATTTGGATACATCTTGAATTTCAATCATTGGCATTTTGATTCTCCTTATCGAATAATGGCTATTTTTTGATGTAAGCGTTTAACTAGTCGCGAAAGTGCAAATGAAATGACAAAATAGACGACAGCAACAACTAGATAGAAAACGGCTTTGGTTTCCGAACCATAGGTATTAGCTAAAGTATTTGCATTGCCTAAGAAATCTGGTGCACTGATGACATAAACTAAAGAAACATCTTGAAAAAGAACAATGGATTGCGTCAATATCACGGGTAACATATTTCTAAAAGCTTGGGGTAAAACTACGTATGACATTGTCTGGCGATAATTAAACCCCAAGGCATAACCTGCATTCACTTGTCCTTTAGAAACTGATTGAATGCCAGAACGGACAATTTCTGAAAAAAAGGCAGCCTCAAAAATAGCGAAGGTTACTACACTTGAAAATAAAGGTCCCCAATAGGTGTGATATTGGAAATCGAAAAACTTAGGAAGTAAAAAGTAAAAGATAAAAATAACTTGAATGAGGGGAACACCTCGAAAAAAGTCGACATAAAATTTTGCAAATCCACTGGCAATTTTATTATTCGATAGACGCATCATCGCGATTGGTGTACCAAGAAGAATCCCACCAATAATTGAAAGAATGGTTACTGTAACTGTGAATTTAAAACCAGCGATCAAACTTGCAACAACATCGGGATGAGTTAGAACACTGAAGTCCATTTTATTTACCTCCCGAACCTAGACCTGGTACCGCCATCCGTTTCTCAATCCATGCCATTAGGTATTTAATTGAATAAGTGATGATGAGATAAACAGGTGTTGAAAGAATTAAAATGACCACGTCTTGAGAGGTTTCTTCTCGCATTGTTTTGGTATATGCAAAAAAATTCAAAACACTTAAGGCAAAAAGTACGGCTGAATTTTTAAATACATTCATTGCTTCTGATGTCAGTGTTGGCCAAACGATTCGATAAGCCACTGGCAGAATGACATAACGATAACTTTGGTTTAAATTTAAACCGATCGCATAAGCTGCATTTTTTTGACCTTGTGAAACGGTATTAATACCTGCTCGAACCTGCTCAGCAATCCTTGCAGCGGTATATAGACCCAGCGCAAAAACACCAATAATTGCTGGATTATTATTTAAAATATTTTGCCACCATCCGCCAGAAACCATTTCACCACTTCCAGTACTCATACTCAATGGTAGAAGTTGAGGGAAAACGAATGCCCAGAAAAATAATTGAACAATTAAGGGTATATTTCTGAATAACTCTACATAACAAGTCCCAATGAATGACAGTAATTTATTGGGTAATGTGCGCATAATGCCAATAAGTGAACCAAGTAAAAATGCGATGAAAAAGGCAATGACAGCAGTCCAGATCATGGTCCAAATACCTGATCCAAGTATCTGTAACCAGGTCGGTGCATCAGCAACAGCTGAATAACTTGAACCTCCAATCGCACTACAGATAGATTCAGCCCAATCTTTTTTATCAACGCCATATTCGTTGGATGCCAAGCAAAATGACGTCCAATTTAAAGAACCAACAGCCATTGAAATTCCCTGCAATGGTTACGAGAAAAAAGGGCTTAAGTGTTTCTATTTAAGCCCTCATAATTTTTGTTATTTAATCCCTGCATCATTCGGAGATGCTTTTAATTTTTTAAATGAGCTACTCATAGGCATGTTTAGATTGATATTGCGTGGTGGAATAGGTGATAAGAACCATTTTTTATAAAGGGTATCCATTTGACCATTTTTCCACATTCCAGTTACCACACGATCTGCAATCGCTTTAAACTTGGCATCGCCTTTAGGCAGCATAATTCCGTAAGGTTCTGACGAAAGGACTGGACCTACAATTTTAAAATCTTGAGGTTTTGATGATTTGGCAATGAGCCCTGCAAGAATATTGTCATCCATAACAAATGCAGCTGCACGTCCCGAAGCGACCATTGCAAAAGAATCAGCATGATCTTTACCATAGACATTGGTAACTTTTATTTTTTCTCCTCGTGCACCCATTTTGATGTATTTATCCGAGGTTGTTCCTTGCGTTGTGGCAACGGCTTTACCATTTAAATCACCTAAATCTTTGAAAGGCGCTGAAGCTTTGACTGCCATACGTACTTCAGTGGCAAAGTAATTTGTAGAGAAGTTGACTTGCTGTTGTCGCTGAACAGAATTGGTTGTTGTGCCGCATTCCATATCAATGTTTCCAGCGAGCATTTCAGGAATTCGCGTGGAAGAAGTAACCGCTTTATATTCAACTTTTAAGTTGGGGAGTTTTAACTCTTTTTTTAATTCGTGGGCTACGTTATTACAGATATCGATGGCATACCCCATAGGTTTACCACCAACAATATATGAGATTGGATCAGAAGATTCACGATACCCGATGATCACTTTTCCATTTTTTTTGATTTTCGCAATGGTGTCAGTAGCATTGGCTTGACTCATTGTTCCACCAGCGATGATGAAGCCTAATGCGCTGAGAAGGACTTTACCAGATAGACTTTTCATCAAGAAATCTCCATGTCTTTTAATATATCGTTCTTATAATTTTGACAGTTCTCAAATTTGGTTGAAATCTATTCAAAATAAGCTATTAATTATTTTTATACTTTCTATGAGAATAAGTAAAGAATAAAAAATACTCGAAATTCGAATGAATTTAGATTTTTTGATTAACGCGAAACAAATCATGAGCTTATAAAACCTTGATCATGAGTAAGTGGTTTATTTTTAATCAACCATAACTGCAGATAACGCTAAAAAATTATTTTTTTAATTTAAACTTGAGTGTTCATATTTTTTTTGAATATTAATTAAAAAAAAGTGGTTGAATTATAATGTATTTTATCCTTATTTGTTATTAACAATTAAGACTAATTGATTAACCTAACACTTGAAACTTATGTTATAAGAATTGTAGGCATGATTATTGCTTAAATAATAACGATGTTAGGGGGTAATGATTAATGAAATTAGCGTTAGGACTAAAAGTATCCAATTCTTTGTCTTTGACACCCCAACTCCAACAAGCGATCCGACTTTTACAATTATCCAGCTTAGAGTTGGAGCAAGAAGTTCAATTGCAGTTGGATAGTAATCCCTTACTTGAGAAAGTGGAAGACGATTCCCCAATGCAAAGTTTGGAGGAGTTGAATCAGGAGCAGTCTGCTAGTGATCTTACTCGAGAATTAAATGCAGATCATTTACCAAATGATTTACCTGTAGATACTGAATGGGATGATGTCTATACTCATCAATCATCATCAATGGAATTACCAGAATATGAAGAACGTGAGGATAATCGTTCAATTCAAAATACACTGAAAGATCATATTTTAGAGCAAGTTAATCTCCTAAATTTCTCCCAAACTGATCTTTTGATTGCCTATTGCATCGTAGATGGTTTGGATGAAAAAGGCTTTTTAGATGAGAGCGTTGAAGAAATTCACCACGCAGTGCTGACTTTACTCGCACAGATGGATATTGAAGAAGATGTTGAGATTGATGAAATTTTAGTGGTGTTGAAACATATTCAAAGACTAGAGCCGATTGGCGTTGGTTCACGCAATCTTGTGGAATGCTTATATGTTCAGCTTCAAGTTTTGCCTAATACCTTACCATGCCGTAATGACGCGTTATTGTTATTGCAGCATTATGAATTATTGATTGCCAATGACCTAAATAAATTACTGAAGCAAACAGGTTTTAAACTTGAACAGTTAAAAGCAGCAATACAACTTTTAAAATCATTACAACCCTATCCAGGTCTAATGTTTGAGAATAAAGAATCTGATTACCAGGTACCTGATGTGGTGGTGGCAAAGAAAAATGACAGTTGGCATGTGCACTTAAATCCGGATATTTTGCCAAAATTACGCATCAATCCTTATTATGCAAATATGATTCGTCGAGCTGATCAAAGTGCAGATAATCAATATTTACGCAATCAAATGCTTGATGCTAAAAATTTTATTAAAAGTGTAGATGAGCGCCATAAAACGCTTTTAAAAGTAGCGACATGTATTGTTCAGCATCAACGAGATTTTTTGGAGTTGGGTGCTGAAGGAATGAAACCTTTGGTATTGAGAGATGTGGCGGAGGAAGTCGAGTTACATGAATCAACAGTATCTCGTGTAACCACGAATAAATATTTACTTACCCCGAGAGGGTTGTTTGAACTTAAATATTTTTTCTCAAGCCATGTTGGAACAACGTCAGGTGGTGAAGCGTCTTCAACTGCGATCCGAGCAAAAATTAAAAAGTTGATTGCTGAAGAGAACCCAAGAAAACCATTATCTGATAACAGTTTAGCTAAGTTGTTAAATGAGGATGGTATCGATGTTGCACGTCGTACAGTCGCAAAATATCGCGAATCGTTACATATTCCTGCATCATCCGATCGAAAAGTCTTGATCTGAAATTTGAAGTGTGATTATTCTAGAGGTTCATTATGACGAAATAATGAATCTCTTTTTTTTAGTTACACGAGGTTTAGCCAGCATGATTTCATGACTTAAATTTGCAGAATAATTCTATGTTGAATGTTCTGTCATGCAATCACATGGCTTAACTCAATCAAATCCTTTAGAAGGAGAGGGATAGGATTATGCAAATAACAATTCGTGGACATCATTTAAGTATTACTCCTGCAATAGAAGAGAATATTCGTTGTAAATTCGCCGAAATGACCAAGCACCTTGATCAGGTCAATAGTATGCAGGTGAAACTCACAAAGGATCACCAAGTCGATAAGCGTTCGAAAAAAGGAAGTTCGAATCATATCGCTGAAGCAATCGTGCGTTTACCCGGCGTCGAACTTTTTGCTCAAGCATCTGGCGATGATATGTATGCATCAATTAAAAAATTAACTGAGAAAATAAAAAGACAGTTAATGCGATATCGTAAAATGCAAATGGCTTTTCAGCCGCTGCCTATATGACGGTATGTAGCTGAAAATAAAAAAAGAGGTATATTGCCTCTTTTTTTTATAGATAAATTGTATAGCAGATGAATTCATTGAATGAGTTATAGTAAAATAATCCGTTTTTACACAATCGATCGTCCCATGAGAGGTCTTTGCAATGAATAGTGAACAGCTCACTGAAATCTTAAAAGCTGCTTTCCCTTCTGCTGATATTGCTGTAAGTGGACAAGGTGGGAAATTTGACCTCCGTATTGTAGATGATCTGTTTGAAGGTAAAAGAACAGTTGCTCGTCAACAAGCAGTTTATGCTCCTCTTAACGAATATATTAAAAGTGGTGCAGTTCACGCTGTAACCATACGCGCAATGACAAAAGAAGAATGGCGCAAAGCTAGTCTTTTCGGAGCTTAAGGAATAAATGGATAAATTTCTAATCACTGGTGGTAAAAGACTAGAAGGCGAAGTTCGCATCTCTGGTGCAAAAAATGCTGCATTGCCACTTTTAGCAGCAATGATTCTTGCTGAAACACCAATTACGCTCAGAAATGTACCCAAGCTTAAAGATGTTCATACGCTTGTAAAATTAATTGCAGGTCTTGGGATTACCATGAAGTATGAAGGTGACACTGTAGTCGCTGATACTTCAACCCTTGATAATCAATTTGCACCATATGAACTCGTAAAGACTATGCGAGCGTCTATTTTGGTGCTTGGCCCATTACTGGCGCGCTACGGTAGTGCAAAAGTATCTTTACCTGGTGGTTGTGCTATTGGCTCACGTCCTGTTGACCAGCATTTAAAAGCATTAGAAGCTTTAGGTGCGGAAATTGAAGTCGAAGCAGGCTATGTCAATGCAAAAGTTGATGGTCGCTTAAAAGGCGGTGAAGTTGTTTTCGATATGGTCACTGTAGGTGGGACAGAAAACATCCTCATGGCTGCTGTTTTAGCAGAAGGTGTTACTACCATCCGTAATGCGGCTCGTGAACCTGAAATCACTGATCTTGCACAAATGCTCATAAAAATGGGTGCGAAGATTGAAGGTTTAGATACGGATACATTAATCGTCACTGGTGTAGAAAGTTTGCATGGTTGTGAGTATTCAGTTGTTGCTGACCGTATTGAAACAGGATCTTATTTAGCGGCTGCTGCTATTACGGGTGGACGAGTTAAAACGACACATACAGATCCATTGCTGATGGAATCAGTGTTGGATAAATTTGAAGAAATGGGTGCAGAAGTTACGCGCGGTGATGATTGGATCGAACTCGATATGATGGGTAAGCGTCCTAAGGCTGTTAGTTTCCGTACATTGCCTCATCCAGATTTTCCAACAGATATGCAAGCACAATTGATGGCGGTCAATGCAATCGGTCGCGGGTTTGCAACAATTTCAGAAACGATTTTTGAAAACCGTTTTATGCATGTACCTGAATTGTCACGTATGGGCGCTAATATTCAGGTTGAAGGTAATGATGCAGTTGTAACAGGAGTTGAAAAACTTTCAGCTGCACCTGTTATGGCAACAGATTTGCGTGCTTCATTTTCTTTAGTTTTGGCTGCTTTAGCTGCTGAAGGAGAGACTTTAATTGACCGTATTTATCACATTGATCGCGGTTATGAAGATGTTGAAGCAAAATTACAAGGTTTAGGTGCCCAAATTAAGCGAGTGAGCGAGTAAGTTAATGAGCGATATGAGAAACGATGATCCTAATTTTGACGTAATGGGCAATTTTGATCATGGTTTAACCTTAGCATTGAGTAAAGGTCGTATTTTAAAAGAGACATTGCCATTGCTAGAAACAGCAGGGATTAATCTTTTAGAAGACCCAGATAAATCGCGTAAATTAATTTTTCCTACGACGCATAAACATGTTCGAATTTTAATTTTACGTGCATCTGATGTACCAACTTATGTAGAAAATGGTGCGGCTGATATTGGTGTTGCAGGTAAAGATGTACTGATGGAACATGGTGCACAAAATGTCTATGAACCATTAGATCTTAAAATTGCAAACTGTAAGTTAATGACAGCGGGCAAAGTAGGTATGGAGCGTCCGAAAGGTCGTTTGAAGATCGCGACCAAGTACGTGAATTTGACGCGTCAATACTATGCGAGCTTAGGTGAGCAAGTTGATGTGATTAAACTTTACGGTTCGATGGAGCTTGCACCATTGGTTGGTTTGGGTGATTACATCGTTGACGTCGTGGACACAGGTAATACGCTTCGCGCGAATGGCTTAGAGCCTCTTGAAGAAATTTGCAAAGTGTCTTCTCGTTTAATCGTGAACAAAGCGAGTTTTAAGCGTAAGCAAGCCTTACTTAATCCGATTCTTGCACAGCTTGAAAAAGCAGTGGAAGAAAGAGAAAAAGCAAAGCAGGTTAAAACTGCTTAAGATTGTAGATTTTTTAAAAACCGTCCGAAAGGGCGGTTTTTTCATTGGTGAGATTTTATTGAACTATTATGTAAGTTCTAATTTTTTTCTTATAAAGTTTGTTGTTTTCCACAAAGGATTCTTTATTAAAATCTAGTAATTCTAGGACTTCGCGTATGGTTATATTTTGCATAAAATCATTTATGAGTTGTATATATAGATTATTCGTAAATTGACTATATTCGACTCTTAAAGTATTAAGATCTTCATCGTCTGTTAACTCGTACAGTATTAACGCTTTGGAAGATACATTTGTTACGTTGTCTCCGAGCCTTCGAACAAGATCTAAGTAATCCATATCCGAATAATCTCTAATCGCTATATTGCCTTCTCTTAAGCGCAGGTATCCAGAAATATCAGCAAATAATTTAATATCATCATTGATCGCTAATAATAGTTTTTTAGCTTCATCTGCAAGAACTAGTTTGTTATGTTGCTGCTTCCAATTTAAAAAGCCGATAATGGCAATAATTGGTGTTAGTACATATGCAGTAACCGTTATTATCTTTTCAATACCATCACTTGTTACAGCACAGGTCAAAGATTGACCCTGACAATTAGAAAAATATTGAAAAAATCCACAAATGGCTAAAACTACAACATAAACACCTAAATAGTATCCAACATATTTTTCTATATCTTTCATCAATTTCCCCCGAATAAAAAATGAATAATTTTAAGAATATAGCTCAAATGAAAATTCAATTTAATCAAAAGTTATTTTCAATCACCTCAATCTCTTTTGGTTGAATGAAGATACCCACAAAACACCAGAAAACAGGTAAACTAAAGCTTCCCGTTTATTTTATTGTGGATAAATTGATGCGACGTTTATCGACTCAAGATCAAAACTTCAAGCAAGACTTTGCAGACTTGCTCGCTTTTGAAACCGTGAGTGACCCAGAACTTTTAAAAACAGTAGATCAAATCATTGCCGATGTACGTCAACACGGTGATGCTCATGTTCTAAAACTCACACAACAGTTCGATCGACATCCAGCGCATCAATTTTCAGATTTAGAACTGACTCAAGAGCAACTTAAAGCTGCATTTGATAATTTAACGGCTGAAGTTCGAGAAGCTTTAGAGTTGGCTGCAAATCGTGTCCGTGAATTCCATCAGGCACAAAAACAAGATGGTTGGACCTATGTTGATGCTTTGGGTAACACCTTAGGCCAAAAAGTGACGCCGCTTGACCGTGTTGGAATTTATGTGCCAGGTGGTTTAGCTTCATACCCATCATCAGTACTCATGAATGCAGTTCCTGCACACGTCGCAGGAGTGCCTGAAATTATTATGGTTGTGCCTGCACCAAATGGTGATTTAAATCCATTGGTGTTGGCAGCTGCGTATTTGGCAGGTGTCACTCGAGTGTTTACGATTGGTGGTGCGCAAGCGGTTGCAGCATTGGCCTATGGTACTGAAACCATTCCAGCAGTAGATAAAATTACTGGACCGGGCAATCGTTTTGTTGCAGCAGCAAAACGCGCCGTATTTGGTCAGGTAGGTATTGATATGATTGCAGGTCCTTCAGAAATTTTAGTGTATGCTGAAGGGGACAATAATGCAGAATGGCTTGCAATGGATCTTCTGTCTCAAGCAGAGCATGATACTGTTGCTCAAGCTGTATTTATTACGCCAGACGAGCAACTGCTTCATGATGTCGCGATTGCAATTGAAGAGCACTTAAAAGCACTTCCTAAAGCAGAAATCGCACGAACTTCTATTGCTAATCGTGGTGCGCTTGTTTTAGTTAAAGACCGTGCCGAAGGTGCAGAATTGATCAACCAAGTTGCCCCTGAACACTTGATGCTATGTTTAGATGAAGCACAAGAAATGGCTGAAGGTATTCGCCATGCAGGTGCTATCTTCATGGGGCGTTATACGCCTGAAGCAATTGGTGATTACTGTGCAGGTCCGAACCATGTATTGCCAACCTCGGGTACGGCACGTTTTTCATCACCACTCGGAGTGTATGATTTCCAAAAGCGTTCAAGCTTAATCATGTGTTCAGAGGATGGCGTGAAAACCTTAGCGAAAACAGCAGATATTCTTGCACAGCAAGAAAACTTAGATGCTCACGCTCGTTCAGCACGATATCGTTATCAGTAATTTAAGCGATAAATTTAGAATGAATATTCCTCTCTAAATCTGTTTTTAAGCATTGCTTGAAATCGAAATGCAAGTGAGGTTAGGTGAAGGTAATTAAAAAATCTCTCCCTAACCTCCTTAGTCAGTGAGGGGAATTTAGAGAATTTAAAAATGAATATTACAGTAGAGCAAATGCGTTTTTGGAGTCCCGAAGTACGTGAACTAGAGCCTTATGTGCCTGGTGAACAACCCAAGATCCAAAATCTTTTAAAATTGAATACCAACGAGAACCCGTATCCACCATCTCCAAAAGTTGTAGAAGCGGTACAACAAGTTTTAGCAAATGGCGCGGATGTTTTACGTTTGTATCCTGACCCTGACGCATCGGAATTAAAGCAAGCAATTGCGAAACAGCAACATGTTCCAGTGGGACACGTGTTTGTTGGTAATGGTTCTGATGAGGTTTTAGCTCATATTTTTAAGGCATTTTTTGTTCAAGATTTGCCAATTCTTTATCCAGATATTACCTACAGTTTCTATCCTGTTTATAGCCAATTTTTTGGTGTGAAAACTCAAATTTTGCCTTTAAACGAAAAATTTGAAATTGTTGTGGATGACTATAAGCAACCAAATGGCGGCATCATTATCACCAATCCAAATGCCCCTACCAGTATTGCACTTGGTTTGTCTGCAATTGAGGAAGTACTTCAATCGAACCCAAATTCAGTGGTTGTGATTGATGAAGCATATGTAGACTTTGGTGCTGAATCTGCAGTGGCTCTCGTAGAAAAATATGACAACTTGGTGGTCTGTCAAACAACTTCGAAATCACGTTCGCTTGCGGGATTACGGGTCGGGTTTGCGATTGCACAGCCGCATTTAATTGCAGCGTTAGAAGCGGTAAAAAATAGCTTCAATTCATATCCAATGGACCGTTTTGCGATTGCCGCTGCAGTGGCGTCTTTCGAGGATCAAGCCTATTTCGAAGCGCAAAATGCCAAAGTGATTGCTAGTCGTATAAAGTTAGTTGAGCAACTGAAATCCTTAGGGTTTGATGTGTTGCCTTCTGCCGCAAATTTTATATTTGCAACACTGCCTAGCAAAGATGCAGGTCAGCTTGCAAATGAATTGCGAGAGCGTGGCATTATCGTAAGATATTTTAATAAACCACGTATTAATCAGTATTTGCGTATCACCATTGGTACAGATGAGCAAAATCAACGTTTAGTAGACACCTTGAAGAATGACATTTTAAAAGTGTGAGTGCTGCAAATTTTTGTTGTTGAAAAAGCGACCAGATAGGTCGCTTTTTTATGATTCGTACCATTGATTCATCAGTTTTAGCATGGCTTCAACCTTATCAAAGCATTCTTGATATTCTGCATCGCAATCTGAACTGATTGTGACACCACCACCAGCCCAAATAGACACATCTTGCTGATATTTTTGAATTGTTCGGATCAAAATATTCCAAGAACCAGTACCATCAAAATTGAAATAACCAATAGAGCCACAGTATGCACCGCGTGGGGACTCTTCAAGTTCTTCAATAATTTCCATCGCTCGAATTTTGGGTGCCCCCGTTATTGAACCGCCGGGGAGCGCTGCGTGTAAAACATCTAATTGATGAACATCGGATTTTAACGTCGCTTCAATTTCACTGACCATGTGGTGGACTTGATTAAAGCTTTCAATGTTAAATAATTTTGGTGTCTTGACAGTGCCAGTTTCTGCATAAATGCTTAAATCATTTCTGAGAAGGTCAACAATCATTAGATTTTCGGCTTTATCTTTCTCAGAGTTGATGAGTGTTTGTTTTGATTCTTGGTCTTTTTGAGGATCTTTAAAGCGTGGCATGGTGCCTTTGATCGGTTTAGTGATCATTTTTTTATTGGGTCTAAACTCGATAAATAACTCAGGTGAACAGCTCAAAAGTTCAAGGTTATCAATTTTAAGATAAGCAGCATAAGGAGCATTTGTGAGTGCCCAAAAAGGTTTAACTATACTCAGTAGCTCACCTTCAGCTTGTGCTACAAATTCTTGAGTTAGGTTAATTTGGTAACAATCCCCAGCAACAATGTAATCTTGTACTCGTTGAAATGCAGTTCGATATTGTTGTTTAGTCCAACGTGCTTGCATGGGTGAACTGAGTTGAAATGATGATGGACTAGATTGCTGAAAACAGTCTAATAATCGTGTATAAAGGCACTCGGCATTATGTTCAGTGCTATAGAAAACCCAATCATTATTTTCATAAATCAAATAGCTTTCATACAAGCCAAAAAACAATTGTGGTTGTTTTTTTACCTTGGTGTTGATTTGAAAATTTGCTGCAAAATTATAATCATAGTAACCAATGTAACCGCCTCTGAAATAATGGCTTGCAGAATCTGGAAGTGAATTTTCGCTACATTGAACAAAATCTTTGAGTGAAGAAAATTGGCTTTCATACTGATAATTAAAATCAGAGCAACGCACAAATTGACTGAATCCGCCGTTTATATAAACGCAATATTTTTTTGGCAAAAATCCGATAATCGGTAAATCCTGATTTTCAAGATATACCAATCCTGTCAATGAACCAATTTTTTGCAAAAAATCAGCTTTACTTAGTCCTGAAATTTTTAAGTTTTGTTTAAAAAATGAAGCACTTACCATTTGTGACTTGTTACACTCTTTTCAGAAAATTTGCATCACCCATTTAATACTAGTTCACACTTATGCCATTTATCGGGAATAGGTCGAATTTTCTTAACAGATATTGATCATAAGATAACATAAGGTTAACTTAATACTGCAAAGCGAACTGCTCAAGGATGAAGTTTCAGTCGTTAAATTATAAAAACTTCAGAAACACGGAGAGCAGTCAAAAAAATGAAAAAAATGCTCTTGGGAGAGTACATAATGAAATTATTCACAAAATTGGCTTTAGTTTCTTCAATGGCGGTGAGCGTGAATGCTATGGCGATGCAGGCAATGGATGATGCATCACTCAGCGCAACGACTGGTCAAGATGGTATTACTATTGCCATTGATACAACTGCTGGTATCGAAATCGATAAGTTATATATTCATGATAATGATGGTTTTACAAATAGCGCTTTGACATTCGGTGATACGACCATTAATACAGCTGGCACTGCTGATCCAACAATTGGTGCTGGTGCAATCACGGTTAACGGTTTAACGATTTCAAAGGGTACTGGAAATACTCAAAACTTAGCAACGTTGAAAGTTGATGCCGCAGATGTTGGTGGTCAAGCGGTACTTAATGTTCTTGCTGAAACTGGTGCTTTAGACATCAATGTTGGTTCTATTGGGGTTGCAAGCTCTGGCACTTACAGTTCTGATGACAATGTTCGTGGTGTTGTTGAAGGTTCTGAAAAACAAATTATTACAGGTTTAACATTATCATTGGGTGCAACCAAAGCAAACGTTCAATTAGGTAATGCACCTCAAGGCGCTATGATTGTCGTTGATTCTGAAATCACTGGTGGTTTATCTACAAGCTTAACTATTAATGATACATCTACATCGGGTGGTGGTAGCATTGGAATCGAGGGCTTGAAAGTTACAAGTTCAGGCAGTAAAAACCTGAATGCTGACGCCAAAATTGGTGTAACAAAAGATGG
Source organism: Acinetobacter sp. 24-47-47 (assembly GCF_057737035.1). Classification (NCBI taxonomy): domain Bacteria; kingdom Pseudomonadati; phylum Pseudomonadota; class Gammaproteobacteria; order Moraxellales; family Moraxellaceae; genus Acinetobacter; species Acinetobacter sp. 24-47-47. The sequence continues at coordinate 2,362,672 of NZ_CM173216.1, read as the reverse complement.
ATTATATATCAGCCCAGCTCAATCACCATTGAATGCTTACATCCAAAAAGTTTCTTTAGGTGAAGCTAATAAGAGTATCGGTTCAATCGAAGTTCAAGGTTTGAATTTGGGTAGCACTTCAATCAAAATTTCTGGTCACTAAGTTTTTATACAAAAAACGCGTGTTGATCACGCGTTTTTTAAATTTTGCGAATTTGAAATTAAAAAGTAAAAGTACTGTATTTTTAGGATGAAAAAGGTATTCTGAATATAAGAATAAATGTGAGTGCAAACTCCAACTACAGAATCATAAAGGCAAGTACGCCGAACTAGAACAGTTAACATTATGATAGAAATTACTTTAGGCTCTGCAATCATGTATTTTTTTGCGAGTCATGCTCTCGAAATTAAAGAAAAACCACGCGAAGCAGTTTATTACAGTGAGATTGCAGACTCACGACATCTATCTTATACAAAAAATCACCGTGAACCTGTAGCTATCAAGCCGGCTATCGAAAATCAGTTTAGAGGAATAGTCCGTCAAGCGTATGACTATAGTTGTGGTTCTGCGGCGTTGACGACAGTTCTTAATGGTCACGCTGGTCTAAATTTGACAGAACAACAAACCATGGAGGGATTGTTGCGATTTGGCGAGTATGATCGAATCATTGAGCGTAGAAGCTTTTCATTATTGGATATGAAGCGCTTCGTCACTGCTTTAGGTTATGAAAGTGGGGGTTACCGTGGTGAATTCAAAGACCTGATTAAACAGACACAACCTGCTATTGTTCCAATTCACTATGCAGGTTTTAAGCACTTTGTTGTATACAAAGCATATAAAGATGGAAGGGTTTATGTTGCTGACCCTGCATTAGGAAATATCAGTTTTGATGAAGCACGATTTAAAGAAATTTGGGAAAACAATACCTTATTTTTAGTGAACGTTCCTGAATCTCAACAGACAGATCTATTGGCATTACAAGAAACAGATTTAAGACATGTCGATGATGCAACAATTAACCGTTACGCCTTAGTTGATGCACAATTTTCGTCAGATTATATGAATAAAATCGCAGATAAAGCCTCAACTATGCGTAAAGTATTAGATCTTGATCCCAAATCTCCAACGTATAATCAACCCATTACAACATATATGCGGCTTTACTATAAACGTAAGTAATTTAAATGCAATTAAATTGAATTGAAACAAAATCCAAATAATGAAGAATTGTGGTAGGAAGTAAAATGAATAATCAATGGACGAAAAGAACGCTACTCGCAATCAGTATTCAAATGATTGTCACAGGCGTCTATGCAGCACCCGAAACAGTTGAAGCTCCATCAGAAGAGAATATTTCTCAAGATACTCAAAATAATACTGAAAATAGTTCTGCGACCGAGCTTGAACAAGCACAATCAAGTTATACGGCAGAATCTACTGAAAATGTTGATGCAACACCTTCTCTTAAGCCAGGTGTTGAAGGGCAGGCTGCAAATGCACTCCAACAAAAAGAAGGTGATGCGACGCAAGAGACTAACTTGCAGGAGGTTTTTTCCTCTAATGAGCGACAATATTCACTGATTAAGCGTGGTGAGTTTTCAACGTTCTATGATCTTGATTATTCGTACTATCGGGATTCACAAATAAATGCTTCGATCGATGAAGGACAGTTGTATCAACTTCGTATTGATGAAGATGCAAATCATACGATTACCAATACCATCACAGCGCAATATGGTTTAAGAGATAACATCACGCTAAACGCTTCAATTCCATTGGTTGCAAAGTCTGATAGTGTCAAAGATACGACCACTGCTGGTTTGGGTGATATTAGTTTAGGGGCGCGTTGGGAGCCATTTCCACTGAAAGAAGGTCGTTTGCCACTTATTTTGTTTGGTAATCTATCGACAAAAACAGGTGATAGCCCCTATGAAATTAATCCTTTGACGGATCTCTCAACAGGTAAGGGGTATTATTCAGTTGGTGTTGGTGCAAGTACAAGAAAATATATTGATCCAGTTGTATTGTTTGCGTCAGTATCAACAAATTATGGTTTTAAAGAATCTGGCTTAAATCAAATCCGAGGGGGAGGAAATACTCAAGGTGAAGGTTTAACTGGGCGTAACCGTGTTTTAGATACTTTTGAACCCGGTGTTACGGCTGGATTCTCGTTCGGGTTTGCATATTCATTTAACTATGATGTCTCCTTGACCATGTCTTATCAGCAATCGATGAACATGGGTACCAAATTTACATATGATACAGGTGAATATTACGAGCCTGCGACTCAGACCAGCTCTATGTTTGCGGTGGCACTCGGTGTACGTGTTAGTCCGAAGACGATTGTCAATGGAACGATAGGTATCGGTTTAACTGAAGACTCTCCAGATGTGTCTCTCGGCCTATCGTTCCCATTAGATATACTTGGCTTCGGTAAGAAAAAAGCAAGCTAAAGGAGTTCGGAAATGAGTCAATTCCGTTTGCATCCTTTAGTTACAGCAATTGTTCTGAGTGGATGTAGTACGCAAGTCTTTGCACACCTTGGGCAGAATTTATCTGTAGATGTACGCTCATTATCAATGGGTAATGCTGTCACTGCAGATCCACCCGGGATTAGTGCAATTCACTTTAACCCTGCGGGTTTAACCAAACTCAAAGGGTTACAAACCGACGTTCAAGGCTTAGTTGCTAATTTTGATATTCAGCGTGAATTTTCCGCGCCATCAGGTTATGACGTCTTTGGATATTCTGATGATCCATTAATCTGTAATGATGCGCTTGATAATCCATCAAACCTCTGTACTGATTTTAAGGATTCTGTGAGAGGTGATGTCGAGTACGCATCCTTATATATTCCTGTATTGAAAAAAATGGTGGATTTAGGAGAAGGATGGCCAGTAGCAGCTCCAACTGGAGGGATCTCCTACAATCCACCAGGATCTAAGTTTACTTTCGCTACTGCAGTTTATGCACCTCTGGTTGCAGGTTTCGGTGCAGAAGATGGTAATCCGGGTAACTTCATGGGGCAGCAAGTTGCCATGGAGCGTATTACATATTTATCGCCATCGATTGCTTATCAAGTAAATGATGAACTTTCGATTGGTGCTTCAGTGGGAATGTCTTATCAAGCCATTGCCATGAAAACAGATTTGCGATTTCCAAATGAAATGATAGGTCTTCTTAGGATGGTGGATGAGTCTGTCTGTGCCCCTTTCCGTGGAGGAAATGACAATATTGTCACGAATATTTTGCTATTCGGCTTATGTAATACCAATGAGGGCATGAATCCATTTTCAACCTTTGGAAAGATCAATGTTGAACTGGAGCAGAGTTTATCTCCAAGCTACAACTTAGGTGTCTTGTGGGAACCCACTGAAGAGTTTGGTTTGGGGCTGGTTTACCAAAGCGGTGCTAAAATGCGCTTAAAGGGTAAATATATTGTAGAAAATGGAAACGCATCCCGAGAATTAATCAAAGGACTAAACTCCTCACCTACGGGGCAAGTTTTGGCAACCATACTTGGTTTTCCGAACTATGTACCTGCGATTGAAACTGGTCTAATGTCTATGGATTTAGAATATCCAGCACATTTCCAAGCAGGGATTAAGTACAAAGTATTCCCGGACTTACAGGTAAATTTCGATGTGGGATGGACTGACTATGCGGCTTGGGATAAGTTTAAATTTGAGTTCGATCGTCAAATTTCTGCTCTGAAAATTGCAAAACTGTTATCTAATGATGTAACAGACTCATCTTTATCTCTGCCTCTAGGTTTTCAATCTCCATGGAGTTGGGGCGTTGGCGTTGAATATTCTGCCAATGACCGTTTGAAATTCCGTGCTGGTTATGAACCTAGAACAAGTGCGATCCCAGATGGAAAGCGGAATACAATGGTACCGATCAATAATGCACAATTGTTTGGATTGGGTATTGGTTACCGTTTTGATGAAGATACAGATATTGATTTATCAGTCGGGTTCCTTCGGAGCCGCGATAGAATTCCAGCGGGATCAAGTAGCCTAGCCAATCTAGACGCCGTGGATAATTTATTACTTAATCCATATGCTGGCTTAAATGTATCGACGAATACCAAAGTTACGATTTTAGGTATAAATTATAGAACGAGATGGTAATGGACTTAAATCTTGAGCAATTTAAACAAATAAAGACAAGAGTAAGCCAGTCTCTCGGTTGTGTCTTATGCGCAGGTTCTTTTTTAATATGTCCTACATTGAATGCCCAAGACTTTTACACAATTATAGGTCCAGATGGTAGACCGATTGTCATCGAAAGAGCTGCATCTAGTGCTCAAAAAAACGAATCTATTAAAAATCGAAAATCAATTCAAAGAGAAAATGTTCAGCCAAAAATCATTCAAAACAAACCAGCAGATGAGCCTAAAAAAATACAGGTTGAAATCGCTCAGCCGAGTATTAAAGCTCCTACAGCGAGCAAATCAGTTGGGCGCAGTCAAAATGACAATGTTGAACAATCAACAGTGAGTGTTGAAAAAAAGACTCAAGATCAAATGACGAAAATTGATCTTGCACAGACTAAAGTCAATACGAAACATGAGCAGTCATTAACAAAAAATAAATCTACACACGATCAAAATTCTAAAGAAAGCGTTCAACGTGTTGAGCAGATTTCAGATAGCAAAAAAGCAGGTGGTTCACTGAAAGCTGAAACAGGAAGTCCTGTAACTCTGATTGATGGTGTTGAATACATTGATCATGAATATCTTGAAGATCGTGAGTTTAATCTGGAAGGAAGAAAACGGTTTTATGTAGTTCCTGATACGCAGGGTGTAGGTGCAGCTCGTTTTGAAACAATTGAGCGACAAAAAGGGATTACCAAAGCCGTTTTATCTCAGTTCCTACAGCCGACAGAGCCTACAGCGAAAGAAGCAATGGCTTTATCGAGTACGTATATGCGTATTGAAGCAAAAGATCTTGCGGAATCTTTGGAACATACATGTTTTAAAGATAAAAAAATTCAGAAAGCTAAGCGTTTGAAGGGTGCTCAAGATGAAATTGGTTTATGGCCAGTTGCGCCATTGAAAGAACGTTTTGCTTACGAGGTGGTGGAGTTAGATGAATCAATTGATCAGATTCAAATTCAATCATTTGCTTCATCTCAAAATAACCCAACTTTTTATTGGCCGATTGCAGTATTTTTGGATCAGCAAGGTTGCATTTTAGAGGGAGCGACTGGTTTTAAAAGTACAGATACTCAAGCCAACGTCACGACATACTCTGCACTCGAAGGTATATTAAAAAAACCACCTCAAACACGATATTTATTACTCACCCCTTTAGTCGAATCAATTGATATTCAAAATCAAAAACTCGTGAATACTGGTCAGCTAAAGCTCAAGGCCATCAAATAAAAGAGAACTAGAATGAAAAAGTCTAATATTATCCCATTCACGTTTTCCACGCTTTTTTTAGCATTGACTGGATGTGGTGGAGAGAGTGCTAAAATAAATGAAGATCCTAACCGTGGTTCCGTTACAACCTCTAATGGTTGTTTAACCTCAAATGATGCTAATTGTCTGGGATTTGTCTTGGACTATCCTGTAGAGGGACTAAAGTTCGATTGTAGTACTGACAAATTGAATCACTATCGAACTGAACTCGATCCTAATGTTGCGATTGGTTCATGCAAAGTGGGAGACAAAGTTACATTTTATATTCAGGGTGAAGCCAGTGCTCGAAAAATTGAGTTAGGGACGGTCGATTTAGGTTCAATTGTGCCTAAGAAAATGAGCGATGTTTATATTCAGATTGGTGTGCAAGATATGGCTCAAGGGCTAACTGGTAAGCCAATTGAAAATTTTAATATGTCCGATCCTACCTATAACGCAATGGTCGGAATTACACGAATTTTGCAAACATTAGGTGTAGATCAAATCAGTAATGTGCCTGGTGATATACAGCAAGTTGTGCTTTCAAAAGACAATTTGGATGGGCTTCAAGTGATCAGCCAAAATATAACGGCCAATGAGTTCAAAAATGGCAGTTATGTTCAGATCCTGAAACCATGGTTAGATGTCGATAAGGTATCAATTGATGATGCGGAAAAAGTAGCACAACAGATCATAAGAATGAGAAGTGTGGGTATTTATCAGGCCAATCACTTACTCTTTATTGGACAAAATACTAATTTCGCAGGGTTTCACGGCTCAAGCCTAAACAATAATCAAGCAATTGCTGATATGAGCGTAATTACTACGCGCGAAGGTTATGCGAGTGGTTATCTCTCACAGTGGAGAGGGAAACCAATTGTTACGGGTAGTAATACTTCAGAAGAGTTAGCACGAGTATTATTAATCAATCAAGTACCACCTGAAAAATTAGATGTCGTTTCTAATTCAAAAGATTGGTTGAATAATATCTCACAAAAAATACAAAAACCTTTAGTTTTTAAAAGTATTGAATCTTCAAATGACAAATTAGAAATCTATAAAGGAACTCTGTTTGGTCAATCCATTATTCCTGGTAATCAGTATGCTTATCAAGGCTTCTTAGACAGCAAGGATACACCTACAAGCACTGAGGTATATGGGGAGTGGCGTCAAGATGTCAATTCTGAGCGCTATACAGGTAAGCTTGATATTCTAAAATACAGTCCAGTGAGCTATTTAGATCGTAAAGTGTTCAAAACACGTAAAAATGTTGAAGTTGGGGATCAAATTATTTTCCCATTATACGCAGATTTAGTGTTTAACTTTAATGATAAAACGATTCCATCACAAACAGTGAGTATTGTCATTGATGAAAATGGAGATATACGAACCAATCGTACTGCATCGAGTTTAAAATCTACCACTTGTCCAAGCATTAAGAATACTTCAACCATGACCGATGAATTGGATGTTCAACAATTCATTGTTGGTACGACAGGCACAACATATTCAACTGCAAATGATAAATCTCTGACAATACGTATGATTCTAGCGAATCCAATTTTTGGGAACCTAAATGGGGTCAGAGCTGGACTAAATAACAGACCAGACTTTGGAGTCGATTCTAATAGTGAACTTGTGTCATCTGGAGGTGTACGTTTAAATTTACAAAACTTAATCGTAAATAATGACATAAGAGCGGGTATTAATATCACGAGTTGGGATACTAAGGGCTCTACAGCCGCAGCTGAATGGGTGAATACGCATGCGACATACCAACACACGTACAATTCGATTCCAGAGAATAAACCAACGACTGAACAACTTAATCTAGCAAAGCTTAGAACAGGAACAATTGAAATTGCTTTAACACCTTGTTATCAAATAGGTCGAAAAGCTTAACCAAAAAAACTCCATCTTATGAGATGGAGTTTTTTTTAACCTGTTTGATCAAGTCGAGTACCTAAGGTCTCTAAGTGTGTAGGAAAATGATTCGATTTTCGGTCTTCAAAATAATGACGAAGCGTTCGTTCAACACTTGGGAAAGCTAAACTATCCCATGGAATCTCGTGTTCTTCAAATAAACGACTTTCGATGGTTTCTTCACCAGCTCCAAATTTACCTTCAACAAGGTGAGATTTAAATAATACGTAAATTTGACCAATACGAGGGATATTGTACATACAGTACAATTGCTCAATTTCCACTTCAGCTTCAGCCTCTTCACGAGTTTCACGAGCTGCACCTTGCTCCATTGTCTCGAAGAGTTCCATATATCCTGCTGGTAGCGTCCAAAGACCATAGCGCGGTTCAATCGCTCTACGACATAAGAGTACTTTATCTTCCCAAATCGCTAAGGCTCCACAAATGACCTTCGGATTCACATAGTGAATGGTCTTACAATGCGTACAGACTTGGCGTACTTTATGATCACCTAAAGGAATCTGTTCGGTCGTCGGTTGCCCACAGGCCGTGCAAAAAGGCATATGCTGTCAAGTAAAAATGAGATGATTCAGCATACCCCAAAAAAATAACTTTCGCATCATTTATAGCCTTATGCACAAAATTTCATATATGATGGGATGAGAATAAAAAAGAGAGATCGAGCTATTCAAGATGATGGATCATTCATTAACATTGCAACTGCAACAACACCTTAGGTTTTCTAAACGCATTCAAAAAGCTGATGCTGCAGTATTACTTGCAATCACCAATGAAGATGATCCTAAAATTCTGCTGACGCGTCGCTCTATTTATATGAATAATCATGCGGGTGAAGTGTCATTCCCAGGAGGAAAAAGAGATCCGAACGACACCAGTAATATTGTTGTTGCACTCCGAGAAGCGTGGGAAGAAACGGCTTTGAATCCGTTCGATGTAAAGTTGCTAGGTGATCTGCCTTCAGAGCGCTCGAAAGCGGGTGTTTTAGTAAAACCTGTGGTTGGATTGATACCGCCTAATGTGAAGCTTGTCCCACAACCTACAGAAATCGATCGTATTTTTTTTGCTTCAATCCGCGAAATGATGGATGCTCGCCCAACACCTTATGAAGTTCGATTGGCTAAGCAATCAATCTATTTTCCAAGTTTAAGAGTTGAGAATGAGGTGATATGGGGTCTTACAGCAAGGATCCTGATTTCGTTGTTTCAGTATGGCTTAAATTATAAAAAAAACTGGCCCTTTTTGCTCAATTCCCCAAGTTTTAAATCTTCAATTTTCAAACAACATTAAAATATTAAATGCATAGGATTGCTGTATATGATGTACAAATTTCAAGACAAAACCCCTTCAACGACGATTCAACCATGGAATGGATGGATTGCAGAAAATGCCACTGTGATTGGCGATGTTGAACTTGGACAAGAGGTGAGTGTTTGGTTTGGTGCGGTAATACGCGGGGATAACTGCAAAATTCGTATTGGTGATTTCAGTAATATTCAAGAAAATGCCGTCTTACACACTGATCCGGGCATTGAATTGAATGTTGGGCAATATGTCACCATTGGTCATCAAGCAATGTTACATGGTTGTACGATTGGAGATAATAGTTTGATTGGTATCAACGCCGTCGTATTAAATAATGCTGTAATCGGTAAAAATTGCATTATTGGCGCGAATGCGTTGATTCCAGAAGGTAAAATCATCCCAGATAATTCATTGGTGATGGGCTCTCCTGGCAAAGTAATTAAAACATTAGATGAGTTTGCAGAAGCTAAACTCAAAATGAGTGCGATGCATTATGCGCATCATTTCAAAAATTTCACTCAGCTTGAAAAATTTGAATTTTAAATATAAGTGTTGACATTGATACGAGCGTTCAATAATCACTAAATCTGAACAGATCTGCTCTCGCAGGAATAATTCGAGTGGAGTATGATTAGCACCATTTTTAACGATTTATAGGGGCATGCATGAAATTGCTTGCATTAGAAACTGCCAATGAGCAGTGCTCAGTTTCGTTAATTGATGAGAATCAAGTACTTTTTTATCAACTAGATGATCGTGCAAAAGCGCAGACCCAATCTATCCTCCCAATGATTGAAGCAGCTTTTCAGCAAGCTGAAGTACACGTTTCAGATTTGGATGCGATCGCTTTTAGTCGTGGTCCTGGCTCATTCAGCGGTGTGCGTATTAATGCAGCAGTCACTCAGGCGCTTGCATGGTCACATGACGTGCCTGTGATTCCTGTTTCATCCCTTCAAGCTCTGGCACAGGCTGCTTATCGAATGTATCAACTGACAGAAGTTACGGCTGTACTTGATGCAAGAATGAGTGAGGTCTACATTGCAAGTTTTCAGTTAAATGCTCAAGGTTTAATGCAGTTGGTGGATGAAGAGCAATTATTAAATTATGAAAATGCTGCAGCCTATCAAAAGTTTCAAATGATTGGTTCAGGAACAAAATGTATTCATCCCGAATTAAATGATTATTCACATGTCCAAGCAACTGCTGAGGATATAGCGACGATTGCACGTGAACATGCTTTAAAAGAACAATGGCTCAGTGCCGATCTCGCACTACCCGTTTATTTACGTGACAATGCGTGGAAAAAAATTCCAGAACAAGGCAAAGCATAATTAGGAATTTCTATGGATCTTTTACTGCTGCTTAAAGCGGCAATTATGGGTATCGTTGAAGGTATTACTGAGTTTTTACCCATTTCTAGTACAGGCCATTTAATTTTAGCCGCTGAACTCATGAATTTCTGGACCAAGGAAAAAAGTGATGTCTTTGTGATTGCCATTCAAATGGGGGCAATCGCAGCGGTTATTTATGAATATTGGTCGCGCTTATGGGGTGCTGCAACGGGTTTGGTCACTGGCGAAGCACAAGGTAGAAGACTCGGATTTGGTTTAATCTTGGCTTCAATCCCAATTGTTACAATAGGTTTGACCTTTGGGCAAACAGTAAAAGAGCTATTATTTAATAACTACGCGATTGCAATTGGCCTGATTGTGGGTGGTTTAATTATCATTTGGGTAGAAAAAAATCCCCCAAGAATACGTGTCAAAGAAGTTGAAGAGCTCAGTTATAAAGATGCAATTTGGATTGGTTTAATTCAAGTGCTCTCTTTGATCCCAGGTACGTCACGTTCTGGTGCTACGATCATCGGGGCAATGTTTTTAGGCGTTTCCCGCAAAGCAGCGACCGAATTTTCATTCTTTCTTGGAATTCCAGTCATTATTGGTGCTGGATTATTAGATTTATATCAAAGCTATGATGTGTTCCAGACTGCTGAAGATTGGGCAGTGTTGACAACTGGGTTGATTGTTTCATTTGTCTCAGCTTTATTACTCATTCGAGCTTTGGTTGCCTATGTCGCAAAACGTGATTTTATGATTTTTGCTTGGTATCGAATTGCTTCAGGTTTAGTGATCCTTCTCTTTGCATTTACAGGTTGGAAATTATGGTAAGCGAAATACGCTTATTTGCTGAACGAGATTTTCTTGAGAAAGCACAGCATTTTAATGCTGTGCTTTCTTCTCGTGGGGTGCAGTCAACAATCGAAGAGGTTGAAAAATTGAATGCTCGATTTTTCAGACATCATCCTGAACTTGCGCTTTGTGTTGATCAAGATGGGTTGTGGCTGTGCGCACAGGGCATGCGTATGCAACCTGATTGGAAAGCCGAAGTCGGTCGCTTAAAACGTGCTAGCTTGAAATCTGAAATGATTGCGAGGGCATGCCAGTTATCTGAAAAACCCCAGCTCATTGATGCCACCGCAGGGCTTGGGCATGACAGTTTACTGATGGCACATTTAGGGGCAAATGTCACATTAGTTGAACGACATCCAATTTTATATACTTTGTTAGAATCTACTCATCAACAAGCGAGTCTTGACCCATTTTTAAAGAGTATTGTTGCGCGTATTCAGCTGGTTTACTCAGATTCTGCTGATTATCTTAAGCAATGTGCAAACCAACTCGTCGATGCCGATGTGGTGTATTTAGATCCAATGTTTCCACAGCGCGATCAGAATCAAAATGCCATTAAAAAACAAGCGCAAGTGAAAAAACAAATGCAGCTGTTACATCTTCTGTTGCCTGAAGATGGAGAGATGGATTTAGGTGAAGAATTGTTGGCATTGGCTCAAAGCGTTGCTAAGCGAGTTATTGTAAAGCGACCAAGACATGCTGTTTATCTCAATGCGCAAAAACCTGATCATCAATGGTTAGGTGATGCATGTCGCTTTGATGCCTATTTTCAAACGATTGTTTCTGAGTAGTTTGGTAAATGACTCAAAAATAATCGAAAAATTGTTATATAGTTAAAAGTAGCATTGATAATTATTTAACCGAGCATAAACTTAAAAAAGCTGATCCAAGCACCTACACAGTAATCTTATGATAGACCTTAAACCTTCAATTAACTTTTGGCATGATTTAAAAAGTAACCAGCTTGCAGGGATTTGGTTATTTTTAGGTTCAAGGAAATCACTACAGATTGTAAGGCCATCAATTCTTCAACTTATTTTTTGGGGAATTCTTGGAGGTTCAGCGAGCTCTTTATTTAGCTGGTTGTTATCGAATGGTGCTGGAGAATTTAATTCTCAAGGATTAGTGAGTTATGCGCTCTGGCCATTTATTGCTTTAATTGTTGGGATTTTCCTTTCACAGCGTACTAATAATCCACGTTTGATGTTGGTGCCAGCATTACTTTGGTTAGTACTAGACACACATATTGTTTTGATTCAGTGTCTTATCCAATATTATTTTAATAACTTTGACTATCAACCTAATTTCCTTGTTGATCATTTGCAGCACATATTTTCTTTATTGTTTGTTTGGCAAAGTTTAGCTGTTGTTTGGGTTTTTTCGCGTGAATTAAAATGGCCTTGGTGGGAGCGACTGCTCATCATGATCGCCACGTTTTTTACACTTTTTGTGTGGCAGATTTCGTCACAAAGTCAACCAATTTGGAAGGTAGATGAGGCGCCTCCAAGTATTTCAGAACAATCATTTTACGCGCAAAGCAGATTATTAAATCAGGCGCTTGAACAGATCCAATTTGGAGAGTTCGCGAACTCGCATTGGTATTTTATGGGCGTAGCTGGTACAAGTTATCAAGATGTATTCAAATTGGAAATTCAAAGATTTAAAGATCAATTTGATACGCGTTTCGGAACCTTTGGTCGTTCAATTGCGTTAATTAATAATCCTGCAACTCGCGAAGAATATCCAATTGCGTCAAAGACCAGTATTGATTTGGCATTGCAACGTATTGGCGCTCAGATGAATCGTGAAAGTGATGTCCTGTTTCTTTATATGACTTCCCATGGATTGAGTAACCAATTTCAAATGGAAAATACGCCAATTGATTTGGAAGACATAGATCCAAAATGGTTGCGCCAAACGCTTGATAGATCAGGGATCAGATGGAGAGTCATTGTGATTTCATCATGTTTCTCTGGTAGTTTTATTCCAGCGTTGCAATCGCCAGATACATTAGTCATTACTGCAGCTGCAGCAGATCGAGAGTCTTTTGGTTGTTCAAATGATGCAGACTCGACTTATTTTGGACGTGCTTTCTTTGATTTAGCGATGCGTGAAAAAAATAGCTTACGTGAAGCCTTTGAAGATGCATCAGTCAATATTGCGCATTGGGAAAATGCACAAGGGTTTATGCCATCAGAGCCACAATGGGTCATTGGTAAGAATATGGAAATTATGTTGCCGCAACTTGAAAAGAGATTATTTCCTCAGGTTGGATTATCAACCGTAAGTAGTGAACACCAGAGTGATAGTGCTCAGTTTACGAATATGCGATGATGTTTTAAAAATTAAATGTGTGAGGCAGTGCAATGGAATTGGTTCAAAAGAATAAATGTTTTGATGGTGAACAACGTGTTTATCAGATCAATTCAAAGTTTTTGAAAAATCCCACTAAATTTTCTGTATTTTTACCTTCACAGGCACTCGAAGGTCAAAAATGTATTGCGTTGTACTATCTTGCAGGTTTGACTTGTACTGAAGAAACTTTTGTCATCAAAGCACACGCACAACGTTTAGCTGCACAATTGGGAATTATATTGATTGCTCCAGATACATCACCTCGTGGTGACGACGTGGCGGTCGGGGATTCTTGGGATATAGGGCAAGGGGCTGGATTCTATTTAAACGCAACTCAAGCACCTTGGGCTGAGCATTATCAGATGGAGTCGTATCTTATACAGGAGCTGTATTCTCTAGTTCTTACATCGTTTCCTGTACAGGATGAGGGGATTGGTATTTTTGGTCACAGCATGGGAGGACACGGTGCACTCACGCTTGCTTGGAAGTATCCAGACTTATTTAAGTCAGTCTCAGCATTTGCACCGATTTGTGCGCCATCAATTTGTCCATGGGGTGAAAAGGCATTTTCAGCTTACCTCGGAGAAGAACGTGAGTTATGGAAAGCACATGATGCGAATGAACTCGTGAAAGCAAAGGGTGCTCTATATCACGAAGTTTTAATTGATCAGGGGGTTGCAGATCAGTTTTATGCTCAACTTAATCCAGCACTATTTGCTGAATCATGTAAAACCGTAGGTCAAAAACTCACATTGCGGGAGCATGAGGGTTATGATCATGGATACTTCTTTATCCAAAGTTTTATTGATGATCATCTGCAATTCCATGCTTTACAATTGCAAAATTAATCTCATTTGAATTTTAAGATATTCATACTTAAGTTCGTTATAATGTGTGCGATATCACATTTAAACCATGTTGAATGATGACATCTCTCGGGATGTCATTTTTTATAATCAGAGAAAATAATAATGAATTCATCAGAACACTCCGCTGAACAAGCACCCTTACCATTGATCAACGATCCATTTCCATTATCTGATGCAGATGAAAATCGACCGATTTATATGGGGAAAGTATTTAAATTTAAATTTCATGGCAATGCGATGGAGTACTTTGGCATATGGATCGTCAATATTTTATTGACGATTGCGACATTGAGCCTATATGCGCCATGGGCGAAAGTACGTCGTTTAAGATATTTTTATAACAATACCGAATTTTTTCATCGCTTTTTTGATTTTACTGGTTTACCGACTAAAATTTTGATTGGTCGACTGATAGCCATTGGCATTTGGGCAATATTTGCGATTGCCTCATATATGGATATGACGATAGCAGCATTTGGTGGACTGATTATTTATATTGCTCTTCCATGGTTGGTACGAGCCACAATTCGATTTAATGCGCGCAACAGTAAATTTGGGAACAGCCGTTTTTATTTTTCTGGCACGAATAAAGAAGCCTATAAACAATTTTTAATTGCGCTTGCTATCACCATTTTTACATTAGGTATATTTAGCCCTGTCGCAATTTGGATTTATAAAAAATATACGCTTAATCATTTGTACGTTGGACAACTCAAATTTCAATTAAACAATGACTGGCCTAGTTATATGCGAGCAGTATATGTTCCCATGATTCTCTTTGTATTGATTCTTATGCTCATCGGATTTGGTGGTTCGACATTATCAATACTCAGTGGTCATGGAATGGATATGATGCTGATGATGATCTTTGCCGTTTATGCGATTGGAATGTTGTTTATTGGTCCGTTAATACAGGCACGAATTTTTATTACTACGTGGAATAGCACAACACTCAACAGCAGTCAGTTTAAGACCAGTTGTAATCAATGGCGCTATGCATGGATTGTTGCGAGTAATTGGATCGCTAGAATCTTAAGTTTAGGATTATTGTCAGCATGGGCTGCTATTCGCATTTATCGATACCAAGTTGAATCGATGAGCTTAGAATTAAATGATGATCCAAACCTGATGATGAATATTGCGCAAAGTGATCATAGTGCCATCGCGGAAGAAATTAGTGATATTTTTGATATTGATATTTCACTTTAGGAGTTAATTCAATGAATCAACCTCTCACAGTGACATATTATGATGGTGTTCTTTCTAAGCCTTTTACAGCACAGATTCGCCCTGCTAATCAAGACAGTATCGCTGTCAGTTATACAGATAAAGGCGAAGTGAAAACAGTCTACTATCATGCAGATGAAATGGTATTGCTTGGTAAAATTGGTCGACGTAATCCAGCTTTAGAGTTAACACATGACGCTAGGATTGAATTTCATGAGCGTCAGCTTCCTGAATGGTTGCCTGTTGAGCATAAAAATTTTCATCAAAAAGTATGGAAACTTGAACGTACACCATCGTTGATTATTTTTAGTGTTATTTTCGTGGTCGCACTTGGTTTCTCCGTCATTAAATGGGGAATACCGACGGCATCGCACATTGTTGCTTTCCAGCTGCCAGAAAATACGCTGAATCGTTTGGGTGGACAGGCAGAAGTTTATTTAGCCGAATACACTAAACCTTCTCAGTTATCACAGCAAAGACAGGATCGGATTCTCGCGGATTATCTGAAATATGTTGCTGAGGGTCGTCCCGCTCAGTTGAAATTTAGGGAAGGTACCTCGCTTGGAGCCAATGCACTCGCATTGCCAAACAATACAATTTATCTCACCGATGAATTAGTGAAGCTTGCCAAGAATGATCAGGAAATTATCGGCGTTTTGGCACATGAACAAGCACATTTATTAAAACGTCACAGCTTACAACAAGGTCTTTCGAGCCTAGGATTCAGTGTACTTTATATTGCTATCACTGGTGATGGATCGGATTTAATTGCGACTTTGCCAGTTGCCATGATTGGTGCAGGATATTCACGGAAGTTTGAGTTAGAATCAGATCAGTATGCGCTAGAACTCATGCATAAACATGAAATGGATACAGTGCATTTTGCAAACTTTTTAAAACGTATGAGTGATGATATGGGAGAAGACGAAGATCAATCAAAAATTCTTGATCTCTTTGCAAGTCATCCTGCCACTGAAGAACGAATTCGCCGTGTTACTGAATTTAAACAGCAACAATAATGAAAAGCCGACTTTATGTCGGTTTTTCTTTAACTTTCTCTAGACCATATAACTTGATAGTCAGCTTGAACCATGCGATTGATATGATCAAGCACGACATTTTCTAGTCGTATTAATTCTTCTAAAGATATTTCTTCTTTATTCACAATACTGACATGAAGTTGATCAGGTTGTATTGATAATTCAACTGTCACTTTTGGCATAAAAATTTGATATTGGTCATCGGTATTGGTGACATCAAATTTATGTTTCCAATGATTGCTTAATCGTTTAGCGATACGTAATGCTTCGGAGCTGTCTATCGTTGTGGTTGTTTTCATTATTTACCGTAATGCTTGAAATTTATTGTATCTTAACATTCATCTCACCATAAGGTTGTTCCGAATATGCAACATAGCTTTGCATAAGTCATATTCCGTCCTTGAAGATTTTTTTATCAACGATTTGCATTTTGAGTTGAAATTTAAATAGCAGTAATTTCGAAGGAATGAATAAACGAAGTTTTGCTATAATCAACTTTTGAATTCTAATTTCCCGCCAGGTCCTGACATGTCCAAGCCATTCTTAATTGCTCCATCGATTTTATCTGCTGATTTCGCTCGCTTAGGTGAAGAAGTCGAAAACGTACTTGAAGCAGGTGCAGATGTGGTCCATTTCGATGTAATGGACAATCATTATGTACCAAATTTAACTTTTGGTGCTGGTGTATGTAAGGCACTTAAAAAATATGGTATTCAGGCCCCAATTGACGTTCATCTTATGGTGAAACCAGTCGATCGTATGATCGGAGATTTCTTAGAAGCGGGTGCAGATATCATCACTTTTCATCCAGAAGCATCAGACCATATCGACCGTTCATTGCAGCTGATTAAAGCTGGTGGTGCTAAAGCAGGTTTAGTTTTTAACCCTGCAACGCCTTTACATTACCTTGATTATGTACTGGATAAAGTGGATCAAGTCTTATTAATGAGCGTCAACCCTGGCTTCGGTGGACAAAAATTTATCCCAATGACGCTAGATAAACTTCGTAAAGCACGCAAAATTATTGATGCATCTGGTAAAGATATTCGCTTAGAAGTTGATGGTGGTGTTGGTCCAGCAAATATTCGTGAAATCGCTGAAGCTGGTGCAGATATGTTTGTAGCTGGTTCTGCCATTTTTGGAAAGCCAGATTATAAAGCTGTAATTGATGAAATGCGTGCAGAGTTGGCGAAAGTAGGTTCAATTAACGTTTGATCCGAAACATGTATAACACTACACACATCTGTGGATAAGTCTATGGATAACGTGGTGGATATCTGTGTTGATAACAGTCTGGATAATTTGATTAGATTATAATCATATTTAGTTCAATGGTTTGTTTATTAGACAATAAATGTATAAAAAGGACTCATTTGAGTCCTTTTTTACAAAAAATGGATCTTCTTATCTTTTCTGTTGTATTGTTTGGGGGAGAAATTTTCGTTGCTCATTATTTGGCTTATCTTCGTGAATAAGTCTTAAAAGAGCGAGATAAAAAATCAATTTAAACATCCCAGACCAGTGATTTTCTATAGTGCAGTGAAGTGTTCTAATTTAGTTCGGATTTAGTCTTCCATCTGACAATAGCGATCGCCTTCGCAATGCAATAGCCTAAAAATGCAGAAATAATCTAGAAAAGCTAGTCCGATAATGACCTATTTTTTGTAGGTGTATTTTGGGTCAAAAATTGTAAAATTGCGCCTATTTTGTGCGTGTGTTGATATAATTCAACCATCATTTGGAGGAACGACCTCCCTCATTTCTCTGAGAAAAATCGTCAGGACGGCCTGACTCTTAAATTATTTTAATTGGGAGCAGGCATCATGGCTTGGTTTATTCTTATTCTCGCGGGTTTATTTGAGATCGTTTGGGCATATAGTATGAAAATGTCTGAAGGATTTACTAAATTCACACCGACTGCAATTACTCTATTTTTTATGGTTCTCAGTTTTGGGTTGTTGGCACATGCCATGAAAACATTATCTTTGGGAACTGCCTATACGATTTGGACAGGGATTGGTGCAGTAGGGTCTTTTTTAGTCGGCATTTTTATTCTAGGTGAGCCTGCGACAGCAATGCGGATGATTGCGGCTATTCTGATTATTTCAGGTTTAGTGATGATGAAATTAGCTTCAGCGTAAGATTTAAGGCAGCGTATTCATACGCTGCTTTTTTAATTGAGAGAGGGTTTATTTTGGCTTGGTTAGTTTTGATTGTTGCTGGGTTGTTGGAAGTGGTCTGGGCCTATTTTATGAAAGTTTCAGATGGCTTTACCAAATTGACACCCAGTATTTTGACGATAGTTTTCATGATCGCAAGTTTTGCTTTACTTTCCCATGCGATGAAAACTTTACCACTCGGGACAGCTTATACCGTATGGACAGGCATAGGTGCTGTAGGTTCTTTTATGGTTGGGATTTTTATTCTTGGAGAACCTGCAAATGCAATGAGAATGATCGCTGCAGTATTGATTATTTCGGGTTTAGTCTTGATGAAGTTATCATCAGCATAGTTAGATGATTCAACTTACAAGCGATTAAAAAAATGACTCAGCTTTATTTTAAAAAAATAATGACACCTGTCGGTGAACTTCAATTGGTTGCTCATGATCAAGCATTGATTGTTGTCGCTTGGGAAAATACACTTCCTCAGTTTATTCAAAATCAAATACTCATTCAGCGGGATGATCACGAGATTTTATGCATTGCCGAAAAACAGCTTCGCGAATATTTTTTAAAACAACGTCAGGTATTCGATTTGCCCATAGAACTTTATGGGACAGAATTCCAACGCTCGGTATGGAATGCGCTGTTAAAAATTCCTTATGGAGAGTCTAGAACGTATAAGCAAATTGCTGAGGATGTTGGGAATGTAAAAGCGGTTCGAGCGGTAGGCTTGGCCAATGGAAAAAATCCTATCGCGATCATTGTACCTTGTCATCGTGTAATAGGTGCTAATGGCAAGCTGGTCGGATTTTCAGGAGGTGTGGAAAATAAGCTTAAGCTGCTGCAGCTTGAAGATGATAAGTGGTGATGTTATAACAGCATAAACATATGAAATACAAAAATTATGTCTAATGAAAATCCTATAATTACAATTGTTTTTAATCTCATATCGCAGTTATGGTGGTTGATCTTAATTCTAGCAATCATCTCTGTATTCAAAATGTTTGTACCTTATATCAAAGGAAAATTGGGTGAATACATTGTCCAATATCATGCAAAAAAATTTTTGAATGAGGACTATATTTTACTGAATGATCTAACATTTTTGGATCAGGACAATCAGACCACACAGATTGACCATATTTTATTGAGTCCTTATGGAATATTTGTGATTGAGACCAAAAACTATAAAGGTTGGATTTTTGGCTCATCACATCAAAAAATGTGGACTCAAAAAATTTATAAATCTAGCCATAAATTTCAAAATCCATTGCACCAAAACTACAAGCATATAAAGGTTTTAGAGGGATTGTTAAAAGATTTAATCGATTCAAATCTGTCGATACATGGGTTAGTAGTTTTCGTGCCTAATTGTGAGTTTAAAACACCAATTCCTGTACATGTTCATTTGGGTAAAAGTTGGATTGAAGAAGTTAAAAACTACCAAATGAAAGTGATTGATGATCGTAGATTACAGAGAATTAAATATCGTTTTGAAAAAGCAGCGCTTCAAAAATCGTGGAAAACCAATAGAGAACATATTCGATCAGTCAAAGAAAGACTAAAAAATTAATAAAAAAAAGCCCACAGTTAGTGGGCTTTTTATTTAGAAGCGTTTTGGAATTCTTTGGCCACCTTCAACTGGGATTTCAGCGCGTTTTAATACACCAAATAGCCATGTTTCCGCATGGTGAACTGCATTTTTAATTTGATCACCTTGTGCCAACCTTCCTGCAATAAAACTTGCAAGAGAACAGCCTGAACCATGATACTCACCTTCAAGACGAGGACATTTTGTTTCAGAGACCATATCACCATTAATGTAGAGTGCATTTCTAATATAAGTCGGTGTGTCTTCGTGACCACCTTTGACTAATACCGCTTTAGCACCCATTTCAAATAGCTTCTGTGTGGCTTGATCTAAATCTTCACAGCCTGTTAATGCGCGAAGTTCAACGGTATTGGGTGTAAGAATCGTAGCAAGAGGAATCAATTCAACAAAAGCCTTGACCAATGTTGCTTGATTTCCTAATGAGCCACCACTATTGGCAACCAAAACTGGATCGAGTACGTATTGAAAATCAGGATGTGCTCTTAGGAATTCTGCCAAAGCGGCGATATTGTCGGTAGTACCGAGCATGCCAGATTTCACTACTTTGATAGGAAGATCATTCACTACAGCATTCGCTTGAGCCAGCAGTAAATCTTTTGAGGTTGCTTCAAATCCAAAAACTTGTTGAGAGTTTTGAATGGTTAACGCTGTACATGCGATTGCTGCATGAGCACCACTTTGGCCGATCGCTTCAATATCTGCTTGTAAGCCAGCACCACCAGATGGATCTAAACCAGAAAAGCACAATACAGTAGGGCGCACAACAATGTCCTTCATCGATCAATTTGGAGTAGTATAGGCAAGTTTCTGAGAAGTCTCGATAGCATTTCTAAAAAAGGTACAGCATGATTAAAAATATTCTCATTGATTTAGATGGAACGCTAACTGATCCTAAAGTGGGTATTACGACTTCTGCACGCTATGGTTTAGAAAAAGTAGGTCATCTTATCGCGGAGGATGAGAATATTGATTGGATTATTGGACCACCTTTAAAAGCCTCGTTGGCCAAAATTTTGAAGGTTGATGTGAATGATGATTTGGCGGAACAGGCTTTACTTGGTTATCGTGAGCGCTTTGCTGTAAAAGGTTTATTTGAAAATTTATTATTTGAAGATGTAGCGGAGACATTGGCAACACTTAAGAATAAAGGTTACAGATTGTTTTTAGCTACTGCGAAGCCTGAAGTGTATGCTCAGCAAATTCTTGAACATTTCAATCTCACACCGTATTTTGATTATGCCTATGGCAGTGAGTTAAATGGTGACCGCACCAATAAAGCTGAACTTATTGCATATATTTTAGAGCAAGAAAAAATTAAGCCAGAAACCTGTTTGATGGTAGGGGACCGAGAGCATGACATTATCGGTGCTCGAAAAAATGGAATTGAAACGATTGCAGTGGAATACGGTTATGGCAGTGATGCAGAGTTAGCCGCTGCTGCACCCAAAGCCAGAATTCAAGCTTTCCATCAAATTTTAAATTACGTTGATTAATCTAAGCCGAAATTTGGGCTCAAGAGCAACTCTCAAGAGATTGCTCTTCGTAGCTTAGCTTAGATCCAAATACAAGGATTCTTTGACCTCTTCCATCACGATGTAACTATGGGAGGATGCAGAGGAGGGAAGCATTTTAAGCAGGTCACCCAGTAGTTGGCGATAAGCACTCATTTCTTTTAGTCTCGCTTTCACCAAGTAATCGAATTCACCTGAAATTAAATGACACTCTAATACCTCAGGTATCTCAACTAAATTCTTGGCGACTTGATCAAAAACATCTCCAGATTTCGCCGATAATTTAATTTCTAGAAAGACGAGTAAATTACGCTCCAATAACTCCGGATTTAAGCGGGCGTAATAGCCCATAATAATGCCATCTCGTTCTAGTCTTTTGACTCTTTCCGAGCAAGGGGTTGTAGAAAGATTGACTTTAGCAGCCAGTTCACTAATTGCGATACGACCGTCCTTTTGTAGAATATCTAAAATCATACGATCAGTGCGATCTAATTTCCGCATGAATAATTTCCTTATTTTTTAATTTTTTTAGGATAAAACCCTTAAATTACCTAAATTATAACGTTTAAAAGAGTGAAAAAAACTATTAAAGCAAAAATATACTAGTGAAATAAACTACACAGTGCTGAGGGATAGTTCATGCGCGTTATTGTATTAGGTAGTGGTGTCATTGGTGTTGCAAGTGCGTATTACCTAGCGCAACAAGGAGCAAGCGTCACTGTATTAGATCGTCAATCAGGTCCTGCCGAAGAAACGAGTTTTGGCAATGCAGGACAGATTTCTCCTGGGTATTCTACACCATGGGCCGCACCAGGAATTCCATTTAAAGCGGTTAAATGGATGTTTCAACATCATGCACCATTAGCAATTAATGTAGATGGAAGCTTGTGGCAGCTGAAATGGATGGCTCAAATGTTGAAGAACTGCAATGCGGCACATTACGCCATCAATAAAGAGCGTATGGTACGTGTTGCTGAATATAGTCGAGATTGTTTAAGAGAATTACGCGAAAATATTGGCATATCTTATGAGAATCGTTCAAAAGGAACATTACAAATTTTTCGTAAGGATGCGCAATTAGACGCAGTTCAACGAGACATTGAAGTTTTAAAAGAAACAGGTGTCGAATTTGAGTTATTAGATCGTGAAGGTCTAGGTCGAGTTGAACCTGCATTAGCGGAAGTTAAAGACAAATTAGTCGGTGGCTTACATCTTCCAAATGATGAGACTGGTGATTGCTATATCTTTACCAACGCGCTTTCTGAATATGCAAAAGGTATTGGTGTTGAGTTTAAATTTAATCAAAATGTTGAAAAACTCGTAGTTGAGGGCGACGAAATTAAAGGCGTTATTGTAGACGGTCAGGTACTCACGGCAGATCGTTATGTACTTGCCTTCGGTAGCTATTCACGAGATTTTATTAAACCATTAGGTCTAGATTTGCCCATTTATCCTGTAAAGGGATATTCTTTAACTATACCTATCGTGGATGCGCAATATGCCCCTCAATCAACTGTCTTAGATGAAACTTACAAGATTGCAATAACTCGTTTTGATCAACGAATTCGTGTTGGTGGGATGGCTGAGTTAAGTGGTTTTAATAAAGAGTTAAATGAGGATCGCCGTGGCACCTTAGAGATGGTAACACGTGATTTGTTCCCAGGTGGAGATATGGCACAAGCCAGTTTCTGGACGGGACTACGACCGATGACACCAGACAGTACGCCTATTATCGGTGCGACGAAATATAAGAATCTATTTTTAAATACTGGACATGGCACGCTCGGCTGGACCATGGCATGTGGTTCTGGAAAGCTGATTAGTGATTTAGTGCTGAATCGGACTCCAGAGATTAGTACCGATGGACTTTCAATTCAACGTTATAACCACGCAGCTTAAAGGCTGCGTGGTTTGCTATTAAAAAATATAATAGGACAAGGAATATGTCTCGCCCGATACAGGCTGTCATTCATTTAAACGCAATCAAACATAATTTGAAAGTTGCTAAGCAACATGTGCCAAATGCCCAAATTTTTGCTGTTGTAAAAGCTAATGCTTATGGCCATGGGATCGAGCGCATTTATTCAGCCTTAAAGGATGCTGATGGGATTGCACTTCTAGAGCTGAGTGAAGCACAACGAGTTCGAGATTTAGGTTGGAAAGGCCCAATTTTGCTTTTGGAAGGTATCTTTCAAGAAGCGGATTTACAGTTGTGTCATGATTTGGAACTTCAATTTACTGTTCATAATGAGATTCAATTCGAATGGATTAATCGGTGCGGTTTAGATGCTCATTTTAATATTTTTCTGAAAATGAACAGTGGCATGAATCGTTTAGGATTCCAACCTCAACGTTACTCTGAAATTTGGAGTCTGTTAACTGAATTGCCGCAAGTGTCATCAATCACTCACATGACACATTTTTCTGATGCTGATGGCGAGCGCTTGAATCAGGTTGGCGTTGACTATCAAATTTCAGTATTCAATCAAATCGTCAGTGCTTTAGGTGGTCCTTGCTCAGTAAGTAATAGCGCAGCCATTCTTAGACATGCCAATCATGTCCACTCTAACATTGTACGTAGTGGCATTATGTTGTATGGGAGTTCACCGGATTATCCAACCCATACTATTCAAGATTGGGACTTAAAACCAACAATGTCTTTAAGAAGTGAATTGATTGCAATTCAAGAAATTAATCCTCAGCAAAGTATTGGCTATGGATCGACATTTTTTGCAGAACAAGCTATGAAAATTGGCATTGTCGCTTGTGGATATGCAGATGGATATCAACGGATTACTCAATCTGGCACAACAGTGCTTGTGAATGGACAAAAAACTTCTTTGATTGGTCGTGTAAGTATGGACATGCTAGCTGTTGATATCACGCATATTGAAGATGCAAAAATTGGCAGTGAAGTCGTACTGTGGGGCGTCTCAAAGTACGGAAGTTTGTTACCGATTGATGAGGTCGCTGCAGGAGCGAGTACTGTGGGATATGAGTTAATGTGTGGCGTAACGACGCGGGTTCCATTTGTTGTAGAAATTTAATGTTAAAAATTCAACGATCAACACTAGGATCGATACTGAGTAATCAAGGAATTAATATGCAAAATCAGGATATTCAAAAATTCAATAGTAATGGCGTGATGAGTGCAGTTACAGTCTTTAATCAAGTGGCTTATCTTTCTGGTCAAGTACCTAAGATTACGACGCCTGATATCGCCTTACAAACGAAAGATGTGCTGAATACGATCGACGCTCTTTTGGCTCAAGTAGGCACAGATAAATCTCGTTTATTGTCAGCACAAGTTTTCGTGAAGAATCTGGAAGATTTTCAAATCTTCAATCAAATTTGGATTGAATGGATGGAGGATTCAATACCACCATCACGAGCAACCATTCAGGCTGACCTCGTTAATCCAGAATGGTTAATTGAAATCGCAGTGATTGCTGCATTGAAATAACTGAATATAAGTAAGACTTCACGAGGAAGAGTCATTTATGGCTCCTCTCATAATAACAAAATCTCTCGAATCTCAGTTTGAAGCGGAATTTAGGCTGATCGATTAGATTAGATGGTGTAAAAGGATGTTGAATAATGACAACCACAAATATTGATGAACAATCATCTCCCAATGAATTACAGCGTAAGCTTTCAAATCGACATTTACAACTCATCGCCATCGGTGGAGCGATTGGTACAGGGTTGTTTATGGGCTCAGGAAAAACGATTTCACTTGCAGGACCTTCAATCATCATCATTTATATGATTATTGGTGCCATGTTTTTTTTCTTGATGCGTGCCCTTGGTGAAATTCTTTTATCTAATCTGCACTACAAATCATTTATTGATATGGCACATGATCTCATTGGACCAGGTGCAGGGTATTATATTGGTTGGTCCTATTGGCTGGGATGGATTTTGGTCGGTATTGCTGATTTAGCAGCAATTATCAATTATCTCAGTTTTTGGTTACCTCCAGATCAAATGTTTACCCCAATGGGGCAAGCAGCGATTAGTGCAGGATGTGTCTTATTCATACTCGCAATTAACTTAGTCACTGTAAAACTTTTTGGTGAAATTGAGTTTTGGTTTGCATTAATCAAAATTCTAGCCATTATTGGATTGATCTTGGTGGGTGCCTTCATGGTGTTTACGAGTTTTCAGTCACCAAGAGGTGCTGTTGCAAGCTTCAGTAACATTTGGTCTCATGGTGGAATGTTCCCGAAAGGAACCATGGGCTTTTTGGCAGGCTTTCAAATCGCAATGTTTGCCTTTGTTGGTGTAGAGTTACTCGGGACGATGGCTGCGGAAACCAAAGATCCTGAAAAAAATTTACCAAAAGCGGTTAATGCTATTCCGACACGTATTATTATTTTCTATGTGCTTTCGTTGATCATGATTATGTCTGTGACACCTTGGATCAATATCCCAGCAGATCAAAGTCCATTTGTCACATTATTCTTATTTGCGGGTATTGGTTCAGCTGCTGTGATTATGAACCTAGTGGTTTTGTCTTCTGTGATGTCTTCCATGAACAGTGGTGTCTTTTCTACCAGTCGAATGTTATTTGGATTGGCCCGTGACGGCCAAGCCCCTCAAAAGCTAGCAGAACTTTCAAGTCGTGCCGTACCTGCTAAGGGATTAATCTTTTCATGTACATTTATTATGGCCGGTGCAGCATTTCAGTATTTTGTGCCAAATACGATGGAAGCTTTTACATTAGCAAGTTCGCTGTGTGTGATTCTTTTCATTAGTATTTGGGCGATTATCATGGTGTGCTATATACGCTACCGTAAATTGCGACCTGAGCTACATGAAAAGTCGAATTTTAAAATGCCGGGTGGAGTGGCAATGTCATACGTTGTATTGGCATTTTTGCTATTTGCATTAATCATTTTAAGTTTAGAGCCAGACACGCTTAAAGCTTTGATGATTAGCCCAATCTGGTTGATTCTGTTAGCTGTAACATACCGTGTTCTTTATAAACCACGTATGCGTAAGCGTAACCATAATTAATTTTTAGAGAAAGAAAAAACCTCCACGAATGGAGGTTTTTTTATATTCTTTAGTTAGAATGTAGGTTTGACCACAACTAAAATTACAACTGCGAATAAGATCAATGTGGGCATTTCGTTGAAATAGCGCCAGAACTTATGACTTTTATAGTGTGCATTATCAATGAGTTTTTTACGGTAATATCCACACACTAGGTGGTATATGACCAGTAATCCGACTAAACCAACTTTTAAATAAAACCATAAAGCTTCATGATAATGTCGAGTTGCATCACCCCAGTCCACTAAAAAATGTGCAGTGATCAATGTTGCGATCATCGCAGGCCACATAATGCCACGATAAAGCTTACGTTCCATGACTTCAAAGCGTTGATGACTTATGGCATCGTCACTCATCGCATGATAAACATAAAGCCGTGGTAGATAGAACAAAGCAGCGAACCAACATACCACAGCAATAATATGTAATGCTTTTACCCATAGGAAAGCATCTGAAGGAGCATCCATCTAATCACCCATTATGGGCGGAATTAAATTAGCCTTCCCATTTCTTGAAAATGAGGCAGGCATTTACGCCGCCGAAACCAAAACTGTTACTCATTACAGTATTCAGTTTTGTATCGCGTTTTTCAAGTACGATATCAAATGGTTTTGCACCTTCATCAAGCTCAGTAACGTTGATATTTGGTGCAATAAAGTCATTCTGCATCATGAGAATAGAGTAAATCGCTTCTTGTACACCTGCAGCGCCTAAGCTATGACCTGTCATAGATTTTGTTGAACTTAAAGGTGGTACTTGACCTTCACCGAATGCGCGTTCCATTGCTTTCAATTCAGTCACATCACCAGCTGGTGTAGATGTGCCGTGTGTATTTACATAATCAATTTTCTCAACACCATGCTGTTTTGCTTCATCAAGTGCCATCAAGATGCAACGTGTTGCACCTTCACCTGATGGTGCGACCATATCAGCACCATCAGAGTTGGCTGCATATGCAACGACTTCAGCAAGAATATTTGCACCGCGCGCTTGAGCATGCTCAAGAGATTCAAGTACCACGAAACCACCGCCGCCAGCAATGACAAAACCATCACGATCAGCAGAGTAAGGGCGAGAAGCGGTTTCTGGTGAGTCATTATATTTTGAGCATAAAGCACCCATTGCATCAAATAATAGACTTTGTGACCAATGGTCTTCTTCACCACCACCAGCGAGCATTAGATCCTGTTTGCCAAGTTGAATCAGGTTGTATGCGTAACCAATGGCATCAGCTGAGGTTGCACAAGCACTTGTAATAGAGTGAGCGATACCTTGTAATTTGAATGCCACACCAACGTTAGCTGTAATAGTATTTGACATATTGCGTGGAACAAAGAAAGGGCCAATTTTACGTGCGCCTTTCTCTTCAAGAAGTTCAATCATTTCAGCGACAGAAGCTGTAGAGTTGCCGCCTGAACCACCCGCAATACCATAACGAGGATTGCCCGCAAGATCTTCAGCGGTTAGACCCGCATTTTCAACCGCAGCGACTGCAGCGTTATAGGCATACATCGCACATACACCCATAAAGCGTTTCAGTTTACGGTCAATACCGTCAAAATTTTGTTCTGCTGCAGCACTAACATGACTTTTAAAATTAAGTTCAGCATAAGTTGGGTTAAAACGTGTGCCTGAAATACCATTTTGTAAGGCATGATTTACATCTTCTAATGTATTACCAATGCATGAGTTAATGCCCATACCAGTGATTACAACACGTTTCATTTACAATTCCCTATTATGGTGAAGTCATTTTATGGAAAAATTCACATCGATGATTTGATTGGATGTAAAAGTCCATAAGATCTTGTCAAAAATTCGTATCATGATATCAGAATCTATTTTAAATTCTTATGGCAAATCAATATCGCAGCGTTAAAACGCTTATTGGCAGATATGTTCACTATATTGCAACCGAATAAAACACGATAAAGTTGAGATAACTCTTGACTGCGCATAGAATTTTAAACATAAGTGATAAATGCGAAGGAGGGTTGTAAATGGCAAATTCTAATAATAAGCAATCTAGCGGACTGGTATTAAAAGCATTTGGAGTGGCTAAAAAGCTCAGTGCAACTGGATTTGAACTGGCACAACATGTTGCACCAGGATCAATTGCGAAATTGACGCAACAACCTGATCCACAAAAAATTATTGACATAACTTTAGATGAGAGAAAAATGACTGAACAAAAAAAGTACGAAACCCCTCAACAATTATTTCGTGATCATGTCCCTCAAGTTTCTCAAAAAATTTTTGGTCGTCATTACAGTAAATTAAATAATGTTGCTTCTTTTATCTCTCCGGACTTAAACAACAAAGTTGCAGATTATTTTTTTGATAAATTGAATGATTTTGTTTCTGAGTTAAGTTCAGTTGAGCATGTATTAAAGGAAGTTGGTGCAAAAAGCTTGGATGAACTTAAATCAAGCCCTGATCGTGCGAATCGTATCGGTGAAGCATTAGCCAATCAAAATAAGTTGATTGCAGCGGTTCAGGGGGCAGTGTCTGGTGCGACAGGCGTAGTTGGTACGGCCATCGATATTCCTTTCTCGTTGGCATTTACGTTGCGTAGTATTTACCAAGAAGGGCGCGCGCACGGTTTTGAACTTAATCATCGTCAAGAGCAAGAGATCGTTGAGTATGTATTCAAACAAGTCGATTTAGGTGTTATTGCGGAAAAGCAAACACTTTTAGTGGCATTAAGAACAGTCGCAAATTTATTGGAAACACAAGATACTCATCAGCTACAAACCCTATTGGGCTCTAGTAACGACTTCACGGCTTTAAAAAATTGGCTGAGTAATCCTGAAGGTGGTTATAAATGGAATTGGTTGAATCAGATTCCTCAAATTTCAATTTTATCTAAATTAGCACCTGTGGCTGGTGCTGGTATTGGTGCAGTATATAGCTGGCGTTTGGTGGAAGAGGCTCATACTAAAGCTAGAGCTGTTTTTTCAGGAGCGCAGAAGTACATTCTCCAACATCCAGATGAGCAGGTATCTGTTCAGGAGGCCTTTGAGCGCGGTACAGAATTATTAAAGCAATCTTCACTCGCATTGAATTCCGCAGTGTCAATCAATAATGAGTTAGTGGTTGAGGTTGAAGAGTTTGCAAAAAAACTTGAAGGAGAAGAGTCTATTCAAGTTGATGAGTCTGCAGTTCATAATGATTCAATTTCAGCAATTAAAATTGAAGCAAAATCTACCGAGTCTGAAAAAGAAGAAGTGGTCAGTGTTGAGGATGGTCTTAAGGCCTTAGCTGAAAAACATGTGGAATCGGCTTCTAATGAAAGTGTTCAAGACGCTGATAAAGACCAGCCTCAAGGCGAACCTATTGTGCAGGTAAAAGTGCCCCCTAAGCGTCGTAATTCAAAAAAGAAAGACGAAGCAGCAAACTCACTACCTACTTCACAGAAAAAACAATAAATTTAGTTATGAATGGTTGATCAAATCATTCTGAAAATTTCGTTGTAAGCACACAATGGTCAATATTTGATGTCATGTTGAATGTTGACCATTTTTACTTCTTGGCTTACAATTGCATGCCCTCAAAAAGTAGTATTTTTTGGGGCTTTTTATTAACGGGAGAATTGCCACATGGCAACAACAAATCAGTTGATCCGTAAGGGTCGTACGACTTTGATTGAAAAATCAAAAGTTCCTGCGTTGAAGGCTTGTCCACAACGTCGTGGTGTTTGTACACGTGTTTACACAACTACACCTAAAAAACCTAACTCAGCAATGCGTAAAGTTTGCCGTGTTCGCTTAACTTCAGGTTTTGAAGTATCTAGCTATATCGGTGGTGAAGGCCATAACCTACAAGAGCACAGTGTTGTTCTTATCCGTGGTGGTCGTGTTAAAGACTTACCAGGTGTACGTTACCATACCGTTCGTGGTTCTTTAGACTGTGCTGGTGTTAAAGATCGTAACCAGTCTCGTTCTAAATACGGTACTAAGCGTCCTAAGAAATAATCTAACTAGATCATTTTCTTAAACGTATAGAACTGCAATCCTTTATCGTCTCGCTTGTCTGATTTCTGCATTTAATTTTGTGAAATTCAAGCGACGTGTAGTAAGGCCAGCGAATAGTACATGACACTTTGTACTGCTGCTGGATAAACCTGAAGTGTCATATTTATAGGTAGTATTAAAATGCCAAGACGTCGCGTAGTCGCTGCTCGTGAAATCCTTCCGGATCCTAAGTTCGGCAGCCAAACAATCGCTAAGTTCATGAACCACGTAATGCAAGATGGTAAAAAATCTATTGCTGAAAGTATCGTTTACGGTGCTTTAGACCGCGTTCAAGAAAAATCTAAAGTAGACCCAGTTGAATTTTTCGAGACTACTCTTGAAAAAGTTCGTCCTATGGTCGAAGTAAAAGCACGCCGTGTTGGTGGTGCTACATACCAAGTTCCTATGGAAGTACGCCCATCCCGTCGTACTGCTTTAGCGATGCGTTGGTTAGTAGATGCTGCTGCTAAGCGTTCTGAAAAAACTATGGCGTTACGCCTTGCTGGTGAGTTGCTTGACGCAGCTGAAGGTAAAGGTTCAGCGATCAAGAAACGTGAAGATGTGCATCGTATGGCTGAAGCCAACAAAGCCTTCTCTCACTACCGTTTCTAAGCGGATAAAACAGCCCCTATTCAGGAGGGTGGTAAGTCGGGTTTCACTGATTTGTCATCGAATCGCTTTAAGCTGCTCAGCAGCTTAAAGCGTCCTGTTTTAAACAACAAAATTTAGGAATGCAAGAAATCATGGCTCGTCAAACCCCAATTTCTCGTTACCGTAACATTGGTATCTCAGCACACATTGATGCTGGTAAAACAACGACTTCTGAACGTATTTTGTTCTACACAGGTGAGAGCCACAAACTAGGTGAAACTCACGAAGGTTCAGCAACAACTGACTGGATGGAACAAGAGCAAGAACGTGGTATTACTATTACTTCAGCAGCAGTAACTTGCTTCTGGAAAGGTATGGGTAACCAGTTCGAACAACACCGTATTAACGTAATTGACACACCGGGACACGTTGACTTCACGATCGAAGTTGAGCGTTCTATGCGTGTTCTTGACGGCGCGTGCATGGTTTACTGTGCTGTAGGTGGTGTACAACCTCAGTCAGAAACTGTATGGCGTCAAGCAAATAAATATAAAGTACCTCGTATTGCGTTCGTTAACAAAATGGACCGTACTGGTGCAAACTTCTTCCGTGCTGTTGAACAAGTGAAAACACGTCTTGGTGGTAATCCAGTGCCAATCGTGATTCCTGTTGGCGCAGAAGAAAACTTCCAAGGTGTAGTAGACCTTATCGAAATGAAAGCGATTATCTGGGATGAAGCATCTCAAGGTATGAAGTTTGAATACGGTGAAATTCCTGCTGACCTTGTTGAGCTTGCTCAAGAATGGCGTACGAACATGGTTGAAGCTGCTGCAGAAGCATCAGAAGAACTCATGGATAAGTACCTAGAAGAAGGTGATTTGACTAAAGAAGAAATCATCGGTGGTCTTCGTGCACGTACATTGTTGAATGAAATTCAACCAATGCTTTGTGGTTCAGCATTCAAAAACAAAGGTGTTCAACGTATGTTGGATGCTGTTATTGAATTCTTACCAGCACCTACTGACGTTGAAGCAATTAAAGGTATCTTAGACGACAAAGATGAGACAGAAGGTTCTCGTGAAGCGTCTGATGAAGCACCGTTTGCTGCGCTTGCGTTCAAAATTATGAACGACAAATTCGTTGGTAACTTGACATTCGTTCGTGTTTACTCAGGTGTTCTAAAAGCTGGTAGTGCAGTTTATAACCCTGTTAAATCTAAACGTGAACGTGTTGGCCGTATTGTACAGATGCACGCTAATGACCGTCATGACATCGAAGAAATTCGTGCGGGCGATATCGCGGCATGTGTAGGTCTTAAAGATACGACTACAGGTGATACACTTTGTGATGAAAACAACGTGATCACATTGGAGCGTATGGAATTCCCAGAGCCAGTAATTGCACTTGCAGTTGAACCTAAAACTAAAGCTGACCAAGAAAAAATGTCAGTTGCTTTGGGTCGCTTGGCGAAAGAAGATCCATCATTCCGCGTTCGTACTGATGAAGAATCTGGTCAGACTATTATTGCTGGTATGGGTGAGCTTCACCTTGACATCATCGTTGACCGTATGAAGCGTGAATTCGGTGTTGAAGCGAACATTGGTAAACCAATGGTTGCTTACCGCGAAACGATTAAAAAATCTGTTGAGCAAGAAGGTAAGTTTGTTCGTCAAACTGGTGGTAAAGGTAAATTCGGTCACGTATATGTACGTTTAGAGCCAATGGATCCTGAAGCTGGTAAAGACTACGAGTTCGCTGAAGAAGTTGTTGGTGGTGTTGTACCTAAAGAATTCTTTGGTGCTGTAGACAAAGGTATTCAAGAACGTATGAAGAATGGTGTCCTAGCTGGTTACCCAGTTGTTGGCATCAAAGCGACATTGTTCGATGGTTCTTACCATGATGTCGACTCTGACGAATTATCGTTCAAAATGGCGGGTTCTTACGCATTCCGTGATGGTTTCATGAAAGCAGATCCTGTTCTTCTTGAACCTATCATGAAAGTTGAAGTAGAAACTCCAGAAGACTACATGGGCGATATCATGGGTGACTTAAACCGTCGTCGTGGTATGGTTCAAGGTATGGACGATTTACCTGGCGGTACTAAAGCAATCCGTGCTGAAGTTCCACTTTCTGAGATGTTCGGTTACGCAACACACATGCGTTCTATGTCTCAAGGTCGTGCGACTTACTCTATGGAATTTGCTAAATATGCTGAAACTCCACGTAACGTGGCTGAAGGCATCATTGCTAAGTTCCAAGCTGGTGGTAAAAAAGGTGACGACGAGTAATCTTTCGATTACTATAAGCCCAACTAATTCATAGTTTAAAACCAAGTGCTCATGGAGTGATCCTCCATGAGTAGTTTAAAAAGGAAGATCTCATGGCTAAGGCTAAGTTTGAACGTAATAAGCCACACGTTAACGTGGGCACAATCGGTCACGTTGACCATGGTAAAACAACTTTAACTGCTGCTATCGCAACTGTATGTGCGAAGAAATTCGGTGGTGAAGCTAAAGACTACGCTGCAATCGACTCTGCACCAGAAGAAAAAGCACGTGGTATTACAATTAATACATCACACGTAGAATACGATTCTCCAACTCGTCACTACGCTCACGTAGACTGCCCGGGCCACGCCGATTATGTTAAAAACATGATTACTGGTGCTGCTCAAATGGACGGCGCGATCCTTGTATGTGCTGCGACTGATGGTCCAATGCCACAAACTCGTGAACACATCCTTCTTTCTCGCCAAGTAGGTGTTCCATACATCGTTGTATTCTTAAACAAATGTGACCTTGTAGACGACGAAGAGCTTCTTGAGCTGGTTGAAATGGAAGTTCGTGAACTTCTTTCTACTTATGACTTCCCAGGTGATGACACTCCAGTTATCCGTGGTTCTGCTCTTGCTGCACTTAACGGTGAAGCTGGTCAGTTCGGTGAAGATGCAGTTGTTGCTCTTGTTGAAGCGCTTGACACTTACATCCCAGAGCCAGAGCGTGCTATTGATAAAGCATTCTTAATGCCAATCGAAGACGTATTCTCGATTTCTGGTCGTGGTACAGTAGTAACTGGCCGTGTAGAAGCTGGTATCGTGAAAGTAGGCGAAGAAGTTGAAATCGTAGGTATCAAAGACACAGTTAAAACGACAGTAACTGGCGTTGAAATGTTCCGTAAACTTCTAGACGAAGGTCGTGCGGGCGAGAACTGTGGTATCTTATTACGTGGTACTAAGCGTGAAGACGTACAACGTGGTCAAGTACTTTCTAAACCAGGTGCGATCAAGCCACACACTAAATTCGATGCAGAAGTATACGTACTTTCTAAAGAAGAAGGTGGTCGTCACACTCCATTCCTTAACGGTTACCGTCCACAGTTCTACTTCCGTACAACTGACGTAACTGGCGCGATTCAATTGCAAGAAGGCGTTGAAATGGTTATGCCTGGTGACAACGTAGAAATGTCAGTAGAATTAATCCACCCAATCGCAATGGACCCAGGTCTACGTTTTGCGATCCGTGAAGGTGGTCGTACAGTTGGTGCTGGTGTTGTTGCTAAAGTAACTGCATAAGTATTGATTGTGTGAAAGAAACGCCCCTTTGGGGCGTTTTTTTTATGGAATCTATAAAATTGTTAGACAATAAGAGTTGTAAGCTGTCCTTAACTGATAATGATGTGACCTATAAGGCATTTATCATAAAAATAATAAATCACTAAGATGAAGTAATGAAAAGAATCATAAAACTAGATTTGGATAGATCCCGAATAGGAGTCCAGCAATGAATGCTAAAGTAAATATTACAAATCGTGCCGGTGCATCATTTCCAGTACGTCGTATGCAATTTGATTTTGATCACGTACCAGAATATTGGATGAATGGTTCAGCAGGATTAACTCATTTCATGACAGCGTTATCTGCATTATTTCCTGCAGGTGAAAAATTCTTTATCGATTCAGTCCGTGCAGTTCGCCAACATCCAGCCATTAAAGATAATGAAGATCTCCAAAAAGAGATTTCAGCATTTATTGGTCAGGAAGCAATGCATACACATGAGCATGCTGGCTTTAATGCATCAGCACAAAAATTTGGTCATGATGTTGCTGCACTTGAAAAAGCCACAGATACGGTCATTCAAACTTTTCGTAAGTCAGCTAGCACCGTTATGAAACCATTTGGTATTTCACAAGAAATGATCGATCTGATGGGAACGACTGCGCTAGAACATTTTACAGCAACCATTGCCTCAGAATTATTGCGTAACGAACATATTCAAGCATTAATGACTGATGAAACAATGGCGACGATGTGGGCTTGGCATGCCATTGAAGAAAATGAGCATAAGGCTGTCGCATATGATGTATTTGAAGGTGTGTTCGGTAAAGGAATCAAATCTTATCTTGCTCGAACATCTTCTTTAGTGGCAGCAATGGTTGTGCTATTCATGGTGCAGACTTATTTTGTAGCGCGTTTATTGAAAGACGATAAACAGTTAAATATTGCATCTTTGAAAGATATTTATACCTATGGATATAGTCCATCTAAAGGCATTATTTCTGGTATGGGTAAGGAAATGTTGGCTTATTTTAAACCAGGCTTCCATCCGAATGATTTGGATACCGTGGGTTTATTGGCAACATGGAAAGCAAAACTCGGTTTTTAAGTATTTACTTTTGTGCATTCGGGCAGCGTAAGCTGCCTTTTTTTATTTCATTTATTTTCGAACTTTCTATAATGTACTAACTTAAAAAATGCAATGTAATGATTATGATTCGACCGATGCTGACATCAGATGTTGAGGTGGTATATGAAATTGAAAGTTTGGGGCAGACGCATCCTTGGACAAAAAAACAATTTTCAGAAGCGGTTGATTCATATCAATCCACAGTGATTGAATACCAGAATCGTGTTGTTGGTTTCTGTATTTTACAGCCTGTATTGGATGAAGCAAATTTGCTGTTGATGGCAGTTCATCCGAAAATGCGTGGAAAAGGGTTGGGATATCAATTGCTTGAAGCTTCAATGGCTCAACTCAATAATGATCCCGTACAAATCTTTTTAGAGGTCCGAGAAAGTAATAAGGCTGCGATTGCACTATATGAGAAATCCGGATTTCATCAAATTGATATGCGTAAAAACTATTATCCAACATTAGATGGTGGAAAAGAGCATGCCATCATTATGGTAAAGGCATGCAGTGATAATTTTGCAGATTTATTCAAGTGACAAAATTCAATACCCTACTTTACAATAAAGTTATTCCATTCAGAGGGAAGTGTCGTCATCAGCATATGACCTAATTGATCGATTTCTTCGTTGCTGAGCATTTTATTAACACGTCGCCATTGACCATCCAGTAATAATTCAAAAGGCGCATATTGGGACTTATAGTTCATTTTGAATGAATGGGGTACCCAATATCCTAAATATACAAACTCTTGATTGTGCTGCTTTACATATTCAATTTGCTTAAGGACTGCAAAAACACCTAAAGAACGTTTGGATTCATCTGGATCAAAAAATGTATAGACGGCGGATATTCCATCATCTAATACATCGCAGGTTGAGACACAAATGAGTCGATCATCTTTCCAAAGTTCTATAAAGAAACTATTGCTACAACTGTGAATCAAAAACTTCTCGAATTGATCATAGCTAGGGGGGAACATATCTCCATCTGAATGACGCTCATTGATGTAACGTTCATAGAGTTGATAGTGTAAATCAGTAGCATCTTGAGTTTGGGTTATTCTAACTTCTAAGTCTTGATTACGTTTCCAAGCTTTCTTTTGTTGACTGTTCATTTTAAAAGCATCAACAGGTACACGACATGAAAGGCATTGTCGACACAAATGACATTCAGGTCGATAGACAAAATCTCCGCTTCTTCGAAATCCTACACGAGACAATTCTGATAAAGTTACAACGTCGATTTTATGAGCAGGATCTAAAAAGACCATCCGTGCTGATTTCTCGGGAAGATAACTGCAGTCATGCGGTGGTGTAATGTAATACTGCAATTCATTTAATAGGGACTGGGGTTGATAAGAATTCATATTGTCCCTCCTATTTCTCAATCCATGAGTCGTTGATCAAATGCTATTGTTTTACTTG
Source organism: Acinetobacter sp. 24-47-47 (assembly GCF_057737035.1). NCBI lineage: Bacteria > Pseudomonadati > Pseudomonadota > Gammaproteobacteria > Moraxellales > Moraxellaceae > Acinetobacter > Acinetobacter sp. 24-47-47. The sequence goes on along the minus strand of NZ_CM173216.1, from coordinate 2,325,297 downwards.
AAAATACACCGTCTTTATACTTTTGCCAATCAATCTGAGGCTGTTTTATCACATCTTGTAACGAATTAAGGTAGTCTTGGCGAGAAATTGTGCAAGCACCTAAGCTCATGAGATGATCATTCACCAATTGACAGTCAACCCAGGGTGCCTGGTTTTCAAGGCTGATCAACATGAGGGTATAAAAAGCCATTTTTGAAACATCAGTCTCTCGACTAAACATGGATTCACCAAAAATACCCTGACCTATAGAGACACCATACAGCCCGCCGACAATCGAATTTTCTCTGCGTACTTCGACACTATATGCATAGCCTGACTCAAATAATGAACAGTAACCCTGAATGATATCTTCATTAATCCATGTTTCATTGGCATAACTTCGTGGTAATGAGCAAGAACGTATCACATGTTCAAAATCACGGTTAATGGTAATCGTATAATCATGTTTTTTCATGTTACGAATGAGTGATTTACTTGGATGGTATGACGAAGGGTAGATAATGCAGCGAGGTTCTGGACTCCACCAGCAGATCGGCTCACCTTCGGAAAACCAAGGAAATAAACCATGTGTATAAGCTTCAAATAATGTAGAAGGGGAGAGGTCAGCACCTATACAGATTAGTCCTTGCCCTTCGGGATCGGATTCAATTGGATTAGGGAAAATAAATTCAGAAGGAGGGAGCATAGGGATTAAGTTCTAAAAATAATAATGAAAAACCGAAGATAAAAATGTTTAAAATGATTATGCCAAGTTGAAAGAATAAAAAAACCACCCGAAGGTGGTTTTTTGGGTTTTTAAATAAATATTAGTTGTCTAAATATTTCTCAGCGTCTAAAGCAGCCATACAACCTGAACCTGCTGATGTAATTGCTTGGCGGTAGATATTGTCTGCAACATCACCTGCAGCAAATACGCCTTCAACAGAAGTCGCAGTTGCATTACCACGTGTACCACTTTGAACTTGGATATAACCATCACGTAGTTCAAGCTGACCTTCAAACATTGCAGTATTAGGTTTGTGGCCTATAGCGACGAACAATCCAGTCACTTCAACGTTTTGAGTTGTAGTATCAGTTGTAGATTTCAAACGAACACTAGTAACGCCATCTTGAGGGTTACCAAGTACTTCTTCAACTTCATGGTTCCAGATGATGCTGATTTTCCCTTCTTTCTCTTTTGCAAAAAGATGATCTTGAAGGATTTTTTCAGAACGTAATTTATCGCGACGATGTACAAGTGTTACATGTGAAGCAATGTTTGATAAATAAAGCGCTTCTTCAACCGCAGTGTTACCACCACCGACAACCATGACTTTTTGATTTTTATAGAAGAAACCATCACAAGTTGCACATGCACTCACACCTTGACCCATATAAGCAGCTTCGGATTCTAATCCTAAGTATTGAGCCGTAGCGCCTGTTGCAATGATCAAAGCATCACACGTGTATTCTTCCATATCACCTTTTAAAACGAATGGACGTACATTTAAGTCAACTTCGTTAATGTGATCGTAAACCAATTCAGTACCAAAACGTTCTGCGTGAGCTTGCATACGCTCCATTAAAGCAGGACCTGTTAAGCCTTCAGGATCACCTGGCCAGTTATCAACTTCTGTAGTTGTGGTGAGCTGACCACCCAATTGCATACCTGCGATTAAAGTTGGTTTTAAATTTGCTCGTGCAGCATATACAGCTGCGCTATAACCCGCAGGACCAGAACCTAAAATAATCAATCTTGAGTGACGAGCGCTCATGTATAAGCATCCTTTTAATTTGATATATCGACTTGCTGAAAATTATACGTGAAACTTCACCACAGTTGTGTGGAATGAATGTGGATTATATTGATCAACTAAATCGAATTGAGCTATATAGTTAAAAGTGTTAACAAGGAAACCTTAGAAAGCTGCACCTTTTTTTAATGAACAGGTGCATAATAGTAAGTTTTCTATAATGAAGAAATTGTTCCATTTCAACATTAGAACATTAATGAATAATCGTTTACAGGACAGTATATGACTGCGGTGTCGAGTGTATATGCACAGCGCTTAGTTTTAACATTCTTCTTAATATCATTTGGTATTTATCTGTTTTTAGCAACAGTGACTTATACGCCATTTGATCCGGGTTGGATGCATATTTCGAGTGATACTCAACAAGTTTCAAATGCAAGTGGTGTCGCAGGTGCTTGGATTGCAGATCTCTTATTTGGATTTCTGGGCTGGGCAAGTTTACTGATCCCAATTTATTTATTCATTGAAGCGATTCAAGTGTGGTGGCCAAGAAGTTTTTTGAGTCGTCCATTTCGTTTTGCTGCTCAATTTTTCATTCTACTTACCGTCGCGAGTTTGTTTTATTTACTTTGGTCAGTGCCTGCAGATACGCTTGCTAACGCTTCAGGTGGAATCATTGGTTACGAATTGGGTGAGAGTTTAAAACAGGTTTTGACGATTTATGGCGCCGTTTTTTTTCTGATCGTACTCAGCATCGTTCTAATCACACTGGCTTTTGGTATTCAGTGGAACAAGACATGGTCTACTTTGAAGGCGACACCCGCTTATTTGCAAGATTTATTCTATAAAAATGTACCTGAGACTGAATCAGCTTATGATTTGACGACTCAGCCAAAAGCGAAAAAAGAAATTGAACCTCCTGTAAAAGATTCAGCTCCAGTCCCTCATCAAGCTGAGCTCAATGATGTCAGTCATTTAGAAGAAAAAGATCAATTACAAGCGCGTCATGAACGTACTGCTGAAAAACTATTTGAAGATATGCGTTTCCAAGAGTCTCAACAAAATCATCGTTTTGATGAAGATGATGAGGCTGAGCTCGAGCGTACCATCGCGAAAGCGCATGAGTTAGAGCGTGAGAGTCAACGTATTGTTCCAACGGGTGAAGTTTGGAAAGCCTTGCATAGCGATGAAGATCATAAAAGAGAAATTGATGAGCTTTTGCGCGCAGCAGAGGAGGATCAGCTTGATCAACGTACTTCAGAAATTAATGAATTAAGTAAAAACGTTCGAGTAGAGCAGCGCTCAACTGTTCAAGATACTGCTTTGGACTGGAATGATGATCAAATCTTTGATGAATTACTTGAAGTTGTTCCACAAGGACAGCACGCCAAAGATATTCATACTCCTTTTCATCATCAAACAAATCCTTCAGGTCAATCTGCTGATGATCAAAATACAGCATCCCTAATCCAAAATACCTCAGCTATTGGTGCAAGTGCTGTATACGCAAGTCAATCGAGCGCAGCGGCGGAAGCGATCACTAAAGCAGATCTGTTAGCTTCTGAGCTTGATGGTCTTGCATCACTTGCGGATGAAGCAGAAGCTTTGTCTAATCCAGAGGTCAAGCGTCCAAATTTGGTGACGCCAAATATTAAATTTATGACTTCACCTAAGTCAGATACAGTCGCAGAATATGAATCAGAGCAAGACACTATTGCCCCATCACCACAAAACATTGTTGAGCAAGAGGGATCATCAATTCCTGTTACTAAAGTGAGTGATGAGGAAAAACAACGTATATCTTCAGATAAAGATGCTTTTAGAGAAGCTTGGCAAGAAACGGTAGGTAAGCCTGAAGTTGAAGAGGATGAGTTTGATTTCGATGCGCCATTAACAGATGCTGCTGGTCGTCCAATGTCTCGTGCAATGCAAGTTGCTGAGCGCCGTAAAGATTTATCACCACTTCCTGGTTTGGATTTACTTGATGAAGTAGACCCAAACAAAAAAGTAAACTTCACTGCAGAACAATTATCAAGATTATCAGAACTGTTAGAAATTAAATTACAAGAATTTAATGTCAAAGCGAAAGTGATTGAAGCTCAACCGGGTCCAGTCGTGACCAGATTTGAACTGGATCTTGCGCCTGGTGTGAAAGCCTCGAAAGTAACTAATATTTCTCGTGACTTAGCACGATCAATGTCGATGGCATCAGTACGTGTTGTTGAGGTGATCCCTGGAAAACCTTACATTGGCATTGAAGTTCCGAATAGTACACGTGAGATGGTGCGCCTGATTGAATTGGTACAAATTCCAAAATTTAAGGATCCAGATGGAATCTTATCCATGGCCATGGGTAAAGACATTTCTGGTAACCCAGTCATTACTGAGTTGGGCAAGGCACCACATATGTTGGTTGCGGGTACCACAGGTTCAGGTAAATCTGTTGCTGTAAACTCGATGATTCTATCGATGCTTTTAAAATATACGCCAGATCAATTGCGCCTTATTTTGATTGATCCTAAACAACTTGAATTGGCGAACTATAACGATATTCCGCATTTACTCACGCCTGTTGTGACTGACATGAAAGATGCAGTCAGTGCTTTAAATTGGTGTGTGAATGAGATGGAGCGTCGTTATAAGCTGATGTCGTTCTTAAAAATACGTAAATTGAGTGACTATAACCGTAAAGTTGAAGAAGCAATTGCCAATGGTGAAGATCTATTTGATCCAACTTGGAAAGCCAGTGAGTCAGTTGCTGGAGAACGTGCACCTAGACTTACACCATTGCCTTCGATTGTGATTGTTGCAGATGAATTCGCAGATATGATCATGCAGGTGGGTAAGAAAGCGGAAGAAATGATCACTCGTTTAGCTCAAAAATCACGTGCTGCTGGCATTCATTTATTACTTGCGACACAGCGTCCATCCGTCGATGTAATCACGGGCTTAATTAAGGCGAATATACCGACGCGTGTTGCGCTACGTGTAAACTCTAAAATTGACTCGCGTACGATTTTGGATGCGGGTGGTGCAGAAGATTTGCTTGGACATGGTGATATGCTGTTCTTAGGACCAGGTAAAATTGAGCCTGAGCGTGTGCATGGTGCATTTATTGCCGATGACGAAGTGAACCGTATTTGTGATGCATGGCGTGAGCGTGGTGCACCAAACTATGTGGATGAAATTCTCACTCCATTTGATGAAGAGCCAGCATCACGTGGCTTTGAGGATGGTGATGGTGCTTCTGACCGTGACGCACTTTATGATCAATGTGTTGCTTTTGTTTTAGAAACCCGCAAAGCATCCACTTCATCTTTACAGCGTAAGTTTAGTCTGGGTTATAATCGTGCCGCACGTATTATTGACCAAATGGAAGAAAACGGTATCGTGAGTGCAATGGGCGCAAATGGTAAACGTGAAATTTTAGTTTAACGAAGACTGACTCAGAAAAAGCAACCATAGGTTGCTTTTTTTTATTTAACTCAAAAAAGTGTTGTTTTTGGGGGTAGTCCATTGGCTGGCAAATGTGATCAGTTCACTCACAGAGTGAACATTCAAGCTTTGATAAACTGACTTGACACAATCTTTAAATACCGCAGGGCTAATGGATAATTTTTGTAAAATTTCACTTTTATTCATGCCTGTAATTAACGAAAAAGCCACTTGGCATTCTCGGGGGGATAGATCAAGTGCTTCTAGTTTTTTTAAAATAATGAGGGAGCGTGGTAATGAGCGCTTTAAGTATAAGGCGATATTTGTATCGGTTGTATTTTGACTACTTAACCATTCAGCACGAAGGGTTAATATTCCATTAGGAATGGTCAAACTAAGCTTGGGGATTTGTTGCCCATATTTAAGCTCATTGATGACTTGATAGCATGATTTTGGCAACGCTTTATATGGTTCCCAAAATTCATAATGTATCGGGAAGAGATTCAGTAAATCCTTTGCAGCATCAGTCATCATGACTAAATCATTTTGAGAATTCACGATTAACAACGCTTGATCTGATTCAATTACATCGTCGCCATCCTCCATTTGATTGTTAAGCGCATATTCGATATAGACACCAGCTTGTTCTAATAAACGATGATCTTGTAATTGGAAGGGGTGTGACATACGCCTATAGAGGGTAATACCTCCTGCAGGAATATGATTGCGTTCTAATCTTAAATCTAGTGTATGGTGAAGACCGCTTTGGCGCACAATCATCTGGTAGGTTAAGCTATGAAAATACGGATCATCTGGGCGTAAAAGATTTCCGACTTTGGGTAACATAGGGCAGTTGAGCCAGCGGATATGGCTTTCGGTTTTTAAGTTTAAGAATAATTCAGTATTTTCTTGCACATACCTCATCGACCGAGGGTTAAGATTTTTGTAATACAGTATATAAGGTTCACCATTTGGATAGGTCAGTGCCATACCGTAGGCATCATGTGGAATCAAAAAATTCAAATAGTCAAAAATACTGGGCGCAATGGTAAGGAGCGGAAGTTGAGTACAGCAAAGATTTCTCAGGCGATGGAGGGTGCCGAGCCTTGTTCGATCACTTTTACGAAAACTTATTGAATTCATCTTCGATTGAACTGTTTTGATTATAACAAATTCAAATTATAGATTTTTTTAAAAAAATTGAGATAAAAAAGTAAATATTAATCATTTTTTCACAAAAATATTTTTTTCATCCCCCCTTAAAGGGGGGCTTCTAGATTATCAGCTTTATGGTTTGATTTTCCTCATTATAAAAGGTCTTTCTTGCAAACTATGGAAAACCTGCAAGTGACATGACCATGTCAAAAACTAAGGGGAATTACATGAACCATATATACCGAGTTATCCGTAATCGTAATGGAAAATTAGTCGTAACAGGGGAACTTGGACGTACACGTTTTACACAATCTTTAAAAAATATTGGAATGACGACAGGTTATCTGATTTTAATTGGGGCATTAACCGCAATGACGAGTCAGGTGCAAGCTGATGAATGTGAGGGTTCAACAGGCACAGCGACGAATTCAGACACTACATCTTTCATCTGTGGTGAAAATAACTCAGTGGTTGCACCGAACAGTGTGGTTATGGGACAAAGCAATAACGTCAATATTGGGATGAATCATACTGTTTTTGGTTTGAATAATACGGTGACACCAAACGCTGTAACGACAACGCAAAATAATGTGGTCATTGGAAATCAAAACACAACGCATCATACAAGTAATATTGCCATTGGTAATAATCAAGTGGTTAAGGGGGAAGGGAGTATTGCGATCGGTAGTTCAAATACTGCTGAAGGGGGTATCTCTATAGGTATTTCAAATTTAAACTCGTCTGTAAAATCTGTTGTTGTTGGTATGAATAATATTCACGACGTCAACACTAATGGCTCGATGATTTTTGGTGGATTTAATGAGGTTGGTGCGACGAGTTCTCATATATTTGCCTCCAACAGTAATGTGCAAGGTCACACTAATGTGGCTGTCGGTGGTTCTATTATTATTCGACCAGGACCAAATTATACATCCGTAAGAGAGTCAGTCGCGATTGGTGAGCTGAGTCAGGTTTATGCGAGCAACTCTGTTGCTTTAGGTAGTGCATCGGTTGCAGATCGAGAGAATGTTATTTCAGTCGGTAGTGATCAATTAAAACGCCGAATCATGAACTTAGCATGGGGATTAGATGCTCATGATGCTATTAATGTTGATCAATTGACAGCCAGTTTACAAAGAATTCTGGGTACTGGGGTGACTATGTTTCAGGGGAGTGTGATGCCCCTTTCATTTGAAATGCAAGGCTCTACATACCAAAACCTAAATCAAACAATTAGAGGGATTGATATTGAATTTACAGCGTTAAAAGACCGAGTGTCTGCACTCGAAAATAATGGTGTTGGTGGTGAAACAGGTACAGGTACCACTGGACCAGCTGGACCAAGTGCGTACGAGGTTGCTGTGAGTAATGGATTTGAGGGCTCTGAAACAGATTGGCTTACATCATTAAAAGGTGAAAAAGGCGATAAGGGAGATAAAGGTGATCAAGGTCCACAAGGGTTGAAAGGTGACAAAGGGGATCAAGGTATACCAGGTGCAAGCGGTGGACCTGGTGGCGGTGTAGGACCACAAGGTGATAGTGCTTACCAAGTGGCGGTGAATAATGGATTTGTAGGAACAGAGCAAGATTGGCTGACGTCACTCAAAGGAGATAAAGGTAACCAAGGTCCTCAAGGATTGAAAGGTGATAAGGGAGATCAAGGTGATCAAGGACTTCAAGGCTTAAAAGGCGACAAGGGCGATAAAGGTGATCAAGGACTTCAAGGCTTAAAAGGTGACAAAGGTGACAAAGGTGACAAAGGTGATCAAGGTTTTAGTGCTTTTGAGATTGCTGTACAAAATGGCTTTAATGGCACCGAACAACAGTGGCTAACGTCTTTGGCTAGTGGTGGAACTGTCGCAATATCTGTTGGAACAAATCCTAGTGAAAATGCAATATTACCAAATGCAACAGGTGAAGATGCTCTTGCAATCGGAAGTTCATCAGTAGCATCGGGTCGTGAGAGTATTGTAATTGGGGCTGAATCACAAGTCGCTGGTGAACATGCAACAGCTTTAGGAAATCACAATACGGTTACGGGTGAAAATACGCATTCAGTTGGTAATTTCAACAATATTTCAGGAAATAGTACTGTAGCTCTTGGGAATAATATAACGTCTGACGCAAATAATGCTGTTCTTTTAGGAAATGCTTCGTCTACCGATCGGGACAATACGGTTTCAGTGGGTTCCTCTACGCAACAGCGCCAAATTGTTAATGTGGCAGCAGGTACAGCGGATACCGACGCAGTCAATGTAAAACAAATGCGTCAAGCAGATCAGCAAGTTTTGAGCGATGCACAGGAATATACGAATATACGAACCAATGAAATATTGAATCAGGCCAATGAGTATACTAGTCGACGTGTAAATGCTTTAGAACAGAGTTTTGCCGATGAACGACGTGACACTCGAGCAGCTATTGCAGCGTCTTTGGCTGTCGCTTCATTACCCCAGCCAACTTATGCTGGTGCAAGTATGTTCAGTGCAGCTGCTGGTACATGGGATGGTGAGCAAGGTATTGCCATTGGATTTAGTGGGGTTTCTGAAACGAATCGCTTTGTCTATAAAGCATCTGGAACCGCAAGTTCACAAGGTGATGTTGGTGGTGCTATTGCATTGGGTTGGCAATGGAAATAATCTAAGTTTCACCCAAACGTATAAGTAACCTTAATACGAAACTATTTTTTAACAGGTATAAGATAGATTTAAATCAAAAAAGCCTGCTCAAGCAGGCTTTTTTATCTGTTTTTAGGCAAATTTTGCTAAAACAGCAAGGAATTCTGCACTTTGGCGTGGGAATTCTGCGATCACATCATGAATACGTTTGCCTTCAGGATTTTGAGCGTTAAGATCTCGACCATCTGCTATAAATTTAGTGAGTAAACGCTCATAGTCATTAGCACGCATATGTTTAAAAGCATGATAGAGAACATGAAAATCAGCGTTTACACCTTCAGGAGGTAACTGATTTAAATAGGCAAAAACACGCTCGTCTGACCATTCTTCATTGAACGTGGCTGGCTGTGATAATGCCATCACAATCTCCTTGGTATTTTTAATCAATAAAAAAGGGCAAAATATGAGACTAGATGAGCGAAGCACTGCTTTGTCTAGTCGCAAGACTTGAAGCTCTGCTTCAAGTGGGCGGAATATAGCTAATAGCCTATTTCTGCCACTCTCATATTTTGCCCTGATTCAATTTGCTTGACTAATCAAAAATCAGATTAACGTTCTTCAGGCAAATTGATATTCATTTCTAGCATTTCGATATTTGCTTCTGAGCGAACCGACATTTGTATATGCTGTTCATCTACACCACGCACATAACGATTCACAACTTGCATGATTTCTTTTTTCATTAAATCAATTTTATCTTGGCTTAAACGCTTACCTAGACCATTTTCAGATGCCACGATAACTTTTAAGCGATCTTTAGCTGTTTGTGCACTTGATGGTTTGTCATCACTACTAAAAAGTTTACTCCAGAATCCTGCCATCTTTATGCTCCAAATAAACGTGCTAACCAGCCTTTCGGCTTCACAGAGATGTGACGATATGGACGTTCTTCACCAAGGAAGCGTGCAACAAGATCGTCATAAGCTTGTCCAGCTGCTTCTTCAGTATAAAGAATAACAGGCTTACCTTCATTCGAAGCTTGTAACACGCTTTTACATTCAGGAATTACACCGAGCGTTGGCACGCGAAGGATATCTTTAGAAATATCATCGACTGTTAACATTTCTTGCTTATCAGCACGTTCAGGGTTGAAGCGTGTGATACAAAGATGCTTACGAATACGACCTTCGTTATTTTCTACTTTCTTCGTTTTACTGTCCAACATACCAATAATACGGTCGGAATCTCGGACAGATGAAATTTCAGGGTTCGTTACAATGATTGCTTCATCAGCATGGTACATTGCTAAAATCGCACCACGTTCAATACCTGCAGGAGAGTCACAAATGATGTAGTCGAACTCTTGAGAAAGTTCGTCCATAACACGTGCAACACCTTCATCGGTTAACGCATCTTTATCACGGGTTTGTGATGCAGGTAAAATATATAGATTTTCGATTTCTTTATCGCGAATAAGTGCTTGTTGTAATCTCGCTTCGTTATTTAATACATTCACAAAATCATAAACAACACGACGCTCACAACCCATGATAAGGTCGAGGTTACGTAAACCTACGTCAAAATCGATTACAACAGTTTTGTGGCCACGAAGGGCTAAACCTGTTGCAAAAGATGCACTGGTAGTTGTTTTACCTACGCCACCTTTACCTGATGTTACGACAACAATTTTCGCCACCGAATCCACTCCTGTTATGTTTATCCCCAATACTATAGGGGTTCTCATGTTTAGTTATACATTAAAATTCGAGTGCTTCAAAGACAAGCTCTTGAGCATCATTTAAATAGATATGTACTGACTTTTTTAGCATATGTGGTGGAATATCATCTGCAACACAATATGTTCCTGCGATAGATACTAATTCAGCTTCTAAAACATGACAGAAAATTCGTGCTGCTGTATTGCCACCGGCGCCGGCGATGACTCTACCACGAGCAGAGCCATAAATATGTATATTTCCTGAAGCGATGATTTCAGAGCCACTATTAATTCCAGCAGTTAAAATAATATCGCCGTGATCTTGTACCAGACATTGTCCTGTTCTAAGCACTTCATTGTGATACGAAGTTTTATGTGTGGTTGCAGGAGCTATGTGTGTTGGAGCCTTCTCAGCTTCAGGGGTATTTGCTGGAGCTTCTACCACTTGTTCTTTTGTTGCTTTGATGCGCTGCAAAGGACGATCAGCCGCAAGAACTGGGAATTGGATCGCACGTGCTTCATCACCCATTAAACCATCAACGACAGCCATTGGCTGTAACCCTAAACTGATGACCAATTGAATGAGTCCAATGAGTTCTTGTTCAACGGTTGTGTCTAGAATGACAAGCGCACCTTCATAAGAGGTTTCACTCATCATGGCACTTAATTGTTGGCGGATAACATTATGATCATTGGTGTCAAAGGTAATTCGGGTAAAATTCACCATTCTACCGGTAATCCGAATATCTGCCATATTCATTCCTTGCTTGCTTCGCGCTTTATAATCGAAGTAAAAATTGTTAATTGTGCAAATGCTAGTTCAATTCTCAAGAATTCTCTAGCGGATATATTAAATTAATAGAGAAATGATCATTCCTTGACTTGATTGTTTTTTGATAACTCTATTTGCCATTGTTTTACTGCCACCTGTTTTCTTAAAGACTCAAGACTTTCATAAACGACAGATTCAACGAGTTGTTCTAATGCATGATTATCAATATTGAGCTGGCTAATTTTTTCAGCAATGAGTTGATAATGCGCATTCGGTTTATCAATGGTTCCAGAAATAAAAGGTTCAACTAAACCGTCGGTAATATTTTCACCTAATCGTTGACCAATGTTGTGGATTTGCTGTTCTATACGACCACCCACCAATGGAATCAGCTTTAAGAGCTGTGTTAGCTCTGGTGTGTCTTCAATTGCTTTAATGACAATGTGACCAACGCCTTGCGAGATATTATCTTTTTGAAGTTTTAATTCGGTTGCTAAAGATTCTTGTAAGACTTGCGCTAATGTCGTGGCAAACATGTCTCGATGGTGATTCACCAGATCATGAATGATTTTTTTATGGGTTGAGCTAGTGTCTAACTCTTTTTTTACACTATCAATGATAGTAATCACCACACGATCAGAGAGCTCTTCCATGATCACGTTATAGTAAAAATTAAGACGTCTGAACCATTTATTAGGTATGACTTTATAGCCTAGCTCATGCAGTCTATAGGCAATCACTCCGACGCGAATTAAACGTAAAAAGCGAAGGTAAGGGATAATAGCTAATATTTCATACCAATGAATGAAGGGAAAGAAAAACCAACGCTGATGATGTTTATTGACGATTGCAATCAGCCATCTTACAGCGAGTTCAACAATTAAAAATGTGATAAACCAACTTTCAGTAATGATGACCCATGGGTGAAGCTCGGATTTATAAAACTCCAGAATTTGAGGTAATTGAACCGTGTCAAATACCCATGAGCCAAAATTACTCATTAAAAATGCATTGGCACATAGACAAAACAAATTGACTAAAATAATGAGCATCATAAAGATGTCATAAATCAGGAACATCTTCCAAAATAACGTATCGTGACGCTGTGGACGGAAAGTTTTTCGAGAATTAGTCATGCGTTCTGTCATATGCAATACATTCTGAGGACAGCTTAATTTACAGATTCAGTTTGAAGCTGTTGTTTTAACTGTGTAATTAACTGATCTTTTTCTGTCCAAAGCTCATCAACCCATTTTTGGAAACGAGCGCGATAGTCGGCATCATCCTCATAATTGCCGCCATGCACCCAAGCAGGAATTTCAATTTTTCTTAAATTCACGGCGATTTGAGAAACTTCTCCTAACCAAAAATCTCCATAACCTGGCACACCATCTGGATAGACAATGGTCATATCGACTAGCGCATCAATTTCACTTCCTAGAATGTTTAGGGCAAGTGCTAAACCACCTGCTTTGGGCCTAAGTAAATTTTTATACGGAGATTTTTGTTGGGCGTGTTTTTCAGGGGTATAGCGTGTACCTTCTAAATAATTTAATAAGGTAAAAGGTTGGCTGAGCAGTTGTTCACACGATTTACGCGCTTCTTCCATATCACGATATTTCAGCGCAGGATTTTTTTCGATTTGCGCTTTGGTATGACGTTTCATCATAGGAAAACCAAGGATCTTGAATGCTTGCCCAACAAAAGGAATAAAAATGAGTTCCCATTTCGTAAAAAAACGTGTGAGCGGCATACGTTTAAGACCAAAATATTGAGTAACAGTTGTATCCACCCAGCTTTGGTGATTACAGGTCATGATGTAACGACCTTGTAGATTGAGATCTAGATCTTCATCAATCGTGATGTGCCATTTAAGCTCAGGGAGAACTTTTTCAATGAGCCAGTTATTCGTACCAATCCAACCATTGGCGATATTGATATTGGTTTCATCGATTTTTGATGATTTTTTTACGAGTTTAGTCAAACCTAATGCAAGAATAGGTGGGCCACGAAAAAATGTACTTCCTGTGATCACAGAACCTACGGTTAAACCCTTAGAAATTTTTTTTAAAATAGGTTGTTTCTGCTTCTCTGCTGCCATTGCACAGTCCTAAAAAGTGATTGCATGTGATTGAAATTTTTAAAACACTATAAATCGAGTCGCTCAAATCACAAAGCCCGTTTTCTTAACTATGTATAAAATATGATGAAGCATTAACGAAAGATGCTACAAAAGATTACATATTGTTAATAAACTGTTTATTATTAACAAAATAGTAATGGTTAAATTGTTTCTAACAAATCATTATTCATCACATACAAAAACATATAAAAGGAGTCATCCCATGCGTGCATTAGCTATTTCAGCTGCAGTGGTTGGGGCAATGGTACTTTCTGGTTGTCAAACAACTGGTAACAATATTGGTGGCGTCGAGTATGACAAAACTGCATTGGGTGCTTTAATTGGTGCAGCAGCTGGTTACGGTGTTTCTAAAGGTAATGCGAACACTAGCCGTCAAAATAACCGTGCAGCAGCGATTGGTGCTGTATTAGGTGGTGCTGCAGGCGTATATCTCGACAATAAAGAGAAAAAATTACGCCAAGCAACTGCTGGTACAGGTATTGATGTAAACCGTAATCCAGATGGCTCTATTAACTTAGTAATGCCAGGTGCTATCACGTTTGATACAAATAAATCAAATATCAAGCCAAACTTCTATGACACTTTAAACCGTGTTGCACAAGTTTTAACTGAAGACAACAAGAGCGGTATCCTTGTAACTGGTTATACTGATAGTTCAGGTAATGATGCGATTAACATCCCATTGTCACAAGCACGTGCTCAATCTGTCGCTAGCTATTTAGCATCTAAGGGTGTTTCTACAGCACGTATTAATGCTCAAGGTTTAGGTTCTTCAAATCCAATTGCTGATAACACAACTGCAGCAGGTAAAGAACAAAACCGTCGTGTAGAGATTGCTGTTTACGCAGTTCAATAATACATGATCTGAAAAAAGCCACCTTCGGGTGGTTTTTTTATGTCTGAAATTTATTCAAATATACCTTCATTAAATTTAACGTTAGTCATATTCGAAGCAGATGACTATAATCGAGCGCTGAAGGAAAAGAGGAAAGAATATGTCATCAGCCAGTCATTTGAACGACAAGCAACTTGAAGCCATGAAATACACTCAAGGACCCTTGTTAGTACTTGCTGGGGCAGGCTCAGGTAAGACCTCTGTAATCACACAGAAAATTGCATATTTAGTCAAAAAATGCGGTATACCAGCACATCGTATTACTGCGATGACTTTTACCAACAAAGCTGCACGAGAGATGAAAGAGCGTGTCGGTAAATTGCTTGGTAAAGAGGATGGAAAGGGTTTATCTGTTTCTACCTTTCACACCTTTGGTTTGAATTTATTAAGACTAGAATTAAAACATACGCCACTTAAAGCAAACTTTTCCATTTTAGATGCTGATGACTGTAAGCGTATTTTAATGGATTTAATGCACCGAGATAATTTGTCTGGTGCAGAAAGTAAAGAGCTGATCGCAAAAGCGATGAAGATGATCTCAGATTGGAAAAACGATCTAATTTTGCCTGAGCAAGCACATACGACTTGTGAAACGGCTGAAGATGTTCAATTTGCGCATCTCTATCAACTTTATGAGCGTAATTTACGTGCCTATAATGCGGTCGATTTTGACGATTTAATCGTAATGCCGACACGCCTTCTTCAAGAAAATGTTGAAGTCCGTGATAAATGGCAAAACCGTGTACGTTATTTATTGGTTGATGAATATCAGGATACCAATACCGCCCAATATATCTTGGTCAAACTGCTTGTTGGTGTCATGGGACAATTTACGGCTGTAGGGGATGATGACCAATCAATTTATGCTTGGCGGGGGGCAAAGCCAGAAAATATGGCCTTATTGAAGGAAGATTTCCCCAATTTAAAAGTCATTAAGCTTGAGCAAAACTATCGTTCAACCAGTCGTATTTTAAAAGCTGCAAACCATGTGATTGAGAATAATCCACATATTTTTGATAAAAAATTGTGGAGTGATAAAGGACATGGTGAGGTGATCCGTATTATTACTTGTCGTAATGATGATGATGAAGCGGAACGTGTTGTTAAAGATTTGCTGACTCATAAATTGATGAATGGCAAAAATTGGAAAGATTACGCCGTGTTATACCGTGGAAACTTCCAAGCACGTGTTTTAGAAACACAACTTCGTCAGATGCAGATTCCTTACAAACTTTCTGGTGGTCAGTCGTTCTTTGGTCGTGCTGAAATCAAGGATATTATGAGCTATCTACGTCTCATTATTAATCCTGAAGATGACAGTGCTTTCTTACGGATTATCAACACACCTAAACGCGCCATAGGACCTGTGACTTTAGAAAAACTAGGTTTATTTGCGCAAGAGAATAATCTTTCTCTACTAGGTGCCGCGAATGATCAGCGCCTAAGTATGGTATTACCGAAGAAGGCGACATCTCAATTGGCTGAGTTTGCTGATTTTATCGAAGGTTTTACGCGTGAACTGTTAGATGATGATGAACCTGTGCCTAAAGTCCGCCAAATGATGGTTGAGGCAGGATATATCGACTACATCAAAGAAACGGCAGCGACGCCAGCACAAGAAAAAACTAAAATTGACAATATTGAAGTGCTTTATAGCAGTATTCAAAGTTTGATCAATCGTGCTGAAGATGTCGATGAAAAAAATATCGAAAGTGTCATTCGTAAGATGGTGTTGCTGGATATGTTGGAGCAACAGCAAGAAGATGAAGATATCGATAAAGTAAACTTACTGACTTTGCATGCTTCTAAAGGCCTGGAATTCCCATTCGTTTATATTATGGGGCTTGAGGAAGAGTTGCTTCCGCACAAGAATTCAATTGTGGCTGATACCATCGAAGAAGAACGTCGACTGATGTACGTTGGTATTACCCGTGCCAAACAAGGTCTGACTTTGACGCTTGCAGAACAGCGTAAAAATGGCGGTCAGATGAAACAAATGACACCAAGTCGCTTCTTGGATGAATTGCCACAAGATGAAGTCGATTGGCTAGGTCGAAAAAAGAAATTGGCTGAAAATATCGATCCAAAATTACAGGCACAGCATTATCTGCAAAATCTGAAAGCTTTACTCAAACGTTAATTACATTTTAAAACAGGATTGAATATGAAAGTTCAAGTGAAAGTACTCGACCAACGACTTGGTCAAGAATGGCCATTACCTACTTATGCAACAACAGGATCGGCAGGTTTAGATTTACGTGCATGTGTAGATGAAGCGATCACTATTGAGCCTGGTCAGACTGTTTTAGTTAAAACAGGTATGGCAATTTATATCGAAGACCCAAGTTATGCGGGTTTGATTTTGCCTCGTTCTGGCTTAGGTCATAAACACGGGATTGTATTAGGAAATCTCGTCGGTCTAATTGATTCAGATTATCAAGGTGAATTAATGGTTTCAGTTTGGAACCGCAGTCAAAATGCATTTACATTAGAGCCGGGTGAGCGATTGGCTCAATACGTATTGGTTCCTGTTTTACAAGCTGAATTTGATTTAGTTGACGAATTCAAAGCAAGTGAGCGAGGAGCTGGTGGATTCGGACACACTGGAAAACAATAGTATTTTGGATAAAAGCCTGTAAAATCAGGCTTTTATTTATATGTTGCAAAATATTAACAAAGATTATATAAATTGAAATTGGTACACGTTATATAAAGAATAACGATATTTTCTATTACTCAATATATTCAAAATTTATTTGGATCAACTCTCATCACGCTGTTCTGTCTCAGCAGTCAACGGTGTTAATTAAGAATGAATACCCAACCACTTATTTTTCCAAGACAAATTTTCCGCGCTTATGATATTCGCGGAAAAGTCAGTCAATTGGATACAAGAACAATTTATGCGATTGCGCATGGGCTCGCTGCTCAGTATCAATCACGTGGCCAGAAAAGTATTGTGCTAGGTTACGATGCTCGATTGACTGGGCCTACTTTTGCTTGGATTATTGAATCAGTCTTCAAAAACCAAGGGATGAATGTCGAAAACATTGGATGTTGTTCAACCCCACAAATGTATTTTGCTGCTCGACATAAAAATGGAAATGGCATCATGGTGACCGCGAGTCATAATCCTAAACATGATAATGGGATTAAATGGATTATTGAATACGAACCGCCTTGTCCAGACATGATTCAAAATGTTGGGGAGTATGCAGAATGTTTCTATTTTCAACATGATCACTTTCCAACGCCACCTCAACTGACACATCAGATTAAATCAGAGTATTGCTTGGCTTATCAGCATGCTTTGCTCAAGGATATTCAATTAAAGCGTCCACTCAAGGTTGTATTAGATGGTATGCATGGTGCCGCTGGGCGTTGTGCTGATTTAGTACTACAAAAAATGGGATGTGAAGTCATTTCAATACGTTGTCGTGAAAATGGAGAGTTTCCTGATCATCCTCCAGACCCTTCTCAAGCGAAGCATTTGACGCAGCTAAAAGAAAAAATTTTGTTGCATCAGGCGGATTTGGGGATTGCTCTTGATGGTGATGGTGATCGTGCCGTCATTTTGGATGAGAATGCTCACATTGTGTCTGCTGATCGCTTGTTAGCATTATTCGCATCATTGTGTTTAGCTCAGCATCCGCATCATGAAATTGTTTATGACGTAAAATGTTCAACGATGGTGTCAAAAACCATTGAACAATTACAAGGCATCGCAAAAATGATTCGTACTGGCAGCAGTTTCATGCGCCGTTATATTTCCCAATCCAAAGGTCGAGCTGTTTTTGGGGGAGAATATGCGGGTCATTATGTCTTCAATGATGGTCGTGGTTTTGGTTACGATGATGGTATCTATGCAGCATTACGGGTCATGGAGTCATTGAGTCAACTTAATATCACGCTATCTGAATATCTCGCTCAATTCCCAGATCGCTTTGGTACTGAAGATACCTATATTGAAACGCAAGATGCAAATCCGCAAGACGTCCTAGCCTTGATAGAGCAGAATTGTAAAAGTACTGGGGCTAAAATGAGTAAAATCGATGGTATTCGCCTTGATTTTGACTACGGATTTGGCATTATGCGAGCATCAAATACTGGTGAATACTTCACGGTACGGTTTGATGCAGATAGCCCATCGAAACTTTATGAAATTCGCCAGCATTTTGTAAAAATTTTAAATGAAAAATATCCTGTGCTTGCTCAAAGTATTTTGAATGCACACTAAAGTATTTTGAATGCACACTAATGTAGGAATGAAGGAGAGGCGAATGCCACACCAACAAACTGGCATCGACAAAGCTCAAATTTTGACAGAAGCTTTGCCATACATCCAAAGATTTACAGGTAAAACACTTGTAGTGAAATATGGCGGCAATGCAATGACTGATCCTGCATTAGAAAGTTCGTTTGCCCGTGATATCGTGCTATTGAAAACAGTTGGTCTTAATCCGATTGTGGTTCATGGTGGTGGTCCTCAAGTCGATTCATTTTTGAAACAACTTGGGCGTGAATCAGACCGTATTGATGGAATGCGTGTAACTGATCCTGCAACTATGGAAGTTGTAGAAATGGTGTTGGGCGGAAGTGTAAATAAGTCTATTGTGAATTTGATCAATCAACATGGTGGTCGTGCAATTGGATTAACGGGTAAAGACGGTAACTTAATTCGTGCTCAAAAGTTGTTGATGGAAAAAACCCAAGAGGATGGATCTGTTCAACAAATTGATCTTGGGTTAGTGGGTGAAGTGGTCGGTGTAAAAACTGACGTTCTGGAAATGTTCACTCAAAGTGATTTTATTCCAGTGATTGCTCCACTTGGTGTTGATGAGGAAGGTAATACTTACAATATCAATGCAGATTTAGTTGCTGGTAAAGTTGCTGAAGCTTTGGGTGCAGAAAAGTTAATTCTTCTTACGAATATCAGTGGTGTATTGGATGAGAATAAAAACCTACTCACTGGACTAACAACACAAGAAGTCGATCGCTTGATCGATACAGGTGTGATCTACGGCGGTATGATTCCGAAAGTGGGATGTGCGCTTGATGCGGTGAAAGGTGGTGTAGTGAGCGCGCATATTGTGGATGGTCGTGTTCCACATGCGACTTTGTTGGAAATTTTTACGGATCACGGTGTTGGAACATTGATTACCAATCGTTCTAAGTCGGCGCACTAATTCATAATCACATAATAAAAAGTCACTTCGGTGGCTTTTTTTGTTTGATAAGAATAATCGTTTTATGTCCCATATATCCAGCATAAAACATATTCAATTGCCATATTCATATTTGCAACATCTATAAGGCTGATGCACAATAAAACTGATAACTAAAGAAAAATGAAAGATTATGTGCCAACTACTTGGAATGAATTGTGCCACCCCTACGGATATTACGTTTTCTTTTCGTGGTTTTTCTCAGCGTGCTGGAATAACGTCAGATCACTCAGATGGTTTTGGCATCGCTTTCTTTGAGGATAAGGCATGTCGCTTATTTGTTGATAACCAATCTGCAGTCGAGTCTCCAATTGCAGAATTCGTTCGTAATTACCCGATTAAATCGCGTAATGTCATTGCCCATATTCGTAAAGCAACACAGGGAAAAATTACTTTAGAAAATTCTCATCCATTTATTCGTGAATTGTGGGGGAGACAATGGATTTTCGCGCATAATGGCGATCTGCATAATTTTCATCCAAGGTTGTCGGGACAGTTCACACCAGTAGGTAATACAGATAGTGAGCTTGCATTTTGCTATTTATTAGAACATCTCGTACAAAAGTTTGGTTATGTAGAGCCAAGTGTCCACGATGTATTTCATGCATTAGAAGAAATTTCACCAACAATAGCAGAGCATGGGACATTCAATTTTTGTTTATCAAATGGACAGGCTTTGTATAGTTATGCGACCACAAAATTACACTGGATTGTTCGCGAATATCCATTTCAACCTGCACGATTAATTGATATTGATGTTGAAGTCGATTTTAGTCAGGTCACGACACCTGAAGATCGTGTGGCTGTGATTACGACAGAACCATTAACAGATAATGAAGCTTGGTTTGCATATACGCCCGGCGAAATGATTTTATTTCAGGATGGTAAGCCAACATTACGTACCATAACTCACGTTGAGCGATTGGTCAGAGAAGCCCGTGACCCAAGCTTGAAGCGTGTTACTCGCGCGGATCAATATTAAAAATTTAATTTGAAGTGGCTAAGATCTACACTTACTTTTTTAACGCCAGACTTTGATTTTAATGATTGAGCTAGGCAAAATAGCGTAAAACTTTTTAATGGAATACCTCATGCAGGACACCGCTATGTCACGATGGTTATCGCCGCTGATGGCATTTTGTTTATCATTTATCATTATTGTGGGTCTGGCACCAAGCTTAGGCTTGCAAATTGATCGACAACTCGATTTTTGGTTACTTTGGTTTGCAACGATGTTGTTTTTAGCGTTGCCAATTATTTATTTAGAAATTGGATTGGCGAAACGAGCTCAAACTTCAGCGCTGAACGCATTATCAAAATTGACCCGTGAAGCCGATGCAAACCAACGTTGGAGAGTAGTGGGCTGGCTTGCTGTTATTTTTATTCCATTCTTAGCAGGCGGTATATTACTTAATACTTCTAATGCTGTAGCACAACAAAATGATTTTGGTATTGGTTCAAATATTTTGATGGGTATCGCAGCATTCATTGCATTTGGTTTATCATTTCTTCAACGTTCTGTATTGGTTGTACTTACTGCGATTGCAACGATTGCAAGTTTAATCGCGGCTCAGGTTTTTGGTGTCCAAGTCAATGATTGGCAGCTGACTCCTGTTGAGTTTAAAGAGTGGGGTAATGCAACTATTCTCGCTTTAGTAGCTTCAGGTCTCGGGCTTGGATTATATTGGCAGACAAATCTCAATCAAGAGAAACAAGATGCTGCAACGCCAAAAACTTTACCGATTTGGCTAGCGCAACTGGTGGCTGTGGCTGGATTTGGATATTTTGCAATTAGTGCTGCAATTCCAGCATATATCGTTTTAATCGCGACAATATTTGCAGTAGCTTTACTCCTGCAACTTGGGAAGGAACAACTCGCACATCGTGGATTAGCACAAGCGGTGCAATATTTTTTATTGCTTGCACCACTTTTAATTTGGGTATTCCCTGCAGCCGATCTATTTTTAACTCCGATTTTAATGCTTTGGGGATTAAGCATTTGTTTAATCTATGCAATTTTCGTGGGTTGGATCATGAAAATTAGTCATTTACGTAAAGCGCTGAATTTTAGTAATGAAGCTTTTTATAATATCTGGCGTGTGGCTGTACGTATTGTGACACCTTTAGCAATTGTGGCTGCAATGATTTCTTACTTAGGTCAATTGTTACCATGATCCAAAATGCAAAAGTTTGGGTTGCTTATGCTGCTGTAGACCAGCAGTTTCACATTGAACTTGAATTTGTGGAAGGCATGTCTGTTGCGGATGCTATTACACAAAGTGGTATCGCGTTGTGTACGCAGTTGCCAGACGAGTATGCTGTTGGAATTTTTGGGACGAAAGTACAAGATCAATCGCATGTTTTGCAAGCAGGTGATCGGGTGGAAATCTATCGGGCATTAACGATTAATCCAAAAGATATACGCCGTAAGCGAGCGGCAGCGAATCCAGTTGGGCGCTATTGTCGTGGCAATCGCTTTAAACAATTGAAATGATATGAAAAACCCCTCTTTGAGGGGTTTTCTTTTATGTCTAATTCTTTATAGTGGTGGCGCGTTCAAAATCGCATCTTTCGAACCTGGTAAACCAGGTTGAGTTTCTGGGATAGTTTCTAAACCTTCGATTTTATTCACGACGCCAGAACCATCGAAATATACTTTTAGATGCTGACCTTGAGTTGCAGGAATATTTGCTTTTTTAGCATATGTACCTGGGGTATAATTGTAGATGTAATCCCAACGTAAAGGATTCAAAGGATCTGAAATGGTTGGGCTACCAAGTAAAAAACGAACTTGTTGGTAAGTCATCCCGACTTGAATTTTTGAAGCTTGCGCTTGGGTTAATGGTGTTCCTTGAGGAATATCAACTTTGTATACACCAAAGACAGAACAACCACCCAGTAAAGAAGCGACGAATAACGTCAGCATGATTTTTTGCATTTTGCTACACTATCCCAAATTAATTATGATGCAATTGATCCAAGGATAGATCATACTGCATCTCAACTCTGTTGCATATTCCAACTTAAAATTTGTTGAGAGACCTTTTTATATGCCTATTTCAAATCAAGATTTACGCAAAGCTGGACTTAAAGTTACCCTTCCACGAATCAAGATTTTGGAATTATTAGAAAATTCAAGACAGCATCATTTGAGCGCGGAAGATATCTATAAGACCTTACTTGAGCAGGGCGAAGATGTCGGTCTAGCAACTGTATATCGTGTGTTAACTCAGTTTGAAGCTGCTGGTATTATCCAACGTCATCATTTCGAGAATAATCACTCTGTATTCGAAATCATGCAAGATGATCACCACGATCATATGGTCTGCCAGAACTGCAACAAAGTTGTTGAATTCCACAATGATTTGATTGAACAAGAACAACATAATGTTGCTGAACAACTTGGTTTTGTTTTAACAGGTCACTCTTTGAATTTATATGGTTATTGCGATGCGCCTGAATGCCAAGAAGCATACCGTAAAAAATAAATCTTGATTGCATTAAAAAAGGAGCAATGATTGCTCCTTTTTTATTCACTATTGATTAATCATCTTGACCATCAAAAGTGAGGCGGGGGCCAGAATTCAACAGATAGTTTGGATCTTCTTCAGAGAGTTTGATTTGTAAGCGTAAATCGTTGGCAGAGTCAGCATGACGTAATGCTTCGTCATAAGTGATTTTCTCAGCTTTATATAAGTCAAATAGCGCTTGATCAAACGTCTGCATTCCAATTTCACGGGAACGCTTCATGACTTCCTTAATTTCATGAACTTCGCCTTTACGCACTAAGTCTGAAATCAGTGGAGAATTGATTAAGATTTCAATTGCAGGATGACGTGATTTTTTATCAGGAGTCGCAATTAACTGTTGTGCAATGATCGCCTTCAAGTTCAGTGAGAGGTCCATAAACAGTTGGCTGTGACGATCTGTCTCAAAGAAATGAATAATACGATCTAAGGCTTGGTTGGCATTATTGGCATGTAAGGTCGCAAATACTAAATGTCCTGTTTCAGCAAAACTAATCGCATAGTTCATGGTTTCACGTGAGCGAATTTCACCAATAAGAATGACATCAGGTGCTTGGCGGAGTGTGTTTTTCAGTGCAATTTCAAAGGAGTCTGTATCAATGCCAACTTCACGTTGAGTAATGATACAGCCTTGATGTTGATGAATAAATTCGATTGGGTCTTCAATGGTAATGATATGACCTTTAGAATTTTGATTACGATGACCGATCATTGCTGCAAGCGAAGTCGATTTACCTGTACCAGTAGCACCTACAAATAAGATGATCCCGCGCTTAGTCATTGCTAAATCTTTAAGTACGGGTGGTAGTTTCAGCTCATCAATACTTGGAATGACAGTTTCAATCCGACGTAAGACCATGCCAGGTTGATCACGTTGCTGAAAAGCACTGACACGAAAACGTGCAGTTTTATCACGATTGGCAATAGCAAAATTACATTCGTGTGTTGCAGCAAATTCAATTCGTTGTCTTTCACTCATAATCGAGTG
This sequence comes from Acinetobacter sp. 24-47-47, assembly GCF_057737035.1. Taxonomy (NCBI): domain Bacteria; kingdom Pseudomonadati; phylum Pseudomonadota; class Gammaproteobacteria; order Moraxellales; family Moraxellaceae; genus Acinetobacter; species Acinetobacter sp. 24-47-47. The sequence goes on along the minus strand of NZ_CM173216.1, from coordinate 2,301,089 downwards.
AATCAATTGACCTATGATTTCACCAGTGAGTTTTGTTTTAACTACAGGCACAATTTCACCATTAATTTTCATTGATGGTTCAATATCTGCACTGATAAATAAATCTGAAGCCTTGCGCGCAATCATCATGTCGAGCAGGTCATTAAAATCCATTTTGATTCCCCTAAATCAAATGACGTTCACTTTTTTATAAAAATGATTCTGGTTGTTTAGCCGCAGTACGTGCAACTTGCGGGGTAATAATGCCTTTCGCGACAAGATTTTTGAGACTTTGATCGAGAGTGGTCATGCCATAATTTGCACCGGTTTGTATTGCAGAATACATTTGTGCAACTTTGTTCTCACGGATGAGATTTCGAATCGCTGGAATTCCAATCATAATTTCGTGAGCAGCTACCCGACCGCCACCTGTTTTCTTCAAAAGTGTTTGAGAGATGACGGCTTGAAGCGATTCAGAAAGCATGGCACGAACCATGTCTTTCTCATCGGCAGGAAACACGTCGATAATACGGTCAATTGTTTTTGCGGCAGATGTGGTATGCAGTGTTCCAAACACCAAGTGACCAGTTTCCGCAGCAGTGAGTGCAAGTCGAATGGTTTCGAGGTCACGCATTTCACCGACGAGAATAATATCTGGATCTTCACGCAGTGCAGAGCGTAGCGCCTCATTAAAACCGTGTGTGTCACGATGCACTTCACGCTGGTTAATCAAACACTTTTTGGATTGGTGCACGAATTCAATTGGATCTTCGACGGTTAAAATATGGTCGTAACGGTTGTCGTTAATGTAATCCATCATCGCCGCAAGCGTAGTCGATTTACCTGAACCCGTTGGTCCTGTGACTAAAACAATTCCTCGTGGATAGGCGCAAATGTCTTTGAAAATTTGCCCCATGCCCAAGTCTTCCATAGAAATCACTTGAGAAGGAATGGTACGGAATACCGCGCCAGCGCCACGATTTTGGTTGAATGCGTTGACACGGAAGCGTGCTACACCGGGTACTTCAAATGAGAAATCGGTTTCTAATTTTTCTTCATAATCGCGACGTTGTTTATCATTCATGATGTCGTAGATTAAGCGGTGTACTTCTTTGTGTTCTAAGGCTGGTAAGTTAATACGACGAACTTCACCATCAACACGAATCATCGGTGGCATTCCTGCAGAAAGGTGCAAGTCAGACGCCCCGTTTTTCACTGAAAATGCCAGTAATTCTGTAATATCCATAAATTCCCCGAACGCATTAAAATCGTAATTATTTTGATAGAATAATAAGGCTTTCCTACAGCTTAACCAACAGTTAGCGTGCAAGAAAGTAAAAAAAGATAAATTAACTGAGATAGCTATACATGATGAGTCTAGAGCAAGCGAGAAATAGTGTTATTCGACAAATTGAACAAGCCTGTGAAGTTGCTCAACGACAATCTAACGAGGTTAAACTCCTTGCTGTTTCCAAAACGCATCCAGCAGATATTTTGAGAGAAATGTATCAGACTGGTCAACGAGCATTTGGTGAGAATTACCTGCAAGAAGCATTAGATAAAATCAAAGCGCTGAATGATTTAGACATCGAATGGCATTTTATTGGTCATGTACAACGCAATAAAACCAAACAGTTGGCTGAACAATTTGCATGGGTGCATGGGGTTGATCGCTTTATTATCGCAGAGCGACTCTCTAATCAACGCACAATCGAACAGGAGCCTATCAATATTTGTCTTCAAGTGAATATTGATGCTCAAGAAAGCAAAGATGGTTGTGCAGTTTCAGAGGTCGAAGATCTGGTTGCTCAAATGAGCATATTACCTCGACTTCGATTACGAGGATTAATGGTCATTCCAGCGCCTGGCAATGTAGATGCACTCTATGATGCCAAGACACTTTTTGATCAGATGAAAGAGCATCATGCACATCCTTCTGATTGGGATACCTTGAGTATGGGAATGTCGGGTGATTTACAAGATGCGATTAGCGCTGGATCGACTATGGTTCGCATAGGGACGGCCTTATTTGGGGCGCGAGATTACTCAAAATGATTGGATTCAGTCTGCACTGAACTTTCGGGTTCAGTCACTGTTATTGTAAATACAACTTTTTATGTATAAAAATAAACCAATATATTTCACATAATCATAAAACAGGGAAGAATTGGATGAGTTCGTATTATCAGCTTTTAGAACGAAAAGTGTGTGATGATGGATCAGTACTGGCTAAGTATAAGTCGACTATACATGCTCAAGGCGCATGGAATGCGCACGAACAGCATATGGCGCCCGCAACAGGGATTATTTGTGCAGAGTTGGATCACTTTTCTGCTCGGTCTGACCTACGGATTGGACGTATAAGTTTAGATATTTTGGGCCTGATACCCGCTGGGGAGTTTCAAATTGAAACTCGAATTATTCGACCTGGAAAAACCATTGAATTGATCGAGTCGACCATGTCTGCACATGGTAAAAGCTGCATTCAGGCACGTACTTGGCGAATGATGATGAGTGATACTCAGGCAGTCGCAGGATTAGAAGATCAAAAAGTTGCTGATCCTGACGAGGGGATCTTATGGGAAGAAATTAGAAACTGGCCTGGAGGCTATATTCAATCACTTGAGGCACGTCGTTTAGATCGACGGGCAGGCAAGGGAATTGTATGGCTAACCAATCCTTATGACATGGTTGAAGGACAAATACATTCAGACTTTGTGAAGTTGATGGGAATGGTCGATACAGCGAATGGAATTGTCACACGACAAGGTTGGCCGTTTAACTATACTTTCCCGAATTTAGATTTACAGATACATCTCTATCGTATGCCAATAGGTAAGTGGCTAGGTCTGGAAACAGTGCAACAATATGGTGATGACGGTATCGGGTTAACTTCATCTATTCTTCATGATCTGAACGGACCTTTTGGACGAGCTGAGCAAATTTTAACTTTAAGAAAACTGGCTTAGATTAAAGCCATCATTTGACGGCTTCAACTTATTATCATTAACCATTAACCGACAATATTAATGGTACTCGCACCTGCACCTACAGGTTTGACTTGAATCTGTACAGGAATACGTTCATGCATTTCTTGTACATGAGAGATGAGCACGACCTTACGACCTTGGCTTTGTAAATGATCGAGGGCATTCATGACCATATGTAAGGATGCCGGGTCGAGCGTACCAAAGCCTTCATCAATAAACAGTGATTCAAGTTTCATTGAACCTGATGCCATGTTAGCAATCGCTAAAGCAAGGGCTAAAGACACTAAGAAAGTTTCACCACCTGATAACGACAACACAGGTCGAACTTCGCTGTTCATATCTAAGTCAATAATGGCCAAACTTAAACTGTCATGAATACGATGCAACTGATAACGTGGCGCAAGCGGCTGTAATTGCTGATTGGCATATTCCACCAAAATATCTAAATGATGCTCTTGAGCAATCTTTTTAAACTTGGTGCCTTCCTTATGCCCAATCAAATCGTAGATACGTCCCCAACGATATTCTTCTGCTTTAATTTGCTCAATTTGGCTTTGATACTTAGCATAGTTGGTTTGATTAGCAGCATTCATGCGTAACTGAGTTTCTGTATCGGTGAGCGCTTCTTGTTGAGCGAGCTTTTCCGTTTGCAAGTTCTCAAGTTGCTGCTCGAGCATGCTGAGATCATGTTCAGGCTGATGTTTTAAATGGGCTTGATAACGTTCTTCTAAAACTTGCCAAGCGGTTTTGGCATTCTCTAAAAGTTGTCGCTGCGTATTTAACTCATGGCGTATTTGTTGATGTTGGGCTAAATCAATGCTTAACCATGTTGTGATTTGATCTGTGGTCACGGTCGGATGGCTCAGTTGCCATTGCTGAATAGCCTGTTGTACTTGCTGTAATGCCTGTTCAATATGATGTAAATCACTGAGCAACTGCTGCTGTTGTAAATTGGCTGCATTCAGCTGTTGTTCAGCATGTGCAGTTTTACTGCGTTGTGCATGAACCTCATTGGCATGGGCGACAGCAGTTTCCTCTAAATGTTTTTGCCAATCCGCAGCATAACGGTAGCTTTGACCGGCATAGTCTTGGGTCAGTTCCGCGAGTTTCGAGCGTAACATTTTGCCTTGCTCAATCAGTTGTTCAATCTGGTGAGTCAGGTGTTGTTCATGCTTTTGCGCTGCTTCAAAGCGCAGCGTCATTTTTTCAAGTTCCTGCTGTGCTTGCAGCAGTGATGTCTCTACCTGTTTTTGCATGGTGAGCAATGCAACACGTTGCTGTAGCTGCTGTTGTAATTCAGCCACCCAATGTATTGGCATGTCTTGCTGATAGCGAGCAGGCAGTAACTGCACAATGGGTTGAATACCTTGATCAAGTTGCACACGACGTTGAATATTCAATTGTAATTGCTGTTGTTGCTGTTGCTCCTTACGCCATTGCTCAAGCAATTGACTAAGTTCTTGTTCTTGCACCTGTTGTTGTTCAATGTGCGATTGCAGTGTTTCGATCTGCTGCATTATGCGCTGCTGCAACTGAATCGGGTCTGCCGTGTCGAGATTTGAACCCAGTTGTTGTAATGCTGCTTGAATGTGCTCGAGCTGTTGCTGAGTGAATTGCGTGAGCTGTTCCATACGCTGTTGTTGCTGTTCAAGTAAGGTCTGTACTTTGGATTGCTCAATCTGTGCTTGCTGTACCTCATGATTGACCTGTTCCAATTGTTGACGAGCCTCTTGCAATTGGTGCTCGTGTAGTTGCAATAAACCTTGTTCTAAGCGTTGATGATGGTCTAAAAACGGATGTTCATGGCTACCACAGACCATACACGGTTGATTGGCTTTGAGCTGTTCACGTAAATGCTGCACGTTTTCGCTATGTAATAGACGCTGTGCCTCCAAGATGCGTTGTAGTTGAGTATAAGCAGCTTCTTGTGTGGCTTTTTCGCTCAGGCGTTTTTCAAGGGTCTGTTGAATAATCTGCAGTTGCTTTTGTTGTTCAGCGATTGAGCCTGTCAGGTCGTGTGTTTCGCTGATATGGGTAATGACTTGATCAAGCTGCTGCTGTTGATGTTGCAGTCGTAATACCGTACTTTGCTGATGTTCACGCTGTTGTTGGATGTTTTTTAGCGATTGTGTCAAAGCGTCAAGACTTTCATGTTGAGCCACATAGCTTTGCAGACGTTGTACAATGGTTTGCTGTTGCTGTTCTAAAGTTGCAAAGGATTGTTGTAATAGTTCTGGCTCTTGTTGATGAAGCAACTGATATTGCTCGACATAATGTTGTAGCGCCTGCAAAGTACTTTGTGGTTCTTGGTCAAAGCATTGTAAAAATTGGCTTTGGGTTAACTCAAAGTTGATTTGTTGCTGTTTGTTTTGCCAAGCCAATACGCTGGTCTGTTGTTGTTCAACAGCATGTTTTGACGGTTCTAATTCATTGAGAACAAGCTGATCTTTATCTGCACTGAGTTTTTTATACTGTTCAGAAATACTGTGAATGTCATGATCCAAATTTAAGCCTTGTTCAAGATGAGGCTTAATATCCAAACGTTGCTGCTCAAATTGCGCTTGGGCATGTTCATAGGCTTTTAAGCGCTGTTGTTCAGTAGTAGCTTGTTGTTGTAAAGAGACAAACTCAGCTTGAAAGGCCAGTTGTTTTTGTTGCACCTCAAGTTTTTGTGGTTCTAAACGTGCACGCTGTACATATTGTTCACGAATGGCTTGAAATGCATCAAGCTGTTGTAGCAATTGTTGTTGTGCTGCGGATTTATTTACGGCATCAAGCTGAACTTCATAAATCTCTTTTTTGCCATGGACTTCAGCATACAATTGATCACGCTCAAGATACCATTTACGTTCATTTTCAAGCAGCTTTTCTGATTGTGCCAAATGTACGAGTTGTTGTTTTAACTGCTGATGTTGTTGATTTAAGGCTGCAAGTTGTTCTTCACTCAGAATATCAATATGACCGAGTTGCTTTTCTAAATCAGTACGTTGCTGTTTAATTTCACTAAATTTATCAGCGGCTTTTTTACTGACTTCACTAAAAATTTGCGAATTGGTTAAATATTCGAGTAAGTCTGCACGTTCATGGTCTTTGGCTTTTAAAAATGCACCGACTTCAGACTGTGCTAACAGGACTGCACGGGTAAATTGCTCAAAACTGAGACCAATCAGCTTTTCAATCAGTGGCGTCACTTCCGAGATTTTTTGCGTTAAGGTCGCGCCATCATCTAAACATTGAACAAAGCGCTCGACTTTTAAATTGCCATCAACTTTTTTACGCGCACGGCTAATGTCCCACCGCGCCAAATAGCGTTTACCATCAAGGGCAAGAAATTCAAGTTCAGCAAAACCAGCGGTGGTACCACGACGCAGAATATTCTTCGAATCTTTAATTGAAATGTCTTTACCGCCTACATCTTTCATGCTGCCAGCTGCGCCACGTAAACGTGGGATTTCATCGTACAAAGCTAAACACATGGCATCGAGCAGCGTCGATTTTCCTGCACCTGTTTTACCAGTAATGGCAATCAGACCTGCCTGAGCCAATGGCGCTTGTTCAAAATGGATATGTTGTTCACCGGCTAAAGAGGCCAAGTTGTTTAAACTGAGTCGAATAATTTTCATGACCTGTCCTTAGTGCGCTTTTTGATCCAAATCGTGTTGTGCCGCTTCAAGCAAAGTTAAGAAATCACGCTTCACCGATTCATCCTGCTCATAGCCCATTTTTTCCCACAAGCTTAAAAATAATTTTTCAGGGGTGGGGGGCGCTAAATCGACTTTGTGACTTTCATCGTTTTGCTCCGTTGCTTTTTGATAAATTCGAGCTATACGCAGTAAACGATAACGATTTGGTGGCAGTGCCAGTTCAATCTGCTGACGTAAGTCTACAGGCGGTGGGGCATCTGTCGTATATTCAATCTCTAGAAAATGTCGTGCATTGAGATTGTCAATTTCGCCTTTTGGCAGGGCATGTACCGTAGTGATTAATTCAGACAAGGGTTCACGAATTCGAATCAAATCCACGGTACGTGGAATAATGTGCGCTTGATATTGAAAATGATTTTGTTCATCAGCTTCGGGGTCAATGGTGACTTCAACCACTTGATGTTTATAGTTGCGTTCACTAAAAGACAGTGGAATAGGTGAGCCACTGTAGCGAATATGTTCCTGTCCAACTTTTTGCGGTTTATGCAAATGACCGAGTGCCACATAATCAATCACATCATCAAATAATGCAGTGGATAAAGCCTCTTCGTTACCAATCACAATTGGACGTTCGGAATCTGAGGTTTCACCGCCTTGCATATGGGCATGTGACATCAAAATTAAGGCTTGATTGGGTTGTTTACGCGCTTTAGCTTCCGCAATAAGTTGTTGGTGTAAATAGGCAATCGCATTTTGGCTGTTGGTGGTATTTTCATTTAAGCCTGTAATTTCGGCACTGCGTAAATAAGGCAGGGTTAAGCACCAAGCAACGATATTTTTATCAGCATCATAAATAGGTACCAACAAACGATCGAGATCAAATTCACCATCCTGTTTGCCAATAATACCGACCGCTTTGGCATTGAATTTCGCTAGAAAAGGTTCAACCTGTTCAATGCGGTAACCGGAATCATGATTACCTGCGATCATTAAGGTTTGCATATGCGGGGCAATGGCATGGGCATCGGTGAGAAACTGGTATAACTGTTTTTGAGCAGATGATGCAGGATTGACCACATCAAAAATATCACCGGCAATCAGCAGGGCATTCGGTTGTTTTTGTTGAATTTGCGCAAGTAGCCAGTTTAAAAATTGTGTGTGTTCATAGTCACGATCATGATTGTGAAAAAATTGCCCCAAATGCCAATCTGAAGTATGAAAAAAACGCACTGCCATTACCGAACCCCAAAACATCTCAATTGTCATCTTATCCAATATCGGACTTTAAAACATCGAAATTTTTAACATCTCTATAAGACAGCTTTTAATCGCTATTTTTTATTCGATTTACTCTTTTTTCGTCTTTTTCTCTTTTTTCTATTTTTGATTCTCGAGTTGATCGAGATTTGCTTATGAGAAGAGGATGCATGCAGTTTAGCTGCTGTTAACGATTGATCTATTTTATGATGAAAAAAAAGATTGGATGACTAAGGGTACCAATAGAATGCTTAGCCAAATACTCATATTGATGGGAATTATTTGATAGATATAATTTAAAGAATAGACTGAAACCGTAAAAATGAGTGCAAACCAAGCTTCTGTTTTAGAAATTTGATCTTCTGCAAAACGTTTGATATGGATCAGCGTATTTTGTTTGACATCTGAAAAATAAGAACGCGTGTATTTATTGGGAAAATAGCTGAGAAGCAGCATTAAGTTTTGAAAAAGATATAAAGACGATATACCGAGTAAAAAATATCGAAATAATAAAATTAAACGCTCAACCCAACGATGCTCAGATGTAATATCGCCCTGTGAATAAAGTTCTATAATTTGATCAATAGACAAAATTAAAATTGAACAACAAGTAAAGAAACTCAGTAGAAAACGGCTTAAATGATGATGCTTAATTTCAAAAAAGGCATGTACAATCGAATAAAGTAAAAATATTAACAAGATTATTGTGATAAATGTCGATAATACTGTATCAACACCAAGCATCTGTTTTTCGAAAAACCAATAGCAAATTCCAAGTGCGAATAAAAAACTAAGACCTTCACCAAAAGGTGTGGTTAAACTCTGATGATGCTCTACAGAAAAAACTATTAAGTAAGCACCAAGATAGAAATAGACCCAAATTATTAATGGATTCGAGCTATTACTCTGTATAGAAATAAATGAAAGTGCACTCAAAAATAGGCTTAAAATTGAATAAATTAAGATTTTTTCTTTGTTTCTAATGATTTGATAACTTTGATAAAAAACACCACAGAGTAAACTGATGATTGTAAGCGGTATGTGAAATTGATGATTAATAAATGCTTTAATAAAAACAAAGCAATAGCAAACTAATACGATACTGATAAGAAAGCGATTGAATGGATAATTCAATACATCCCAAAAGTCTGATTTAAAATTTAGACGTTTTTTTAGACTAATTTTATGTTTAATTTTTTCTTTATACATTGCGACTAGGATTTATTCTGATTGTTATCTCATCTTTATGGATAAAAGTATATTTAGAAAATTTATTAAGTTCAAAAATAAAGCCGACGATTCGAGTGATGTGAAATCGTCGGCCAAAATACTTCAGTCATTCAAATTTAGGCTGCTAAACTAAATTTTCTGCAAGAAGCATGATTTATAGGTCTCATTGGGGTATAAGGTCACCGTGTATCATTGCGGATGCCGGTGCAATGACTACGCGGTTGCTACTGACCTTGTACCTTATATAACGCATAAGGTTGTGATTCGGTTGACAAGAAAATTAAAAATATTTGATTTATTTTCGGTTATGCTTTGTGACAGGAATTTATTGCGTCTGAGAGTTATGGTTTCTTTAAGAAAATATTTTTTATGGTTCTTTTTACTTTGCTTAGGATTAACGCTGGTTGCAGGTATTTTGGCAGCGTTATTGCCTTCGGCAATTGCAGGAATAGTCACTGCACTTCCATATTTAATTGCGATGATTGTTGTTTTATATAAATTTATTGATCAACAACAACGTGCACCTTCGGATCAAGAACGTAAAAAATTCACATTAGGCTTTACATTGATTTTTTGGGGCTATAACTTTCTTGGTGTTTTTTTAAGTATTTTATTTTTCTCGAGAAAAGACCCTGAAATTTGGCAGAACTTTTTAATCTATGTCCAAAATTCCAGTTTCTTAAGTCTCAGTGCAATTATGATTTTGATGCTGGCGATCCCATTATATTTAATTACCTTTTGGTTTTATGGTCCACAAGCGAAGCGCATGGCGAATAAATTGGTGGTAAATAAGTAATCATGAATTGAGCTCAAAGGCATCTTTCACCATGATAGAGGGATCAGATCATAAGAGTATTTCCATGTATCATCCTTGCGTTTTAGTTACTGGTGCAACAGGTTTTATTGGATCTTATTTGGTTGCATATCTGCTAGATCAAGATTATCAGGTGATTGGTTTAAGCCGACAGTCCAATCCCAAAATGAAGCATCCACGTTTGACATGGGTTCAATCTTTCGATGATATTCAACACGCTCAAATTGATTATGTTATTAACTTAGCGGGTGAAAGTATTGGTGATGGTCGCTGGACACAAAGGCGAAAACAAAAACTCATCGACAGTCGGGTGAAGACGACCGATGCATTATTTCATTATCTGCTGACCCATCAGCAACATCCCAAGCGAATTATTTCTGGTTCTGCTGTGGGGTATTATGGTATTGATCCTGATCAAGAATGGTCAGAAAAAAACAATGAGCAGGGATCATCTCAACCGATCTTTATGTCCGAACTTTGCCAAGAGTGGGAGAGGTCGGCGCTCCAATACAAAAATCAGTTTGATATTAAGGTCATTCGTTTAGGCGTGGTGTTTGGGCATGGCGGAGGAATTTTACAACAATTACTCTTACCGATTCGATTTAATCTGTTAGGTAAAATTGGTTCAGGTCAGCAGCCCTTAGCATGGATTCATATTCAGGACGTGATTAAGGCGATTGAATTTCTGATGTTGAATGACACTCCAAACGAAGTTTTTAATTTCGTTGCTCCTGAACAAACGAATCAGGTGTATTTTGTTCGCACCGCAGCAAAAATTTTAAACAAGAAACCGCTTTTAAGTCTGCCTGATTCATTGTTTAAAATCATGTTAGGTGAGCAGTCTCAATTGGTTTTAAATGGACAATACGTTATACCAGAAGCACTTATTCAAGCAGGTTATACATTTCAGTATCCAGAACTCAAAATGGCGTTGGAGCAACTACTTCCATCACATTAAACTTGAAACTTCAAAGATGGGTCATAGGGTCTAGGATCAACGAGGGTGGTCTGATTCAGCATGAGCTGTCGTAGTAACTGCGCTGCAGCTGGCCCCATGCATAAACCATTCCTAAAGTGACCAAAATTCGCCCATAAGTTTTTCATTTCAGGCATTAAACCGATATATGGAATTCCATCAGGTGAGCTAGGTCTCAAGCCTGCCCATTGTTGCACAATCGGGAAATTTTTAAGTTCAGGTATGAGTTGAATGCATGCTTGGTAAATGGATTGTTGTGTTTTCAAATTTGGGCGATGTTCAAAACCTAATTCCGCCATACTGGAACCACAGACGATATGGCCATCTCGACGTGGAATCATATACATGACCTTGTACATACACATCGTGGGTAGCCAGTTTTCAGGGGTTTTGAATAGGATCATCTGCCCCTGAACAGGTTGAACAGGGATATTGAAATCGAGTTGTGATGCCCAATGTGCCGACCAAGCTCCAGTAGCGATAACATACTGATCAGCTTTAATTTGATGTCGATCATGCAGAACAATGGATTGAACTTGCTGATTTTGAATCAGTAATTTTTCTACCCACTTATGCTCGATAATCTTTACTTTTGAATGTGATTTAAGATAAGTCAGAATAGACTTTAAAAGACGAGGATTACGAACATTAGACAATTGTGGAAAATGCAAAGCCTGCTTGAAAGTATTAGAAACTCGTGGATTCAGATTTCTTAATTGAGTCTCGTCGAGTAAATCGCAATGCTGCATCGGCTCGTTATATTGCGCCTTATAACTGAGTCCAATCTCAAAATCATCTTCATCAAAAATTAACATGCCTGAATCGTGAATTTCGAAATCAATGCCACTCAATGGTTGAATTTTTTGATTCCAAGATTGATATAACGATTTACCAAGTTGTGCCAATTGATTGACTGCTTTGGGATAACGCCAAGGATACATAGGTGACAAAATACCACCACCTGCCCAAGATGCAGCTTTAGCTGCTTGTTTTTGATCAATGAGGGTAATTTCACAACCTTGTTCGAGTAATTCAAGCGCTGTTAGTAAGCCGCTAATTCCACATCCAATGATGGCAACGTGCATTTTTATCCACCTTCAAAATGACGGGGTGTATTAGACCATATTTAAGCTCTAATCGTGCAAATAATCTCAATGATGAAAAGAGATCGATGAGATGTAAGATGTTAAATGAGTGAGTTAAAAGTTGGGTCTCGAATACAATGATGATGATTGTAGTAGAAAAAAAGCGCTTTATGTAAAAGCGCTTTTGATTCAATAGTGTATTACAGATCTTTAAGCATTTTTGCAGCATCTTCAGCAAAATAGGTCCAAATTCCATCTGCACCAGCACGACGACAGCTCATCAATGATTCTAAAATCACACTTTCAGAAAGCCAGCCGTTTTGGATTGCTGCTGCCAACATGGCATATTCACCACTCACTTGATAAACAAATGTTGGAATGCCAAATGTGTCTTTAACTTCACGTACAATATCTAGATATGGCATCCCTGGTTTTACGATCACCATGTCTGCACCTTCTTGAATATCTAGTGCAATTTCGTGAAGAGCTTCAGCTCGGTTTCCTACATCCATTTGGTAGTTATACTTATTACCACCTTTTAAATTAGATGCTGAACCCACTGCATCACGGAAAGGACCATAGAAGCTTGATGCATATTTGGCAGAATAAGCCATGATATTGGTATAAATATGACCATTTGCTTCAAATGCTTGACGAATCGCAGCAATACGACCATCCATCATATCACTCGGTGCGAAAACATCGGCTCCTGCTTCTGCATGGCTTAAACCTTGTTTAATCAGACACTCAACAGTTTCATCATTCAGGACATAACCTGTTTCATCTATGATGCCATCCTGACCGTGTGTTGTATAAGGGTCTAAAGCGCCATCAGTGATGAGTACCATTTCTGGTAATTCTTTTTTTAGAAGACGGACAGTGCTTTGAACTAAACCATCATCTCTCCATGCTGCTTCAGCAGTTAAACTTTTGTCTTCTTGTGGGGTAACTGGGAATAAAGCTAATTTAGATACACCTAATTCTAAAAGTTTTTCAGCTTTGTTTAACAACAAATCAGCTGAAAGACGGTGAATATTTGGCATACTAGGTATTTCTTGGGTTTGATTTTGACCTGGTAGAACAAATACCGGATAAATGAGATGTTCAGCAGAAAGATGTGTTTCTCTCACCATCGCTCTGAGTTTGTCATTTTTTCGAATACGGCGCATGCGTGTTGCAGGAAAAGCAGGGCGATTAAACGTATAAGTCATCACAATCTCGATGTTTGGTATTTTACTTGGGTCTAATTGTAGCCCCCTTAAGGCGGTTTTTGGGAAAATGCTGATGGTTTTTTCTCATGATGTTAATTTGAGTTTTGTATGAACGATTCCCAAAAAAAATGGATGGGTAACCTCCATTTAGGTGCTAAACCAGATCTTGAAGTGGTATTAAATCAACTCACTCAAGTATTTAATACCTCTCCTTATTTCGCTTACAACGAAATGCAAATGCGTGTCGTAGAAGGTGAAATCCAAGGTTATATTGAGATGAAACCTAATCTCATTGGTAATATTTCTTTCCAAATTTTGCATGGCGGTGTAGCAGCAACATTACTCGATAGTATTGGCGGGATTGTTGCAATGGGCGAGCTTTACAAGCGTGCAGAGCCTGATATGTTGCCTGAAACTTTAAAGAAAGTTTCACGTTTAGCAACAGTGGATATGCGAGTGGATTATTTATCACCAGGGCGCGGAAAGTATTTTATTGCCACTGCTGAAGTCCTACGCATGGGTCGCAAAGGTTGTACGATGCGCATGAATATGGTGAATGATGAAGGTAAAGCAATTGCAACAGGTATTGCTTCATACGCATATTGAAAAATCTATGTATCTCTTATAAGAAAACCGCCCTTGTAGGCGGTTTTTTATACTAAACATCTGATCTTGAACGTTTTAACGCACTATTCCATTGATGTAAATGAAATTGACGTTGATCTTCAGACATTGTTGGCTCAAAGGCTTTTTCCAATTTCCATGATGCCGCAATATCAGACGGATTTTTAAATACACCTGCAGTTAAACCTGCCATTGCCGCAGCTCCCCAAGCCGTTGACTCCAAAAGTTGCGGTCTTAATACAGGAACATTCAGTAAGTCGGCTTGAAACTGCATCAACATATCATTTTGACTCGCACCACCATCTACACGTAATTCTTTTAAAGGGTTTCGAATATCAGATTGCATGGCATTCAAAACGTCAGCGACTTGAAATGCGATTGATTCGAGAGCTGCTCGCGCAATATGTGCTTTATTTGTCCCTCTAGACATACCGCATAATAATGCGCGGGCATCCGTATCCCAATGAGGTGCTCCTAAGCCTGTAAAGGCAGGAACAAGTACGACACCATCGGTATTGTTAACTTGACACGCCAATTGTTCAACTTCTTGGCTACTTTGAATAATTCCTAGTCCATCACGTAACCATTGCACAATCGCACCAGCCATAAAAACACTACCTTCAAGCGCATACGAGGTGTGTTCTTTGCATTGCCAAGCTAAAGTGGAGAGAAGCTGATTCTGACTCAGTTGAATTTGATCACCTGTATTGAATAACATAAAGCAGCCAGTACCATAGGTATTTTTAGCTGAGCCTACGTCAAAACATGATTGACCAAATAACGCTGATTGTTGATCACCTAAAATCCCTGTAATTGGAATTTCTGCACCTAAGAGACCTTTTGCTGTATTGGCAATATGGCAATCAGAAGCCACGATTTTGGGTAGTATTGCTTTTGGGATATTAAATAGTGCGAGTAATTCGTCATCCCATTGCTGGGTATGCAGATTCATTAACATGGTTCTTGAAGCATTCGAGACTTCAATCACGTGTTCAGCACCTTGAGTGAGATTCCAAACTAGCCAGCTATCAATGGTTCCAAAAGCCACTTCGCCTTGTTCCGCACGAGCTCTTAAACCATCAATATTTTCAAGTAACCACACTAATTTTCCAGCACTGAAATAAGGATCAATGCGGAGTCCTGTGGTGTAATTTATCTTGTTTTGTAAGTCTTGTTGAATGAGGGAATTACACCAATCACTTGCTCTGCGATCTTGCCAAATAATCGCAGGGGCTAGAGGTTCACCAGTTTTTTTATCCCAAATCACTGTCGTTTCGCGTTGATTGGTTAGGCCTAAAGCTTTGATATCTTTAGGCAGTAATCGTGCATCAGCAATTGCTTGCTGCACTACTGTGATTTGTGAACTCCAAATCTCTTGTGCATTTTGCTCTACCCAGCCTGACTGTGGTGTTCGTATTTTAGTTTCTCTTTGAGCTGTTGCATGAACGTTTCCATGTTCATCAAAAATGATCGCACGACTTGACGTCGTCCCTTGATCCAGTGCAAGTAAATAACTCATAAAATATGCAATTTTGAACTTGAAAAAAGGGATTTTATCTCAATTATTGAAATAAGCGCATGTGTATGTGTAATTGTTGTGAAATTTGAGGTCGTATTTTCAAACTTTTATGCTATGATTGCGTTGTACTTTGGGGATGTTCCTGGCTTCGACGCTGGTGATGAAACTCATAGATGCATGCCGAGAGCGCATTTTCTCTCGTAAATAAAATTTGCATTTTAAATAGTCGCAAACGACGAATCTTACGCTCTAGCTGCCTAAGGGCAGCTTGTCCGCATCTCTGAATACTTGTGGTTAGAGATCCCGACTGAAGCGCACGCACACAAGTCCGTATAACATCAAGCCTTGGGGTGTTGTACTAAACTTAAAGGATCGCTCTCTTAACCCTGTTCGTCGGGTCTTTGAGGGTTAAAACAATAGACGATATCTAAGCATGTAGTAATCTCGAGTGTAGTGCTTGCGGACGCGGGTTCGACTCCCGCCATCTCCACCAAAATTCTTGTTATAAAAAAGCCACTTTTTTAAGTGGCTTTTTTATTGCTACATATTTGCCACATTTTCACTCCAGATGATTTTGATTTCGAAGTTTTTAAGCTGCACTTGCCACGCTAAGTTTCGTAATTTCTTGCCAGTTCTATATTCATGCAACCATTTAAAATAGCGTTTGATCAGCATGTGTAAGCTATGCCTAAGCTGATTAGCGACAAATATTGAATTAATGCTATTCATAAATAGTGTTGTTGTAGAAGTAAAGATGTTTGTCATTTTTTATCATTTGAACGAGATAAATTGAATAAATTACGCAAGAGCGATCCAAGTTTTTCAATTCCTGTTAATCATGGAAGAAGCCGACAAGCACCAGTGTATTTTGATCATATTGAATTGGTTGAGTGGTAGGAAAATAAGAAGAAAGATCGATAGAGTTGATATTTAATAAAGACCAAGAGAACTTATGTTGTCTTGTTTTTTTTTACTGAGTCAATAGAAAAATCAATAACTTGACCTTGTGGTTTCACGAAAATAATGCATAGAATGTCTATTAATTATACGAATTTGAAATCACAACATTATTAAAAGGAAAATAAATGTCCAGATGTACAGCACCTGTTCGAGGTCATAGTTCTGCTGCAGCGGCTGCAGCTTGTCCGGCATGTCGTAACAGATATGGTTCCCGATATAGCGGTTATTCTTCTTATTCACCATCATACGGTTCAAGTAGTAGTTATAGTGGTATTACAAGTAGGGGAGGCGATAGTACTACAACAAGGAGTTCTAAACCTCGTTGGTCTAAAGCTGGCTCATCTCTTGCGTATACTTCAAATCAAATAATGTCACTAGCTCCTGTTCGAGACGAAATTGTAAAAAAGCTTCTGTGCAACCAGACCTTCGTGATGTGTTCTTGTGCCACGCATGGGATGATCGCAAAGGTGTAGCTAAAGAACTACATGATTTACTAGAGGCATCTGGTGTAAAAGTCTGGTTTAGCGAAAAAGACCTTGGTTTGGGTGTGCCAATGATGAGAGCTATTGATAAAGGTTTAGCTAATTCGAAAATTGGTCTTGTTTTGGTTACACCTGCGTTATTATCACGATTACCTAAAGAAGGGGTAGCAGATAAAGAACTTTCCACCCTTTTAGCAGGCAATCGCTTGATTCCAATTGTACATAATACAACTTATGATGAACTACGTAATGTTAGTCCTATGCTAGCTTCGAGAAGTGGTTTGGACACATCAGAAGATACTATGGCAATAGTTGCAGAGAAAATAGCTGAGTTGGTTGCACTATAGTTGTATTCATTAATCAGGTGAATCTTTGTATGGCATTCTGTATAGTGGTTATTTAATTTGTTTTTTTAATTTAATATTAAATACTTATAATTTAATTTTAATTAACACCATCTTTTTTGAAAAGCCGCTTAATAAGTGGCTTTTTGTTCGAAAAATTTTAAAGAAATTTTGAAACTAAGATTTGGCTGAACATTTAAAGCATAATTGATCACTATGTTGTTTGATGTAATTTTCTAACAATTCAAATGTATAGCCAACTATCAAAGATAAATGTTATCAATACAACTCAGAGCTTTGCTGTATTCAAAACAGATTCAAAAGAAATCTCAAGTTTTTATGAAAATTAACTACATACCCCACCAGTAATCGGCTGATTCCTATTTTCTAAGTGCTTGACTGAACTTGCAATACTGATTGAAAGTTGATCAATGGCTTTTTGCGAAACAGTGACTAAAGTGTTTAAGTCTTTATTTTTTTGTGGAATTTCTTCATAAAAACTCATCCGACAACTGAGTTGATGACGTTGAGGTAATGTTTGAGCGTTTTTGGGTATGGATAAGGGGCGATTAGGATCATCATATCTTAAAGTCCAAGTCGCATTCATGAGCATAAAGCGTTGCTGATTTGATTTTTCGATGAAATCAAAGTTAGAAAAATCTAAGGCAATTCGATAAGCTGCTTGTCCACCAGTCATACCACTATTATAACGATCCACTGCACCTAATGTTTGCTGTAAACGCGCAGAAACAGCATCTCTCAATTCAGCCGATAAAGTAGATGTCCAACGATCATCGAACAATACTTTAGCCTGCCCATTTTCTTGTTGAATTACCAATGGAATTCGGTTTAAACGATCGGATAATCCAACAGGAAGCACCTCAATCATCCTCACTTTTTGATTTGACGAAGATGATGTTAGCGTTTGAGTGCTCAATGAATAGAACTTAGGCGTAGGGGATGAAGAGCACCCACTGACGATGAGTGCAAACAAACCAACACTCAAGCTTGAAAGGACTTTTAGGTAGCAGCGTTGCTGAGATTTCAATAATTTATTCTCTGTCATCTTTCTTCGGCTCCGCTGTTTTTCCACGAATCAATGACTCAGGATTTTGTTCTATTTGATCTGCCATTAACTGCAATGAAGCTGCGGCACGGGTAATTTGTTGTAAAGCACGACGTAGATCTTGTTGTAATGGTGCATCACTTGCCAAGATGGTTTCAGAAGACTGAACTGTTTTACGAACATCATCCAAAGTGGCTTGTAAATTAGGCGCAACTTTGCCATCCAGTTGATCGACCAAACTTTTTGAAGATTGTATAGTTTTATCTAAGTTTGCCAAGGTTTGACGAACGTCCTGACCAATTTCAACCAATGGAAATTTAGATACATTATCGGCGATTTGGGACACTTGTGCTTGAAGGCCTTTTAATTCTGTAGGAGTTGTTGGAACTTCAACTACACCATCATTTCGACGGATTGCAGTGGCATATTTAGCTTTAGGGAAAAGATCAAAGCTAATGTAGTTTTGACCTGTAAGTAAATTGCCAGTCCGCATTTGAGCTCGCCAACCACGCTCAACAAATTGCTTGAATACTGTACCTTGCGGGTCCAACTCATGACCTCCAGCAATACGTGAAGGATAAACTTCAGCATCAACACGCATTCGAATTTGCGAGTGATTATTGTAGAACTCAGTGTTGATTTTTTTCACAGTACCGACTTCGACACCCATGAAATCAATTGGAGCTCCTACTGATAAACCTCGCAATGACTCATTGAAATACATTACGATCCGTCTTGGATTAAGATCAGGCTCTTTAAGCGCAAGCTTTTCAGAGTCAAATAATTCAAATTTCATTTTATTCGGAGCAGGAGCTGCATCAGAATTTTCAGGATAACCGAATGCGATCCCTCCCGAAATGATGCTTGCCAAAGATTGTGTGTTTAAACTAAAGCCCGAAGCATTCAAATTGACATCTACACCACTGGCTTGCCAGAAACGCGCATCTGTGGTGACAAATTTGTCATAAGGTGACTTAATGAAAGTTTGAAGTTCAACGCTTTTTCCATCATCAGCCAGTTGGTAAGAGGTCACTTGTCCAACGTTGATTCTTCGATAATAAATAGGTGAGCCGAAATCGAGCGAACCTAAATCTTGTGCCTTTAAGAAAAAGATTTTTCCAGGAACATCGGAAGTTACAACTGGTGGAGTTTCTAGCCCTTTAAATGAAGTGGTTTTGACATCTGATTTACCGCCATCTACTTCAATATATGCGCCAGAAAGTAAAGTATCGATACCTGAAACCCCACTTGCACCAATACGTGGTCTCACTACCCAAAAACGTGAATCTTCCGTGGCAAAATTACTGGCATCTTTCCGAAGTTCAATTTTAGCAATGATATGAGACCGATCTTCCGAAAGGTCAATTTCACGCACTAGACCCACATTAACTTGACGATAACGAACTGTAGTTTTGCCAGCTTCAATGCCTTCTGCAGTCCTAAAAGAAACCTCAATAACAGGACCAGTATTCAAATACGCCTTGAGAGCTAATGAAAATGCAATGAGTAATGCAACAATTGGAATAATCCAAATGAGAGAAGGTTTCCATTTGCTACGTTTCTTATCAGGTACACCGACCTGACTCAGAACTTGTTCATCATGAGGATGACCATTACTCGATTGGTTTTCTGACATAGTTATTGATCTTATTAAATCGTAATGTGGTTGTTGTTTGTACGCTTCATCATATGAATATCAAGCAAGAAGTGAAAGGGTTTTATGTAAATCTCAATGTTCTGAAGCGTCATTTTTTTTTTCATGCTGACTCAGAATTGAAACGTAATAGTTGTCCCAAATGATTCTAGGATCAAAACTCAGTGAGGCTAACATGGTCAAAACCACCACTGCACCAAAAGCGACTGCACCTGTGCCTGCTAAAATAGTTGCCAATGATTGAATTTGGATTAGTGCTGCGAGCATGGCGACAACGAAAACATCAATCATTGACCAACGGCCAATAAACTCCACGACTCTATACATGATCGAGCAATGCTTCGGTGAGAGGTGAATTTTTTTTGAGGCTTGTAAATGTACAGCACTGAGCAGGAGAGCAAGGATGACCAATTTCAGTAGTGGAATAAATATACTGGCAATAAAAATAACGGACGAAACGAAATAGTCACCACTTTTCCAGAAATAGATGACTCCACTCATAATCGTGTCTTGTTGACGACCAAGAATAGATTCTGTAATTGTCATCGGTAAAACATTAGCTGGTATATAAAGAATACTCGCTGCAATTAAATAAGCTAAAGTTCGTTCTAAACTTCGGGTTTTTCGGGTATGTAAGGGGCTATCACAACGAGTACAGCGGGATTTTCGTGCTTGTTCCATGGCCGACAAGGACGTCATGCGGTTGAGTGTTCCACAGCAATGACAAAGTGTGAGCTCAAGATCAATTGCACGCGGTGCAAGCGTTTCTAATGAGGCGGGTTTCTGCACAGGGTGTGGCGAATGCTTCATCTGATCGGGTTGATTCGTATGAGTGGAAGTAATGGTCATGAGATTTGATTTCCATCAATTACATTCCATAGATCCTTGATTTTGATTGATACTAAATAGACCAACAAAACACTTAAAATGGCAAATGCCCATAAGGCAATTCCAGGAATCACAACCACCATCCCCACTAATTTCACTAAGGTGACTAAAACGCCGATCAGAAAGACTTCAACCATTCCCCAAGCTCTCAATTGAAAGAGTGACCGTAATGCGAGTTTAAGTGATGCATACTGTTGGGTTGCAATAACATTTTTATTGAACATGGCCATCAAAAGAATATATCCCATCAGAAGTAAGTAGGCCAAAGGGACAACAAAAGTGGTCATCATAATAAGAAAGCCTACAAAAGCACGATCTGCCTCGAACATTGCCCAAGCCGCACCCAATAATGTGGTTTCTGAATAAATGCCTTGGAGTTCAACTTTGACAATTGAAAAACTATTGGCAATCGCAAAGATAATTAACGCAGTACAGACTAAGGCCAACAGTGTGTTAAATGTTGGAATTTTACGATAGAGCTCGGAACCGCAAGCCGAACAATAGGCACGTTCATTCTTATATAAATCGGATTTACGAAAGAGCGTATCGCACTCTTCACAAGCAACATAATTTTGATTGATTTGCACCATTCTTAAATCAGGGTCGCGTTTAGAATCCGATACAGTTTCTACATTCGTTTCAGACATCGTTGTCTCAACTTTTTCATCAATATTCTTGGTTTTTTTATTTCTCCCTATAGTTTATATCGAGATTCAAAAGGTTTGCCTATGATTATTTTGTTGAATCGAGATACATAGCGTTTTAGTTTGGCTTATCAGTGTGCAGTCATGTAACTCAACGAGGGTATAAAAGGGGGGGAAGTGCTCATTGATTAGCATTTGTGTAGTCAAAATGAGGGTGAGTTAAGTTTATATGATTAAATTAAATTAATATTAAATTCAATGATTAAGCGTGAAATTCAAGATACAGCGTGTGCTTCACATAAACTTCATATATCAAGAACTACACTTTATTTAAATCATAAAGATCGATTGCTTAGTTTGGGATGACTGTATGTTGAAAAGCCTCATGCAATGGCTGGATAGTTGGTCCGTAAGCGTACCACATGATGCATTGACCTCTGAGAGTAAACAGATTCAATGGCTCAGAATAATTCCTTTTATCCTACTGCATCTTGCTTGTCTGGCAGTGTTTTGGGTCGGATTTTCTTGGTTTGCTTTTGCATTTATGTTGTTTTTTTATTTTATTCGCATGTTCGCAATCACGGCTTTTTTTCATCGTTATTTGTCACACAAAACTTTTCAGACTTCGAGATGGCTGCAATTTATCTTTATTTTAATTGGCACAATGAGTGCGCAGCGTGGACCATTATGGTGGGCAGCACATCATCGATATCATCATCGTTATACAGATACTCCTCGAGACCCACATTCATCAACGCATGGATTTTGGTATAGCCATGTTGGTTGGTTTTTAAATGAATATAATTTTTCAACGCGTAAAAGTGTCATTAAAGATTGGCTGAAGTTTCCGGAGCTGATTTGGTTAGATCGTTTTAGTTTGATGATCGTCTTAATAACGGCTATCGGAATTTATGGTCTTGGGGAATGGGCTGCTTGGATGTGGCCGCATTGGGGAACCAGTGGTTTACAGTTATTGGTATGGGGAGGCGCAATTTCAACTGTTCTGCTTATTCATGCCACATTGTGCATTAACTCACTGGCTCACCATTATGGAAGCCGAGATTTTGAGACGAATGATCATAGTCGCAACAACTTATTTTTATCTCTGATTACACTTGGTGAAGGCTGGCACAACAATCATCATTTTTATGCAGGAAGTACGCGCCAAGGGTTCTATTGGTGGCAGATCGATGTGACCTATTACATCTTAAAATTTATGTCATGGTTCGGCTTGGTTTGGGGAATGAAACCCATACCAGCTCGAGTCTATGAAGCAAGTAAAATTACGCGTTCGAAAAAGGCCAAACTCCAACATTCTCAAGTTCAGTCAAAGGAATCAAGATGAAAATTGCAATTATTGGATCAGGTATTTCAGGACTTTATGCAGCTTGGAAGTTGAGTAAGTTGCATGAGGTGACCGTATTTGAAAAGAATAATTATTTTGGGGGACATACTGATACTCATCAATTAAAGATCGATGGTGAGCAAGTTGCAGTGGATAGCGGATTCATTGTTTTTAATGAACACAACTATCCTTTATTTTGTGAGATGTTGAAGGAGCTTGGTGTACAAGCTCAAAGCAGCGATATGGGGTTTTCAGTTAATAATCAGGTCACAGGACTGCAATATAACCCTTCCAGGAAATTCTCATTATTGTTCAAACCACAGAATTTTTTAAAGACCCGCTTTAGAGCGATGCTGTCAGATTTATTCAGATTTTATGCAGCAAATAAAGATCTTGATGTGGATGAGACCGACCCGCATTACACTATTGAGCAATATCTTAACGAGCATGGATACTTGGATGCGTTTAGGCAAGAGCATCTCTATCCGATGTGTGGTGCATTATGGTCATGCCCAGTGGAGCAAGCAGGTCAGATTCCATATAAATTTGTAGTCAGTTTTTTTCAACATCATCGTATGTTGCAACTCAAAGATCGACCACAATGGTTAACCATAAAAGGCGGGTCTTCTAAATATATCCGTGCAATTCAAACTCAAGCAAAGCATATTCAGTTTAAAAAAGTAGAAGTGAAGTCAGTTAAGCGCTCAGCAAATGACGTGAGTATTGAAACGGGGGAGGGAGTTGAACGGTTTGATTGGGTAGTATTTGCAAGTCATGCAGATGACACATTGAAGTTGCTCGCTGAACCAACGTTTAAAGAATCAGAAATATTAGAAAAATTTCAGTATCAAGACAATCATATGGTGTTGCATTCAGATACCAGCATTATGCCAAAATCAAAACGTCAGTGGGCAAGTTGGCATGTGCATGTCACACCGAATAGAGCGGGTCAAGTCACTCCATTTCAGCAAAGTAGTGTCCATTATGGATTTAGTTATTGGATGAATCAGCTACAAAATTTGAAATGTGAAACTCAGATTTTTGCGACATTAAATCCGAATTTTGATTTAGATCCAAACAAAGTCTGGGTTCAGCGTAACTATCGTCATCCTGTATTTAATGCGGAAGCTATTGCAGCTCAGTCAAGATGGTCTGAAATAAACGGTTTAAATCGGACCTATTTTTGTGGTGCTTATTGGGGATGGGGCTTTCATGAAGATGGTGCAAGAAGTGCGTCATGGGTGGTTGAAGCCTTATTAAATTCATCAAATCAAGCCGCTTAGGAGTACTTATGCAGCTGTATCCACTTGCAATTGCAGTTGCTGACATTCGTCATCGCCGTTACTTGCCTAAGCCTTATGCTTTTCAGAGTCAGCTGACGTATTTGTGGTTTGATCCAGAACAGCTCGAACACTTCGCGCAAACTTCGATACTTTGGTCAACGAAAAAATGGAACTTTCTGAGCCTAGATTCTGATGACTTCTTGGCAAACTATCAAGGCACGATTCGAGAGAAGGTTCTGCATGTGTTGGAAGAGCATACTTTAGAAGAGCCGACGGAGCTCGCTGAAATTCGGGTGTTGGCTTTGCCGCGCACGCTTGGCTTCAGATTTAATTCGGTGGTTTTTTATTTTCTATTTAATGCCCAGCAAAAATTACAGTTCATTCTCAGTGAAATCACCAATACACCCTGGTTAGAAAGACAGGTATATGTTCACGATTGTCGCACCGGGGGGGAGCAGCATTCCGAATATACGAGCTTCCACTTCCAGTTTGACAAAGCTTTTCACGTGTCACCCTTCATGCCAATGGATCTGAAGTATCAATGGACGTTTAGTTTGGCTGAAAAACAAAATTATGTGCTTATGCAATTGTTTAAAGAGGAAAAATTACAATTCGATGCATCAATGCGTTTTGAGTTAACCCCCATCACACTTCCTTCACAACTTCATCGCTATGCTGTTTTTAAACTATTTGAGCCGATCAAGATGGTTGCAGGTATTTATTATCATGCCTTTAAGCTTTGGATAAATAGAGTTCCATTTTATCGGCATCCCAATAAAACGAAGGATAAGCTGTGATATGAAATCATTGTTAATGGGAGAGCAATCTTCACTACCGCTGGTATTACGTCATTTACTGAAATTAAAACACGGCCAAATTCATTTTAAAGGGATTTGGGAGGGTTCAGTCGGTGAGGTGAGTGATCTAGACGCAGTGATTGAGGTCCATGATGCAAAGTTGATGGATCTACTTTTTCGTCAGGGGGTTCTTGGTGCAGCTGAAGGTTTCATTCAAGGATATTGGACGACACCAGATTTAGTGAAGATTGTGCGAATTCTTGCGAGAAATCGCGATATTTTAGATCGTATGAACCAAAGTGCCTTAGCAAAGGCGAGTCAACTCTTGCTCAAAACTTGGTATGCATCGCGTAAAAACTCATTGGAAGGTAGTCGCAAAAATATTGCTGAGCATTATGATTTAAGTAATGACTTTTTTAAGTTATTTCTTGATCCGAGCATGATGTACTCCAGCGCGGTATTCAAAGATCCATCTATGACTTTGGAACAAGCATCCGATTATAAAAAAGAAATCATATGCCAAAAATTGAAACTTCAACCGATGGATCATTTGGTTGAAATTGGCAGTGGATGGGGTGGTTTTGCGATCTATGCTGCGCAAAACTATGGTTGTAAAGTGACTACTATTACCATTTCTCAAGCTCAATATGACGAAGCTAAAGCTAGAATTGACGCTGCGGGTCTGTCTCATCGTGTTGAAGTTAAATTAAAAGATTATCGTTTACTTGAAGGTAAATTCGATAAATTGGTTTCAATTGAAATGATTGAAGCCGTTGGTGCTCAATATCTATCGACATATTTTGAAAAGTGTAGACAGCTGTTAAAACCTAATGGTTTGGCGCTTATTCAAGCCATCACCATTGAAGATGCGAGATATGAAAAGGCATTGAGTACGGTCGATTACATCAAAAGATACATTTTCCCAGGTAGTTTTATTCCTTGTATCAGCGTGATGACCAACGTTGCATCAGAGCAAAAATTACGTCTAAAGCATCTTGAAGATATTGGTTTAAGTTATGCACAAACGATTCACTGCTGGCGTGAACGTTTTCTACAACAGCGTGAGCAAGTTTTAGCACTGGGCTTTGATGAAAACTTTATTCGCATGTGGGATTTTTATTTATGTTATTGCGAAGGAGGTTTTCTCGAAGGCGTCATTAGTGATGTGCATTTATTGTTTGAAGCAAGTCCATACTAAATCAGTGAGAGGACATCTCGATGTTGCTCAATTTATTTGTGATGAATGTTTTCCTGATGCTTTGTGCATGGATTTGGGTGACATTTAATCATCGTGCAGGTTTGGTCGATGTCATTTGGAGCTTTGGAATAGCTTTAAATGTCCTCATCGCAGCAAATGTAATGAATGAAGCCCCTACATCTGTTCGCATTTTTCTAGCGATCGCGAGTGGTCTTTGGTTTCTCCGTTTAGCATGGCATTTATTCAGACGATATATCCGAGAAGATGCTGAGGACACGCGTTATGCCAATATGCGCCGTGCGATGGGAGACTTTCAACATTTAGGTTTTCTTCTCTTTTTTCTATTTCAGGCTGGGTTGATCTCCTTATTCTCATATCCAATGATCAAATTGCTCAGTATACCTGCGATGCAGTGGAGTAACTCGACAGAGCTGCTGCTGCTAATTTCAGGATTAATCATGCTGGTTGCATTTATTGGTGAGGCACTCGCAGATCATCAGTTGTATCAATTTAAATTGAACCCGAATAATCGTGGCAAAACGATGGATCAAGGGTTATGGAAATATTCACGCCATCCGAATTACTTTTTTGAATGGATACATTGGTTTGCTTATCCAATCTTAGGTATAGCGGCGGGAACGCCTTGGTTGTGGATCTATCCAGTGTTGATGTGGCTTTTTTTGTACTACATCACGGGTATTCCATTTAGTGAACAGCAAGCACTCAAAAATCGTGGTGCAAACTACAAGATGTACCAACAAAAAACATCAATGTTTCTTCCTTGGCCACCGAAAAAGTAGGTAATTACATGGATTCAATCGTTCAACAATCTTTAAAACTCATTGAAAGTGGCAAAGTTCCAGATCAAGTGATTCGTCTTGGTATCCAAGCACTTTGCAAAAAACGTCTTGAGCAAGAAGGTCGTTTTGACCCTGGATTCGCTTCACAGCGTTATATGGATGTATTAAGAGACTTGAAAAAAAGTGAAATCGCGATTGATACAGACAAGGCAAATGAACAACATTATGAATTGCCTACAGCATTCTTTCAGGCCGTGTTGGGCAAGCGTTTAAAATACAGTGCCAGTTTATTCCATGATGCTAAAACCAGTTTAGATCAAGCTGAGGAAAATGCCCTGCAGGTCTACTGTGAACGTGCGCAATTACAAGATGGTCAGGACATCTTAGAAATAGGCTGTGGTTGGGGATCACTCAGTTTGTATATGGCAGAGCATTATCCAAATGCCAACATTACGGTAGTATCAAACTCCAATACTCAACGTCTTCACATTCAACAACAAGCCAAAGAAAAGCAATTTAACAATTTGACAGTCATCACCTGTGATGTAAATCAACTCGAGTTGGAGCAAAACTCTTTTGATCGTGTTGTATCCGTTGAAATGTTTGAGCATGTTCGAAACTATCAGCGATTATTTGCCAATATTAGCCAATGGCTCAAAGCAGATGGTTTATTGTGGTGTCATATTTTCTGCCATCGATTTATTCACTATCCATTCGAAGTTAAAAATGATTATGACTGGATGTCTAAATATTTTTTTACAGGCGGTTTAATGCCTGCTGTTTCGACTTTCCTGCACTTTCAGGATCATTTACAGCTAGAAAACCAATGGCAATGGTCTGGACAACAGTATGAACATACAGCCAATGCATGGTTAAATAATATGGACCAAAAAAAGGACTTACTTAAACCACTATTTAAGCAAACTTATGGTCAAGATGCGGAAATCTGGTGGCAACGTTGGAGAATCTTTTTCATGGCTTGTGCAGAACTGTTTGGTTATGACAAAGGTCGTGAGTGGGTGATTGGCCATTATTTGTTTAAGAAGCGAGCTGTTTGAAGTTCAAACTAATTTTAGCGATAAGGTGAAGAGGGTACATGTCCATGATGAGGCTATTTAGGGATAAACGCGATCATCCTTTGGGTGAGGTGTTTAACCGCTATTATTGGCTACAAATTGGTCTTATTGCCTTGTCTATTGTGATTGGGATTGGTTGCAGTGCTTGGGTCATTAAAGGAACATTGCTGACCACAGCGCTCGAACAGGAGATGGAGCATTACTGGCAGCGTATGGAGCGTAATCCAGAAGCTGCTTTACCCGACACTAAAAATTTATATGGATATCGTTGGTCCGATGACGAGTTAGCCCCCTCTGAATTTCGTAATTTAAAACTCCAATCGGGTGTACATCGACACTATATCGATGGTAAAGACCGGATGACAGTTTATGGGACACGCAATGGTGAACACGTTTTTTTAGTGTTTGGTGAAAGTAATGTTAATAAGCTTATTTGGCTGTTTGGTTTAGCGCCACTCATGGTCAGCTTATTTTTGCTATACAGTGTGCTGTGGTGGTGGAATCGCCGTGCACGCCGCTATTTTTCGCCCATCACACGCTTAGCCAATGCACTCGAACATATCGATTGGGAACATCAGAATAATCGAGCATCACCATTTAAAGAAATTAAAACAGATTCTAATTTGGAGGCTGAATATCTCAAGCAAGCACTTGAAAAATATCATCAAGTTCTAAGCGAATTCATTCAGCGTGAAAGAGAGTTTACTGGCGATGTTAGTCATGAACTTCGAACACCGCTCACAATATTGAAGGGCAATGTACAACTTTGTCAGGCCCGTTATGGTGATAACAAATCCTTTACTCGATTGCAAAACACAATTGAAGATATGCAGTTATTGGTCGATACACTTTTGGCGATTGCTCGAAATACCACAAGTAATTTACAAAGTGAAAAAACCCGTTTATCTGAACTGCTTCAAGATGTTGTAAGCGACTTGAATAGTGTCAGTTTGGCTAAAGGAATGAGTATCGATTTAAACATCGAAGTTGATGAGGTCAAACGTCATTTATATCCATCGATGACGAAAATGGTATTCAGCAATATTTTAAGAAATGCATTGAATTACTCTCAAGGTACAAGCATTAATGTCATTCTCGAAAAAAATAAAGTGTTGGTCGCAGATAATGGTATCGGGATTGATTTACCGAATAACTCTAAGGTGCAAGAACTAACGAATCAGCAGCTGCAACTCGATATCAAAGGTCATGGTATCGGGCTACAACTGGTTCAAAAATTATGTAAACAACTTGGCTGGAGAGTAGAGTTATTTGATCGTGAATACTATTTGATGACTCATCCAAAAGTTGACTTGTCACTCAGTTCAGGACTGATTGTGGTCGTTTACTTGAATGATCAGCCTCCAAAATAGTGTATTTGGGGGAATTTGATCTGAAGTGTGAATTCAGTAGTAACTAGTTTTATTCCACTGCGATCTTTAGACCTACCCCTGAAACGGTGTGTATTAATTTTTGTTCAAAGGGCTTATCGACCATTTTTCTTAAATTATAGATATGGCTTCTGAGCGCATCGCTTTCTGGTTCTTCATCCCCCCATAACTCAAGCATGATCTCCTGTTTAGTGAGCACTTTAGGTGAGTTTCGCATGAGTAATTTTAAAAGTTTGAATTGAATAGGTGGCAGTTCGATCATTTGACCTGCACGTGTGATTTGCTGTAAAGCAGGGTCTAATGTGAGATCGTGAATTTTAATTTGGCTGTTAGATACTTCTCCTAATGAGCGTTTGATCAGTGCACGAACACGATAAACCAATTCATTAAAATCAAATGGTTTCACTAAATAATCATCTGTACCAGCTCGGAAACCTTTTAATTTATCATCCAAAGTATCACGAGCAGTCAGCATCAGTACTGGGAGGTCGAGTCCCTGTTCGTTGCGAAGCCATTCACACAGGTCATAACCTGTACCGTCAGGTAAATTAATATCTAACAGTAGAATATGATAAGGATGTTGTTTAAGCAGTTGACGTGCCACATCCAAATTACGCGCATGATCAACCACAAAATTATGCTCTTCTAAAAATTCACATAATGTTGAAGCAAGTTCGTAATGATCTTCGACCATTAAAATAAAATGTTTAGTCATGGCGACACGATTAGTCCAATAATTGCTTTTTTAAAGTATCACTAAATGGAGACGAACCCAGCCAAATATTAAAATAATCATTGGCATTCATGTATTGAACTTTACCCAAAATTTTTTGATTTAGACTCAAAGTTAAAGTCTGGGTCGTATGGGTATAGCTTAGACTGTAAATATCACCAGATCGAACGGGTTGATACAATTGTGTGATCTGGTCAAGCTGTTTCAACGTATTGGCTTGTTTGACATTTCGTTTGAGAAAGTGCGTTGCAGCCTTTTTAAAAGCCCATTCTGGTATATTTTGAGTATAAGCAAAGTCCATGCGAATATCTTGATTCTTCCAAGTGCTTTGACAATTTTGAGCGAAATAAGTTGCTTTACCGACATTTTTTTGTCCGACTTTGAGGTCTCCTTGACCACACTCACGCACACTTTGTGCATGCGCGAGTGGTAAGAAGAATAGACTCAAAGCAGAGAGGGCCATTATTGCGATTTTTTGAAAGGTAATAACCATGCGTATAATCCTCCAGCATATGGTAGTGAGCGAAATAAGCCATCAGCTGGGTCCCAAAAGTCTTGCTGGAACACAATTTTGTCTTGCTCATTGAGTTTTATTTCACTAATTCCATGTGATTCCATGCTTCGAGTCGTGCCGAAGATTTTAAAATCATATGCCATACGCCAATGCACATAGGCTGAGTCGTCAAAATGTGATGTGTTGAGCAATTTGACTGAAACATTACTGACACGGTTATTCATACCTTTGAAATGTTCGACTAGATTTTCACGCTTACTAAATTGTGAAAGTGTGTCATTGATATATAAACTGTCAGCATACAAATTGCTTGCTCGGTTAGTGAATTCAGGTGTACCTAAAGTATTGAATGCACTGGTAAAACGAACCCCTATATCTTGAGCTTTGGCAGGCGTCATGGTGATGCCTTGAACTGTCGATCTTGCTTGAGCATAATCATCAGAGTAACTTGGGATGCTTGCACAGCCTGATAAAAAGAGTAGAGGAAGGCTCAATGTCGCAGCCACAATTTTTTTGACGTGTTTCATGATCTCAATCCACTAATTTATTCTTATTTTTTAATCTACTGGCAATCTTGTGAAATGGATGTGAAATTAAAATATGAGCTGTGGTCGATGAAAGGTATTTGTGTTAAAGGGAGTTCCGTTGAACTCCCTTTAACTTTGTTTTATTTAAATTTCCAAGTGTAATCAATGTTGACACGCATTTCGTCATCCGACTTAAATGCCATACCTACTGGTGGGATATCGTTACGGTAGCGACTATAACGTGTACGAATATTTAAACCTTCGAGTTTACCCGCTGGAACACGATAGCTGAGCTCGAAATCAAGAGCATCTTGTTCAAACGTCTGATTGTCGGTGTTACGAATTTCAATATCATCGCCTTTACTATAACGAGTCATAAACTTTAGACCTTTCAATGAAGTGTCTTTAAAGTCATAGTCATAGCGTGCGTGATAGACTTTTTCATTAATGTTGGTGAAATCAGCACTCATACTATCTAAGAACACTGCTGGCTCTGAACCCGCTAAGGTCGGAAGAGCTGTATCACCAAAAGACTGCATATAGCCCAAACTGAAAGTATGATTGTTACGGTTAAGCCCAAAAATACCGCTCAAATGTTGATTTTCAATATGTCCTGCACGAGCTTGACCTGAGTCTTCACTCACAAACAGGCGTACATCCCCTAAGAAATGCCCAATACCTATATCATGTTTGCTTTTTGCACCAATGAAATTTTGGTGATAAACATCATGAAGGTTGGCATGAAAGAGTTGCGCACTAATTTGATCGTTAAATTTATATTCAGCACCAAGCATGTGTAAGCCAGATGATTCGGCAGCAGTCTTAAATCGATTATTAGGATTGCCAACTTTAATTTTTTCATAATCTGTTGAATCACGTTGATTCACACGATCCACATACAGGGCATGAATTTTCAAATTATCCACTTCATTGATTTGAAGATGTGTACCTCGATAATTTTGCTGGAATAAACGAGCTGGTGAAGAGAACAAAACAGGGAACATTGGTGCGAGTGTACCCCCATGTAAAGTCGATTTGCCCACTTTCGCTTTTGCCGTCCAGCGAATTTCTCCATACTGATCAGCTTTACCTGATGGACTGGTTGGCAGTAATCCCGAAGCTGCATAATCGTCGGCATCACTGCCTAAAAGATTAAAACCTGCCAGTGCCATAATGTCTAAACCTAGTCCTACGGTACCTGGTGTATAGCCTGAATTAGCTTTAAAGATAAAACCTTGAGCCCAGTCTTTCTGATCTTTACCTGATGCATCTTGTGTATATGCGCGATCAAAATAAAAATTGCGAGCTGTTAGATTGACTGATGCATCATCTATAAATGAATTTGCTTGCGTTGTTGATAGAAATCCAGACGCAATTACCCCTAAAAAGATTGCAGAAAATCTCATTATTGTCCCTATATGAAAAGTGGAGCTAGACGTCTTGTCTAGCTCTAAAGTATTTAAAAAATGATTATGCAGATGTTGGTTGTTGGAAATGCAATTGTGCAGTTTCTTTATTTTTGAGTTTTGAAATGCTTAATACCATGATAATGGCTGCAACGAATGCCAACGCATAATAACCGTAAAGTACAAGTGATGAGATACCACTGTCGAGGAAAGCACCTGCAACTAGTGGAGACAAAATACCGCCTACACGACCAAAACCAATCGCATAACCTACACCAGTCGCACGAACATCAGCATCATAGATTGCAGGAGACATCGCATATAGACCTGCGACACATCCGTTTGACATCATGCCAAGGAATAAAGCAAGAATGAATGCGATCATGAGTGAACCAGTACTGTTCACAAATAACCAGATCAAGATTGCAGTTAAGGCAAGGAAAGTCGCTTGAACATAGTAAATACGGATACGTGAACTAATCAGACCTAACAGCGCAGCACCAAACATACCGCCAGCACTAATCAGGACACCTGCTGTTACACCTTGTTCAGTGGTCATCCCATTTGCAGATAAGATTTTTGGTGTCCAACTCATGACGAAGTAGAAACCAAACATAACGAAGAAGAAGCTAAACCAGATACAAATCGTTTGAAGTGCCAATTTAGGGCTGAACAAACGTGCCAAACCACTCTTTGCTTGTTCGCTGGTCATAGTGACCGTAGGAAGTTGCTGTAATGGGGTAATATTGATTTTCTTTGCTAAAACATTAATACGTTCTAGAGCATTTTTTGGCTGTTTAACCAAAAGGTAATCAAGTGATTCTGGTAAGGTGAAATAAGACACGACCAACATGAATAAAGTCGCTAAACCACCTGTTAAGAAGACTGCACGCCATCCGAAATTGCTGATAAGCGCAATTGCAATAATCCCACCAACGGTTGCACCAATCGCGTAACCTGTACATTGTAAGCTGACTGCGAGACTTCTCCAACGCAGAGATGCGTACTCACTTGCAATAACATTACTACTTGCGAGAATACCGCCGATGCCTAAACCAGTCACAAAACGCATCATGCCAAGTTGCATTGCAGTCTGAGCAAATGATGCTGCAACCATACTTACTCCAGAGATAAGTAGGCAAAGTAAGATGAGTGGGCGGCGACCGATTTTGTCAGCCCAAGGTGCAAGAAATAGTGAGCCAGCACCCATACCAAATAGGCCAGCACTCAATAGTGCACCAAGTTCAGCGCCAGTCAGTCCCCACTCGGCAGAAACAGATGCAGCAGTAAAGGCCATGACAAGAACGTCAAAGCCATCAATAACATTTAATAAAATACAGATACCGATAACAAACCACTGAAACCCATTCATGGTCTTGTTATTCATTTCCTCACGCGGGTTCTGAACCATTTACTTTCTCCATGGAATAAGACCTCATTGAAAAGCACTACGTGTGGCATGTGATAACATGTCATTAACGTAGGCAGACTTCAGAAGTCATCCTAGTAATGTTTAAGGTGTTCATCGCAGTCAGAACCCGTCCATATTCTGGTATTGATGAAATAATCAACACGTCTGCAATGTGCATGAATTTAGCATTATTGGATCCAAATTCAAGCAAAAAAATATTAACTTAGATATATTTTAGATTAAATGGATCCATATTTGCGAAGAAGTACTTGAAAAATATACTAAAGTACTAGGGATTAAAAAAATGAACGCCTCAGTTAAAGAAA
Source organism: Acinetobacter sp. 24-47-47 (assembly GCF_057737035.1). Lineage (NCBI taxonomy): Bacteria > Pseudomonadati > Pseudomonadota > Gammaproteobacteria > Moraxellales > Moraxellaceae > Acinetobacter > Acinetobacter sp. 24-47-47. Next base: position 2,266,918 of record NZ_CM173216.1, on the reverse strand, counting down.
GGAAAAAAATCTTAAAAGTTCATTCGAATCTTCCGAATTTTATAAAATAGCGCGCAAATCATGAGCTACTTGTTTAAGCTGGGGCAAAATATTTTGGATTAAATATGTTTCTGTAATTCTGTGGCTGGATCCGATACAGTTGAGTGCGGCTACAGTATCACCTTGCATGTTGAGAATAGGGACAGCTAAAGCAATAATTCCCAATTCATGTTCTTCTGTAGAAATGCAATAGTCCTGTTTTTGAACAGTTGCAATAGTGTTTATAAACTTTTGATGATCTATGATGGTAAAAGGCGTTAATCTCTTGAGTGGATATTGTGCAAGCCATTGATTAAGTTCATCATGGCTCAATCTTGAGAGTAGTATTTTACCTGTTGAGGTGGCGTAGGCTGGAAGGCGATTACCTAGATGAATACCCAACGGACTCATTTTAGATGATTCGTTCTGTTGAGGAACACTTTTCGCAACAGGTACTACTTCATGTTCATCGAGTACCGTGACTGAATAGCTCAGTGCAGTTTTGATACTGAGTAAATTCAGCATAGGTTGAGCGACTTTTGGCAAATATGCAGAGCTTAGATAAGCACTTGAAAAGCGTAAAACTTTGTAGGTGAGCCAATAAAAATGTTCATCTGTGTCTAAATAACCTAAAAATTTTAAAGTTCTTAAATATCGTCGTGCTGCGCTTCGACTCAATCCTGTACGTTCAGCAATTTGGGTGACATTTAATTTTTGACGTTCAACACCAAAGCACTCTAATAGATTCAAACCTTTAGCAAGGCCTGCAATATAATCATCATATTGAATTACTTCTTTATTTTTAGCATTTGAAATCAATTCATTGCGCATGATATTGCTCTGATTTACACCCTTTAATTCTGATATCTTGTCCGATGATCGGTCATTTGTCACTAAATTCGGTCGTATTTAGGGCTAAAGTCTAGTACCTCAGTTGGAATTTCATTAGGTTTTACAAAAGGAAAAAAATTGAGGGTGTTTGCAATATGGAAATTTTAAAAACCAAAGTCGCGATTATTGGTTCAGGTCCAGCAGGTTTATTACTCGGTCAACTGCTATATAAAGCGGGTATTGATCATATTTTAATTGAACAGCGCAGTGCTGAATATGTTGCCAGTCGAATCCGTGCTGGGATTTTAGAGCAAGTTTCAGTAGATTTATTGACTGAAGCTGGTGTAGATCAGCAACTCCGTGAAAAAGGGTTACCTCATCAGGGTATTGAAATTCTAACCAATGGTGAAAAGCACCGTGTTGATTTAACGCAGTTGACGGGTGGTAAACAAGTTACGGTATATGGCCAAACTGAAGTCACCAAAGATTTAATGCAGGCTCGCACAGCGGCTCAACTCACTTCATACTATGAATCAGCTAACGTTCAAGTACATGATTTCTACGGTCAACCAAGTGTTACTTTTGAGCATAATGGTCAGCAAGTTAAAGTTGAATGTGATTTTATCGCAGGTTGTGATGGGTACCATGGTGTGTGCCGTGCCAGTGTGCCAGAAGACAAAATTAAAACTTTTGAGAAAGTCTATCCATTTGGCTGGTTAGGGGTATTGGCAGATGTACCTCCTGTTGCGGAGGAACTAATTTATGTGCAATCTGATCGTGGATTTGCATTATGCAGTATGCGTTCTAACACGAGAAGTCGCTATTATCTACAAGTACCGTTAACGGATAAAGTTGAAAATTGGTCAGATGAGCAATTTTGGGAAGAGTTAAAAAATCGTCTAGATCCTGAAAGCCGTGAAAAGCTCGTGACTGGTCCATCAATTGAGAAGAGTATTGCGCCATTACGTAGTTTTGTCACTGAGCCAATGCGTTTTGGTAAAATGTTCTTGGCGGGTGATGCTGCTCATATTGTACCGCCAACAGGAGCTAAAGGTTTAAACCTCGCTGCATCTGATATTGCGTATCTTTCTCAAGCTCTCATTGAATATTATCAAACGGGTTCTGAGCAGGGGATTGAGCAGTATTCTGAAAATTGCTTAAAACGTGTATGGAAAGCAGAGCGTTTCTCTTGGTGGATGACTCATTTATTACATCGTTTTGAGACAGAAACCGAATTCGAGCATAAAATCAAACAAGCTGAATTAAGTTATATTCTTGGTTCAGAAGCAGGGCAAACTACGCTTGCTGAAAACTATGTTGGACTACCACTCCAAAAAGCGAGTTAATCCTCGAAGTTAAGCTTAATCCATTGGCTAATTTTTAGCACACACCAAATTGTTCCACAATTTGGTGTGTTTTTTTATTAAACAAATTGTCTAAATTCAATCGAGGTTTGCTGTAATAAGGGCAGAATATACTGAATTAAATATTCCTTACTGGTTTTACCTGTCGGTGACACAATGTTCAATGCTGCGACAACATCAGCACGATGATTGTGAATAGGTACAGCCAAAGCATGTACGCCTAACTCATGTTCTTCAGCTGAGTAACAATATTCATCAGCTCTAACTTCTGCTAATAATTTTATAAATTTCTCATTATCGGTATACGTATATTTGGTGAGTGCTTTGAGTGGATATTTTTCCAACCATTCTTGTTGTGCTTCCTTGGATAAATAACTTAATAAAATTTTCCCTGCAGATGTCGCATGAGCGGGTAGTCGGTTACCTAAATGTAATCCATAAGGATTAACACGATCAGTCTGTTGATGCGCTGCACTACGTGCAATCGTAATAGCTTCGTAGCCATCTAATACCATCACGGAATAAATGAGAGAGGTTTGCTGAGTAAGTAAATTCAACAATGGCTGAGCAATTTTAGGCAGCTGTGCACCACTTAAATATGCACCTGAAAATTTTAAAATTTTAGGTGTTAAATAATAGTAATGACCATCAAACTCTAAATAACCTAAATATTCTAAAGTCATTAAATGTCGTCTTGCAGCGGCTCGAGTCAACCCAGTTTTTTCTGCAGCCATGGTCACATTTAAACGGTGACGGTCATTTGCAAAACAATCTAGGATAGCCAGTCCTTTGCTGATACCTGCAATAAAGTCTTCATGACGAATCCACTTTTTATTATCTGGATTTTGAAGTTGTCTGTTCCTTGGGTCTGATTCTGTAGACACAGCATTTTCCTTGCTATTTTAAAAATTGAATTATTGATGCTGATTTAGAATCTTGAGCAATATACTCAAGATATTGTTCGATCATCGAACAAAAAATCTGTAAATCGTACAAAAACCTTTTTTCAAGGTAGCTCAAGCTTTTTAATTTATCAAGAATGGAGTGACGGAATCCAAGCGATTTAGTTGCATATTTCAATCTCCGTCCAGATTGAAATTGCGCTAATCGTGGATTCCCCAAATATTAAAATATGTTGTACAGAGGGAGTTGTTGGATGATCGATAAATCGTCACAGTCTTTAGTTGAAGCTTTATCCCAAATTAAAGACGGTTCAACCATTATGATTGGTGGGTTTGGTACCGCAGGTCAGCCTGCTGAACTCATCGATGGCTTAATTGAACTCGGTATTAAAGACTTAGTGATCGTCAACAACAACGCAGGTAATGGTGATTACGGCTTGGCTAAACTGTTACAAGCAGGCGCTGTACGTAAAATCATCTGTTCTTTTCCTCGTCAGTCTGACTCTTATGTCTTCGATGAACTCTACCGTGCAGGCAAAATCGAGTTAGAACTTGTACCGCAAGGCAACTTGGCTTGCCGTATTCAAGCGGCGGGTATGGGCTTAGGTCCAATCTACACACCAACAGGTTTTGGTACTTTGCTTGCTGAAGGCAAACCAACCATGAATTATGAAGGTAAAGACTACGTTTTAGAAAATCCAATTAAAGCTGACTTTGCGTTAATTAAAGCGCATAAGGGCGATCGCTGGGGGAACTTGGTGTACCGTAAATCTGCACGTAACTTTGGTCCAATTATGGCCATGGCAGCAGATATCACCATCGCACAAGTATCAGAAGTCGTGGAACTTGGTGCCTTAGATCCTGAACACATCATCACCCCTGGGATCTTTGTACAACACGTTGTACAAGTTCAACCTGCGCAGTAATTTGAGATTGGAGAAATACAATGAGTTATCAAAAATTAACCCGTGATCAAATTGCTGAACGTGTTGCACAAGATATTCCTGATGGTGCTTATGTCAACCTTGGCATTGGTTTACCGACGAAAATCTCGAGTTACTTACCTGCTGACAAAGATGTCTTTTTACATTCTGAAAATGGTTTATTGGCCTTTGGTCCACCCCCTGCGGAAGAAGACCGTGACCCTGAGTTAATTAACGCAGGTAAAGAGTTTGTAACCCTGCTAGAAGGCGGAGCTTTCTTCCATCATGGTGATTCATTTGCCATGATGCGTGGTGGTCATTTAGACATCGCGGTACTGGGTGCTTTCCAAGTGGCAGAAAATGGTGATCTTGCAAACTGGCATACCGGTGCACCTGATGCCATTCCTGCTGTGGGTGGTGCAATGGACTTAGCCGTGGGTGCGAAGAAAGTCTTTATTACCACCGATCATGTCACTAAAAAAGGCGAACCGAAAATCGTTGCTGAGCTGACTTATCCTGCGACAGGTTTGAAATGTGTGGACCGCATTTATACGGACCTTTGTGTGATTGATGTGACGGCAGATGGCATGAAAGTCATTGAGAAAGTTGAAGGCTTATCTTTTGAAGAGCTTCAATCGATGACGGGTGCCAAACTCATTGATGCCACTCAGGCTTAAGACTGGTTTTAGGATCTTACACTATGAAAAACGCATACATCATTGATGCCATCCGTACGCCTTTTGGTCGTTATGCCGGTGGTTTAGCACCTGTCCGTGCGGATGACTTAGGTGCAGTGCCATTAAAAGCGTTAATGGAACGTAACCCTTCTGTGGATTGGAATGTCGTCGATGACGTTTTATTTGGTTGTGCCAACCAAGCCGGTGAAGATAACCGTAACGTCGGTCGTATGTCGGCGCTTTTAGCAGGTATCCCTTATACAGTACCTGCAACCACAGTCAACCGTTTATGTGGTTCATCACTCGATACCGTAGCAATGGCCGCGCGTGCCATTAAAGCTGGTGAAGCTGACGTGATTGTGGCAGGTGGTGTTGAATCTATGTCACGTGCTCCATTTGTGATGGGTAAATCTGAGAGTGCATTTGGTCGTAGTCAAAAGATTGAAGACACCACCATGGGCTGGCGTTTTATCAACCCGAAGCTTAAAGAAATGTATGGTGTTGAAACCATGCCGCAAACGGCCGAAAACGTGGCTGAACAGTTCAACATTAGCCGCGCTGATCAAGACCAATTTGCTTTAACCAGCCAACAACGTACGGCTGCAGCGCAAGCACGTGGTTTCTTTGATCAAGAAATCGTGCCTGTGACTATTCCACAGCGTAAAGGTGATGCGGTTGTGGTGGCAAAAGATGAACATCCTCGTGCATCAACCACTTTAGAAGCCTTAACCAAGTTAAAACCTGTTGTAAAAACAGACGGCACAGTAACCGCAGGTAATGCATCAGGCATTAACGATGGTGCTGCTGCGATTCTGATTGCGTCTGATGCAGCTGTAGAAAAATATGGTTTAAAACCTCGTGCCAAAGTGATTGGTGCAACCACTGTGGGGGTTGAACCTCGCATTATGGGCTTTGGTCCGGCACCTGCGATTAAGAAGTTACTGGCTCAAACAGGCTTAACACTAGAGCAAATGGATGTGATTGAGCTGAACGAAGCATTTGCAGCACAAGCATTGGCGTGTACACGTGACCTAGGTTTAGCCGACGATGATGCGCGTGTAAACCCAAATGGTGGTGCAATTGCACTGGGTCATCCATTGGGTGCATCAGGTGCGCGTTTGGTGACGACTGCTCTCAACCAACTAGAAGCAACTGGTGGCAAATATGCATTGTGCTCTATGTGTATTGGTGTGGGTCAAGGCATCGCTTTAATTATTGAAAAAGTTTAACAGCAATTTTTGGACAGACGCTTTATGGTGAAACACATGATGAAGCGTAATAGGGATAAGTTATGAGTCAGTTATATGCAAGTTTGTTTTATCAGAATGATGTAAATATCATATTTAGTGATGAAGCACTCGTAAAATATATGTTGCGTGCAGAGGTTGCACTGGCTCAAGCTCAAGCTGAAGTTGGTGTTATTCCCTTAATTGCTGCTGAAACGATTCAACGTGTTGCAGCACAAGAAATTCATTCCATTATTAATTTTGATCATTTGGCACAGTCCAGTGGTCTCGCTGGCAATATTGCAATTCCATTCGTAAAGCAATTCACTGCTGCTGTGAAAAAAATCAATGAAGATGCTTCTCGTTATGTGCATTGGGGTGCGACCAGCCAAGATATCATTGATACGGCCTTTATGCTGCAAGCTCAAGATGCGTTACAGCTGATCGAAAAGCAACTTATCCAGGCTATTCAGGCAACTAAAAAACTGACGATTCAATACCGTGATCAGGTGATGATCGGACGTACATGGTTGCAACAAGGTTTACCGCTTACCTTTGGACATAAAACAGCACGGTGGCTCTCTAGTTTAGATCGAGATTTAAAGCGTGTTCAGCAGTTACAGCAACATGTCTTAACAGCGCAGTTAGGTGGTGCGGTAGGTACTTTAGCTTCACTAACTGAATATGGTTCGGCTGTAGTGAGTACCTACGCACAAAAACTTGGTTTAAATACACCCGTATGTACATGGCATGGGGAGCGAGATCGTGTAGCCGAAATTGCACATGTACTTGCAACGATTACAGGAAACTTGGGCAAGATGGCCCGTGACTGGTCACTCATGATGCAAACAGAAATTGCAGAAGTGTTTGAACCGAGTGGTGCTGGGCGTGGAGGGTCATCGACGATGCCTCATAAGCGTAATCCTGTTGCAGCTGCTTCAATTCTAGCCGCTGCAAATCGCGTCCCTGCATTAATGTCAAGTATCTACCAAAGCTTAGTACAAGAACATGAACGAAGTTTAGGTGCATGGCATGCTGAATGGCTAGCGTTACCAGAGTTATTTCAACTGACGGCGGGTAGTTTAAGTAGAGCAATCGATGTATTTACGGGATTAGAAGTAGATCCTGAAAATATGTTCAGAAATTTAGAGTGCACGCAAGGATTAATCATGGCTGAAGCACTAATGATGTCACTCGCACCTCAGATGGGTCGATTGAATGCACATCATCTTGTGGAAGCTGCTTGTAAGCAAGCAGTTGCCGAACAACGACACTTACTCGATGTTGTACAAAATAATCCAGAAATATTAGCTATTTTTGATCTAGATCAACTCCGTCAGATTTTTAATCCGCAACATTATCTAGGAAATACTCAAGCACAAATAGATGCGGTACTAGAGAGCGTTCAAGGAAGTACACCATAATGACATTAATCAATAATCGTAATGGTCAGCAGCTTGCGGTCTATCGTTTTGGTGACGATACAAAACCAAGCATCATTTTTTCAAACTCACTGGGCACTAATCATGGCATGTGGCAAGCCCAAATTGATTATTTTTCCAAAGATTATGATGTGATTTGCTATGACACACGTGGTCATGGAAGAAGTAATGTCATTGAAAATACCACAATCATTGATTTGGCCAATGATGTCCTTGATGTACTCAATCATTTCTCTATAGAAAAAGCGCATTTTTGTGGTATCTCCATGGGGGGAGTTACTGGGATTCAATTAGGCATAATTGCACCAGAGCGTTTTAACTCTATTACGATTGCAAATTCAGCAGCAAAAATTGGAAATGCCGAGGCATGGTTGAGTCGTGCAGATGCGGTTGAACAAAATGGTTTGGCTGATATCGTCAGTACTACACATACGCGTTGGTTTAGTGAACAGTTTGATTATTTACACGATGTGACAGCTCAAAAAACCATTCAGAGTTTGTCTGTCACTCAGCCTAAAGGCTATGCAGCCTCTTGTCGTGCTTTAGCTCAGACGGATTTACGCAATCAACTTGGAAAAATTATTGTGCCTTGTTTGGCATTATGTGGCGGCTTAGATCCTGTGACCACAGTGAATGATGGTGAGTTTTTAAAACAACATATACCTGACTGTCAACTTGCAGTCATAGATGCATCGCATTTATCCAATATTGAGCGACCAGTTGAATTTAACCAAGCATTGCTTGCTTTTATTCAGTCTTAAGCACATCTGAACATCAAATAATTTCAATTTTAAAGAGGAACAACCTCATGAATGATGAAGAACGTTATAAGCAGGGGCTAGAAGTCCGTACTGAAGTCTTGGGTGAAGCCCATGTCGGGCGTTCACTTGAAAATTTAAATGAATTTAATGCTGATTTTCAAAACTTCATTAGTCGTTTTGCATGGGGTGAGGTTTGGTCACGACCAGGATTGCCAAGACATACACGTAGTTTGGTGACGATTGGAATCTTACTTGCATTGGGGCGTGAAGCAGAGCTCAGAATGCATATTCGTGCTTGTTTCAACAATGGCGTTACTAAAGATGATCTTAAAGAATTATTTTTGCATGCGTCTTTATATGCAGGACTTCCTGCAGCCAATGCTGCAATGCATATGGCAGAAGAAGTATTTGCAGAGTTAGGCATTTCGCCTGAGAAAATTAAATAAACGGACGATATTTTAAATTGAATAAGGAGAGATTCATGTCTCAAATTCTGATGGGTGCTTATGCACAGCGAAATACAGATGATCATCCACCAGCATATGCACCGGGATATAAAACCAGTGTATTACGTTCCCCGAAAAATGCACTGATTTCGATTGCGCAAACATTAACCGAGGTTACTGCACCTCACTTTAGCGCAGACTTATTGGGTCCTAAAGACAATGATTTAATTTTAAATTATGCAAAAGATGGTTTACCTGTTGGTGAACGCGTCATTATTCATGGTTATTTACGTGATCAATTTGGTCGTCCTGTTAAAAATGCTTTGATTGAAGTATGGCAAGCGAATGCCTCAGGACGTTATCGCCATCCAAATGATCAGTATGTGGGAGCTATGGACCCTAACTTTGGTGGTTGCGGTCGAATGCTCACAGATGAAAATGGATTCTTCATTTTTAGAACGATAAAGCCAGGACCTTATCCGTGGCGTAACCGTATCAATGAGTGGCGTCCAGCACATATCCATTTTTCTGTGATGGCAGATGGCTGGGCACAGCGTTTGATTTCCCAGTTTTATTTTGAAGGCGATACATTAATTGATAGCTGTCCAATTTTAAAAACTGTTCCTTCAGAACAACAGCGAAGAGCTTTAATTGCGCTCGAAGACAAGAGCAACTTTATTGAAGCAGATAGTCGTTGCTATCGTTTTGACATTACTTTACGTGGTCGTCGTGCGACATATTTTGAAAATGATTTGACTTGATAGGGAGCATCAGGATGAATGGCTGGAAATTTGAAGAATTACATGAAACACCATCTCAAACAGGTGGTCCATATGTCCATATTGGATTAATGCCTAATCAAGCTGGTATAGAAGTATTTGAGCATAGCTTCAATAATCAAATGGTGAAAGATGGCACTCAAGGTGAACGTATTCGCCTCGAAGGGCAAGTTTTTGACGGTTTGGGTTTACCACTTCGCGATGTACTCGTAGAAATTTGGCAAGCTGATGCCAATGGTGTTTATCCAAGTCAGCAGGATACGCAAGGGAAGCAGCCAGATCCAAACTTTTTAGGTTGGGGTAGAGCGGGTGCGGATTTTGACACTGGTTTTTGGAGCTTCGATACGATCAAACCAGGTGCTGTTCCTGGACGTAAGGGTTCACAGCAAGCACCACATATCGCGCTGGTTATTTTTGCGCGTGGTATCAATTTAGGTTTACATACTCGAGTTTACTTCGAGGATGAAGCTGAAGCGAATGCGAAAGACCCAATTTTGAATGGTATTGAGTGGGCACCACGTCGTCAAACACTCATTGCTAAGCGTGAAGAGCGTGATGGTCAGATCGTTTATCGTTTCGATATTCGTATTCAAGGTGAAAATGAAACTGTATTCTTTGATATTTAAACTTTGAACAAGAAACAACAAAAGGTCAGTGATTTCACTGACCTTTTGTTGTTTCTATCAATAGATTTTGATGAAACAACTTATCTTAACAATACAAAGTTATATATTCGTGAGCATAAATTATGGAGGCTCTTTTTGTAAAACGACGTATGGTGTATTTACTACGGATTTTTGTTTTAACTTATAGATGATGAAAATGGCAATAGCTGCTAAAACAAATGCAAAACCAAAATTTCCGTACAATTCTAAAGGCGAGTTCCCTAGGTCTAAAAAGTATCCCGCAATGATTGGAGAGAAAATACCACCAAAACGACCAACACCAGTTGCAATCCCCACGCCTGTTGATCGTACATCTGCCTCATAGAGCTGTGTAGAAATGGCATAGATTCCAGCTAAACAGCCATTAATAAAGAATCCTAGCGTTGTGGCAACGATGATTAATATATTTAAATTATCTGTATTGTTCACAAACAATAAAATACATACGTACGTGAGGATTAAAAAGGCAATTTGATTGATGTATACGCTGACTTTAGAACTAAGAACACCAATGATAAAACTACCTAAAATACCACCCACGCTGATCATCATGGCAGTTTTAATAGATAATGAGTTATCTAGACCAGAACTATTGAGAATTTTAGGTGTCCAGCCCATCACGAAATAAAAACCAAAAAGAATAAAGAATATAGAAACCCATAATACAAGGGATTTAACTAAATACTTGTGGTTAAATATTTCTACGTAAGAAGACTTTTGATTTTCTACATATGCTTTGGGGAGTGTGAGAATTGGTTTTTTATGCATTTTAGAGAAAATTTGATTCAATTTTTCCAAAGCATGTTTTGGTTGTTTTAGTAATAAATAATCGATCGATTCTGGTAAAAATTTCAATGAGCACAGAAAAGCAAATGTAGTAACGAATCCACCAATTAGAAATACTTGTCTCCAACCGATACTTTCTAAGCTATATACAGCAAGTAGTGCTCCGCTAATTGCTCCAATCCCATAACCGGCAGATAATATCCCAACACTAAAACTTTTATATTTAGTCGGAGAATATTCACTGGCCAAAATCATAGCACTGATTTGAACACCACCAATACCAACACCAGTGAAAAATCTGCACAGAACCAATTGCTTAAAATCGGTGGCAAATGCAGATGCAAACATGCTCAAACCACAGATTAATAGACAAAGGTTAATTAAATTACGTCTACCGATTTTATCTGCGAGAGGTGCAAGTAAAAATGAGCAGACGGTCATACCAATTAAACCAGCACTAATTAAAGTTCCTATATTAGTACCAGTTAATGAAAACTCATTGGCAACTGAACTTGCCAAATAAGCCATTATCATGAAATCGAATCCATCGATAATGTATAAAATAAAACAGAAAAAAACGACAAATTTTTGATATGAACTTATTCTGTCGTTGTCGACACAGTCCTTTAATTTTAAGATATCCATTCTTTTTTTAATCCTTATAGAACCATAAATGCAGCACTGGTTTTTGCCACTAACTTTCCATGCTGCCAAGCTTCACTTTGAATGCTTAAAATTTTACGTCCTTCTTTGATGAACCACGCTTTTGCCAATACTTCACCAACTTCACATGGTCTGAAGAAATCAATTGTTAAATTAATTGTGGCAGCTGGTTTTTCTGTTTGATTTAAGGCAGCTAAAATACCCATTGCATCATCAAGCATGGCACAGATCATGCCTCCTTCAACACTTCCCCTAGGATTAGTAAAACTTTCAAGAGCAGTATATTGAACTGAAATTTCTCGCTTTTCCTTGTCCCAGTGAAGTTGATGACCACCCAACAAATGATGAATAGGGGGCAGATTAGATAAAACTTGTTCTTCCATTGAAAAGTACTCCTTTAATATTTATTTCACTGCAAATGCATCATAGATCACGGCTTTTCCGAGACGCATTGCACTTCCAACTGCAATTGTCTGATTTAGCCATGCATATTTTTCTGAGCTAGTTTCAAACTGCATGGTTAACTTGAAGTAATATTGAGTGGGATTAACATCTTCGCCACGACTTAATTGTTCTAGTACTTGTGGTGAAGCATGGCGATAACCTTTAGTTTGTAAATAAATCAGAGCACCATCATCAGTTTCTAATAAATAGCGCGTATCTATATATGCCAAACCTTTGCTATCGACCTTTTGCCAATCTGCACCATTGTTAAGAATACGCCCCTTCAAACTTGGTCCAGAAAAAGTTCCTCCAGTGATTGGGATAATGCGTCTTTGCCCTAAATCTGAAGTTTTACCTAGTTCCCAAACTGGGGCTGTGAGTTCAACATTGAATGTCGCAAGGGGTTCAAGTTTTATGGGTTGTGGTGAATATTGGGTATTTGCCAAACTTAATGTAGTGGTGGTGTAGACCAATAAGCCGATTAAATATTTCATACTTATTATCCTTAGAGAGGGTAGGGTTCCTCAGTAAAGAACCCTTTTGTTATTATTTAAATTTCCATGTGTAATCAAGATTGATACGAGTTTCATTGGCTGGCTTAATATTGGCGGTAATTGGCATATCATTATCGTAGATCGCGTAACGCGCGCGTAAACCTAAATTTTTTAGTGGGCCATTTTGAACTATGTAAGCTAGATCAAAATCCAATTCATCTTCCGAAAAATCTGTACCACCCAACTGTGGTGCGTAAATATTGCTACCATGGGTATAGCGGGTCATAAAACGAAGACCTGGAATATAGTCTTTAAAATCGTATTCATAACGCAGGCTATAAACACGCTCTTTCGCATTCAAAAACTCACCAGTCCAAGTATCAATTGCTAGTCCAGTTTCTCCTCCAGTTAAGTACGGAAAAGCAGTATCTCCAAAGTGGTGAAATGTAGAAAAGATAAACTTATGGTTTTGGTGTTGAAGTTCTGAATGGCTATGAAGTAAATTATTGTCAACTAAACCCGCTTTAGCAGTCCCATCTTCATCGCTAATGTAGTAACGCAACTGTGTTGTAAAAGTGGATTGATTAGAGATTGGATATTTATAGGTTATGCCTAACAACGATTGGCGATATAAGTCGTTAACATCCATATGAAATGCAGTCAACCGCAATGGATTATTAGTTAAGTCATAATGTCCACCTAAGTAATACAAATAATCTGTTTCTTCAGAAATATAACGACCATTTACTCCAGAGATCTTTATAGCTTCATAATTTGTAGAATCACGTTGATTGACTTCATCAATATAGGATGCTTGGAGATCCAGACCTTGAATATCTTTAGATTGAACTGCAACACCTCGATACGTTTGAGGTAAAAGTCGTGCTGGAGAGCCGACTAAAACAGGAGTCATGGGTTGAAGGGTCCCTATACGTACCTCGGTTTCAGAAACTTTAGCTTTTAAAGTGACTCCAACTTCACCATATTGATCTGCAGGCTCATTGGTTGCCAAGGAACGAATTAAGTTTCCTGTACCTCCATATTTAGCATCAGCATCCAGTTTAAAACCTGCAGTCGCTAATAGATCTAAACCAAAACCAATCGGTCCATCAGTGAATCCAGATTGCGCTTTAAAGATAAATCCTTGTGTCCAGTCTCTTAATGCGGGGTATCTATTCTCAACTTTAAAGTCACGGTCAAAGTAGAAGTTACGTGCAGTTAATTCGACTTTACTTTGGTCGATAAAATTATTTGCAAATGCTGGAGCGGTACATAATAGAAGTGGTGTGATCCATAATTTTTTCATCTTTATTTCATCCTGAAATAGTATTAATACATAGAGGTAATCTTTGTGTTATTTTCCTAAAAGTTCTCTTGCAACGATTTCTTTCATAATTTCATTGGTTCCCCCATAAATTTTTTGAACACGTGCATCGACATAAAATCGAGATATTGGATATTCCCGCATGTATCCATATCCCCCGAACAATTGCAGAAGTTGATCAATGACTTCACATTGGGTATCAGTGATGAAGCATTTCAATGCCGCAACTTCGCTTACATCCAATACTCCCTGTTGATAAAGCGACTTACATTTTTCGACAAAGGCTTCGGCTGCTAGAGTTTTAATTTTGGCTTGAGCGATTACAAAACGAGTATTTTGAAATTGTGCAATTGATTGTCCAAAAGCTTTACGTTCGAGGACATATTCTTGAGTAATTTCTAAAGCACCTTGCAAAGCGCCTAATGCCATGAGAGAAATACTCAAACGCTCACGTGGAAGTTCTTGCATGAGATAGCTAAAGCCTTGACCTTCCTGACCTAATAATTGGTCTTTAGGAACTCTGACTTGGTCAAAAAATAATTCGGCAGTGTCTTGAGATTGAAGCCCAATTTTTTTTAGACCACGACCTTTTTTTACTCCATCTAAATGAGCATCCACCAATAAAATCGAAATACCTTTAGCTCTTGCTTGAGGATCAGTTTTAGCAACTAAAACTATGAGATCTGCCTGTTGACCATTCGATATAAACGTTTTTGAGCCATTTACCACATAATGATCGCCATCTAATAAGGCTTGAGTGCGGATGGCTTGTAGGTCTGAACCTGCATTGGCTTCAGTCATTGCAATAGCTGTAACAACTTCACCGGATACCATTTTAGGTAACCAATATTGTTTTTGATCTTCACTTCCAATATTCTGGATATAGGGTGAAACAAGTTCACTCTGACCACCGATTGCAACGGCTAACGCAGAGAAGCCCGCTCGAGCCGTTTCTTGAACGATCATTTGTGAATAATATATCGGTGCGCCGTAACCTCCATATTGTTCAGGCACATCGACGCATAAAAATCCATTTTGTCCAAGTTGATCCCAAACTTGTCGAGGCATGAGTCCTTGCTCTTCCCATGACTCATAATATGGGGCGACAAACTCTGCTAGGAAGCGTCGATAATTGTCCCGAAACAGCTCAAAATCACTATCTTTCTGCATAGCGTTATCCTAATTTTGAATGCAACTGTCTAAGCAGCGTTTGACTAAACGCTGCTGAATAAAAAAGTTGAGTTAATTTCTAAGGGTTGGAATGCGAATAATGAGAGGATTATTAATGTTTTTTTCGTATAACTCTTCCACCATTGCTATGCGACGTTTCAAGATACCACTTTGATTGAGATTGCCTTTATCAGTGGTTTCTCCTGCATCAAGAAGTGGAGGTTCAATCATGAGGTAAAGCATTGAAACAGTGTTTGAACTACCTGTCGCATCTTTGTTGAAATCAATTAAAAACTGCTTAAACCACTGTTGAACTTTAGGGTGTAGAAGTACCTCTTTAGTATCCACTAGACTTAAATCTAATCCTGCATACTCAGCGCAATCTGCAATTTTGGGAAATATTAAAAATCCAATCGCACTTAAATTAGAACCGGTGATACATACATCTTGAATAAGTCGATTACCTGTAATGAGAACTTTATTGCGTAAAGTTCCAACATTGACAAAGGTACCTGTATTTAACTTAAAATCTTCAGCTATACGGCCATCATACATGAGTCCTTGACTTGGATCGGATGGATCCACTAACTTCACAGCATCCCCGGTGCGGTAAAAGCCTTCATCATCAAAGATGTCAGCTTGTTGTTCTATAGGTAGACGCCAGTAATGTTTCATGACATTTTTACCACGAACACAAAACTCAAGTTTGTCACCATAAGGCACTAACTTCACTTCACAACCTGGAGCTGGATATCCAATGAACCCAGCCATTACTTTGGGACCAGTTGTAAACACACATGATGGTGCAGTCTCAGTCATCCCCAAACCGCTCATGATACGAATACGTTCTCCACAGTGTGACTGCGCGATTTGGTCAAGTCTGTTCCAACCAGCTTCTGATAGTGCAGCACCAGCAAAAAACAAAATTTTAACTCGACTAAAAAATTTTTCGCGTAACTCAGCATCTCGTTCAAGAGCTACGGTTATTTCTTCCCATCCTTTAGGAACGTTTAAATACACAGTAGGTGCAATTTCCTTAAGATTCCTGATGGTTTCTTCCATCTTTCCTGGAACTGGCTTGCCGTCATCAATATAAATTGTGCCGCCGTTATATAATGCGATTCCTACATTATGACTGCCACCAAAAGTATGATGCCATGCTAACCAATCAACTAATACTGGGGGGGTCTCTTCAAACTCAGGGAAGGTCTGAAGCAGCATCTGTTGATTGGTACATAGCATTAGATGCGTTGTAGGTACCGCTTTCGGCATTTTAGTTGAGCCAGATGTAAATAGAAATTTCGCTATTTGATGTTCATCAATGGTCTCATAATGATCTTTAATATCACTAATTTCAGAGGAGAGGAATGAAGAGAAAGCAAGGCAATTTTTCTCACCAAATTTTCCAGAATTCGTAACGATCACAATATCATCTGTATCGCAGCAATGTTCAATCGCTTTAGCAAAAGCTTGACCATCATTAGCAAAAACCAAACCTGGTGTTAGAACATCAAACACATGTTTGAGCTTGCCAAAATCTTTAGAAATAAGTGAATAGGCAGGAGAAATTGCGGAGAATGGAATCCCTGCAAGCATTGCTCCCATTGACAAAGTAAGATGCTCTAGATCATTCCCAGATAGAATGACAATAGGACGTTCAGTTGAAAGATGTGAATATTGTTTCAAACTCTGTGCAATACGCCATGCTTGATCTAATGTTTCTGCGTATGTAAGCTTAATCCATTCATCATCGTGACCACGTTTTGCTGCGAATACACGATCGGGATGTGTTTGAGCATATTGAATTAAACGGTCAGTAATTTTTTGTGGGTATGGTTTAAGTTGTTCTTTTGGGGAAATATACAAAGTGCCATTTTTAGATTGAAACTCAATCTCGTGACTGCCTAATTTAACAAATCGCTCAGGATATTTATGCGTATGAACCGTCATATTCGACATTGTTTTCACTCCATGTATTTTTAGCTATTCTTTTCCAACGAAAAGAGCTGACTTCATGTCAACTCTTTGAAATATTCGTTAAATAGGGTAGTGACGAGTTTTGGTTTGCATGGTGATCCAACGCAGCTCAGTGAACTCTGCAACTGAGACTTTACTCCCAAATCGTCCATAACCACTTTGTTTCACGCCACCAAAAGGCATTTGCGCTTCATCATGAACGGTTGCACCATTAATATGACAAATACCTGATTCGATACGTTTAGCAACATCTAGAGCTAGGGATAAATCTTGACTAAAAACTGCTGCAGATAATCCAAATTCTGAGTCATTTGCTAAATCGATTGCTTCATCAATAGTTTTAAAACGTTGAACGGTGCACACAGGACCAAAAGACTCTTCGGCATAAATCTGCATATCTTTAGTGACGTCAACTACGATAGTAGGTTGCATCATAGCACCATCAATGCTTAAACCTAGTGGTAAATATGCACCTTTTTCACGTGCATCTTCAATTAAATTTTTGATTCTTGTTGCAGCTTTTAAACTTTCTAGAACGCCTAGGGGTTCTTGACTCTCAAGTGGATTTCCTGCTCTGATATTCTGAACTTTATTGATCAATTTTTCGATGAATTGGTCTGCAATTTTTTCATCCACAAGAACACGCTCTGTCGACATACAGATCTGTCCCTGATTGAAAAAAGCGCCGAAACTGATGGCATTAACGGCTTCGTCCAGGTCCGCTTGCTCCAATACAATGACCGGTGCTTTGCCACCAAGTTCCAGCAACACTGGTTTGAGGTATTTCGCTGCAGTTTGTGCAATTATTCGTCCTACATGCGTTGAACCTGTAAAATTAATTCTTTTAGTCAATGGATGACTGATTAAACGCTCTACAATCTGTGGAGCATCTTGCGAAGCATGAGTAATGACATTGACAACACCATCGCCAATACCTGCTTCATGAAGTACTTCCCCAATTAATCGATGTGTTGCAGGGCAAGCTTCAGATGCTTTAAGTACGACTGTATTCCCACAAGCCAGAGGCATCGCTAAGGCACGAGTGGCTAAGATAACAGGAGCATTCCACGGCGCCATACCAACGATGACACCACATGGAACGCGAACACCCATAGCGATATTGCCAGGAACATCTGATGGAATAATATTTCCATCAATTTGTGTAGTCATGGCTGCCGCTTCTCTCAGCATATTGGCAGCAAGATGGACATTAAAGCCATACCACGTCGCAGTTGAACCTATTTCATGTATTGCAGTTTGAATAAACTGTTCAGTTTTTTGATCCATCAAATCTGCAGCTTTAAGCAATTTTAAACGTCGGTCTGTTGGTGATAGAGCAGACCAAGTTTTAAATGCTTCATGCGCTGACTCAATTGCACGATCAACATCGCTTAAAGTCGCTGCTGCACTCGTTGATGCGATTGAGCCATTAATTGGACTGATTCTTTCAAAAGTTTGTCCTGAACTTGCTGCAACAGATTGGCCGTGAATAAGTAACTGTACGTTTTGCATGGTGAATGTTTCCTTACATGTCCATCATGACGAATAAAGTAGATTCTGCTTAAGCAGGACGTTTATAAGTTTGAAGACCTGGTTTGATTGTTTTGTCATCCAAGAATTGCTTCATACCTTGTGCACGACCACCTTCATCATCACGGTAGTTGCATTGATCCAGTTTGGCGTATAAGTAATCTTCGTTTTGCTCCCAAGTCAGCTCACGACAGCGTTTAAAACCATTCTTCGCAGTACGCAGTACAACTGGATTCTTTTCAAGCAAATTATTTGCCAATTCAGTTACTTCTGCACGTAATTGAGCAAGTGGAACACTCTTGTTCACTAAGCCCATATTTGCAGCTTCAACACCAGAGAAGGTTTTGCCTGTCATGATGTAGTACATAGAAGCACGATGACCGACTGTATCAGCCATAGCTTTGCTCACTAAGTTACCTGGAGGAATTCCCCAATTCACTTCAGACAAGCCAAATGTAGCTTCATCTGCTGCAATGGCTAGATCACATGCGACTAGTGGTGAGAATCCACCACCGAAGCACCAGCCGTTTACCATTGCAATCGTTGGTTTTGAATAAAAACGAAGTAAATGCCATTGCCAACGTGATGCATCACGACGAATTCGCTCTTGGAAAATTTCTGGCTGGCTGTCAACCTCACGGAAGTACTCTTTCAAGTCCATACCTGCTGTCCAAGAATCCCCAGCACCAGTGAGTACCAAAACACCTGCTTCTGGATCGAGTTCAAGCGTTTCAAGTACATCAATCATTTCTTTATTTAAGGTTGGACTCATCGCATTTTTCTTTTCTGGGCGATTTAAAGTGACCCAAGCAATGCCAGCTTCAACTTTTACATCTACAGTGGACCAGCGATTTTGATAAGACATGATAAGCTCCTTAGTGTTTGTTTTATGTCCTGATGAAATTAAGATAATATCAGTTAAACTTACATACAAGTGTTTTTTTGAATTTTTTATATAATTTTTATAATATATTGATATTTAATAAAATAATATTTTAAATGAATTTTATTTAAAAAAAAATATTGATTATTTTATAAGTTTAGGTGATATTTTTTGAGTTGCCTGGACGGAGGCAATACATAGGATGTGTATTTTTTTAAAAGTATTTTAAAAGCTCTAAAAGGGACAATAAAAAATGGAACAAAGTGTAAGTAGTAAGACTAAAGCTACGCTTACACTCGTACTGTGTTTCGCTATCGCTGTATTTGAAGGTTTCGATCTTCAATCAATGGGCGTAGCAGCACCACGGATGCGAGCAGAGTTTGGCTTAGATAATACTCAAATGGCATGGGCGTTTAGCGCGGCAATCTTGGGTACTTTACCTGGTGCATTATTAGGAGGTCGTTACGCTGATAAAATTGGGCGTAAGGCAGTTCTATTGACCAGTATTTTAATTTTTGGAGTGATGTCAGTTCTAACGGCATATGCTTCTGATTACACACTGCTTTTAATCATTCGTTTCTTAACTGGGTTAGGGATGGGTGGTGCTTTACCAATGATGATCACCATGGCATCTGAGGCAGTGTCAGAGAAACATAAAGGCATTGCAGTCAGTATTATGTATAGCGGTATTCCATTTGGTGGAATGTTGACATCATTCGTGGCAATGGGTTTAGCTGGTGATGCGCAATGGAGACATATCTTCTACATTGGTGGCTTCGCTCCAATTCTTTTAATTCCTTTGCTAATGAAGTATTTGCCAGAGTCTAAAGACTATTTAACAGCGACGAAGAATAAAACTTCTACTCCATTCTTTGAAGTGTTGTTTGCAAAAGAACGGCGTTTTTCCACGATTCAAATTTGGATCAGTTTTTTCTTTACGTTAGTTGTTTTATATTTTTTACTCAACTGGTTGCCACTATTGATGGGTGCACAAGGTTTAGGAAAAACAGAAGCGAACTATGTTCAAATTGGTTACAACATCGGTGGTATCTTCGGGTCGATTCTCATGGGAACTTTACTTGATAAGATTCGCATGAGTACTGTAATTAAATTTATATATATTGGTATCTTGTTATCACTGTGCTGTCTTGCAATCTCACCAACTGTTGCTTTACTTGTATTGTCTGCTGTGGGTTGTGGTCTATTTATTGTAGGTGGCCAATCAGCGCTCTACGGATTGGCAGCGATGTTCTATCCAACAGAAATGCGTGGCACGGGTGTAGGCGCTGCAGTCGCAGTAGGGCGTATAGGATCTTTTGCAGGGCCCCTATTTGCTGGCATGCTACTGTCGTTAGGTTCTAGTTCAGCAATGGTCATTGGTGCAAGTATTCCACTGATTTTATTTGCAGCTATTGCGGCATTAATGCTTGTACGCAAACCACGTCCAGAGCAGTCTGATGCTGTTCTAAATATAACTACACGTTAAACATATGTTAAAAGTATGATTACGACAGTAGTCATACTTTTGTTCATCTATTAAGGAATATAAAATGTCAGAAGTTAATCATTCGATTCCGACACTGAGCTATATAATTGCAAGGGTTGATCGTATTGTGAGTAAACTTTTAACTGAACGTTTAAAAGACTTAGATATCACCTTATCTCAGTTTACAGCATTGTCAGTTATCGCTGCGAAAGGCAATCTATCTAATGCAAAACTTGCAGAACGTTCATTTATTAAACCGCAATCTACCAATAAAATTCTACAAGATTTACAAAACCAGGATTGGATCAGTAGAGCTTCAGATCCCTCACATGGACGAAGAATTTTAATTAATGTAACGCCTAAAGGATTTGAAAAACTCGAACAATGTCGAAACATTGTTAATGAGATAGAACAAAAAATGTTAGATGGGGTAGATATCCATTTAGCTTATTTAATTCGAAACAATCTAGAGTTAATGGCAACCAATCTTCAAAAAATAAATATTGATGATACGAACTCATAATCACCTCAGTTATCAAAAATAGAATAGTGAATTTCCGGCCTAAAAGAGTCCTTTAAGTCAACAGAGATTGATATTCCAAATCTGACTCGTTAGGATCAATCATGATCAAAAATATTGAGTAGTTATATGTCTTCAGGGCAGCAAGTGTTAATTGAACTTCGCAAAATGATTATTTCTGGGGAGATTGCAGGAGGTTCTCGTTTGGCTGAAATTCCGACTGCTGAAATGCTAGGTGTATCACGTCAACCCATTCGAATGGCTTTTCGGCTTTTAGAGCAAGAAGGCTTACTCGTTAAAAATCCAACTCGAGGCTATACTGTTCGAGAAATTTCATCCAAATTAGTTCATGATGCGTTGCATGTACGTGGCGTTTTAGAAGGTCTAGCTGCAAAAACGCTTGCTGAAAAAGGCATGACGATAGATCAACATCAAACACTTTTGAATTGTATTACCCAAATTGATTCCATATTCAATAAACTAGAACTAACAAGCGATGATTTAGAAACCTACCATCATTACAACACTATTTTTCACAATACTATTATTCAAGGCTCGGATAATATTGCAATTGTGCAAGCACTTAGTAAAAACAATCAGTTACCTATGGCATCTGCACAAGCACTGACTTATGATAAAAATAATGCGCTGTCTGAAATTCGTCGTTTGCAATATGCGCATATCCAACACTGCTCAATATTCAATGCATTAAAGCAACAAGACTCAGCACGCGCTGAAAGTTTAATGCGTGAGCATAGTCATGTGGTTACTTTAGGGGAGACTATGCGTTCAATATTTCACACAGATGGGTCTATATAAAAAACCCTTCAATTAATGAAGGGCTACACTTGAAAATCTATCGATCCAAATTAAACATCAATGATAATTCGTTGAGATTTGGCTCTTGAGCAACAAGGTGTGAATTGATCATTTGCAGCTTGTTCCTCTTCAGTTAAATACATATCTCTGTGATCAATTTCACCTTCAACTACATTTACTAAGCAAGTGCCACAAATACCTTGTTCACAAGATAAAGGGATACAGATTCCAGCATGTTCTAAAGCTTGTGCTGCAGATTGATCAGCTGCGACATGAATACGTTGCCCTGTTTTTAAAATCTCAATTTCAAAACTGCCATCTTGACTGGTATCAATAGCTTGTGCGCTGAAATGCTCTTTATGTACTTGATGACTAGGCCAAGAGAGCGTATCTGCGGTATGGATCACATAGTTCATAAAACCATCTGGGCCACATACATAAATATGATGATCGATATGAGGAGAGGCAAAGACCGTATTCAAAAGAATATGTGTTTCAGGTTCATCATCAATATGGATGTGGACGGAATCTCCTAGAGCCTCTAAATCTTGTTGGAATGCAATAGAAGCTCTCGTTTTCACAAAATACAGTAATTGGAAGGACTGATTATTGCGTTTAAGCTCTTTAGCCATTGCTAAGATAGGAGTGATACCGATTCCACCTGCACACAAATATGCATATTCTGTCTCAGGAACCAAGGCAAACAAATTTCGTGGTTCACTAATCTTGAGCTGCTGACCCTCACGAAGTTGTTCATGAATAAATTTAGAACCACCACGTGATAAAGGATCATTCAGGACACCAATGACGTAACGGTGCTGCTCTGAACTACAATTTGCCAAAGAATACTGTCTAATTAATTGATTACCTAAGTGCACATCAATATGTGCACCGGCTTGAAAAGCTGGTAATAATTCACCATGGGTGTTTACCAGTTCGAAAGATAAAATGTGTTCATTATGACGATAAATCTTCTGAATAGTCACATCCATGTGAGTATCGCTCCTTGGTAAAATGAAAAACTGATAAAATGTGGGTTTACTTTAAACAACATTCAAAGTTGTAATTTTCTGCTCATCATTCGTTTGCTCTATGCTGATCAAGCGGTCTATTACTTTTCGAGATTGAACACCGCCTGCATCAATATTCAGCATCAGCAATTTACGATCAGGATGTCTCAATAAATTCTGTTGCTGTTGTTCAAGCATATCTAAATCTTCCGAGAAAATTTTGCCCTGTCCCTCACGAATTTGGTTAGTTAATTCGATGTTGTCGGGTTGGAAGTGTCGAGCCATTCCCCAGAAATACCAGTGAGACGTTTCCGTTTCGGGGGTAATAAAATCTACAACGATTGAAGACACTTTTTTATTTTCCGGTGCGTTGTAACCACCATGGCCTGCGTGGGCAACACCAACTTCAATATGAACATTGCTAGGTGCATGAAAGTGACAAATTTGCCAACGGTCTACTAGGACATCTGCAGCGAGATTATTACCTTTTAGAGCCATTTGCCAAAATGGAGGTGCATAAATGTTTTCCATATGACGTTCAGTCACAACGTGGTCACCATCAACACGAGTGGTTGGTGCAGCTTCATCGATTTCTTTTTGACCAATGCTGTTTGCATGAACATATGTTTCATGGGTGAGATCCATTAAGTTATCAATCATCAAGCGGTAATCACAGTTGATGTGGAATAGTCCACCACCATAGGCCCATTCTGGATTTTCAGCCCACTCTAAAGTTGGGAGTTGATCTTCACTTGCAAGCGATTGGTCTCCTGGCCATACCCAAATAAAGCCAAATTTTTCAATTGCGCGATAGCTTTTATTGCAAGGAAAGCCACGTACACGTTGCCCAGGCATTGAAACCGTTTTGCCGTCACATCCCATCACTAACCCATGATAACCACAGACCAGTTGACCATCTTCAACAAAGCCTAATGACAAAGGTGCACCGCGATGTGGGCAAAAATCTTCAACGGCATGTATTTGGTTTTCTTTTCCACGATAAAAAACCATTTTTTCACCGCAAATTTGTCTTCCTAGAGGCTTATCTTGTACTTCTTCAGGTCGTGCCGCCACATACCAAGCATTTTTTACAAACATGAGTTGATCTCCTTATCAATTGGATCCAATAATTCTATTTTTTAGATAAAAAGTCAATAATAATCTTTAAAACTAAATATTTTGGATCCATTTTTGAGAGAGCATTTAAATAATAATTATTTTTGAGCAAAAATGATGGCAAATCACCATCCAAGAATATGGCGAAATTGATTCATTGTCAGAGAGGGCACGAGGGGTTAATTTATTAAACAAAAAATACTTAAACTTGATGGATTATTGGGATTTTATTTTTAGCTTCATTAGAAAATTAAAATTGACCTAATTTTTTCATTTGACGACGACGTCTCGTGAGCCCCAAGATTTCTTGGCGATCTTGAATTTCTTGAGCAGAATAAGGAAGCGTCTGTTGCAATGCTTCGAGTTGAAGATGACTGTTTTCAATGAGGAAGCAATCATGCTCAACTGGCCATGCACTGGTAATGGGTTTGCGTTTACGGGAATAGTTCATGGTTAAATTATAAAATTTGAGAAAAGAATAGTGTAGATGCGTATCAAGTTAAACGACAAAAAATGTCGTAATGATTTAGAACACTAAGATTTTAAACCCTATTTTAATGAGAATCTTTCAACGTACTTTTAAGTCATATTAATTGAATAAAATTACCTAGATTTACACGGTTTACATAACATGTGGATTTTGAAATGAGTTGTTACGTTTCGTGCCATCCCTCTACTGGTTTTTAAGTTAATATTTTAAAAGTTAAAACTTAATAACACCAAGAAAATTAACAATAAAAATAAAGAAATAATCATTTCTGTAATGAACGATTCAATGAATAATCATCGGAATGAGTAAAAAATATGATGCTAATCGTGGTGTGTTTTGCTTTGGTCAGTTGCTATGCCGTATGGCGACTATTATTACAACCTAAATTGATTATGGGGAATACGCAGAGGCACTTTGATTTAACAAAACTCCTCAAGCCTACTGATCTCAGCCAGCCGGCGCGCTTGGTGTATGATACGGATTCTATCGAAGATATTCGTATGTTTGATGAGGTTGCTAAATTACTGTTTGAGAAACGTGTAAATCATCGTGATATCAAGTTTGCTCAGCAAATTCAATATGAGTTTTTGAACAAGATGCCATCACGAACTTTATGTCAGATCAATCAATTTGATTTAGGTGAGTGGTCGATTTTATGGGAATATCGCAATCAATCTCTTGAATACTATGTGAGTCAATATGGCATCATGTATCGACATACTGACGCACAAGGGGTAGAGCATCAATCTGACTTCATTCAGTAATTTAGAATTTAATCATTAACTAAATTGAGATAATTTTGGAGCATGTCATCCCAAATTTTTTCTGCGCCTTTTTTGAAATATCCCATGTGTCCAATTGCAGGCATTTGATACTGTTTGGCTGTGATATCAATGTAGCGCATATCAGCAGAACGATAATGTTGCATAAAGGCTTGCCTCGAATTTGGGAGAGCCCAATCATCATCTAATGCTGAAACAGCATAAATTTTGGTTTTAACACTTGCATATTGTGCTTTTAAATCTTGTTGCTCGGGGTCAGCGAAAAAATATAACGGATTTTTGCACCAACGACGCCACTGTTGATATACCCCTAAAGGCAGATCAGAGCCCATATTGAATTTACTCCAAGGTAAATAACCTGTGACTGCGACAATGGGTGGAAACACAATACTCCACATCACGGATACTTTGAATCTTTCTTTGAACGGCATATATCCTGCCCAACCTGCACCTGTACCGTAGCAACACATGGCACTGACTCGATGATGATTAGGGGTAAGTCCCAAGGCTTGACCACCATAAGAGTGTGCAGTCACAAATAAGGGGAAAGTATCGCTAGAAAAGTATTCAATGGCACCAGCGAGATCAAGTTTCCCCCAATCCAAATAACTCATTTTAAAACCTTTGAGTTGTGCTGGAGATGATGCCCCCACACCACGATAATCAAAGGTTAGCACTTCAAAACCACGTTCTGCAGCATACTCTGCAAATCTGCGATAAAAAGGTTGGGGAACCGCTGTCGCTGAAGCCACAATAATACGTGCAACAGTCTTCACACCAGATGATAGGTAGCGAGTGCCGGTGAGCATATAGTTATCTAAGGCAGGAAACTGAACTTGAGTTTTATTGATGCTTCTTGGCATCTGGTTCACATTTGGAATAGCTTGCATGTCTATATTTCCCGATATTGAACTATTGACCTTTAAAGCGAGGTTGACGTTTTTCGCTCATTGCTCGCATACCTTCGACTGCATCTTCAGATTGTATTAGTGGAAGAAGATGAGTCTTTAACTGATTAAAAGCGTACTGTTCATCATGTGAAATTGCTTCATGAGCAGCCGTCAATGTGGCCTGAACAGCGAGTGGAGCAGCTGAAGCGATGGATTCGGCGAGTTCAATGGCACGGTCAAGCGGATCTTGTTCTGTTACTTCGGTAATTAAATGAAGTCGATATGCAGTTGCAGCATCAAAAAAATCCCCCGTCAATAAGTAGCGCATTGCATTAGACCAACCTGCAGTTTTAACGAAGCGTGAAGTTGCTCCGCCAAAGGGGAGGATGCCACGTTGCACTTCAAGTTGAGTAAATTGGGTATTTTGATGGGCAATACAGATATCGGCATTCAACATCAATTCTATTCCAGCAGTAAAACAATACCCCTTCACAGCGACAACGACTGGTTTTTTTCGTTTACGACCAGTCGTGCCCCATGGGTTAATCAGATTCATATCTTCCGAAAATATACCATCTGACATACGCGGCTGAAGCTCAAGCAGATCTAATCCTGCCGTGAAGTGCTCTCCATGTGCATAAATCACAGCACAGCGTAAATCGGACTGGTCTTCATAGGTGGTAAGTGCTTGTGAAAGTTCATCAATCATATGACTGTCGAATGCATTGCGCTTCGCAGCACGGTTTAAACCAATCAACATCAGATGATTGCGAATTTCAATGGTTATTCTGGTCGTTTGAGTTGTATTCATCATTATTATTTTCCATTGAGGACATTCTATTTTTAGAGGAGTTTAATGGTTAGGTCAAAACTGTGCAGTTCAAATTGAACATCGCTAAGTGGTGTTTGTTAAGAATCATGTATGGTGCCATTCAATATACGTTAGGATAGACGTATTGAATAAACCACGATCATTTTAAGTAGTGTATGAGCCTTTTAGAAATTATTTCAGTATTGATGAGTGTATTGGGTGTAACCCTCACGATTCGTCGTAATATATGGTGTTGGCCTGTGAATCTCGTGGCTTATGGCTTATATGCAAAGTTATTTTATGACTATCAACTCTATGGTGAAACGATATTGCAATGCGTGTTTATCGGTTTAGGACTGTATGGTTGGTGGATATGGAAAGCTCAGTTTAAACAACAAGAGCAACTTGCCATCAATCGTATTCAAGGGTTGAGAATTATCAAACATGTGTTTTTTACAATGTTGGCAGGATTTATTTTTGGTTTAGGTCTGGATTATTTTACGGATGCTTCCATTCCTTATTTAGATGCTCAATTGGCAAGTTTAAGTCTGCTCATTACATATTGGACGTCAAAACGATATTTGGAAATTTGGCCTGCTTGGATCGTGGTGGATATCATCTATGTGATGATGTTTATGTATAAAGATCTATACTTGACGGCTGGTCTTTATGGCGCATTTATTGTTTTAGCCTTATTAGGTTATCTTCAGTGGAAGAAAAAATATCAAGTTCAACAGCAAACCGTCTACTCACTCTGAAAAATTTACATCCTTGGACATTGATTTGAATGATTCGATCTGCAAAATAAAGCAGATCGACGTAACAATGAAATTGAATTTAACCAGTAGACTTTAAATGTATGATTATCCACTTTTGGGAAGCTCGATTTCTGCAATTTGTAAAATCATTACAACAGCATCCTCATCGTTATCTTAACTTTGAATCCGTTGCCGATTTTTATCAAAGTCAGTGGTTAAAAACGCTTCCTCCTCATACTGAATATTTTTGTACTGGATTAGACGATGGTGCAGAGCAATTTGATATTTTGATTCAATATTTGCATCATCAAGTTAGTATTCACATTGCACAAGAAATTAAAGTTATTTATCGAGAACTCGATCTCTAAGAGTTAGGAGTGTGTTTAGCAATTTTTAGCTGAGTCAAATTAAAATGCTTGAGCGTATCCTTAGCTGGATTTAAGCAAAAAAAGCTTTAAAAAAAAAATAGAATAAATGGTAAAAAAACCTTGATAAATCCTAATCTTAAGGTTAGATTGTGATAATAAGTGCAATTATAATAAAAAATATGTGATTTTATTCACTATATTTTGTAGGGGTGAAATAGATTTAATGATTACAGAGTTAAATGAAAATATAGTTTATTTTGATGAGCTGTTTCAATTGAGTTAGTTCATTATGTTAAGACTATTCAATCGAATTTTTCGCCCCTATACACTTCATTCATTTATGAATCAAAGTGTGTTGATGAATTGGAGTAACTTAAATAAATGTATTCTGGTCATGGTATTGGGCGGGCTTGCACATATCACCTGGATTACATGGTATTTATTTTCATTTCATCATCCTGCATTACATCATTGGCTCAATCCTGATTATTATTATTTTCACCTATCACGGATGTTGCTGTGCTGTGTATTACAGTTCTTACTGATTATTCCTTGTGTCATATGGCGTCATAAAGAATGGGTGATACAATATTTACCTTACTTTATTATTTTGGTATTTTCCGTAAGCTTTATTTATGGTGGCTATTCGGTTGGTATCAGTAGTCCTGCTACCGTTGCGGGATTTATCAGTATTTTAACAGTTGGTCTGGTTTTATTTGAACGCAAGATTGTATATCTGCTTTTTTTACCAGTCACTGTATATATGCTCATTGCAATTGTCAGTAGTGCATTGGGTTATATGACCTACGCACCGGTCTTTAGTGATCAGCTCAATTATTCAGTCATGGTATTTAATGAATTCTGGGTTTATTCACAACTTTATTTTTACGTGCCTATTTTTTTTGCGACTTTTGTATTGTTTGAGATTTTGTTGACGCAATGGAGAAATCGAGAAAAACAAATTAATTTAATGAGTCAAATGGACCCGCTTACGGGGATTTATAACCGTCGAAAAATAGGTTTAGAACTCAATGAAATTCAATTACAAGAACGAAAATTTGCTCTCATTCTGTTAGATCTTGATCATTTTAAGAGTATTAATGATAACTATGGTCATGATATCGGAGACAACGTCTTAAAGCGTGTTGCCAATGTACTACGTCAAAATATACGTGATACAGATATTGTCGGGCGATTTGGTGGTGAAGAGTTTGTGATGCTGTTGCAGAATAAAAACCTCAGAGCTGCGATGGAGGTCGCTGAGCGGTGTCGCAAAGAAATTGAAAATGAGCTCTTTTATATCGATGAACGTACGACAATCAGAGTGACAGCAAGCTTTGGTATAGCCATTTCTGAATTTAATTTAAATAAAGAAGCGGTGATTCGTCATGCAGATCAAGCATTATATCTAGCAAAAAAACGTGGTCGTAATCAGGTTAGACACTACCACGAACTTCAGGATGCTGATGTCATACAAAAAAGTGAAACTTGAGCCGTAAAATTATCAGGTCACAAATTCGTCATTTAAATCAGTTTTACTTCATCTTGAAATGCTTTAAGATTGGTTGACTATTAATCAAATATTTGATTTAAAATTTAAAAAATTATGAAGATCAAATTCTTATCATAATTGAGATGAACGTATTATGACGATACTACCCGTTGCTCAAAAAGGTGAAGTGATCCTTGAATTGGTTGCATCGCCGGTAAGTGAACTTGAGTTTAGTAGTAGCTGGTTAACGCATCTGGTTGAAGCAATGAATTTTACGATGCAACAGCGCAATGGTGTCGGTATTGCTGCACCACAAGTTTATGTCTCTAAAAGGATTATTATCGTCGCTTCAAAACCCAATATACGGTATCCCGATGCGCCTGAGATGGAGCCTATTTACATGATTAATCCTGAAATATTGGAGCGTTCTGATCATGTTGTTTTAGGAGAAGAGGGATGTTTAAGTGTAGAGAATCGACGTGCGGAAGTAGCTCGAGCTTCATCAATCCGTGTCCGTTATCGTAATATGCAAGGACAGGAAATTACTGAGACTTTTTCAGGATTCCCTGCACGAATTATTCAACACGAAATTGACCATCTTGATGGGATCTTGTTTGTAGAGCGAGTTCACGCTGCTTAAAAAGACAATATAAAAGATAAAAGGACAGAATGAAGTTAATCAGGAAGATTCAACATATGATTAAGCGATTGTATCGTATGGCCAATACGTACATCCTTGATCCTCAAAATATGCTGATCAATTGGAGTGATTTTAAAAAGGGACGGCTTATCCTCTTTTTTGGAATTCTAAGCCAACTTGAGGTCGCTCGCTGGTTAATTGTGGCTTTTTATACCCCTGAAAAAGCACAGTGGTTAAATCCTGACTATTTTGAATTACGTGTTACCCAATTGTTGGTGACCTCCGTGATTTATCTTGTCCTGTTTTGGAGTTGTTTCAAGTTTCAGCATATCGCTAAGTTTCAAACCTTCATTGCTTATTTTGCCCCTAGTTTCTTTGGAATGACCATGATTTATTCAGGGTATTCGATTGGAATTTATAGTCCTGCAACAATGGCAGGGTTCATTAGTATTGTATTGGTCGGGTTGGTATTTTATAGCCGTAAAATTATTTATGGGATTGCAATTCCAATTACGATATACACGTTATTAACGTGTTACTTGACGCATATCGATCGAATTCGTTATGCACCTATGTTTAGTGATGAGTTGAATAAAAGTATCGTTTACCAAAATGATTTTTGGGTCATGAGCATGGTACAGCTCTACGTGCCCATTTTACTTATGAGTGTTTTATTCTTTGAGATTTTACTCACCCAATGGCGCAGTCGTGAAAAACAATTCGAAACCAGCAGTAAATTTGATGCACTAACGAACGTTTATAACCGTCGTCAAATCAATGAAGTGTTATCACATTTTCAGCAGGATCGTGCTGATTATGCTGTGATCTTATTGGATTTGGATCATTTTAAACAAATTAATGATCAATATGGTCATGCAGCAGGAGATGAAGTCCTGAAACAGGTGGCGACGCGTTTGGAATATCATGTTCGTATTGGTGATACGGTTGGACGTTATGGCGGTGAAGAATTTATATTAATTCTGGACAATCTCAGTCGTGATCAAGCGGTTGATATTGCAGAACGTTGCCGTAACGCAATTGCACAGCAGCCGATTGTGCTGGATGATGGAACCTCGTTAAATGTGACGGCAAGCTTTGGTATAGCATTATCCCATGAGTTATCTGATCAAGACGTCATTACGCATTGTGCAGATCACGCTTTATATATTGCCAAAGAAAGCGGACGAAATCAGGTACAGTTATATCGGTCAGCTTAGTTGAATGATTAAATTTCGGTTTTGGTACTACTAACTATAGAGAAACATACGTTTAGGTTTTTTTTATAGCAATGCTTCTGTTTTGGACAGTGATCATCAAATTCATACCATAAATTGATCTGAACGATAAAGCAGTCTTTTTAATGCTTAAAGCGCATTGACATGATCGCTGAATACATCCAAATTTTAATAAAATAAATATGAATATTTGATAATACAATTAGATGATGACTCGAGAGAATGAAGTACAACAACAGCGCAGTTTATTGCAAGCTATCAAATATGTCTTGTTAGAATCTGATCGTTCTATTATGAACTGGTCCAACTTTAATAAAGGGATTCTGTTACTTATATTTGGGCTGTTGATGCTCATCGGTCATTGGTTGTGGTACTACCTAACTTTCCATTCAGAATATCAAATTTGGTTAGATTCAGAATATTATCCTCATCGGACATTGACCACATGTTTACAAGTGATTTTGACCACGTGTTTTCTGATAATCGCTTTAATGCTTCGAAAAAATGCTACTGCTCGCCGAATTTTGGGCTATTTAATTCCCTTATTTTATGGATTGCTTGTCATTTTTTCGGGATACACGGTTGGGATTTATAGTCCTGCGGTGATGGCGGGAACGGTCAATATTGTATTAATTGGTTTTGTGTTATATGAACAGCGCATCATTTATAGCGTCTCTTTTATTATTGCTTGTATTATCGTGTGGTTGGCAGTACTGACGGCCAATGGTCAACTGACTTATGCACCATTGTTTAGTGATGCACTGAATCAATCTAATTTGTATGCCAATCCTTTTTGGCTGAAAAGTATGGCGGTACTATATTTACCCATACTGTTGTGCTCAGCAGTATTTTTTGAGTTGATCTTGTCGCAGTGGAGACGACGTGAGCGTAAGATTGAAGTACTAAGTCAGAAAGATGCGTTAACCAACCTCTATAACCGTCGTTACATCAATCAGTTTATTAGTAAGTTAATTCAACAAAATCGAAGCTTTGCTTTCATCATCTTAGATCTCGATTTCTTCAAGCAGATTAATGACAATTATGGTCATGATGTTGGTGATCTTGTACTTAAACGTATTGCTCTCATTTTAAAACAGCAAACACGAGAAGAGGATATAGTGGGACGACTCGGTGGTGAAGAGTTTGTTCTAGTACTGACAGATGGTGATATCGACGAAACATTAAACATCGCAGAACGCTGCCGTCGAACGATCGAAAGTGAAAAAATTGAGATTAGCCCAGCGACTTTTATTCAAGTGACCGCAAGCTTTGGCGTGGCGATGTCACAAAATTTACCACATCTATACACAGACGAAGTAAAGCAAAGGATTTATAGTGCAGCGGATAAAGCACTATATCTTGCAAAGCAAAATGGTCGTAATCAAGTCAGATGTGACACGATATCGACAGCTGAATTTAACATTTGAGATCTTATTTGGGGTCTCCATTGATCACCAAGAGAATAAAAATGAAGACACCTGTACCTGATTATCTTGCCCATGTATTGGACCAATGTCATGCGAATACCGAAGGAGCATTGGCTGACTATATTCCAGAACTGGCAGCCGCCAATCCAAATCGTATCGCTTTAGCACTTTCGACCATTGATGGTACGATTTATTCTTCAGGGGATGATGAGGTTGAGTTCACGATTCAATCAATGTCTAAACCATTTGCTTATGCATTAGCGATTCAAGAACATGGTTTAGCTAAAGTATTAGAAAAAGTTGGCGTTGAGCCGTCGGGGGAAGCATTTAATCAAATCTCATTAGAAAAAGAACGATCGATTCCCAAGAACCCAATGATTAACTCGGGTGCGATTACGACACATTCTTTATTACCTCATAAAAAGACTGTTTCTCGTGCAGAACATTTACGACGTTTCTTGAGTGAACTGTGTGGGCGTGAATTAACCTTTGATGAGCAAGTCTATCAATCTGAACTCAAAACAGCATTTCGTAATCTTTCGATTGGATATATGTTGCGTACCGTCGGCGTGCTAGAAGAAGACCCAGAGCATATTGTTCATGGTTATATTCTACAGTGTGCGATTAAAGTCACCGTGAAAGATTTAGCGCGAATGGGCAGTGTATTAGCGAATGGCGGAAAAGACCCTGTTACGGGGAAATGTATTTTAGATCGTCAGGTATGTCGTCAGGTACTTAGCGTCATGATGACGTGTGGTATGTACGATGCAGCTGGAGATTGGTTGACCACCGTTGGTATTCCTGCCAAAAGTGGTGTGGCAGGGGGGATCATTGGTGTCTTACCAGGTCAGGTTGGAATTGCGGTTTTTTCGCCTAAATTAGACAGCCATGGCAACAGTGTTCGAGGTGTGGAAATCTTTGAACGTCTATCAAGTGATATGGGATTACATTTAATGGAGGGAACCCCTTCAGCACAAACCATTATCCAAAGTCGCCGTGAGTATGATAATGGCATGGTGGTGTATGAGCTACGTGGTGTCTTGCAATTTACAGAGACTGAAATGTTCTTGCGTGAGTTACAGAATGAGCCTGTAGGTAAAAATAAAGTAGTGCTTGATCTTACACATCTGACCTTAATCCATGATGTCGGTGCTCGAATGTTATTTGAAGGTGTGAAACGTCTACAGGATGATGGTCACAGAGTAGTGGTCTTAGATGCGGAATCATTGTTATCGGAACAACAAAGTAAAGGACACAAACGCGTCATTGTCCAACAGCATTTGCATGATTATTTAAAGTGATCAGCAAAGATGATGCACTTTAAGATGCGTGTATAATATTGAAAATTGTATACCGTTTTTTGGGAATGTTATGAAGTCTGAAGTCCAGCAAGGAAAAATTAAAATTTATCATGCCGATAAAGGTTTTGGTTTTATTGGTGGTGCAGGTGAGGATATTTTTTTCCACATTTCTGACTTTCCTGCAGATGAAGGTGAGCCAAAACGCAATGACCGAGTCAAATTTCAGGTTGTTGAAAATCAAGGTAAATTAAAAGCAGTCAAAATTCAACGTGTAGCTGACCAGTCAGCGAAAGCGAAGAAGTCTCGTGTGGCATCACATAATCAGGCGATTACCAGCGCATTATTATCAAGTTTTAAAAAATAAAAAGCAAAAAAAGCCCTGAATCATCAGGGCTTTTTTACATAACTAATCAATCATTTATGTCATGTTTAGATGTTATTTTAGATGATCAGCAATATCGGTAAAAATCACGCCTAAACCATATGCACCTGCATCAGGATAGCCTAAGCTACGATCCCCGACAGTACCTGCACGACCCATACGTGCAACAATCTCTTTGGTTGATTCTGCGCCTTGAACAGCAGCTTGAGCACCTAAGATAAAGTTTTCCTTAAAGCTTTTGTCTGTGTTGGCAGACCATGAATCTGCGCATGGCACGAGCGCATCAATGAGAGTTTTATCTCCCACTACCGCGCCACGTCCAAATGAACGTTCGCCTGTGGTTTGAATACCTTTTACTGCGGCTTGCAGCATATCGGCAAAATCCGCCACGCTTAACGTGGTTTTACCTTGAATGGCTTTACTTGCGGCACGGAATGCTGAACCCCAGATTGGACCTGATGCACCGCCACAATGTTCCATAATGATCATGGAGCTATTGAGCAAGAATTCATCCATATGCTTCGCTTGGATCAAGCTTTGCCATTCTTTCTTGAGTTGTTTAAAGCCTTTAGCCACACTCATGCCGAAGTCGCCGTCACCTGCGTGTGCGTCTAACTCACAAAATGGCACTTCATTTTTAATAATACAGGCAGCCATGACATCGACCACATAGCGCATGTTTTCAATGGTGAATAGCTCATTTTGAATTTCAGCATGTTCTGCTGCAGTTTCAACTTCGCTAT
This sequence comes from Acinetobacter sp. 24-47-47, assembly GCF_057737035.1. Taxonomy (NCBI): domain Bacteria; kingdom Pseudomonadati; phylum Pseudomonadota; class Gammaproteobacteria; order Moraxellales; family Moraxellaceae; genus Acinetobacter; species Acinetobacter sp. 24-47-47. Next base: position 2,231,343 of record NZ_CM173216.1, on the reverse strand, counting down.
TGCCTTGATGTTGGGTAGCCGTATCTTTTATCGCAAACTCAATGGCTAAAGCAGGTGAACCATCAAGTTTAAAGGCAGGGGTGTTGGCTTCGGCATCTAAGTATGTTTTGAGTTCATCATCCAATTCAAGTAATGAAATGGATGCGCCATTCATGTCGATACTGGTCATATAGTTGCCGACAAAGGTACGGTAAATTTTGATGCCTTTATGTGCAAGGTGTTCACATACATCATGATTAAACAGATACAGTTCTTGCATTGGAGTTGAGCCAAAGCCATTGATCAATACTGCGACTTCTTTCATGTCTGGGCGATCTAAAAATAGATCATCGACCATACGTTGTGCCAGTTCTTTTGCTGGCAAGATTTTTTCACGACGGATCCCCGGTTCACCATGAATACCCACGCCGTATTCCATTTCATCATCGGCAAGGGTGAAGGTTGGTGTGCCTTTAGCAGGAACAGTACATGAGCTATAGGCAAAACCTAAACTGATGACATTGTCAGCCGCTTTTTGAGCGACTGTTTTAACTTCACCTAATTCTAAGCCTTTTGATGCTGCTGCGCCTGCAATCTTATGAACAAAGATTGTGCCTGCGACACCACGACGTCCGACGGTATATAAACTATCTTTGACTGCAATATCATCTGCCACTTTGACGTAGTCGACCTTGATGCCATCTTCAGTTGCTAAAGCTGCACCGTTCTGGAAATTCATCATATCACCAGAATAGTTTTTGATGATCATCAGCACGCCTTTGTCAGTTGCGACGTGTTGTAGTGCTTTATAGACTTGAATTTGTGAAGGCGATGCAAAGACATCGCCACATACCGCAGCGTCTAACATGCCTTTACCGACAAAGCCCGCATGTGCAGGTTCGTGCCCGCAACCACCACCACTGATGAGAGCAACATTATTGTGTTTTTCTTTTCTTGAAATGATTTTGTGAGACTCAGTGAATGCAAGTTCTGGGTGTGCCAAGACAAAGCCTTTGCACATGTCGACAACCAAGTTTTCAGGGTGGTTGATGAGTTTTTTCATGGAAATATCAAACTTTTGGTAATTTCATTAATAAGTATTAATTATTCACTAAAGTTGAAAGGTTTGCTGATCTAAAAATGTTAAAACGGATGATTTGGGGGGCGGGTGGTTAGAAAAGGGGGCGGATTTTGATGTATATATTGATGAAAAGAATCCCCCTAAATCCCCCTTTCTTGCGCTTCTACATAAAGCAGTGCTTAAGTCTCGCTCAGGGGAACTTGCGCGAATTTGATTGCGGTTTTAGATGCGTGAAATTTCCCTCTTTTCCCTTGCGCCATATATTGCTCAGGGCTAGGGGAGATTTTAAAAAAGAGAATAAAAATGAAGCCCTACAATAAAAACTTAAAACAAGCCTCACGTGTTTTACGCAATAACATGACTGATGCTGAAAAGCTGTTATGGTCACGACTTCGTAATAAGCAAATTTTAGGTTTGCAGTTTTATCGGCAAAAGCCAATCTTAAATTACATCGTAGATTTTACTGTCCTGCTGCCAATTTAGTGATTGAGTGTGATGGTAGTCAGCATTTTACGGAAGATGGTTTAGAAGCAGATCGGATTCGGGATGAAGCTTTGGCTCAGTTGGGGTTAAAAGTTTTAAGGTTTGATAATAGGCAAGTGATGGGGCGGATTAATGAGGTAGTGGATACAATTTTTCAATTTATTCAGCAGGAATCCCCCTCTTGCGAAACGTAGTTTCTCACCTTTTTCAAAGGGAGGTTAGGAGGGATTATATATTTTCATCTTTTTCAGATTTAAACATTCGGGAAAGAATCGTATCTTTCCATGCATTATCATCTTCAGATTCATCTTTTTTAAACGTAGCAGTAGACTTTGATAAAAGCCAATAAAAGGGAAACTCAGAATTTTGATGGCAGTGATTACAAATAAGTATACCCGTCATGAACATTCTTAAAGAGTTTTCTTTTGTTAGAAAAATTTGCTTTCCACAATGGATACATTCTAAAAAATCTTTACATGCTTTTGCATAACTTCTAGTTAATAATCTCTTTCTTCCATCAATGTACAAATTTTCATAGCAACCTAGAGTACTAATTGTAATATGTTGATAAGTATTTTTATTTAATGGAGCTAATTTTTGGAAGGTTTCTAGGATTACGTGAGTAGTAAAAATCATGACTATGGGAAGTGAAGTATAAAGCGGTTCGTATTGGTCAATATTATTTGGATCCTCGAAAATTGAGTTAATGAACATTCTTCCAGTTTTTAAGTATGCTCCTTGAGAAGTGATCAGATGTGTTGCTTTTTGGCATGATATCTCTAAACCCAAAGGGTGTTGTTTTGAAAAGATCATTTCTTCAATTAAGGTTGCATCAAAAAGTTCAGAATAAGATAGATTTGATATTGTTTCTTGAAATATGGATAGTCTTTTTGATTGAGAGATATTATTTAAAGATTTATCCGTCTCCTGTTCAAAAAGCTCTATAAAGTTCTCATAATTATTAAAGAGCTGACAGATGAATATTAAATTTTCTTTAAATGGTTTTCTTAGTAGGCTATAGGCAACGGCAAACTTTCTTTTTTCGAAAGATTTTAATGCTTCATACGTAAAATGCAGTAGATCACTTGCTAGTCCCAGTAAAATTTTCGAAATTAGGAAATGATAATAGGGAGTATCAAATCCTCCATCCCTACAAAATTGTAATATTTCAATTATATCTGAGTTATGATCTGGAAACTTCTCTGAGTATGCCTCTACTATTTTATCTATACCAATTTCATTGATGTTGCTTTGTTCATATTGCACTAACAAACTTGCACATTGATCATGTAGGAAGAAGATAAACTCATGTGTAGGCACATGTTTACTAGGAATATTTTGGATGTTTTCGTAAGATAAATATCCGATATAATTTTTCATAAAATTTTTAGTGTAATTTTTTGATCTAATATATTAAAAATAAATATTATTTTCTATATCTAATCCCTCCCAACCTCCCTTTAAAAAAGGGAGGAGCCGTAACGTAATCCATTTGATACGCGAAAGTCCCCCTTTGAAAAAGGGGGATTTAGGGGGATTCAAAAGTATTCAGATAATCAATTAAACCACAGAATCATCCAAATTCGGCGCTAACCAACGTTTCGCCTCATCTAACGTCCAACCTTTACGCTTCGCATAATCTTCCAACTGATCGCCAGAGATTTTACCCACGTTAAAGTATTCCGTTTCAGGGTTTGCATAGTAGAAACCGCTCACTGATGAAGGTGGCCACATTGCAAAGCTACTGGTTAAGTAAGTTCCGATCTTATCAGTCGTACCTAACCAATCAAACAGCGGTGCTTTTTCAGAATGTTCAGGACAAGCAGGGTAGCCCGGTGCAGGACGAATACCCACATACTTCTCTTTGATCAATTCTTCATTAGAAAGCTGTTCATCGGCTTGGTAGCCCCAAAACTCTTTACGAATACGTTGGTGCAAGTGTTCTGCAAATGCTTCTGCAAAACGGTCACCCAAGGCTTGAACCATAATCGCGTTATAGTCATCACCTTTGGCTTTATATTCTTGCGAAAGCTCTTCTGCACCAAAGATCGAAACGGTGAAACCACCCAAGTAATCTTGAGCCACGTCTTTTGGTGCAACAAAATCAGCCAGTGAGAAATTGGCTTTACCTGTGACTTTGTCAGACTGCTGACGAATATGCTCAAAGGTATGCGTCACATTGCCATTTTCATCCGTTACCGCAACAGTGTCTGCTGCAACACGGTTGGCAGGGTAAAGACTGAAAGTAGCGCGTGCATCGAAACGTTTATTTTCGATGATGTCTTTGAGCATCGCTTGTGCTTGTTCAAACAAATCACGTGCAGCTTCACCCACAACTTCATCTTCAAGGATTTTCGGGTATTTACCCGCCAAACTCCAAGAAATAAAGAATGGTGTCCAGTCGAAGTATTCCACCAAAGTTTCTAAAGGATAGTTGGTGAATGTTTCAGAACCAATAAAGTTTGGTTTTACAGGTGCATGCTTTTCAAAGTCAATTTTGAAGCCATTTTCAACTGATTCAGCATAAGACAGTTTTGCAGCTTTCGGTTGCTTATTCGCTAGACGTGTACGGATTTTTTCATAATCCGCTGCATAGTCCGCTGCCAATTGAGGCTTCATATCAGCAGATAAAAGTTGCGTTGCAACACCGACTGCACGAGAGGCATCAGCCGTGTAGTACACGCCATCATTGTGATATTGCGGCGCAATTTTCACGGCAGTATGCGCTTTCGATGTTGTTGCACCACCAATCATCAATGGAATGTTAAAACCTTTACGTTGCATTTCTTTGGCAACAAAAACCATTTCATCCAATGACGGTGTGATCAAACCTGATAAACCGATGATGTCAACTTTTTCATCAATCGCAGTTTGTAAGATTTTCTCACACGGTACCATCACGCCAAGGTCAACGATGTCATAACCGTTACAGCCAAGTACCACACCCACGATGTTTTTACCGATGTCGTGTACGTCGCCTTTAACAGTAGCAAGCAAGATTTTACCTTTGGCTTCGCCTTGGGTTTTTTCTGCTTCAATAAATGGGTTCAACCAAGCCACGGCTTGTTTCATCACACGTGCAGATTTCACCACTTGTGGTAAGAACATTTTGCCGGCACCGAACAGGTCACCCACCACGTTCATCCCTGCCATGAGTGGACCTTCGATCACATCAAGTGGACGAGCTGATTTTAAACGTGCTTCTTCAGTATCTTCATCGATATAAGTCGTAATACCTTTAACTAACGCGTATTCAAGACGTTTTTCTACAGGTTCATTGCGCCATTCAAGGTTTTCTTCAGCCTTTTGCGCACCCGCTTGACCACGATATTTTTCCGCAACAGCTAGCAATTTTTCAGTCGCTTCTTGACCGCTTGCGCCTTGGTTACGGTTCAGTACCACATCTTCAACCGCTTCTTTTAGCTCAGCATCGATATCATCATAAATTGCAAGCTGACCTGCGTTGACGATCCCCATGGTTAAGCCTTGTTGAATGCCGTGATACAAGAACACCGCATGGATCGCTTCACGAACAGGCTCATTACCACGGAATGAGAACGATACGTTTGAGATCCCGCCTGACACCATCGCATTTGGAAGGTTTTGTTTAATCCAACCGGTTGCTTCAATGAAGTCCACACCGTAGTTGTTGTGTTCTTCAATACCTGTTGCGACCGCAAACACGTTCGGGTCAAAAATAATATCTTCAGATGGGAAACCCACTTCGTTGACTAAGACATCATAAGAGCGCTTACAGATTTCTTTTTTACGTTCAGCAGTATCCGCCTGACCGTTTTCATCAAACGCCATGACAATCACCGCTGCACCGTATTGACGGCAGAGGCGAGCACGTTCTACAAACTCGTCATAACCTTCTTTTAAGGAAATTGAGTTTACAACCGCTTTACCTTGGACGCATTTCAAACCTGCTTCAATGATCTCCCATTTAGAAGAGTCAAGCATGATTGGCACACGTGAAATATCAGGCTCAGACGCGATCAGATTCAGGAAATGCACCATCGCTTCTTGCGAATCCAGCATCCCCTCATCCATGTTGATGTCGATGATTTGCGCACCGGCTTCAACTTGTTGACGTGCCACATCTAAAGCTTCGGTGAAGTTACCTTCTTTAATTAAACGAAGGAATTTTTTAGAACCTGTCACGTTGGTACGTTCACCGACGTTGACGAATAATGAATCTTTAGTGATGTTAAATGGCTCTAAACCACTTAAACGACATGCAGGTTCAATTTCAGGGATTTGACGCGGCGCAATACCTTCAACTGCTTGCGCAATCGCACGAATATGATCAGGCGTCGTACCACAACAACCACCGGTGATGTTGATCAAACCACTTTCAGCGAATTCTTTAATAAATGCTGCAGTTTCTTCAGGGGTTTCATCATAACCACCAAACGCATTTGGTAAGCCTGCGTTTGGATGCGCTGAAACAAAAGTATCCGCAACGTCAGACACGGTTTTGACGTGTGGACGCATCGCATCTGCACCCAGTGCACAGTTAAAGCCAATCGATAAAGGCTCAGCATGGCGCATTGAGTTCCAGAATGCTTCTGCGGTTTGACCTGTGAGTGTACGGCCAGATGCATCGGTAATGGTGCCCGAAATCATAATTGGCAGTTCGTAACCAATTTCTTTAAACACTTCTTTCACTGCAAAGATCGCAGCTTTGGCATTTAGGGTATCGAAGACCGTTTCAATCAAGATGATATCTGCACCACCTTCAATCAATGCCTTAGTCGCTTCTATATAGTTAACTTTTAACTCATCAAAGGTGATGTTACGGAATGCCGGATCATTTACATTTGGTGAAATTGAAGTGGTACGTGACGTTGGTCCTAATACACCCGCGACAAAACGTGGCTTTTCAGGTGTTGAGTATTTTTTACATGCTTCTTTGGCAATTCGAGCTGCTTCACGGTTAATCTCAGGAACCAAATCTTCCATATGGTAGTCAGACATTGAAACACGCGTTCCATTGAACGAGTTGGTTTCAATAATATCTGCACCAGCTTCAAGATAAGCTTCATGAATGCCTTGAATAATCTGTGGCTGAGTTAGAACCAATAAGTCGTTATTACCCTTAAGGTCGTAGGCCCAATCCTCAAAACGTTCACCACGGTAATCAGCTTCTTCCAATTTGTGGCGTTGGATCATGGTACCCATTGCACCATCAATAATCAGGATACGTTTGGCAAGAAGCGCTTTTAAGGTGGCGAGGGTAGACATCAAATGACTCTCACAAAAATCTGCACAAATAATGGTGCAATATTTTAGCAGAGTTACGTCCACTTTTCTGATAAATAAAAATTTATGAACCTATTCCCAAAAAATTAAGGATGAATTTCATCCATCGACTACGATGATCAACCTATCAAAACTGAAACTGTCTATATTTCATCATGTTGTCATAATCTAATGTAATAATAACTGCCGTTGTAACAAATGTGACAGTGATGTCATCTTTATTTCATCTATTTAATTGCCGATTGAAATAAAGATTAAAGGCGAGGGTTTTGTATTAACTATCTGATTATTATTGTTAAATTTTGAATATTGGTTGTTTTTAAAGTTTAATTTTCTTAAATAAGTATCGTTTGGATGACTTATATGACAGCTCTTTGTCATATAATTGTAATAATTAAATTGAACAATAGAGGGGATATTTATCCTCTTTCTCTGCTTGCATGAATTCTAATCAAACTCCAGTTTCAGATTCAGCACAATCGTCAACGCCTATGCAGTCGACGAATGTTCACGTGCCAACGCCGAAATTCTTTATGCCAGTGTTCCTTACACTGATTGTTTCAACCTTGATTTACATTGGTTTTCAGTTGGCTGCTGATTTATCTCATGTGCCTGCTTTAAATCTTTATGCTGTGATCATGTTGGCCACGGCATTGTTTATCGCATTGGGTTTCGAGTTCGTTAACGGTTTCCATGACACGGCCAATGCTGTGGCAACAGTTATTTATACCAACGCTTTATCTGCACCTGTCGCTGTAATGTGGGCAGGCTTCTGTAACTTCCTTGGCGTAATGGTCGCAAGTGGTGCAGTTGCCTACGGTATTATCGCGCTATTGCCTGTTGAATTGATTATGAACGTCGGTTCAGGTGCTGGTTTTGCCATGGTCTTTGCCATGTTGATTGCCGCAATCGTATGGAACCTAGGAACTTGGTTCCTCGGTATCCCTGCTTCTAGCTCTCATACTCTGATCGGTTCGATTTTAGGTGTGGGCATCATGAACTACATCTTAAACGCAGGTAATGGTGCGTCAGGTGTAGACATGGAACAGGTGATGAAAGTGGGTAAAGCACTTTTATTCTCACCATTAATCGGTTTTGCATTTGCGGCTGTATTGTTCTTATTGGTTAAAAAAATCTTTAAGAAACAAGTGGAATTATTCCAACCACCAGAAGGGAATAAACCGCCGCCGCCACTTATTCGTGCCATTTTGATTTTCACGTGTACCGGTGTAAGTTTTGCACACGGCTCAAATGATGGCCAAAAAGGTATGGGTCTGATTATGTTGATTCTGATCGGGATCGTGCCATTGGCTTACTCTTTAAACAAGAGTCTAGATCAACAACATATCCAAACGTTTGGTCAGTTATCTGCTCAAACTGCTGATTTGATTTATCCAAATCACCAAGATATTCCAGATGAAAAAGCGCGTCAAATTATCACGTCATATATCCAAACCAAAGAAATCACACCTGAAGTTGTGCCAGCTTTGGCAAGCTTGACGGATCATTTAGGTGAAAAAGTAGGAAGCTACACATCCATTAAAGATGTTCCTGAAGATCAAGTGGCTGAATTCCGTAATGATATGTACCTCAGCACGACTGCATTCAAGCGTTTAGATAAAGCAGAAGCTTTACCTGCCATGACTGAAGCGCAAGAAAAAACAGTGGACAACTACCGTGATAACTTAGATTCATTCCTTCAATACATTCCAACATGGGTGAAAGTTGCGACTGCATTGGCATTAGGTCTAGGGACGATGGTAGGCTGGAAACGTATTGTTGTTACCGTTGGTGAACGTATTGGTAAACAACACATGACGTATGGTCAGGGGATGTCTGCAGAGTTAGTTGCAATGTCAACGATTGCTGCTGCTGATGGCTTTGGTATGCCAGTGTCAACAACACACGTTTTAAACTCTGCTGTAGCAGGTACGATGGTTGCGAATAAGTCGGGCTTAAACTTCCAAATGGTTCGCACAATCTTATCAGCGTGGATTTTCACACTGCCAGCAACAATCTGTTTATCAGGTGGTTTATTCTGGTTGTTCCTTCAGTTCACCTGATTGAATTCAATACTTAAAGACTAAAAAAGCGCTGAACAATCAGCGCTTTTTTTATGATCAATTGTTTATGACGCTTATTTTTGGAATTTAGACCAAAGTTTTTTCAAGGGGAGTTTTTCCTCAGCAAAACCATATAATGCGGCAAATGGTAGGGCGGTGCGTGCGAGATATGCTACACGCCATAATCCACCATGATTAGCACCATGCATGATTAAGTCTAATGGATGATTGAGGGCGATTTCAGGATTGGCAACCGACTGTGGGTTTCTCAAATCATGAATCCACAACGCAGCCATAATCGCATTGGTCGTCGCGGGTTCAAATGCTTCAACATCAAACAAATTGGCACCATTGAAAGCAGCTTTTAATAATGGGTTTTTGGTTACCGAATGTGTAGTGGTCGATGGAGCAATATTAATGCTGACACGTTGACCTTGTGACCGTGCTAACGTAGCGCGCCATTGTTGAATCCTTTTCGCCAACGCATAATTTGGACCTTGTTCAACCACAAGACAGTCGCAGATCCCATACTGTTTATCATGACATTGGAATAAGCGTTCTTCGTTTTGTTTGAAAAAATAATCACGAGAGACAGTCGAAATACTCTTGGACAGAATATTTTCAAGTTTAGAGCGTGATTTAAACTTATCTAATCCACCTTGAATAACTTCCTGTGGTACAGCGTAGACGTCAGTGGGCGTACACATATACATTAAACTGGTATTGGATTTTTGTTGGCTGACATGTTGCATAATGGCGTCCATCGCCATAGAAACACGAACGTGCTTTTCGCCATCTAAATACGCAATTGCGGCAAGATCTAAGTCTTGATCAAACTGGGTGAGCCAATGTGCAATCTCAGGGGTATCTGTTAATAAGTTAACGCCTAAACGCTCTGCAGCTTCACGTATAGATGCAGATGAATCTATTGATTCGACACTTGGAGCGTATAAGGTCGCATTGCCTTGCAGAACAGTATTCAAAATCTTTGTCCATACTCGCTCATGATTTAAATCAAGCGCCACGATATTGGCTTTCCATTTCGCCAGCCAAGGTAAAGGTCCTGCTTCAGAAGCTGCACCAAACAGCACCATTGTTCGATCCGAAAGGTCAAACCACTCTGGATGCTGCACACACGCTTGTAGTGCCTGAGCATGTGATGCTTCTATAATACCTCTGTCTAACCAGAGTTGAATTTGGTCGAGTAGGGCTTGACCTTCTAAATTTTTACCCTGATAAGGTACAAACCATTGCGGCTCAGCAGTAGAGTTTCCTTGAAGTGTGTAGGTATTTAAATCTTTTGATTTAAGATTCATCACTTCATTCAATGCGTGTGTATGTTGATCACGTTGAAAACTAAACTCTTCATAAGCTTGTTGAAGTCCATCATGAGCGATGAGCAGCGCAGCTTCAGGTGATGAGAGCCCACATTCTACCAACCGTTTAAAATGAATCGGATAGGATTTGCGCCAATTCTTTTCATTGATAACTGCATCAGCGTATTCTGGCTGAATTTGTTGTAATGCCGCACTGACGATGCGTTGGCCTGATTTTGAACTGCTGGGTTTAGAGGACGTGTTAGAGGAAAATTGTAAACCATCAGGTTGATTAGACATGCAAAAAATCTCAAAAAAAAATGAATAAATTCGCGGATGCCTACATTATCCTGACAAAATTAATGATCTAGGTGGCATTAATTACCAGATATTGATTGAATTATTACGAGATATTTCTAAAAAAAGGAAGCCGAAGACTTCCTTTATAAATAAAATCAATTATTTAGTATTTTTTATACCATTGATCAATTCTTCTAACATAAATGCAGTGTTATCTAAGCCAGCGCCCGTTAAATACCAGGCATCGGCATCAACAAAGATGACACGATTCTCTTTGATTGCTTGACTATTCTTGAGTAATGGATGTGATTGAATATGTTGTTTCGCAGCATAGTTTTGCGTGTTTACAGCACCACGGTCTAACACAATGATGAAATCAGGATTTTGTTTTATTGCTTGCGCTAGACGCTCTAAATTGCGTTGCGCGGCAGCAAGAGCTTCTGGTGAGTTTGGAGCAGGTCGAGTACTTGAGGCTTGAGGTGCTGCAGTCGGCACCACTGACTTTAAGCCAGAAATATCATAGGCAAATCCAAATCTTTCATTCTTTGCATGCGGTATAAAATTATCACCCATGGCAAAAAGCATCAGGCCGGATTTGCCTTTAGTGAGTTGTTTAAGTTGTGCTTGAAGGGCATAGACATGATCTAATTTAGATTGTGCGAGTTGTTCCTTATTAAACATTTTTGCTAAAAAAAGTGTGCGATTTTTCAGGTCTTGATTGAAGTTTTGAGTATCAGGCCAGAGGTTGATTGCAGGTGCAATTTTTTTGACCTCATTTAATTTTGCAGCAGAACGCCCGCCGACAATGATGAGATCTGGCTTTTGTTCTTTTAATAAGGTTTGGTTGGGTTCAAATAAAGATCCAGCTTTTAAATATTGTTTGTCATTAAATTTTTTCAAAGCACCAACATATGTAGTTTCGGGTACGATTGATGCTTGAATACCTAAAGCATTCAGTGTATCCAACGCGGATAGTTCGTAAACAGCCAGCTTCTGTGGTGTATTTTGAAGTTGAATAGTTTGATCTTGATAAGTGAATTGAACAGGTTGAGCATATGAAACAAAGGCGCTGAATGAAAGAATGAGTGCCAATGGAAGTTTAATGTAAGTCATATCAATACCTCGTGGTTTGATAAAAGCTTAACATGAATATATAAATGATAATCATTATCATTGTTGAGTTTGTGTTTTTGATTTATTTAACAGCATCAATTTTGAATTTAAGGGTATTTGTGCGGAGTGTTTTAACCCTCCGCAATGATCAAAGGATTAGAAAGGTAGTTGAAGCAACTTGCTGAAGAAATGTGGAATAATTTGAGGTTCAATCAATATCGTAACTACGACACCGTAGGCTGCACCCCATAAATGTGCGCTGTGGTTGATGTTACTGTTTCCACGTTTACCTGACCAAATACTATAAGCAACATAAAGCACGGCAAAAATAATGGCTGGAACAGGAATAAAAAAGACAAATATCAGTTTCCAGGGCTGAAATAAAATATAAGCAAACAAGACTGCTGACACTGCTCCAGAAGCCCCTAGACTTGCCCAGCGGTGATCATTTTTATGTTTTAAATAGCTTGGAATAATTGCCGCGATTAAACCGCCTAAATAGAACAGAACAAATCCGAGTTCATATAAGTATTGTCGATAAAAACTCTCAATTACACTTCCAAAGAAAAAGAGTGTGATCATATTGAACAGTAGATGTGTTCCATCTGCATGTATAAAACCATGCGTGATAAATCGATCGTATTGACCTTTCTGCATGGCTGGAGGCCAAAAAATCAAACGATTCATAATATTTTGATTGGAAAATGCAACCAGTGAAATGGCAACCGTAATTAAAACGATGGTGACAGTATGATTAAAAGGTAAATCAAGCATATGGATAAGATTGAATAAATTGCTTTAATTCTGTTCATCATGCCATTTTTTTAAATTTAATTGTTATTAATATAATAATTCTGACAAATTTAGTTGAATTTTAAATATTACCCCCGATCTTCAGTTAAAATAGAGTCTTCAGCTTGAGGAAAAATTGTTATGTCGACTGAGAACACCAGCACTGCAGTTGCTGAAGAAATTCCAAATTTATTAATTACACCAACTGCGCAAGAGTATTTGTTTGAACTTTTAGAGAAGCAAAATACTCCTGGTATCGCGGTACGTGTTTTCGTAGAACATCCGGGTACACCACGTGCTGAATGCTGCATGGCATATAGTGCACCAGATGAAGTCGTTCCAACCGACTATAAACAAGAATATCCAAAATTTGCTGCATATATTGATACACCATCAATCCCATACTTATTGGATGCAGTGATTGATTACAACAAAGATCGCTTTGGTGGTCAGTTGACTTTCCGTGCACCTAACTCGAAAGTGCCACGTGTAGGTCCAGATGCATCGATTGAAGAACGTATAACCTATGTATTACAGTCGGAAATTAACCCTGGTTTAGCAGGGCATGGTGGAAACTGTGCATTGGTTGAAGTGGTTGAAGATGCTGAGCATGGTTTAACAGCGGTCTTGAAATTTGGTGGTGGCTGTCAAGGGTGTTCAGCAATTGATGTGACACTTAAACAAGGTGTTGAAGTTACGCTAAAACAGCATATCCCAGAGTTACAACGTGTTGTGGACCAGACAGACCACAGCCAATCAGAAGGCGCTTATATCAAATAAGTTGCCTTTAAATTTACAAAAGTTGATTTGAAAAGCTCCCATTAAAAGGGGGCTTTTTTTATGAAAACTGAACAAAATGAGTAATATCAATAAAATTGAAATGTAAAAACAAAACTATAAATGAGAATAGTTATCATAATCTATTGCAAAGTGATTATCATTTGTTACAATGCGACACAATTCGAACAAGATCTCTCCACACATTCTTTGGTAATTACACAATGCAAAAGACATTTTTAAAATCTAAGTTAGCGTTTGCTGTCTTAACCACCATGTCGGTTTCAAGTTTTGCACAAGAGCAAATTGGTCAAGATACTAATGCAAAACAAGATACAACTAAGTTAAAAACAATTGTCGTAACTTCAGCGAGTGGTTATGAGCAAAATATAGCGGATGCTGCTGCTACGATTTCAGTGATTACTGCCGAAGAATTAGAAAAAAAATCTTATAGTGATGTAACTGATGCATTGAAAAATGTTCCAGGTGTATTTGTACAAGGTGGTGGAACGAACCAGACGATCTCCATTCGGGGTATGGGATCAGCTTATACCCTATTTTTAGTAGATGGACGTCCAATGAATGATGGTAGTCTTTTAACAACAAATGGGGGGGTTCAAGGAGCATCAGTAAACTTCTTACCGCCAATAGAATCAATTGAACGTATTGAAGTGATTCGAGGCCCGTCATCCTCTCTATATGGTTCTGATGCTATGGGTGGTGTAATTAATATCATTACTAAAAAGCATCAAGATCGTTTGACTGCAAGTATTCGAACAGAATATATCAAAGCTGGAAAATCGAATGATGTTAACAACGACGCAACCAATACCAGCTTGTATGTAAATGCGCCATTAATTGATAAGCTTCTTTCAGTCCAAGTTACGGCTGGTCTTCAAACAATTGAAGAAAGTTCATTACAAAAAAATACAGCTGAAACAGGTGAGAGTGAACCAGATTTTCAAAAAACAAATCTAGGTACAAAGTTTGTTTTTACACCAGATGAAAAAAACACACTCACTGCTGAATATGTAAGAACTCAACAAGAGCGTACACACAACCCAGGTAAAAGTTATACCCAGTATGTTTCAGTAACGGGGCCTAAAGTTGATATCGATGGTAAAGATTTCGTTCTATCTAATGGAAATTATTATCCAGCATATAATACGAATAATCGTAATGATGATGGTGACCTAATCTATCGTTCAGATGTCGTACCGAATACAGGGACTTACTCCGAATTAGAAAAAAATAATTTTAGTCTTACTCATGATGGTGATTACGACAATCTAAAACTCACTTCTTACTTGCAATATGATAAAGATAAAAATAATGCAATTACAGGGCGTACTGTGGGTAAAGTTCAAAATCCAGGGGGGATTTTATTTGAGACTATCACAGCCAATACACAAGGAACGTACTTTTTCAAAGATCATAGTCTGACCATTGGCGGGCGATATTTAAAAGAAAATCTCGAGGATGGTACAAGTAACCAAAATGCAGCGATGGCTGGTAAAGTCACTAAAATGGATCGATATCAATGGTCTATTTTTGCAGAAGATACTTGGAATGTCAGTGATAAGTTAGCACTAACCTTAAGTGGTCGTTTCGATGAAAATGAGTTTTTTGGTGATAATTTCAGTCCAAAGGCATATGCAGTTTATAAAGCTACAGACAACGTGACTTTAAAAGGAGGTGTAATTTCAGGCTATAAAGCGCCGAGCTTACGTAATTCTTCTCCAGATTACATGCTGAACTCAATGGGCGGGGCAATTATGCCAAACCCAAATTTAAAGCCAGAAACCAGTTTAACGTATGAAACAGGTTTTGCATTCACTCATCCTGAATTGGGTTTATCTGCAAGTCTTATGGTCTATCAAACTGACTTTAACGATAAAATTACTCGATCTGGTCGTTTAGATGGTAGTCGACTTCCCCCAAAAAATGACGGTGAGCCGCCTTACACTCAATCTGAAATTAATGATTTCGTTGATAGCAGTGCTTTCTATCAGTCCAACCCTAATCTGCCATATAACGCAAATGGTTATACACTCAACTATAACATTGATAAAGCCGAAATTAGAGGGCTTGAACTGACCACAGATTACAACATCACAGATTACTTAAAATATAGACACTCTTATACATTCACAGATAGTGAGCAAAAATCTGGACAGTATGAAGGTAAACCATTGAATAATTTGCCTAAACATATGTTTAATGCAGGCTTAGATTGGGACTTTAATGATCAATTGTATTTATGGACTCAATTGAATTATCGTGGCAAAACAGTGGGTGATACCGATGGAGATAAAACACCAGCTTATACATTTGTAGATGTTGGAGCTGTGTATAAGTATAGTGACCAATTCCAGCTATCTACTGGTGTATATAATGTTGCAAACAAAAATGTACTGAAAGATGGAAATGATTGGGTGCTTGATGGTCGACGTTACAGCTTTGCCTTGAATTATAAGTTTTAATGTCTTGTGCTTGGAGTGAGAGCGACAATCTCACTCCAAGCTTTGAATAGTCGAGTTTAGAAGGAAAATAATGAAGCGCGTCGATGGCTATGTGGTTGACACCATCTATCCTATGTTTTTTTATCCAGAGATGCAGCCAATTTGGCTGAGTACAATCAGCCAATTTCAAGGTTATATAGCGCCAGATATATCTCAAAATTTTCAATATTTAGAGTTGGGTTGTGGTTGTGGTCTTAACTTGATTGTGGCAGCAATTGCAAATCCGCACGCTGAGTTTGTCGGAGTGGATTTTAATGACAAACACATACAACGAGCTACAGATCTTGCTCAATCCTTACAGTTAAGCAATATAAGATTCTTAAATATAGACTTTGAAAAATTTAACAAAAATAATAATGAAGTGTTTGATTTCATTGTCTGTCATGGAGTGTATTCTTGGGTTTCTGAATACAATCAATATTTTATTAGGCAGATTCTAGATAAATCTTTAAAGGACCAAGGGCTATTCTATTTACACTATATGTGCTTTCCTGGATCCGCTACTTTAAAGCCTATTCAAAAAATCTTTAACTTGGTTGATAAAAATACGTCTCAGCAATCTGCTCAAAGTATTGAATTGTCTACAGCACTAGTGAGTGAATTAAATCGGAGAGGCGCTTTTATTGGATATGACAAAATACAAGGAATTGTGAATACATTAAAAAATGATACCAATTATCTCGCTCACGAACTTTTAACTGATTATTGGCAACCCCTTTATAGTGTAGATGTACATGAGATTTTAAAGATTGAAGCTGATCTATCATATATTGGGAGTGTAGTTCCAACTGAAAACTTAGATTCTCTTAGCATTCCAGTCGACTTGCAACAGTTGATATCAGATGTGAATATTTCGAATACAAAAGAGTATCTAAAAGATATTGCTCGGGATTCAAAGCAGCGTATGGATTTGTTTCAAAAAAAATCAGTGAATTACCGTTTTGAAGACCATTTAGGAATTTTACATAAGATTAGATTAGATCTTATTCTTAACAATCAGCGATTGGATAATATTAATTTAAAAACATCAATTGGCCCAATTCAAGCTCCGAAGGAGGTGATGAGTGTCATTATTGAAAGTTTAAGAACAGGTTCTAAAACTTTTCAACAGTTACATCACCTTCCTTGTTTTCAGCAAAATTTAAAACTACTTGTTGAGAGTATATTTTTATTGATGAATTGCCATTATATCTACCCTATAAGCGAGCATAGAAAATCAAAGGACCTACGTAAAATAGAACGTCTCAATTCATGGCTGAGTGAGCATCAAATTGAGATTCAAATACCGACGACATATTTCTAATAAACCGCTCTAAGGAGCGGTTTTCTAATTAAGATGTGAGAATACTTAGTGCTGGTTCAGAATAGTAGAATTTTTCAAGATATACACGTGCACGTTGTTTAAGGTGTTCACTAGAAATCATATGCTTAATTACGGGGCAGAGTAGAGCACTTAATTCATTTTGAACAAGGCTTTCGTTGATATTGATATCTTGCATGATCAGATCAAAAGAGCGGTCTTGATTATGGCAATACCACGTATAAATACCATCGTGTACTTGTTGCTTTAGGTATTCAGTTTGACGGAGGTTGTCCCAAATATCATGTCCCATTGCCACAGTATTTGGTAGATCATTGATTTCAATATAGTTTTTAACAGCAGAGAGTGGGACTTGCTTTATTTTGTGCCAAAGATTGGCTTGGAAGTGGTATAGCTTATTATCATCAAAGTGTTGGTTAATCACTTGTTCGCTAATTTGACTGATCTTGATAATATTTTTTTGAAGATAATGTTTGACCGTATCATCAAGATTTGAATCAGTGACACTTTCAAGAACTGATTTGCCCATTTTCATAAAGCGGCCGACACCGGGTACTTTTTTATTCATCACTGAATTATCAATATAATCCTGAATAGAATGATGGATTAACTCGGTGAGCATACTCGAAAATGCGGGATTGTTTACAATACGTTTAATTAGAGCTTGGCGGTGAGCACTTTTAGATGAAATATAAAGTGCAATTCGATCAATGGTGTGAACCGAGATAATATCTTCGATTTGAGTCGTTTCATTAAGCGGGTGAACCAACGCAAATCGAATATGCTCCGCAATCTGTTGAATGAGAGAATCAGTTGCAGGTGTATTTAGAATTTGTTTTTGAAGCAGTGCATTAATCGCCTCGAAAGACCAAATTTGCTTTAAAGGTTGTTTTCTAAACCATTGATAAAAATATAAAAATTCATTTTCAATGGTGTCGTCTTGAGAAAATTCATGATCAAGAAATGCCAAATGTGCCTCAATCAACTGTTCGATTTTAGGATTTTTTTCCATGAAAATTCTCAATATCCTTAATTTGATGATGACGTTTTAACGGTATTCATCTTATTTAAAAAACTTAAGTAATGTTGCGCCACAAGATCAGGTATTTCTACGATAGGTGTATGACCAATTTGATCTAATAGAATAGGGGGATGTGCTTTTTTTAAGGCGGTCCCTAATTCATGTGCAACTTCAACATTGACTATCTGATCTTGTTTTCCCCACAAAATCAATGTTTCAACCTCAATATTTTTTAACAATTGAGCAAATGATTCAACGGTGTACTGTTGATTGAGTTTAACAAGCTGATGAATCAACTCAGATGTATCCGCCGCGCGTTGAATAAGTGCTTGCTCTTGTTGTTTCTTGATTAAACTGGGTACGAAGGGAGCTTTATGCATGACTCTCCTAGAAACATAATTCAAGTCACCAGGTTGTGAGATTAAAAGCTGCTTTAAATAAATTGGGTTATTAAGGAAGAATGTTTTGTTGCTTCTGAATAATCCACCGGCACTGATCAGAAATAAACTTTTCATTTCTTGAGGATATTTAGCAGCATACATCAGTCCGATTGATCCACCGACAGAGTGACCCGCTAGATTAAGCTGGTTTTCAATGCGTAATGCTTCTGCAAAACGACGTAACTGTTCAGTCAGATGAGGAAGTGATAAGTCAAATCCCTTCGGTGTTAGCGTTTGTCCACTTCCAGGCAAGTCAACGATAATGACGCGATATTGCTGTGTGAGATTCCGAGCTACATGATTCCAACTGTCTCGGTTCATGCCTATACCATGAATGAGCAATAAGGCAGGTCGATCAGCAGGACCACCTTCGCTATAAGACCACACAACATCTCCGACGCGAATCGTTTTATTGGATAATCCTGACCAAGCACGTTCTTCATTTAAAACTTTTTGATAGTCGATAAATTCAACAGTATTTGCTCGGGTAGATGAGGTACCGAGGCTGAGCATTAACGAGAGTAAAATGGAAAATAAATGTTGATGCTTTAATATGGGTAAAGGAAGATGAACAAACATGCAGGTGAAATCCCTTAAAACAGGGCGACATTATAATCAAGTGACTTTTATAAAGTAGTAGTTAAAAGTAAAAAAATAAATCCTATTTTTGTGATAATTGGTTCTCGATTTAAATAAGTTTTACTTCATAAACATAAATTTAAGCGCTGAATCAGCTGCTAAAGTGATTCAGTAAGGAATGATCATAATCATCAGATTTGAAGAAATTGAAGATATTTTTAGCAATTAACAAAAATTGTAACAGAGTTTAAATTTTGTCAGTGACAATCAAAAAGCACAGTATTAAAATTACTTCAAACCTTGATAAACCATGGATACAAGATGCTAACTGCACAAGAAGCTTTAGAACGTTTAAAAATTGGTAATCAACGTTTTGTTGAAGGTCAAACCAAGCATCAACGATTATTGACGCATCATGAGCGCGCTCAGATGGCTGAAACTCAAGAGCCATTTGCGATTGTATTAGGATGTTCTGATTCACGTGTTCCAGCTGAAATGGTTTTTGATCAGGGCTTAGGTGATTTATTTGTTATTCGTGTAGCAGGTAATATCGTAGCTCCATCTCAAGTTGGAAGTGTGGAGTTTGCAGCCGAAAGTTTTAATTGTCCTTTAGTGATTGTATTGGGTCATACACATTGCGGCGCAATCGACTCAACGATTGAAGCATTACGTAATCCTCAACAACCGCCATCTGTTAATTTGATGTCTATTGTCAATCGCGTACGTCCATCAGTCGAAATTTTAATGCAAACTGAGTTAAAAGATGATTTGAAAAAGCTTTCAGTACACGCGGTTCGCTCAAATGTTTTTGCTTCAGTTAACCAGTTGCGCCATGGTTCTGCGGTGTTGGAAAACTTGATTGCACAAGGTAAATTAAAAGTTGTAGGTGCAGAATACTCACTTGAAACAGGTGAAGTTACATTCTTTGACTTCTAATATCAGCATTTTAAAAAAGCCAGCTTAAGCTGGCTTTTTTATTGATTGGGATTTATGGATCTCTATGTCTATAACTTTATAGAGCGCCTTTAATGTAAGGATATGCATTATTTAAGAGTTTAGGTTGAGCTTGTTCATTAGGATGAATCAGATCTTTTTGCATGAGTTTATTATTTCCAGCAACACCTTCTAGAAAAAAAGGGAGCAACTTCACATTAAATTGCTGGCTCACAACCCTATAATTATTTTCAAAGGATTTGCTATAGGCTGAGCCGTAATTTGGAGGAATCTTCATGCCAAACATAAGGACTTTGGCATTAGATTTTTGGCTCAATTGAACTAATCGAGTTAGGTTTTGTTGAATCATTTTTGGAGGTTGACCTCGTAAACCGTCATTACCTCCCAATTCAATTACGACAATATCTGGTTTGTGTGTTTGAAGCAATTTGGGCAAACGTGCTAATGCACCACTGGTTGTTTCACCGCTGACACTTGCATTGACCACTCGATGTTGTTTCGGATACTGTTGATCAAGACGTTTTTGTAAAAGATTGACCCAACCTTTCTCGGTAGGCACGCCGTAACCAGCACTTAAACTATCACCAAGAATAAGGATAGTTTTTGCAAAGCTATTGATCGGTAAAAGAAACAGACAACTGCAGATAAATAAAAAGGCAGTTTTTCTCAACGTAACAATATTTAAACTTTGACTGATTTGCATAAAGGCTTTCTATGGTTCGTAATGACTCAACTTCTTCAATCATGCCACAAGCGTTAATTTCTGCACAGCAATTGACACAAACGATACAGATCCAACAAAAAAAGTTGACGATTTTTGAGAATCTAAATCTACAAATTTATCCTGGCGAGCAAGTCGCAATCACAGGCAGATCGGGTTCTGGAAAATCTACACTGCTGGGAATTCTGGCGACATTAGATCAGCCAAGTTCAGGAACATTGTCGATTAATGGTATAGCAGTTGAGCAATTAAGCGAAGAGCAACGCGCTCAAATTAGACTTGAAAATATTGGTTTTGTATTTCAATCCTTTCAGCTTTTACCTTCTTTATCTGCGCTTGAAAATGTCATGTTACCGCTGAGAATTCAAAAGAATTTTGATTATGCCAAAGCAGAACAACAAGCCCTTTATTGGTTGAACAAAGTGGGTTTAGATCGTCAAAGTACTCAAACACCTAAAGTACTGTCTGGGGGAGAACAACAACGTGTAGCAATTGCACGCGCTTTAATTGCTGAGCCCAAAATTGTATTTGCGGATGAACCAACGGGAAATTTAGATGGGACGACAGCCCAGGAGATAGAACAGCTTTTATTTGATTTGAATCGGGAGCTGGGCACTACATTGGTTTTAGTCACCCATGATCAACAGCTAGCACAAAAATGTGAGACGCATTATGAATTGATCAATGGTCAATTACAAAAAGTACAAGGTGCTTCAAGATCTGGAGAGCGTGTATGAGTGCGCTATTTAAACCTTTGTTGAAGCAAAGTTTTGCTAGTACAGGGATTTATTTGCTCATTTTTGCATTGAGTCTCGCGATTAGTGCGACAACCGCTTTAAAGTTCAGTAATGATCAGATTCAACAAGCTGTTTCATTGCAGGCTGCTAAGCTTCAAGCTGCAGATCTAGTGTTAAGTGATCAATATCCGCTCGATGAAAAATTTAAAAAGAAGGCAAGTCAACTCAATCTACACCAGTCCCTAGTGACGGTTTTTGGCTCAATGGCACATACCGATGAACAATTTGTCATGGTGAATGTCAAAGCGATTGAGTCCAATTTTCCGCTACGTGGTGAACTCATTATTCAACCTGATCAGACTGCTATTCGGTCAGGAGAGGTATGGCTGAGTCAACGTGCTTTAGATTTATTAAATGTTAAAATAGGGGAGAGGGTTCAAATCGCAGATGTGAGTTTTACAGTCACAGGAGTCATTGAAAAGGATTCTAACCAAGAACTCGGATTTTCAGCCTTTTCACCTACAGTGATCATTTCACAATCTGATGTTGCGGCAACCAATGCGATTCAGCCTGGAAGTCGTATCGAATATCGTCTGCTTATGTCTGGTGAGCCGAATAGACTTAATGAGTTTACGGCTTATTTTGATCAGCTCCATCCTAAAAAAATGATTGAACCAAATGCAGATGATCAGCAAGCAATGGAAACCCCAAGCTCAATTCGCTTGAGAACTGCGGATGAGGCGAATACCCGCCTGATGCGTCCAATTGAAAATCTAGATACTTTTTTACAGCTTGCAAACATTCTTACAATTTTACTGTGCGGTATTGCAATTGCGTTGACCAGTCAACGGTACGTTCAACAAAATCAAGATCATGTTGCTTTAATGAGATGTATGGGGACTGCAAAGTTCCAAATTCTTAAGAACTATATTGCATTACTTATGATTGCCGTCGCAATTGCGATGTTCATCGGTACTGGATTAGGGATTGGTCTAGGCTATATTTTATTGCAGTTTATGTTACAACTAATTCCGCATTTAGACATCCAATTTAGCTTGTTTGATTTGGTTTTGGGTCCTTTGCCGATTGCAATATTCACCAGTGTCATTGTGATGTTTGGATTTATTGTCCCAAGTTTGATGCAGCTCTTAAATACGCCTCCAATTCGTGTTATCCGTGAGGATGTTAAATCTACGCGTTCTCTCTTGACCTTATTGGGAGCGGGAGCTGTAAGTCTTATTTTATTTTGTATTTTGCTCACTCAAAATATACAGCTCTCATTGCTCGTTATCGGTACGATCCTCGCATTGTGTGCAAGTATGTTCAGCATAGTTTGGTTGCTATTAAAGATGATCAAATCTTTGAAAAATAGATGGTCAGCCTATGTACGTGTACCTAATCAAACAGCATTTCAAATTACTGCACTTGCATTAGGTCTGAGCCTGATTACAGTTCTTGTAGTATTAAGGACGGATCTATTAGATCGTTGGCAGCAACAGTTACCTGAAGGTACGCCAAATCAATTTATTTATGGTCTTCCTCCATTTGAAGTTGAGCAATTTAAAGCTCAGATCGAAAAAGAAGGTTGGCCAAGTACACCCTTGTATCCGAATATCCGCGGACGCCTAATTAAACATAATGGTCAGCCATTTTCGGAATCATTAAGAGCGCAAAATAACTCACTCAGACGAGAGTTGAATTTGACTCAAGCTCAAGGCTATCCAGAAGATAATGTCATTGTCAGTGGGCAGCCACAATTGCAGCAGGTGGGAGATGTTTCTGTTGAAGCAAATCTTGCTGAAGAGTTAGGGATAAAAGTGGGTGATCAACTCAGCTTTAGCTTGCCAGAAGGTGAACTTCAAGCCAAAGTTGTAAATTTAAGAACAGTCGAGTGGGAAAGCTTCAGTCCAAATTTTTTCTTCATTTTTGCACCGAATACGATGGATGAAAATGCTGGAAGTTATTTAGGAAGTTTTTTTGTACCTCAAGATGAAAAATCCAAGTTGGTCAATCTGATTCAGCAGTTCTCAAATACTGTATTTATCGATGTTTCCTTAATTTTAGAGGAAATTAAAAACTTAGTATCTGTTCTGGTTCAGATTATTACCATTCTTGCGCTTCTCGTCAGTGTTTCAGGTTTTTTGGTGTTGATTGCTTGCATTAATTTATTGATGGATGAGCGAAAGCGAGAAGTCGCGATTTTAAGATCATTTGGCAGCTCAAAATCCAATTTGAAAAATATGCTGAGTTTAGAAATTGGATTTATCGGCTTTATGGCTGGCTTAGTATCGTGTTTTTTTGCTGAGGTCATCAGTGCGATCGCCAGTTATAAAATGGATCTCGCAATACAACCGCATTGGGAAATCTGGGTGATTCTACCTATGAGCATGATGATCTTATGTGCGCTGATAGGTCGTTATCGTTTAAGCTACTTAACTGAGATTCCTCCATTAAAAAGCTTGCGCGAACTCAATCAATCATAAAATATATGAGGTCTAAAAAATGCAATTGGAATTAATACGCCAATTGCATTTTCATTTGCTGCAACATTTCAGCCCAAATGGGTTGTATTCCGCTCACTAAGCCTAAGTTATATTGATACATGAGCCAACATAAGAAGATGCCTAGAGGAAGTACCACGATGGTAGTGGTGAAGCCTAGTCTAAATCGTTGACCGATGTACCAACATAAAGCCATGACTGCACCCATCAACATTCCACCAATATGCGCTGCATTATTTATTCCAGGGATCATGAATCCCATACCAATATTTAATGCCAAGATGATCAGCAGCGATTTACGATCAAAGAGAAATTGTTGTTGTGGTAAAGGGGGAAAAAGAGATAAGAGCGTTAAAGCACCACCTAAACCCATAACGGCACCTGATGCACCTGCGGATACACGTGGAAATAAATCATGGTTGACATGCTCCAATAACTCGTAACTATTCCGAATATCAATCAGTCCACTGATCAAGCTTCCCATAATGCCTGCTAATAGATACAAGCCTAAAAAATAAACGTGTCCAAGTGTTTTCTCAGCGACATTGCCAAAGATATACAATGCCCACATATTGAGCATTAAATGAATAAGACCAAAATGAAAAAATGTACTGCTGAAGATTCGGAGGGGTTCCTCTAAATAAGTCAGCGGTGCATAATCAGCACCCCAGCGCAAAGCATCTATTGTTGCTGGGTTTGATACATCCACCCCGCTAAAGATTTGCCAGATAAAAAGTCCAACATTCAGTGTAATGAGTAAAAACGTAATCTGACTTAAGGGTAGACGTGATTGGCTTTGAAATTGGGGTGGTTGCATTTCAGTCATGTCATTGTATTCTGTGATAATGATATGGATTAAGGTCAAGCATGCACTACGCTAACAAAAGGAGCAACACACTGACATGAAAGCATTTATTGTTCGAACTTTATTGGTCATTGTCAGTATCATCCTTGTAATTCAACTATGGATTTTTTCAAGTCTTGCATGGTGGAGAACCAATGCTGTTGATACAACGATGCTCATGCGTTGGACATACTGGACCGACAGTTCGAAGCCTATTCAGCATCAATGGCGTGATTATGAGAATATCAGTGATCATCTGAAACGTGCGATTATTGCAGCTGAAGATGCTAAATTTATGCAACATCATGGCTTTGATTTTGACGGCATAAAACATGCTTTGGAAAGAAATAAAGAAAAAGAACAAGTGGTTGCGGGTGGATCTACCATTTCCCAACAATTATCCAAAAATCTATTTTTATTTAATAAGCGTTCTTTTTTACGTAAAGGACAAGAGGCTGTCGCTACTGTCATGATGGAGCGTATGTGGTCAAAACAACGCATTCTTGAGGTATACATGAACTCCATTGAATTTGGAGATCATATTTTTGGTGTGGAAGCTGCAGCACGTCATTATTTTGGAAAATCGGCAAGCAGTCTAACACGTGAGCAAGCCGTATTTTTGGCAGCGATCTTGCCGAATCCGCGTTATTATCAACACCACCGTCAAGATCGTAAACTCAAAAATAAACAGCGAATTATTTTGCGTTACATGAATACTTCAAGAATTCCGTGAGATGGACTTGTTTAAAAAACTCTCGTGAGATCAAAAATGCACAGTGATCATGTGCATTTTTTATGAAATTGTCATAAATTTGAAGCATACTTAAGGCAGATCTTTAGCATGCAGGTTTGTGGTATGAATACCGCGATTACAAATACTCCAACTGAATATACTTATAATGAACGATATATCAATCGTGAACTTTCGATTTTAGACTTTCATCTTCGTGTTTTAGAACAAGCAGTTGATCCATTGCATCCATTGCTTGAGCGAATGAATTTCTTATTGATTTTTTCAAGAAATATGGACGAATTCTTTGAAATTCGTGTTGCTGGTGTTATGGAGCAATTGGAGCTCGGTAATGAAAGCCGTAGTCCAGATGGGTTAACACCAAAGCAAGTTCTTGAGAAAATTTCACAGACTGCGCATGCTGCAATAGAGCGTCAATATCGTATTTTGAATGATGAAATTTTTCCAAAATTACGTGAAGAAGATATCTGCTTCTTACGTCGTGGAGAGTTGACACCTGCTCAATCCCAATGGATTAAAAAATATTTTCAGGAACAAGTTGCGCCAGTACTTACTCCAATTAGTTTAGATCCAGCACATCCATTCCCGCGTTTAGTCAACAAATCACTCAACTTTATCGTCACGCTAGAAGGCAAAGATGCTTTTGGACGACAGATTGATTTAGCCGTTGTCCCTGCGCCACGTTCTTTACCACGTGTGGTTCGTTTACCTGACGAGTTAACCGATGGTAAAGAACACCACGTGATGCTGTCAGCGATTATTCATGAGCATGTCTCTGATTTATTCCCAGGAATGACTGCGACAGGTTGCTATCAATTCCGTGTGACGCGAAATGCGGATTTAGCCCTTAATGAAGATGTCGAAGATTTGGCAAAAGCTTTAAAAGGGGAGTTAAACTCTCGTCGATTCGGACGTGCTGTCCGTTTAGAAGTGACAGAAAATTGTCCAAAACATATTTATGATTACCTTCTCAACGAATTCGACTTGCATGAAGAACAATTATATAAAGTTGATGGACCTGTGAACTTGGCACGTTTAGTGTCTAATTTTAAACGTCCGCATTTGAGATATGACTCACATACGCCGGTCATTCCTAAAGTATTAAAGAAGTCTGAAAATGTTTTTTCTGCGATGAAGAAACAGGACATTCTTTTACATCATCCATTCGAATCATTTGCTCCAGTTATTAATTTATTACGTGAGGCAGCACGAGATCCACAAGTTTTAGCGATTAAGCAAACATTATATCGAAGTGGGCCTGATTCTGAGATTGTTCAAGTGTTGGCTGAAGCTGCACGTAATGGTAAAGAAGTCACAGCTGTCATTGAACTTCGAGCGCGATTCGATGAAGAGTCAAATATTGCGGTAGCAAATGTTTTGCAAGAGGCTGGTGCTGTGGTGGTTTATGGCATCGTAGGCTATAAAACACATGCAAAAATGATTCTCGTTGTGCGCCGTGAAAATAATAAATTGGTTCGTTATGTGCACTTAGGTACAGGGAATTATCATGCAACCAATGCCCGGATCTATACCGATTACGGATTGATGACAACGGACAAAGAGCTTTGTGAAGATGTGCATCGTATATTCCAAGAGTTGACTGGAATGGGCAAAATGGCAAAATTGAAGAAATTACTTCATGCGCCATTTACGTTGCATACACAGTTAATTAGTTATATTGATGAAGAGATTGCTCACGCCAAAGCGGGTAAGCCAGCTCAGATTATTGTGAAAGTGAATGCGCTGACTGAAGTGCAACTGATTAATAAACTTTATGAAGCATCACAAGCTGGTGTGCAGATTGATTTAATCATACGTTCAATTTGTTGTTTAAGACCAGGTTTGCCAGGGCTTTCTGAGAATATCCGTGTGCGCTCTATCGTTGGACGATTCTTAGAGCACACACGTGTGTATTATTTTGGAAATGCAGGGCAACCACGACTGTATTGTTCAAGCGCAGACTGGATGGATCGTAATTTATTTAATCGTGTTGAAGTTTGTTTCCCTGTTGAGGATCCAACTTTGAGAAAGCACATTTATCAACATGGTTTATTGAATTATATGAAAGATAATCAACAAGCTTGGTTGTTAAATGGTGATGGAACTTGGTCACGTGCGCAATGCGATGAAGGTGAGACTCCTCATAATGCGCAACATAAATTGCTTGAACTCTTTAAATCTTAAATGATTTTTATAAAAAAAGGAGCCAAATGGCTCCTTTTTTGTGATGACTTATTAGCAAATATCAGCAGTAATGCGCTGTAGAATTTGTAAAAGGACATCAAATTCGCTTTGCAATGGCGTACTTTTACGCGTCACTAATGACAGAATGCGTGAAGGGGCATTCTCAATTGGTCGGATCACCAATTGATCATTATTTTTCAGCATATGTGTATTTACCGCAATCTGAGGTAGTAATGTAAAGCCCAGATTAGAACTCACCATTTCAACCAAGGTTGGTAATGAGCTCGCTTTAAGGCGATGATCATTCTTGCGTTCACCGATAGGGCATACACTTAAAGTATGGTCTCTTAAGCAATGACCTTCTTCAAGCAACATGAGGTGTGTCAAATCAAGGTCTTCTAGAGATTTAGCTTGCGCCGTTTTGTGGTCAGCTTTGTTTGCAACTAAGTACAAACTCTCTTTCGCAACTTCAGCGACTTTTAAGCCACGTGTGTCGAATGGGAGCGCTAACATGATCATGTCTAAATTGCCATGTTCTAGCTTTTCAACCAAATGTTCACTCTGTGCTTCATGAAGATGTAGTTGAATTTTAGGCAGCTCTTTATGAACTTCTTCTAACAATTGCGACAAAATAAATGGTGCAATCGTTGGAATAATTCCTAAATGAAGATCACCAGTAAGTGGTTCGCTCATCTCACGGCTCAGTCGCATGAGATCTTGAGCATCAGCAAGAAGGACACGTGCTCGTGCAACCACTTGCTCACCGAGAGGGGTTAAACGTACATTTTGGCGATCACGTTCAACGAGAACGCCACCCAATAAACGCTCGAGCTCCATAATCCCGCCAGAAAGCGTAGACTGAGTAACGAATGAGCGACGTGCTGCTTCTGTAAAATGCAACGTCTCAGACAGAGTCACGAGATATGACAGCTGTCTTAGGGATGGTAATGCAGCCATAGTGTCCTAGTGTTTATCATTTAAAATGTTTTGCAAACAAACCACTCAGTTGTGGGATGAAATGCGCAGGAATATCATGCCCCATTCCTTCGATTAATTCAAACTTTGCGCCTGATATTGCTTTTGATACTGCCTTGCCGTGGCTAAAAGGGAGTAGACGATCCTTTGAGCCATGTACAACCAGTGTTGGCTTTTGAATTTGCTTATCGATAGAAACTAATGAGCCTGTACATAATATTGCTAAAAACTGTTGAAGTACACCCGCTGGATGATAACTACGCTTATATAATTTACGCGCGTTTTGAATAACTTCCAATTGATTGACGTAACCAGGTGAACCAATCGTCTGAATGACTTTAATACTATGATTTACAATACCATCTTCATCATTCGATGCAGGGCGACCAATAAGACTAAATAATTGTTTTGGAAATGGTGGCGGAAGAAATGGCTGATTATTACTGGTAAATAATAATCCTAGTTTATCCACTTTTTCTGGATATTTTGCTGCC
Source organism: Acinetobacter sp. 24-47-47 (assembly GCF_057737035.1). NCBI lineage: Bacteria > Pseudomonadati > Pseudomonadota > Gammaproteobacteria > Moraxellales > Moraxellaceae > Acinetobacter > Acinetobacter sp. 24-47-47. The sequence goes on along the minus strand of NZ_CM173216.1, from coordinate 2,202,130 downwards.
AATATCTGAGCGATCATTCCCCCCATTGATGCACCAATAATATGCGCTTTTTCAAGACCTAATCGTTCAATGAGTAACGCTACATCTTCAGCCATATCAAATAAATTGTAAGGAGAGCCTTGATTTCCTAGACCAAAAGCAAATCGACCCATAAGTTTAAATGTATTGAGGCGAGGTCCCTTGTGCTTAATTTTTGTTGAGAGGCCAATATCTCGGTTATCGAAACGAATGACTCTGAAACCTTGGTCTATTAAAGATTTGCAAAAAAAATCTGGCCAAAAAAGCATCTGCGCACCCAGTCCCATGATGAGAATAATCGTAGGATGTTCAGCCTTGCCTCCAACTTCAATATGAAGGTCGATCCCATTGCCTAGACTCACTTTACTTTCTTGCATGAATGGAGCATAAGGTGAAACTTGATATTCTAGTGCGTTATTCATTTTTATTGTGTCCAAACTAAAAGGGTACTTTCATTTGAAAATACCCTAAATCTTTGAATAATTAAACGGCAGCTGGAATTAAATCTGGGACCAGTTTGGTCAATGTTAAACGTTGCTTCGCTGCTGTTGGTCCAAGTAGCACAAATCCACGAAGCGTTGATTCTTGGTCAAGTGCTTTAGCAATCATTCCGTCATCGAGTTCTTCAGTTTCCCAAGTTGCCTCCACACCTTGAGGTACAGGTAATACAGTCAGTGGTGCAGCAGGAGTTTTCACTGCAACTGGCATCGCTGGATAATGAACTTGTGTATTTTCACCAGACAATGTTTTAGCTAAAGCACGTGCTTGTTGCATAATTGGCATGACATACGGAAGCAGTAAACCATTTACTTCTGCACAATCACCTAATGCATAAATATCGGTTTTATTGGTTTCCATTAAAGTGTTAGTCACAATCCCACGGCTGGTATGGATTCCTGCTTCTTGTGCAACTGATGTATTGGGTTGCAGGCCAACAGCAGAAAGAACAACGTCAGCTGTAAAGCTCTGTCCATTTGCAAGCGTTACGGTATAGCTTTCGTCTGAGTTTTTACTTACCCGATCTACGGTGGTACTTAATGCAAACTGAATACCTGTTTCTTCAAGATTTTGCTGGAAAGCATGTGCAACGTGTTCTGGTAGAAGGCGACCCAAAGGTTGTGGGGCAAGATCAATCACAGTCGCTTGATGACCAGTGTTCTGTAAATCGTTGGCAAACTCACACCCAATGAGGCCTGCACCTAAAATGACAACACGCTTGTCTTGTTTAAGGTCGAGCTTAGAGCGAAATTCACGATAATCAATCAGTGAGTTAACTACATGAATATCATCAGCGCCATCACCTGAAATGGCTAAACGAATAGGGTTAGCACCTACAGCTAATATTAATTTGCTGTATATAAGGTTTTCAGCTTGTCCATCTTTTGTGTAGGTCAATTGATGTTGATCTGCAGAAATTGAAGTTACAGTCGCATGATGAATAATTTGCATATTCAATTGCGCAGACATTTTCTCAGCATCACCTAAGGCAATTTGCTCTGGCGCTTTTTTACCTACAAGTGCATTAGATAAAGTTGGTTTTGCATAGTTCACCGCATCATCTGAGCAAATCATAACAAGTGCTTGTTCAGCATTCAGTTTGCGAAACTCTCGCGCTAATGTGTAACCTGCCATGCCAGAGCCAACAATGATGATCGGTTGCATAGTACTCTCCAATACTGATAATTTTTTTAGTAAATAAGAAAAAAGACCATATCAAAATGGTCTTTAAAGGAAATCTGTATTAGATTTCAATCATTTCAAAATCTGCTTTTGATACGCCGCAATCTGGGCAAGTCCAATCATCTGGAATATCTTCCCATTTAGTGCCTGCAGCAATGCCATCTTGTGGCCAGCCTTCTGCTTCGTCATAAATCCATCCACAAACGATGCATTGATATTTTTTCATTTGATTCTCCAAAAAATACTGACAATTCCATTTATTGGTGTCAGCCAAAATCTTTCTCACACCTAGACTCGAGTGATATGAATTTTTATCGTTCATATTCAAGCAAATTTTTACGCAGTTCGAGGTGGAAAGTAAAGTAAATAACGGAGTTTAGCTGACTAAAAGAGAAGCTGAATGGCAGATTAGGACAAAACGCATGCTAATTATGCTAATGCATGATAGGACTGAGCATTAAATCTTTGAAATATTTGCCAAAATTATATGTATTATGATTTAAAAAAAATTGTCAGACTTTTGTCGCGTATTGATTTACCAGCTACTCATATAAAATTTATACTGTTTGTGTTTTATACTTGTTATTTAATTAAAAAATGGTTTATTAAAAATCAATAAGTTATATTGGTCGGTATTTTTTCTTAGCTCATGTTTGCTATATTTTTTGTCAATAATTCGTTAAAATTCACGCATTCTTTTGTCTAATTTTTATCTCCTATGTCTACTTCTTTGTCTACATCATTGTGGTCACACATTCGTACGGTCCAAGATTTTCCAAAACCAGGAATTTGTTTCTTTGATTTAACTCCTTTGTTCATGCAGAGCATTGCACCTTTAACTGACGCCTTAATCGAAAGTATTCCTGCGGAGCAATTGGCAGAGGTAGAGAGTTTCGTTGCGGTTGAAGCACGTGGGTTTGTTTTGGCGAGTTTGTTGGCGCAACGTACTGGTAAGGGGTTGTTGTTGGTTCGTAAAGCTGGAAAATTACCACCACCAGTGATTGGTGTGGGCTATAGCCTTGAGTATGGCATGGACCGTTTAGAAATGTCTGCGGATGTACAGGCTCAAAAAGTGATTATTGTTGATGATGTATTGGCCACAGGTGGTACATTAAAAGCAGTTAAGCAATTGATGGATAAATGTCAGCACACTGTTTTAGGGGCGAGTATTTTCCTTGATTTGCCAGACTTACACGCGGATTTAGGAATGAATATTTGGTCTGTTTTGGACGATAAATCAAAACCTCAAATTTAAGTCGAAAAGCCTTGTGATTCACAAGGCTTTTTTAATGTGATTGATGATTTGAGTGGCTGACTAATCCGATCAGGTAATTCAGACGATCAGGGTTTTCCAGTTGATGACGGCCACCAATAATACTTTCAACGTACATGTATGGCTCTAATAAGTCAGAGGTACTATGCATATCAATCAGTTCATCACCAAGTTCGATATAAGCGATTTGAGATGAGGTTTTGGATTGAAGCTCCTCAATTGTAATCGCTGGATAATCAGGATCAAAAGATGGCATTAAGCTCGGATTTGCAATCACAGCAGGAAGTTGAAATCGATTTGACATCTTTAATGCCCAGTAACCACCTAGACTATGTCCTACTAAAATGTCTGGTTTAATTTTCTCGATCATATCGATATAAAAACGTTCAACAGCAGCGTATTTTAAATTTCGATAATCAACATTAATGCAATATTTATTTTTAGAAAGAATTGCCTGAAACTTGGTAGATTCTCTTGAAGAATCTAATCCATGCATAAACAATACTTTAGGGTCTTGAGTGTTCATAAGTCATCATTAAATCCATTCTATTTTTTATGATTGTTGAAAGTATACTTTTCCACAATTTATAGGATGATTGTAGAGTGCTGTATTCAAAGTACAACTTAGCTTTTGGTCTAAGAAATGTTCAGACCTAGACTTTAGTGGATGAAATTAAGCGTTTTTCAAATGGCTGATTATTTTCTAATGCTCAAGTACTTTGAATTCTGCTATGCTATGCAACTTCTTTTTTAAATAAAATTACGAGGCAGAGATGACGCAACAAAACGCTCAATCGACTTCTGAACAAGCCATTTCCGAAAACGATTTAATCGCACAGCGTCATGCCAAGTTAAAACAGATTCAAGATAAGGCTCAAGAGCAGGGTACGAGCCCTTGGCCAAACACGTTTAAGCGTGAACATTATGCACAAGACCTTCAGGATCAGTTTGCTGATAAATCAAAAGAAGAAATTGAAGGCAGTGAAAAAGTTTATGTCAAAGTTGCGGGTCGGGTGATGTTGAACCGCGGTTCGTTCATGGTGATCCAAGACATGACTGGCCGTATTCAGCTTTATGTTGCACGTAAAGAATTATCTGCAGAGACTTTAGACACCATTAAAGGTCTTGATCTAGGTGATATTATTGCCGTTGAAGGTTACATTGGACGTTCAGGCAAAGGTGATCTTTATGTGCATATTGAACATTTTGAACTCCTCACTAAATCACTCCGTCCTCTTCCAGATAAGTTCCACGGTCTAACAGATACAGAAGTAAAATACCGTAAACGTTATCTTGATCTGATCGTGAACGAAGAAACGCGTAAGACTTTTGAAATTCGAGCAAAAGTAGTTGCTGGTATTCGTAACTTCTTGACTGAAAAACGTTATATGGAAGTTGAAACGCCAATGATGCATGTGATTCCAGGTGGTGCTTCTGCGCGTCCATTTGAAACGCATCACAATGCCTTAGACATGCCATTATTCTTACGTATTGCACCAGAACTTTACTTAAAGCGTTTGGTTGTAGGTGGTTTTGAACGTGTGTTTGAGATTAACCGTAACTTCCGTAATGAAGGTGTGTCTACACGTCACAACCCAGAATTCACCATGATCGAATTCTACCAAGCTTATGCAGACTACAAAGACTTGATGGAACTGACAGAGCAAATGCTAGAAAAACTAGCAATTGATATCTTAGGTTCGACAGATGTACCTTATGGCGAAGAAGTATATAGCTTCAAAGGTCCATTCAAGAAAATCTCAATGTTTGATGCAATTCTTGAACATAACCCACAATTTACACCTGAAAATGTAAATGATCGCGAGTTCTTAGCTGAGTTTGTTAAGAATGAACTTAAAGAGCAAGTGAAGCCAGGTTTTGGTCTAGGTAAGCTTCAAACGATTGTATTTGAAGAAACTGTTGAAACGAAACTTCGTCAACCGACCTTCATTACTGAATATCCTGCGGAAACCTCTCCATTGGCACGTCGTAACGATGACAACCCGCACATTACTGACCGTTTTGAATTCTTTATTGGTGGTCGTGAGCTTGCAAATGGCTTCTCAGAGTTAAATGACCCAATTGACCAGGCTGAGCGTTTCCAAGCACAGGTAGCTGAAAAAGATGCGGGTGATGATGAAGCAATGCACTATGATGCCGACTTCGTTGAGGCGCTTGAATATGGTTTACCTCCTACAGCAGGTGAAGGGATTGGTATTGATCGTCTGGTAATGCTATTTGCCAATGCGCCAAGTATTCGCGATGTGATCTTATTCCCACATATGCGTCACAAAAATGCGTAATAGTGAAATTAAAAAAGCCCTTCTTTGAAGGGCTTTTTTAATTTTTCTTAACATAAAATTAAATTTAAATGTTTTTTAGTGTGAGTGTATTTTGAGGTTTTAATCACAAAATATTTAATTAAGGTGATAAAAAATATAGAAAATTATCATTAAAGCTAATCTGTTTAACCAGCTGTATGTTTATCCAAATATTTACACAATGTTATTAAATGTATCTAATTAAATACTTAATGTAAAGTTAATGGATTTATAAATTAAAAATTCAAATAATCAATAAGATATAATCCTAAATTGATTTGTGATGAACCCGAATAGACTTATAAAAATCCTTTCATCGAGCTTACTATTTTCTAGTCCATGGGTCTTTGCCAATGGTATTCTCCTCAACGATGAAAACCTGAGAGATGATTTAAATTGGCTGAATCAACAAGGTGTGATTCAAATAAGCACCTCAACATGGCCGCTAAGTGGTAATGAAGTCCAGCGTGCCCTCACCAATGCTAAAATTAACTCCATCGAACAACAAAAGGTTATTCAGGAAGTCGAAAGAGCGATTAAGCAGCAAAATGAAACATTAAAAGTTGATGCTTTCGCGGAGAGTGATCAAAAGAAAATCCCACAATCTTTTGCCGATCATCAAAAAGCACAATATGCGCTTGGTGCAGAGTTAAATCTTGGGGGGCAAAATTGGGATGCGAAGCTCAAAGTTAGAGGTGAAAAAAATCCTCAGATAGACAATGGGCAAGACGTTAATCTAGAAGGCTCATATCTTGCGGGTAAACTTTGGAATCAATGGCTCATTGCTGGTCAGATTCCAACTTACTGGGGGCCTGCACACGATGGTAGTTTGATACGTGGAGATGCAAGTCGACCAGTATATGGTTTCACTCTACAGCGTGCTGAACAGTCTGCTTTTGATCATAAATGGCTATCATGGATCGGGCCTTGGCAATACCAAGCTTTTGGCGGCCAGTTAGATGATTATAAAGCTGTGTCAGGTACCCAGTTAATTGGCTTACGTTTTACAGCTCAGCCTTTACCTTATCTAGAATTGGGATTATCACGAATTTTTCAAATTGCTGGTAAAGGTCAACCAAATTCTGTTAAATCTTATTGGAACGCTTTCATTGGAAAAGATAATGAGTGTGAAAATAATAATTGTAGTGGTGAGGGTAATGCATCAAATCAAATTGCTGGACTCGATGCACGATTGAATCTAAGCTATTTATCGAACCAACCAATAGGCCTTTATGCTCAATACGTGGGTGAAGATGAAGCTGGTGGTTTACCTGCTAAGAAAATGTATCAAGCCGGCGTGGATTATTCTTCATCTTTAAAAAAAATGCCTTATCAGATTTATGCAGAGTGGGTAGACACCACTACAAATGGTAAGGCTCGAGGGATATCTTATAATCATCATATTTACACAGATGGATATTATCAACATGGCTATCCTCTTGCACATGCGATTGGAGGAGATGGTGAGATGATTTCTTTGGGTGGAAATATTCGTTTTGATGCCATGAACAGACTTTCAGGTCGCGTATTATTTGCAAAAGTAAATCAATCAAATCGAGATACCAATGCTGCATTTTCTGAGGAAGATGATATCCAAGCATTAGATTTAACTTGGACGCATTTTGTGAAGCCGAATTTGCCATTAAAGATTAATGGTTGGATTGCAGATTCAGATCGTCATGGTAATGATGCAGGTGCTTCTGTTGGTATTGAAATACCTTTAGATGTCAAAAAACTGGGACGTTAATATTCTTAGATTAGCAATTGAAAAAGCCACCTAAAAAGGTGGCTTTTTTTACATGAGACTTGTTTGTATCCGAACTTTCATTTCTAAGCTAAGTTGCCCGATATAATCCTTCATCCATGGGTAATTCTGTCCCATTGGATTTACTTTAGTGGCTGTGTCTAAAAAACTAAGCTCAGGTTGACTGAATAATTGCTTTTCTAAGCAGTCTTTAAATTGCTCAGCGTTCGCATATAAATCTGTTTCAACTACAAAAAAATGTTTTGGATAATTGTAAAAGGCGTAGCACAAATTAAAAGCTTTTTGATTGCCTTTTAAATGACCAATACTAATTTCACTTCTATGATCTTGATTGCTATGTGTAACGCCAATCAAGAACTTTAGTTTTTGATCAGTATGTTCAACAGCAAACTGTAAGCCAATTTGATCAGCAGTTAACTCGTGCTGAACAAAAATATTTAAAGCAGAACCATTTTCAGTAAACGGTTCTTGTAACACTAGAATTTGATGATGCTGATAAATATGACCAGCAATTTGAGCTCGCTCTAAATGTTGTTTAAGAGATTCAAGGCTAAGCATGGGAGATAAAAATAACTAATTTAGAGATTTTTTATATTGAATGAATCCCGTTTCGGTTGCAACACGATTATACAAAAGTCTAGCATTATCATTGCTTTTATGGGTTAACCAATACACTCTATCATAATTATTTTTACATTCGTCATAGCTAAATTCTATTAATTTCCTGGCTAAGCCCTGATTTCTATAATTTGCATCAATAAACAAATCTTGGAGATAACAATAAGGGAGTTTAGTCCAAGTGCTTGCGTGAGAAATGAGATGTACAATTCCGACGACGTTTTGATTTTTTATAATGGCATAGCCAAACATATCGGTTTGCGACGCATCAGATAATCGTTTGAAAGTCAGAGCCGCTTGTTGAGGATTCAATTCGGTCTTGTAGAATTCAAGGTAAGCTGACCAAAGGGCTAACCATTCTTGGTATTTTATATTTGAAAGGCCTGTAATTGTTATCATAATTAGATTGTCTCTTTGCTTATATTCTATTTGAGTATATTAATATAAAAAAACGAGATAAAGCTCCGTTGTCTAAATCACTATAATGAATATAAATTTTCAAAAGTGTCATAAGTACACATATTCTAGCTGGTGTTGTCCATGTCATTAAATGAGGAAAGACTTACTCATCTTAAACAGCTTGAAGCTGAGAGTATTCATATCATTCGCGAAGTTGCTGCAGAATTCGAAAATCCAGTCATGCTTTATTCGATTGGTAAGGACTCGGCAGTTATGCTGCATTTAGCGCTTAAAGCATTCTATCCTGCAAAACTCCCTTTTCCACTGTTACATGTAGATACAGGTTGGAAATTTAAGGACATGATTGCTTTCCGCGACAATATGGCTAAGCAACACGGTTTCGATCTTATCGTCCACCAAAATAAAGAAGGTAAGGATGCTGGGATTAACCCATTTGATCATGGTAGTTCGAAATATACTGATATCATGAAAACTCAGGGTTTAAAACAGGCATTAGATAAATACAAGTTCGATGCTGCATTTGGTGGTGCTCGCCGTGATGAAGAAAAATCACGTGCCAAAGAACGTGTGTATTCATTCCGTGATGATAAACATCGTTGGGATCCTAAAAACCAACGTCCAGAACTTTGGAATCTTTACAATGGTAAAGTGAATAAAGGCGAAAGTATCCGTGTGTTCCCATTGTCGAACTGGACTGAGCTTGATATTTGGCAATATATTTACTTAGAAAGTATTCCACTTGTTCCATTGTATTTAGCGGCAGAACGACCTGTTGTTGAGCGTAGTGGTACATTAATTATGGTGGATGATGAGCGTATGCCTTTAAAAGAAGGTGAAGTTCCACAAATGAAATCGGTTCGTTTCCGTACTTTGGGGTGTTACCCATTGACAGGTGCGGTGGAGTCAACTGCTAACACCTTGCCAGAAATTATCCAAGAAATGTTGCTTGCAACGAGTTCTGAGCGCCAAGGTCGAATGATTGACCATGATGAAGCGGGCTCGATGGAAAAGAAAAAGCAAGAAGGTTACTTCTAGAATCTCTCTGCCGCAGCAGTGCTGCTCCTCTCTTTGTAAAAGAGAGGAGTCATCCTCCTTTTTCAAAGGGGGAACGAGGGGGATTCAAATACACCGATTTCAACATATTTGTGGAGCTATGAGCCATGTCTCATCAATCAGATTTGATTAGCCAAGATATCTTGGGTTATTTAAAACAACACGAAAATAAAGACTTATTACGCTTTTTGACTTGCGGTAACGTAGATGATGGTAAATCAACTTTAATTGGTCGTTTACTTTACGATTCAAAATTGATTTATGAAGATCAATTGCAAGCCGTTACACGTGACTCTAAAAAAGTCGGTACAACAGGGGATGCACCTGACTTAGCGCTACTTGTAGATGGTTTACAAGCAGAGCGTGAGCAAGGTATTACGATTGATGTAGCTTACCGTTATTTCTCTACAGAAAAACGTAAGTTTATTATTGCCGACACTCCGGGGCATGAACAATACACACGTAACATGGCTACAGGTGCGTCTACGTGTGATCTTGCGATCATTTTAATTGATGCGCGTTACGGTGTTCAGACACAAACACGTCGTCATACGTATATTGCAAGCTTACTTGGTATTAAGAACATTATTGTTGCGATCAACAAAATGGACTTGGTTGAATTCTCTGAAGCACGATTCAATGAGATTCAAACTGAATATGCAGGCTTTGTTGCACAATTGGGTGACCGTAAACCATCTAACATCATCTTTACGCCGATTTCTGCGTTAAATGGTGATAACGTTGTAAACAAATCTCCAAATACGCCGTGGTACACAGGCGAAACTTTGATGGGTACGCTTGAATCTGTAGAGATTAATCGTACTTCAGCTAAAGGTGACTTCCGCTTCCCTGTACAGTATGTGAACCGTCCTAACCTCGATTTCCGTGGTTTCTGCGGTACGATCGCACTAGGTGATATCAACGTTGGAGATACGATTACTGCGTTGCCATCAGGTAAATCATCTACAGTTAAAGAAATCGTTACTTTTGATGGTAACTTAGAACGTGCAGTTGCTGGTCAAGCAGTGACATTAACGTTAAACGACGAGATTGATATTTCTCGTGGTAACGTACTTGTACGTGCAGACCAAGAAGTACCGGCAATTTCTCGTTCTGTTCAAGCGACTGTTGTATGGATGGCAGATCAACCGCTTGCGATTGGTAAGTTATATAACGTGAAGATTGGTACGCAAACTGTTCCTGCTAAGGTAACAGCAATTAACTTCCGTACAAACGTAAATACGCTTGAAAAAGTTCAAGTTGAAAACTTAGAGCTGAATGCGATTGCGAATGTAACGATTGAATTTGATGCACCAGTCGTATTTGACCGTTATCAAGATAGCCGTTACACAGGTTCATTTATCTTTATTGACCGCTTAAGCAACGTTACAGTTGGTGCAGGTATGGTTGAAGAGGCAGTTGAGTGGACTGCACATAATGAGCCTGTAACATCAGAAGCACGTGCGGCGCGTTTGGGTCAAAAACCTGCTGCGGTAACTGTATCAAATGCTGCAATTGTGAATGCACAAGTATTAGAAAGCTTATTGATCCAACAAGGTGTTGTCGCGATTGCTAAAGCTGGTTTAACTGCTGAGCAAGTTGCATTATTACGTGAAACTGGAGTGGTGGTCATTACTGATACTGCAACAGGTACGGATGCAAGTTTTGAAGTAGAAGCTGCTGAAGAATTGGCTGAGAAGATTGTGGAATTGGTTCGTCTTTAAGATTGACTGATTTAAAAAAACCCGCCTGATGGTGGGTTTTTTTATTTAAAAGTTAATAACGACCACACTAGTCTTAATGAGCTAAGATAGGGTAAACATTAACGATAAATTCGAGATATTATGAAATAATAGCGTATTTGCTTTTGATGCTCTTAACGGTGTGTGTTAATGCTCCGATACAACAAAAACACCCTAGTAAAGCTTGTTTAGAATACCAATAAATGATGACAGCGCCTATGCCTAGAGAGGCTATGCAAAAACTGAAAAAAATGCTTCGAATCTAAAGAATAGAGATTAACGGTAAAATTGAACTAAAAACTTAAAACATTTTCGTAGAGTAGAAAAGCTAAAAAATAAAATCATCGTTTAAAGTTAAATATTTTTTTATTGCTCATGAGTCTTGATTAAGATGGAAACTAATCCATTCTATTTAATATACATTTACTAAGAAAAAATATTAAATCATGCCTCAAGGTTCAAAATTTTAACGATATTGGATTAGTTTTGTGTGCTTGAAACTTGAAAAATATAGGAATAGTGATTGCATTGGTGCTAAATTAAATGAGATGAAATGATTAGGCGCTACAATGAATAAAGCACTCCCAAAATTTCACCCCAAACATCTCAATTGGCTGATGCCGTTAATTTTGTCATGTTTGATGAGTGGTTCAATTTCTTTAATTAATATTGTAATGAATCGTGGATTTTTTGATGGGATCTGGGTGGTCTGGATAAAGACGTGGGCAATGTCTTGGTTAATCGCATTTCCATTGATCTTAATATTTTTACCTGTGGTAAGAAAAATCTTAATGCGTTTTGTAAAAACGATACCATAGCCCTTGAATGAAAGGTTTGATTAGCATTTAAAACAACAATTATAAAATTCTATGATCTTGCAACTGTTAAAAAATCGGGATAATTTTGCAAGTCGATAAAAATTACAACCTAAGGATTGGCATGACATATAACTCAGTGTTCAAGGAAAACTTATTTCAGAATCAGGTCATCATTGTGACAGGAGGTGGTTCTGGTATTGGACGTTGTACAGCTCATGAGCTTGCATCATTGGATGCACAAGTGATTATTACAGGGCGTACCCAAGAAAAACTCGATAAAGTTGTTGCTGAAATCATGGAAGATGGTGGCAGAGCCTATGGCATCGCTTGTGATAATCGTGATGAAGCACAAGTAAAAGCCATGATTAGCGAAGTAATTGAAAAATTCGGACGAGTTGATGGCTTGGTGAATAATGCAGGCGGACAATTTCCAGCGCATTTAGAAAAAATCTCAGCCAATGGATTTGATGCTGTCATTCGAAACAATCTACACGCTACATTCTATCTTATGCGCGAAGCTTACAATCAGTGGATGAATAAGCATGGTGGAAGTATTGTCAACATGACTGCTGATATGTGGGGAGGTATGCCGAATATGGGACATTCAGGCGCAGCTCGTGCAGGGGTCGATAATCTGACCAAGACAGCTGCTGTCGAATGGGGTAAATCAGGAGTTCGCGTGAACGCCGTAGCACCTGGATGGATTTTGTCATCAGGTATGGATACATATACTGGTGAAATGGCTGAAAAAGTGATTCCAAGTATGGCGGAGAAAGTTCCTTTGCAACGCATGGGAACAGAAGCTGAAGTATCATCAGCGATCGTCTATTTGTTGTCTGAAGCGTCTAAATTTATATCGGGTGTCACGATACGGATTGATGGCGCAGCTTCTCAAGGCACACGTATATTTCCATTAAGTCCGGCTGAGAATAATCAAGCCTATGATGGATTTCACCGTTCTTTTTTACCCGAAGTGATTCAAAATTTAAAAAAATAAGAAATGCCCAATTGAAGCTTTAAACTTAACAATTGGGCATGTAAATTTAAAGTTTCTTACTGAATCGTGACTGTCACGGGCTTACCGTACAGGGTATAGCTATAATTCGGAGCAATCGTGTATTGATAGCTCGGCATGACATAGGCTTTGCCTTTTTCACTAAACGTAATCGACTGACCATTTTTACTATATTTGGCAGAACCAGGCAGAACAATCATTGAATTAAAGTTTTGTGCTGAAGCCTTACCTATTTGAGTAACTTTTTCTCCACTAAAAACAACAGGCTGTCCCACTTTCGCAGTAATTTGACCTGGAGTATTGATCTTGACGACTAAATCAGAAGATTCATGAGCATAATCGGTGGTTAAGCCATGTGTTCCTTGTACATACATACGATTAAAATCATCTTTATTGGTACGGAATGTCCAAGGCCAGAAAGTTACGCCACGTAAGCTCGCCATTGACATTAACTCTTTGCTTAATCCTGCAAAAGACGGGTTAAATGTAGAAGAATATTTTTGAGTCGCGTCTAATATTCGACGTGTGTTTACAATATTGCTTTGTGCGTTCGGCGTACTCGTTAAGAAGCCTGTAGAAACACCCGGTAAGGTATTTTTCATCTGTAAGATTTGATCACCATTAAAACTGATGACAATCGATTGATCATAGGCATTGTGCTTATCTAAAAGTTCTTTAATCTTCGATACAATTTCAGGCTTAGCACTTTTAATTTCGATGAAATTGGTCACATGGGGGTATTTTTTGACTGCAGCCAAAACCTCATCCATGGTTGGAACTGGGCGACCATTGGGAATCGTTCGTAACTGACGAATTTCAGCTAAGGTAAGATCTTCAGTATTTCTATTATCACCTGTGGTACGAGTTAATGTTCCATCATGCATCAGGAAAACATGACCATCTTTCGATAGATAAACATCATATTCAACTGCGTCAGCACCCACCTCAATAGCTTTAATTGTTCCTTCTAAAGTATTTTCATCCTCTAAAGCTGGAATGCCACGGTGGCCTGTGATCAGGGGTTTTCTTAACAGGGTATTCGGTGCCATCTGCTTCATAATGTTTTGGAAAACATCTGGCTGTTGTGTATAGATCCCATTAATCCCTGTGCTTAAAATATCAGCCGCTTTGAATGCATCAATGCTTTCTTTTTGATCTGGAAGTGTGCTTGCCCAAGGTGTAATCAATAAGCGTTGTAGATGAGATACGACTTCGGATTGCACTAAGTGCGGCGGTAAAATGACAATTTTTGATAAAGAAGAGTTTGTATTATGCGCAATTTTTACAATATCTGATTTACTATTGGTTAAACCAGATTGTTTTGAATAGTCGAGTGCTGTACGCAATACAGGGATTTCAACACGAGCTTTACGTAAGAGTTCAGGCTGATCCGACACCAAGGTGATATCAGCGAGATCATAGTTTTCTGTCAACGTTTTCAGATTACGAATTGTTTTTTCTGAATTGATCGTTAATAGCGGAATATGACGTCGTGTTGAATCATTTAAATAATCTTTTAAATGAGTAATTTTCTTTTGATCTTGGTTAAGAAGATTGAGTTGCTCATCCAGTTGGTAGGCAACATGAGTTGCTAATGGAGCTGAGTTCAGTGTAGTTGCGCCAGCAGGCTGAGCGAGTGCTGGTGCCATAGAGACTGGCAATTGCTGATCGATTAGATCTGTAACTCGATTAGACTCTGGTAGGGCTTCAAGTTGCTCAGTCACTTTAATTGAATCTACACGCATCAAAGCGCCAGCTGTAGAAATGCCAATGCCACCCTGATTTAAATTGTAAGGTAGCGTGCTATCGAGTACGAGTTCATCATTAATATAATGGCGTACGCGTTGGCCATGTACGATGACTGTTGCTTTGTAGGTTTTATTTAACTCAAAATTCTCTTTATATGCAGATTTCTGTAAAACATTCCATGTGTTGTTAGGTTGACGCATAGAAAGTTCAAGACCACTTGCAGCGGTTGCATCAACACGAAATGCGAATTGATAGTATGGAGTAAAAGCTGGATCAGCATATTGATCAGCGGCACGATAAATCACGCTACCCCAACGACCACCATTGTTCTTTTCTAAGAACGCAAAATCCATATCAATACGATAATTACGATGTTGCTGTAGTTCATTTGGCAACATAATGGTCGTCATTTGAGTATCGTGCGCCGTACCATTGATGAATAGTGCTCCATCTTTAACTTCAATATTCCCTGGATTGCTACGAAGTTGAGTCCAATTGTTTGGAATAGCAGTTAAAGCATTGAAATTTTCTTCAAAAAGTATTTTGGGTACAGGAACTTCAATTTCTGGTGTTTCAGGTTCAGGAGATGGATTAGGATTTTCCGTTTGATCTGGATTTGATACAGCATTTTTTTGATCATCATCGGAGCAAGCCGTTAAGCTTAATGTTAATAATATTGCTGACGTCAGTGTTGTAAATTTCATCATTAAAAAGTACTCGAAAAGTATGTCCCTAAGCGAGACACAATCTAAGTACATAAAATGACAATTCTATGGATTTGTCATAAAGTAAAAAAAATATTACATATTAAATATTTATGAAATTCATCAGTTTTAAATACTGTCGTGTTTAAGCGGTGAACATCATTAAAAGTTCAGTTGAAATCTTATGAAAAGATGAGGGAAAATGCGATTTTCGAAAAAAACCAACTCAGCGAACTGAATTGGTCTCCAAATATCAATGTGATGTGCTTATTGAATGGTCACAGTCACGGGTTTTGCATAGATGGTATAGGTGAAATTGGGTGCTATGGTGTATTGGTAGCTTGGCATGACATAGGCTGTACCACGTTCACTGAAACTCACAGATTGACCATTTAGACTATATTTTGCAGAGCCTGGTAGTACGAGCATCGTATTGAAGCTTTGGTAACTAGATTGACCCAGTTGCGTTAATTTTTGCCCAGCGATTTGTAAAGGTTGACCAACAGTTGCTGTTATTTGTCGTGGAGTTTTAATTTTGACCACAAAATTAGATGCATCTTGCGCATAATCTGTGGTCAACCCATGTGTACCTTGAATGTACATACGATAGAAATCATTTTTTATTAAACGGAACGTCCAAGGCCAGAAGGTCACCCCACGTAAACTTGCCAGATACATGACGTCCTGATTCAAACCACTATAATTCGGATTGAATGTTGAAGAAAATTGTCGTGTTGTTTCCAAAATTCTTCGAATGTTTAGAAAAGTAGTTTGTTCCTTTGGTGGATATACCAATAAACCCGTTGATACACCTTTTAGAGTGTTCTTCATTTCAAGAATTTGTTGCCCATCAAAACTTATGACAATGGCTTGACCATATGCATCATATTTATCAAGTAAATCTTTAATTTTTAAAATTATTTCGGGTTTTGCACTCTTAATCTCGATAAAATTGGTGACATGTGGGTACTTTTTAACTACTGCAGCCAATACTTCATCCATCGTCGGTATGGCAAGTCGCTGCCCGGTCGTTTTTAGTTTACGAACTTCTTCGAGCGTCATGTTCTCAATATTTTTTGCGATACCCGTTGTGCGTAAAACCGATTTATCATGCATTAAAACGACATGGTCATCTTTCGTCAGATAGACATCATATTCCACGGCATCAGCACCAACCTCTATCGCCTTAAGAATACCTTCAAGGGTATTTTCATCAACTTGAGATGGAATTCCACGATGACCTGTAATGAGTGGTTTACGAAGTAGGGTGTTGGGCGCCATTGAGCGCATGATGGAATGAAATAATTCAGGCTGATGTGTATAAATGCCATTTACGCCTGTTGTTAATATCTCAGCAGCTTGATAGGCATCAAGCTTAGGACTGGTCTGTCCAGAAATATTGTGGGTAAAACCTGCCCAAGGTGTGATCAATAAACGTTGCAAGTGTGCAACTACATGAGACTGAACCAAATGGGCTGGTAAAATCACAATTTTAGAAAGTGATGTATTGGTTGCCTGTGCAATTTTCACAACACTATTTTGATCTGAAATCAAATTGCCCTTTTCAGACCAGTCCAATGCTGTACGGATTTCTGGAATCTCCACACGCGCTTTTCTTAATAGATATGGATCATCAGAGACTAGCGTGACATCACTAAAATCATAATCTGAAGACAAAGATCTTAATTCAGCCAGTGTGTTTTCAGAGTCGATATGCAGAAGAGGAAGTGTTCTTTTGGTTTGATCAGAAAGAAGACTTCTGAGGTGCATCGAGGTCTTATTGTCGAAATCTTTTAAAAATAATTGTTCATCAAGTTGGTAAGCAATATAAGTGGCGGTATGAGCGTTATCATTTGTTGATGAGTCGGCTGGTTGTGCTAAAGCGGGCGCCATTGCAACTGGATATTTGTGATCAATGACATCTGTGATCCGATCTTGAGTAGGGAGAGCATCAAGTTGTTCAATCACCCGTATTGTGTTGACCTTCATCAGCAATCCTGCTGCTGAAAGTCCAATGGCACCTTGGTTTAGGTTGGTGGGTAATTCACCATCAAAAACCAATTGATCATTCAAGTAATGACGAACACGTTGATCATGAACAACAACTGTAGCTTTATAAGGTGTATTTAAAGCAATGTTTGATTCGAATTTGGATGTATTGATGACATTCCATGTGTTATTTGAGCGTCTAAGTGCGAGTTCTAGACCATTATAAGCAGATGCATCTGCACGAATAGCAAATTGGTAGTATGGTGTATATTCAGGTTGAGCAAACACATCTGAAGCTCTATAAATAATACTTCCCCAACGAGTACCGTTATTACGCTCAAGGTATTCAAATTCTAACTCAATTTTATAGTTGCGAAGCTTTTGAAAATCCGAACTTAACATGATGGTAGTGGGTTTGGTTAAATCTTTGCGACCATCAATCAGTAAGGCACCTTCTTTAAATTGAATGCTACCTGGATTTGAAGGCAGAATATTCCAATCAGAAGGTATTGAATAAAGTTCAGTAAAATCCAGATTTAAATAAGTGTTTGGTTGTGGAACATTGATCGGTGTTTCAGGTTCGAGATCTGGTGGTAGGGATGGTTTTGGATCTTCAGGTTGAATTGGTATGGGTGGCTCAGGAGTATTTGGTAAGGTTGATTTAGCTTGATCTTCCCCAGAGCATCCTGCTAAACCGAGCATGAGCGATAGTGTGACAACTAGAGTCTGCTTTTTCATTTTAAAATTCTCGAGTGTACGATCCATGACGACCTTAAAATCTAAGATATTAAGGTTACAATTCCGTTGTAAATCAAAAAAATACGAAGATTTGTTTGTGTTATTGAGTTATTTTAATATTCGTGTCTGAGGCACAGCTCAAAATAAAAGATCTAAAACTTGCCATCCACCAACAATGACACGAATGATCCCCAAAGCGACGAACAATATCATTTCAAAAAAACAGAAAACTAAAAAAGTCCAACCTGCTGCACCATCCACTTTGCTCGCATCATACTCAACATAAAGCAATAACAACACCAGCCCAATTTGGAAATAGGTCATCGCAATCACTGCTGAATCCCATGGAAAACTTAACAAAAAAGTCCAACAGATGATGACCAAGGCAGCAAAACTGCATGGCAAAATAAATTGCAGCAAGTAACGCATATTATTTTCCCCAAAAATAATGATTCGTTTTCATCCTTATACATAAGTAATACAGGACTTTATCAATGCGATCAACTATGATGAAATTGATTGAAATGAATGAAAAGTATTGTAAATAAAGGATTTGATTATGGCACAAAGCATGCAACATGTGATCATTACTGAACCAGGCGGCGTTGAGAAGTTGGCTTATGAAACGGTTGATATTCCGCAACCTAAAGACAATGAAGTCTTGGTGAAAGTACATGCTTTCGGCATTAACCGTCCTGATATTTTACAGCGCCAAGGTTTATATCCAATGCCTAAAGGGGTCACACCTGTACCTGGGTTAGAGGTATCAGGGGAAGTCGTTGCAGTAGGGGCTGAGGTAAACGTCTATCAGGTGGGGGATCAAGTGTGTGGACTTACCAATGGTGGTGGTTATGCGGAATACTGTGTGGTGCCTGAATCTCAGCTGATTAATATTCCTGCAGGGGTGAGTCATATTCAAGCTGCTGCAATTCCAGAAACATTTTTTACCGTTTGGGCGAATATTTTTCAAATGGGCAAAGCTAAAGCGGGGGAAACGGCTTTAATCCATGGCGGAACCAGTGGGATTGGAACAACAGCATTAATGTTGTGTAAAGCATTTGGCTTAAAAACTTTTGCGACTGTTGGCTCAGATGAGAAAGTAAAAGCAATTCAAGATTTGACGCATGCAATTAATTATAAAACGGAAGACTTTGAACAGGTCATTCAGCAAGCGACAGAAGAAAATGGCGTAGATATTGTCTTAGATATGGTTGGAGCGCCTTATTTAGCCCAAAACTTGAATGTATTACGTCGTGATGGGCGTTTGGTTTATATCGCATTTCTTGGAGGAGCTAAAGCTGACGGCGTAAAATTAGGTCAAATCATGATGAAGCGTTTAACCATTACTGGCTCAACCATGCGTGCACGTACCACAGCAGAAAAAGCCAAAATCGCTCAAGATTTAAAGACACATGTTGCGCCGTTATGGGCAAAAGGTGAATGTCTACCGATGATCTATAAAACTTTTAATTTTGATGAGATTCAAGCGGCTCATTTGGCAATGGATGCAGGTGATCACATTGGTAAAATTGTGGTGAAAGTCTTGGATTAATCTCAACCACCTATGTTCGATTGAGTCAGCGCTGAGGATGAATAATCTGCTTCGTCCCAACAGACTGTAGATTATTCATCTGCTAACCAATTCTTAGACTGTTGATTGCTTGTGTCCAATCTTGGCAAGAACAGCGCGGACAATCTTGAAGTGGTTGTTGAAGTTCAGTACAGAATCCGCAATGTGTACACGCATATATTACGCTAGGTTTTACCTTGTATATTGATTGAGCTTGATCTGGAAAAATTGGTAAGCCATATTTAACTTGCTCATCGGGATAAAACAAAATACTGAAATTCCCATCGGACTCTAATAGACCGACTCGAATTTGACCTAAATGCTCAACGGATTGACGACGCATTTCCGAAAAGAACTCATCATGCGACATATTACCTCGCTTGAATGCTTCAAGGACGAGCATGCCATCTTTTACGATGTAACAGGATTTACCTTCGACTAAGTCTTCGAAAGGCTGATATTTCATCATTAACCACGTTGTGGTGCGGTAAAGCAAGATGATCACACTCATGACGACTACGGCTTGAATTAAGGGTAAATCCTCCGTAAACATTGGATCTCCAGCAATTGATCCAAGACAAAGAATAATGGCAACTTCAAAGATGGAGAGTTGTCTAACCCCTCGCTTGCCAGTCAAACGAAGAAAAAGAATGATGAGTAAATACATCACCACACATCGGATTAAAATTTCGAAAACAAATACCCATGTGGTGTCGTAAAAAAAGATAGAAGCAAAATCCATTTGTTCCTCAATTTTCTAGGTGATTCTACTTAAGCTATCAAGCGCCAAAAAAAAGAAATACAGAATTATTGTCGAATTATTATGACTTTATGTAGATGTGGTGCGTGACTTGAATATTAAATCATGTTGTTTAAAAGATAGGGAGTGGAATTACAGTTGTTAATGTTAATCAGGATTTTGAATATATGAGATAAGGTTGGCATTTTTTATTCATTACAATGATCCGAAATGTTTGTTATGTATTTGTAATATTCTGTTATATTCTTATGGTTGCATGTTTCGGTGTTTAACCAAGAGTTAAGGTGTATTTTGGATTCATTCCGTAATCGCGTTCTGTTCATATTTGCTGGATTAACCATTATCCTTGGGATATGCGTATCGCTGTATATTGGAAATATCGCATCTCAGCACTTGGCTAAAGCCAGTGGACAGACCCTACATGTCGCAGCAAAAAATATCAGTAATGCCTTGGCAGCTTCTCTTGCCGAACGCGAGCGCGAAATGGTGCTGCTCAGCCAATCTCCATTCTTTTCAGAAGCAAGTCTAGATGATCCACGTGTTCGTACACGCTTGGAACAAGTCAAAAATGCGTATGTCTATTATGCTTGGATGGGGGTAACAGATTTAAACGGTGATGTACAAATTGCTGCGGATGGTATTCTTGAAGGTGAAAACGTTTCTTCACGGCCATGGTTTAAGGCAGGTTTACAGGGTACATACTTAGGTGATGTGCATGAAGCTGTGTTATTGGCAAAAAAAATTCAAGCTTTAAATCCTCATGAGCCGATGCGTTTTATTGATTTCGCAACACCAATCTATGATCCAAATACTCAAAAATTAAAAGGAGTGTTAGCTGCACATGCAGATTGGGAGTGGGCACGTCATATTCTCAATAAAGCATTATCTCAAACAGCATCTCAGCGTGGCATAGAAGTCTTTATCTTAAACAAACAGGGTGAACTGCTGTATCCATTTAAAAGTATTGGACGAGTCAAGCCACCTCAACTTAAAGTCAACGATGCACTTTATTATATTGATGATTGGAATGAAGGGCAGGATTTCTTAACCGCAAATATTGCGGTGGAGTCCGAGACTAAAAGTGATATTGGTTGGCATGTGGTAATTCGTCAACCTTTGGCGATTGCTTTGGCAGATATGCGTGATTTGCAGTTCAAAATCTTCCTGATTGGTTTATTCGTCTCGCTATTTATCTTTTATGTGATTTATCAACTTGCCAATAAATTGAGCAGACCCATTGAGGCTTTAGCTAAATCGGCTTATGCGGTCGAACAGGGAGACGTGCATACGGCATTTCATAGTCAAAGCAGCATCCGTGAAATCCAAGGATTATCACATTCTCTACAAAGCATGACGCAAACCTTATTGGAACAGAAACAACAATTGCTTGAGGCAAACCAATCTCTAGAGCGTAAGGTTCAAGAGCGCACTCGAGCACTTGAATTGGCTAATCTTGAGTTGATTCGATTGTCACGACATGACGCATTAACAGGTTTACACAATCGCCGTGCTTTAAACGAACAACTTGAATACTTGTTTGGTCAACATAAAAGAAATCAAATTGGCTATGCAGCACTTATATTGGATGTCGATTATTTTAAGCAAGTCAACGATCAATATGGTCATGATCAAGGGGATCAAGTGTTACAACAAGTAGCAAAAATCCTTGATCAAGCAACGCGTGAAACCGATTTTGTGGCACGTTATGGTGGTGAAGAATTTGTAATTTTATTGCCTGCAACACATCTGATGGGTGCGCAAGTTTTGGCAGAGAAAATTCGTACATTGGTGGAACAAGCTGTTATTTTGGCAGAGAAAACTTTGACCGTCAGTATTGGTGTCAGTGTGACTGATCTCAACGATGCTGATGCTTATGCCATTCTTAAACGAGCAGATCGACATCTTTATCAAGCAAAAGCCAATGGTCGAAATCAAACTGTGATCGATGCTTAAAATAAAGCATCCACATTTTGTTAAACTCAGTATTCTCTCATTGGACTAAACACCTGACGTGACTTCATTCGAAATTCAATCCAGTTCTTCTGCACAACTTGTTCAAGATCATAAGCTACGGGTTTTGATTAATCAGATTGAGCAGCAAAAATTACAATTATCCGCATGGCAACACGCCCAAGAAGAAATTCGTACCTACACGCAGAAGAAACTTATTCCTGTCTATCGTGATGTTTATCAAGTTCTGTTTCAGCAATTACAAAGTCTATGGAATAGCCTAAGTCAAATTGATTTAAATAAGTCGTCTCAAAAGGTTATGGAAGAGAAGTGTTTTAACTTGACCCAAATGTTGAGCAAATCAAATATGCTCAATGAAACTCAACATGAGACAGTTAAAAAATTACATATTTATTTTGAACAGGTGTTTGCTCAACCACGAAATAAGCAAGATAAAAAGAACAACTTCGAATCTAGTCAAGCACCAGATGCTCATGGTGAACAAAATGATTCAACGATTGATGACGATTCGTTATGGGACAAAGCGCAGTATCAACAAGCAAGGCAGCAAGCCAAACTTAAACGGCAGCAAGATAAACAAGCCGAAGCAGAAAAGTTAGTGAATCAATCTCTGAAAACAGTATATCTCAAAACTGCATCTATCATTCATCCAGACCGTGAACCGGATGAATCCAAAAAGGCTGCAAAGACGGCATTATTACAACGTGTTAATGAAGCTTATGAACAAGAGGACTTATTCACGCTATTGAAGTTACAACTTGAAGTCGAGCAACTTCAAGTCGGTATACAGAAAGCTATTCATCAAGATCAATTGAAGTACTATCAACAAGTATTGCAAGCACAGAGTTTAACTTTAGA
The DNA here is from genome assembly GCF_057737035.1 of Acinetobacter sp. 24-47-47. Taxonomy (NCBI): domain Bacteria; kingdom Pseudomonadati; phylum Pseudomonadota; class Gammaproteobacteria; order Moraxellales; family Moraxellaceae; genus Acinetobacter; species Acinetobacter sp. 24-47-47. The sequence continues at coordinate 2,179,068 of NZ_CM173216.1, read as the reverse complement.
AAAGCAAATCCAGATATTGATTAATAGCTTAGTGTGGTCAAACAAGGCAAAAATTGAAGTACAAAAAACTAAAGGTGCTTTAAATATTGAAAAGCTCTCTTCACAGATTGATCAAGATGTTTCATCGTTAAAACAACAACTCAAATTGGAAAAGCAGCGTTTAATGGATATGTCAAAAGCTTCCGGGTTAGCATTTTTGATTGAACATTCACTTCTTTGAATCCAAAACATACGAGCTATAAATAGCTGTTACTGACATCTACTCATTCCGTATTTCTCAATGGTTGATTGTCCTATTATTAAAAAATTAATATTATAATTTATATAAAATGTGTATTTTGTCGCATTTATTTGATGTATTGATCATAATATAACGATAATGCTCTAAAAACTAAAACTAGGAATAACATGAAAAGTAAAAAAGTCTCAGACATTATGATTGAAGTGTTGGAACAAGTCGGCGTAAAGCACTGTTACGGCATCGTTGGAGATACGCTTAATCACTTTACCGATTCTTTATCGCGTAGTTCTATTCAATGGATCAATGTTCGCCATGAAGAAGTAGGTGCATTTGCAGCAGGTGCAGATTCATTGATGAGTGGCAATTTAACAGTATGTGCTGGCTCATGTGGTCCTGGAAGCTTGCATTTTATTAATGGTCTGTACGAATCACACCGTAATGGTGCGCCTGTGGTTTTGATCGCAAGCCAACTTTCAACCGAACAAGCAGGCTATTTAGATTTTCCCCAATATGTCGACTTTAAAGAAATTTATAAAAGTTGTTCTGTATATTGCGAGGAGATCAAAGCAGCCAGTCAAGTCAGACATGTGATGACATTGGCCTGTCAGGCAGCATTGAATAAATGTGGCGTAGCGGTGGTCATTATGCCAACCAATATCAGCAGTCAATATATTCAGGAATCATTGGATTTCAGGGTACATCATCCGCAGCCTGAAACTACGCCTAATCCTGCTGAACTTGATCAGATTAAAAACTTCATCAATGCTCATCAAAAAGTCACGATTTATGCGGGTATTGGAGCTCAGCATGCTCACGATGAAGTGGTTGAACTTTCGAAAAAATTAAATGCACCCGTTGTGCATACCTCACGTGCAAAACATTTTATTGAATATGATAATCCTCATAATATGGGGATGAATGGTATGTATGGCAATAAAGCAGCCTTACATGCGATTAATCATAGTGAGGTATTGTTACTGCTTGGAACGGACTTTGCGTGGCCACAGTTTTATCCTAAACACGCGAAGATTATTCAAATCGATGTCGATGCTACTCATTTAGGTCGTCGCTATCCTATAGATTTTGGTGCTGTTGGACATATTGCACCAACGCTGCGTGCATTAATCCCTTTAGTTGAAAACAAGCAGAACCAACACTTTATTCAAGAGTGCTTAGATTTAAAGAAAGTTGCAGATGCAGTTCGTTTGAAAGAAGAGCGTATAGGTAAAGATGGTTTGATCCACCCGCAATATGTGGTGGCGCTTCTCAACAAATATGCAGATGATGATGCATTTTTCACTGGAGATGCAGGCTCATCGAAACTATGGATGCTTCGTCACATCGATACCTATGGTAAGCGTAAATTGCTATGTAGTTTACTGCACGGTACGATGGCAAACTCGATGCCTCAAGCACTCGGGATTAAAAAAGCCTTTCCTGAACGTCAGGTGATTGCGCTATGTGGTGATGGTGGTCTGAGTATGCTGTTGGGTGATCTCATGACCATCGTACAGGAAAAGTTGCCGATCAAAATTGTTGTCTTTAATAACCATTCGCTCAATTTTGTAGAGCTTGAACAAAAAGTTGATGGCTTACTGGATAATTTTACCAAATTAGCGAACCCTGATTTTGGCAAAGTCGCTGAAGCGATCGGGATTTATGGCATGACTCAAAAAGATGGTCATGGTTTGGAAGCAGCTATTCAGAAATTTTTAGCTCATGATGGTCCTGCACTAATTGATATTCATACCAACCCTGTAGAGTTGGTGATGCCACCAGAACCAAAATTTGAGCAAGTGAAGGCGACTTCATTGTATGCGATGAAGGCGGTTTTAGCTGGTCGAGGAGATGAGGTAAAAGATCTAATCGTGAATAATTTTATAAAATAAAATCGTTCGTCTCTTTAATCATTTTTTATGACAGTTTCTTCAAGTACTCACGGGATATTTATATCTGCTAGGCTTGAAGAAGCTTTGGTTGATGTCTATGACGGAAGAGAGTGGTATCGGGATGTTGTTGGAATGTGGGATATTTTAGTTTTTTTTATTTTTAGTTTGAATAAGTGCAGTAAGGTACGTTATTTTAAAGATGACAAGACTTATGTCTAAATTAAATGTTCATTCATTTTTATATACATACAAAAAGAGAAAAAGAATAAATGAGTTTTTTCATCATCTTAGCTTTTATTGTGGTTGCAATATTATTCACAGCTTATAAATTATTTGGTTCAAATTTAACGCACTGTACCGTTGTCGAAGCTCAACAGGAGAATCAAGAGCCTAAGAGTCGGTCAGGTTTTGTTAAAGTGGATTTAACTGATGCTTCAACAGTCGTCATTTCATTGGCACAGGATAGTTTCATTCGCTTTAAAAACCAAAATCGTGTAATGAGTGTTGAAACCGTACAAGAACCCAAAAATAATCGATATTGTTATTATGCTTGTAATTTTGGTGATGATCCTTATGAAAGGAATATTGAGCTGAATTTAGAACTGAATAGTAAGAGTTTCCAATTTGAAAAAGTCTATGATCTTTCCCTTAAACAAACCAATGAGATCATTGAGGGAATTGAGTTCGAGCAAAGGTGGTCGAAAGCGAATAGTTCATTAGAAGATGCTTTTCAAGATTACAAACGCTTTATGCAGGATTTACTTGATTTAGGATGTCAAAACTATTTTGGTCTAGATGATATTCGTTATAAAAAAGAAGACTACAACAAAATTCTAGTTTCTGGTGATCATACTTGTCTCGCCCCTGATCTCATTCAATTTGATGAATTTAAATCTGTATTAGAATCCGAAGACTTTTTATCTCTTGATAGTTACTTTTATGTGGGGGATTTTGAAATTTCTATTTTTTATAACCGTGATTACTCAGCCACATTTGAGATACGGTACTTAGCTTCAATATACAGTGCTTTAAGTTTTTATGGTGCTGATGATTTATATCTAGATGAATTATCAATCAATGAAAAACAAATAAAACTAGAAAAATACAGAGAAGAGTGTTTATTGGCTCGTAAGGAAGAAGAGCAGGAGATCAAGAAAGCAGGGTTTGAAGTTGATGAAGGTTATAACGATCCTTTCATTCAATTTATGATTTAACTTAATTCAAGCAAAAAATAATAAAGATCATAATGAAAAGTTCTCTCTCCTTGTAGGAGAGAGCTAGGGAGAGGTTCTAAAATTTGATAATCTAGAGAAAATAATAAAAATTAAATCCAACATGAACAAGAAGCTCGATCCTCAATTACTGATCTTTGCCAAATCTATGCGCCACACCGCCACCGATGCTGAAAATCTGATGTGGCAACTTCTACGTGCCAAGCGATTTATGAATCTTAAATTTCGCCGTCAGCATGTGATCAAACCATATATTGTAGACTTTTACTGTCATGAAATTGGTTTGGTGATTGAGCTGGATGGTAGTCAGCATGGTACTGATGATGCGATTGAATATGATGCTGAACGCACGAAGTTTTTAGAGACTTTGAATTTAACTGTAGTTCGGTATTGGAATTGTAATGTGTTGGGGCGGACGGATGTGGTGTTAGCGGATTTGTGGCAAGTGTGCACTGAATTAAAAAATACCTCTCCCTAACCCTCTCCTAAAAGGAGAGGGAAATTCATCGCCAAATTCATATAGGTGTTAAATCAAATGACAGCTCCCTCTCCCTATGGGAGAGGGCTGGGGTGAGGGTTAAATAAAATTGGAAAAATCCAAATAGTTGTATCTTGTCGACTGTTTTATTGGGGGCGTTGCATATACATACTCAATAAAGTTTTTCCAAGATAAAGCTTTTGTAGATTCAATAACTTGATCGAGAATTTTTTTTACTGACTCATCTAAAATAGGAGTAGAGCCCTTATATTCAATAAGAGTTTTTTCAGTGCCATAAATTGTACGTGTAGATACTAATCGTACATCAGGGTCGTTATAAGCTGTGTCCACAACATCTGTTACATATGGTCCAAAATTATCAAAATACCATTTAATATTAGATAATTGGTTGTTTGATAATTTAAAGTTCTCCCAATCAGCTAAATAAATCATCTTTGTTAAGCGTGCTTTGGAAAGCTCTTGAGAGTGGGGGTACATACTGCAAAAATATTTAATTAAATCATTTAATGATTGATTCATTTTGCTACCTCCCTTTGACAAGCATTTATTGTTTTTTCATAATGTACAAGAAATTGCCTAAAAAGTATTCTATATTCATCAGTTAATTTACTATCTTCATCAAAATTCCAATCAACCTGTGTGGATTCTATGATTAGTACACCACACACCTCAAATTCATCTCTATAGATAGGAAAACCGATAATACTTTTACTTTTCATTGTAAATGATTTGACTTCTGATTCAGTAAAATTATGTTTAGTACATTCTCTAATGTATTGTTGATTGTTCTGAGGATAGTTTTTAATAAATCTTCGTTTTAAACGCCAACAGTCACCAATAATTCCTTGGTCAATTGGAAATTGTCTACGATGAATTTCTGTAAACTTTGCATCAACAGCATAACGAGCACTCAATACAAAGTGTCCATCGACTTCTAAATAGAGGCTTATGCGCTCTCTTGAGGTGAGTCCCCATTTCTGAAATAAATATGCAATGAACTTGCTACCTATTTCAAAAGATGTTTCAAGATTATTGTCTTTTAAATTATCAATCGCTTCTTCTGCTTCATTTAATTGAGCTGTTGTAGTATCAATTTCCGATTTTTGTGCATCAATTTGAGATCGCAAAGACTGATTTTCTGCTTCTAATGTTTTGGTTTCATTACTTATTTTACGAGTAATAAAAATAGAAAAACCCATTAAGATAATGATTAGATAGAATGGATAAGATTTAAGAATCTTTATGAGAATTGACCAAGTACTAATTTCGTCTTCATGAAGTGAATGTATTAATGAAGTTATATCACTTTTTAGAGTCGTGAAATCAGCAAGACAATATGCACTTAATAGAAAAAGTATTAAAGCTTCAAAGTTTTTATATAGATGGTGGTAGTTGTTTTCTAGATATTTAACAGAACGCACACGCCAACTTTCTTTCTTAACATTCATGAATTAATAAAGGGCTGAATAATCAGCCCTTTATACACAAATTAGATCAAACTAACAACACATTAAAGCGCTGCAATCTGCTCCATATTCGCTTTAATCTTCGCTAACTGATCCGCAAACTCAGCAAGTTTTACTTTCTCGCCTTCAACCACAGCCGCAGGTGCTTTTGCCACAAAACCTTCATTAGAAAGTTTAGTTGCAATTTGGTCATGCTGTTTTTGAACCTTGTCTAAGTCTTTTTGTAGACGACCCAATTCCGCTTTCGGGTCAATTAAGCCCTTCATTGGAACGAATACAGACACATGACCGACAACACTTGATGAAGACAATGGTGGTTGTTCAGCATCAGCTAGGAAGGTAATGCTTTCAACTTTTGCCAATGCTTTAAAGAGTGGCTCAATACGAGCAATCTGCGCTTTCTCGCTATCCGTCGTGTTTTGAAGCAGAACAGGCAACAAGCGAGCATTACCTAAGCCCATCTCACCACGGATATTACGTACCGCACCAATCAAACCTTGAAGCCATTGCATATCAGCTTCAGCTTGTTCATTAATTAACGCTTGGTCAGCAACAGGGTACTGCGCCAGCATAATCGTTTCGCCAGAAATGTTTAACTTCGGCGCAAGCGTTTGCCAAATTTCTTCTGTTAAGTAAGGCATTAATGGATGTGCCAAACGTAAAGATGCTTCCATCACAGAAAGAAGAACACGACGCACTTCAGCTTTACGCTCAACCGATACATTTTCATCATTCAGAACAGGCTTAGTCAGCTCTACATACCAGTCACAGTATTCATTCCAAATGAACTCGTAAATCGCTTGTGCAGCCAAGTCTAAACGGTACGTTGCAAATGCTGTTTGCACTGCTTGTTCCGCTTTTTGTAGACGGCTTACGATCCATTGTTCAGGCAATTCCCAAAGGTCTTGACGAGCATCGATACCAATCACTTGCTCTTCGCAGTTCATCATCACGAAACGAGTAGCGTTCCAGATTTTGTTCGCAAAGTTACGGTAGCCTTCAACACGTTTCATGTCGAACTTGATGTCACGACCAGTGTTTGCAAGCGCACAGAATGTGAAACGAACCGCGTCTGTACCGTAAGATTGAATACCTTCAGGGAATTCTTTACGAGTTGATTTTTCAATTTTCGCCGCTTGTTTCGGGTTCATCAAACCTGTAGTACGTTTTTGTACTAAAGTTTCAAGATCAACACCATCAATCAAATCGAGTGGATCAAGTACATTACCCTTAGATTTAGACATCTTCTGACCTTCGCCATCACGTACCAAACCGTGAACATACACAGTTTTGAACGGTACTTGTGGCGTACCATCTTCATTTTTCATGAAGTGCATCGTAAGCATTATCATACGAGCAACCCAGAAGAAGATGATGTCGAAACCTGTTACAAGAACATCAGTCGGGTGGAAAGTATTTAAGAAATAGTTTTCTTTATCTTTCGCTTCATTACCCGTCCAACCTAAAGTTGAGAATGTCCAAAGACCCGATGAGAACCATGTATCAAGTACATCTTCATCTTGATCTAATTGAACATCGGCAGGAATGTTGTTTTTCTCACGAACTTCAGCTTCATTGCGACCAACGTAAACATTACCTTCCGCATCGTACCAAGCAGGAATACGGTGACCCCACCACAATTGACGAGAGATACACCAGTCTTGAATGTTGTTCATCCAAGCCATGTACATGTTGCTGTACTGCTCAGGTACGAACTTGATACGGCCATCTTGAACTGCTTCAATTGCAGGTTCAGCAAGTGGCGCAATCTTCACATACCATTGGTCTGTTAATAATGGCTCAACGATTACACCTGAACGGTCACCGCGAGGTGGCTTCAATGTGTACGGTTGAATTTGGTCTAACCAGCCTTCAGCTTCCGCTTGCTCTACTAACTTCTTACGCGCTTCAAAACGCTCTAAACCAACATAGTCCACAGGTGCAGGGATGGTTTTAGAAATTTGCTCGCCCGCTTTTTCGATGTATTCAAACTCAGCAAGTACTTCAGCATTTTTGTTGAAGATGTTGATGATTGGTAATTCGCAGCGTTTACCTACTTCGTAGTCATTGAAGTCATGCGCAGGGGTGATTTTTACACAGCCTGTACCGAATTCTTTATCAACATATTCATCTTTAACGATAGGAACCGCACGACCTGTAATTGGTAGGATGATGTTTTGACCTACAAGATGCGCATAACGTTCATCATCAAGTGCAACCGCAACGGCTGTATCACCTAACAATGTTTCAGGACGAGTCGTTGCTACAACAATGTGATCTTTACCATCGTGCGTGCGAAGTGACTTGTCTTCAAAGAAATATTTGAAGTGCCACAGTGAACCTTGTTCTTCTTTATCAGACTCAACTTCTAAGTCAGAAAGGGCAGTTTGTAATTTTGGATCCCAGTTTACAAGGCGTTTACCACGGTAGATCAAACCATCTTCGTGAAGTTTTACAAACACTTCTTTAACAGCGTTTGATAAACCTTCATCCATGGTGAAACGTTCACGAGACCAATCTACAGAAGAACCTAAACGACGGATTTGACGGGTAATATTACCGCCAGATTGTTCTTTCCATTCCCATACTTTTTCGATGAACTTTTCACGACCCAAGTCATGACGGCTTACGCCTTGTGCACCCAACTGACGCTCTACAACCATTTGCGTTGCGATACCTGCGTGGTCAGTACCCGGTTGCCAAAGCGTGTTAAAGCCAGACATACGCTTATGACGTGTCAAAGCATCCATGATGGCATTGTTAAAACCATGACCCATGTGCAAGCTACCAGTGACGTTTGGTGGCGGAATCATGATACAGAAAGACTCGCCTTTTTCAGACGGCTTAAAGTAACCGCGTTCTTCCCAAGTTTGGTACCATTTTTTCTCGATCTCGGTCGGATCGTAGGTTGTAGCAATATTTTGCGCTGAATCAGTCATAGTTCGAACAGATCAAAAGTAGATAAAAAATTGCATCTATTGTAGCAAAAAAAATGCATGGAGAGGCACGTTAAGCAAATGCATTCTCGTTTCAAATCACACACAATCGAACAGTAATTGATTTTGAATAACACTAAAGCCAGCGTCAACTCGCGGAATCGGCCAGACAATAAAGGATAACAATCGCATGACTTATACTATTTCTTTGCGCTTACAACCTGAAACTTATCAGCAATATCAAACCATTCACCAAAAACTCAATGCAGGAGATCGTGAAGCGCAAGCTAAAATTCTTGGAGATAATCTGTCCAAAATTGCTTGTGAGATTATTGATCAAGCCTTTGGCACACTGGTCAAAGATTCTAATGCAAAGGATCAAGACTCAGCAAAAGTATTGAAACAAGTGCAAGATGCAATCTTGAAATACATGCCTTGGTCGGTATCATTTTTTGGTAATGATCGCTTAATGCCTATGGTGAATCATGTACAAAGTTTGATGTATGAACAAGATGGAAAATACTATATTTCATACCCAGTTGAAAAAGTTATTGTGAATGAGTTACTGGGCTGTGCAGAACGTATGCGTGAAGGTCAAAATCAATATGTTGCTCCTGGCTTAAAAGCCTTCACTAAAGTGGTTGATCAAGGCGTTACGAGCTTAATTCGTGAACCTAAAAAAATGCTGAAATTTAATATGGTGGTGGATAAAACCTTAAATGGTGTGATCAGTCTGACCACAGGATTAGGGTATAAGCGATTTGAAAATTTAAGCAAAATTCATGATGCACAAAGTATCGTGAAGTACTTTGACCATTTTTTGGTTTTTCTTGATAATGAAGGACAGCAAAAAGCAAAATTAAATGCTTAAACCATAAGGATAAAGGGAATGGCAAAGTTGGAACAGCTTGATCAGAAAGTGGTATGGATTACAGGCGCATCATCGGGTCTTGGTAAAGCGTTGGCTGCTGAATGTGCCAGTTTAGGGGCACAGGTTATTTTGACGGCTCGTCGTTTTGAAGAGCTAGAAACGGTTAGACAGTCTTTGGCGCACCCAGAACGACATATTTCCATTAAAGCGGATATCACAGATGAATCCCAAGTTCGTCATGCTTATGAACAAGTTCTCCAACAAAAGGGACGTATTGATTGGTTAATCAATAATGCAGGTCTATCACAACGTGCATTAATTAAAGATACGACCATGCAAACTGAACGTGCGATCATGGAAGTTGATTATTTTTCTCAAGTCTTTTTAACTAAAACGGTTTTGCCGACTTTTCAGCAACAGAAGTCAGGACGAATTGCCTTTATCTCAAGTGTCGCTGGGTTATTGGGCACACAATATCGTGCGACTTATTCGGCAGCCAAAGGTGCGATTCATATGTGGGCGAATAGCTTACGTGCTGAAGTTGCGCAAGATGGTGTGGGTGTCTCGGTAATTTTCCCAGGATTTGTGAAAACCAATGTGTCCTTTAACGCATTAAACGGTGAAGGAAAGCCCCAAGGTTATCAAGATGAGGCTATTGAAAATGGTTTAGAAGCAGAGGAATTTGCTAAACAAACCGTACAGGCATTATTGAAAGGGGATGAGTATATTGTCGTGGGTGGGGCAAAAGAAAAATTAGGCGTCTTTATTTCACGGTTATCACCAGCAATACTGTATCGAATGATCCGAAAAATGAAAGTAAAGTAAATTTTAATGATCATGCACTTATCGATGAGAAAAATTTAATCAACTATGTTTGGGTTTTTATCTCAATGATCATGCGAGTGATAAGGGATTTAAAGACTCCTCAAGTAAAGTGTACGGCTTGAGTGACTACTACATACCTGTAAAGAAAAAGAGAGACTTTTAGTCTCTCTTTTGTATAGCAGTTCCGTAAGCGAATACTTCAACCATTCCACCTTGAAGTCCTAAATCTGTGGTGCTGAGTCTTAACCCTAAGATTTCAGTTGCGCCCATTTTTTCAGCTTCAAGTTTAAGTCTAACAATAGCTTCACGTCTTGCACGTTCAACAATACTTTCATAACTGCGTAAGCGTCCACCAAAGAAATTTTGGATTTGCGCAAGTACAAACTTAAAATAATCATGCGAAATCACAACATTACTGCTGATCATTTGTCCATGGTTTTCAGAAGTTTTAAAACGCTGACTATCTAACTTGATATAAGCTAAGCGCGCTTCTTGTTCATCAAGTTGCTTAAGATGCTTTTGTTCATTATAGCGACCAAATCCAAATCCAATACAAAATAGGATGAGAAAGATAACCACCTGAAAAATGATACCATCCATAACGAATCCTTAAGAGGTGAATGGATCAGGAATTTTAGGTGCATTCGGTGTGACATACACAGCTGTGCCATAAACAAATAATTCGGAAGCACCTTGGGTAATATTGGAAGTCGAGAAACGAATTCCGACAATCGCATTCGCCCCTAAGCCACGCGCTTTATCAATCATACGGTTCATTGCTTCTTGACGAGACTCTTCAAGTAATTCCGTGTATGCGGTAAGTTCTCCACCGACGATATTCTTAAGTCCTGCGAGTAAATCACGTCCAACGTGTTTACTTCTGACGGTACTACCATATACCACGTCAAATTGTTGTTGAATTTGATGACCAGGTACAGATTCTAAATTACTTAACAGCATGTGATTGAAGTCGTGATAAAAAGGATAATTAATGACAAAATATCAGTATTTGGGACAATAAAAAAGCCCACCGAAGTGAGCTTTATTCAAACAAAAAATTACTTCTTGTCGTATTTTAAATCTGAGCTTGAAGGCTGATAAATCACTTGATCCGTAGTATTAGTTTTTAAGCCACCACCGAGTGATTTATAGAGCTCGATTTGGTTGTTAAGGTTCGCTTGTTCAAGCAGCAATAAACCTTGCTCAGCACTATACGATGTACGTTGCGCATCTAATACAGTTAAGAAACTGTCAATACCAGCGCGGAAGCGGGCATTTGAGAGTTTGTAGGTTGTATTGGTCGCATCAACTAAACGGCGTTGTGCAGTTAAACGTTCACCGATATTTTGACGCACTGCCAAAGCATCATTCACTTCACGGAACGCAGATTGAATTGATTTTTCATAATCAGACAATGCGATCTGTTGCTGTGTTTCAGAGACTTTAATATTGGCACGACGTGTACCCCAGTCAAAGATTGGTATATCTAGACTAGGACCAACAGACCAAACAAAAGCGCCAGACTTGAATAAATCACTTAAGTCTGTTGATGCATAACCTGCTGAACCTGTGAGGCTAATGGTTGGGAATAAACGCGCTTTTGCAGCACCGATATTCGCACCAGCCGCACTTAGCTGATATTCAGCCGCTTTAACATCTGGACGGTTGTTGAGTAGATCACTTGGCAAACCAGCCGCAAAAGCAGTGGTTGATGTCACACGTGTGATTCTCTCTTTAGGCAATAAATTGTCAGGTAGTGGTTGACCTACAAGGAGGTTTAACGCATTAACCGCTTGTGCAATTTGAGTCTTGTATTCAGCAACATCGCCACGTGCCGTCTCAACAGAAACTTGAGCCTGACGAAGCGGAACTTCACTGTCGATTCCCACATCAAAACGTTTTTTGTTGAGATTGTAAGATTCAAGTTGAGCTTTCAGTGTCTGTTCAGCGAGTTTAAGATTCGCTTGCGCATATGAGTAAGCCAACCAAGCTTGAGCTGTTTGGCTAATCAAGGCTATTTGAGTGGCATCACGTGCGCTTGCAGTTGAAAGATAAGTGTCTAGGGCATTGTCTTTCAAGCTTCTAACACGACCCCAAAAATCAATTTCATAAGCCGTTAAACCTAAACCTACATTATAGGTTGTTACTGGGCTTGGCGAATTGACCGTGTCTTGTCGTAAAACACCACCACTTGCACCAATCGTAGGCAATTGATTGTTTTGGCTGATTTGAAATTGTTGACGTGCTAATTCGATATTTAGCGTCGCTTTACGAAGATCACGGTTATTTGCCAAGGCTAAATCCAAAACTTGGATTAAGCGTTGATCTACAAAAAAATCCTTATAACCTTGCTCCGCAATAGATGGACCAGAAGCATTGCCAAGATAACTTCCTGGAATATTGGCTTGAGTGACCGGTTCTGGACCACGCATGCTTTGACATGCTGTCAAAGCAAGCGCAATTGCAGATACCGCAATGCTACGACCTGTAATAGACCATACGTTTTGCATCACGAAATTTGCTCCTGTTTATTTTGTTTTGGTTTTGTTTTAAAGATACTTCGGATCCATACATAGAACACTGGAATAAAGAAGATCCCTAAAAGTGTTGAGCTGATTACACCACCAAGTACACCATAACCCACGGAATGTTGACTTCCTGCACCTGCGCCAGAAGCGAGAGCTAGAGGAAGAACACCAAAACCGAAAGCCAATGTGGTCATAATGATTGGACGCAAACGCATTTTCGCGGCATGCAAGGTTGCTTCGAAGAGTTCTTCACCTTGATCTTGAAGCTCTTTCGCAAACTCTACAATCAAGATCGCATTCTTCGCGGACAAACCAATCACGGCAATAATCGCCACTTGGAAGTAGATGTTATTTGAAAGGTTTGGATCTTTCAAAATAATCATTCCCAAGAATGTTAAGGCAAGTGCACCAACAATACCCAATGGCACAACCATGAGTACAGAGAATGGGATAGACCAACTTTCATATAAGGCTGCCAAGCAGAGGAAGACAATCAATAAAGAAAGAGCATAAAGGAATGGTGCTTGTGCGCCAGACTCACGTTCTTCGAGAGATAAACCTGTCCATTCGTAATCGAAGCCTTGTAAGCCCATTGAAGGAAGCTTTGCAATGATTTCTTCAACCGCGGCCATTGCATCACCCGAACTCACACCTGGAGCTGGAGTACCTGTGATGTTCATGGAAGAAACGCCGTTATAACGCTCTAAACGTGGTGAACCATAAGTCCATTCGCCTGTTGCGAACGCTGAGAATGGAACCATCGTACCTTGGTTATTGCGGACATACCACTTGTCTAAGTCTTCAGGCATCATACGAGAGCTCGCTTCACCTTGGACATACACTTTTTTCACACGACCACGATCGATGAAGTCATTAATGTATGAACCACCCCATGCCATACCCATCGTACTATTGATTTCAGCAATGCTGACTCCCATAGCACCTGCTTGAGCATGATCGACGATGACACGATATTGAGGCGTATCTTCTTGTCCGTTAGGACGAACACCTGTTAAGCGCTGATCTTGAGAAGCTAAGCCGAGTACAGCATTACGTGCTGCTAATAATTGCTCGTGACTTTGACCTGCAGCTGCTTTTAACTGTAGGTTAAAGCCTGCACTCACGCCCAACTCCGGCATTGCTGGAAGTTGAAGAGGCATGATATAGCTGGCATCTTTCACAATCATATTCAGTGCCATACCACGTTGGATAATTGCACCGACCTGAGATTCAGGAGAGGTACGGTCTTTCCAGTCTTTCAACTTAATGAAGGCAAGACCCGCATTTTGACCAATACCCGTGAACGAGAAACCAGCAACACTAAATACAGATTCAACATGTTCTTTCTCGTTGTTGAGGAAGAAGCCTGTCATTTGATCAATTGTTTTGCCAGTGCGTTCAAGCGTTGCATTTGGTGGTAGCTGAACGAGTGTCATCACCACACCTTGGTCTTCATCTGGTAAGAATGAAGAAGGAAGGTTGACAAATAACCAGCCCATCACAGCAATCACAACACCATAGACCAATCCTGCAAATAGCTTGGCATGTGTTAAACGGTTTACGCCGTTTTGATATTTCACCGAAATTTTGTCAAAACCATTGTTAAACCAACGGAAGAAACGGGCAAAAATGTTATTGCTTTGAGGTTTGTTGACATCATGTTTTTTCAACATGGTCGCACACAATGCAGGGGTAAAGGTTAATGCAACAATCAATGAAAGAATCATTGCTGTAACGAGCGTGATAGAGAACTGACGATAAATTACACCTGTCGTACCCCCCATGAATGCCATAGGTACGAATACTGCAGTTAAGACAGAGGTAATACCAATCAATGCACCAGAGATCTGTCCCATCGACTTTTCAGTCGCTTCCACAGGCTCAAGATGCTCTTCTGCCATCACACGTTCAACGTTTTCTACGACGACAATCGCATCATCCACCAGAAGACCAATGGCGAGAACCATAGCGAACATGGTTAATGTGTTGATCGAGAATCCGAACATGTTGATCACGGCAAATGTACCCAATACAACCACTGGAACAGCCATTGTTGGAATAATGGTTGCACGCCAGTTTTGTAGGAACAAGAACATGACCAAGAATACGAGGATAATCGCTTCAATTAAGGTTTTCACAACACTTTTAATTGAGAGCTCAATAAATGGTGTTGTATCAAAAGCAAGTTTGTCCACCATACCTGTTGGGTAGTTTGGACGTAATTCTTTTAAACGATCTTCAATCGCTTGGGCTGTATCTAATGCGTTTGCACCCGTTGCCAAACGAATCGCTACACCACCTGCAGGTTGACCATTAAATTTAGAGTCAAATGCGTAGTTGTCTGCACCTAATTCAATTTTAGCGACATCACCTAAACGAACTTGTGCACCATTTGGTGAGTTCTTAAGGAAAATATTTGAAAATTGTTCAGGTGTTTGTAAAAGACTTTGAGCAGTTACAGTCGCATTTAAAACTTGACCTTGTACAGAAGGTGCACCACCTAACTGACCTACCGCCACTTGCGCATTCTGAGTTCTTAATGCATTTGCAATATCACTCGGTGTAACTTGCAGGTTGGCCATTTTGGATGGGTCCATCCAAATTCGCATAGCATATGAACCACCAAATACTTGCACTTCACCCACACCAGTCACACGGCTAAGTGGTTCAGAGATATTTGAGTTTACATAGTCTTTAATGTCATTTGCATCTAATGCATCTGACTCAGAATAAAACGCAATAACTTGTAAGAAGCTTGCGCCAGACTTAGTAACTTTTAAACCTTGACGTTGTACGTCTTCAGGCAAAAGTGCAGTCGCTGATTGAAGTTTATTTTGAACTTGTACCTGTGCAATATCAGGATCGATACCTTGTTCAAAGTTTAGAGTAATGGAAGCTTGTCCATTACCAGCACTGTTAGATGAGATGTAACGTAACCCATCCAAGCCATTCATTTGTTGTTCAATAATTTGCGTTACTGTGTTTTCTACAGTTTCAGCAGATGCACCCGGATATGATGCAGAAATCGATACCGTTGGTGGTGCAATCGTTGGGTATTGCGCAATTGGCATCTTGGTGAGGGATAAAATACCCGCCAACATGATGACCAATGCAATCACCCAAGCGAAAATTGGGCGATGGATAAAAAAGTGAGCCATTCAGTCTACTCCTTATGCATTTGAAGTAGCTTTTTGTTCAGATTGAGCTGCTGGCTTTGCTTGTTGACCATCTTTGCCGGCTTGAGGTGCTGCAGCTTGAGGTTGATAAGGTTTAGCTACAACTTGTTGTTCAGGTTTAACTTTCGCCACACCATCTACAATGACCTTGTCACCTGTATTTAGACCTTTGGTCACAATCCAATCTTTACCTTGCACACCTGCAGTCTCAATTGGACGTACTTCAACTGCACCTTTCGCATTCACGATCATCGCAGTCGCTTGACCTGTTGGTGTACGGGTCACAGCCGCTTGAGGCACTAAAATCGCATTAGGAATTACACCTTGCACAATTTGAGCATTAGTGAACATTCCTGGCAATAATAATTGGTTCGGATTTGAGAACACAGCACGTAGGGTAACTGTCCCTGTTTCTGGATTTACACTTGCATCAGAGAATGCAAGATTACCTTCAATAGGGTAGATGCTGCCATCTTCAAGTTTTAAACGAACTTTAGTATTGTTGCTGCGGTCGATGCTGCCTTGACTCAACTGTTGACGTAAACGAAGAAGCTCAGCACTTGATTGGTTGATATCGACATAGATTGGATCAAGCTGTTGGATTGTTACCAATGCTTCAGGTTGATTAGCCGTTACCAATGCACCTGCAGTCACACTAGAGCGACCTGATTGCCCTGAAATTGGTGAGCGAACAGTAGAATAACCTAAGTTAATCTGCGCATTTTTCACCGCTGCTTCTGAAGCTGCAACATCTGCTTGTGCCAATTTAACTTGTGCTTGTAGATCATCAAATTCTTGCTTAGACACAGCATTGATACCGACAAGTTGGCGATAACGGTCAGCTTTAACTTGAAGCGCATTGAGATTGGCTTTTTGACGAACTAAGGCTGCTTTTGCACTGTCTAAGTTCGCACGGTTGGTATTTGCATCAATTTCGTACAGAGGT
Source organism: Acinetobacter sp. 24-47-47 (assembly GCF_057737035.1). Lineage (NCBI taxonomy): Bacteria > Pseudomonadati > Pseudomonadota > Gammaproteobacteria > Moraxellales > Moraxellaceae > Acinetobacter > Acinetobacter sp. 24-47-47. Next base: position 2,162,459 of record NZ_CM173216.1, on the reverse strand, counting down.
TGTCCTTCACGGACAAAACTACCTTCAGCAAACAGACGCTTTAAAATCACACCGCTTGCTTGCGGACGTACTTCAGAAATTTGATAGGCTGAAGTTCGACCCGAAAGCTCGACAGTTTGTTCAACACTTTGTGGTTGAGCAACGATGACACCAACTTCAGTTGGCGGCATTTGCTGTTGTGCAGCGGCTTGCTCTGCATCTTTTGGATCTTTGCTACAACCCACAAGTGCAATACTTGTTGCAAGAGCACAAGCAGTGAGGGCAGGGGCCCAAAGCTTTGCCGACATCATTATTCCACCTCGTTAGATTTTTCTCTAAAAATAATTGTTTGCTTTGCTATCCGTTGTGATAGGACTAACCACAGTATAGTCAGCCATATCAACGCAATACTCCAACCTGCAACAACATCTGTCGGGTAATGAGCACCGAGATAAACCCGTGAAAAACCCATGCCAACAAACCATATACAGGCAGCGACAAAAATGATTCTACTTTGATGATGGTTTCGAAAGATCATGATCATCAAACCAGCAATCACTGCTGCATAGAGACTATGTGCGCTTGGAAATGCGGCTCCATAAGTTTCAACGATTTGATAAATTGCATTTGGACGAGGTCGGTCGAAAGCATATTTGAGTAACCAGCCAAGACAGGCACCACCAACGAGACCAAGTGAGATAAATAGACAGTTAGCATATTGTTTTAATCGCCATTGCTGTAAGGTCCAAATCGCCACGCACATCAGCATGATCGGTAAACCGCCAACATGAGACAATAAAACCGCAATTCCATCTATGAGGGGATTGCGGTGTTGACTCATCCATGAAACAGCAGTGAGATCGAGCTGTTGTATCGTTGGAATATAGATTCCTATACTACTTATCGTTATTCCTAAACAACCTATTAAAATCAGTAAGTAAGGCATATAAAATAACCTAAGTTATATTATAGTGGCATACATTTATTGCATGAATGCGTCAAAGTGTACTCGCCAGTACACTTTTTTTCAAGTCAGTGTAAAAGCATAATTTATAGTAATTTCATTACAATGTGCATCTTATTTTTAGCACAAAAAATAACACAAATATCTAATGAGAAGATTTCTTTGGTGAAATTGGATCTTCGACCTCTAAAGGTTGTTTTGGGGGCCAGAAAAAGTCCATTGGTCGTGTAACAAAGTGAGTAAATACTAATTTTGCCAGAGGTTTCCATTGTTCAAAACGAACACGTCGTGCGCGTAATGCCACAATAATAGTGAGACTAAAGCTGACAAATAAGTTGGTCAAACCAATTAATAATACACCAAGGAATGAAACAATAATGAGCCCTATTTCAGGCGTGCCATTGATACTCAATAGGCCCTGCATAAAGTTTGCTGAAGCAAAGGCAATATGACGAATATCTAAAGGCAGACCAAGAATAAAGCCAATTGTCCCCATGCTGCCTAGCATGATTCCGAACAGGAAATTCCCGGCTAGTGCTCCTAAATTACGTTCAATATAGTTTGCAAACTTTTCAAGTCTGTCAGCACCTAGCCAGTTTTTTAGACGATGATGTGCTTTTAAGCGAGGTCCGACTTTACGATACACTGCCATGTTGTCGAAGTAACCTGCGATCAAACCAGATAAAAATAGACATACACCTGCAATAGCTGCATGTGGGACTGCTAGGGATGTAAAAGGATTCAAACTATGAAGTAAATATGTTGCTTTACTGTGATTGAGTAATTGTTCACCCAGAATCAACGGCCACATCATGGTGATCAATGCTGCAACCGGAATTGCAATGGAAATATTGCCGAGAATAGCGACAAACTGCGTACGGATAATATTGATAATCAGTGCAGCAAGTTCTGCAATTTGTGCAGTTCGAGACCCTTTCTTTTGTTGAACTGTCGCGGCTAGGGCAGCTGCAGTCATAGCAGGTTGTTTGGTTGCAACGGTAAAATGCAGTACATGGATCAACATGAAACCTAATGCATAGTTCATGCTATACGCGAAGGCTTGCATGATAGGTGCCATGGCGATGCGCGCAGTGAGAATCTTCAAGGTCGCCATGATAGCGATAATGACGCCTGCACCTGCGGCTGATTTGTACATACTGAAGAAACCAGCTTTATTGGTGCTTACATAATGTTCGCCTGTTTTACTGGCATTTTCAGTGACTTGTAATGCGATTAATTCACTGTTTGTTTTTAAAAGCTCTCGAACACTTCGCTCCTCATAGTGAGCCGCAACTAAATCTTGACATAACTCAGCTAGTGCTAAGTATTGAACTTTTCCAGTTTCAGTCAATAAGTTCAGTAATAGTTCAATACGATCTAAACATTGCTCAAGCAAAGACAATAAATAAGTGAGACTTAAACTCACCCCAATTCTTTTCGTAGCACGACGAATCTTTAAAACAACATCGCGACACTGCTCAATCATCACCAAAGCCTGGTTGGCGTCGGGTACGACCATTTCAGTAAGATCATCAGCTTCACTATAATGTTTTTTGTATAGCTCAATAAATTCAATGATTTCACGATTCTGCACCAAAAAAGGTGACTCATATTCAGTCAGTTCTGGTTGTGCATTAATAAACTCAGGATAAAGTCCAATACCGCTGATACGGTAAGATAAAACTGTAATGGCTTTAATCATGTCGCGTTTGATGCCAAATTTTGCATCTAAGCTGCCATTACTTTGATTGACAATCTGAAAAAACTGAATCCATTGCTGATCTTCAATATTTTCTAGCCAATATTTATCGCTACGTAAATGAAAGACACGGAAGACTAAATCTTTTAAATCAGTTTCATCGGTCAAAAGGGGAAGAACATGCGCTCCCATTCGTTGACCCAACTGATTCCAAAAACCATCTAGAGAAAGAATCCCACTGTCCGCATAAATAGTGGTTTGTTTATAGCGATTGATCAGATGAACGATATAGGCTTGAAAAGTGGTGGCTGCAGTCGGCGTAATTAATAACGCTTGTATCAACGCCTGAAATTTTTGATTAATTTCTTCTAGGTTATAACTGTCTGATGGACGGATGCGATTAACGAGTTCAATGAGTATGTTTTCGTTTGGAGCAGCTTGATGATGGTCAAGTTGCTCCTGCATTTGTTTAAAAAGATCATTAAAGTTTATATGCATACGCAAATTTTTTTAGTTGAAGTTTATTGGATTCGATCTAATGCTAATTGCGCCAAATTATCAAGCGCTTGACGATAAATACTTTCAGGCAGTTGTAACAATGCCTCACGAGCTGCTGTAGTTTCTTCAACAGCACGTTCGCGACAGTAATCTAGTGCACCAGAGTTTTGAACAATCTGAATCACTTGATCCAAATGTTCAGTACCACCTGTAGTGATGCTACGACGGATAATATCGTGCTCTGCTCCAGAAGTTTTTTGTAGAGCAGCAATCAGTGGCAGTGTTGGCTTACCTTCCATTAAGTCATCGCCAATATTTTTACCAAGTGTTTCTGCGTCAGAGGTGTAATCGAGTATGTCATCTATGATTTGAAATGCATTCCCGAAATGACCTGCGTATTTTCTGAGTGCTTCACGATATTGATGTTGATTGGCAAGAATCGCAGCGCCTTCAGTCGCCAATTCAAACAAACGAGATGTTTTGCCGTGAATAATATCTAAATACGTCGCTTCAGTGGTTTCAGGTTGATGTTGAGATTGCAGTTGAAGTACTTCTCCTTCGGCAATTTCACATGTTCCTGTTGAGAAGTCTTTTAATAACACCATATTGTTCAAATCTACGAGCAAATCGAAAGCTCTAGAAATCAGGAAGTCTCCAACAAGTACAGCGGTTTGGTTATTCCATGTTGCATTCGCTGTAGGACGACCACGGCGTAACCCAGACTCATCTACGACATCATCATGTACCAGTGTAGCGGTATGCAGCATTTCAATAATTGCAGCTAACTTTTGGGCATGCTCTAGGTTGGTTTCACCGCAAGCGCGAGCAGCCAATAAACACATAATAGGACGCATGCGTTTACCACCTGCCTCAACCACATGTTTGCTGACTGACATCACCAAAGCAACTTTAGAGCTGATTCCTTCATTAATAAGTTGGTCCATCGCAGCAAAGTCTGTAGCAACAGGTGCGAGAATGTCTTGCTTAAAATCGATGGCCATAACAATGAAGTCCTTATACAAACAGTAGATGTTACTCAGCTAGTGTAACAATTTAAGTGAAAGTTTTGGTCGCTTTGCCACATGAATATGCATGATTTTCTTAATGTTGTTCAGTTTCTATTCATGTTTGTGATTTAATCTTCATAATACCAATAAAACTTGATACGTTATTTGATATTCGAAGTAGTTCATTTTGTGAATAAATATAGTTTAATCAATCAGCAAATTGTTATTTTCATGTAAGAAATAGATATTTCGGGATGAAAGTTAACTTTTAGACAAAAGACCTTGTTGTTTATTTCATTATCACTTAAAATCCTTGCCCTTGAATAACCCCCAGTGGCGTTCGTTTTAAGATCGATATATTCCTTTATCGGCACGACGACACGGGCCTGTTGGAGTACATTATGTACGCAGTAATCCAAAGCGGTGGTAAACAACACCGTGTTGTTGAGGGTGAAACCCTTAAAGTTGAATTATTGAAAGCTGAAACTGGTTCTACTATTACGTTTGATGACGTATTAATGTTAGTGAACGGTGATAGCATTCAAATTGGTGCTCCAGTTGTTGCTGGTGCTAAAGTAACTGCTGAAGTAGTTAGCCATGGTCGTCACGACAAAATCCGCATCATCAAAATGCGTCGTCGTAAACACTATCGTAAACAACAAGGTCACCGTCAATGGTTCACTGAGTTGAAAATTACAGCTATTTCAGGCTAATTACGAGGAGTAAATAGACATGGCAACTAAAAAAGCCGGTGGTTCGACACGTAACGGTCGTGACTCAAATCCTAAAATGTTAGGTGTTAAAATGTTCGGTGGTCAAGCTGTGACTGCTGGTAACATTATCGTTCGTCAACGTGGTACAGAGTTCCACGCTGGTGCTAACGTTGGTATGGGTCGTGACCATACTTTATTTGCTACCGCTGATGGCGTGATCAAATTCGAAGTTAAAGGTCAATTTGGCCGTCGTTATGTATCTGTTGAAACTGTATAAGTTTTATCAGGCATAACCAAAAAACCCACTCTTGAGTGGGTTTTTTTATATCTGAAAGAAAGTTTTTGAACTGAAGTGAATCTTCATCATGATGAAGTATTTTCAACAATTTAGCTAAATAACAATACAAAAGTTCTTATTTTCTCAATTATTAGCGATCAAATTTGGTTTAAGATGACTCCATATCAAATGATGATCAATAACAAAAGGTGGGATCATGACAATGCTTCGTAAAACGATTGGTGCAATTACAATGAGTGCTGCAATGATGGCACCAGTCGCAAGCACTCAAGTTTTCGCAGCGCCAGTGGCTGCTTCGGAGCAACAAGCGACCGCAAACTTGGTTCGTCAATTAAACGGAATAAAAAGTTTAACGGCAAATTTTGAACAAACAACGAAAGCAACTAAATCTAGTAAAGCACCACAAAAACAAGGTTTGAGTGCTCAACATATGAATCAGACTTTTACTGGGGTGATGAAAGTTGCTCGTCCAGGTAAGTTCTATTGGGAAACTACAGCACCAGCAAAACAAACAATTGTGACTTCTGGAAAGATGATTTGGATCTATGACCCAGATCTACAGCAGGCAATTCGTCAAAATATGGATGAGCAAGTTGCCAATACACCAGCATTATTATTGTCTGGTAATACCAACCAAATTATGCAGTCATATCGTGTAACACAGCCAAATAAAGCTAAAACTTATTACACGTTATATCCTAAGCAGAAAGATGGTGCCTTTCAGAGTCTGACCATTAGTTTCGGTGCAAATAAAGCGCCAAGCTTAATGATTTTAGAAGATTCATTAGGACAAACTACACACGTTAAATTTAGTAATGTGAAAGTGAATGCAGGTATTCCGGATTCAACATTTAACTTTACACCTCCTAAAGGCACAGACATTATTGACCAATAATATAAAAGCAGCGTTTATCGCTGCTTTTTTTAACTACAAATTTCAACTGAATTCATGTCATCTAGAATTTATAGTCTCTGTGTTAAACACTCATTTTTATTGGAGGCTATATGCTAAAACACATGAATCGGTTTGGAAAATTGAGTGTTATTTGTGCATCAATGATCATGTTAGGCGCTTGTCAGCCTCAATCTGATGCAGAAACTAAAAAAAGCAATGAGACTGCTGTGCAAGCAAAACAATCAGAATCTTGGTATATCGAATCGAAGAACGTCGAATTAAAGCCTAAACAGAAGCAAGTATGCGATGAGGCAGGGTGTACAGAATATTCATTCCAAACGGTTGAAACTAATCATCCGTGGATTAATACGTATTTTAAAAATCGAATTGAAAAAGCAGACCCTATACCATTCCAATCGGCTACTAAGAATACAGAGACAACTACTGTGGATCCGCTGAAGTTGAGTCAGAGTCAGACTGTGGTACGTTATTTAAGTCAACATCAGAATATAGCGAGTTTTGAATATCTGAGCTATGTATATCCTGCTGGTGCAGCACATGGGATGTACCACAAAGAATATGTTCATTTCGATTTAAAAACTAAAAAAAGAATAGCACTACAAGATTTAATTGTGAAAGGTCAAAATAAAAAGCTATTAGAAACACTTTATAGTGCTAATAGTATGTGGCTTACAGATCACAATATTGAACAAGATAAACTCGAATTAAGTGACAATTTCTATTACGGAGTTGATGGTATCGTCTTTGTTTATCCGCTGTATGAACTCGCGTCCTATGCTGAAGGAATGTCTGAACTCACTTTACCTTATGTGAGTGTGAATGGTTTGATACAGTCAGAATATCTTCCAAACCTACCCAAACTCGCTGCTGAGTAATTGACTCTATTTTAATTTGATTCAATAAGCTTCAGCTGTCAGCGCTTCGACTGTATTTTTTTCAACGAAGCGCTTACACTATATGCAGTTTTTTTCCCTGAAAAGATTAACCATGATCGACCCGAAATTACTTAGAAATAATATAGAGGCTGTAAATTTAGCCTTAGCTAAACGTGGCGTGCAACTCAACGTAGAAGAATGGGCATCTTTAGAGGCTCGTCGTAAAGAAATTCAGTCTAAGACTGAAGCTTTACAAGCAGAACGTAATTCGGGTGCTAAACAAGTTGGTCAAATCAAAAAAGCAGGTGGTGATGCCTCTGAAATCATGGCTCGTATGAGCGCGATCGGAGATGAAATTAAAGCCGCTGAGCTTGCGTTAACAGAACTACAAGCTGAAATTGAAGCAAAATCACTTTCTATTCCAAACCTACCTCATGAGTCGGTGCCAGAGGGCAAAGATGAGAATGACAACGTTGAAATTTTAAAATGGGGTACGCCTCGTGAATTCAACTTTGAAATTAAAGATCACACTGATCTTGGTGAGTGGATGGGTGGACTCGAGTTTGAAACAGCGACTAAGTTAACAGGTACTCGTTTCAGTGTGCTCAAGGGCCCGCTTGCACGTTTACAACGTGCACTAACGCAGTTCATGTTAGATACACATACATTGAAAAATGGCTATACAGAAGCTTATGTACCGTATTTAGTAAATGCTGATTCATTACGTGGAACTGGTCAGTTGCCTAAATTTGAAGAAGATTTGTTCAAGCTTCAAGGTGACAAAGAATATTACTTGATCCCAACTGCTGAAGTACCTGTGACTAACTTTGTGCGTGATGAGATTATTGATCCTGAGCGTCTACCGTTAAAATATGCTGCTCATACACCTTGTTTCCGTAGTGAAGCTGGTTCTTATGGTCGTGATACACGCGGTTTGATTCGTCAGCACCAATTTGACAAAGTTGAAATGGTTCAAATTGTTAAACCTGAAGACTCTATGCAAGCATTGGAAGAGTTAACAGGGCATGCTGAGGGTATTTTACAGGCGCTTGGATTGCCATATCGCAAAATCATCTTATGCGGTGGTGATATGGGCTTTGGTGCAACGAAGACTTATGACTTAGAAGTTTGGGTACCAAGCCAAAATACCTATCGTGAAATTTCATCGTGTTCAAACATGGGGGATTTCCAGGCTCGTCGTATGAAAGCTCGTTACCGTGCTGATCAAAAGAAAACAGAGTTTGTTCATACTTTGAATGGTTCAGGTTTAGCAGTTGGTCGTACTTTGCTCGCGGTAATGGAAAATTATCAACGAGAAGATGGTTCGATTGAGATTCCTGAAGTCTTGCGTCCTTATATGGGTGGACAAAGTTTTATCGATTAATCGATAAAACACAAAAAAGCTAACTCAATTGAGTTAGCTTTTTTTTTTTTGAGTGTTTTAATGAATGAGTTGAGCACTGCCTGTTTGCCTTTCAATAATTTTTTTTAAGGTCTCACTCGGTTTTTCGCCAAATGCATCTTTATACTCAAGTGAAAAACGACCTAAATGTGTAACACCCCATTTATAAGCAATTTCAGTAATATTAATTTTATGCGTAGACTGTGAAATTTCATTATAAATACATTTAAGTCGGTAATGGCGTATATAAGCATTTGGACTGCATTTTAAATATTTTTTGAAAATTGTATTCAGCTTTTTTTTGCTTAATCCAGATGCATATTCTAAATCTGAAATTTCAATTTTTTGATGTATATTTTTTTGTATGAATTCTAACAAGCGAGTAAAGAAGTCAGGATAATCTAAAGTATTTTTATAAATTAAATCACTATAGTTATTGGGTTGAGATAATAATAATGACTTCACAATAATATATTCAAAATCTGAGCGCATTTCTTGAAAAAATGAAGTATTGGTAAAATTGTTTGTGAAATTTTTAATACTGTCAATTAAATCCCACCATGCTTTAATTTTCGGGTTGTTTTGATCCATCACATTTTGAAATACCAAAGGTTCGGTAACTGGCTGAGAGATTAAATCTGAAAGTATTTTTTCAACAAAAGTCTTTGAAAAAGAAATGAATGTTTGCACACAGTCTTTGTCAATAATTAGTTCAAATTTATCTTCAGGTGAAACAATGGATGCTTGATCATAACAGGCGTAAAAAGTTTGACCATCTTTTTTAAATAGTGGTCGCCCATTTTTAGGGCGCGTTATACAAAAGTGGTTCATATTTTCATGCGTATGCGTTTTGAAAATTACATCTTTACCATATGTTAAATCCCCAATAATCATACGACCGATTTGCGATCCATTAAAACTAAAATCCAATGGTTCATATTGATTAAAATCGACTAAATCATGTGGGCCAATGATTAAATCAAGACAATGGTTGGCATCATGAATATTCTGCGTATGTGATTGAATCGTAGAAATAGACCTGTGTTGCTGGCTATACATAAATACCTCTATCCTTAGCTTGCTTATCATTACTTATGCAAAAATCAATCCATGATTTTGCTTTTTTTGTTTTATCTCAAATAAATAAATTAATCTAAAATAGTAGAATATAAAAATACTCTTTTGGTACTAAATTAGATTAATTTGATATGTTATTTAAAAGTGGTAAGCGACACGTAACATAGGGCTACTCGCGGTCGCTCCTGAACCAGCAACACCAGATGCATCATTACCATATTTATTTTTCCAGTATTGATAAGCAATCCCAGCTTTCAATTTTGGTTGATTGGCAGATTTATCTTTAAGTAAAGAATACATTAAAGACATGTCTACAAAGATTTCACTGGCGGTAGGCTCACCAAAAGGATCTTTCCCTTTGGTACTCATCCAAACACCTATGCCTTGATAATTCCAATTCGATTGCATAATAGGAAAATCCCAAAGCACTTGAAGTGCTAAGTAAGGATCATAGGTATATTTTTTACTCAGTACATTAGCATCATTGCTCTCGTAATAGCCTAGCAAACTGAGATTAAGATAGCCTGGTGTATTTAATGTAACACTTGGACCAGCAACATACATTTGTCGATTTGAACCATAATCATCATTCTTTGTATTCCAGTCAAAACCTACTGTAAAACCATATGTCTTGAACCAACTAGAATCATTCGGTTTGTGTTGCGTGATACTTGGGATATCTAAGGTATGACGATAAATTGCATATGCCTCTTGAGCTCCTCGACCAGAAGCTTTGTTTGCATTTGGTTCAGCTGAGGATTGATGCATATTGAGTTGAAAAAAATTGGTGCCATATTTATAGCCGCTTAGGTGTACAAGACTAAAAATATATTTGTCAAAATCACCGTCTTTAAATGGTTCTGAGAAATCTTGACCATAACTGACAGCCAGTGAAGTATCACTCCAATTTGCCGCTTGAACTGCAGTGCCTAATGCAAAGCAGATTGATCCAGTGAATAACCCCTTTAAAATATAATTCACAGCTAAATTCCCTCTTAAAATAAATAAGCCGACAGTGAAACGGTCGGCTTAAGTGGTGGATTAACGAATATTATGCTTTTCCAAAATTGGTAAAACATGATCACGGAAATACGGAAATTCGCGGCTATAATCGAGGAATGAAAGAGTCGTTCCTCTAAAACCAGCTTCATGTAAATCTAAAATACCTTGCGCGACTTGTTCAGGTGTACCGACTAATGGAAAGCCACCATGGCCTACACTCATTGCATCACGAATGGATTGTTGAACCTCTTTTGGGAAACTTTGAGCATGTGCAAACATTAAGCTCATCAGATTGTCAACGGCAACAGTATCAGCATTGTTTAATTGACGATCCCATTCTGCTTTGGCTTCCTCTTGTGTAGGTCTGCAAATGACATGGGAGAAGGTCATCACATTGACTTCTCGGTTTACGTCGCGACCTGCTTGTTTAAGCTCATCAATTTCAATCTTGCTTCTGCCCAAGTCTGAAGCTGGTGTAAAAAGAAAGTCCGCATTATTAACGGCAAATTCACGTCCATTTTTTGAACCAGCAGCATTGAAGATAGGCGGATGTACAAGTGGTTTTGGTTTTCCATAAGTTCCTTTGGTTTTGAAAAACTTACTTTCAAAATCAAATTTTTCTTCACTGGTCCATACTTTTTTAATCAGGTCATACCAGTCTTGTGCATAACCATAACGAGTTTCGTGATCATCAGGTAAATGTAGACCGAGTGCTTCATATTCAGGTTTATTCCAGCCTGCAACAATGTTGAGTCCAATACGACCTTGACTAATCTCAGATAGCGTTGCAATCTGCTTGGCAACTACAACTGGATGATTGGGGACAGTCTGAATTGTCGCAAAAACTGTAATGTCTTTGGTTAAAGCCAATAATGCGGCCGCCCAAGTCATGGTCTCTAAAATTGTTCCCTGAAAGTCTGTTTCACCGCCATAGCCTGTAAAGCGAGCAATCGGTAACATGAAGTCGATACCAGCTTCATCTAGCATTTTTCCAAGTTCGAGATTCTTTTCCCAGCTCGCACTCCATCGATCTTCAAGAGTTGAAATGGTCATTCCACCTGAGCAGTTAGAAGCAAATGAGCCGAGTAGAAAGCGATTATCATTGAAAAAGTGATGTTGATTCATTTTAAAAAATCCTTAAATTTCGTGAATTCGCTATACACCAGCAAATGCTTGATGAAGATTTGCTTGTTTATATTGCCCGTTATGGAACACCAATGGATTTCCAAGCTGATTACGGCAGGCTTCAATTTGTCCCACAATAATGTAGTGATCCCCAGCTTCATGAAGCTCATACTGACGACAAACAAAAGTGGTTAAGGATTTATTTAGAATGGGGATGCCCATATACTCATCAACGTCATCTAAGCCTTCGAATTTGTCATCAGAAGATTTTGAGAAATGCTTAGACTCTTGATACTGATCTTCACTCAAGATATTGATGGCAAAATATTCTGCCTGTTTGAAATCTTCGAAATGTGTCGCAGATTTTGCGATGTTCCATAAAATTAAAGGTGGATCAAGCGATACAGAAGTAAATGAGTTCGCTGTCATTCCAATTTTTTTATGATTTGAATCTAATGCAGTTACTACTGTAATCCCAGTTGCATACTGACCCAAGAGTTGGCGTAACGAGCGTTGCTCCAACTGTATTACAGGTGTCATTTCATTTAACATGATCATAATCCTTCATCTTAATTCTGATTGTCAGAATGAGTTCCTTTATTCGCCAATCGGTTTATTTTCACTGGATGGCCAAGTTGGCATCAGTTCATTTGAGGGTAAAGTTTCATCTAAAAGTTTCTTGGCAGTTTCAACACCTGCAACAGGTAGTCCAGTTGGATCTAATACGCCAATTTGCACCAGTAAACTTGCCTGATCCCAATAGATATGCTCATGACATAGTTTCGGTCCACGGAACTTGATAATGCCGAGCATTGGAATCTCTACATATTTTCCCGTCGGTTTAATTCCAGGAATTAACCAATCAATTTCCTCATCATGAGTGAAACTCATAATGAATTCATCAACGACTTGAGTTGCGCCTACAGTTCGTGAAATAGGCGTCAGTTTCATATCTTTTGGATTGTTATGAACAAAATGGTATTGATAGAAGCGAGCTAATTGTTTGTAGCCGACGCCACCTGTCAATGTTGGAATGTGATTGACATAAGGCTCTGCCACCATTGTTGCCATCGTGTCTGGAACATTTCGAGTGTCAAATTCAAATCGAACATGCTCTTCCCATAGCGCAGCAAGGTCGTAATTTGGTCCTATTGCTTTGCGTAAAGCTGTAATGGTTCTTTCATGTGCCATGAGTGCACTAGGCTTGTGATAATGCATACTCTGTGGGCGAGCAAAGGCATGATCGACATCTGGATAAATATATGTTTCGACTTTTGAGTTGTTTTGCAGAGCAAGTAGGATTTGTTCACGAGTGTTAGAATCACAGAATTGATCTTGTTCAGCAAAATGAAGAACCAGTTTGGATTGAATGTTGACTGCTTCTTCTAGGTTTTGCTCGATTCCTACACCGTAGTAAGAAACAGAACACTTTAAATCTGGAATGCGGCAAGCTGCGAGATATGCCAATTTACCGCCTAGGCAGTATCCGACCAATCCAGTACCTGCATCTTGATCAACTGTTTCAAGGGATTTGAGTGTTTCAATTGTAGATTTGATATCCTCAATACCCAGATCTTGATTAAATTGAGTATATAAGTCATATGCTTTTTGAAAGTCTTCTTCGGTATAACCGAGTTCTACATTAGGTTGAATACGCCAAAATAAATCAGGAACAATAACGGTATAACCTTCTTCAGCCAAAAAGTCTGCCTTTTGACGCATAACTTCATTAACACCGAAAATTTCCTGACATAACACAAGACCAGGACCTTTACCTGCTTCAGGTACTGAAAGATATGCTTTAAATGAACCTGCTGATGAATGTACATCAATATATGAACCAGCCATCTCGATAATCTCCTTTACTGTTGAACTTATCATCGGCATCAGCAGGATTTTTGACTATCCAAATAGAGTTCAAGTTTTATCCGTTTTAGGTCCCTTCATCGATATGCATCTGTTAAAAAAGCTACCACTTGCTTACTTTTAAGCAGCTTGAGTCGTGGAGAAGGTGCTAAAATAGAGTGGGCATATGAGGATCGATTCAGTGGATATTTTTCCAATTTCATTAAAATTGCAGCAGCAACCTTGTTTGATTGTCGGTGGAGGGCATATTGCTTATCGCAAAGCACTGTTACTGCAAAAATCAGGAGCAAAAATTTCGGTTATTTCACCTGAGATTGAGGCGCAACTTTTAGAAATTGTCGAGAAAAGCTCTGGTCAATATATTCAAGCTCATTTTGAAGATCACGATTTAAAATTAAACGATTACCGTTTAGTGATTGCTGCCACAGATCAGCCTTTAGTGAATCAACAAGTTTTTGAAGAATGTGAAAACTTAAATGTATTGGTGAATAGTGTTGATGATCCACCACATTGCCGATTTATGGTCCCTGCAATTGTTGATCGCTCTCCACTTGTTATTTCAATTGCGAGTAATGGGACATCCCCAGTATTGTCCAGACAGATTAGAACTCAACTTGAGACTGTAATCCCGCATGGAATCGGAACATTAGCTAAAATCTCTGGTGAATGGCGAAAACGTGTAAAACAAAAAATTGAAAATCCTGATGAACGCCGTATCTTTTGGGAAGAGCTGTATGCTGGACCTTTCAAAGAGCGTGTATTTAATAATAATCTGGCTGAAGCAGAAAAAATTATTCATCAGTCTTTAATAGAATGGAACAAACCCAAAGGTGAAGTTTATTTAGTTGGGGCAGGTCCAGGTGATCCCGAGCTTCTCACACTCAAAGCTTTAAGGTTGATGCAACAAGCAGATGTTGTGATTTATGACCGTTTAGTTTCTGGTGCTATTATGGAGTTATGCCGCCGGGATGCTGAAAAAATCTATGTGGGTAAAGCAAGGTCAAATCATGCTGTTCCACAAGAAGGTATTAATGCTTTACTCGTGAAATATGCGAATGAAGGCAAACGTGTCTGCCGTTTAAAAGGAGGAGATCCTTTTATTTTTGGGCGAGGTGGTGAGGAAATTCAAGAACTCTATGAGGCAGGAATTTCATTTCAGGTCGTTCCCGGAATTACCGCAGCATCAGGGTGTTCAGCATATGCGGGTATCCCTTTAACTCATCGTGATTACGCACAAAGTGTTCGCTTCTTGACTGGACATTTGAAGGAAGGTTCTCCTGAACTTCCATGGAATGAACTCGTGTATGAACACCAAACATTGGTACTGTACATGGGGCTTGTTGGATTAGAAAAAATCTGTGAAAAGCTTATTCAACATGGTCAACGAGCAGACATGCCTGTTGCTTTAATTTCTAAAGGTACGACACCAGAACAAAAAGTTGTTGTGGGGACTTTGGCAGATATCGCTTCGAAAGTGTTAGAAAATCAAATTCAGGCGCCAACTTTGACCATTATTGGTGAGGTGGTGAAATTAAGAGAACAGTTGAAATGGCAAGACGAACTGTAAAAGTCTGCTATAAAGTTGAGAAATTATTGTGATTCATGTTGTTTTATACGAACCAGAAATTCCTGCAAATACAGGAAACATTATCCGTTTATGTGCAAATACAGGAGCACAATTACATTTGGTCAAACCGCTAGGTTTTGAGCTGGATGATAAGAAGTTAAAGCGTGCTGGATTAGATTACCATGAATGGGCTCGCATGCAGATATGGGATAATATTGAAGCATGTCTGGAAAATCTAGCGAGTCAAGGTGTGGATCAAGATTCGATTTATCCTTTAACGACCAAAGGTACCGAAACACCACATACCTCGAATCTGAATAGGCCAGTTGCTTTACTCATGGGGCCTGAAACGCGCGGACTACCTGAACATGTTCGTATGATGTTCCCAAAGCAACATTGGATTCGTTTGCCCATGGCGCCAAATTCTAGAAGCTTAAATTTATCTAATGCTACGGCAGTGATTGTTTATGAAGCATGGCGACAACAAGGATTTAAAGATTTAACTTAAGTCAGTAAGGTCATCGAAAGGTGACCTTTTTTAATGCATAAAAGTTTAGTAAAACTTGGCTAATATGATGAAATATTCATTAAGAATAAAATTAAAATAATGATTTTAAATACGATTTTATTTTATATTTCGGGAATCCAATTTTTTTGAGTAAAAGTCTAAAAAATATACAAAACGGTCAAATTTTTTCATTTGTTAATGAAATTAATATTTATATAAAACAGAGTATTAGGTTTTATTTTTGTTGATCTTAAACTAGCTGCCAACCAAACGAAATATTAGAAATTCGACCAATTGGTATATTTGTTGCTTAGTTAAAGTGAATATATGGTTCCGATAAATTTGATAGACGAACTGTGATTTGTACTTAAACGAAATGAATTTATCATTGTACAGCCAATGTCTAAAGATGTTCGACATTGGCTCACATTACCAATGGGGTGGTATGTGATGAAAGAGAATTGGTTTTCCAAATTTACTCCTTTTCAAGGAGATATTGAAAAAACTCCCGTTGCCATGAACGAGTACTTGCCTACAGGACAAAGTATTGTACTTGGACTTCAACATACATTTGCCATGTTTGGTGCAACAGTGTTGGCACCGCTGCTCATGGGGTTTGATCCTAGTCTAACGATCCTGTTATCTGGTATAGGCACGATATTATTTTTCCTTATCACAGGTGGGAGAGTGCCAAGCTATCTTGGGGGTAGTTTTGCTTTTATTGGTGCTGTGATTGCTGTAACAGGCTATACCGGTTCAGGGTTAAATCCAAATATTGGGATTGCCTTAGGTGCAATAGTGGTATGTGGTATTTTCTATGCCTTGATGGGTTTACTTGTAATGAAAACGGGTTCTCAATGGATGGAGAATCTTTTACCACCAGTTGTTGCTGGTGCAATCATTATGATTGTTGGATTAAATTTAGCACCTGGGGCGATTAAAGCCGTATCAGGTAATGAGTTTGATACATGGATGGCTTTATTGACCGCAATGTGTATTGGTGGTGTCGCAGTATTTACAAGAGGAATGTTGAGACGATTATTGCTATTGGTGGGTTTGATAGTTTCGTATCTTGTATATTTTGTTTTAGCTAACATGATGGGAATGGGCAAACCAATCGATTTTAGCTCGGTTTCAAATGCGGCATGGTTTGGTTTACCAACTTTATATCAACCTGAATTTCAAATGAATGCAATTCTGCTGATTCTACCTATCGCATTTATTCTTATTGCTGAAAATCTTGCGCATTTCAAAGTTGTAAGTGAAATGACAGGCAAAAATATTACACCCTATATGGGTAGAGCATTTTTGGCAGATGGGGTATGTACCTCTATGTCTGGTGCAGTAGGAGGAACAGGATTAACTACATATGCAGAGAATATTGGGGTCATGGCGGCAACGCGTATTTACTCTACAGTGGTTTTTGTAATTGCGGGTATTGTCGCCATTATTCTGGGATTATCACCAAAATTTGGAGCACTCATTAGCACATTACCTGTCGCAATTTTGACAGGGACTTCAATGATTGTTTTCGGCTTAATTGTAATCGCTGGTGCGAAAATCTGGATCGAAAATAAAGTCGATTTTACTCAAAACGGCAACATTATTGTGGCATCAGTGACTGTGATTATGGGCGCAGGGAACTATTCGATTATGGTTAGTGGACTTGATCTCGGCGGCATTACAACGGCGACATTTGCGGGAATTATTCTAAATCTGATTTTTAATCGAGCTAATCAAAAGCAGAATCAAATAGTAGCAGACGTTGTACCAGAAAAAACTTAAGTTTGAGACTTAGCTTTTAAGACAAATTTTAGTCAATCCTAAATTGTCGAAAGTTTCAGCAAGATAATGAAAACGTAAAAGATGTATACCTGATACAAGGGGATAAAAATGGGAATACCAGTAATTGATTTAGCAGGCGTAGATATAAACAAACCAGAAAGTGAGGCGACTAAACGTGCAGTTGCTGAACTGAGAAAAGCTGCGATGCATTCAGGTTTTTTCTATGTGAAGAATCATACAGTTCCTTTGGAAATGATGACGCGACAGTTTGCATTAGCAAAAGAATTATTGGCGCTTCCAGAAGACGTTAAGCAAAAATATGATGTACGTAATTTTTTTGGATTCCGTGGATTTGATAAACTAAATGGTCAGCAATTAGACCCTTACGGCAAGCCAGATTATAAAGAAGGGTTTTATTGTGGTCGTAATTATCCTCAAGATCATCCTTTTGCAATCGCTAAATATCAAAACTATGGTCCAAATCAGTGGCCTGAAGAATTACCTCAATGTGAATTGATTTGTCAGGAGTACATCGATGAAATGTATAAACTGGCAAATTTTCTGATGCAACTTTTAGCATTAACGTTAAATCTGCCATCGAACTATTTTGATGCTTCTAGTAAAGATCCTATGGGAACATTACGTATGTTGCGTTATCCAACTACACCTAGAGATGATGATGAAACATATGGCGTTGGCGCGCATACAGATTGGGGGTCAGTCACCATTTTGGCACAAGATCAAATAGGCGGATTAGAAGTGTGCATGCCTGACGGAGAGTGGGTTGCAGCACCACCAATTGAAGGAACATTTGTAGTTAATCTAGGTGATATGATTCCAAAATGGACCAATGGTCTATATCACTCCAATCCACATCGAGTAAAAAATAGTTTTTCAAATGGTGCTTATCGTTACTCAATTCCATTTTTTTATGAACCAGACTATCACGCTGTGATTGAGCCAGTTCCAGGAACATTGAAAGAAGGTGAATTACCTTTATATGCACCATGTACAGTAGGGGAGCATTTAGAAGAAATGTATAATCGTTCATATAAAAAAGCGGAAGAGAATGCAGTAGCTTAAATCTCGCGATACAAAAAAAGCATTATCTATATAATGCTTTTTTTTTAATTATTCTAATGATTTATGAGCGATATTGATTGATAAAGTCCTCAGAACTTAGCCCTTTTTTAGCATAATGAATTGATGCTCTTTCCGCATATATTTGTCTAATATAGCGCGCTATGTCGCAGCTATCTGCAAACATATTATATTTCCAACCCAAACCATAGGACCATAAATTAATATTATCCACGGTCATGATTTCAATATTTGTATCCTCATGATCCAAATAATGGTCAATCATCTTGCGAATGAGCTCTTGGGTGCAGCTTAATTTATATGCATGCCATTCATCATGGGGACACGCATTTTTTGGTGGCTGCCTAAATGGGTATTGAATGCCTCTTCCAGGGCGATTAAGACCGTGACCTTCCCATGGGCTGTATTCTTGGGACCATGTATTTAATGGCCCGTTTGGAACCGCAGGACGTATTTGCCCCCAATGTACCAAATTTTGATTTAACCAATCATCTGCAAAACTATCGCAGTTGAAAGGATCAAGCTTTCTAATCGCTTCTTGGTCATGTTGAAAAGAGATATAAGATTCGATTGGATTTTCGATTTTGAAAATACAGTGGCTATAGTCCATCGCCAATTTAAATGGAATACCTTGATGATTGACTAAAGCTGCAACTTTCTCTACCCGGCGATAATCTTCAGACCAATTATCTACGTGATTTTCAAAGGTAATGGTTATACCCTTACTTTGAGCATACTCATAAAAATATAAATAGGCATCAGCAACTTGTTGATCATTAAGATAGTTGAATTTACTGTCTTTTGCTGCAAGCATAATGTTGTGGTATTTGGCGCCTACGGCACATGTAAGCTCGATATTTTCTTTGAATATTTTTTCATGTTCTCCCCAAATATAGCATCCGTAACCTGAATAAACTGGAATATTGTATTTTTGACTCCCTTTAATGTAATCATCAATCATTTCACGATGAGTCGGAATGTGATCGATAAAATCCCACACGCTCGATTCTGCAAGTAGATCGAATTTTTCCATTATTGATGGTTCTTCAAGAGATACTGGATGTTCAAATGATGAGGCTTGTATGCCTAGTCCAGCACAGCCTAATGGAAACATTTTTTTCATAAATTCAATACCAAAAATATATAATTAAATCAGTGAATTGATAATGCAAAAAAAATGCCTTAATCCCTTAATATTTCAATCTATTACATTATTAAAATGGCTTTTTTAAAATATCAGTTGTCTAATACGAACATAAATTTATCGAAATAAATTAGATACGGGGATGTATGATTAAAAACATTAAAAAATACAGCTATGGAATTATAGTAATCATCTGTGCAGGAATGACGACCTCTAAAGTGATGGCACAAAATGAAAATAAAGAACAAGCGGATTTAAATAATATTAATCCATTGACTCAACAGGAAATCGATCAAGCATTAGCTCAGATGAAAGCAAAAATGTTCAAAAATTTGGAAAATTGGAGTGCGGCGTTAAAACGAAATGATTTCGAGCGGACAGGAAAAAATTTGGTGTTAAAAAGTAAGAAACAGCTTGAATTATGTCATATATATCAAGCTTCTGTAGATGAAACATATTCTTTAGCGCAAAAAAATCGCCATCGTATGTCTATAGATGAACAGAAAATTGTGGATGATCGAAATAGGTTTATTGAGTATTTAGGATTCAAAGATAATCAAATTGATACTAAATTAGGTTTTAGTTGTCGATTAATTTAAAAAAAGCACGGATGAAAAATCCGTGCTTTTTAAACTCTAGAAACGGTAACCAATTTTAAAGCTATATCCAATAGCTGTATTGTCTTTAA
This sequence comes from Acinetobacter sp. 24-47-47, assembly GCF_057737035.1. NCBI lineage: Bacteria > Pseudomonadati > Pseudomonadota > Gammaproteobacteria > Moraxellales > Moraxellaceae > Acinetobacter > Acinetobacter sp. 24-47-47. Next base: position 2,142,245 of record NZ_CM173216.1, on the reverse strand, counting down.
AATCTGCATCATAGCGATCGGTTCCGAACCAACTAGCAGATTGAGCTTTTGCATCACCTAACCAAAAATATCGTGCACCCGCTTGAATGAATGTATTTTTATTAAAGCTGTACTGACCACCTAATCCTGCACTCCAAAAACCTTCAGATGGACCTAAGGTAGAAACATATTCACCTGCACCAGAGTCCCATCCTCCGATAATGGTCAATGCGAGTTTTTCATTTAATTTTCTTGCGATACCGAATGTTGCAGATATTTGATCTTTTTCATAAGCGATTAAGTCGAAACCACGAGGTCCTTTACCTTGTCCCTCCGTAATAGAAGAAGTTAAAACTCCAAATTTGTATGGACGGATTTTGAACTCAGACCAATCTACCCAACGTAAATTGATATAAGCTAATGTATCAGCCATGATACCTGATTGGAAATCAAGGTTAACTGATTGTGGAGTTGATGCTGAGGTTTTACCTTCTGTATATTGGTAGTCGGTACCAAGTGCCCCAATTTTATCTACAATATGCCACCCAGGATGTACAATAGGTAATGTATCTGTAATCACTTCAGGCATACTTTCTTCAGCTTGAACTGAATAAGAAATTTTTGACCTGTAGGTTAATGAAGCTCTTAATGCAATTTCAGGAATTTGAAATGCAGCACCCGCTAGCCAACCAAAAGCACCTTCTTCAGGCATACTTGCTTTATAGCCTTGATAATCTTTTCTTGTATCACGACCAAGAAGATCTCTTGAACCTGTACCTTTTTCCTTAAAAGTACTACACAGTGCTACACCACTAGTCTGTGAATTACATAAATAACCACCTAACAGACTGTAAGCAGTTCCTTGTAAACTAAGATCACCTTTTACTGTTTGATAAACTGGGCCTGCATAAAAATTAAGGTGTTCATTAGGTTGGAAGCCTACGACTAGAGATAAACTATTTGTCGAAACTTCAGCCTCTGTACTGCCATACTCACTGTGAAATGCACCATATTTTGTCGCAGATTCAAGGTCACCTAATGGCAATCGTCCTGAGCTGTTGACTCTGGAATGTTTTTTATCAGAATTTGAATAAGAGGCTTTTGCTCCGAAAGGTTGGTCATAAATTAAACCTAATGAAATATTGTCAGTTACTTGAAATTTTAAATTAATATTTGCAAATCCGAACGTGTCAGCAATATCACTTAAATTTGAGCCCGCAATTTCCCCACCTGCATTAATATCATCTGCTGTAGGCATATTCCAACCATTCGGGTCTCTTAATCCTGCAGAAGCAGGGCCCGAAGGTTCAGTTCTCATTGTTCCTGAAAGATCAGCATCCAAAATTGAATAACTAAAATCTACATAGTTTCCTGACTGTAAAAAGCCATTCATCGATTGGCCTGAACGATCCATAGCTGCAGCATAAGCGCCCGCGGTTGGAAACATTGCGACCAAAATCGCCCCAGTAAGTGTATTCAAACGCATTATTACATTCCCTGTGTAATGAATATTATTAGAGCTTTTACTCAAATATTTTGCTCTTTATACACATCGTGTAATTTTTGGTCAATGAGTATCCTGACAAATATGTAATTTTTTGCCAATCATTTTTTATTTAATTTCATGTATTTGCGTTTAAATGTGTTATTTGTCTCATTATTTTGAAATAAAGCTGCATATTATGATGTAGAGTTTATTTTTTAAATAAGAGATTTTGATTGATGTTTGATCATTTTGGTCAATTTCCATGATAAAAAAAGGCGCCTAAGCGCCTTTTCTAAAAAATCAATTTTTAACGATCATTAAACTCATCATGTTGTGGAGCAGGGTATTTAAAGCCTTTGGTTTTATAACCTAAATACAAAATACCACCAATCGCCCAAATCAAACCATATTTAAGCGATGCTTGATCGACCTCTAACCACAATGCAAATACTGCAATAAAGCCGAGTAATGGTACGATAACGAAATTAATAATTTCTTTCGCTGTTTTAGTACGACCATCGCGTAACGCATAGCGTGAGATAACAGATAAGTTCACAAAGCTAAATGCTGTTAACGCACCGAAGCTAATTAATGAAATGACAAAGTCTAAATCCATAAAACCAGCGGTTAATGCGACTGCACCTACAATCATGATGTTATATGATGGAGTGAAGTTTTTAGGGCTGATGTGACCAAAAATTTTCTTATTGATGACACCATCGCGTCCCATAACATACATAAGGCGTGATACACCTGCATGTGCAGAAATACCTGATGCCATAACAGTAATGATGGCAAATGCAAGCACATAAGACTGGAACAAAGATCCACCAACCAACAACAAAATTTCAGGTTGAGTTTCTGCAATATTCTGGAAGTATGATCCCGGATTATTAGGGAAATAGATCTGCATGAAGTAAGTGCTGACGATAAAGATAATCCCTGCAATTAAAGCAGTTAAGAAAATCGCTTTTGGTAGCGTTTTCTCAGTATCTTTAGTTTCTTCAGCGAGAGAACTGAGTGAGTCAAATCCTGTGAATGAGAAGCAGAGTAATGTCGCACCTGTGATCAAGGCACCCACTGAAGTTAACTCATTCCAAAATGGTTCTAAACTCCAAAGTTGGTAGCGTTGTTCAGCAGAGATTGGACCATCCGCGTTATATCCCATTTGGAGTTTGGTATAGACCATCCATGTAAATACAGCGATCACAATTAATTGTACGAATACAATTAAGCTGTTGAAATTTGCAACAAATCGCGCACCACGAAGGTTAATACCTGTCATAAATGCTGTTAACACAATGACCCAGACCCAATGATTGACATCAGGGAATAAAGCCTCAAGATAAATCACCGCAAGGATGATGTTGACCATGGGTGAGAGCAGGTAATCTAACCATGATGACCAGCCAACCATAAAACCAACGTTAGGGTGGATAGATTTTTGAGCATAGGTATACGCTGAACCTGAAGATGGATATCTACGGATCATATGACCATAACTCAATGAAGTCAGTAGGATTGCAACAAGTGCAAAAATATATGATGTAGGAACGTGGAAATTACTTTCTTCTGATACCAAACCGAAAGTATCAAACAACGTCATTGGCTGAATATAAGCTAAACCGATAATAATGATGTGCCAGAGTCCTAGCGTTTTTTGCAGTTTAGCTGCCGATTGAGTCCCAGTTATATTAGTCAACGGCTTTATCCTCTTAATCGTTGATCAAGGATCAGTCAAATCAATTAAGGATCGTTTGAGACGAACGATCCCCCCTAATGTTTTTTAAAAAGTGCGCCAATCTAAACCAAATTGATGCAGTTTGTCAGTAGTTTGTGCGAGTTTTTTTAGCAGGATTTATGCCAAAGGTATTGAACTCATGAGTTAAAACAACTAACAAATGAAAAGCCTGATGTCTAAAAAAACATCAGGCTAGTTTTAAGCGTATCTTTACTTATTTTGAGAAATTTACCAAGCTTTTTCTAAGATAGATTTCAAATCTTTTAATGTCGCTTCTTTAGGGTTGAAAATGATAGATCCGTCATTTAACGCTTTTTCGGCAACTTCATCTAATTGAGATTGGGTAACTTTGCCTGTCTCACGTAATGTACGTGGCAGTTTAGTTAAATCATAAATGCGATCACGCATTGTGTTGATAATCGCAATAGCTTTATCTGCACGTTGATTTGCTGGTATCTGTGCATAGATATCAGTACCTGCAAGCGGTAGTAACAGATCAGCAATCTTATCGCCATTAACATCCTTGTTGTAATCGAGCACATAAGGGAGGAATAAGTTCATGCACAAACCATGTGGTAAGTGAGCAACTGCACCTAGAGCGTGTCCAAGGGAGTGAACAATACCGACCATTGCATTTGAGAATGCAATTCCAGCCATGGTTGATGCTTGAGCAAGTTCTAAACGGGCATCAGCATCTTTTGGATTTTCCAAAACTTTAAACAAGTTTTCACTAATTTTTTTAATTGCAGCAGTAGCGTAAGCATCACTGATAGGATTCGCTGCCAAACACGTATAGGCCTCAACTGCATGTGTCATTGCATCCATTCCTGTCATTGCTGTCAGGTGTGGAGGTAATGTTAAAGTCATACGTGGATCTAAAATTGCAGCACTAGGCATTAAATATTTTGAAGCAAATGCCATTTTTTGATTATTCGCTGTATCTGAAACCACAGCAACCATCGTGACTTCAGAGCCTGTACCTGATGTTGTTGGGATAACAAAAAAAGGCTTTAATGGGCGAGGTAGGTTGTGAGCTCCTGAATATTTCAGCAGATCATCGCCTCCTTCCGAGACGAGAATATTGGCAGCTTTTGCTGTGTCGATGACTGAACCACCACCAATTGCAATGATGGCATCGCATTGATTGTTACGATACATCTCAGTCACGGCTTTTACTGTTTCTAAACTTGAGTCCGGTGGAACTTCATCAAAAATTGAGCCAATTTTTACTTCTGTCGCTGCAAAAGCAGCTTCCACTGGTTCAAGTAGACCATTGGCACGTACGCCTTTGTCTGTGATGATGAGTGGTTTTTTTGAACCCATTGAATCTAGCTCAAATGGAATGTGTTCAAGCGCAGCATTACCAGCAATCACTTTAACTGGACAGAAAAATTCATAATATGGTTTAGCCATGCTTAAGCACTCCCTTTAATATATGACTGAGCAACTTTGAGATAAATATTTGCTGCACCTGTCAATTTTTCTTTTAATGACAGATTGACCGGATATTCTTTGACTGCAAGTTCAGCGACTAATTTTGGAAGAATAAGGGCTTCCATTTTATTCAGACAACGCACTAAACGTATTGCATGACCTAAATCGCCATCAGCAATCATACGGTCATTTGCAAATGCTTGTGCAGTACTTTCTTGGAAAGAAAATACCAAAAAAGCATGATGCATATGTTTAAAGGTAATCGTTAAATCTGGTTTTTTTGATGCATGGTCGATTAAGACAAGTTGATGTTGTGGATTCACTTGTGCAATAAATGCTGCATCACTGTTGAAAACGTCCATTGAAATCGTGAAGCCGACAGGAAATTTAGCAATTTCCTGTTTTATTTCTTCATCGACTTGACTTGCCATCGCTAAGCCTCTGCCAATCACGTCAAGCATGAGTTTGACATAAGCTTGTTCTAGCGCGGGCTTTACAGAGTTAATAGAAATCACTCACTTGTCCCTTATCACATAGTTTTATAATTTAGAGTAAATACTCTAAAATTATCTAATGACAAAGTAAAGGAGTTTTAATGATCATTCACGATAATTTGACTGAACAGGTCACTTTTTTTTAGATAGGCAATGAGGTCTTGAACTAACATATCAAAACTTGGGTAGGGATTTATCAAATCAGAGATTCTGACCATTTCAAGACCTGCATAACCACATGGATTAATAGTTTGGAAGCCTTCCAGGTCACAATCTATATTAAGTGAGAGTCCATGATAACTGCGACCTTTTCGGATTTTAAAGCCCAGAGATCCAATTTTTCTACCATCAACATAAACACCAGGTGCATCTGGTTTAGCATAAGCTTCGATACCGTATTTTTTTAATAAATCGATCATGACATTTTCTGCATAGCTGACTAAAGTACGGACATTCCAGCCTAATCGATTTAAATCAAACATAAAATATGCAACTAATTGTCCTGGACCATGCCAAGTGACTTGTCCACCACGATCAGTTTGAACAACTGGGATATGGCTAGGCACTAATATATGTTCTGGTTTGCCAGCTTGTCCTTGGGTAAGCACAGAATTGTGCTGCAAAATCCAAAATTCATCTGCTGTTTGTTCGTCACGCTGTTCTGTCATCAGCTTCATTTCTTGGAAGCGATCTTCATAAGAAGTGGTTTGGGTATAGTGACGAATAATCAATTGAGGTTTGGTTTTGACATCCACGGAGGTTAAGGCTCACATTCAAAAATGAGTTTTATTATAGACAATATTGTTGAATTAAGTGTGACCTAGGCACATACTTGATGAATAATTAACAAACATAAAAAAACACGCATGAAGCGTGTTTTTTTATCAAAGTGCAGTTCTAATTAAAGGGCAAGCAGCCAAGTCTGCATATACTTGATGTACTTGCTCAAGCTCTTCAAAACGAAGTTGCGCAGTAATTGAATGATACTTGCCTGTACGCGATGGTGTCACTGTCATTGCATTCCCATCAAAATCAGGGAAATGTTTAACAAAAATGTCATTCACGGCTTTGCGTAAATCCTCACCTGCAAGACCAATCAATTTAATTGGATAATCCATCGGAAACACCCAAAGATGTTCTTGTAGTTCGCGTGATGGAGTGCGATCGATCATGTCAGTCATAGGACACCTCATTAGTAAAAATACCTGCTAGGCGCAGGTATTTAGAATTATTTGCTACATGCTTTATATTATGGGGGAGTGTCCCCCATATTCAAGCCTGTATTATCCTATGGGTAGATTAGTCATTCTCAAGGAACGAGCGTAAATGTTCAGAACGCGATGGATGACGTAATTTACGTAACGCTTTTGCTTCAATCTGACGAATACGTTCGCGTGTTACATCAAACTGTTTACCAACTTCTTCCAACGTGTGGTCCGTCGGCATATCAATACCAAAACGCATCTTCAAGACTTTAGCTTCACGTTCAGTGAGGTTTTCAAGTACCTCACGTGTTGCTTCTTTCAAGCCTTCTGAAGTTGCAGCATCAACTGGTGAAGTGATGTTACCATCTTCAATGAAGTCACCAAGATGTGAGTCTTCATCATCACCGATCGGTGTCTCCATCGAAATTGGTTCTTTAGCGATCTTAAGCACTTTACGAACTTTGACTTCATCCATTTCAAGGCGTTCACCTAACTCTTCAGGCGTAGGTTCACGTCCCATTTCTTGAAGCAATTGACGAGATACGCGGTTGATCTTGTTAATGGTTTCAATCATATGTACAGGGATACGAATCGTACGTGCTTGGTCAGCAATTGAACGTGTAATCGCCTGACGAATCCACCAAGTTGCATAAGTCGAGAACTTATAACCACGACGGTATTCAAACTTATCTACGGCTTTCATCAAGCCGATGTTACCTTCCTGAATCAGATCGAGGAACTGTAAACCACGGTTGGTATATTTTTTCGCAATGGAGATGACCAAACGTAAGTTCGCCTCAACCATTTCTTTTTTAGCACGACGTGCTTTTGCTTCACCAATCGCCATACGTTTAGAAATATCTTTAATTTCAAGTACAGTAAGGTCTAGATCTTTTTCGATATCAGCGATTTTTTGTTGGAAAGCAAGAACGTCAGGGCGTACTTTCTCTAAGTATGGTTTTTGGTCAGCAGTGGCTTTAGCAATTTGCTCATCTAACCAAGATGGGTTTGATTCTTGACCAGGGAACGTTGTACGGAATTGAGTACGATCCATACGACCACGACGAACTGCGTAGCGCATTACTTCACGTTCTGCTGTACGAATTTGTTCATGCGTGCCACGAATCATTTCAGAAATGATGTCAAACAAACGTGGTGTGAACTTAAACATCATAAAGACGGTTGCGAGCGACTCAAGAGCTGCTTTACCTTCTTTACTGTTACGACCATGTTTTGCGATCGCATCTTTAGTCGCATTCCACGCAGCTTCTAACTCTGCAAAACGCACTTTTGCGATTTCAGGGTCTGGACCTGAATCACCCTCAGAATCATCATCACTTTCAGACTCTTCATCATCATCGTCATCAAGTTTTACATCTTTAGTTGGTTTAGTCTCTGTTTCTTCTTCAAGATCAGCATCAACTTCTTCTAAAACTTCTGGAATTTCTTCATCAGACTCTGGATCTAAATAGCCTGAAAGGATATCGGCTAAACGACGCTCGCCAGTTTCGTAATCTTTATATTCTTGTAATACAACTTCAACCGCATTTGGCCAATAAGCAATTGAGTTTAAAACGTCACGAATACCTTCTTCGATACGTTTTGCAATCTGAATTTCGCCTTCACGAGTCAACAGTTCAACTGTTCCCATTTCTCGCATATACATACGAACAGGGTCAGTTGTACGACCAGGCTCATTTTCTACAGATGCTAAAACTGCAGCTGCTTCTTCTTCAGCAACTTCGTCAGTCGTTTCTGCGCTACTACCATCAAACATTGCATCGTCAGATTCTGGCGCACGTTCGTGTACAGGAATACCAACGTCTTGAAGCATCTGAATGATATCTTCAATCTGTTCGCTTTCAGTGATCGAGTCTGGGAGATGATCGTTAACCTCAGCGTAGGTTAAGTAACCTTGTTCTTTGCCTCGGCTAATCAGAGCCGCTACTTGTGAAGTAGGGGAATGCATATCGCTCATCTTTGCTCTCTTCTCGTTGAATCTGTGGCGGGGAAAAACCGTGCATTCTAGCACAATTAACTTATCTTTAGTATCGTATTAACTCAGTATAATTGGTTTTGAAAACCAATGAATTAAGTTGTTTAAGTCAATATTGGGTCAAAATTGTTGATTTCAAGCACATCATGCTTTTTATTTTAAACCAGCAATAAGGCTCTGATCCTTGATTAAATAATGACATATTTTTTTGTCCAAAAAAAACTAAAATTTGTATAAATATCAGCGAAAAATAAAATAAAACTTGACAAGTATTCTGAACAAAGATAAATAGCGCCTAGCCCCATTCATTTTTTCACACATGAGGTAGTTTTAGTGTCTTCTACAGATTTTGAACTAGATGATAACTACGGTGATGATGATGTTAGTTTTGATGAAACTACGAGCAAAATTAGCGCCAAAGAATCATTAGAAAAGCGTCGCTTGATTGATGACTTACTTGCACAGCGTCGTTTAGATCGTGAATTGAAAGATCTTGAATATGATTTTGACGATGATGATTTCGACGATGATGAAGACTAAATTAGATTGGGTATCCTGATCTAAAATGTTATTCTACGGAATTAAGATACAACCTTTGGAAATACAATGAGTGCATTAGATTTAGACTTGTTAAGTGACTACTTAGATGGCGACCAAAATGAGCATGGTCTAGATTTTGCTGCAACTCATGGTTTTTTGTGTGCGACAGCTGTAGGTCCTCAATTTGATCGTTGGTTGGATGAATTATTTGACAATAATCAAAAGAAAGTGCCTGCAGAGATCGTAGCTCAAATTAAACTTTGGTTAGAAGATTTACGTCAAAAACTTGCCAATGAAGAAGGTATTGAATTTCCTTTTGAAATTGAAGAAGCAGATGTAGAGTCAAGCCTTGGGGATTGGAGTGTAGGCTTTGTCGATGCAATGTTCTTGAATGAAGATGCATGGTTCACACCTGAGTTTGAAGAGCAATTGGTTGATCTTACTCTGCCAATTATGGTGTTTAGTGGTGTTGACGAAGAAGATCCTCAAATGGAATCTTTCCGCCGTAACGGTCAATTGATGGATGAGCTTGCAGAAGAAATTCCAGATAACTTGAATGAATTGTATTTGATGTATCATACGCCGAACTAATTAAAAAGCACCGTAAGGTGCTTTTTTATTTTGAGTTCTTTCTTTTTTGTCTGCGGTACACAATCCAAATGATTATGCTGATCACAATAGCGAGAATGAGATAGCTTACTTGGCTAAATATTTTGTGCATCATTTCAGAATTATTTCCAAAATAATAACCCACATATGCTAAAAAGGTGGTCCATATAACCGTGCCTAAACCACTATAAAACATAAACTTTGCAAAAGGCATTTTGCTCATGCCTGCAGGTATGCTAATAAGAGATCGTACTGCTGGAACCATACGTCCAAAAAAAACGATTCGATGTCCATATCTTTCAAACCATTCTAATGATTTATCAACATCAGCTACTTTAATAAATAAATACTTGCCATATTTCTCAACGAACGCATAGAGCTTTTGATCAGAGATCTTACGTCCTAACCAATACAGCGTAGCGGCAGCTGAGAGTGAACCTATACTTCCTGAAATAATGACACCGATCAAAAGTAATTGACCCTGAGAAGCGGTATAGCCAGCTGAAGGCATAATAATCTCTGAGGGTATAGGTGGAAAAACATTATCGAGAAACATCAATAGAGCAATGCCGAAATAGCCCAATTGCTCCATCACTGAAATGATCCAATCTTTCATAAGTGATTTGTATTTTAAAGTTAAACCTATGCTAGAGGTTTTTAAGAAAAAATACAGTGAAATTAAGTTAATGCATTAATTCAGGGTGTTGAATTTGTATAAGTGTATGAACATAGACTTCTCGTAGGATATAGCTGACGAGAAGGGGCGTTACGCTGATGATGAAGACAAGAGTCATTGAATCTCTCATCTGAAAACCGATTGCTAAAGCAATAATTGCGCCGATACAAGCACCTAACGTTACGATAAAATAATGGGATTGGTTACGTATATGCAATCTAACATCAGAATTATGTGAATCGATATATATAAATTTTAAATGTGTCGGTACAGCTGATACACGATCTAAATGATTATGGTGAGCAAAATTCCGTTGAATAGGAAGATATTTGAATGGCAATCGATTCATGATTTTCATCCTTGAGCTAAATTTATTTCCTTCGTATTAAATTTATCTGAATGACTTCATGTGTTTTGTGTTGTTATAAAATAACTTTGTAATGGTGATATATCAGAATTGAAATTTTGTTTGTTCAATGTAAAAAGCGTCATCTACACTGTAATGTAGACAACGCTTTTGTAAGTTAAATAAAATATTTTTTATTTAGAGGCGTTTACGTTTTGCAGCAATAATCTGAGACTGGCGCATACGGAAACCTTCTTTCTGCTTTTCTGTTGTTTTATCGATACAATAAACACATGATACGCCATGTTCGTAACTTGGTAATGCTACTTCTTCGGGGGTTAATGGCCAACCACAAGCATGGCACTTCACATTTTGACCTTCTTCCACTCCGTGTGTAACCGCAGTACGACCATCAAAAACAAAGCATTCACCTTCCCATAAACTTTCTTCAGGAGGGGTTTCTTCTAAATATTTAAGAATACCACCTTTGAGGTGATATACCTCTTTAAAGCCTTCTTGAAGAAGTAGTGAAGTTGATTTTTCACAACGAATCCCGCCTGTACAAAACATGGCAATCTTTTTATCTTTATGCTGTTCAAGATTGTTTTTTACATATTCAGGGAATTCGCGGAACGTTTCAGTTTTTGGATCAATTGCCCCTTTGAATGTGCCTGCTTTGTACTCGTAATCATTTCTTGTATCGACTAAGATCACGTCATCACGTGCAATGAGTTCGTTCCATTCTTTAGGGTCTAGATAGTGACCAACCAAGTCGCGTGGTTTCACTGGAACACCTAAAGTCACGATTTCTTTTTTATGTTTGATTTTCATTTTACGGAATGGTTTTTCGTCACTGTGTGACTCTTTATATTCCATGTCATTAAATCCTTCATTTAAAAGGAATTGATGAATGACATCAATTGCATGGCGGTCACCTGCAACTGTTCCGTTAATCCCTTCATGGGCAACAATAAGAGTACCGCATAGGTTGATGGTTTTTACCAACTCAAGTAATTTTTGTTGAAGTGCTAGAGAATCTTCAACTTCTTTAAATTGATAAAGTGCCGCAACAACCCAACCAGTGGTCGCTTGCTGTTCTACAGGTGCAAGCTGTTCTACAGTAGCGTTCATGGAGTACTCCAAATGTATTAATATAGGGATAAAATCAGGCGCGTATTCTAACGCGATTTTTGAAAATATGCGAGAAAGCCATAGAAAATTTATGGTTTTATATGAGGAAAATGTTTTGAATACAGCGCGTCGAATCCCTTCATTAACACCATGTGCGGGACGTTGTTCAACAGTGTTTGGTGATGCGGTATGTCGTGGTTGTCGACGTTTTAATCACGAAGTAATTCAGTGGAATACTTATAATGAGGAACAACGACTGAGTATTTGGAAACGTTTAGATCAACAACTGGATCAAATTTTGGTTCCAATGCTTCCTCATGCTCAACTTTCTGAGGTGGAAAAATTCATTGAATCAAAAAGAATCCGAGTATTGGAGAATGCTTCAAAAGGCCGAAAATTATATCATGCGCTTAAAATTTGTGAAAAAAACAAGCATTTAGCAGAGCAGAGTGGTTTAGGTATTTCAGCTCCACATGTTAAACCGATCTGGACTGAGTTTGAACGTCGGGTTCTAGCTTTGGCGAATGCCAGTTATGAATTAGCTTGGTTAAGAGCAGATGGGATTAGCCAGAGCTTGCAGTTGGTGGATGAAGAGTAATTCTATGATAATTTGTTATAAAAAAACTCGCTCAAGTAAGCGAGTTTTTAGTCAATCATTAAGCAACTTGGACAGGAATACAATTTGCTGTGTGATTCACAGTGTTATCTGGATTTGCATAAACCAAACGTGGTTTATGTGCATCAGCTTCTGCAACAGTAAAATCACCGAAAGTCGCGATAATAATAATGTCACCTAAATCTGCTTGGTGAGCAGCACCACCATTTACAGAAATAATGCCTGAGTTTTCTTCACCACGGATTGCGTAAGTTGTAAAACGCTTGCCATTAGTTACATTCCAAATATGAATTTCTTCATATTCACGAATACCAGCTAAATCTAGTAATACACCATCAATTGCACATGAACCTTCATAATGAAGTTCAGCTTGTGTTACAACTGCACGGTGGATTTTAGCTTTTAATAAACGAGATAGCATGGGAAGCGTCTCCTGAGTTGTTCTAAGATTGTTTTATTATCTAGAAACAACAGTTTTTTAATTTGGGTGAAGCATTTGAAAGCGCATTTTGCCCTCAAATTTTCATCGTGGCAAGAAAAATTGTTGAACAAAAATTAAATTTATCAACTACGGCTTGTAGGCATTTATTTGATTCATTGCCTGCTGAATTTCACCATTCACTAATAATTTTGTACGACTTAGTGCGTGATGAATTGCATCGTCAATGAGCGTTTGTTCACTTGAGGGTGCTTTACCTAGAACATGACCTGATACACGGTCTTTTGATCCAGGGTGTCCAATTCCAATACGTAAACGATGGAAGTTAGGGCCAGTATGAGGAACAACGTCACGTAAACCGTTATGACCACCATGACCACCACCCGTTTTGAGGCGAATGATACCTGGATCCATATCAAGTTCATCGTGAGCAATAAGCATTGCTTCTGGAGAGATTTGGTAGAATTTTGCGAAGGGTACAACACTTTGACCAGAACGGTTCATAAAGGTTGAAGGTAATAAAAGTCGAACATCTTGTCCTTCTACATTACCGCGACCACTTAATCCATTAAACTTAGGGTCATTTTTAAGTGTTATGCCATATTGTTCTGCAAGACGTTCTACATACCAGAAGCCTGCATTATGGCGGGTTTGAGCATACTCTTTACCAGGGTTGCCCAAACCAACAATCAGTGAAATATGAGACACTAATTTACACCATCAACACTTATGCGCGTTTGAAGTCAGCGTGCATTGGAGTGTTTTTAGCTGGGTGACGTTGTAAAGCTTGGATTTTAACGCTTTCAACTTTACCATCAACATCAATTTCAATTACTTCTTCAAAGAAAGCGTTGTCTTCTAAGTATTTAACAAGCTGACGAAGCTCAAGTGTAATCGCTACAGGTGCAGCATCACCACCATAGATGATAGCAGGAACTTTAGATTGAAGACGAAGGCGGCGGCTCGCACCTTTCCCTTGTACTGCTTCTTCACGTGCTACTGCATTTAATACGAAGTTTGCCATGAGAGACATCCTATTTAAGTTAAGTGAACTAGATCTGCGACCGATCTAGTGATAGAAAGCCCTACCAAAAGGCAGGGCTTTAAAATTTTAGCGCTCTATTATAGATAAGAATCAAACATTGCGCTAATAGATTCTTCGTTGTTAATACGACGAATTGTTTCAGCAACCATACTCGCAACTGAAACTTGGCGAATCTTACCAAGAGCTAAAGCTTCTTCTGAAAGCGGAATTGTATCTGTCACAACAAGTTCGTCGATAACAGAGTTTTTCAAATTCTCGATCGCTTTACCAGATAAAACAGGGTGAGTAGCATATGCTACGACACGACGCGCACCAAAAGTCTTCAATGCATCAGCGGCTTTACATAAAGTACCAGCTGTATCAACCATGTCATCAACGATCACACAGTCGCGATCTTTAACATCACCAATCAAATGCATCACTTGTGATTCATTTGCTTTTTGACGACGTTTGTCGATGATAGCTAAATCGATATCGCCCATTTGTTTCGCAACAGCACGAGCACGAACAACACCACCAACGTCTGGCGAAACAACCATAAGGTTGTCATGAGACTGTTGACGTAAGTCAGCTAAAAGCGCTGGCGTACCGTAAATGTTGTCTACAGGGATGTCGAAGAAACCTTGAATTTGGTCAGCATGAAGATCGATCATCACAACACGGTCAATACCTACAGTTGTTAGCATATCTGCTACTACTTTTGCAGTAATTGGAACACGTGAAGAACGAGGACGACGGTCTTGGCGAGCATAACCGAAATAAGGAATCACAGCAGTGATACGACCAGCACTTGCACGACGCAATGCATCTGCCATTACTAAGATTTCCATAAGGTTATCATTAGTTGGAGCACAAGTAGGCTGAACGATGAATACGTCTTTACCACGGACATTCTCAGTGATTTCGACAGCGATTTCACCATCAGAGAATTGACCTACAGATGCAGCACCTAGAGGGATATGCAAGTGGCTAACGACTTTTTGGGCGAATTGTGGATGCGCAGTTCCACTAAAAACGACAAGATTGGGCATGAAGCACCCTTGGCGGTTGAAATGTATAGAATGAGATGGCAGGGGCGGCTGGATTCGAACCAACGGATGGCGAGATCAAAACCCGCTGCCTTACCACTTGGCGACGCCCCTAATGCGGCAGAACTTTAATGGTTTTGTATGGGTTTGTCAAGATTGTTTGACTCAACTCATGATACCAATGTTCTGTCTTTTTGAACTAAATTGGCAGGGGCGGCTGGATTCGAACCAACGGATGGCGAGATCAAAACCCGCTGCCTTACCACTTGGCGACGCCCCTAAATCGATGTTGTGTTTAATGGCAGGGGCGGCTGGATTCGAACCAACGGATGGCGAGATCAAAACCCGCTGCCTTACCACTTGGCGACGCCCCTAAAACACGATACATCTTACAGGTGAAAATGATGGCAGGGGCGGCTGGATTCGAACCAACGGATGGCGAGATCAAAACCCGCTGCCTTACCACTTGGCGACGCCCCTATCATTTAAACGATGATTTGATTCAATGGTGATTGTTCTAAACTATTCACTAAGTAAGCTTTACAAGGTGAATGAGCAAGAATGTCATCAATGTTCATTTCAGTCGTTACTTCAGTAAAAACACAAGCACCTGTACCTGTAAGTTTTGCAACACCGAACTGATCTAAATATTGCATTGCTTCATCGACTTCAGCATATAGACTTCTTGCCAGAGGTTCAAAGTTATTTCTGAAATCAGATGGCTTTATCTGATAGGCGCAAAATTTAGAGGTCTTCGTGTCTCTTGTCAACGATTTTTGTGAAAAAAGCAGTTGAGTGCTGATAAAACAGTCAGGTTTTAACACAATGTATTGTTTTTGATCTAAGTCTATGAATGTTAAGTGTTCACCAATACCTTCTGCCCATGCATTACGACCATGGATGAAGATGGGAACATCAGCACCCAGTTGTACACCAATTTCTGCTAATTGATTACGATTTAAGCCACATTGCCAAAGTTGATTCATGATTAATAACGCGGTAGCCGCATTTGAAGAGCCACCACCGAGTCCTGCACCCATCGGTATATTTTTTTCGATGTTGACATGAATGCCTAATTTTTCACTTTTGGCATAGGGTTTCAGCATCATCATTGCACGATAAATCAAATTTTGTTCAAGACTTACTTCTGATAGGCCTGAAATGGAGATAGATTGGTTAGAGATTGGAGTAAATTCCATCCAATCACAAAGATCTATCAACTGAAAAATAGTTTGCAACTCATGGTAACCATTTTCACGGCGCCCCGTAATGTGTAAAAACAAATTCAGTTTTGCAGGGGAGGGTACACGAATCATAAATAATCAAACTTAACGATTTTGAATTACCATTGTAATACGATTTTCAGTTCCATCTTCAAGTTGTTGCTTTAAAATCAAACGGTTTGGTTGTGTAGATTGACCGTTGTAAGATAATTGAATATGCCAACCTTGTTCTTTAATTTCACTGATTCGCATCGATTCGTCTTTTTGAATTTCAGCTTCTTCAGTCGCTTGCTTAGCTTGTACCCAATCGACTAAATAAGTAATTGGTGCTTCCCAACCTGTTGCACGAAACAATAACTCTTCAGGTGAGTTGGCTGTAATTTCACCAGTTTTGGCACTGTTCAGTGTCACTTGACCAGGTTGACCTGAGATTTGAGTTTTACCGACTCCAAGAATTCCGCTTAACTCGATATCAAACTGTTCATCTTGCTGTTGCCAAGTAAAAAAAGCACTGCCTGATTGCTTGGGGGTCTTAACGCCAATTTTACCCTGAAGATTAAATTGATTTGATTGTTCAAGGTTTTGCGTTGTTGGCGGTGATGGTTGAGTTTGAATTGCTTGACAGCCAGTTAACCCAAGAAGCGCACTACTTGTGGCAATCAGGAATAATGATTTTAAATTTAAGATCATACAGTATTAACTCTTTTTGATATTTTGTGGCAACAATAAACTATCGAGTTGATCCAATTGAGGATGATTTGGATGATTTTTATGGAGTTGATGTAACACTTGGCTAAATTCTTCCAGTGAACCCAGCATATAAAGCGATTTAGCATATCGAATGCCGATATTTGGACTTTGGCTGAGTTGATATGCTTTCGCAAGTACACGGGTGGAAGTGTCAAAATCGTTTTGAAGAAAGCAGATATAGCCTAAGGTATCTAAGATAGATGCTTGTTCTGGGGCATTGTCTAAAGCTTGTTCGGCATATTGTCTCGCCTCATCTAAACGACGATTTTGCAACGCCAGAGTATATGCATACGCATTCAGATATGTTGGACTATTGGGTTCGATCGTGAGTAATTTTTTAAGCAATTCATCTAATTGATCGCGATCCGTAAATGGATCAAGTAATAAGACTTGAGAATATAAAATTTCAGGGTCATCAGTTAAGTTTTTAGCCGCTTCTTTGAGTAAGCCCAAGGCAGCTTTGTTATTGCCCATTTTTTTGAGTATTTCAGCTTGTGCTTGATATAAGAAACTCGCATATTGGGGGTAATTCACCCGTTCCTGAGTCAGAAAGCGCAGCGCATCACTTAAGCGATTTTGTTTGTCATAGATTGAAATTAGATTTCGTCTAGAAACCATATATAAATTACCATCTACAAGTCGATAATAAGCTTTAGCTGTTTCAAAATGTTGTTTTCGTTCAGCATTTAATGCCAAATAAAAATAAGCATCATTTTGATACTGTCCAGATGCACGTAGTTCGACTAAATACTGTTCAGCAAGCTCATATTCTTTGAGATCAATTGAGGTTAGACCAGCGATAAAAAGAGCTTCTTCCGAATCAGGCCATTTTTTTATGATGCGTTTTAATTTGCTTAACGCCTGTTCATTTTTATTCAGTTTAATTAAGTAGCGGATTTCAGCCAGACTTAGCTCTAAATTATTACGATTTTTACGAGCACTTTTTTCAAACCATTTTAGCGTCTCTTCTTCGTTGCCTAAAGCCATGAGTAAGTTGGCTTTCAGTAAGATAAACCCTGTTGATTTGGGGCGTTTTTTTAATGCTTTATTTAAAGTAATTAAGGCATTTTCGATTTCATTATTTTGTGCTTGTAAACTCGCAATCAAAACGAGAATTGAAGGATTGTTACGCGTTTTACTATTACGCAAAGTGTTTAATAAATATGCTCGATCCTCAGGGGATTCCGGAGAAATTCCTTCAAGAATTTGTTCTAAATCTGATTCAGGATCTAAATTTAAAATATCATCGAGCACATCAGCAGCAAGTTCATATTCGTGTGACTTTAATGCGATATGCGCAAGATAGAATTTTGCAGGTACATCTTTGGGTTCTTGCACGACCCAATGGGTTGCAATATCTAAAGCGGCTTGTAAGTCGTTTTGTTCGAGTGCGACGTTAAGTGCACGTTGTTTTAAAGCTGTTGAACTGGTTTGGATTGCAAGTACGGTATAGTTGTGTAAAGCAGTCGGTGTGTCATGTGCAGCTAAAGCAAATTCTGCAACCATAGCCTGTTGTAAAACTTTATGATTTAAATTGGCATGGTAAAATTCTCCAGATGCTCTAATATGAGCACTGTAAGTCATGCTACTCACTAACAAGAGTGTGGTAGAATACTGTCGAATTGTCATGCCGGTTGTGCGGCTCATTGTTTGACGCAATTTTTTTATCCAAGTACTGCTTTTTATGACACCGTTATTGCACAATAGCATAAATTTAGCCAATTGATGATCTGATATGTCTTTCTTTGCATTGGGTGTCAACCATCAAACAGCCTCAGTTGAATTACGAGAGCAAGTTGCTTTTAACCCTGAAAAGTTAAAACTATTGTTGGCTGAACAAAGTCACCATGACCAGCTGAACGATATGGTTGTGGTGTCAACCTGTAATCGTACTGAAGTCTACGCCATCGCTGATAATGCGGAGATGGTATTAGATTGGCTCGCTCAAAAAAATGGCATTGATGTAAAACAATTACAAAATCATATTTACCGTTATGAAAATACAGATGCTGTGACACATTTGATGCGTGTTGCATCAGGATTAGATTCACTCATGCTTGGAGAGCCTCAGATTATGGGGCAAGTTAAGTCTGCACTTAATTTAGCAAAAGAGTCTGAAGTTGTTTCACAAAATTTAAATCGTATTTTCGAATATGCATTTTATGCTGCTAAGAAAGTGCGTTCAGAAACAGCGGTCGGTAGTCATGCTGTATCCATGGGTTATGCGGTAGCACAGTTAGCACTACAAGTTTTTAGTAAGCCTGAACAATTAAGCGTTATGGTGGTTGCAGCAGGTGAAATGAATAGCTTGGTTGCAAAGCATTTAGCCGAAATGGGCGTTGCTAAAATTTTAATTTGTAACCGTGGTCAGGAACGGGCGGAAATTTTAGCGCAAGAAATATCACATCGCGTTGCGGTAGAAATTATTCCTTTTGTTGATTTAGCTCAAAATTTACATCGCGCTGATGTGATTTCAAGTTGTACAGGAAGTTTACATCAGGTCATTTCCTATCAAGATGTTAAGTCAGCACTCAAAAAACGTCGTTACCGTCAAATGTTGATGGTGGATTTGGCTGTTCCTCGCGATATTGAATCTAAGGTTGAAAGTTTGGATGGGGTTTACCTTTATGGGGTGGACGATCTTCAAGGTGTTATTG
Source organism: Acinetobacter sp. 24-47-47 (assembly GCF_057737035.1). NCBI lineage: Bacteria > Pseudomonadati > Pseudomonadota > Gammaproteobacteria > Moraxellales > Moraxellaceae > Acinetobacter > Acinetobacter sp. 24-47-47. Next base: position 2,122,850 of record NZ_CM173216.1, on the reverse strand, counting down.
ATGAAAACTTAGCGCAGCGACGCCAAGCCGCTGTTGAAGCTGAAGTGATGGTCAATCAACTAGCAACACAATTGGTGACTCAGCAGAAAGTTTCACAAGCTGGAGCGACAATTAGTGAGTATCGTGCTCATGGAGATAAAGTTAAAGCATTTGAATTAAACCATGCATTAGATCGTTTAGCCTCTGGCGATGATGCAGCCATTGTCATGCAGGAAATGGCTCATCGTTTGACGCAAAAGCTATTACATCCTACTTCCATCTTACTCAGAGAAGTCGCTAAAGATGAAAATCCTGATGTCTATGAAACGATTAAAGAACATTTAGAAGATATTTTTAGTGCTCAGCGAAAACTAAAAAAATAAAAGCACTGACCGCTTTTATTTATTCATGTAGTAAGCGTAGTCCAATTTTTTTGGTTAGCTCATTCAGTTGTTGTCTTAAGTTTTTAGACTCGTTTAATGATTTTGCTGCTTTAAATTTGATTCTCAGATATTTTTCTTGAAGTGAAAGCGAGTATTCTGAGGCAAGTTTATCAGCCATTTCAGGGGCTTCAGTGAGTGTTTGAATATTGGTACGTTTTAAAATCTCAGAGAGTTCATGATGAAATGGGCTACATGCACCCAAAATATAATAACTCGCCAACTCTTGGTCATCTGGCAGATCATCAAAAATGACATTAAAGATTTTTAATACTTTTGCAAGCAATTCATCTTCAGGAATCACTGCGCGTAATACTTCAAAATGAATATAAAGAAAAGGATGGTACATTAACATTGCCACTGCGAAATCTTCATCTCGTGTGCGAATATTAAATGATAATGAAGCGTCAAGACTCACTTGAGGCTGCCACTTTTTATTGAATCCTAATTTCTCTTTGAAATATTGACGAATCAAATAGCGATACGAACCTTGCTTAGGCATCAGATTGGTGAGTTGATTTAACTCAGCCATGACCTGACTTTTACCTTCAGGTGTATTGATTTGATATTGTTGACTGAGAAGAGAAAAAGCAAACTCTGATAAGAGTGGTGATTGTTGCCAAAGTCGATTGAAAGTTTCAACACCGTCCTTACGAACTAATGAGTCAGGATCATGCTCCGCAGGTAGAATAAAAAATTTCAGTTCACGACCATCATTTAAGAGGGGAAGTGCAATTTCTAAAGTGCGTCGAGCTGCTTTTTGACCAGCCGAATCACCATCAAAAGCAATAGTTAACTGATTGTTTTGTTTAAATAATAGATTCAAATGATCAGCATTGCTCGCCGTCCCCAAGGTGGCAACTGCGCCAGGAATGCCAGCTTGCTGTAATGCGATGACATCCATGTAACCTTCAACCATTAACCAATGATTGGCTTTGAGCTTACGACCTTCATATAAGCCATAGAGTAGTTGGTTTTTATGGAAAACTTCAGAGTCAGGCGAGTTGATATATTTGGGTTTGATCTCGTCATTCAATGCTCGTCCACCAAATCCGACAACGCGACCTTTTGCATCACGTATAGGAAAAATGACACGTTCTCGTAGTAGATCAAAATCACGACCAGAATCACTGGTTCTGATCAAACCGAGTAGTTTTAATCCTTCAATATCTTGCGGAAATGCTTTTTCAAGATGTTGCCAATCTTCTGGCGCATAACCTAATCGCCAATACTTAATCGTGGTATCACTTAGTCCGCGTCGCTGAAAATACTGTTGCGCAATTTGGCTATTTGGAAGTTGTTTTTCATAAAATAAAGCAACATTTTCAAGAAGATCGTATAAATTACCTTCAGGTGCGACCTCAACTGAATTCAAGTCATCTGAATTAAATTGATACTCATCGAATTCATAGTTTTGAAATGCTTCAAAAGGATCTACATCAAAAGCTGAAGCAGGCGGAGAAATGATTTCTCCTGCATCTGCTTCAATGGGTGCCTGCGGTTGCTTTTCTGGGTTAGGTTTAATAGGTTCTCTCTTGTATGAGAGTTTTTTATTATCTTGATTGTCTTTAGGTAATTCGATACCGGTTTGGCTTGCCAGGTCTTTAATCACCTCGATGAAATTGCGATTATCAATATCCATCATAAAGCGAATAGCATTTCCGTTGGCTTGGCAACCGAAACAGTGGAAATATTGCTTATCACGGTAGACGTGAAAAGAAGGTGTTTTCTCTTGATGAAAAGGACAACAGCCTGAATAGGTACGACCTGACTTTTTTAATTTCACACGTTGGCCAATAAGATCGACGATGTCAGTTCGATCTAAAATTTGATCAATCGTATGTTGTGGAATTGCCATAATTAAAAAGCCATAAGAATGAGGACTAAAGTGATTGAATTAAGTCTATCCTAAACACTTAAGACGATAAATAAAGCCATGCAATAAAAAAGGTGGGTAATCCCACCTTTTTTGATTCGTAAGAATGGATTATTGACGCTGTGGGTCGTACATACTTTCATTTGCTGGCGCACTTTCCACATTGTGATCTTTATTACCAAGCAAGCCAAAGCTTAAGCGATTCAATAAACCGGGTTGTGTATTGGTGTTGTCAGATTGCTCTGCTGATACTTCAGCCGTTGTTTGACTGCGTGCTTCACGACCTAAAATACCCAAGGTTGCACGATTTAACCAACTTCCATCTTTACGTGCTGCGCGTAAATCGACCTCACCATTAGACTTCACAAGATGAGGGTAGTTTAGCTTTAGCACTTCAACGTATTGTTGAGATGTTGCCTTGTCACCGAGTTTATCGTATCCGTAAGCAATCGTTGCAAGCGCTTCTGGTACTTGAGGTGTTTGAGGAAAATGTTCCACAACCCATTGTCCACGCTCAACTGCTGCAAGCCAAGCTTTACGCTTTAAGTTAAAGCGAGCCGCATTCATTTCACTTTCAGCAAGTTCTTGACTAATAAATTTCATGCGCTGAGCAGCATCTACAGCATACTGACTACTTGGGAAACGACGAATGAAATCAACAAAATTTTGATATGCAACTTTTAAATAGCTGACATCACGATGAGCCTGTTGGAGTGATGTATAGCGGATGAGACCATCATAGTTTTGCTCCATATTCGCCACACCACGAACATAGTAAGCATAATCAACATTAGGATGTTGAGGATTTAAACGAATAAAACGGTCTGCTAGCGCAATAACAGCTTCATAGTCTTTTTGTTGAAAACGAGCATATAAAAGATCGAGTTGAGCTTGTTGAGTATATTGACCTGTAGGGTAATAAGTTTCAATTGCTTCTAATGATTGTGCTGCATCGCTATATTGACCACGATCTAATGCTTTTTGTGCTTTATCGAAATAAGATTGTTCGGTTGATTTAGGTCCAGTATCCACAACATCCTTCTTGGGATTACTGCTACAGCCCACAAATGTTGCTGCTAAGCCTAGCGATAAAGCAAGCATTGTAACTTTATAACGTGGTAGCGACATAAAAATTCCTCTGTTTATACGGGCAATAGGCTACAATTGCACTATTAAACCACTTTTGTCCGAATGAGCAAATGACTTCAGCACAAACTTCTAATTCTAATTTCCCAGAAATCGACATCAATTTACTTGAAGATTCTGAGGATGCAGATAACCATACTTCAGCCCCAACTGCAACACGTTTATCGTTGCAATTTCAAGTGGATGAGAGTTCTCTTGGTCAGCGAATAGATCAAGTTGCAGCCCTCGCTTGGAACGAATTTTCGCGTGAAAAATTGAAACAATGGTTGAAGGATGGTCATTTGTTGGTAAATGGTCAAGTTGTGAAACCAAAATATAAAAGTGAAGGGAATGAGCTACTCACGCTTAATGTAGAGCTTGAAGCCCAAGTCACCAGCCAACCTGAAAATATTCCCTTAGATATTATTTATGAAGATGATGATATCTTAGTCATTAACAAGCCAGTGGGGATGGTTGTACATCCTGGTGCAGGAAACCCGAATGGTACTTTGGTTAATGCTCTTTTATATCATTTTCCAAAATCAGCAGAATTATCTCGAGCTGGTCTAGTACACCGTATCGATAAAGATACCAGTGGTCTCTTGGTTGTAGCTAAAAATTTAGAAGCTCAATTTTCCTTAAGTAAACAGTTAGCGAAAAAATCAGTTTATCGAATTTATGATTTAATTTGTTATGGCAATATTATTGCAGGCGGTAAAATTGATGAGCCGATTAAACGTCATCCTGTAGATCGTGTAAAAATGGCGATCTTACCAGGTGGTCGTGATGCCGTGACTCACTATAATGTGAAAGAAAGATTCCAAAATTTCACACGTGTTCAAGCACAATTAGAAACTGGACGTACTCATCAGATTCGTGTGCATTTCACTTATATTGGTTTCCCTTTGGTCGGTGATCCAGTTTATGTCAGTCGTGTCAAAGTACCTGCGGGTGCTTCGGAAAAACTTGCTACTCATTTACGAGAGTTTAGACGTCAAGCGCTTCATGCATCAAAATTGGGGTTAATACATCCACGGACAGGTGAAGAAATGATGTTTGAAGCACCATGGCCTGAAGATTTCACAGCATTACTTGAGACTCTTCGTACGGAAAATAAGGCTTACTAAATTAAAGGAAAGTTTACATGCAAATTGTGCAAGATTTGCCCAAAGGTGTCGTGGTAGGACAAACAGAATTGAGTCACCCTCACGCACTGAAAACACCACAGACTGATTTAGAAGGTTTTAACTTGGCGTTGCATGTAAATGATCAACCAGAACGTGTTCATCGGCATAGAATGAGCTTGTTAAATGACTTTTCAGTCTATGGGGTGAATCGATTAACTTGGATGAACCAAACGCACAGTACAATCTGTCACGTTGTAAATGATGACATGAGCTTACACGCCCTAAATGGCGATGGTTTAGTGACACAGCAAAAACAACATGCATTAATGATGATGACGGCAGATTGTTTACCGGTGGTTCTCGGTAACAAAGATGGTACTGAAGTCGCTAATTTGCATGCAGGTTGGCGAGGATTGGCAAATGGCATTATTGAAAATACAGTCAATGCCATGAGCACTCAACCCTCTTGGGCGTGGTTAGGTGCGGCAATTAGTCAGCCATGCTTTGAAGTGGGTGAAGAAGTAATGCACACATTCTGCGATAGGATTCCAGAATTAAGTTCAGCATTTCAAAAGGGAGATCTAGAGGGTAAGTATTACGCAGATCTGTATGCGATTGCTCGCCATATATTGAAAAGTTTAGGGGTGGAACAGGTTCTTGGAGGTGAGCGATGTAGCTACACGGAGGATCAAACATATTATTCTCATCGCCGTAATTCAAAAACCGGCCGCATGGCGACATTTGTCTTCATGGAGTGAAAAGAATTTATTTAGTTTCAAGCAGATCGTCTGGGTATTTAAATGATGACTTTCTTAAAGCTCATCATCTTTACTTATGTTTGAGATTTTATTTAATCACTTCGATCTGTTGTTTATTTAAATGAAAGATTTAAATAAAAATACATTAATTTACAAGTTGCTAAGTTGATATAAGTGATTCATTACTAGACCATTTTTTTTAAATATGAATTATTCAAATACAAAAAATGTTAGATCAATCACAATTTGATAGTAAAAATTTATATAATAGTGAATATTACATTGTCTTTTTGTTAGACAAGACATAAAAATAAAAAATTGTGGAGACAATGATGATCTTAATAGGATTCGCGAAATCAAGAACTTTTTGTATTCCTGTCATCTATGGATTGACTTCAATAACATTAGCGTATGCTGCTCCAATGCAAGAACTGACTGACGCTGAACTTTCACATGTTGAAGGTAAAGCACTCATGAGCTTAAGCTATATTTCACCTGCAGATTCCGTCAATAAGAATTCTGGTCAAAATATTGGATTTTATAAAATGGGAATGGAAGCCCAATTAGATTTAAATGCTAACATCAAAAGATTGCAACTTGGATGCGGTGGAGTAAATGGTGCAAACGGTTGTGATATTGATATCGATAACTTAAGTTTGTCAGGGGTTGCAGAAACTCGTGAAGGACGAGTCCAATCAAGTGCCCAACTAACCAATCCATTTTTAGAGTTTGCTATAAAAAACCCAGATTCAGCTTCCACACGTGAAATGGTTGGTGTTCGTTTAAGTGCAGAAAAAGTACTAGGATTATTAACGCTTGGTAGTGAGAACTCTGAAAAACCAAATGGTATCAATAGTTTAAGTGGCTATCTGAAGATTAAGGACGCTGTTGGAACTGCGACAACAGCAGCTCGTTCTGCTGTAAATTTTAACAATCTTGGAGAATTAGTTTACGGAAAAGCAAAGAGTACAACAGGTTTCGTAAGTGCAGACTTTACGTCTAATGATTATGCTTTAAATTTAGCTGAGGGAAGCGGCTCTTTAAAAATTAATGGCCAAACTATTAGTGGTAACAGAATGTCAAATGTTTATTTAACAGGTGTTGCTCGAATAGATAACATTGCATTGTCAGGGAAAATTTCTGCAAGTGCTAAACTCTGGGGGCTTGTGCCTATACCACTATCTGGTGACATTACGGGTAATGTTTCAAACCTAAATGTAGATGTTAAAGTTTCAGAGAACCTTGGATATATTCACCGCTTACCTTTGAGCAATCCATTTTCTCTATCGATGCAAAAACAAGATATACATTGGACTGGAGCGAGTGTTGCTGCTCAGACAGGTTGGTGGCTTTCAATCGAGGACCCAATTGATATAGGTAATGTTACTCCGAGTCAAAAAGTGGTTGTGACAGATGCAGTGATTAAACAAGTTGTACCGCTAATTAGTAATTATTTACAGGCTAATCCAATCGAATGTGGTTTTTTAGCAACAAGTTGTTTAGCAGGTAATTTTAGATTAGGTGAGGTTCCATTAACAAATTCAAGAGTGAATATGGATTTGGTAAACTTACAGTTAAAAAATCAATCCTTTGCCCCAAACTGTTATGGAAGTTTAAAATTCTGTTAAATAAGAGATATACTTGAGTTTTAAGTTTGCACTTCATCGGATAAATTGAAATATATATCACATTTTAAAAATTAATAATGTGATGTAAGTCTCTAGAAAATATTCAATTTTATTTTAATTTCTATATTTTAATTCTTTTAGCAAGTTTTAAGCCTCTTTATTTTTTTCATTAATTTATAGATAGTAATGCTGTTGCTTATGGATTAAGCCTGAATAAAAATAATACGGAGACTCTAATGTTGAAGAGTTTACTTGTTTCTATCAAATTGATTTTATCAACATCTTGCTTAGTGTTGATTCCTTTGTCTGCAACTGCTAATAACATTCAGAATGATTTAAAAATGATGACTGATGAAGAGTTATCTGCGACAAACGGTCAAGCTTTATTAAGTATGAGTTATATTGATCCCAATGACGGGGCAAACAATATGCGAGGTAAAGGCGTTGGCTTTTATAAGCTTGGAATGGAAGCAGATATAGAACTCAATGCAAATATTAAGCATTTACAACTTGGCTGTGGTGGTATTAATGGAGCAGGTGGATGTGATATTGATATCGAAAATCTGAGTTTGAGTGGTATGTCAGACACTAGAGAGGGTCGTGCGGGTTCTTCAGCCAAGCTAACCAATCCATTTTTAGAGTTTGCGGTAAAAAATCCAACATCTGCATCAACTCGAGAAGTTGTGGGTTTGCGTCTCAGTGCTGAAAAAGTATTAGGTTTACTGACGCTTGGTGATGAAAACTCTGACAAACCGAATGGTATTAACTCACTCAGTGGTTATTTAAAAATTAATCCCACTCAGGGTATGGGCTATACTAATGCTCGAAGTATGACTTATGCCGATACTGGTCAAACCATTAATGGAAAAGTGAATGCAAGAATTTGTGTGATTTGTATTATTGCACCTACTCTGACACTCGATTTTAAATCGGATAGTTATAATCTAGCATTACAAGAAACGACAGCACCAATTCAAATCAATGGCACTACGGTCTCTGGTACTCGAATGAGTTCTGCACAGCTGACAGGTGTTGCCAATATTAATCAGTTGAATTTTGGTGGTGATCTCAAGGCCAATATCCAAGTGCTAGGGGTAGGATTGCTGAATTTGCAAAAAGAGGTCAGTGGTAACATTACGGGCTTAAAAGCCAACATTACGGTAGATCAAAATCTAGGTTTAATTCATAAAATCCCTGTAAACAATCCATTCTCACTCTCTGTTCAAAATAGTGAGATCTGGTGGCCAAATGCTGATGTTGCTGCACAGCAAGGTTGGTGGATGGCATTTAATGATTCGATCAATATTGGAGATGTTACACCTGAGAAGCGTATTGATATTACAAATGATGTGTTAAAACAAGTGGTTGGACCAATCAGTGATTATATCAGTCGAAATCCTCCATCTTGTAATGCACTTGATTGTCTGTTTGGTGACAAACTTGGTGTTGGAAATGTTCATTTGCCGAATACCAATGTAAATTTTCCATTAAAAGATCTACAACTTAAAAATCAAACCTTTGCTCCAAACTGTTATGGAAGTTTAAGGTTCTGTTAATAAAAAAACCGCTCATATGAGCGGTTTTTTTATTTATGAAAAATTCTTGCTTTATCACGCTGCCAATCGCGGTCTTTTTCAGTGGCACGTTTGTCGTGTAACTGTTTACCTTTAACAAGCGCAATTTCGAGTTTGACTAAACGACCTTTCCAATAGCACGCCAAAGGTACACATGTGTAACCTTTTTGATTGATCGCCCCTTGGAGTTTCTCGAGTTCACGACGTGAAAGAAGTAGCTTACGAGTACGTGTTGCTTCGGGAACGATATGAGTTGAAGCAGAAAGAAGAGGTTGAATTTGAGCACCAAATAAATAAGCTTCATTATTTTTGAAAATAATATAGCTTTCCGTGATACTCATGCGTCCAGCGCGAAGAGATTTTACTTCCCAACCTTGTAACGCTAAACCAGCTTCAAATTTTTCCTCAATAAAATAATCGTGACGTGCACGTTTATTTAGCGCAATAGTGCCACTATTATTTTTTTTAACTACAATCGATTTCGACATAATACAAATATTCCAAGATTAGGCCTATTTTGCCTCAAACTTGGCTTGAGGTGAAGTCATTTCACTGTCAACAAGTGTGCGTGTGAATTGAGTTTTTGTTAAACTATGCGCCTACATAATAATCTTAGAGTATAAATGGATGTCTAAAACTCGTGTCATCTATCCGGGAACATTCGATCCTATTACCAATGGTCATATTGATCTTGTCTCTCGTGCTGCAAAAATGTTTGATGAAGTTGTAGTTGCGATTGCAATTGGTCATCACAAAAATCCAGTGTTTAGTTTAGATGAGCGAGTTGCGCTTGCAAAATCATCATTAAGCCATTTAGATAACGTAGAATTTGTTGGTTTTGATGGTTTGTTGGTGAATTTTTTTCAAGAGCAAAAGGCAACAGCTGTACTCAGAGGTTTAAGAGCAGTATCTGACTTTGAATATGAGTTTCAACTTGCAAATATGAATCGTCAATTAGATTCAAATTTTGAAGCTGTATTTTTAACGCCGTCAGAGCAATACTCGTTTATTTCATCCACGTTAGTTCGTGAAATTGCACGTTTGAAAGGTGATGTGACGAAATTTGTGCCAAAAGCAGTTGTTGAGGCATTTGAACGTAAGCATCAGCAAGGTTGGTAGAGTGTCTTTAATTATTACGGATGAGTGCATCAATTGTGACGTTTGTGAGCCTGTATGCCCAAATGAAGCGATTTATATGGGTGAACTGATCTATGAAATTGATCCGAACCTATGTACTGAATGTGTTGGTCATCATGACCAACCCCAGTGTTCATTATTCTGCCCAGTAGACTGTATTCCTAAAGATCCTAATCATGTGGAATCTGAGGTTGAATTGCTGGAAAAGTATAAAAAACTAATTGCTCAAAAAAGCACGAGCAATTGATCTCAAAGTTTGTTAAGATGCGCCACTTGAAGTGAGCCAGACGATCGCTGCTGTGAAGGTCTTCGTGACTAAAGCAGGGGAGGAAAGTCCGGGCTTCATCGGGCAAGGTGCCAGGTAACGCCTGGGAGGCGTAAGCCTACGGAAAGTGCAGCAGAGAGTAGACCGCCATTTTGCAACTGAACTTCGGTTTAGCCTAGAATATGGTAAGGGTGAAAGGGTGCGGTAAGAGCGCACCGCATGACTGGTAACAGTTCATGGCATGGTAAACCCCACCTGAAGCAAGACCAAATAGGAATCCTTAAGGTATGGCCCATACTGGATTCGGGTAGGTCGCTTGAGCATATGAGTGATTGTATGCCTAGAGGAATGATCGTTCTAGACAGAACCCGGCTTATCGGCTCACTTCAACAAATTTTGATCAAACAGTGCCGATATTACTTGACGGATACATCAATCAAGTAGATAATGCGCCCACAGTTTACGGCTATGTAGCTCAGTTGGTTAGAGCACCGCACTCATAATGCGGGGGTCACAGGTTCAAGTCCCGTCATAGCCACCATTTTTATAGACCACACTCACTAGTGTGGTCTTTTTTTATGTGTGAAATCTTGAGTTTTCATTGGCACTGAATAAGCTGAGAATCTAGCTTAATTTTTGGAAACTCTTGTTCAAATTGTGCTAAAACGGCTGTCTGATTTACATTTGAAAACACAATATTTTGCAAGCTTTCAATTTTTTGCTCAGACAAATAAAGCTGTGCACAATGAAGAGCAACCGCATTCTCTTTACTCACGGCAATTTTATGATCTTCAGGAATGACATCAATATGCACGAGCTTTTGTTGAGCACGGCTTAATTGAACTAGAGTTCGTTTTTGTTGCATGGTTATAAAATTTTGAGCATTGATCCATTGAGCTACATCCATGCGTACACCGTGATAATTCACAAATATGGGATGAATCGTTTGGCATCCGCTCACAAGGATTAAACAGCATATGAGAATAAAATATTGAGGATTGAGCATGATTTTGATGTTATTGAAACCTTACTATTACAATAAAATCATATAATTATGGATTAATTTTGTTCAAATAAGGTTTATTTGTATAAAGGGTGATCATTAGTGCTTTCGTATGCTTGACGATACAACGATAACTTAAGATAATGCGCACACAGTTTACGGCTATGTAGCTCAGTTGGTTAGAGCACCGCACTCATAATGCGGGGGTCACAGGTTCAAGTCCCGTCATAGCCACCATTTTTATAGACCATGCTCACCGCATGGTCTTTTTTTTATTTCTCAAAATGCCCTGAAATAAGGTCAAGTGTAGATTGTGCTTGATAAAAAGGCTGAATCAAACTTTGAATTAATTGTTCTAGAATGCCAAAATCATTTAACATGGTGATAAGTTGAGGTGCAAAACGATGGGCTTCGATCACTAAATCTTCTTGAGTTAGTCCAACAGCCGTAAGTAAAGCTTGTAAACTGTAATCACTAAAATATTCATAGAACTCATCAACCACTTCTAAAATGATGGACTGAATCTCAGCGGATTGGCGTAAATTTCTCCAGGTTTCATAGACCAGAATAAAAAAATCTTCGACGTCAATGGCTTCAATCTGCTCAAGCTGAGCTGAAATTTTTTGAAATTGGAGATCTGACCAAATATGTTGAATGATTTCATAAAGTTCATTTTGAGGCAGTGTGATAATTTCGCCTAATTGAACCAATATTGCATTTGCAAGTTGGGATTCTAGTTTTAACTCTAATGTTTGTTGCTGATCTTGGAGAAAATTAAAAATCTTTGATTTGACCGTATTATTTTGAACTTTATTTTTTCGAAGCCTATCCAGCCAAGGTGTATATTTTTCTAAAATTTGATTTGCTAATTGAAGACTTACTGCATGTGCCTTCTCATTACTTAAAATTTGTTGTTTTAAACCATAACGTACTTGATCTAATTCAAGAATTTTATTTAGCCATAGCCCAAAATCATGGTCAGAAATTAAATCTCCGATTAAAGCATTTGAATCCTTTAAATGAAGGTAAATACGTTGTGCAACTGCGCCAATAAACTCTAGTAAATCAGGTCCAAGATTTAATTCAAAAGCATATTTTGAAACAACAGCATGAAGTTGTTCAAGATTTACAATGTCTTTTAGTTTGATTCGATTGAACTGAGCATAAGCCTGTGAAACAAACGTGTCTAGTACAGCATTAGATTCAGCATTTAATAAATACTGTTGCGTAAACCGAATTTGCTCAAGCATAAGTGCTTGAGCAAATTGATTGAGTTGTGTCGAGTTAGACACCTGCTTTCCATCCATTTACGATTGGATAGCGGCGTTCGCGGCTAAACGCACGAGAGGATATACGTGGACCAATTGCACCCTGACGGCGCTTATATTCGTTGCGATCAACCAATCCAATGACTTTAGTCACGATATCTCGATCAAAACCTTTAGAAATAATATCTTCAAGACTCTGATCTTCTTCAATATATGCATATAAAATTGCATCAAGAACATCGTAAGGTGGTAAAGAGTCTTGATCTTTTTGATCAGGGCGCAATTCAGCAGAAGGTGGGCGAGTAATCACACGTTCAGGGATTACAGGCGTATCTTCCAAACTATTACGGTATTTTGCTAACTCAAATACAATCGTTTTATAAACATCTTTAAGTACAGCAAAACCACCGACCATATCACCGTACAGTGTGCAGTAACCAACAGATAATTCAGATTTGTTACCTGTAGATAAAACAAGATTACCAAATTTATTCGACAGACCCATTAATAAGGTGCCGCGTGCGCGAGCTTGTAAATTTTCCTCAGTTGCATCAGCAGGAGAATTGCCGAAGAATGGGTGTAATGTCTGCATAAAGCTGTTGACGATTGGGTGAATTTCCGCAATACCAAAAGTGACTCCCATACGTTTTGCCTGCTCAGTCGCGTCTTCAACACTAATTTGAGAGGTATATGTGTAAGGCATCATAACAGCTTGAACTTTATCTGCTCCAATAGCATCGACAGCGATTGCAAGGGTGAGTGCTGAGTCGATACCACCAGAGAGACCAAGAATGACACCAGGGAAACCTGAGCGTTGTACATAATCTCGTGTTGCCAAAACCAAAGCTTGGTAAATTTCTGCAATCGTATCTAATGCAGGTGCTTTGGTAGCGGCTTTAAAAGATTTAAGCTCTGCTTCATATTCAACATGAAAAAGGTCTTCTTTAAAGCTTGGTGCTTCAAGTACAACTTCACCATTTGCATTCACAACGAAACTTGTTCCGTCGAAAATGAGATCATCTTGCCCGCCTACTTGGTTGACATAAACAAGATTGAGATTCAATTGTTTAGCTAACTCTTTAAGCGTAACAACACGGTGTTGAGGTTTTCCAACTTCGTATGGTGAGGCATTTAACACAAGAACAGTTTCAACATTCAGTTTGGCAAGTTGTTGAACACTCTCAAGTGTCCAGACATCTTCGCAAATTAATACACCGAATTTATGTCCTAAGTACTCAAATACAAGGTGTTGATGACCCTCAGCGAAATATCTCTTTTCATCAAAAACACTATAATTTGGTAAATTTTGCTTGTTATAAATACCTAACACTTGCCCATCTTTCATAACGGCTGCAGAGTTATAGCGTGCACCCGAATCAGCTTGATTAACAAAACCAAATACCATCACAATGTCTTTCACTTCAGCCAGTTTTTCGAAAGCTGATGCTGTACGTTTGCTTAGGCTTGGACGAAGTAGGAGATCCTCTGCAGGATAACCAATGGTCGAAAGTTCAGGAAACACAATGATATTGGCATTTTGCTGTTTGGCTTCGTTAGCGAGTCCAATCATTCGTTGAACATTGGCTTCTAAATTGCCGACAAATGGAGAGAATTGAGCAAGAGAAACTTTAAAACTATTCATTTAAACCAAGTCCTATCCTATAGGTTTATATACAGCACGTGCTGATTTTATTGGAGTAATTATTCAGCTGTGTGTATGTGATATTACATAACTGCCAAATGGCTCAAATTTACATCATTAAAACATGATAAAAGATCTTATTTCTTGCACAGCAAAAACTACGATTCATATGTATTCTATCTAAAATAAAAGTAGATACTAGCTTTTGCCATTGTTTGTACATAAAAAATTAAATCGTAATGGATTTGCGACACAGTAAATCAGATGTCAAAGCTGATATGGTGTTTCTGATTCACAAATCAATAGCTTGAATAAAAAATATTCTTTTAATTTTACAATTTTTATTGATTAAAAATAATATTCGGAATCTTATTCAAAAATATATCTCTAGCTATATCGCCTTGTTGTTCAATGTTGTAGTCATTGAAATTTTTTTTAGGGTCAAATTTATAGGCATAAGGATTATACTTTTTGAAGGAAATAAAATACGCACTTTGCAGAAAAGCGCCTTTGAGCAAAACATTTTGTCCTTGTTGGTGTTGTAAAATATGAGTCATCTCGTGAATGAAAATTCCTTGATAGATTTTATTTTCTTTCGAATAGTCAGTTTTGAAATGTTTGTTACGAATATGCAAATAGCCCTTTGGTGCCATAAATACCGCTGAGGGTTGCCACGGTAGAAACGGATGATTCATGATTTTCACCCTGTCATAATCTATAAGATCACCAAAGACACTTTGGCTCAACGTGATTTCACCTTGGGTGAGTGATCTACATCTAAAAGCGTCAAATTTTATCCATTTTAAAATAAGTGGCATCCACAATATCATACTTATTTCTTAATCTACTTAAAGTTTATGTGACATTCAAAATATCACTATTTGGAATCATTACTTGTTAAAAATGGTGTTGACCTTTAATGATAATGAAATGGTATTTACTGATTAAAACTTAATAATTTTGTTAGACAATCTTGATGAATGAGCAATTATGCCATCTCTAAAGATTTATTATGCAAATGGCTATTTCGTCTTTTTATCTTAATTTTTTAGAAACGTCGAAGAATTCACATTATTTGAATTTATTCACTGAGATAAAAGAGAAGGTTCGCCATGTTATTAACTCAGCCACTAAAAAAAATTTCTAAATTTCTAAACGGTTCTAAATTTGATCCTGAGAATCAATCAAAAGCTATTCCAATTCGTCATATGAAATTTGATTTTGATCATCAAAAGATTGATCCAAAATTTTATTTGAATGCGGAATTAGCAAGTGCTTACTTTGCCTCACTTTCAATTTTTTTAACCTATGGTGAGGATCTCGTTATTGATACAGCACGTTATCATCGTGACTTTATTCATGATCCATTACTCAAGCAAAGAGTGACAGCGCTGATTGGGCAAGAAGCTTTACATTCTAAACTTCATGAAGAATTAAATGACGCTTTTTTAAAGGCAGATTTGCCTGTCAAATTGTTTAGATTTCTGGCGCATCACGTTTTTGAATATGGTTTTAATCGGTTGCCTCAGCCAATGAAATTATCGCTTATGGCTGGGATTGAGCATTTTACCGCAGTGCTTGCTGAATACATGATGAATCATGAGCATATTTTCTTCGAATCTCAAGATGAGAAACAACGCGCAATTTGGATGTGGCATATGCTTGAGGAATCAGAGCATAAAGATATTGCATATGACGTGTTCCAACTTCTTTCAAGTAACTATGCATTAAGAATAGCAGGCTTTTTCCCAGCGCTTATTACGATTTTAGTGCTGATTTCTGCTGCATCATTAATTGTGCCATTTTATCGTAAGCCATCAAATCTAATCAGTTTAAGTTATTACAAAGATATGTACCGAAGTGTAGGTTTGATTTTTGGTCTAAAAGATGGTGTTTATGGCAGTTCGCTCAAACATATTTTCGAATATCTCAAACCAGACTTCCATCCGAATGATCATGATACATCAGCGTTTTTAGAGTACTACAAAGAACGTTTATTAAATCCAGTGGATGGTATTTTAACACCATACTTTACGAAGGAATTCATCCCTGCTTTAAAGGTATAAGAATAAGGATAGTTCATGCTTTTTTTTAAGAATAAAATTAAACCGAGCCATCAGGCTTATGCTGTGGTAACGGGTGCTGGAAGTGGTATTGGACGCAGTTTTGCATTGGAAATTGCAAAACGTGGTGGTCAAGTGGTGTGTGCTGATATTAATTTAGCTGCAGCTGAAGAAACTGTTCAGCTGATTTCTCAGACCACAGGGCAAAAAGCATTTGCTGAATCCTGCGATGTGGGAAAAAAGGAAGATGTTGAGCGATTGGCGAATCAAGCAGAAAACCTTTTTAATCATCCTGTGACACTTGTTATTAATAATGCTGGCGTGGGGTTAGGTGGTAAGTTTGATGAGATAACACTAGAAGATTGGCAATGGTGTATGCATGTCAACTTATGGGGCGTGATTCATGGTTGCCACTTTTTTGTACCGAAGTTTAAACAACAAGGTTATGGGGCAATTATTAATGTTGCTTCAGCAGCAGGATTTACAGCTGCACCTGAAATGACAGCTTATAATGTGACGAAATCTAGTGTACTTGCATTATCTGAAACGTTATCTGCAGAACTACATCAAGATAATATCCGTGTGAATGTGCTTTGCCCAACTTTAGTACCTACTAATATTATGAAGAATGGGCGATTACCTTCCAATTACTCGGGTTTAGCGGATGATTTATTGCAGAATCATTCATTTGTCACAAGCGATCAAGTTGCACAAAAAACCTTAAACAATTTAGATAAAGGCATTCTTTATACGATTCCACAACCAGACGCGAAATTATTTTGGTTGATGAAGCGTGCTTCACCGACCTTATATGCCAAAATGTTAGGTGTAGGTTATCCATGGTTTAAGCGTTTTGTAAAATAATAGAGAGATAAAAGAATGACACTCGATAACGAATTAGAGAGCAATGCAGATTTAAAAATTCAAACTGCTGATCAATCTGAAAAAGCAGAAGTAAAAGTAAAGAAAAAAAATAACGCAGATAAAGAACTTAAAGTCGAACAATTACAAAAGGTGTATGACACGATTGTTGTTGGTGCAGGTATTTCCGGTATCGCTGCGGCATATAAAATGAATCAGGCAGGATATCGCGACTACATTGTGCTGGAAAAAGCGAACCGAGTTGGTGGTACATGGCGCGATAATAATTATCCAGGATGTGGATGTGATGTTCCTTCAGCCTTATATTCTTTTTCCTTTTCGCCAAGTCACAAATGGAGTCATTTGTTTGCCAAGCAGCCAGAAATCTTAAGTTATCTTGAGGAAGTGGTTGAGAAGCATCAACTGACTGAAAAAATCCAATTTAATCATGAATTAAAAACAGCACGTTGGGATAACGAGAAGGCGCAGTGGTCGTTAGAAACTTCTCAAGGAAAGTATCTAGCAAAAACGGTAATCTTTACAACGGGACCGATTACTGAGCCATCATTTCCAAAAATTAAGGGCATAGAAAGTTTCAAGGGGGAAATGTTTCACTCTGCAAGATGGAATCATGAGTACGATCTGAAAGGTAAACGTATTGCTGTTATTGGTACAGGTGCTTCAGCGATTCAATTTATTCCTCAGGTTCAGCCATTAGCGAAAGAACTCTTTGTGTTTCAGCGTACAGCACCTTGGGTGTTGCCAAAAGCTGATATGAATTTGAATGATCAAGCGAAATCACTGATCCAGAAATTTCCCGTTATTCAATCCACTTGGCGGAGCAGTATTGCCCAAATTTTAAATGGCATTAACTTTGGTTTGCGTAATCCGAAAGTGCTGAAGCCTGTGAATTTCTTAAGCAAACAATTATTGAAGTTGCAAATTCAAGATGATGAATTAAGAAAAAAAGTCACACCAAATTTTGATATTGGCTGTAAACGTCTTTTATTTGCCAACAATTACTATCCAGCATTGCAACAAGATAATGTGAAACTAATCAATGAGGGGTTGGTTGAGATTGATGGGAATACGGTCGTTGCGGCCAATGGTGAGCGTCATGAAGTAGATGTCATCATTTGGGGTACGGGTTTTGAGGTATCGCATCCGCCAATTGGTAAACGCATTTACGATATGGATGGGAAGCTCTTAGCAGATCGCTGGAAAAATAGTTCACCAGAAGCTTATTTAGGTGCAAGTATTACCAATGTACCAAATGCATTTTTGGTGCTAGGACCAAATATTCTGGTTTATGACTCATTTATTGGTATTGCTGAAGCTCAATTAGATTATATTCTTGATGGCCTACTAAAGATCAAAAAGCAAAATATTAACAAGCTTGTGATTAAAGACGACGTTGTTAAGCGACATAATCAATTGGTTCAAAAGCATCTTAAAACCACTGTATTTAATGCAGGGGGCTGTAAGAGTTACTATTTGGATGAAAATGGTCGTAATTTTGCAGCATGGCCATGGTCTCTTGCAAAATTAAAACAGCAGTTAAGCTCATTAAATTTGGATGATTATTCACAACACTGATCAAAAAAGCCTGATTTAATCAGGCTTTTTTTTGTTTGTAGATATTCTAGATATACGAGGTTTCTATTTCATCAGGGCTGAAAACAATATTTTGTTGTTAATCAGATAATAAAAAACCACCCAAAGGGTGGTTTTTTGACTGTCGACGCAGTTCGAATTAACGAACGATATCGCGTTGAACTTCGCCAGTGTAAAGTTGACGAGGACGTCCAATCTTGTATGGGCCGCTGTGCATTTCTAACCAGTGGCTGATCCAACCAACAGTACGTGCAAGTGCGAAGATTACAGTGAACATTTCTGTTGGGATACCAATCGCTTTAAGGATGATACCTGAATAGAAGTCAACGTTTGGATAAAGGTTACGCTTGATGAAGTATTCATCAGAAAGTGCGATACGCTCCAATTCCATTGCTAAAGCTAACTGTGGATCATTGATACCTAAAGCACCAAGAACTTCATCACAAGTTTCTTTCATTACTTTAGCACGTGGATCGAAGTTTTTATAAACACGGTGACCGAAGCCCATAAGTTTAACTTCTTTAGTCTTCACTTTTTCCATGAAGCCAGCAACGTTTTCTACAGAGCCGATTTCATCAAGCATCTTAAGAACAGCTTCGTTTGCACCACCGTGAGCAGGGCCCCAAAGTGCAGAGATACCAGCAGCGATACATGCATACGGATTAGCACCAGTAGAACCAGCTAAACGTACTGTAGACGTAGAAGCATTTTGTTCATGGTCAGCATGAAGCGTGAAGATACGATCCATTGCTTTTGCAAGAATAGGGTTAACTTTGTAATCACGATCTGCTGGAGTAGCAAACATCATGTACAAGAAGTTTTCTGCATAGCTTAAGTCATTACGTGGGTAAACGAATGGTTGACCAACAGTATACTTGTAGCTCCACGCAGCAAGGGTAGGAATTTTAGCAATCAAACGGATCGCAGTAATTTCACGGTGATCAACATTTTCGATATCAAGGTTGTTGTGATAGAACGCTGATAACGCACCAACAACACCAACCATAATCGCCATAGGGTGTGCATCACGGCGGAAACCGTTATAGAAGCGGCTAACTTGATCGTGAACCATGGTGTGGTTACGAACTTTAGCGTCAAACTCTTCTTTTTGCTCAGCTGTAGGAAGCTCACCATTTAATAATAAGTAGCAAGTTTCTAAATAATCAGCTTTAGTAGCTAGTTGGTCGATTGGATAACCACGGTGTAATAGAACACCTTTATTACCATCGATAAATGTGATTTTAGACTCGCAAGACGCTGTAGCCATAAAACCAGGATCAAAAGTGAAGTGACCTGCGGCCAATACATCTTTAACGTCGATTACATCTGGGCCCAATGTGCCGCTGTAAATTGGTAATTCAATTTCTTTGCCATCAAGCTGTAATACGGCTTTTTTGCCAGTTGCTTCAGACATTCAATAGATCTCCTGTCCTGGTGAATGTTTTATCTAACCCGAAATAATCTGTTGTAATCCGTGAGTTAGACGGTTTCAAAATTTGCTCTAAGCTTAGTGAGTAGTCAAAAATTGTCAATTATACTTATGGATAAAAATGACGACCTAAAGTGACTGGTTCTAAACTCAGTTAATCAGTAGGAATTTATCTGCTTTTCACTAGCGCCGCCGTATAATAAGACAATTTCAACGGTAGTGGCATAAAAAAAAAGACAAAAACGTGCATATTTTGATGATTTAAACCAAGTAATGCTTGATTATTAATACCTTTTATCAATATGTTAAAGGTTGTGAAAAGCGATTGTTTATAGAATTTGTCAGTTTTTTTAAGATGATAGACTGAATAAATACACCAAAAATGACAATGAAATATTTTTTTTCACTTTATTTACTAATTGATTAAAAAGTGTCTAATTTATAATGTTTCATTACATTTTAAGTGGTGAGCTCAACATTAGAAAATGAAGTTTATTTTGTAATTAATTTATAAGTGCATATGATTTTTATCCTTTTTTACATTTGAAATTACTCAATTCAATTAGATAAAAAAACAATGACCATGTGAGCAATATTTATTTTTCTAATTAGTTTTAAAAGTACAAATTATTTGAGATTTAATTTTCTTTAAGTTTTTGAAAAATAAAATAAATATTATATTTCTTAAAAAAATATATTTTTGTAGTGAGTTGTGCTTTAGTCTAATTAAGACAAATCGAACATTTGAGTTCAGTAACACTAAATTAAAATAAATTGATATAAATATTAATGGCTTAGTGTTTGTATTTAAATAGAGAGATGACTTAACTGTAAGAAAGTAGATGTAAATGATTCTTATTTAAAAATATTTTATGGTTGACGCCTGCTTCGTAGGTTTGTAATTTGAAATTGCACGTTTTATAATTCCGTGTCGTATAAAGGTTTAGACAATTTATTTGTCTAACAAATGCCAGCTTTCCTTCGAATTAATTCCAACAAACTCCGGATGGAGTTTTTAACTACAGGATGCCCGCTGTGAAAAGCAACAGACCTGTCAATTTGTCCATGGGTCAAGTTTTAGACGTAAACTTAAAATCCCCTGTGGCTATTGCATCTATTTTACACCGTCTTTCAGGTGTCATCGTATTTTTACTCGTACCAGTTCTTTTATGGATCTTAGACAAATCATTGTCTTCTCCTGAGGGCTTTGCACAAGTTCAAGCTATTTTTGATAGCTTTATCGTGCGCTTCATCGTATGGGTATTTGTCGCTGGCTTAATCTACCACTTCATCGCAGGTATCAAGCATTTGCTTGCTGATATGGGTATCGCTGAAGAGTTACAAAGTGGTCGTGTAGCAGCAACAATCGCATTAATTTTATCTGCAATTGGTATCGTTGCATCATTTGTATGGATCGTACTCTAATGAAAAGTGCTACTGGTTTAACGGGTTCAGGTTCTCGCGATTGGTTTATCCAGCGTGTAAGTGCTGTAGTTTTAGCTGTTTATACTGTTGTGGTGTTTGGTTGGATCCTTTGTAATGGTGGTTTCAACTTCGAACAGTGGTACGGCTTTATGATGACATTACCGATGAAGATTTTATCTTTATTGGCAGTCTTATCTCTTGTTGCACACGCATGGATTGGTATGTGGCAAGTATTCACTGACTATGTGACGACTCGTCAAATGGGTCCATCAGCATCAGGTTTACGCCTTGTACTGACTTCAGCAGTTATTATTGCTGTATTTGCATATGCGATCTGGGCAATCCAGATTTTTTGGGCGAATTGATAGGAAACAATCATGGGCGCTATAAACCCTAAAGAAGATTATACAAATATTCCACACGAAACTTTCGATGCTGTCATCGTTGGTGGTGGTGGTTCTGGTATGCGTGCTTCTTACCAACTTGCTCAAGCTGGTTTGAAAGTTGCGGTATTGACTAAAGTATTCCCAACGCGTTCTCACACTGTAGCTGCACAGGGTGGTATTGGTGCTTCTCTTGGTAACATGCAAGAAGATAACTGGCACTACCATTTCTATGACACAGTAAAAGGTTCTGACTGGTTAGGTGACCAAGACGCAATTGAGTTTATGACTCGTGAAGCGCCACAAGTTGTATATGAACTTGAACATCTAGGTATGCCATTTGATCGTAACGCTGACGGCACAATTTACCAACGTCCATTCGGTGGTCACTCTGCGAACTATGGTGAAAAAGCAGTTCCTCGTGCTTGTGCTGCTGCCGACCGTACAGGTCACGCACTTCTTCACACGCTTTATCAAAGCAACGTGAAAATGGGTACACAATTCTTCGTAGAATGGATCGCGCTTGATTTGATCCGTAATGAAGCAGGTGATGTACTTGGTGTTACAGCAATTGACCAAGAAACAGGTAAAATTGCAGTATTCCAAGCGAAAGCAACATTGTTCGCAACGGGTGGTGCTGGTCGTGTTTACCGCGCATCTACAAACGCATATATCAACACTGGTGATGGTCTTGGTATGGCTGCTCGTGCAGGTATTCCATTACAAGATATGGAATTCTGGCAATTCCACCCAACGGGTGTTGCAGGCGCAGGCGTATTGTTAACTGAAGGTTGTCGTGGTGAAGGTGCAATCCTTCGTAACAAAGACGGCGAACCGTTTATGGAGCGTTATGCTCCAACTTTGAAAGACTTGGCACCACGTGACTTCGTATCACGTTCTATGGACCAAGAGATCAAAGAAGGCCGTGGTTGTGGTCCTAAAGGTGATTATATCCTTCTTGATATGACGCACTTGGGTGCTGATACGATCATGAAACGTCTTCCATCTGTATTTGAGATTGGTAAGAAGTTCGCGAACGTTGACATCACAAAAGAGCCAATTCCTGTTGTACCAACAATCCATTACCAAATGGGTGGTATTCCAACTAACATTCATGGTCAAGTTGTTGTTCCTGAATCGCGTGAAACTACTCCGCTAGAAGCACATTACGACAAAGACAGCGATACTTATTCTACCAATGCTGCGGATCGCAATTTCACTAAACCAGTGAAAGGTTTCTATGCGATTGGCGAATGTTCATGTGTGTCTGTACATGGTGCTAACCGTTTAGGTACAAACTCATTGCTTGACTTAGTTGTATTTGGTAAAGCTGCTGGCGAACATATCATTGACTATGTGACTAAGCATCACGGTGATGAATATGCGCCGCTTCCAACAACTGTGCTTCAGCAAACTGTCGAGCGTATCCGTCGCTTAGATGAGTCAACTTCTGGTGAGAATGCGCAAGAAGTTGCTGATGCAATTCGCGATATCGTTCAAGATCATGCAGGTGTATTCCGTACAACTGAACTTCTTGAAAAAGGTGTGAAAGAGATTCTGGCACTTGAGCCTCGTATCCGTAATATCCACTTAAAAGACAAATCAAAAGTATTTAATACTGCGCGTATTGAAGCACTTGAAGTGGAAAACTTATACGAAGTTGCAAAAGCAACCTTAATCTCTGCTGCTGCACGTAAAGAATGTCGTGGTGCGCATACTGTTGTAGATTTTGAAGAATCTCCAGATCATCCAGCATATCCTTACGGCCGTCGTGATGATGAGTGGATGAAGCATACTTTATGGTTCTCTGCTGATAACCGTCTTGAGTACAAGCCAGTACGTTACAAGCCTTTATCAGTTGATGCTATTCCACCTAAACCACGTACATTCTAATTGGGAGAAGTAAGATGAGTAGAGGTACTCGTACATTTAATATCTA
The DNA here is from genome assembly GCF_057737035.1 of Acinetobacter sp. 24-47-47. Taxonomy (NCBI): domain Bacteria; kingdom Pseudomonadati; phylum Pseudomonadota; class Gammaproteobacteria; order Moraxellales; family Moraxellaceae; genus Acinetobacter; species Acinetobacter sp. 24-47-47. The sequence continues at coordinate 2,099,314 of NZ_CM173216.1, read as the reverse complement.
CCGCTACGATCCTGATAAGGATAAAGCACCGTACATGCAAACATTCAAGCTTGAGTTGACTGATAAGCACCGTATGTTGCTTGATGCGCTACTTGCATTGAAAGTTCAAGACGAAACTTTAACGTTCCGTCGTTCATGCCGTGAAGGTATTTGTGGTTCAGATGGTGTAAACATCAATGGTAAAAATGGTTTAGCGTGTCTTTGGAACCTAAACGATTTGCCAGAAGTAATTACTATTCGTCCATTACCAGGTCTTCCAGTAATCAAAGACTTGGTTGTAGACATGAATCAGTTCTATGATCAGTATGACAAAATTCAACCGTTCTTGATTAATAATCAACCTGCACCACCTAAAGAGCGTTTACAATCTCCAGAAGAGCGTGAGCATCTTGATGGTTTGTATGAATGTATTCTTTGTGCATGTTGTTCAACGTCTTGCCCATCATTCTGGTGGAACCCTGATAAATTCTTGGGTCCTTCAGCATTGTTGAATGCATATCGTTTCATTATTGATTCGCGTGATACTGCTACTCAAGACCGTTTGGCTCGTTTAGACGATCCTTTCAGTTTATTCCGTTGTAAAGGTATCATGAACTGTGTATCAGTATGCCCTAAAGGTCTAAATCCAACAAAAGCGATTGGTCACATTCGTAGCATGTTGTTAGATCAAGCTGGATAATGCTGTTCCAAAAAAAAGCACACTTAGGTGTGCTTTTTTTTTAATCAAAACTTGATGTTAAATTTAGTTTTCGAGATATTTTGGTTGAAGTGGTTAGATTTGCCCCAATCATAAAAAAATATGCACTTTAGGGATAAATGAAAACGTTTTGCATCTGCAAATATCTTTTTAAAATGTTAAGATATCGGTTTTATGATCCAAGTTGCATGTATTTAAATCTATAATTTTAGGCTTTAGTCTAATAATTATGAATTTTAATAGAATTTATCTAAATGCACCTTATATTATCTCAATGGTTTATAGTTGTATTTAGCTAATTTATGAATGGTATGTGTCAATAAAATCAGTTTGAAGTGAAGTTCATGGTAGGATTTGAACAAAATTTTTAGCATGAATATTATTCAATCTGTACATTAAATCAACATTTTGGTGGTTTGGTGTTAAGCTGAAAGCAGGGATAATGAAATTGAAAAGTTGCTTTAGAAAAGACTAATATTTTTATTTTTTTCTAAGTCAATTTGCAAAAATTGCTCGGTAATTTTATCGAGTATAAAGATGAGTGATGATGCCAATGAGGGCGTTATGATTCGTCATTGGTATTAGAAACTCTCTAATGCTATACGCCCCATGGTCTTTTGTACCAGATGGGTGAATGTCAATTTACCGATTTGGCATTATCAATCATGGGCGAGCTTAGAAAGCTCCCTGTAATGTTTTGCAATAGGAAATGGGTCCACAAATGCAAGAAGTTGCTGACGCATTGCGTCTTGACACTGAACTTTCCGCTGACAGTGCAGCGTATATTGAAGAACTTTATGAGCAGTATTTAGTTGCTCCAGAATCAGTCGGTGCTGATTGGCAAGAATACTTTGGTAAGTTCCCAAAAGGGGATCAACCACACAGCAATGTACGTGAGCAATTCCTTTTATTGGGTCGTAACTCAAACCGTATTCAGCCTGTCGTTCAAAGTTCAGTTAGTTCTGAGCACGAGCGTCGTCAGATTGGCGTATTACAATTAATCGCTGCATACCGTAACCGCGGTCATCAAAAAGCAAAATTAGATCCATTAGGTTTGGCAAAACGAGAAGAAGTGCCTGATCTTGATCTAGCGGCTCATGGTTTAACCAAATCTGACTTAGATACTGTATTCAATACAGGTAATCTTGCAATTGGCAAAACTGAAGCAACTTTAGGTGAAATGGTCAATGCGATGGAGGCGACGTATTGCGCTTCTATTGGTGTTGAATATATGCACATTGTTGACACTAAAGAGAAACGTTGGATTCAACAACGTCTTGAAGGTGTGAAAGGTCAATTTGGTTTTTCAGCAGAACAAAAGAAACATGTTCTTGAACGTTTAACTGCAGCTGAAGGCTTAGAGAAATACTTAGGCAATAAGTATGTTGGTGCTAAGCGCTTTGGTGTGGAAGGCGGTGAATCTTTCATTCCGATGGTTGATGCTGTTATTCAACGCGCAGGTTCTGTGGGATGTAAAGAAGTTGTGATCGGTATGCCACACCGTGGTCGTCTCAACTTGCTTGTCAATATCATGGGTAAAAACCCAGCAGATCTTTTCGGTGAATTTGAAGGTAAATCACTTCACAAGAAAGGTTCTGGTGACGTTAAGTATCACCAAGGTTTCTCGTCAAACGTAATGACTCCAGGTGGCGAAGTTCATTTGGCATTGGCATTTAACCCATCACACTTAGAAATCGTAGGGCCTGTAGTTGAAGGTTCAGTACGTGCTCGTCAAGTTCGTCGTAAAGACATTGGTGGTGATGATGTATTACCAGTAATCGTACATGGTGATGCTGCATTTGCTGGTCAAGGTGTGAACCAAGAAACCTTCCAAATGTCACAAACACGTGGTTATACGGTAGGTGGTACAGTTCATATTGTTGTCAATAACCAAGTTGGTTTTACAACATCAGATCCACGTGATGCACGTTCTACTGAATACTGTACTGATATCGCGAAAATGATTCAGGCACCAATCTTCCATGTGAATGGTGATGATCCTGAAGCTGTATTGTTTGTTGCTCAACTTGCACATGATTTCCGTCATACTTTCCGTAAAGACGTTGTTATCGATATGTTCTGTTACCGTCGTCGCGGTCACAATGAAGCAGATGAGCCAGCAGCAACTCAGCCAATGATGTATCAAGTCATTAATAAGAAAACGACGACTCGTGCATTATATGCTGACAAATTAGTACAAGAAGGTGTAATTGATCGTGCGACTGCAGATCAGATGATCGAAGATTACCGTGCTGATTTAGAAGCAGGTAAACATGTTGCTAATGCACTTGTACTTGAACCGAATAAAAAAATGTTCGTTGACTGGACGCCATACTTAGGTCACGAATACACTGACGTTTGGGATACTACTTTCCCTGAAGAGCGTTTAAAAGAACTTGGTCGCAAAATGCGTGAGCTTCCTGAAGGCTTCGTGATGCAGCGTCAAGTTTCTAAGGTGATCGATGATCGTCTTAAAATGCAAACTGGTGAAATGCCATTGAACTGGGGTGCAGCTGAGACTCTAGCTTATGCTTCGTTATTGGACGAGGGTTATCTTGTTCGTTTAACTGGTGAAGATGTTGGTCGTGGTACATTCTCGCATCGTCATGCGAAGCTTCATAACCAAGTAGACGGTTCGACGTATATTCCACTTTGCCATATTAAAGAAAATCAACCGCGTACAGCGATTTATGACTCATTATTGTCTGAAATGGCAGTATTGGCATTCGAATATGGTTATGCAACAACTCTACCTAAGAGCTTAATTATTTGGGAAGCACAATTTGGTGACTTCGCGAACTGTGCTCAAGTTGTTATTGACCAATTCATTGCTTCTGGTGAGACAAAGTGGGAGCGCGTTTGTGGTTTAACGATGCTTCTTCCACATGGTTTTGAAGGTCAAGGCCCAGAACACTCATCTGCACGTTTAGAGCGTTTCTTACAGCTATGTGCTGAAGAAAACATGCAAGTGATGACGCCTACAACTCCTGCACAGATTTTCCATGCTTTACGTCGTCAGGCGATTCGCCCAATTCGTAAACCAATGATTATCATGTCTCCAAAGTCATTATTACGTCACAAATTAGCGGTATCTAATCTTGATGAATTGGCGAACGGAACTTTCCAAACTGTGATTGATGAAGTTGATAACATTAATAAGTTGGATGTGACTCGTGTAGTGCTTTGCGGTGGTAAGGTTTATTACGATTTACTTGAAAAACGTCGTGAAAATGAATTGAACAACACTGCTATTGTTCGTGTTGAACAATTGTACCCATATCCAGAAGCACGTTTAGCGGAAGTACTTGCACAATATCCAAATATGAAAGAGCTTGTTTGGGCGCAAGAAGAACCGAAGAACCAAGGCGCATGGTTATTCATCGCACCACGTTTATACGAAGGTGTTATGAAGTCAGGTCAAAAAATTCAAATCAGCTATGCAGGACGTGAAGCATCTGCTGCACCGGCTTGTGGCTCACCATATTTACATGCAAAACAACAAGCACAACTCGTTAACGAAGCGCTTGCGATCGTAGCAGAATAATCAGGAGAATCTTAAGAATGGCAACCGAAATTAAAGCACCGGTATTCCCAGAGTCAGTTGCAGACGGAACAATTGCAACTTGGCACAAACAACCAGGTGAAGCGGTATCACGTGATGAAGTGATCTGTGATATCGAAACGGATAAAGTTGTACTTGAAGTTGTTGCTCCTGCAGATGGTACGATTGCAAATATCATTAAAGGCGAAGGCGACACAGTTCTTTCTGATGAAGTAATTGCTACATTTGAAGCAGGTGCTGTTTCTGGTGCTTCTCAAACTCAAGCTGTTCAATCTGAAGAGAAAGTTGAACAAGCTGCGGCTGCTACAGAAGCGGGTGCTGCTCCGGTTGTTGAACGTGCTCAAGCTCCTGTTCAAGACCAAGCTCCAGCTGTTCGTAAGGCATTAACTGAAACTGGTATCAATGCATCAGAAGTTTCAGGTACAGGTCGTGGTGGCCGTATCACTAAAGAAGATGTGGCGAATCACCAATCTAAACCTGCTGCTGCACCATTAAGCGTAGCTGTAGGTGAGCGTATTGAAAAACGTGTTCCTATGACACGTCTTCGTAAGCGTGTGGCTGAGCGTTTACTTGCTGCAACGCAAGAAACAGCAATGTTAACGACGTTCAACGAAGTCAACATGAAGCCAATCATGGACATGCGCGCTCAGTACAAAGATGCTTTTGAAAAGCGTCATGGTGCTCGTTTAGGCTTTATGTCATTCTTTGTTAAAGCTGCAACTGAAGCACTTAAACGCTACCCAGCTGTAAATGCTTCAATTGATGGTGATGATATCGTTTATCACGGTTACTATGACATCGGTGTAGCGGTATCTTCTGACCGTGGTTTAGTAGTTCCAGTATTACGTGATACTGATCGCATGAACTATGCTGAAGTAGAAAATGGTATTCGTGATTACGCATTCAAAGCACGTGATGGTAAGCTCGGCATTGAAGATATGACAGGTGGTACATTCACGATCACTAATGGTGGTACTTTCGGTTCATTGCTTTCAACACCAATTTTAAATACGCCACAAACTGCAATTTTGGGTATGCATAAAATCCAAGAGCGTCCAATGGCGGTAAATGGTCAAGTTGAAATCTTACCAATGATGTATTTAGCGCTTTCTTATGACCACCGTTTAATTGATGGTAAAGAAGCAGTAGGTTTCCTTGTAACAATCAAAGAATTGTTAGAAGAACCAGCTAAACTTATCCTTGATCTTTAATTCTAAAAAATAAATCCATGGGCTTAGAGCGATCCTCTAGGCCCATTTTTGGAGAGAAGAATGTCTCAACAATTTGATTTAGTAGTAATCGGCGGTGGTCCAGGTGGTTATGAAGCTGCTATTCGTGCAGCACAACTGGGTTTCAAAGTTGCATGTATTGAAAAGCGTATTCATAAAGGAAAACCATCTTTAGGTGGTACTTGCTTGAACGTGGGTTGTATCCCATCTAAAGCACTTTTAGACTCTTCACATCGTTATGAAGATACTGTTCATCATTTAGATGATCATGGTATTACAACGGGCGAAGTGAAATTCGATCTTCAAAAGTTACTTGCTCGTAAAGATAAAATCGTCAACCAACTTACAATGGGTATCGATGGCCTATTGAAAGGTAACGGTATTGAATGGTTGCAGGGTACAGGTAAATTATTAGCTGGTAAAAAAGTTGAGTTTGTTCCACATGAAGGTGAAACTCAAATTTTAGAACCTAAATATGTCATTCTTGCCTCTGGTTCTGTTCCTGTAAATATTCCTGTTGCTCCTGTAGATCAAGATCTTATCGTTGATTCTACCGGTGCGCTTGAATTCCAAGAAGTACCTAAACGTTTAGGTGTAATTGGTGCAGGTGTCATTGGTCTTGAACTAGGATCAGTATGGCGTCGTTTGGGTGCAGAGGTTGTTGTTTTTGAAGCAATGGATGCATTTTTACCAATGGCTGATAAAGCTTTGGCTAAAGATTACCAAAAAGTATTAACGAAGCAAGGTCTTGATATTCGTGTTGGCGCAAAAGTAGCTGGTACAGAAATCAATGGTCGTGAAGTGACAGTTAAGTACACTCAAGGTGGCGAAGACAAAACTCAGACTTTCGACAAATTGATCGTTTGCGTGGGTCGTAAAGCGTATGCAGAAGGTTTATTAGCAGAAGATTCTGGCATTAAACTTACTGAACGTGGTTTGGTTGAAGTAAATGATTGGTGTGCAACTTCTGTTGAAGGTGTATATGCAATTGGTGACTTAGTACGTGGTCCAATGCTTGCACATAAAGCAATGGAAGAAGGCGTAATGGCTGTTGAACGTATTCATGGTCACGCAGCTCAAGTGAACTATGACACGATTATTTCTGTGATCTATACACACCCTGAAGCGGCGTGGGTTGGTTTAACAGAAGAACAAGCGAAAGAAAAAGGTCACGAAGTTAAAACAGGTCAATTTGGTTTCGCAGCGAATGGTCGTGCGATGGCAGCAGGAGAAAACGCTGGTTTCGTGAAATTTGTTGCTGACGCTAAAACGGATCGTTTGCTTGGTATGCACGTGATTGGACCTGCTGCGTCTGATATCGTTCACCAAGGTATGATCGCACTTGAATTTGTATCAAGCGTTGAAGATCTTCAATTAATGACATTTGGTCACCCAACATTCTCTGAAGTAGTTCATGAAGCTGCGCTAGCAGTAGATGGGCGAGCAATTCACGCGATTCAGCGTAAACGTAAATAACACAAAAAAGAGCGGCTGAGGCCGCTCTTTTTGCATTTGGTGGTTGTTTTTGTTTGAATAATCATCTAAAACTAGAATACTAAATTTAATAAATGCCAATATTTATTGCGAAGGAAGTTTAAATATTGGTGTGTCATAAAAAGTGAAAAGTAGTAAAAGGTAAAACAATGAATTTACACGAGTATCAGGCGAAATCGCTGTTAAAAAAATATGGTATGCCAGTTCAGGAAGGCATCATCGCTACAAATGCAGAGGAAGCAGTAAAAGCATTTGAACAGCTAGGCGGCAAATTCGCTGTTATGAAAGCACAAGTACATGCCGGTGGGCGTGGAAAAGCTGGCGGCGTTAAAGTCGTTAAGTCAGCTGATGAAGCAAAAGAATATGCTTCGCAAATTATTGGTACTCGTTTAGTTACATATCAAACGGATGCAAATGGGCAACCAGTTAACAGTGTACTCGTTGCAGAAGATGTCTATCCAGTTGAGCGTGAATTGTATTTAGGCGCAGTTGTTGATCGTTCATCACGTCGTATTACTTTCATGGCTTCTACTGAAGGTGGTGTCGAAATTGAAAAAGTCGCTGAAGAAACTCCAGAAAAAATTATTAAAGTTGAAGTAGATCCATTGGTTGGCTTACTTCCTTTCCAAGCTCGTGAAGTCGCTTTTGCTTTAGAGCTGAAAGATAAACAGATTAATCAATTTGTTAAAATTATGTCTGCAGCTTATCAAGCGTTCGTAGAAAATGATTTCGCATTGTTTGAAATTAATCCATTGTCAGTCCGTGAAAATGGTGAAATTTTGTGTGTTGATGCCAAGGTCGGTATTGATTCGAATGCTTTATATCGTTTGCCAGAAGTTTCAGTTTTAAGAGATAAATCGCAAGAAAATGAGCGTGAGCTCAAGGCATCTGAGTTTGACCTTAACTATGTTGCTTTAGAAGGTAATATTGGTTGTATGGTGAATGGAGCAGGTCTTGCAATGGCAACCATGGACATCATTAAACTCTATGGTGGTCAACCAGCAAACTTCTTGGATGTAGGTGGTGGCGCAACCAAAGAGCGTGTAATTGAAGCATTCAAGATCATTTTAGCGGATCAGTCAGTACAAGGTGTGCTGATCAATATCTTCGGTGGTATTGTGCGTTGTGACATGATTGCTGAAGCAATTATTGCAGCGGTTCAAGAAGTAAATGTAACAGTGCCTGTTGTTGTTCGCTTAGAAGGGAATAATGCAGAACTAGGTGCAAAATTACTTGATGAATCTGGTCTTAAACTAATTTCTGCAAACGGCTTATCTGATGCCGCAGAAAAAATTGTTGCTGCAGTAAAAGCATAAGGAGTATCAATCATGAGCGTATTAATTAATAAAGACACTAAAGTATTGGTACAAGGCTTTACGGGTAAAAATGGTACATTCCACTCAGAACAAGCTTTGGCTTATGGTACTAAGGTTGTGGGCGGTGTGACTCCAGGTAAAGGCGGTCAAACTCATTTAAATCTACCTGTATTCAATACAATGAAAGATGCAGTGAAAGAGACTGGTGCTGATGCATCGGTCATTTACGTTCCTGCACCATTTGTATTGGATTCTATCGTTGAAGCAGTTGACTCTGGCGTTGGACTGATTGTTGTTATCACTGAAGGTGTACCAACCATTGATATGCTGAAAGCGAAACGCTATCTAGAAACCAATGGAAATGGCACTCGCTTAGTGGGTCCAAACTGTCCAGGTGTTATCACGCCGGGTGAATGTAAGATTGGTATTATGCCAGGACATATTCATCAGCCAGGACGAATCGGTATTATTTCGCGTTCTGGTACGTTGACCTATGAAGCTGTTGCACAAACTACGAAGTTAGGATTAGGTCAATCAACGTGTATCGGTATTGGTGGAGATCCAATCCCTGGTATGAATCAGATTGATGCTTTGAAACTGTTCCAAGATGATCCAGACACAGATGCAATTATTATGATTGGCGAGATTGGTGGTACAGCTGAAGAAGAAGCAGCAGAATATATCCAATCAAATGTGACCAAACCTGTTGTTGGTTATATTGCTGGTGTGACTGCACCGAAAGGTAAGCGAATGGGTCATGCTGGTGCTATTATTTCAGGTGGTAAAGGAACGGCAGAAGAAAAATTCGCTGCGTTTGAACGTGCTGGAATGGCATATACACGTAGCCCAGCTGAACTTGGTTCAACGATGCTAGAAGTACTTAAAGAAAAAGGTCTAGCTTAATGCTTTAAGTAAAAAAGCCTCCTGAGTGGAGGCTTTTTTTCATAAATAATAATAAGATATAGAAACGTAAAATTAATATGATTCAAAATTTAAAACTTTATTTACAAGCTTTGATGATTTTTTCTATTTCTGCCGTTCACGCGAATTCCTTGGATCATGATGAAAATACGAATGATCAAAATCTCATTTTTAATTTTTTTGAAGCTCAGCAAGAACTTCACTATGAGCCTGCCATAGAAGATTTAAATAGTGAACAGACCAAGATTGCAGAATTAAATGATAAAGAATATTCGAGATTTGATGTATTGACGCATTCAATTTTTCAATCCGAACGTATTCAATTTTTTAATTTCACGGCTTTTGATCGGAATGAATTGAAGAATAAACTTGATACAGGTCATTTTGACTTATCAAATCTGGAACAATTAAGCATTACGTTTGGATATGGTGTTGAGTATTTGCTGAAACAGAATCAAACGATAGGGTACGAGTTTTTATCCTCGTTTCCCTACGATCGAGGCAGATTGATTCGGATTTTTTGGAATCAGACATTTTAAATGTCTAATCTATTTTTCGATAAAGGCCTGATTTAACTGTTCCAGCTTTGGTTTCTTTTATGAGGTGCCATGAAGAAGGTAGATTAAGTGATGACAATGGTTGATCGGCTTCGACATAAATAAATGCATCTGCTTTGAGTTTTGGGTCAATCAATGAAGCCAACTCCTCCCAAAGATTTAAACTATAGGGAGGATCTAAAAAAACTACATCGAATTGATTGTTTGAGAGTTGTTTTAGCGCGATTTGGGCAGTGCTTTGAATCAGTTTTGCATTATTCACATTTAAAAGCGCTAAGTTTGATTTTAAAAATTTATTTTGCTCTAAATTAGGTTCGATCATCGTGACATGAGCTGCCCCTCGAGATAGCGCTTCAAAACCTAATGCACCAGATCCAGCGCAAACATCTAGCACCTGCGCTTGTTGAATATCCCACATTAACCAATTAAATAAAGTTTCGCGTACACGATCTGGTGTTGGTCTTAAACCCTCAATAGTGGCAAAAGGTAATACACGGCGTTTCCATTCACCACCAATGATGCGGAGTTGATTTTTCATTTATTGACTCGTGTTACGTTGAGTGTCAGTGTTTGCATTCGTTGCATTCGTTGCATTCGTTGCACTGTTGCTGTTACGTGATGTTTGGAGTTCACGAGGAAGTGCATTTGGATCGGCTGACAAATTAGTAGATCCGCTAGGTAATTCACCAGGCTTAATGCCTGCTGTCATTAAGCCGCCGCTGACAATATGATTCATCGGCTTTATTGGCTTACGATCACGATGGAGTAACCAATAATCTAATACAGGACGTGCGAGCGCGGTTGCTCCTGAACCTCCACGACCATTTTCCCATATCACTGCAATCGCTATTTCTGGGTTGTCGGCAGGGGCGAAGCCTACAAATAAGCCGTGATCGAGTTGACGTTCAGTTAATAAAGCTTCGTTATACTTTTTACCTTGCGCAATACTCTTGACCTGAGCGGTACCTGTTTTACCCGCAATTTGATATTGCAGTCCACCACGAATCCCTTTACCTGTTCCAGATTGGATCACATCCACCATGGCATCACGCATCTTAATCCAATCTTCATCAGTACCATTGAAGGCAATTTTATAATCTGGTGCATTGTGGACTTTGAATTGCTTTGTTCCTTTGGTTTCACGCAATACATGCGGTGTAACATGGGCGCCATGATTTGCGGTAATTGCAGTTGCCATCGCGAGTTGTAAAGGGGTAGAAGTGAATGCACCTTGCCCAATACTGACTGAGATTGTTTCACCTTTGAGCCATTTAGAATTGCGAGTACGCATTTTCCATTCTGGCGAAGGATACAAGCCTGTGCTTTCGCTAGGAAGGTCTACACCCGTTTTCTCACCAAATCCAAACTGACGCATCCATGTGTTCATACGATCAATCCCCATCTGGTAAGAAAGAACGTAATAGTAAGTATCACAAGAGACAACAATGGATTTATGCATATTGACTACACCATGCCCCGTTTTTTTCCAGTCGCGGAATTTGTGAGAGTCTCCTGGTAAGTGGAAATAACCTGGATCTGAAATAGCAGTTGACCAATCGACAATACCGTAGTGAATACCCCCTAATGCAGCCATAGGCTTAATGGTAGAACCTGGTGGATAGGTCCCTTGAACTGCGCGGTTATACAACGGCTGATCTAAATTGTCACGCAGTGCACTATAGTCTGTATGACTGATACCAGTCACGAATAAATTGGGGTTGAAACTCGGACTCGAAACTAGTGCCAAAATTTCACCTGTACGTGGATCCATTGCAACAATTGCACCACGACGCCCCGCAAGTTGCTCAGCAGCTACTGTTTGGAGACCATAATCAAGTGATAAATAGAGGTCATTACCGCGTACAGAATCTTTACGCCCTAACTTCCGTAAGACATTACCAAATGCATCTGTCTCAATAGATTCAAAGCCAGGTGAACCATGCAACAGGTCTTCGTAAAATTTTTCTACGCCAATTTTACCGATCAGGTTTGTGCCTGCGTAAGCATCTTTATCAATGCTTTTAAGTTCTTTATCATTAATACGACCGACATACCCAATAACATGGGCAAATAATTCACCATGTGGGTAATAACGCGTCATTTGGGTTTCAATGGAAACACCAGGAAATTTAAACTTTACTTCGCTAAATTTAGCGATATCTGTTTCAGTTAAGTTTAGTTTAAGCGTTACACGTTCAGTCTTTTTTGCGGTTTTTACACGACTCATGAAGCGTTCAATGTCTTCTTCGCTCAAGTCAATAATCTTTCTAAGGCGTTCTACCGTGTCTTCAATATCAGGCACATCCGCTTTACTTAATGTAGCCGTAAAAACTGGATAATTGTCAGCCAGTAGAATGCCGTTACGATCAAAAATATAACCGCGGGCAGGGGAAATCGGTTGTAAACGAATTCGGTTTTTGTCCGATGCATCTTTAAACTGGTCGTAATGCACAATTTGCAAATAAGCATATCGAGACAATAGAACAAGTAAAAAAAATATTACCACGCAAATAGCAAACACCACTCGACTACGAAAAATTCGCTTTTCTTGTTGTACATTCTTCAGTGGGAACTGCTGCTTCATAGATCTTTACTTTTTTGCGGGTAAAAGCTGACTTTATATCAAAGTATTTTAACTCAGATTGACTATAAAATTTGTAAAATTAATAAATAGTTCGTATGTTATAAAAATTAAAATTTGACCAAATAGACACTAATTTTAAAGCTTGTTGTATATAAGAACGAAAATTATTCTGTTAAAGTCGAATCACTATGGATGAATAATAATATTGTTCTCAGTTTGAGAAAATGGAGAAAATAATGAGAAAAATCGTTTCCTTTGCTGTCATGATGTGGGTAGGGAATTTAGCATACGCAGATTTTTCATCGTTTTATCCTGAAGCAAAATTGAAACCAGAACAATTTTCTAAAATAAATGTGGGTGCTGGTGTTACACAACGGTTAGCGCATGGGAATTTAGAATACGTCACTCCATACGGTATTGGATACGGAAAGCTTGGCGCTTTCTTAAATGACGACCACGATGTGGGTGCTCAAGTCGGTTTTCGTTACCCAATAATTCTCGGAACTAAGGACTTAAATGGATTTTATTTAGGTGCATTTGCTGGTCATCTAAAATCAAAAACAGTCAATGGTGAAAAGGAATCTCAACTCGGTGGTGGTATAGATTTATCTTATGTCATGCTGAATAAAGAAAGAATTAGTACATTTAGTGTAGGGATAAAAGCAGGAGAGGAAATCACGCAAGGAAACCAAGTGATTTTTGAAACTAAACCAGAACTACAGTTTGCTTACACCTTAAGTGTAGGATTTTAGAAAGCTTTATGGTTTTATACCTCAAGTTCGACTGCAATTAGATATATGAATATGAGAGTCATGAATGTTTGGATATGTGAGTGATTTGTGGCAAGCCTTCGTCAATCGACCTGATTTTTATGCAGTACTGAGTATTATCCCAGTAACCGCATTTGTGACTTGGGCTCACGTCTGGATGGCACTCAAGATGGTGTTTTATCCAATTAAGTTTTGGGGTTTTCACTTAGGTCCGCTTCCGGTGGGATGGCAAGGAATTGTTCCACGTAAGGCAGGACGTATATCGGGTATTATTACCGACAATACACTATCAAAACTTGGCTCCTTACGAGAGTTCTTAGATGCGATGGATCCCGAGGATACTGCTCGTATCATTGGTGAACAGGTTGGCTTTGAGTTAGAGCACTTAATTGATGAAGTGATGATGGATCGCAATGCGGTTCTATGGGAAAACTTACCTTACTCAATCAAGAGACGTATTTATGCGCAAGCACATAAGCAACTTCCAAATGTTTTGAAAGAGCTCGTAACCGAATTAACTTTAAATGTTGAGTCGCTCGTGGATATGCGTGCGATGGTAGTGAGTCAAATGGAAGGCGACCGTCAATTGATGGTCAATATGTTCCTAAAAGTGGGTCAAAAAGAAATTAACTTCATTTGGCATATCAGTGCATTAATCGGTATGTTCTTCGGTATCTTCCAAATGATCGTTTGGTTTGTGGTGCCTTGGCATTGGACTGTACCATTCTGGGCAGCAATTTGGGGCTTTTTAACAAATTGGATTGCAATTTGGATGGTATTTAATCCAGTTGAACCACACTATATACGTTATCCACAATTCTTTGAATTAACGAAAGATCGTAAATTCCCTTGGATAAAACCTGTCATTCCACGCATTGGTTCTTATAATATTCAAGGTGCGTTTATGAAGCGCCAAGAAGAAGTATCTGATGTATTTGCCCGTGTAGTGACTGAAGATTTGATTACATTGAAATCTATTATGATGGAAATGATGTATGGTGGAAAAAAAGACAAAACACGCCGTATTGTTAAACGTCATATCAATGAAATCATGGAAACACCATTGGTTCGTACATCATTACAGCTATCTTTAGGTCCAAAAGAGTATGCAAAACTCAAGACAGACTTGATCGATCGCTCAATTGAAATTACGATGGTGCCTGTATGCGACCCAGCTTTTAATGCGAGCCGCGCACAGAAAATCTATCAAATGTTTAAAGAACGTATCCGTGAATTAACCCCGCGCGAGTTTCAAAATCTATTACGTCCTGCATTCCAGGAAGACGAATGGATCTTAATTGTGCTAGGTGGGGTAACAGGTTTCTTCGCGGGTCTGATTCATTTATTTGTGGCTTTCTTATAAATAGATGCTGGATTGGTGCCTACCAAAGACATTAACCAAGTATCGTCGATATAGTTAAAATGAGGATGTTTATTTATGCGCATTATATTACTCGGACCACCTGGAGCAGGTAAAGGTACTCAAGCTCAGTTGATCTGCAAGCGCTACAATGTCCCACAAATTTCAACCGGTGATATGCTCCGTGCTGCAATTCGTGAAGGAACTGAACTCGGTCTACAGGCAAAATCTGTAATGGACAATGGTGGTCTAGTTTCTGACGAACTGATTATTGGTCTGGTTAAAGAGCGTATTGCACAACCAGATTGTGCAAATGGTTGTATCTTTGATGGTTTCCCTCGTACGATTCCTCAAGCTGAAGCTTTGGAAAAAGAAGGCATTGATATTGATCACGTGATCGAAATTGATGTGCCTGATGAAGAAATCGTTAAACGCTTATCGGGTCGTCGCCAACATCCAGCATCAGGTCGTGTTTATCATATCGTCTACAACCCACCAAAAGTGGAAGGCAAAGATGATGAAACTGGTGAAGATTTAGTTCAGCGTCCAGATGACCAAGAAGAAACAATTCGTAAGCGCTTAGGTTCGTATCATACTGAAACTGAACAGTTGGTTGGCTTTTACCAAGGGCGTGCAGCTTCAGGTGAAAATGCGCCAACGTATGATAAGTTGAATGGACTTCGTCCTATTGAAGAAGTTCAAAAAGAACTTTTTGCAATTTTAGATCAAACTAAATAACCATTATTCAGCTTTGACAAAAAAGAAGCCCTAAGTCATATTAGGGCTTCTTTTTTATGATGTTAAGGTAAACAAGTGAAAAATATTGCCATTATTTTATTGATGCTTGCATGCTTGGCAGTATTGTCTTTTTTGGTATTTATAAGTTTTAAATTACTTCGCGATAGTCAAAAACAGATGAAATTAGATAAAGAGAAAAAAGATCAAAAAAAATCTCTTGATCGTTAAACCTGTTTTAAATCGATCTGTCTTGTCGCTCCATATTCGAAACGTTCAGGCCAGTTGCACACATCACTCACAACACATTCATTGCACTTTGGCTTCCGCGCAATACAGCAATAACGTCCATGTAAAATTAACCAATGATGAGCGTCTACAATAAACTCTTTTGGAATCACTTTAACTAGACGGTGTTCAACTTCGAGTACATTTTTTCCTACCGCAAGTCCAGTACGATTACCTAATCGAAAGATGTGGGTATCAACGGCCATGGTTGGTTGACCAAAAGCGGTATTTAATACCACATTTGCAGTTTTTCGACCTACGCCCGGAAGTGCTTCTAAATCAGCACGGTTGTTAGGAACAGTACTGTTGTGTTGTTTAATCAATATTTCACAAGCTTTGATGACATTTTCAGCTTTAGAGTTATAGAGACCTATTGTTTTAATATAAGATTTTAATCCTTCTACACCTAAGGCATAGATTGCTTCAGGTGTGTTTGCTACAGGGAAAAGCTTATCTGTGGCCTTATTTACGCTTACATCAGTGGCTTGTGCTGATAAGGTCACAGCAACTAACAACTCAAAGGGTGAAGAATAATTCAGCTCTGTTTTAGGGTTTGGGCGTTGAGCTCTTAATCTTTCAAAAAAAATTTGAATTTGGTTTTTTGTCATGTTTTTTACAGTTTTAGGTGTTTTAACGTTCATTTAAACACCCTCAATTGAATTGAGTTTTTCATATAAAGTATTGAGTTGCTCTTGCTTATCGACACTCTCACGTACAGCAAGTTGTTTTTCAAGCTTTTTAATTTGTGTACGTAATTTGGCAAGTTCGATTGTAGATTTTGCATCTAATGTCTTATGAAGCGCTGTTTTTTTTATCGTTTGAATAGTAGGTACTGATTGTAATTGTTTTGAAAATTGAGCAAAAAGCGCAGTATCAATTTCAGCTTTAACGACAGGACCTTTGCGATGAAGACTGCGATTTTCCTCACGTTGAATATGAGCATAATAACGATTTCTAAGATCATTTTGTTCTAGGATGCGGGCTTGCTCATTTGGTATGGGCTGTAAATCTTCAACAAGATCGATACAGTCAACTGGACAAGGTGGTATACATAATTCGCATCCAGTACAAAGATCAGTTAACACAGTATGCATTAACTTTCCTGATCCAATGATGGCATCTACAGGGCAAGCACTGATGCATTTAGTGCAACCAATACACTCGTCTTCACGTATGATCGCTTTCATACGCTGTGGGCGACCATCAGATTGAATTGGCCAAACGCTTTCTTCAGCTTTAAGCTTAGGGCGATTCAGTAAGTGAGCAATTGCGTCAGCAACAGGTTGACCGCCAGGGACACATTTATTCGCGTCTTCTCCTTCTACAATAGCTTTAGCATAAGGTAAACAACCATCACGGTGGCCACATAGACCACATTGGGTTTGAGGTAGGAAAGCATCAACTTGTTGTATCAATGAGATTTGTGCGTGCATGTACGTTAAAACTTAATCAAGCGAAAAGGAGATCATAGGTGCGAAATATGAATGATTTTAACATGATTAGTGTTAGTTTGGGGTGCGCTGTTATGGGTCATTTATCGCGCAATAAAAGCGCCGAATAAGCATTAATTCATAATTAAAAGTAATGAATTTGATAATTTAAAATTATTAAATACTATAATTAAGTAATTGAAATTAAAAAAATATTAAAAAAAAATATGAAAACTATTGTACAGTGCCTGTAAAAGATATTTAATACTTTGCGCCAAAACTTATCAATATATTGAAATTTTGACCAATTTTGATCCATTTTCTGCTGAGGATTAAGCGTTGAAATACAACAGCCTTAACGACTTCCTAGACTACGTTAAAACACGTGATGCACATCAACCAGAATTTCTTCAAGCTGTTGAAGAGGTGATGACAAGCTTATGGCCTTTTATTGAAAAGAACCCTAAGTATGCAGCTCATGGTTTATTAGAACGTTTAGTTGAACCTGAACGTGCGATTCAATTCCGCGTTTCTTGGGTTGATGATCAAGGTCAAACACACGTTAACCGTGCGTTCCGTGTTCAGTACAACTCAGCAATTGGTCCATTCAAAGGTGGTATGCGTTTCCACCCTTCAGTGAACCTTTCAATCCTAAAATTCTTAGGTTTTGAACAGACTTTCAAAAATGCGTTAACTACACTACCAATGGGTGGTGGTAAAGGTGGTTCTGATTTTGACCCTAAAGGTAAATCAGAAGGCGAAATCATGCGTTTCTGCCAAGCACTCATGATCGAGTTATACCGTCACTTAGGTTCTGACACAGATATTCCTGCGGGTGATATTGGTGTTGGTGGCCGCGAAGTTGGTTACATGGCGGGTATGATGAAGAAGCTCAGCAATGACACTTCATGCGTATTTACAGGTAAGGGTTTAACTTTTGGTGGTTCACTAGCGCGCCCTGAAGCAACTGGTTACGGTACAGTGTATTTCGCTGAGGAAATGCTTAAGACTCGTAACGACAGTTTCAAAGACAAAGTAGTTACAATCTCTGGTTCGGGTAACGTTGCACAGTTTGCTGCTGACAAAGCAATGTATTTGGGCGCAAAAGTTGTTTCACTTTCAGATTCAGCTGGTACTGTATACATTAAAGACGGTTTAACTCCTGAGCTTTTAGCTGAAGTAATGGAGCTTAAAAACGTTCAACGTGGTCGTATCTCTGAGTTTGCAGCGAAGCATGGTTTTGAATATCTTGAAGGGCAACGTCCTTGGGGTATTAAGTGTGATATCGCACTTCCATGTGCAACACAAAATGAATTAGATGCTGATGATGCGGATAAATTGCTTGCAAATGGTGTGATTTGCGTAGCTGAAGGTGCAAATATGCCTTCTACACTTGCAGCAGTTGAAAAATTCGTTGAAGCAAAAATTCTATATGCTCCAGGTAAGGCATCCAATGCAGGTGGTGTTGCAACTTCTGGTCTTGAAATGTCTCAAAATGCGCTTCGTTTAGGTTGGTCTTTCGAAGAAGTAGATGAGCGTTTACATGCAATCATGAAAGAAATTCACCGTAACTGCGTAAAATTCGGTACTCAAGAAGATGGTACTGTGAATTATGTAGATGGTGCGAACATTGCTGGTTTCGTAAAAGTTGCTGATGCGATGTTAGCTCAGGGTGTATTCTAAGAATATATTCAAAAATAAAAAAACCGAGGCTTAGCCTCGGTTTTTTATTCTTTATAAAGAACCTTTTACAGCTTCACGCTCTACAGCCATATCAAAAATATAAGCATACTTTGATTGATCTGCAGCAGGATTTTTAATTTCATAACGTTTTACACGAATGATTTGACGTTCATTCGGACTATGTGAAAAACCTTCAATTTGATCGTAGAATAAAGTCCAGTCTTTATCGACTTGCGTTTTAATACCACTATCGTTGTATTTTATTTCTCTGACTTGTAGACAAGTTTGGGGAGCTACACCAGTACATTGTTTAGTTTCTGGCGAAATTTCAAGAAATATGGTTTCACCTTGAGTTTTGTATTTGGTTTCAGGTGTCATTTTACCCGTGAAGATAATCTTTTCACCATTCGGCTGTACCAAAGTCAACGTTGGATTATCACGATCATTTAAATTAAGCACGAAAGGAACAGCAGCTTGGGAAAATAGATTTCCAGCAAAGCGTTCTTGTTCGGCAGCCAAACCATTACATCCCTTCATGGTAGATGCAAGTTGAGCAGCTACGATAGTATTGTTTTTTAGCTCAAACCCGCCAAATAAAGTATTGCAGCTCGTATGAATTGAAAGTTTTTTATCAGCGGTGAAGTTTAAAGTGATTGGTTGAGGCGCATTTTGTGGATTGGCTTGCCATTGGTATGCAGCGAGAGTTTGATCAGTATTTTGTTGTTGAAGCACAGACACAGCTAAATCCCCAGCTTTTTGTAGATCAGAAGTCTGACACGCAGCAAGTGTGATAGGCAAAATAGCCAAGGTAATTAATTTTAATTTCATAACAAGCTTTCTAAATTGTATTGATCCGAGGAAGGATAACGCAGGAGATCTAAAAAATTATGGATACATTCTGCACTTTTCAGTATCAAAATGTATCCATTGATCGATGATTATTTCGTGATTGTCATTTAAAAAATGATATTTTATTTTCTCTCAATCAAAGCGATAAATATCCATTCCTAAAGCTCCCATGGTAAAACTACTATGTACAATGCTAAAACGATCACCAGTGCCCATAGAGAAAAATAAAGGTGCAAAGTGTTCTATCGTAGGGTGGTTACGATGAACATGAGGAATCGTATTCCACGCTAAAATAGCAGGATAATCCGAATGAGTGAGCTGCTGCACCACGTAGTTTCTAAAAGTTGATGCCCATTCTGGAACTTCACTCGTTTCACCATGCCAAGCAAGCTCTCTTAAATTATGAGTAATGCTTCCCGAGCCAATTAATAATATTTGCTGATCTCTTAATGGAGCGAGAGCTTGACCAATTTTAAATATCGCTTCAGCAGACATCGTCATGGGTAAAGAGATTTCGACTACGGGGATATCAGCTTCTGGATACATATGTAATAAAGGCATCCATACGCCATGATCACGAGGTCGTGTACTATTGGCATGTGCAGTAATTTGTGCCTCAGCGAATAAGTTTAAAACTTGTTCAGCAACATCTGGAGCACCAGGGGCAGGATAGCGAATTTCATAGAGTGCATCTGGGAAACCTCGAAAATCGTGCCATGTTTCAGGTCTGGTCCCCGTACTTACTTCGAGTGCATTGCTTTCCCAATGCGCAGACATGACGATTATCGCTCTAGGTTTGGGCAAATTGAGACTCAAGCGATGTAAAGCTGGACCAACCTGTTCAGGATTCAAAGCCAGCATTGGAGAGCCATGTGATATGAATAAGCCAGGTAGCGTTTGAATAGTCATGAGGGTGGTTCCATTCTTAGATGTATGAGGTGATCATCGCAAATTTTAGAAGTCAGAGTAACCATTTAAATTTGAACATCATGTTGCAAATTCGGAACGATTATCCAGCACGATGGTACGGATGGTTATGATTAATGCTCATGGCACGGTAAAGTTGTTCAATCAACAGAATGCGAACCATAGGGTGGGGTAGCGTTAATTTAGATAAAGACCAGTGCCAAGCAGCAGCTTTACGAACTGCATCAGAATGTCCATCAGGTCCACCAATCGCGAGCACAACATCATTCCCTTCAAGCATCCAACCTTTCATGGTTTCAGCTAATTTTTCTGTACTAAACTCTTTTCCTCCCACTTCAAGTGCAATTAAAAGTTCATTTCCTTTCAGTGCATTTAAAATGCTATCGCCTTCGATATTACGGTATTTTAAAATATCAGCTTCAGAGTCATTCTTTCCGCGTTTCGCCATAGGAAGCTCAACAATTTGAGTTTGTACAAAAGGTTGAATTCTTTTGAAATAATCTTCAAAACCAGTAAGAACCCATGCTGGCATTTTTTGACCAATGGTCAAGATACGAATTTTCATGAAAATGTGTCACTAGAAGTTTCACGATATTATACATTTCAAAGTGATGAATTTATAAAATCAAAAGTTAAAACATAATGAGTTGTTAAATTTGCATCCATTGATATCTTATAAAAAAAGAGAGCCTAAGCTCTCTTTCTTCACTTAAAAGACCGATTAGTGTCGTGCAGATTTTGATTCGTCAACTGCTTTCACAATGGGTGTTTTTACTAATGGTTTAGGCATAGAGGTTAATGCTAGTGGTAAAATTTCATCAATTGATTTTACAACTTTGATATCTAAACCTTCTTTCACATTATCAGGAATTTCGACTAAATCACGTGCATTTTCCTGTGGAATAAAGACCATTTTTACACCGCCACGATGTGCAGCCAGTAATTTTTCCTTTAAACCACCAATACGCATTGCACGGCCACTCAAGCTAGTTTCACCAGTCATTGCAATATCAGGTCGAATCGCAATGCCAGTAAACGCTGAAACTAATGCTGTCGTCAAAGCAAGACCAGCTGAAGGACCATCTTTAGGCGTAGCGCCTTCAGGTAAGTGCACGTGAATATCGGTTTCTTCAAAGCGAGTAGAATCGATACCCAAAGCATCAGCTCGTGTACGCACTACGGTCATCGCTGCAGTAATAGACTCCTTCATAACATCACCTAAAGAACCAGTGGTTACAAATTTGCCTTTACCTTTCATTGCTGCAACTTCAATTGTCAGTAGTTCACCACCAACTGAAGTCCAAGCTAGACCATTAACACGACCGACTTGAGCTTCTTCTTCCGCCATACCAAAATCGAATTTATGCGGCCCTAAGTAGTCAGGTAGATTTGCCGAATTAACTTCAATTTGAAGATTTTTCGCTTTTTTACTAACCGCTTCTTTAACCACTTTACGTGCGATTTTAGAGACTTCACGCTCTAAACTTCGAACACCAGCTTCACGTGTATAGCGTTGTACGATATCTCGAATTGCTTCTTCGTGTACACTTAATTCCTTAGCACGTAAGCCATTATTCTTGATTGCTTTAGGTACTAAGTAACGCTCAGCAATATTGATTTTCTCTTCCTCTGTATAACCAGGAAGGCGAATGACCTCCATACGATCTAACAAAGCTTCAGGTATATTCATACTGTTTGCAGTACAAATAAACATGACTTCAGATAAATCAAGATCAAGATCGAGATAGTGATCGTTGAATTTGTGATTCTGTGAAGGATCAAGCACTTCTAACAAGGCAGATGCAGGATCACCACGATGATCTTGAGCCATTTTGTCAATTTCATCGAGTAGGAATAAAGGGTTTTTTACACCGACTTTAGAAAGTGATTGCACAATCTTACCTGGCATCGCACCAATATAAGTTCTGCGATGTCCACGAATCTCAGCCTCATCACGAACACCACCAAGTGCCATTCGAACGAATTCGCGACCTGTTGCTTTAGCTACAGACTCACCTAATGAGGTTTTACCTACACCAGGAGGACCTACGAGACACAATACTGGTCCACGTAGTTTTTTTACACGTGACTGAACAGCAAGATATTCAACGATACGTTCTTTAACTTCATCCAAACCATAATGATCAGCATCAAGAATATCTTGAGCTTTAGCAAGATTGATACTTACTTTGCTCGCCTTATTCCATGGTGTATCTAAAATAGTTTCGATGTAATTACGAACTACGGCTGCTTCACTCGATGCAGGCTGCATTGCTTTGAGCTTACGGAATTCACCTTCTGCTTTTTTACGAACATGCTCAGGAAGATCCGCTTCAGCTAAGCGTTTTTCTATCTCAGCAATGTCATCTTCAGCACCGCCATTCATGTCAGAAAGTTCACGCTGAATAACTTTCATTTTTTCATTTAGAAAATATTCGCGCTGATTCTTTTCCATTTGACGTTTTACATTGTCATGTAAATTTTGCTCAATCTGTTGTTCTTCAGACTGTTGAAGCAAATAAGTCATTAACTCTTGTAAATGAGCTTCAAATTCATCGTGTTCGAGGAATTTTTGTTTCACTTCGATATTTAACGGCACGCGTGTTGCGACGAAGAACATGAGTTGCAATAAATCATCGATTTTATTTGCAGCATTAATTAACTCACGCGCATTACGTAGTTTTGCTTCAGCGTATTGGCTGAAAAGACCACGTAATTCTTCGAGGCGAGTTTGTTGAGTTGCCGATTCCATACGGATCGTCATTGGGCTAAGGCTGTGCTCAGCTTCTAAATAATCGTTTTGATCGTAAATATTAATCAATTTAGAGCGATAAATACCCTCGATTAAAACCTTAATGCAGTTTTCATCGTTCTCATGATTTACGACTTGCACAATCTTCGCGACAGTACCGTATTGATATAAATTGTCGTGATCAATTTCTTCTGTAAGAGAATCTTGTTGAGCTACTACAAAAACTAAATTGTCACTGTTACGAGCTACATCAACTGCTTTAATCGATTTTTCACGGCCGACAAAAAGCGCAATTTGCATGTGTGGATAAACCACAACATCACGCAAAGCTAATAGCGGTAACACGCTAGGGGTCTGAAGTTCTAAGTTTTCTTCATTCATAATAATATCAGTCATGAGCACTCCTAATGAGTGACAACGGTGTTGCCATATTTTTATAGTGATGTGTAATTTAAAAAATACAAGGGTGAAAATCGATAAAATTCGATTTATTTCTACTAATCTTGATAAATTCAGTTGGATTTAGGGTGAATTAATATTCTCCGTTTGAATTTTAATCGTTTTTTAGGGGTGATTAACTCATCTAATGGCTGATCCCAAGGCTGGCGATTTAAAGGATCTAAAATTAATTGAAAGTCATGCGCTAAACCGATGCGATAGGGGTGATTGCTCGCATGCTTTAACGTTCTATCATAAAAGCCACCTCCCATACCCATACGTGTTCCATGATGATCACACGCAACAAGGGGCATCAACAGTACATCAAGTTGTTTTACATTTTGCCCCAATCTATGCATAGGCTCATACATGCCTAATTTATGTTTAGTAAAACGTTTATTTAGATATTGATGCTTTGAAATTGGAACCCATTTTAAAGTTGAATCAAGTCTGGAGACTTTTGGGAGATAGACGACTTTATGCTTTGAAAAGCAATGCATGATTAGGATATGTGTTTGAACTTCACCGAATGCATCTAAATAAATCCCAATTTTTTGTGCAGATTTAAATTTAGAATGAGATTGGATTTTTGACAAAATCTGAAAAGCAGAACGTCGTTGCGTAAAAATTGAGAGTTGTCTTCTACGAGAACGTAGATTTTTTCTTAAAAGTTGTGTCTGCAACTGCATTTCAAACTGTACCAATCTAAGTGCATGTGTAAGGGTAAGTAGTTTATCGATTTTTACTCAGGTTTATTCAACCTGATTTGAATATTTTCGATAGTATATTTTTCATTTACTCTAGGTGTAACAAATAAAAGATTGGGGTCAATTTAATTTTTAATTGAAGCCGATAAGCTGAACTCTATCAGATCAATGAAGCTCTGATCATAAAGAATAGAAAAGGGAACGATAATGAAAAATAAAAAAAACGGTAGTCTATTTAAAAAGAGCAAGCATGCTTATCGTATGGTTATGCTCACGACAGTAATTAGTCTTTCTGGTCTAATCACAAATCATGTAAATGCTCAAACTAGCTCTAAGTTGGATTTATCACTGTCCAGCCATTCTGTGAATAAAATAAAAAAACTACTGAATGATCCAAAAGTTTGGCAACAGATTCCGAAACAAGTCACCTTATGTGTGTATTCACCGAGCGGTGCTCATGGTGAAGCATTTGAGCAGGCGACGAGCTATATGAGTGAATTACCACGAATTGCTAAAGTTGCTCAAGATTTCGGCGTGCAAATGACGGTCAATCGTACGGCTAAGCTACAAATGCAGATAGATTTGAATTATCCAAAATTAAAGCAAAAAACATCCACTGAAGTTAATTTAAAAGTCTATACAGATGAACGGGTTTTAACTGAAGACTTTAGAAGTAAACGTTGTGATGGTGCTGGAATAAGTAATTTACGTGCTAAGCAATTCAACTCTTTTGTTGGAAGTATTGATGCAATAGGTGCAGTTCAAAACTATAAACAACTGACTAAAGTGATTCAGCTGTTAGCAAGACCTGAATTTGACTCGAAAATGGTCAATAAGGATTATGAGGTTGTCGGTATTGTGCCTTTAGGTGCTGCTTATATTATGGTAAATGATCGTAAAATTGATACTTTATCTAAAGCAGCTGGGAAAAAAGTTGCTGTAATGAGTTTTGACGCAACCCAAAAAAAATTAGTCCAAAATGTTGGTGCTCAACCAGTTTCAGTGGATTTAACTTCTGTAGGCGGAAAATTCAACAATAAGGAAGTTGATATTATCGCAGCACCTGCAATCTTATTTGAACCTTTGGAACTCTATCGTGGAATGACAAACAAGGGCGAGGTACGAGGCGCAATTATTCGTTTTCCACTGGTTCAAGTGACGGGTACATTGATTATGCATCGAAATAAATTTCCTGCTGGAATGGGGCCCATAGCAAGGGAGATTATTTCCAAGCAATTAACACCAGCTTATAAATTTATTGATCAAACTGAATCTAAAATTGATCCTAAATTTTGGATGAATATTAGAGATGCTGAGAAACCTGGATATTTGAAAATTATGCGCGAAGCTAGAATTCAGATGACAAAAGAAGGGCATTATCATCCTGAAATGATGTCTATCCTTAAAAAGATACGATGTAGTGATGATCCTAAGAATTATGAGTGTGCGCTTCAAGATGAGTAACTAATAATCTAAAAAAATAGATGGTTTTTATAATTTTAATCGGTTTTATTTGTTTTTAGCCATGCTTTAAATTACCCACATATTGGTTCATGAGTAAATGTGAGATGAAAATTTTTATCGCAGTAGTTACTTATACTTTGTTGATAAGTGCATGCGCATATGATCCAGTGCATTATGAGCAGCTTAGAATGTCAGAGAACGCGCAACACATGGAATTAAATGGTTAAAAAAGCCCCCAGATGGGGGCTTTATGCCTATTTCTTTTTAACGATATCGCTCCAAGATACATTAGTTGGCACGCCTGAGTTAAAGCGAACTGATGCGGATGATGAATAATCTTTAGTTTGTTCAACGACAATCTTTTGATTGTACTCATCAATAATTTCTAACTTACCGCCTGCTTTCGGGTAAATTCTCCACCACTCTTTTTCGAATGGTTGAGTTACACTGAAGTTAAATGCATATGAAAAATTAGCATCTTTAGGTTGGCCAACGATTGTACCTTTACTTGACACACTTTGTAATTGATCATCAAAAAAACGGTATTCATAATCCTGTAGCCCCATATATTCCAATGTAGTGCTAGGGTTATTTTTATCTACAATCTGGAATTTTAAAGGATCTTTTACAGAATAAATTGCGCCATTAGAACCAACTGTATCTTTTACAATTTTACCAGTGACTAAATATAGTTTAGATGTATCAGTCCACGGTGTATAAAGCGCATTATTAAACTCAACTGTGGTAGAGCTTAATGTTTCAGTAAGCGAAATAGATCCTCCTTTAAATGTTACGACTTCCTTGCCGAAACTAGTTGCACAAGAATCATTACCACTTTTTAGCTTGATTGTTTGAGTAGTTCCACTTTTAGTGAGCTCAGTACAAATTGAATTTCTAAAAATTGTAAATGCACTTGTTCCTTGATCTGTTAATTCAATTACTCTACCTGTACGAGTAATGGGTCCATCACCCAATGTTTCGCCAATCATATGTCCTAATGCTTGATTAAATCGATCATCCATGACATTCAAAGATTCTGAAAAACCAAGCTTTTCTTTAAGTTTTGTTAAAAAATCCTTATCTTTAAAAGGTATAAATGTAGAGCTCACATCGCCTGGTTTAATATAATTATCATTTGGCGTGTCAAGCTTCGATTCACTTCCACCACCACATGCACTTAGTATTGCAGCAATACTCGCAACCCCAGCCAATTTTGCTAATTTAGACATATTCTCTTCCTTTAAATATAAATCTATTCTCATTGTTTATAATGTTTGACTAATAATATGAAGTCTTTAAACAATAAGAAGACATTAAAATGAAATACTTTTTGTGTAATTTCTATTATGGGGAATAATAATTTAAATTTTAGAAAAGTTACTAGGTCATTATTAACCAAATTTACAAATAATATGTCAATTTTTTTATATTGTTAAATATATATAAAGCAATAGGTTTAAATAATTAAATAATATTGAGAGTTAAGTATATTTGTTTTAGATTAGTGTTTAATAAGTTGTTTATAGTGAAAATAATGTGATAAAAATCAAAAATTATTAATATTGATTATTAATTTGGGATAAAGCGCAAGGATGTTTATTCAAAAATAAGAAAAAAGAAAAAATAAAATAAAGACTCCGGAGATGCCGCTGCATGTGTCGTTACCCTGAACCCGACGAGTTCAAGGTGGACGCGACGTATACTTGCTGGGTTTCCCACTCGAGGTGGGCATACGCTCTAAATATACAGAACACAATCCATAAGTTTAAGTATCGGCAGGGGAATAGACCCGCTGGCGAACATCCCAGAGTTAAATTAAGTATAACGAAATGAGTGAGATTGGCAAACCTTGGTGTACCCATTATTTGCGTGATAATTCACTCAGTAAAACTGACTGTGCAAACTTAGATCAAATTTATACAGTTTTTTCAACGTCTTCCAAGATTGTTGCAAGTAAGCGTTCACAATGAGAATATTCTTGTAAGGATTTGTTCATTGTTAAAACTTCTTGCATAAGCTCTAAAGCCACCATGATAACGAGCTTATTGTGTTCTACGTTAGGTGCTTTTCTACGAAATTCTTGAAATTTCTCATTCAGCAAATCACCAGCACGTTGTAAATCATCTTTCCGATCTTGAGTGGTTGAAAGTCTAAATGTTTGTTCAATTAGTCTTAACTCGACTGTAACGACTTCAGACATAATTATGCTTCCTCATTTTGTTCAGCCGGATTTTCTAATTGTTGGATTTCTTGGGCATGATGATCTTGATCAGTACCTAAAATGGCCAATCGTTGAATGATTTGCTCAACCTTAGTTTTAGCGAGTTCATTTTTTTTGATTAAACGTTGATTTTCAGCCTTCAATTCATCAATTTCTTTTTGAGCTTGACGTTGTTCAGCCAACATTTTTTCTTTGATGACTCTCAACTCATTCCTTTCAGCCAAGATTTCCTGAAATCTATTTTTTAAATCAGTACAACTCTTTTCTAAACGACTATAACGTTCTGCTAAAGCAGTAGCATCTTGATTTAAAGTTTTATAAATACCATCCAATTGATTGTATTTGTCATTTAGACTTTCAATCTGTTCTTGCTTTTGAGTGATGACGCTATTTTTTTGAGCAGTTTGAGTTTGATGAGTTTCCTGAAGTTCTTTCTGCTTAGCTTCAAGAGAACTATTCATTTGTTCGGTTTCGGACAAACGATGTTTAAGCGTGCCTAAATGCGTTTGTAAACGCTGTAATTGTTCTAACATAACGAGGTCGCGTAGTTTCGCAATCAAAGGTAATATATACAGAAGTATAGAGATTGGAAAAGCGAATGCAAGACGATATTTCAGGTTGGACAGATTGGAACCAACAATTCGGTTCAATTGAGGAAATTACTAGTCCTAGTGAGTTACATGGTCTACTTACAGGTATTGTTTGTGTAACTGAACCGCCATCTCATGAGGAGTGGATACAAATTTTGTCTACATTGAATGTGCCTCAATTAGAACCTACTGCGCTTAATTTACTGGCTGAGGAATCTGAAGATGTTTCGCATGCTTTATCAGAAGATGAATTAGATTATTTACCCATTTTGCCTGATGATGAACATGTATTGTCTGAGCGTGTTCAAGCTTTAGCAGATTGGTGTGCAGGAGTGGTATTGGGGTTTGGATTAGCGTCTGGGCATATTCGTGCTGATGAAGCTGAGTTGATTGAACACTTGCAAGATATTGCAGCAGTCGAGTTTGAAGATTCTGATAATGATGAAGAAGGTGAAATTAGCTATCAAGAACTTTATGAATTTGTTCGATTAATTCCAGTGAGTTTATCTGTTGGACGAACCAAGATTGCTGTTGAAGAAAGCTCATTACTGAAACATGTAAAACCAACAATTTCGAAAAAAAATGAGCAAAGTGTCGTTGAGATGTTTACACCTCATCGACCAAGTTGATTACATTTAATCAAGAGTACTACTTAACATATAAGTAGTACTGTATTTTCTTAAATTAAATAGCCTAAGCTGCAGAAAAGATATGAAACTTACTCAATCAGATTTTCAAAAACGACGTGATCAATTAGCCGCTGAAATAGGCCTAAGAAGCATTGCAATTATTGCAACACGTGAAGAAATGTTTAGAAATCGTGATGCTGATTATAAATATCGCGCTGATAGCAGCTTTTTTTATCTAACAGGATTTGCAGAGCCTGAAGCAGTTGCTGTAATTGAAACATTTGATACTGAAGAAGAAGGTTATACCTACAGTTTATTTTGTCGTGAACGCAATCGAGAGATGGAAATCTGGACAGGTTACCGTGCAGGGATTGATGGTGCAGTCGATGATTATGATGCGGATGAAGCTTATGCGATTGATCTACTAGACGAAGAAATCATCGCAAAGCTTCAAGGAAAAGAAAGATTATTTTATAGAATTGGTCAACAAGCCAGTTTTGATGCAAAAATTACAAAATGGATTGCAGAAGCAAGTGGTGAAAGCCGACGTGGTACCGCTGCACCGACACAATTGATTCAGTTAGATACAATTTTAGATGAGATGCGTCTACACAAAGAGCCAAAAGAAATAGAGTTAATGCAAATCGCATCTGATATTTCTGCTCAAGCACATACGCAAGCGATGAAATCTGTACGACCAGGAATGATGGAATATGCTTTAGAAGCGGAGCTGAATTATATTTTTGGTAAAAATGGTTGTGTACCATCGTATAACAGTATTGTGGGTGGTGGTGAAAATGCTTGTATATTGCACTATGTTGAAAATAACAAACAACTTAATGACGGCGATTTAGTTTTAATAGATGCAGCTTGTGAATATGAATTTTACGCGTCAGATATCACACGGACGTTTCCAGTAAATGGTAAATTTAATCCTGAACAAAAGGCGCTCTATAAAATAGTGCTCGATGCACAAATCGCTGCAATAGATGCGGTTAGAATTGGTAACTCTTATAAAGAGCCACACTACGTTGCTGTTCGTATTTTAGTGCAAGGCTTGCTTAATCTTGGAATCATGCAGGGTGATCTCGATGAAATCATTGAGACAGAAGCCTATCGTCAATTTTATATGCATGGAACTGGTCACTGGTTAGGCATGGATGTTCATGACGTAGGGGCATATAAAGTCGATGGAGAATGGCGAACATATCAAGAAGGTATGGTGGTGACCATTGAACCAGGTTTATATATTGCCCCTGATGATGAAACTGTCGATCCAAAATGGAGAGGGATTGGTATTCGCATTGAAGATGATATTGTTGTCACTCAAGATGGACCGAGAAACCTGACTGCTAAAGTAGTAAAAACCATTGAAGATATCGAAGCCTTGATGGCGAGTTAACCATTTTCACAAATCTAAAAAGTCGATGGAAACATCGGCTTTTTTTTAATGTCATATTCAATATTGAAAAATGAATTATGGCTTCATCTTCAATAACGCTAATTCATTATAAAAAGTAAAAACTTTATTGTAAGATGAATTTGATTAAGAATTTATGTGTATGCAGCTATTGCTTGCTTTTATAAGGATCAAAACATGCAACAAGAAGTCATCATTGTCGGTGGTGGAATGGTCGGATTAAGCCTTGCTCTT
The DNA here is from genome assembly GCF_057737035.1 of Acinetobacter sp. 24-47-47. Classification (NCBI taxonomy): domain Bacteria; kingdom Pseudomonadati; phylum Pseudomonadota; class Gammaproteobacteria; order Moraxellales; family Moraxellaceae; genus Acinetobacter; species Acinetobacter sp. 24-47-47. The sequence continues at coordinate 2,068,457 of NZ_CM173216.1, read as the reverse complement.
ATGCTGGCTAAAACTAACATTGCAGTGAAATTGTTAGAGGCGATCAGCTATCCTAACTATGATGATGCTAACCTTGCACCATATCATTCAAGTTTTGATGCCCGTAATAGTGCGCTGTCACGTCGAAGCGTGCAAATTTATCAAGAATTGGAAATTTGGGATTCACTGCAACAATATGCAACGCCTATTTTAGAAGTAAATATCACAGAAGAAGGAAGCTTCGGTAAGGCACGTTTAATCGCGGCTCAAGAGAAAGTAGAGAGCTTTGGTCAAGTGATTGAGAATGCATGGCTTGGACGAGTATTGTTATCAGAGGTCAAAAAAAATCCACTCATTGAGTTAATTGATGGTGTTCAAGTGACGTCGCTTAAACAGGATGAGAATTTAGCTTATCTTGCAGCATTAAAAGCGAATGAACATTTGCAGTTTCAATCCAAATTAGTCATAGCAGCAGATGGACGTGATTCTTTCTGTCGAAAAGCACTCGGTGTTGGTGCATCAGTGTATGATTATGATCAAGTGGCGATTGTCACTACAGTGCAGACATCCAAACCTCACTCCCATGTCGGTTTTGAACGTTTCAGCCCACTTGGTCCTTTAGCATTGTTGCCTTTACCTGGTGAATACCGTCGCTCTGTTGTTTGGCCAGTGCCTAAAGGTACTGAGGGAGAGTGGCTAGGTGATGGAAATGATCAGCATTTTTTAGATGCTCTTCAAAAAACGTATGGCGATCGAGCTGGAAAATTTGAGAAAACTGGACGTAGATTTAGTTTTCCTTTGTCTCAGGTTTTGGCTGAAAAACAAGCAGTAGGACGAGTTGTACTTATGGGTAATGCTGCTCATACGATTCATCCAGTCGCAGGTCAGGGTTTTAATTTGTGTATGCGTGATGCATATGTATTGACCCGATATTTAAAACAACAAGTCATCAAAAATGCCGATTTAGGTGAAGCTGCTGTACTGAAAGAGTATGAAAAATCTCGACTCAAAGATCAGCAACGTGTGATCAAGTTTTGTGATTCTGTGGTGCGAGGCTTTAGTAATCAAAATCCAATCCTAAAATTTGTGCGAAATACAGGTCTAATGTGCTTTGAAAATATTCCAGGTATTAAGCCACTCGTTGCCAATTATGCAATGGGGTTAAAAGCATGAATGATGCTATTTTAGATGTCGTGATTGTGGGCGGTGGTTTAGTTGGTGGATTAACGGCTTTATTGTTGGCTAAAGGTGGAGTTCAAGCGACTGTACTTGATGCAGCACCGATATTGGATCACGAGAAGACCTTAAAATCATTGAATCCTCGTGTACTTGCATTGAGTCAAGCCACTATTCATTTGCTTAAGCATGTTGATGTATGGGGAAAGTTAGCTCGTCAACAACCCTACACGGGAATGCAGGTGTGGAACAAAAATGGCTTTGGTGAAATCAATTTTGGAACATCAGCGCATTCTAAACCTGATCAAGCACAAATATTAGGTTCAATGGTCGAACCAAGTATCTTGAACCTTGCGATTCAGAGCATGATGATCGACCAGATTGATGATTACCGTACTCAGATTCAAGTGAAACGTATTGAGCAAGGAAATGGTTGTTGGATTCTTCATCTCGCTGATCAAACTCAATTGAAAACGAAACTTTTAATTGGTGCGGATGGTGCAAACTCATTCGTACGTGAACAAGCCATGATTGATTTGGATGTTTTGGATTATCATCAGGCTGGTATTAGCTGTGCAATCAAGACGGAACAAGCGCATCAACATGTTGCGAGACAAATCTTCTTAGAAACAGGGCCACTGGCTTTTCTCCCAATGGCAAGTTTAGAAGATCAAGAATATGGTCATTGGCAATCCATTGTATGGACTTTACCAGATGATTATGCAGACGAATTTGCGTCACTCTCAGATGAAGATTTTGTACAATTACTGACACGAGAGAGTCATCATATGTTGGGCAAAGTATTAGCCGCAACGCCTCGAGCAAAATTCCCACTGAAAGCACGAGCTGCTCAACGTTATATTAAAGATGGCTTAGCGCTAATTGGTGATGCAGCCCATGTTATTCATCCACTTGCTGGTCAGGGGGTGAATATTGGTTGTCTAGATGCAGCAATTCTATGCGATGCGCTACTTTCGGACTACGCACGTGGCGTTTGGGCTCATGAGCAAACTTTATTGAAATATGAGCATCGCCGTAAATTTCAAAACGATGCCATGATGCATAGTATGTCTATGATTGGGTGGATGGAATCTGCTCCTGTTTTTCCTATTGTTTGGGCGAGAAACTTTGGTTTGAAACAAGTTGAAAATATCAGTGCGTTAAAATCGGCGTTTATGTCGCAAGCGAATGGTTTGAGTCAGCTCAGTAATACAAGATATCAAGTGAATTGAAATCTGATCTAAAAAGAATCATCAGTATATATTTTTTTACCAATATGATTAAAAAATATACAAATGAGGTGCTTTAGATACTATGCGAAAGATAAAGAGCTTGATACATTTCTCTAAAAATCAAAGCACGTTCCAATCAGGTGCGTGAAAACATTGATGGGGAGTTTGAAATGACAGACGCAAATGATTTTGATGACAACGAAGACAGTGTTGTAGACGAAAATGAATCACAAGCAGCAGAAAAAGGTGCGGCCGTAAGTGACGTTACTGTATCTGATGCCGATGTCGCGGAAGCTGAAACATTAACAGTGACAGCTAAACTCAAACAACGTCAGGCACTGGAAGATGAAGTTGCTGCTTTTCTAGCACGTGGTGGTCGTATTACTGAAGTTCCACCTGATGAATCAATAAAAGATTAATAAAAAAAGCACCATCAATATGGTGCTTTTTTTATTTTGCTTAATCATTCGCACCACTGAGCTCTAGCGCGCGTTGATATGCGACTTTCTTTTTGATTCCGGTGAGATCAGCTGCAAGTTGAGATGCTGCTTTTACAGATAAATCTTGCAATAAACGATTGAGTAATTTGTCTAATTCTTCTTGCTGCATGTCTTTTTCAGTGGCTGCTCCAGCAATGACCAGTACAATTTCACCTTTTTGCTGGTGATGATCATTTGCAATAAATGATTGTAAATCTCCAAGGGTCATTTTTTTGATTGTTTCGAAGGTTTTGGTAATTTCACGTGCAAACCCGACTTCACGGTCAGCCCCGAACACAGAGACCATATCCGTTACAGAGTCTAGGATTCGATGTGGTGCCTCATAGATGATCATGGTATGCGTGTTGTCTTTCAGTTTATTTAATTGAATAAGACGTTGTGATTGTTTCGAAGATAGAAATCCTTCAAAACTAAAGTGATCACTGGGTAGACCTACAGCGCTTAATGCTGCAATAGCTGCACATGCACCTGGAACAGGAACGACACGAATACCATGCTCCTGAGCTGCACGAACCAATTTAAAACCAGGATCACTAATCAATGGTGTACCTGCATCACTGACGAGTGCAACATTTTCACCATTTTTTAACTTATCGATAATTATATCAATTTTGTTACTTTCATTGTGATCATGGCACGCTGTAAGCGGAGTTGAGATATTATAGTGTTTCATTAAAAGAGCGGACTGACGTGTGTCTTCTGCCGCGATAAGAGAGACAGACTTTAAAACATCAATTGCTCGATAAGTCATGTCATCTAAGTGCCCAATTGGCGTCGCTACAACAAATAACTGAGCACTCATAAGGTTTCTCCATGTTGGATCTATTAAGAATAAAAAAAGAATTCATTGGTATTGGCTTATGTGGAATGATTTTCCAAGCCCAAGCGGAAGTATTGGTTATTTTACCTGATTCAGGCCCTATGGCGCGAGCAAGTAATAGTATTAAAAATGGTATTGATGAGGCTTATCAAAAGTCGAACAGTGAAATACCAATAAGATATGTCAATTCGGATCAAAAACGATTAAAAGAGATCCTAAAGACGCAAGTCAGTCAAAACACCAAACTTATTATTGGTCCACTAGCGAGACAGGATGTCGAAGCAATAATGAAAGAATCACTTAAAATTCCTGTTTTAGCACTGAATGAAGTTCCTTCAAAACATGTGAAAGTGTGGCAGTTTAGTTTATCGAAAACTGATGATGCTCAAGTTTTAATTAAACAGATTGAAAGTGATCGAGTTCAGCATCTCTATATCTTGCGTGAGTCTGGTACTGAGTCTGAGAGCTTAAGCTTTGTAAATGCCGTGTTTAAAAATTTTCATGGTAAATTTTCTCTAGTCCAACAATTGCCTGATATAAAGTCAAATGAAGGTGTGTTGCTTTTAGGCAGTATGGCGTGGATCAACTCATTGAAGAATAAGCCTTCAAAACGTTTGTATGTTCAGGCTTTTGCTATTGATCATAATATGGATATTCCGAAGGGAACTAAATTCTGTGATGTTCCAGTCATGGTTCAATTTTTAAAAAAACCTAATCAAACAACAGAAAATACTGCTGCATTCCAACGTCTCAATGCCTTCGGTCAAGATGTTTGGCGTTTGGCGGATTTGATGTTGAAAACGAAGAATCCTGATCAAATATCAATTCAAGGTCAGACTGGGCACTTGAGTTTTAAAGAGCATCGGATCGAAAGAAAACCTGCGTGCTTCGAGAAAACATGGTTTAGATTAAAAAATATTTAAGAGGACTTAAATGGATGAGTTCTCAACAATTAGGTATATGGGCTGAAGACCAAACTGAAAAAGTCTTGATCTCACAGGGTTATATTGTGCTGGCTCGAAATTTTCATTCTCGTTATGGTGAGATAGACCTGATGGCTCAACGTGATCTTGAGCTTATATTTGTTGAGGTCAAAGCCAGATCAAAAACAACCTATGCTTCAGCACTAGAATCAATATCATCGAGCAAGCAAATTAAAATTGCGAAAACAGCAATGTCATTTCTTCAAAAATTTCCAAGCTATACAGAGTTTTATTATCGTTTTGATGTGTTTTGTTTTGATTTTCATAAAAAAATTGCAAAACCGTTACAGCATGAAATTTCTGATATGGATTATGATCTCGAGTGGATTGAAAATGCATTTACAATAAATGCAGACTTGATTAATCTATGAACCGAATGAGCTAAGCCATTTCCAACAATAGAAAAAATTCAAGTTTCACGAGGAGACGGATTGAGTGTTGAAGCGTATTGTAATTTCGATGGCGTGTGTTGCTAGTCTTTCAGGCTGTGCAAGTTTTATTTCAGGTGGAACTGGCGCAGAACCAGTTGGGGTGGTGAGTGGAGCTCGTTCTTTAGGTCAGGTATTTATTGACTCTTCAATTGAACGTACAGCAAAGATCAATTTATACAAATTGGATGCTCGTTTTAAACAATCTCGAGTCAATGTGAATAGCTTTCACAGTAATGTCTTGTTAACAGGTCAAGTGCCTGATGCGCATTTGAAACAGTTAGCAGAAGATAACGTTCGAGCGATGAGTGATGTGAAATCTATTCATAATTACATCACAGTTGGTCCTCAAATTGGTTACTCTACCATCATGCAAGATGCGACTGCGACAGCGAATACACGTGGCTTAATTATGCGTGCGCCAGTTGTTTCAGACAGTAAAGTCTTGGTTCATACTGAAGATGGCGTGTTATATGTGATGGGACGCTTAAATACAGCTGAAGAGCAAGATCTCATTGAAGTTTTACAACGAGTAGGGAATGTCACGAAAATTGTTACTTTGATTGATAACGTGGAATCTGCTCAAGTAGGCGCAGGTGTTCAATCATCATCACTTATGAACCCTTCAGCGGTGAGTACTCAACCTTATGTTGAAACACCCGTTGCAATTGATCCTGATGCTGGTGTTAGTTACCAATAATGTCGAATAAGATTGCGCAATTTTTTCCGAAATCAGTTCAGTTAAAACTTACCCAGTTGAATCAAAAACTGAATGCTTTTCGCCCATATAATTTGGGTGGTTTGGCATTAAATCAATTGACCTCAAATAAAGGCTATTCTGTAAAAAGAAATATTGCTTATGGTCTTAAAGCTCGGCAACGACTGGATCTTTATGTTTGCCAAGCGCCAGCGAATAAACCTTTAGTTATATTCGTGCATGGTGGTGCATGGAGTAGAGGAAGTAAGGACGATTACAAGTTTCTTGGAGAAAGTTTGACACGTGCTGGATATAACCTCGCCGTAATAAACTATCATCTGGCGCCAGAACATATTTTTCCTCGTTACGTAACTGACCTTGCAGATTCAATTCAATATTTAATCAAAAGTGCTGATAAATATGGTATTTGTGCAGATCAAATAGCGCTTATCGGACATTCTGCTGGTGCTTTTAATGTGATGTCACTGATTTACCATCCTTCATTCATTGACTTTGAAGGACGAGATCGAATTAAAGCGTTGATTGGTTTGGCTGGACCCTATCACTTTAACTATCTAGGTGATCATTTATCTGAACATGCATTCGATAAAGCAGTAAATTTCAAAGCGGTGATGCCATACTATTTTGTAGAGAAAAATAATATTCAGCACTATATTTTTCTAGCAGATCAAGATACGTTGGTAAAAGATCATAATTCTGAAGAGATGCATCAAGCACTGTTAGCTGTAGAGAATCATAGCCAGCTCATTCGGGTGCCTCGTACTGGACATGTATCAATCATGGCAACAACTGCCACATTATTTGATCGACTCTTCAAAACTCGATCTCTCATCCTGAAAGTTTTAGAAGAGTCCTTCAAATAAATCTATAACGATTCGGATTTGAGTTATTCAGATTTGAAAGGAGTATTGTGAATGACATGTTGAATCATGGCATGCGCAATACTTCCTGCAAATGGAATTTCTGGTAAGTCATCAAATTTAAAGAATTGGGCATCACTAATTTCATCTTCTTGAAGCACAATTTCACCTGAATCATACTCGGCTCGAAAAGCAATCATTAAATTACTTGGGAATGGCCAAGGTTGGCTGGCAAGATATTGAATATTTTTAACGTTTAGACCAATTTCTTCCATGGTTTCGCGTTGCACAGCCTCTTCTAAAGTTTCACCAACTTCGACAAAACCTGCAATCAATCCATACATATTGGATTTATTTTTTGCATTTTTCGCCAGCAAAATTTCATTATCACCTCGTGTGATTACGGTGATAACACAAGGTTGAACACGAGGGTATTGGTGATAATTACATGCTGGGCAGATCATGGCATATTCTGAATGGTGCACATCCGTTTCTGTACCGCAATGACTACAAAATTTATGATTACGACGCCATTCTAATAATTGAACTGCTCGACTCGCTTGTTCAAATTGTTGCTTAGACCATTGAGTGATCAACTGTCGAATTGGCACAAGTTGATAACCTTCAGGAATTGCTTCTTCAATATGTAGATCTCGTGCAATTACTTGATCACCAGATTGGAAAATCAGATCACTCTCTAAACGTTCAACACGTGGTAATTGGAAGTTTTCATCGACGATAAGTTGATGTTGTTTAAAAATATAAGCAACAGAGAGTTCAGACATTAGGCAACCGCTTTAATTTTTTGACTGCTGATGAGTGCAGTCTCAGATACTGATTTATGAATAGGATAATCATACTTCAAGCCATCAAGATGAAGTTCTAGACTGGCAAGCACATCTAGAATGTGCTGAAGTTGTTGGGGGGTGAGTGATTTCTGAATATCGTAATAGTGTTCAACCGCCTCAGCACTATTTTTTAGCGCATTACTTAATATTTGAGCATCAAGAAATAGAGCAGCACCGCTTAATTGTCTTAAATTGGTTGTGATGTTTAATAAATCATTTATGTCTTGAACAACATTGTTTTGAAAAAGTTTATCCCCTAGTTCTTGCAAGAGAATTCTAGCTTCTTTTTGCAGCGTTTCATGCGCATCATCTAACCGATCCAGTGATATATTCATATTATTCACATCAAGTTGAATGCGAGTTGGTGCAAAATTTCGCTTCAAAATCCCGATAGAGTTCATAGCCGACAGCATGCTGTTCATTAATCGTTGAGCAAAATCGGCATTTTGTTGAATATAGGTTCGATGAAAATGATCTGCTTGCAGTTTCATTTCTGCATAAGCTTCATTAAGATTCATCACTAAAAAGATATTTGCCATACGATAGAGCTTTAAGCGAATATCTAAAATTTGATCGTCAGTAAAACTTTGATAGTGACTTTCAATATCTAACCTTAATTGATTCAATTCTTCTGTAATCAAGTGAGCAACGGTATCGATTGTTCTTTGATCAGGTCCAAACAGATGGCGACTAAAAATTTGTAGTTGAACATCAGTCAAAATGTTGTCCGAGATTTGAAAATACTCACGAAGCATTTGTGAATCGTAGTTTTCTTGGCTAATACAAATCGCTAAAGCATTAGCAAAGTCAGTTTCATCGACCTGAAAATACTGGGGTGCATTTAAAAACTCTCGGATCTGACTGCCAACTTTAGCCAACCATTTTAGGCGTGCATCACTGAGAATGAGTTGGTCAAGTTGATTAAATGCGATTTGCATCAGAAGCCAATATTGTTGACTCGGTGTTTCAAGAGAGAGCAGTGCTATATGATCTACAATGAGTTTAAAACGATTAAAATCGTCTTCAGTTTCATTTTGCGTCACTAATTTTATTAAACAATCTTTATATAGTGTATTCCAATAATCAGATGAATTAATCTGATTCGATGAAGCTTGCGGTGTTAAAGTTAATTGTTTCTGAGTGGTCTGAATTCCATTACCCAAAGCTGTGCAAGGGATGTTCAATACTCGCTCAAGATGGTTAAGTGTATCTAAGAGAAATTGGGGGACATCGACTTCACGTAAGCAAATAAATTCGATATATCGCTTTAGCATCGTTGTACCATCACTTAATGCAGCAGCGTATTTCAGGTTTTTTGCAGTTGGATTTTGCATCATCTTTGACATGACTTGCGCACAGTAGTGTGCAAGTTGTGCGAGATGAGGAAGCTCGATCATGGCAAAAACTTGATTGGATTGTTCAAGTCGAATGAATGCGTCATCTATCCCAAAAGGAAGTGTTTGATCCTCAATAAGCTCTGATACTGTATTTTCGACCTGATCGATGATTTGATCAATTTCTTTTTTAACAATAAGTAATGCTGTAGGGTCAAAATAAATTGAACTTTGATAAGACATCGATCGAAACCTATGTTGGCCGTTAATTTTGCTCAGAGCCCAGAGAAGGGGAATTTTTGCTCTAAATGAATATAGCCGAACTGATCGTACTTTACAAAATGAATCAAGCAGATGGAAGATTATTTAGCAAATAAGCACGGCTCGCCATTTTTTTCTTGGTAATCTTCGATCCATTTTTGGTGTGCTGCTAATTCCTCATCAGAAGCATAAATGATTGGTAAATCTACCTCAATTTTTTGGTACTGATTTTGTCCAGTTTCAGAATGATGATCATGCGCTGAGAGTGCATCGATATCAAATGAAACTTGACCACCTGTCATGGCTAAATAAACATCTGACAGAATTTCTGCATCCAGTAAAGCGCCGTGGAAGGTACGATCACGCTGTGGAACTTCGTAGCGCTTCACTAATGCATCCAATGAGTTCTTTTGACCTGGATGTTTCGCTTTTGCCATTGCAAGTGTATCAGTCACTGCGCAGACTTCTGAAAGCGTACCAAAGCCAGCACGTTTGAACTCCATATCTAAGAAGTTCATATCGAAAGTTGCGTTGTGTGCGATAATTTCTACACCTTTTAAGTACTTGTACAGTTCAGCAGCGATTTCTTCAAATATAGGTTTATCTTTCAAAAAATCATCAGAAATACCGTGAATTGCTTCAGATTCACCGACTGGTTTTTGGGGATTGATATAAATGTGAATTGAACTTCCTGTCAGTTTACGATTGATCATTTCAATCGCACCCACCTCGATAATACGGTCTGTATCTTGATAATAAAAACCTGTAGTTTCCGTATCTAAAATCAGTTGGCGTGGTCCTTGTAAATTTAAACGAGCAGGCGTGACCACAATATGCGGATGCGATTTTTTAGCTAACTGAGGAACGCTTTGATCTACAGATTCAGAATCTAAGTCCTGTGCATCAACTGTCTTAATAATATCTGAGGAGTTAAAGGTGACTTCGTCCGTGCGGTATTCAGCTTGATCTTCATTTTCTGCTAAATCAATTTCCACTTCTTCTTCAACTTCTTCACTTTGATCATTGAGATCTAAACCAAACGGATCATTGAGCAACCAATCTTCAGACTGTTTTTTTTTATCATTCGCTTGCAGGGAATTTTTTAATTGTTCAGCCGTTTGGTCAGCGCCTTGATTAGCTAACTGATCTGCCATTTCATTGCCTGAATGTCCTGCATGACCTTTAATCCAGTTCCATTCAATATCTCGACCTTGACAAACTTGGTCCAAAGTTTGCCATAAATCAGGATTTTTAACGTCTTTCCAATTTTTCTTTTTCCAACCACTGATCCATTCAGTAATGCCACGCTTTACATAGTTTGAATCTGTCCAAATGATCAGCTTTGCATCAACAGGACAAAATTTAATTCCTTCGATTGCGGCTGTTAACTCCATACGATTATTAGTCGTGTCAGGTTCACCACCACATATTTTATGTTCTGTATCCTTAGTGATGATGTAAGCACCCCAGCCACCTAGCCCAGGATTACCACGACATGCGCCATCAACATAAAGTGTTATTTCAGACATAGTTTGAACCAATCAATCGAATAAAGTGTTGAACATCAAGTTCGGAAATTTTATTGTATACGTAAATGCGAAACATCAGTGCGATAACTGGATATTTTTTAATGTCTTGTAACATTTATAAGCAATTACTCATCAAGAAGAGACTTGCCTGAACAACCAGCTCCTCTAAAATGGCTTATATACAATAAATTTACTATGCGTCTTTCGGAATTTGTATGTCTAAAACAACCACCGCAGTGTGGCAGCCATCTGCAACTTTTTTATTTAAAATTTCAGTAATTACTTCCGCAGTAACCGGATTAGGCGTAATGACTGGCTGTACAGCGAGTCCCACTTCCGCAAAGACGCAAAAGTCGAATCAACTCGGCATGTTAGATGCCAGTAGTTTAGATTCACTTGAAGATCTTTTATCTGCAACTGATATGCGTGCAGTTGAAGGTGATCGTTTACTTATTTTAAAGCACGGCGATGTTTGGAAACGTATGACCGTTGGTTTTAAAATGGATGAAACAAAGTGGGATCCACGGATTGATGCTCAAAGAAGTTGGTTTATTACGCGTCAGCCTTATCTGGATCGTTTATCCGCTCGAGCTTCTCGTTATCTTTATCATACTGTAAAGGAAGCAGAGCGCCGTGGATTACCTACAGAACTTGCTTTACTTCCCGTCATTGAGAGTTCCTATGATCCAGCTGCAACGAGTTCAGCGGCAGCTGCAGGGATGTGGCAATTCATCCCAAGTACAGGTCGTATTTATGGATTAAGACAGACCAATTTGTATGATGGACGCCGTGATGTAGTTGAGTCTACACGTGCAGCCTACGAGTTTTTAGGAAGTTTATATAACCAATTCGGTTCATGGGAATTAGCTTTAGCGGCTTATAACGCTGGTCCTGGACGTATTCAACAAGCGATTAACCGTAATAAGGCTGCTGGCTTGCCTACAGATTATTGGTCATTACGTTTACCTCAAGAAACAATGAACTATGTACCTCGTTTCCTTGCGGTTGCACAGATTATCAAATCCCCCGAAAAGTATGGCGTAAGATTACCACCAATTGCGAATCGTCCTCACTTTAGAGAAGTTCCAGTTCCAGCAGGTGCGAGTTTAAGCGAAATTGCTTCTTTGGCAGGCTTAAGTCGTGCAGAACTTTATCAACTGAATCCAGGGCATCGTGGTGATATTATTGATCCTCAAAGTCCACAGCGAATTTTAATTCCAGCAGATTTAAATCCAAATATTGATCGTAAACTTAAAGCACTTAAACCAAGCAGTACAGGTCTATGGGCGAGCGCTTCAAGCCCTGTTTCTACATCTACGCCAGCAACCACAATTACAACGACAGTAAATACACCAAAAGCTTCAAATGCTTCCGTATTGGCAACTCAAACAGCGAAGCCAGTTAATAATACTCAAACACCTTCAGTATCTACAACAATTTCAACTTCGAAGGGTAGGACTCCTTCTGGTTCTGATGCATTGGCAGCTTTTGCTGCTTCGGCAGTGGTGCCAAGCGCACCTCGTATACCTGTTGCTGTTACACCGGCGCAAAATGTTAAACCTGTACGTGTAGAACCAGAAATCACTGCTGAAGAAAAAGCCAAAATCTTAGCTTCAATTGCACCTGAAAAAACCACAACAACTACGAGTTCTGATCAAATTATTGCCTCGGTCATTGAACCACAGGCCACTGAAGCAGAAAAAGCGGAAGTCGTTAGAGAGATTAGTGCCATTGCACCCCAAGGTACTGAGATTGTTGATCCGTTGGATGGCAAGATTAAATTAACTGCGATTCAAACAAGTCAATCTGTGGCAGCAGGACAAGGTTCAGAAGTTAAAGTTGGCTTTGCTTATCCTAAATCTGTAGCAGAAAGTACTTTGCCTACTTCTGAGGAAGCCCAGCTTAATCAAGGTAAGGCATTTAAGAAAACTGAAAGTGAAGTGGTTGTAGAACCACCTAAGGGTAAGCGTAGTACGTATACGGTACTCCCTGGTGACACGCTAGCAATTATTGCAATGAAAAACGGCGTAAGTTGGAGAGATATTGCAAAATGGAACCAAGTAGATCCAAATGCAACCTTATATGTAGGTGCGACCCTATATCTCTACGATGCTAAACCAGTAGCATCTGCTCAGAAAACGGATATAAAGCCAGCAAGTTATATTGTAAAAGCAAATGATAGTCTGACTAGTGTTGCAAACCAGTTTGATTTGAGTGTCCAACAATTGGCTGAATTGAATGGTCTAACTATCAATAGTAATTTACTGGTTGGGCAGAAGTTAAATCTAATCCAGTCTCAAGCATCTAAATCAAGCAAAACAGAACAAGCTGTAACAAAGGTCCAAACGAAATCTTATACGGTTAAACGTGGCGAATACTTAAAGTTAATCGCTGATCGATATGGACTTTCGACTCAAGAGTTAGCGTCATTAAGCTCAGGACTGAAAGCTGATAGTAGCCTGTACGCGGGTCAAAAAATTAATGTTCCTTTAGAAGAAGTGCAATCTGCTACAGCTTCATCAACAACTCGCGCGAGTAATGCTAAAACTGTACCTGAAATTCAGACTGAAACTTACCGCGTACAACGAGGAGATACGTTGTACAACATTGCAAATGCGCATAAGTTAACCGTTGTTGAGTTGGCGACACTGAATAATTTGGATATTGAAAAAGGATTGATGGTTGGTCAAACCATTAAAGTACCAGCGGGATCTAAAGTACCAGAGCAATATGTTGTTCAATCAGGCGATAGCCTGAATGCCATTGCAAGCAAATATAATCTTTCTGTTGCACGGTTAGCAGAAATGAATGGCTTGCGAACAAATGCTGGATTACAAGTTGGGCAAAAGCTGAATTTGAAAGAAGATGAAAATAAAGCTTCCACTAAGCAGAGTTCGACACGAAATAATTCGGTTGCTGAGAAAGTGGAGTTTCACACTGTGAAGAGTGGAGAGACCTTAGCAAGTATTGCGCGACAATATGATATGCCGCTTCAATCATTACTTACGCAGAATGATCTAAATGCGAGATCAGTCCTTCAAATTGGTCAAAAATTAAAAGTAAGTGGCGATGTTGAAAAGACGGCTGCAAGTACAGAAAAAACACCAGTCCGTCAATCAAAATCGCGTGATACAGAGGATTATGCTGTCAAATCAGGCGAGTCTCTTCATGTTATTGCTACACGATTTGACATGACTGCAAAAGAACTTGCAGATCTCAATAAGTTAAACCTACGTGCTGGATTGCAAAGAGGCCAAATTATTCAAGTTCCTAAAGTGGTCACAGATTATAAAGTCCGTAGTGGTGATTCCCTGTACAGAATTGCGAATCGATTTGGTATAGACATTGATCAGCTTGCAGAAATGAATGGTTTGAAACCAAACACACCTTTACAGATTGGTGCTACGATTAAAGTTCCACATTCTTAAGTCTGCTTAAGCAATCAGGAATTTCATATCGAGATGTGCATTTCATCAACTTTGTCAAAAGCAAAGTTTATTTTCCTCTTCTTGCCCATTCATATCAGTGCATGGGCAAATCTTCAAACGACGCCTTATATTGCTTTACAGTCAAAACCGAAATATCTGAATTTAGATGCAATGCCATATGCCAACCCAGACGCACCAAAGGGTGGAAAGTTGGTGAAAGCAGCTGATGGGACATTTGATAATCTAAACGGTATGAATGGGCAAGGAAGTTGGGTTGAAGGTACAAATTACTTGTTCGATACGCTATTTTCCAAGTCATTAGATGAACCAAATGTGTTTTATCCACTTTTGGCTGAGAAAATTCAGTTTGATCCAAGCCGAACAAAATTTGTGATTTTTCATTTAAATCCACGTGCTCGATTTAGTGATGGATCTCCTGTACTGGCTGAGGATGTTAAATTCACGTTTGAAATGTATTTAACCAAAACCAATCCCGGTTTACAGATGTATTTGTCTGATTTAGATAAAATTCAGGTTCTGTCTAAACATGCCGTAAAAATGGTATTTAAATCAGAAAGTAATACTGAAATGCCAGCAATACTTTCACAGATGCCAATTTTTTCTAAAAAAGATTGGCAATCTAAAGATTTTAGTCGAGCAACACTCAAACCCATTTTAGGATCAGGGCCATATAAAATTAAAAATCTTGATGCTGGTCGTAGTATTACCTATCAGCGTAATCCCCATTATTGGGCTAAGGATTTACTTGTAAATCGTGGTCGTTATAATTTTGATCAAATTAAATATGTTTATTACCGTAGTTCGGACATTGCATTTGAAGGATTTAAAGCTGGACAATATACATTTCACCAAGAGAAATTTGCTCGTAAATGGAAGACGGAATACAACTTTCCAGCATTTAACTCAGGGTTGGTTAAAAAATATAGTGTAGCTTTACAAAACCCTGCTCCGACACAAAGTATCGTTTTTAACACACGAAAAAAACCGCTAAACGATATCTATTTTAGACAAGCAATGACCTATGCTTATGACTTTGAATGGCAAAATAAAGCATTGTTTTATCAACAATATCAACGTTTACAAAGTCATTTTCAGTTTAGTGAGCTCGAAGCAAAGTCAGTCCCAAGTCCAAAAGAGTTAACAATATTAAAACCTTATTTATCTCGGTTGCATCCTTTACAACGAGAAGGGGTATTAAAAGCGTGGAAATATCCCGTCACTGATGGTACAGGTTACAATCGTAAAGGCTTACTCACTGCTCGGAAAATTTTAATTGAGCAGGGGTATTCATTTAAAAATGGTAGTTTGCATGCGCGTGATGGAAAACCAATTCAATTAGAATTGCTTCTTCATCAAGAGGGCTTACAACGGACGCTCATGCCTTATATTCGAAATTTAAAAAAATTGGGTATTCAAGTTTCGATTCGGCAAGTCGATATGCCTCAATATTTACAGCGGATGCGTCAATATGATTTTGATTTAACCACGATGGTGATGCCTCAGTCACTAAATCCTGGGAATGAGCAAGCGCAATTTTGGAGTAGTCATGCTGCAAATGAAGAGGGAAATTATAATTTTTCTGGTGTGAAAAATAGCGTTATAGATGAAATTATACAACGTATTATCCATGCACCTAATCGTGAAAAATTAATATTAAATACACGTGTCTTGGATCGTTTATTACGTGCTGGATATTATCAGATACTTACTTATGGAAATGATCGTGAATGGTATGCGTATTGGAATATGTATAAACAGCCACAGATTAAACCCAAACTCGCTGTTGGTGAAGATTATTGGTGGGTAGATCAACAGCAAGCTCGCAAAGTGGCTACTTATCTTGGTCGAAGTAAAGGCTCACGTTAAAGGTTAAATTTATGGGGCTTTATATACTTAAACGACTTTTGCTGATCATTCCCACCTTATTTTTGATATTACTCATCAATTTCGCCGTCGTTCAAATTGCTCCTGGTGGACCTGTTGAACAGGCAATACAGAGAGCTGAGCAGTTTCAAGGCATTGGTGTTGTGTCTGGTTCGGCATCTCAAATTAATGAGTTTCAGAGTCATTATCAGGGTACGCGAGGACTCAGTCCTGAAATGGTCGAGCAGATCAAAGCGCAATATGGATTTGACCGCCCTGTGCATGAGCGCTTTTTTCAAATGCTCAAAGGATATTTTCAACTGGATTTTGGAACGAGCTTTTTTAAAAATAAATCAGTAACAACATTAATTTTGGAAAAAATGCCAGTCACGATCTCCCTTGGATTATGGAGTACCTTACTGATCTACAGTATCGCCATTCCTCTAGGGATCTGCAAAGCGAAAAGACATGGCAGTCTGTTTGATCAAACGACCTCCTTAATATTGGCGGTAGGTTATGCAGTGCCAACTTTTGTATTTGCTATTCTACTTATTATGATTTTTTCGGGGGGATCGTATTTACAATGGTTCCCATTACAAGGATTGGTCTCTGAGAATTTTGCAGAACTCAGTTTTATTGATAAAGTTAGAGATTATTTTTGGCATCTTACATTGCCTGTCCTTACTATTATATTAGGTGGATTTGCGACCCTCACATATCTAACAAAATACTCTTTTATGGAAGAATTAAATAAACAATATGTGACGGCAGCTCGTGCTAAAGGTTTGACCGAGCAACGCGTTTTATACAATCATGTTTTCCGTAACGCCATGTTGATCGTTATAGCAGGATTACCTGAAGCACTGATCGGAATTTTTTTTGTTGGCAATCTATTTGTAGAAATTATATTTAATCTTGATGGTTTGGGATTGCTCGGATTTGAGGCAATTCAGCAGCGTGATTATCCTGTAATTTTTGGAACATTGTTTATCTTTACGTTGGTCGGTCTAATTTTGAGATTACTCAGTGATGTTCTATATCAATTGATTGATCCAAGAATCAATTTTGATCGTCAAGGAGCATAAAAAATGTCTCCACATTTCGATCAACGAATTTCAAAATTTAAGTCACATCGACTCGGATTCTTCAGCTTCATTTTATTTATCGCGATCTTTATTTTATCCTTGGGGGCAGAGTTTATTGCCAACGAAAAACCTATACTTATTTATTATAAAGAAGAAATTTATTTCCCAATTTTTAAGCCTTATCCTGAAACAACATTCGGTGGTGTCTTTGAGACTGAGGCTGATTATAAAGATCCAGCTGTTCAAGAATTGATTAATGAGCATGGATGGCAGATTTGGCCTATCATCCCATTTTCATATCAAACACCTAATTATGAATTGGCAGAAGCTGTACCATCTCCACCGACCTCCGTGAATTGGTTAGGCACAGATGATCAAGGTCGTGATGTCTTGGCAAGATTAATATATGGTATTCGTATCTCTTTGCTGTTCGGCATTGCACTTACTATTGGATCTGCATTCATAGGAATTACCATTGGTGCTATCCAAGGCTACTTTGGCGGTTGGTTGGATCTGATCGGTCAAAGGCTGTTAGAGGTGTGGGGTGGTCTACCAATGTTATTTATTGTGATGATCTTAGTGAGCATGTTTACACCAAGCGTATATTGGCTGTTTTTAATTATGCTAATGTTTGGTTGGACTGCGTTAGTTGGTCTTGTTCGTGCAGAGTTTCTGAAAGCCAGAAATTTGGACTATGTGCGAGCTGCGAGATCACTCGGTGCTACAGATAGTCAAATTATTATCAAACATATTTTACCCAATGCTATAAGTTCGTCACTCTCACAGCTTCCTTTCATTCTTACCGCTAATATTACCGCACTTACAGCTTTGGATTTTCTGGGCTATGGTTTGCCACCTGATACAGCTTCAATTGGTGAAATTTTATTACAGGGTAAGAATAATCTATCAGCACCGTGGTTGGTTTTATCTGGATTTTTTAGTCTAGCAGTTGTGTTATCTATTCTTATTTATATTGGAGAGGCAGCTCGAGATGCATTTGATCCAAGAGGCTAAACCAATACTTGAAGTCAACAAGCTCAATATTCAGTTGAATGAACAAAAAATCTTAACTGATTTGTCTTTTAAGCTAAATGCGGGTGAGACAGTAGCGATTGTTGGTGAAAGTGGTTCAGGAAAATCTCTAGCTTGTCTAAGTCTTCTAGGTCTTCAAGATCGCGCTCTAGACTTAAGTGGTGAAATCATATTTCAAAATGAAGATCTGCGTCTAAAACACGAAGATCAGTTGCGCTTAATACGTGGCAATAAGATCGCGATGATATTTCAAGAGCCAATGACGGCACTTAATCCATTACATACAATTGAAAAAATTATTTCAGAACCTTTATGGTTGAAGGGGCTTAAGAGAAAAGGCATTCGAAAAAAAATAGAAGAAGTGCTTTGTGATGTAGGGTTGGGTAATTCATCAGACATCCTCAAGCGATATCCACATCAGTTGTCTGGTGGACAGCGTCAAAGGGTGATGATCGCAACAGCTCTGATTTCGGAACCTGAAATTTTAATTGCAGATGAACCAACAACAGCCCTTGATGTATCACTACAGAAGCAAATTTTAAATTTAATTAAAGACCAAGCGCATCAAAAAAATATGGCCTTAGTTTTGGTTAGTCATGATTTAAGGTTGGTGCAACAATATGCTGATCAGGTATTGGTTTTGTCTAAAGGTGTCACAGTTGAACAGGGGGATGTCTCTCAAATATTCCTGCAGCCTCGCCATGAATTTACTCGACTGCTCCTTAATCAGCAGTTTGATTCGATTTCACCTATCAGTGAACAGGCCAAAGAACTTTTAAATACTGAACATCTTCGAGTGCGGTATCCACCTAAGCTGAATTTTCTGAATGTATTTAAAACTCAATTTATAGCGGTGGAAGATTTAAGTTTCCAGCTTAAACAAGGAGAGTCGCTTGGTATTGTAGGTGAAAGTGGGTCTGGAAAAACCAGTGCTGCACTCGCGCTTGCACGACTCATAGAGTCAACAGGTACCATTGAATTAAATCGTATCAATCTCAATCAGTTGTCTGACAAGCAACTTAGAGCGCATCGAAAAGATTTTCAAATCGTTTTTCAAGATCCTTTTTCGAGTCTCAATCCAAGAATGGATGTTTTGTCGTTATTAACTGAAGGGTTAAGATTAAAAAAAATGAGAAAGAGTGAAAAATTAAATCTCGCGATTCAAGCCCTTGAAGAGGTTAATCTCACAAAAGAATTTCTTGATCGTTATCCTCATCAAATGTCGGGTGGACAGCGACAAAGAGTATCGCTGGCCAGAGCACTTATTCTGAAACCTCAATTACTCATTCTGGATGAGCCAACATCTGCATTAGATCGCAATACACAAATAAAATTGGTGAAATTACTTCAAGTTATACAGCAGAGAACAGGGATCAGTTACATCTTTATTAGTCATGATCTGAAAATTGTGAAAGCGTTATGCCATCGAGTTATGGTGATGAAAGATGCAAAAGTTTTAGAAATTCAAGAGACAGAACGTTTATTCCGTGCACCGATTCATGCTTATACGCAACATCTTATACAAAGTAGTTTATAAAAGTTATTTGACAAGAAGGATTGTCAATTTTAGACTGAAATTCAGGGAAGTCACGCCTAATTGGTTTTAGGTTTAGATAAGCACAAAATTGAGAACTTCAAGATGAGTAAAATTGCTGAGCCGATTCAAATTCGCAATACAACTTTCAAAAATCGCATTATTAAAGGCGCAATGAGTGAAGCTCTAGCGAATGCTGCTGGTGAACCAAATCATTTGCACACAGGCTTGTATGAAGCTTGGGCAAGAGGAGGTTTAGGGTGTTCAATCACAGGAAATGTGATGGTTGATCTACGTGCGAAGAATGAGCCTGGTGTCGTCGTGGTCGAAAATGAGCGAGATTTACCTAAATTAAAGGCATGGGCTGACCTAGGTAAACGTTATGGTATGGTCCAGCTTGTTCAATTGTCTCATCCGGGCAGACAGTGTCCTAAAGGCTTAAATAAAGAAACTGTTGCACCGTCTGCTGTTCCATTTAGTGCTATGTTGGCTACTACCTTTGCTACTCCACGGGCTCTCGAGCATGAGGAAATCCTAGATCTAATCCAAAGGTTTGCAACCTCTGCAGCGATTTGCGAAAAAGCGGGCTTTGAAGGTGTTCAATTACACGGTGCTCATGGATATTTAATCAGTGAATTTCTATCGCCACTGACCAATAAGCGTAATGATCAATGGGGTGGCAGCATTGAAAATCGTATGCGTTTCTTATTAGAAATTTATAAAGCTGTTCGAGCTGCAACATCCGAGAATTTTATCGTTTCAGTGAAATTGAATTCCGCAGATTTTCAACGAGGTGGAATTACTGAAGAAGAAGTGATTCAAGTATTTAAAGCTATTGATGATGCAGGAATCGATTTAATTGAAATTTCAGGCGGTACGTATGAAGCGCCCGCAATGGCAGGTGCTAAAGCTGAACAGCGTAAAGCAAGTACCATTGCACGTGAGGCTTACTTTTTAGATTTCGCAGAGAAAATACGTCAAGAAGTAAAATGCAAACTGATGGTTACAGGTGGATTCAGAACCGTTAAAGGGATGAATGATGCTTTAGAAAGTGGTGCATGTGACTTTATTGGAATTGCACGCCCGCTCGCTGTAGAAACGGATTTAACTGATCGTTTGATTGCAGGACACGATGTTAGATATGCAGTAAAACCAATTAAAACAGGGATTCCATTTATTGATAAAATGGCAATTATGGAAATTATTTGGTATGCGGCACAATTCAAAGCGATTGGTGAGGGTAATCAACCTAATCCAAAACTTTCACCTTTAAAAGTTTTTCTGAATTATGCAAAAGGAAATGTGAAGGCTATCATTCAGGGCAAAGTTAATTCAAGAAAATCTGCATAGTATAAATCAATACATATAAGGAGCCTTTATGGCTCCTTATTTTATGCGGCGAGTTAAAACTAAAGCGCAAGTGTTTGAAAAGGGAAAAGTAACTTAGAGACTTCTTGGGTTGCCCATAATCCGATCGCTCGTGGATGATAGTAAGGTGATAGATATGGAATTAATAATGCGAGTTTATCGTTTGTATCATCTAATGAATGACATTGATGTTTGATCTGTTCAAGTTCATGTTGATTATTGTATTTTGATAGCCAGTTTTGATCTCCTGTTACAGGCATTCTTTTTAAACGAACAGTTAATGATTCCCCTTGAATCCAGTCTTTGATCAGCATTTTCTCAGTTGCATTAAACACACCAAACATTTTGCCATCACTATCGTGAATAAGTTTCCAAAAACGACTTTCTTCGACAGGCCTGTTTTTAATAATCCATTGTTTATCAATTAAGATTTGAATAAATTCAGATATTAATTCAGGTTGAGCGAGCCATTCGTTAATTGATCTGCCATTAAATTGACATTTTTGGTTATGGATATGTTGACCGACAACTGCTTTTCTTTGCAGAAGTTGATAAACGCTTTGAGTCAGATCAATTTCTCGGATGATATTTGTTGAGCTCAAGCCAAGATCATTCATTTGGAAACCCATTTTCACCAGTTCAAGATATTTTGATTTATCTTGAGCTTGATGATAATGATCAATAAATGCCTGTATTGATTTTTCAGCATGTCCATTGTGTGCATTATCAATTGTAATATGAATATTAAAATAATGAGGATCAATTCCAAGTTCTGCTAACTCATAATTGGTGATTAACAGGTGTAGTGGTAATTGTTCATAACCCAAGTTAAATCCAATTACCAGTGGAAATAAATCATGTGATATATATGCGAGAGCAAGTTGAACAGCGGCTTGTTCAAAATAAATATCATCTAAATA
The DNA here is from genome assembly GCF_057737035.1 of Acinetobacter sp. 24-47-47. Lineage (NCBI taxonomy): Bacteria > Pseudomonadati > Pseudomonadota > Gammaproteobacteria > Moraxellales > Moraxellaceae > Acinetobacter > Acinetobacter sp. 24-47-47. The sequence continues at coordinate 2,046,538 of NZ_CM173216.1, read as the reverse complement.
ATTAATGTACGGTTCAAGCTCGAAATGTCGTAGTAAGCTTTGATACATGCAAACATGATTTGCTTTAGCATCTCCCAAGCCAAGTTCTTCTAAGTAGATATAGCTTAGATCTTTGTTCTCAAACAAAGAGGGGTGCGTAAGAGATGAATATAGCCATGAGCCATCTGCATATTTAACTGGAGCAACTTTATATAAAAACTCTAAAGCATGAGAGATGGTTGGAAAGTAGTCACGCCCAAGGCCTGATTTTCGTTGATCTAGATAACTTTGAAATTTAGAACAAGTTTGATCATGTTCGTGTTGTATATGTTGCCTAACTTGGTCTACCTGATCAATCCACGATAAATGAGTCGTATTGAGTTGATCGAATAGTGAAAGAACATAGCTTTCGGCATATTCTGTTTTACATTCACGATTCACTTTAGGGTCTAAAAAAAACTCAACCCAGTCTTTATTTGTTTTAGGACTAATTGTATTTAATTGTGATGGGGATGCTAGGGGATTAAGTACGGTGTTGTCCAACATCATCTTCTCCAAGCGTTATTAAGGGTTTAAACCACCATAACCTGCAAAGATGATAATGTTGTTTATTTTGTGTTCGATTTTTAGGGTGACTAAGTTATAAAAAAAAGCCCAAGTCTTAAATGCTTGGGCTTTTTTATGAGATGTATCATCTCGAATATGGCGTCCCTACGGGGATTCGAACCCCGGTTACCGCCGTGAAAGGGCGATGTCCTAGGCCTCTAGACGATAGGGACAGTGCAGAAATATATTTTAAACCATGTTATTTCAATTGAAATTAATGGCGTCCCTACGGGGATTCGAACCCCGGTTACCGCCGTGAAAGGGCGATGTCCTAGGCCTCTAGACGATAGGGACTTAATAAAATCTACTTCTGAAAATTGGCGTCCCTACGGGGATTCGAACCCCGGTTACCGCCGTGAAAGGGCGATGTCCTAGGCCTCTAGACGATAGGGACGTTTCAGAGGTGGGCGTATAATAGGGTGAAAATAGGGGGGTGTCAAACGCATTTCAGCAAAAAAATTAAAAAAATGGTGTGTTCGTATGAAAATAAAACAATATTGAATTTAAAGGCTAAATTTAGATCAAATCTCCAAGAAATATTAGAAAAGCATTGGGAAAATAGGAACTGTCTAAGCAAAAAAATAGCGACCGAAGTCGCTATTTCAAAATCAAGATTTATCGTGATAAAACAGGTAATAACTGGCATAGCATACAGCAATGAACGCTAAACACCCGAAAAAGCTAATACGCATACTTGGATCAAATACCATACTTAAGCATGTGATAAAACAGAACACAAAACCTAAGATTGGGACAATTGGAAATAATGGAGCAGCAAAGCCCAGCTCTTCTTTTTTGCGCCCTTGCTTATACCAATCGCGTCTGAAATTAAATTGGCTTAAACAAATACTCATCCACACAACGACCATTGTGAAAGCAGCAATACCTAATAAATTGGTAAAAATAGTCTCAGGTGCGAATTGTTCTGACAATAAGCCTGGTAACCCACCGATCATTGTCACGATCACTGCAACATAAGGGATACCACGTGCATTCACTCTAGAAAATACTACAGGGAGCTGCTTTTTGTAAGATAAAGACCACATCATGCGTGACGCAGCAAACAAACCAGAGTTAGCAGCTGATAATAAAGCGGTAATAATTACAAAACGGATGATATCTTCTGCATAGGGAATACCAATATGCTGGAAAACAGTCACAAATGGAGAGCTACTCACACCTTCAGCAGCTAAGCCAGCTTCTTGATGTGGAAGAAGTGACGTTACTACAATGATTGTACCTACGAAGAAAATCAACAGACGAAAAATCGCTGTATTAATCGCTTTAGGAACATTTTTAGCTGGGTCTTTAGTTTCACCAGCAGCAACCCCAATTAATTCTGTTCCAGAGAATGCGAAGTTTACGATAAGCATCGTAGCAAAAATTGGGAATAGACCTTCAGGGAACCAACCTTGAGCCGTTAAATTGCTAAATAAAGGCGCCGTTTCGTAACCTTGATAGCCAATTACGCCAAAAATTGCGAGTAGGCCTAAGAGAATAAATGCAACAACAGTAATAACTTTAACTAATGCCAGCCAAAATTCAGATTCTGCGAACCATTTTGTGGAAATCATATTTAAAACAAATACGAATACACCAAAGACTATAGTCCACATCCACATGGAACTATCTGGGAACCATTCCTGCATGAGGAGGGCGGCGGCTGTAAACTCAGTTCCTAAAGTAACCGACCAAGTTAACCAATATAACCAAGTGATGGTATAGCCTGTTCCTGGTCCAATATATCTTTTGGCATAAGCACCAAACGAACCAGACTCAGGCATATGAACGGCAAGCTCACCTAAACACAGCATAACCATGTAGGCGATAATCCCGCCAAGGATATAAGAAATAATGGCACCTACAGGCCCCGTTTGTGCAATGACTTCACCCGAACCTAAGAAAAGTCCAGTACCGATTGCGCCGCCAAGCGAAATCATAACCAGATGTCGAGTACTCATAGCGCGTTGTAAAGGCGCAGAATTGCCCTGATGCGAAGCATCATTCGGAGATGAGTGCATAGGATTGAAAATTCGAAACAAATGAAGCGAGTTATTGTAGTGAAAAACTACAATTCTTCAATGAAATAATAGTAATTTTGAATATTGAGTGATCGTATGAAACGATAATGGCGTCCCTACGGGGATTCGAACCCCGGTTACCGCCGTGAAAGGGCGATGTCCTAGGCCTCTAGACGATAGGGACGTTGCGAGGTGCTTGTATATTAAGGATAGACATTTCAATTGTCAAAAGCTTCGTATCAAAAAAAGTTTTAATCGTTCATACATTAAGCAAAAACAATCAATTAGTTTTAATTTTGATTAAACTGACAACAATAAGATTTTTCATGTATTTAAATAACATGGAGAGAAGGTCCTCACTATAAAAAACGATCCGCTTTATATTCATCATATCAAACCAGCCATCTGTAAAATTTGATAAGATGACGTGGTAAGACAACGAAGGAAAGAGGCGTGTTGCCATTTAAACTCTGGGTCGATGCTGATGCATTACCTAAAATTTTGCGTGAAGTCATTTTAAGAGCTTCTGATCGTTATCAACTTGAAGTAACTTTTGTCGCCAATCAAAATGTAGGAATAACTCCTTCTGTTCGTATTAATTCAATACAGGTGATGAGTGGAGCAGATCAAGCTGATAAAGAAATTATCGAACGTATGAAAGAACATGATATTGTCATGACGCAGGATATTCCTCTAGCAGCTCAAGTCATCGAAAAGGGTGGCGTTGCAATTCATCCACGTGGTGAAATTTGGACAGAAGCTAATATTAAGGCACGATTACATTTGCGTGATTTTATGGAAACTTTGAGAGGGGCTGGAGTTCAAACCGGTGGACCACCGCCAATTTCAGAAAGAGATAAGCGTGAATTTTCAAGTGCTTTGGATCAAACGATTCAAAAACAAAAAAGAAAAACTGCCTGATTTATCTTATCAATCGAGTTCACATGCCAGAAAAATCTAAACTTATGCTCATTTATGCCTTATTGGTCATCATCTGGGCAACAACTCCACTTGCGATTGTGTGGAGTGTAGAAGATATTTATTTAATGTGGGCATTGGTGATTCGATTAGGCTTGGCACTGCCTATCGCGGCATTGCTTCTCATTGTTTTAAAGGTAAAATTTCCTTTAAATTCAATTGCATTGCATAGTTATTTTGCTGGTTCATTTAGCTTGATTGGTTCACAATTTTTTACTTATGTAGCTACTGATTATCTAAGTTCTGGCATGATTGCACTGATGTTTGGATTAGCACCAATTATGGCAGGGCTTATTGGAAAATTTATCTTTCAACAAGATTTGCATAAGCTGCAATGGTTAGGAATGATCGTCGCGATTACTGGGCTTGTAGTGATCAGTTTTACTGGATCATCACAACATATCCATCCCATTGGAATTGGTTTAATGTTGCTCAGCGTTTTTTCATACGCAATGTCAATTTTTTGGGTAAAAAAAATAAATGCTGATGTAGCACCGATGGCACAGGCGACAGGTTCAATACTGGTTTCTACCATCGTTGCATGTCTAATTGTGCCATTTATATGGAAATATTTACCTACTGAATTACCTTCAATGAAGTCATTACTTGCGATCATATATTCTGTTGTTATGGCTTCATTAGTTGCTATGTTTTGTTATTTCTATTTGGTCAAAAAAATCCAACCCACCACATTGTCCCTTACAAATGTAATGACTCCAGTTTTAGCGCTTGGTATAGGTGCCGCGTTTAATCATGAGAAGTTAACGCTAGGTATGATACTGGGAGCAATGATCCTACTTCTGGGATTGTTTATGTATTTTTATCGGGATATAGAAGCGAATCAGAAATTTAAACAAAAAGTATTAAAGCCTTAAGTTGGATGCTCAGCGATTCTGTGAGTTTTTTAAATGCTTCAAGGCTTCTGTCAACTTTACTTTGTCTTGGGGATGTAACGTTAGAAAATATGCACCGGTTCTAAACAGCCCATTTTCTTCTTGATTGCTGTAGACAACTTGTGCAGTTGCAGCGATATGAAAATCATTTTCAGGGTGACTCAATGTGATGTGTATATAGGTTTGTTCAGGGATATGTTGCTCAGCATAAAAACTAAAACCTGTTTCAGACAAATTGACTTGAGTAGGTACTGGTAACATGGTTTGTACAATAGAGTCGTAAAGTGAGCCCGTAATCAGGTTTAATTTTTGATTAAATAAGGATAATATCCGAGCAATTTGTTGATCTTTTTGATTTAATTGTTCTAATTCGTACATAAGCGCATGATCAAATTGATCTAATTCTGCAAGTAAGAGAAAATAGCGCGGTAGTACAAAATTTGAATCATAGGGATCATTCAAAGCGACATCTTTAGTGATGATCTGATAATTTATTCTTAAGGCAGCATCAATACGTGACATGACGCGTCTTTCAATATTGCCACTTTGATGCTGAAGATTTTCCATTAAAACACCTCGGACTAGATGGTATGTTTAAACCGATCTCGCTGTATATAGGGTTGAGATACACTCGCGCACGGCGAAGTAATCACTTTATTTCTTTTATTGCTTTAGTTTCCATGATCGGTCTGACTTTGGGCGTCGCTGTTCTCATTACTGTGTTATCTGTAATGAACGGTTTCGATCGTGAATTAAAAAACCGTGTCTTGGGAATGGTACCTCAAGCGACTGTTTCCTCTACACAAATTCTAACAGACTGGCCTGAGCTTGCAAAGAAAATAGACCAACATGAACATGTGACGGGTGTTGCACCTTTTACACAGTTGCAGGGGATGTTAACAGCCCAAGGACAGGTTGCAGGGATAATGGTCACGGGTATTGAGCCTGACTATGAAAAAAATGTATCTATTATTCAAAATCATATGGTTCAAGGCGACATCAACTCATTAAAGAAAGGTGAGTTCGGGATTGTTTTGGGCAAGCAGATGACGGATGCTTTAGGTTTAAGTCTCAATGACAATGTAACATTGGTATTACCTGAAGCGACACCATCACCCGCTGGCGTTGTTCCACGATTTAAACGTTTTAAAATTGTCGGTATTTTTAGTATTGGTGCGGAAGTGGACTCGATGATGGGTTACATCGCGCTAAATGATGCTTCGACACTGTTGAGACTGCCGGATGGTGCACAAGGTATCCGTATGAAGCTAGATGATATCTTCAAAGCACCACAAGTCGCTGAAGAAGTTGTTATGGATTTACCAGGCAATTTCTATCCATCAAATTGGACTTATACGCACGGCAATCTCTTTAGTGCCATTCAGATGGAAAAAGCAATGGTCAGCCTTTTACTTTTCCTGATTGTCTTGGTTGCAGCATTTAATATTGTATCTTCATTGGTGATGGTGGTTACTGATAAAAAATCCGACATTGCTATTTTAAGAACCTTAGGTGCTTCACCAGCAACGATCACTAAGATTTTTATGGTACAGGGTACGGTGATTGGTGTTGTAGGAACACTGGCAGGAGCAGCACTAGGTATCATCTTTGCAACGAGCATCAGTGGATTTATTGGCTGGTTGAACACTGCTTTTGGACTAAATTTGTTCGATGCATATTTCATTAACTATTTACCATCGTATCTACGTTGGCAAGATGTGGTGGTGATTGTTAGCTTATCACTAGCGCTAAGTTTCCTTGCAACAATTTATCCAGCGCTGCGTGCTGCCAAAGTTCAACCAGCAGAGGCTTTACGCTATGAGTAATATTGTCTTAGAAGCCAAAAATATTCATAAACATTTTACAGATGGTAAATCAACTGTTGAAGTGATTAAGGGATTGGATTTAGTTGTTGAGCAAGGACAATTTGTTTCAATTGTTGGATCAAGTGGTTCGGGTAAGAGTACGCTGTTACATGTATTAGGGGGACTTGATCGTCCGTCCGAAGGTGTAGTGATGCTTAATGGTCAGCGTTTTGACACTTTAGGCGAAGCTGAACGCGGTTTCCTACGTAATGAACACCTCGGATTTGTGTATCAATTTCACCATTTACTTCCTGAGTTTACGGCTTTAGAAAATGTATCAATGCCGCTGATGTTACGTAAAGATGCAAATTTTAAAGAAGTAAAAGAACGTGCAGAATATTTGTTGAATAAAGTGGGTTTATCACATCGTTTAACGCATAAACCAGGTGAGTTATCTGGCGGTGAGCGACAACGCGTTGCGCTTGCACGGGCTTTAGTGGCTCAACCTAAATTGATGATGGCAGATGAGCCTACTGGAAATTTAGATCGTAAGACTGCCGTCACAATTTTTGAATTGCTTTCCGATCTGCGTAAAGAATTTAATATGGCAATGCTCATCGTGACCCATGATGAGCAGCTCGCACAAACTGCTGATAAGATTTTGCATATGCAAGATGGATTGTGGGTATAGCCTAAAAATCCGATTAACAGTCTTGTTAAAGCCCACTTAGGTGGGCTTTAATCTATTTAAGAAAAATAAACATAAAAGTTAGATGTTTTTAATATTTATTCTCATCTTTTGGATCATTGGTGTTGCTACGATCAGCTTTCAGGGTGAAGTTGAATATTCAACTCTCTTGCTGGGTATGGCAAGTATCATTTTGATCATGGGTTACTTTGTACAATTAATGAGGCAACCTGATCGATTCATTTATCCTCACACCTCAAGTATTGTCCAGTCATCATCAAGAATGCTTGTGCTAACGGGAATTTGTCTGATCACATTTGTTTTGGGGCATCAACATGCAAAAACAGCCTTACACGATCGTTTAGAGAAACGTGTTCAATATATTGAAGAAAAAGAAATAGTTGTCTATATCAATAAAATTAATCAGCTGAAAATGGATCAGGAAGGTCGATCAATACAGCAGCGTGCGCAAGTGATCGACAAGAAGCAAGGACAATCTCAAACGCTATTATTATATTTGCGAGAGTCAAAACTTGATACGACATTAGAACTAGGGCGCTATTATAAAGTTACGGGAAAATTAAGACCCGCACATAGTTATGCAGTAGATGGGGTATTTGATCATGAGAAATGGTTGTTGCAGCAAAATATAGCTGGAACAATGCGTGTAGATTGGATCGTACCTGTAAGTGAAGCGGTGTTATATTCTGAAGGTTATTTATCTTCAACCGATGTGCATCGGAGCCTTATCGCACGATTGAGCCTGAGCATTGAAAAAGCACGTTTAGCTTTTAGGGATGATATCGAACAGGGAGTATTCAGGAATAAGGGTTTGCTAGTCGCGTTACTCACAGGTGATAAGAGTCTACTGACGGAGCAACAAGAAGAATTATTTAAAAAACTAGGCATTACGCATTTATTGGCTATTTCAGGTCCACATGTTCTAATTTTTGCTGGTTTATTATCGTGGTTCATGGGGCATCTTGTATCAATTTTTCGTCCTCATATTTTTCTAAAAGTTCCCAAAACATATTTACTTTTAATCCCTTTCGTATGTGGGGTAATTATTTATAGTTTTTTTTCAGGGCTCGAAATTCCTGCACTAAGAACTACATTGTCAGTTTGTCTAATTAGTATCGCTATTTTATTTAAATTTAAGATTAAGCCTTTTGTGCTATTACTTATCAGTGCGAGCTTAATGCTCTATTTAGACCCTTTTAGTATTTTATCTGCTGCATTTTGGCTTTCGTACGGCGCATGTTTGATTTTGATTCGTGTATACCAAACGATCGTTCATGAACAGCAAAACACTGCTTTAATCAACAAATATCATTTTCTAGATAAAGCAAAAATGTATCTTAAAATACTTTTGCAATCCCAATGGAAAATATTTATTGCACTGTTACCATTCACTTTACTGATATTTCAACAGATTTCTTTACTTGCACCATTTGCTAATTTAGTTGCTGTTCCAATGATTGGGACCTTGATCGTGCCATTAGAAGTACTGGGCTATTGTCTCAGCTTTATTCCTTTTGTTGGTCTATTTTTATTTCATCTGGCTGATATGTTGATATCGGTGCTTTTGGTGCTGCTGACTAAGTTGGGATTAATATTAGACAATCCATTGAAATGGGTGGCGCTAACGAAAGCACAAATGTTTTTGCTCGCTTTAGCAGTATTGATATTCTTTATGCCAAAGAATGTAATCCCTCGATTATGGATACCCGTATTAGGTGTGGCATTGCTGATGCCTAAACGTGATGATGGATACGATATCATTGAAATTTTAGACATAGGGCAGGGGCAATCCATACTCTTACAGTCATCAGGGAAAAATGCTTTAGTTGATACAGGCGGGAGCTTTGATGAGAATACATTTAGTATTGGAGAAAGTGTAGTTGTCCCTTTCTTAATTCAACGTGGCATATCAAAATTAGATCAAATTTTTATGAGTCATCTTGATCAAGATCATGCTGGTGCATACAGCGCTATCGAAAAACATATACAAATTGATCAAGTTATCTCAAATGAAAAAGATGATAGGTTTCAGCAAGTGAAATTTGATTATTGTCGACAGCATCAACAGGTGCAATTGGGTAAGATAAATATACAATTTCTCTCACCAGCTGAATCACAATTAAATTTTGTCAGTCAAAATCGTAATGAGCTCTCTTGCGTAATATATCTGACATTACCCTATGCTAACGATTTTAAGCATATTCTGATTATGGGAGATGCAGGATGGGAGACAGAGTATAGTATTTTAAAGCAGTATCCTGAACTTAAAGTAGATATTTTAATCTTAGGACACCATGGCAGTCGACATAGTTCATCTTACGACTTTTTAAAAAATACCAAACCTAAAATTGCCATTGCATCGGCTGGTTTTGATAACCGCTATAATCATCCACATCCTGTTGTCAAAGAGCGTTTAAAAGCGCTTAATATTCCGCTACTCGATACCCAATCGAAGGGCAGCATTCGAATGACCTTCGATAAAAACGGAGATGTACAATTTCGATATCATCGAGATCAAAAAGCGTGGTTAACTCGGAATATCCCCATAGATTAACTTGCTTTTCTGACTTGTTCTATTTTTGCTCTGGCTTGTTCTGCAGGGATACGATAAATGTTATGTAGATCAGGATTTGCACGGAAACGTTTGTAGCTCCAATGAGCATGTTCAGGATAACGATGAATCAGGCTTTCTATTGCACGGTGAATTACTAACGTTCCATCAGCGGGAGTGCCTTCATAAATCGAAGCATCCATTGGTTCAATAAATACATCAAAATCTTCAGTTTCATTGCGAATTGCATAGACCAAAAGGCCTTTGGCTTTAGTTTTTTGGATGAGTTTGGCACTTAAATTACTGGACTCGAGTGGTATGCCGAAATAATCGATCATTTCACCACCGTGTTTAGGATTGTGATCTGGAAGAATCACAGTTGTCCCCCCTAATTTAAGGGCTTTAAAAATTTGTCTTATACCACTCTCATCTGTAGGGACTAAAGTTGCTTGTTCTCGACTACGAGCCTGGCGCACAAATTGATCTGCTTCTTCATTCTTGATGGGTTTATACATGATGGTCATCTTAGTATATTGTGCGAACCACGCATTCATGACTTCCCATGTACCAAAATGTGGTGCGAGTAAAATAATACCTTTCTTTTCAGCCATTGCTTCATGAAAATATTCAGCACCAGTGACATTGCGTATTCGTGAAATATTGGTTTCGTTTGAGCTTCCCCAAATACTAAAAAATTCCATATAAGATTGAAGTTCGTTTCTTACCGCTGCACGAGTCACTAAATGTTTTTCTTCATCAGAAAGATGCGGTAAGCAAATGTCGATATTGAGGCGGATGGTATTCGTAGTTTTTGTAATTTTTAGCGTATTAATCAGCCCTGCAAGCATTTTTGCAAAAAAACGAGAAAAACGAATCGGACGGCGACTGAAGAAATTTAACAGGCGGGTTGTGGTCGATGTTTTGGTTTCAGGCATTAGATTCAAAATTTGGTAAGTTCATAGAATATTGTGATTTGGGTTTATTATATGTTAAATCTTGACTTATAAATAGTTTGACCTCATTCCTTGTATATAATGTCAGCTTAAATTTAATTTGGATGGTATGTATGTCCGCTTGGCCGCCTGAACCACAAAATGAAAATCAAAAACCAAATAACCAACCGAACGGAAAAGAATGGCAAATTTTAGAAAAAGCTGTTCTCGCATCTGTAGAAGAACAGAGACGTGCAAGACGTTGGGGAATCTTTTTTAAATTTCTTACTTTCGCATATCTGTTGTTTATAGTTTTGGTCATGGGGAAAAGTTGTTCAACGACTTCCACTGATAGTGCGGTGTCATCACAGCATATTGCTACAGTCGATATTGTAGGAACGATTGCTGCAGACCAGCAAAGTGTGAATAGTGCAGATACGATCAAAGGTTTGAAAAAAGCATTTGAAAGCAAGCAATCGCAAGCTGTTGTTTTAAATATTAACTCTCCGGGTGGATCTCCAGTTCAGTCTGATGAAATTTGGCAAGAGATCCAATATTTAAAGTCGGTTTATAAAGATAAAAAACTTTATGCATTAATTGGTGACACAGGTGCTTCAGGTGCATATTACATTGCGTCTGCAGCGGATGAAATTATTGTTAATCCATCAAGTTTAGTCGGCTCAATTGGCGTCATTATGCCAAACTATGGAGTGAGTGGTTTGATGCAAAAACTTGGCGTTGAAGATCGCACCATGACTTCAGGTGAGAACAAAGCATTATTGTCGATGACACAACCAGTTGATCCTGCACAACGTGCACACGTACAAGGTGTATTGGATAATGTTCATCAACATTTTATTGATGCAGTCAAAAAAGGTCGTGGCAATAAATTGAAATCGCAAGACCCTGCTATATTTTCAGGTTTGTTTTGGACTGGTGAGCAGGCTGTGAAGCTCGGTATCGCAGATCGGATTGGCAGTATTCACACACTGAAACGTGAATTAAAAGTCGAAAAAACGGTAGATTATACTATTCAACGCAGCCCCTTTGATTCTGTGCTTGGACGACTTGGAAGTGAAATTGGTCAAGGTTTTGCTTCTTCAATTTCCAAGCAGATTCAATCTGAGCAGGTGAATCGAATCCAATGAAACCATTGATCCATTTTGCTCATGCCAACGGGGTTCCATCGAAAGTTTATCAAAAATTTTTTGATGCTTTGTCTGATCAATTCGATGTGATTTATACGACCAATCTTGGTGTTGATCAACGTTATCCTGTAGATCAACACTGGGAAAGTATGACACAGCAAGTGATTGATAATATTGTTCAGAAATCCCATGGTCGTAAAGTGATTGGTATCGGGCACTCCTTAGGAGGAGTTTTGACGTTCAAAGCTGCGTTGAAATGCCCAGAACTTTTTAGTCAAACTATTCTTCTCGATCCACCTCTTATTATGGGGCTAGAATCATTTGCTATGCATATTGCAAAGTCTTTAAAGTTAAAAGTAGTGGATCAAATGTCGCCAGCGGCATTGTCTAAACGTCGACGTGATCACTGGGATAGTCGTGAGCAGGCTGCAACATTACTTCGACCCAAAGCATTATATGCAGCATTTGATGAGCAATGTTTTAATAACTATATTCAATTTGCATTAGTTGAAGATCCAACGCGTGGCGGCGTTGAATTGGCGATTCCAAAATCTATTGAAGTGGATATTTTTAGAACCAATCCTTCATTATGGTGGCTGCCTCAACCTAAGCTCAAAGTTCCAACTCAATTAATTGTTGCTTCTGAAGGTCCATTCTTAGCACGTAAATTCCCTCATAAAGTGAGGAAAAAGTTTGGTGTGCCTTTTAGTATTTTTGAAGGTGGGCACATGTTCCCACTTGAACATCCTGAGCAATTAGCTGCGCATTTAAAAACTATTTTGACGCCACTAAAAAACGCAGCCTAAGCTGCGTTTTTTAAATCAAATATGACAGAACTGTATTGGATCTTTCAAAATTTGATTTTTATAGTGCACGCCTTCGGATGTGACTTGAATGGTTTGATTACAAATCCATTCTACAACTTGAGGATAAATTAAATGTTCAAGTTGATGTACACGATCTGCTAAAGATGCAACATTATCATGGTGAGAAACTTTGAGTACGCCTTGAGCAAGTGCTTGACCTGCATCTAGTTCTGCAGTGACATAATGTACTGTGCAACCATGCCATAGATCACCAGTATTCAATACACGTTGATGTGTATGCATTCCTTTGTAATTTGGCAGCAGAGAGGGGTGGATATTGATCATTTTACCCTCCCATGCTTTAACGAACTTAGCACTTAAAATGCGCATAAACCCCGCTAAAACCACAAGATCAGCTTCCCAGTCGAGCAGTTGCTGGTGCATAACATCATCAAATGCTTCACGATCTGGGAAGTTTTTATGTTCAATCACTGCAGTTGCAATGTTGGCATGAGCAGCACGCTCAAGTGCGTAAGCAGCAGGTTTATTCGAGATCACACCGACGATTTGACCTGAAAGGTTTGCATCGATTAATGCTTGTAGGTTTGATCCGTTACCTGATACTAAAACAGCAATTTTAATCATGTTTTAACAATAAACTGATTAAGCGAAGATCACACGAATTTTTTCGTCTGCACCTTCGACAGATTCAGCATTGTCAACAATGTGGCCCATTGTCCATGCTTTTTCACCGAGTTGATTTAAGATTTCAACTGTTTTATCAGCTTCAGCAGCATCAACAACTAGAACCATACCTACGCCACAGTTGAATGTGCGGTACATTTCAAATTGTTCTACACCACCTTCACGTTGAAGAAGTTTGAACAGCTCAGGCCATTCCCAAGAAGATTCGTTTACTACAGCTTGGGCACCATTTGGTAATACGCGAGGTAAGTTACCTGGTAAACCGCCACCTGTGATGTGTGCCATCGCGTGAACATCAACCTGTTTGAGAAGCTCTAAAATAGGTTTAACGTAGATACGAGTTGGCTCCATTGCAACATCAGCAAGTGGACGACCATCAACAATTTGAGTTAAATCAACATTTTTTACATCTAAAATTTTACGAAGAAGAGAGTAGCCATTAGAGTGTGCGCCGCTTGAAGCAACACCAACTAATACGTCACCAGCTTTAACTTTAGAGCCATCAATAATTTTACTTTGTTCTACAACACCTACACAGAAACCAGCTAAATCGTAATCTTCACCTTCATACATGCCTGGCATTTCAGCAGTTTCACCACCGACCAACGCACATCCAGCAAGTTCACAACCTTGACCGATACCTGTCACTACATTTGCTGCGACATCAACATTGAGGTGACCAGTTGCGTAGTAATCAAGGAAGAAGAGTGGTTCAGCACCACAGACAAGTAAATCGTTCACACACATTGCAACCAAATCCTGACCAATTGTGTCATGACGGTTTAAATTCAATGCTAAACGTAATTTTGTACCAACACCGTCTGTGCCAGATACGAGAACAGGTTCTTCATAACCTTTAGGAATTTTACAAAGTGCACCGAAGCCACCAAGACCGCCCATTACTTCAGGACGAGTCGTGCGTTTAGCGACAGATTTGATACGATCGACTAACGCGTCGCCCGCCTCAATGTCGACACCTGCATCTTTGTAGCTTAAACCAGTGTTTGGGGTAGAAGTTGAGTTGCTCATATTGAAGTCTCCGCATTCGCGCGGGGATTATAACCTGAATATACGAAACTCTTATGTTATTTATGCACTAAAATGTTATCTTTACTAAAATATTTTCCTTTACATAACGAATAATCTTAAAAAAGGCGAGTTTCTATGGTAGATCGTACCCTACGCCGTGTTTTTATCCTTGCAGGGATAGCTTTATTTCTCTGGATTTTATACTTATTAAAACCGGTCGTAATCCCATTTATTGGTGCATTTTTAATAGCTTATCTTTTCAGTCCATTGGTTGATCGATTGCATAAGATAGGTTTACCTCGTTGGTTGTCTATCAGTTTGGTATTTATTGGTATTGGCGTTGTGATCACATGGGCAATGTGGTATTTGGTTCCATTAATTTGGGAACAGCTAATGTATGCTAAATCCAGTATCCCGAAAGTAGTTCATTGGGTAAATTATAGCTTCTTACCGTGGTTATCAGATACTTTCAATATAGTGCCACTAGAATTAGATGTAGACCAGATTTCAGCAGCTGTTATGGAGTATGTTCAAACCAATTATAGTGCTGACAGTATCCAAGCGATGGCACTCAAATTGGCACAATCTGGTCTGAATTTTATTCAGATTGGTGGGACAATTGTACTGATTCCAATTATTGCATTTTATTTCCTCTTAGATTGGGATCGAATGCTCAATAGTTTGCGTCGACTCATTCCACGTCCTTATGAAGCTTCAACGCTTGAAATCGTAGGTGAATGCCATAGCGTACTAGGTGCATTTGTAAAAGGACAATTCCTCGTGATGATCCTTTTGGGGATTGTTTATGCTGTTGGTTTACAACTGATTGGTCTGGAAGTTGGTTTGATTATTGGCATGATTGCAGGCTTGGCAAGTATCATCCCATATTTAGGATTTGCAGTAGGAATTATTGCTGCTGTGATAGCAACTTTCTTTCAATTTGGTATGGATTGGACTCAACTCCTTTTAGTTGCAGTGGTGTTCATGGTAGGGCAAGCTGTTGAAGGTTATGTGCTTCAGCCATTCTTATTGGGAGATAAAATTGGTCTTTCTCCAGTAGCGGTCGTATTCGCTGTATTGGCTGGTGCACAATTGGCTGGTTTCTTGGGTATGTTGATTGCATTACCTGTTGCAGCTGTAATCGTGGTACTGCTTCGACATGCACGTGACACTTATGAAAGGAGTACAATTTATGGTACGCCACCTGTTGCCGTAGCTGATCATGGTGGTGGTGAAATTACAATCCAAACCGATCAGGTTGATATTGAGCTTGATCTCAAACCACAATCAATCAATAATCAACAAGATATTGCAACATCTGAGAAAATCGATGTGCAGAAACAAAATAAAGAACCTTAAGGTGACCAAGCATTTATGCGGCAACTGCAACTTGATATAGAACCTCAACTTGATGCACGGATCAGTGATTTTTCCGGCCCAGGTTGGGGACCCGTCATTGATGCAGTTCGCCAACTTCATGCTGGATTAATGAATCGATTTTACCTTTATGGCGGTGCGGGCACAGGTAAGAGTCACTTATTAACTGCGATATGTGACTCATATCTAGATGTGGGGAAATCTGCAATTAAAGTTTCATTGCTAGAATTGCTCGATGCTCCAATTGAGGCGATTACTTCATTGGATCGCTATGATTTGGTCGCTCTAGACGATATTGAAGCGATTAGTGGTGTACCGCATTGGCAAAAGGCGGTATTTCATTTAATAAATAATAATAATGATGGTGGAGGACAACTAGTCTTTTCATCTAGATCTGCGCCAATTGAATTGAAACTTGAATTACCAGATCTTCAGTCGAGATTAACTCAAGCGGTGAGTGTTAAAGTGCCAACAGGTCAATCCTACGCTGACCGCTATGCCTTATTACATTCTGTGTTAGATCGTAAAGGTGTGCATTTTGATCCTTTAATTATTGATTATCTGCTGACCAATGGCCCGATACAGACCAGTACCTTATTACAAACGGTTGATCAATTATCAAAGTTACTACAGGGTGAAAAAGTTAAGCTATCCAACGCAACCCTTAAGCAAATCTACGCGCTCATCGATCAGTATAGTGCTTAAATGCTTTTTAAATGTTATTCAAAACTCAAAATGTAGACTTTATCTGAACTCGGCAATTTTTTACTTAAAAATAATTGAGAATTCTAAAAATTTGTGACAGATTAGTCAAAATGGACAAATAGCGCTACATAATTAAAGTTCGCTACTTAAAAAAATAAAGAAAAATTAAGGAGATGGTAATGCTCAGACGGGGCTTAGGTCTTGTATTGTTGTGTGCAACAGGGCATGTATTCAGTGCAGATATTGTGGTTACGACCACTGAAGATATCACCAAAAATGATGATCAATGTTCGTTGCGTGAAGCAATTGAATATATTAATCAGGGTAAACCTGAAGCAGGTCTCAATGGCTGTGGTGGTAAAGATGCCACAGATAATATTATCTTATCTACGAAAGAATATCTCCTAAACGAGCAAGTTCGCATCTCTAAACCGATGGTTTTTAGAACGCAGTATGAAACTACCATTGTTGACGATATTCCTGGTACAAAAAATGCCGTCATAACAATGAAGGGTACTGATCGAATTTTCCATATTGAGCGAATTCGTCCTAAAGCTGATGATGAAATTAGAGATGCTGCAATTGGTGTGGAATTTTACGAAATTACCTTTCAAGGTTGTGCCGCATCTGTATGCAAAGACAAAGGTGGGTTAATTCTCAATTATGAACGGCTAAAATTTGATAAGAGCCATCTTATCAATGGTAAAGCGAATTTTGGCGGTGCGATTTATAATGTTGAATCATTTATTGAATCCGAAACCAGCAAAATTCGTTCCGCCCGAGTGAATTTAGTTAATTCGTTATTGGAAAACAATCAAGCACAACAAGGTGCTGTTTTGTATAGTGAATATCCTGATTTTGACATTAGTGCTTCTGTTATTAAAGGTAATAAAACAACAGATTCAGAAGGTTTCGCAATTTATAGCCATAAACTGTTGAGTGAAGATGAAACTAAGGTGACCAATCTCAATTATGCCAAAGTGATCAATTCAACAATTTTTAATAATAAGGGCTATATTATCAATGTGAAGGATGGTATTGCACTTAATAACAATACGCTGGTCTTTAATGATTTTGGCTTGATTTTTAATGCACCGTTTAAGAAGGCATCGCTTACTAACAATATAATTGCAAAAAATGGCAATCGAGACTGTCGTGTAGAGACTGCAATAGATCAATCAAATTTAAACAATAATTTATATGGTTTTGGTTGTGAGGGCACAGCTTCAGAAAAACTGGGCGAGCGCACATTATTAGCTGGGACTGATGTAGAAGGTGAATGTGATGTTAATTCATCTGGCATTTTATGTCCGTTCAAAGTCTATTCTGGCTATGCTTTAGGATATTTCCGCCCAAGAGTGTTGCCTAGTTATCGACAACTAACAGACTCTCCGATCATTAATCGTGGACCAGATTCAAATGGTACATCATGTGAAACAGTTGATCAGCGTGGCAACACACGTAAGGATCGTATTTTGTGTGATCGAGGCGCAATCGAACTTATTCAGTCAAGTACGTCTTCAGGCAGATTTGGCAAGGATATATTTTATGGAGAAATTGTTAAGTTAAATATTAATGATTTTCTAGGAGATGGTGAGCTAATACCTGCTAGTCAATGTGATGCCTTAGTTGGACCTCATCCCAAAAAAGAAGAATGGCAAGCGGGCTGTATGATCATCCAACAAAATAACTCTCCTAGTAAAGGTAAAGCTGAACTACTCCAAAATGGAGAGTTTACTTATACACCTCAAGGGAATTGGCACGGAACTGATGATTTTAAAGTTTTGGTCGTTGTATCTACACGTCAATTGAATGAGTCAATGAATCCTTATATCGAAATTCCAACTGTCATTAAACAAGACCCCAGAGATACTTATACAAGCGATAAAGTAAAAACTTCTGGTGGGGGGCTAGGTCTAATCTCCGTATTAGGTCTGATGACTTTAATCGCGATACGTAGAAAAAAATAATAAGGGAATCGTATGTTGAAAAGTAGAAAAGCTTTTTTGACCTTAGCAGTCCTTTCTGCAATGTCCTTGATGGCTGCTGAAGATACAATAATTTATGTCACTACCTTTGATGATGAAGACGGTACTAATGATGTAAAGTGTTCACTCAGAGAAGCGTTGACGGCTGCTTCGATTAATCGAGCTTATGGAGGTTGTTCTAAAGGTAATACGGATCGAGTACAAACTGACATTATTCAGCTTGAAGCTGGTACCTATAGCTTGAATGCAGAGCTTCAGCCAACTTCTTCAGTGATTATTAGGGGTAAAGAGCCTGTCGATTATTCCAAACCGAATGTCATTTCAAATAGTTATCCTGCGCAAACTAAAATTCAAACTATAATTAATGGTCAAAATACACATCGCATTTTCAATACGACCAATCTAAATCGACCGAGTTTGAGTTTAAGAAATATAGAGCTGAGAAATGGTAAATCATCTACCAACGGTGGCGCTTTGCTATTGGGAGGCGAGACTGATTTATATAATGTAAATATCACTAGCTCTTCTGCATTAAGAGGTGGAGCGATATTTTTGAATGACAGTGATAGCTCTTTAAGTTATTCAGTCGGGTGGGTGAGTGGTAATACAGCTCAGCATGGCGCTGTTATCGCGATGTCTTGTTTGGATAATCTTGTGTTCACACGTCGTAAGATTGATTTATCCCGTATGTCTATTACCGAAAATGGAAATACAGCTTCAAACAGTTTATTCTCATTTTGTGGTGAACCTACAACTCAATTGCAAGCAAATACAATCTCTTCCAATGTATTAAATACTACACAAGGTCAAATTTTTCAATTTAGTGATCGTTTAACAGATGGGGGGCAAATAAATTTGAGTCCCAATTCTATTTTGAAGCTCGATAGTAATACGATTATCGCGAATACCGCGCGATCTGTGCTTTGGTATGGAAATACAGGTGCAAAAGCCTTAAATCATAATGTGATAGGTTTTAATCAGGCTAAAGCCTGTATATATAGTCACGGTGATGTGAGCCAAGTTGAGTCAGCAGGTATTGAATTATTGGCAAATGCTATTCCACTGAGTAATCCATCTATAGACTGTGATCTACCAGCAAAAGCGTCAGAAAATGCACAAAAAAATAGTCTTGATGTTAGTCAATTGAGTATCAATGATCTGTTTTCAACATCGTTACCAGTTAATGATGAGAATACTAACTTTCATCCTGTCTTTTTTCCGAAGATTAATTCTAGTGGTACAGATTTAGTTGATTTTGGTACTGATGGTTGTTCGCTGCTTGATCAACGAGGTATTAATCGGATTGGATTGGACTCGCTCAACAGTTTAGATGCGACTCCCAATACTTGCGATATTGGTGCGATAGAAACATTAAAGTTGACTGTTTCCAATTTAAGTAAAGCAAATGAATCACTGGTTCAGATAAAGCAATCAACTGAGAATAGAATTAAAGCATTCGAAGAAGCTATTGCCGATCCTGAAACCAAAGAAGAAGTGATTGATTATTATAATAAGGAGCTCACCGATCAAAAAGCATTTTTGAATGAGTTAAATAATCTTAATCAATATCGTCCAATTTTGTTCGATCCATTTAAATTGAATTTACCGGATGAATTTGTTTCTCCTGATGGTAAGGTGCGAAAAATTGAGCATCTTAATGTTGATAATTATGATGTCAAAGTTGAGGTTGTGGGAGTTGGGAAATTAGATATCGATAAAACGTTCTTAGGTAAGTTTGATGATCGGTTGAAATGTGAGTGGAAACCGCAGCTTAAGCAGATAGTGATGTATAGAACAGATGGTCGCATAACACCGAGTGGAGACTCTGAATTCTGTACATATACGCTTACTTCAAAAAGCGACAGTAAAAAAACATCAAGTGCATATTTAATTGGTAATTTTATCAATATCGTGCCAACTGTTCCTGAACGTGTGGAATATACAATCAATCCAAAAAAATCGACTCAAATCAGTGTAAATTTACTGGCTGAAGCGAGTGATGCTGGTGATGGCAACAGAAATGCAATCAATCCTCCAAATAAAAAGGAGTTTTACCATAATGCTAATGGGGATGAGGTATCAATTTATTTTGCAAGAGTACCGAATCCCGTTTCAATTATCGCAGATCGGGTAGAGCCATGTGCTAATGACCGTTTTAAAAAGTGCTATGGTGGAAACATTCGAGTTCAGTTGAACAATAATTTGGATGTCTTTTCCTATGATCTTAAGTACTCAGTATTGGACGCAGACGGCGCTTCATCAGGTGAGGGAACATTAGCTGTTCTAAATACGGAAACAGGGCCTGGAAGTTCTCGTGCGAGTGGAGGGGGTAGCCTAGGTGGGTTTGGGCTTTTAGGACTCATTGGTTTAAGTTGGCTTAGAATGAGAAAATCTAAACCTCATTAATAAAAAAGCCAGCATTTGCTGGCTTTTTTTGTGTTTGATTTTGTGTAATATTTTGCAAAAATTAGTATATTTTGAACAGTTTATTGCTACATTTGAAGATTGCTGATCACTTTCTTAAATTACACCAATGTCATCTTTTAATGAGCTTATACCCTTAAATCAAATTGAAGTTAAACCTTCGGATTTGCTATCAATTAAGAGGCATGATCTTGTTCCTTTATTGACTGATTCGTCTAAACTTAATTTATATGCTGAACATATTGTGCAGGCACAAAATGCTCTATTGGTAGGTATAGACCCCACTTTAAATAAAAAATTAAGCGACACAATTTCAGATATTATTCAAAAATTGAATCAATCCAAAAAGAAATTAAAACAAAAAAAATTTAATGCTTTCCAAAAGTGGCTAGGTCTGGATTTGGAGTTCGGTGCGGGTCAAATTTCTTATATTCGTGATTTAGATAGACTCATTCTAGATGCTGATCAGCTGTCCCAACGTATTCACATTGAAATCCAAAAGTCTAGTTCTCGATTTCAGCAAGCAGTTGGTTTAAGAGAGCAAATGGCGCGCTACATTCAAGCAGCAAGACAATTTTTAACAGAATACACAGATTTTTCTCATCATCGCCATCCACTCGATAACTTTGAGGAGCGATTGGCTAAAAAAATACAAACATTAGAGTCGGTACAAGCAAACAATGATATTTCTCTCATGCAAATGCAATTGACTCAACAACTTTCATTAACTCTGACGGATCGTTTTCGTGAAGCGCAGCAAGTATTAATCCCAGCTTGGCAATATCATCTTGAGCAAACTCAAATTAAAAATGGCGCAGTCGATATTGAAAAGTTAGATCAAAGTCGCGAACAACTGATTCGATCTCTAAAAAAATCACTAATTAAAGAATAAGGTGTGTTATGTCTGATTTTCCAATTCAAAAGAAAAATGAATCCTTAAGCTTAATCTCTACGGAGGAAAAGTTTTCCAAGTTAGATTTAAAAGAAATTGGGTTGACGACGTCAGACCTTGCAGCAGTCGAATCAGTTCACCAAGAACTAGCTGATATGAATCATGCTACGGTTGCTGAATATGGGAAAAATATCGCGACTAAAACAGCGACTTATACGGATGAATTACTGGATCTAGTTAAAAATAAAGATTTGGATGCAACAGGTCAAAAGTTAAATGAAGTCGTTACAGTGGCTCAACAGCTCAATACAAACAGTATTTTAAGTCCTGCTAAAAGTTCAGGCTTCTTGGGTAGTATCTTAAATCGATTTAAGGGTGCTAAACAGAGTTTTGATCAAAAGTTCAATACCACTAAAGAACAAATAGATGCTTTAGTTAAAGAAATTGAAACCTCTCAACAAGGGTTAAAAGACCGTGTAAATACATTGGATCGTATGTTTGATGGTGTGCAGGACGAATATAAACAATTAGGGGTTTATATTGCTGCAGGGAAAATTAAACAACAAGAAGTTCTGGAGCAAATAGCTGAATTAAGTACGCTAGAACAAGATGCGCAAACTAATCAAAAAATCTACGACTTAAATCACTTAGCAAACAACTTGGAAAAAAGAGTGAGTGATTTACAGGTATTGCAACAATCTGCGATGCAGACATTACCGATGATTCGAATTATTCAATCAAATAATTCAATGTTGGTTGATAAGTTTTATGCGATAAAAAATATCACGCTTCCTGCCTGGAAAAATCAAATTAGTTTAGCGATTTCATTACAGGAACAAAAAAATAGCGTCCAATTGGCTAATACTATTGATGATGCGACGAATGAGTTACTTAAACGAAATGCAGATTTATTACACCAGAACTCAGTAGATACTGCTCGAGCAAATCAACGCTCAGTGATTGACATTGAAACACTTGAACATGTTCAAAATACCCTCATTAAAACAGTGAATGATGTTATTAGTATTCAGAAAGAAGGGATGCAAAAACGTGAAGAGGCATCAATCCGTATTAAGGCTTTGCAAGGAAATCTTCAACAACTTGTTTTGGATTCGAGTCAAAATCAGCCAAAACACTAATTTCTTGAGGTTTAAATTTGAATAAAACCAATGAATATCTTGTGGCGCAGACTGAGATTCAGAAAAGATTGCCTGAATTGTACAAACGAAATCGCATACTTAATTTATGGGGATTTTTGAGTACCAGTGTACTCATTATTTCAGTTGTGTCGCTTTTTATTCATCAGGACATGATTTATGGTTTTATGGGTATGAGTGAAACTGTTCAGCAGCTTCATTTGCCACATAGTTTAGATGAAGTCGTAAACGTTTACCAACATCAGCCTGACTATTTTTTTAATTTGATATCTTGGTTAGGTTGGTTCATTCTAAAAGTATTTAGCTCAGTCATTGGTGCTTTTTTTATCGTTCATTTTTTAAAGAAAATACGTTTTTTCTATGTGCGCTTTCAATCATTTGTACTTAAGTTTGTTGGTTGGTTCATTGCTGTCATTTTAATTTGGTCAGGTTTGACCTATGTTCAATATGACTTGAATGATGAGTCGTTGGAACAACAATATCAATTAAGTCATTATGATAAATCGATTCATGAAAGTCAGATTGCTGTCATCATGACTGAACAACAGGTCAATCCAATTATACAAGCCTACGTCCTTGCGCAAGTGGCTTTGATTCACAAACCTGAAGATACCAAGCTAGCAACTACATATTTAGCTCGACTTGCGCAAGCTGAAAGAAATGAAAAACAGTTTGTCGAATATGGTTTTAATGCAGAGCAGTTATGGTCAATGCAGCAACAAGTTTATGGTCAATCTATTACTCCTTGGGCAAAAGCGATAGATCATCGGGCAAATCAGGCACGACAAATTTCAGAAGTCGTCAAGATGATATTAATGGTGTTCTCAGCCATCATGTTATTGTTAATGCTTATTTTCTTTGGATTAGCTCGTAGTTTTAAAAGCAGAATTCAAACGATCACTCAACGTTTGGAGATATAGTTAAAGTTTGTA
Source organism: Acinetobacter sp. 24-47-47 (assembly GCF_057737035.1). Classification (NCBI taxonomy): domain Bacteria; kingdom Pseudomonadati; phylum Pseudomonadota; class Gammaproteobacteria; order Moraxellales; family Moraxellaceae; genus Acinetobacter; species Acinetobacter sp. 24-47-47. The sequence goes on along the minus strand of NZ_CM173216.1, from coordinate 2,022,901 downwards.
CTGTTACGACCATCATAAAAGAATCATTTATTTTTAAATGAATGATTTTTTAATTCAATTTTTCGATAGTCTTTATGCAAACTAACTGTTTTACCTATTTTTGTATTTCTTCTAATATAGCTTTATCAAATAAATATTACTCCTTTGGAGACGTTAGCAATGTTAGATCAAAATACTTCAGCTCAATTAAAAACGCTTTTAGAACGCCTTGAGGGTCCAATCGAATTGGTTGCGACTTTAAATGATTCAGACAAATCTGCAAAAATCAAAGAACTTGTGGAAGAAGTGGCTGCACTGTCTCCATTCGTCACAGCTCGTTTTGATGGTCAAAATAAACGTGCGCCGAGCTTTGGTATTGCAAAAGCAGGTGAAGAACCGCGTGTCTTCTTCGCAGGTTTACCAATGGGTCATGAGTTCACTTCTTTGATTTTGGCATTGCTACAAACTTCTGGTTATGCACCAAAAGTATCTGATGAAGTATTAGCATCCATCAAAGCTTTAGAAATCAAATCTGACTTTGACGTATTCGTATCTTTAAGCTGTCATAACTGTCCAGATGTGGTTCAAGCACTTAATTTGATCGCAATCTACAACCCTGGCACAACTGCAACCATGATTGATGGTGCATTCTTCCAAGACGAAGTAGAAGAACGCAAAATCATGGCTGTCCCAATGGTGTTCCAAGACAACGAACATATTGGTCAAGGTCGTATGACATTGGAAGAAATTGTTGCGAAGCTCGATACTAACTCTGCAGCGAAAGATGCTGAAAAACTCAATGCCAAAGATGCATTTGACGTGCTTGTGATCGGTGGTGGTCCTGCAGGTAACACATCTGCAATCTATGCGGCTCGTAAAGGTATCCGTACAGGAATCGTTGCTGAGCGCATGGGTGGTCAGGTCATGGACACCATGGACATTGAAAACTTTACATCAGTGCAAAAGACGCAAGGTCCTAAGTTTGCGGCTGAAATGGAAGCACATGTTCGTGAATACGGTGTCGACATCATGAACTTACAACGTGTGTCTGACATCAAAGGTGCGGATGAAACTGCCAACGGTTTAGTTGAAGTGACTTTAGAGAATGGTGCAAAACTTGAATCGAAAACGGTCATCCTGTCTACAGGTGCACGTTGGAGAGAAATGAATGTACCAGGTGAGCAAGAATACAAAACCCGTGGTGTTGCGTACTGCCCACACTGTGATGGCCCATTGTTCAAAGGTAAACGTGTGGCTGTGATCGGTGGTGGTAACTCTGGTGTTGAAGCGGCAATTGACTTGGCTGGTATTGTTGAGCATGTCACTTTAGTTGAGTTTGATACCAAACTACGTGCTGACCAAGTTCTGCAAGATAAATTGAACAGCTTACCTAACACGACTGTCATCAAAAATGCGTTGTCTACAGAAGTTGTGGGTGATGGCAAACAAGTCACTGCACTGAAATACAAAGACCGTGCGACGGATGAAGAACACACTGTCGAATTGGCGGGGATCTTCGTACAAATCGGTTTGTTACCCAACACGGATTTCTTAAAAGAAACTCAAGTTGAATTAACCAACCGTGGTGAGATTGTGATTAACGATCGCAACGAAACCAATGTAAAAGGTGTATTTGCTGCGGGTGACTGTACAACAGTACCTTATAAACAAATCATCATTGCCACTGGTGAAGGCGCGAAAGCATCACTGTCAGCGTTTGATTACATCATTCGTTCTGGACAGTAGTTCAATCATATTCTTTAAATAAGAAGTTCTTAGTTTTGTAGTTTACAGAGGTTGAAGATGCTAACACTTCAGCCTCTTTTTTTGTAATCATTAACTTGATCTATATTATTTACTAAATCAAATCTGTATTTTATTTGTAATTTTATTTCACAATAAATGGGTGTTTTGTGTAACAGGACCTGTTTATCGTGTCTGTTTTTTGTTTAAATATTAAGAAATTCTTTAGCCTTACTAAATTATAAAAGACAGATAATAACCATGCTTGCCAACATCTTTTCGGCATTGGAACAGCTCGGCCTAACCGCCCAAAACAGAGCCCTCCACATCCAATTCAGTCATTCACAACTGAATAGCCAAGTCTTCCTACAACGCATTGATGGCAGCCATGTCCTTAACGAAGGCGTGCAAGCAGAACTCATCTGTCTCTCGACCAATGCCTTAATTCCACTCAAACAATTCATCGGCACACAAGTGGCCGTCGATCAAGTCACTGATCAAGGAACCCTGTTTAGAACCACTGGTATCATCACCGAAGCCTCACAAGGACAAAGCGATGGGGCACTGACCCTCTACAAACTCACGCTCAACGATGCAACAAACTTGTGGCACAAACGCCGCAACAGCCGCGTATTTATGAATAAATCCGTGGTCGAAGTGGTGGAAATCCTCTTTGAAGAATGGCAAAACAAAAGCCCACTCTTTGCCTCGAGCCTCAGCCTAGACCACAGTGGACTACAACAACAATACGACATCCGACCCTTCATCATGCAAAGCAACGAAAGCGACTACGACTTTCTGACTCGCTTACTACGCAGTGAAGGCATTAACTGGCTCATTGATGAAGCCCAACTGATTGTACCGAGCAACAACAGCCCGATCGAAGCACAAAAGCTCCGCCTGATTGACGACAACAGCCAATACCAAGCCCTTAACCGACGCAACATTCGCTACCACCGCAGTGATGCGACAGAACAATTTGATAGCATCACCAGCTTTATCGGACAACGTAGCCTAGAACCCACCGCAGTCCACCTACAACGCTGGCAAGCCACAGCCCTCGAACAAGAAGAAGGTGCAGGCTCAGTCCAAAGCAAACACCAACACAGTGACCACCAAGACAATGCCAGCCTAGGCCTCGAACAAGCATGGCACATCAGCCCTGCATGGATCCAAGACCTCAAAGGCGAAGACCAAGCCACCGCATCAGGCAACAGCCAAGTCGAAAAACTCAACCAACACCTCAGCGACTACTACGCCGGACAAAGCAAACAATTCATCGCCAAAGCCAGCGTCAGAGACAGCCAAGTCGGCTACTGGTTCAAACTCGATGGACACCCAGAAATTGCACAACACAGCGGAGCTGACCAAGAATTCCTCATTGTTGGCAAACGCTACTACAACCAAAACAACCTACCCAAAGACTTAGACCAACAAGTCCAACAACTGCTACAACGCAGCCAATGGACGCCAAAACACAAGACAAACACCAACCAAGCAACCCACAAGGATCAAGAACGCCAAGCCAGCGAACTCATCCTACAACGACGCAACATCAAAACCGTACCCGAATACAACCCCTTACAACATCGACCCAGCACCCATCCGCAACGCGCCAAAGTGGTGGGACCTGCAGGAGAAGAAATCCATGTCGATGAATGGGGACGCATCAAAGTACGCTTCCTGTTTACCCGAGCAGAAGACCACCAATTTGATGGCGGTGCAGGCAGTAACAACAACGATACCGATTCAGCTTGGGTCGATGTACTGACCCCATGGGCAGGCGAAGGCTATGGCGCACGCTTCCTTCCTCGAATCAATGAAATCGTGGTTATCGACTTCTTTGACGGCAACATCGACCGTCCCTTTGTGGTGGGCCGCCTACATGAAGCCCAACGCAGCCCAACCCGATTTGACAGTCAAGGCCAACTGCCGGACACAAAAAAACTCGCAGGGATTAAAAGTAAAGAAGTCCAAGGCGAAGGTTATGGACAACTCCGCTTTGATGACACCACAGGACAAATCTCCACCCAACTGCAAAACACCCACGGGGCGAGCCAACTTAACCTAGGGAATCTCAGTCATCCCAAAGCAACCGCAGAAAGTGAAGGACGAGGCGAAGGCTTCGAACTCAGAACTGACCAATGGGGTGCAGTACGAGCGGGCGAAGGCATACTCATCTCCACCTACAAACAAGAACAAGCCAAAGCAAACCATTTAGATGCAAGCGAAGCCAAACAACAACTCGAAAGTAGCTTAAACAACGCCAAAGCCTTAAGTGAAGTGGCAAAAAATCAACAAACTGATCCACTCAGCTTACTCGAAAACCTACAGGGCTATCTCAAGAACTTAGAGAGCGAAGACCAAAGCAAAGCCGCAGCTTTCAAACAAGCGATCATGCTCTTGGCTTCACCAAGTTCAATTGCCGTAGAAAGTAACGAAGACATCCACCTCAGTGCAGATGGGCAGATCAACCAGATTGCACAAGGAAGCATTAACAACACCAGCACGCAAGACAGCATCATCGGACATGCCAGCAAAAAGATCAGTTTATTTGCAGCGCAAGAAGGGGCACGACTGTATGCAGGCAAAGGCAAGATCGAGATTCAAGCTCAAGGGGATGGTGCTGATCTGATTGCTAGAAAGGGTGTGCAGATTATTTCCACGGAAGATCGAATTGAAATTAAAGCGGCAAAAAAAATAGTGTTGATCGGTGGCGGCTCACAGATTGAAATTAGCAGTTCGGGAGTTTTACCGACCACAGCTGGTAAGTTTGAAGTCAAAGCGGGGCAGCATTTATTTAAGCCGGGAGCGAGTGTAAGTACTTCAGCTCAATTGCCAACAATGCAACCGTTAAAAGGCGCATTGAATCTTTTAAGAAGTTATGGTGGAAGTGAATTCTTTAAAGGAGCTGGATATAAAGTTATTGACTCTCTTGGGAAGACAATAACAGGGAAATTAGATGCGAATGGTTTTGCTCAAGTAACAGGAATTGCTCCTGGTGGTGCACAAGTGATTTTTGATAAAGATGAGCGAAGTCCTTGGGCATTATCAAGTCATTTTTCGCGAAGTTATGATTGGGCAGATGCAGTAATTCCTGGTGCATCTAATTTTGTGAACTCGAGCTTAAATCAGCTGGGTCAGAATTTAATGGCTCAAGTTAAAAATAATTTGACTCAACTTGATAGTATGAATTTAAAGGATATAGGCAAGAATGCTTTAAAAGGTCTAGCAGACCAAACTGTTGGGCAACTCAAAAATCAAGTGGCAAGTTCTACTTTAGGTGGAATTTCAGAAAAATTAAATTTAGGTTTAAGTCCTGATCAATTGAAGACTATAAGCCAAATGGCAGTAAATCCTTCTCAATCACTAGATATGATTCGTACGCAAGGCGTTGATTTTATAACTCAGCAGGCCACATCGAAGTTGATTCCGAATTTTATGAATTCAACTGGGTTTATGCCAAATACAAATTTTGATACAGCATTGGATCAGGAAAATATTACGAATCAATCTGAAAAGGTCATTGTAACTGATGACTACATTGCACAGAAATATTATCAATCTGGCGGATTAACGTATACCGAAACAACAAGAATCAGTACGAAATCGAATCCAGCTCCATTGTTAACAAATCAAAAGACTGTTGAGATTAATAAGCCTATACAAGTGAATAAAGTAGATGTGAGTACAAACAATTCAACATCAGCAGATGATCAGTTTATTTCACAAAAATATTATCAATCTGGCGGCATTAAATATACGGAAACAACTCGATTAAAAACGAGTAATGATCGTCCTGATTTAGAACAATATAACGCGAAAAACTTAAAAGATTAAAAATATATAGGTTAGTCATGGCAACTGAAAACGAACAAGTTTCTAATAATGCACAATCGAGTGTTGAACTTGCTGTATTTAATTTAGACAGTGTGAGTAGTGTAGCTGACTTACAAGTTATTGCTAATCAAATTGAAAATTTCCTTGTGGTCTGTGGCCAAACATCATTACTTAAAGTCAAAGCAAATGCCCATATAACTACTGTAGCTAATATATATGCTTTAAGTGGAAGTGTGCTTGATTTATTGTTGTATGCAATGTCTCCTCAAACAGAAGTGCTTTCAATACAACGAAATGCTTTGCTTGGTGCGAATTTAATTGGATTGTTTGCAGAGCCTAAACATGAAGCACATGCAAGGATGGGTTTACGTCCCATTTTAGGATTAATGGCTGAATGTCTATATCCTGAAAATGGTAAAATTAAGTCAACTGACATTCGACGTATGGAATTACATCTTAATGCAAGAATGGCAGGGAATTTAGAGACCTATCTAAAAGAGACACAAGCTAAATTAGCGGACTTATTAACGAATGCAAATGCCTTGGCTGTTCAGATTCTAAAATCTCTTCAATCATCTTCATCATCGTCTGTTGTAACGGAAATAACATCGAGCGCATCAGCTGAAAAAAGAGATCCAAATTTACAATTTCAAAATTGGGCAATACCATTAATAGATTTACTCAGTGTTGAGCCTCGAGCAGATTTAACACCTAAAATTGAATCAACTCCGAGTCATTTTGAAAATTTACTTGTAGAGGCGATTACTTCGATTAGTAACGATTTGCAGAATCAGACAAACCCAAGCTTGCAATACAGTCTTGGTTGGCTCATTCAACAAACACTTAAGGCTATTCAAGATAATCAAAATAAGGGAAATGCCAGTGTTCCGATTAATCAAACTGGTGAGTTTGAGCGTCAAACTGAGGGCGATATCCTTGAATTTGTCAGTTTGCAAGCAGATGCATTAATGGATCCTCCATGTTTGAATCCAGCTGAACCAACAACAAGTGCTGAAACCAATACTGCTCATAGTATTAGCTATTCTATAGGTGCTGAACGAGTTTCCCATGTAGACTTCAGCCTACCTAAGCTGGGATTAGTATTCAATCGACTTTATAACTCCCAAATGGCGGAATTCGATAACGGTGCTTTGGGTGCTCGTTGGTTAATGCCTTTTTCTAATTTGATTGTTCCAAATGAAAAGGGTTATTTGTTTATTGATGCGAAAGGCAGAAAACAACAATTGCCATCGATCATTATGCGTGAATCCTATGAAGTTCCATTCCAAGGTATTACAACACATCTAAATGAACAGGGTGAATTAGTCCTAAATTTTGGAACAGAATGGGATTATCAATTTAGTACATTCGATCAAGGTCAAAGTTATCAGCTTACGCAAGAGAGAAATTCATCAACTCAAGAACAAGTCGATCTTCGTTATATCTTGCTAAATGGCAAAGCTTATTTACAAACCGTCCATTTTAATTTTAAGAAGACTCAGCAAATTTTGAAATTTGCTTACAATGATCAAGCAAAAATTATTGCTATTTTTGTGGATGATCAAGAACAACCACTTGCTCGTTATGGGTACGATCATAACGGAAATTTAGTAGAAGCATATGATGAGAATGGTCACGCTCGTCAGTATTCATACAATGCGTATCATCAATTAACACGTTATACCGATCGATCAGGTCGTGGTCAAAATATTCGTTATGATTCGAATGAACCAAATGCAAAAGCCATTGAAGAATGGGCGGATGATGGAAGCTTTAAAACAACTTTAAAATGGCATCCTCGTCTGCGCCAAGTCGCTGTATATGATGCTTACAACGTGCCGACCTATTACTACTTTGATTTAGATGGTTTTACTTATCGTATTCGATTAGCAGATGGTCGTGAAAAATGGTATTCACGTGATCAACATAAACGTATCACTCGAGAGATTGATTACAGTGGTCGTGAAACTCAACAGCAATACAATGAAGAAGGTCTGCTGATTAAAATCATTCAACCAAATGGCGGAGTGATTCGATTTGCTTATGATGAACATAAAAATCTAACTGAAATAAAAGATCCTGAAGGTCATATTTGGAAACGCGAATACAATGCAGATGGCTTGATGACCAAAGAAATCAATCCATTGGGTCACACAACACAATATAAATACAATGCCGAAGGTCAATTGATTGAAATTACTGATGCCAAAGGTGGCTCTAAAAAAATCCAGTATAATGACCTTGGGCAAATGACGTCATATACCGATTGTTCGGGTAAAGAAAGTGCTTGGCAATATGATGAAGAAGGACAACTTAAACAACAACAAGCCGCAGACCAAACAGGTGTGCAATACATCTATAGTGATCAAGGTATAGACAAAGGACAACTTAAATCCATCATCTATCCAGATGGACAAAAAGAACACTTTGAACATGACCAAGAAGGAAGCCTTCTCAAACACATTGATACCAAAGGACAGGTGACTCAATACCACTACAATGCAGTGGGTCTATTAGAAAAACGCCTTGATGCCAACAAACACCAAATTGCCTATCAGTGGGATAAACAAGGGCGTATACAGAAACTTATCAACCAAAATCATGCAGAATATGTATTCGAATACAACAGTTATGGTTATCTCACACGAGAACAAGCCTTTGATGGTGAAGAAAAACACTATAGTTACGATGAGCTTGGTCGACTTAGCCACATTCAACAACCGAATATCATCACACAATTTGGCTACTATGAAGACGGACAAATTGCGTCAAAAACCTACATCCACCGCGAAAGCAAACAACACCAAACAGAAGAGTTTACTTACAATCTGAATAGCCAGTTAATTCAAGCAAAGAACCAACAGAGCCAAAACGACTTCTACCATAATGCGATAGGACAATTGGTTAGAGAACACCAACACTACCAAGTGCCAAATCTGAAATCAATGACTGCAGTACTACGCTATGAATACGATGAACTCGGCAATCTCATCAAAACTGTTCGTCCGGATGGTCAGGAAATTAGCCACTTAACTTATGGATCAGGACATATCTACGGTATTGCCCTAAATAAAAAAGACATGGTTGGTTTTAAACGTGATGACCTACACCGAGAAACAGAACGTTACCTTGCCAATGGTTTAAGCCAAAGCAACCAATACAACGACGTTGGATTACTGATTGCACAGCGCATATATGTAGAACAAGAAACAGCCAATAGAACACAACATCAGGCACAACGCCAATACACTTATGATGCCAACTATTTGTTGACTCAAGTTCAAGATAGTCAAAAAGGTAAACTTAGTTATCAATACGATGCGATTGGTCGCTTAATACAAGCGCAAAGCTCAAAGCAAACTGAACGTTACCATTTTGACCCAGCGGGCAACTTAATAGATCCAGTTGCAACGCAAAGTGCAGAAATCAAAAACAACTTGGTGAAACACTATCAAGGCAAACACTACAAATACGATGCCCAAGGTAATGTGATTGAAACCCAGCAGGCAGACCAACAGTTGAAACTGAAGTGGGACAACTTAAATCGCTTAATCGAAAGCGACCACAACGGGCAAATCACTGAATATGGCTACGATGTCTTCGGGCGACGCCTGTATAAAGCCAACAAATCAAATAACAGCCTGACCTTATTTGGCTGGGATGGTGATTTAATGATTTGGGAATCAAAAACCAGTTCAAAATTAACAGATAAAAATAACACAGAACAAAATAGTCAAAGTTATACCAAACACTATATCTATGAGCCGAATAGCTTTGTACCGCTATTCCAAGCAGGGTATCAACACTTTATACAACTGATAGAAACACCGAATTACGAAAGATTTAAAACAGAACCGTATTCCATCCATAAAGATCCAGTGTGGAGAACAGACTCAAGGAAGAGTCCAACAGAGTTAGAACAGATTGCGTTCTACCACTGTGACCAAGTTGGTACACCTCAAGCTTTAAGTAATGAGCAAGGTGAATGTATCTGGGAGTTAACACTGAATACATGGGGACAAACACAACAGATCAAAACAAAGAACCAAGAGAATCCATTAGAAAAAAGTGATATCCGTTTCCAAGGGCAATATTACGATGAGGAAACAGGATTACATTACAACCGTTACAGATATTACGAACCATTTTGTGCGCGCTATGTAAGCAAAGATCCGATCAGTCTATTAGGTGGTTTAAATAACTTCGCTTATGTAAGTGATCCGAATCAGTGGATCGATCCACTGGGGTTGCAACTCCAAAAAAGCGATCATGGTTTTAATCATTCAATAGGAGCAAATGATGCACTAAGAACTTATGAAAGAAATCAAAAAAATAGAAAAAATTCCAATAATGGAGTTTCTCCAAATTACGTAACCGCATTGATTGAGAAAGCTGCATCTGGTAAAGCAATGTGTGCTAGTGTTGCAGCTGGTGTAGGGGGGGGTGGATGTGCCAGCTATAAGGGTGATGGAGTCATAGAAAGTAATTTGGAAAGAAGTGTTGGATTGTATGGGGGAGCTGCAATAATGAAGGACAAGAAATATGTTTGGGGAGAAAGGCAAGATGGTAAATATTATGAAGGGTGTGGTGCCACTGGCAAAAAGCAGTATTGTAGTGGAATAAATGATGATCAAACTACATATGGTTATACACAAAAAGCCATTGCTGGTAAAGTAGCTGGAGTCAAGTTGTCAGAAGGCAAGCAAACGACAACAGATCTAAAATTACCACCTATACCTAGACCAGCTGAAGTTCCAAGTAAAATGGGTTATCATACTTTGGATTTAGTAAATCATGGTTTATTCTAACTCTAATGTAGAAGGTTAAGTATGAAAAAAATAAGTTGTGTTATAATTTTTTTAAGCCTTTTATTTATAACGGCATGTCATAATTCTTCTAAAATAACACAAGATAATCAGAAATATGAAGTGCTTATTAAAAAAGCAGAAGGTGGTGATACTGTTGCCCAGTATAATTTAGGAGTTTTATATTTAAACGGAGATAATAATTTCAAGAGGAATATTAATGATGCTATATTTTGGTTAAATAAAGCTGCTGAAAATGGTGATTCTGATGCTCAATATAATTTAGGAGTAATTTATAGTAATAATGAATATGGACAATTACAAGATTTGGAAAAATCAAAAAATTGGTATGTTGTATCAGCTCAGTTAAATAATTCTAAAGCATTGAATAATCTTGCAAACTATTATAGGGATGGTATTCAAGTTCCTAAAGATTTAGAAGTGGCTGTAGAAATGTATAGATTATCAGCTAATCAGGGATATTCTGTAGCACAAGTTAATCTAGGAAGTATGTACTTAAATGGATATGGAATTGAAAAAAATATTCATAAGGCATTTGATTTGTTTAAATTAGCAGCTGAACAAGATGATCCTGATGGTCAATATTTAATAGGCAGCATGTATGCTGAGGGACTAGGTGTAAAAAAAGATATCGAATTAGCTAAATTCTGGATAAAGAAATCAGCAGATCAAGGTAATTTAGCTGCAAGACAGCGATTGAATAAGTTGGAGAATTAGGTTCTTTTTAGTCTATTCAGTAATATAGCTTTCAAAAAATAACTTTTATTTATAAAATTAGTAAATGAAAGTTTAGGTATATGATGTTTTAGAATTTTTTTTGAATCAATATATTCCACTAAAACCATGCAGAATACGTATTCGAATACAATATTTAGGGTTATCTCACACGAGAACAAGCCTTTGATGGTGAAGAAAAACACTATAGTTACGATGAGCTTGGTCGACTTAGCCACATTCAACAACCGAATATCATCACACAATTTGGCTACTATGAAGACGGACAAATTGCGTCAAAAACCTACATCCACCGCGAAAGCAAACAACACCAAACAGAAGAGTTTACTTACAATCTGAATAGCCAGTTAATTCAAGCAAAGAACCAACAGAGCCAAAACGACTTCTACCATAATGCGATAGGACAATTGGTTAGAGAACACCAACACTACCAAGTGCCAAATCTGAAATCAATGACTGCAGTACTACGCTATGAATACGATGAACTCGGCAATCTCATCAAAACTGTTCGTCCGGATGGTCAGGAAATTAGCCACTTAACTTATGGATCAGGACATATCTACGGTATTGCCCTAAATAAAAAAGACATGGTTGGTTTTAAACGTGATGACCTACACCGAGAAACAGAACGTTACCTTGCCAATGGTTTAAGCCAAAGCAACCAATACAACGACGTTGGATTACTGATTGCACAGCGCATATATGTAGAACAAGAAACAGCCAATAGAACACAACATCAGGCACAACGCCAATACACTTATGATGCCAACTATTTGTTGACTCAAGTTCAAGATAGTCAAAAAGGTAAACTTAGTTATCAATACGATGCGATTGGTCGCTTAATACAAGCGCAAAGCTCAAAGCAAACTGAACGTTACCATTTTGACCCAGCGGGCAACTTAATAGATCCAGTTGCAACGCAAAGTGCAGAAATCAAAAACAACTTGGTGAAACACTATCAAGGCAAACACTACAAATACGATGCCCAAGGTAATGTGATTGAAACCCAGCAGGCAGACCAACAGTTGAAACTGAAGTGGGACAACTTAAATCGCTTAATCGAAAGCGACCACAACGGGCAAATCACTGAATATGGCTACGATGTCTTCGGGCGACGCCTGTATAAAGCCAACAAATCAAATAACAGCCTGACCTTATTTGGCTGGGATGGTGATTTAATGATTTGGGAATCAAAAACCAGTTCAAAATTAACAGATAAAAATAACACAGAACAAAATAGTCAAAGTTATACCAAACACTATATCTATGAGCCGAATAGCTTTGTACCGCTATTCCAAGCAGGGTATCAACACTTTATACAACTGATAGAAACACCGAATTACGAAAGATTTAAAACAGAACCGTATTCTATCCATAAAGATCCAGTGTGGAGAACAGACTCAAGGAAGAGTCCAACAGAGTTAGAACAGATTGCGTTCTACCACTGTGACCAAGTTGGTACACCTTAAGCTTTAAGTAATGAGCAAGGTGAATGTATCTGGGAGTTAACACTGAATACATGGGGACAAACACAACAGATCAAAGTGAAGCACCAAGAGAACCCATTAGAACAAAGTGATATCCGTTTCCAAGGGCAATATTACGATGAGGAAACAGGATTACATTACAACCGTTACAGATACTATGAACCGTATAGTGCACGTTATATCAGTAAAGACCCGATAGGGTTATTTGGTGGTATGAACACGTCGGCTTATGTAAGTGATCCGAATCAGTGGGTTGATCCAATGGGCTTGCAGCCAGAAGAAGGAAAAAAATCGGGATTAGGTATTGGCTTTCTATTCCCAAATACAATGTCTGGGTTTGCTAGAAAACCCGAGGATGCTCGTACTTTAAGATCATTAGGTGTAATACGTAATAATAACTTGGCGGCAGCATCTGTAGCAGGCTATGGACCTTATGTTGTGGCAGGAACTGCGGCAGCTGGATCTGCTGCTGCACCAGTTGTAGGTAGAGTGGCTGCACCAATTGCCCAGAAAGTAGCACCGCTTATTGGTACTGGAGCACAATTAGAAGGTGCAGGTTTAACTGCGGCTACAGTAGCTAAAGCAGCAGGTACTTCAGCGTTAGTAGGTGGCGGTATGGATGCTGGTATCCAAGCATATACTTGTAGATGCGTTAAAGATATTAATCTTGTACGTACTGGAGGAGTCGCTGCCGTTAGTGCTGTAACGAGTGGATGGGGAGCTACAACATCAGCAGCAGCTGGTTTTGGGCAAGTTGGTTGGAAAAGTGTGGCATACCCCAAATATAGGGAAGTTTGTTAAGAATAATGCTTCAGGCATGGTTATTTTTGCGAATGAGCAAGTCATGGGGCAAGCTGGTTCAAGAGCAGTTAAAGCTGCAACTGAAAAAGAAAAATCAACTAATAAATAAGGTGAAGTAATGTTAACAATTTTAGTGGAAATAATCATGGGAGTATTTATAGCGAATTTCAAAGCTACAGAACATCCGATTATTAATATTATTATACGAGGTATTATTATTGCTGTAGTTATGTTTTTATTGATGGTCTTCTCAGATCTATCAAATGGTAAAGACAGTTCTATTGGGCTAGCACTAGCTATAAGTATTGGAGTAGGGTTAATAATTAGCTTAGGAGTTTTTTTAATTGAGATAATAGCAAATTATATTGATAAGAAATAGTGATGGAATATATTTTAAATTAGGGTTCTTTCATAAATCATTTTTTACTCAGTTCTAAATTATAAATCCCTGCGATTAAACTGAATCTTAATCCCAATCTTTTGCCACGGTTGCGATATCGCTCAGCAAGGATTTTGAAGGTCTTCAAAGTCCCAAATACATGCTCAATCCCAATTCTTCTTTTATTGATTTCTTGGTTATAAAGTTTTAGCTACAGGATGTAGTTTACAGCGCTTTTTTGCTTTTAATGGCAATAGACTATTTGGATACACCGTATAAATCCCTTGATAGCCTTTATCTGAAAGGATAAAAGACCCTTTAAGAATTTGATTCAGGTTACGTTTGAAAAGCTCGAAATCATGTACAGCACCACGACTCGTGCATAAACTCAGAACTTGCTGTGTTCTATAATGGATAATGGCTTCTACTTTAAAAGTATGTGCCTTCTTCTTACCACCATAGCTTTTCTTCTGTTTTTTTTAGGTCTTTGTATTAGAATTTCTGTGGCATCTACGATCACCACATTCCAGTCGATACCTTCGCCTTCAGGCAAACTCTTGGGTAAATTAAATAGATTGGACTTGATCAGGCAATCCTCTACGTGGCGGACGATTCTTGAAGCAGTAGGCTCTGACACACCATAACTCGTTGCGACATGAAACAATGTTCGATATTCACGCCAATAACTTAAGCACAGAAGGATTTGATCTTCTACACTTAACTTAGATGGTCTACCTTTAGCAGGTACAAGCATTTTTAGCTGTTCAGTCATTAAATCAAAGGTTGACCATGAGATGCCTGTATATCGCTTAAACTGTGTTTCAGAAAGCTTCTTTGAGTCGATGTATTTCATTCGCACATTATGCATGAATATTTAAAATTATTCGGTACAAATAGTCAGCAAGGGATAGATCGTTTTTTGATTTATGAAAGAGATCTATTTAAGAATTCAACTGCAGAGAAAAGTTATGTTTGAAAATATTGATATTGATGCTTTAAAGAAAAAAATAAATTAGCATCGTCCTCTCTCCCCCTGCAATGGTAAAAAATCTACAATATGTATCACATTATCAAAGCAATAGTTTTTTCTCCATACTCAATTTTTCTAGAAGTTCCAAAATAACGAAAAACAATTTGCTTCCTATTTAAGGCATTTAGAATAAAATTGGAAAGGGTACTATCACTTAATGCAAGACTAACACTGCCAAAAACCTCTTTACAATTTTCTAAATACCATTCTTCAAGCTCATTATCAGAGAACTTACCATAATCATGTTCAACAAAGGCATCAAATTTCTTTAGATACGATGTAAGACAAAGAGTGAAATAAGGATCAAGTCTTTCGGTCGCCCCTAAATCAGTAAAATCAATTGTTTTGTCAACAATTTTTTCTGGAAATAAATATAAATGCCCCGCATCAAACCAGAACTCAATCGCTATATAATCCCAATCAAGCAATGTGATTACTTGCGAGAATTCTTCGAAAAACATATGTATAGCTTTTTTACAATCAGAAGATAACTCATCACTGCCTTGATCCAACCTACCGACATGATCACTACTAAAAGTTAAAGAGTCATCATATTTCTCAATATCATATAATGCCATTACGCTTACTCCAGTCTTGTCCCTTTCTTATCCATATTTCTCAAAGTTACTCTCATTTCACGATTAAAGTTAACAAGGTACTTTGCTGCCTCTTCATTCGTCATATTTGGATAGGTACGATTTACGTTATTCAAATAATTTTCAATCCTTATACTGTAATATTGATGTGGCCCCCTATGATTTGATAATCGCACACCATTCTCTGCGCCGTTTATATTAAACCCACCCTTTGAAGATTTTTTGTACTAATGAATGGCTTTGTTGCACAAAGCTATTCTTAAGGGCTTCTTCAGCCATATAATTTTCAAATGAAGAAGCCTACACACGAAATCTACCGCATGTAGTGGTTTAATAAAGTTGGACACTAAATTAGGTGATAATGTATTCACCAAAGAGGTGCTCAATGAAAACAAGACGAACATTCACTCCAGAATTCAAATTAGAGGCAGCTAGCCTTGTGCTTGATCAAGGCTATTCAATTTCTCAAGCCTGTCGTGCTTTAGATGTTGGACAAACAGCATTAAAACGTTTGGTCGATCAACTTCAACTGGAACGTACAGGTCAAGCTCCAACAGCCACTGCTTTAACTCCCGAGCAAAGAGAAATACAGCAACTTAAAGCTCGTATTCATCAACTCGAACAGGAGAAGATTATTCTAAAAAAGGCTACAGCTCTCTTAATGTCAGACGAATTCAAACATATGTGTTGATCGATCAATTAAGAAAGCTAAGCTCTGTTAAATTATTATGTCACGCCTTTGGTGTACTTTGTTCAAGTTACTACCATTACTGTTCAAAAAGTAAAAGTTCGAATCCAGATCGCATCAAGCTTAAAGTGATGATCAAGAGTCTTTTTAGACAGAGTCGTTGCTCTCTCGGCAGTCGTGGAATTCGATCAATGCTACTGAATCAAGGTATTAGTGTTGGGCGCTATTTGGTACGTAAGTTGATGCGTGAATTGGGGCTTGTTTCCAAACAGCGTAAGAGGCACAAGTATCAAAGCAATGTTGATGATATTCCTGTTGCCCCAAATACATTAAATAGGCAATTTAAACCTGCTCAACCTAACCATGCTTGGAGCAGCGATATTACATATATTTGGACAGGTAAAACATGGGCTTACCTTGCTATCGTTCTTAATTTATATGCACGTTGAATCATTGGTTGGTCTATATCAGCAAAAGCAGATCAGCATTTAGTGATTAAGGCTTTAGATGAAGCATGGCATTGTAGAGGAAAGCCTGTTGGTGTCATCTTTCATTCTCTTGCGAAGCAATGCTTCTCAGGTAGCCAATATAAAAGTCATCTCGTTCGACAGAGGTTAGAGCATTATGACATGCGACAAAGTATGAGCCGAAAAGGTAACTGTTGGGATAATGCTCCAACAGAACGAATCTTCAGGAGCCTTAAGACTGAATGGATTCCTAAACTCGGATATCACTCAATTGAAGAAGCAAAGCTAGATATCGGTCTGTATCTGATGAAATATTACAATCAGATTCGACGACATCAATTTAATGATGGCATCAGCCCTTGTGAGGCTGAACAAAAACTTAAAACTATGTCCAATATTTGTTGACCTCTACACTGAATAAAGTTACTACAGAGTTAAATCAAGATAAAATCGATTTAAATAATAGGGTAAATATAACACTCAATAAAAAAACCGAGCAAAAAAGCTCGGTTTTTTTATTGTACGTAATTTTATTTTTCAACAAACGCACGTTCAATCACATAATCACCAAGAACACCCATACGTGGAGATTCTTTTAAGCCATGTTGGTCAAGAAGTGCAGCTACATCGTCAAGGAATGCAGGAGAACCACATAACATTGCACGGTCAGTTTCAGGATTAAAACGAGGTAAGCCGATTTTCTCGAAAAGAGCACCAGTTTCAATCGCAGTTGTAACACGACCTTGAGTATGGAAGTCTTCACGTGTAACTGTTGGGTAATAAATTAACTTTTCTTTCGCACCAAGTTCCCCAAAGAACTCATGGTTTGGAATTTCATTTTGAATAAGGTCTTGATACGCCAACTCTGAGATATAACGTGTACCGTGTACAACGATGATTTTCTCGAAACGCTCATAAGTTTCTGGATCACGGATAGTCGAAAGGAAAGGAGCTAAACCAGTACCTGATGATAAAAGATACAAGTTTTTACCAGGATTTAAATCATCAAGAACAAGTGTACCAGTCGGTTTTTTAGAAACTAAAATTTCATCACCAACTTTTACTTTTTGTAGGATTGATGTCAAAGGACCATCTGGAACTTTAATAGAGAAAAACTCAAGTTCTTCTTCATAGTTCGCGCTAGCAATCGAATATGCACGCATTAAAGGCTTGCCATTGACTTCTAAACCAATCATCACAAATTGACCATTTTTAAAACGCAATGCTGTATCGCGAGTCGTTTTAAAACTGAATAATGTGTCATTCCAGTGGTGTACGTGAGTAATCTTTTCGACGTTAAAAGCAGCCATTAAAGGTCTCAATAAATTATCAAATTAGAACAGCTTGCTATTCTAAACTAAAACCATTCTCGATAAACTGAATATATTTAATTGAGCTTATCAAAAAAAGTGATTATGAATGAGCTGACTTTACCTGTGATTGGTATAATGAGATCTCCCTACAAAGAAAAGTTTGGTATTCCACGTCAGCCAAATTTAGTAAATGTTGAAAGTTATATTGAACTATTGGCGCCATATAATGATGAATTGGCTTTTGAAGGTATACATGATTTCAGTCACTTATGGCTGATTTGGCAGTTTCACGATAATAAAAATCAGAATAATCAAAAATTTAAGCCACAAGTCAGACCACCACGTTTAGGTGGAAATAAAAAAATGGGGGTCTTTGCGACAAGAAGCATGTACCGTCCAGCACCTATCGGTATGTCAGTCGTACAATTCAAAAAACTTTTTAAAGAAGGTGATTCTTTGAGATTGTATGTGTCTGGCAGTGATTTACTAGATGGAACACCCGTTATCGATATCAAACCATATATTCAATATTCTGATGCCGTGGTTGAGGCGACGAGCGGTTATGCACAGGATAAGCCAATTCAAAAAAAAGTTGTTTGGTCAAAAACTGCTGAAACTCAGCGAAATCAACTGTTGGATCAACAATGTGTCGCTGAAAGTTTAATAAAGGAATTGGAACAAGTTTTGTCATTTGATCCAAGACCATCTTATCAAAATGATCCTGAGCGAATTTATGGGCTAAGTTTCGGCCTCTTAAATGTCAAATTTAAAGTGGATACTGAGGTTGAGATCGTTGCACTGGAACTTTGTGCAAACGAATAAATTGTTGGACTGATGTATTTAAAGCTGAATTTGATCTAATGAATTTAATTGTAAATTCTGAATAGGCTAAAGGCTAATGTTGAATAAAGAATTTGCTATAGTTGGGCTCAAGGAATGGGGCAATTTGAATGAATTTTAATTTTGAAATTGATACAACATGGTGTTTAGAACAACTACTAAAAGATGGTCGTATTTTAGAGCGAGATAAGTTGCTCATACAAACCCGACACCGCCAAAAAGATCAATTTAAATGGCATCCATTGCAGTGGATTGCTCATTTTGAATTGGTAGATCAAGTTCAACCTCAACATAAGTTAACATTGCAACGCTTATGTGAGTGGTTAGCATTAAAAACACAACTCCAATATTATGTGATCGACCCGCTTAAAGTAGATGTTGCAGCACTGACTCAGGTCATGTCACAAGAATATGCATTCAAAAATAAAATTCTTGCTGTGGAGGTGCATCCTGATCAGATCTTAATTGGTACAGATCAACCATTCTTGGATGATTGGGTTAAGAATTTAGAAAAGAGTTTAAGTCCTAAAAAAATTGTTAAGGTTTTACTGAATCCAGAGCAGTTACAACGTTACTTGATTGAATATTATCAAGTGAGCCGAGCAGTAAACTCTTCTCAATATTCAGGAGCTTACGACCGACAGAGCCGAGGTGTTGAATCCCTTTTACAATTGGGTGATAGTCAAAATCCTGATGCCAACGATCAGCACATCGTAAAATTAGTCGACTGGTTGCTTCAATTTGCCTTTGAACAGGGTGCGAGTGATATTCATCTTGAGCCTCGTGCGGAGAAAGGACGTGTTAGATTCCGTATCGATGGTGTGCTGCATACGATTTATAACATGCCTAGCAATACACTCACGGCAGTAATTTCTCGTATTAAAATTCTGGGTCGTATGAACGTTGCAGAAAAACGACGTCCTCAGGATGGGCGTTTAAAAACGCGTACACCTAAGGGTCAAGAAACTGAACTGCGTTTATCAACTCTGCCTACTGCAGCAGGCGAAAAAATGGTAATGCGAATTTTTGATCCTGAAGTATTAGTGAGGAGTTTCCAACAACTGGGTTTTGAAGGAAAACTGCTAGAACAATGGAATGCCATTACCAAAAATAGTCACGGCATCATTTTAGTGACAGGTCCAACTGGTTCAGGTAAAACCACAACCCTGTATTCATCAATGAAACAACTTGCGACTGAGCAATTAAATGTTTGTACGATTGAAGATCCTATCGAGATGATAGAGCCGAGCTTTAATCAGATGCAGGTAAACCCTGCAATTGATCTTCATTTTGCCGATGGTGTACGTGCCCTCATGCGCCAAGATCCAGACATTATCATGGTAGGGGAAATCCGAGACCAAGATACAGCGAATATGGCGATTCAAGCTGCGTTAACAGGTCATCTCGTACTTTCAACACTTCATACAAACGATGCACCTTCAAGCTTGACTCGTTTACATGATCTAGGGGTGCAGCCATTTTTAACAGCGGCAACAATCTTAGGGGTATTGGCGCAAAGGTTAGTCAGAAAATTATGTTCTCATTGTAAAGAAAAACGGGAAATTAATGCTCAAGAATGGGAACATCTGACCTATGGGTATTTAGTGAAGATGCCTGCTCAAGTGTATCATGCCAAAGGTTGTGAACATTGTCGTCACACAGGGTATAAGGGTCGGGTGGGTATATATGAGTTTATGCCTGTGTCTCTAGAAACAAAACAAAAAATCAGTGCTAATCTTAATTTAGATGAATTACGTGCTCACGCAAAAAAAGAAGGTGTAGAGCCGTTGCGTATTGCGGGTGCTCGAAAAGT
The DNA here is from genome assembly GCF_057737035.1 of Acinetobacter sp. 24-47-47. NCBI lineage: Bacteria > Pseudomonadati > Pseudomonadota > Gammaproteobacteria > Moraxellales > Moraxellaceae > Acinetobacter > Acinetobacter sp. 24-47-47. Next base: position 2,002,364 of record NZ_CM173216.1, on the reverse strand, counting down.
CCTTGAAGGGGTAACGACATTAGAAGAGGTACTAAGAGTCGTACCACTAAGTTAATTGTCAAAGATTAATAAATATTCATATTTCTTAAGATTCGCTTCAGCTTTGTTTGTTTTAATAGCTTCATCGAAACAAACATCACATGAAAAGGTATAGAAAATGAAAGTTTTAAATCAAGCTTTAATCGCGACAGTTTTAGTCGGTGCAACTACATTTGCAATGGCTAATACGGCAGTGAACCAAAGTGCTGTTAATCATGCAGCCATTGCACCACAAGCAATTACGACTGTTAAAAATGCTTTAACTGCCAAAGATGATACCCCAGTGAAATTAAAAGGCTATATTGTTAAGGCAACTGGTGATGAAAAATATCAATTCCGCGATAGCACGGGTGTGATCACTGTGGATATTGATGATGAACTTTGGCAAGGTAAACCAATCTCTGCAAAAACACCTGTTGTATTAATTGGTGAAGTGGATATTGATTATAAGCCTGCTAAGCGTGTAGAAATTGATGTAGATCAAGTTCAATTTTAATGAGCTATCTACTGAATTGAGTATTTGATTTATGGCTTTTAAGTACTCAAACCAAAAAACCACATTCTCCAGAAATGTGGTTTTTTTATGCATCTTTTTTTGAAAAACTTTATAGTGAATGAATTGTGGCTTAGTGAAGAGAGACATGCGTATATTGTTAGCAGAAGATGATGTGTCACAAGCTGAAAGTATCAAAGCTTGGTTAGAAATGGATGGATATAGTGTTGATTGGGTCGAGCGTGGAGATCATGCGATATTAGCAATTGAGCAGCATCAATATGATTGTTTATTACTTGATCGTGGATTACCGAAAGCAACTGGTGATGACATTCTGACACATTTAAGAAAACACCAACACAATACACCAGTTATTTTTATTACAGCCCAAGACAGTATCCAAGATCGTGTTGGAGGACTTGATTTGGGGGCTAATGATTATCTAGTTAAACCATTCAGTTTAGATGAGCTCTCGGCGAGAGTGAGAGCACAATTACGTACTCAGCACAAAGGCACGTCTCAAATCCTAATGTATGGATCCGTGAGTTTGGACCCCCAAACCAAAGTTGTTAAATTGAATTCAGAAATTGTCAATCTCACAGCGAAAGAGTACCAAATTTTATATAAGTTGATGCAACATCCTGAACGTGTTGTGACACGTGAACAACTAGAAGAGTCCTTATATGCTTGGGGTGATGAAATCGAAAGTAATGCAGTTGAAGTTTTTATTTATCAGATTCGGAAAAAAATAGGCTCAACCATGATTAAAACGATTCGCGGATTAGGTTATAGAATGAATTTAGATCAGGCTTAAGGTAGAACAGCGTTGCATCAGCACCCTATTTCTTTACAAAATCGTCTTGTTAAGTCTTCAATGCTCAGTTCGATGTTGGCGGGCGTTATCGCATTAATTCTTTTATTGGTGATCTCGCTTTACCAAAACATGCAGACCCATGACAATATGATGGATGAAATCGCCGATTTGATTTTGGTCAGTGATATTTCAAGTCATGTGGGAAATGAGTTAGATGATTTAAGTGAACAATTTGATATCAAATATGAATTAAAGCTCGATGAACTTATTTTGATTGAATCCCAAGACCTTGCTTTCAATCAAATTGGTTCCAAGGTGTTTTTTCAGAATGATCACTTTGGTTTTGTTTGGCTAGAAGGACGATTATTTCGTTATTACAGTGAGCAAAGTGATCAGCAAATTCTAACTATGCTTCAACCCATGTCAGCGCGTGTTGATCAGTTATTCAAAAGTTTGCTGGGCTACGGTGGTGTTCTCATTATTTTATGGGGCATTCAATGGTTTATTCTACACTTTATTATACGACGTCAGTTTAGATCTATTCACCAACTTTCAAAATTAATTTCCCAAAAGACTGTTAAGGATTTATCACCGATTACACCTTCAAAACCAGAACTAAAAGAACTGCAACCTATTGTGAGTCAAATAAACCAAATGATGGAGCGTTTAGATCGGGCAATTACTGCGGAACAACGTTTTACAGCTGATGCATCCCATGAATTAAGGTCGCCACTTTCTGCGATTCAAATGCGGTTACAACTTTTAAAACGAAAATACCAGTCTGATCATGAGGATTTGTCACAAGACTTAGAGCAGATTCTAAAAGATGTGAGTAGGGGCTCAAATATTTTAGAAAATTTACTTTTGTTGGCTAGACTTGATCCGTCTTCAACGCAAGATGTACCGATACAGTCCATAGATTTAGACCGTTTGACGAAAGAGGTTTTACATTCAGTACAACCTTTGAGCCAAGAAAAAAATATTCAGTTTAAAACTGAGTTAGGAAATCATGCGATTAAGGCAAATCCTGAGTTAATGTTTAGCTGCATTCGAAATTTAGTCGATAATGCAATCCGCTATACGCCACAGAATGGAATCGTTGATATTTTAATCAAACAAAATAATAATGAAATTCTATTTGTGATTGAAAATGAAGGTCACGGCATTGAGCAAACAGTGATTGATCGGCTGGGAGAAAGATTTTATCGTCAGTTAGGCACACGTACAACGGGCTCAGGATTAGGATTATCAATTTGCCGTAAAATTGTCGAATTACATCAAGCCGAGATTGTATTTAAGAAATCAGAGTTAGGTGGTTTAAAAGTTGAAATAAAATTTCATTAAAACCGATTGTCTATAAAGTTGAAGAAATAAAATTAAAGAAGCAGTATGGGCTGATTCATACTGCTTAGTTCCACGATTATTATTATCAAATTTTAGAATTTTTATTTTGTCAAAATGAGTCGATTATTTCGTGTGAGACGAAGGCGATATTCTTCTCCTGCATGCATGATGCGAATTTCTCTGCCTAGAGCAAATAGATTATTTGAGTGAAGCATTGGTAATGCTTGGTGGTTTTCGTTATTACGTGTAAATAAGCTAAATGGTGCGTTCATTCCTTGGACTCCGTGGTATGTGGTGAACGATTTAAATGATAATCATTATCGAATAGAGCTGTCAACGATAATTTTTCTCATTTATAAAAAAACATAAAATGCTTACAATTAAGCACTCATTTTTTGAAAGAAAATCATGTCAAAAAAAACACTTAATGTTTCTATAGCGTTGTTATTCCACAAAAATCAAGTTCTTGTAGGATGGAGAGAAGTCTCTTTACATCAGGGGGATAAAGCTGAGTTTCCTGGAGGAAAAGTGGAGTTAGGTGAAACTCCTGAACAAGCTTGCAAGCGTGAAGTTCAAGAAGAGGTGGGAATTTTTCTAGATCATGTCTATTTATTCGATATTATTACGCATGAATATGAAGATCTAATCGTAAAATTACACATTTATCAGGCTTATGTTGATCAGTCTCTACTAGATCATATTCAAAGTCCTTGGACATGGCATGATCGTTCAGCACTAACCATTTTGAATTTTCCTAAAGCTAATGATGCCATTGTTAAACGACTACTCTGGCCGAATAAAATTGCAATAAAAAATATAGATCGTCTCGATACAATCATTGATCTTAATCGAGTTAGCTATTTGAGAACTAAAAATGCTTTAGATTTTGCGCTGCATCTCAACCAGAAGAATCAACTGGATCAGCTCATTATCAATCGTGATGTGTGGATAGGATTATCAGAATCAAATCAGAAAAAAGTATTTGCCGTACAATTTAAACATGATCAATTGATGCAATTAAATTCTGATTCATTTATGGAGGAATGGAAGGGCATTAAACGCATCGCATCCTGTCATGACCATTCTAGTGTCAGTCGAGCTGTAGCGTTAGGTTTTGATGCAATATTTTTAAGTCCAGTACTGTGTACAACATCGCATCCTCAGCAAGCACCCTTAGGTTGGACGCAGTTTGAATTGTTATCAAAAGATATACATATACCAGTTTATGCGCTAGGCGGTATGAAGCCTGAATTATTAGATCAGGCCATACAACATGGAGCTTATGGAATTGCTGGTATTCGTGCTTTTTAAAGGCATTAAAAAGTAAAACTCATGCTTAAATCAAAATTTCTTGATTTGGTTTTGTGCTTCTTGGATGAGTTTTTGATTTTTTTGGAGTTGACCTGATTTCAAAATAATTTGCCAAAGTTGTCGCTTCATCGTTGCTGTTTGAGCATAACTGAGACCTCGTTTTGCCAACGATTCAGCATTTTTTGCCTCATTTTTTTGATTGGCAATCATCGCGAGATACATATAGGTCTCTGCAGATTGAGGGGCAAGTCTTTGTGCTTGGAGTGCGGCTTTCTCAGCTTCACTCCATTTTGCTTGACGAAATGCATGATGGGTTTGTTGCATTAGATTTTTAAATGCGGGAAGTTGGCGGCCATCATCGAATTTTTGAGTTGAGCTTTTCTGTTCAGGAATAACAATTTGTAATTGTTCCCGTTTAATCTCGGGTCGATCATAAGGCGTAATTTTAATACCATCGGCATCTTTTTGAGATGGTGTTGTTTTAGTCTCAGGTTGTTTAGGTTTCTGAGACGGTTGTGAGTTTTGAGGGGAGGTTAAAGTTTGGCAACCGCCTAAGAGTAATATGCTGGCGAATAGTACGCTAAAATTCAGTTTTTTCATTAACCTTAACTCCTCCTAAACTTATTTTAAGGATTATAACTTCCACTCGAAAGTACTCGAGTGGCATTCGTATTTAAATCCCGTTCCATTTCTGTTTCGCTCTCACGAATATATTGGTCGATGCTGTCTTCTGCTGGAATTTCTTCTGCATTCGTTTCAGGAACGTAAGTCGGCTCTACTTGGTAGTGTGGTAAGCCACATGCTGTTGCGCGACGAGGAACAGTATATTTAAGTATCGGTACATAGAGCGCACCTTGACAACCTTGTGCTGAAAGCTCGCCGCTATTTGAGTCAATCCAATGCCATTGTACCTCATCAGGTTGACGTAAATTGACTGGTTTTTGCTTCAGTTGCTTCATTACGTTGGTCCACACGGGTAAAGCGCCAGATGAGCCCGTTAAGCCTGTGACTTTATTGTCATCTAATCCAAGCCAGACAACTGCCAAATGATTACCTGAATACCCCGCGAACCAAGAATCTCTTGTATCATTGGTCGTACCTGATTTACCCGCTAGATTTAGATTCGGAGCGAGGCCGTTATAAGCAGCACGTCCTGTACCTGCCGACATCACACGTTGTAATCCGTAATTTAAAATATAAGCAGCCGATGGGTCGATCGTTTGTTGAACATTTAAACTATAGCGATTAATGAGCTGACCATTGGTATCAACAACTGTTCGGATAGATTTTGTAGGATATTTAAACCCTCCAGTTGCAAAGTTGCCATAAATATTCATGATTTCCATAGGCGACATTTCAACAGCCCCTAAGAAAATCGATGGGTAATTTGGAATAGGTGAAGTCACGCCAAACTTCATTAAATGATTGGTAAATGAAGAAAGTCCAAATTCTTGTCCTAAGCGAACTGTAGATAGGTTATACGAATTGGCTAAAGCTTGAACCATTGGGACGTAACCATACGAAGTTCCGCTATAATTTTTGGGTGTCCAAGTCTGATTGCGATCGACTGGCACACTAATTGGCGAGTCTTCGATTGCCGTCGCCCAGTTATAACGACCAGATTCCAAAGCAGTTAGGAAAATAACAGGTTTTAATAATGAGCCTACCTGACGTTTTGCATCAACTGCGCGGTTAAAACCTGTGAAGTCAGATACTGAACCTACGGCTGCAATCAATTCACCATTTTCAGGGTGAGAAACTAATACCGCGCCTTGAAGCTCTTTCAAGCGTGCAGGATTGGTCTTAGACAGTCTTGATACTGAATCTGTAAATGATTTTTGTACTTTGATTTGTGCGATTGGATCTAATGTGGTGAAAATTCGAAGACCTTGTTTCGTTAAATCGCTTTCTTGGTATTCTGTTTTGAGTTGACGACGAACGATGTCTAGGAAATCAGGGAAGCGAGCTGGGCCTAAAGTCGGTTTTTTAATCACGTTTAAAGGTTTAGCTGACTCAGTTTCATATTGCTCTTCAGTCAAATATCCCATGACTAACATATTGTTTAGAACAACATTACGGCGTTTTAATGCACTTTCAGGATTTCTCCAAGGATTGTATAAGCTAGGACCTTGAACGAGTCCGACAAGGAAAGCCTGTTGCGCTATACTCAATTCTCTAAGTGGTAAACCAAAATAAAATTGAGACGCTAAACCATAGCCATTGATCGAGTAATTACCATTTTGTCCTAAATTAACTTCATTCAAATATGCTTCCAGAATTTCATCTTTGTCATAATGAAACTCAAGCAACAACGCCATAAAGGCTTCATTCACTTTACGTTTGATTGTACGTTCAGGGGTCAAATAAAAGTTTTTAACCAATTGCTGTGTGAGTGTAGAACCACCTTGACGCTTACCACCAGTAACGTTGCTTACAACTGCGCGTGCTGTACCACGAAACGAGACGCCGTGATGATGATAGAAGTTGCGGTCTTCAGTCGCAATAAGCGCTTGAATTAAAGGTTTAGGAACACGATTGAGTTTAATGAGAACACGGTCCTCGTTGTGTTGAGGGTAGATTCCCCCAACTAACATTGGTTCTAGACGGGCAATCCCCGTACTCGATGGTTTTGTTGCTTTAATCTCTGAAATTTGACTAGCGCCAAAACTGACTTGGAGGATTTGTTCTGGTTCTACACTATCACCAAAATCGAAGCCACGCGTGTGGACATATATAGTATTGCCTTGAACCAAAAAATTACCTGGCTTGGTATAGTCTTCAGCGTTTTTATAACCCAACAGACCTAGCTCTTGAATGAAGTTTTGTTGCTCAACGGGTGCATTAGCATAAACTTCCAAGGGGCGTGCATATACTTTCGCTGGAATATCCCAACGATTGCCTTCAAATTTATCGCGAATAATATTATCTAAACGGATTAGATAAATACTAAAAGCCACAAATGCAGAAATCACCAGCACTGAGAAAATCAATGCAATTAAGCCAATACCACGTTCAAACTTCATAGATCAAAAAGCAAAACCCTGTTTTATTGCGCTCATCATGCGAAGCTTTTTTATAATTTGCAATAATTAAACTGTGAATTTATGCCTTTTTTAGATAAATGTAATGATTTATCTAATTCAATATTAAGGAGAAAATTAAGATTTTAAGTTGGGGAAATGTGAAATTATTCGTGAAATTCATAACATGAAACAGGCTTGAAATATGTAAGTCACAGAATGATGATGATATGATACTCAACAATTCATCTGGAGCCGTAGCATACGTGCAACTTTCAGCAAAGTCATTTCGTAATATTGGATTAATTGGACGACCAGATAAATCATCTGTGGTTGAGACTTTAAGTCTAATTCATGACCATTTGATTAGTTTAGGTTTGCATCCAGTTTTTGATTCAGAAACCGCTAAATTGGTCCCTTATAAAAATTCGCAAACGGTCAGTCGAGCTTTATTGGGTGAAGTTACAGATTTGGTGATTGTCGTAGGTGGTGATGGTTCATTGCTTCAAGCGGCTAGATCTTTAGTGAAATACAATACTCCCGTCATCGGGGTAAACCGTGGGCGTTTAGGTTTCCTAACAGATATCAAACCGACAGAAGTGTTATTTAAATTAGATCAAGTCTTGAAAGGTGAGTTTCAGCTAGATCGCCGTTTTTTATTAGAAGTCGAAGTTCGTAGTAAAAATGAACTGATTTATGATGCAATAGCATTGAATGATGTGGTGCTGCATTCAGGTAAGTCAGTCCATATGATTGAGTTTGATCTTCATATTGATGGTCAATATGTTTATCGCCAACACAGTGATGGTTTGATTGTATCGACACCTACGGGTTCAACAGCATACGCACTTTCTGGTGGCGGTCCAATTTTGCACCCAAGTATGGATGCGATCGCGCTAGTGCCAATGCACCCGCATACGCTTTCTTCTCGTCCGATTGTGGTGGGTGGTCAAAGTGAAATTAAAATTCAAATTCGTAAGAATCGAGTGTTGCCAATGGTGAGTGCTGATGGGCAACACAGTGTTTCTTTAAATGAAGGTGATTGGTTGCATATTCGCAAACATCCTTTCAAACTTACTTTATTACATCCACCTGGATACGACTTTTATATGGCATGTCGTACCAAACTAGGATGGAATCAAGATTACGATTCATTTCATCAGCAGGACTAAACATGAATATTGAACAAATGTTATCAGTTTTGGATGCAGACATCGTTGCTCGTTTAAGAACTGCCGTTGAAATCGGTAAATGGCCAAACGGTGTAGCTTTAACTCAAGAGCAGCGTCAGATTTCAATGCAAGCAGTCATTGCTTGGGAAGCTAAAAATCTGCCAGAAACAGAAAGATCAGGGTATATTGATAAAGGTCATAAAGAGGAAGGTGATGAATGTGATTCACATGTTCCAGAGCCAGAATTTCAACCTATACGTTTTGTATAATGTTCTATGCTTAAAAAAGACACCTGATGGTGTCTTTTTTTAATCCGAAGTTAAACTCGATGACGTGATTGCCAGTATTCTTGAGCCAAAGTCTGCGCTTGTGTAAATGTATCAGCCACATTCATGGTGTAAAGTGCGATTGCCATAGTTTCAATAACAGCCACCTCTCCGTAAGTATGTTGGGAATCACCTAACCATACTTCTTTGAAAGTATCTAAGTTCAACTCTTCTTCAATTGCTGAACGATCAGCTGTGAGTTTCGGAAGTTCAAGCTCATACAGTTCACCGTCTCGTATACCGCAAATTAAGGTTTTTGCATCTGGGTTTCGTTCAAATTCACCGCCTTCACCTTTAATCACCGCACTGTTAACGTAACCTAATTTGGCGGCAGTCTGTTGATGAGAACTGCGGTACGCAGGGTGAAATATCGCTTGCAAAGTGGCTTTGGCATTGAAGGGATTGATGAGTCGTGAAAGCGTATGAATGGGTGAGCGTAAGCCCATGATATTGCGTAATGCAATTAAGTCACTCAAGGTAGGTGAAATGACTTCGAGTGGTATATAGGCAAAGTTATGCTGATTAAGTTCTGATGTCACTTCGTTTTCATTTTGACAAATGGTATAACCTAAATACTCTAAAACTTGTTCTGTATATAATCGATTAATGGTATGTCCAGAAGCCCCATGCATTACAATACGATGACCATGTTTTGCTAAGGTTAACGCCGATAAGATAAACCACGGATAGTGTTTGCGTTTCCCCGCGTAAGAAGACCAGTCTAGGTCGACATCAATAGCTCTAAATTTAAGTTGATCACGAGTCGCTTGCACAAAGCCAGCCAGTTCATCTACAGATTCTTCTTTCACTCGTAAAAGCATTAAAAAAGCACCCAGCTGAACGTCTAATACCTCATTTTTTAAAATCATCTCAAATGCTTGATAGGCTTCTTCATAGGTCAGTGATCGCGCACCATTTTTTCCTTTGCCAAGAATACGAACAAATTGCGCAAATGGATGTTCAAAGTCTTTATATAAATTACGTTTTGTATTCATGATCAATGCAGTTGGATGTTCTTAATGACAGTGTAACGTGGAATGATGCTTCGAATAAAAGCTAAATATCAAATTCAATGATCAAGCATTATTTTTAGCTTTTGAGACTGACCAAATTGTATGAATTTTCAAGCGCTTTTGTCCATGACAACTGGAAAAAAACGGGATAGCATGAATACTTATAAAAAAATGAAATGTAAGGAACACAAGAATGTTGGCATATGATGCAGATTTAGAATTATTCCGTGATAATTTCAAACGTTTTATGAGTGAGCACGTTGCTCCTCATTATGAGCAGTGGGAACGTGAAGGAAAAATGCCACGTTCAGTGTGGAATGCACTTGGTGAAAATGGCTTCTTGTGCGTAGATGTTCCTGAAGAATATGGTGGTTATGGTGTTCCAACAGAATATTCTTTAATGTTGGTTGAAGAGTCGGCACGTGCAGGTTATAGCGCATTATCGACAGGTATTTCATGTCACTCAGAAATTGCAGCACCATATATTCTACACATCGCGAACGAAGAACAAAAAAAATACTGGTTGCCAAAAATGGTTTCTGGTGAAGTGGTCGGGGCAATTGGAATGACAGAGCCAGGTGCTGGTTCTGATTTACAAGCCATCCGTACGAATGCCATTTTGAATGGTGATCATTATGTTTTGAATGGCTCTAAAACCTTTATTTCAAATGGTCAGCATGCAGACTTGGTTGTGCTTGCCGTTAAAACAGATCCTCAGGCACGTGCTAAAGGCGTCTCACTTCTATTGGTTGATACTCATTTAGAAGGGTTTAAAAAAGGCACAAATCTCGACAAAATCGGTTTGCATTCGCAAGATACTTCGGAACTCTTTTTTGACAATGTAAAAGTTCCAGCTGATCAGCTTTTAGGTCAAGCGGGTCAGGGATTTGCATATTTGATGCAAGAATTACCTCGTGAGCGGACAGCGATTGCTGCGACAGCATTAGGAGCAATTCGAGGTTCAATTGATGTGTCAGTTCAATATGTCCAAGAACGTCAGGCTTTTGGTCAAAAAATTGGACAATTCCAAAATTCTCGTTTTGTTTTAGCACAAGCGAAAATCGATGAACTGGCTACAGCCGCTTTTTATAATCAAAACCTAGCATTGTATAAAGAAGGGAAATTGGATGTTGAAACAGCAGCTGCATTAAAAAGTTTCAGTACAGATATGCAAATGAAAGTGGCGGATAATCTACTGCAACTCTTTGGTGGCTATGGCTATATGACGGAATATCCTATTTCACGCTTCTTTGTGGATGCACGTATTCAACGAATCTACGGCGGAACCAACGAAATCATGAAAGAAATCGTAGCACGTGGCATGCTAGGACGTTAATTTTTATCCGTATTTACATCTCGCTTGATGAATACAAGCGAGATGTATTCGAATGTGTTTTCAATTTTTAAAACTTATAGAACGAACTGATTTTAAAAAAAAGATTAAAGCTATCCTATTCAATGTTCTTGTCTTTTTCTAATTTATAGCGCGTATTGGATTGATGATTATTTCAACTGTATATTTTTAAGTCTTATTGCCATAAAGTTTGGTTGCTTAACATTTGAAAGCTAACTATTGTTATACTGTTTACATAACTGATTCTGTAAGGCGACATTACAATGATCAACGATGATCAAAACACGACGAATTCTTTAGACTTAGCTAAAATCCGCGAAGATATCGACTCAGTAGATCAACAACTCCAACAACTGATTAACCGTCGAGCACGACTTGCTGAAGCTGTAGCAAAAGCAAAATTTGCTTCTGAAGAAAATCCAATGTTTTATCGTCCTGAGCGTGAAGCACAAGTTTTGCGTAATGTGATGGAGCGTAATGAAGGTCCTTTATCTGACGTGACGATGGCACGTTTGTTTAGAGAAATTATGTCTGCGTGCCTTGCTTTAGAAGCACCACAAAGCATTGCTTTCCTTGGTCCAGTAGGAACTTACACCCATTCGGCAGTACTGAAGCATTTTGGACATGATGCGGTTGTACGCCCACTTCCTACAATTGATGAAGTGTTCCGTGAAGTCGAAGCAGGCAGTGCACATTATGGTTTAGTTCCTGTTGAGAACTCATCAGAAGGCGTGGTTAACCACACGCTTGATTGTTTCAAAGCGTCACATTTAAATGTGATTGGTGAAGTTGAATTACGTATTCATCATCAATTTTTGATTTCTTCAAATACGCGTAAAGACAGCATTAAACAAATCTATGCGCATCAACAAACTTTAGCTCAATGTCGTGGCTGGCTCGATGCTCATTATCCAGGTGTTGAACGTGTGGCTTTGAGTTCGAATGCTGAAGCTGCTCGCCGTATCCGTAATGAATGGCATTCTGCGGCAATCGCATCTGAAACAGCTGCGAGCTTATATGATTTAGAAATTTTACATAGCAATATTGAAGATAATCCAGAAAATACAACACGCTTCTTAGTTATTGGGCGTGAAAAAGTACCACAAAGTGGTAATGATAAAACTTCTTTATTGATCTCTGCACATGACCGTGCAGGTGCGTTATTAGAAATTTTAGCGCCGTTCGCTAAACATAACATTAGCTTGACCAGTATCGAAACAAGACCTGCTTTGCCTGAAAAATGGGCTTATGTATTCTTTATCGATTTAGAAGGGCATATCGAACAAGAGAACGTACGTGCGGCTGTCGAAGAAATTCGTCCATTAGTCAAAGAAATCCGTGTTCTTGGTTCATACCCAATTGCGGTACTTTAAAAAGAGTTGAAACTTAGATATGCCTCAACCTTTATTTAAAAAAGTTGCATTTATTGGGCTAGGATTGATTGGATCAAGTTTAGCACGTGTCATTCAAGCACATGGTCTTGCTGAAAATGTTGTGGCATCTACGCGATCTGTTCAAACGTTAGAAGATGCTAAAGCTTTAGGTTTGATTAGTGAAGGATATGCTGATGCCAAAGATGCAGTGGTTGATGCAGATTTAATTGTTCTTGCTTTACCCGTGAGAGCTACACAATCTGTATTAAACTCGATCAAATCTGTGATTACTCCTGATACTATAATTACAGATGTGGGCAGTACCAAAGGCAATGTGGTTGAGGCTGCAATTGCGGTTTTTGGTGAGCAGTTACCCGCAGGTTTTGTTCCAGGGCATCCAATAGCTGGTGCTGAACATACTGGTGTTCATGCAGGTAAAGTAGATTTATTTGCTAACCACAAAGTGATATTAACGCCGTTAGCAACAAGTGCTGAGTGGGCAGTGCAAAAACTGATTCAGTTATGGCAAGCTGCTCAAGCTGAAGTAATTTGTATGGATGTGGAAAAGCATGATGAGGTGCTTGCGCATACAAGTCATCTGCCACATTTAATGGCATTCAATTTGGTTGAGCAACTTGCAAATCGTGAAGATAATCTGGACATTTTCCGGTATGCAGCAGGTGGTTTCAGAGACTTTTCTCGCATTGCGGCGAGTGATCCACAAATGTGGCATGACATATTCTTTGCCAATAAAAAAGCGATTTTGAATGCTGTTGATGGATTTGAGAACCAATTGACTCATATTCGACAGCTCATTGAAAACGAAGATTCAAAAGCACTCATGGGATTGCTTGGACATGCTCAAGCAGCACGCCAACATTTTAACCATATGCTTGCCAAGAAACCTTTAATGGAGAACAAAACTGTGACACAGCAATTTACTATTCTGCCGGGTGCTAAATCATTTTCTGGAAAATTTAGCGTGCCAGGTGACAAATCTGTGTCACACCGTTCAATCATGTTTGGTGCGATCGCTGAAGGTACAACCCATGTTACTGGTTTCTTAGAAGGTGAAGATGCCTTAGCAACACTTCAAGCATTCCGTGATATGGGTGTAAATATTGAAGGTCCAAAAAATGGTGAAGTCACGATTCATGGTGTAGGAATGCATGGCCTTAAAGCTCCAGCAAGTGAGCTTTATATGGGTAACTCTGGAACTTCAATGCGTCTTCTGTCAGGGATGTTGTCTGCGCAAAAATTTGACTCAGTAATGACTGGTGATGCATCGTTGAGCAAACGTCCTATGGAACGTATTGCAAAGCCACTCCGTGAAATGGGTGCTCAAATTCAAACAACGGGTGAGCGTGGCACACCGCCAGTATCGATCACAGGTAATCAGCAACTTAAAGGTATTCATTACGATTTACCGATGGCTTCTGCACAAGTGAAGTCTGGCATTTTGCTCGCTGGTTTATGGGCAGAAGGTGTAACGTCGGTGACTGAGCCAGAACCTACACGTGATCACTCTGAGCGTATGTTACGTGCATTTGGGTATGATGTGAAAACTGAAGGTAACCGTATATCTTTAAAAGGTGGTGGTAAGTTAGTTGGCACGAATATTCAAGTGCCTTCAGATATTTCATCTGCTGCGTTCTTTATGGTGGGTGCTGCCATTACTGAAAATTCAGATGTAACACTTGAGGCAGTGGGTATTAACCCTACTCGTACTGGTGTGATCGAAATTTTGAAGCAAATGGGGGCTGATATTTCAGTCGAGAATGAACGAATTGCAGGTGGTGAACCAATCGCTGATATTCGAATTCGTGGCACTCGTACTTTGAAAGGCATCCACATGCCTGAAGATCAAGTACCTTTAGCGATTGATGAATTCCCAGCATTATTTATTGCTGCAGCTTGTGCTGAAGGTCAAACAGTGTTAACTGGTGCAGCTGAACTTCGTGTAAAAGAGTCCGATCGAATCCAAGTGATGGCTGATGGATTGAAAACCATGGGTGTTGATTGTACGCCTACGGATGATGGCATTATTATTGAAGGTAAAGGTAAGTCTGGTGATTGGTCTGCTATCTTTACAGGTGGTGAAATTGAGTCACATCATGATCATCGTATTGCCATGAGTTTCTCCATTGCGGGTCTGCGTACTTCAGGCGCAATTAAAATTGTGGGAACTGAAACCGTTGCAACAAGTTTCCCAACATTTACTCAACTCACTGAACAAGCGGGTTTATCTATTCAAGTTAGTGAATAATACGACCAAAGATTTGTATATTTCTTTTCAAACAGCCAAGCAAAAGCTTGGCTGTTTTGTTTATATTGCTTATTCTAATTCTATATAATTAAAAAGCCTTTGGACGAGGAAATGAAAAAATTACAATTTTTAGTTGATCAAACGAAATACGCTAAGGCTCATTCAAGTCATTCTCATGATAATGCACAAATTTACGTTACAGCATTGTTATCTGAACAGTTAGTGCAACATGGATTTCACACTCAAACTACGAATCCGCATGAATTGGAAGTCAGTGTCTCTGATCACCCAATCGCTTTAGGGGTGAACTGTAATCAACCAGATGGCGAAGGACATTTTGTATGTGAAATAAGTGCGCATGCAGATGAGGAACAGGATTGGTTCCAAAAAATTGAGACGCAGAGTGTGATTAAACAACTTGCGCAAGCAGTAGAGCAGACATTAAGAGAAGATGAGTCGTTCCAATCGCTAGAGTGGAAATCCTAACGAGGAATAAAACAAACCCAATGTAAAGAATCTACACTGGGTTTTTCTGAAACACGTAATATTTATATTAAGCCGTAAGGAAGCGAGTGATCGCGACGCGAAGTTGCTTCAAATAACCTGTGAAGAAGTGATTAGCACCAGGTAGCACTGTAATAATATGGCGTTGAGGCTTTGCCCATTCAATTAAATCGGATAATAAAGTGACTTCATCTGCCTCACCATGAATAAACAGGATATCACCTTTAATTGCCGGAGTAACATAGTGACGGATACCAGCAACTGTGGCTGTTGGTAAACCACATAGAATGACTTGTTCAGGTTGAATTTCTTGAGGTAGTGCATGATATGCCTTCGCCATAACATGTGCACCAAAACTAAAGCCTCCAACATAGAAAGGCAATGTAAGGTGTTTTGCACGTACTTGACGAATGACTTCTAAAATATCTTCTGTTTCACCAAATCCTTCATCGTGAACCCCTTCACTTTGACCTGATCCACGGAAACTTGGACGATAAACGATATAACCACGCTCAAGGAACATTTGAGCTAGCAGAGTGGGAACTTTGTGCTGAGGAGTACCACCTTGAAGCGGGTGAGGGTGACAAACGACCGCAAATCCTTTTACTTCAGACTGAGGATAATCTACAAAAACCTCAATTTTGCCAACAGGGCCTTGAATGAACATTTGTTCAGACATAAAAATACCGATTAACGTGCAGGAGAATCGTATATTTTAACGTCAATAATTAAAAAAAACACAATTGGAAATAAAATAAGTCTACTGTTATAGTTTGATTAATTGTTTTTTGATCAGGTTTCTATGTTTGCCTTAATTTCTCCTGCTAAGACATTAGATTATGAATCTACACTTCCAACTGATGAACATACTTTACCAAGATTGCTTGACCACTCACAACAGCTTATAGACGTAAGTCGTAAACTGTCTGCTTCAGAAATCGCCAAATTAATGAGTGTGAGTGAAAAAATTGCGAATCTTAACGTGGAACGCTTTAGAGATTGGCAATCAGACTTTGATTTATCAAATTCACGCCAAGCAATCTTTGCCTTTAAGGGCGATGTTTATACAGGTCTGGATGCGTATTCGCTTACGCAAGCTGATTTAGAATATGCTCAATGCCATTTAAGAATGCTATCAGGTCTCTATGGATTACTTCGACCACTGGATTTAATGATGCCCTATCGTTTAGAAATGGGCACGAAATTAGCAAATCCACGAGGTCACAATCTTTATGAATTTTGGGGAGATGAAATTACCCAATTGATCAATCAAGACTTATCAGAAGCCAAGAGTGATTTATTGGTCAATATCGCATCCGATGAATATTATAAATCGGTGAAAGAAAGCAAAATTGAAGCTGAAATTATCAAGCCCGTGTTTTTAGACCAGAAAAATGGGAAATATAAAGTGATAAGCTTCTATGCTAAAAAAGCGCGTGGATTGATGGCACGTTATATTATCGAAAATAAACCTAATACTGTGGATGATCTTAAATCATTCAATACAGACGGCTATTATTTCGATGCTGAAAGTTCTTTGAAAGGTGAGCTCATTTTTAAACGTGATGAGCAGGCGGCTTAAAAATAAATAGGCGGTAGCGGGGCAAGGTGTCTGATGATTGATTCATACTTAAACCAGTTGAGAAGATACTGGGCCGCTACTGCACAACAGCTTGAACTATCCTCAGAGGATTCCATATCTATTCTTGATAGATTAGAAGTTCATTACAGTGAGCCTCATCGTCACTATCATACAGTGCAGCATATCGTTGAATGTATGGATCACTTACAATTGGTTCTACCAAATTTAAAAGAACCTTTATCAGTCTCTATAGCTCTTTGGTTTCATGATGTCATTTATGAGCCTAAGGCACACGATAATGAACAACAAAGTGCTGATCTGATGCTGAACATCATATCTCCCCACATGGAGATGAGGAGATGTGAGAAAATTTATCAGTGGATATTAGCGACCAAAGAGCATCGTGCTTCAGTTGATTCAGACCTTAACTATTTACTTGATATTGATCTTGCAATTCTCGGTTCAAACGCCAAACGTTTTGAAGAATATCAGCAGCAAATTCATCAAGAATTCAGTTGGGTACCCTCTGAAATTTATACACTAAAACGAAATGAAGTTCTTAATACCTTTTATCAAATGGAATCCATTTATAAAACAGCATATTTTCATGACACTTAAGAAAATCAAGCCAAACAAAATTTAGAGCGAGCATTCGTTAGGCTGATTTGAAAGCAGCTAATGCGCGCTGTCGACTCATCTTTAAATCAACAATAGGTTTTGGATAATTGAGTTTAAGATTCGGATATTTAGCATAAGGCTCATGAATGATTTTCGCATCAAGATGAGCTAATTCAGGTATCCATTTGCGAATATAATCACCTTGACTATCAAATTTTTGTGATTGACTAATGGGGTTAAAAATACGGAAATAAGGTACAGCATCTGTACCTGTTGAAGCACACCATTGCCAGCCACCATTATTTGCCGCTAAATCCCCATCTATCAAATGTTGCATAAACCATTGTTCGCCTTTACGCCAGTCGATGAGCAAATTCTTACTAAGGAACATGGCGACAATCATTCTGACACGATTGTGCATCCATCCTGTTTGAAGCATTTGACGGATTCCAGCGTCCACAATTGGAATACCCGTTTGTCCAAACTTCCAAGCATTTAATTCATCGGGTGCATCACGCCATGGCACATTAGACGTATTTAAATTGAATGGTTGATATTTCGATAATCTTGGAAAGTCAAACAGGATGTGTTGATAAAATTCTCGCCATAATAACTCATCTAACCAAGTTTGTTGACCATCAGAGTAGAGATGAAAATTGCCATTTGAGCGACTAAAAATTGCAGCCAAACATTGTCGAATCGAAATAATTCCTAGATTTAAATACGGTGATAATTGACTGGTAGTATTAATGTTTGGAAAGTCGCGTTGTTGTTTGTAGGTCTCTAAATTCTCGTCAACAAATTTCTCGAGCATTTGTAGTGCAAATGACTCTCCAACAGGCCATTGATATTTAATCTGAGCATCAGGATAAAAATCATGTATCGATGGAATTTTGGAAGTATGAAAGCGTTGTATAAGCTCATGAGGCTGTACTTTCGGTACAGCGAGTGGTTGAGGAACAGAGATATTCAAGATTTCATAGCATGCACGTTTATAAGCACCAAAAACTTGATAAGGCTGGCGACTCTTATTGCGAATTGATCCAAGTGGGAAAATTGTGCGGTCATGATAATACTCGACAGTCACTTGATGCGATTCTAATAAGGTCTGGACTTGCGCATCACGATGTAACTCATTCACGCCGATTTCAATGTTGGCGTGTATCGCAGTAATTTGATATTTATTTGCGAAAGTTAATAATCTAGCTGGTACATCGTCCCATTGGGTAACGATTTCTACCACAAGTGGAATATTGAATTGCTTTAACTCACTTTCAAGTGATTTAAGTTGGCGAAGATAAAAGTCAATTTTAATCACTGCATCATCATGCAATTTCCATTGTTCAGGCGAAAGTATCACCAATGCACAAGTATTCCCATGCCGGTTTGCCTCCATTAACGCCGAGTTGTCCCTAACTCTTAAATCCTGACGAAACCAAATGAGATTCATATGATTAATATCCAAATATCCTCAGGAAATTATAAGAATTTGAATCATTTAAATCGTTAAGCATTGTAATTTTTTGCATAAAAAAAAGGCGAAGCAGAAGCTTCACCTTTTTGTCCTAAAATCCGTAGATCTTAGTGGTGGTGACCACCTACACCGTGAACGTGACCGTGATCTAACTCTTCTTGAGTTGCTTCACGGATTTCAACGATTTCAACATCAAATGTTAAGTCTTGACCAGCAAGCGGGAAGTTAGCATCAACGATTACGTTTTCGCCTTCAACAGCTTTAACAGTCACAATTTGAACGCCATCATCAGTTTGCGCTTGGAATTGCATACCAGCTTCGATGTTGTCTACGCCTTGGAACATTTGTTTAGGTACTTCTTGAACTAAATCAGTGTTGTACTCACCATAAGCTTCAGCAGCAGGAATCGTTACTGTGAATTTGTCACCAGTCGTTTTACCTAACATTGCTTTTTCTAAGCCAGGGATAATGTTGCCAGCGCCTTGCAAATATGCAAGTGGTTCACCTTGAGATTGATCGAGAGTTTCACCCTCTGCATTAGTCAATTTATAGTTAAATAAAACCACAAGGTCATTTGCAATAACTGTCATGTTAATGATCCATTCAAATATTTTAAGGGTACATCATAAAGTGAAAACCAATTTTTGTAGACAATTTTCTAAAAAAAATGCAGTTTCGATAATTTATAACGCTTAAATATTACATTGGGGCGTCTTTTAGATTTTTCAATGCAATTTGATTTTAGGTGCTATTTTTCTGGTCACAAAATCTTTGGCTGTGAGTAATCCTGCCTGTGCATAACCATAAATCGTGGCTTGATGCAGTCGGTAAAGCGATACATACATCGACTTCGCCACAAATCCTTGAACATTGACCTGACCTAGTAATTCGCCGACTGCTTTATTCTCACTTAAAGACACAAGTGAACCTTTGTCAGAAAAATTGAACATCGGTTGTGATCTTCCTGAAATTCGCGCTTTCATTGCATCAACGAGGAAAGCAGCCTGTTGACTTGCAACTTGCGCACGCGGTCCTAAAGCTGTTTCACGGGCATCTAAAATACAGTATGCGCAATCACCGAAAGCAAAAACATTCGGATCTGCTTTTGTTTGGAGTGTTGCAAATACGTGTAAGCGACCCATACGATCTTTTTCGAAGCCTTCTAGGTTTTGAATCACTGCTGGAGTTTTAATGCCTGCAGCCCAAACTTTTAATTGTGCTGGAATTGAACTTCCATCATTAAAGTAAATTTGATCAGCATCCACTTTTTCGACACGCTTAGACGTTAAAATATCCACATTCATGCGCTTAAGCTGCTTAGTGCTGTGGTCTGACATTTTTTCAGAAAGAGCCGGTAGAATACGATCCGCGCCTTCAATTAGTGAAATTTTGACGTTTTTAGGGTCAATTTTATTAAGACCGTATTTAAAGAAGTTTTGTTTGGCTTGAACTAATTCAGCTGCAAGCTCAACGCCCGTTGCACCTGCACCTATAATGCCAATATGCAGCTCACGATGGTCATTATTATTTTGAGCTTCGATATAAAGATGAAGTAGATGCTGCTGGAACTGTTCAGCCTGTTTTGGATTATCTAAATAGTGACAATGTTCTTGCACACCTGAAGTATTAAAATCATTGGAAACCGAACCAACCGCCAGAATAAGAGTGTCATAACTTAGTGTTAAATGATCAGTCGATTGGTCATAGGTCGATGCAACAGGTTTGAGCAATTGAATGGTCTTGGCTTCACGATCTAATTGTTCGAATTTACCCAATACAAACTCATAATGATGCTTCGCAGCATGACCAAAATAATTTGTTTCTTCATCACTAGGGCTCAACGTACCTGCTGCAATTTCGTGTAAAAGTGGTTTCCAGATATGTGTGAGCTTTTGGTCCACTAATGTAATTTTTGCTTTTTTCGATTTGCCCAGCGTGTCACCCAGTTGTGTTGCTAGTTCTAAGCCACCAGCACCACCACCCACAATGACAATATGATGAAGATTCGACATTTAATATTCCTATTTTTATAGCGTCATAAATAAAAAAGAGATGGGGTTAATATGCCATCTCTTTTTTAAAAGAATTGTTCTTTTTGTATTACAAGTTACAGATTTACAATAAAAAACTGCAATCAGTTTAAAGGATAGATTTTTGCTTGATTTGTACTGCTAGATCCAAAACTAAATAATTGTTTAAACCAATTCAAAATACTTTCAAACCATGATGCTTCATCAATTTGAAGTTCATCCTCAATCATTACCGTTTGAATGAGCCGGTTATTTTGATAGATATGAATACGTGCCAACTGCTGAATTTGCGCAATAGGTGCGGTTAATGATTGTGTTAGTAGCTCGACGTTCATATGCGTTTGAGTTTGCTGTAAAGGCTCAAGAGCTGAAGTGAATCCAAAAGCATCTGTTTGAATCAAACGATGAGTTTGATTGTCAAAATTACGCATATCAATCATTTGATTCGCGTTATACAAAGAGGTCGTCACGATACTTGGCTTTTTAGTTTCGACTCTGAACATTTTTAAGGTAGATGCGACTACAGGGAGTTCAGCAATCAGTTGCTTTTTTTTAATTGCAATTTCATTGCGTGTATAAGCATAGGATAGGTTTAAAAGCTGATGTGCGATTTCAGCGCGTTTAAAGCCACTTTGAGCACCGAGTACCACAACAATAAGTCTTCTTTGATTGAGGTCAAATTGTTGAGTTGGTCGATTGGCTGTAAGTGCAAGGTTATAGCCTGCAGCACGAGTAAACCCTGTTTTCAAACCATCAACAGTGGCATCTTGTTTTAGTAGAATATTTGTTGCACGATGAAAATGCTGATTGTAAGTAAAACTTTGCTGTTTCGAGTAGTCAAGGTAATCGGGTGTTTCATTGGTGAGTGCTTGTGCGAGCACGGCCAAATCATGCGCTGTTGAATAGTGCATGTCCATTGTAATGCCCGCTGGATTGGCAAAGTTTGTATCTTTCATGCCAAGCGCTTTGGCTTCTTGATTCATGCGTTGAACAAATGCAGGCACAGATCCTGAAATTCGTTCAGCCAATGTGACAGCAGCATCGTTGGCAGACATGATAATTAAGCCTGCCAAAAGCTGATCAATCGTAATTTGTTGAGTCGGCTTCAGATACATCTGAGACTCATCCCATTGAACTACATTGACAACTGGTGTGGCAGTAATAACTTCATTTTTGCTAATTTTACCCGCTTGAATGTCTTTCAGCGCGATGTAAGCCACCATCATTTTGGTTAACGAAGCTGGTGCACGTTGGACATGGCTATTGTGTTCAGTAATGACTTGACCTGATTGTGGATCTAAGACAGTCCATGCTTCAGCTTCTAAACTTTCTGGTGCAACTTCGAACAAGGAAGCATGTGTGATATTTACTATAAAAAAACTAAAAATTATGAGTAGAGCAGAGTAGAGTTTCAACGGGTTTACCTATATAAGCCAATCCAATGGCATAGATCATCAAGCACACCGCATGCTATGCCTTTTTTTTCTGAAACTCTAGTCAGATTTGTAGACAATTAATACGAATCGCGCAACTCCAAGTAAAAAAATGCTAATCTAAATACAAGTTGGTTCTATAGTTTCTCAATTAAGACATTATGTTGCATTATCAGATCGAATTTGACGACTTTCGTCAGCATCTCATTCACGTTACTGTTCGTTTCGTTGCTCAACCAACTCAAGTATTGAGCTTGCCAACTTGGATTCCAGGAAGTTATCTCATTCGAGAGTTTTCAAAACATATTGAGTCTGTTCGTGCCTATGATGAAGATGGTCGAATACTCAAGATTCGTAAAAATGAAAAAAATAAGTGGCAGTTATTTAATACTGATTTTGAGCTGATTACGGTTGAGTACGACGTCTATGCATACGACCTCTCAGTACGTGGTGCTTATGTTGATGAAACACGCTTATATGTTAATCCTGCTTGTGCATGTTTAGGTTTAGAAGGACAAGAAGATAAAGCGGTAGAAGTTGAGTTATTTTTGCCAGATGAATTGAAACATTTCCAACTCGCTACAGGATTGGCATCTAAAAGTTTAGTGCGTGGTCGCTATACGCTTAAGGCAAAAAACTACGCTGAATTGATTGATGCACCATTTGAGCTTGCAGATCAAACTCGTTTTGCTTTCGAAGCAAATGGTATTCCACATGAGTTTGTGGTTTCTGGCAAACATGCGATGAATGTCGAACGTATGAAACAAGACATTGAGAAAATCTGTGCGACAGAAATATCCATGTTTGGTTCAGCACCATTTGAAAACTACACCTTTATGACCATCGCGACGGGTAACAGTTATGGTGGTTTAGAGCATCCGAACTCAACCAGTTTGATTTCTCCACGTGATGATCTACCTAAGTCCAATGAGCCTGTTGAACCTTCCGTTGATTATCAGCGTTTCTTAGGTTTGTGTAGCCATGAATATTTTCATTCATGGTTGGTGAAATTTATTCGCCCTGAAAATTTTGTGAATTATGATTTAGACAAAGAAGGCTATACCTCTTTGTTATGGATTTTTGAAGGCTTTACGTCCTACTATGATGATTTAATTCTACTTCGTAGTGGTGTGATTTCTCAGGAATCTTACTTGAAGTTGTTAAAGGCGCAGATCGATCGTTATTTGCAAAATCCAGGTCGTTTTGTTCAAACTGTTGCAGAGTCAAGTTTTGATGCATGGGTCAAATTCTATCGTCAAGATGAAAACTCTAACAATGCTGGCACAAGTTACTATAACAAGGGTTGCTTAGTAGCGCTGTGTCTAGATTTAGGTTTACGTTTAAGAGGTTCAAGTCTTGATGTATTGATGCGTAAGCTGTATGAAAATGCGCAACAGGGTATACAGGTTCATGAACGTACCATCTATGAACTATGCCAAGAATTAACAGGTGATGATTGGTCTGAACAAATTAACCATTTGATTAATACCACGGATGAGTTACCGCTTGATCAGTTGTTCCCTGAATTTGGCTTAGACTATGTTTTAAAGCATGATAAATCTTTACCATTTGGTTTAAAACTTGTAGATAAACCTGAAGGTGTATTAATTCAGTCTGCTCGTCGTGATGGCGCTGGTGTTAAAGCTGGGCTTTCTGCTCATGATATTATCATCGCAGTTGATGGTTTAAAGGCGACCACTAAGCAACTCGACAAGTATGCAAAATTGGAAGTTACTTTTAATGTACATGCTTTCCGTCGTGATGAATTAATGCAATTTGAAGTTCAATCAGGTGGTAGTGAACTCACTGAAGTGGAACTTAAGGTTACAGATCAATCTAAAGTTGATAAATGGCTTAAAGCTTAATTTAACTTAGGATTTAAAAAAACCAGTGTTTATGCACTGGTTTTTTTTGAAAAGTTTTATGAAAAAATTGAAAATTAAAAACAGATAATATAATAATGATACTTATATATAATTTTATCAAAATCAAAATGTTAAATAATTTTTCTGAAAATAAGAAGCAACTTTACTCTATGGTTGTTTTATGTTTAGTATCATTGTTAGTTTATTTTAAGACAAGTAGTGATCCTATATTTTCATTAATTCAAGGTACTTTTTTAGAAAGCTTTTTTTATCAATTTGCAGAAGGGAATAACATATTAAATGCATTGAGTATTGGTATATTAGTTAGTTCAATTTTTTGGTATTTAAATATTTATTTACCAGAAAATAGAGTTAAAAACTCCAAGTTAAAGAGATTAAATAAAGCTTTGATATTAATTATTGAAGCAAAAAATGGTAATCCGTACAGTTGGGATAAACATTATATTTATTGCCTACCATTTGAGAAAAAACATTTAATTTTCTTAAAAGAAGTAAAAGATCAATTGGATAATAAAAAAATTTATAATTCATTAGCAGAAAAAGCTTTTTATGAAATTTGTGAATCGTCTTTTGAACTTTTTAATTTTTTGAGCATAACTGCTAACGAAGTATCTCCTAAGCATGGTGAACTTTGGGATTCAATGGCTAGAAACATTGCACAAATTGGTAAATTTTATCCAGAGTTTCATAGAAAAAAAATTGACTCAGGTTGGCGCTTAGGAGATAAAAAACAAGATTTCTCAAGTGGTTTATTTGAACTCAATATGACAGAGCTACTAGAAAAGATAGAGAAAGGGATTGATTTAGATTGAAGGATGTCTTCTAAAATCAATTACCCCGATAGGTTGAATAACCATATGAACTTAATAACAACGGAATATGGTAATGATCTAAACTACCATCAATCACAAAAACCACTGGCACTTCTGGGAAGAAAGTACGTTTGTTATTTGCTTTAAACCAGTCACCAGTTTTAAAAGTTACTCTGTAAACACCTTTTTGAAGATCTGTTTCGGCTGGATATAGAGCCTTGATACGACCATTTTCATCCGTTTTAGCTTCGTTGAGCTTTATCCATTTTTCACCCTGCTGCGCTTCAAGGGTAACTGCAATATTAGAAGACGGAAGACCAGTTTCTTGATTAAGCACATGAACACTTAAAGGATTTGCCAAAGTGAATGTTGAGAATGCAAAACCTGAAAGAGCAAGCGTAAATTTTTTCATAAGTATCAACTCACAATAAGCAAATAATCGAAAAAGTGTACTTAAAATGAGAGATTATTTAAGTTAATTTATGTATAAAAAAAGGATGCAATCGCATCCTTTTTACTTTTTATACAATAGCTTGAGCTTAGCGTGCGCGTCCACGTGGAGCTTTTGTATTTGGGCGAGTAGTACCATTGGTCTTACGACGTGGTTTCTCATGTTCTTCCATTTGCCAAATACGTTTAGTACCCGATTTTTTCTTAGTACCATCTTTATTGACTTTCTTATTAATCGGCTTGCCACCTGTACCGCCTGGTTTCTTCACATAAGAGCGTGAGCGGTATGGCTCTTCTGCAGGAACATTTTGAAAGTCAGGATAAAGTAATGGTTCAATTTCTCTAGTTTCGCCAGATTCAAGACCCATCTGTACTAAGTCTATTGATCCAATTTTAGTGCGAATAAGACGTAAAGTTGGGAAACCTACTGCTGCAGTCATACGTCGAACTTGGCGGTTACGACCTTCGCAAATCGAAATTTCAACCCAAGAAGTAGGTACAGAAGCACGGAAACGAACAGGAGGATCACGATCCCATAACCACTCAGGCTGTTCAACTTTTACAGCTTTTGCGGGTAGAGTCATACCGTCTTTAAGCTCTACACCTTTACGAAGCTGTTCTAAAGCCTCTTCAGTCACATCACCATCAACTTGAACCAAATAAGTTTTAAATTTCTTATTGGCAGGGTTGGTAATGTACTGATTTAAACCACCATGGTCGGTTAAAAACACTAGACCTTCAGAGTCCATGTCTAAACGTCCAGCAAGACGTAAAGTCGGATCGTCAACGAAATCAGACATTGTCATATGCGCTTCGTCTTTACGAAACTGGGAGAGAACGCCATAAGGTTTATTGAGAATGACGATTTTCATATAAAAACTTCAATAATGTGCAAATAGTGAAAGGTCTGACTTATCAAGAATTTATGAACATCCTGAATTGATCTGAGGATTCGATCATTGAAGTCAAACAAAATAAATCGGGGAATTGGTGACTATTATGCGTGATTCAAAAAAGAAAGTATCGTATTGATCAAAAAAAATATGTAATTCTGACGATTTAATCGGTATAAGCAGGCTTTTATTGGTTTCTGACAAGTGCTTTTAATTTAAACAATACAATGCAAACGTCGATCAGACGCTAAAATTTAACTCAATTTAAGATGTTAGGTTGTATATGAAAAAAAGGATTATCGGATCACTCATTGCAATCAGTTGGATGCTTACTGCTTGTCAGCCCCCAAATTCAGGCGCAACAGCAGGAATACAATATCCATATTTATACTGGAAACTTCAACAGCAAGCGTTGACAGAGCCGTTGGCGATACCCGTTGAAGGAGTCAAAGTAACTCAAATAGCAGATACTTGGGGGGCAGCACGTTCAAATGGTCGTACACATCAAGGAATTGATATTTTTGCCAAACGAGGTACGCCTGTATTGAGTACAACACAAGGTATTGTAAGTCGTATCGGCACAAATAGTTTGGGAGGTAAAGTCATCTGGGTGGTAGGACCTCAGTTAAGTCGCCATTACTATGCACATTTAGATGAATATGCAGCACACATCCAAGAAGGTGACTGGGTTGAAGTCGGTGAAGTATTAGGATATGTGGGAAATACTGGCAATGCGATCAATACACCTCCACATTTACATTATGGGATTTATTTAACGAGTGGTGCTACAAATCCATATCCATATTTAAAACCAGATTTAAAACCAGAGGAATAAGTCTCGTTAATACAAGTAAACAAATGAGAGAGCCTTGTAAGCCTCGTAACATATATCAATTTTAATCCTCTGAAATTTAAATAGCTTACACAATGGAAGTTACGATGCAGTATTTTGATACAGCTCTATGCTCGCAGTTTCGTGCAAAAGGGTTATGGTTATTTGTATTGGTCTAATTCAAGTGAAAAAGAATTCAAGATCAGTATCAAAATCTGATAATCATGGAGATATGAAATGAGTAATCAATACAATCAAGATCAAAATGAGCAACAGCAACAAAATCACCAGCAACGTCAACAAGGTCAACAGCCACATCAACAGCAACCCAATCAGCAGCAACAGCAACAAGATCAACAGCAGCAGAATCAGCAACAGTCCCGTCAACAATCACAACAGCAATCTGATTTAGATCAACAAAATCGTTAATCCATTAATCATGAATTGAATGGGAATTTAGGGATGAATGCCCATTCTTGTCAGTAAATTCAAGCATTAACAATTTAAAGTGAATGACACGAGGAAGATAAGATATGGCGAATAAGTCCAAGTTAAAAATTAAAGATTTAAAAGATCAAATTAAATCGAGACTTAAGAAAATTTCTAAGCATGAATCTAAGTTAAAAGATTTAAAGAAAGCGCTCAAAAAGCGTAAATAGCAAAAGACCCTCATGTGAGGGTTTTTTTATGGAAGATCATTAGAAATATACAGTTTATGAACGAATCTTTGTGAAGCAATAATTTATAGTCAAGATTGAAATTAATCTATGATTTGAAATGATAAAAGATTATTATTCTCAATTAGAAGTTTGGAAATATTAGGGTGTATTTATGAAAATGTATCAAGTTGATGCCTTTACTACAGCGTTGTTTAAGGGGAATCCTGCAGCTGTAGTGGTCAGTGAAGAATGGCTTGATACATCACTCATGCAAAATATTGCATTTGAAAATAATTTGGCTGAAACGGCTTTTGTTAAAATTATTGATGATGAAAATTATGAAATCCGTTGGTTTACACCTAAAGTTGAAGTCGATTTCTGTGGTCATGCCACTTTAGCGAGCAGTTATGTACTTTTTAATGAGTATACTCAAGCGAAAAAAATTAAATTTCATGTCAAAGATTTAGGAATTTTTACCATCACTCGACAAGATGATGGAAAAATTACAATGAATTTTCCTGTTCGAATCCCTCATTTAACTGAAGAGTTTCCTGAGTTATTAAAAGAAGTGGTTGATCGTCCAATCAAGGAAATTTATCTAAATCAACAAGCTTATATTTTAGTCTTGGAAAGTGAACAAGATGTGCTTGATGCCAAACCTAATTTTGCCAATATTAATGCAATTGCTGAAGCATATGAGGTTAGTACTTGTATTACAGCATCCGATCATCCCGATATTGCTATAACTGCAGCATCAGAACAATATGATTATGTGGCACGTTATTTTGCACCACATAAAGGCATCAATGAAGATCCTGTAACAGGTTCTATGCATACAGGATTAGCACCCTTGTGGGCTGAGAAATTGAATAAAACAGAACTTATTGCTTTTCAAAGCTCAGAACGAGGTGGCGTGTTGTATTGCCAACTTAAAGAGAATCAAAGAATTGAAATTTCTGGCTATGCCAAACTTTATATGAAAGCTGAAATTTACCTTTAAAGCATAAACCCTATTGATCATACCCTTGTCAGGCGTGTGATCAATTTTTTTATATCAATAATTGGAAGAACAATGCTAACTCGTTTTAAAAAACTTTCACTTACTTTAATGATCGTTGCGGTCAGTTCTAGCGGTTTAGCACAACCTGTTTTGGTCAAGACTGAACAAAATATTGAAGAATACAAACTAGAAAATGGTTTACGGGTAATTTTGGCACCAATACCTAAAGAAAATAAAATTTTTATGAATATGGTGTATTTAACGGGAGCTTTGAATGACCCACAAGGTAAAGGTGGTTTAGCACATTTACTTGAGCATCTCGCGTTTAAAGGCACAGAAAATGTAAAAGGAGATGAGTTTCAACGTCGTCTAGATCAGCATACGCTCATGAGTAATGCGATGACTGACTACTATTCTACCCAGTATATGAGTGTCATCCGTCCAGAAAAAAAAGCCATTGATGAAATGTTGTATCTGGAGGCAGAGCGAATGGATAAGCTCGTACTTCAGGAAAAATTTGTTCCGTCAGAAATCGCAATCGTAAAACGAGAGCGTGAGGTTCGAATGGATCAACCTTTTTCAGTATTGATGGATCAAATTTGGAAATCTGCTTACGGAAATCAGTATCTTGGTCGTCTACCAATTGGTGATTTAGCTGAGCTTCAGTCAATCAACATGAAGGAACTGAATCAATTTTACCGACAATGGTATGCACCGAATAATGCAGTTCTAGTGATTGCAGGTAAATTTAATAAAGCGGATATCCTGAAAGCAGTGGATAAAAATTTTAATCAAATTCCTGCGCGTCAAATTCCTGAGTCAACCCAAGTTCCAATGCTTGATTCGACCAAGATCAAAGATCGTCAATTTATCGTGCAAAAGGGAAGTGATTTAGGCAAATACAATATTTATCTCAATGGCACCCAGCAAAAAACACAGACTGCACTCGCTTTAGCACCTTATTTATTTACAATGCAACCTAGTGGTCATTTGTACAAAGATATTGTAGAAACAGGTACGGCTACACAGGTTCAATCGACGACATGGTTAACACCAGATTTTAATCTTGTTTTTATGGGGGCAGTGTATGCTCCTAATCACGACGAGAAAAAAGTTGCCCTTTCTCTAGAGAAAGGAATTGAGAAAAAGCATCAATTTAATGAAACAGAATTAAATCGTGTCAAAAACATGATTAAAAATGGTCAAGAGAGCATGATGACCAATGCTTCTTCTGTGGGCGGTTTCATTAGTGATTATGTGGTTTCATCCAATGGGGATTGGGCAAAATATTTTAAAGATCAAGCAGAGATACAAAGTTTAAATGTCGATCAAGTTAATCAAGTAATAAATCAATTCTTGGTTGCTGAGCATCGCATTTCGGGAGACATACAACCTACGCCTGAGGATCAAAAAAAGGCACTCGAGCTAGACGCTAATGAGCAAGATTCAAAAACTTTAGATCAAGTGGCAACTCAAGAAGAGCCTTTAAAAGACCCAGCTGTGTATAAGGCTGAAGTGGCTGAGCACTTAAAAAATTCCAAACAGTATGTTGAAAAGTTAGAGAAAAAAATCAAGCGTGGTATTTTGAAAAATGGGATGCATTATGCACTATTCCCAACGTCAACACGCGATGACAAAACTTACGCATCGATATCTTTAAATTTCGGGACAGCACAATCACTCAAGCATCAAGGTGAAGCACTAGGCTTTATGTCTTATTTGCTATTGAGAGCATCTGAGCAGTATAGCCTGCAAGATATTGCAGACAAATCAATCGAGGCGGGTGGTCGAGCATCTGCTTCAGCTGTTGATAATGGTATTGTGATTAACGTATCTGCGAAGAAAGAAAAATTTCCAGAATTCTTCAAGTTTATTGTCGACGTTATGAATAATCCGAAATTTGAGCAAAGTCAGTTTGACCTCATCAAATCGCAAACATTATCGTCATTAAATCGACCATATACAGAGCCTGAAACTGTTGCAGGACTGACTATCGCTAGAATCGTAGAGCGATATGAACCAGGTGATTTGCGATATCATTTTGAACCTGAGCTAGCAAAGCAGCAAATTGAAACCATCACCAATGATCAAATTAAAGCTTTGTACCAAAAGTATTTTACAACTCAAAATGGTCAAATATCGGTGACTGGTGATTTTGATGACAAAGCCATTCTGAAATTTTTGAATTCATCTTTAGGTCAGTCTAAGACAAAAGAACCATACCAACGTTTGCAGGGCAGTCATATAGATTATCCTGCTCAAAAAGTTCATGCGCTGGCTGAACAGCGTCAATTTGGTAATTATCAAGCGGTTATTGCCATTCCAGTTGGTAATAATCATCCTGATGCAGAAGCATTATATGTGTTGAGCCATATTCTAGGCGAGTCACAATTATCATCACGCCTTGCCATGGAGTTACGTGAAAAAAATGCGTTGGTTTACAGCTTTGGAAGTAGTTTGAGTTTGGATAATTTTATCAATGCTGGTGCTCTAGGTGTAAGTGCTAATTATGCAGCAGGAAAATCAGCTCAAGTTTCTCAAGGTGTGCATAAAGTATTCACTGACTTATTAAAGAATGGTGTGACGGAGCAAGAGCTTGAAGCGGCTAAAGCTAATATTATGAAACAGCGTGTCACGAATTTAGAGGATGAGCGCCGTATTCATCGTGGATTGAACAGTCAGCTTGAGCAAAATAAAACACAGCTTTCAAGACTAGAACGAGATCAGGCATTTGCAAAACTGACGAAGAAAGATATAGATGCAGTGATCAAAAAATATATTAAGCCTGAGTTTTTGGTTGAAGTTATGGCAGATCAGTATGGTAAACCACAACCTGAAATGATTTCAAAGCCTAAAACTTAGAACCACAATGTACGATTCAAAAAGGCTCATTCGATTGTGAATGAGCCTTTTTTTTAAAGCTTATAAAATTGCTGCGCATTTTTACAAAATATCTGTTCAACAACATCTGAATTATAGGTAGCGACAATGTCGCTAAAGGCATCAATGATATTTGTGAGTGATGTGCTCACTTTATCCATCGGGAAGTTGGATGCAAACATGACACGATAAGGCCCAAAACATTGTAAAGCATGAATAATCATAGGAGAGACCAATTCAATGATTTGTTGTTTAGATGCTAGTGTTCGTCGTGTATGAAATTGATGACCTAAAACAGGCATGAAGAGTCCAGACATTTTTGTATATACATTCGGACATTGAGCTAATTCTGCAAGATCTTCTTTCCAGTGGAAATAGATATTGTCTCGCGCAGTTTGGGTGATTCCTGTGTGTTTACCTACTGGGCCGAATAAACCTGCTGGTGTGCCCAAATGGTCTAAGACAATCGAAGTCTCAGGAAAACGTTTTGCCAAAGCAATAACATCTTTAAGCTGGCTAGAATAAACCCAAGCATCAAAGCTTAAATTGTACTGGGCTAAGGCTTCAAAACCTTTTAAAAATTTTCGATCAGTGTAGAGGTGGGGATCATCGTTCCATGCATGAATTCCAGGATCTTCATGATGTGCAGCCATTTTTCGAATACCACGAAAATGCCGAGATGCCTTTTTATGCATTTTAAGAATTTTTTTGAAATTACTTTCACGAGGATCAGCTGTTGCAACGATTCCAGCCAATTTGATGTTTTCTTGAGAAAAAGGAAGCTGTTGAATAAATTGCGTTTCTTCTACAACGCCAGTCCCTTTTTGATGATGCCAGCTGGCTTCGACATGTACAACACGGCTCACAGTATAGTGTCCAATGTCTTTGTGGTAATCCGCTGGTAAATAGGGTGCTGTGATGTAATCTGTAAGTCCTACTGTCTCTATTAAATCTTTAGGTTTTACGAGACGAACGACTTTATCCAAGATTTTTGGATGTTTTCCAAAAAGTTTAACAGCTAAAGCGGCAGCATGCGGTGTGTGATAAGGATCCCATTGATGGATATGTGCATCGACGATGGGAAAGTTGAGTTGATTCATCGCTATCCTTAGTTGAGTCATCAATAAGAATAACATACGAGAAATTGATCAATTTTTGAATTGCATTTTCGTTTGAATATTAGAGTTTAAGCATTAAAAAAGCCCCCTAAAGGAGGCTCAATGCACACAATGCAAATCTATTTAATGTTCGTGGTCATGTTTATTTGCATGAAACTCTTCATTACGACGGAAGCGAAGGTAGTTCTCAAACTGTTCGCAGTATTCGTCATAATTATCTTCAAGCATCATATGAAACTGTTGCATGATATAAGACATCACTTGTTCTTTAGCATCACGCATTTCATTGCCGTCTTTAAAGTTATTGGCAGCAACCCATGTATTAAAACGAGCAGTACCAAATAGCATCGCAGCACTGACTTGACCACGAGCATCGGCTGGTTTAACAGTAGAACCTTTTTCAACACGGCAAAATTCATTGGCTTGCTTAATAAATTCATCAGCACGTTCGAAGAAAATCGCATTCAATGCTTCTTCTTCAGTGACATCAGTCGCTTGAATCTTTTGAACCATGAATTGTTCCTAATAAATAACTTAATTCAAGCACTATTATAGGCAAAGGCTTGCATAAACTAAACCTTTCACTTAATCTAAAAATAGCCTAAGTAATTTTTTTATGAGCTTTTCTATGCAAGATGCTATCGCAGTTCAAAGTTTAAAAAGTGATATTGCGTTACTGAGACAGAATATTTGGCCACCTGTTGATCTTGCGAATGTCGAAGGTCTTCCCATTTATTATGGAAGCAAAGAGCAAGTAGCTGCTTATTACCAGCAGTGGACAGGTCTAATCGAAAGGGCACAAGATTTATTTCAACCTTTTATGGAAGATGAGGTTTTAGATGCCATTCATTTACCAAGTCATCTAAATTTACCGCTGTTTTATTTTCATGTAGACCGAATTCGCATTAACAAAACACGTGCAAAGGAATCAAAGACTTTTCGTGGTATTGCTAGTGTATTAGAGAAGTGTGGACAGTTTGAACCTGAACAAGTTTTGGCAATGAGTCGTTGGTTGGATCATGATGACACTGCTGCATTAGTTGCGCATCGCGAATTTATAGATTTAAGAACTTATGTATTTCAGCATGGGCAAAGTGAATATACGAGAACACGTTTTTATGTAAATGGTATTGTCTTAAGTGTTGAGCCTCATTTCGAGTTGGTTGATGCTCGCGATAAACCACGTAAGCAACGAAATGACTCATATAGCGATCCATTGGCGGATAACAACACGTGGCGTATTTATGGTAAATATCGTTAGTTGAGCTGATTGAACTTAGTTTTTAGACATTAGAATCAATGATTAGCTACTTTATAAGTACAAAGCTTCTACGATCAATATCCAAACTTATTGATTAGTATTGTTTAAAATAGTCATCATAAAAAATAACTAATTTAAAGAATGATGACTGAAAAGATTAAACAATTTAAAAAGGCGTGGATGTTATTCCGTCAACATGATGAAAATGGATTAAGTGTATTCTTCGTTTTAGCCATACTTCAAATTTTAATTATTGGTACGAGTGTTGGTTTACCGTATTTGTTTAAGCTGCTGATTGACCAGACCAGTGAACCTGATCATTACTATTCGATTCAAGACTTTTTTCAAATTCATCTGCTCTATTTATTCGCCGTTGCTTATGCACTCGCTTGGTTTATCAATGAGGGGATGAAGAATATAAATAATTTTGCCATGTCTATGATGATCAGAAATGTTGATGCATCCATGCTTAAAGCTGGAGTATTTAATTTTCTTGATTTGAAATTAAAAGATCAACGACAACAAGATATCGGTGTATTTAATGCAAATCTAATTCGTGGCAGTGAAGCACTTGGTACAATTATTTTTACTATATTTTTTGTCATTGTACCTACGGTATTTAAAATCTTAGGTATGGTGTATGTGCTCGGAAATACGATCAATCTTGAATTTGGTGTGTATTTTTTCGTATTCTCAGCTTGTACAGTTGCTTTATCGCTCATCATTACCTTTAAGACACAAGATATCTTTACGATTATGTATGGTGCTCGAAATCAACTGAATCAATTTGTGATTGAAAAACTCCAACAAAGTTATGATATCAAACTCAGTCATTCGAAATATTACGAATTTGAAGAGTTTAGCCGCAGAATCGATGACTATAAAATAAAGACTCAGGATACCTATAAAAAACTTCAGTATCTCATGATATATCAACTGTTATTTGTGTCATTTTTTCTTTTGGTATTCATGGTTTTATCAGTCTATATGTTTGAATATCAAAGTTTTAGTTCAGGTGATTTTGTTTTAGTCAGTACCTATATTATAGGTTTAACCATTCCGTTAATGATGATGTCTCAAAATATCATTCATTTGAAAGGTCATATTGTGGCTATTGATCAGTACCTAGAATATTTTGAATTGGAACATGAGTCATTCAGTACGAATGATCTAACAGCTGAGGAACAGAAAGAAAGTGAGGTGGCGTATTCATTTCAAAATGTGACATTTGATCTAGGTCAGCAGACGATTGAAAATTTTAATTTAGACATCGTGTGTGGAAAAATATATTTAATTCAAGGTCGAACAGGTATTGGAAAATCAAGTTTCCTCAATTATTTGGTGGGAATAGAAAAGATCAAATCTGGACGACTATTCTTTAGAAATTTAGAGATCACTTCAGTATTTTCAGAAAAGATATTTGATCAGATTGCTGTGGTCAGCCAAACTCCGATCGTTTATTCAACCTCATTAAGACAAAATTTGATTCAAAATACTGAGATCAAATATTCTGATGAGGAGCTTAAACATTGGCTAAAAGAGTTCGATTTACTCCATTTGCTGGAAAAAAATCAAATTGAGTTAGACGATGATATACAAGAAATTTATAAAAACTTCTCTGGTGGTGAAAAACAACGATTAAACATCATTCGTGCATTATTAAAACAACCAGAGCTTCTGATCTTAGATGAACCTACAGCAGCCTTAGATGAGAAAACAAGTTCGAAAATTTTAAAAATTATTCAAGAGCGAGTTGAAACGGTCATTATGATTTCTCATGAACGTATGGCGACAGAAATCGCAGATGAAATTATTGATTTCAACATCATTCTAAATTCTATCGATGAGGATTAAATGATGATTGTTGTGGCATGAATATCAATCAAAAAAAGCGATTTTTAAAATATGTATTAATTTGATTAAATTTAGTCTTGAGCAACGATTCATGTACTTGATGATCGATTTTGATGTCAGTTAAATATTTTTTAGCATGAGCTGAATGATTTTTATGCTATGAAATATTTATGATAATACAAAATCTACAGCTGCTTGCGCATGAATAGAAGTTGTATCAAATAGAGGGACTGAGAATTTTAGATCTCCTATAAGCATACAAATCTCAGTGCATCCTAAAATGATTCCTTCAGCGCCAGAAGATATTAATTCTTCGACAATATGAATATATTTCTTTTGCGAAGCTTCGCTAATTATGCCTAAACATAATTCGTTGTAAATAATATCATGAACAATTTTTCTACTCGCTTTATTAGGTGTTATTACTTTAAGTCCTTTTTCCTCCAATCTGCTTTTATAAAAATCTTGTTCCATCGTAAATGCAGTACCAAGCAGCCCAATTTTTGTAATTTTCTGGCTCATGATTTCCATGGCTGTCGCATCTGCTATATGAATAAATGGTATGTTGGTTGATTCCTCAATATAAGTTGCTACTTTGTGCATTGTATTTGTACAAAGTACTATGCCATCTGCACCTGCTTTTTCTAATTGTATGGCTTGATCTCTTAAATAGATTCCTGCATCTTCCCATAATCCTTTGCGTTGTAACTCCTCAATTTCAGCGAAATCAACGCTAATAAGAATAACCTTAGCAGAGTGTAACTTGCCAAGTTTCGTTTGAACCATCTTATTGATTTGTTGATAGTACAAATCAGTCGACTCCCAACTCATTCCACCTAATAAACCAATTGTCTTCAAGTTCGCACCTTTAAAAATTAAATATTTAATTTATCAATATAATGAAAATTATCGAGTATGAAATTGCTACTTTTTAAAATAATGACTTAATCAAAGTGAGAAAAGTTCAGCTTTTGATGTGTATTTTTAGGGATGAATGTATATAAGTTTAGCAGCAGAATTTACCAATCTTATGGTTGAGTAAGCTTCTCATCGGAAGAATTCACATTAACCCCGAACTTAGATGCCATAAATAGAGGAAAATTATTGTATTGCTGAACAATCCATGTATAGAGCATTCTAGTTCAAAATCTTGTAGGATATCAATCAAAAGGCTCATTCATGAGCCTTTTGATGAGTGATTTGAAAGATTAAAAAGTCTATTGTTCATAAGATTTTTAAAATTAAATCAACGTGTCTACAACACCTTTTAATACACCTAATCCTAGTGAATCAATTGTTCCATTAAGTGTTTCATTTACGCCAGTGCCAATTTTCACTAAAGGATCTTTTAATACTACAAGAGAGCCGACAGTACCAAGCAAATTAGTCACTAAACCTGCACCAGATACTGCTTCAATTTCATCTAATGTAAGTTCTTTTAAAGTTGTTGGATTTGAATTATTCATTGTATTCACCATTCATGTTTGATTTTATTTTCAAGTAAATCGAATAACTAGCGTTAAACGATAGACTCATCATAATGAATGCATTTTGTATGCCAACTAATAAATAATGATAAATATATAATTTAGGTATAATTAATAATATGGAGGAGTGATTAACGGATTTTTCATGAAAAAATTCATCATTTTTGTGCAAATGTCACCGAATTGGTGCATTGATCGATTTGAATGATGGTTGAGAATTTAGCGCGTTAATTTCTTAAATTGATTTCACTCAACGAAATGAGTTTATATTTCATAGAATTATTTAAGAATTGAGCGTAAAAAATTACACTCAACTCAACTCAACTCAACTCAACTCAACTCAACTCAACTCAACTCAACTCAACTCAACTCAATTAATTGATGTACATTGCTGAGCTTTAGGATTATTCAATCCTCGACTATGTGTAAATACAGCAATTACAGCTAAAGAGATAAAAATCAAAACACTGTAAATTAAGGCACTGGTATTGAAGTGATCTACCATAAAACCACCAAATAAAGCGCCTGCTGCAATCATGATTTGGAACATACTGACAAAAAGAGGCATCCCTTTTTCAACCGCATGTGGCGCATGTAAAAACATCCAGATATTGGCTGTCGTAGGAAAGGCACCAAAAGCAAAACCCCATAATGCTGTAAGAATATATGCACCAGTTAAGAATTTGGCATAAACAGGGAATGTAAGGAATACGATTGCTAAACACAATGCAACAGCAAAAAGTGTATAGCGGACATTGATATTGCTGCTATAACCGGAGAATGCATTGCCTACGAAGCCTGCTGCTCCATAAATAAGAAGTAAAGAACTGATGGTTGAACCATCAAATCCTGCTTCATTTTTATAGAAAGGCGCCAAGTAACTGTATGTTGAAAAATGCGCTAATCCGATAAATAAAACAATGATTAACCCTTTACGAGCTTTTGGATCTCGAAACAATGCGGGTAGATCACTATATTGAATAGCTGAAGTCGGCGGTAATTTCGGTAGGAATTTAATTTCAAAAAACAGAATAATGGCACCAATCACCGAGGTGATCATAAAGGCATTACGCCAACCGTAAATTTCACTTAGCCATGTTCCAACCGGAACACCCAGCACAGTTGCCAGAGTCACGCCAGCCATGACGATAGCTGTTGCTTTGGCGATGGGTAGGTGAGGAGGTGCAACACGACCACTTAAGGCGATTACAGTTGCCCAGAATCCGCCTATCGCGATACCCAAGAAAAAGCGACTCAATAGAATCCAAGTGAAACTTTCTGAATAGCTCGTAATGAAATTTGCAATGACCATGACCGCTGTGAGTGCGATTAATAAATAGCGTCGATCAAGTTGCTTCACCCAGACCGAGATA
Organism: Acinetobacter sp. 24-47-47; assembly: GCF_057737035.1. Taxonomy (NCBI): domain Bacteria; kingdom Pseudomonadati; phylum Pseudomonadota; class Gammaproteobacteria; order Moraxellales; family Moraxellaceae; genus Acinetobacter; species Acinetobacter sp. 24-47-47. The sequence continues at coordinate 1,963,693 of NZ_CM173216.1, read as the reverse complement.
AGCGGTGCTGCGAAAGCACCCATCACGCCTGGAAGGGTAATGAACAGGCCAGCAGTACCGACTGAAATGTTGAGATCTAGTGCGATTGCATTGAGCACACCAATAGGGAGAAACTCACTGGTCACTAATATAAAAGCGGTGATAGAAAGTGTAATAACAGCAAACCAATTTCCTTGATTTTTTGTAGGAGATGGAGAATTAACAGCGGTTTCAGTCAGATGAGATTCAGATTTCATTGACCAACGCTCCTTGAAAATAATTTCATAATGATTGTTATAAAAATAAAATATTTGAATTTAAGATCTGGGTCAATTAATTTATTAATGATCATTATAAAATTAATTGGGTTGAATATGCAGGAAAGTTCAAAGCCAATAAATCAAATGGATAGTGCCAAATCAATATCTAAGGGGCGTGGACGTCCTAAGTGTTTTAATGAAGAACAAGCACTTGAAAAAGCCATGACACTATTTTGGAAATACGGTTATGAAGCTACTTCAATGAGTGATTTAACATTCGCCATGGGAATCACTGCACCTAGTCTTTATAGTACGTATGGTGATAAATCAGAGCTCTTTAATCGTTGCATTGACTATTATCTCAGGCACGAATCATGCTCGATGGAAATGATTTTTAAACATGCACATTCCATAAAATTAGCAATGGAACTTTATTTGATTGAGAATCTAAAACGACTGGTGCAGAAAGACAAACCGAAAGGATGTATGTTGGTCGTGTCGACAATGAACTGTTCGATTCAAAATCAACAAATACAACAATCAATTTCGGAAAAAAGACAGTTATCTAAATCGAATTTACTAGAAAAATTATTAGCTGCCCAAGCCTCAGGTGAAATTAGTACACAAACTAATATTCAGGCAATGACAGATTATTATATGACGATTTTACAAGGACTAAGCTTACAAGCACGTGATGGGGCTACTTTTGAACAATTGGAAAGCGTTGTACACATGGCGATGCAAACTTGGGATCATTTTTAAGTCAGAACTTCTCATTGACGAAAAGTTCTGACTTGAATTTTATGACTTGATAAATTTTCGACTGACTAGGAATTGTTCAGTCGCTTCCAAAAGTTTTTCAGCGTAAATTTCTTGCTTTGCCGTCAACCAACCTAAGGCGAACCAGTCACTGGCTTCTAATTCTGTTTGCTGTAAGTAGGATGATGAGGAAGATAATACTTGATATTGTTCAGCTGCATAATGTGCATCATTAAGCGCCTTGCCGTATTTTTGTAAATTTTTCACATCAAAAATTTGTGTTAAGACTGGGAAACTGAATCTTAATTCACTTAAATGTATTGCCAATTGGTCAAGACTTTCAAAGTTAGAAGGATCAGCTTCATTCAGACATTCCTGTAAAACTTTATACTGCTGTTGAAGCGTATTTTGAGCATAGGTTTTGAGGTCTTGGGTTTGCACCTTCTTGGAATTGCCTAAACTAAAACTCAAAAGTTCAAGATAGTGTTGAACGTTTTGGGTAGATTTGACTAAGTTGTTTAATTTTTCTCGGGCGTAGAGCACATCTTTACTGAGCATTTCAGCAGTTTTAGGGTTTTGCAGAATAGCGCCTAAGGTGTGTTGCATATGCTCATAATGTTTTAGGTTTTCAAAATGATTTTTAAATGCAGATAACTGATGTGCCCATTTATCTGTGCTCTTTGATGTCCAGTCTTTAAAAATAGATAGACTTAAAAACAAATAGTTCAAAGCAATATGTGCTTGTTCGATGTGTTCCTGTTCAGCCACTTCCGCAGAAATCGCAGCAATATTCGGCAGTAAATGTTGCATATGATGACCAATCATCATCCGAATCGTTTTTTCTGCGCTTTCTTTTTTTGCAACGATCCATTCTTTTTCAGTTCGCGCTGGGCTTACAACTAAATTTGAAACCAATAAATTACCAAACTCAGCCTTACTGCGAACGTCTAGCCAAAGTTGATATTTTTTGACCCACTCAAAACTAAACGCTAGTAATGTTTCAACTTTTCCTTGTTTGAGTTCAAACTCTACTTCATGAATCTCATGTTCTCGATCATCTGATCGTACAACGCCAATATCTAGACACACTTCAATTTCAGCATCTTCAAAGCTAATCACTCGAACTGTACGTTGAATGTCTGTTTCAAACTGCAAGACTAATTGGTCAAAATCACCTTTCAATGCGTCATTTAAGACCTCATAAGCTTCGGAATTATCTGAATAAATAGATAAATCTAAATTCGGTGCAGCCTCAAGATTACCTAAATCATGATTATGTTCGAAACGGTGTAAATGGCTTTTACTTTTCGTCGCTTTTAAGGTTTGAACCCAATTGGTATTTTCAAGACGTTGTCGAATGGCTATCCCATGCTGAGAGAGTAGGCGATCAGGAGTGTCATAGTACTTTGCTTGCATTTGAATGAGTTCAGACTTTTTTGGATCGATTGCTTTTAAAATCGCATTCCGTCGAGCTTCTGGGATCTGAAACTTTAATTCAATTTCAAGCATGTGATTTTCCTAATTGATCAATCATTTTCATAGAAGTAAGACATTTGATTGCCTTTTAATTTAAGGGAATTGTAACTGATTCAGTTAGAACCACAATCTTGACAATTCACTTACATTTACTTGAATGAATGATTAATCACAATATTTGTAAGATAAGCTTTTCAAGTGCAATTTTTTGAATTAAGGTGGTCAAAAAAAGGACAGGAATACAACAATGAATGCTTATGTAGAGCCGTCTTCATCGCAAGAAGAAGCTAAATTTCAATTACCCATCAAGAATTACTCAGAATTTTATCGTTTTTATTTGACTGAACACCGCAGCATTATGAGTCGTCGTTTACATGCAGCAGGTAGCTCAATCGGTATTTATTTTTTTACTCAAGCGATTCGTCAGCGTAAAGCTAAATATCTAGTCTACGGATTAGTTTCAGGCTACGCATGCGCGTGGGTGGGGCATTTTGTTTTTGAAAAAAATAAGCCAGCAAGCTTTAAACAACCGTTGTATAGCTTTATTTCAGACTGGAGAATGTTATCGGATATTTTGCGCGGAAACTTGAGTTTGAAAGATCGTAAATTTGATAAAATTGATAGCTAAATTTATATATTGTTAAAAACGCTCAGCAGATTCTGGGCTTTTTTTGTCATGAAATGTTTTAAGAAAGCTACACAAAAATATGATTATATGATAGCTGGAAAGGCTTAAGATCCAATGAATAAATCCAAATTATAAATATTGGGATTAAATAAAAAAATTAACGTATTCAGTTAGATGAGTTAACGGTATTATTCTGTTAAACCGCATATAATACATATTATGTTAATTTAAATAATACTGAAAAAAGAAGATGAACTATATATAGAACTTTTATTATGAGAGTGAGTATTTTTAATGCGAAACATACTTCTGTTTGATTTGGATCAAACTATTTTGAATAGGAATGAGTCACTTATTCGTTTTATATGTTGGCAAGTAAATTTTTTCCAATTAGTACCACAAGAACTAAAAGATGCATTTATAAAAAAATTTATTGAATTGGATGATAATGGAAATGTTTGGAAAGATATCGTTTACAGTCAATTAATCAAAGATTTTAATATAAAAAATTTACTGTTGATGAATTACTTAATTCTTACATTACTGATTTCAATAAATTTTCAATTGGTTTTGATGACGTCCAAAAAGTCATTTCAGATCTTTATCAAAAGGGATATAAGATTGGGTTAGTCTCCAATGGAAAAAGCCCCTTTCAGGAACATAATTTTTATGCTTTAGGTCTTACCGAATATTTCTCGACTATCATAGTTTCAGAAGCGATTGACTTAAGAAAGCCCGATAAAAAAATATTTGCTTATGCTTGTTACCAGTTAAATTGTTCACCTTCTGATTGTATTTTTATTGGTGACAATCTTAAAGCTGATATAGAAGGTGCAAAAAATGTTGGTATGAAAACTATTTTTTTCACCCAAATCAAATACTAAAAAAACCTATTACAGATTAGAGTATTCATCATTATGATGAATTAGAGCGAGCCATCAATAGAATAAATAAAGAGGACGTATGATGAATGATATAATTAACTCATATGATAACTTTTTTATAGAATTGAATGGATTAAGTGATGAATCAAATAATTAAATGCGACTATTTAACATAATAGAGCTCATCCTAAGTTTTTTAAATCAGGTCGAATTTTATAAATATTATTTTGGAGTTCAAAAATATGACTTAGAGCTTTTCCTATCAGTAATATATTTTCTCTATTTTCTAGTGATGGATCTGATTGAATCTTACTAGGAATACTGTCTAATAATATAGCGGCTTGATGCAAATCATCATTTATTTTTTTTAATTGATCCATTTTTCTCTTCTATAAATATTGGTTAGGATATAAATAATATTACGTTGAGATCCTGAATTATTCAATTATATGGTGTATTGTTCTTCAAATAAGAACTTTTTAGAACATATACATCTCTTTCATAAATCTTAGATTAGCATTTGAAGTGCAACACCATCTTTTTTAACTACACCTTACACATGTAAGCGGTTTGTATAATTCAAATATTCTTCTGCTATCTATTTTCTTTACTGGATAGTCGGACGTAATGTCTTTGCCATCTAGTACTACCGAAATTTCTTCAAAATCAAAATAAATATTTACTAAATTTTCTTTAAAACAAATAAATTCAATTTGACTTTCTTTACTCGTGTCAGAAAATTTTCACTGAAAGTGGTTTAATTAGATAAATCGTTATTTACTTTTCAATAATTACATTTACTAAGTCCTTACTATTATTTTTACACATAAACTTATGATTTTTAATAATATTTTATTTTCCTCCTAATCTTAAAAGGGAATCTCTTAGTCATTTGCTGTACATAACATGCCAAAAGGTGTTTTCATACTGATTCGTTTATAACTAATGCCAGGTATAGGCTCCTTCGCAGGCAACATATCTCTTTTTTCGCAAATTTCCTTTATGTACTTAAGTGTGTCTTTCGAAGAACTAGATGGAATATATTCAAGCGTATTGGAGCCAATTTTTCTTGGATTAAATTTCTCAAATTCATTTCAATCAATATCTTGAACACGCTTAGTCAACAATAGAGCCTGTTAATTTCTACATTTTATCAATGTGTTCTTCCAAGGCTTTGTCCTATAATGTTTTAAATTTTTAGTATTTGCCTAGAGTTATTCTTTATGCGCGGTTTGTATTTAATCACCAACGATGATCCTATTGAACTTCTATTAGCAAAGCTTGAAGGAGCGATGGCAACTTATGAAGTTGCAGTACTTCAGTATCGTCGTAAAAACGTTGCGAAAGAAGATCAAGCTTATGAAATTGAATACATGAAGAATATGTGTAATCAATATAAGGTTCCTTTTGTCATCAATGATGATTTAGAGGCCGCAGTCAAATATGGCGTGGGTGTGCATCTTGGTCAAGATGATGGTTCAATCCAAGAGGCTGTGGAAAGATTGCCAAAAAACGTCTTAATTGGACGTAGTTGTAATAATTCTATTGAACTAGCTGAGCAAGCGATCGCAGACGGCGCAAATTATGTAGCATTTGGCGCAATTTATGCGACACAAAGCAAACCTGAAGCAGGTAATATTGGTTTAGAAACATTAAAAGCTGCAAAAGCAAAATTAAATGTACCTATTTGCGCGATTGGAGGTTTGACGGTTGAAAATGGCGCTGAAGTGATTGCTGCCGGAGCAGATCTTTGTGCTGTCATTAGCGATGTATTGGGTCGGTCTATGTCAACTGTTGGTCAACGTGTTTACGACTGGTCAGAGCTATTTGCTAAACAAGCTTAAATTTTTTACTTTTTTGAGTTGAGTGATTTTCATGAGTTTATCTCCTAAGCAAGAACAACTATTTAAACAAGCCAGCAAACATATTCCTGGTGGTGTGAATTCACCAGTACGTGCTTTTAATGGTGTAGGCGGTACGCCGGTATTTATTGAAAAAGCTCAAGGTGCCTACCTGTATGATGTAGATGGCAAACGCTATGTAGATTATGTGGGTTCATGGGGACCAATGATTTTAGGACATGCACACCCTGCGATTATTAAAGCTGTTCAAGACGCCGCTGTTGATGGTCTAAGTTTTGGTGCACCTACGGTGCATGAAACGACATTGGCAGATATTATCTGTGAAATTATGCCGTCGATTGAATTGGTACGTATGACCAACTCAGGGACAGAAGCAACAATGACTGCGATTCGACTTGCACGTGGGTATACAGGTCGTGACAAGATTGTTAAGTTTGAGGGCTGTTACCATGGTCACTCAGATTCACTTTTAGTGAAAGCAGGTTCTGGTCTACTCACAAGTGGTGAAGGCGAGGCGACATCTGCGGGTGTTCCTGCTGATTTTGCAAAACATACATTAACGCTTCCATACAATGATATTGCGACTTTAAAAGAATGTTTTGCTAAGTTTGGTTCCGAAATTGCGGGTGTTATTGTTGAACCTGTTGCAGGTAACATGAACTTGGTCAAACCAATTGATGGATTCTTGCAAGCCATTCGAGATGTGTGTGATGAGCATGGTTCAGTATTCATTATTGATGAAGTGATGACTGGATTCCGTGTGGGATTAGGTGGAGCTCAAGCACACTACGGCGTTACACCTGATTTAACTACGCTAGGTAAAATTATTGGTGCAGGTCTTCCTGTAGGCGCATTTGGTGGTAAGCGCGAAGTGATGGAATGTATTGCACCTCTAGGTAAAGTTTATCAAGCGGGAACTTTGTCAGGTAATCCGCTGGCAATGAGAGCTGGGATTGAGATGTTTAAACATCTTCGTCAACCAGGTTTCTATGAAAATCTAACCGCACAGCTCGAAAAGTTATTGATTGGTTTACAGACTGCCGCTGATGAAGCAGGTATACCATTTAAGACTCAACAGGTTGGAGGTATGTTTGGATTGTATTTCACTGATCAAGAAGATATCACAAGCTTTGATTCAATGTTGAAATGCGATGTTGAAATGTTCCGTAAATTCTTCCATGGCATGTTGGATGAAGGTGTAAATTTAGCGCCTTCTGCTTTTGAAGCCGGTTTTATCTCAAGTGCGCATTCCGATGAGGATATTGCGTTCACTATTCAAGCAGCTAAGAATGTATTTGCGCGTTTAAAATAGAATTTTTTTGAAAATCTATTAACATAAGCCTACAGTGTAAATACTGTAGGCTTTTTTGCACGTATAAAATTCACGGACTTAAAATAGAAATGAAATTAAAACATTATTTAACTTTAGAAGACGCGGAGTTTTTACTGACGCGTGCGCAACAATATGCGATTGATAAAAAGTTGAATGTCAGTATTTCTGTTGTAGATGAAACTGGAAGTTTACTTGCAATGAAACGTATGGATGGTGCCTCTCCGATGACTGCGAATTTGTCAGCTGAAAAAGCAAAATGTTCAGCTTTGAGCCGCCACCCATCTCAAATTTTTGAAGAGCTGATCAAAGATGGGCAATTGGGTTTTCTGACTGTTCACTCATTGTCGGGAATGTTAGAAGGTGCGGAACCCATTATTTATCAAGGGCAATTGGTGGGAGCCGTGGGAGTTTCAGGTGCTAAATCTTTTGAAGATGCTGAAATTGCGCTGCATGCCATTGAAGTTTTCTTGGCTTTAGCTGATTAAAGTGGCAATGTCATATTTTTATACACCACCCAAAAAAATTGAACTCAGCGCGAGTTTGGCAAAGTGGTCCATTGAAGCTGAACAATGCGTCTTGGTGGTTTTTGGATTTCAACGTTTAGCTGAATATAGCAATGACCAACATCAAGAATTATTAATTCATTTAAATCGCTTAATTAAAAAAGCTCAGGCTTTAGATATTGAAGTGATTGAAATTGAAGAGCAGCAATCATTTTCTAAAGTAGCGCAGTTGGGTGAATTACTCGCAGAAAAGAAACAACTCATTGTCTCTGGCATGATCAATTCACCTATAAAACAACTTTTACAGCATATCATTTCGATTACTCCTCAAATTTGTGTGGTGAACGATGCTGTTCATCTAGAAACGAAGAGCCAACATTTACAGTGGATTGAGAACTATGTAGAACAAGGTATTCATCATATGAATACCTCTGCCATGATTCGAATGCTGGAATTAAGTGCGCCGACTTCATTTATTCTTTCTGAAAAGGGCATATTATTGTCTATTGCTGAATACCTCGAATTCGATATTTTAGAAATTGATCCATTTCAAGATTTACGGAACTATGGCTTAGATTCAGTCGCAATGGTGAGTTTGATTGGCTTGTGGAGAGCCAATGGCGCACATATAGATTTTGAATCATTTGTGCAAAATTGCACACTTTCTCAATTGCTTCCTATCCTGAGAAAAGACTGCTAGATGTCAAAAATAAAACTTAATTCATTTGAATCGTTAGATTGATTTAATTTCTATCAGATATCGGAAAAATCATCACTGTTTGTCCATTTCAAGATTGTAATTTATCGCTAAGCTTTCTATTATTGCCGCCTTGTTTTCACGATCTGCTAGGAATAGAAATTTGAGTCATTTTCTTCAGGAACATCTCATTCATCGTGATCAAGATTTTATGGTGATTCACAAACCAGCTGGATTACTTTCTGTTCCGGGCAAAACGTCTGACCTTCAAGATTGCGTTATCAATCGTCTTCTTCAAGAAGAACCGCGTACGCTTTTGATTCATCGTTTAGATCGTGATACATCAGGCTTATTGGTGTTTGGACTCAGCAAAGCAGGTCAAAAATCGATCTCGCGCCAATTTCAAGAACGTGAAACGGATAAAACTTATCAAGCACTAGTCGCGGGATGTGTAAAAGGTCAAGGAACTGTAGACATCCCCGTGATTTACGACCCATCGCGTCCGCCATTGCATATCGTAGATGCGCATCACAATAAAGCAGCGTTAACGCATTGGGAAGCAGTTGAACAATTTCAAATTCAAGATCAGTGGGTGACACGCGTAAAATTAACGCCAATCACAGGTCGAGCACATCAACTTCGCGTTCATATGCAGCATTTAGGGCATCCCATCGTAGGGGATACTTTGTATGCAACACCAGCGCAACAAGCTTTGAAAGATCGACTCTGTTTGCATGCAGAGCAGTTAAGTTTCAATCATCCTGTTACTGGTGAACGATTGAACTTTCATTGTCCAGTGCCGTTCTAAATACACATTTTTAAATCAGCATACGAATATTTTATGATCTGATCATGATGAAATCTTGGATATGATCAATTAAATAGATCGGTGCTAAATATTGCTCACTTTTTGGTGGGCTTTATGTCAAAATATATTGCTTATAGACGTTAAATTTTGCTCAAATCATCTCCTGTTTGAGCATAAGTTTTCAGTCCTAACTTGAGATAAGGTGGAAAAATTGCAGCAGTTTGCTATTGGTCAACGTTGGTTATCAGACACAGAGACAGAGTTAGGTTTAGGGGTTTTGATTGATGTAAATGAACGATCAATTAGTATCCTCTTTCCTAAAAGTGACGAAACCCGTGTCTATGCACGTAGTAACGCACCTTTATCTCGAATTGTGTTCAATGTGAATGATGAGCTTCAAGACCAAGAGGGCATCGTCTGGAAAGTCGAATCATTAGAAGAGCGTGGTGGCGTTATTCGTTACAACGTCATTCGTCAGTTACAAGATGGTACTGATGAACGTAAATCATTAAATGAAACTCGTGTTGGTGCGACGATTCAATTGTCTAAACCACTTGATCGTTTACTGGCAAGCCAAATTGATTATAAAGAATGGTATGACCTGCGTATTGAAGCATTACAAATGCAAGCTAATATGCAAAATAGTCCATTACGTGGCATGGTGGGTGCTCGTGTTGGATTGATACCTCACCAATTTTATATCGCGCATGAAGTAGGTAAGCGCTTTGCTCCACGTGTCTTATTGGCGGATGAAGTTGGTCTAGGTAAAACTATTGAAGCAGGTTTAATCATACACCAGCAACTTAAAACAGGACGTTCTGAACGCATCCTCGTTTTAGTTCCTGATTCGCTGCAATATCAGTGGATGATTGAAATGCGTCGCCGTTTCAATTTGAATTTCTCGCTATTTGATTTAACGCGTACTGCTTCGATCAAAGAACATGATCCAGAATTGAATCCGTTCTTAACTGAACAGTGCATCATTGCGTCTGTTGATCTTATGATCGACCATGAAGATTTACGTGTGCAAGCGCTCGAAGCAGGTTTTGATTTGCTTGTGGTGGATGAAGCACATCATTTGATGTGGTCAGAAGAAGAAGGTGGTAATGACCGCTATGACCTTGTTGAAGAATTTGCTGAAAAAACTGCAGGCGTACTTTTACTGACTGCAACGCCTGAACAGTTAGGGGTCGAGTCTCATTTTGCCCGTTTACGTTTACTCGATCCGCAACGTTTTAGTTCGCTTGATCGTTTCTTAGATGAAGAGGAAAAATATCAGCAAACAGCTCAAATTGCAGAAGTGCTGATGTCGGATCAACCTCTTGAAGCTGATCATTTCCAAGCAATTGAGCAGTTATTGGGTCACAAGATTGAAGATGAGCCAGAACAGCGTTTCCGTGCAATTCATGAATTGTTAGATCGTCACGGTACGGGACGTGTACTATTCCGTAATACACGTGAAGCGATTCAAGGCTTCCCTGGTCGTGATTGTCAGCCTGCACCATTACCTGCGCCAGAAGGATGGTCGATGGATGGTAAACTTCGTGAACAAATGTGGCCAGAAGAAGCGCAATTGGACGGGGCTTGGATGGAAACTGATCCGCGTGTAACGTGGATTATGGAAATGCTCCGTACTCAGTTAAAGCATAAAAAAGTCTTGCTCATTGCGCGTAGTGGGCCTGTAGTTGAAGCTTTAGAAAATGCATTACGTATCCATGCAGGGATCCGTACAGCAATGTTCCATGAAGGCATGAGTCTATTAGAGCGTGACCAAGCAGCTGCTTATTTTGCAGAAGATTCGTATGGTGCTCAGATTTTATTGTGTTCAGAAATTGGCTCAGAAGGTCGTAACTTCCAGTTTGCTTCAGATTTAATCCTATTTGATTTGCCAGCGAACCCTGATGTTCTTGAACAGCGTATCGGTCGACTTGATCGTATTGGTCAAGAAAACCGTATTCAGATTCATGTGCCATATTTAGTGGGCACTGCACAAGAGCGCATGTTCCGTTGGTACAATGAAGCATTAAATATTTTCAGCAATATTTCTCCAACTGCGCAAACCTTACAAGAAAACTTTATTGTTGATCTTAAAGATTGCTTGTTGGCTGATAAAGGTCAAGCGTTTGAAGATCTTCTTGAAGCTGTAAGTGTGCAACGTGAAGCTTTAGAGCAAGAGCTACAAGCAGGACGTGATCGTTTATTGGAATACAATTCTTGTCGCCCAATGGTTGCGCAAGAAATTGTGCAAGCACTCGAAGAGTATGATGACAATACGACTTTGCCAATGTTTATGAAACGCTTCATGGCGTCAACCAATATTGATTTTGATGAGCAAAGTAATGGCACGGTGATTATTAAGCCTACTGATCAAATGCAAGTCCAAGGTCTGACTTTGGATGAGGAAGGCATGACCGTGACGTTCTATCGTGATCAGGCTCAAATCCGTGAAGATGCGCAATACATAACGCTTGAGCATCCTTTCACTGAAAGTGTCATGGAAATGATCAATACGCAATCGTTCGGTAGTACCAATGTGGCGTTATTGAAGTCTGCAGCTTTACCACAAGGTTCAGTTTTAGTTGAGGTGTGGTTCAAAGTGGATGTGATTGCTCCGAAAGCATTGAACTTGCCAGCGAGTTTACCAACACAATTGATTCGTGTGTTATTAAGTGAAAAAGGCCAAGATTTATCAGCTAAAATTGCACCAGATATTTTGAAACCCTACTTACATCATCTTGACGGTAATAGTTGTCGCCAAGTGGTGAAAGCACGTCGTGATGTCGTTGAACAACGTTATGCACAAGCTTTAGACATTGCAAAAGGTGCTTTGCCTGAATTAAAACAGCAAGCGAAAGAAATTTATAGCAATAAATGGCAATATGAAATTGATCGTTTAAGTTATTTGAAACAATTTAACCCAAGTATTCGCGAAGATGAAATTGCACGTTTGCAGAAGCTTCAAAAAGAAGGCTTAAGCCTTTTAGAAGGTTTAGCTGTAACGCCTGAAGCGATTCGAGTCTTGGTGGTGGTAAAGCCATAAAATAAAAAAAAGCACCCTAGGGTGCTTTTTTAGGACTGCAGAAATTGATTGAAGTCAGGTTTTCTTTTTTGTAAGAAAGCCATCACGGCTTCAATCATTTCAGGCGATGTTAAACGTTCTGCAACAACCTCAGCTTCCTGAACAATACAATTCTGAATTTGATCTTGCTCGGGTCGAATTTGTTTTTTAATAATTTTTAGCGTGGTCATTGGCAGTTGAGTCATCTGTTGAGCTCGCTGTAAAGCTAATTGTTCAGGTTGCTCGCAAATCTGATTGATGATTCGACATTTTAGCGCTTCTTCCGCTGAAAATTTTCGACCTGTTAGCAATAATTCGGCAGCCATATGATAACCAGCCAACTCAGTGAAAAGAAGGCTGGTGCCACCTTCTACAGATAATCCCAAACTTACAAATGGAATTTGAAATTCTGTATCGGGGTGAGCGTATACCATGTCACAGTGAAATAGCATAGTGACGCCAACGCCTATAGTGCAGCCACGTACCGCAGCAATAATAGGTTTAGAAAATCTTGCGATCGCTTTTAGGAAGACAAATGGTGGTGTAGCATCAGCGGCTAAACCAACATATTTTTGAGCGGCAGACATAAAATCTTTCAGATCATTTCCTGCGGTAAAATCATGTTCGTTACCCTGTAAAATCACAACATTCACTTGTTGAGATTGATCTGCCGCATCCAATATTTTTGCAATGTCATTGTACATTTCCCCAGTTAAAGCATTTTTTTGCTCGGGGTGATCAATTTTGATGGTCAGGATTCTATTCTCAATCGTGACATGAATAAAAGAGTTTAGTGAATCTAAATTTTTTAACATGGCGGCATTCCTTGTCGCAAATTAAAAAAGCTCAGTAGGCACGATTGTATACTGAGCTTTTATTCGTGCCTTATTGGCATTAAAGTCGATTTAAAATTTGCTCAGCATCTGAATAATTCATGTATTTTGGTACGGCATAAATTCCATGGGCTTCAGTAAAAGCAGATTTAATCATCTCTGGGAAATCTTGCTTTTTTAAATTCGGAATCTCAGTATTGATTTTCAAATTTTTGAGTAATTGCTTTACGCTTTGAATGAAAATATTTGCGGCTTGTTCATCCGAAGTGTGTGACGAGCTTAAACCAATTTTCTTCGCTGCTAGTGCTAAGCGTTTTTCTGATGCTTTACGATTAAATTCTAGAACATGAGGCAAGATAATGGCATTAGCGCGTCCGTGTGGGATTTGATATTGAGTCCCTAATTGATGCGCTAAAGCATGTACATAGCCAATTCCAGCACTATTCATTGCCAAGCCAGCATAATGAGAACCGAGCGCCATTGCTTCACGTGCTGCAATATTCTGACCATCTTCAAATGCAGTTTTTAAATTTTCCATGATCAATTTCATGGCTGCACTGGCGTAATAATCTGATTGTTTGTTGGCGAATCCGCTTACCCACGATTCAATTGCATGAGTAAGGGCATCAATACCAGTGTCAGCAGTGATAGCAGGTGGCATGCCTTTCATGATGACGGGATCTAAAGCAGTTGCTAATGGAACGACTTTGGGATCAATAACTAAGCCTTTAATATGAGTTTCACTGTCTGAAATAACTGCGGCAATGGTAACTTCAGAACCTGTACCTGCGGTGGTCGGAATCACGAACAATGGATATGCAGGTTTACGGCTTTTTAAAATTCCAAAAAGTTGTTTAGGCGATTTATTGTTTGCGGCTGCGAGCGCTAATACTTTTGCTGTATCAATCGTCGAACCACCCCCTATACCCAATACGCTATCGCATGCGGTATTTTTAAACAGTGCTAGAGATTTTTCGACAATTTCACAAGTTGGATCAGGTTTTACATCAGAGAAAATAACAACTTCAATCCCATTGTGCTGTAATTGATCTTGAATGGGTTGTATGACACCTAATTTGACCAATACTGCATCAGTCACAATCATCACTTTTTTCATGCCGAGCTGAGCAATATTGCCACACAATTGCATTGATGAATCTTCACCCGCAAATACGAGAGGATGTGATACTGGGATTGCAAGGGTGAGGGCTTTGACAGCCATGAGTTGAGTTTTTGCACGTAAAATAGTGGCAATCTGAGCCATAATGATCAATCTCTATCCATGAGTTTGATTTAGTTATAGGATAATCATTGTCCAAGTACATTGGCGATAATCATCAACACATTGGTCTTAAATTACAATTTTATCAAAAATATAGCGCTATTAAACTGAGCAAAATAATGGTTGGATTTTGATCAGAATTCATGATAGAAAATAGAAAATAATTCGAAAATTTAAATCGTAAAGCTGTAGTTTTTACTCGGCAATCAGTAACTCAGGACGAGTTTAAAACGATTAAATCAGCTTTCGGTTATGAGTAATTACATAACAACAATGATGCGTTATTGGGAGTCATTACACATGGAAGTAAATCAGAACAACAACCAATTTGAGTTTTTACCGACTCATATTCACTATTTAATGTATTGGGAAAAGAAATCGCCAAACCAAGATTTCTTGGTTCAGCCTTTACCAAATGGTCAGGTGATTAAATACACTTGGGGAGAAGTGGCCAGTCAAGTCAAAAAAATGGCTGCTTATTTACAATCTTTGAATTTGCCTGGTCGTTCTCAGATTGCAATTTTTGGTAAAAATAGTGCGCATTGGATTATGGCAGATCTTGCAATTTGGATGGCAGGTCATGTGTCGGTTCCTTTATATACGACTCTCAATGGTGAAGGAACCAAATATGTTCTAGATCATAGTGAAACTAAGGCTTTGTTTATCGGTAAACTGGATGGTATTGGAGACAGTTGGAACGATGTGAAACAAATCATCCCGCAAGATATGCATTGTATTAAATTGCCATTGGCACCTGACTATAATGCGCCAACATGGGATGAAATCACTGCGAAAACAGCACCAACCAGTGAGCCTTATTTTCCAAACGAGGATGAGCTTGCGACCATTATTTATACCTCGGGCAGTACAGGTCTACCTAAGGGCGTTATGCAAAGTTATAAGACCTTGCTCTCACCTGCGAGTGAGCTGAAATCTACGTTTGGTGTTTCAGAAAAAGATCGTGCTTTATCTTACTTGCCGCTAGCTCATGTTGCAGAGCGTGTATTTATTCAATCATCCGTGATGATTTGTGGTTTTACCGTTTATTTTGCTAATTCATTAGATACATTTATTGAAGATCTTAATCGTGCAAAACCAACGATCTTCTTTTCTGTGCCACGTTTATGGACTAAATTTTATTTGGGGATTAATGAAAAAATTCCGCTTAATGTACAAAACGTGTTGTTTAAAATCCCATTCTTGGGCAATAAGATTAAGCAAAAACTCTTGGCAAAATTGGGTTTGAATCATGTTCGTTATGCTTTAACGGGTTCTGCACCTTTACCCGTAGATATTATTAAATGGTATCGTAATTTGGGCTTAGAGTTGCTTGAAGTTTATGGAATGACAGAAAACTGTGGATACTCGCATATCACACGTATGGGTGAATATATGAGTGGATATGTCGGACATGTTCAAGCACGAGTAGACTGCAAGATTGATGAAAATGGTGAGATTTTAGTCAGAAGCCCAGGAACCATGTTGGGTTATTACAAAAACCCAGAAAAAACAGCTGAAGATTTGACTGAGGATGGCTATTTAAGAACAGGTGACATGGGTGAAATTGATGCGACTGGCCGTCTAAAAATTACTGGACGTGTAAAGGACATCTTTAAAACTCAGAAAGGTAAGTATGTAATGCCTGTACCAATTGAACAAAAGATTGGTAATAACCAAATGATTGAATCTGTCTGTGTTGGTGGTGCAAGCCATAAACAGCCGATCGCCTTTGTGATGTTGGCAGAAGAAATTCGCAATAAATTACAGCAAGATAATAAACGTGATGATATCGAAGCAAAATTAATTGAGTTAAAGAATGAAATTAATGAAAAGCTTGAACCGCATGAAAAAATTGCATTCTTTGTGGTCATCATGGATTTGTGGACGATGGATAACGATATGTTGACGCCGACTATGAAGATTAAGCGTAATAAAATTGAGGCGAAGTACGAAGCCCTTATTCCAACTTGGGTTGCTCAAAATAAAGAAGTTATTTGGGAAAAGTAATAAAAAAGCCCTTCAACTGAAGGGCTTTTTTTACACTCAGTATTTATTCTTTCAGATGACGTGCGCCTTCTAAAATCATTCGGATCATCGTCATCGTTTGTTCAGCTACAACTTTTCTTTCATCGTGTGGCATGTTGATTAATTTAGCACCCATAGTGAATACTAATTGGGTAATCGCTTTAGCTGCCAATTCTGGGTGCTTGATTTTATGAGGGTTATTTTGCTCAAGACGAACAAGGTCATCCATGAGTTCTTGCTGAAAGTAATTGAGCTGTTTTTCAACCGCCTCTTTATAAGAGGCAGAACCAGTATAACCTTCACGTAACAACAGGCTTAGATTACCTTCGTCAGCATCTAACTGTTCAATAAATACTTCAACTGAACTACGCACAATACTTGAATTGCGAACTGCTTTTAAGCGAGCTTGATGCAAGATTTGACGTAAAACAATACCTGAGCGATCAATCAATTCAATGGCAAGTTCGTCGATATCTTTAAAATGTCTATAAAAACTGTTTGGCGCAATTCCTGCTTCACGGGCAACTTCGCGCAAGCTTAAAGATGCGATGCTTTTTTGAGGTCCGATAAGGTTGAGAGCAGCTTGGAATAATTCTTCTTTCGTGATTGTGGCTTTTCTTCCGACTGTACGTGCAGTTGGATGCTCCAAAATGGATGCGGATTCACTGGCATGTAGAGGAGAAAGAGTAATCGTAGAGCTGCTCATAAATATCAGAAGTTTACATTTAGAGTTGCATTATATCGCTCTGTGTCAGGATATGGAAATCAATAGATGATATACAAGTGTCTATACAAATATATATACATGTGTATAATAATTCTAAACCCACTGTGATGAGCCCATAATGCAAGCAGTTAAGCCACCTAAAAATTTGATTAGATCCGCAGTAAATGCTGTATTTGATCCGAATGCTGCCAATTTTTGGTTGCAAAAGATCGATCCAATTTGGTCGGTGAATCAATCATTAGGCAAAATTGTTGAACGTACACAAGTTGCAAATGATACGGTCAGCTTAAAAATTGCGGTTAATCGAAAATTTCAGTTTGGTGAAGCAGGGCAACATCATCCAGTTATTGTCACGACACGAGGTCGTTGTTTTGAACGTACCTATAGTTTGACCAAAATCGACACTCAACATGTATTGTTGACTGCTAAGAAAGTCGATCAGGGTGTAGTCAGTTCTTGGATTAACGATATGGCTGAGGTAGGCGATATTGTTGAGTTTGGTGCACCCTATGGAGATATGACACTTGGAAGTGTAAATACACCTCTATTAATGCTGGCCGCAGGGAGTGGTATTACTCCAATGTACAGCTTAATCAAGGCATTATTGCAGCAAGAAAAAAAATTAGTTCAGCCAGTTAAATTGATGTACTGGGCAAAAAAAACAGAAGATTTAGCATTTCAAACAGAGTTGATTGCTTTGGCGAATCAACACTCAAATTTTAATGTTGAATTTTTTACCACTCAAGATGAAGAGGCTGATTCCCGTTTAGAGGATTCTCATTTAACGGCTATCGAATCCTTAGATCAATATACGGTTTATGCATGCGGTCCAGCAGGATTTGTGCAACTTGCTGAACAACTAACTGATAATCGTGTTCATAAATTTAAAGGTGAAGCATTTAGTGTTGAACCATTCATTAGTGATGAGACTGGTTTTGTTCAGGTCACACTTACGAAATCAAATGAGGTCGTCACGATTCCAAAGGGACAATCAATACTTGCAAGTTTAGAGCAACAAAATATTCGCCCACAGCACGGTTGCCGCATGGGGGTATGTAATAAATGTGCATGCCATAAAGCGCAAGGTGCAACTAAAAACCTCGTCAATGGTGCAGAAAATACTGAGCCTGGAAATCTGCTCAAAATCTGTATCAATTCAGCTCAGTCTGATCTCACTATCGACCTATAAGCGAGAATAATCATGAATATGCCAGTTCAAGCACAATATTTCAAAAACCCAAAAAATCGTGAACTCACTGATGCACAACTTGATGAACTCGCACGTGAACTTGATGCAATTAAGCAGGAAGTTCTTGATGATTTAGGTGAAAAAGACGAAAAGTATATTAAGCGAGTGTATGCAGCGATTCGCTACAGTTCAATCCTTGGACGTGCATGCTTATTTGCTGGCTGGTTTCCTCCAGCATGGCTTTTAGGCACAGGCTTGCTTGGTTTTGCCAAAATCATGGAAAACATGGAGTTGGGCCATAATGTGATGCATGGTCAATATGATTGGATGAACGACCCTAAATTTAAAGGGACAACTTACGAATGGGATATCGTCGGCACATCTGATGATTGGCGCCAAACCCACAACTACAAACACCATACCTATACCAATATTAAAGGTATGGATGATGATATTGGTTATGGAATTCTTCGTTTGTTCCCAGAGCAACGCTGGAAAAAAGGATATTTATTACAACCACTTTACAGTATTCCATTCTGTTTGTTATTCCAGTGGGGTGTAGCGATTCAGAACTTAGAAATTGGTAAGCGCTTAAAAGGGCGCATGACCAAAGAAGAATTTCAACAACGTTTGAACCCGATGAAAAAGAAAATGGGGAAACAGTTATTTAAAGATTATGTTTTCTTCCCACTCATCGCTGGTCCTGCAGCATTACCCGTTTTAACAGGTAATTTAGTCGCTAATGGTATTCGTAACATTTGGACATTCAGTATTATTTTCTGCGGTCATTTCACCAAAGATGTGGAAGTTTTCCCGAAGTCAGTTTTAGAAAATGAAAGCCGTGGCCATTGGTATATGCGTCAAATTCGTGGGTCTTCTAACCTCACAGGTTCAGAAGGATTCCATATTCTGACGGGGCATCTGAGTCATCAGATTGAGCATCATCTTTATCCAGATATTCCTGCTCGACGTTACCGTCAAATGGGGCCTAAAGTGAAAGCGGTGTGTGAAAAATACGGCTTGAATTACAATAATGCGAGTTTATTTAAACAATATGGTCAGGTTTTGGGACGTATTGTGAAATATGCCTTCCCATTTAAAAAGTAAGGAACAAAAAAAAGCCACTTATTGAGTGGCTTTTTGAACTTTAATAGCAAACTATTTTAATTGAATTGATCCATTTGCATTGACTGTGATTGTTGATTCTCCAGCAGCCATATTTTGTGAGTCTGCAACGGGTGCACTCTCTATAACCATTGCGGCACGTGCCATGGCCAATGGTCTTGGTGAATAATTATTGGTGTTCATATTCAAGTTAACCAAGTTATAACTAGAACGATTCCAAGCTTTAGTGAGAACCTGAGCGCGCTGTTGGAAATTTTGCGTGGCTTCAGTCAATAACTCATTTTCAACCTGCTTTCGTTTTTCAGTGGAAACAGTGAAATTAATCGATTGTGTTTGAAAATCTTGTTGTAACTCGCTAATTAATTGGCTCGCTGCTTTAAAATCTTTGCTTTCAATATTCACTTCAGCGCGGCCGCGCCATTCCTTCAGTTTTGTTGAATTGTTGTTGTCATAGACAGGGTAAGTGGTCTGAGAACCTGTTTCGACCTTAACTTGGGGGTATTTTTTACTGATGTTGATGGCCTGATTCATCAATTGGGTCATTTGTGTTGAAAGTTGTGCAGGCTGTTTATTACTTTTTTCAATAAATAGAATGGCGTGCATTTCGTCATTAGAGACTTGTTTAGAAGCGTCTGCTTGAAGATTAATAATATTAGTTTTAGGTTCTGTGTCAGCAAGTACCGAAAAGCTAATCCCGGTAGCTAAGATCAATAGTGGCAGTTTTAATAATTTCATTGTTATCTCTGTATCTTCACCTGATGAATATTCTACAGAATATTCTAATCTTTTTTGATGGAGAAAAAATGTGATTATTTGGTGATGAGATAGTAGCAATTGTAATATTCAACACCGATTTTACGACTTAAGTCGCCTTAACAAGGCTTTTAAAATGTATTTTAATTGAATTGTAGTTGAACAATAAAAGAATATAACTTGTCTTTGGATTAGTGCATTAATAATTTGTAATTCATGGATAATTCTATTATCAATGGTCTAATAAGTAGTATTAGAAATAGATTAAACATTCTGTATATTTAAATAATAAAATTTTAAAAACATGTAAAACAATAAGATAGTGTTTTCATTTGATAAATTATTTATAGTCTGAAACTATTGTCATAAAGAAAATAAGTATTGGCATATAGGTCAAGATTTTTCCATTCTAGCTCTCATCAGAGATGCAGGTATCTCTCTAAAAGAATTTGTCCTTTAGAAGATTGTTTTCAAGCAATTTCCTAAGGTCAAATAGATCATCGAATGAAGTTGAAGGAAGTCTTGATGTCTAATTCTGCTGTAGTTGAATCAGTAGCACAAGCGTTACGAACTGCTGAATTATCACAAAGTG
Organism: Acinetobacter sp. 24-47-47; assembly: GCF_057737035.1. Lineage (NCBI taxonomy): Bacteria > Pseudomonadati > Pseudomonadota > Gammaproteobacteria > Moraxellales > Moraxellaceae > Acinetobacter > Acinetobacter sp. 24-47-47. The sequence goes on along the minus strand of NZ_CM173216.1, from coordinate 1,942,920 downwards.
CAATCGCACCAATTCGCCCAACGTTGGGTGGTGAAGCTGCTGATGTAGATATCGCTTACGCTGTACAAGAAGTGAATACAGCGCGTGCCTTATCAGAAGGTCGTCGTTTAGTTGGGCGTAAAATCGGTTTGACATCAAAAGTGGTTCAAGCACAACTCGGTGTAGATCAACCTGACTTCGGTATGCTGTTTGCAGACATGGCTTATGGTGATGGAGAGGCGATTCCTGCAGGTCTATTGATCCAACCTAAAGTAGAAGCGGAAATCGCTTTGGTGATCAAACAAGATTTAACGAAAGAAAAACACACTTATGCTGACATTATCAGCGCGACTGATTATGCACTTCCTGCTGTTGAGGTGGTGGATAGTCGAATTGAAAACTGGAAGATCAGTTTGATTGACACTGTCGCAGATAATGCATCTTCAGCTGCATTTGTATTGGGTTCACGTCCTGTAAAACTCGATAACCTTGATCTAGTGAATTGTAAAATGATCATGACACGTGGTGAAGAAGTCGTGTCTCAAGGTGTTGGTAAGGCTTGCTTAGCAAACCCTTTAAATGCAGCTGTCTGGCTTGCTGATGAAATGGTACGTCGTGGTCGTCCATTGTTAGCTGGTGACATTATTTTAACAGGTGCATTAGGCCCTATGGTTGTAGCAAACCCAGGTGATGAATTCAAAGTTGAGATTGAAGGCTTTGGTTCAGTGACTGCTGCTTTCGCTGCTGAATAAGTCGGAATTTTGAGAGAGTACGTTAATGAAAAAGATTAAATGTGCAATGATCGGACCAGGTAACATTGGTACTGATTTGCTTTACAAACTTCAACGTAGCGAATGGTTAGAGCCAGTTTGGATGGTGGGTATCGATCCTACTTCTGAAGGTCTTGCTCGTGCTGCGAAAATGGGTTTAAAAACCACTGCAGAAGGGGTTGATGGTCTTCTTCCTCACGTCATTGAAGATGATATCAAAATTGCTTTTGATGCAACGTCTGCATATGTACATGCTGAAAACAGCCGCAAGTTAAATGAACTTGGTGTACTGATGATTGACTTAACACCTGCTGCAATTGGTCCTTTCTGTGTTCCACCTGTGAACTTAGAAGCTTTACTTGCAGAAGGTGAAGTGCCTAACGTGAATATGGTAACGTGTGGTGGTCAGGCGACAATTCCTATGGTTGCAGCAGTTTCACGTGTTCAACCTGTTGAATATGGTGAGATCATCGCGACTGTGTCTACAAAATCTGTAGGTCCTGGTACACGTAAAAATATCGACGAATTCACACGTACAACTGCGGGTGCTATTGAGAAAGTTGGTGGTGCGAAAAAAGGTAAAGCGATCATCATCATTAACCCTGCTGAGCCACCACTTATGATGCGTGACACAGTACACTGTCTTGTTGAAGGTGAGCCAGATCAAGCTGCGATCACTGAATCAGTTCACGCGATGATTAAAGAAGTGCAAAAATATGTACCAGGTTACAAACTTGTAAATGGTCCAATTTTTGATGGTAACCGTGTTTCTATCTTCTTGGAAGTAGAAGGTTTGGGTGATTTCTTGCCGAAATATGCAGGTAACCTCGACATTATGACAGCTGCAGCTGCTCGTACAGCAGAAATGTTTGCTGAACACGTATTCAACAAAGAAGAAGCTTAAGGAGCAACCGCATGTCTAAGATTATTGTTCATGATATGACTTTACGTGATGGTATGCATCCGCAGCGCCATCAAACGACTGTTGAGCAAATGATTGCAATTTCAACAGCACTTGATGATGCAGGCGTACCATTAATTGAAGTCACTCACGGTGACGGCCTTGGTGGTTCATCAGTAAACTACGGTTTTGCTGCTGCGACTGACGAAGAATACTTGTCTGCTGTTGTACCGCGTATGAAGAATGCAAAAGTTTCTGCACTTCTTCTTCCTGGTATCGGTACGGTTGACCACTTGAAAATGGCACATGAAATCGGTGTATCAACGATTCGTGTTGCAACTCACTGTACTGAAGCTGACTGTTCTGAACAGCACATCACCGCTGCGCGTAAATTAGAAATGGACACAGTGGGCTTCTTAATGTTGGCTCACATGGCATCTCCAGAGCGTCTTTTAGAAGAAGCGAAGAAGATGGTGTCTTACGGTGCAAACTGTATTTATGTGACTGACTCAGCAGGTTACATGCTTCCTCAAGATGTAATTGATCGCGTTGGACACTTACGTCAACACTTGGACCCAAGCATTGAGTTGGGTTTCCACGGTCACCACAACTTAGGTATGGGTGTATCAAATACTGTTGCTGCTGTTGAAGCAGGCGCGGTACGTGTTGACTTGGCATCTGCAGGTCTCGGTGCGGGTGCAGGTAACACACCACTTGAATTGTTCATCGCTGTTGCAAATCGTATGGGTATGGACACAGGCGTTGACTTGTTCAAAGTACAAGATGTTGCTGAAGATCTCGTGATTCCAATGATGCACAACCCAATTCGTGCAGACCGTGATGCAGCTACTTTAGGTTATGCGGGTGTTTACTCTTCATTCCTATTGTTCGCTAAACGTGCTGAAGCGAAATATGGCGTATCTGCGCGTGAAATCTTAATGGAGCTTGGTCGCCGTGGTACTGTTGGTGGTCAGGAAGACATGATTGAAGATCTAGCTTTGACTATGGCTAAAGCAAAAGAACTTAACGCATAATTTAAAAGTGATTTGAAAGAGCACTCTTAGGAGTGCTTTTTTTATGAATTTAGAAAAGATACATATAAAAAAACAATTGCGTGAGATGTTTGGGTGCTTATATTGAGTGATTTGGTGTAGAGCGTATCGTGATTGTTAAACTTAAAAACTATTAAATAAAATGGCAAAATGCTTTTGGGTTAATTTGTAAGATATTAAAATATAATAAATTATCCATAGTAAAAGTTAATTTGCTTAGTTACTGAGCTATTATTAATTGTTTATAACAATGAGAGTTTTTAAAGTATTGTTTTTCATCGGAAAAGTCTAAATTTTTTTTAGACTCTAGTCTGATTTCTTCAGAGTGCACAATTTAGCAATATGCTCATCAACGCTGATTTGAGTATAGGATGAAGCCATGCGTCATCAAAAATTATGGCTAGCAATGATTGCTGCAACAACTCTAGGGACAACTGCTGCTCACGCGAATTTTGTGGCTGATTCAAATGTTCAGCTTAAATTTAAAAATTTCTATTTAGAACGTAATTACGATACAGCACCAAATCTAGATTATGGTAACTGGACGCAAGCAATCACTTTAGATGCTAAATCGGGTTATCACGATATTGGTGCAGGCATTCAAGTTGGTGCAGATCTCTTGGCTCAATATGCAATTGGATTGAAATCTCGTGATTCTGTAAATGACATTCATATGCCATATGATAACAGTCAAGGTCGTACAGAACGCGATAATGCTAAATTCGGTGCGACTTTAAAAGTTAAAGTTTCTGAAACTGAACTTAAAGTAGGTGATTTATTGCCGATGTCACCAGTTATTTTCTTCGATCCATCACGCCAATTATTAACCACCTATAGTGGTGCATGGTTAGAGTCGAAAGATATTCAGGATACTAAATTAACCTTGGCTTATATTGATGGTATTAATGCGCGTTACGATAATCAGTATCAAGATTTGACCTTATTCCCAAACAATGATTTTGCAAAGGCAGAAGCTCAAGGTCTCACAACTGATGACGGAATGTATATTGTTGGTGTTGATCACCAGTTTACATCAAAGATTGGTGGTAGTTATTGGTTCGCTGATTTAACTGATATCTTCAAGCAACATTATGTTGCTGCAAGCTATAAAACTAAACTTGATGAAAAAACGAATTTAGATGCACATATTCGTTACTTCGATAACAGTGAAACTGGCGATAAACTTTTTGGTGAAATCGATAGCCAAGCTATTTCTATGGGGGCGAAAGTCAACCATGGTATGCATACCGTTCAGTTGGGTTATCAAGAGATGTTTGGGGAGCATGGAGATAAAGCGACACTATTCCCAACATTGGGTGGTTGGGTGCCACAACCTTATTTAGATAATTGGTCCGTCGCGAGTTTTATCCGTAAGGATGAGAAATCTTGGAGCGTTGGTTATACCTATAATTTTAAAGAAATGGGTGTCCCAGGATTATCGGCAACTGTGCGTCATTTCCAAGGTTGGAATATTGATACTACAACACCAGGTCGAGGTCGTGAGAACGAAAATAATATTATCGTGAACTATGTTGTGCCAGAAGGTAAGTACAAAGGTCTTGGTTTCAACTACATGTTCATTGATACTAATTATAACAACATCAATGTTCCAGGCACCTTGAGTGATTTAGAAGAGCATCGTGTGGCGTTAAGTTATAGTTATAAATTCTAAAGAATGAAATTGATCTCGATATGATGAGTAGGGATTATATCGAGATCTTATTAAGTCATATTCAGAGGGTGAATATTGATTTTAAAAAAATAAGAAAAAACAGTAATTTATTTAATTGTTAAAAAGATGGATGCAATCGTAAATTTGTATCAGTTGAAAGGTACAGAGCAGTTAATATAAGCCTGTAAAACTATCATTTGTAAACATCAACTGATGATTGTTTCACAAATATATGATCAGTTATAGACAGTTAGAGGACTATGATGAGCACTGTTCAAATTCCAGAATATAAAACGGATTCATTCTTTGGTTTAGAAGATAAATGGATCGAAACTGCTGAAGGTGAGTTAACCCATTATCATGAAATTGGTGAAGGCACGCCTATTTTATTCCTTCATGGTTCTGGTACTGGTGTATCAGCAGCTGCTAACTGGTGGTTGAATTTACCTGCAATTGGTGAGCAAGCGCGTTGTATCGCAATTGATACCATTGGTTATGGTCAAACTGTCGTTGCACCAGGAACTCAATACGGTATTCGTGCATGGGTTGATCATGCAATTCGTACTCTTGATGCACTTGGTATTGAAAAAACATGGTTAGTAGGTAATTCGCTAGGTGGTTGGTTAGCATTCCAGTTGGCACTTGATTATCCAGAGCGTGTACTCGGTATTGTTTCAATGGGTACAGGTGGTGCAAAACAAACTGCAGCCCTAAAAGCGCATGCAAACCCAGTTTTAACAGAAGAAGGTATTCGTAAGACACTTTCAATGTTCGTTGTAAATAAAGACTTAATTACAGATGAGCTGGTAAAAGTACGTTTTGATTCTGCGGCGAATGACTACGCATCTGATCGTTTAATGGATGTTGTGGGTGCGCGTGACCGTGATCGTTTCGAGTTCCCATTAGACTTTGAAAAAATGAAAGATATTACAGTTCCTGTATTATTGATTCATGGTACTCAAGATGTGGTGATTCCTGTGTCTCGTACTTGGGACATTTTAAATATCGTTCCTAATGCTGATGCACATATTTTCAGTCAGTGCGGTCACTGGTCACAAGTTGAAAAAGCAGAAGAATTTAATACGGTGATCAAAAATTATCTAGCAGTTCATGGTGTTAAATAATTTCAGATCCTAAAAAACTAAAAAAGAGGATGATTTAATCATCCTCTTTTTTAAAACTGAAAATACAGAACATGTGTTTAATACGTTTAAATCTGCATATTGATAATCAATATTGAGCATTGATCTGTTTTAATTCATTAGACTTAAGTGGTAGAGCAAGTCTAGTTAGTTAATGGGTTGTTTAAAAATTAGTCTAATCTAAAGCCTGAATTCATACAATTTATGATGATATTCGTAAAACTTTATTAGACTAAAGTCTAAGACTGATGGTTGAAATAAAAAATAAAAATCACCGCTATGTTTAACGGTGATCATTAATTTGAAAAAAAATTAATTAATTACGATTAATATCAAGGTAAAAAACAGAGCTCAGTAAGTCCATAAATTTTTTGACGCCTTCTGAGTTAGTACTTTTTCTATAGCTTGCAAATAAATCGATTGAAGGTAATTCCACGTCTAGCGGGCGAATCACGGTGTTATTCATCGTCAGTGGTGCGATATATCCAGGTAGAAAAGTACAGCCCAGGTTCATGCCAATAGAATTAATGTTAAAGAGGATATTGTCTGCAGTTTGAACAATATTTAAATTGATTTGATGGTATTTTGCAAAATCTAGAATGATCTTATTTAGGGTTTGAGATTGCTGTTCAGAAGGAATAATGAAATCGATTCCATCGAGCTCTTTTACTGGAATGCGATCGTATTTAGCGAGTGGATGATCTTTGGGGAGTAAGAAAATCAAAGGTTCTCGTAAAACAAATTGACTTTCGATTTCATCACTAAATAGATTTTGACGAGTAAAAGCGATATCAATTTCGCCTTTTTTTAACATTTTTGACTGATCGGAGTTGTTTAAGCTTAACAATTCAATCTTTAAATCCCGGTTTTGAACACGAAGATTAGGGAGAACGTAAGGAAAAATTTTCATTTCAACTACAGGAACAAAGCCGATACGTAACAATTGCTGTTTAGATTTGGCAATCTGACGAGTCATTGCGACTGCTTTGTCTGCTTGGGCTATCGTGAGGCGAGCTTGTTCAAGGAAGACTTGACCCTCCTCAGTGAGTTCTACCTTACGTTTTGTACGATAAAGCAAAGGGACGCCAATTTCATCTTCAAGATCTTTAATCTGCTGGCTCAATGATGGCTGAGCAGTATAAAGGCGCAAGGCTGCTTTGGTGAAGTTGAGTTCTTCTGCCACAGCAATGAAATATCGTAGGTGTCGTAGTTCCATAAAAAAATCATCCAAAGATTGATTCATATAATGTCTAAATATGATCAAGTGCGAGTATAGTTCACAAATGGATATTCGGTGAAGTGGGACTGAGCATATTGAAATATCAACGTTATTATTAAAATATGGTAAAATTCACGTATTGAGCGATTGATTAATTTATCGATAAAACATCTTGATTCAAACAAAAAAAATATTTCCCCAAAACTCGTTCAAAACTCATTATCTCTGCAAAGTTGAGTCTATTAGTTTGTGTCTAATTTAGTCACAGGAGAGCTTTTCATGAGTGGGAAAATTGATGTGCGCGAAATCGATGCTTTAGTCGATGCACAAAATGGACGTATCACGCCATCTATTTATACAGATCCAGATATCTATGAACTAGAACTTGAACGTGTGTTCGGTCGTACATGGTTATTCCTTTGCCATGAAAGCCAAATTCCAAAGGCTGGTGATTTCTTCAATACCTATATGGGTGAAGATCCGATCATCGTGGTACGTCAAAAAGACGGTTCAATCAAAGCATTGTTAAACCAATGTCGTCACCGTTCGATGCGCGTGAGCTTTGCTGACTGCGGTAACACTCGTGCATTTACATGTCCATACCATGGTTGGTCTTATGGCGTAGACGGCTCTCTTAAAGATATTCCTCTTGAAGATCGTGCATTCCCTCAAGGCGCATGTAAAGAGAAGTGGAGTTTGATCGAAGTAAACCGTGTGAAGTCTTATAAAGGCTTAATCTTCGGTTGTTGGGATGAAACAACTCCAGACCTTGAAGAATACATGGGTGATATCGCTTGGTACTTAGATGGCGTATTAGATCGTCGTCCAGGTGGTACTGAGATCATCGGTGGTGTTCATAAGTGGGAAATCGAATGTAACTGGAAATTTGCGGCTGAACAGTTTGCATCTGACCAATATCATGCATTGTTCTCTCACGCATCTGCGATTCAAGTATTAGGTGCTAAACCTGATGACGAATCTACTAAGAAATTAGGTGCTGCGCAAACTGCACGTCCTGTATGGGAAACTGCGAAAGACGCAATCCAATATGGTTCACGTGGTCACGGTTCAGGCTTTTTCTTTACAGAGAAACCAGATGCAAACGTATGGGTTGATGGTGAAGTAGCAAACTATTTCCGCGAAACTTACGAAGAAGTTAAAGAGCGTCTTGGTGAAATCCGTGCGTTACGTCTTGCGGGTCATAACACTATGTTCCCAACATTGTCTTGGTTAAACGGTACAGCAACACTTCGCGTATGGCATCCACGTGGTCCAAACAAAACTGAAGTATGGGCGTTCTGTATTGCGGATGCTGAAGCGTCACAAGAAGTGAAAGAAGCGTTTGAACGTTCTGCGACACGTGCATTTGGTCCAGCTGGTTTCTTAGAGCAAGATGACTCTGAAAACTGGATCGAAATTCAAAAAGTCTTACGTGGTTACAAAGCGCGTCAAAACAAACTCATTATGGAAATGGGTCTTGGTAACGAGAAAATTCGTGAAGATGGTATCCCTGGTATCACTAACTATATTTTCTCAGAAACTGCGGCACGCGGCATGTACCGTCGTTGGGCAGACTTGCTAATCCATGAAAAATGGGAAGATGTTGAGAAAGCAGCTGACGAATATGAGAAGGAGCTTATGAAATGAGTCAAGTGAGTTTAGAACTTCACCATCAAATTAGCCAATTCCTCTATCGTGAAGCGAAATTGCTTGACGATTGGAAATTCCGCGACTGGTTAGATACGTTAGCTGAAGATATTTCTTACACGCTACGTACAACACCAAATGCTCAAACACGTGACCGTCGTCGTTCAATTGAACCACCTACAACTTGGGTGTTCAATGATACGAAAGATCTTTTAGAGCGTCGTGTTGCTCGTCTTGAAACAGGTATGGCTTGGGCTGAAGAGCCTCCATCACGTACAACTCATATGGTGAGTAACGTGATCGTAGAAGCTACTGAAGTTGAAGGCGAATACGATGTATACGTTACATATCTTTTGTACCGTACACAAAAAGAGAAAGATGTCACGATTTACTGTGGTAAACGTCATGACAAGATCCGTAAAGTTGAAGGTGGCCTAGGCTTCCAAATTTTCAACCGTAAGATCACGCTTGATCAAGTTACCTATAACTCTCACAACCTGAGTGTGTTCTTCTAATGAATAAGATTTTTGTTTGCCAAGTTGACGAATTAGACGAAGGCGAAGCGTTGAAAGTAGATTGCGGCGTTAACGGTATCGATGCGCTTGCAGTGTTTAACAATGGTGGTGAGTTCTTCGCAATGAATGACCGTTGTTCTCATGGTAATGCTTCAATGTCAGAAGGTTATCTTGAAGATGATGGCACTGTCGAATGTCCATTGCATTCAGCTCGCTTCTGTTTAAAAACCGGTCAAGCATTATGTTTACCAGCGACAGATCCAATTCAAACTTTCCCAGTGATTGTTGAAGATGGTGCGTTATACGTTGAGATGGCAGGAGAGTAATCATGGGTTGGCTTAAAGGCGAAGTTGCACTGATCACAGGTGGTGGTTCTGGTTTAGGTTGGGCTTTAGTTGAACGCTTCCTTGAAGAAGGTGCGCACGTTGGTGTGTTACAACGTTCACAATCTAAAGTCGATGCTTTAAAAGAACGCTTTGGTGATCAAATTGTTGCAATCGCTGGTGATGTTGCCAACTATGAAGACAATGTCCGTGCTGTAAAAGCAACTGTTGAGCGTTTTGGTAAGCTTGATTGTTTTATTGGTAATGCAGGAATCTGGGATCACTACGCAGATATCGTCAATACTTCAGGTGAGCAACTTGATAAAGCGTTTGACGAAATCATGGGAATTAATACGAAAGCATTAATTCTAGGTGCTAAAGCTGCACTTGATGAGTTAGTAAAATCTGAAGGTTCGATAATCTTCACACTATCTAACTCAGCATTATATTCTGCGGGTGGTGGTCCAGTTTACACAGCATCTAAGCATGCTGGCGTAGGCATCATGAAGGAATTGGCGTACGAGCTTGCACCCAAAGTTCGTGTGAATGCTGTTGCGCCGTCAGGTATGAATGTAAACATTAAAGGTGCTGCATCATTAGGCCAAGAAAATCTAGGTCTTTTAGATGCGCGTGATCCTGAGAAAATCGCGCGTGGTATGCCGTTGAACTTCTTACCTGAGCCTGAAGAAATGACAGGTTCTTATGTGCTCTTGGCATCTCGTCAAAATAACCGACCTTTAACTGGTGTTCTGATCAATGCAGAATGTGGTTTGGGTATTCGTGGTCTACGTCAACCACGTGCTGGTTTCTTTGACGAATAAAATCTAGTCTAAAAAATGGACTTATCGGCAGCCTGTTCTAAGGCTGCCTTCCTTTTAAGGAGTCTCTCATGGCCGTTAAACTTATTTGTGCTTCGCACAGTCCTTTAATGGAATTTGCTTCACCTCAAGATCAGTCAAAAGAGCAAAAAGTACGTGCTGCTTTTGAACAATTATCTGCTGAAGTAAAAGCTTACGATCCAACACTGATCATTACTTTTGGTCCAGACCATTTTAACGGTTTTTTCTACGACCTTATGCCAAGTTTCTGTGTCGGTATCCGTGCTACGGCTGCTGGTGACTGGGATTACGGTAAAATTGACAATAAAATCGATGTTCCTGAAGACAAGGCTTTGGCACTTGTGCGTCAAGTTCTAGATGAAGGTGTTGATGTTGCATACTCATATCGTATGCAGGCTGACCATGGTGTGACTCAACCATTACACTTCCTTTGTGATGGAAAACTTGATCGTTATAAAACGATTCCAATATTTATTAATGGTGCTGCCGCACCAATGCCAACCACAAAGCGTACCATTGCTTTAGGCCGTGCGGTTGGACAATATATTAAGTCACTTAATCTTGAAAATGAGCGTGTACTTGTATTGGGTACAGGTGGTTTGTCTCATGATCCACCAACACCTCAAATGGGTTCAGTGCCACCAGAAGTTGAAGAGTTTTTAATTGCTGGCCGTAATCCAACTGAAGAAGCACGTAATGCGCGTCAAGCGAAAATTATTGCAGTTGGTCAGAAACTCGCTGCTGGAGATACATCAGTTGCAGTACCGCTGAGCCCTGAGTGGGATATTGCATTGCTTGAGAAATTTAAACAAGCAGATTTTGCTGCAATGGAAGCGATGACTGAGGCAGAAATTCGTGTCGAAGGTGGTCGTGGTGGTCAAGAAGTGCGTTGCTGGATGGCAGCATTTGCTGCACTGAGCGAAGTTGGTGAGTATGAAATGACAACTCACTGCTATGAAGATATTAGTGAGTGGATTGCGGGCTTCGGTATCGTATCTGCGGAATTAAAAGGTTAATCCCATGAGCAATGTAAACAACATCGTCATCGTTGGTGCGGGTCAAGCAGGCGCAAGTGCGATCCTTGAGCTTCGTGCAAACAAATATGAAGGTAAAATCACATTAATTGGTGATGAAACGCATCTTCCTTATGAGCGTCCACCACTGTCTAAAGACGTGATTTTAAAACCTGAAGAAACCAAGATTGAAATTTTATCTGAAGAAAAATTAGCAGATCTTGGTGTGACAGCAATTCGCGGTAATGGTGTCGTGAAAATCAACGCTGAAGCCAAAACTGTCGAACTTCAAAATGGTGATGTTGTTGCTTATGACAAATTGCTGATTGCAACTGGCGGTGCAGCACGTCGTCTTCCAAACTTCGACGCACTTGGCAAACATGTTTACACGCTGCGTAATCTTGAAGATTCACAAGCCCTTGTACCAGTGTTACAAAAAGGTCAACGTATCATCCTGATTGGTGGTGGTGTAATCGGTCTTGAGCTTGCATCATCTGCACGTTTCAAAGAATGTGAAGTCACTGTCATTGAAATGGGACCAATGGTGATGGGGCGTTCATCGCCACGCATCTTGAGTGAATTCTTGCTTGAACAGCAAAAATTGGCAGGTGTGGATGTTCGTCTTTCAACTTCAATTGCAGATTGCAAGCTTGATGGCGAAGAAATTGTGGTGACTTTAGCTGATGGCGAAGAACTTCGTGCGGATGCTGTGGTTTACGGTATCGGTATTGTGCCAAATGCACAGTTGGCAGTTGATGCTGGTCTTGACGTTGATCTCGCGATCAAAGTAAACGAAAATTGCCAAACCTCGAATGCTGATATTTATGCGGCAGGTGATGTGGCAACTCAACTTCGTGACTGTGGTAACCACCGTCGTGTTGAGACTTGGGAAAATGCTAATCTTCAAGCAGGTATCTTTGCACGCCATGTGATGGGTGTAGAACATCCTACTCCTAATCCAGCATGGTTCTGGACAGATCAGTTGGACATTAACTACCAATTCGTAGGTGATATGGCAGCAGCTGAGTGGTTAGTACGTGGTGAAATCAATCCTGAGCTACGTGCAGAATCTTCATTTGTATTGTTCGGTGTGACTGACGGTATTATTGTTGGTGGTATTACGGTAAATGCGGCTAAAGAAATGCGTCATCTTAAAAAATTGATTAGCAAACAAGCTGCATTTGAAGCAGATAAATATTTAGATCTTAGCCAAGACCTTCGTAAACTTGTGAAGTAAACTTGGTGAGATTGTGCAACAGACCTAGGGTAACTTAGGTCTGTTTTTTATGTGCCTAAGAAAATATTGATTTAATTTTGAGCAAATTATGAATTCTAGTTCCTCAAATATAATGGTCGTTGCGAGTATATATGCCTTATTGGTATTGATATGGGCTGCAACACCACTTGCCATTGTATGGAGTGTTGCAGAAATTCATCCAATGTGGGTGCTCATCATTCGATACTTTGGTGCATCTATAATTGCTTTGGCGTTGCTCAAAATGATGCGTGATCCACTCCCGTTTGATCATGTATCGCTGAAAAGTTATGTAGCTGGTAGCCTAAATTTAATAGGTGCGCAGTTATTTATCTATTTGGCAGCGAATTATTTAACGTCAGGCTTAATGGCACTGATCTTCGGATTTTCGCCATTAATTGCAGGTCTCATTGGACATCTCATCCTAAAAACACATAAGTTGTCTATTTTACAATGGAGTGGAATGGTCATTGCCGTATTGGGTCTCACATTTGTTTTTGCAGAATCTGCAGATGAGCGAGTCAATCCTTGGGGTGTGGTTCTGATGCTGATCAGTATGGTGTCGTATATCAGTTCGATTTTTTGGGTCAAACAAATTAATGCACCTTTAAGCCCCATGAGTCAGGCGACAGGTTCATTAATCTTTTCAGCTTTAGGATCACTCTTAATCATTCCATTCATTTGGCAACAAATCCCAACTGTGCTACCAAGTACGCAAGCGATGGTGGGTTTTTTGTTCACAATGATCATGTCATCAATTGTTGCGATGCTGTGCTATTTTTGGTTAATCCGCCGCTTAGCAGCGTCGACAGTGTCTTTGAGTAATGTCATGACGCCAGTCATCGCCCTAGTTTTGGGGGCATCCTTAAATAATGAAATTATTCATAATGAAGCCTTGTGGGGGATTGTCGTGGTGATGATGGGGTTGCTGATGTATTTTAATCGAGAACTCTTGAAACTATTCTTAAAAAAATGAGTGAAAAAAAGTGGTTTTAATCACACACGTACAACTACATGAATATATAAGATTCATAATGTTACAAAACTATGCTTTAGCCCAAGCTCGAATTTAGGAATACTGAAAAAGTCAGTTCAAATCAGCAAAAAAAATTGAACATTTTTTGCATAATTTGGACTGTTTTACTTTAGCTCAAGTTCAAACTTATCTAAAATAGAAGTGGTACAGTTTGAAATCTATACAAGTTATCAATTTGTCACATTAATATTTTAGAATCTGCTGGTGAAAACGATAGAAATCTATTTATTTTATTTCAAAATTCGTTATCATCGCGCCCTCTAGTTATAACTCTACACAATAGGCTAACTAGAACTCTATAAAGCACCGAGTCAAAGGACCGCAAGTCACCCGACTTATTTCTATTAACCCATATCAGAGATGGTAATTCGATATGAGCGTTTCTTCTGTAAATCCTGCACCTAATTCTACTAACGAATACTATTTGACTCGCCAAAGTCAGATGGAATCTAATGTTCGTAGCTATCCACGTAAATTGCCGTTAGCGATAGCAAAAGCACAAGGTTGCTGGGTTACTGATGTTGAAGGTACAGAGTACCTCGATTGTTTAGCTGGGGCAGGAACATTGGCTTTGGGCCATAATCATCCTGCGGTCATTCAAAGTATTCAAGACACTTTAGCGAGTGGTCTTCCATTACATACTTTGGATTTAACGACACCTTTAAAAGATGCTTTTACTGAAGCTTTACTTGCTGAATTACCGGGTGGTAAAGAAGAGTACTGCCTACAGTTCTGTGGTCCATCTGGTGCAGATGGTACAGAAGCAGCAATTAAACTTGCAAAAACATATACTGGCCGTGGCACTGTGATCAGCTTCTCTGGTGGCTACCATGGTATGACTCACGGCTCATTAGCAATGACAGGTAATTTGTCTGCTAAAAACGCTGTTAATGGTTTAATGCCAGGCGTTCAATTCATGCCGTATCCACATGAATACCGTTGCCCACTAGGTTTAGGCGGTGAAGCGGGTGTTGACGCGCTTACTTATTTCTTTGAAAACTTCATCGAAGATGTTGAAAGCGGTGTGACTAAGCCTGCTGCAGTTATCCTTGAAGCGATTCAAGGCGAGGGCGGTGTGGTTACAGCACCTGTGAAATGGTTGAAAAAAATTCGTGAAGTGACTGAAAAGCACAACATCGTTTTAATTCTTGATGAAGTACAAGCTGGTTTCGCGCGTTCAGGAAAAATGTTTGCCTTTGAACATGCGGGTATCGAACCTGATGTTGTAGTGATGTCGAAAGCAGTAGGTGGAAGCTTACCACTTGCAGTACTTGGTATTAAGCGTAAGTTTGATGCTTGGCAGCCTGCAGGTCACACGGGTACTTTCCGTGGTAACCAATTGGCTATGGGTACTGGTCTTGCTACGATCAAAACGATTAAAGAACAAAATCTTGCGCAAAACGCACAAGAGCGCGGTGATTTCCTTCAAGCTGAATTGAAGAAATTAGCTGCAGAATTCCCATGTATCGGTAATGTACGTGGCCGCGGTTTAATGATCGGTATCGAAATCGTTGATGAGCGTAAACCTGCTGACCATATGGGTTCACTTCCTGCAGATGGTCAATTGGCTGCTGCAATCCAAGCAGCGTGTTTCAACAACAAATTGTTGTTAGAAAAGGGTGGACGTAACGGTACAGTGATTCGTCTACTTTGCCCATTAATTATTAACCAAGCTGAATGTGAAGAAGTAATTGTGCGCTTTAAGAAAGCAATTTCTGAAGCATTAGTTGCGGTACGAGGCGCTTAATTCATGGTAGATTTTGCAGAACACCGTAAAGCTTTGCTCTGTAATGATGCTGCATCCATTGCTGACTATACGTCAGCAATGGATCAGGCAACTCAAGCAGTAGCAGCTTGGTTACAAAATGACAAAATGTACACAGGCGGTAGCATTAAAGAGCTACGCAGTGCAATTGCATTTAATCCTTCTAAAGAAGGATTGGGTGTGGAAAAGTCATTAGAGCGTATGGTTGAGCTATTCCTTAATAAGAGCTTAAAAGTACATCATCCTCATTCTTTAGCGCATTTGCATTGTCCTACTATGGTGACTAGCCAAATCGCAGAAGTACTCATTAACGCAACTAACCAATCGATGGACTCATGGGATCAAAGCCCTGCAGGTTCATTGATGGAAGTTCAGTTGATCGATTGGCTTCGTCAAAAAGTTGGTTATGGTGCAGGTCAAGCAGGTGTGTTCACCTCTGGCGGTACGCAGTCAAACTTGATGGGTGTATTGCTTGCACGTGATGCATGTATCGCGAAAAACTGGAAAGACGAAAACGGCAATCCGTGGTCTGTTCAGCGTGATGGCGTACCTGCGGAAGCGATGCGAAACGTTAAAGTCATTTGTTCTGAAAATGCTCACTTCTCTGTGCAAAAGAACATGGCGATGATGGGAATGGGCTTCCAATCTGTAGTGACTGTGCCTGTCGACGAAAATGCGCGTATGGACATGGATGCACTAGAGAAAACCATGGCACACCTTCAAAATGAAGGCAAAATTGTGGCATGTGTGGTTGCAACTGCAGGTACTACCGATGCGGGTGCAATTGATCCTTTAAAGAAAGTCCGTGAAATCACCAACAAGTACGGCGCGTGGATGCATATCGATGCAGCATGGGGCGGTGCTTTAATCCTATCTAATAATCACCGTGATTTGTTAGATGGTATCGAGCTTTCTGATTCAATCACACTTGATTTCCATAAGCATTACTTCCAAACGATTTCTTGTGGTGCATTCTTACTTAAAGATGAAGCGAACTATCGCTTTATGCATTATGAAGCGGAATACTTAAACTCTGCTTATGACGAAGAGCATGGTGTACCAAACTTAGTGTCTAAATCGCTACAAACAACACGTCGTTTTGATGCGTTGAAATTGTGGATGACGATTGAAGCACTCGGTGAAGAGCTTTACGGCTCTATGATTGACCATGGTGTTACTTTAACGCGTGATGTTGCAGATTATATTAAAGCAACAGATGGTTTAGAGTTATTGGTTGAGCCACAATTTGCATCAGTCTTATTCCGTGTAATTCCTGAAGGTTACCCAACAGAATTACTCGATACACTGAACCAAAACGTTGCGGATGAATTGTTTGCACGTGGTGAAGCGAATATTGGTGTGACTAAAGTCGGTCAGGTTCAATCATTGAAAATGACAACTTTAAGTCCAGTAGCAACTTTAGACAATGTGAAGAACTTGCTTGCGCTTGTACTGGCTGAGTCTGATCGCATCAAAGCTTCAATTGCTGATGGTACATATACGCCACCAATCGATTAATAGATTGTTTTTTGAAAAAAGCGCTCAATTGAGCGCTTTTTTGATATTCAAAATTCATAACTTTGACATATTTTTAGATCATGATTGAAGAAATCTTTATGCGGAATTAGGGGGGATAATTATTAAAGAATAAGTAGGTAATAAAAATATCAGTATTTAACCGTAATTATTATAAATCTTTGAAATATAATTAAAAAATAAATAAGCAGGTTGGTGTAATAAAAATAATAAAATCGTAATAAAGCTGTAACCTTATTGTCATATTATCAAATCAAAATGCATGTATCGAAATAAGTACAATACTTCAATAAAAAGTAGCGTACTCCAAATTTGCATAAATTGAGAGATAACATGATGCGCTTTACAAATATTGCAATTGCATTAGCACTTTCTGGGGCAGCTGTAGCAACAACCGCAAATGCAGCACGTGACACAATTCAAATTGCGGGTTCTTCTACAGTATTGCCATATGCAAGTATTGTGGCTGAAGAATTCGGTAATAACTTCCCTCAATTTAAAACACCAGTAGTTGGTTCAGGCGGTTCGTCGGGTGGTTTAAAACAATTTTGTAATGGTGTTGGCGACAATACGATCGATATTGCTAACTCATCTCGTGCAATTAAATCGAGCGAATTGGCTGAATGTAAGAAAAATGGCGTTAACCAAGTATTAGAAATTAAAATCGGTTACGACGGTATCGTATTTGCTTCAAATGCTAACAAAGCAGCTTATAAATTACGTCCACAACATGTATTTGCAGCTTTGGCAGCTGAATTGCCTTCAAACGGTAAAATGGTAAAAAACCCATATACGCGTTGGAATCAAATTGATAAATCATTACCAAATGAGCCAATCACGCTTGTAATCCCAGCTTCGAATCATGGTACACGTGAAGTCTTCCAGGAGAAAATGGTGGACGCTGGTTGTGAATCGTATGCTGCTATTAAAGCTTTAGATAAAGATGCCAAAAAGAAAGCTTGCACAACGTTCCGTAAAGATGGTCGTGTTGTGGAAATTGCGGGTGACTATACAGAAACACTTGCACGCTTAAAAACTTCTCCAAGTGCTGTTGGTGTGTTTGGTTTAGGTTTCTATGATCAAAACCGTGACCGTTTACGCGTTGCAACTGTGAACAATGTGGCACCGTCTGAAAACACGATTTTAAATGGTTCTTACCCTGTATCACGCCCATTATTCTTCTATGTAAAAGGTGAACACTTGAAATCAATCAAAGGTTTACCACAGTTTACTGAATATTTCTTAAACAAGCGTGTTTCAGGTAAAGGTTCTAAGTTAGAAAAAGCGGGCTTAATTTCACTCTCTGACAAAGAGCGCGCATCAATTTTGGCAAACTTTAAAGCAGGTAAAGCTGTTAAGTAATCAAACGACAAACTAATGGCAGGAATTATCCTGCCATTGGTTTTTTCATTGAAAAAAGTTTTTTCAAACCATGAAAATTGAAAAGACAGTGGAGAATACATGAATCTGCTACTTATAGGTGTGTTACTGGCGATCATCGCCATTGCCTATCAAATCGGATTACGCAAAAGCCGTAACTTAGCAGGTCAGGGAAATAACTCTGCCGCTTTGCATTCACGTCCTGGTTACTATGGGGCATTAGTTGCGTTGTGGTGTGGTATCCCTGCATTTTTAATTTTGATTGTTTGGAACTTGGTTGAGCCAACGATCTTGGAGCAGGTGGTGCTTAATCATTTGCCACAGGATATTAAAGCAAGTCTAGATCCAGCAAGCCTAAACGTAGTTGTTGACCGTGTTCAAGCGATTGCATCCGGATTTGGTGTCAGTGATACAGCAACGTCCTATGAAGTTGCAGCTGCAGAGCAACTGAGTAAATTTTCAACTATTGGCTCTTTTGCAAAATTAGCAGTTGTCATTTGCGCTGCATTGGCAGGTTTAGTATGGGCAAAAAAAAGAATTAGCCAAGATTTTAGAGCGCGTAATCAGGTCGAGAAAGTCATCAATGTTGGCTTAGCTTTATGTTCTGGTGTCGCAATTCTTACAACACTTGGAATTGTAATGTCGATGTTTGGAGAAGCGATGCGCTTCTTCAGCTTTGTTAATCCTTTTGATTTCTTCTTTGGAACAGAGTGGAACCCGGGTTTCAGTACTTCGGGAAGTGCAGAAGGAAGCTATGGTTTACTTCCATTGTTGTGGGGTACGCTCATGGTCAGTGGGATCGCACTATTGGTTGCTGTACCAGTAGGTTTAATGATCGCGATTTATTTGGCTGAATATGCTTCTCCTCGCTTCCGTTCTTGGGCAAAACCGACCATTGAAGTTTTAGCTGGTATTCCAACGATCGTTTATGGTGTATTTGCACTCATGATTATTGGCCCATTTATTAAAACTGTAGGGGCAATGGTTGGAATTGATATCAACGCAACGAGTGCGCTCACTGCAGGTTTTGTCATGGGAATCATGATCATTCCTTTTGTGTCTTCTTTATCTGATGACATTATTACTCAAGTGCCTCGAGCATTACGTGATGGATCTTTAGGATTAGGGGCGACCAAATCTGAAACGATTCGTAAAGTGGTCATTCCAGCAGCGTTGCCTGGCATTATTGGTGCATTTTTATTGGCTGCTTCCCGTGCAATTGGCGAAACTATGATCGTAGTTCTAGCAGCTGGTAACAGTCCTCTTTTACACGCAAATCCATTAGAAGCTGTTTCGACCGTAACGATTACGATTGTTAATCAATTAACAGGTGATACTGACTTTGCAAGTCCGCAAGCATTAGTCGCTTTCGCACTAGGACTTACATTGTTTGTGATTACTTTAGGTTTGAACATTGTTGCACTTTACATCGTGCGTAAATACCGTGAGCAATACGACTAATGAGTACTTCTAATCCTAATACTCTCGAGACAGTTGATTCAGCAATAGCTGAGCAGCTTAGAGAAAAGCGTAAGAAGACTATTCAGAATTCTTTAGCTAAACGTCATCGTAAAGAAAAGACGTTCCGTTTCTTCGGTTTTTCAGCAGTGATTGCTGGCTTATTCTTCGTAGTATTGCTATTCGGTAGTATTTTAGCGAAAGGCTTGCCTGCTTTTTGGCAAAGTAGCATGAATTTGCCAATCTATTTCGATCCAAAAATTATTGAAGTTGGTCCAAAACCTGTACTGGCTGAAGGTGAGAATCCAGCTCAGTATGAAGAACGCTTTATTGAGTGGCAGACTGAAGTTGGCATGGTGGATTGGGATGCATTGATCATCAATGCAATGATCAAACAAGATCCTCAACTTGAAGCACAACGTGATGATTTAAGCTATATCTATACGAGCTCTGAAGCATATCGTATCCGTGATATGGTGATGAATGATCCAAGCTTGGTTGGTAAAACAGTCGATGTAAAAGTCCTTGCTGATGCAAATATTGATGTGTGGCTTGCAGGTAATATTGATCGTTCTTTGCCAGATGAACAGCAACAACTTAGTCCTGAGATTCGTCAAATTGCTGATGAACTCAAGGCTAAAGGTGTCATCGAAAATTCATTTAACACGAATATTTTCACGAGTCCTGACTCTCGTAGTTCACCAGCGACATCTGGTTTAGCTGGTGCATTCATGGGCTCATTGTTTATGATGTTGATTGTAATCTTTATTTCGATTCCAATCGGCGTTGCATCTGCGATCTATCTTGAAGAGTTCGCACCAAAGAACTGGATTACAGATATTGTAGAAGTCAACATCAATAATTTGGCTGCTGTTCCATCGATTGTATTTGGTTTGCTTGGTGCTGCAATTTTTATTGGTTGGATGCATTTACCATTATCTGCCCCTTTGGTGGGTGGTCTTGTGTTAAGTTTAATGACATTGCCAACGGTGATTATTACGACACGGGCTTCTTTAAAAGCCGTTCCACCTTCGATTCGCCAAGCTGCATTAGGATTGGGTGCATCAAGACTGCAAACTGTTTTTCATCACGTTCTACCTTTGGCATTACCAGGTATTTTAACAGGTGCAATTATTGGTGTGGCTCAAGCATTGGGTGAGACTGCGCCGTTGTTGTTGATTGGTATGAGTGCTTTTGTAGCCAGTGTTCCAGCAAGTCCATTTGATCAATCTACAGCGCTGCCTGTACAGATTTTCTTGTGGCAGGGTAATGAACTTCGTAACTTCTTTGAAGGTCGTACTGCTGCAGCCATTATTGTTCTCCTTGCGATGATGATTAGCTTAAATAGTTTAGCGATCTGGTTACGTAAGAAATTTGAAGTCCGTTGGTAGTCGGAGCAAAATATGAATACAGTAACTTCGCAAGTAACTCAAAATTCCTTAAAAAAGGATCAATCAGTGAATTCAGATCAAACACAATTTACATCTCAAGATGCAAATCAAAAAACGTCAACTTCGTTTGTTTCACAATTTGACACGCAAAGCGAAAATAAAAAAGAAGCAAAATCGGATGTTGTAAAACTGAGTACAACTGATGTTCATGTTTATTATGGTGAATCTGAAGCGATTAAAGGCATTGATCTTAATATTTACCAAAATGAAGTGATTGCTTTTATTGGTCCATCTGGATGTGGTAAGTCAACATTCCTACGTACTTTAAATCGTATGAACGACACGATAGATAGTTGTCGGGTAACGGGTAAAGTCATGTTGGATAATCAAGACATTTATGATCCTAATCTCGACGTAGTACTACTTCGTGCGCAAGTGGGTATGGTGTTCCAAAAGCCAAACCCATTCCCAAAATCAATTTTTGAAAACGTTGCATACGGACCTAAACTCCATGGTTTAGCACGTGACAAATATGATTTAGAAGAGATCGTTGAAAATAGTTTACGTAAAGCGGGCTTGTGGGATGAAGTTAAGGATCGTTTGAATCAGCCTGGAACTGGTTTATCAGGCGGTCAACAGCAACGTTTATGTATTGCTCGAACTATTGCAGTTTCGCCAGAAGTGATTTTAATGGACGAACCTTGTTCAGCACTTGACCCAATTGCTACGGCTAAAGTTGAAGAGTTAATCGCTGAGCTTTCAACACAATATACTATTGCAATCGTTACGCACTCAATGCAACAAGCTGCACGTGTATCAGACCGTACTGCCTATTTCCATTTAGGTGATTTGATTGAAGTGAATTCGACAGAAAAAGTATTTACTCAACCTGATCATCAATTGACTGAGGCATATATTACGGGTCGATTTGGTTAATTAAAAATTTAGAAACATAAATAAAAAGAGTCTTCGGGCTCTTTTTTTATTACAAAAATCTGTGGATGGAATAAGGTTTTTCTCTAAAATGGAATTCTTAATAAACTGATATCCACATGACAATGAAAAAAATACTTTGTTTAACAGCATTAATGACCAGTATTTTTATGTTGAGTGCTTGCTCACATACACCAAATCAAAATCAACAAGTAACCATGCAAATCAATACTTCGAATTTGATCGAACAACGTCTCATGAGTCATCTTAGTGCCTTAGAAGATATTGCAGCAGCTCATGGCGGTAATCGCGCAGTTGGAACGGATGGTGGTAA
Organism: Acinetobacter sp. 24-47-47; assembly: GCF_057737035.1. Lineage (NCBI taxonomy): Bacteria > Pseudomonadati > Pseudomonadota > Gammaproteobacteria > Moraxellales > Moraxellaceae > Acinetobacter > Acinetobacter sp. 24-47-47. The sequence goes on along the minus strand of NZ_CM173216.1, from coordinate 1,920,760 downwards.
GGCAACTGCAACCTATATTATTGAAGAGGCAAAAAAAGCTGGTTTGCACGCTCAGATGTTGCCGTTTGAAAATCGCAATAAGATTGTAGGTCAGAATATTATTATCGAAATCAAAGGTAAAAATCCTGATTTAGCTACGATAATCGGTGCACATTATGATTCTGTGACCACAGGGCCTGGGATCAATGATAATGGTACAGGTGTAGCCGTTCTATTAGAGCTATTACAACATTATTCAAAATCTGAAAATCATCCTCAAAATACAATTTACCTTGCATTTTGGGATTCTGAAGAAGATGGTATCGGAGGTTCGCAAGATTTTGTTGCTAAAATGACACCTGAACAGCTGAAGGGAATAAAGGCTTATATCAATGTTGATATGGTCGGTACAAAAAATCCGAATATTTTGGTTGCTGATGTAGATAAATCTTCATTAAAAGATTTAGAAGCCCAGTTTAAGTCTGCTGGATTATCTGAATCTGACTATAAACCAATGATTGATGGCTTAAAGTCTTTACCTAGTCATCCAGAAGATACTGCGCTTGAAGAACATTTAAAATCATTCTTTAAAGCAAAGAACTTAACGATCAAAGAAGACATCACCACTTTAACAGCAAGCGACACATCACCATTTCTAGGAAAAGTGCCGGTCACATCGATCATTTTATTTAATGAACAAGAACGTCCAGGTGCAAACGAGGGGGAGATAATTTTAGATTTTGCGCCATGTTATCACCAAGCTTGTGATACCAAGGATTTAGTTGATCCAAAATCTATGGTTATGGCTCTAGAGGCGATTCAACATCTGTTAAAAGTCACCAACACTCAATAGTTGAGATGACTGAAGAATTATTTAGGCGTATCTCATTTGAATTGCATCATAGGGTGCAATTCAATTTTTTTTTTACTGAATAAAAAAGATTTATTCGTAAACTCGATCGAAAATATGTCTTAAAGCAGTTTTGCTATCTAGCTGAATTTTGCAATACACAGTAGAATATGCGCTCTCTTCAAGTCACATTGTGGCATGGTTCAAAAGACCATCCCGTGGAGCCAAAATCAGCATGTTTATCGTGGCCGGTGCACCAGCACACTCTTCTTTTAAGCAAACGCAACTATTAACTCGTTTACAGTCAATTAGTTCGGTTCAATCAATAGAAAGTCAATGGGTTTATTTATTCGACCAAGCGCTCAACGAGCAACAACAGCAATCAGCTTTACAGCTTCTAAATGATGGTGCGTCATTTGAATTACGCCAAGCAGCCACAGATGAGATTCAAATCTTAGTCACTCCACGCGTAGGCACAATTTCGCCGTGGTCTTCAAAAGCGACCGATATTTTCGCGAACTGCAACACACCGGTTCATCGTCTTGAACGCGGTGTTTTGTTTACTTTGAAGGGTGTAAAAGACGTTTCAAATGAAATTAAGCAAATTCTGCATGACCGAATGACAGAAAGTGTTTTCAATCAAATTGAAGATGCTGCTGCTTTATTCACTGAAACTGAGCCAAAACCGCTGAACTCGATTGATATTTTAGGTCAAGGTAAAGAAGCGCTCGTAAAAGCAAACTCTGAATTTGGTTTTGCTTTATCGGATGAAGAAATTGATTACTTAACTGATGCATTTATCAAGTTAGGTCGCAATCCGCATGACATTGAACTCATGATGTTTGCACAAGCGAACTCTGAGCATTGTCGTCATAAAATCTTTGGTTCAGAATGGACAATTGATGGAGAAGTCCAACCATTGTCATTGTTCCAAATGATTAAAAATACCTATAAAGAATCACCTACAGATGTATTGTCAGCATATAAAGACAATGCTTCAGTGATTGTTGGTTTTGATACGCAACGTTTTTATCCAAAAAAAGATGAAAATGGTCATTATGTTTATAAATACAAGAGCCAAGCTGCCCACATCTTAATGAAAGTGGAAACCCACAACCATCCTACAGCGATTGCACCATTTGCAGGTGCGGCAACAGGTTCGGGCGGTGAAATCCGTGATGAAGGTGCAACAGGTCGTGGTGGTAAGCCAAAAGCAGGCTTAACAGGTTTCACTACATCTAACTTGAATATTCCAGGCTTTGAACAGCCATGGGAAGAAAACTACGGTAAACCATCTCGTATGGCATCTCCACTTCAAATTATGATTGAAGGTCCATTGGGTGGTGCTGCATTTAACAACGAATTTGGTCGTCCTGCGTTAAATGGTTACTTCCGTACATTTGAGCAAAATGTAAATGGTGATGTAAAAGGTTTCCATAAGCCAATTATGATTGCTGGTGGTTACGGTAACATCCGTCCTGACCACGTTGAAAAAGATGCGATCCAACCGGGCGATTTATTGATCGTGCTTGGTGGTCCTGCAATGCTCATCGGTCTTGGTGGTGGCGCTGCTTCTTCTGTAGATAGCGGTACAATGGGCGAAAGCTTAGACTTTGCTTCTGTACAACGTGAAAACCCAGAAATGGAACGCCGTTGCCAAGAAGTCATTGATACTTGCTGGCGTATGGAAGACCACAACCCAATCGTGTCTGTACATGACGTAGGTGCTGGTGGTATTTCAAATGCGATGCCTGAACTGGTAAATGACCACGAATTAGGTGCAAAACTTGATCTTCGTAAAGTACCATCATTGGAGCCAGGTATGGCGCCAATGGAAATTTGGTCAAATGAAGCGCAAGAGCGTTATGTATTGGCGATCCGTCCATCTTCATTAGAATTATTTGAATCTATCTGTGCGCGTGAACGTTGTCCGTTTGCCGTATTAGGTGAAGCGACTGAAGCGCGTCATTTAACGGTTGAAGATCCATTGTTTGGTAACAACCCAGTTGATGTACCAATGCAAGTGATCTTAGGTGGTACGCCACGTATGAGCCGCGCGTATGACTGTATCGAACGTCACGGTGATGACTTTGATGCTGCACAAGTGACTGATCTTAAAGATGCGATTTACCGTGTGATTAAGAACCCAACAGTTGCGTCTAAATCATTCTTAATTACCATTGGTGACCGTTCAATTACAGGTATGGTTGCACGTGACCAAATGGTTGGTCCATGGCAAGTGCCTGTAGCGGATGCTGCGGTAACAACAACAAGTTTAGTGGGCTACACAGGCGAAGCAATGGCAATGGGTGAACGTCCACCTGTAGCATTGTTAAATCCTGCGGCATCTGCACGTTTAGCAGTGGCTGAGTCAATCACCAACATCATGTCTGCAAAAATCGAGAAAATCAGCGACATTAAATTGTCTGCGAATTGGATGGCTGCAGCAGGTCAAGTAGGCGAAGACCAAGCATTATTTGAAGGTGTAAAAGCCATCGGTATGGAAATGTGTCCTGCGCTTGGCATCGCAATTCCTGTAGGTAAAGATTCTTTATCGATGCGTACGACTTGGAATGACGAAGGTGAAGATAAGTCTGTAACTTCTCCAATGTCAGGTGTGATCACAGCATTTGCACCAGTGACTGATGTGCGTAAGACATTAACACCAGAATTGAAAAACTTAGATTCAGTACTTGTACGTATTGATTTGTCTAAAGGTCAATTCCGTCTAGGTGGTTCGATCCTTGCGCAAGTGTATAAAGCAATTGGTTCTGTGACACCAGATGTAGATAGCTTCGATGACTTCAAAGCATTCTTTGCATTGGTACAAGATTGGAACAACCGTGGCTTAATTAAGGCGTATCATGACATCGGTGATGGTGGTTTAATCGCAACTGTTGCAGAGATGATGTTCGCTTCACGCTTAGGTGTGGCTTTAGAAGATCAGTCTGTAGCAAGCTTATTTGCTGAAGAAATTGGTGCGGTATTACAAATTGCTAAAGCTGATTGGGATGCACTACAAGCTGAAGTCGCAGCATCAAGCTTAAAAGATGCGATCAGTGTCGTTGGTACAGTGAATACTACTGATACGCTAACGATCAATGGTTTAACGCTAGATCGTGTTGAACTGCAACAAGCGTGGACTGAAGTGTCACATCAGATTCAACGTTTACGTGACAACGTGGAAACTGCAGATCAAGAATATAGTCTAATTGCGAATAAAGATCATAAAGGTCTTATTGCAAAAGCGACATTCGATTTGAATGAAGAAATTGAAGCACCGTATATCAATACACGTCGTCCAAATATGGCAATCTTGCGTGAGCAGGGTGTAAATGGTCATGTGGAGATGGCAGCTGCATTCGACAAAGTTGGTTTCAATACGATTGATGTCCATATGAGTGACCTACTCGCTGGTCGTGTAAGCCTTGATGAATTTGAAGGTTTAGTGGCATGTGGTGGTTTCTCTTACGGTGACGTTTTAGGCGCTGGTGGTGGTTGGGCGAAGTCAGTATTGTTCAATCCTAAACTTCGTGATCAATTTGAGAAATTCTTTAACCGTCAAGAAACATTCTCACTCGGTATCTGTAACGGTTGCCAAATGTTGTCTCAATTGGCTCCACTCATTCCAGGTGCTGAAAACTGGCCACGTTTCCATCGTAACGTATCAGAAATGTTTGAAGCGCGAGCTGTAAACGTTCGTGTTGAAAAATCTAAATCTGTACTGTTAGAAGGTATGGAAGGTTCGATTTTACCAATTGCTGTGGCGCATGGTGAAGGTCGCGTTGTTGCAGCGGACAGCTGTATTGCTGCATTGAATGCGGGTAATCAAGTGACTTTACGTTATGTCGATAGCCAAGGTAATCCAACTCAACATTACCCATTGAACCCGAATGGTTCACCTGAAGCAATTACAGGTGTTACATCTACTGATGGTCGTGCAACGATTATGATGCCTCATCCAGAGCGTAACTTCCGTGCGATTCAGCACTCTTGGAAACCTGAAGATTGGGATCAAGATGGTGCATGGTTACGTATGTTCCGTAATGCTCGTAAGTTTATTGGTTGATTAAATCAATAGATTGAAAAAGCCACCATAAGGTGGCTTTTTCATAAGTAAATTATTGTTTTGAAGATGTAGAATTGAGTTGAAAACAAATAAAGAGTTCTCAAATGCCTAGTTTAATTGAAAAGTATTACACTTGCGTGAATTGCTAATAGCTAGGGCTACAGATAGTTAGGAAAAAGGTGCCTCAGAGGCATTTAAAGAGCTTAGAAAAGAATTGATGATAAAAAAACATTTTATGGCTATATTCCATTTATTGTTAAAGATACAAATACCTTAGATGAGTTTGAAGCGAGAATTAAATGGGATTTTAAATCTTATGTTGAACGTGAGAATTATATTTATTCAGAATTTAAAGAGTTATTGAGTGTTTTAGAAAGACGAAATACTTCTCCCTAAGATCAAGTAGTGGAGTTGAGAATTAAGTTCTGATTATATTCATCAAATATGGCAGAAATCACTAGAGCGGAGAGTAACTGATCCTGATATTAATCAACTGTATAGATTAGTCAGTAAAAAATTAAATTTAGCGCCTTCTCAACACACAGAACAAACTTTTAAACAGATTCTTGAAAGATGTAGTACAGTGATTGAAGGCTTAGGATCATTGAGAAACTAAGTAGGGGATGCACATGGTTAGGGCAAAAAGAATTTTAAGCCTGCATCGCGTCATGCTGAATTGGCAGTCAATTTAGCTGGAACAATGTCAGTTTTTTTATTTTCAACGTGGAGCTTAAAAGAAAATAATGAATAATTTTATTAATAAAAAGCATTGTTAAATAGTATCTTAAATTTACCTTATGGAAAAATAAATGTAGATTCGCTAACATGAGCTTATTCAGCCACCATTTTGGTGGTTTTTTGTTTTTATAGACTTGGTTTCAAAATCTTTCTCCCACTGGACTTGGTTTGGTTTTTGCTTTTATATAGAGGTTAGGACAAGTGTGTTTATTGGACATATAGCTAACCATAATAAGTAAGAATTTAATGCGGTTCGTTTTTAACTCAGGTATGAGGTGACGATATGACCAAAACAATGATGATACTGAACAAACACGAGTTGAGGCAAAAAGGCTGGAAGCTATTCGCTTTTGTGGCCAGTCTTCAAATCCTATTTTTAATTGCAGGTTATTTCTTAACAGCGTAAAAAAAGCCACCTTACGGTGGCTTTCTTTAAATTCGAATTTAAAGCTCAGTTCATGAATCTTTAAGTTGATGCTGATCGAATAAATGATTACAAGCTACGACATTGTCCTTCTTTGTCCCCCTTAACGCGGTTTTGTCCGCCTTTTGGAGTTTGGCTATTTGACTCACATTTTAAATTACCATCGACCTGATTTGCAGTAACCTGAATGCTTGAACGATTTTCTTTAAGTTCAATATTGCCATCTACACGGTTATTGTGCAGTTGGATCGTTTTGCCTTTTTCAAGTTGAATATTGCCGTCAATGCTATTGTTTTTAGCCGTCACTTGACCGAAATTTCCTTTAGATTCGAGGTTACCGTCAATTGTGCTATTTAAAATAGTTACTTGCGCATTTGAATAGAGCATTACATTGCCTTTGACTGTAACTTGATCAAGCGTACATGGTTGTGTCACTTTTACATTGTCATCAATGGTTTTATTCTTAATTACACCGTTACAATTAAAGTCAGCGAGCGCTGGAACAGATAAACCTAAAAGTAGGGATGATAAAATTAACTTATTCATTTAAACTCCTTTCATTATAATATGTTCATAATTGAACCATGTCATGATATGAAAGAAATGTGACAATCCTTTGAATACTCAGCTAATTTTTTTGCTTTAATGATAATTTGTATAAATAAAACTTAATAATGACTATTTTGTTCAATAACGGAATATATCCAAACAGTCACTCACAAGTAGTGAGGCAGATTTTTATCAAAAGCCCTCTATAAGTTAATTCTACTATTTCAATAAACAATTAAATAAAGCATTTTGTAGAGTAAAATATTTTTTAAATTGTTGAATTATATGAAAAATATATTTGGAGCTTAAAAATACCTGTAAAATTAAACTGAGTAACTATTATTTAACTTTAAAACTCAATCAAGTCATCAGATTGTTCGTGGTTATAATGTTTTATAAATTTTAGATTTTAGAATAGTCACTATGAAAAAAATATTGATCTTAACAGGCTTGGCACTTATGTGCAGTCATGCTTATCCAACAAATATTACAGATGATAAACTGATGAATTTAAATTCTTTAAACTGTCAAGCGTCAGCGCAAATCTTTCAAATTTCAAATGATCTTAATGAACAAAAAAGCGTGGAATTAAGGTAAATCAGACAAACCACGAATTAAAATTAGCCCATAATATTTATAAGGGTGTTTATGCTTATCAAAATTATAAAACCAAACATATGGTTCGAGATGATTTTGCTGTGAACTTTAAAAAGTATGGTGTGCGAGTCATCAAAATTGCATTTCAAGCAATTAAAACTTCAGAGAGTGAATCAGGCGCTTATTATTTTATTTTTGAAGGTCACCCATCGACTGTACTGTATCAACTTAAAAAATACTTTGGTGAAAAGTGGGAGAGTGAGCCGAGTTTTGATGAAACATCTCAAAGGAATACCAAGCTAAGCTGCGTTTATATCGGATATAAAGATTCAAATAAACGTATCCAACAAATTTTGACTACCATCATAAAGTCCTTTCTTCACTGATGCTGACATTCGTATGAAATTTCATCCAAGTTAGCAAGCCACCGTTTGGTGGCTTTTATTAGTTAAATGATCAATTGAATCTGTTTCAGAACTGCTCTCAAAGTATTTTCAAAATCAAAAGATTCATTGGTACTGTCTTGATAACGCCAAGCAACATAGCCATCTGGACGTACTAAAACAGCACCAGATTCATGAATTTCAGACTTCGCATTCCATGTACCATAGACATCACGATAATCTCTTGAACCGATTTGAATGACATCTAAATACTCAAGATTAAGCTGTTCAGCAGCTTGTTTCCAGCCTTTGCCTGAGAGGCCTGTGAGTAAGGTAAAACGACCTTTGCCCGTAATATCTAGAGTTGAAACTTTTTGACCTTTAGCATTGATGAGCCAAGTATGCGGTACTTTTGCTCCAGGGCGTGTAGTGGCTTGTAGGTAAAGTTGATCGTCTTGTTTAAATACTTCAGGTTCTGATTCAGAGATGACAGCATTTGAGCTATAACGCTGATTCAGTTCAACACCTTGAGCATTAAATTCAAAATTTTTAATTGCTAATGCATTGTAGAGTTTTGTACGTATTTCAGCGCCTTGTTCATTTTCAGCAAAAATACGCTCCAGCATTTGCTTTTGGGTTGTTACACCTTGATCAAAACCAAAAACTTCTTTGAGGTGTTTATAATCAAATCGTGATTGGTTTGCTCGCGCAACAATTTGCTTACCTACAGGCGCACGTTCAACGGTATAAGAATCGAGAAGCGTAGGTTGAGACCAACCTTTAACTGCATATGCAAGTTTCCAACCGAGATTAAAGGCATCTTGCATGCAGGTGTTTGAGCCTAGACCACTTGATGGTGGGTGACGATGCACTGCATCACCACCACAGAATACACGACCTTTCGAATATTCAGTTGCCCATGTTTGGTTCACGTACCAATAAGACAATTTTTGAATTTCAACACCTTCAACATGCTCACCAACGAAAGCATCTAAACGTGCACGAACTTGCTCTGCAGTCACTTGAGGCTCGCCCTTAGAAATATCGAAGCCCCAACCCATAATCCACTCATTCCATGGGGTGATGGCACGCAATAGCCCCATACCTAAATCACCAAAACTTGCTTCAGGATTGACTATCCATTGCAAAATCGCAGGGCGGTGCTGAACATATTTAGATAAGTCCGCCTTAAAGGTCACATACACTGTACCAGCTCGCGCCATCACGCCTTCAAGTGGTAATCCCAATTGTTCGACAACTTTTGAACGTGCACCGTCCATTCCCACCAAGTATTTTGCACGTAAACTAAATTCGGTATTGGTAATATGATTGAGGAATGTTGCAGTCACGCCGTGTTCATCTTGTACGTGAGATAAATATTCAGTATTGAAGTTAAAAATAGCGCCACGCTCTGCCGCATTTTTAACGAGCAGCGCTTCCATTTTAGGTTGGATAAGATCCACTAAAGGGCATGGACTTCCTTTGATATAATCGCCATGACGCTCATCACCTGTGCCCCAAGCACTGATACGGGCAATTTCTTCGCCGACTAAACTGGTTGTGATCAGGCTTTCACCCATGTGTTCCCAAGGTGTTGCGATTTCCTTCACCTGTTCTTCGATACCTAAATCACGGAGGACTTCCATGGCACGTTGATTAGTAATATGTGCACGAGGACTGTTGGCTAACCAATTAAACTGGGTAAACAATTGAACTTTGACGCCATAATTGGCAAGGGCAAGCCCCAGAGTTGAACCAGCAGGACCAGTACCAATGACAAGAACATCAGTGTCAAAATGTTGAGACATGCTTTTTCCTAAATGAATTGAATACATGGGGAGAGTTTTTGAATTGAGTCAGTCTAGAAAAAAAGTGCAGTGATCTATAGTCGTATTCATATAAACTATCGATCTATATAAAATTCAAAGTAATGAACGTGCACTTATGCACGATGGGCTGATTGAGATATGGAATTACGACATTTACGGTATTTTATGACTGTTGCTCAAGAGCAAAGCTTTACTAAAGCTGCCGAAAAGCTCTATACCGCACAACCATCACTCAGTCAGCAAATTAAAGATCTTGAACAGGAAGTCGGTGTTACTTTATTTGATCGGACCACTCGTAAAGTCAAACTGACTGATGAGGGGGAAGCATTTTTAAAATACGCAGCTTTGACGCTGGACAATGCCAAGCAAGCTGTAGCTGCAGCTAGACAGGTCGCTCAGCAAAAGAATAATCAGATTCACATTGGATTTTTGAATGTGGCTGAACTGAAACTGATGCCTAGCATTCTGGCGCAGTTAAGAAAGAATATTCCTAATCTTAAAATTCATTTACACAGTTTGACTTGTACTGAGCAAATACAAAAACTTAGAAATGCTGAACTTGATATATGTTTTACTCGATACAAAATGGATCATTCAGATTATGAAGATATCCATATTTTGACAGAACAAATTTATTTGGTGGCTGCAGACAATCTTCATCCTTCAGAACGGACATTGAAACTACAAGAATTAAAAAATTCATCAGTCATTATGTGTGAACAAAATGCTTCACCAATATTCTATGACAAATTAAATGTTCTAGTTCCCTTCGAAAAGATGGATGATCAAATGCTGTGGGTGACTAATGTATTACAGCATATCAATCTGATTAATTTGGGAATGGGCTTTAGTTTTGCTCCCGAATACCTCCTGAAGTTTTTAAATCATAATATCAAAATTGTGAAAACAGATGAGCAATTACCACAGCTTGGTCTATATGCGAATTATCATCGTCATTCAAACAATATTGCATTGAAAATGATTACTGAAGCCCTTATGCAAATGACAACAGAGCGGAAAAGAGTGGAAGAGGTTATTCATGCTTAAACTGATCTATTTTGTACCAGAATCACATCTAGAGTTGACGAAACAGGCAGTATTTGAAGCAGGTGCAGGCGGGATCGGTGATTATGAGCAATGCGCTTGGCAGGTCAAGGGCTTAGGTCAATTTAAACCTGTCAATGGGGCTCAACCATTTATAGGTCAAGTCGGAGAGCTTGAACAAGTTGAAGAGTGGCGTGTAGAAACTATTGTGCCTGAAGATAAAGCCATAGAAGTGGCACGTGCATTAAAAGCCAGTCATCCTTATGAAGAACCGGCTTTCGAGTTTCTTCAATTGATTGATGTTGAATAGCCTGAGCTAAACAGGCACAGATTGTTTTTGTTGAATCCGCTTACGATATTGAGAAGGGGATTCTCCTGTCCATTCCTTAAATGCTCGTGAAAAGGCAGAGATCTCTGAAAAGCCAGTTAAAAAGACCACTTCATCACTACTGATCTCGGTATTTAAGACCAAGTCACGTGCCAATTTTTTTCTAAAATCATGTAATAGTTTTTCGTAGGTCGTGCCTAAAGCTTTAAGTTGTTGGCGTATCTGACGGACTGAACAGTTTAATTGTTGGGCTATATCTTCAATACGATATTCACGGCGCTGTAGTTGTTGAGGCAGCAGAATTTGTATCTTAAAGATCAGTTCGTGACATTCAACCCATGATAGCTTCTGAATAATTGCTTGACGGTGTAAGTCAAATAATAAAGGTTCAGCATTATCTGAAGGATGGTCAAGTAAAGCGGTTGAAAATTGAATACAGCCTTGTGGCATATTGAACTTTACAGGGCTTTTCCAGGCGTGTTCAAAAGGTGATGAATCTGGTTGATGATGGGTGAGCCAAATGGCTGTGGGCTTAAATTTGCCTTTGCTAACATGATGCAAAAATGACAACACGATCGATATCACACAATGCAGATAATGAGGTGACTCATGCTCAAAGCCAAACAGATAAGCATCTTCGCCTTTGACATGTAATCCTATGTCTAAAGCTGAACTAAAATAGCGATAATGTTCTAATAAGAAAGAAAGCGCTTCACCAAATTTAGCGCTACTCATAAATACATATTCAAAAATTTGACCACGAAAAGGGGGAAGTTGTTGCCCTACGTGTAATCCAATAAGTGGATCATGACTGATACGTGCGGCATCTTGCCAAAACTGAAATTGTAGACGGTTGTCATAACGCATTTCAGGGTGGGGTTTGTGACGTGATACACCTTGAGAATCGACATTACCATAAATCTGATCGGCATTATGACCCATTTTATGTAGGGTTTCATAAACCAACCAAGGGAATAAACCCGCATCGTTGCGTAGTATCGCTGTCATTATTCTGAACCTAGCATTGAGCAAGACAGTTTAATTTAAGTGAATCAAATGCTCAGCTCTAGGTCAGAAAATGCCCCGAAAATGTGAGATCAGGACATCATGTCTAATATGCTAAAAAATTAAATTAATTGATTGGGTCGATATACTCAATATAACCTCTACCATCAATTGCTTTGCCTTTAAACTGACCTTTATATTCATAACTACCCGCATAGCCACCCGTCATGCCAAATTGGTAGTCATTATTTGAGATCGCATCAATCTGAATTAAACATTGCCCTGAATGGTCATTTACTTGCCAAGAAAGGCGTTTAGGTAATCGCATTCGAATACCATTGGGTGATGTTACGGGATCAAGGTATTCATTTACCACAGATTTCAAACCAGCTTCATAGATGCCACCATGGTCATTGACACCACGAACATAGACCCGACGTTGTAACACTAAACCAGCTCCATGCGTGTCAACAAATAGAACTTGTGTGTGCTCATCAATATTTAAAATTTGATAGGTAAAGAATTGAATTGGCAGAGGAATATTGGCTCCACGTGCATATTCATAGGTACATAGACCAGAGATCTCTGTGTTTTCACCACGAAACTCAATATGTCCTTTGTATTGGCATAAAATAGACCAATGATCGTATAAGCCACCACGAAGTTTGACAAAATGTGCGATTTTATCTGTCATGGTGAGTTCAAGCTCAAAATTAAAATCATGACCTTGACGTGATGCAATCACTTGCTTGCCATTCACATCAATAGTTAAGTCATTGGCAAATTCAAGATGTCGACCATGGCTAGAGAAATTACATTCTTGGGTAACAGAATACCCTTTGAACTGCTGATTATTGGCGACGGCTGTACCAACTAACAGGTTTGCAGTATCAAGTGGTGTTGTTTTCACGATATGAGGATTACTAAAGATTCGCACATTAGGCTGTCCAATAATCGCAATCATATTCAGAAAGTGAAAAGGTGCGACTAAGTTTGGCACCATAATTCCATAGTGTACGGTGGTGTATTTGGCTTGAGGGGTATGTGTTGGAATCTGTGGGTCTAGTGGCTGCCCATTAACTAGTGCTGATTGATCAATTGCGTTGACGATGCTTTTCGGAAGTGAAATTGGCATATCTGACAAACCTCATTGCTATTTTTATGTCTATAGCATGAAGTCTAGAAGATCACAGAGGAAAATTTTTGACAATCTATCATCGGTAGGGTGAAGTGATTTGTCAACACAAGACATCCTTAGTAAAAATATTTTGTGCTGACAGAGCTCATGGAGAGGATTAGATCACTTTAAAACAGTTATGAAAATTAGACTGTTTCAATAAAAAGTTGGCGATCAAAACGATACTGCGGGAAGAAGACACCATCTTTTGCACGTTCACCTGCGCCAATCACCATTACGACATGTTGTTGATCGTTCAGATTGAGAATATTACGAACCATAGGCTCATCGAAACCTTCCATCATGCAGCTATCAAATCCATAGGCACGCAAAGCAAGTACTAAGTTCTCACAGGCAAGAGCCGTTGTTTTAGTTGCCCAAAGTACAGCATCTGATGGTTGAAACGCTGTCACAGGAAGTTGTTTATCTAAACGACGTGCAACACCAAAAGCCACCTTTTTGAAATGACCTAAGGCATTGAAGTAACCCGTTTTATAATTCAGTGGAATATAGGTGTAATATTTTTTGACGAGTGGAGGAATCTCAGGAAATGGAAATTCTTGAATATTCAGCTTTGCCATTTCATTAATTCGATCTGTACGTGCGACACAGACAATCAATTCAGCCGCTGTGCGCGCAGCCCATTGATTTAGACACGCTTTTACAATCTTTTGTTTCTTTTCAGGATTTTGGACAACATAAAAAGTCCAAGGTTGTAAGTTAGATGAATTAGGGGCCAAGAGTGCTAAATCTAAACATTGATCGAGGATATCAGACGGTATAGGTTTTCCTGTAAACTTCCGAACAGATCGACGACTGGTCACGACCTTTTTGAAATTTTCAACATCAATGCCTTGTGGTGCAGGTTCGTAGTAGCGTTTTTTTTCAGTCGTCATGATCCATTCCTTAGATAGAGAGTATTCACCGAGTCGTGAGACTCGGATCTTTTAGCTTAATTAAATTGTGTGAAATCAGGTTTACGTTTTTGCATAAAAGCTTGTACAGCTTCCATCATTTCTGGAGAACCGACGCGCCCCATAAAGATTACTGCTTCATGATCAATCCAGGACACGATCTCATCAACATCATGTTTCATTAAGGCTTTAGATTGCACGAGAGAAGCAAGTGGTAGTGAAGCCAGTTGAGTGGCTTTTTGAGCGGCAATTGCATAAACGTCAGATTCAATACTGTTGATCAAGTTTGCAGCCAATGCTTTTTCACTGTCGAATTTATCAGCAGTTAATAAAAGTTCTGCTGCTTTCACATGACCTGCTTGACGTGCTAGTAATTTACTAGATGCGCCTTCAGGTGAAAGACCTAAGCTTACAAATGGAATTTGGAACAAAGCAGTGTTATCTGCATAAACTAAGTCACAATGCAATAAGATCGTTACGCCAATACCAATTGCGACACCACGTACCGCAGCAATCAGTGGTTTAGAAAATTTAGCAGCAGATTTTAAAAGCACAAAAGGAGGACCATCTTCTGGACGAATTTGATCTTTCATCGCCGCATATTTCATGAAGTCTTGCATATCATTACCAGCACTGAAATCCGCATCTTCGCCACGTAAAATGACCACACGAACAGCTTGATCTTTGTCTGCTTCATCAAGGGCTTTGGCGATCCAGAGGTATAATTCGCCGTATAATGCATTTTTGGCTTTAGGACGATTAATCGCCAAGGTCAGCACACCATCTTCTAATTTTGCATTTAAATGCTCATGAGGTTGTTGAATACAACTTAATGACATCGTACTATCCTTGCTTTCAATTAATATAGATTTTATGAAATCTATTATGTCGTAATCTGGCGAAGAGTGACATAACTGATCAGTTCATAAACGTGACTTGGCGATGAATTATAAATTTGATTATTTGGTTTATATCGGACGTTTTCAGCCTTTTCATTTGGCACATATGGAAACCATTAAAATTGCGCTAACGCATAGCCAGAATGTTATTTTAGCGCTTGGTTCTGCTCAATTAGAGAGGAATATAAAAAATCCATTTTTAGCCATTGAACGTGAACAGATGATTTTGTCTAACTTTTCTCCTGATCAACAGGCAAGAATCAAATTTGTACACGTCATTGATGTTTATAATGATAAAAAATGGCAAAAATTGGTCAAATCTTTAGTGGCGAGTGTAGTACAGCCAAATGATCAAGTTGGCTTAATCGGTCACTTTAAAGATGACTCATCCTATTATCTAAAATTTTTCCCAGAATGGGAGATGGTGGAACTCGATAGTTTAAAAGGTGCAATTTCTGCAACACCACTTCGCGAAGCATACTATCGGGGGGAAATTATGGAAAAAGAACTTCCCCACGGAACCATTCAATTTTTACAAGCGTTTCAAAATTCAGAAATTTACCAACAACTTAAAACTAAATACCAACGTCAAGACAGTACAAGTTTGAGTGCATCAATTGAATGATTGTGTTTAACACAAGAAAACCGAGGGAAATCGTGCGTACTATTACACAAATGAGTTTGGCCACAGTGCTATTGTCTGCTTCTGTTTTTGCTCAAGCGCAAACATGGACACTATCACCTAGCAGTAAGATCAGCTTTGATATCCGATCTGCAGGAATGTCGATTGTAAATGGGCAATTTCAAAAGTATCAATCACAGATGAATTTTGATCCGGCACAGCCTAATCAAGGTTCAGCTAAATTTGTGATGGATGTGAATAGCCTTAAACTGAGCAAAAACTCTTTAAAGGATATGGTCTTTGGTGACAGTTTCTTTCATGCAAGCAAATATAAAACTGTGACCTTTCAAAGTAATCAAATTCGTGCTTTAGGAAATAATAAATACAAATTTGATGGACAACTCACCATGCGTGGTGTGACACGCCCAGTTTCATTTGATACAACTTTAACTCCAAATGCATCGAATCCAAATGTGTTGAATGTACAATCTTCAACAGTCATCAACCGTAGTGATTTCGGTATGCGCAAAGCGATTGGTGGAATTGGTGAAAAAGTGAATATCAAGCTTGAAGGGCAGTGGAAAGCCAACTAAATCGATGAAAAGAAAGCAGTGAGTGAATCACTGCTTTTTTAATGTCATGAGTATGTCAGTAATATGTTTGAGTTGTGGGGACTGCTGTTTCCAATGATGCCAATATAGATCAACGTCTTGTGTTGCCTCAGGCAACAAACAAATCAATAGTCCTTGGTCGAGTAAGTCTTGAATTTGAAGTTCAGGCACCATGCCATAGCCTAAGCCGAGTTGGATTGCATCGACAAATGACTTAGAAGAGGGGACATAATGATATGGATAACTAGATTGCGGTAATCCAAATTGATTCAGTAGAATCGTTTCATGTAAATGATCTTTATCATTAAAGATGACCGCAGGCGCACGGCGAAAGGAATCGCGATTTAGTCCGTTTTTAAACCATGCTAATTTGAATTCTGGCGTACACACCATTTGATAACGCATCGTGAACAAAAATTCTGAGTGGCAACCTGTCATGGGTTGGGATTCAGCGCTTATACATGCATTTACATAGCCTGATTCCATTAATTGATGCGTATGATCCTGATCATCTATTCGAAGTTGTATTGTGATTTTATGCTCTATTAACTTTTCAGCAATCGCAGGCAAAAGCCAAGTTTCTAATGAATCTGCATTCGTTCCAATGATAATTTTATAAAACTCAGAATTTTGACTTTTTCCCTGAATAAGCTGCAGAACATTTTCTTCTTGACGCTTTTGCCTTAATAAATGTTCAAGCAATATTTCACCTGAATGTGTCACACGACAAGGTCGTTCTCTCAGGATTAATGTTTGCCCAATCTGCCGTTCTAATTGTTGGATTCGAAGAGTAATTGCAGCCGCAGAGAGACAAAGCTTTTTAGCAGCCAGATCAAAACTTCCAGTTTCCGCCACGGTGATAAACGCGACACAGTCTTTATAATTGAAGATCATGATTTAATAAAACTTAATGAACTTAATATTAATTTAATAATACTCAATTTAAGATTGAATTGTTCATAATCCGCCTAATGATAAATATTAGGTGTTTTATGTCTTTATTCGTACTGTTTAATGGCTTTGTAACAAGTTTAAGTTTGATTATGGCGATAGGTGCTCAGAATGCTTTTGTGCTTAAACAGGGCTTAAAAAAAGAATATGTTTTATCCATTTGCCTGATTTGTGCCTTTTCAGACTCACTTCTAATTTTGGCTGGTGTATTTGGATTTGGGAAGTTTATCTCAGGCCATCCACAAATAATGACGTATGCACAATGGGGTGGGGCTACATTTTTAGTTGTATATGGTGTTCATCATTTTTATCAAGCATTTTCGCCCAAAAAAACGATGAGTCTTGATCATCACACTACTGTTTCATGGTTTAAAATTATTCTCATTTGCTTGGCATTCACATGGCTGAATCCCCATGTATATCTAGATACTGTCGTGCTTGTAGGTGCGATATCAACGCAATTTGAAGATCACTTATTATCGTTTGCTATCGGTGCGATCACGGCATCATGGTTATTTTTCTTTAGTTTAGGTTTTGGTGCGCAATATCTATCAGCTTACTTTCACAATCCCCGCGCATGGCAAGTCTTGGATATTTTGATTGCTTTAATCATGTGGTACATCGCCTATCACTTAATTATATGAATATTGATTAGATAAATTCCTCTAAAGCTTGTACGTCGATTAGATGACAACATTTAATGAACAAAAACTCACATAAAGATAATAATGAGAATCATATAATAATGATTCTCATTATTATTAATTGTTCCGAAAATGAAAAATTACAGTACCAAATTACTCTCTCAATCTGTAAGTGTTCTTATGATGAGTGGCGGTATAGCGACTATCACATGGGCAAATGATCAAAACCAACTTCCTACGATTACAACACAAGCTGAAGCGATAAATGCTTATGCAGATGGAAAATTAAGCAATGTATCTAAGTTGGGTGCTTTAGGTGAAAAAAAATTAATCGATACACCATTCACTGTAATGCAATATGAGGAGCAATTAATACGAGAAAGACAGGCATCCACCGTAGGTGATGTTTTAAAAAATGATGCCAGTATTCGACTGACGACAAATCAAGGTCATTTAAACGAAAACTTCAAAATTCGTGGTTTTGACTTAAATCATGAGGATATGAACTACAACGGATTTTATGGTATTGCACCATACGGAAAAGTACCGACTGAATTTTTAGAATCAGTGACAGTTTTGAAAGGACCAAATGCAATTGTCGCTGGTATGGCACCGAATGGAGGCGTTGGTGGTGTGGTCATTGCCAACTCTAAACGCGCTGACCAAGACATGACAAGACTAAACACACAATACCAAGATGGCGGCTACTATCAATCAGGTATTGATGTCTCAAGACGATTTGGTGCAAACCGTGAGTTTGGTGTTCGGGTCAATGGTGCATATGGTGATGGTGAACATATCATTAATGATATGAATGATCGCCTAGTTCTTGGTTCCATCGCTGCGGATTACACCACGGATAAACTTAAAATTAATTTTGATAGTTATGCTATTAAGCAAAATCGCGATGGTGGGTCACCAACAATGGTTGCACTGGGTGGAAAAGATACAGTTAACAAAGTCATTGCACCGCCTAAAGGTGACCAAAACTATTTTCCGTGGTTAGAAGGGAATTCTGACAGTAAATTTGCTGGCTTATCAGGTGAATATCAATTTTCACCCTATTTGAAAACCTTTGCTGGTCTAGGATATGCTGAAAAATCATATGATGGTCATTTATTCGGTACACGAATGATCGTAAAGAATGAAGACGGCGATGCCTCTTCACAATATTACCGAGTGGGTGCAAATGAAAAAAATAAAACAGCACACATTGGGGTTGAAGGAAAATTTGATACTGCTGGAATACAGCATAATGTTGGATTGCGTGCAGATTATTTAAATAAAAAATCGGATCAACATAAAGGACGTGGAGCTCCTCCTGTAGATTTTAACACCAATCTTTATGACCCAAGTAAAGAAGGCAATATGCCTTTACAGCGTCCAGAAATTGCACCTTTAGCAGATAATAAGTACATCAGTTATACATTGACTGATCAAATTTCATTATTGAATGATCAGCTTCAATTGATTGTAGGCGCTCGTTATCAAGATATTGAAACGAATAATTTACAGACCAAAAAAAATTACCAAGAAGGCCGTATTTCACCAAGTTTAGGGATCGTCGTTAAACCTTTTGGTGAAGACTTGTCACTATATGCAAGCTATGTAGAAGGGTTATCTGAAGGATCGACCGTTGATAATGTCAATGATGCAAACGACAAAGTCACTTTTGCGCCGTTTGTGACGAAGCAATATGAGTTAGGTGCAAAACATCAGCATGGAACTTGGCTGAATACGCTGGCACTCTATCAAATTGAAAAACCAAGCACGATGAGCAAGTCGATTGAACCTTATACAGAAAATGGTGTAACAATTAATCAAATTACAACAGATGGTGCTGAAACTCGATCACGCGGCATTGAGTGGTCATTTTCTGGAGCCATTACTGAAGATTTAAACCTAATGGGAAGTATGGCTTATATTGATGCAAAATATTCCAAAGCTCAAATGAATCAAGGAAATCAAGTTTTTGGCGTACCTGATTTTACCGCATCGCTTGGGGTGGATTATGATGTCCCACAACTCGAAGGATTAAATTTAAATGCCAGAGCAAGTTATGTCAGCGAACAGTATTTAAATGATACCAATACCTTGGAACTTCCAGATTATACTGTCATCGATTTAGGTGCACGTTATAAGACCAAGCTTGGCGGCGTGAATACGACGTTCTTAGCTAATGTTGATAACATTACAGATAAAAAATACTGGGAAGGTGCTTTTAACTCGAATTATGCGCTGATTGGTGGATCAAGAACTTATAAACTTGGAGTAAGTTTTGATTTCTAATCGTAGTTAAAAAGAAGTATAAATAGATGAAACCCACGTCAATCGTGGGTTTTTTCTTAGCTTTGCAAAGCTTTTAAATCTTCAAGCACTTGTTCAGCATGCCCTGCAGCTTTGACTTTACGATATTCTTTAACGAGTTTTCCTTGATGAAAAATAAAAGTTGAGCGCTCAATCCCCATCACTTTTTTTCCATACATATTTTTCTCTTTAATCACATCAAAGTGTTGGCAAAGCACTTCTTCTTTATCGCTAATCAAATCAATTGTTAAAGATTGCTTTTCGGTGAAGTTTTGATGGGCTTTCACTGAGTCCCTAGAAACACCGAAAATAGTGGTATGAAGCGCATCAAACTGATCTTTCAAACATGAGAAACCAACAGCTTGCGTTGTACACCCAGGCGTTGAATCTTTTGGATAAAAATAAATGATGAGCCAATCTGTATTCAACTCAGTTAAATTCACAGAACCTGTAGTCGTTGGGAATGTTTGATTGGGTAAACTAATCGTTTCCGTAGACATTATATTTTCCTCAAAATTTGTCACTACATTTATAGGGGAATTCAAAAAAAATAGCCACACGAGGTGGCTATCTTATGTTAACTGCGATTATTTTTTAGCTTGTGCTGCTTTCATTGCTTCCTCTGTTAACGACTGTAGCTTAGACGTTAACTGTGGGCCGAAGCATGCTTGAAGATCAGCGTTCTGTTTCTTCACGATAGCTAAAGTAGAAGGGCTTTTCTTTTGGTTAATCGCACTTTGGATTTCCCATTTTTGAGCATTAGTGAGCTTGCCGTCTGCTTCAATTGCACATGTACAATATTTGCTGACTTCAGTAGCAGAAAGCTTGTTCCCTTTAGCAGTTTCTTCCTTACAAACATTAATCAGTGCAGATTTTACGTTAGTACTTTTGTAGGCTTGCTGCATTTTATTATTCGGCTCATTTGCTTGAGCCGCAGAACCGAAAAGTGCTGCAGCAGAAACAATCGCTGAAAGAATAATGTTTGATTTTAAATTTTTCATATATGGCACCCTGTTATTACGGTATATAACGAGTTGGGTCTTCAACGCCAGCATCTGCAAAACCTTGTTTACGCAAACGACAGCTGTCGCATTTTCCACAAGCTCGTCCTTGGTCATCTGCTTGATAGCATGACACCGTTTGACTGTAGTCTACGCCATGTTCGATGCCTAAGCGAATAATATTTGCTTTGGATAATTGTAGTAAAGGTGTTTCAAATTTAAGAGGTTTTCCTTCCACACCTACTTTTGTCGCTAATCTTGCCATATTGGCAAATGCTTCAATAAATTCTGGTCGACAATCTGGATAACCCGAATAATCTACCGCATTAATTCCAATTACGATGGCTTCTGCGTCAAACACTTCTGCTGCTGCAAGTGCATAAGACAGGAAAATTGTATTACGTGCTGGAACATAAGTGACAGGGATCCCTTCTTGTTCTTGATCAGGAACATCAATGGAATGATCAGTTAATGCAGAACCACCTAAATTACCCAAATCTATATTAATCACGCGATGTTCAACGCCTGCTTGTTGTGTCAGTTTACGTGCAGCATCCAATTCAGTTGTTGAGCGTTGACCATACATAAAACTTAAAGCGATACATTCATAGCGTGCTTGCGCCCAAGCCAAGCAAGTCGTTGAGTCTAAACCACCTGATAACAATACAATGGCACGAGGGCGCATAGGAGAACTCCAAAAAATTAAAGTAAATAAAAAATGAATTATAACTGATTATATAAAGAATAATGGGGTATAAATTTTTTGAATATATAGATCTGCATAAGTCACAAAACTAAATGAGATCATTATAAAGAACGCGAAATGTTCGTTTTAGAAGATGAGATAAAACTCTCTTTTGAGTCGAATAAAGTTTAAACAGTTGTTGTTTTTGTTTAAATATTAAATATAATTTAACAAACACTTGATTAAAACTTACAAAAATAATTTTTACGGAATGAAAATGAATCAAATTAATACTTTAATTTTAACCACTGCTGCCTTGATCAGTACAAATTCTTTTGCATTTGAGGAGCTTTCAGATCAAGAATTGTCAACATATGCAGCACAAGATGGTATTACGATTAGCCTTTTACCAGGTGGACCCATTCAAGCTGATTTGATTTGGCACGATAACAGTGGATTCGGGCCAGATTACAACGAAGGAAACACAAAAGCAGGTGCCTTAATTTTCGGTACAGCGAATGGTCGTAGTAAGAATCCATTATCACTTTCTTCTGGTTCGGCAGATATTAGTATTACCTTAAAAATCGATGCTCAAGGAGGGAGTAGTACTACAGGCCCTTTTCTGAATTTAGGTGTATTTGTTCCTGAAGATATTATTATTAATACCGGTGATATTTGGGTGGGTAAATCGGGTCAAGTTAGTCCAACAGGACGAGGCTATAGTGACCCCGTTAAAATAATGGATAATATGAAATTTTATGTATCCAATCTCTCTACCAATATTCAGCTCGGTTCAGCACCTCAAGGCAGTCTTTTAAAACTGAATGGAATATTTAAAGACGGCTTACGTTTAGAGGGCTTCAAAGTCCACGATCATGATGGTGGTGGCGCATTCGGAATAGAATTTATTAATTTAAAAAATACTCAACCAGGGCGTTTCGGCATCAATAATCTTGATTTCGATGTTGCAGGTTCGATACGTACAGATGGACTGGAACTCAAAATAAATCGTCTTGGAGATCAAAATGGCTTTAATGCAATGTTATGGGGAGTAGGCGTTGGAGATGCATCAACAATAAATAATAAGATTGGGGATATTTCAATGAAAGGGATTAATTTAAATGGCACGACCATTAAAGTGTCAGCGCACTAAAAGATCATTTTCTCTTTAAAAAACAGCACAAAAAGTGCTGTACTGTTTTTAATTTGAGCTATTTGTTACATTTTAACGACCTGTTTCGTCATTCCAGAGCAACTTATGTAATTGAAGCTGGAAACGAACTGGTAAGTGATCCTCTAAGATCCATTGTGCTAAATCACGCGCAAGTTGCGGTAACTTTGCAGCACCTTTTTCAACAGCAAACGCAGGTGAGAACCAAACGGTACTTACACGCTTGTGCAATTCATATTGATTCACTTGTTGTTTAGACCATTCATAATCTTCACGATTGCATATGACAAATTTAATCTGATCATGTTGAGTTAAATGGTCTAAATTACTCATTAAATTACGTGAGTCTTCACCTGAAGTTGGTGTCTTTAAATCTAGGACTTTGGAAACTCTACGATCCACTTTTGAAACATCTAGTGCTCCACTCGTTTCAAGGGAAACTTCACAGCCTAAATCTGCTAGACGCTCCATGAGTGGTAACGCATTGGGTTGGGCTAATGGTTCACCACCAGTAACACAAATATAAGGTGTCTTAAAATCAAGCGTGGTCTGGATAATATCCTCTAAAGAGTGTCGTTCACCGCCTTCAAAAGAATAGGTGGTATCACAATAAGTACAACGCAGCGGACAACCTGTTAAGCGTATAAACACTGTAGGTAAGCCTGAAGTGTTGGCTTCACCTTGTAATGAATAGAAGATCTCCGTAATACGTAACCCCGCAGACGGATCAGAAACAGGAATAGCGGAAGATCGCAAATTACTCATATCGACAAAACCAAACTAAAATAGAGATTATATAAAAGAAAAATCTCTACGATTATTACTAACCGTAGAGATGGGGAGTGTAACTCCAAATACTATAAAGTATAAAAAAATTAGTCAGCGCGTAATAAGTCGTTCAAACTTGTTTTAGCACGAGTCTGAGCATCGACTTTTTTCACGATAATTGCAGCATACAAGCTGTATTTACCGCATTTTGAAGGAAGGCTACCAGAAACTACCACTGAACCTGCTGGAACACGACCATAGTGAATTTCACCTGTTTCACGGTCATAAATCTTAGTTGATTGACCAATGTAAACACCCATTGAAATCACTGAACCTTCTTCAACGATTACACCTTCAACGATTTCAGAACGTGCACCGATAAAACAATTGTCTTCAATGATCGTAGGGTTCGCTTGAAGAGGCTCAAGTACACCGCCAATCCCAACACCACCAGAAAGGTGAACATTTTTACCAATTTGCGCACATGAACCTACAGTCGCCCATGTATCAACCATCGTACCTTCATCAACATAAGCGCCAATATTGACATAAGATGGCATAAGCACAACATTCTTAGCTTGGTAAGAACCTTTACGTGCAACTGCAGGCGGTACAACACGTACGCCAGCTGCTTTAAATTGCTCTTCAGTCCAACCCGTAAATTTAGTGTTTACTTTGTCATAGAATTGGAGATCGCATGATTCGATTGGTTTATTATCATTGAGTTTGAATGACAATAGAACAGCTTTTTTTAACCATTGATGAACAACCCATTCACCATCAATCTTTTCAGCAACACGTAATGAACCATTATCTAAGCCAGCAATTGCTTCCTCGACTGCTTGGCGAATTTCAGCAGGGCAATCTGTAGCTGTGAAGTTTGCACGATCTTCAAACGCTTGTTCGATGATTGACGAAAGCTGAGACATAATCTTCTCTTCCAAAAAAAATTTCCAAGATTTTACACTAAATTGATTATAAAAATTACAATTAATCCTGAAAAAATGTCCGACAATAATGACTATTCTTTATAAGTATGTTAATAAAAGTTAATAAAAGACTTAAGTGCAAATTATTTATAAAACAACAACTAAATCAAAATTGTATCAAAAAATAACAAAAAAGCATCAATTTGAATATTAACCAGCTTTGAAATCTCCATTAAGATGCTTCCGAGTCGAACACATTAATGATTAAAGAACAACTCATTTCTTTGAGGAGAAAAAAATGAAAGTGTTAAAATTACTCGCTGTTACAACAGCATTATCTGTTTCAGGCTTCGCTATGGCGGACACTCAAGTTGTACGTACAGGTAATGTATTTGAAGCTAATCAATTAATCCCTACTGGTGTTCGTGCTGAAGTTGGTACAACTGGTTACGGTGGTGCATTACTTTGGACTGCTAACCCATACGTTGGTCTTGCTTTAGGTTACAACGGTGGTGATATCTCTTGGTCTGATGATTTATCTATTGACGGTACTAAGTACGATTTAGATATGGATAATAGTTTGGCATACTTAAATGCTGAGATTCGTCCTTGGGGCGCGAGTCAAAATCCATGGGCTCAAGGTCTATATATGGCTGCTGGTGTAGCATATATCGATAATGAATACGATGTTACTAAGCGCTTAAACAATACGAATGATGTTGTTAAGATTGATGGCAAAAATTACAACGCTCCATCTGGTCAAGGTTTCATCGATGGTAAAATGTCATACAAAAATGACTTTGCTCCATACGTAGGTTTTGGTTTTGCTCCTAAAATCAATAAAAACTTCGGTGTATTTGGTGAAGTAGGTGCTTATTACACTGGTAACCCTTCTGCAAATATTACGTCAGTAGGTTTAGCTGAAGTTGGTGGTACTGGTACTGGTGCTGATGCAGCTGAAGCTTTAGAAGCGAAAATTGAATCTAAAGACAAATATGAGTGGCTTCCAGTCGGTAAAGTGGGTGTGAGCTTCCACTGGTAAGATCCAATTAAAAAAACGAGCTTCGGCTCGTTTTTTTATGCAAGTTAATGCAAATAATAAAGGCGCTATGGTGCCTTTATTATTTGTAGCTTGTTAATCTTCAGGATAAGCTACTCGTTTTAACGCTTTGATATCAGCACTAGGTGCACATAGCGAAATAAACTCGTAACCGTATCCACGTAACAAATGACCTTTACGTACAGCAATCCAAGTGGTATTCACCCCAAATAAATCAGTATCAATTTGTTTTAAGCGATGATCTCGTTCTGCATCGTAGGCAACATCGTTGACAATCCCGACACCCATACCTAATTCCACATAAGTTTTGATTACATCAGCATCAAGCGCAGACATCACTAAATCAACATCAAGTCCTGAGTCTTCAAAGGCTTTATCAATCTTTGAACGTCCCGTAAAACCACCGTGATAGGTAATAATCGGATACTCTGCCAAATGTTCTAAGCTAATCTCTCGCGCTGCTATTTGAGTAAGTGGATGACCTTGAGGCGTAATAATACTGTGTTTCCAGTTATAAAAAGGAACACTTGCTAAGTTTTCTTCAGTAGTTAGATTCTCAGTAGCAATACCAATATCAGCATCGCCTAAAAGTAACATTTCAGTGATTTCAGTTGGGCTTGCTTGTTGCAAAATCAAATGAACTTTCGGAAATAATTTTTTGAATGAATTTACAATTGGTGGTAATACGTATCGCGCTTGAGTATGAGTGGTTGCGATGGTTAATGTACCTTCATCTACACGATTAAAATCATCAGCTAATCTTTTAATATTGTCTGCATCGACCAGCATGCGCTCCACAATACCGAGCAAAGCTTGACCAGGTTCAGTCAACCCTAATAAGCGTTTACCTTTTCGGATAAATAGTTGAACACCTAATTCATCTTCTAAATCTTTAATATGCTTACTTACGCCTGATTGAGACGTGTAAAGGGCAGCGGAAGCTTCCGTTAAATTAAAATTTTGTCTGACGGTTTCTCGAATAATTCTTAATTGTTGAAAGTTCATAGTCTTTGTTACCTTTAAAATGATGGGGCTATATAAAAGCCCCATCTACACATTTTTATGCGTTTTCTTGTGCAAATAAGTGCAATGTATTAGTCGTTAACCAAACCGATTGATTTGGGCGGAATTGATGCAGTTTAGCTTCATCTGGAGTGAGTAGAATTTCGATGAGATTGCCATCTTGACCTTGAAGTTCGGCAACCACTTTTCCTGCAATCCAAACTTCACGTAAGAACGTTGCTTGAATTGCATTGTCTGTAGGTTGAGCATGAATTTGGAACTCATCTGGTCGAATGAAGGCAATCACTTTACCTTCAGGTGAATCTTTAGCTAAAGGCAGTTGAATGCGATCATTTCCGATCTGTACGATTCCCGCTTGATTATGACCTTCGAACTTATTGGCTTGACCTAAGAAGTCAAATACAAAAGGCGTTGCTGGTTTTTCATAGACTTCACGAGGTGAGCCAATTTGTTCAACATTACCTTTATTCATTACAATGATTTGATCTGCAACTTCAAGCGCTTCTTCTTGATCGTGGGTTACAAAAATCGAGGTGATGTGGAGTTCATCATGTAAAGTTCTCAGCCAGCGACGTAACTCTTTACGAACTTTTGCATCAAGTGCGCCAAATGGCTCATCCAGAAGTAGTACACGAGGTTCAACTGCAAGCGCACGTGCAAGCGCAATACGTTGACGCTGTCCACCTGACAATTGTGCTGGATAACGATCTGCTAAGAACCCTAATTGAACTAAATCCAGTAGTCGTGTAACTCGTTTTTTGATTTCAGATTCTGAGGGGCGTGTAGAACGTGGACGAACACGTAAACCAAAAGCAATATTGTCAAATACTGTCATATGACGGAATAAAGCATAATGTTGGAATACGAAGCCAACTTGACGTTCACGGACATGAACATTCGTTGAATCTTGGCCTTCAAGGATCACTTGACCGCTGTCGGCAGATTCAAGACCAGCAATAATGCGAAGTAAAGTCGTTTTACCGCAGCCTGAAGGTCCTAACAATGCAACGAGTTGACCATCAGGAAAATCTAGGGAGATATTGTTTAGTGCATGGAAAGCACCAAAGTGTTTTTCAATATTTTTAACTTGAATACTCATCGGATACTTCCTTTAAACTGTAGAATCTTCATTACGTTTGCTTAATTTCTCTTGGCGAATTTCGACCCATGTTTTAAGAATCAATGTCACAATCGCCAATAAAGCCAAGAGGGATGAAACAGCAAATGCTGCACTAAAGGTATATTCGTTGTAGAGAATCTCTACATGAAGTGGCAATGTATTGGTCTCTCCACGAATATGACCCGATACTACAGAGACTGCCCCGAATTCACCCATTGCACGTGCGTTACAAAGAATAACCCCGTATATCAAGCCCCATTTAATATTTGGAATCGTGATTTTCCAAAAAGTTTGCCAGCCTGAAGCACCTAAAACGATTGCCGCTTCCTCTTCTTCTGTACCTTGAGCTTCCATCAGTGGGATGAGCTCACGCGCCACAAAAGGAACTGTAATAAAGATGGTTGCTAGTACAATTGCTGGAACGGCATATAGAATCTTAATGTCGTTATCCAACAGCCATCCACCGAACCAACCTTGAGTACCAAACATCAATACCAACATCAAACCTGCGATTACAGGTGATACTGAGAAAGGCATATCGATAATCGTGGTCAATATGGATTTACCACGGAAATTAAATTTCGCAACAGACCAAGCCGCCGCCACACCAAATACTACGTTGAGCGGTACAGCAATTGCAGCTGTTAGTAAGGTGAGCTTTACAGCCGACAACGTATCTGGATGGACTAAAGCTTGCGCATAAACGCCGACACCCTGTTTGAATGCTTCAACAAAAACTAAAATCAAAGGCAGGATTAAGCAACTGAGGAAGAAAATCATGGCAACGACAATAAGTGTCCAACGAACCCAAGTCGGTTCTCGCGTCGCATCACGAGATTGCAATTTTTCCGCTAAAGCATTGCTATTTGTATTCAAACTCATTGTGCAGTTCTCCCTGTACGACGACTCGCCCATGCTTGTAACAAGTTAATCAAGAACAAGATAGCGAATGAAATAAGGAGCATGACAACGGCGATCGTAGTTGCACCTGCATAGTCATATTCTTCCAATCGAGAAATAATCATTAATGGCGCAATTTCAGTTTCGAAGGGTTGGTTACCTGCAATAAAGATAACTGAACCATATTCACCCACGCCACGGGCAAAAGCGAGAGCAAATCCTGTGATTAAAGCAGGGAAAAGAATTGGTAAAATCACTTTGGTTACAATTTGCAGTCGATTTGCACCCAATGCTGACGCTGCTTCTTCAAGTTCAGTCTCTAAGTCACTCAGTACAGGTTGTACTGTACGAACCACAAAAGGTAAGCCAATAAATATCAGGGCTAATGTAATCCCAATAGGACTATAAGCGACTTTAATTCCTAAGGGTTCAAGATATTGACCAATCCAGCCTGTCGGAGCATATAAAGATGTTAATGCAATCCCAGCAACAGCTGTTGGTAACGCAAAGGGTAAATCAACCAATGCATCAACAATTCGTTTACCAGGGAAACTATAGCGCACGAGACACCAAGCAAGTAATAAGCCAAATACCACATTAATGAAGGCAGCAATAAGTGCAGCACTGAAACTTAGTTGTAATGATTTTAAGATACGCTCAGAGCTTAAAATCTCCCATAAACCTTCCCAGCCAATACCTAAAGACTTAATAAAAACAGCCGACAAGGGTATGAGCACAATTAAAGATAAATACGCTAGGGTAAAGCCTAGAGATAGACCAAATCCTGGCAGCACTCGGGATCGCTGCGACATGACTACTCCTCAAATGAGAGAAAAAGCTTACCGAAATCAATAAGCAATTGAATTAAAAAATTTATCAAGAATAAGTGGCGAACTTTAAATTGCAAATTTGTAATACAACTTGCCATTATCAATACTATTGATATAGTTCGACAGCTTATCATGAATCAAAAAATCGAAGATCTCTGGAAATGGTCCAAATCCTGAATCAACATTAATATGACCAACTTGACCTAAGTTAATCGGTTTTACACCCCATGATTTTGCTAGTTTTTTTGCATCCTCAAAACCTAACCACGGATCATTTTCACTGATGAGCATTTTTGTGGGAACGCTAATCTTAATTTGATGAAAGTAAAAACTATAATCAGTCAAACTCAAACGAGCAAAACCATTCTCACCAAAACGACTTGGATTGGCTGGTGCAACTAAAACCAGTTGTTTAACTTTCTGTGCTATTTCTGGGTGCTGATGCAGAGCAGCGACAGACGTTAAACAGCCAAAACTATGTGCAACAATCTGTACGGGTGCATCTATCTGCGAAATTTTTTCTACAAAACGATGGATCCAATCTGAGAGTAAAGGAAAGTTCCAATCATCTAGTTGAACACGTGAGCATGGCATGACTTGACGTTGCAACCATGATTGCCAATGATTTTCATCACTTCCGCCGACGCCGGGTACAATGAGTGTATGTATCATGTCATGCTCCATTGGTTATTTTTTTGTGTTATTTGCTTTGGTAATTTGGTCAAAAATACCATTATTCTCAAAATGAGCTTTTTGTACTTTCGCCCAGCCACCAAACTCTTGATCAATTGTGACCAATTTCAGTGGCTTAAATGTTGATGAATATTGTTTTAATACAGTTTGATTACGCGGACGATAGAAATTCTTTGCGGCAATATGTTGTCCTTTAGGCGAGTAAAGGAAATTCAAATAACCTTGCGCCAAATATTTATTGCCTGATTTTTCTGCATTTTTTTCAACGATCGCTACAGGTGGTTCAGCAAGTATAGAAAGTGTTGGCGTCACAATTTCAAATTTACCTGGTTGTTCACGCAGTGCTAAATGAGCTTCATTTTCCCAAGCAAGCAAAACATCGCCTATACCGCGTTCAGCAAAAGTTGTAGTTGAGCCACGAGCGCCAGAATCTAAGACCTTGGTTTGTTTATAAATTTGTTGAACAAATTGTTGTGCTTTGGCGTCATTTCCACCTGGTTGGTGTTTAGCCCATGCCCAAGCCGCTAAATAATTCCAACGTGCACCACCTGACGTCTTAGGGTTTGGTGTAATAATTTCCACACCCGGTTTTACTAAATCACCCCAGTCTTTAATATTTTTTGGATTTCCTTTTTTGACGAGGAAAACGATTGTGGAAGTGTAGGGTGTGGAATTATGTGGGAATTTTTTCTGCCAATCTTTTGGTAATAAATTGGTTTTTTCAGCAATCGCATCAATGTCAGCTGCGAGTGCGAGAGTCACGACATCTGCATTTAAACCATCAATGACTGCACGCGCTTGTTTACCTGAACCGCCATGTGACTGACGAAAGTTGACGTTTTGCCCAGTCCGAGATTTCCAATACGCACCAAATTCTTTATTTACTTCTACGTAGAGTTCACGAGTAGGATCGTAAGAGACGTTTAATAAATCTTTAGCGGAAGCGCTAAGCGAAGCAGCCGAAACAAAAGCTGCGAGAACCCCAAGTTTTAATTTAGCTGAAAAGCGCATGGCAACCTCAAAAGAAAATATTCTGTTACATGGCACTAGAATAAATCTAATCTTTATGCATAAAAAATAATTAAAAATGAATTTTATATGAAAAAAAAAGATTTAGATGTATTGTTAAAAAAATACCGATCATGAATATGATCGGTACGTCATAAGTTAAAGCTTAAATCTTAATTTTATTTATTACTGTTTGCTTTGACAATTTGATCGAATATCCCGCCATTATCAAAATGTTGTTTTTGGACTTTTGTCCAACCTCCAAACTCTTTATCAATCGTGACTAATTTCAAAGGTTTAAACACGGATTGATATTTTGAAAGTACCGTTGCATTTCGTGGTCGATAAAAGTTTTTGGCAGCAATGGTTTGACCAGCTGGAGAATACAGATAATTCAAATAAGCTTTTGCGACATTGAGGTTGCCATCTTTTTGCGCATTTTTCTCAACAATTGCTACAGGGGGCTCAGCAAGAATGGAAAGTGTTGGTGTAATGATTTCAAATTTTCCAGGTTGTTCACGAAGAGCTATATGTGCTTCATTCTCCCAAGCCAGGAGTACATCTCCAATGCCACGCTCTGCAAAAGTTGTTGTTGCACCACGTGCACCAGAGTCTAGCACTTTAGTATTTTTATAAATTTGTCGTACAAATTCTTGTGCTTTAGCATCGTTACCGCCGGGTTGGTGTTTTGCCCAAGCCCATGCTGCTAAGTAATTCCAACGCGCACCACCTGACGTCTTAGGGTTTGGCGTAATAATTCCAACATCATTTTTAATCAAGTCTCCCCAGTCTTTGATCCCTTTGGGATTGCCTTTTTTGACTAAAAACACGATGGTTGAGGTATAGGGTGTAGAGTTCTGTGGGAATTTTTTCTGCCAGTCTTTTGGTAATAAATTGGTTTTTTCAGCAATCGCATCAATATCTGCTGCGAGTGCGAGAGTCACGACGTCTGCATCTAGGCCATCAATGACCGCACGGGCTTGTTTACCAGATCCACCATGAGATTGTTTAAAATTCAATTCTTGACCAGTCTGCTTTTTCCAATATGCTCCAAACTCTTTATTAAAGTTGTCATAAAGTTCGCGAGTTGGATCATATGAAACATTTAAAAAATCTTTTGCGAGTGTAGAAGCAGAAGTGACTGAAAGTAAAGCTGCAATGACCCCAATTTTAAAAGAACGCATCATTATTCCTATGTGTTTGTCGTTTTTTGATGATTTGAGCATAGGGAAATTTTTTAAAATAAAAAAATAAGAAGAAATGAAAAAGTTATGATCAAAACAGCTATTCATTTTGTGAGTGACTTTTTACACTATGAGAACGGAATGAGGTTGCTTGAAATGATCTGTTTAAAAAATGCCAAGCCAATGGATGCAATATCTATTATTGATCGAGGCTTCCATTATGGAGATGGCTGTTTTACCACGGCGAGAATTCGAAATAATAAAATTGAATTATTTGAACGTCATTTAAAAAGATTGAATACCGCCATTGAGCGATTGTCACTTCAAGCTAATCTTGACTATATTTCTGAGTCTATCCAGTATTTACAGCAAAAGTATGATCAATTAAACGGGACGATTAAAATTGTACTGAGTCGAGGCGAGGGGCAACGAGGATACAGTTTACCTCATCATTCAGCAGATCTTTGGTTGTATTATTATCCGCAAAACGTGACTGATCATCACTATGAAGTCATTGAGAGTGGTTTAGTTGAGCGAGTAATGGGTTTAACCATGCCACAATTGGTGGGAATTAAATCACTGAATCGGTTAGAACAAGTGTTACTAAAGCAGGAAGCTGATGAGAAGGGTTTTCAAGAAGCCTTAGTTACAGATGTTCAAGGCTATATTGTTGAAGGAATCAGCAGTAACTGCTTTATACGATTGAATGATACGTGGATTTGTCCTGAACTTCGTTATAATGGCGTTCATGGGGTGATGCGTGCTGAAATTTTGGAGCGTATGAATCATTATGGTATAACGTTCCAAAAAAGAGTAATTGATTTGAATGAACTTCTTCACATTCAAAGTGTATTTTATTGTAATGCGCTCCACCCAATGAAAATCGCCTCTTGCCTTGATGATCGTCGCTTAGATACACAAGCGTGTATTGATCTTTTTCACCACCTTCAACTTAATCAGATTTAAAGCTTATGTCCTCTCCTCAGAAATCAACAAAGAAAAAGAACAGCAAGACATCCTTTAAACTTAAAGCGCTTTTACTCATTATTGCAGGCCTAATGTTGCTTGCAACCATGATTCTATCTACAAGTCTATGGAAGGATTATCCTGTAGAGGGTAAAAAGCAAATGCTCGCGATTAATCATGGTGATACTTACTCACAATTTATTGATCGTTTAGCTCAAAATAAACAAGTTTCATTTCCCATTATTTTAAAGATTTATCAACGATTGATGATTCATGACAGCATGAAAGCTGGAGTTTATGAAGTTAAAGAGGGAATGAGTGTCCGTCAAGTTCTAGACATGATTTCGAATTCTGAAAATGCACAATTGAATCGAATTTTGGTCATTGAGGGTACAACATTTAAGCAGTTAAAAAATGCACTTAAGAATGATGAATTGGTGACGAAAGAGCTGGTTCATTTGAGCGATGCAGAAATATTAAAGGAATTGAATATTCCATTTTCACATCCAGAAGGATTGTTTGCGCCAAATACTTATTTTTTTGCAAAGGGTGAAACAGATCGTAAAATTTTAACTGATTTGTATCAACACCAGATGAAGGCGCTAGATAAAGCCTGGGAAAATCGAGCTTCTGATTTGCCGTATAAAAATAAATATGAAGCGCTCATCATGGCATCAATCATTGAGAAAGAAACCAATGTTGATCATGAGTTAGATAAAGTCTCGGGCGTATTCGTTCGTCGATTAAAAATTGGTATGCGTTTACAAACTGATCCAACCGTGATTTACGGTATGGGCGATCAATATACGGGTAACATTACCCGTAAAGATTTAAGAACGCCAACACCATATAACACTTATACGAATTACGGATTGCCACCAACACCGATCGCATTACCAAGTGATAAAGCGATCGAAGCGGCAATGCATCCAGATCATTCTGACTATATTTATTTTGTGGCGACTGGAAATGGAGGTCACAAATTCAGTACCAATCTAGATGACCATAATCGCGCTGTTCAAGAATATCTTGCTGTGATTCGATCTAAAAAGTAAGGGGTAAAATAGACGTGTTTATTAGCTTTGAAGGCACAGAAGGTGTTGGTAAAACGACATTGATTCATAAAATTCGTGACTACTTCCTTGAGCAATCAAAGCAAGTTGTTCTAACTCGTGAACCAGGTGGTACTCCGCTCGCTGAGCAAATTCGTTCCGTACTTCTGACAGTGAATCATGAAGAAAGAATGAGTAATGATACTGAACTATTATTAATGTACGCAGCTCGAGCGCAACATCTGCAACAAGTTATAATGCCTGCACTTGAAAATAGTTCGATCGTGTTATGCGACCGTTTTTGTGATAGCAGTTTCGCGTATCAGTGTGCAGGTCGTGGGTTAAGCCGTGAAAAATTAGCGCTTTTAAACCAAAACTTTGTTCTAAAAATGCCTGACCTGACATTTTGGTTGGATGCTCCGACTGAATTCGGAATGCAACGAGCGCGTGCGCGTGGAGCATTGGATCGGTTTGAACAAGAAAAAGCAGCTTTTTTTGAAAAAGTACGCGCAGGATTTGCTGAATTACATCAGTTAGAACCCAATCGTGTTAAGCGTATTGATGCAACACGAAGTCCTGAGCAAGTATTTAATGATGCAATTGAACGAATTAGTTCATGGAAAGCTGAGCATAAATGCTAATTAAAAAAGCAAATTTGATTTATATTGAGTCATTGTTTATGGAAAAACGATTAGACTCAATATGATCAGTAATAAAGAAGAAATATTCAAATTCCTACAAACCGAATTTCCACAAAGTCTCCAAAAATGTGAAATAGTGTCAGTAGAGCCACGTGGTGCTACAGTCATTTATCATGTTGATGAAAATGATTTAAGACCTGGAGGGACAGTTTCAGGTCCGACCATGATGACAGCAGCCGATTATGGATTGTATATCGCAATACTCGGAGAAATTGGTATTGTAGGTCTTACAGTGACGACCAATATGAATATAAACTTTCTTAAAAAACCGAAAGGTGGTTGTGACATCAAGGGTGTTTGTAAATTAATGAAAGTTGGCAAAACTCTAGTTGTCGGAGAGGTTTACTTGTACTCTGTTGGGAATGATGAGCCGATAGCTCACGTTACTGGAACTTACTCAATTCCTCCCAAAAGGGCATAAAAAAGCGAGTATGAACTCGCTTTTTTATGTTGAACTTAAACCTCAACTAAAGGTGTTTCCACTTCAAAATTTGGTGGGGTGAGTACGGTTTTTCGTAATTCTTGCGAAGGCTCAGGATAGTCCAAAGTGTAATGTAATCCGCGTGATTCTTTTCTTTGCATCGCACAACGAATAATCATTTCAGAAACGAGCACAAGGTTACGAAGCTCAATTAGATTTTTACTGACATGATAATCTTGATAATATTCGGTGATTTCATGTTTCAGCATTTCAACGCGATGTAATGCACGTTCTAAACGTTTGGTCGTTCGTACAATACCTACATAGTTCCACATGGTCTGACGTAACTCATCCCAGTTTTGCAAAATGACAACGTCTTCATCAGGATTCATGACTTGAGAAGCATCCCATTCAGGAACTTCATAGTGATCTATAATATTTTGATGTTGATCTTGAATATGCTTTGCTGCACTCATGCCATATACAAAACATTCTAAAAGTGAGTTACTTGCCATACGGTTAGCGCCGTGTAAACCTGTATAAGACGTCTCACCAATCGCATATAGACCTTGAATGTCCGTTTGACTATGTTCATCGACTACGACACCACCACAGGTGTAGTGCGCTGCTGGCACAACTGGGATCATATCTTTGGTAATATCAATACCCAGTTCGAGTAGGCGAGCATACAACGTAGGGAAGTGCTCTTTAATGAACTCAGGGGTTTTGTGGGTAATATCTAGCCATACATGTCGTATACCCAATCTTTTAATTTCGTAGTCGATAGCTCGAGCTACAATATCGCGTGGTGCTAACTCAGCACGTTCATCGAAACGGAGCATGAAGCGTTCGCCATCAGGTAAACGAAGATAAGCGCCTTCACCACGCATTGCTTCAGTAATTAAGAAGGAACGTGCTTGAGGATGATATAAACAGGTTGGGTGGAATTGATTAAATTCCATATTGGCGACGCGGCATCCAGCACGATATGCCATTGCAATACCATCGCCTGTAGCGATATCAGGGTTAGAGGAATATAAATATGCTTTCATGGCACCGCCACATGCCAGTGCAGTAAAAGGTGCTAAGAAAGTATGCACTTGCTCGGTTTGCTCATCTAAAGCATATAAGCCCAAAGCACGATTTTCCTGATTCAAATGCCCTAACTTATGCGCTGTAATGAGGTCAATCGCAATGTAATTTTCAAAGATGTGAATATTGTTTTTTTCTTGTGCCCGTTCAACTAAAGTGGTTGAAATTGCTTTCCCTGTTGCATCTGCGGAATGAATAATGCGGCGCTGAGAATGCCCACCTTCACGTGTGAGATGCAAGTTATCTTCATCATCTAGTGTGAATTTAACACCTTGTTTCAGTAAAAAATCAACAGAGGGTTTTCCTCCTTCAACCGTGTGTTGAACAGCTTGTTTTTCACAGAGATAAGCACCTGCAATGAGCGTGTCATCAATATGTTGTTGAATAGAATCAGCCTCATCAAGAACAGCTGCAACGCCTCCTTGTGCATAATACGTGCTGGCATCTTTCAAATGAGATTTTGCTAACACTGCGATATTAAAATGATCAGGTAATGAGAGTGCTAGACTTAAACCCGCACCGCCACTGCCCACAATAATCACATCAAATTGATGCGTACTTGTATTTTTCGGCATTTCCATTCGCAAACTGAATTTTAAAAGTGCGTTAATATGGCTCTTTTTCAAAGCAAAATTCAAGAGTTTGATTGATCAATTTTTTTTTTATGCACTTGAACTAATAGTTTTTAATCATATTTTAAGTAAAGTATTGTTTTCTATTAATATAGAAACATTTATTTACGCACAGAGAATTTTGATTGTGCTAAAAATTATTTTATCCAAGAATCATAAATGAGAGTTCACTTAACATGAAAAATCGCGTTATAGCATCAGGACTTTTTGCTGCAGTCTTTACTGCGGCAGTACAAACTCAAGCGGCGGCTACTGTTGACTTTTCAAATCTTGTAGAGCGAGTAAGTCCGGGTGTCGTCAGCGTGAATGTTGTTAAGAAAATGACACAAGAAGAAATTCTTCAACAACAAGTACCTGAACTACTGAAACGATTCTTCGGCAATCAAATTATTATTCCGCAGCGCCAAGCTCCTCAAGAGAAAACGGGTTTTGGGAGTGCATTTTTTATTAGTCGTGATGGTTACCTGATTACCAACCATCATGTTGTAGAAAATGCTTCTCAAATCACCATCATGTTAAATGATCGTCGCGAGATTGATGCCAAAGTTATTGGTAGTGATGAACGTACTGATGTGGCATTACTGAAAGTTGAAGGTACGAACTACCCAGCACTTTCGACTGGGAATATCGACCAATTAAGAGTTGGAGAACCTGTTCTTGCCATTGGCTCACCGTTTGGTTTTGAATACTCGGCATCTGCAGGGATTGTCAGTGCCAAATCAAGAAATATGTTGGGTGAAACATCAGTTCCGTTTATTCAAACCGATGTCGCATTAAACCCTGGTAACTCTGGGGGACCATTGTTTAATCAACAAGGTCAAGTGATTGGTGTGAATTCTCGTATTTTCAGTGGTACTGGCGGATATATGGGATTGTCATTCTCCATTCCAATCGATGTAGCGATGGATGTGGCGGATCAATTAAAGAAAAATGGTAAAGTTACTCGCTCATATCTTGGTATTCATTTACAAGAGATTGATCGTAATCTCGCAGAAGCTTATAAACTACCAAAACCTGAAGGTGCTTTAATTACAGAAATTGCGCCAAACTCCCCAGCAGAGCGCGCTGGTTTAAAGCAAAATGATATTATTTTGAAATACAATGGAACTGCAATTTCAAGAACGAGTGAGCTATTAAATTACTTAAATAGAACACAGCCAAATCAAAAAATTCAGTTAGAAATCTTGCGTGATGAACGTGTACGTACGATTTCAGCAACACTTGCATCAGCACCAGATGAAACACCTGCACAAGCGCAAAATGTAAGTGAAGCTAAAAAACGCGGACCTACATTAGGTGTTGCGATACGCGAACTTGCACCTGTTGAAAAAACACGCCTTGGTGTTAAAGGTGGTGTCTACATTCAAGAGGTTGTACGCGGAGGTTTGGCGGCACAATCTCGTATTATGGCTGGTGATGTGATCACCTCGATTAATGGTAAGAATGTAAGTACAACACAAGATTTTGTGGAAGCGGTGGCTAATCTTAAAACGAATACAGTTGCACGAGTGGGTATCATCCGTGAAGGGCGAAATGCCATGATCGGATTAAGAATCAAATAAACATAAATTGAATAAAAGGCCTTGCGACAGCAAGGTCTTTTTTATTTAACCCTAAAATTATATTAAACTCTTTTCGAATGTTGATGATGAATACGCAATACAAGGGAATACAGTGAGTACAATCTTTGACCTTAAAATAAAAGCAACAGCACAAGACATTGATATTTTAGGTCATGTGAATAATGTGGTGTATGTAAAATGGATGCAAGATGTTGCAACAGCACATATTCAACAACTGGGTTTGGGGGTTGAGCAATATCTAGAACTCAAACATGCCATGGTTGCTGTTGAGCATCACATGAATTACAGAAAGGCGTGTTTTGAAAATGATGAAATTATTTTAAGAACTTGGCTTAATGATTTGAATGCGATGTATTCATTCCGTCAGTACGCTTTTTTTAGACCTTCAGACCAATCATTATTATTTGTGGGAAATACCAAATGGGCCTGTGTAGAGATTGCGACAGGCAGACCTAAACGATTATCGCCAACATTTACTCAAGCTTATCAGCCTATTTCTGAGGTATTAAATCCTTTGGATTTCACTCAAGATTATTCTTTACCCGCTAACTAAAGAATTGCTTGAGTCGGACGAATTAAATATTTCACCACATGGTGTTCATTATTATGAATACTTTGAAAAATCCATCTGCTATAATCGTCCGCAATTTGTTAAACAGCTTTTGCTATGTAGTTTTTATTTCATGCATAGCGCAATTTATTGTTCAAGGTAACCCATGGCGCAAGCTAAAAA
Source organism: Acinetobacter sp. 24-47-47 (assembly GCF_057737035.1). Lineage (NCBI taxonomy): Bacteria > Pseudomonadati > Pseudomonadota > Gammaproteobacteria > Moraxellales > Moraxellaceae > Acinetobacter > Acinetobacter sp. 24-47-47. The sequence continues at coordinate 1,881,288 of NZ_CM173216.1, read as the reverse complement.
ATCCGTAAATATCAAAAATATACGTAACTTTTCGATCATTGCTCACATTGATCACGGGAAGTCAACTTTAGCTGACCGTTTTATTCAGACCTGTGGTGGTTTGCAAGATCGCGAAATGCAAGCGCAAGTTCTAGACTCAATGGAGCTTGAGCGTGAGCGCGGGATTACCATTAAAGCTGCATCTGTGACGCTTTATTATACACACCCTAATGGCGAAGAATATCAACTGAACTTTATTGATACACCTGGGCACGTTGACTTCTCATATGAAGTTTCGCGCTCGCTTGCTGCTTGTGAAGGTGCACTTTTAGTTGTAGACGCAGCTCAGGGTGTTGAAGCTCAGTCAGTTGCAAACTGTTATACAGCTATTGAGCAAGGTCTTGAGGTTCTTCCAGTACTCAATAAAATTGATTTACCTCAAGCTGAACCAGAGCGTGTTATTCAAGAAATTGAAGACATTATCGGAATTGAAGCAACTGAAGCACCTACGTGTTCAGCTAAAACTGGATTAGGAATCGAAGGTGTTTTAGAAACACTTGTGAATACCATTCCTGCTCCGACGGGTGACCGTGAAGCGCCGCTTCAAGCTTTAATTATTGACTCATGGTTTGACAACTATTTAGGTGTTGTATCCTTAGTTCGTATTAAGCAAGGTCGGGTGCGTAAAGGCGATAAAATGTTGATGAAATCAACAGGTCAAACGCACATCATTACCTCTGTCGGTATTTTCAATCCTAAACATACAGAAACTGATATTTTAGAAGCAGGTGAAGTTGGCTTTGTGATTGCTGGTATCAAGGATATTTTTGGTGCGCCAGTTGGAGATACGATTACACTTGCTACAACGCCAGAAGTAGAAACTTTACCTGGATTCAAAAAAGTTAAACCACAGGTATACGCTGGTTTATTTCCAATTGATTCGAGTGAATTTGAACCTTTCCGTGAAGCATTACAAAAACTGCAAATTAACGATTCAGCATTATTCTTTGAACCTGAAAGTTCAGATGCATTAGGATTTGGTTTCCGTTGCGGTTTCTTGGGTATGCTGCACATGGAGATTGTTCAAGAGCGTTTAGAGCGTGAATATGATCTAGACCTGATTTCATCGGCACCGACTGTAATTTACGAAGCTGTTATGAAGAGTGGTGAGACAGTTTATATCGACAGTCCATCAAAAATGCCAGATGGATCTACTGTAGAAGACCTTCGTGAGCCGATCGCAGAATGTAATATCCTTGTGCCACAAGAATATCTTGGTAATGTAATGACGTTGTGCGTTGAACGACGCGGTGTTCAAAAAGACATGAAATTTATGGCAAATCAAGTAGCCATTACATTTGAGATACCAATGGCTGAAGTCGTGATGGATTTCTTCGATAAATTGAAATCATGTTCACGTGGTTTTGCATCATTAGATTACAACTTCGTCCGTTTTGAGTCTTCTTCTCTTGTAAAAGTAGATGTCTTGATCAACGGTGAAAAAGTTGATGCATTGGCAATGATTTGTCACCGTCAAGATGCGCGTCATCGTGGTATTGCACTTGTAGAAAAAATGAAAGATTTGATTCCTCGTCAAATGTTTGATGTGGCGATTCAAGCTGCGATTGGTGCTCAAATTATCGCTCGTTCAACAGTAAAAGCAATGCGTAAGAACGTATTGGCAAAATGTTATGGTGGTGACGTTTCACGTAAGAAGAAACTTCTCGCTAAACAGAAAGAAGGTAAGAAACGTATGAAGCAGGTGGGTAGTGTAGAAATCCCACAAGAAGCTTTCTTAGCTGTGTTAAAAGTAGAGCGATAACAACAAGGAATATCCCATGGATTTTGATTTTAACCTCATTCTCGTACCTGCAACCCTAATCTTTTTTGGATTATGGTTGCTGGATAAATTGGTGCTCAAACAAAGAGCAACCAAAGGAAAAGGGAATGAAAATTTCATTATTACATGGGCATATGATTTTTGGCCTGTACTTGCAGTTGTGTTAGTGCTGCGTTCATTCTTCTTTGAACCTTATAATATTCCTTCTGAATCCATGGTTCCGGCATTGGAAACGGGTGATTATATCTTGGTGAACAAATATCAATATGGTGTTCGTTTACCGATTAGCAACACCAAAGTCTTGAATGTCAATGAGCCTGAACGTGGTGATGTGGCGGTATTTAGATATCCACCAAACCCATCAATTAGCTATATTAAGCGTATTATTGGTTTACCTGGTGATCATATCGTTTTTGAGAATAATCAATTAACCATCAATGGTGAAAAAGTTGTAACGGAATCGGCTGAATTTAATCGTGTAAAAGATGTTTCAGACACGCCAAATTCAATTTATCATTATGAAACTTTAGGTGATCATAAGTATTTGGTTCGTAATTTGGAAGGTCAAAACCCGATTATTGCGCATTTCAATTATGCACAAACCAAACAAGATCTTCCTTATGTTGCCACTGCGAATGATCGCTTTGTGAGAACAAATGGTCAAAGCTGGGAAGTAACTGTTCCGAAAGGATATTATTTTGCCATGGGTGACAACCGTGATCAGAGTGCTGATAGTCGAATCTGGGGATTCGTACCTGAGGCAAATTTAACAGGACAAGCAATTTATGTATGGATGCATAAAGAAGCTGGTTTGAAATTGCCATCATTCAGTCGTAATGGTCAAATTCAGTAATCTTCAAATATATGGATAATAAAAAATGCGTAACACTCAACGCGGTGCATCGTATACAGCGATTTTATTAGGGGTAATTGTTGCGGCATTTGGACTTAAAGTGCTCGTAGCATTGTGGCAGCCTTATTGGGATGACCGACTAATCAATCAATTGATTGAAGAACAAGTTGCAATCAGCTCAAAGGCGACAACACCACAACAGTTTGCTTCAACAATGGGGCAGAAATTTAGCATGAACAATATCCGTGACATTGAGTTCAAAGATATTGCGACTGTCAAATCTAAACAAGGTTTACAAGTGACAAAGAAATATGAAGTAAGAAAGCCATTCTTATTTAATATTGATTTAGTCCTCACATTCGAGAAAAGTTTTGATCAAAGGTCAGTTCAAAGTAAGTGATTCTCGCTTACTGAGTCGCATCGGTTATCAGTTTAAGAAAATTGAATTACTTCAACTTGCATTGACACACCGATCGGTTAGCCATAAACATAACTATGAACGCCTAGAGTTTCTAGGCGATTCATTGTTAGGTATGATTATTGCCAATTACCTTTATCATGCTTATCCACATGAAAACGAAGGTCGTCTGACGCGTATGCGAGCTACTTTGGTTCGACAAGAAGCGTTAGGCAAAATTGCAACAGATTTGAAACTTAGTCAGAGTTTAATACTCAGTACTGGTGAATTAAAATCTGGTGGTCATCATAGAGAGTCGATACTCGCTGACACAGTCGAAGCGATTATTGGTGCAATCTATACTGATAGCCAAGATTTAAAGTTGTTAGAATCAATTGTGTTGAAATGGTATGAACCTTATTTAGATCATATTGAACCAACAGATCAATTGAAAGATCCTAAGTCCCGTTTACAAGAGTATCTTCAAGCTCGTAAAAAACCTCTCCCAGTGTATGAGGTTGTTGATATTCAGGGTGATGCACCAAACCAACATTTTAAAGTGGAATGTATGGTTGAAGGCTTGCCAAAATGTATGGGTGAGGGTTCAAGTCGTCGTTTTGCTGAGCAAGCAGTAGCGGCGGAAATTTTAAAATTTTTGGAGCAAAAGTCTTCATGACTACTCATTCCGATCACATCGATGCTGATCACGAGTCGCAAGACAGCGGCAATGATTTAATCAATCAATTTTTTAGTTCTCAAGGTACTACAATTCCCTCAGACTACAAAAGTGGCTTTGTAGCAATTGTAGGTCGTCCGAATGTAGGTAAATCTACATTAATGAACCATATTTTGGGTCAGAAGCTTTCGATTACGTCTCGTAAGCCTCAAACAACTCGACACAAGATTGTGGGCATTGATACGCGTGAGAAATCTCAGGCAGTATTTGTTGACACCCCTGGAATGCATAAGAAAGAAGTCCGTGCTATCAATAAAATGATGAATCGTGCAGCTCATTCAGCCTTGCGTGATGTAAATCTTGTACTGTTTGTTGTAGACGCTGACAAATGGACTCAAAATGATGAATTAGTCCTTGAGAAGCTCAAAAATGCCGAAATGCCTGTCATCTTGGTCATTAATAAATTGGATACATTTGAGAATAAAAATCAGGCATTACCATTAATTCAAGAGCGTACTAAATTAATGAATTTTGCTGAGATCGTTCCAGTATCGGCATTGCGTGGCGCTAACCTTGATCATCTTCGTGATACGATCGAAAAATACTTACCGTTTCAACCACCATTGTATGCACTAGATCAACTCACAGATCGTTCTGAGCGCTTCTTAGCTTCTGAAATTATTCGTGAAAAAATCATGCGTCAACTGGGTGAAGAGCTTCCATATGATTTAACGGTTCAAATTGAATCGTTTAAAACAGAAGAAGCGACTTTAAATGAGAAAACTGGTCGTATGAAGCCTGCTTGTACCTATATTGATGCTACGATTTTTGTTGATCGCCCTGGGCAAAAAGCCATTGTCATCGGTGAAAAAGGATCAAAGTTGAAAAAAATTGGTATGGATGCACGTGCTGATATGGAAAAAATGTTCGAAGAAAAGATCATGCTCACCCTTTGGGTTAAAGTCAAAGGCGGTTGGTCTGATGATGAGCGTGCATTAAAAAGCCTAGGATATAGTGATATCTAAGGATTAAACGGTTATAGGAGCTGATGATGATGATGAAGATGGTTGCGATAATTGTATGTGCTTTGGTTTTACAAGGTTGCATTCATAAAGTTGTCACAGTTCCTGTAAAAGTTGCGTATAAAACCACCAAAGGAGTCGTCAAAGGTACTGCAGCAGTAGTTGGGGCTGTTATTCCCGATGGTGATGACGATGATGAAAAAGAACTAAAAAAAGATAAATAATAAGATTAGTCGATGCGAAATGAACTTTTGCATGGATACTTAATCCATCATCGAAAGTATCGAGAGCGGAGTCATGTTGTCCATTTATTCACTGAAGAGTATGGACGAGTTGACGGCATACTAAGACAACCTCCACCACCGCAATATCAGCCTATCGCACTCCAAGCGACAGGTAAGTCTGAATTAAAAAATTTCACAAAATTAGAAATTGTTAATCATCCTATTTTTTTTCATGGAGATGCATTCTTTTCAGGATTTTATTTAAATGAAATCTTATTGAGATTATGTCCATTAGAAGAGGCAATGCCAGATACTTTTGCACAGTACCACAAGACATTAGAAAGTTTACAAAAATTAGCTCAACATTCAAATCCTAACGAATTCTTGAAGCAAATTCTTCGTCAATTTGAATACGTACTTCTAGAAGAGCTTGGTTATGCGATTGATTACTCGATAGATGCACACCAAAATGAAATTTTAACTTCACAAAAATATCAATTTCAATTAAACGAAGGCTTCATACCAGTTCAGTATTCAAGTGCCGCTACACTGACAGGTGAGCAAATTCGCAGCATGATAAATTATGAAAATGGTACAGATTTCAACGCTGAACAGTTACAATTGTTGAATAAATTATATCGTCAAATGATTACTTCATTATTGGGTGATCGCCCACTAAAAAGTCGTCAATTGTGGATTCAAAACGCTCAATCAAAATCAAATTAGGAAAATGTTATGGCTGCATTGCTTGGTGTGAACATTGATCATGTTGCAACTCTAAGACAGGCTCGAGGCACACGCTACCCGGATCCAGTACAGGCAGCACTAATTTGTGAAGAGGCAGGGGCTGAAGGCATTACATTACATTTACGTGAGGATCGTCGTCATATTCATGATGATGATGTCCGTCGCATGCGCCCTGTACTTAAAACACGCATGAACCTTGAAATGGCAGTGACAGATGAGATGGTGGCATTTGCTAAAGAAATAAAGCCGCATCACGTGTGTTTTGTGCCTGAAAAGCGTCAAGAAGTCACGACCGAAGGTGGCTTAGATGTTGTTGGTAATTTTGAGGCTGTTAAGTCTGCTACACAGGAATTAGCAGCGATTGGATGTGATGTATCGTTATTTATCGATGCTGATATTGAACAAATTGATGCTGCAATTGCCTGTGGTGCGCCAACTATTGAGATTCATACAGGTGCTTATGCAGATGCTGAAACAGAAGAAGCACAGCAGGTAGAGTTACAACGTATTATCCGTGGAACAGAATACGCTGCTGCTAAAGGTTTGGTCGTAAATGCTGGGCATGGACTTAATCTTGACAATGTTGCTCCTATTGCAGCAATTCCTCAAATACACGAATTGAATATTGGACATTCTCTGATTGCCGATGCTGTTTTCAAAGGACTTACGCAAGCAGTTCAAGATATGAAAGCAGCAATCAAAGCTGCACGATAAGATTGATGAGTACTATGTCAAATATTGATTATGATGAATTAATGAAGCCTGTCATAAGCTTCCTTGGTTGCGAAACTCCACAAGCTTGGTTAGATGAGGCTGTAAATAATCTTGATATTTTGATGCAAGATCATGCGAACTGTGAAAAGAAAGCAGCCAGTACAGCCATGAATCTCATGTTTAGATACAGCTTTTTTGTAGATTTACAAGTTAAGCTCGCTCAATTAGTGCGTGAGGAAATGCTGCATTATGAGCAGGTTTTAGAGTTTATGAACAAGCGCGGGCAGCAATGGGTCGGTTTAAGTGCTGGGCGTTATGCGGGTGGCTTACGCAAAGAAATTCGGACGTATGAACCAGAAGCGCTAATTGATGTTTTAATTATTGGTGCGTTTGTGGAAGCACGCTCATGTGAACGTTTTTATGCATTAGCGCCTAGAGTCGATGAGGAATTAGGGCGCTATTATCGCTACTTACTAAAATCTGAATCACGCCATTATGAGGATTATTTGGCTCTAGCTCTGGATGTGGCTAAAACTGCGAAATTGAAAGATCCTGAGGAGGATATTCAAAGTCGTATAGAGCACATTCGTGAAGTTGAAAAGCAACTCATCTTAACACCTGATGAAACCTTCCGTTTTCACAGTGGAGTTCCAGCAAAAGCAGCTTAAAATATGGTTGAGAAAATCCTCCCAAGTGGGGGATTTTTTTGACATAAAAAAAAGCCCAAGTCTTAAATGCTTGGGCTTTTTAGTATTTGGCTCTCCAACCTGGGCTCGAACCAGGGACCTGCGGATTAACAGTCCGTCGCTCTACCGACTGAGCTATTGGAGAATCTGAATGCGATTATAAGGGGATTTAAGATTGGGTCAAGTGTAAATTGCCATACAATTGTCACTTTTGAGCCGCATGTTGTTTATTTGCTCAAATAAAATGTTTTTTTTAAATTTACTTGCCAATTTAGAATGAGCTTGTTAGATTTATTTAACAACAGAGCGCTTGAAACAGAGTTTTAAGCAGTGTGGATTTATACCAACTTGCCAGCACTAAATGGCTAAAATAGGAGAAAGCGAATGAATACGCTTACCATTTCTCAGATCTTTTCTAATCTTGAATTCTATAAACAAAATTACCTGTCTATCTTGAATTCGCCTAGTTCTTATTTCATTGAAGTAGAGGGTGCGGTAATTGATGTATTTCCTTTTAAAAAACATCATCTGGTTTTGGGTGAGTTATTACAGCTGTGGTTTTCTGAAAAATGGTCTGTTGATCAAGATCAATCATTCACGCTTGAACAATATTTGGCAGCAAATGACTTAACACCTAACGTAAATAAAGTCTATATCTACTCCATAAAAGGGAATGCCATTCTTGGCACGAATAAATCGCTTGCTTGGTTAAATGAATCGAATGCGGTGAGTGAGATTTTATTAAAGTCACCACTTAAATATTATGTTGAATGCCTAAGTTGTTCTCGTCCTTCAAAGCATTTGTTTAATAAACAGCTTGCAGTTTAGGCAAATTTTCACAAGTCAAATCTGAAATTGTTGAGTGAATTGATTTTTTTTTAATATAGTCCAAGTTAGCCTGTGTCATTTTATCTTCTTTAGTAGGGTGAATTGGTGTTTCTAGAACTTATTTTTCATTAATTAAATCCCATATTATGGTTACTTAGATCAGTTCCAACTTCTATATGATGGTGCAAAGCATATCTATAAATGGGATTTTTCAGTGATAAATATGATCTTTCAGAATGAGCTATCGATACTATGAATAGTGTTTAAATTTCAATATTCTATTTGGATCACTGATGGATCATGTTTGGATAGCTTTAAAAAAACCTCCGACGTTTATCCAATCCTAAAAGCACACTTTTTTCGCTTCAGTGAGAGAGCGTATTAACCAAAAGGTTTTATGTTGCGTATTGGGTTATGTAGGTGCATGAAGGGGTTTAGATTTAATAAAAAAAACCCGCGTAAATCGCGGGTTTTTTGATCTGATTAATTTATCAGATTATTTTTCAGCTGCGATAGAAGCAATTGCTGCATCTACGCCTTCGATTGAGTCAGCTGCTTTTTTGATACGTGCAAGCGCATCAACCAATACTTCATCTGCTGTTGCATATGAAATACGCATATAACCGCCTAAACCGAATGCATCACCAGGAACAACCGCAACACCAGTTTCTTCCAATAACCATGCAGAGAATTCTGTGCAAGATTTTAAACCTTTTGCACGGATCAATGGACGAATGTTTGCATAAGCATAGAATGCACCGTCAGCAGGTAAGCATGTAATGCCTTTGATATCATTCAAGCCATTAACAACCAAATCATGACGGCGTTTGAAAGCTTCAATCATTGGTTTAAGTACATCTTGAGGACCATTCAATGCAGCTTCTGCCGCAACTTGCGAAATTGAAGTTGGGTTAGAAGTAGATTGTGATTGAATTTTCTTCATTGCGCCGATTAATTTAGCAGGACCTGCTGCATAGCCGATACGCCAACCTGTCATTGCATATGCTTTAGATACACCGTTGAGAACGATTACGCGATCGTAAAGATCTGGTGCAACTGTAGCAATGTTATAAAACTCGTCGTCCCAACGAATTGGTTCGTACATATCATCAGAAGCAACATATACTTCAGGATATTTACGAAGAACTTCAGCTAATGCTTCTAATTCTTCTTTGGTATAAATCATACCTGTTGGGTTAGATGGGCTGTTTAAAACAACTAGGCGAGTTTTATCAGTAATTGCAGCTTCTAATTGAGCTGGTGTGATTTTGAAACGTTGTTCTTCACCACATTTAACAATAACTGGCACACCTTCTGCGATGATCACCATATCTGGATAGCTTACCCAGAATGGAGCAGGGATGATTACTTCATCGCCTTTATTTAACAATGCAAGCGCAAGGTTAAAGAATGATTGCTTACCGCCACAAGAAACGAGAATCTGGTTAGCAGCATAATCAAGGTTATTATCACGTTTTAATTTAGCGATAATTGCTTTTTTAAGACCTGGCGTACCGTCAACTGCGGTGTATTTAGTGAAACCGTTGTTAATCGCTGCAATTGCTGCATCTTTGATGTGTTGTGGTGTATCGAAATCCGGTTCACCTGCACCTAAGCCAATAACGTTTTTACCAGCAGCTTTAAGTTCTGCAGCTTTATTGGTCACAGCAAGCGTTGGGGACGGTTTGATGGCATTGACACGATCAGAGAGACGTACGTCCACGGCAGTATTCCTTCTTATAGGGATTAAAAAATAAAAAGCACACTATCTTAGCTTAAATTGAATGTTTTAGTCGTCCAATATCTAGGCAAATTAGCAAAAAATCACGAAATTCACCGAATTTTAATGCAATGATACATATCCACATTAAACAACGTGGGTCGCATAAAAAAACAAATTTCCGTACAATAGCGTTAGATTGAAATGAGTAGTCTCAAATGAGTTCGGAAAATTCTCCCAAAAAGAAGCCTGTAGTGAATCTTCCATTTCCTATCAAGCAAGTGAATGACGCAAAGCAAGCTGATGAAGAAATCGAAGTTCTACGTCCAAAGCCTCAGCGCTATGCTGATCGCACATGGATGCCGCCACGTGGTACACGTCGCTCGATGGGTAAAAGATAAAAAATAGGTGCTTTAAGCACCTATTTTTTTGCAGGGAAGAATTACACGTAACTTAAGTTTTGATCTAGAGTCAGTAAGTTGAATGTAGAACCGTCTTTAAATACGATTGATTCAACTTGATGTGCTTCACCTTTAGCCCAATCTTTAATAGTGATTTGATCAGCAGAATCTTTAAGTTTGATGATACGATCATTCCCAGAGTCTTGAACGAGTAAATCATCAATTGAGATACCAGCACCAAATTGAATGGTATCTTGACCACCTTTTTCATAGATTGTATCTATTCCAAAGCCTTGATCAAAATAGTATGTCTCGTTACCAAGATCGCCATACAATTTGTCGTTACCAATACCACCATTTAAGATGTTAATTAGACCCCCGTTTGCGATTAAGGTGTCATCTCCAGCGAGGCCTTTTAGTTCGTTATTTACGAATTTGCTACCTGTGATAATGTTGTCAGATTGGTTACCCGTACCACTTTGTTGAATTTCTGATCCAGCAATCAAAAGTTCTTTGATTGGATTGATCAGCGTAAGGTTTTCAATATTTTCGGTTAATTGATACTGATCTGCAGAACTAATGACAGTGTCTGTACCTTCATAGTTGTGTTCAAGTACGAAGTCATATTTTGATTGTACATAATAGGTATCGTCACCACGACCACCTACGAGGACATTGATGCCTTCACCACCTTTTAGAATGTCATTGCCCCAACCACCAAAGAGCAAGTCATCACCTTTACCACCTACAAGCGTATCGTTGCCGACACCGCCTTTAATGATGTCATTACCATCTTTACCGTTTAAGGTACGTCCGAAAACTGAGTAAGTGGTAATAATGTTGGTGTTAGGGTTAAATAAGTTTGTCGCTACTGCTACAGAACCAGCTAAATCACCTGCATATGCGTAAGCAAGTTGAGTCAATGTATTTACAAGTTGATCACGTGAAGAGAAGCCATCATCAAATATTTCACCTTTGATGAATTGTCCAACGAAGTTTAAGCCCTCAGTCACGATTTGATTCACAACATCAAAGATACTCGCACCAGCTTTTAAGTTCGCTTTAACCACATCACCTAATAGCTCTAAATACCAAGTAAACGGACGGCTATCACCACCGTTCAATTGTGAAGTATCCACACCTAAATAGTGATCAAGAATACTTAATGGTGTGATACCTGTCCAATCACCTAGCTCGCCACCCAAGTTTTCAAGAGCTTGAGTTGCATCCATAAGTACCAATCCAAACTTACCATCAGAGCTTGGTAAATATCCTGCTGGAACAACAGTCTCGCCATCAGCATTTTTAACGCCATTCAAGAAATTGTCAGCTAAAGTTTTGATCAATACATTTGATGCTTGCCAGAATTGTTCATCCGTAATATAGATGCCTTTATCTGCGAGTGATTTACCTGTTCCTAAGCGAACATATTGATAAAGGAAGCTCTGAGGATCAGCTATTGCAACAGCTTCAGCAACTTTTAACCAGTTTTTAGTACCCTGATCAACTGCGTCATTTGATGCTAAATCTTCTTTGATCACGGTATAAATAGGGCGCCAGAAATTTTTACCTTGTAAAGAACCAGTTGAGATAAACTTGTTATATAGTTCTTGAACTTGTTTAAATGCAGATTCACTTACGCGGTAACTGAATTGATTGTCAATTTTGTAGAATTTAGGACGACCGTCATCTGATGGATTAGATTGATCTGGTTGTTTTGGTTGCCCCCATTCTCGATCAAAATGTGAGTCTGAAGGTGGAAGAGTGGCACCAATATCCTTACCAATATTTACGATAATGTCTGAAATTTGATCAATGATTGCATCACCGGCTTTATGAATTTCTTCGAAACCAGGAATGAATTTATCACCAACTTTAACCAATGGCGCAACGCTATCTAATAAATCATTCACGATGCCATCTTTGCCGATAATCAAATTACCAACCAGCTCACTTGGAATTTTTAAAATTGAATCAAGGCTAAGTTCGCCATCTTTCCATTCATTTTTGTGGTGTGTATCTTTTGCTTCTACATTTGAGCCGAGGGCCTCACCAGCACCACTGAGTAAATTCGATGCTGCATCGATAATGCGGTCACCTAACTCATGAACAACTTCAAATGGTTTACCAAGTAGAGCATTACCTGCTAGGCCAATAGGCGAAGCCACATCTAAAACTGTATTGACTAAATTTGCTGTCGTGACTAAACCATTACCTAGTAACTGAGCTGGAATAGAAAGTACTGAGCTAAATTTGAAATCAGGAACATAATCGAAAATAGGTTCAAGTGCATTTTCAACTTGATTTGCAACTGTATTCACAATTGATTTTAGGTTTTCAGTAGCTGATGGAAGCTCTTGAGACCATTCATTATCATAATGAGTATCTTTAGGTTCAATTGTCCCGCCAATCGCTGAGCCAATGTCATGAGCCACATCAGAGACAGCATCAATAATCGTATCACCTGCTTTATGAACAACATCAAAACCAGGGATAAGCGCATTTCCTGCAATAGCAATCGGTGCAGCAGCATCAAGAATATCATTGGCAATATTGGTTGCACCGATAATGGTGTTTCCAATTAAATCCCCAGGAAGGCTTAAAATGTTATCTAAGCTGAGTTCTTTGTCTTCCCACTCATTTTTATGATGAGTGTCATTCGGTTCGATGGTTGCACCAAGTGCTTTACCCACTGAATTCACTGCATCTGAAGCTGCATCAATAATTTTATCACCAAGTTCGTGCACTGCTTCGAAAGGTTTGCCAAGTAAAGCATTACCTGCTAAACCAATAGGAGATACTACATCAAGAACAGTATTCACAGCATTGGTGGCAGCGATTAGACCATTACCAACGAGTTGAGCTGGAATTGAGAGAACTGAACTTAATTTAAAGTTAGGTAAGTAATCGAATGATTTATAATTGAACAAAGCCATTGTTATAGTCTCTTATAAAAATAAAGTGTTTTTAATCATTGTTCGTGATTAAAGTGTGATGAGAATCACATTTTATTAATTTAAAATCAATTGCTTTTGTTAGACAAGATCATGAATTTTTTGTCATAATTTAATGAAAAATATAGTAAAGCTTATATGAGAACTAAATAAGATTGATTTTTTTAAAAAAAAACACCAGTGCAATGACTAGTGTTTCAAGGGCAAATAAAATGTATGATCTAAAAATATAAATACTGTAAATTATTGATTTTTATTGGATAAATATTTGTAGTATTGTCTCTTGTGATCATACATGGATTGGTCTGCACGCTTTAACATATCCTCAATTGTTTCATTCTCAAGGCTTGTAGCAAATCCCATTGATGCACTGATGATATGGTTAGAATAATATTGATTATCGATATTCAATAATTCTTGAATGGTCAAAATCGTCGACTGAACGGTAGTTTCATTTGCACCTTGCATCAGGATAACAAATTCATCACCTCCAATTCGAGAGGCTGTATAACTGGTATTGTGAATCGTTCTACTTAAGATATTACCCATTCTGCGTAAAATCTCATCACCTACATCATGACCAAATTGATCATTAATCGGTTTAAGGCCATTCATATCTAGAAAAATTGCAGAAACTGGGCGAATAAGTGCGCGTTCCAATCGATGGATTTCTTCAGTGTAGAACGAGCGATTTTTGAGTTTTGTTAAAACGTCGTGTTTACCTAAATATTCTAAATAGCTCTCAGCTTTTTTTCGCGCTGTAATGTCCGTTAGGGCAAGTTGTACAAGTCCCCAATCTTCTTCATAACCTGGAAACACAGTGAATTGAAGTAAAACATAGCGAATTGAACCATCCAAAGCATAATTGATCGCTTCACGACTATGATGAATTTTCCCATTCCATAGTTCGATCAATTGTTCCTTAAAAGTTTGATGCATTTCTTTCGAGAAAACTTTTTTTAGATTTTGAAATAAATCTGATTTCGTCGATGCCTTGAACAAATCCAATGTTGCTTGGTTGACGTCAAGTAATACAATGTCTTCAATGCATTGTTGTACGAAATCTTGATGCACATCTAAAAAAGTTCTGAAATCATCAATACCAATTGATTTAAGATGATCGAGTCTTAATTTAATGCGACTAAAGTCTTCAACCCATAATGATGTGGGTGAATAACTAAATCTTGCTTCAGCTAATCGACGATTTTTTTCTTCTAAACGCCGAGCTTGCATATAACCACTAATATCTTCTGTAGTAAGCAAAATACGGTCTAAACTTTGTTCTGAACCAGGTAAAACGACAGCTCGCAGTTTTATGTCTAAGGGTTGACCACTCAAGGTGAAATTAGTGGTTGTACTTGTAAACTCTAATTCACCCTTCCAAAGTGCAACTAATTCCGCTACATGTGCATCAAACATTTGATGTTGGAAAATGGTGCTTAAATTTTGGGTGAGATGTTTAAGGCTTTGTGCTTCAAAAAGATCGAGTGTTTTTTGATTTACTTTAACAATCTTAATTTGATGTGCGCATAAAGTCACAAGATCTGGATTTTGCTGCAGATGTAAAGCTAAATCAGTAACCCCATCACTACGCCATTGGTTAAAGATGGTTTGAATGGCACTAAAATCTTCCAACCACATTGGGATAGGAGATAAATCAAAAATTGATGAATCAAGTATCTCCATAACTATCCTTGAACTTTTCTTTTAAAACAATAAATTGTGGATAATATAGCACTAAATTATTTTGATATAAAATTCAAATTTTTTATTATTTACGTGATTTAAGACACTTTTTTAAGCTAAGCTAACGTTGAGCTAAATCCTAAGCTCAATTCGTTAGATTTTTATTTTGATAAAAATGATGCTTGTTAATATACATGCATTTATCTGCACGGCGTAACATATCTTCTAAGGTTTCGCCTTTAAGTCTTGTGGCATGTCCGAGTGAAACGCTGATAGAAAGATGAGGGTGATCTAGATTATGTTGATGTATTTGAGTTTCAAGATCATGAACAAGGATTTTAACTTGCTCAACATCGGCATGAGGCATCAACAATACAAATTCATCGCCACCTATTCTAGAAATTGAAAAATCTTTTTTGTGAGTGACAAATTGAAGAATTTCGGCAAAGTTTTTTAGATACTGATCACCGACATCATGTCCGAACTGATCATTGATGATTTTTAAACCGTTCATGTCAATGTAAATACAAGACACTGGATAGAGATCAAGTTGCTCAATCCGTTCAATTTCTTCATTAAAATAAGTTCTGTTATGTAAATCCGTTAAAATGTCATGTTGACCCAAATAATGTAAGTGATTTTCTAATTTTTTTCGCTCAGTGATATCTGTAAGGGCGACTTGTATCACCGCCCAATCATCTAAATTATGTGGAAAAATATTTAATTGTTCTAAAACGAAGATTTGTTCTCCATTCGCGTTGTAGAAACTACTTTCTCGCTGTTGATATTCTTCATGATTCCACAATTGTAGTAACTGGCTTTTAAAATTTTCCAAACGTTTAATATCAAATAAATCATGAGAATGATGTAAAAATTGAGATTTATCTTTCACAGCAAAAAGTTTGAGCGCCGCTTCATTGACATCAATGAAATTTATTTGCTCAAAGCATTCCACAACAAATTCTGGATGTTGATGAATGTGTTGGTCTAAATTCTCAATGTTTTGCAAACGGAGCAGCTCAAATCTTTTTTTAATTTGGCTAAAATCCATGATCCATAGTGCTGTTGGATTATAAGTAAATAAAGATTCGGCAAAATGACGTGCTTTTTGATATTGGGAAATATCTTCGGTGGTCATGAGTAGGCATTTCCAATTATCCTCATAACCTTTTAATTTCATACCGCGTAATTGAACATCTAAACGCTTTCCATTGGTCGTATAATTGATCACTGGAATATGATGTTCAGTATTCTTCCAAAGTGATACAAAAAATTGGATTTGGAAAGTGCTGACTTCAGGATGAAGGAACTTCTGAAAACTTTCTAAAATTTCTTCTAAGTTTTTTGCTTCATACAGTTTAAGCGTACTTTGGTTAACACGTAAGGTATGAATCGTACTCAAGCAAAGGTGGAGACGACTGTGATCCTCCATTAAATATGCTTCAATATCTTCAATACCTTCAGCAGTCCATTGTTCGAAAATTTGTTTAACACCGCTGAAGTCTTGTAGCCACATCGCAATTGGAGATAAATCAAAGATGGTCAGATCTAAATGATCCATAGATGCGAGCCTTGGTGTTTAAAATTCATTCATTTATACAATATAAGTGAATGAATTTTATAAAATCAACATCTTATTAAACTGATTTTTTTGCTCGATGCTCAGGTTTTGGCGCAGAAATTGACTTAAGCCCTTGCCAAACATCAACAAAATCTTGTTCATTAATTTGGTAGAGTTCAAGTAAAGCCAATACCACACCACCCAACATGAATGCACGATCGGACTTCGGTTCATATTGGAAGGTTTGATCTTTTAGATGATAGAGGATATCTTCGATTTCAAATATGCGTTCACGTCCATTACTATCCACGGGGAACATCGGCGTTTCAATCAAAATATTGGCTAGTTTCTTTTCAGATTCATTTAAATTAAGTTGCTCAAATGCCGTTTCTAAAGAATCCGCGAACAGTAGTTCGGAAGAAAAAATGGCATGTAATAAAGGTTGGTTTAATTTAGGAAAGGTTCGTTCAACGAAAGGTTTAAACGAAATCGGGAAAATCACATTTTTTGATATACCTTTGAACATGGGGGCTATTTCAGCAACTTTGTAACCTGCTACACCACAACCAACGGCTGTAATAAAATACTTAATCTTGGGGTGGTTTTTTGTATAGATCTTAAAATCATTGATGTAGTGTTCAATCTGGGATAGAGGCATTTGTTGCAAATGCTCATTCATGGTGGGTATTGCATAGCTCTGTCCAGCCCATCCGCGGCCAGCACCTTTAATCGCACCGAAATGTTGAAGTGCAATTTTTGCAGCACCACCTGCATGAGTGCCTGCTAAATTACTACCAAATACAAATACTGTATCTTCCTTTAAACTGTTGATAATCGTTTCATCGTGATATTGGTAAGTCATAGTTTTTTACATCAACATGCAATTTAAGTTCATGGTGCAATTGATTGCTGTAAGGGTCAAGTAAAATTGATTGAATTTATGGTTTTCACCCTCATCATCAGATGAGTAAATCATAAAGATTTGAGCAAGCAAGCCATGCATTACCAGTGTTATTGCATATTTTCATCATCCGTATAGCGAGAATTATCGAGTGAGTGACAGTCATCCATTTGAATTAGTAACTAATTACGAGCCTGCAGGAGATCAACCTCAAGCGATTGAGAAACTTGTTAAAGGAGTACAACAAGGTTTTAAGGATCAATTGCTACTAGGGGTAACAGGCTCTGGTAAGACCTATACGATGGCGAATGTGATTATGCAATTACAACGTCCTACTATAGTAATGGCACATAACAAAACCCTTGCGGCTCAACTCTATGGAGAATTTAAAGCATTTTTTCCACATAATGCTGTTGAGTATTTTGTAAGTTATTACGATTACTATCAGCCAGAAGCATACGTACCGTCATCTGATACTTTTATTGAAAAGGATTCTGCTATCAATGATCACATCGATCAGATGCGGTTGTCTGCAACGCGTGCTTTGCTTGAGCGTAAGGATGCTATTATCGTTGCTTCGGTATCCGCCATTTATGGTTTAGGTGATCCTAATGCATATATGAATATGCTCCTACATATTGTGACAGGTGATCGAGTCAGCCGTGATGAGTTGATTCGTCGATTGGTAGAAATGCAATATACGCGTAATGAACTCGAATTTTTACGAGGTACTTATCGAATTCGTGGAGAAATTCTTGATATTTTCCCCGCAGAGTCAGAACAAAATGCAGTGCGGATTGAGCTATTTGATGATGAAGTGGATTCGATCCGCTGGTTTGATCCCTTGACTGGAAAAATGATTCGTAAAGTCCCACGAATTACGATTTATCCAAAAAGTCACTATGTGACGCCTAAAGATAACTTGCAGCGTGCCATCGAAACGATTCGTGAAGAACTCAAAGAGCGCTTGGCATATTTCAGAGCTGAAGATAAATTGCTTGAAGCTCAACGTATTGAACAGCGTACTCGATATGACCTTGAGATGATGCAACAGCTTGGTTATACCAATGGTATTGAGAATTACTCGAGACATTTATCAGGTCGACCAGCTGGAGAGGCCCCGCCAACGCTTTTCGACTACCTGCCTGAGGATGCATTACTTATTATTGATGAATCGCATGTTACGGTTCCTCAAATTGGTGCGATGTATAAAGGCGATCGTTCACGTAAAGAAAATCTAGTGAATTATGGTTTCCGCTTGCCAAGTGCATTGGATAATCGACCAATGAAGTTTGAAGAGTGGGAACGTATTATTCCTACTACAATTTATGTCAGTGCGACGCCTGCCAATTATGAATTAGAAAAATCAGAACAAATTGCTGAGCAGGTGGTGCGTCCAACAGGGTTGATTGACCCCGTCATTGAAATTCGTCCAGTATTGACTCAGGTGGACGATGTTCTTTCGGAGATTAATCAACGTAAAGACAAAAATGAACGTGTCTTGGTCACAACGTTAACCAAACGCATGGCTGAAGATTTGACGTCATATTTAAAAGAGTACGGGATCAAAGTGGCTTATCTGCACTCTGATATCGATACTGTTGAACGTGTGAAGATTATTCATGAATTACGAACAGGTGTCTACGATGCTTTGATTGGAATTAACTTACTCCGTGAAGGTTTAGACATGCCTGAGGTATCTTTAGTTGCAATATTAGATGCCGATAAAGAAGGCTTTTTACGCTCAGAACGTTCACTTATCCAAACCATTGGTCGTGCTGCTCGAAATGTTGAAGGAAAGGCTATTTTATATGCGGATCGGATTACGGATTCAATGCAAAAAGCGATTGATGAAACGGAGCGTCGCCGTACCAAACAAATTAATTTTAACTTAGAACATGGCATCACTCCGCGTTCAGCAGTCCGCCAAGTCATCAAAGAAATTGATACTGGTGAAGTGTATGATGATGAGTCAATTGATGAGAGTGTATCGGGACAAGCACGTGCATTAAGTGCGGATGAGCGCCATATAGTTTCCGATCCAAAACTATTGGCAAAACATTTGGCTAAATTAGAGAAAGAAATGCTCAAAGCTTCGAAAGAGCTTCAGTTTGAGCAAGCAGCGCGTTTCCGTGATGAGATCGTGCGTTTAAAAGCACAGTTAATTCAGTGATTTAATTTACAAAAAACACTGTAAAATCATCACATAACGTAACATTAAGCCGAAAAATAACCGTTATTGTTGAAGAGTAAATGAATACTCACAAACAAATTCAATAAATAGGGGTTATTTAGATGATCAAGAGTCTCCCATCTGCTGGTTTCAATGTTAGCAAGATTGTATTGGGTGGTGCCTTATTGGTTGGTTTAGGGGCAGCAACGATGGTTTATGCTCAGGACAAGCCACTCAATACTGTTGAAAAAGTTGAACTCGATAAATACTTAGGTGTTTGGTATGAAGTAGCACGTAAGCCACTTTATTTCCAAAACAAGTGTGATCGTGATGTAACTGCGACATATACATTAAATGAAAATGGTAATGTGACTGTTGATAACCGTTGTTTTACCGCTGACGGTAAAGTTACCCAGTCAGTGGGTGAGGCATTTGTACAAAATCAGCCATTTAATACAAAATTGAAAGTCAGTTTTTTGCCGAGTGCTATTCGATGGTTACCAGTTGGTCGTGGCGACTACTGGGTGCTGAAACTGGATGAGGATTATCAAACTGTACTCGTGGGTGAGCCTAAACGTAAGTATATGTGGGTACTTTCTCGCACGCATAATCCTGATCAAGCAGTCGTGAATGAGTATCTTGATTATGCTAAATCTGTTGGTTATGACTTAAGTGATGTGATACGTACAAAGCAAACGGGTCAACAACCTGGTTCAACAAAATAATGTTGAAAATGATGAGAACCACGCTAAAGCGTGGTTTTTTTATGCATCGACATCTATTGATATGAATTATAGCTATAATATCGTTTGGTAAAATTTAGGTTCAGATATGTTAAAAGGTATAGCATTGTCAGTTATGGCATCAGTGACATTTGGGGTGCTATATTTTTATACGTATTTTCTAAGACCACTAGACAGTGAGCAGACCTTTGCTTGGCGAATGTTAGCAACATTACCTTTTTTAACGCTGTTTATGTGGTGGTCGGGTGATCTAAAATATGTTCGAGAAATTTATAATAAAATTTGCAAACAACCATCTATTTTAATTTGGCTCTTGATCAGTTCGTTTTTGTGTACAACTCAACTCTGGTTATTTTTGTGGGGACCAATCAATGGTCGGGGGCTTGAGGTTTCTTTAGGATATTTTTTGTTGCCTCTGGTGATGGTTCTCTTTGGTTGCGTTCTTTACAAAGAAAAGCTCTCAAAGTGGCAAATTGCAGCAGTGTTTTTTGCAATTCTTGGTGTCAGCCATGAAATCTGGCGCATCGGTACTGTGGCATGGGAGACCATGTATGTTGCTGTGGCTTATCCGATCTACTTTTTTTTAAGAAGAAAATTTGGAACAGATCATTTAGGTGGATTCTGGTGGGATTTATTGCTGGTGATTCCAGTTGCTATTTTTCTAGCATTTTTTTATTCAAACACATTGCCCCTGATTATTGAGTTTAAATATCTCATTTTAGCTGTACTAGGTCTAGGTTGCTTAAGTGCCTTAGGGCTTGGAAGTTACATCTTGGCGAGCAGATATCTTCCATTTGTGATTTTTGGGTTATTGAGTTATTTAGAGCCAATTTTGTTGGCAGGAGCATCAATAGCAATGGGTGAACGCGTGGAAGCAGGAGAATGGTTGACTTATATTCCAATTTGGTTTGCTGTATTGCTCCTTATTTTGGAAGGTACAATTTATCTCTATCGTCAAAGAAGAACTGAAAAGTTACTTCAATATCAACATAAGAAACTACAATCGCGTCTAGCCAAAAAAGATGAGCACTAAGTTTCATATCATTACATAAGCATGAGTTGTACATAAGAGTTTTTGACTGAATGATAAGAATAATTACTTATTCTTTAAAAATATTTGTGACATAATTAACTAAAACATAAAAATGTGGTAAATTTGTTAAATCAATAATAATTCTAATTTAACAATCATGATTCAGTACCAAACAAGAGCAGCATTATTACAGATGGAGCCTAGTCTGGATTTAAACTGGCAAAGACTCTTAGAGCGTATATTTCAACATTCAGATAGTGACGTTCGCGAAGAAATTGATCGTCAAATTCTCAAACCTAAAGATATATTTTGGAATCGTGTGAATAACACATTCGAATATAAAGTCACGACGTCGCTGGGAATTTTAAAGCATAGTTTTTCTAGTGAAAGAATGCGCTCCATTGCAGCAAAGTTATGTCAATCTATCCAATGGTTGAAGGAGATGACGGATTGCGTACAAGTGGCAGACTATTTAGAAAATGCGCTGTATCAAATTGACCTAATTGCTGTTGAGGACAATTTAAAATTACAACGCGAAAAAATGTTAATGCGTCGGGTTTTTTTGCAAGATGTTGCTAAGTTAATTCGTGAATTAAATCTTGAAACACCAGTTGGAGCTCGTCAGTTAACTTCAGCTCAGATTAAGAGCTTTATGATAGAGGTATTTATTAAGCAACAATTATTGGGGTACTGGTTTAAACCCCTTCTACCTAGAAGCTCATCGATCATGGAGCATCCTTTTTTTGCACAATGGTTGCTGAAAGAACAGTCCATTCGACACTTTGATATTGTTAAAACCTCTGAATTTCTATTCGTCATCGCACCAACCAGTCAGTTTGAACAAAATCCATTTTCGATCCGTCGTTTTTTATTTGAAGATCGAATGGAATACAACCAGCAAATTTATCTCAATGGGTTGGTTTTGGATATGCGCCGTTACAATGAAGAGGGGTATATCAAACAGTTTATGGAACACGTGCAGATGATGGTTACTATTCAGCATCAAGTCCATAAAGATGTCATTCAAATTGTGCAAGAATTTGAAGATGTTGCTGAACAGAAGATATTACCGCTTTTGACACAAAATTTAGGGATGGCTGGAAGTAATAGTGATTTTGTAGCCAAACAGCATTTACGGAAGATTGAGCAAGCATTGACTGTCGAATTGCTACAACCTCTCGTGGTGGCTTTAGAACAGCATTTATCACATATTGAAGAATATGAGCATCTGTTTAAAAGTGTGCATCGCATATTTTCAGATATTCTGGCGAATTATAAAGATTTTAAACAACAGCCTTCATTATTTTTTAATTCCTCAGTCCAATTGTTTGAATACAAGTTGTTAGCCTATTTAAAACTACTTGAAAAGCGTAAAGATGAAATATTTGTACCATTGAATATGTATGAGCGTGTAGTCATGCATGAGCGCTCCAAGAAACCGTTAAATGCATTACAAGAAGATTTAAGCCAACATATTCAAGATTACCGAGAAATGCTGTCTCATACGATGCGTTTGAAACGAGATTATGCTGAAGTTCAAGGCTCATTTTTAAAAAGAATGGTGGCTGGAGAAAAGTTAGAAAAAGAACTTCAACAAACTTCATTGGCCATGGTGAAAATCAAGAAGCAGGCTTATCTAGATATTTTAAGTGTGCCTAAAAACTATCGAAAATATAGTGTATTTATTGAATTCGAAAGTTTTTCAGCTACAAGTGAGTTTGAACGACATTATGCATTCCCTTCGGGGCAAAATGGTTTAACTAAGCTTCCAGTATTGGTCAAACTCCCAGAAAACTTAGAAGATTTTAATTTAGAAGATTTAAATATGATGTTGAGTCAGGATATTTCGGCTTCACCAGTATTTAGTTGAACAGGCTTCAACTCAGTGACGAAATTGGATTTGTAGGCTTAATGATCAGTATTTGATATCTAAATGAAATCATTTACCAAAAAAATTATATTGTAATTCAATGGCTAAAATATATTTTTTACCAAGAGAAAATTGCTTTAGTAAAAAATAAACCGAGTTTTCATTTCAACTCTGAGTTAATTCCTTTACAATTATGAGGTTTTGAAATTTATGCTTAGATTTACAATTAATTAGAGGACGTATCTGTGAGCAAAGACACTATCGTTGCCCTACATGCAGAGCACCAAGGTCGCTGGAAAAACCGTGAAGAACTCGCGGAACGTATGATTGCCCTTGTTGGTCAGTTATACCGTGAAAAAAACATCGTAGCTACAGTATACGGTCGCTCTTTAATTAACCGCTCGGTTATCCAAATTCTTAAAGCTCACCGTCGTACACGTGTTTTAGACGTTGAACTTTCTGTTGTAGATACTTTCCCAATCCTTGAAGCATTGGTTAAAGTACAAAATATCGGCACAGCTGAAATCGATTTAGGCAAACTTGCTGTAGAATTTAAAGCAAAAGGTGGCGATGTAGATGCATTCGTTGCTGACGCTGTTAAATCACTACAAGGAAATGCTGCATCTGTTGAGCATAAAGATGTTGTGCTTTATGGTTTTGGTCGTATTGGTCGTATCCTTGCACGTCTTATGATTGGTCAGTCTGGTCTTGGTCGTGGTCTAAACCTTAAAGCGATTGTTGTTCGTAAATCATCTGATGGTGATTTAGAGAAACGTGCTTCTTTACTTCGTCGTGACTCTATTCATGGTCCATTTGCAGGTACGATTTCTGTAGATGAAGAGAACGAAGCAATTATTGCGAATGGTCAATTCATCAAAGTGATCTATGCATCTAATCCATCAGAAGTGGATTACACTGCATATGGTATTGAAAATGCATTGGTGATTGACAACACTGGTAAATGGCGTGACGCTGAAGGTCTTGCTCAGCACCTTAAATGCCCAGGCGCTGCACGTGTAATTTTAACTGCACCTGGTAAAGGTGATATGAAGAACGTTGTGTTTGGTGTTAACCAAGCTGACATTCTTGACGAAGATACAATCATCTCTGCTGCAAGCTGTACTACAAACGCGATTACACCGACGTTGAAAGTACTTCATGACAAATATACAGTGATTAATGGTCACGTTGAAACAGTTCACTCATTCACGAATGACCAAAACTTGATCGACAACTACCATAAAGCTGACCGTCGTGGCCGTGCTGCAACGTTGAACATGGTGATCACTGAAACGGGTGCTGCTAAAGCAGTTGCTAAAGCACTTCCAGCGCTTAAAGGCAAATTAACTGGTAACTCTGTACGTGTTCCAACACCTAACGTGTCTTTAGCAATCCTTAATCTGACTTTAGATAAAGAAGTTGATCGTGATGAAGTGAACGAATATATTCGTCAAATTTCTATCAACTCTAATCTACAAGGTCAAATTGGTTATACAAACTCTACTGAAGTTGTATCATCTGACTTTATCGGTTCACGCACTGCAGGTGTTTTTGATGCGCAAGCAACAATTACGTCTGGTAACCGTTTAACAGCATATGTATGGTACGACAACGAAGTAGGTTATAGCTGCCAAGTTCTGCGTATTGCTGAACAAATGGGCGGCGTAAGCTATCCAAAAGTTCCTGCTGAAACAAATGCATAATTTGTAAGACATAAAAAGAGCCTCTTTCGAGGCTCTTTTTTATTTGCCTAAATTTACGTAATTAAGACTTTAGAGCAATATGGTTTCTTCAAAATAAGTGGTTTAATATTGAAAAATTGTGTATTTGTTCACATAAAATATGGATTGTGAGCAGGTGATTAAAAAAATAAGTGTTAAAGGATTATATTTTTGCGCATCAAATATCTTGTCATTGGCTTCGTGCTGATTGCTTTGGCTGCCGCGAGTGGTATAGCAATTGCCTTATGGGTTTTTCAACATTTTAAAATTTACATTCCACTTGAAGATCAAGCCGTGAATATTGATCTTCAAGAGCCATTGCAAGCGAAAGTTCAAATCCATGATGCTTTGGATGTGAATGTGACAGGTCGTGTGAAAACGACCATTCCTATACGTGAAAATCTTTCTATTCCTGTACAACAAACATTGAATCCTATGGTTCATTTCGACAATCAAGTACCAATTAAAACGGTTATTCCAGTCCGTGAAAATTTGATTGTGGATCAAAATTTAGCAGTGGATACTAAAGTTAAGGTTCGCATTTTAGGCAAAGATATTACACTGCCATTGAAAGGGACGATTCCGATTAAACTTGATGTACCTGTTGAAATGGATGTTCCCTTAGATCAAATGGTTCACTTGAAATTTCAAGCACCTGTTCAAGCGGATTTAAAAGAGAATCTACGCATCCCATTAAATAAGGATTTAGATGTGGATATACCAGTAGAAGGTCATTTGAATGCACCAATTAAAACTGCGTTAGAAGCTTCAGTCAACGTACAAAATACTTTGCCAATTAAAATACAAAAAGGTGAGTTGGTTATCCCACTCAATACCTTAACATTACAAAAAAATCAAAAAGTGGAAGCAGCATCACCCATTAAAGTTCAGAAGGATGATCAATCTGCTGAATCGGTGAAAGCCCAGTGAGCTCGAGAAGCATGGGTGCTAAAAAAATCGTGGGATATGGTTCGCTCTTATTTATTATCGTGGCAAGCATTGTTGCCGTAGGTTTTTGGCTATATCTCAATATTCAAGCATCTGTTCAAGTCAGTGCGAAGAATGCAAGTGTACAGTTGTCAGAATCATTGCCGACCAAAATTGATGTTGGGAATTATCTTGAGGTACAAGCGATTGGCGCATTAAATACAGAAATTAAAGTACAGGAAAATATTGATTTAGATTTGCAGGGTAAATACAAAACCAATCTCAAGTTTAAAGTCGAAGTCCCTGTTTCTGTGAGTGTGGATTATCAAACGAAAGTAAAAATCGATCAAACGATTCCAATTAGTGCAACAACAGATTTGGTGTATAAAACACGATTTTTACCTAAATTTCCGTTAAATTTAGATTTGCCTATTCAGCTTGAAGTTCCATTTCATTTAAAGCGTACTTATCAGGTTCCGATTACGATTGATTTTGATGGTCCTGTCTATTTAGATTTGCATGAGCAGCTTGATGTGGATATTGATCATGTTTTCAAACCGGTATTGCATTTAAATGATCCAATTTTGATGAAGGATATATCTAGTTTTAGAGCAACAATGTATAACTTGGAGCGAGAAACAAAGGCGAATTTAGATATGAACTTGGATTTACCCCTTCGCAATATTAAAAAGTAAAAACTCCCCTTTAAGGGGAGTCTATCCTCTAAGCATTCAGGGCTTGCTGAATGCTTTCACGAATCGATGTGGTTTTTCGACCAATTAAATGTTCAAGATCTTTGTGTTCACTGTACATCGCACCATGGGAAGTGTGAAGATCTGCATCTACAATGACGTCAATGAGACCTACTGGTAAACCAGCTTGAATTAATCCTTGACGATAATCTTCTGGAGATAAGTTTTGATATTTCACAGGCTGTTGTGAAAACTCAGAAAGTAGGGTCGCAAAATCTTTTAAGCTAAAGCTTTCGCTACCAGCAAGCTCGTAAACTTTATTGAAATGTTGAGTGGATTCATCATTTAATATTTGAGCTGCAGCAGTGGCATAATCCAAACGAGAAGCTGAACTAATTAAACCATCTTGAGCCGCTCCGTACACAATGCCTGTCTCGATTTGATGGGTGAGCGCAGATAAATAGTTTTCGCTATACCAATTATTTCTTAAAAAGGTGTAGGTAATAGAACTTTCACGTATTAATTTTTCCGTTTCTCGATGTTCATTGGCTAAGCCAAGCGGAGAATGATCTGCGTTCAGTAAGCTGGTATAGATTAAGTGAGGAACTCTAGCTTGAATCGCAGCATCAATAACAGCCTTATGTTGTGGAGTGCGACGACCAATTTCATTGGCAGAAATGAGCAGGAGTTTATCAACATCCTGAAGTGAATTTGCGAGATCATCTGGCAGATCATAATCAAATTTGCGTACTTGAATACCTTCAGAAAATAAAATTTTAGCTTTTTCTGGGTTGCGAACCAAAGCAATAATTTCATGCTCGTTTTGAAGCTTTTTAAGCTCTTGAACAACTAAACGACCTAATTCACCAGTTGCACCTGTAATCGCAATTTTCATTTTAATTTCCTCTCATTGTGGCTAAAAAATAAACTTGATGAAGGCATATTAATCTGTTAACTTACTTAATGAAAGTACGTACCTAAAAGTAAGTTATTAACTGTTAAGAGAAAAATGATGAATACATATGCGCATAGTGATTTATTAGGTCAAGTTTTATCCAGTGAATGTCCTTCTCGTGAAATTTTGGAGCATCTCACCAGTAAATGGTCAGTTCTCATCCTAAGTTGCTTGAGTGATGGTGTGCATCGTTTTAGTGAGCTAAAACAAAGAATTGAGGGGGTGAGCGAAAAAATGTTGGCTCAGACACTAAAAACCTTAGAAAAAGATGGTTTTATTTTGCGCACTGTCTATCCAGTAGTTCCTCCAAAGGTGGAGTATCAACTCACTGTATTGGGTTCAAATGCAGCGATGAAATTAAATGAGTTGATCCATTGGATTGAGCGAAATTTACCCGAGATTTTGGAAAGTAAGGCAATTATTACGCGATAGTTATATTTCATCATTTCGTTATCGCTCAGTTTAAAGTGTGTACTGAGCGAGATGTTTATATGGTTTTCATGATCTTAAAATCATAACGATCAATACATAAAATTAAAATTGAGAAAAACAGTCCCAAAGCAACGCAACCAATCCATGCATAATGTTCCCAAGCATAAACAGCACCTAAAGAACCTAATGCAGCGCCTGAAAAGTAAATGGTCATATAGACAGCATTAATTCGTGAGCGTGCTTGACCATCAATACGATAGACTAGATTTTGATTTAAAACATGAAATGCAGTGAGACCAAAATAGCTCATCAATACGCCAAGTGCATAAATGAAGATGTTCTGTTGCGCGAAATATAATGGAATACAAGTGAACAGCATCAAGGTGATACATAATTGAGCGACAAATTCTTCTTTCCCTTTGCCAACTGTTTTACCAGACCAACTCGAGGAATAAATTCCGATAATACCTAACAGACCAAATAGACCAATTTGAAAATCAGTAAATTCATATGGGGCACTCCCTAAAACAAAAGTCATCGATGTAAACACCATTGATAGAATGCCAAATCCTAGGGCACCCGCGCAGGCACGGCGTATGAGATGCGGATTATGCTTCGCGATGCTCCAAAGTGATTTGTAAATATCGGTGACGTGTAAATGCGAAGCAGGTTGAGTGTTGGGGAGTTTTTTCCACATTAAACATGCAAAACATAAAGTCAAAATACCACTACTGAAATAAACGCCTTCCCAAGACCAATAAGTTGAAACAAAGCCGGCAAATGTCCTAGATAAAATAATCCCCATGACCAGTCCGCTCATGAGTTTACCTACAACTGCTGAGCTTAATTCAGGTGGGCTAATGGAAGAAGCAAAAGGGATTAATACTTGTGCTGATATGGCTCCAAATGTTGCACAGAGGGTAAAGATATATAAAGTGCTAATATCTGAGCTGAAAGATAAAAGGATCTGCGAAATTGCCGCAAATATCATTAAACTCACAATGAGTTTTCGTTTATTAAAAAAATCTCCAAGGGGTACCAAAAGCATGAGTCCGAGCATATAACCCACTTGAGCGATAACTACGGTAAATCCGGCTTGGCTGGTCGAAATTTCTAAACTTCTTTCGATTGAATAAATCAGTGGTTGATTGAAATAAGCTGAACCTGCACAGACACCACAGGCCAAAGCCATAACAAGCACGAATTGTGAGGATAAAGGGGTAGCAGAGCGATCCATGTCAAAATCTTAGAGTGCAATTTAATGCACTATAGGCATTATTTTATGGTTTCAGAAATAAATAAAACCAATGATGTCATTTGATAAAACAATGAGTAATGAATAAATCAAATTTAATGCAGTGATACACCAAAATATTAAAGACTCAATTTATGAAAAAAGTCGCTAACTTATTCTCAACCTGCATAAATATAGTCGAGAAATACTTTAAAATATGGCAGAATAGGCGGTTTTAAAGTTTTTAGAGGATTGGCATTATGCGCTTTGTTGATGAAGCAGTCATTACCGTAGAGGCTGGCGACGGTGGCAATGGCGTAGCCAGTTTTCGCCGTGAAAAATTCGTACCATTTGGTGGTCCAGATGGTGGTGATGGTGGTCGTGGTGGCAGCGTATATATTCAAGCTGATGACAACACCAGTACGCTTGTAGATTATCGTTATACCCGTAGATTTCGTGCTGAACGTGGTAAAAATGGTGCTGGCGCAAACTGTGCAGGTCGCGGTGGTGAATCCGTAACACTATATGTTCCAGTAGGAACAACAATTGTAGATACTGAGTCTGGCGACATCATTGGTGATTTAATTGAAAATGGTCAACGTGTTCTTGTTGCTCAAGGTGGTGACGGTGGTTTAGGTAACACTCACTTTAAGTCATCAACGAACCGTGCTCCGCGTAAATGTACACATGGTAACAAAGGTGAGTTCCGCGAAATTCGCCTAGAGCTGAAAGTCTTGGCAGATGTTGGCTTATTAGGTATGCCAAATGCGGGCAAATCAACATTTATTCGTGCTGTCTCTGCAGCAAAACCAAAAGTAGCAGATTACCCATTTACAACTATGATACCTAATCTTGGTGTTGTAGATGCAGATCGTCACCGTTCATTTGTAATGGCTGATATTCCAGGTTTGATCGAAGGTGCTGCAGAGGGTGCAGGTCTTGGTATTCGCTTCTTAAAACATTTGGCGCGTACTCGTATTCTTCTACATATCGTGGATGTACAGCCAATTGATGGATCAGATCCAGCTTATAATGCTAAGGCAATTTTAAATGAACTTTTAAAGTTCTCTCTAACATTGTCAAAACTCCCAGTGGTGTTGGTTTTAAATAAAGTAGATCAGTTGCCTGAAGACTCAAGAGATGAGTGGTGCAATCACATCCTTGAAGAGTTGAAATGGGAGGGTCCAGTATTTAAGACTTCAGGCTTGATGTCTGAGGGAACCAAAGAAGTCGTTTATTATTTAATGGATCAAATTGAACAACAGCGCGAACGCGAAGTTGAAGATCCAGAGTATGCAGCAGAAATGCAAGCATTCCGTGATCAGCTTGAAGCTGAAACACGTGAACAAACCATTGCCGCTAAAGAGGCTTATCGTGAAATGCGTCGTAAACAACGTCTTGCCAGTCAAGAGGATGACGATTTTGACGATGATGAAGATGATGGCGAAATGGAAGTGTACTACGTACGTTAATCTCTTTATATAAGAGACAGAGGACAAGATGATAGAAGTGGTAGATGGGCAACGTCAGCTCAAGGGTTGCAAAAGAATCGTTGTTAAAATCGGATCATCTTTACTCACAGCAAACGGAAAAGGTTTAGATATAGATGCAATCTCGCATTGGGCGGGGCAAATTGCAGATCTACACAATGCAGGGCATGAGATTATTCTCGTGTCTTCCGGTGCTGTGGCTGAAGGTATGGTTCGAATGAAACTTGAGAATCGACCCACGGATCTACCCAGTCTTCAAGCTTGTGCTGCCATTGGTCAAATGGGGCTCATACAAACTTGGTCAAGTGTATTATTGAATCACAATATTCAATCTGCCCAAGTTTTATTGACTCACGATGACTTGGCTGACCGTCGCCGTTATTTGAATTCTTGTGATGCTTTACAACATTTAATCGATTGGAAAGTGATTCCAGTGATTAATGAAAATGACACTGTATCTACTGATGAGATTCGATTCGGAGACAATGATACTTTAGCTGCAATGGTTGCAGGCCAAGTTCATGCTGACTTGCTGATTATATTGACAGATCAAGAGGGGATGTTTGATTCAGACCCGCGTTCAAATCCTAATGCGAAGTTGTTCCATACAGTTCGTGCATTAGATGAAAGTTTGTTTGATATGGCAGGTGGTGGTGGTAAGTTTGGTCGAGGTGGAATGCTGACCAAAGTGCGTGCTGCACGTTTAGCCGCGAAATCAGGATGTCCTACACTGATTGCCAGTGGAGACAGTAATCATGTGTTAACTCGATTAATGTCGGGTGAGATGCTGGGTACGTTGTTTATCACTGATAATGATCGAATAACTGCTCACCAACAATGGTTAGCTGCGCATTTGCAAACTGCAGGGCGATTGGTGATTGATGATGGTGCTGTGAAAGCAATCAAAGAAAATCATCGGAGTTTATTGCCTGTAGGTGTGAAAGCAGTTGAAGGGCATTTCGAGCGTGGTGATGTGGTGGAGTGTGTGGATCAGCAACGGCATCGCGTCGCAGTTGGTCGTGTCAACTTTAGTTCACGTAGCGCTGAAATTGTCAAAGGCTTACCATCAGATAAGGTACACCAAGTTCTAGGTGAAGCACGTTCATTAGAAATGATCCATCGCAATCATATGGCGATCTATTAATTTCTTATTAAAAAAAGCTCGCTTAGGCGAGCTTTTTTTGTGGGTCAAGATCGGGTAATTGATGAGATGATCCGACCATATAAGGATAATCAGCCATATCTAACATCGCTTGATCCTCATAAGAATTTCCATAAGCATAAATTGATTGAAATTGGTCTACATCATATTGCTTGAGTATGCGCTGTCTTTTTTCTTCGCCACTACAATCAGGAGAAGAATAATGACCCGTATAAAACTGATTGAGCACTTCAGTTTCAGTACAAATCAAATCTACATTTAAAATCTGAGAAATGGGTTTTAAATAAATATCAATGGATGCAGAGACAATCGCAATGCGGTCACCACGGAGTTGATGCTTGATTAATTGTTCATAAATGGGTGAGTTTAAGTGTTGTTGTAATGAATGGGCGTATTCAAGTGCAATCGGATCTGCATCAGACCTAGAAAATCCAGTAAACATTGCCTTGAATAGCTTAGGGCGCATTGCGTGCGCGGGGTAAATATTTAAAAAATAGGCTTGAATCCAAGGCAAGGTTTTTAGTCCTTGCTTAACAATATGTCGTTTTGATAAGGCGTAAAAGATAAAGCTAGTAAAACTATCTTTATCACATAATGTTCCATCAAAATCAAATAATGCTAGGTTTTGATTCTTTTTGCTTTCTGCATACATGTTTGATATCGACCGTTAACTCGCGTAGCAAACCAGTTGGTGTTGTAGTCGCGACTAAGCTTAGGACCTGAAATAACCACTTCAGGCATAATGGCATAAAATTTTTCTTTTCCAATTTTCTTTTCGTAAAGCTCAGTCACAGCTTTATAAGTTTGCGTATCTTCAAACTTTTTCTCTTTTTCTTTCTTTAAATCAGCTCGAATTTGACGAGGTGTAATAAATACATTATTTGCGGCAAATACATTGATAAGTTCTTGTTCAGATTGACTCTTTTCAGCTTTTGGATTGCCATTTTTATTGTACAGTAATAAGTCGCCATCAAGCGTTAACTCTGCTGCTGTTAATTCATTGAGCATGCTTTGGAAAGCGGCGTTACGACTTGAATACATGCCTGAATTGTAGTCTGCAAAGCGATATATGGGTTGATCATAATCTGCTGGATACATCATCAGGCGGTGAATACCATAATAGAGTCCGCCATATTGACTATAAAGGTCTGATCTTAGATCAGCGATACTTCCACCTTGGCGCTTATGATCTTTTGCATAGCTAATATGAACTTGCATAGAGCCTAAAGTGGTAATGGGATTTAGTTTTTCACCAATATCTTGACCAACGAGTTTAGCTGCACCAGTAAGTGCACTGACATGGTAGTGTTTTGCCATGTGAGCAAAAATCTCACGATACAATTCATCTAATTCTCGTTCGGTAGACACTTTCCGCATTTGTTTCAGATAGTTGTCTTCAGGGGTTGGCTGATTTTTTAAGACCTCTTGGAAATAGCCCGCAACTGTGCCTCCGATACTATCCCCTAATTTATCTTTAAATTTTTCATCTAAACGATCATCAATTTCTTTCACTGCTTTGGCACCTAGTCCGGGTACATGGGGATCTGCAACAAAATTAGATTCTTGATCGACTACAGCAATAATGGTACACACATTTTCTTTCGTTTGAGGTATACCAAGTTGCTCGGTTATTTTATAAATATCCTCGGCCCATGAACCACGATTATTAACGCGGCCAGGAATGAGTTTTGAGATTTGTTCTGCATCAATCGTTTTGTCTTGTGTGTTCCACCACGATGAGTCACCACAAGCACTCATGAATAAACTTAATGTAGCAACACTACAGGCTTTAAAAATTACATTAGAGCGAAAGCTATTTTTCATAAATGCAAAGTATCAGGGATAAAGATTCTAGCGAAGTATACTATTTCATTCACGATTTGTGAGAACTTATATGTATACAAGATGATGGCAGCATGCTTCAAATCAAAATCTAAGTTTTGAGCTTAAGTTCATCCATTAACATTCAAGCAAAATGAGATAAAACATATTTTTAGTTTCAAACGTTATATAATTTAATGCTTGTATCCAATTTCAATCTCTCAATGAGTGCAGATTTAAAAAGTTAAGCATTCTGAAACTGTTTCATCATCATTGGTATTATTCATGTCTCAACATCCTGTGATCCGTGATTTATTTGATCGCGAAAAAACAACTCCTGTTTTTGTAGCACCCATGGCAGGTGTAACGGATCGACCATTTAGAACCTTGTGTAAATATTTTGGTGCAGGACATGCAGTTAGTGAAATGATGACTTCTGACAAAACGCTTCGTATGAGCAAGAAAAGTCTCTACCGAGCCAACTTTGATGGTGAAATTGCTCCAATTTCAGCACAAATAGCAGGATCAGAGCCACGGGATTTAGCTGAAGCTGCACGATATCAAGTGTCAAATGGTGCTCAAATCGTTGACATCAATATGGGCTGCCCAGCGAAAAAGGTGTGCAATAAATTAGCAGGTTCTGCACTCTTACAAGATGAAGACTTGGTAGCCAGAATTTTAGATGCGGTGGTCGAGGCAGTAGATGTCCCTGTAACACTTAAAACGCGCTTAGGATTTTTAAACGGACATGAAAATATTATGCGTGTGTCGAAGCGCGCAGAACAAGCGGGTATTGCAGCTTTAGCATTGCATGGTCGTACACGGGAAGATATGTATTTAAATACTGCACGTTATGATCTAATTAAAGAAGTGAAGCAAAATATCTCTATTCCAGTCATTGCAAATGGAGATATTGATAGCCCAGAGAAAGCCAAGTATGTATTAGATCATACTAGTGCTGATGCCGTGATGATTGGCCGAGCAGCACAAGGTCGTCCATGGATTTTTAGAGAAATTGCTCATTATTTAAAAACGGGACAGCCACTTGCAGCGCCATCGATTGCTGAAGTGAAAGAAGTTCTATTGGGACATCTGAATGAGCTATATGAATTTTACGGTGAGTATTCAGGCTGTCGCATTGCACGTAAACATATCGCGTGGTACACAAAAGGTCTCCACTCAAGTAATGAATTTCGTCAGAATATGTACAAAGTAGAAAGTACAGCGGAACAAGCCAAAGTCGTAGCCAATTATTTCGATTTACTTTTGTCAGAAGGGCAAATTATGAGTGATGTTCAAGTGGAATCTGTGGATTTATTAAAATCAGGTTGAGTTTCTATATGTCTGCACTTAACTGAAATAAGTTATTCATAGATTCTACTGTTTAAATTCAAGAGGTTGTAAATTTATTTCAGAATCCGATTTTTTCTCTTCAGAAGAATGTGATTGATCTTGATTT
This sequence comes from Acinetobacter sp. 24-47-47, assembly GCF_057737035.1. Classification (NCBI taxonomy): domain Bacteria; kingdom Pseudomonadati; phylum Pseudomonadota; class Gammaproteobacteria; order Moraxellales; family Moraxellaceae; genus Acinetobacter; species Acinetobacter sp. 24-47-47. Next base: position 1,846,387 of record NZ_CM173216.1, on the reverse strand, counting down.
AAAATTTGAGCATCTAGCTGCTCAACATTATGTTGAGTGGACTGATCTTTATCTTGAGCATGTGAATAGGTGTCTATTCCGAATCCAAACGCCATAAGTGCTAATAATACAAAACCCATACTTTTCGCTACATAATTTAACAATTCATTGTAAATTAAAAAACTACAGCTCGGTATGGGTTTTATCGATTATTTAAGTATCATATTGATCAATTTCTAATATGATTTGATTGATTAAATCAGGTGCTTCTAAAACTCTGATTTGATTTACATTACTTCCTGCCCAGAATGCACCAAAACTTTCATCTTTGTTGATTAATGCTGCTGCATTTAGTTGTTTACCTAAATCATATGCATAAGGGTAGGGAGCAACTAACTCACGCTGAGGTAAATCTACGAGAGTTGACCAACTGTTGATTATCCCTCTCGCTGGTCGCCCAGAGATGCTTGATGTAATTTGAGTTAAAGGCTTACTTAATAATGCATTACGATAAGCTGCATTTGCAGCTGAACTCTTGCATTGTACAAATGCAGTACCGAGTTGTACGGCTGAAGCTCCGAGATTCATCATATATTTAGCTTGAAAGCCATTCATGATTCCACCAGCTGCTACGACAGGTATCTTGCAGGTAGGAACAAGTAATTTTATTAAATCTGCTGTTTTGATTGCACTGTCAAAATGCTCATTAAAAATACCACGGTGTCCTCCCGCTTCAATACCTTGTGCAATGATGATATCAATCCCAGCGTCTTCAATTGCTCTAGCTTCCGCTAAGTTCGTTGCTGATACCATCGTAATAATACCAGCCTCTTTGAGGGCAGCTATTTGATGTGCATGAGGTATCCCAAAGTGAAAACTCACCGCCTTAGGTCGAGTTTCTAAGACTAAATCTAAAAAATCATCATTATCTAAAAAACTGGGGTAAATACATTTTAATTCTTTGGGTGGTTCAGTATTAAAGTTATCAAAGTGGGGTTTTAGATAATTTATCCAATTTAGATTCCGTTCAGAATCAAGTTCAGTTGGTTTGTGGCAAAAGAAATTCACCTGAAAGGGTAAATCTGTTAATTTTTGAGTTGCAACTATTTGTTGTCGAGCATTTTGGATACTGGCAGCACCTAAACCAAGAGACCCCAATCCACCTTGATTGGATACTTCAGCTGCCAGTTCTGGTGTGGATACCCCAGCCATTGGCGCCAAAAAAATGGGATGCTGAATGGATAATTGTTCGAGTAAAGACATAATCAAGCTCCATGATTTAATTTCACTTTGCACAATCATGATCGGAGAATCAAATTATATTCATTATTTAGTGCGAAAATGCAAAGCGTCAAACTGTGTCGCATGAATGATCAGCGACATTTAGTAGAATAAATAAACAATTATAATATTCGAAATCTCATTGTTTCCCCTTACATATATGTCTGATCGTATCCGTGAAAAATTACAGATTTTAGCTGATGCTGCCAAATATGATGTGTCTTGTTCCTCAAGTGGTAGTAACCGCAAGAACAAAGATAAAGGTCTTGGTAATACAGGTTCCGGAATTTGCCATAGTTATACCGAAGATGGTCGCTGTGTTTCATTATTAAAAATTTTATTCTCAAATGTCTGTATTTATGATTGTGCGTATTGTGTCTCTCGCCGTTCAAATGACGTAAAGCGAGCAGCATTTACCGTCCAAGAAGTGGTAGATCTGACCATTAATTTTTATCGTCGAAACTATATAGAAGGGTTATTTTTAAGTTCAGGAATTTTTAAATCCGCGGATTACACCATGGAGAGAATGCTTCAAGTCGTAAAAAAATTAAGACTGGAAGAAAATTTTAATGGGTACATTCATCTCAAAACTATTCCGGGCGCTTCGCAAGAAATTATTCATGAGGCTGGACTGTATGTCGATCGGATGAGCATTAACTTAGAAATGCCGACAGAAGAAGGCTTGGTGAAATTTGCACCTGAAAAGTCGCATGCAGAAGTGCAGAAAGATTTAGGTATTGTGAGAGACCGTTTGATTGAATTGAAAGATGAGAGAAAACTAATCAAGTCGGTTCCTAAATTTGTGCCTGCTGGTCAGACAACACAAATGGTGGTCGGTGCGCATCACGAAACAGATCGTGATGTAATCTTGATGGCTGACAAGCACTATAAAGATTTTAAATTAAAACGGGTGTATTACTCAGGATATATACCTATCAATCCAGAAGAGTCTGCTTTACCTGCTGTAGGTTCTGCACCGCCGTTATTGCGAGAAAATCGCTTATATCAATCAGATTGGTTAATGCGTTTTTATGGATTTGAAGCCAACGAAATTGTGGATGAAGCACATCCCAATTTAGATTTAGAGGTTGATCCTAAATTAGGTTGGGCTTTAAGACATCCAGAGCAGTTTCCAGTGGATATTAATACTGCTGAATATAAAATGATTTTACGTGTTCCTGGCATTGGTGTGAGATCTGCTAAGAAAATTGTACAGGCTCGCCGTTTTGGAAAAATTCATATCGATCAGTTAAAGCGCTTAGGCGTTGCTTATAATCGTGCTCAACATTTTATTCGATGTGCTGATACACCTAAGTTTAAAAGAGAACAGCACGCTCATCAGATCCGCCAGCAAATTTTACAAAGTGGGCAATCAAAATATGTGAAACAACTGTCACCTCAACTAGGATTTGGGTTTTAAATGGCTGTGTATGTTTTTGATGGTACCATGACTGGGTTGCTGTGCTGTGTATTTAGAGCTTTTCAATTCAAAGAGTTCGACGTAAAAGTTCAAACTGAAGGAAACTCTCACCAGAATTTATTTGATGAGTCAGTCCGAGTTTACAGTGAAGAAAAGCAAGCTGAACGAGTCTGGCAAGGTTTAAAATCTAAAATTTCTGCTTCAAGTTTGCGTAATTGGTATTTTACTTTTTTGTCTGAGCAGGAAGTGGCATACCAACATCTATTTGATTATTCCATTTATATCTTTAAGCACCAATATGCCGTTGAAAAAAATTTCGGTCATCATGATGTTTTAGCGCTTGCACAATGGGCTAAACAAGTTGGTCGTGAAAAGCACCGAATGGAGGCATTTGTTCGCTTTAAAAAGTGTAAGGATGGTTTATTTTTATCATTAGTAAGACCAGATTTTAATGTTCTGCCTTTAATCTCTAAGCATTTCAAAGCACGTTATCAAGACCAGCGTTGGTTAATTTATGATGAAAAGCGACGCTACGGAATTTACTATGATTTGAAGCAAGTCCATCAAGTTAATTTGAATGCAGCCGAAATTGATCAAAATATCCATATAGGTTCTAGTCAATCATTCATGATTGAACTCGATGATCAAGAAGAGCTATATGATCAACTTTGGAAGGATTATTTTAAGAGTGTAAATATAGTGGCACGTGATAATCCTAAGTTGCATGTTCAATACGTACCTAAAAGGTATTGGAGATATATGAATGAAAAACAGGTTTAGTATGATTTTTTAAAAATAAGTTTTTGAATTTAATTAATAAAATATAATAAAAACGATTATATAAGAGTGTTTTAAATTTATACGGCTAAAAATTTTAATATTTTTTTGTTATATTTATTTAGGAGTAATTCATATAAACTATTGAATTATATATTTATATATATTGTTCTTAGATTGCATTAAAATTTAATTATACTTTATAGGTATATATTGGGTCATAAAATAAAATTATTTGTATTTTTAATATTCAAAATTAACTTATGAATTTTTAATTTTCATTTTTTTTTCTAAAAATATCAAAACTTAATTTTATATGAGTTAATTTTTATGACGATTCATATTTAGTCATCTCAGCCCAATTGGACTCCATAAATCTTTTTTTCTTAGACTAATAGTTAAGCCCGACTTTTTCATTCAAAAAGTGAATGTCACTAGAATTTCGACCTTTGAAATTATTTAACGCGCAATTCATTTTTGAGTGTGAAATTTATTGCATTTAACAATGGATTCACTTTTTTGAATTAGAAGGGCCTTCCATGGATATTCACGTTGATGAGCAATCTCAACCACCTAAGAAGCAAAAGTTTTATCAAATTTTATATGTTCAAGTCATCTTTGCAATTATTGCGGGTGTCACACTTGGACATTTTATGCCGGAGTTGGGGGCAAGTTTAAAACCTCTTGGCGATGCTTTTATTAAAATCGTCAAAATGATCATTGCACCCGTTATTTTCTTGACTGTGGTCACGGGTATTGCTGGTATGACGAATATGGGCGCAGTGGGGCGAGTGACGGGTAAAGCAATGGCTTACTTTTTAACTTTCTCTACGCTTGCGCTGATTGTGGGCATGATTGTTGCTAATCTTATTCAGCCGGGTAAAGGTCTTAATATCGATCCTGCTGCTTTAGAAGGTGACAAAGTTTCAACTTATGTTGAAAAAGCTCAGGATGCCTCTATTGTTGACTTCTTCATGAATATCATACCAAAGACTTTAATCAGTCCTTTGGCGGGTGGTGATATTCTTCAGGTTTTATTTGTTGCTGTTCTATTTGGTTTAGCGCTTGCAGCGGTGGGTGAAAAAGGGAAACCAGTTACAGACTTCTTAACGACACTGACCGCTCCGGTATTTTACCTTGTCGGTATGTTGATGAAACTAGCTCCAATTGGTGCATTTGGTGCGATGGCGTATACGATTGGTGCTTTCGGTATTTCGAGTATTGGAAATTTACTATTATTAATCGTAACGTTCTATATTACTTCACTTTTATTTGTTCTGCTTATTCTGGGAGCAGTTGCACGATACAATGGATTTTCTATCATTGATCTCATCCGCTATATCAAAGATGAATTATGGTTAGTATTAGGCACGAGCTCTTCTGAAGCTGCACTTCCAACGCTGATGAATAAAATGGAAAAAGCAGGTTGTGAAAAGTCGGTCGTTGGTTTGGTCATTCCAACTGGATATTCATTTAATTTAGATGGTACAAATATCTATATGACGATGGCTGCTCTTTTTATTGCTCAAGCCTGTAATATCGATTTGACCATTTGGGAACAGATCACAATTTTGTTGGTTGCGATGATTAGTTCAAAAGGGGCTGCAGGTGTAACGGGGGCGGGCTTTATTACTCTGGCAGCTACATTATCCGTTGTTCCAGCATTACCTGTTGCAGGGATGGCACTTATTTTAGGTATCGATCGTTTTATGTCTGAATGCCGCGCATTAACTAACCTTGTTGGCAATGCTTGTGCAGCAATCGTTGTAGCACGTTGGGATAATGCATTAGATAAAGAACAATTAGATGCAACTTTGAAAAAGAAAGTAGAGGCTTGACTTCACTTTTAATATCTAAATCTTAAGCCCATCTTCGGATGGGTTTTTATATAGATGATGCAGCATTTAACAAACTCAAAGTAAGCACATAAAGACTTATTATAAGAACAAACTTTGGTGACTTAGCTGATTTTAATCGGATGAAATTTAATACTCCTTTCTTTTTCTTATTCTATTAAGTGGTTGTAATTGCACTATAGAAAGATAAAAACGCCCAATTGAAATTAGGCGTTCTCAAATATCGATATTTGCTGATTAGCAACCTGTAAGTTTTTCAGGCTGAGGCTTTTCATTCGGGAAAAATAGTGGACGAAGTTTCACACCTATACCATTACCAATAAAAGCGAAAATCAGCCATAACCACCCATGTAGACTGCCTGATGCAATGCCGCTGAAATAAGCACCGATGTTACAACCGTATGCTAATCGAGCGCCATAACCCAACATGATCCCCCCAATGACTGCTGCTAGAATTGAGCGTTTAGGGATATTAAGACTCGGTGCAAATTTTCCAGCGAGACCTGCTGCAAGTAAAGCGCCGAGCATGATGCCAAAATTCATCATAGAGGTGATATCAAACCACAACGAATTTGCTAAAGCTTTAGCATTTCCAGGTTGTTGCCAATAGTCCCAAGCTGTTACATCAATTCCGACTAATGTTGCACCTTTCGCTGCCCATACTGCGAGTGCAGATGTGACACCCCATGGGCGACCAGCCAATGCAAGCGTGGCGAAATTAAGCAGGGTGAGAATAATACCACCCCAAATTAAAGGCCATGGTCCCTTTAAGAAACGTTTCCAGCCTTGATGTGCTGCAACAGGTTCTTGTTCAAGCTGACCGTGGCGTTTTTTCTCGAAGTAGACTGTTGCTAATGCGATCAAACCAAATAGCACGAAATTGAGTATTAGCGCTGGAATAACACCAAAGCTTTGTACTACTGAAATAGGGGCTAAGTGTGGCAGTGCAAACCACCATTCAATATGTGAAGTAGCGATCAGTGAGCCTAAACAGAAAAAGAATAGAGTGATCAGCATACGTGAGCTACCACCACCGACTGTATAGAGTGTCCCAGATGCGCAACCACCACCCAGTTGCATGCCAATTCCGAAAATAAATGCACCAATCATCACGGACATCGATACGGGATTGACGTTGCCTTTAACGGGTTGACCAAATAATTCACCTGCACCTAAAGCTGGGAAGAAGAGCAGCACTGCCAGTGCGAGCATAATCATTTGTGCACGTAAACCACGACCTTTGCGTTCTTTAATAAAAACGCGCCAGCTCGATGTAAAACCAAATGATGCATGGTAGAGCGTCATACCAAGCGCACCACCAATAAGGAATAACAGGGCTTGATTAATTCCCACAATTTGATAAGCACCAAGGGTGCCTACAATCAATAAAACAATAGCGATCCAGACCGATGACTGTGATCGGTCAGATTGAGCTGCAATAATGGACATGAAGATAAGAAAAGCTGATAAAACACATCAGTATTTTAATTGATTGATTGTGGGTTGATAGTCCTACACTGCATTTATGCATTAAATGCTGCTGAGTAATATTGATTTTATATATTTGTAATTCTTATATGTTAGCCGACATGTACATTAAACAGTGAGCCAATCCAACTTGAAAATGCCATCGCTGCGATTCCCCAAAGCGTAATTCGCAATGCAGATTTTACTTTAGACGTTCCAGCAAAATATCCAGATAAAGCCCCTAGAATAAATAACGCTAAAATGCAAAAAAAGGCAACACTGTATTCTAAATATGCAGGAGGACTGATTAGTATAGCGATCATAGGGCAAGCTGCACCTATTGAAAAGGCGGTGGCAGAAGACCAAGCGGCTTGAAAAGGTTGAGCTGTTGTATTTTCATGGATACCAATTTCATCACGTGCATGTGCAGCTAACGCATCATGCTCGCTCAGTTGTATAGCAACTTGATGAGCAAGTTCGGGTGATAATCCTCTTTGTACATAAATATGCGTTAATTCTTTCAGTTCGATTTGTGGATTGCGTGCTAACTCACTTGCTTCAAACTTTAGATCAGCTTCTTCAATATCAGACTGAGATTTTACCGAAATATATTCACCAGCTGCCATGGAGGTTGCGCCTGCAATCAAACCAGCAATACAAGTGATTAAAAGGGTATGTTGATTCGCGCCACTTGCTGCCATCCCCATGATTAAACTAGTGACTGAAATTATACCGTCGTTGGCACCAAGAACAGCAGCTCTTAACCAACCTGTGCGATGTATATAATGTGGTTCTGTATGATGTGAATAGCTCATAGGATTTTGTCTTATTATCTGAAAATGTTATTCAAAAAAGAGTTGTTATTCATACAGTATAGGCTTGATTCGTATCTTGGGGCTGTAAAATTGCTCTGTAAGAGAAAAAATTAAAGCCTCTAAAGAGGCTTTAATTGGTAGAACTCAAATTATTGTTGAGCTTTTTCTTTTACATTCGCTGCACCTTCTTCTACAGCTGCTGCTGCATTAGCAGTTGCTTCTTTAGCCGCTTCTGAAGCGTTGTGCGCAGCATTTTCAGCATGTGCAGCAGCATTATCTGCAGCTTGCGCTGTCGCATCAGCAGCATTGTCGACTGCAGTTGCAGTTGATTGAGCTGCATCTTCAGTCGCATTCTGAATATCTGCACCTGCTTGTTCAGCGGCATTTTCTAAATGTTCACCAGTTGTCGCGCCAGTTTCAGGAGCTTTATCCTTATTACACCCAACCAAAGCAACTGTAGCAGCAAGACCTAAAGCAACAAGAATCTTATTCATTTTATCTTCCTTTTTTAATTCAATGAGTATCCAAGTAGCATGGATGAGAACAATATAAGCAGATTTTAAATAAAGTTTTATTCAAAAATTGTAAAGATAATATTGGCTTATAAAAACGCCCCGAGAAAGAGTTTTCTCAGGGCTACACTTTAATGCGGTATATTAAGGCTGAAATTACTGTCCAGAACGAATGATGTAATCAAACGCTGACAGTGATGCTTTCGCGCCTTCACCAGTGGCAATGATGATTTGTTTATAAGGTACTGTTGTACAGTCACCCGCAGCAAATACACCTTTTACATTGGTTTCGTTGCGATCGTTAATCACAATCTCACCACGGTTTGAAAGCTCAACCTCTGTCGTTTTGAGGAAATCCGTATTTGGCAACAAACCAATTTGTACGAAGATGCCCGCAAGTTCAACAATGTGCTCTTCATCCGTCGCACGGTCTTTGTATTTCAGTGCAGTCACTTGTTTGCCATCACCCACAACTTCTGTAGACAGCGCATTTTTGATGACAGTGGTATTTGGCAAGCTGTTAAGTTTGTCTTGTAATACTTGGTCAGCACGCAGCTTAGTATCAAACTCAACCAAAGTGACATGCTCAACAATACCTGCAAGGTCAATCGCAGCTTCAACACCAGAGTTACCACCACCGATCACAGCCACACGTTTACCTTTGAACAATGGGCCATCACAGTGTGGGCAGTACGCAACACCACGGGTTTTGTATTCTTGCTCACCTGGTACATTCATTTCTCTCCAACGAGCACCTGTAGACAGGATGACCGTTTTCGATTCAAGTTTTGCACCATTCTCTAAAGTCACTTCAACTAAACCGTTGGCAGTTTCATCCGCACCTTTGATGTCAGACACACGTTGTAAGTTCATGATGTCGACACCGTATTCACGAACATGTGCTTCCATTTCAGCCGCAAACTTAGGACCTTGCGTCTTTTGCACTGATGTAAAGTTTTCAATGTCCATGGTGTCCATGACCTGACCACCCATGCGCTCAGCAACGATTCCTGTACGGATACCTTTACGAGCCGCATAGATTGCAGATGTGTTACCTGCAGGACCACCACCGATCACAAGCACGTCAAATGCATCTTTGGCATTGAGTTTTTCAGCATCTTTCGCTGCAGAGTTAGTATCGAGCTTCGCAACAATTTCTTCCAATGTCATACGACCTTGACCAATATGTTCGTTGTCTTGGAACACCATTGGGACAGCCATGATTTTGCGTTCTTCAACTTCGTCTTGGAAGAATGCACCATCAATCATGGTTGCAGTTGTGCCAGGGTTGTAGATTGCGATCAAATTAAGTGCTTGAACCACATCTGGACAGTTATGACAGCTTAAAGATACGAATACGTCAAAGTCAGATTTGATTTCTAAAGCTTTGATGGATGCTAATACTTCATCAGATACTTTTGGTGCATAACCAGAAGTTTGTAGCAATGCCAAAATCAAAGAAGTGAACTCATGACCCATTGGTAAACCTGCGAAGAAGACACGCGGTTCTTCACCTGCTTTTGCAATACCAAAGCTCGGCGCACGTTTATTTTGACCATCAAAACGAGCTGTGACGAATGGAGACAGTGCAGCCACTTCTTCCACAAGTTCTTTGATTTTTGCAGATTTGTCTGAATCATTTAAAGTCGCAACCAATTCGATTGGACCTTCAAGGCGTTCTAAAAGCGTTTTTAATTGAGCTGAAGTATTTTGATCTAACATTGCTAACGTCTCCAAAGGAGTAATAATTCATTCGATACAGGTATACTAAGACAATTGATTGAATAGATAAAACAGTTTGTTTTTATAAATTCAATCGGAAAAATGAATTTAATCAAAGTCTTTGGTGTAGTTGTATGAAAGTATTGAGTTAAAACTTGAATTTTCAAGTATAAAAGCAATTCGAATTCAGATATTTACATTAAAATTATTTTAATAGATATGAGCGAGGACCAATTATGACCTTAGAGAGAGGCATTTATAAACACTATAAAGGACAACTTTATCAAGTCCTTCATGTAGCGACGCATAGTGAAACTCAAGAAAAGCTTGTGGTCTATCAATGCCTTTATGGAGATTATTCAATATGGGTAAGGCCATTAGCGATGTTTACAGAAAGCATTTATCTAGAGGATGATGATCGTGAAATTGAACGTTTTAAATTGATTCAAAAATTATGATGATTGTCATAGTAAAGACTTTATCTTTGATTAGTTTATAGAAATCGATTCAATGAGAATATGTCATGAATGCTGAATTTTTAAGTCAAATGCAAAGTTTATATCAGCAGTTAATTCAACATGATGCATATCAAACTGATCGCGATCTGAGATATCGAAATATAAAACCAGAATCTGCCCATTATATTTCGATGCTTATTAAGATCCAGACCTCTAAACGAATTCTTGAAATAGGAACTTCGACAGGATATTTAACATTATGGATGGCGGAGTCGGTTTCGGATCATCAGGGTCGAGTGACGACGGTTGATATAAACTCAAAAAGAACAGCACTTGCGACTCAGTACGCCAAACAGTTTAGTTTAGATCACCTTATTGATTTTATCAGCAGTGATGCAATTAATTTATTAATTAATGAAGGCGATGTGTATGACTTAATTATCTTAGATGCGAATCGACATGCATATCCTGATTATTGGCAATATTTAAAAAAGGTACTACATCCTGAACATGGCGTAATACTTGTAGATAAAGTGATTTCCCATGCTGCTGAAATACAAAGTTTTTTAAAGGATGTTAAGGCTGATCCTGATTTTTGCACGATGACGCTGAATATTGGGTGTGGATTATTGATGATTACGCGGAATTGATGGTGATTGAGAATTTGATGGATTGAACACAAAAAAACCACGCAAAGCGTGGTTTTTTTTAGTGCTATCTAATGAATTAGATTTTACCAACTAGATCGATTGAAGGAGCAAGAGTTGCATCGCCTTCTTTCCATTTAGCAGGGCAAACTTCGCCTGGGTGAGCGTGAACGTATTGAGCTGCTTTAACTTTACGAAGAAGTTCTTGAGCATCACGACCGATACCACCAGCGTTGATTTCAACGATTTGGATTTTACCTTCTGGGTCGATTACGAAAGTACCACGGTCAGCAAGACCAGCAGATTCGATTAGAACTTCGAAGTTTTTAGAAAGAGTCCAAGTTGGATCGCCGATTAATGGGTATTGGATTTTACCAATTACGTCAGAAGTGTCGTGCCAAGCTTTGTGAGTGAAGTGAGTGTCAGTAGAAACACCGTAGATTTCCACGCCTAATTTTTGGAATTCAGCGTAGTTGTCAGCAAGGTCACCAAGTTCAGTTGGGCAAACGAAAGTGAAGTCAGCAGGGTAGAAAAATACTACAGACCATTTGCCTTTAAGATCAGCTTCAGTCACGTCTACGAATTGACCGTTGTGGTAAGCTGTAGCTGCGAATGGTTTAACTTCAGTATTAATTAAGCTCATCATTGTCTCCATGATTGAGGTTAGTCTTTAATTTTCAATTAGAGTATCGAACTTTCGTTCTGTGCTGAAATGGTATTTTTACATTACAAAAATCGGAAAAACCGAATTATGTAAATTGATTGCCATTTAAGTTTGTCATCTGTCTTCCTTGTAACACATCAAAATGATGTATTCGTGACAGGATGAGAAAATTTCACATGCCTACCAACATGAAGACACTGAAGTGAAAATTCAAGGGTAAATATTAAAAAAATCATCATTATTTTGGATTTGGTTTTTCAAAAATATAAAAAGCTACATGAAAATTTCAAAAATTGTATGAATTGTCACATAACACGGCTGACATGTTTCTATTTCAACATAAGATCATTTTAAGCTTTATATTCTCATTTAATCTAAAAAAATAGTCCGATTCAGATTTGGGATAATTTTTGAAAATGAGTAGAATAAAGCGTTTCGTAATTGATATAGGGCTAAAACTTGGCAACGATAGGGTTAAATGTAGAACAAATGGTGATGGTACGAGATCTTCATCGTTTAAATCGACTACGCAAAGGAAAAGATGCCAATGAAAAGCAATATCAAGAACTTTTTGAAAAATCAAATTTAAAAGTACAACAGCGTATTCAACGCATTCCTAATATCAAACTTAATCAAGATTTACCTGTTACCCAATATGCAGACAAATTGATTGAGGCCATTCAAAAACATCAGGTCATTATCGTTGCGGGTGAAACAGGTTCAGGTAAAACAACTCAGCTTCCTCAGATAGCCATGCTTGCGGGGCGTGGTTTAACAGGGTTAATTGGTCATACCCAGCCACGACGATTAGCTGCGCGCAGTGTATCGCAACGTATTGCAGAAGAGGTGGGTGAAAAACTCGGTGAGTCTATTTCATTTAAAGTAAGGTTTAACGAACAGGGTTCACAGGACTCTATCGTTCGTTTAATGACAGATGGTATTTTGCTGGCTGAATTGGCTCATGATCGTTTCTTAACCAAATATGACACCATTATTATTGATGAAGCACATGAGCGCTCGCTCAATATTGACTTCATCATGGGCTATTTAAAACAGCTCTTGCCACGTCGTAAAGATCTTAAAGTCATCATCACATCTGCAACTTTAGACGTTAATCGTTTTTCAAGTTACTTCAATAACGCACCGATCTTTGAGGTTGAAGGTCGTAGTTTTCCTGTAGAAGTGCGTTATCGTCCGATCTCTGAAATGAGTATTATAGGGAGTGATGATGATGAGTTTGATGACTTTGAAGAAAACCTACCGCGCGCAGTAGTATCAGCTGTTGAAGAATGTTTCAAAGATGCACAGGAAAAAGGTCATCCTGAACACGCAGATATTTTGATTTTTGCCAGTACGGAACAAGAGATTCGTGAGCTACAGGAAACTTTAATCAAACATGGACCTCGTCATACAGAAGTTCTACCTTTGTATGCGAGACTAGCGTTATCTGAACAACAAAAGATTTTTAATCCTGCAGGTGGTGGACGGCGTATCATTATTGCCACCAACGTTGCGGAAACTGCATTGACCGTTCCAAACATACGTTACGTCATTGATAGTGGTTTTGCACGTATCTCTCGTTATAACTACCGTTCGCGTGTTCAGCGTTTACCGATTGAAGCGATTTCTCAAGCAGCAGCCAATCAACGTAAAGGTCGTTGTGGTCGTATTGCACCGGGTGTGTGTATTCGACTGTATTCAGAAGAAGACTTTTTAAGTCGTCCCGAATTTACTGAACCTGAAATCAAACGTACTAATTTGGCATCTGTTATTTTGCAGATGCAGAGTTTAGGTCTTGGAACACTCGAAGATTTTGACTTTATTGAACCGCCTGATCATCGTCTCGTCAATGATGGTCGTAAACTGCTGATTGAACTCGGGGCGATGACGGAAAAGAGTAATCCTTCTCTTGTGGCTAAAACAGCCTCATCTTTAGATAAAGGTGGACTTCAAGGCAAAGGCGATTCTCTCACCAAAATTGGTCAACAAATGGCAAAAATGCCAATTGATCCAAGACTCGCACGTATGATTTTGGGGGGTGCTCATTTTGGGGCGCTCAATGAAGTATTGATTATCGTGGCAGCGTTAGCTGTTCAGGATCCAAGAGAGCGTCCTGCTGATAAACAAATGCAAGCGGATCAGAAGCATGCCTTGTTTCGTGAAGCCGACTCTGACTTTCTGTTCTATCTCAAATTATGGGATGCGTTGGTTGCAAATCGGGAGATGAGTGAAAATAAGCGTCGCACATTTGCACGTAATCATTTCTTCAGTTGGTTACGCTTGAGAGAATGGAAAAAAACACATGAGCAACTGGTTGATCTTGCTCAAGGCTTAAAGCTTTCTTTTAATGAAAAGAAAACCAGTTACGAAAATCTTCACAGAGCTTTACTCACGGGACTATTGTCATTCATTGCAAATAAAACAGATGAACGCAATGTATTCATGGCAGTGCGTCAACAAAAGGCACGTATATTTCCTGCATCAACCTTACACAAAACCAATACACCATGGGTCATGGCATTTGAGATGGTAGAAACCTCTCAGGTGTATTTACGAACACTGGCAAAAATTGAGCCTGAGTGGATTTTGCTAGCTGCACGTGATTTAGTGAAACATCATTACTTTGAACCGCATTGGTCGAAAAAAGCAGGTGTAGTTAACGCATATGATCAAATTTCACTGTTTGGTTTGATTATTGAACCTAAGCGTCAAATCAATTATGAAAAGGTCGATCAAACTGCGGCGCATGAAATTTTCCTTCGCGATGCTTTAACGACGGGTCATCTGGGGATTACACCACCATTTTTAAAACATAACTTGCTTAAACTAGAAGAAGTTGAGCGAGTTGAAGACAAATTGCGTCGTCGTGATTTGGTGGTAGATGAAGAGACGATTTATCAGTTTTATGCAGCAAAAGTGCCTGAAGATGTAGCGAGTCGGCGTAGTTTTGAAGATTGGCGTGCAACAGTTGAGCCTCAAAAACCACGTTATTTGTTCATCGATGACGATGCTTTGTGGCTTAACGATCGTCCAACCACCCAACAGTTCCCTGATTACTTACGTAATGGGGACCTTCGTTTAGCGGCAAGTTATCGATTTGACCCAAGTCATGATGAAGATGGTGCGACGGTCAAGATTCCACTACAGGCCCTGCCACAAGTAGATGAAAACTTATGGTCATGGGGCATTCCAGGTTGGCGTCTTGATTTGATTGAAGCACTATTAAAAGCTCTTCCAAAAGATAAGCGTCGTGGCTTGGTACCTATACCAGATACAGCGCGTAAACTGATGTCCAAAATAGATGCGCAAGATTTACAAAAGCATATTTTTAGTTTTTTAGCTTTTCAATTGAGAGGCGAACAGATCACTGAAAAAGATTTTAATGTAGATCGAATTGAACAATATCTTTTACCGCTCATTAAAGTCATCGATGAAAAAGGACGAGTGATTGAGCAAGGTCGCGATTTATCTGAATTAAAAGCACGCTGTCGTACTGAAACGCATAGTCCAGTCAAGCAGTTAAAAGGTGAGTATCAAACTTTCCCTGAGCATTTTGTGTTTGAAGCATCGCAAAAAGTCACAGGTGTCGTCGTCAAACAATATCAAGCACTTGTACCAAGCAAGGAATTTTCTAAGCTTGAGCAAAAGGATGAGTCAGGTGTTGTCATTCAAACGTTTAATGATCAGCATGAAGCGATACGCCATCATCGTGCTGGTATTATTCGCCTGATTCATATGCAGCTAGGTGATTTGATTCGACAGCTTAAAAAACAAATTTCTAAACCACTCGCATTAGCCTATTCCCCTTTGGGTGATAAAGCTAAGTTAGAACAAATGTTAGTTTACGCAACATTGCAAATGGCTTTAGAAAAAGAGCCTGTAGATGCGCAAGATTTCCAAACAATTCTGCAGGCTGTCAAGCAGTCTTTCCTGACGCATGGTCAAAAGGTCTTGGCTGCCTTTAATGACATTTATGTACAATGGCAACAAATTCGACGCGAGTTGATGATGATTGATGCCAATGTATTTGGTAAAAATATCGATGATATTGAAGATCAACTTGATCTAATGAGTTTAGCGGATTTTGCTTATAGTAAATCTGTAGACGTGTGGATTGAATTTCCACGCTATCTTAAAGCTTTATTGATCAGGATTGATCGTTTGCCTCATAATCTCAAACGAGATGATGATGCGATTGCTCAAGTCGATCCTTGGATGGATAAATTATTTAAATATAAAAATGATCAGAAATTAAAAGAGTTATATTTTATGGTTGAAGAACTGAGAATCTCATTATTCTCTCAACCGATGAAAACCAAGATGCCAATTTCGCCAAACCGTATTCAAAAAGTATGGGAACGTCTCGGAATCAGTTAATATAGCTTTAATTTGAAATATTGAGTTACTCAAAAAAGGAGTTTTGCATGGGCATTCGTATTACAGGCACTGGCTTATTCCATCCTGAACATGTCATCACCAATGAAGAATTGGTTGAAAGTTTAAATGCTTATGTAGAAAAGTTTAATCAAGAGAATGCTGAAAAAATTGCTGCGGGCGAAATCGAAGCACGCCGTGGTTCAAGTGCAGAATTTATTGAGAAGGCTTCAGGTGTTAAAGCACGTTATGTTGTAGAGAAGGAAGGCGTATTAGATCCTAATCGTTTACGTCCAAACTTAGCAGAACGATCAGATGATGAAATTTCACTTCAAGCTGAGTGGGGTGTGATCGCTTCAAAACAAGCAATGGAAAATGCCGGTGTAACTGCTGAAGACATTGATGTTGTAATATTGGCTTGTTCAAATATGCAACGTGCATATCCTGCGGTTGCTATTGAAATTCAAACTGCATTAGGCATTCAAGGTTATGCTTATGACATGAATGTTGCTTGTTCTGCTGCAACATTTGGCTTAAAACAAGCTTATGATGCGATTAAGTCTGGTGCTCGTCGTGTGCTCTTGGTCAATGTGGAAATCACATCATGTCATACAGATTATCGTTCACGTGATTGTCATTTCATTTTTGGTGATGTGGCGACAGCTTCAATTATCGAAGATACAGATTCTAAAACAGGATTCGAAATTTTAGATACGCAATTGTTTACGCAATTCTCTAATAACATTCGTAATAATTTTGGTTTCTTGAATCCAAGTGAAACAACCAATGCGGATGATAAACGCTTCCGTCAAGATGGCCGTAAAGTGTTTAAAGAAGTATGCCCATTGGTTGCGAAAATGATTACAAAGCAACTTGAGAAAAACCAAATCGAACCGACGAATGTTAAACGTTTCTGGTTACATCAAGCCAATGCCAGCATGAACGAGTTAATTTTAAAGCTGGTTGTGGGTAAAGCTGCTGCTGAAGCAGATCCAGACTTAGTTCCAATCATTTTAGACGAGTTTGCAAACACTTCTTCAGCTGGGGTCATCATTGCGTTACACCGAACTGCAGATCAAGTGAATGATGGTGAATACGGTGTATTATGTTCATTTGGCGCGGGTTATTCTGTTGGTTCAATACTGGTTCAGAAGCGAGTAGCTTAATTATATAAAGAGATGTTCAATGGAAAATAAAGCATTGCAAATCCAACACCATTCTAAAATGATCCGATATGGTAGTTTGTTGCAACGTTTTTATTTTAAACCGACCTTTCTTGGTGTTGAACATCTCAATGCTGATCGACCTGCCATGTATGTGGGTAATCATACAATTTATGGTGTATTTGATACGCCAATATTGATTGATTATCTATATACAGAGCACAAAATTAAAATTGTGAGTTTAGGTGATCACATTCATTTCAAAATACCGTATTGGAAAGATATGGTTCATAAAATGGGTGCAATTGAGGGTCTAAGAGAATACGCCAGAGATGCAATGCAACAAGGATACTCTATCCTAGTGTTTCCAGGTGGTGGGCGTGAGGTAGTAAAGCGCAAAGGGGAAGAATATCAACTCATATGGAAAGAGCGCTATGGATTCTTAAAGTTAGCTCAAGAATTTGACTACGACATTGTACCTTTTGTAGCTGTAGGTGGTGATGAAGTATTCGATTTGGCACTTGATGCCAATTATTTGCTTGAAAAAAAGTGGTTTAAAAAGCTTTTAGCTGTACCTCAAATTGGAAAAATACTCCGTCAAGGTGATGTCTTGCCTTCAATACCCAAAAATATTATTCCTAAAAGAGTCCCATTCTATTTCAAATTTTTACCACGACAATCAATCTCAAATATCAAAACAGAACAAGATTTGATTGAATTCAGAGATCAATTGCAGCAAACAATTTACGAAAATATTGCATCAACGCAGTTGATACGAGATAGACAAAGTTAAATCTTAGAAAATTATACTTCTTAATCTAATTATATTGTTGATTATAAAAATATTTTTAAAATAATATTAAAAAAATAAATTAGTGCTTTCTATTTTATATCAATTAGGTATATTATTTTAATGTAAATATTCAGTTTACTAAGCCCAAAGATTGTACTCCTCCTTGGGCTTTTTTTTATCTCAGAATAATAATAGGCGTATGAGAGCGATTTTCACTTTTTAAATTTCACACAAATTAAGTTTGAAAATCAAAGGTGAATTTTTGGTACAAAATGCAACTATAGTTGGTTTTATAAAAATTAATAAAAACAGAATGTTATTTAAATTTTTTAGCCTGCTATCAAAACAATTCTAATTTTGTAATTGCAAAATGTATGCTTCTACGACTTAGAGGTTCATAAAGAAATTTTGCATAAGTGGTTTTTTTTTGTACATTGAAAATTCAAAAACAAAATAACACAGAGGGATTATGTCACTACAAGGAAAAACACTGTTCATTACAGGTGCAAGCAGAGGTATCGGTCGTGAGATTGCACTTAAAGCTGCAAAAGATGGTGCAAATATTGTGGTTGCTGCAAAAACGAGCACTGAACATTCGAAACTCAGTGGTACGATTCATTCTGTTGCAAAAGAAATAGAAGCAGCTGGTGGGAGAGCATTAGCGATCCAACTTGATGTCCGAGATCAAGATGCTGTCGCAGCCGCAATGAAACAGGCTGCTGAACATTTTGGTGGGATAGATGTCCTCATTAATAATGCTGGTGCGATTAATTTGAGTGGGGTTGAAACGCTTGATCCAAATCGTTTTGATCTCATGTATCAAGTTAATACTCGCGCCGTTATGGTCTGTAGTCAAGCTGCCTTGCCTTATTTAAAACAAAGTCAAAATCCACATATTCTTAGTCTCTCTCCACCTTTAAATTTAAAAGAATCGTGGTTTGCGGTTCATTCTCCTTACACCATCAGTAAATATGGCATGAGTATGTTGACCATGGGAATGAATCAAGAATTCGAACGTTATGGGATAAGTGTTAATGCCTTGTGGCCTAGAACCATTATTGCAACTGCAGCGATAGAATTTTCTCTCGGTGGACGTGAGTTATTTAGCAAGGCTCGGACACCGGCAATCATGGCTGATGCAGCGTATGCAATCTTGACGAGTGAGAAACGTTCGATCACGGGTCGTATGATGATCGATGAAGAGATATTAAGAGAGAAAGGTGAAACTGATTTCGAAAAATATCGAGTTGAGCCATCAGATCAGGAATTGATGGTCGATTTATTTGTTGATCCATAAATGAGAAAGCCCAACATAGCGTTGGGCTTTATTATTTATACTAAATTATCGTAATGCAGTAAGGTTGACATCCTTTTGATACATCTCGATCTGCATGACTTGCTCAGTTAAGAATGCTTTACGTTGGTCATTGCTCGGATGACTTGCAAACAAAGTTGATTGATCTTTATTCATTTTACGTTTGTTGAGATTTGCTTCGAATTTATCCCAAAATGAGAGTGCTGCATTATGATTGTAGCCCGCTCTCACCATCAAATCTAAACCAATCAAATCAGCTTCTTCTTCTAGATGACGGCGATGAGACATATTGGTTTGATTGCCTGATAAACCACTTGCAAGCCCGATGGCAGCCCCAGTTCCCATGGTTGCACCCATTAGACCCAAATTCATTGCTGCGAAACGAGAAGCCTTTTCACGACTATGATTACGGATAATGTGTGCCATTTCATGCGCAATTAAGGTGGCTAACTCGTCATCAGATAAGTTTTCAAACATATATACAGCCGAATTAACTACAATTTGCCCACTTTGAAAGGATTGGGCATTCGGTTTGCTGCTGAGCACACCGTTAATTCGCCATTGAATTGGTTGACGACCTTCACGTAAATATTGATTAGCATGTGGGATTAAACGTGCCAAAATTTGATTTAAGCGTGGATCTTCAAGATATAAAGACTTAGTCTTCGCTTTCTTTTCAAATTTATTATAGCTACGATTTGAAATTTTATTCCAAGCTGATTCCGGAATAATCATGAGTTGTTTACGTTCGGAAGCTACAGTGCCTAATGATGTGGTTGAAACACAGCCAGTCGAGATTAATGCAATTGAACTTATAATACCAAACGCGAAGGATTTCATAATTACACCTTAATGATGGGATATTATTTGAAAGCTGACTTGATTTTTAATGGCCAGATTTCGTGTTTAATTATTGTTCAGTATTTAGATTAATTAAACAAACATTATTTTAACTATTAATTTGAACTAATTAATATCATGGTGGTTATAATGAGATTTTAGTCACATTAATATTTATTAATTCGTTATTTTATTATTTAGATAAATTATTTTATTTATATATATTTTGTATTTTATTATACTTTTATTATATTATTGGTGGTTGGATTAATATTTATTAAAATTAATAATATATATAAATCAGTAATTTATGTTTTATTATTGTTTTTTTAAATATTTAAGTGTGATTCTGTTTTTTAATTTAATTTAATATGAGAATAAATTCTCACTATTTTAGTTGAATATTGATAAATAACTCATAACGAAATATTTTGGAATTCCATTCAAGGCTATTAAAAATTAATTCTTATATTGTGAAGTTTTTCTTACATTGAATTGGTGTATTTTGTGATTTAATTCACACATATTATCGTTGGGTGTTTTAATTAAATTTGGGTGGACTAATTATATGATTTATAACCACGAATTTTTTTGATCACAGTGTTCTAAGGCCTGTTTGATTTTTGATAAGGTCTGAGCCTCATTAATATGCGCATGCTGCTTATCCTAGCCAATCGATGCAACAGAACACTTTAAAATAAATTCATCTAAACTTATTTTGTCTTCAGTCAATATAAGTATCAATTCGTTCAATTTCAAAGATGTTTAACCTGAACTTGAGTTTTCAGTACTCGTCATTCAATCGCATCGTATTTTGAAAGAATGATTAATCTTGATGTTGAGTACTCGGTGAATCAAATGAGGGTTTCTTTGGTGGTTCGAGTAAAGTCTCAATCACAAACGCTGTGCCAAGGTGATCAACAGAAATATTTAAAGAATTCCAACGGAATAATGAGATTTTTTGCGATATAAAGTTCATGTTAGGGCGAGTACAAATGTATGAGCGATCTCGAGTGACGATGGGCGTTGAAGCGGCATTTGTTTTATCACGCTTTCTTAATTCATTCTTTGAACTTTGAACGACTAGACAGGAACTGATACAGTCAATATGAATAAGTGGTTTAAGGGTAGTTTATTGCTTGGTTCTTTGGTGAGTAATTTTGCATTTGCAGATTTTCTACCACCAGATCAAGCATTTCAATTTGAGGCAGTATCAGTCAGTCATCATCAAGCTGAACTAAAATGGAAGATCGCAGATGGTTACTATCTCTATCATGATCAAATCAAAGTTTCAGACATTCAAGGTCCTGTAAAGTTATCTCTACCACGCCCAAAAGAGAAAGATGATCCAAACTTTGGTATGACCCAAGTGCATTATCAGGATGTAATCAGCAATATTCCAGTCAAACCAAATCAAGAATTTAAGATTCAATGGCAAGGATGTGCTGAAAGTGGTTTATGTTATCCGATTCAAAGAACAACGATAACAACTGACAGCACAGGTTTATTCCCAGCGCAGCAAACTACACAAGCTAAGAAAGTTTTAAATCTCAAAGAAATTTCAGCGGCATCTAATGGAGTTGTAAATACTCGAGATGCACAAGAAAATGCTTCACCAAAAACAGAAACACAACTCATTTCAAAGGATAATAATACAGTCTCAGATCGTAAAAATTTTAACGCTTCTGCGCTTGAGTTAGATAAAACCGAATTTGGGGAAAATAATTTAATCAGTGAGGATCAATCCACGCTAGATGCAAATTTATCTAAAGAAAATTTGAACAGGCCAGCCAGCTTTTCGAGTGTATGGAACAACGATCAATTTTTTTTAAATTTGCTCTCTCAACAAAGTGTATGGCTTAATTTATTGGTGTTTTTAGGACTTGGAATATTGTTGGCATTCTTGCCTTGTTCATTGCCCTTAATTCCGATTTTATCAGGCATTCTTGTGCAAAATCACAGAGGTTATCGTGCCGCGATAATAGCTTTTATTTTTGTCACAGGGATGGCTATCGTTTATGCGTTAATGGGATTCGTTGTTTCTCAACTGGGCTATAGTTTTCAGCGTTGGTTTCAAAGTCCGATCTTCATCAGTATTTTTAGTCTCCTGTTTATTATTTTTGCCCTTAATCTTTTTGGTGCATTTCAAATCTCTTTACCTCAAGGAATGTTACAACGCTTAGATCTTTGGCAACAAAAACAAAAAGGCGGAACATTGATCGGTGCAGGACTCATGGGGATGATTTCTGCACTGATAGTTGGACCCTGCATGAGTGCTCCGTTGGCTGGAGCATTGATATTTGTCTCACAGATGAACCAACCTTTATTAGGGTCGACTTTTCTTTTTGTTTTGGGCATTGGGATTGGTTTGCCGCTTTTTATTGCGGCAGTTTTCGGGACGCATTTTTTACCTAAACCTGGGGTATGGATGGATCGACTCAAGGTCTGTTTTGGCTTCGTGATGTTGCTTGTGGCCATTTATTTTGCACGGCCACTTATTCCAACCAGTATTTATCAAATTCTGATGGGTCTTTTACTTCTTGGATTCGCTGTATATTTACTCTGGAAAATGCGACCTTATGTCGAAAAAATAGTGGTTAAAAGCATCATCATATTATTCAGTCTTGGCATGATGTTTTTAGGAGTGAATTATGTGCAGGAAGGGTATACGCACTCACTTGTAACGCAGGCCAAAACATTACATACATGGCATAAAGTCAACTCTGCCGCGCAGCTTTCAAATGTTTTGAACGCAAATCAAGGTAAAGCCGTAGTAATTGATGTTTACGCAGATTGGTGTGTTGCATGTCAACCGATTGAAAAAGAGGTACTTCCGCGTGAAGATGTTCAAGCCAAACTCAATGAGTTGGTTTTAATTAAATTAGATCTCACTCATTTTGAACCAAGCCAAGATGAACTGTTAAAAAAATGGCAAATTTTAGGTCCGCCAACATTTATTTTTTTAAATACGCAACATGATGAAATACGTGATCTGCGCTTGACTGGAACTTTTACTGCAACACAGTTATTAAATCGATTGCAGGAACAATCTGTCGGGATGGTTCAGTAATGATTTCATTTGATGGGATTCAACTTGGATCACTCATGTTTCCATGGGTTTTATTGATTCTATTCAGTGGGATACTGTTCATCAGTATCCTGATCAATGTTTTAGGTCATCACTATAAATGGACAGATACCCAAGTCAAAATCAGTAAAGATTCAGTGTGGACAAGCATCATTATTGGAGCAGTTGCCGCTAGAGTCATCTTTGTTATGTTCTATTGGGAGACTTATATTGCAAATCCTTTAGATATACTCAAAATCCAAGATAAAGGATTTAGCTTATGGAGTGGATTATTCTTCGGTGGGCTAAGCTATATCATTCTCAATCGAAGCTTACGAACAAAAATGAAGATCATTTTAGTTGGGGTGTTTTTATTTTGGGTAGCGATTGGCGTAATGATAAAAACTCAATACAAGGTTGAAAGTTTTTATCCTGATCTAAGTTTTCAGATACTCCCAACTGATCATAGTGAAAATAAGAATGAAGGGTATTTCACAGATTTTTTGGGTCAGCCTACAGTCGTTAATTTGTGGGCGAGTTGGTGCCCGCCATGTCATAGAGAGATGCTAATACTTTTTCAAGCACAAAAGGCTCATCCCAATATTCATTTTGTGATGCTCAATCAAGGTGAAGATATCACAACGGTTCAAAACTATTTACAAAAACACAGCTTCAACTTTAAAAATGTCAGACTTGATGTAAATGGGGAAATGCCCAAGCAGAGCAATAGTTTTGGCTTGCCAACTACATTGTTTTACGATGAAAAAGGTAAATTGGTGGATAGACATATGGGTGAGTTAAGCGCTGCAAAAATGCAAGAATATTTAATTAAAATGACAGCTGAGTAGAGCTAAAGGTTATGAAAGATATAAATAAATTAATATTGTTGTCTAGCGTATTTTTAATAAGTAGCGTCAGTTATGCGGATTTAAAAAAGCAGATTTCAGCAGAGGGCTTTGAGTTTGTAAAAGAAATTCCAGCACCAGCAGGTATGACAGGATGGGCAGGGCATATGAACCAACATCCAGGCACGGTTTTTATTTCTAATGATCAGAAATATTACATTATGGGTGATTTATATAATGCTCAAGGTGAAAATATTTCTATTGAAGCATTAAATACACATGTCAAAGACGCCGTATTAGATGATGTATGGAAGAGCATTGAAAAGTCGACTTGGATTCAAGATGGTGAAAATACAGCAGCACGCGTTGTTTATGTATTTTCAGATCCTAACTGCCCATATTGCCATCAATTTTGGGAAGCTGCACGACCATGGGTAAACTCGGGAAAAGTTCAACTTCGACATATACAAGTTGGTGTAATTCGAGAAGAAAGTCGAGGGCAGATTGCCACCATACTTAACTCAAGTGATCCTGCTAAAGTATTTAATGACTACAATAAAAAGAAAGGTAAAGAGCGATTAGTTGTTACGCAAAATATATCAAAATCTTTACATGAAAAAATCGACTATAACGAGTCACTTATGGATAAATATGGATTTTTTTCCACGCCAGCTATGGTATGGAAAAATCAACAAGGAGAGTTCAAGTCTATGCAAGGAATGGCAAAAGACTTGCAAGAAGTTTTTGAAAAATAGAATTTTTTGGTCTTTAGTACTCTTGAATACAAAACTTTAAAATTTAATACATGGTCATTTACATGGAGAATATGATCGTATTTGAGTCTCATATCCACAACTGAAAGAATTGCAAGATTATGAAGTAGGATCGCAATATAAGCGATAAAGCGTTTGCATAATGGTGAGGACTTTAGGATCACTCACTTGATAAAAAATTTGTTTACCTTCACGACGAGTCACCACCATTTCAGCTTTACGTAATACGGTTAACTGTTGTGAAAGCGTGGGTTGAAAAATTTGAGTTCGATTCTCAATTTCCTGAACGTTCAATTCACCATCTACTAAAATACAAAGTATCTTTAAGCGATCAGGATTCGACAGGACTTTAAGTCGATCGCTGACTTGATCAACTTGTGAAAAATCCATTTGATTTAATTCAACATCAGACGGCATTGGATGTTCCTTTGAAACAGAAGGATGCGTATGTTAAAGCATCTTGATTATTTTTCAAAATTATATAATATAAAAAAATATATTGTAAATAAGTAAATTGTTATGCATGATTTTGTGATTGCTTTTTTAGGTGGAGCACTACTCGGTTTATCTGTGGTTGGATACTTATATGTGAATGGTCGAATAGCAGGGATTAGTGGTTTAATCGGTCAAGTACTAAATCCGCATAAAGTTTTCAAAACACCAGCATTGTGGTTTTTAATGGGTCTCATCATCACACCGTTGATCTATGGTATTTGGGTTCAGCCTGAAATTGAACTCGAAGCAAGTCCATTCATGATGATCGTGGCAGGTATTTTAGTTGGATTTGGAACACGTTTAGGTTCTGGCTGTACAAGTGGGCATGGCATTTGTGGTTTAAGTAGATTGTCCAAAAGATCTATTGTGGCAACACTAAGTTTTATGCTGACAGGCTTTATAACGGTTTATTTAATTCGACATGTCACAGGAGCATTCTAAATGAAAAACCTTTTTGCTTTTTTGTTTGGCTCACTTTTTTCCGTGGGGCTCATGTTATCTGGAATGTCGAACCCTGAAAAAGTTCTTAATTTTCTTGATTTATTCGGTGAGTGGGATGCAAGTTTGGCATTTGTCATAATGGGTGCCATTGTCGTGGCATTCATACCCTTTCAGATCGTAACCAGAAGTGAAAAACCTTTAACTCTATTCAATGAGACTATTGATTTACCAAAGAACAATCAGCTTGATAACAAGCTCATCATAGGTGCTAGCTTGTTTGGGATAGGATGGGGCATCGCAGGCATCTGTCCAGCACCAGGATTAACATTGATTGGTTTAGGGCATTATCAATCACTCTATTTTGTGATTGCGATGTTGATAGGAGTTTTAATTCACCGTAAATGGATGGGGGCATAGTTATGAAACTAGTGATGAAAGACGCCACTCAAGATCAAATCAAGCCGCTAATTAAAGATTTTTTTGATCAAAATACCAATACATTTAGTTATGTCGTGGCTGATCCTGTGACATTAAGTTGTGCCATTATCGATAGTGTTTTAGATTTTGATGCTGCTTCTGCGACAACAACGACGGAACATGCTGACCAGATTATTCAATACATACATGAACAGCATTACAAGGTTGAGTGGATTTTAGAAACACATGTGCATGCTGATCATTTGACCGCTGCGCAATATTTAAAATCAAAGCTAGGTGGCAAAATTGCCATGAGTCATCATATTGGAATTGTACAAGAAACATTTGGCTCAATTTATCAATTGGATATTAAGGCAATAAACGCACAGCAACCATTCGATTATTTATTTAAAGATCATGAGTGTTTTAAAATTGGAGAAATTGAAGCCTACAATATTCCAACGCCTGGTCATACACCTGCTTGTCTTAGTTATGTGATAGGTGATTCAGTTTTCGTGGGTGATACTATATTTATGCCAGACTATGGTACAGCACGTTGTGATTTTCCACGGGGCAGTGCAGCAGAATTATTTGATTCAGTTCAGAAGCTTTATCAACTGCCTGATCATATGCGTGTATATCTATGTCACGATTATTTACCAGAAAATCGACACCAATATATGTGTCAAACGGATATAGGAACGCAAAAAGCATCGAATATACACATTCGAATTGATTCAAAAAAGAATGATTTTGTGGAAATGCGCAATAGCCGTGACGCAACATTGGGGATGCCAAAGCTCATTTTACCAGCCATTCAAATTAATATAAATGGTGGCAAATTTCCGCCCACTGAACACAATGGAGTGTCTTATTTGAAAATCCCTTTAAATTTTTTTTAAATCTTAAAGTTTAGCTACTTTTATTTTTATAAATACATGTTATGTATAAAATTGAAAAAGGCTTTAAAAACAAGTTAAATAGGCGTATAGTTAAGTATGAAAGTTGATCAGCCTAGTCGGTTATTAACTTGATTTTTTCTATGTTTCTAAACACTCTTTATCGATAAGAGTTGAGAGGAAATTTTGCTAAGATCTAGTGGACTCATCATTGCATTTGCAACGGTGTTATTACAACTAGCGGTTTATTTACAACCGATCTTACCGGAGAAATTTCATATCGCTCCGGTATGCATGTCTATTATGCATAATTTACTTTCTCCAGAACGCCATCAGCATGTTCATGAGACTTATCACGATCTCGTCCACCATTTAAGTAAAAACGAACATCATCACGACCATAATCAAATTACTCACCAATGCCAATATTGCACTGTGTATGGAGACCTCGTCTTACCATTCGATTTTGGTGTAAAAGAAATTTTTGATCGCTTACAAGTTAAGCTGAGTTTCTACCGCAATTCTTTTTGGCACGTTTATTTTTCTCTACAGAAGCTCTATCTTCTGCCTCAAGGCCGAGCGCCACCTTTTGGACTCTAATTGATTTAAACCTTGGATCATTTTGATCTTAATCAATTTATGTAGAGTTCAATATTATGAAAAAAATCTTTAAACAGTCTGTAGCCAACAGACGGTATTCACTCATCCTCAAAAAAGTGTATTTAAAATCGCGTGTTATCGGAGTGATACATGACATCTACAATGTAATTCTAACTGTAGTTTTAAACTCAGTGAAGAACAACATTCACCACAAAACTCAACGATAAGGTGACGTCATGGATCTAGGACTAACAGCGCTCGAATTGGCGCGTATTCAATTCGCATTCACTGTTTCATTTCACATTATCTTTCCAGCAATTTCGATTGGATTGGCAAGTTTTTTGGCTGTGCTCGAATGGCGTTGGCTTAAAACGAATGATCCTGTTTATCGAGATCTGTTTAAATTTTGGATAAAAATATTCGCACTTTCATTTGGTATGGGTGTCGTTTCAGGCGTGGTGATGAGCTATCAGTTTGGAACCAACTGGAGTGAATTTTCACGTATAGCTGGTAGTGTCACCGGACCATTGCTAACTTATGAAGTGCTCAGTGCGTTTTTCTTAGAAGCTGGTTTCCTCGGTATCATGTTGTTTGGCTGGGGGCGAGTTGGACCAAAGACGCATTTTTTTGCAACCTTAATGGTGGCAATAGGAACATGTATATCCATGTTTTGGATTCTGTCATCTAATAGCTGGATGCAAACACCTCAAGGCTTTGCATTTGAAAATGGAATAATCGTTCCCCAAGATTGGTTTGCGATTGTCTTTAACCCATCCTTTCCTTATCGATTAGCCCATATGGCACTGGCCGCTTTCTTGGTTTCAGGCTTATTGGTTGCCGCAACTGCTGCATGGCATCTACTCAAAGGACGCCGTGATGCGTTAGTTAAAAAGTCATTCTCGATGGCAATGTGGATGATCCTTGCTTTAGCTCCACTACAGATGTTCGTGGGTGATTTACATGGATTGAATACCTTAGAACATCAGCCTGCTAAATTAGCTGCAATCGAAGGTCATTGGGAAACCAATAAAGATCATGGTATGCCGTTGTATCTATTTGGTATTCCAGATATGGAAGCTGAAGAAACTAAATATGCGATTGGTATTCCAAATCTGGGTAGCCTGATCATGACACATACTCTTAATGGTGAGGTTAAAGGCTTAAAAGAATTCGCTCCTGAGGATCGACCTAATTCAACCATCGTTTTTTGGAGTTTCCGAATCATGGTGGGTATGGGCATGCTCATGATCTTACTGGCTGTATTTGGTCTATGGCTACGTAAGACTGGCAACTTCTATGATTCTAAATGGTTGCACAAGTTTGCATTGTGGATGGGGCCTTCAGGTTTTATTGCATTATTGGCAGGCTGGTTTACCACAGAGGTGGGACGTCAACCTTGGATTATCTATGGCGTAATGCGTACGAAAGATGCGTTATCTCCTGTCTCTGCGGAACAGGTTGGACTTACGCTAATTATTTTTGTTGTGGTGTACTGCATCGTATTTGGTATCGGTATCTTTTATATGTTGAAAATGATGGTAAAAGGACCAGAATTTATTTATTTAACACCACATTCAGATGGCGAAGTGATCCGAGCGTCTAAACGCCCGATGAGTACCATTGATAATGAACAACAACTTGAAGCATCAAACAGGGTGAATGATCAGGAGAATTTGAAATGATTGATTTATCATTGATTTGGATTGTGATCATCGCACTAGGTGTCTTGATTTATGTCGTTCTTGATGGTTTTGATTTGGGAATTGGTATTTTATTTCCATTTGTAAAAGATCGCCAAGAGCGTGATGTCATGATGAATACTGTAGCACCCGTATGGGATGGCAATGAGACTTGGATGGTACTTGGTGGAGCTGGTTTATTTGCCGCTTTTCCACTGGTCTATTCGACTGTGTTGTCTGCATTATATATGCCCATCACCTTAATGGTGATCGCGCTTATATTTCGTGGAGTCGCTTTTGAGTTTCGTTTTAAGGCTAATCGGACTAAGGCACTTTGGGACCAAGCATTTATTTGGGGTTCAATTTTAGCTTCATTTTTACAAGGTGTGATTTTAGGCGCTTATATTCAAGGAATTCAGACGACCAATGGTGTGTTCACGGGTGGTGGTCTGGATTGGCTCACTCCATTTTCACTCTTTACAGGTTTAGGCGTTGTTGTGTTATACGCGACACTCGGTTGTGGATGGTTAATTTTTAAAACGGATGAGCGTGTACAAGATCATATGTACCGTCTGATGCCGAAGCTTATGATCGCGTTATTTCTAATATTTGGCGCTGTCAGTATTTATACCCCCCTTGTACATGACGATATTGCACAGCGTTGGTTTAGCCAACCACAAATGTGGTATTTCAGCCCCGTACCAATACTGGTATTGATTTTTACTTTCCTTGCGCTCAGAGCTTGTAAACGTCGTCAGGAGTTTGCGCCTTTCATCTGTACATTGGCTTTGGTATTTCTTGCGTATACGGGCTTCTTAATTAGTTTATGGCCTAATATCATTCCGCCAAGTGTAACGATTTGGCAAGCTGCTGCACCTCAAAGTAGTCAATTATTTGCTCTCATTGGTGCACTCATTCTAATCCCAATTATATTGTTTTATACCGCTTTATCTTATTGGGTATTTAGAGACAAGGTCCGTGTTGGTGACGAAGGTTATCACTGAGGAGAATGATAATGAAACTGAATCAAGCAGGGTGGTTTATTGTTTTATGGCTCGGTGGTTTTTTAAGTCTATTATTGATTGCTGGTCTATTTCGATTGCTCATCCAGTGGGCGTATTAATCTAAATCTTTAGACATCAACAATTAACCCATCATCTAGGTGATGGGTTTTTAATTTAAATACTAACGACTAATCGTTGTTGATCATAATTGGATAATAGAAACTATGATATAGGCACAATTAAGCGGATTTTAGCTTCTAAACCAACGCTTTAAAAATTTACTTAAATAATTGATTTAAGATCAAATTAGAAGAATCATCTGAATCTTTGAGAATGATGAGTGACATCGTTTCAATCACTTATGACATAACTATCGCCGTTTTAAGGAATCACGAGACTGATATTTAATTGTCGTTGTTCATGGTCTAATTACTGTGAAAAAAAAAGCCAGACTGGTGGAGCAATCTGGCAAAGCGTCAAGATGAGTCACCCGTGACAAGTGATGTTTCCTGAGTTCAGGTTTGAGTTGTTCCGAACTTAAGCCTGAATAAATTCAGCCACAGCCTGGTTAAACGCTTGTGGTTGTTCAACATTCGAAATGTGCGAAGCATTAATCTCAACAAGTTGACTACCCGCAATCGCGGCTTGCATAAACTGACCATCTGCCACAGTGGTCACAGGGTCTTGCTGACCTGCAATAATCAATACAGGAATCGAAATCTGTTTGAGTTGTTCACGCACATCCGCCTTAGCCAAAGCTTCACAGCAGCTTGCATAACCTTCAGGGCTGCCAGCTCCTAAGTCGTTTGAAAGTTTTTCAATCACTGCTGGGTTGCTTTGGATAAAGGGATCTGTAAACCAACGACCTGCAGCCGTTGATGCAATCGGTGCTAAACCTTGTTCACGAACCAATACGGCACGATCATTCCAAGCATTTTCATTGCCAATTTTAGCGGCGGTATTACACACAATCACATGACTAAAGCGTTGAGGATGATTGATCGCTAACCATTGGCCTGTCAAACCACCCATCGAAATACCACAGAATGCAGCTTTATCAACATTTAAATGGTCGAGTAAATTCACCACATCTTGACCAAGTTGATCAATGGTATATGGACCTTGAGGCGCGTCTGATGCACCATGACCACGCGTGTCATAACAAATCACATAATGAGAAGCTTTAAAAAACTCAATTTGTGATTGCCACATGCTGAAATTTGTCCCTAAAGAGTTAGAGAAAACAAGAGCAGGCTTGCTTGAATCACCAAAAGTTTGATAATTGATTTGCGCATCATTTGAAGAAAAAGTAGGCATAGAATCCCTCCCGACCTCCCTTAAGAAAAGGGAGGGGGTTTTAATAGTTAAACACGTTCAATAATTAAAGCGATGCCTTGACCCACACCGATACACATAGAGCACAATGCATATTTGCCACCAGTTGCTTCAAGTTGATTCAGTGCAGTCGTCACCAAACGCGCACCTGATGCACCCAATGGATGACCCAGTGCAATTGCACCACCATTTGGGTTTACACGCGCATCATCGTCGGCTAAACCTAGGTCACGTGTACATGCCAATGCTTGTGCTGCAAACGCTTCGTTCACCTCAATCACATCCATTTGCTCTAGTGTTAAACCTGTTTGAGCCAGTAACTTTTTAATCGCAGGTGCAGGACCAAAGCCCATAATGCGAGGTTCAACCCCAACGGTGGTTGCACCAATCACTTTGGCACGAGGCTTTAAACCATATTTTTCTACAGCTGCATCAGACGCAATCAGAATCGCAGCAGCACCATCGTTAATCCCTGATGCATTACCTGCGGTTACTGTACCGTCTGCTTTTACAACAGGTTTTAACTTGGTTAAGGCCTCGAGGGTGGTTGCACGAGGATGTTCATCTTTTGCCACCACAACCGCATCACCTTTACGCTGTGGAATAGTCACAGGCACGATTTCTTGATCAAAGAAACCGCGTGCTTGCGCTCCAGCCGTACGTTGTTGGCTGGTTAAAGCAAATTGGTCTTGATCAGCGCGGCTAATGTTGAACTGTTCAGCCACGTTTTCGGCCGTTTGCGGCATGGTTTCAACACCATACATTTCTTTAAGCTTCGGGTTGATAAAACGCCAGCCCATGGTGGTGTCTTCAATCTTTTGACTACGACCAAATGCACTCTCAGATTTACCCATCACAAATGGGGCACGTGACATAGATTCAACACCACCTGCCACAATCACGTCAGCTTCACCAGCTTTAATGGCACGCGCGGCCATTGCTACGGTATCGAGTGATGAACCACATAAACGGTTGACTGTGGTTGCAGGTACTGTATAAGGGATACCTGCTAAAAGCGCCGACATACGACCGACGTTACGGTTATCTTCACCGGCTTGGTTGGCACAACCAAATAAAACGTCATCGACGACATTCCAATCCACAGAAGGGTTACGTTCCATTAACGCTTTTAATGGCACTGCACCTAAGTCATCCGCACGGACAGGTGCTAAACCACCGGCATAACGACCAAAAGGCGTACGGATGGCATCAATGATGTATGCGTTTTTCATAGTGTAAGATCCTAAAACCAGTCTTAAGCCTGAGTGGCATCAATGAGTTTGGCACCCGTCATCGATTGAAGCTCTTCAAAAGATAAGCCTTCAACTTTCTCAATGACTTTCATGCCATCTGCCGTCACATCAATCACACAAAGGTCCGTATAAATGCGGTCCACACATTTCAAACCTGTCGCAGGATAAGTCAGCTCAGCAACGATTTTCGGTTCGCCTTTTTTAGTGACATGATCGGTGGTAATAAAGACTTTCTTCGCACCCACGGCTAAGTCCATTGCACCACCCACAGCAGGAATGGCATCAGGTGCACCGGTATGCCAGTTTGCAAGATCACCATTTTCTGCCACTTGGAAAGCACCCAGTACCGCGATGTCTAAATGACCACCACGCATCATGGCAAATGAATCACCATGATGGAAGAAAGCTCCGCCTTCTAGCAGGGTTACAAACTCTTTACCTGCGTTAATTAACTCAGGGTCACGGTCTTCTTCCGCAGGGGGTGGACCAAAGGCCAATAAACCATTTTCAGAATGTAAAAAGACATCTTTGTCAGCAGGTAAGTAACTCGAGATTTTCGTCGGTAAACCAATGCCAAGGTTGACATAAGCACCATCAGGAATATCTTGTGCAACACGTTCAGCAATTTGATCACGGGTTAATTTTTGATAACTCATTTTATTTCTCCAATCTCAAATTACTGCGCAGGTTGAACTTGTACAACGTGTTGTACAAAGATCCCAGGGGTGATGATGTGTTCAGGATCTAAGGCACCGAGTTCCACGACTTCTGATACTTGTGCGATGGTGATATCTGCTGCCATGGCCATAATTGGACCAAAGTTACGTGCAGATTTACGGTACACCAAGTTCCCCCAGCGATCGCCCTTATGCGCTTTAATTAACGCAAAGTCAGCTTTGATTGGATTTTCTAAAACGTAGTCTTTACCTTCATAGTTCATGATTGGTTTGCCTTCAGCGAGCAAAGTACCAAAACCTGTTGGTGTGTAGATTGGACCTAAGCCCATACCCGCCGCTTGAATACGGCAAGCCAA
The DNA here is from genome assembly GCF_057737035.1 of Acinetobacter sp. 24-47-47. NCBI lineage: Bacteria > Pseudomonadati > Pseudomonadota > Gammaproteobacteria > Moraxellales > Moraxellaceae > Acinetobacter > Acinetobacter sp. 24-47-47. The sequence continues at coordinate 1,812,463 of NZ_CM173216.1, read as the reverse complement.
GTTGCCTTGCGGTACAAGTTCTAACTCGATTTTGCCTGCACGGTAGAGTTCATCGAAGACATAAGAGTCAGACTGACGAGGAAAAGAACAGATGATTTTACGCACAGCGCCTGCTTGTAACAGTTTAGCCAAGCCGTAATCACCATTACCTGCGTTGTTGTTGACGATCACTAAGTCTTTAATACCGAGTTCAATTAAGCCATCGATGAGTTCAGCAGGCTGACCTGCGGTACCAAACCCACCAATCATAATGGTTGAACCGTCTTTAATTTGGGAGAGGGCTTCGGTTAAAGTCTTTTGAGATTTATCAATCATAGCGTTTTATAGATAAAGCTATCTATATCCTTTTCGGTCTTGCAAAAATTTAAACAAATCAAAATGATTAGATTTGGATTGGTCTAAATTCTTTAGGTGAATAAGATAAAGGATGGATGCAAGATCCATCCCTTTATAATTTTTAAGCTGATGCGCGGCGGCGTTCAACTTCAGTAGAAGGCGCACCTTCAACGTCTTTCACTAATTCAATGTCAAATTGAATATGTTTGAACGCACCTTTCAGACCACGACGAGCAATTTCAGCTTCATCAGTTACGTCTACAGCAGTTGCCACTAAGCCATCACGCGTTGCAAATGCAAAGTCATCCCAAAGGTATTTATCACCTTCGATGTTGAACTGCGTAGTTAATTTACGGTAGCCAGGTGCAGTGACGAAGTAATGCACATGTGAAGGGCGGTTACCATGACGACCAAGTTTGTCTAATACAAACTGAGTTGTACCTTCTGGTGGGCAGCCATAACCTACAGGCATTGTGGTTAATGCTGTATATTGACCTTGTGCATCGGTGAAGATCGTACGACGTAAGTTGAAGTCAGATTGAGACTTATCAAAGAACGAGTAGTTACCTAAGCTGTTTGCATGCCAAACTTCAACTTTAGCGCCTTCAATGATGTTACCTTCAGTATCTTTAACGATACCTTCAATAATTAAAGTTGGAATTTTGCCTTCTTCAGAACCATCATCCATACGTGCAAAACCAACTGATTCTGGTGCACCAGCGACATACAATGGACCTTCAATTGTACGTGGAGTACCACCTGTAATACCTGCTTGAGCATCTTTCTCATCTGCACGTAAATCAAGGAAATGCTCAAGACCTAAACCAGCAGCCAAAAGACCTAATTCGTTTGCTTGACCAGCATCAGTAAAGTACTCAAGACCCTTCCAAACTTCAGATTGGCTTAAATCTAAATCTTCAATCGCTTGGAATAAGTCAGATACTAAACGTACAACGATTTGTTGAACACGTTCATCAACAGGACCTGTTGCAGTATCAACGTTCATCTTTTTAACTAAAGCATTAATTTGTTCGCGGTTCATACTATTTCTCCTTAAGTATGCTTGCTGTGTGGTGGCTGACTTCTAATGTGTTTGAGCTCGCTGCCACAATCCTTGTTTAAAATGACGCTAAAAAAACCTCTGGATGTATTGATGTCATGGCCTGAATCAATCAAGCCAAGACACTTAAAACTTAACGATCATCTTCACGGATAGAAGATGGGTGGCGATTTAACGCCATTACTTCGATATTCATATATGGATAAAGCGGAAGACCTTGTAAAATTGAATGAAGCTCTTCATTGCTTTCCACATCAAAAATACTGATGTTTGAATACTGACCTGTGATTCGCCAGATATGACGCCACTTGCCTTGTTGCTGTAACTCTTGCGAATACGCCTTTTCAACAGCTTTGATCTCATTCGCTTTTTCAACTGGCATATCCAGTGGGATGTTCACATCCATTCGTACATGAAACAGCATGTCTCACTCCTGATGTATCACGTCGCTTATTTGCGGCGAAGGTTGTCAATCTTGTCTAAATCCAACTCAATACCTAAACCATTGCCTTGAGGCAGATGTAATTCGAAATCACGATATTGAAGCGGGGTCTTTAAAATTTCGTCAGTTAACAGCAATGGACCAAATAATTCAGTGCCATATGCCAAATTCTCAAAGGTCGAGAACAAATGTGCAGAAGCGATGGTGCCAACAGAACCTTCAAGCATCGTGCCACCATACAGATCTACACCAGCGAGGTTTGCAATGGTTGCTACATCACGACCTTCGAGTAGGCCACCAGACTGAGCAACTTTTACAGCAAACACAGAAGCAGCATTACGCTTCGCTAAACGATAAGCTGTACTTGGACCCATCAATGACTCATCCGCCATAATGGCAATATCAAAACGACGAGTTAAACGCTCCATGGCATCAATATTGTCAATCGCACATGGCTGTTCAATTAGATCCACACCACCATCTTGCAGAAGCTGAATACCTTTGATCGCTTCTAACTCAGACCAAGCACGGTTCACATCGACACGGATAGAAATATCAGCACCTAACGCTTTTTTGATGGTGAGAACATGCTCAACATCTGCTTCTACAGCACGAGAACCAATTTTTAATTTAAAGAAGTTATGACGCTTAGCTTCGATCATCTTTTTCGCTTCAGCGATATCTTTATCTGTATCACCAGAAGCCAACACCCAAAGTACAGGAACGCTGTCACGCAGACGGCCACCTAACACTTCAGACAGCGGCAAACCTAAACGTTGAGCCTGAATATCCAGTAAAGCAGTTTGAATGGCACATTTTGCAAAACGGTTGCCATTAATATTCTTCTTCAACACTTGCATAATTTGAGCAATGTTGAAATCAGTAAAAGTTTTGAGTAGTGGAGCAAAATAAGTATCGATATTGGTTTTGATACTTTCAGGGCTTTCTTCACCATAGCCTAAGCCACCGATGGTGGTTGCTTCGCCCCAACCAATGAAACCATCCGAAGTTTCGATTTTAATGAGGACTAAGGTTTGAGTTTGCATCGTTGCGACCGCCATCTTGTGTGGGCGGATCGTCGGGATTTCAACGAGCAAGGTTTCAATATTTTTGTACATGCAGCAATATATTCCATTAATATATGCTAAATACCTTATTTGAAATAAAGTATTGAAAATAGAGGTTAAGTAGTATATTAAAATACTAAAAAAGTATGGATTGAGGAAATTTCAATGGAATTAAGAACATTAAAGTATTTTGCTACTGTGGTCGAAGAAAAAAGTATTACAAAAGCTGCTGAAAAATTATGTATCGCACAACCACCACTTACACGACAAATCAAAAACTTAGAGTCAGAGTTAGGTGTCGTATTATTTGAAAGAGGCATGAGACCGATCAAAACAACTGAAGTTGGAGAATTTTTTTACCAATATGCTGTACAGATACTGACCTTAACAGCACATGCTAAATCGATGGTAAATCGATATAAAGTGACAGATACTACCGTACGAATTGGGTATGTTGGTTCGCTTTTTTATTGGAAATTACCTGAGATTATTGATTATTTAAGAAAGCATATTGCAAATATAAAAGTTGAATTAGTGGAATGCGGAACCAGAGACCAGGTAGAAGCTTTGAAATTGGGAAAAATTGATATTGGGTTTGGTCGATTAGGAATTAGTGATCCTTCAATAAAAAGAATAGTGATCGAAAGAGAGCAACTTTTTTTAGCAGTGCACAAAGATCATACATTAGTGACCCAAAATGTTAAGGAAGTACATTTATCACAATTGGTCAACGAACATATTTATATATATCCAAATACTCCTAAACCAAACTTCTCAACTTTTATTCAAGGAATATTCTCTGAACTTGACTTAATTCCACAAAATCTGATCGAGACGAGAGAAATCCATATGGCATTGGGGATGGTGTCATCTGGTGAGGGGGGGTGTATTATTCCAAAGAGTGCATGCTCTATAGGTATGAAAAATTTGAAATTTATACCAATTCTAGATAATGAGGCTGAAAGTCCAATTACAGTTGCCTATAGAAGTATCGATAATAATGAATACATCAAACAAATATTAGATTATCTAGACGAATTGAAGAGCATGAACTAATTTTTATGATTAGATTAATATAAAATATCTATTTATATGTAATATTTAATGGAAAAATAAATAGAATAATAATGTTAAAAATGATATTAATTTTATAAATCAGCATAAATTGGCATGGATTTGTCATAGGGATAGCGCTGATCTATAAAATATTTAGGATGATTTCGATGGAAAAAATTTCCGAGTTAAAGAGTAATGATGCAAAAAAAAAGGATATTTATGCTTGGTATGTTGTAATACTTTGCATGATTGCATATATATTTTCTTTTATCGATCGTCAAATTTTGGCTTTGATGATTGAACCGATAAAAGCAGATTTGAATTTAACAGACACGCAATTCAGTTTACTTCACGGACTAGCTTTTTCTTTATTTTACGCATTCATGGGTCTTCCATTGGCTTATATCGCAGATCGATTCTCAAGACCAAAATTAATTGCTGCCGGGATTGTATTTTGGAGCATTGCAACAGCTTTATGTGGTTTAAGTAAGAACTTTATCCAGTTGTTTTTGAGCAGAATGGGCGTAGGAATTGGTGAAGCTGCTTTGTCACCTGCAGCCTATTCAATGTTTAGTGATATGTTTGCAAAAGATAAATTGGGTCGAGCTGTCGCTATTTATTCGATTGGATCTTTTGTTGGTGGGGGAATCGCATTCTTAGTAGGTGGTTTTGTCATTGGATTACTCAAGGACATGTCTCTTATTGCTGTACCCTTATTTGGAATGTTAAAGGCATGGCAAGTGGCGTTTATTTTAGTAGGTTTACCAGGAGTCATTATTGGCATATTGGTACTTTTAACTGTTAAAGATCCTAAGCGTAAAGGGCAAATGGTCGATGCGCAGGGGAACGTGGTAAAAGTAAAGCTTAGTGATACTTTTAAATTTTTGAAAAAGCATAAAAAAACATTTACATGTCATTATTTGGGATTTACTTTTTATGCCATGGCATTGTTTTGCTTAATTAGCTGGACACCTGCATTTTACATACGACATTACAATATGACACCTACTGAAGTGGGCTATATGTTGGGTGCCGTGTTACTGATTTCAAATACTTTAGGTGTATTTGCGGCTGGTTGGATGAATGATTATTTTATTCAAAAAGGCAGAAAAGATTCGCCTATGTTTGTGGGTGTGATTGGAATCGTAGGTCTGATTATTCCAATGATTTTGTTTTCACAAGTTAATGAATTATGGCTATCAGTTACATTGTTGGTTGTTGCAATGTTTTTCGCTTCTTTCCCAATGCCGATCTCAACAACAGCAATGCAAATGCTTTCGCCAAATCAATTACGTGCCCAAATCTCATCTATCTTTTTACTCATCAGTAATTTGATTGCTTTAGGTATTGGTACCACATTAGTGGCTTTAATTACGGATCGTATTTTTGAAAATCCTTTAATGGTCGGTTCATCGATATCTATCGTTGGTGCAATATCATGCGTATTGTGCTTTGTATTATTGAAAGTGGGTTGTAAAGCCTTCGAAAATAGTTTGCAAGTTGAGTCTAAATAAATCATGTCTGAATAAAATAATGAGGGTACACCTATCATGTATTTATCGAATCTGAAACTTTTAAAGAAATTCAACTTATTGTCTTCAAAAGATTATTTTCAGATTAAAGATGTGATAGGACAATACTTGTGCCCTCATCAATTTGAAGTATTGAATGATGAATCTTTAGAAGTAAAATTAAGTGGGTTTTCATTTGGTCAAGTTGCACTATTTGAATTAAGTTACAATGCTCCAGTTCAAATTAGTTTTGGTGCTGAGTGTCAAAGTTATCTGTTTAGATTTAATTTGGAAGGGGAATGTAAAGTCAAATATGATCATTCAACTTATCAACAACGTCCTGGATTACTTACAGTTTCTCATCCTCATTTTGAAAATAGAATTGAACTCCAAGCCAAATGTAGAAATATCATATTAAAAATTGATCATGAGTTGATCAACACTGTTTTATATCGCTTGTTGGGGTATATCCCTCAAAAAAATCTTATTTTCGATAGTGGCATTTCCTATACATCTGAAGAAAGAATTTCAATTTTAGAAACACTGAACTACTTATGCTTTGCATATTCAAATATTGAAAACTGGTGGCAAATTTCTGATAGCTTTAGTTCATATTTGACTGAGTTATTACTGATCAAAATTCCACATAATTTCAGTGAACGAATCGCAGATAAAAAATATCAACTCATCCCAAGTTATATCAAAAATGCAGCTCATTTGATTGAGCAACATTATATGGAAGCAATCTCGATTGAGGAAGTTGCGAGGCTTGTAAAAGTCTCGGTAAGAACGCTTCAAAAGGGATTTAATACCTATTTGAACCAAACGCCTCTCAGTTTCATGACATCAATCAAATTGGACCGAGTTCATCAAGAACTTAAACACACTCAGGTTGATCAGCCTATAATTGATATCTTCAATGCTCATGGTGTAAGAAGCTTTGGACACTTTACTCGGCTTTATAAAAAACGTTATGGATGCACGCCTTCAGAAACCGTGAAACAAAACAAATTAATATAAATAAATTCGTAATTCGAATAGCAGTACCGCTTTTTGACGCGAGCAAAAAGAAGAATCTTTCCTACTATCACAATACACAATAGATATGTAAGGGAAGAAAATGAAAATCACGGTTCTTGGCGGTGGACATGGATGTTATGCATCAGCAGTGGAGATGGCGGAAAAAAATCACGAAGTTAAATTATGGCGAAGAGATCGAGATTCACTAAAAGAATTAGCGAAATATGGTGAGCTTACTGTAAAAGACTTTCGTGGCACTAGAACAGTATCTGTTGGGGATGAACATCAAAAAATCCAACTTGAAACTGATTTATCCAAAGCTATTGAAAACGCTGAATTGATTATTATTCCTTTACCCGCAACAAGCCATGAAGATTTATCGATTGAAATAGCACCCTACTTAACATCTGGTCAAGTCGTATTTTTACCCCCAGGTACTTTTGGAACATACCTATTTGCTCAAGCAATGCTTAAAGTTGGGAATAAGTCTGACGTGGCTTTTGCTGAAACGGGTACTTTGCCATATTTAGTAAGAAAACATAGTCCGAATTCTATCGTGATTAGTGTATATGCGACGCGATTGCCTACTGGGGTCTATCCAGCAAAATTAAAAGATCATGCTATTAGAGTATTAAAGCAAGCTTATGACAGCATCGAGCCTATAGAGGATGCTTTGAGTGGAGCTTTAATGAATGCAGGACCCATTATTCATCCTCCATTAATTATGCTCAATGCTGCACCTTTAGAACATTTTGATGTATGGGATATTCATAATGAAGGTACTCAACCTTCAGTGAGGAGAGTAACGAGCTTATTAGATCAAGAGCGAATGAATATTCGTGAAGCATTGGGATACTCGAAACAGCATTTCCCACTCGCAGATCATTACAATAAAGAGGGTGAAGGAGATGAGTGGATGTATGGTAGGGGGGCACATGGTAAGTTGACTGACAGTGGCGATTGGCGCGAGAAAATAGATTTACATTCACATCGGTATATGCTCGAAGACACACGATTAGGCCTGTCATTTATTGTATCGGTTGGTAAGTATGTTGGAGTCAAAACGCCGATTGCTGAAGGGCTTCTGAATATCGCATCATCAATTACTGGTAGGGATTTGTATAGTGAGGGTCGCACTCTTGAAAATTTAGGGTTATTTGATTTAACACAGCAACAATTAAAACACCTGTTGAACTCCGGAGAGCAATCTGCATGATTAAAAATATTATTATTGTAGGTGCAGGTAGAATGGGTAATGCGATTGCGATCGCATTCGCATATGCAGGAATTGAGATTGCACTTGTAGACGTAAAAGATCGAAACCCAGCAGAAAAAAATGAATTTCTGCAAAAATGGAATGACAGCCTCGACCAAGAGTTGCATCTCTTAGAACATATCGGGATGTTAGTGAATGATCAATGTAAAGTATTAAAAGAAAGAATTCATTTCTATTTCAAAGATAATCAAACTATTGATTGGAAAAATTGTGAATTAATTATTGAAGGTGTGCCTGAAATAATGACTCATAAACAACATTGTTTTCGGTGGTTAGAACCCTTAATTTCTAAAAACTGTATTGTAGCATCAACGACTTCGACCTTTTTGGTCACTGATATAGCAAAATTAATTTCTCATCCAGAACGTATTGTTAATGCGCATTGGCTTAATCCTGGGTATTTAATGCCTTTAGTTGAGCTAAGCCGATCGGAGCATACTGCTGATATAGCAGTAGAAAAACTAAAAACATTACTTGAGGCAATTGGTAAAGTCCCCGTGATTTGTAATGCAGTTGCTGGATACATTGTTCCAAGAATTCAAGCATTAGCAATGAATGAAGCAGCGAGAATGGTTGAAGAAAACGTAGCAAGTGCTGAGGATATTGATAAAGCGATTCGTACAGGTTTTGGTTTGCGTTTTTCAGTGTTAGGTATGCTAGAGTTTATCGATTGGGGTGGAGGAGATATTTTGTATCAAGCTTCTGAGTATTTGAGAGAAGAACTTGGTGAGCGTTACAAAGCCCCTGATATTATCAAAAAAAATATGAGGGAAAATAGAAATGGTATTAGAGAACTATCAGGTTTTTACAAATATGAAAGCATGGATATTTATCAATATAAACTAAATGTCATATCAAAATTCGCTGAAAATTTGCGATTTAATCAGCTTATTCCACAATATGAAATTATGAAATAAGCGTTAGTAGGTAAAAAGATTTTAGTCTTTTTACCTATTTGGCATTAAATTGAATATTTTCTTTAATTGTAAATTTAGTGACTCAAGTTCTTGTTCATCAAAAGAATTTAATATACCAGCTAAAGTAACACGATTGATCTGATTAATTTCATCCACCAGACCATATCCTTTTTCAGTGAGCTTCACCATAGAAATCCTTTCATCATGAGGGGATGAGAAAACTTCAACGATACCTTCTTCGACTAATCTATAGATTGCCTTAGTTGCAGTTGTTAATTTGATTGTTGCTAAATTTGCTATTTCAGTGATATTGGCTTCACCGAGAGCATTTGTACTCAAAATGATTTTTCTTTTTGTATTATCGAGACCGATTTTTTTTAAAGATTTATCAATCAATTGGGAATACTTACCATTAACTTGAGATATCCAAAAAAATGGGAAATTTTCCAAACTTTTGGGATCGTTATTTGGCAAATAATTTTCAAAATTTTTTAACATGAGCAGCAATTAAACTTAAAAAAATATAATTGATTATACAAGAAAAAAGACAAAGATTATTTTATTCCAAAATAACTTGACAAATACATTAATTTTTCAGATATTGATGTTGAGTATAAAAATACATGGAAAAGTGAATTGAATATTATATCTAGAAGTCTCTCTTTAGGAGATGGAAAAATTAGAGTCGTGGTTAAAGACTCAATTGATATACAAAATGAAGTGACGACACTTGGAACTCAGGCGCGCAGTGGAGCATGCCCTGCAATTTCACATGCTGAAATTATAAAAAATATACTCAGCAGTGATTGCAAAATTATTGGAAAAACTCATCTTCATGAACTTGCATTCGGTATAACTGGAATAAACAAAAACTTCGGAACACCATTAAATGTTAAATATCCGCAACTTATTCCAGGAGGCTCTTCCAGTGGTTCGGCTGCAGCTATTGCGGCAGATATAGCGGACTTCAGTATTGGTACGGATACTGGTGGATCAATTCGTATGCCAGCCGCTTGCTGTGGAGTGTATGGATTAAAACCTTCATTTGGTCGTGTAAGTCGTGATGGTGTTTGGCCAAAAGATACCACTTTAGACTGCGTCGGACCATTCGCATCAGATATCAACAATCTGATTCTTGCTATGCAGATCATTGATCCTTCATTTAAAGAAATCCAAATCGATCTACAGCAGATTCAATTAGGAATATTACGTGTCGAAGCGGAATCTGAAATTTGGCGTGTCTTAGATGCTGAGTTAACAAAAATTGATTTACCTCAAAAAAATCTATTCATAGACAATATTGATGAGGCATATCAAGCAGGTATGTCGATCATTAATTACGAAACTTGGGGTGCATATCATGATCTTACTCAAACTGGACTTCTAGCCAATGATGTTCAGCAGCGTTTATTAAAAGCATCTGAAACCACTCAAAAAGATGTAGAAAATGCTGAATTAATAAGAACTCAATTCACAGAGCAGATCAATGATTTACTCAACAATGTTGATGTTTTGATACTGCCGACACTACCTCAATTTCCACCTAAATTAGACGAAGCTGAAAATACTGTTGCTTTCCTCAATTTAACTAAGCTCGTGCGACCATTCAATCTATCGGGCCATCCAGCGCTTACGATTCCATATGAAACATCAAATGGCTTACCTGTTGGTATGCAATTAATTGCTAAGCATGGTGAAGATGAAAAATTGTGTGCTATTGCACAACACATTGTCGATATTACGAAGCATTCACAAGGAGGTGGCAAATGAGCAATTTAGCCAAAGATCAAACTGAGAGCCTGATTGATCTAGAAGAATTATGTCAAGAGATTAGACAGCGAGCGTGTTCAGGTGAATTTGACGAACAAGCATACGTGAGTCAAGACATTATTCAAAAACTGAAATCAATTGGGGTATATCGTGCTTTAGTTCCAAAACGTTTCGGTGGTGATGAGGTTTCACCGCGCGCATTTTGTGAACTTATTGAAAAGCTTTCTAAGGCAGATGGATCAGTAGGTTGGGTTGCAAGTTTTGGTATGAGCCCAGCTTATCTTGGGAGTTTACCTGAAGAGACACTTTCAGAACTTTATAAAAATGGCCCAGATATCGTTTTTGCTGGTGGAATTTTTCCACCGCAAGCTGCTCAAGTGATAGATGAGGGTTTAGTTGTAAAAGGCCGTTGGAAATTCTCAAGTGGTTGTAAAGGTGCAGATATCGTTGGTGTAGGCATTGCCCCGATCAAAGATAATGAATCTCATGGCTTACCACGGATGGCTGTTTTACCAGCGCATAAAGCTAAAATTGAAATGACGTGGGATACAGTAGGTTTAAAAGGCACAGGTAGTCACGATCTCATTGTCGATAATGTACTTGTACCTGAGCATTGGACTTTTGTTCGGGGTGAGCCATCTAAACTCAGCGAACCATTTTTCAAATATCCATCCCTCTCTTTGGCGACTCAAGTCCTCACCGTAGTCGGAATTGGCGTAGCCTCGGCGTCATTGGAAGAATTTAGAAAATTAGCTCCAGGTAAGTCGTCGATTACTGGAGGTGCAGAAATTGCTAATCGACCTATCACTCAGTACGAATTTGCGAAAGCTGAAGCTGAGTTCCTAGCTGCAAGAACATGGTTCTACAACACCATGGATATTGTATGGGAAGAAGTACTCAACGGGCGAAAACCTGAACCACATTTAATTAGTGATATGCGTCTATCTTGTACACATGCGGCAAGAGTCTGTGCAAAGGTCACCCGCAAAATGCAAATGTTAGCTGGCATGACTGCCATTTATACCAACCATCCATTTAGTCGCTTTGTGAATGACACGAATGTCGTGACACAGCATGCATTTATGGGTGATGCAACTTTACAAAATGCTGGTGCGATGAGCTTTGGGCTTAATCCGACACCTGGATATTTATAAATGACCGAAAAGAAGGAAATCGAAATGGAAGCTAAAAAATCATTACGCGTATTATTCTGTATGGGGATTAACCAAAACTTCTTTGATGCAGAGCCAGCAGAAGCAAAAGCAGTATGGGCAGCATTTGGTGAAATGTGGAATGGTATCCATGATTTACCTGGCGTTCATGTATACGGCAACTTAGATGATGATCAAAGCATGGTAGGTGCAAGTACGGGTTGGCCTTGGACAACCTATTTATTGGCTGATGTACCTGATATTGAAACAGTTCATGCTGCATGTAATTTATTCCGTACGACTGTGGTCGGAGAAGGTCCATATAAACTTTGGAAGTATTGCAAAGTTGAAGCAAGAGTTGGTCGTGAATTAATTATTCAACGATAAGGATATCGATATGGTCGACTCTAATGAACTCAAAAGCATTCTTCAACGTCTTCAACAGTTGGAAGCGCAGAATCAAATTCGTAATTGCCTAAATCGCTATATGGAAATTTGTGATGAACTTAATCAAAACACAAATTTAGAAGCGCTGATGGATTTATTTGATCGTGAGTGTATTTGGGAGGGGGTAGGGAAAAAATACGCCCAGTCATTTGGTCGGCTTGAGTCTTGGCAGGCAGTATATGACATGTTTAAAAAATACACGCTGAAGGACTCGCATTTTGTTATGAATGCACATTTTGTGAATTCTGAACAAATTTATATTGAGGGTGATGTGGCTGTTGGACACTGGTTGATGTTGCAAACATCAACTTTCAAAACGGGTGCAAGCCACTTGAATGCAGCCAAACTGACAATCCGTTTTAAGCAACAAAATAATGGCATTTGGAAAATCAAACACTTCCAAACAGAAAATATTTTCAGTCGACCAGTAACGCATTGGACCAGTGATGATGAGTTACCAGTACCGCAATCAAATTAAGTCGGTTGAGTTGCATAAGTTATAAGGGAATACATGATGAATAGTGCAATACCAGTTCAAAATATTGAAATTGATTACAATGAATTAGTTCAAAGTGACCGAGTGCATACCTCTTTATATAAAGATGCACAAATCTTTGAAGATGAAATGGAAAAAATTTTTTACAGCACTTGGGTTTGGGTTGCTCATGCAAGTGAAATTCCAGATGCTGGTAGTTATAAAACGATTAATATTGGTAAACAACCTGTAGTTGCTGTACGGGATCGTAAGAAAAAAGTCCACGTTTTACTCAACCGCTGTCGCCATCGTGCTGCTACAGTTTGTGAGCATAAAAAAGGCAAAACAAATAGCTTTGTATGTCCATATCATGGTTGGAGTTACGCTTTGGATGGTACATTGCGTGGCGTTCCTTCACCTGAAAGTTATGGCGAATGTTTAGATAAATCTGAATTTCCACTGATCAGCCTACGTGTAGAAGAATATAACGGTATGATCTTTGCAACCTTCAAAGACGATATCGAGCCATTAGAAGACTTTTTAGGTGCTGCGAAAAAGTGGATTGATCTATTCATGAAGCAAGGCGCAGGTTATCCAGTCAAAGTATTAGGTGAACATCGTTTTACATTCCCAGGTAACTGGAAGATTCAGTTGGAAAATACAACTGACGCGTATCATTTCCCATTAGTTCATAAATCATTCTTAAGTTCTGTAGACGAAAAAACAGAAGAGCTTTTCAACTTTGAAAATCAACCAGGCTATGTTGAAGATCTAGGAAATGGTCACAGCGTGATGGTGATGATTCCAGAACTGGTAGATCTTGATGAAGAGTTGATGGAGCGACCAATCCAAGAGCGTTTTGAAGAACTTGCCCAAGCGCTGCGTGAAGAAGGTCATGAGGAACTTGAAGTTCGTCGAATTTGCCGTGCTGTCGGTGGTTCGGGCTTTAACTTAAATATTTTCCCTAACATTGCATGTTCTATGGCGTTCTTCCGTGTAATGCAACCATTAGCGGTAGATAAAACTGAAATTCACCACTCAGTGATTACGATGGATGGTGGACCACAAATTGCCAACCAATATCGCCTACGTCTACATGAACATTTCCAAGGTCCTTTCGGTTTTGGTACGCCAGATGATGCGGAAGCTTGGGAGCGTGTACAGCATGGTGCAAATGCGGGCAATGATCTTTGGATCATGTTGAACCGTGGTTTACCAGGAGAAGTCAAAACTGAAGATGGTCTGAAGAGTGACGTGAGTGCTGAAACAGGCATGCGTGGCGCTTACCAACAATGGAAAAAGTTGATGACGGCTTAAGGGGAAGAGCATGAAAATTAATTTAAATCTTTTGAACGAAGTAACAGCATTCATTTGGGCTGAAGCTGACATGTTAGATCATTCAGAGTATCAAGCATGGTTAAATTTATGGAATGAAAATGGCAAATACATCATTCCAATTGATCCATCATTGACAGATTACGAAAACCATTTGAACTATGCATATGACAATCACCACATGCGTCAATTACGTGTAGAGCGTTTAGAAAATGGTGAAGCAATCTCGACAGCTCCCAAGGCCAATACTGTTCGCAGCCTGTCACGTGTGCGAATTATTGAAGAAACTGATCAAAAGATAATTTTACGCTGTGCACAAAATTTAAGAGAGTTCCGCAAAGAAAATTTGCGTCATTACACTGCTGATGTGATTTATGAGCTAATACGTCAAGAGAATGGCGAACTCAAAATAGACCGTAAAATTATCAATCTAGTCAATTCGACAGATACCTTAGCTGGTATCAGTTACATTCTATAGGAGGTGACCATGTCACAAGTTGTTTTGGTTACTGGTGCTGCCTCTGGTTTAGGTAATGTGATTGCTGAATATTTTGCTGAACAAGGGCATCAAGTTATTTTAACTGCAAGTACCTTAGAAAAAGCGGAAAGCGCTAAAGCTGCGAGTCAGTATCCATCGCAGATGTATCCCTTAAAACTGGATATATCAGTAGAGCAGGACTTTAGAGATGCAGTGAGTTGGATTGAAACTCATTTCAACAAGTTGGATGTTTTAATCAATAACGCCACAGTAACTAAAGCAACTCCTGTCCTTGAAATCACTGCGAGAGATTTTGATTGGGTGACACAAGTCAACCAACGAGGAACCTTTCAGTCATGTCAAATTATTGGTCAATATATGGCATCTAAAGGCTTTGGTCGAATTATCAACATGGCTTCGTTGGCTGGTCAGAATGGTGGTACTGCAACAGGAGCACATTATGCAGCTTCAAAAGGTGCAATCGTAACTTTGACTAAAATTTTTGCAAAAGAATTTGCCGCTAAAGGTGTGACGGTAAATGCCGTAGCACCAGGACCAATGGAGTCTCCAATAGTACACAGCGTTGTTTCAGATGAAAAAATGGAAGCGTTTATCAATAATATTCCTGTTAAGGCTTTAGGCAGTATGAGTTTTATCGCTGAAACTTGTGCTTTGTTAGCATCCCCACAAGCAGCTTTTGTGACAGGAGCAACATGGGATATTAACGGAGGACTATTTATGCGCTAAGCATTGGCTTAGTCATAAAGGGGGAAAACTATGAACGAAAAATACTCCGTAATAGTAAATAAAAGATCAGTAGAAGCGGAAAATGTTGTTGTCTTAGATTTAATTTCAGCAACTGAGTCTCCATTACCTGAAATCGAAGCTGGATCACATATCGATCTATTCCTGCCTAATGGTTTAATCCGTCAGTATTCTCTATGTCAAGATCCTAGTTTAAAAGGTGTTTTTCGATTAGGGATCTTAAAAGATGAAGCATCAAGAGGGGGATCACTGTCGGCGTTTAATGACATCTCTGAAGGGATGCAACTACAAGTCAGCCATCCTAAAAATTTGTTCCCATTGTTAGATGCATCTCACAGCGTTTTAGTTGGTGGTGGTATTGGGATTACACCGTTAATTACCATGGCTTATGATTTATTGAATAAGAATAAGTCATTTGAATTGCATTATTGTGCAGCCTCTAAACAAACTGCTGCATTTGTAGATGAAATCAAGCAAGGTCCCTTAGCGAGTTATACAACTTTCCATTTTAAAGATGATGGTGCAAATCATCGTGAATTTTTTGATCACGCAATGAAAGATATTGCCAAAGATTCACATTTATATACCTGTGGTCCTAATGGATTTATGGATTGGATTATTAATCTTGCTGAGTCTAAGGGTTTTAGTTCCGATCAATTACATAAAGAATATTTTCAGGTAGATATTGATTTAGGTGGCGCTAGTTTTGAAGTTGTTGCACAACAAAGTGGTAAAACGATTCAAGTAGCTCCAGAGGAAACTATTCTGCAAGCTTTAGCGCGAGAAGGGATTAAAGTCGAGTTATCGTGCGAACAGGGCGTTTGTGGAACGTGTATGTGTGATGTGCTTGAAGGCGAACCCGATCATCGAGACGTCTACTTTACTGACGAAGAAAAAGAAAGTAATGAGCAGATTTTAGTGTGTTGTTCTCGATCAAAAACACCGAGATTAGTTTTAGATATTTAATAGTTGAATTGCCATCATGGAAGGTCATTTTGGGATTCAGGAGAAGGGAATGAATAGTTATCAAAAATCGGAAGAACAAGCTATTGATCCGATGAAATTCCGCAGAGCACTCGGTAATTTTGCAACTGGGGTTACTATTATTACAGCGCAAAATGCGCAAGGTGAAAAAGTGGGTGTAACTGCCAATAGTTTTAACTCAGTTTCATTAGACCCACCTTTAATCTTGTGGAGTATTGATAAAAAATCGACCAGTTTTGAAGTTTTTAAAAACTCTAGTCATTTTGCAGTCAATATTTTATCTGGATCACAAATCGAGGTATCGAATAAATTTGCTAAACGCAATATTGATAAATTCGAAGGAGCAAACTACCGTTTGGGTGTAGGTAATGCTCCAGTTCTGGAAAATTGCTCTGCTGTTTTTGAATGTGAATTATTTCAAATTGTAGAAGGCGGGGATCACTGGATTATTATTGGAAAGGTCGTTAATTTTCAAGATGAAGGTCGTAGTCCATTAGTATATCACCAGGGTGCGTACTCAGCAGTAACACCACACCCAATGTTAAGAATTAAAGATTCAAATCCGGTCCAAACTGATGATTTGGGTCAACTATATCAAGGTAATTTATATAATAATGTTGCCTATCTCATGAGTCGAGCATTCAAGTTTTATCAAAATGATTATATCCCAAAGCAATTAGTCACAGGTTTTAGAACGAGTGAAGCTCGAATGCTTTTAGTGCTAGGCAGTGGTGCAAGTTCATGCAAAGATGATTTGCCACGTGATATAGCAATGCCTATGCGAGAAATAGAAAGAGCAGCGGAAATCCTTAAGAAAGATGAGCTACTAGTCGAAACAGAAGAATTCTACCAATTAACAGATAAAGGTAAAAAAACCGCACATTATTTATTTGATATTGCTGATGAGCATCAAAATGAAGTATTTGCAAAATACAGTGACCAAGAAAAGAATACTTTTATCACCATTCTAAAAGATATTGCGGGTATTCATTAAATCAAATTGGGCTAAATGTTAGATCATTTGGCCTTTTTTTCAATCTATAAAGATTTAAAAGGGATTTAATTATTAATTAAGGTATATAAATATACTTAAAAGAAAATTGAATTTTCTATGGAATTGGAAAAGAATTGGGTTGAATATATGAAATTTCATATAGCTGAATAGAAAAAATTAAACAGGGTTGAGTGAGAAAATCAGTAAAAAACTAAGGGGAAGTTGAGTGAAAAAGTTACCTACATTTGCAATACTAGCAATTTGCTGTAATACAGCAGTTTATGCGGACTTGGTAAAAGATAGTCAAACGACAATAAATTTAAGAAATTTCTTTATTGATCGAAATAACACAACACAGCCTGATGTTGGTAGTTGGTCACAAGCATTAGGTCTAAAGTTTAGTTCAGGTTATACCAATACACCCATTCAGGTGGGTTTTGACGTGACTTCAAGTTACGCACTAAGATTATCAAATCATAATGCTGAAAGGTCTGATTCGATCTTACCATTTGATCCCATAAAAAATGAGCAAGAACGTAGTTATAATAAATTTGGTGCAACCTTAAAGCTGAAATATAAAGATTCTGAGCTATTAGTTGGGGAACTTTCGCCAAAAACACCTGTTGCATTTATTGATGATTCACGTCAGTTGGTGACAACATATGCTGGTGCGGCATTTGAAACCAAAGCCATTCAAGATTTAAAACTGTCTGCTGGACGAATCACGCATATTAATGCGCGTAATGATGATGAGTTTGAAAAACTAAGCTTGTTTGCACCAGGTAAAGCAAGAATAGAAAGTAATGGTTTAAGTTATGTTGGTTTAGACTATAATTTTAGCCCTAAAATTTCAGGCTCTTACTGGTTTGGTCAGCTGGAAGATATTTATAACCAACATTATTTAAATGCAGCATATAACACTCAAATTGGCGACTCTAAAATCAAATTAGATGCACGTTATTTCCATAACAGTGAAGCTGGTGACAAATACTATGGAAACATAGATAGCAAAACATTTGGCGTTCAGGCCAACATTCAAAATGGCTCACATAGTTTTGCTGCAGGTGTTCAAAAAAATTCCGGGGATACCAATTTTCCAACATTTGATGGATTCGCTCCTCAACCGTTCCTACATACTTGGTCAACTTTAGGTTTCATCAAACCTGAAGAACTTACTTATCATGCACTTTATTCTTATGACTTTAAAAATGTTGGTTTGCCGGGTTTAAGAACGACGTTGCGTTATTTATATGGTACGAACATAGAGCGTAATGGCCTACCAGATAATAAAGAAACTGAAGCTAATTTCATTGTCGGCTACACCGTTCCAGAAGGGTCTTTTAAAGGGTTGGGTATAGAATGGAGGTATATCGACACGACTACTAAATATGGTGCAGGAACAACCAATGGTAATGATTTTGTTGAAAATCGAATCATTACTACATATAGCTATAAATTCTAATTACATAAACAGTTAATGGACAAACTGGAGATTATATGATGTTTAAAAAATTATTATTATCAACAAGCTTAATCGCAATTGCCACTTATGCTCAAGCTGATATCACGATTGGAGTTGTGACATCATCATCCGGACCTGTAGCAATGGTAGGTATACCACAAAAAAATACAGTTGCTTTATTACCTAAAAAAATTGGTAATGAGAACGTTCGATATATTTCTCTTGATGATGCGAGTGATCCTACAGCATCTGTCAAAGCTGTCGAGAAACTAATTAAAGAAAACAAAGTTGATGCAATCATTGGTCCTTCTGGTTCACCAAATGCTTCTGCTGTGATTGGGACGATTGCTAAAGCGAAAGTACCTCTTCTTGCACCGGTTGGAACTTCTACGATAGTCATGCCAATGACGGATCAAAAAAAATGGGTGTTTAAGACCACTCAGAATGATGAAATCATCGCAGAAGCGCTTGTGCAAGATATGGTGAAGCGAAAAATTACAACTCTAGGATTTATCGGTACTGCTGATCCGTACGGAGAAAACTGGGGAAAAGTCTTAGCGAATTTAGCAAAGAAAAATGGGATTAAAATCGTTGCTCAAGAATCATTTCAACGTCAAGATACTTCTCTAACTGGTCAAGCGTTAAAACTCATAAGTAAAAAACCACAGGCAATTCTAGTTGCAGCACCAGGTAGTTCAGCAGTGCCTCCACAAACTGCTTTATATGATCGAGGCTATCGAGGGCAAATTTATCAAACGCATGGTGCGGCTTTAGATCAATATTTAAAAATGGGTGGCAAGAAAGTAGAAAATACGATTTTAGCTGCCAGTTTAATGCTTGTTTTAAATGAAGTATCTAATACACATCCTTCTAAGAAAATTGCTACTAAATATATCAATGATTATAAAGCAAAATATAAACAAACACCTGCAACTTTCGGGGCAAATGTGTATGACGCAGGTATTTTGCTTGAAAAAGCTGTACCGACTGCTTTGAAAAAAGCAAAGCCTGGCACCGTGCAATTCCGTGAAGCTCTACGTGATGCATTGGAATCTACAAAAGAAGTCGCAGGAACTCAAGGCGTGTATAACATGAGCCCATCTGATCATAGTGGATTTGACAAGCGTGGGCGTGAAATGATCATTGTTAAAAATGGTCAGTGGAAACTACTGAAGTAAATTTAGCTTTTCATCATAAATGAAATCAGAGCGATATGCATATGTCGCTCTAGGTAAATTCATCCTCAAAAAAGGGTAGGAAGATGTTATGGATTTAAATATCGCGTTAATTTTGGGGCAGGATGGTATTACCAGTGGTGCTATTTATGCATTATTAGCGCTATGTATCATTTTAGTTTTTACTGTCACTCGGATATTACTCATTCCATTGGGTGAATTTGCTGTATTTGGTGCATTGACTTTGGCATCCATTCAAGCAGGTATTCCAAGCTTAATAGTTTGGCTGGTCGTTGCGTTTTTTATTGTCAATACAAGTCTGGATTTATACGCTAAATTTTTTAAAAATCAGACATTTAATATCAAAATTTTTATTGCGTCATTGATTTATATTTCTTTGATCGTTATCGCGATGTACACACTACCTTTAGCGACGCTTCCAATGCCAATTCAAGTTTTATTGACTTTGGCTGTGATTACACCGCTTGGTCCTCAAATGTATCGCACTTTTTTTCAACCTTTAGTCGCAGCCAAACCTTTAGTTTTATTGATCGTGTCGATAGCGGTTCATGTGGCATTAGTCGGTTTAGGACTCGTGATATTCGGTCCAAATGGTGCTCAAACACAACCATTTAGTGATAAAAGCTTTGAAATTGGGACTCTTGTTTTAAGCAGTCAAACTTTGATCATTATCGTTTCATTCTTTGTGATGATTTTAGTGCTTTGGTATTTCTTTGAAAAAACACTCTATGGTAAGGCTTTGCATGCAACCGCTGTCAATCGAATCGGTGCACAGCTCATGGGTATTTCTCCAATCTTTGCGGGCAAACTTACTTTTGTTTTAGCTACATTTATCGGAACCTTATCAGGCATTTTAATTGCGCCGATCACAACCCTGTATTACGACTCAGGATTTATTTTAAGTCTGAAGGGATTTGTAGGGGCAATCATTGGAGGACTAATCAGCTTCCCAGTCGCAGCAATTGGTGCCGTGATTGTTGGTGTTATTGAGTCTTTCTCCATGTTTTGGGCAAGTGATTACAAAGAAATCATCGTCTTTACATTAATTATTCCTTTCTTACTTTGGAAATCACTCACAACTCGTCATGTTGAGGAGGATGAAGAATGAAATCAAAAACTTATTTCTTTATATTTGCGCTAATTGTATTCATCAGCCCATTTTTTTTACCGACCTATCAAGTCACTTTATTGAACTATATTGGTCTAAATGCATTAGTCGTGTTAGGTCTTGTATTGGTGACAGGCGTTGGAGGCATGACTACATTTGGTCAAGCAGCCTTAGTTGGAATTGGCGCATACGCAACTGCTTACTTAACTGTGACTGAACAATTACCAAGTTTCCTCGCATGGAC
Source organism: Acinetobacter sp. 24-47-47 (assembly GCF_057737035.1). Taxonomy (NCBI): domain Bacteria; kingdom Pseudomonadati; phylum Pseudomonadota; class Gammaproteobacteria; order Moraxellales; family Moraxellaceae; genus Acinetobacter; species Acinetobacter sp. 24-47-47. Next base: position 1,791,369 of record NZ_CM173216.1, on the reverse strand, counting down.
AGGTGGCAATCCTTGGTTTGGACTTCTGCTCGGAATAGTCATTACAGTCGCATCTGCGATTTTGGTGGGTGGCTTAACACTTAAACTTTCAGGGCATTATCTGCCTTTAGGTACGATCGCTTGGGGCATTTCACTTTATTATTTCTTTTCCACCATTGAAACTTTAGGTGGGCATTCTGGAATTTCGAATATTCCCTCTATTTCTATCGCAGGATTTGCCTTTGATAATGGCAACAAAATGTTCTACCTCATTTGGCTCATTGTATTCATTGCCATTATTTTGACAAAAAATCTTTTAAATTCTCGAGAGGGTCGAGCAATCCGTGCTTTGAAAGGCGGACAAGTAATGGCTGAGTCTATGGGAGTAAATACGTTTAGAGCAAAAATGATCATCTTTGTGATTGCTGCAATTTTTGCATCAATTTCAGGGTGGCTTTATGCACACACGCAAACTTTTATTAACCCGACACCTTTTGGACTCCAAATGGGTATCGACTACTTGTTTATGGCGTTGTTAGGCGGTGTCGGTAGTATTTGGGGTGCAATATTAGGTGCAGGCATATTCACCATGGTACGCCAATGGTTGCAAGATGCTTTGCCTATTATTTTTGGCGGACAAGGTCATTATGAAACAATCGTATTTGGATTAATCATTGTTGTATTGATGCAAAAAGCACCATCAGGGATTTGGTCATTTATTACTAAGTTGATCCCAAATAAATATAATCCTGTAGATTTATATCCTTCAATCCACCCCATTCCTCAAATGGACAAAGTAGAAAATCAAATCAACAAGGGTGAATTGATATTAGATGCGAAGAACATCACGAAAAAATTTGGTGGCTTAGTTGCGAACAATGAAATGAATCTGAAAATTCATGCTGGAGAGGTTCTCGCTTTAATTGGTCCGAATGGTGCTGGTAAAAGTACCATGTTCAATCAAATATCAGGTGTAGATGTTCCAACAAGTGGTGAAGTTTTATTTAAAGGTAAAAAAATAAATGGCATACCATCCAGAGAAATTGCCAAATTAGGATTAAGTCGCACATTCCAACACGTAAAAATATTGCCTGAAATGACTGTATTAGAAAATACAGCCATAGGTGCACATTTGCGCGGAGAAAAAAGTGTCATCTCATCCATGTTACTTCTTGATCGAGTTGAAGAAAATGAACTTCTCAATGAGGCTAAATATCAACTAGAACGTGTAGGGCTTGGAGAATATTTGTATGTCGAAGCTGGCAGTTTAGCACTCGGGCAGCAACGTATTTTAGAAATTGCACGTGCTTTATGTGCGAACCCAAGCTTATTACTACTTGATGAGCCCGCAGCAGGATTAAGATTTAAAGAGAAACAAGCCTTAGCTGAACTTCTAGCGAAATTACGTGCTGAAGGTATGGCGATTCTCTTGGTCGAGCATGATATGGACTTTGTCATGAATCTCGCAGACCGAATTGTGGTCATGGAGTTCGGTCAAAAAATTGCTGAAGGATTACCAGAAGAAATTCAAAAAAATGAAGCTGTATTGGAAGCTTATTTAGGAGGTGCTGCATGATCACAATGCTTGGAAATCAAGAGGGCACGCCTCTGCTAGAAGTAAATAATTTGAGTGTTGCTTACGGAAAAGTCGAAGCGCTTTCAAATTTTAATATGCGTGTTAATCAAGGCCAAATTGTTTCTGTTGTTGGTCCAAATGGTGCGGGTAAAACAACTTTATTGTCTGCAATTATGGGGGTGCTGGGTTCTAAAGGACACGTCGATTTCGATGGACATGTGGAGCAATGTCCACAGGTTGAGCAAATGGTCATTCGTGGGCTTGGATTAGTGCCTGAAAAACGAGAGTTATTTGGAACAATGTCTATTGAAGACAATCTTATGCTTGGCGCTTTTCAACGCTATCGCCAAAGAGACAAAGAGATTTTGAGCACTTTAGATGAAGTGTATGACATTTTTCCTCGTTTGAAAGAAAGACGATCACAGCAAGCAGGAACACTTTCTGGTGGTGAACGACAAATGCTTGCAGTAGGTCGTGCACTCATGGCTAAACCTAAATTGTTGATGTTAGACGAGCCGAGTTTGGGATTAGCGCCACTCATCACCCGAGAAATTTTTAAGGTGATTGACCAATTAAGAGGACATGGCGTGTCTATCTTGTTAGTTGAGCAGAATGCTAGAGCTGCTTTAAAACTTGCAGATTATGCTTATGTCTTAGAAATGGGAGAGCTTTCAATGGAAGGAAAGGGCTCTGATTTAGTTGAAGATCCAAGAATCATCGAAAGTTACTTAGGAATTAATAGTAAGCATCAAGACGTATTAGCTATTTAGAACATAACTACTCATACGCTTTTCAGGGATTTGAATGGATGTCAAAAAAAATTTTGGTATATGGTGCTGGAGCCATAGGCTGTGTAGTTGCTGCTAGATTAACGCTAGCAGGACACCAAGTCACTGTTCTAGCGCGAGGGGAAAAAGTCGAAACGCTAAAGCAAAAAGGGATTCACTTAAAAGATGTACTGGGTGAATTCCAAGTACATCCATCTCGAATTGTGGATACAGAAGAATGCATTGAAAAACAAGATTTTATCTTTATAGCAACGAAGTTTAACGCTTTATATGAAATTTCAACTCAGCTGAAGCGTTATATGCATAACGCGACAGTCATTGTCCCGTTAATGAATGGAATACCCTTTTGGTATTATTACGGTTTAGAGAATAACTCTAAAAATTCAAGGATAAATTGTTTAGATCAACAGGGCGTTTTAAATGACCATTTTCCATTAGAACATTTAATTGGCGCTGTTGTATTTATTACAGCGCAAAGTGTCAATGAAAATGAGGTCAAATCAGACAATCCGTATTTGTTGATCTTTGGTGAGCCGAGTCATCAAATGACTGAACGATTAGATGCGCTTGTTGAATTGTTTGAAAATACAAGTATTGAAGCACGACCCGTAGAAAACATCCGAGATCAAATTTGGACCAAGGTTATGGCTAACTTGAGCTCCAATCCATTATCGGTTGTGGCTGATGCTCCGCTAAGTAAAATTTATGCTGATCACAATTTAACTCGAATTACGCAACAAATTTTATATGAAGTTCGAGCTGTTGCGGCTTGCTATGGCGCTCGTATCAATATCGACCCAAACACATTTTTAAAGTTAGGTTCAGAGATGGGGGAAACATATACATCAATGTGGCATGACTACAAAAATCGTCGCCCTTTAGAGTTAGCACCCATTGCAGAAGCTGTATTTGAATTGGCAGATGCTTATGAATGTCCGATGCCGACATCCAAACTTATATATGAATTAACGGTCTATTTAAGCGAACAAGCCAGAACAAGGAATAATGAAGATGAAAAATAATGTATTGAATGTCTCTGAAGCTGAATGGGCGCTCAGAGTTAAATTAGCGAATTGTTATCACCTTATTGATTATTTTGGTTGGACGGAAACAATTTTTAATCATGTCTCAGCGCGCTTACCAGGAGCTGAACACTATTATTTAGTAAATCCTTTCGGCTTGAACTATACGGAAATCACACCCGAAAATTTATTAAAAGTAGATTTAAACGGTAATAAAGTGATTCATTCTGAATATGATGCCAATCCTGCAGGATTTGCTTTACATAGTGCTGTTCATGGTGCTCGTGATGATATTCGATGTTTAATACATACACATACCACACCAATCAGTGCCATTGCACAAAAGAAAGATGGCTTTAAAAATGACAATTTTTATGGTGCGCAGTTATATGGGCGGGTAGGTTATCACGCCTTTGAAGGCATTACTCTATTCGAAGAAGAAAAACAAAGAATGATCAAAAGTTTAGGTGATCATCACATTCTGGTACTTAGAAATCATGGTGTAGCTGTGGGAGAGAGTACGATTGAAAAAGCTTTTTTCCTACTCTGGACAGTTCAACGAGCCGCAGAAATACAATGCCAAGCGGATTCAATGCGTGGTGACGATGTTGAATTAGATCATATCGTAAAACAGAAGTGTGCAGACTTAACTCAAATGTTAATTCAAGAAAGTGCTTTCGCAGATAAATTTTTTAATGCAATGGTTCGAAAAATGCAGGAAAACAAACACTAGTTCAGGGATAGATTGCGATGAATACGATATTAAAAGAGAAAATCAGTCATAAGTCGGCATGGGTGGGCAAAGACCTAAAAAATCAGACAGATTGGATTTATTATTTAAGCGAAGAAATGCTTCATGAATTAAGCCAAAATTTGCAATTGATAGAACAACAAGATCTAGAAATTGATCAATTGAATAACACGCATTTAACGATTAATAATCCACAAGTTTTATCTGAATTTAAAAAATATGCCGATGAGCTTGAGAATGGATATGGTTTCTTTCTATTAAAAGGTTTGGATGTCTCTAAATTTAGTGAACGCCAATTGGCGATTATTTACTATTTAATAGGCATGTATATGGGTCAACCCGTTACCCAAAATCCTAAAGGCGATTTATTGGGTAAAGTAGAAAACGTTGGTGATCTTAACAACAAATCAACGCGAGTTTATGAAACAAACGCATATCTCCCTTACCACACTGACTTATCTGACGTAGTTGGATTGCTATCAATTAGAAAAGCAATGAGTGGAGGATTGAGTAGTCTCGTCAGTGCTGCCACAGTCTACAATAGAATTTTAGAAAATTATCCTGAATATCTAGGTTATTATTATCATCCGACTTATTGTGATCATCTTGGTGACTCAGAACCAACACTCACGCCTATATTTAGCTTTTATGACAATAAATTAAGTTGCCGATACTTAAGAGCATATATTGAACTAGGACATGAGCGAAAAGGAATACCTTTATCCAGAGTTCAAGTCGATGCGCTTGATATTTTCGATCAGTACATACAACATCCTGATCTCAGACTAGATATGATGCTTGAACCGGGTGATATGCAGTTCTGTAATAACTATTGTGTAATGCATTCACGATCGTCATTTATAGATGATGAAGACATCTCAAAGCGAAGAAAATTATTAAGATTATGGTTAAAAATGCCTAATGCCCGATCTTTAGCCAAGGATTTCCCAGGTAGAAATGGTATTCAAAAAGTAAATCTTTCTTAAAAAATGCTCAATATTTGACTACAACCTGACTCGGACTTTTAAGTCCGAGTCTTTTTTTTGCGATTACTCAAAAGTTGTAAGACTGAATCTGATTTAGAGATGAGTATAAATAATAATTACGCACTCATCTGATTGATCACCTAAACAATATTCTTTTTTTGTTAACGCGCTATATGGTTCGGTATTATATCGTCTAACAATATTCACACTTTGAATGAGTTAAGTTAAATCAGCTTCTGGAAGTGAGTTTTCCTCATTCAGCAGTCCTGAACGCATTTTATTAAATTTGAGAGTGATTTCTATTCAAGTAGGGAGAATAATCTGCTCTTCAAACGAAAAATGTTGAAAGCCTAGACCTGACAGGGAATACGTCGTTTATCTTTATTTAATCGGGCATCGGACATGGGTATTCATCATAATGCGGCTTTGGCTTGCAACAAGTAGATTTTGATTATTTTTTTCTACCTTTGATTAGTTTAATCATTATTGATTCTCAGTTGAGAAAAAAGAACTCGAACAGATGTTCGAGTTCTTTTTCTAAAATAAACTAAATATGAGCTTAGATTTTAGAAAATGCTTTATGTAATTTTGCACAAATCACTTCTTATCTGACCATTTCATCTTTTTCTACATCTAGACTTTTCACAAAATGTTTACATCCTGTTTTGAGTAAAATAATAGTCAATAACGCTGAGAATCCACCTACGATTGAAATTGAATAACCCACCATGTTGGTATCACCGAATACTTTATCGGTAATTAATGCGACTAAAGTTGTTCCAATACCTAAACCAATTAAGCTACTGATTAACAAGAAAATTGCAGAAATTTGAGCTCGTAATTGATTTGGAGCTAAAATTTGCATAGCTGCTGTTGAGGTTGGCATTGGGAAAGATGCAAAGAACATAGCCACTGTAAAAATAGCAACAGATAACCACAGTGAGTCTACTAATGTATAGCTAATAATCGGTAAGATAATTCCTAAACCACCTAAATAACCAGCATACATTGCAGCATCACGTCGACCTTTACTAGTCAGATAGTCAGTTAACCAGCCTGCAAAGAAAACGCCAGATGTGTTTGCGATAAGTAGAATCATTCCTAACATATAACCTGTTTCAACAGGACTCAGACCAAAGTTACGCATATAAAATGCAGGTGACCAGCTCATGACACAAAACAATGCCATTGCATAGAATGTGAAGCCCATGTAGTGACAAGTAAATGTCTTACTGTGCTTTTTTAAGAATTTAAACGAATCCGTAAATTTAACTTTTACGACATTACCTGAGGCATCGAGTTTTTGTCCTGTTCGTTGCGGATCTCTTACTGTTAAAATAAATAAAAGACCAATAAAAACGCCTGGCAATCCAACGAGAATAAAGGCAACTTGCCAAGCCTTCATCATGCCGAGTAAAGGAACATCAATAAACGTTGCATCTTTTAATAAGCTGATCACATAGCCGCCAACGAGAAAAGCCATCCCTCCACCGATAAAAGAACCAATGGAGTAAATACCAACGGCTTTACCTAATTTGTCTTTACTGAACATATCACTAAACATGGAATATGCTGCGGGTGATAATGCTGCTTCACCAATGCCAATCCCCATTCTTGAAAGAAAAAGTTGAATGAAGTTTTTACTTAGACCACAAGCCGCTGTTGCTAAGCTCCAAAAAATAATGCCAATTGCAATAATTTTTGGTCGGGAAAATCGGTCTGCTAAATAAGCGATAGGCAATCCCATAAATGCGTAAAATAGGGAAAAAGCTAAACCGTGCAATAGACTAAACTGAGTATCAGTTAAATTTAAATCTGCTTTGATCGGTTCAATCATCAAGACTAAAATTTGTCGATCAATATAAGAAAATATATAAGCCAACATACATAGTGTGACTACGTACCAACCGTATCTCGTATTTTTTTTGACCGAAGCGGGTTCTTCAGCATTTAGAGTATTCTGCATTTTCGTATCCTATATCCTTAAGGGTTTGATTTTTATTCCATTATTTTTTTAGCTAAACTGTGACTAGGTATTCAAATTTAAGCAGCATTAGTCATATATAATGCAAAATTAAACTCAAATACTTTTTTATCAGCATACTGATAATATTTATGATTTTATAAAAGGGCAATAGGTATGTTTAAAAAAAATACGAATTCACCTGAAATATTTGATAATGAATCGGGTTACCTTGGATTTTTATTAAGAAAGACATCCCATGTATATCGTTTAAAAATGGAGCGTGTACTTGCTGAATATTCAATCACTCCACCACAGTTCACAATTTTGAAAATTATTTTGACTTACCCAGGTTTCACAAATGCGGAAATAGCACGTTTTGCTTCATTAACACCGCAAACAGTAAATTTGATGATCTCAAAATTAGAAAAACAAAATATTCTCTATAAAACTTCTCATTCTACGAATAAGAAAATTCAATTAATTGAGATATCAGATTTAGGGAAAAAACTTATGGAAGATTGTGGTGATGCTATTGATCGTTTAGAAGATTCTCTAGTCGATGGTTTTAGTGAAAGTGAAATAAGAATCGTCAGGAATTGGATGAAAAAAATTAATGAAGAATAATTTTCTAAATTATTTGGTTTTTGAACTTGCATAATTATCAGCACACTGATAATTTTTAAGTGCATTAAAAAAACTGAATGGATTTAGAGGAAAATAAAATGATCAAACCTTATGGTGTAGTAGGATTAGTTCCAACAATATGGGGCACAAGTTGTAGAGCAGATATTATGAAAAATATCTCTCATTTAGAGGAACTTACATCCGGTGCATTATGGTTGAGTTCTTTAGATATTCCAGTAAGACTGTTGGTTCTCCCAGAGGGGGCATTACAGGGCTTCAACGATGAAGCACTAGATGTTGATATTCAAGAATTCTTGGATGATGGTGCGATCGATATACCAGGCCCTGAAACAGATCGTTTAGGTGAGTTAGCTAAAAAACATAATGTTTTTATCATGGCGCAAGCCAAAGCTAAAAATGAGGATTGGCCAGGCATTATGTTTAATGTCGGATTTATTATAAATCCTCAAGGCGAAATTATTTTAAAACACCACAAAATGTCTGCTTTATTGCCATGCGAGCGTTCAGCATCACCTCATGATTTGTATGATGAGTGGGTAAAAAAATATGGTGAAGAGCTTCAATCATTTTGGCCAGTAGTTGATACGGAAATTGGTCGATTGGGCATCATGATGGCAATGGAAGGTAATTTTCCAGAAAATGGTCGAGGCCTAGCGATGAATGGTGCTGAAGTCGTCTATCGTGCATCTTTACCAGCTTCATTTACTGAAAATGATGTATTTGAAATCTCCAATCGTGCTCGTGCTTTGGAAAATAATATGTACGTAGTAGCACCTAATATTGGGGGGATGTATCTTGATGAAAATACATTAGCACCGATCGATTGTGGTGGTGGTCTTTCTATGATTGTGGACCATAAAGGTAAAATAGTGGGTAAACAGCATGATACCAATGGATCTACCTATGTCACTGGTGTAGTTGATATAGAGGCACTTCGTTATCATCGTACACACGCTCAGGTGACCAATTGGATGAAAGATATACGTGCAGAATGCGCACAATTAATTTATAAAAATAATATATATCCTAAAAATTTGTATTTGCAGCAAAAACAGGGACATCACGACGAATATAAAGCGGAAGTGATTGATAAGCAAATTCAGAAGCTTATTGATATGGGTGTCTGGAAAAAAAGCGCATATGATGAGTCTTAATCAATGCACTAGCTTAAAAACCCAATAATGTATTGGGTTTTTTTGGGTTTATATATTTTTTAAATGATCTTTTTTTACATAAATCAAAGCGCCAGAAGCACCTGCTTTGAATTCAATACGATGTTGAGTCGGAAACCTCATCCACGAACCAGCTGAATAATTTCGTTCATTCATCACCAATTCACCTTCGATAATGAAAATTTCAATACCGTTATGATGTGTTGATTCTAAAACCTGTTGGCTTTCGAGTTTTTCGAGAAAGGTGTCTTCATACTCAGACTGAAATAGTTGGCAAATCTTTCTGTTGTTAAAATAGGTCCAGTTTCGCTCGTCACGAATATCAATTCGGGTAGCTAATTTTTCTTCTTCAGACATTTGCATGAGTTTCACCAAGATCAGACATCCATCTAAGCTCGAGACAATATGTTTAGAAAGGTGAGGATTTCGCATATACCATCCAGATGGATAGTGCTGATGATCATCTTCAGTAAAAGTCCCTTTTAACACTAGAACTTCTTCACCGAAGGGGTGTTGATGCTCTGGGAACTGAGAATTTGAAGGGAACTCAACTAGGCTGGTTGCTCTTGCTTGTTCTAAGCCAACACGATCAAACATCATTCGTTTAACTTCGCCTCTTGGGGATTGAATCCATTGATAATCCTCTGGAGTAATTATTACAGGTTGAGAGAAGTCAGCATTTAATCTCATGCTTTTAGCCTAAAAAAGAGCATTAAAGTGATTAATATTATCAAAAAAAGCGTGAATTTAAGATGAAAACCTGTTCAAGTTCGAGAGTGATGGGGTGTGGAGCAACTTTGACTTTGGTCGGCTAGCTTCTCTTTTCTCTTTCGAATAATTTAATCTAGGTCGACTTTATTTGAGAATCTAAGTCAATAAAAAAAAGCCTCAATCTTTCGACTGAAGCTTTTAAAATTTTGGAGCGGGAAACGAGACTCGAACTCGCGACCCCAACCTTGGCAAGGTTGTGCTCTACCAACTGAGCTATTCCCGCAATATGGTGTGAATTATAGTGATTTTGCACACCCTGTCAACACTTCCAAAATTTAATTGATGAATTAATCAGCACGCCGCCATAAAGTTCCTTGACGCGTATCTTCAAGTACAATGCCTTGATCAAGAAGATTTTGGCGAATCTCATCTGCACGTGCAAAGTTTTTCTCTTTCTTGGCATCTTTGCGTTGTTGAATGAGATCTTCAATTTCATCATTACTCAAAGATAAGCTTTCTTGACCAATATCTGATTTTAGGAATTCATCAACATTATGTTGAACAAGACCTAAGATATTGGTCAGATGGCGCAAGGTGGCATAATATATGGCCGCCTGTTCAGCAAGTTCGTCTTTTACGGCACGATTTAATTCTTTATTGATTTCAAACAGTACCGCAATCGCTTCAGATGTGTTGAAGTCATCACGCATTGCTGCATTAAACTTTTCAACGAGTACTTCATCGTATTGCGAATTAATTTCGGCACCATATATCTGTTGATATGCTTTAAATGAATGATAAAAACGACTTAATGTGTTTTTAGCTTCTTTAAGCGCGGTATCAGAAAAATTCACAGGACTACGATAGTGTGATGAAACAATGAAGTAACGAATAACTTCAGGATGGAATTTTTCCATGACATCGCGAATCGTGAAAAAATTGCCTAAAGATTTAGACATTTTTTCACCATCGACATTGATAAAGCCTACGTGCATCCAATAGTTTACATATTGTTCGCCAGTTGCAGCTTCACTTTGTGCGATTTCATTTTCGTGATGGGGGAAGGTTAAGTCAGAACCACCACCATGGATATCAAAATGATTACCAAGGCAACATGTAGACATTGCTGAACATTCGATATGCCAACCTGGACGACCATTCCCCCAAGGAGATTTCCAAGAAGGTTCATTTTCTTTTGCATGCTTCCATAGCACAAAATCGAAAGGATGTTTCTTTTCAACTTCAACATCGACTCGTTCGGAAGCACCTGCTTGCATGTCTTCGAGTTTACGACCAGATAGACGCCCGTATTTTTTAAATTTTTCAACTTCGAAGTACACATCACCGTTTGACGCAGGATATGCAGTGCCATTATTGACCAAAGTACCAATCATATTTTGCATTTGATCGATGTACTCTGTCGCACGAGGTGCTTCATCAGGTGCCAAGCATCCTAAATTGGCAGCATCTTCATTCATTGCCTGAATAAAGCGATCAGTGAGTGCTGTAATGCTTTCACCATTTTCATTTGCACGTGCAATGATTTTGTCATCAATGTCAGTAATATTGCGAATATATTTAACTTTCCAACCTTGGCTACGAAGAAAACGAATAATATAGTCAAATGCAACCATAACCCGAGCATGACCGATATGACAGTAGTCGTAAACTGTCATCCCACAGACATACATATCAATATGTCCTTCTTTGCGTGGTACAAACTCAACTTTTTTTCGTTGCTCTGAGTTATATAGAACAAATGGTTGCATAGGTCTTCAAAAAGCTAAAAAAATGGTGGTTCATCTTAACCTAAGGCTTATCTTTCACAAAGTTTTATGCGTAAAAAATCTATGCAAATGAAATTTATACATTTAAGAAAAAGATACTTGCATGCTTATGTTAATATATGAAGAATAATTTAATGATTGAAATTGTGGCTGAATCCAGCCTCAAGGTGCCCAGATTTGAATTCTGAAAATACTACATATCTAATTGATTTTCAAAAGGTTGCAAAGGAAACCTTAGAGATTGAGCGTCAAGCTTTATCGGTACTATCCAGTCAGATTGATGATCGTTTTTCCCAAGCATGTCAAATTATCCTACAGTGTCAAGGTCGTTTAGTGGTCACTGGTATGGGGAAATCTGGTCATATCGGTCGAAAAATGGCTGCAACATTTGCATCAACAGGAACTCCGTCTTTCTTTATGCATCCAGGTGAAGCTGGTCATGGTGATCTCGGGATGTTAGTGCGTGGAGATGTGCTGATCGCGATTTCGAACTCTGGTAAAAGTGATGAAATCATGATGTTAATGCCACTCATCAAACATTTGGGTGTGCCATTGATAACAATTTCAGGTGATGACCGTGGACCAATGCCACAGAACGCTGATGTTGCGCTTACACTTGGTCATATTCAAGAGGCATGCCCATTAGGTTTGGCACCAACTTCAAGCACCACAGCGACTTTAGCTTTAGGTGATGCTTTGGCTGTTGCTTTACTTGAAGCGCGTGGATTTACTGCAAATGATTTTGCCATGTCGCATCCAGCTGGTGCACTCGGTAAGCGATTACTGTTGCATGTTAAACATCTGATGCACGTGGGTGACTCTCTACCAAAAGTTTCACCTGATACACCAATGAATAAAGTTTTATACGAAATATCAAACAAACGTCTCGGATTAACCACAATTGTGGATGAAAATGATGTTCTGTTAGGTATATTTACCGATGGCGACTTGCGACGTCTCATTGATAAGCAACAAGGTTTTGATGTTAATCTTGCTGTATCAAAGGTTATGATTGAAAATCCTCTAACCATTTCACAAGAAGCAAGAGCGGTTGAAGCGCTAGAGCAAATGAATGCTAAAAAAATCAATCAATTTGTAGTAGTCAACGATGCCAAACAAGTGATTGGTGTGATTAGCATGCACGATTTAATTCAAGCTGGGGTAAATTAATTCATGGCATCTTATGTATTGTTAGAACAAGCACGACATATCGAAGCATTGGTTTTGGATGTAGATGGTATTCTAAGTGATGGTTTTGTAACGTTGACGAACTCAGGTGATGAAATTAAGTCATTTGATATTCGTGATGGACTTGGGATGAAACTTGTTCAGCAAGCTGGAATTAAAGTTGTCATTATTACCGGTCGCCAAAGCAATATTGTGACAAAGCGTATGAGTGATCTAGGTGTAGACTTAGTTTATCAGGGGCGTGAAGACAAAGGGACTGCCTTACAGCAAGCTTGTACGCAACTGGGTTTAAAACCAGAAGATTGCTTGTATATGGGTGATGATTGGCCAGATTTATCTGCTTTTGCGATTGCGGGAATGAAAGTAACAGTGCCAAATGGTCATGTTGAGGTTCGTCGTCGTGCAGACCTTGTAACCCAAGCTTATGGTGGTCGTGGCGCTGTGCGTGAAATTTGTGACATGTTATTGTTGTCAAAAGGGGTTTACCATGAACTTCTTGAAAAATATTTGGCTGTAACGCATTAATACGCAGTTGATATGAACGCTGAATATAGTTGATGATTTATGGATACTAAAGTTTTATACATTACTGCTGTTATCGTCGCTGCTATAAGTGGCGGCTATTATTATTACAGTGGTAAAGGGAAAAAATTAGAGGGTTCATCCGCTCAATCGATGACATATTCGGCAAAGAATATTAATCTTTTGCAAACTGATGAAAAAGGCATGCTTTATGTTAAGGCTACAGTGGATGAACTGAATCAAGATATGAAACAGAAAACATCAAGCTTGCAGAATTTAAATGCCAGCATGTTTACTGATAATGTAGAAGACGCTACGTTTTATGCTAAACAAGCACATGGTTTCAATGACAATGAGAAGATTGTGTTATCTGGAGATGTTGTTGCAACCAAGCAAGGAGAAATGGGCAAAATGGTTTTTCGAACCGATGCGCTTACAGGATATCCAAAAACAAGAAAGCTTGAAACATCTGAGCAAGTTACTGTACAAACACCAAATGCAGATTTTGTCAGCCAAGGCTTAGAAGCAGATTTGAATGAAGGTCAGTACGATTTTAAAAATATTCGAGGAAAGTATGCACCAAACTAAACCTTCTTATTTATCAGGTTCGAAAATGCTTAAAGCAATAGCAATGGTGGCACTCAGTTCTATTTCTGTTATGGCATTTGCATTGCCCAGTGATCGTAATCAACCCATCATGCTTTTAGCTGATCGTGCGACCTATAATGACAAAACAGGTATAACGACCTATGTGGGGAATGTTTCAGTTGAACAAGGTACTTTTAAGTTAAATGCAGCCTCTATAGTTGCTAATCTCAATGCCAATCGCCAAATTAGCTCAGTAAATGCGTCAGGTTCTCCTGCAAAGTTCCAACAGCAATTAGAGTCTAAACGTGGCATTGCACGTGGTGAAGCCTCTAAAATTGTATATAACGCAGATACAGGCATTATTACTTTGTCGGGTAATGCATATTTGTATCAAGATGGCGCAAGTATTCGTGGGAACACTTTGCGTTATAGTATGAATAAGGGTGATATCGAAGTTGTAGGCGGTGGCAGTAGTGAAACGGGTAGTTCAAAAGGTCGCGTACAAATTATCATTCCACCTTCTGCCTCAAAATCATTCTCTGGAGTACGTGATTAATGAGCGTCGATGAATCACCAATCCAAACATTAAAAATTAAACATCTTGCCAAAGTTTATAGTAAACGCTGGGTGGTGAAAGATGTTTCATTTAGCATGCAGAGTGGTCAAATTGTTGGTTTGCTTGGACCGAACGGGGCGGGAAAAACGACAAGCTTTTACATGGTAGTCGGACTGGTTCGAATGGATAAAGGTGAAATTCACTTAGATAATCTTGATCTTTCGGACCTTGCAATGCATGAGCGTGCTCGTCATGGAATTGGTTATTTGCCACAAGAAGCTTCAATTTTTCGTAAATTGAGTATTTCAGATAATATTATGGCGATTCTTGAAACGCGGAAGGATCTTAATAAGCAACAACGTAAAGAGAGACTTCAAGAGTTATTAGAAGATTTTAAAATTACACATATTAAAGATTCTTTGGGGATGAGTGTGTCAGGGGGGGAACGTCGCCGTGCTGAAATCGCTCGAGCATTAGCCGCCGATCCTAAGTTTATGCTCCTTGATGAGCCTTTTGCTGGGGTAGATCCAATTTCTGTAGGTGATATCAAAGATATCATTCGCAATTTAAAAGAACGAGGAATAGGTGTGCTTATTACAGATCATAACGTTCGCGAAACGCTCGCGATTTGTGAGCATGCTTATATAGTTAGTGAAGGATCCGTCATTGCAGAAGGGACCCCAGATCAAGTACTTATGGATGAAACTGTCCGTAAAGTTTATTTAGGTGATGATTTCACAGTTTAAAAAAATAGTGTGATATCTATAAAATAATGTTGTTTTATAGATATTTAGACTGTAAATTAACTCAAACAAATCGTAAGTTTACAATTGACGCAGAAATAATATAAAAATCATTGTAGAATACGATTGATTTTATGTGACGTAGTTCACACTTTTTAATAGAGATTACAAGTGGCTAAACATCAATTAAGTCAGAAGGATATGGGGTATATCACGCTGTTTGCGATCAGTTTATGTGCGACACAAGTACATGCTGAAGATGCAATCGCTCCTCTAGCAATTGACGATACCCAACGTGCACTATCAGCAGAATTACAAAAACCCAAAATCAATTTTAGTTTGGAAAAAAAGACTGTTGAAGATATACCTGAACAGCTTGAAAAGCCACGTTTTAAATTATTCCAATCGAAATCCAAAATCTCGAAAGAGCAAGTGAAAGAACAGGTTCTTGTTCCTAAAGTTATTGAACAAGTTCCTGATTTAGACGACATAGTCGAAAATGAAATTGCTCAAGTTAACACTATACCTTTATCTAATTCGAAGTCTCAGAATGAGTCGAAGGAAAAGACTCAAAAGAAATCTTTCTTTGCATTTGTTAAGCGTGAAAAAGCGGCATCTGAACCAAAAGTATTGCTGCCAAAGGTAAAGCAGGATATTGAAGAGGCTTCAGCGCCAAATGTTCTAAAACCTACTATTTCATCTACTGTACAACCCGCTACTAAAGACACTCGTCAGGTTTTAAAACCGCTTAAACCAAAGATCCAAAATGAACTAACAGAATCTTTAATTGAGGCGCAACACGCAAAATTACTAGAAAATGAAACATCGGTTTCAGAAGACAAAACAGAAAAACCAAAAAGTAAACTCTTTACATTTATTGGGAATATAGGCAAAGATAAAACTAAGCTGGATGAGGGTCATCACCAAGCTGCTGGCAATGTATCAAATACAAAAGTTTTGACACCGTCTTTACAAAAATCGGTGAGTGAATCTTCATTGAAAGTGTCTAGTACACCAAAACCGAAGATTGTTAATGATCAACAAATTAACAGCCAAAACAACTTGCTACAAGCTCCACCTTCAACAGTAGCGCAAGTTGAGCATCGTCAAAGTCTTGTATCTAAAGCCAAAGCTTTTTGGCCTTTTAAATCAGGTTCTCATAATAAGTCAGAAACACAGAATGTAATTGAGCGTCCAAACTTGATCGTTCAGCAACCGACTAGTGCTTTGGCTGTAAATAAACCTACAATCGTTTATTCAAAACCAATAGAGCAGAAAGCGAAAATATCTGAACAATTGCAGTCGATTAAGCCAGTTGTAAATATTAAGCCTAAAGCTGATCAAGTCGTATCCGAACAAAAATACAATACGGTGAATGCTGAACCGCAAGAAAAGAAAAAATTCAGTTTAACTGCATTAAAATCAAATATGGATCAGTTTTTTAAACCTAAAGCTGATGATGACTTTAGACAAGTTAAGTTAAATGAACTGAGTGATTTTAGCTTTGATCCTAAACAGGTCGAACAATTGCCTGTGATCACGACACAAGCTTCGCCAAGTGCTCCAGTATCTATGATGCCACTTGTGAATGGGACGGCTGATAAACAAACGTTAAGCTTATACGATGCGATCAAGATCGCAGTAGCGAGACATCCTGAAGTGACACAAAGTGTTTCTTCACTCGCATCACAAAATGCATTTATTGATGTTGCTAAAGCAGGTTATTACCCACAGTTGAGTGCAGGTGTTTCAACTGGAGATATGACTTCAGGAGAAAGAGGGCGTCAATTATTTAATGTCAATGCGACGCAACTACTTTTTGACTTTGGTAAACAAAAATCACTAGTTAGTACAGAAGAAGCCAAGTTACAGTTTAGCCAAGCTCAAGTTCTTGTCACAATTGACCAAATTGCTCTTGAAGTGGCTTCTGCCATTGTGAATATTAAGCGATATGAAGAAATTACACGTATTGCACGTGAGCAAATTGCTGGTATATCACGAATCCGAGAAATTGCTAATTTACGTGCAGAGGCAGGTATCAGCAGTCAGGCCGATCCAATTCAAGCGCAATCATATTATGAATCTGCACAATCAAATTTAATTCTGCAAGAAACACAGCTCAATGTATTTAAACAACGTCTTAGAACTTTGATGGGAACAGATATATCAAAATATAACTGGGAAATTCCTGAGAGTTTAATTAAGGCTTCAGATATTTATTCAGAGCCAAAGTTTAACGAAATTCCGAAAATGATGGCTGCCAAAGCTGAAGTTGATGTTGCAGAATTGGAAAAAAAACAAACTCAATTGAGTCGTTATCCTACGTTAAATGTTAAAGGTACATTAAGTCAAGCAGTCAACGGACGTAATCCGAATAACAATCAAGACGATGGAACAGATAGCTCTATTATGCTTGAAGCAAATAGTACTTTCTTCCAAGGTGGTGCAATTAGTTCACGTAGTCGTGCGGCATCGTTTGCAGAAGAAGCTGCTAAAGCAAAAGTAAATGCAGTTTATTTAGAAACAATTGATGAAATACGTCGTGCTCAAGAGCAAGTAGAAAATAAACAGCGACAAATGAAAGTATTGATTGATCAACAAGCGACATCAGTCAGAACGAAAGAGTTATATCAAGAACAATATAAACTTGGCACTCGTACAGCTGTTGATCTTTTAAATGCTGAGCAAGCGATTCACCGTTCAAATTCAGATATTGAAACGGCACGTTATGATATTTATGAAAACTTAGTTCAATATATTGCCGCTTCTGGTAAGAGCCGCGATGTATATCAACTTAATAATTTGACCATTCAAGGGGTAGAATTGAAACCATGAATACAAGAATAAATTATCAACCATGGTTACAAGGTGTCCTGACGGTTGCACGTCATTATCGAATTGAAACCTCTGCTGAACGTATTCGCTTAGAACTAAATTGGAATCAGAACCAGTCAGTCGATGACATCTTGGCAATTATGACACGCCAAGTAGGTTTGCATGTCCGTAAGGTGGATTTTAGCCCCGATATTTTAAATCCGTGGCGTTTACCGGTATTGGTCGGATTTAAAGATGGGCAAGTTGGCGTCATTGATCGTGCAGATTCACAAGGTAACGCAAGTGTTCAACTGAGCGGTGATGAAGGGTTAGCACAGACATTTTCAGTAGATACATTATTAGATGTCATCGACTCAGTCTATATTTTAAGACCAGAAACCTCAGTACCTGATGCGCGTATTGACGAATACATTAAACCGTACGAAAAAAATTGGTTTTGGGAAATTGTATTACGCGATTGGAAACGCTATATCGATATTATGTTTGCATCATTGCTTGCAAACGTATTAGCACTCGCGACAATCGTCTTCTCGATGAATGTGTATGACCGCGTTATTCCAGCACAATCTATTCCAACCTTGTGGGTATTGGCAGGTGGTGTATTACTTGCTGCAATCTTTGAATTCGCATTGAAATACTCACGATTAATTCTTTCAGATATGATTGGTAAGCGTGCGGATTTAAGAGTCTCGGATCGGGTCTTTGGTCATGCTTTACGTATTAAAAATAGTGAACGATCTAAATCCACGGGAACGTTTATTTCACAAATTCGTGAACTAGAAGGTGTGCGTGAGCTTGTAACATCTACAACAATTACCGCCTTTGCTGATTTACCATTCTTCTTTCTGTTTCTTGGTATTTTTTGGCTTATTGGTGGCAATCTTTTCTGGGTAATTTTGGTGGTTGTGCCGCTGATGATTATTCCAGGGCTTTTGGCGCAAAAAAAATTAGCGCAATTGGCTAAAGAGGGTATGCGTGAGTCATCAATACGTAATGCGATTCTCGTTGAAGCTGTTCAAGGTATTGAAGATATTAAACTGCTACGTGCAGAGTCTCGCTTTCAAAATCAGTGGAATCACATGAATGATGTTTCAGCTTCTATCAGCATGAAACAACGTAAAATTGTAGGCGTATTGAATCTTTGGACTCAAAAATTACAGGGGTTGACTTTTGCAATTGTGGTGTTGGTGGGTTGTTTTGCGGTAATGGATGGAGAAATGACCACCGGTGCGTTGGTGGCATGTTCGATTCTATCATCACGTATGTTAGCGCCAATTGCACAGGTTACAGGTGTTCTTGGTCGTTATCAGCAAGCTAAAACAGCGAAAGAAAGTCTTGATGAATTAATGAGTAAACAGGTTGACCATCCTGAGCGTTCACAATTGATTCAGCGATCAGTACTCGATGGTCATTATGAATTAAATGGTGTGGTCTTTAAATACGGCGAAGAAGATCCTAAACCAAGTATCGTTATTCCTAAACTTGAAATTAAACCAGGTGAAAAAATAGCGATTCTTGGACGTAACGGTGCAGGTAAATCGACCATTCTTCAATTACTTTCAGGTATGCAAACTGCAGTTCAAGGTAAGGTTCAATTAGATAATATTGATATTACCTTGTTAGATCCATCGGACGTTCGTCGTGACGTAGGTTTGTTGAATCAAAATGCGCACCTATTCTTTGGTACAGTCAGAGAAAACTTAACGTTAGGTGCACCATTAGCTACAGATGATGATTTATTAAAAGCACTTGCAGTAACCGGTGCACTCAACTTCATTCAAGAAAAGAAGGAGGGACTAGATCATATTATTTTAGAAGGTGGTGTAGGCTTCTCAGGTGGACAACGTCAGGCACTTTTATTGTCAAGACTCCTCATTTGTCAGCCAAATATTCTGTTGTTAGATGAACCTACAGCTGCGATTGATGATGTATCTGAAAAACAATTAATTGATCATATGAAGAACTGGCTTGGACATCGCACATTGGTTGTGGCAACCCACCGCCGTGCAGTATTAGAGTTAGTGGATCGTATTATTGTGGTGAATGATGGTCGTATCGTTATGGATGGCCCACGTGATCAAATTTTAAATAATTCTGGCCAGCAACAAGCAAATTCAGGGGCTAAATCATGAGCGAAGAATTAAAACAACAACGTTCATTAAAAGTGTCTCAGTTAGAGCCACCATTACCGAAGGTCAGTATTACGATTTGGATTATTGGTCTGGGTTTGCTTGCACTCATTATTTGGGCAGCTATTTTCAAACTTGAAGAAGTTTCTAATGGTACAGGTAAAGTGGTTCCAACTTCTAAAGAACAAGTGATTCAATCTTTAGAGGGCGGGATTCTAACCAAACTTGAAGTTAAAGAAGGTGATATTGTTGAAAAAGGGCAAACCCTTGCTCAACTTGATCCGACACGATTTGCTTCAAATGTGGGTGAATCAGAATCTTTACTACTGTCATCGCAAGCAACAGCTGCGCGTTTACGTGCGGAAGTGAATGGCGGTCCACTGGTATTTCCAGAATCAGTTCAAAAAATTCCAAAATTGGTTGCTGAAGAAACTCAGCTTTATCGTTCTAGACGTGCCAATATGGAAGAGTCTATTGCTGGCCTAACTCAAGCACTTACGTTAGTTCAACAAGAATTGAGAATGACAGAACCGCTTGTTGCCAAAGGTGCTGCGAGTGAGGTTGAGGTTTTACGTTTAAAACGTCAAGCAAATGAATTAACCAACCAAATTAACGATATTCGTAATCAGTACTATGTTCAGGCACGTGAAGAGTTATCCAAGGCGAGCACTGATGTCGAAACTCAACAACAAGTAATCAAAGGTAAATCGGATAGTCTGAATCGTACAATCTTTAAAGCACCAGTCCGCGGTGTAGTGAAAGAAATTGATGTGATGACTTTGGGTGGTGTTATTCCTCAGAATGGTAAGTTGATGACCATTGTCCCTTTGGATGAACAACTTTTAATTGAGGCGCGAATTTCACCGCGTGATATTGCATTTATTCATCCTGGACAGGAAGCTTTAGTTAAAATCACTGCTTACGATTATTCAATCTATGGTGGCTTGAAAGGAGAGGTAACAGTCATTTCTCCTGATACGCTTCGTGATGAAGTTAAACAAGATCAATTCTATTATCGTGTGTATATTCGTACTGATTCAGACAAGCTTTATAACAAAGCTGGGCAAGCATTCCCAATCACCCCGGGTATGGTATCAACGGTCGATATCAAGACAGGTCAAAAAACGATTCTTGAATACCTGTTGAAGCCATTCAATAAGGCGAAAGAAGCGTTACGCGAACGATAATCTTTATTTTTCAGTCTGTTTAAAACCCAATCAATGATCTTTTGATTGGGTTTTTTAATATGATTGAATCACGCATAATGTATGTGAGTTCAATCGTTGTGATTTACCATGCCATTTACTCTTGCTCAGACTTATATCTATGAAGAGGATATTAAGAAAAGCCGTTTTCAGGCGATCACCGCACCTGTGGAAAATGAACAGGATGTAAAAGAATTTTTAAACCAGTACTTTGATGCCTCGACGACCCATCAATGCTGGGCATGGAAAATTGGGCATCAAGTCCGTTTTAATGATGATGGAGAACCTTCAGGAACAGCTGGAAGACCCATACTCGCAACGATTGAAGGGAATGAGTTGACTAATATTATTGTATTGGTGAACCGCTGGTATGGTGGTATCAAACTCGGAACTGGAGGCTTGGTACGAGCATACGGAGGTGTTGCTGGGCAATGTTTATTACAAGTCGAAAAAATTGAACTCATCGAAAAGAAAACTGTAAATTTTAAATGCCAATTTAATGAATGGTCTATTTTTCAATATGAGTTAAATCAACAAAAAATTGAATATATTGAAGAATATGTTGACTCTGGAGTATTGATTTCTGCACGTATGCAAATTCATGAAATTGAGCCGTTTAAACTGAAAATCCAAGATGTGACTCGTGGACGTGAACAATTGAATATAGAGGATGTCGAACGTGACGCAACATGATCCTTTACTCAAGTACCGAGAACAGCATAAACATCGTTTGAATTACATGCCTTGGTTATATTGGTCACTCAAGGCAAAGCATCGTGATTGGGCAGAAGCTTGGCAAAAAGATTATCAAGCCTATTTAATGGATATGGAGACTGTTGAAATTGGAAAAAATTGTTTTATTTCTCCTTTAGCCCATATTTTTGCTGAGCGTGGTCGAAAGATTATTATTGGGGATAATACTTTTATAGCCGCGGATTGTACCTTGCATGGTCCTCTAGAAATTGGGTCTGAAGTCGCCATTAATCATCATTGTATTTTAGATGGTGGACGCGTTGGGATTAAAATTCATGACCAAGTACGAATCGCAGCTTATTGTCATCTTTATGCATTTGATCATGGCATGAGTTTAGATCAACCTATTTACCAGCAAGCAATACGCTCAAAAGGCATTGAGATTCATCGCGATGTTTGGTTGGGGGCACATGTAGGTGTTAAAGATGGCGTGACCATACATGAACAGGCGATTGTAGGTATGAATAGTATGGTTACTAAGGATATTCAGACAAGAGAAGTTGTTGTAGGCAATCCAGCTCAATTTATACGAATGCGTGAATAATTCGTAACGCGAAAGATCGAATTAAATTACATAAACCATGTTCATTTGCCCGAAAGCTATGATAGTTTAAAGAAAAGAACAATCAGACATCATGTCAAAGTGAGGCAATCATGAACCGTGTAATTGCGTGTATTGATTCATCCCCATGTATTCATGCCTTAGCTGAAGCAGCAGCCTGGATTGCGGATCGAACTAAACGTGAGTTAGTCCTTTTACAGGTTTTAGATTACTATCCTGCAAGTTATCATCTGGGTGAAATTAGTGGTGTGATTGGATTTGAAAGTAATGCGATGCTCTTAAAAGAACTCGCGGAATTAGAACAAAAACAAAGCGAATTAGCCTTAGATTATAGTAATAATCTTCTTTCACATATTTCAGAAGTGATTGAAGAAAAATATGGTATTACGCCGATAAAAATTCAAGAAAAAGGCGATTTCCTCGAACAGAGTTTCAATGTTTTAAATGAAAATGACATTGCGATTATTGGTCGAGTGGGTGAGCGCTCCGCGGAAAAACACAAAAGCTTAGGGAGTAATGTAGAGAATTTTATTCGTGGTGCTCGTTGTACGGTTCTAACTGTTGGTGAAACCTTTAAGCCACCAACACGTTTTATTTTCGCCTATGAAGATTCTCAGACTTGTAAAGAGATGATGCATCGTGTTGCTAAAAGTGATTTATTAAGAACACTTCAGTGTCATTTGCTTTATGTGGGTGATCATCCTGAAATTCTTGATATCCCAGCTCAGTATTTACGTGAAGCTGGATTGGATGTGGTTGTTGAATACCGTTTTGGAGATGTCGCTGAGAATATTTTAGATTATCAGCAACAACATCAAATTCAATTAATTGTGCTAGGCGCTTATAGTCGCAGTAAAGTAAAACAATTTTTCTTGGGCAGTATTACGACCAATATATTTAGAAATTCAGTCGTTCCATTGTTGGTTGCGAAATGATCAGTCAGTTTTGATTAATTTTACTTGATAAATATTCGGTCAACTTTACTGGTAGAAGGTGGATAAATTTTTAGAACAGTAGGGTTTTATGGTTTGATTATTTTATAATCTTTTGATTAAAGTTTATGAAAATCAGGTGTTTGCCATAATATTTTATTTTTATCCACAGGAATACAAACAGGAATCGGGGATAACTTTTTCAGGGCTCTAGTGCAAGAAAAAGGAGTATTCAAATTGATGAATACTCCTTTAAGTGATACTAATGACTAGTATTAAGATTTATTTGACAATCGCCAGTGCAAAACCATCATGTCCTTTACTGCCGACGGTTTGTAAGGCTGTACTCGACAATAGTCTAGGATGATTCTGCATAAGGCGGTACATTTCACGAATACCTTCGATGCTTGGTTTGACATTTTTTTCATCCAAAATATCACCAGCGCGAATCACATTATCTAAAAAAATAATGGTACCTGAGCGTGAAAATTTAAGTGATAGTTCTAAATACTCTGGGTAACTTTGTTTATCAGCATCAATAAATATAAAGTCAAATGGCTCAAAATTTTCAGGTAAAGATTTGAGAATATCCGCAGCGCGACCAACTTTTAATTCAACCGTTTGCTTTAATTTCGCATTGTCGATATTTTCTTGACCGAGTGCTGCATGTGTATCACGACCCTCGATCGTCAGAATATATCCATCCTCAGGAAGAGCTCTTGCTAGCCACATGGTGCTATAAGCCGCAAAGGTTCCAAGCTCTAACACACGCTTACACTGATTCATTTGAATCAACATTTGTAATAACATGCCTTGGTTAGCAGCAACTGCTAGATGGTCAGGAAAACCCTTATCAGCTGTATTTTGTAGAGTCTGAGTTAAAATTGGATCTTCTGGCATCAGATGAGATTCAATATAAGCATCAATATCTGACCATTGTTGTTGCATAACTGAGTACCTGTAGGGAGTTCAGTGCATTGTAATCGTTTCGAATGAATGTGCAAATTTCTGATGCTTTGATGCTGAAAAATCAGTCAAAAAAAAAGAGGTCAAAGACCTCTTAATTAAATGTGATCATCTAATATTAGTAATGGCATAAAGATGTATTTCGAGTCAGATCGGGTCCCCAAGTTCGGTAACCTTGAGTATCAATATGTATTTGACCAGTCGCATACAAACCTAAGCCCATATTTAAGCTTTGACCATAATTTTGCCAAAATTGGCACAATTTAAATTTAGAATTTTCGATGAAGGCATAATCTTCAGCCTGAGGAAATTCAGGACCGATTCTGAAATCAATGGCTGAGTTATACAAGTGTCGAGACGAACCTGCGCCACCAGCACACTGATTTAATGGAAGGTCACGATATACAGATGTAACCTCAAAATCAGTTAAAATCCTTGCTGCAACGAGATATTTAAATACCTTCAGTGTCGGTAACTGATTCGACCATAACTCACGGTTCGGAACCATATATTCAGATTTACCACATTTTTGCCAAGCACGTGCTGATTTAAAGAGTTCAAAACTTGGGATAATATTGCCAACATTATTACGTTCTAAGTATTGTTCATATTCTCGTGCTTGAGCTTGGTTATTACCTTGCATCAGCCAAACACGATAAGAATTCGGCATGACTTTTGGTCGCGCTGGACGTTCATAGGTTATTTTTTCTTGTGGAATATATATGCGTTGACC
Organism: Acinetobacter sp. 24-47-47; assembly: GCF_057737035.1. Taxonomy (NCBI): domain Bacteria; kingdom Pseudomonadati; phylum Pseudomonadota; class Gammaproteobacteria; order Moraxellales; family Moraxellaceae; genus Acinetobacter; species Acinetobacter sp. 24-47-47. The sequence goes on along the minus strand of NZ_CM173216.1, from coordinate 1,766,274 downwards.
ATCATTGGTGACGATTGTTCGTCCTTTTTGAGGGGAGGACGTACATCCAATCAATATCAACGATATTGCACTGATTGAGCACAAGCCCTTCAAAATTAATTTCATTATAAATAAATTTTACTAAAGCAAATAAGTTTCTATTTTATGCTAATTGATTATCAAGAATGCGTATAAATTGCAAATAAATGTACCAATTGGGTATAAAAAAGATCAGCCGAAGCTGATCTCTCATTGGATTATTTTTCTAAATATTGCAATTTATTTGGTTTGCCATTCCATTCTTCACGGTCAGCTGGTTGATCACCAATCTGCGTAATGTTTGGCCATTTTTCTGCAAGTTCAGCATTGAGTTCGATAAAGACTTCTTGACCTTCAGGTAGTTCATCTTCCGAGAAAATGGCATTTGCAGGGCATTCAGGCTCACATAACGCGCAGTCAATACACTCATCTGGATTAATGACTAGAAAGTTTGGACCTTCATAGAAACAGTCAACTGGGCAAACTTCTACGCAGTCTTGATACTTACATTTAATACAATTTTCAGTGACAACAAAGGTCATGGCGTCAGCTACCTAAAAAATATGGTTCTAATAACGAATGCTGTATTTTAGGCAAATTGAACGAAACTAACAATTCCTTTTCTTGATATTTAATATAGGGGATGCTACTAAATCAATAATATTTATGATGAGATCGTACTAATTTGCAAATTCTCAGGCATTCTGCCTCTGATTTCAAAAATCGTGATTAAAAAAAGCCAGCAGATCGCTGGCTTATTGATTGAGTGTGCTTGAACTAAGATTTTTGGAGTAATTGTTTGAGTTGGTAGAGTTGGTCTAAAGCCTGTCTTGGACTTAAGTCATCTACAATAATTTCTGAAAGAAGTTGTTCAACTTGAGAAGGTTGATGAATTTCAACCACATTTTCAACTTCAATAATTTTTTCTACAGGTTCACTATTTGAAAATAAATCTTGAGAGAACAGATCTTTTTGCACAGGTTGAGTTTGCAGTTGGAGTTTCTCCAGTTTTTTAAGTTTAGCTTGAGCCTCTTTAATCACGTTTTGAGGAATACCTGCTAGTTTAGCGACCTGTAAACCATGACTCTGACTTGCAGGACCTTTTTGAACCTTATGCAATAAGATGAGATGACCATTCACTTCTTGCGCAGTGACATGATAATTATCAATACACGGATCCATGCCTAATTCTGTTAATTCAAAATAGTGCGTTGCAAAAAGACATAAACATTTAATGCGATGCGTCAAATCAAGAACACACGCCCAAGCTAATGACAAACCATCATAAGTGCTTGTGCCACGACCTACTTCGTCCATCAATACCAAAGATTGTTGAGTGGCATGATGTAAAATTTGAGAAGTTTCCGTCATTTCCACCATAAATGTAGATTTGCCAGAAGAAAGATCGTCTGCTGAACCGATACGCGTAAAGATCCGATCAATAGGTCCCAATTTTGCAGATTTCGCTGGAACGAAACTACCGCAATATGCCAATAGCGTAATTAACGCCGTCTGACGCATGAATGTAGATTTACCACCCATATTTGGGCCTGTGATAATCGACATACGATGCTGCACATCTAGATAAGTATCATTTGGGGTGTAAGGCGTTTTAATCAGTGATTCAACAACGGGATGGCGTCCTGCTTGAATGTGTATTCCAATTTCAGGGCTAAATTCCGGACGATTCCAATTATATAATCTTGATAGATGTGCGAAGTTTGTAAGAACATCCAGTTGAGCAATAGCGCTCGCCATCATTTGAAGATTGGCGATATCTTGACGTAATTCATCCAATAACATTTCAAACAAAAGTTTTTCACGAGCCAATGCACGTGATTCGCTTGAAAGCACTTTATCTTCGAAAGACTTCAATTCAGGGGTGATATAACGTTCAGCATTTTTTAATGTTTGACGACGAATATAATGGGCAGGAGCTTGTTCTGCTTGCGCTCTGGTTAATTCAATATAGTAGCCACTCACTCGGTTATAACCGATTTTTAGTGTGTTTATACCTGTTGTTTCTCTTTCTTTGATTTCTAAATCAATTAAAAATTGTCCTGCATGATCGCGTATTTGACGAAGTTCATCCAATTCATGATCAAAACCATTTGCAATGACATTACCATCTCTGAGTAGAACAGGTGGGTTTTCCACAATGGCTGACATGAGGCGATGATGTAAACCATTAAAGTCACCCAATTCCTCATTCAGTTGATTGATTAAAGCGGATTGCGGTGTTGAGGTCATTGGTGCTAATGCATGGCGTAAATACGGGATCTGAGCACATGCTTGACGTAGTTGCACTAAATCACGTGGTCGCGCACTTCCTAATGCCACACGGCTGAGTACGCGTTCGATATCACTGATTTCTTTTAATACCAGACGAATTGGAGCTTCATGATAGCCAGATAATATGGTTTGTATCGCATTTAGACGCTGATCCAACAACGCAGTATCACGAATCGGTTGCATTAACGTTCGACTAAGCAGTCGGCTACCCATAGCCGTTTGGCATTGGTTGGTTAAATCAAATAATGAAGTGCCATGCTCAAACAAAGGATCAATAATCTCTAGATTTCGTCGCGTCACAGGATCAAGTGCAATAAAGTCGGAGCTTTGTTCAAGTCGAATTGAACGAATATGTGGCAATGCCGTCTTTTGGGTATCTTTGGCATAATGAATTAAAGCTGCCGCAGCTGCTTTCGCCAACTCAAGATGTTCAATTCCAAAACCAGATAAAGTACTTACGGCGAATTGATCACATAAAGTTTTTTGCGCATTATTCAGATTGAAGTCTACGTTTGGGCGTTTTGTAACGGGACAATCAAGAATTTGCTTGATCTGTTCAACCACTTCTGGATGCTTGAAATCCTCATCAATCAAAAGTTCACTTGGCATAAGACGCGCAAGTTCCAGAGGAAGTTGTTCAGCTTGAAAACTTTGTTGTTGGACTTTAAAAATACCTGCACTGAGATCTAATAGGGCGATACCAATTTCATCAGATTTAATACAGATGGATACTAAATTTGAACTCTGATGGGCATTCAGCAATGCGTCGTCTGTCAATGTACCCGGTGTAATAATTCTGACTACACCACGTTCAACAGGTCCTTTACCAGTGACTTCCCCAAGTTGTTCACAAATAACAACGGTTTCACCTTTTTTAACTAAACGCGCTAAGTATCCTTCTGCTGCATGATACGGAACTCCAGCCATTGGTATCGGTTGTCCATTCGCTTTACCACGGTGGGTTAACGTAATCCCTAAAATTTTGGCGGCTTTATGCGCATCGTCAAAAAATAACTCGTAGAAATCACCCATACGATAGAACATTAACGAATGCGGGTGCTGTAATTTCACCGTCATATATTGCTGCATCATTGGCGTCAATGTTGAAAGATCGATATTGGATTGATCTAAAGTCATCTTTGAAAAAAACCTGTAGTTAAATTTTGAAACGAAGAAGTACTGCTCAAGCTTAGCATGAGAAAAAATGCGTAAATCGATTATAAGATCTATTTTTAGCAAAAGATAAATGAGTCGAACCAATATTATAACCAACGACTCAATTTCGTTCATTGAATAATTAAATTCGATATCCATTTATGCAAATTCTTTGTGTAAAGAATCAGCAGTCTCTGGATAGTCTCCGCATCTTTTGGACAGTTTGTTATCGCATTTCATTTCATGATCAGATCATATTCGATGTCTTAGGGAAGAAAAAATGACAGGTCAAACGATTGAGATCACTACCAAATCGGGGAATCGCTATTCAGGGTATTTGGCAGTCCCAGAAGCAAAGAAAGGTCCTGGGATTGTATTGTGTCATGAAATATTTGGTATCAATGCAGCGATGCGAGCAAAAGCTGACTTTCTCGCAGAGGAAGGCTATACCGTTTTAGTCCCTGATCTATTTTGGCGTACTGCACCAAACATTGATTTAGGTTATACACCTGAGGATTTTGAAAAAGCTTTTCAACTTTATCAGCAATATGATGAAGATCAGGGTGTAAATGATATTCGTGAAAGTTTAGATTTTTTAACGACTTTAGATGCGTGTGACACGACTACGGGTCAGTCAGTGGTTGGATATTGTCTTGGTGGAAAACTTGCATATTTGGCTGCATGCCGTATTGATAACTTAGCGTGTTCGGTTGCTTACTACGGTGTAGGCATTGAAAAAGCGCTCGATGAACTCTCGAATGTGAAGGGTAAGCTTGTGCTACACATGGCTGAACTTGATCAATTCTGTCCAGCTGAAGCGCGAAATCAAATTACTGAAGCATGCGCACAATTTAAACATATTCATGCTTATGTTTATGAAGGTGTTGATCACGCATTTGCACGACCGAACAGCGATCATTATCACAAACCATCGGCGCGATTTGCCCATGAACGTACCGTAACAGCATTACATGAAACGGTTGGCCCTCACTATGACTTAGTTGCATTGTGGGAAGAGCATATCAGACATGAGTTCGACACGCGCGATGTACCAGCAACCATGGCAACGATGGTCGCTCAACCATATGTGAATCACATTCCAACGTTGACAGGTGGTGTGGGATATAGCCAGTTAGCGCGATTCTATCGATATCATTTTGTACATCAAAACCCTCAAGATATGAAAATCACCTCAATTTCTAGAACTGTGGGATCTACTCAGGTTGTGGATGAATTCATCATGAGTTTCACTCACGACACTGAAATTGATTGGTTATTACCAGGTATAAAACCGACTGGAAAATATGTCGAAATTCCAATGTTGGGGGTCATTCAGTTTAGAGGTCCAAAACTTTGTCACGAACATATTTATTGGGATCAAGCTTCTGTACTTGTCCAAATCGGATTACTTAATCCAGAAGGATTGCCTGTTGCAGGTGTAGAAACAGCGAAAAAACTTTTAGATGAAGATATTCCTTCAAATGGCTTGATGCCAAGTTGGGAGTCGAGTGCTGGTAAGCCAATCGAATAATCAAAATATATGGGGCAAAAAATGGAATTAAATATTAAAGATAAAGTTGCCATTGTCAGTGGTGGATCAACTTTGATTGGACAGGCTGTGGTTCAAAGCCTCGTGAATTTAGGGGCTAAAGTTGCCATTTTAGACATTGATGATTACGGAAAAACCATAGCTGCTCAACATCCGTATGAGGTGATGTTTATACAAACTGATCTAATTTCAGACATTGCAATTCATGAAGCGGTAAACAGCATTAGAAATCATCTAGGTGAAGTCAGTTATTTAGTGAACTTGGCATGTACCTATCTTGATGATGGTTTCAAATCACCACGATCAGATTGGTTAAAAGCATTAGATATCAATTTGGTGTCTATTGTTGAGCTAACGCGTGCCGTATATGAAGATTTGCAAAAAAATAAAGGGTCAGTGGTGAATTTCACCTCGATTTCAGCGCAATGTGCTCAAACGGGACGTTGGTTATATCCAGTTTCTAAAGCGGCAATTTTACAACTGACCAAATCGATGGCAATGGATTTTGCGCCAGATGGTATCCGTGTCAACTCAGTTTCACCAGGTTGGACTTGGTCGAGAGTGATTTCTGAAGTGAGTGGACAAAATCGTACGAAAGCTGATGCTGTAGCAAGTGATTATCATCTCTTGGGACGTTTGGGTAATCCGGCAGAAGTGGCAAATGTAGTGACATTCTTATTGTCGGATGCTGCAAGTTTTGTGACTGGCGCAGACTATGCAGTAGATGGTGGGTATTCAGTCATGGGGCCTGAAACGAATCAACCCGCAATACCACGTTTAGCAGAATAAATTAAATATTGGAGAATAAAGATGAGAAAAATTGCAATTGTTGGTGCAGGTCAGTCAGGACTTCAACTTGGATTAGGACTGCTTGATAAGGGATATGACATCACGATTTTGTCGAATAAAACTCCTGATGAGATTCGTCAAGGTAAAGTCATGTCTAGTCAATGTATGTTCCATACTGCGTTACAGACTGAGCGTGATTTAGGATTAAATTTTTGGGAAGAGCATTGTCCAGCGGTAGAAGGTATTAGTTTTGCTTTGGTTCATCCAGCAAGTGGTGAAAGAGCATTTAAATGGAGTGCGCGATTAGAGCGTTATGCTCAATCTGTTGATCAACGTGTCAAGATGCCTTATTGGCTTGAAGAGTTTCAGCGCCGTGGAGGCAAGTTTGTTCTTCAAGATGTCGGTCTAAATGAATTAGAACATTTGGCTGACGAGTATGAATTAGTGCTATTGGCTGCGGGTAAAGGTGAAGTTGTTAAAGAGTTTGTACGTGACGCAGAACGTAGTACTTTTGACAAACCTCAGCGTGCATTGGCTTTGACTTATGTGAATGGAATGAAGCCAATTTCACCATACTCGAGAGTGAGCTTTAATATTATTCCTGGGGTGGGTGAGTATTTTTGTTTTCCTGCGCTTACAGTAAATGGTCCATGTGACATTATGGTTTTTGAAGGAATTCCTAATGGTCCTATGGATTGCTGGGCTGAAGTTAAAACACCAGAAGAGCATTTAAATAAAAGCTTAGAAATTCTGAAACAACATTTGCCGTGGGAGTATGAGCGTTGTCAAGACGTAACGCTTACGGATAATGGCGGATATTTAGCAGGACGTTTCCCGCCAACGGTACGTAAACCTGTCATGACATTGGCTTCTGGTAAAAAAATATTTGGTATGGCAGATGCATTGGTGGTGAATGATCCAATCACAGGTCAAGGATCAAATAATGCGGCTAAATGTAGCAAGGTTTATTTCGATGCGATTTTAGCACACGGTAATCAAGCGTTTACTCAAGATTGGATGGAGTCAACGTTTGAGAAATATTGGTCATATGCTGAAAAAGTCGTGAGCTGGACAAATAGTTTATTGGTTCCACCTCAACCTCATGTTGTTGAGCTGCTAGGTGCAGCCTCTCAAAATCACAATTTAGCTTCTCAGATCGTTAATAATTTTGATGATCCACGTAACTTTTCACCGTGGTGGTTTGACGAAAACGCAGCGAAAGAATTATTAGAAACAGATCAAGTTTCTCAAGTGGCTTGATGGAACTGAGGTGTTAAAAATGGATGTATTAGATAAAATTAATCTGCAAGAGATTGACATCAGTAATCCTCGCGAGATTCGTAATCTTCTTGGTCAGTTTGCCACAGGTGTTACCGTAATCACCACACGTGGAACGGATGGACGAAAAGTGGGTATGACAGCCAATTCATTTTCTTCGTTGTCATTAGATCCACCGCTTGTGTTGTGGAGCTTGTCGAAAACAGCACCAAGTTTGCCCGATTTTGTTGCAGCTGAGCACTTTGCAGTTCATATGTTAACGAAGGAGCAGCATCAGCTTTCTACCCATTTTGCCCGTGGTGCACAAGATAAGTTTGCCACAGTTGATCATGGTGAATGTGATACTGGTGTTCCATTACTGAACGAAGCACTTGCTACACTTGTTTGTAAAAATGTACAGCAATACGAAGGTGGTGATCACTTGATTTTTATCGGTGAAATTCAAAAATATCAACAAACTGCTGGTGAGCCCTTAGTATTTCATGCTGGTCGTTACCAAATTGCAGCGAGCCATCCAGACCTTTAATCATTGTTTTAAAAACCACGATGAATAATCGTGGTTTTTTATGGGAAATACACATGAAAAATAAAATTATATTAAGTGCTTTAACCTTGTTTACTACAGCAAATTCATCACATGTTTTTGCTTATGATTTACCGACTGTGAATTTGGGTATGACCAGTTTTCTAGATGGTGGACTACCAGCTGGACCTGGTTGGTATTCGCAAACGTATTTTCAACATTATGACAGTGACAAGTTGAGAGATGCGAGTGGACAAAAGCTTCCATTGCCCAAAACAGATTTAAATTATCAAGTGATTGTCGAGCAATTAAGTTACATGTCGACCTATAAACCGACTGCTCATTCAAGTCTAGGTCTGAATTTACTTATCCCTTATTTAAGTAAAATCAGTGTTGACGATGGTTTAAATAATCAAGCTTTAAAAGCTAAAAGTGGATTTGGAGATTTGATGATTGGTCCATTTCTCCAGTTTGATCCAGTCATGGGTGAACAGGGACCAAAATTTGTCCATCGAATAGAATTACAGATAAATTTGCCAACAGGGGAATATCAGCAAAACCGTGATATTAATCCGGGTAATAATGCATTTTCCTTCAATCCATATTGGGCTGCAACGTATTGGTTTAATCCGAAATGGACAGCTTCGACACGCGCTCATTATTTGTATAATTTTAAAAATGATGATCCAACTTATGGTTTTGGTGCTGCTGATGACATCCAAGCGGGGCAAGCAGTACACATTAACCTAGCATCTGAATATGCTGTACATGATCAGATTCGATTGGGTTTAAGTGGGTACTATTTAAAACAGCTTACCGATACTAAAGTTGATGGTGTAAAAGTCGATGGTCGCAAAGAAAGTGTGTGGGCAGTTGGACCTGGACTTATGTATAGTCACTCGCCAAAAAATCATGTAGTCGCAAATGCATATTTTGAGCATGATGCAAAAAATAGAACTGAAGGCGATCGATTTCAAATTCGATACATTCATCATTTCTAATCAAAAAAGCCTGTGATTTCACAGGCTTTTTTATTGACAGACATAAAATTAAGAGAAGAGTGAATTTTGTGTAATCTTACGCGTTGATGATGGCAGCTCGCCATAACGACGTTTGTACTCTTGTGAAAAACGACCTAAATGAGTAAAGCCCCACTTAAATGCAACATCAGTGACCGTGGCATGTTCATTATTCATCAGTTCAAGATGAGCTTGTTCAAAACGAAGCTCACGTAAATATGCCATAGGGGTAATGCCAAAATGGTTTTTGAATCCTGCAAAGAGTGTTCGTGCACTTACACCTGATTGTTCCGCCAAGACTTCTATGTTGAGTGGTTCATGTAAGTGGTGGTGAATGTATGCTTCAGCACGTTTGATAAAGTAGGGCGCTAATTTTTTCTCATGATGAGAATTTGCTTTAAAAAAAGCATTATTTGGTTGTCCATAAATTAGCGCATTAAATAGATTTGATTCAAACTGCTTAAATGCAAGTGGGTGGTGGAGAGGATGATGCTCACATTTAAGTGCATCCATCATGGTTCTCAAAAGTTGCAGAAAATAACCACCAGATTGAGTGGTAAAATCAAGTCGAGGATTAAAAATTACATTTTTTTGTTCAGATTTCACGATATGTTGCTGACAATGATGTGCAAAATCATCTTTTGAAATTTTGAGAATGAGTTGAGGGGAGTGAGCACGCCAGCGCATTCTGAGTGATTGGTCAGGTGAGATAATTGACGCTACTTCTGAGTATGAAATAAATTTATCTTGACCAAATTCAATTTCAGCATAGCCTCGAGTAGGAATCTGAATAAGATAAAACTTTTCAAGTTGATCTGGTTCGATCAATACATCTGCGCCATATTCCAAGCGGCTGATAGAAAGAGCCCCAGTTTGAACATGATGCATGCTTGCACTAAAATTTTTAGCTGATTTTAACACTTTAAGAGCATGAGGCTTAAAAATTTGCCCTACATTTTTACAAGTTTCGCTCAAATCTGCTTGATTGAAGACCAAGTTTTGACTGTTGAAAATTGATTCATTACTAAAATTTTGCCCAGTTAGCTGAGAGGAATGAAGCTGGTTCATTGTGAATCCTTTTGGCTCATTAGTAGTCCGTACCATGACAGTAGTGTTAAATTGATATCATGGAATGAGATTTACGATATAAATAAATGAAGCAATATTCAGACCAGAAATAATAATTTTAAAATTTAATAGCTATAGTGGTAATTGAAAAAATTACATTTATTTATATCAGTCCTATCCTTAGGACTTATTTAAAAATCTATCTCTATAATCGCTGAATGTCAAATAAAACCGAATTTTTTATCATTATTATTTTAATATAAGTTAATGAAAATAATATAAAAAATAAAAATACCTATTAAGTAATATAAGATACCAAATTAGTATTTTTTAATTTACTAATCTGTGTTCAAAAATATATTTAAATATTTAGTCGAAGCGAAGAGACTTTATTTCGACATTATTATTAAAAATGTTTTATAGTATCTATCATGATTCAAAATAGCTAGGTGAACAGGATGATCACACTCAGCCAACATAAGGATCTTAGTCACGCATCGCGTGAATTGAATGTTGCTCAACGATTAATGAGCCTTATTTGTGGTTCACATCAATTAGAAACTGCTCGTAAAGATCAGCTTGATTTTCATTATTCAGGTATACGCTTGCCGAGTAAAAAAATGGCAATTGGCTGTATCAGTTATGGCACTGATGTGTCTATTCAAATTCAGCAGCTAGGTGCATACAGTATCAGTTTGCCTATTCATGGACAGCAAACATTGCGTATGAATGGAGAAACTCATTTATCACACAGTAATAATGGAATCATTGTTTCTAGTCAGGATCAGCAAGAACTCATCATTCACCGTAATTGTAAAAAATTTCAAGTGGTGATTCCTGAAGAAAGTGTCAAATCTGTACTTTCCAATTTGCTTTCTAAACCTGTTAAAGAGCGGGTGATTTTTGAGCCAGATATGCCATTTAGTGAAGATAACTTCCTAAGATTGTGGTGGAATAATATTCAACAATGTTTATCGCTCAGGCAAGATTATTCTCGTTTTGATGGTTTAAATCTGCTTTCTCAAGATTATGAAAGTTTTTTGATTAAGGCTTTGCTTTTAACCCAGCACAATAATTATTCCAATGAATTAAGATCGCTCCAAGAGTATCAACTTCCGAAGCCAGTCATGGTGGTCAGAGAGTTTATCCATCGTTTTGCTGATCAAGAGTTGGATGCATCAGATTTAGTCATGATATCGGGAACTTCAAAATCGACTTTATACCGTGAGTTTCAACAAGCGCTTCATATGAGTCCTATGGATTATTTAAAAAACTATAGACTTGAACAGATTCATCATGCTTTGCTGCAGAACAATGCAAATATTTCCATTTCAAGATTGGCTTATGACTGGGGATTCAGACATTTAGGACGATTTTCTCAAGAATACAAAGCCAAATATGGGGTTCTCCCGAGTGAAACACTTAAAATAATGGTTTAAAAAAAAGCCCCTTGATTGGGGCTTTTTAATGACTGAGTTGAGATTACTGCGTTACCTCTGCAGTTGCAGTATTGGCTGATTCAGGTTGTTTTAGTCCTTTTAATGCGAGCGCAATAAACGAAATAAATGTCGGAATTGCTAGGACATAGAAAATACCTGCAAGAGATAATTCAAAAGTAAAAATCAGTGATCCGTAGAACGCACCTAAGATCGCACCGATACGACCAATACCATGCATCCATGAAACACCTACACCACGGCACACTGAAGGGTAGAACAGTGCTGTTAATGGAAGTAGTGATGATTGAGCACCCACTAATAATGCGCCAATTAAGAAAATTGCAATACCGAGTAAAACAATACTTTGGCTTACGAATGCTGCTACGAAGAACAATACAAATGCTGCGAGATAAGAATATTTAATCACAGTATTTGGATTAACTTTATCCATATACCACCCCATAAAGCATGCACCTATCACACCGCCAAATGGGAAAATCGCTGCAATTAAACTAAACTGTTCTGTTGTGAATCCAGCGGTTTTAAGAATAGTCGGCATCCAGCTGGTTAACAGATAAAATACCATTAGGCTGGTAAAGCAACACAGCCAAAGCATTGCTGAACCCCAAAAGTATTTGCTAAATAAAATTTTAACAGGGCTTTGTTTAGGATCTAATACTTCTGCTTCAGGTAGAACAAATACAGTACTTTGATCAAATGTTTGACCGTGAATCTTCTCAAGAATTGGTTTTGCTTTTTCTTGACGATTTTGTTTGATGAGGTATTGAGGTGATTCAGGTAACTTGGTAATCAAAAATACCAATACGATCAGTGGGATTACACCGCCGATAATAATGACATTTGCCCACCCTTGATTCTCTAATAAGAACGCAGATAAGACACCGCCACTTGAGATCCCTAACATAAATCCGCAACCTGCTAATCCGGTCAGGAATGCTTTACGTTTTAGAGGCATGTATTCGGATACCATTGTGCTGATATTCGGCATAGCCGCACCAAGTCCGACCCCTGTAATAAAACGATAGATCATAAGTTCTTGTGTGTTAGAAGCAAATCCACACATGATGGTGAAAATTGAAAACAACAAAGTCGTCATTACGATGACACCCTTGCGTCCAAATTTATCTGATAATGGTCCTGAGATAATGGCGCCGATCGACATGCCTACTAAGGCCGCACTCAGCACAGGTGCTAGATCTGGTTTTGAAATCCCCCAATCATCTAACAATGCTGGTGCAATAAAGCCTAAGATGCCAGTGTCTAATCCATCACAGAAAAAAACCAAAAACCCCAGAAAGAAAACTGTCCATTGTAAAGGGGACATTTTTTCCCGATCAATAACGTCATTTACAATTATTTTTTGCATTTAAAATTTCCATATATTCAAACGTTAGAACAAAAAAGGACTATCGTTTGCAAAGAATATTAACGATAGTCCTTAGTGATTGTCATCAGCTCATTTAATTATCTAGAGCTATGACTTTGAATAAACTTCTCACTGTAAACACGTCCGTTGTCTATCTGGTGATCAGCTAACCAATTTTTGACAGCATCGATCATTGGTGGCGGACCACACAAATACATATCGAATGCTGATTCGCTTAATTGCGATTGATCTAAATGTTCGTGGATAAATCCTTTTTTTCCAGTCCAATCATTAGAAGGTTGTCCGATTACGGGATGATACTCAAAGTGTGGAATCTTAGCTGAGTATGCTTTTAACCTTTCTTGTTCACACAAATCTTGCTCTTTGTTTACACCATAATATAGATGTACTGGTGGAATTTGAGGTTGTTTCACAATTTGATCTAGCATTCCTAAAAATGCTGACAATCCAGTACCTCCTGCGACAAAGACTAATGGCTTTTCTTTTTCCACTTCGCGAAGATAAAAACTTCCTAAAGGTGCTTCGAGTAAAATTGTATCCCCAACTTTTGCTCGATCTCGCAGATAGTCACTCATGAGACCTTGCGGCAGTAAGCGAATTAAAAACTGTAATTGATTACCTTCATTGGGTAAATTGGCAAAGGAATAAGAACGCCAATCATTTGCACCAGGAATTTTTAATCGAGCATATTGACCCGGTAAATAATCAATTTTCTGCGTATGTTGACTGGCATCTACATGAATGATTGCCGTAGTTTCAGAGACTAATTCTACGTGAGTCACTTTGGTTTCGAGTTGAAGTGTTTCACCAGCATTACAGAAACTTGAGTCATGATCGAAATAGAATGCAGCATTCGATTGCACTCGTGTTTGACAAGCTAAAATTTTACGCTCTGCCAGATCACGTTCGGTTAATGCTTCTTCATCGACATAATCTTGAGTGTAATTGCCACTTTCACATTGCCCTTGACAGGTTGCGCAAACGCCTTCACGGCAGTCTAAAGGCAATGTGATACCTTGACGGAACGCAGCATCAAGTAAAAGCTCATCATTATTCACAGAGATAAAGAACGTTTTACCATCTGCAAAGTTGAGTGCAACAGAATGACTCATTCTTTTACTCCTTAAACGTGATAGAAGTCGAGCACAGAATCAATTTTGTCATTCAACAAAATGGTGTGCTGTTTACGAATGCGGAAAGTGTCTTCATGTTGACGAAGGATATAAGTGACATGCCCGTAAAAATAGCCTTCTAAACCTTGGCGGTTATAGAATGTCGACCAACCCGCTTTAACTTCTAATAATCCGTCTTCAAGTGTTTTTACACGGATGTTGTGAATCGCATGCATGAGACGCGGAAGGGGCGTAGCTGATGCAGCTTTACCAGTTCCTATACGGAATACGCGATCTTCAAGGCCAGCACGGTTTTCATAATAGATATATGAAAGCCCTTGGTTTGGATCAGTGACGTATTCATGGTCACTGATCCATTGTGGAATGTGGTATTCGCTGTCTTCGTCATAGAGTTCTAGATATGCGTCCCATTCATAGTTGTCACAAAGCGCAGATTTTTCATATAAAAATTGAGAAACTTGATGTACAAGAGCTTGTGTCATGATTAAGCCTCCTCAGTTGTCGCTTGTGATGCAGGGCATTCGTGTGGTTCAGAAGTATCTTCAGTGAGTTTAAGTGCTTTATTTTTTAAGCCTTTTAACATGAGATCGCGCCAAACTTGGTGTTGATTGACATATAAACCTTCTTGAGTAATTTCAGTACCCGTGATGACTGGTTTGATCCCTAATGTTTGAGCATTCGGGCTGTCGCCATAATTCCACTTGTGATAACCGCGCGAAATGTCACTCCAGCGTTCTAAACGAGCTTGGAAACCACGCTGTTGTTCACGGAATTCGACTAAATCGTCAGGTGTGCCTAAGCCCGATACGTTGAAGAAATCTTCGAATTGACGAATACGGTTACGACGTGCTTCAGCCGATTCACCTTTAACACCAATACACTGGCTAATGACTTCAGTTTTATTCCATGCAACTGGACGAATAATACGAAGTTGCGAACTGATTTGATCCATAAAGAAAAGGCTTGGGTATAAGTTCAAGTTTCTGAGACGATGCATTGCCCATTCAGCACGTTTTTGACCATATTTTTCAACCAGATATGGCATCACAGTTGCGTAACCAGGGCGTACAGTTGGGTTAGGCATGTCACTAAACAAAACGTTATGACCATTTTTAAATGAGAACCAACCATCATCAGTTGTGTCATCACCAGCACCTAATTTACTGTAATCAAGTGTGTCCTTTGGTCCAGTCCCTTTTTGTGCATTCAGTTGCTGACGATATTGAACTGTAGAGACATAGTTATAGTGAACAGTACTTACGTGGTAGCCATCTACACCATTTTCATTTTGTAGCTTCCAGTTTCCAGCAAAGGTATATGCTGATTTACCCGGTAAAACTTCTAATTCACCTGTAGGTGATTGTTCAACCATAAGATCAAGGAAAACACGTGTATCACCTAAATAATCTTCTAAGGTGTCTGTAGCTGTTGTATCTAAACTAACGAAGACAAATCCTTTATAACTTGCAATACGTGCTTTTTTTAGACCTCGTGATGATTTATCAAAGTCATCACAATACTCACCAGGAGCTTTAACTTTTACGAGGCGACCATCCGATTTGTAACACCAAGCATGGAACGGGCAGGTAAATGTGGATTGATTACCTTTAGCAACTCGGGTCAATGTAGCACCACGGTGCTCGCAGGCATTGACCATTGCATTTAAATTACCTTGACCATCACGGTTAATGATGAGCGGTTGGCGACCAATTTGAACAGTGACAAAGTCATTTGGTTTTGGAATTTCACTTTCATGACACGCGTAGATCCACACCTTTTCAAAGATCATTTCCATTTCTAGATCAAAAAGTTCTGGTTCAGTAAACATGTCACGTGCGATACGATAGACGCCATCCTCTGGTCGAAAATCGATACATCCTTCAATAAAATCATGCCATTCGATGCTGCTACGAGATCCCATGGTCTAACTCCTTATATCACTTGATTTCATTTATCTTTGAATCTATTGAACAGTGATTAACGGAGTCAGGCTATCCAGTTTGTTCTAATCGTTATCCATTTTTTCTCAAATATTTTATGGAGAAGGTAGTTAAAAATATGAGTGGGATTCAAAAGTCGTCCTTTGGGACTATAAAAACAAAAAGCCGATGCATCTTTGATACATCGCCTGATAAAAGCTAAAGGAAATCGTTATTTGGCAATTCCAAGCTCTGTCAAATGAAGTCTTAGGATTCGTCTTAATTCCAAAACAGCTTCAGGCGTTTCCTGAATTGAGTGACCACCTTTGATAATAATCTCAGATTGTGCCCCTTTAAGATGAGCACTCTGATAAGGCACGATCCCATCTGACATAACATTAGGATCTTTACTCTCAGTCACATTCCCCATGATGGAGTGAAATTTAAATCCTTTAATTGGCGTCACAGGTGAGGTTAATTTGGTGAAAGGAGAGTTGTGACTCAGATCACTCGGACCATTTTGAATCAATCCATGACCTAAGTCTTTGACAAAATGTTTAATATTAATATCTTTATCTGAGAGCGATTCAGCAAATGCACCCAAAAATGCACCTGGCAACTTGATCACTTTACGCGCAGCTCGTGTAAACCAACGATCAGCATAATCTGTACCTCGATGAGGTGCTGCTAAGAAAATAGCACGATTGAACTGTGGCACAGGTTTGATTTGTAAACGAGCTTTAAATAAAGGTTCATTCTTAAAGCGGCTAATTTGAGAATTTTTTAATTGAGACAATGCAGGTTGTGTTAAATCAGCTTGGCTCACCAATAATCTTGAAATAATACCACCCATACTATGTCCAATCAGAACTGCATCTTTAGCTGATGCTGTAGATTGATCAAGTGAATTAAATGCTTGTTGAATGATCGCATTCACCTGAAAGCGACTTTCTAAAATTGGCATATTGGTTGAGTAAAATACTTGCCAAACTTGATAATGCTCTCTTAGAACATTATCTCCCATAATGTCATTGGTTAATGCAATCCAAGCTTCTGGACTGCTTGCAAGTCCATGCACCAAAACAATAATTTTTTTGTTTGGATTATAGGGTTCGAGCATAAAGAGATGGGGCATTGTGATTGTATTGTCACGATCAATCAAACTCAAATATGCAGCAGCACCTAAGTTATTTTCGGCAAGCCACAAACCATAAGGTGCAGAGTAATTCGCAGCTAAGGGATAAACTTTTCCACCTACTTTTAATTGATCTAATCCATAAGGATCATAAATATTCAGGGTGAAATGCGGGTCATTCAGAATATCCTCTACATTACTCTGACGCGCAGGCTCAGCAGTCATCGTGACTGAAAGATAACGTGGTGGATGAATATTAGGGTTACGACCATTTTTATAAGCGTGATTTAATGGATCTACAATATATTTACCTGAATCGCTATTTCGCTCTGGCGCTGGAAGCGTTGCGACAAATTCCGCACCGAAACCATCCCGACGGTTAATCGAACGCAAGCCACTAAAATTGAGGTTGTAGCTTGAAAGCAGGCTATCTAATTTTTGATTAGCAATCTGAGGGTAATGGTCATAGTTGATGGTATAAATGCTTTCACCAATTTTTATTTGTTTGGGAACTTTTTCACCCGTATAGCGCATACCATAGGTCATCACCATTTTCGCCAAGGCTTGATTGTAGAAATCTCGTATTTGAACTTGTCTATTATCGAAAATACGGTCGCTTGGTTGGCGTTTTGTCTTGAATAGATAGGCATAACTATAACGAATACTTTTATCAAGCATTGCTAACTGTTGGTCAAGACATTGACTATAGTTTTCTTGATGAAGTTTTTGCTTTTCTTCTGACTGATATTTATTAATTAAACTGGTATTACAATCAGAAGAATTACTGAGGGTTAATGCCCGTGTCAAATATGCTTCACTTGCAGTTGAATAAAGTTGTTCATCTTGAATTTGTTTTATTTTTTTTAGATCAGATACGCATTTATCTGGATCATTAGAACAACTTTCAGCCTCACTGCCTGTCATGGAGAGGACATTAAGACTCGCTTCACTCATTTTTTTACGCGTTAATATGCTATCTCGTTCATTCGCGATCGAAACATTAAGCGCTTGATTTTTTACACTGACGACTTGGCAACCTGTCATAAATAGTGGTGTTGCGAGCAGTAGGACGCCGATGTATTTATTGTTCATCATAAACATATTTTCAACTGTCAGCATGAATCATTAACGCTGAGCATACGTTATTTTTAGGGAGATAAAAATAAGTGCTAAAAAAAATAGACTGAATGATCAGTCTATTTTTTTTTAATAAGATTATGATTTCGCTGGATTGTTTAAAATTTGCCAAACATTGTAACGACCTTGTTTCTCAATTTCTTGAATCAAGCGGTCAGCAACTTCAGTTTCTTCAGGATATTTCACCTTGTAATTTTTTAAAGTTGTGATTGCATTTTTCTTTTGGCTCAATGCGAGGTAGTTATTAACAGCTACGAGATAAGCTTCTTGAACACCCGCTTTGATGGCCTTATCGATATATGGAATAGCTTCTTTTTGACCACCACCTTCAGACAAAGAGAAACCAAACCAGAAGTTCGCTTCAGCGTCTTCTTTGTTGATCTTCAGGATTTGTTGTGCATATTTTAATGATTTAGTGGTATAAGCAGAACCAAGATCGAGGTTACGACCCAATATACTTGCTTTAAATGCACGAATTAGGATATCGAATGACGCGTTATCTTTCGCTGCTAAAGTATCTAGTTGAGCTGAAACTTCACGTAATTTAGCTTCAAAACCGCGACGTTCTTGACGATCTGTAAAGCGAGGAGGATAGTGACGTGCTTTACCTTCAACCATCTGGAGGAAGTCATCAATTTCTGTAATATCGATTTCATTTTGACCCGCTAAAACCGTGTATTTCATCGCACGTTGTGAACTATTCACAGTCGGTACGATTAATTTGTTTTGGTCGAGGATCATCTTTCTGTTTGGATTATTTGGATCAGTCACCTCAAGTTTTTGAAGTGGTGCAGCAGCAGCTTTTTTTAGTTCAAGCTCGAATACTGGTGGTTGGCTATAATTAAAAGGATTTAATGCATAAAATGGCGCACTTAAATCAGGCTCAGAAAAGACGATTGGATCGTTTGTTTTAGATTGTTTTTTTACTGCTGGAGAGCTACAAGCACTCAATAATGAAACAGCGATCATGGTGGCAATGAGGGGCTTAATCGTCATATTTTCTTCCAATATTATGTTTTTAAATTCTAGTTCAGGTTGTATCTGAGTCTATGAAAAGTCGAAACAACATGCAACTCAGATTCACCTAACTTAGTCAAACTTATACATTAAGCTTTTGATTGTGCAGTTTGAGCTTCGCACTCACGACGAACTTCGTCAATGATTTTTAACTCTTCAGCACTAAATGGTTGTCCATTACTTTGAGCGTTATTAAATGTTGGATCAAGTAATGAAAGTCGCTGACATAGAGTGTTCATGCGCTTTTCATTGTGCTGTATACGATCCAATAATACTCGCATACCTTCTAACATAGGATCTGATTGATCTTGGGTTGTCGCATACGGCTGAAAACCGATGCTTTCTGCATAATTGCGTCGTTCGGATTCTTTGTCCAAATCTTTTTGCTGATTTTTAATAATAAATCGCGCTGGGTTACCTACGGCAGTAGCACCTTCAGGGACTTCTTTGGTGACCACAGCATTCGAACCCACCTTCGCATTCTTATGCACGGTAAATGGTCCTAAAATTTTCGCACCTGCGCCAACGACTACACCATCTTCTAAAGTTGGGTGACGTTTGCCTTTATTCCAAGTGGTGCCACCTAATGTCACGCCATGATAGAGCGTCACATCATCACCAATTTCAGCTGTTTCCCCAATGACCACACCCATACCGTGATCAATAAAAAAACGTTTGCCAATTTTGGCACCTGGGTGAATTTCGATACCAGTTGCAAAACGACTAAAAGAAGACAGCATGCGGGCTGAAGTTTTACACTCTTTTTTCCAAAGCTCATGCGCAACACGATGCATAATCAGTGCGTGAATTCCTGGATAAGTGGTTAAAACTTCAAATGTGTTGCGCGCCGCAGGATCGCGGGCAAACACAGCTTGAATATCTTCTTTAAGCTGTTTAAGCATCTTTTGATTTCTCTTTAGAATCTGACTTTTTCCATGTGCCATTGTTCAATGCCTGAACACGACTGAAAATACCTCTAAGAAGATGGTACTCCATACGATCTAATTGTATACGTCCGAATAAGCGACGCAAGCGTAAAGGCAATAATCGTGGGTTTTCTGGGTCTAAAAACTCGATTTCGTGCAACATTTTTTCAAAATGAGGATAAAATTGTTCCATCTGTTGATGTGTTACCAACGGCTCATCCCAATGCATAGAATCTTCATCAGTCACTTTCATAACTGCTTGAGGATCTTCAACTTGTTCCATGAGAGCCGTGGTCGCCATTCGCATTTCATAGCAAATAATTTGAATGGCTTGAGCGACATTGAGTACCCCATAGTCTGTATTCACAGGGATGGTCACATGGTAATTCGCCAAAGCCAACTCTTCATTGGTTAATCCGCGATCTTCACGCCCAAATATTACGGCAATTTCTTGTTGTTCTTTGATCACCGCTTGCATCGATTTATCAGCAGCAGGCCGAGCATCTAATAAAGGCCATGGAATAGTTCGGCTACGAGCACTTGTACCAAAGACTAAATGGCAATCTGCGATGGCTTCTTCAAGCGTTTCTACAATCTGAATTTGATCAATTAAATCGGTTGCACCGGCTGCAAGTGCATCAATATCAGGATGAGGATAAGTTTTAGGTGCAACTAAAACCAATTTTGAAAGCCCCATGGTTTTCATTGCTCTAAGTGCGCTACCGATATTCGCAGGCAGGGTAGTATTCACCATGACAATACGCACATGAGACAAATGCGCTGAGACAGCAGCATTATCAATTAAATTCATAAATCTTCCAAAATTAAGAGTATTGACTGACTTCCGTCATGTATTGATCCATTGCTTCATCCATACTGATCTGGTCAGGTGGAGAGGCATGTGATGTGATGACTGGTTCTGATTTTGGTTCTGCGGCGTGGGAACGTGCAGCTTTTGACTTGACATGATACTCCACATGTAAGGCCTCTTTACCAAAATAGTCGCGCAGTTTGAACAATAAGTCATCGAGTGGTGCGACATTCCATTGTGGTGGTAAATGAAAATCAGCCGTTGCATATGGAAAGTCGAGTTGTACTTGTAATGGCACATGCTGACACATATCTACATCACAAAATGGTTGAATGATCTGTGAAAGCTCTTGACCAAGATTTGGCTGAATATGCTCAGGTTGTAATTTGATGAGGATGTGATTCGCACGTTTTTGACGAATTTCGTTTAATGTAAACGCCTTAGTAAGGCGTCCCATCGGACGGTCGAAGCCTTCACGTTCATAAATTTCACCTTCAATCACGATCACTCTTTCATTCACAATAACGTCTTTAAAACGTTGGAAGCGTTCATGATTTGCTGAGACTTCGATTCGAGCAGTACCATCATCGAGTGTGATCATCATGCGGTTAGGGAAATTTGCGACATCCACAACCAAGCCGGCAAATACAGTAGTTACTCCACGACGTGTTGGAGTCAGCTCATTAATTTTGTTAGAAATAAACGCTTTTAACTCGGGGCGATACACATCGATCGGGTGTCCCGTTAAATATAAACCTAAGGTGTCTTTTTCACCTTTTAAACGGACTTCATCAGACCAAGGTTTTACAGGTTTAGTAGGTTTACGTTGAACTTCTTCAACTTCACCAAATAAATCCATAATGCCAGTTTCGCGGTTTGAACGAGCTTGTTCGGCTGCTTGTACAGCTTCAGGCAATTGAGCCATTAAAGTCGCGCGTTCAAGCCCGAGACAATCTAATGCACCTGAGCGAATCAAAGCTTCAAGTGTACGTTTATTGATTTTCTTCAGATCAATGCGATGGCAGAAATCAAATAAATCTTTATAAGGTCCAAGTTGCTTACGTGAATCAATGACAGATTGCATTGCTGCTTCACCAACACCCTTGATTGCACCTAGACCATATACAATGGTTTTTTCATCAATTGCATGGAATTGATAAATCGACATATTGACGGAAGGTGGTAACACATCGAGACCATTGTTACGACAGTCATCAATCAAAAATACAATACTGTCTGTGTTTTGCATTTCCGAAGTCAGTACAGCGGACATAAACTCAGAAGGATAGTGTGCTTTTAACCAAGCCGTCTGATAAGCCACCAATGCATAGGCTGCAGCATGTGATTTGTTGAAACCATAGCCTGCAAATTTTTCCATATAGTCAAAGATATGGTTCGCCGTTTGCTCATCGATATCTTTTTTTGCAGCACCTTCAATAAAGATTTGGCGTTGTTTAACCATCTCTTCAGGTTTCTTTTTACCCATCGCACGACGAAGTAAGTCCGCACCACCTAGACTATATCCTGCACAATACTGTGCTGCTTGCATGACCTGTTCTTGATATACCATAATCCCGTATGTTGGTTCTAAGACACCTTCTAATAGGGGATGTAAGTATTCGAACTCTCCACCATGCATACGATGAATAAAGTCTGGAATTAGATCCATTGGGCCCGGGCGGTACAATGACACGAAGGCAATAATTTCTTCAAATTTACTTGGGCGTGCTTCCTTGAGCATTTTTTTCATGCCCACGGATTCAAATTGGAATACCGCAGTGGTATTTGCTTCGGCAAATATCGAATATGCAGCTTTGTCATTTAGCGGAATATTCTCAATCTTTAGAGGTATATCAAACTTTAATCGTTGGTTAATGTGCTGAATAGCATCTTCAATTACAGTAAGATTTCGCAACCCCAAGAAGTCAAATTTAACAAGTCCTGCCGCCTCAACATCGTCTTTATCAAATTGAGCGACACGACCGGTACCATCTTCGTCACACAGTACAGCTGAGAAGTCCGTAATCTTGGTCGGTGCGATTACAACACCACCTGCGTGCTTACCAGTGTTACGCGTTATTCCTTCAAGTTTAAGCGCCATTTCCCAGATTTCTGATGCATCTTCATAATCTGGGTTGGATGGGTTGGTTACAATATCTTTAAGTTGTGGTTCTGCTTCTAAAGATTCTTCTAAACTTAAACCCAAAGGTTTAGTCGGGATCATTTTAGAAATACGATCTGCTAAGCCGTAAGACTTACCTAAAACTCGTGCAACATCTCGAATTGCACCTTTCGCTGCCATCGTACCAAATGTTGCAATTTGAGATACAGCGTCACGCCCATAAGTTCGTGCTACATAATCAATTACACGATCACGACCTGCGATACAAAAATCCACGTCAAAGTCTGGCATCGAAACACGTTCAGGGTTTAAGAAACGTTCGAAAAGAAGTCCGTATGGTAGTGGATCTAAATCTGTAATTTTTAAACTGTATGCAACTAATGAGCCTGCACCTGAACCACGGCCCGGGCCTACAGGTACGCCATTGTTCTTGGACCACTGAATGAAGTCCATGACAATCAAGAAGTAACCTGGGAATCCCATCGAGTTAATGATCTTGATTTCGAAATCTAATCGATCGTCATATTCTTTGCGAATTTCAGGCCAGTCTTCTCCACGTTTCTCCACAGGATAAAGGTGATTAAGACGTTCTTCTAATCCTTCTTTAGACAAATGGGCAAAGAAGGTATCAATTGTATGACCTTCAGGAATTGGATAGTCAGGTAAAAAGTATTTACCTAAGCGAAGTGTCACATTACAGCGTTTAGCAATTTCAACTGTATTTTGAATAGCACTGGGGATATCAGCAAATAACTCCACCATTTGCGCTGTTGTTTTGAAATATTGCTCAGGGCTGTAAGTACGTGGACGACGATTATCACCTAAAACATAGCCATCTGCGATGCAGACGCGCGCTTCATGGGCTTCAAAGTCTTCTTCTCTAATAAAATGAACATCATTATGAGCGACAACACCGATTTGATATTTTGCGGCTAATTTAACAGCTTCAATAATAAAATCTTCTTCTTGTGGGCGATTGGTGCGCGTGAGTGCTAAATAGACACGGTTGCCAAATTTTTCTATCCAAGCTTCAAGTAAGGGTTCAGCTTTTTCAGGGCTACTTGAACACAGCATTTCTCCAACATCACTTTTAATCCCTAAAAGTGCAATCATGCCCGGCGCTTGTTCTAACACCCATTCTTTTTTTACACACGGGATACTGAGTTGTTGTCCTTCAATAAAGCCGCGTGATACTACTTCAGTTAAACTACGCCAACCCTCATTATTCATCGCCAGTAAAGTCATACGATGTGATTCATCATTCAAACGAATCACACTTCCTAAAATAGGTTTAATCCCTTTTTTAAGACACGAGGTATAAAACTTCACTGCTGCATGTAAGTTCGATAAATCTGTCATCGCGAGTGCAGGCATAGAATCCTGTACAGCAGACTTCATTAGATCAGGTATACGTACGATTGATTCAGTAATAGAAAATTCTGTATGAACACCGAGATGAACAAACTGCATAGATGAGTCCTTTACAAGAGCAGAGCGTATTTTATCATGCAAAGTGATTTAGAGCTGAGAATCCACGATATTTTATATGATTCGCACAAATTATCTTCGATTTGAATAAAGGCGATTTTATATCAATCAAAAAAAGTGCCATTCGGCACTTTTTTATAACATGAAAATTGGGCTTAATATTCCCAGAACATGCGTTGTATTTCTTTTGCATCTTTGGTTTTGGATAAAGCAAGCGCGGTTAAAATTTTAGCTTTTTGAGGGTTGAAGTCATGTGCAACTACCCAACCATATTTGTCATCTGGCTGTTCGGCATTACGGAGAACGAATCCTTGTGGCACTCGTGAAGAACGTACAATTTGTATACCACTTTGCTGAAGTTGATTCAGCGTGGGAACAATATTTTTCGCGACTGAGCCGTTTCCTGTACCTGCATGGACAATGGCTTTAACCCCAGCCTTGGCATACGCTTGATAAGCATCAGGAATCATGTTGCCAGAGCCATAGACAATTTGAACTAATGGGAGTGTATCACCCTTAATATTCTCGATATTAAATTCTGACCGCTGATTAAATCGCTTAACAGAACTTCGGAACCAATAAGGTTTAGATTCTACCAACGTCCCTAAAGCTCCCCATTGGCTTACAAAGGCATTAGTATGAATATTAATGCCTTTAGTCACATCTCGAGCTGCAAAAATACTATCGTTCATAAGGACGAACACCCCCTTATTTTTTGCACTCGGGTCTGCTGCCAGAGCAACTGCACTATATAAATTTAGTGGGCCATCCGCAGATAAAGCCGTCGATGGGCGCATTGAGCCGACAACAACAATAGGTTTTTCCGTTTGTACGACTAGATTAAGAAAAAAAGCGGTTTCTTCTAAAGTATCTGTGCCATGTGTAATGACAACGCCATTTACATCTGACTTTTTAACCAAATCATTGACTTGACGGGCAAGGGAAAGTAATTCTTTGTCTGTAATGCTTTCAGAAGCAACCTGCATTGCTTGTACGCCGCTCACATTGGCTAAATCTTTAATTTGAGGAACGGCACTCAGTAAGTCATCAACTGGAACTTTTGCGGCAGTGTAAGTGGCGCTGTTGGTTGAGCTTGCACCAGCACCCGCAATCGTTCCCCCAGTTGCAACGACGACAACGTTATTTTTAGCAAAGCTCGCTAGGGGTAATAACAAGCCAATCGATAGAGTCAGTGCGGTTAGCGTCTTTTTCATCTTTTTTCCTAAATGTTTTTTATAGTATTGTGCATGGATAATGCTTAATCACGATAAAGGAAAAGAAGGGTGTTTGTATATAATCAAAATGAAATTAATATCATGAAATAATCAAAATATTAAATATAAAACCCCCAGATTGAAATCTGGGGGTTTTAAATACATCATTCACATAAAACGACCGAATTAACGCATTTTTGCTAAGAATCTTCCTAAACGATTGATTGCTTCACGTAATTCATTTTCGGCAGGTAAGAACACCACACGGAAATGATCAGGGGTAGGCCAGTTGAATCCTGTACCTTGAACCAATAAAACTTTTTCTGCTTTGAGGAAGTCAAGCATAAACTGTTCATCATCCTGAATAGGATAAATTTCAGGATCAAGTTTAGGGAAACAATACATTGCACCTTCAGGTTTAACGCAGCTTACACCTGGGATTTCATTCAACATTTGCCAAGCAATATTGCGTTGCTCATACAAACGACCACCTGGACGAATTAAATCGTTGATAGACTGGTAGCCACCCAATGCAGTTTGAATAGCGTATTGAGCTTGATGGTTAGCACACAGGCGCATTGACGCGAGCATATCTAGACCTTCAATATAATCTGCCGCACGAGTCTTATCACCCGTAATTGCCATCCAGCCTGAACGGTATCCAGCAATTCGATAGGATTTAGATAATCCGTTAAATGAAATACACAGTTGATTACCCGCAAGGGCAGCGACCGATACATGTTCGATTCCATCGTAAACGATCTTATCGTAGATCTCATCAGCAAATAAAATCAGGTCATATTTTTTTGCAAGAGCGACAATTTTTTCTAAGACATGGCGTGGATAAACAGCACCCGTTGGGTTGTTCGGATTGATAATCACGATCCCACGAGTATTAGGCGTAATTTTGTTTTCCATATCCTGAATATCAGGATACCAATTATCTTCTTCATCACATTTATAATGAATTGCTGTACCACCAGAAAGATTAACGGCAGCAGTCCATAATGGATAATCTGGCATTGGTACCAGCATTTCATCGCCGTCATCTAACAGGCCTTGCATAGCCATTACAATCAGCTCAGAAACACCATTCCCAATATACACGTCATTGACATGCATATTGAAAATACCTTTTTGTTGATAATACTGACAAACCGCTTTGCGGGCAGGGAAAATCCCTTTTGAGTCTGTATAGCCGATTGCATTTGGTAAGTTCAACGCAACATCATTGATAATTTCTTGAGGTGCTTCAAAACCGAAGGGGGCTGGGTTGCCGATATTGAGTTTAATTATCTTATGTCCGGCTTCTTCCATTTCGTTGGCGGCGCGTAACACAGGTCCACGAATGTCATAGCATACATGCTCGAGCTTAGACGATTTCTTAATTTCGCGTGGAGTAGTGTTACCTAAAACGGACATATTCCCATCCAATTATTTTTGAGTGAATAAAAATAGATTACTAAATATCACAATCTATGTAGAAATTTAGCTAGAAATTTTTCAAGCTCTAGCGTAAATATGAAGGTACTGAAGCATGACATTGAATGTCAAAGATTTAAAGGAGTTAATCATGGGAAAACTCAATAAAACAGACCGAGAATGGCAAAGAGAGTTATCACCAGAGGAGTATCGCATTACCCGTCAAAAGGGAACTGAGCCTGCTTTCACAGGGCGATATTGGAATACCAAACAAGAAGGAACTTATGTTTGTCGTTGCTGTGGCGAACCTTTATTTACTTCAGAAACCAAATATGACAGTGGTTGTGGATGGCCTAGTTTTTATCGTCCAATCAGCCAAACAGTCATTGAAGAACATGACGATCACTCACATGGCATGATTCGTACTGAGATTGTTTGTCATCATTGTGACGCACATCTAGGTCATGTTTTTGAGGATGGACCTGAACCTACAGGTCTTCGTTATTGTGTAAACTCAGCTTCATTAGAATTAAAAACCCAAGAAAAAAATGATGAGGAAACCTATCCATGACCAATATTTATCAATTTGAGGCAGAATTGCTAGAAGGGGAAAATAAGCAATTTTCGGACTATGAAGGTAAAGTGCTATTGATAGTCAACACAGCCAGCAAATGTGGATTTACGCCACAATTTGCAGGGTTGGAAGCGCTGTATGAAAAGTATAAAGATCAAGGTTTTGAGGTATTAGGATTTCCGTGCAATCAATTTGGTGGGCAAGATCCGGGTACGCACGAAGAAATTGGTAGTTTTTGCCAGAGAAATTACGGTGTATCCTTTCCGATGTTCGCTAAAGTGGATGTAAAAGGTCCTGAAGCCCATGTGATTTTTCGGTATCTCACCAACAACAGCAAAGGCATTTTAGGAAGTGGAATTAAGTGGAACTTTACCAAATTTTTGATTGGAAAAGATGGCAAAGTGCTTAATCGGTATGCACCTACAACTAAACCAGAAAGCATTGAAGATGATATTCAAAAAGCGCTGGCTCAGTAAAAAAAATCAGCTCAATTGAGCTGATTTTTTTTTATTCATTTAATTTAAGAAACGATAATCGGCTAGATTTGCATTTTTGGTTTCTAGCCAATACTTCCATGTATAACTCGGCCAAAGTGAAAAATTCTTTCCGCCTTCTTGCTGATACCAACTCACACAGCCAGATTGCCAAACTGTGCCTGCAAATTTTTTTTGGATTTTACGGTTGAATTCTTCTTGGACTACATCTTTGACCACAATTGCTTTAGTCTTGGATTTTTCGACAGCTTCAATCAATTGCAGAATATAATTCACTTGAGATTCGATCATAAAAATTACTGAGTTATGACCTAAAACAGTATTCGGGCCTAAAAGTTGAAAGAGATTTGGAAATCCTTTGGTAGAAATTCCATAGTAGCTTTCAGCACCCTCTTTCCATGCTTCTTTCAACTCAATACCATTTTCGCCATAACATTTAAAATCTTTTAAATAAATTCGTGGATCAGTAATAAAACCAGTACCGTAAATTAAGCAATCTATTTCTCGAACTTGACCATCTTTGGTAACAATCGCATTTTCAGTAATTTCTTGAATGCTGCCCGTCACGAGCTCTACATTCTTGCGATTAAATGTTGGGAAATATCGATTTGATACCAAAATTCTTTTACACCCCATGGTGTAATCTGGTGTCAGTTTTTTTGCTATTTCTTTATCTTTGACTTGGAAGCGAATGAAAGCTTCTGCAAGTTTTTGACCCAGTCGCATCATTTGAGGTTTTACAATCGGAACTACGCGTGATTCGTTAGACCAATATAAGCGTGCTCGATGCAATTTTCTAAACCAGTCGTATTGGGCAAATAGTTTTTTGTCTAAAGCATTATAAGCTCGTTCATCGCGCGGTATTACCCATGCAGCCGTTCTTT
Organism: Acinetobacter sp. 24-47-47; assembly: GCF_057737035.1. NCBI lineage: Bacteria > Pseudomonadati > Pseudomonadota > Gammaproteobacteria > Moraxellales > Moraxellaceae > Acinetobacter > Acinetobacter sp. 24-47-47. The sequence continues at coordinate 1,737,460 of NZ_CM173216.1, read as the reverse complement.
GAAACACGTATAACTGTTTGGTTTTTGGTGCAATCTCAGGAATATATTGAATTGCACTTCCACCTGTGCCGATACTGGCTACACGTTTACCATTCAGGTCATAAGCATGATTCCAAGATGAGGAGTGGAATACTTCGCCTTTAAATTTTTCGATTCCTTTAATCTTTGGAATTTGAGGAATATGCAATGGACCAGAGGCAAAAATAAGGAATTGACTGTGTAGAGCACTTTGATTCTTGATGGATATTTCCCACGTATGAGCTTGCTCATCGAAGCGTGTCGAAATGACTTCGGTATCAAATTGAATAAATTTTTTTAAATCATATTCTTGAATAAGATCTTGAATGTATTGGAAAATTTCAGGTGCTTCAGCATATCGTTTTGTCCAATCAGATTTTGGTGCAAAAGATAATGAATACATATGAGACTGCACATCACATGCAGCACCTGGGTATTGATTTTCACGCCAAGTACCACCTACATCTTTAGCTTTTTCAAGAATAACAAAATCTTCAATGCCGCGTTTAAGAAGTTGAATAGCTGTGGCTAATCCTCCAAATCCGGCGCCGATAATCGCAATTTTAGAATTTTTCTTGATGAATTGCGTTTCAGTTAAGTCGACTGAATTTGTATCTAGCTGATCTGATGTAACTTCCATTTTAATACTCGTTTATATTATTTGAAGCTATCATAAGCAGTCTGGACTGAAACTGACATGATTTCATTGACATTTAATATTGATATTTTCGGCAATATTCTTTCCCTTTTTTTTAGGGTAAAACATATGCAACTTTAATTTTAAAATTCTGATTTATGAAAAGGTCGATTCTAGGTTTGTTGTATCTCATACAGGGTATGCGACAAGTCGGAATAAATGTGGACGAAAGATTGGAAGCTGTCGGTTTAAAGGCGGACGCCTTAGATCCGAGTTCAACGATTCAACCTGAATTAGAACAAATCATTCAAAGAATTATTGCTAAAGGGGTTAACCCGCTGCTCGGTTTAGATGTCGGTCAACATTATGCGCTCGCAGGCTATGGTCCGCTTCTCATGCTATTGGTCACAAGCCCGAATGTCGGTGCGGCTCTCACAAATGGAATACGCTATCAAGCGCTTACCCATTTATCGGGTAGACTTACATTAGAGCAGACGAGTGTCTATGCGGCTTTATGTTATGAGCCTCTCAATTTACAAAGTGAAGTTGATGAGTTCAGGGCTCAATGTGAAATTTCAGGTACGGTTAAATTCGTGCAAGATATCTACAAAATGATAGGATTGCCTTTTCCTGAAGTGCAGATTGAATTGCCGTTTTCACGACCGAAAGAATCCATTTTTTTGAACAAGTATTTGAATTATTTCAGTGAACAAGTTCGGTTTGAACAAGACAAATTTCGACTGATTTTTGATGCAGAAATTTTAGAATTGAAGTTGCCTTCAGCTGATCAAATCACATTTAATGTCCACCAACAAAGATGTAATGCTGAGATCGAAAGATTAAATGCGCAACAATTGAATCAACACCAGTTGATTCAAAGAATTCACGATTATTTGGATTTACAAACGGGGCAGATTCCAACAATGGCAGAAACTGCTCAAGCTTTGAATATTCCAGAGCGTACTTTGCGACATCAGCTTAACCAACTGAATACAAGCTATAAGCAAATACGGGAGCAACTCATTCGAGAGAAAGCGCTTCGATTGATTGAGTACAAAGAGTATTCGATCGAAGTAATAGCTGAAATGCTTGGATATTCAGAACCTGCAGCATTTAACCATGCTTTTAAAAGATGGTTTGGACAAAGTCCACGACAGTATGGGAAATAACCTCAGCATGTATGCTCAAATGGTATATGCCAAAGTGTTATTTATCATTTTTTTAAATATTCGTTATACTTCCGACGGCCTAAAAAAGTAATCTATATCTATGTTCCATTCTCATTCTTCGCAAAATAGTTTAAGTCACACTCCGCAATCACCTGCAGAACGTTATGCTCACGCAATTTCGTCAGGACAATTTATGCCTGATGATGCTCAAGCTCAAGCTGTACATGAACTTAATCGTGTTTGGGAAGAACTGATCTTACGATATAAAGCTTCTAAAAAAGCGTTTCGACGTTTTCGCCGTCAAACAGCCCCTAAGGGTGTTTATATGTGGGGTGGTGTTGGGCGTGGAAAAACTTGGTTGATGGACCAGTTTTATGATGCGATACCTTTCCGTCGCAAGACGCGTATGCATTTCCATCATTTTATGCAATATGTGCATAAAGAGTTAAATAAAAATTCAGGACAACAAAATCCACTCGACATCGTTGCTGATCAAATTTACAAAGATGCGGTTGTGATTTGTTTTGATGAATTCTTTGTATCAAATGTCACTGATGCGATGATTTTAAGTGATTTATTCCAAAAGCTATTTGTTCGTGGAATTACACTTGTTGCAACATCAAACATTGCACCAGATGGTTTATACAAGAACGGCATACATCGCGACCGCTTTATTCCAACGATTGAAATGGTAAAAAAGAACTGTGTCATTTTGAATGTGGATGCAGGTGTTGACTATCGTTTGCGTGTACTGAAACAAGCGCAATTGTTCAAATCACCTTTAAGCCATGATAATCAGGTATGGATGGCACAACGTTTTTCAGCATTAACCAGTGCTCAAAATGTCAGTGAAGAACCGATCATCATTAATGGACGTAATGTCGATACGATTGGTCATACTGAAGATGTATTGTGGTGTGAGTTTTCTGAACTCTGTATGAAGCCACGAAGTCCTGCGGACTTTATCGAAATTGCGAATACTTATAATACAGTCCTAGTCAGTAATGTTCCCGATCTGAATGATTATTTATCAGAAGGGACACGCCGATTCATTTATTTAGTCGATGAGTTTTATGATCGTGGTGTTAAATTATTACTGACCTCACATGCCAGTATCATTGATATATATAGTGGCGAAAAATTAGCGTTTGAAATCGAACGTACACGTTCACGTTTACTTGAAATGCAATCAGATGACTATTTACAATCTGCGCATCGACAAATTGATAAGCCCGCTGAATAAATGTGAGAATTCACAAATGAACCCAAACAGATGATGTTTGGGTTTTTTTTATTTGGAGTGGAATAAATTTGAAATCGTTCCTTAAAAGCGTAGAGAAAATAGACATATTGGTTTAAATTAAATCAGATTTGATGGAAATTGGCACTTAAGTCTAATTTCTACCTTTATAAAACTTTATACACTGTAATTAGATTGTTGAATTAAAACGACTCAATAAGTAATAGATCAAAAGTCTCATCTGATTGGTGTCTATAATAAATGATCACTATTTAGCAATGTGATATTACTATTCAGCAATTTATAAATGGGTATACTAGATTCTCTTGTATAAAAAGTAGCAATATCAGGAAAGACAATGACTGCACGTATTCAGAAAGGCAAGTTAGCGATTGCTAAAGAACTCTACGATTTCATCGAAAATGAAGCACTACCAGGTTCTGGTTTAGACAGTGAAACTTACTGGAAAAACTTTGAACAAGTCGTTGTTGATCTTAGCCCAAAAAATAAAGCACTCTTGGCTAAGCGTGATCACATTCAAGCGAAAATTGATGAATGGCACCGCAATAATAAATTTGAATTAGGAGCTTACAAAGCTTTCCTGACAGAAATTGGCTACTTATTACCAGAAGTAGAAGATTTTCAAATTACAACTGAAAATGTAGATGAAGAAATCGCACTATTGGCGGGTGCACAATTGGTTGTGCCTGTACGTAATGCACGTTACTGCTTGAACGCTGCAAATGCTCGTTGGGGCTCTTTATATGACGCATTGTATGGTTTCGATGTCATCTCGGAAGAAGGCGGTGCGGAAAAAGGTAAGGGGTATAACCCTGTTCGTGGCGAAAAAGTTATCGCTTTTGCTAAAAATTTCTTAAATGCAACTTTCCCTTTAGCAAATGGATCACATGCGGATGCTACGAAATACGCTGTTGAAGCAAAAAAATTAGTGGTAACGCTTAAAGATGGCAGCACAACGAATTTGGCTAAAGAAGCTCAATTTGTAGGTTTTAATGGTGAAGAGTCTGCGCCGACAGAGATCGTTTTATTAAATAATGGTCTACATGTCATCATTGAAATCGATGCGACAAGCCCAATTGGTCAAACGGATGCTGCTGGCGTAAAAGATCTTGTTTTAGAATCTGCGGTAACAACGATCCAAGATTTGGAAGACTCAATTGCTGCGGTTGATGCTGAAGAAAAAGTTGAAGGCTACCGTAACTGGTTAGGTTTGATGAAGGGTACTTTGGAAGAGAAAATCGAGAAAAATGGTAAAACCATTACTCGTGCTTTAAACAAAGACCGTACCCACAAAAATCTGATCGGTGGCGAAACAACTTTACACGGTCGTTCATTGATGCTTCTTCGTAACGTTGGTCATTTGATGACGAACCCGGCGATCCTAGTGGATGGTCAAGAAATCTATGAAGGTATCATGGATGCATTGATCACACCGTTATTAACGTTTGCTGACATCAAAGGTCAAAATGAAATCAAGAACTCTCGTAAAGGTTCTATGTATATCGTTAAACCTAAGATGCATGGCCCTGAAGAAGTTGCATTTGCAGTTGAACTATTTGAGCGTGCAGAACAAGCTCTAGGTTTGCCAGCAAAAACACTTAAAATCGGGATCATGGATGAAGAGCGCCGTACTTCTGTAAACTTGAAAAACTGTATTGCTCAAGCGAAAGATCGTACCATCTTCATTAACACAGGATTCATGGACCGTACAGGTGACGAAATCCATACCTTTATGGAAGCAGGTCCATTCGTTCGTAAGGGTGAAGTTAAATCTCAAATTTGGTTCCCTGCATATGAAAACCGTAACGTGATGGTTGGTTTACAAGCAGGCTTACGTGGCAAAGCACAAATTGGTAAAGGCATGTGGCCTAAACCAGATATGCTTTTAGATATGTATAAAACCAAAATTGAGCATCCTGAAGCTGGTGCGAGCTGTGCTTGGGTTCCTTCACCATCTGGTGCTGTAATTCATGCGATTCACTATCACCAATGTAATGTTTCAGCGCGTCAAAAAGAGTTGTTAAAAACTGAAGCATTACCTTTAGATGATTTATTAACTCCACCATTAGCGACTGATACGAATTGGACTGATGAAGAGAAAACCAAAGAGTTAGAAAATAACCTTCAGGGTATTCTTGGTTATGTTGTTCGTTGGGTTGATTTGGGTGTTGGTTGTTCTAAAGTTCCAGACATCAACAACGTTGGTTTGATGGAAGACCGTGCAACTTTACGTATTTCATCTCAACACGTTGCTAACTGGTTACGTCACGGTATCGTGACTAAAGAGCAAGTTGAAGAAGTAATGCAACGTATGGCTAAAATTGTAGATGAGCAAAATGTGAACGATCCAGCGTACACACCAATGGCGCCTGGGTTTGACGGTTATGCTTACCAAGCAGCATATGATTTAGTGTTTAAAGGTGCTGAACAACCATCAGGTTATACAGAACCATTACTTCATGCTTACCGCTTGAAGCTTAAAGGTTACACTGGTGACTAATTAAAATAAAAAAGCCTCTCCGGAGGCTTTTTTTACGATTGTGTAAAATAGTTGACCATTGGGTAAAAAGTGGCATGTAGAGGGACATAAAATGACGCAATATTCAAATTTAAATCAACAGTTTATTAACGGTTTTTGGTTAAAAGGCTCTTCAGAGCGTGTCATACAAAATTTAAATCCATTTGATTTAAAAGAAATACACCAAATTCAAGCGGCGAATCAGTCTGATGTTGATCTCGCTTTTTCTGCAGCACAACAAGCATTTGATCTTGGCTTAATTACCTCTGCTGTAGATCGCAAGAAAATCATTCAGAAGCTGCATGACATTATACAATTACGTAAAGACGAAATTATAGATTGGCTGATTACCGAGTCTGGAAGTACGCGTCTCAAGGCAAATATTGAAGTAGGTGCTGCGCTTGATATTATCTCAGAATCATTCACTTTTCCTGATCAAATCCAAACTGTTCAGCTAGAAAGTAAAGATCCTGCGAGAAAAAGTTTTTATCAACGCAAAGCGTTGGGTGTTATTGCTGTCATTAGCCCTTGGAATTTTCCATTTCATTTGTCAATGCGATCGGTTGTTTGCGCAATCGCATGTGGAAATACAGTGGTACTAAAACCTGCGAGTGACACACCTGTTACAGGTGGAACATTATTAGGGAAATTGTTTGAAGAGGCGGGTGTGCCCGCTGGTGTACTGAATGTCATTGTGGGTAGTGGTAGTGAAATAGGGGATTATTTTGTCGAGCATCCTATCCCGAAGATGATTTCATTCACTGGCTCTACAGAAGTAGGACAAAATGTTGGTGCTAAAGCGATGGCCAGCTCTAGAATCAAACGACTTGCTTTAGAGCTTGGGGGGAATGCGCCATTATTAATTCTTAAAGATGCAGATTTAGATTTGGCAGTCGATTTGACGATCAAGGGGCGCTTCCTTCACCAAGGTCAAATCTGTATGAGCACTAATCGTGTCATCGTAGATCAATCGATTCACAATGAATATGTTGAAAAGCTTTTAAACAAAGTCAAAGATATTCCTGTGGGTGATCCTAATCTTGATGAGACGCTTATAGGACCTATTATTAATAATACACAAGTGAAACAGCATCAACGAATCATTGATCAGGCTCAAATAGAAGGTGCTAAGTTGGTCTATGCTGGGGGTATTGAGAATAATTTGGTTTCACCTCATGTGTTTATCGATGTATTGCCGACATATGCAATTGCTCAAGAGGAAAGCTTCGGACCAATTCTGCCGATCATCAGAGCAGATGATGAAGCACATGCAATAAAAATCGCCAATGACACACCGTTTGGTTTATCTGGTGCTGTATGTACATCTGATATTGAGCGCGGAGTAGAAATCGCTTCAAAACTCGATATTGGAATGACACATATTAATGGTATAAGTGTCGCGGACCATGCTAATGCACCATTCGGTGGAGAAAAGAACTCTGGATTAGGGCGCTTTAATGGGCATTGGATTATGGATGAATTCACGCGTACACACTGGATGACAGTACCAATATCATCATAATGAACTGAATTGGATCGGCTATAATAGCCTAAGTTTTTTATAGTATTGAAAATTATGCTATGTGTGCCAACTTTAAGCCAATACAAGCGCATCAAATCCAAGCATTAGAACTTCCACATATTTCATTTGAATATGTGGAAGAGGTTTATCCAAGCTACGAAACCCCGTTATTATTTAAATCTGATCATAGCTACGAGTGGAGGTTAGTTAATTTTGGTTTTATACCAAAATGGGCAACTGATACAGAAATAGCGAAGAAAACCTATAATGCACGCAATGAAACATTAAGCGAAAAAAGAAGTTTTCAAGAAGCATTTGAAAAATGTAAATTTGGTGTAATTCCAGTCACTGAGTTTTATGAAGCAAAATATATTAATGGACGACCGCAACGATGGGGTGTGAGAAGAAAAGATGGTCAGGCATTTTTTATCGCAGCGTTGTATGAAATCACGAAAATTGATCAAATTATTTATCGTTCAGCAACGATGATTACCATGGATGCTATTCATCACGAAATGATGAAGGATTTTCATGAGCCTGGAGATGTTAAACGGTCAGTAATTATTATTCCGCACCATAAATTAGATCAGTGGTTGAGTTTAAAATCCCCCGACATTCAGAACTTTGTTGAAGGCTTTCCAGTAGGGGAATTTGAATGTTTTTATTGTCCAAAACCACGGCAGAACAATACAGCCCAACTCAATATGTTTGATGATGGGCTTTAATCTAAAGTTTAGGAAAATTAATGCGCTAAATTTTTGAAAATATGCTTTAAGCTTTCCATTAGTTTTTCAATTTGAAGTGGGGTTAATCCCTCAAATGTTTGTTCAAGAACCACACTCATCAGGTCATTAATTTTTTTTGTCATTTCTAAACCTTTTGGTGTTAGTACCACACGCGTAATACGGGCATCGTTTTCACACGAGTAAGTGTCAACCATTCCTTCATCTTTTAAACGGTAAACGATTTTTGTAGTCGTCGACATTTTTGACACAATCATGTCAGAGAGTTCTGAAACACTTGCATCTGGTTTAGTAGACAATGCGACAAGCAAACGTCGACGAGAATTATCAACGCCATACTTTTTGAGCACATGGTCAACATTCAGTACATACTGAGAATGGACTTGAGTGATCCAATAGAATGGAAAATTTTCGAGTTCAAAATTTTCAGATGAAGGTAAAAATTTTGCATATTTTTTTGACATCGCTACGTCCTTGTCAGTGTAACTTAATTGTTTTTATTAATTTAAATATTACATGAAGCATAACCTATATTAAAAGAACTATGTTCAAATAATCAACTTATGTTCAAGCGCTTACCTTAAATCAGACAAAAGGTATGACACCTATTGACTTCAGTTTTATAAAACATATTTCAATGATCTGTAAATATCTTTATGTCAATTCCACGCTGACCAAATTCTATTGAAAAATAGAGGAACTATAACTTGGCACTGATATTTTTTTTTGTGTCGAAAATGTCAAAGACTATTCAAGGATGGCAATTACGACTAAAGATATGATCTAAATTTACATAAAAAATTGTTTTGAACATAAAAAAAGTAATTACAAAATAAAATTCTTATGCATAATAGTTTCATCATTTCTGAAAAGGTAACTTTATATATGGACCCGTCGCCGTGTTGGCCTAATTTAGCTTCTTACATTATCTTAAATAATAAGAACCAGGAGATCTAATATGGAATTTTTATTGGATCCTGGCATTTGGATAGGGTTAATTACCCTTATCATTCTTGAAATCGTTTTAGGTATTGATAACTTAGTATTTATTGCGATACTTGCAGAAAAACTTCCTCCAGAACAACGTGATAAAGCCCGTGTAATCGGTTTATCCCTCGCATTATTAATGCGTCTAGGTCTACTTTTTGCGATCTCGTGGTTAGTGACTTTAACTCAACCATTGATTGAAATTTTTGGAAAAACATTCTCAGGTCGGGATTTGATATTACTGTTTGGTGGTCTATTCCTTGTGTATAAGGCTGTCAATGAACTCCATGAAAAAATGGAGGGTAAACCCGAGATTAAAACGAATAACAATGTCGTATACGCTGGTTTTGCTGCAGTTGTGGCTCAGATCGTCGTGCTTGATGCGGTATTTTCACTCGACTCAGTGATCACTGCGATTGGTATGGTGGATAATATTTACGTGATGATGGCTGCGATGATTGTGGCTATGGTTGTCATGTTAATTGCATCAAAACCGTTAACTACGTTTGTTAACCGTCATCCTACGGTGGTTATCCTTTGTTTAAGTTTCTTGTTATTGATCGGTGTAAGTCTAATCGCTGAAGGTTTTGGATTCCATATCCCTAAAGGTTATATTTATTCAGGTATTGGTGTTGCAATTCTAATTGAAGCATTCAATCAATTTTCGAATCGTAATCTTGAAAAAAATCAAGCGAAGATCCCGTTACGTCATCGAACTGCAGATTCAATTTTGAAATTGATGGGCAGTAAATTGGATGCCGATATTGCAACATCCAAAGAAGTTGAAGAAATTCAACAAGCTTTTGGTGATGAAGAGCGTTATATGGTTGGTGGTGTGCTATCACTTGCTGAACGTTCAGTTGCTTCAATTATGACACCTCGAAATCAAATTTCTTGGGTTAATATTGAGGACGATGCCGAAGCAATTCGTGAACAGGTATTAGCTGTACCTCATAGTCTTTTCCCAGTTTGTCGTGGACAATTGGATAAAGTCATCACGATTGTACGTGCAAAAGAATTGATTGATGCATTAGATGATCCAGATCAACTAAAAGATTTGATGAAACGTGTCCGTCCTATTTTCATTTATGAAAAAATGAAAGTGATTGATGCAATTAATACATTAAGAACTTCTAAAGGTTCATTGGTACTTGTTACAAATGAATATGGCAATATTCAAGGCTTAATCTCACCATTAGATGTTTTTGAAGCAATTGCTGGTGAATTCCCAGATGCTGATGAACAGCTTGAATTGGTTAAAATCGATGATACCACTTGGAAGGCGTCTGGTATGTTAGATTTATATCAATTAGAGCTGGCGCTCGATATATTAGATTTAGATCTGGTGCAAGAAGACTCAGGTTACTTTAGTGTTGCAGGACTGATTTTAGATAAAACGAGTGGGGCGGTTGAAGTTGGTATGTTGATTGAACACCAAGGGGTTAATTTCGAAATTCTAGAAATGGAAGATAATCGAATTAAAACCGTTAAAATCACGCTTTAAACTCTAATAAAAAAGCTCCTTATTGGAGCTTTTTTTTGGCTTAAATTTCTATATAAGGTATGGAGGTAGCCAAGTAGTAGTACGAAATATGAGATAAGATGCTAAACATATTGCAATCTGTTTTATAGCGAAGGAATGTAAGATCATGATTGATCAAATGGAATTATCGGTAAGACTTGCTATTTTTTTTAGTGGTATTTTTTTATTGACGGGTATGCTTACTGGCGTTTGGAAGTATGTGCAAATCAGCTTATCTAAACAAGCTCGAGCACATTGTTATGTTGATATTGCGCATAGGAGTAGTTTGCTATATGCACCTGCAACGTTAATTCTAGCGGTTATGGCATATTTTTCAGCGTTGAATGAATCGACAAATTTGCTCTTTATTTTGATTAATATTTTCTTTTTTGCACTTTCAATTTTAAGTTATATTTTGCATGGCTTATTGAAAGATACGACAAATCAGTTCAAAGAACCACATCAATTAGGGCGTATTGAATTACCAAAATTGCTCATGAGAGGTGCGATGGTACTATTGGTCTTAGGTGAGGTTGGGGCGACCTTAGGTTTGCTTTATGGTTTATATGTTGGGTTATTCTAATAAGTAGAGCAGAATTGAAAAACTTGTTATTTTGATAGAGTGCTTTAAATGATGACATTGACTTTAAGATGGATGCTTTGGCATCCATCTCTTAGTCTAAATGTGCTTCTTGATCAGAAAGCTTTTGAGTACGATATTTCGTGTCAATAAAGGCCCACACGTAAAATGCTAGCGTCGCAGCAAGTGCATAAGCAAAATATTCAAGCTTCAACGTGCCTTGAATTGTACCTTGCACAACAAGTGTCAGCATGAGAGCAAACATTGTGCTTAAAAAAACGACAGCATTGTTGTTCGCTTTAAGAGTATTAATGAAGACTTGCTTGTTGAAATGTAATGATAACATCTCCATCCCTCCTGATAATTCATGACAAATCTGAATGATTTAGTCGACTTTGTTTACATACTTGTACAGGGGATTGAAGAATAAAGCAAGTTTTTAACACTCTATTATGTAAATAAATTATGACATTAATATGACAAAAGTCGAAATATTTGAAATTAAGATACTACGTGAGCTAAGTGCTAGAATTATTTCGATAAATCGTGATGAGATGAATAGAGTTTCTTGTAATTCTTTAATCTATTTACTTTTTAGCACCTTGCAAAACAAATAAATAGTAGCAAAAGTCATTCCAAATCAGACTGATGAGGTCAAAGTTAAGGTGGGTAAGCAATAATAGTCTGTTGGATAAACGAGACAATTATTGATTACAGAACAAATACGGCTTGGGTAAAACAATATTTATTGATAAATCACCTGAATTTACTTCTTAAGTCTATCCAGTATGTAGACAATGACAAATACAACTAAAGAAGGAATCAACCATGCTAAATTTTGTTCAGCCAATGGTAGATTGTTCATAAATGCTGGCAAGAAATGATCTAATTCTGCAACCTTAAGTCCATCAATAATACCGAATATGAAAGCAACCGCTGTAACAGGCGCAATGACGCGTGGAGTGGAATTAAAGAACTTCCACATAAATCCCATCATGATCACCACAATCGCTGGTGGGTAGATTGCACTTAATACAGGTACAGAGAAGGCGATTAACTTGGTTAAACCTAAGTTGGAAATGACAAATGAGAAACCAACAAGAATGAAAACCCATTTTTTGTAAGTAATCTTCGTGATTTGTGAGAAATATTCTGCACATGCACAAGTCAAACCAATTGCCGTAACCATGCATGCGATAAAAATCATCGCCCCTAGAAAATATGAGCCAAAGTCACCAAAGGCATGCTGAACATAGCCATGGAGAATAATGGCACCATTTGCAGCGTTAGGTGCAGCCTCGTGACTACTCAGTCCAAGTTTAAATAGGCTAATGTAAACCAGTGTAAGGCCAATACCTGAAATTAAACTTGCGATTACTGCATATTTGGTAATTAACTTTTGATCAGTTACACCACGTGAACGTATCGCATTAATAATGACAATACCAAATACTAAAGCTCCTAAAGTGTCCATGGTTAAATAACCATTAACAAAACCTTCTGAAACAGGACTATTGATATAGTTTCCAATAGGTGCAGGGATATAATCTGCAGAAACTAAAAAGGCACTACCACCTAAAATGATCAAAGAGAGAATTTTGAGTGGAGATAAAACATAGCCGACAGTATCCAAAATTTTATTCGGATAAAGTGAGATTAACGTTACAAATGCAAAATAAATTGCACTGTAGATCAACAAGGTCGATGAAGACGTTCCAAAATAACTCGAAAAACCAATTTCAAAAGAAACTGTAGCTGTCCGAGGTGTCGCGAAAAGTGGTCCAACAGCAAGATAGCATGCTACGGTTAAGATTAAACTTGCAATCTTACCCAGTGGAGAGCTTAAAAGTTGAATAGAGCCTTCAACACGCGATAGCGCAATGATCGTGATAACAGGAAGGCCAACAGCAGTAATTAAGAAGCCAAAAGCAGCTAACCAAACATGTTCACCCGCTTGTTGAGCAACAATAGGTGGGAAGATAATATTGCCTGCACCGATAAATAGTGCAAAGGTCATAAAACCTAAGGCAATAATGTCCCGTGTACGCAAATTGGTCATAAGGGAGATCGGTTCAAGAAAAAAGAAAGCGATTTTAGAGCAAATGTCAGTAAATAGGGAGGGCGGTCATCCATCGAATGGAATAGTAAAAAAGCAAGAAGCGAATAATTTTATTGGATGGGAAATTATGAGTTAAATTAAGTCTATGTATTTATAAAACTAATAAAATAAATTTATTTATTGAATTGAAATTAAGCAGAGCATAGATCTTGATTCGCAAAATAAAATAATGTACTGAATGGTTAAATAATAGTCGAAAATGATTAAGTTACAGATAGTCTATAGCGTTTGTGATCGACAAATGAAAGTCCTATAATGAATCCTGAATTAAAAAGGGGTTCATCATGAAGGCAACAGCTGTCACCATTAAAACTGAACAAGATATTGAAAAACTAAGAATATCGGGTCGGCTTGCGGCACAAGTGCTTGCAATGATTGGTGATTATGTGAAGCCAGGTGTGAGTACTGCGTATCTTGATGATATCTGTAATGATTACATCGTCAATACACTCAAGGTGACGCCAGCAAATGTGGGTTATTACGGATATACAAAAACAACCTGTATTTCGAAAAATGAAGTTGTATGTCATGGTATCCCTGCTTCCAATATTATCTTAGAGGATGGAGACATCATTAATATTGATGTTGCAATCATCAAGGATGGTTATTTTGGTGATACCAGTCGAATGTACTATGTAGGTACAATTAAACCTGAAGCAAAAAAATTAGTCGATACGACTTATGAAGCGATGCTTGCAGGTATTAAAACGGTTAAACCTGGCGCGACACTAGGTGACGTGGGTCATGCTATTCAACAAGTTGCGCAACGCGAAGGTTTTACGATTGTACGTGAATATTGTGGTCACGGTATTGGAAAAACCTACCATGAGCAACCGAATGTATTGCATTACGGACAGCCTGGTCAGGGATTAGTATTAAGAAAAGGAATGGTGTTTACCATTGAGCCTATGGTGAATGCAGGCAAAGCCAAAGTTAAAGAATTAAAAGACGGATGGACAGTAGTAACAGCAGATAAATCTTGGTCTGCACAATGGGAACATATGGTTGCTGTGACTGATGAAGGATATGAATTATTGACACCTTGGCCTGAAGGTACGGGTGAATATCCTGTAATTTAATTCCCAAAAGCCTATTTTTTTAAATAGGCTTTTTAATTTGTATACGCATCAAATGATAAATAATAAATCCAATAACCAATCCCCAAAAAGCAGATCCAATGCCCAAAAACTGAACTCCAGATGCAGACATTAAAAAAGTGATTAAAGCAGCATCACGATCTAAATCTTCTTTAAATGCGATACTGATGTTATGTCCAATCGTTGCAAAAAGTGCGATCGCCGCCAAAGTGGTGATCATTTCTCTAGGGAATGACAGTAATAATCCCGTTAGTGTCGCTGCAAAAATGCCCATAAAGATATAGAACACTCCACAAGCCATACCTGCAATATAGCGTTTAGCAGGGTCTTGATGAACTTGTTCATCAAGGCTCACAGCTGCACTAATTGCTGCGATATTGGTTGAAAATGCCCCGAACGGAGCGAATATTGCTTGAGCAATTCCTGTCCAACTTACTAATTGGTTGACATGAGGTTTGTAACCATAGGATCTGATCATTGCTAAACCAGGTAAATATTGTGAAGCCATATTGATGATCAAGAGGGGAATAGCTAAACCCAGAATACTTGACCAGTGAAATTCAGGCTGAATCCATACTGGATACGTCATTCCGTAGTGAATTTTGGTTGCTGTATATTCAAAGAAAAAAGGTGTGGCGATAATGCAAGCTAACAATGTAATGACAATGGAGTGACGGGGTAATGCTTTTTTACTTATAAAATATGTACTGATCAACATTAAAACATAGATCAATTGGTCTTGCATGACCGTAAATAATGAAATGCCAAATTTTAATAACACTCCAGCTAACATGGCGCTTGTAAGAGATTGCGGTAAAAATTCAAGAATTCTTTGAAATATTCCAAAAAAGCCCAATACAGCAGTCATAATTCCGCATATTAAAAATGCCCCTATCGCCTCATTCAAATTGTATCCTGAGCCTGTAGCGATAATCAGTGCTAGTCCTGCTGTTGACCATGATGTTGCAACTGGATATTTAAACTTCCAGCTTAAGATCAGTCCTGATAATCCTATACTCAAACCCAGTGCCCAAAACCATGAGCTAATCTGTGCTTGATTTGCACCTAATACTTGTCCAGCTTGAATAACCAGTACAGATGAAACGCTAATGCCAATTAAAAATGTAATAAAGCCAGCGAAAACAGCAGGTAGACTTAAATCTTTTTTTATTCTTGTTATCACGTCTATGAGCATTTTTATATTATTTCCCTAATGATTCTGTGAAGTTAAGATTACATTGTTGATGTCGCAAGTTTGATCCCAAACAATCCAAATAAAATACCAATAGCGGCAACAGAAGCAGCTGCTAATTTATAATGCGTGTTGAAGTAATTTGAAATTTTGATACCTGTGAAGATCAACATACTTAAGTAGGCTATACTCATTAATTGTAAAATTACAGCAAGCATTAAAAAGCTTTGGGCTGGATAAGGATAAGCTGGATCTACAAATTGAACAAAAAACGATAAAAAGAACAGTATTGCCTTTGGGTTAATCAGACTAATGAGTAATGCGGTACGAAAAGGATGAAATTTTTCTTGTTTTTGTACAATAGAAACATTAGCTTGATCTTTACTTGGACGTTTCCAAGTTAAATAGGCTGCATATATTAAACGGATACCTAAATAACTAAGATATAAAGCACCAATAATTTTTAGGGCGAAAAAAATCCAGGGAAATTGATGCAATAATGTTGCGGCACCTAAGACAGTTAGCAAAATAAGGATGCTATCTCCACACAAAATACCGAAAGCACCTTGATAGCCCACTTTTATGCCAAAGCGAGTCGCAATAGACATGACATAGAGCGAGTTAGGTCCAGGTAATAAAATAATAAGTAATGTACCTATTAAATAGGTTGGAAGATCAGTTATACCAAACACTCATTTATCTCTTAAAAAATAATCGAGCTCCTAAGAGCTCGATTGAAAGAATGATGGATAGGTGCAATTAAGCTTTTATATCAGCATCTATGCCAAATGATTGTTTTAACAGAGAGCTGAGTTGATCTCTTGCCTTAATAAAGCCATCTATACCGCCTTGCAATAATTGCGATGCCATAAGATCTTTCTGAATTTGCGCTTTAAAATCTATTTCAGTGATTGGACTAAGTGATTCGATATTTGAGCTGTGTGCATTTGCATTTAACTGAACTTCAACTTGGCGATGATCTTGAGCCAATTCGTCAAGTAAATTCGGTGATACAGTTAAGAGGTCGCATCCAGCAAGTCCGAGAACCTGTTCTATGCTACGAAAGCTTGCGCCCATAACTTCAGTTTTCACCTGATTTTGTTTGTAGAACTCGTAAATTTGTTTAACGGATTGTACACCAGGATCTTGTTCAATTGGATAGTGATCCACATTTTCAGCTTTTTTATACCAATCGAGAATACGACCTACAAATGGTGAAATTAATGTGACCTGAGCATCCGCACATGCTTTTGCTTGATGTAAGCCAAACAACAAAGTTAAGTTGCAATGAATGCCTTCTGCTTCAAGAACCTTAGCAGCTTGAATGCCTTCCCATGTTGAGGCGATTTTAATTAAAATTCGGTTTTGATCAACACCATACGTCGCATAGAGAGCGAGTAATTCTTTAGCTTTAGCAATTGTCGCGGCTGTATCGTATGAAAGTGCTGCATCAACTTCTGTTGATACTCGACCTTCAACTACTTTTAGAATTTCCACACCTAATTTGACAGTCAGGATATCAATTGTTCTATCGATTAACTCATCTGACTGATAACCCTCTGACTTTGCTTGATCAAATGCAGCTTCAATCAGTTCTTTGTTTTCAGGGAATGAAGCTGCTGCCGTGATGAGTGAAGGGTTAGTGGTAGCATCCAATGGCTTAAATTTTTTTATAGCGTTTAAGTCACCTGTGTCTGCAACAATTGTAGTGAAGTTTTTTAATTGAGATAAAGCTGTTTCAGTCATTGCGATCTAATTCTTTGTTTCATTACTTATACCATCTTTATAACACATGATTATTTTGAAACATGCTACAAAAGTTTTAAATCAAGTTATTTTCCTACATTTTTCTTTTATTTCTGATGTGATGAATTAAAAATTGAGCAGCTTTGCCCAATGGTTGCTCTTTACTCCAAACCAGATCGATAAAATAATCAAATTTTGGAGTGAAATCTGAAAATCGTAGAACTTTAAGTTTTTTCTTTAATGTTGGTTGTTCGATAAGCATTTCAGTGGGTAAAACTCCCCATCCAAGTCCTTGTGAAATTAATCTACATGCAGAATGGTGATTGTCTGTACGCCATGCATCTTTGGAAAAGAGTAATTCAGGCTTAATGTTCCGATCGCGACTAGCGACTACAATCTGACGACTTTGAAAAATTTCTTCATAGCTCACTTTTTGATTTTGGCACAGCGGATGATGAACAGATGCAACTGGAATTAAACTTTCTTTCATTAATTCCACGAATTGTTCATTCGCCTCAATATGTTCACGCTCAAACATCAATGCTAAATGTGCTTTACCCGTTAAAATCATTTGTTGAGCATCTTCTTGTGGTGCGCTGAATATATTGATTTGTATTTGAGGAAATTGTTGTTCTAATAAAACAATATAATCAGTCCATCTACTATGCAGTAACTCAGATACCACCACAATATTTAATTCGGTTTCGATGCCGCTACTCAAACCAAATGCATGTTGTTTCCATTGATTCATTTCAATCAATAAATGATTAGTACGTTCATACAAAACTTTGGCTTGAAGTGTTGGCTGTGGTTCACGTCCTACTCTTTCAAACAGTTGAAGATTCAGATCAATCTCTAAATTTGAAATCGCCATACTGACAGCAGAGGGGACCTTGCCTAACTGACGTGCGGCTGCGGAAAAAGAACCTGTTTCCATCACAGTTTTAAAAACGACCAATTGTTCTTGATTAATATTCATGTTTATTCTTTCAAAAATTTTGATAGATTCTAACTCGATCATTCAATATTATGAAAATAAAATGCGCTCATGAATAACAATGTTGATGAGTGAACGCATGTTTTTTTCAAAGAGAAGAATTATTCACGCAATAAGCTATGAAATCATTCTATTGGTGATCATCGCAATTTCTTTGAGTTTTATTTTTGAAGTTCCACTGGAGATTGCAGGTTCATTAGGTGTGATTATGGCTGTACTTTCAGTGATCTGGAATATGATTTTCAATCATTATTTCGAAAAAATTGAAGCGCGCAATCAGTGGAAGCGTACTGTAAAAGTTCGTATATTGCATGCGCTAGGATTTGAAGGTGGCTTAATGTTAGTGACCATTCCAATTGTTGCATATATGATGGATATGACGCTCATACAAGCTTTTATCGTCGACTTAGCTTTGACGCTTAGTATTCTGGTGTATACGTTTATATTTCAATGGTTCTATGATGGGATCGAAGCTAAACTGGGTTATGCACCTGAGGCTTTAAATCACTAAAACTCAAAATAAAAAAGCATCTCTATTGAGATGCTTTTTTTAATTAAAATTTATAACCAATTCCAATATAGCTGATTAAAGGATTAAGATTGATTTTTGTTGATGATGAAACTAATTGACGCCCTGATATTTGGTCATAAACTGTAATTTTCGACTTATTCGATAAATCTACATAGGTTAGTGATCCGGTAATATAGATTCTATTTGAAATGTCGTAATTTGCACCTAAAGTAAATACTGCTCCTAAAGCATCAGTGGCTTTCACTTTAACCTTTGGATCTACTGGAGAATTAATTCTTACTCCTATAGGATCTACAATAGCATCTAATAGATTTCCATTGATATCCTTCATCGGGTCATCATCTCTAACAATATTTGTAATATGACCGATACGATGTCCAGCAGTTATTAGTTCTTCCTCAAGACCTTTATCAATTTTTAGCCCAGTAAATGTTGCATACATTATTCCTGCCCCTACATAAGGTCTAAATTTATTTATACCTGTAGTACCAAAGTGGTACTGTGCGGTTGCAGCTGGAGTCCAAGCTGTTGCTTCTGCCAACTTTGATCTGCTCCCAAGATCAGTTATAAACAAATTTCGATCAGGTCCTAATATATCAATAATAGCAGCATCAATCATTGGGTTAAGTGCAATAGGTTTTGCATTAATCTGACCTTTCCCCTTAATATCAATTTTGGGTGGAACACCTCCAATCATTTGAAGTGAAATGTTATCATTGACATAATAATTAATCATTAAGCCCAAAGTATCCCCATCCTTAGGTTTTAAGCCAGCATTTTCTGTCCAATTGCTTAATCCCTCCATTTTTGAGGTTATGCCTATATTTTTTAATAGGTCATACTCATAATCAGGATCAACGGCTGTATTAATCGACGTATTTCCATATTTCCCCTGAGGCATTATATGTAGCCATCCAGTACTAACAGACCATTTATATTTAGGCTCAACTGAGTTCGCCAAAATTGTGGTACTGATGCAACATAATAGAATTACTGAGTATATTTTTTGTATCTTTTTCATTTTTTTTCCTTTAATTGGCTAAAATCCATTTTTAGCTCTTTAATTATGTAATAAAATGCTAATTTTTAAAGTTTAATGTCAGTCATTCATCTAAAAAAAATAAATACTCTGTCAATCTTTTTTATGTAAATAAAAAAAGCCCCTCAATCGAGGGGCTTTTTTGTTATGAACATCGAATTATTTTTCAATAATAGCCGTTACACCTTGACCACCTGCAGCACAGATCGAGACAAGTACACGACCTGAACCTTTTTCATTTAAAATTTTTGCAGCAGTTGCGATAATACGACCACCCGTTGCGGCAAATGGGTGACCCGCAGCCAACGAAGAGCCTTTAACGTTTAACTTCGCACGATCAATTGAACCTAAAGGCGCATCTAAGCCTAGACGTTCTTTACAGAATTTAGGATCTTCCCAAGCTTTTAATGTAGAAAGAACTTGAGATGCAAATGCTTCATGAATTTCATAGTAGTCAAAATCTTGAAGTTTTAAATTAGCACGCTCGAGCATACGTGGAACTGCGTAAGCAGGAGCCATTAACAAACCTTCTTTTTTACCAATGAAATCTACAGCAGCAGTTTCAGAGAAACTTAAATACGCTAAAATTTCGTGACCATTTGCTTTAGCCCATTCTTCTGATGCTAATAATACACAAGAAGCACCATCGGTAAGTGGAGTAGAGTTACCAGCAGTCATTGTACGAGCATCACCTTTACCAAACGCTGGCTTAAGTTTTGCAAGCTTTTCTACAGTTGAATCAGGACGTAAGTTGTTGTCGCGCTCAAGGCCAAGGAATGGCGTCATTAAATCGTCAAAGAATCCTTCTTCATAAGCTGCAGCCATTTTCTGATGAGACGATGCAGCAAGTTCATCTTGAGCTTCACGAGAAATGCCCCACTCAAGTGTTGTGATCGCTTGGTGATCGCCCATAGATAAGCCAGTACGAGGTTCACCATTTTTAGGAGCATCTAGCAAATCTTTTACGTTAATTTTAGTTAACGCTTTAAGACGATCTTTACCTGTTTTTGCAACGTTGAGTTCTAAGAGGGCTTTACGTAATCCATCACCAAATGCGATAGGAGCATCTGAAGTGGTATCCACACCACCTGCAATACCCACCTCAATTTGACCAAGTGCAATTTTGTTCGCTACGAGGAAAGCGGCTTGAAGCCCAGTACCACAAGCTTGTTGGATATCGTAAGCTGGAGTTTCAGGTGCAAGCTCTGTGCTTAACACACATTCACGCGTCATATTGAAATCACGGCTGTGCTTCAGTACAGCACCAGCAACAACTTCACCCAGACGTTGACCTTGAAGATTAAAACGCTCAACTAGACCATTCAATGCTGCTGTAAGCATATCCGTATTTGTAGCTGTGAAATAAGCACCATTAGAACGTGCGAAAGGAATACGATTACCACCGATAATTGCAACACGGCGTACAGTATTTTGAGTCATAGTTTTTTCCTGTTCAGCGGAAGATTGAGTCGTAGTTGCTGAAGTTTGATTTTCAGCTTTAGTTTTATTTGTTGCTGCTGTTTTTTTGCGAGTCGTCGACGTACGAGGGCGAGTCGCTTTTGGAGTATTTGCGTTGTTGGCACTGTTTGCATTACCACTACTCGTATTTGAACGAGCTTTTGATGTATTTGACACAGTCGCTTTCGCAGAATTCTCAGTTGTTGGATTTTCTTGAGTTGTTTTGCTCATAAGGCTTTTCCAAGCATATTTGGGATATTCTTGAGTGCTACATTAGCATAATCGCTAAGAGGTCGTATTGACTAAAATGACATTTAGCAATGCTTTCAGGTCAAGACATACATAGAGTAACTCAAGTATTATTTAACTGAAACGCAGGGATCGATTAATTTACTAAGTATCAGAGTTTGAACTGAACTTCATCTACACCATAGATCCTTCAAAAAATTATTCTATCGAGAGATCATATTCATGACTGACCAATATCAAGCTTTTGCAAAATCTCCAATTGGTAAATTTGTCATCAAAAATTTAGGTTTACCATCTCCAATTCACTTAGATCGCTTTGAATCAGCAACGCCTGTTGTTCAAGGCGCTGTTTTATTCGGTTCTGCGTCTAAAAGTCTTTTTAATGGTGAAATTGCGCAAGTTCTGAGTAATATTCATGCCAACAGCTATGCGGGAAACAATGCTGAGTTACAACAAGCTGCAGCTAAAGTAGGGTTGAACTTAGGTGCGTTTAATGAAGGCGATAAAGAGTCGAAATTCAAAGCAGTTGTGTTTGATGCTTCGGGTATTCAGGACTCTGAACAGTTAATTGAATTGTATAAATTCTTTAATCCAATTGCTCGCCAAATTCAAACTTCAGGTCGTGTAGTCGTCGTTGGCTTGACACCAGAATCAGCACCTACAGTGAAACAAGCGATTGCTCAACGTGCATTAGAAGGATTCGTGAAATCTGTAGGTAAAGAATTTAAGAAAGGTATTGCTGCACAATTGGTTTATGTAGATCAAGATGCTGCTTTAAATCTTGAATCTACACTTCGTTTTGTACTTTCTCCGCGCTCAGCGTATGTATCAGGTCAAGTCATTCGTGTTTCAAAAGCAAATGTTGTTGATGTTGATTGGACTAAACCACTTGCGGGCAAAACTGCAGTGGTCACAGGTGCAAGTCGTGGTATTGGTGAAGCGATTGCGCATGTTTTGTCGCGTGATGGTGCTCATGTCATTTGCTTAGATGTACCACAACAACAAGCAGATCTTGATCGTGTTGCGAGTGAAATTGGTGGATCGACTTTAGCGATTGATATCACTGCACCAGATGCTGGAGAAAAAATCAAAGCTGCAGCGGCTGCTCAAGGCGGGCTAGATGTGATTGTCCATAATGCCGGTATTACACGTGATAAAACGCTTGCTAATATGAAGCCAGAGCTTTGGGATCTTGTGATTAACATTAACTTATCTGCGATTGAGCGTGTGAATGACTATTTGTTGTCTAATGAAGGCATCAATGAAAATGGTCGCATCGTTTGCGTATCTTCGATTTCAGGTATTGCGGGTAACCTCGGTCAAACGAACTACGCAGCTTCTAAAGCTGGTGTGATTGGTTTAGTGAAATTTACAGCACCAATTTTGAAAAATGGTGTAACGATTAATGCTGTTGCTCCTGGATTTATTGAAACTCAAATGACAGCAGCGATTCCATTCGCAATTCGTGAAGCGGGTCGCCGTATGAATTCGATGAGTCAAGGTGGTCAACCAGTTGATGTGGCTGAAACAATCGCATTATTTGCTTCATCTGCTTCAACGGGGCTGAATGGAAACATTGTACGTGTGTGCGGTCAAAGTTTATTAGGTGCTTAAGCTTTAGTGGTCATAGATTGTTAAATGAAAGAGAGTAATGTTCAGGCATTGCTCTCTTTATTGCTCGTATGATTTGTTATGATCGTTTTGTTGAGCTGCAAACTTTAAATTTTTTATAAAGATAAATGGGAATTTTTAACATGAAAACACGTCACTTTAGTCAATTGCCAAAAGCTTATTTAGCTTATCCTAAAGTCATTAAAGGTTTAATTTTTAAAAAACCGAAAGGCGAAAAGACACTGCCACAAGTGGATTACATCGTTGATGAATATCGTGTTGATCATGACCATTTAAAATCTTATAACGAAATTTGTGGTTATAAGAATAATGGATATGTACCATCGACTTACTTGGCAGTCATTTCTCAAAGTTTGCAGATGCAAATGATGACACAAG
This sequence comes from Acinetobacter sp. 24-47-47, assembly GCF_057737035.1. NCBI lineage: Bacteria > Pseudomonadati > Pseudomonadota > Gammaproteobacteria > Moraxellales > Moraxellaceae > Acinetobacter > Acinetobacter sp. 24-47-47. The sequence goes on along the minus strand of NZ_CM173216.1, from coordinate 1,714,064 downwards.
AACCTTTCCCATTTGCTTTGCTGGGTTTAGTTCATATTCGTAATCAAGTTAAGCAGTATCGCAAAATTGGAGTGAATGAAACCATCACGCTATCATGCAAATTTGGTGAGTTAAAACCACATGACAAAGGTTTGCAATTTGACTTCATTACCACTGCGAAAGTAGGTAATGATGTGGTGATGGAGGGTTTAACAACCTATCTTTCTCGTGAAAAAACAAATACTTCATCCTCTTCAAAGGCGAAAGAAGATCAGTTGCCTGAATTTAAATCACAGGGTAATTGGAAAGTCGCTGAAAACACGGGTCGTCGCTATGCGCTCGTTTCAGGTGATTTTAACCTCATTCATATTCATGCAGTTACAGCGAAAGCATTTGGTTTTAAACAAGCGATTGCGCATGGCATGTGGAGTAAGGCTAAAGCATTAGCAAGTATTAGTTTACCGGATGCTTATGATGCTGATGTTTATTTTAAGTTGCCTATGTTTTTACCATCTGAGGTTGAATTTTTAACGGGTGAGCGAGATCAAGCGACATATTTGTTAGTTCGTAATGCAAAATCACAAAAACCTCATGTTTCTGGTGTTGTGAAACCACTTTAATAGATGCTCTAGGCCTAACATGTTTGTTAGGCTTTTTTATAACTATAAATCAAGGATAGAAGATGAAAATTCTAAAAGATTTAATTTACGCTGACACACATAATTATAAGGGTATCGTTCACCATCAGTTTGCAGATTTGGCACATTTATTTAGTCGTTTACAAGACTCTCGTACTGAACAAGGTGGTGCATCATTGGCTGTATATTATGGTCAAGAAAAAGTGGTTGATATTTATGTTGGAAAAAAGTCTTCGAGTGAAGAGTGGTCAGAAGACACGATGGCGATGTGCTATTCCACCGGAAAAGGGATCTTAGCGACTTTGTCGCATATTCTAGTGAGTGAAGGGAAATTAGATTATCGTCAACCCATAGCTGATTATTGGCCAGAATTTGCTGAACATGGAAAATCTGAGATTACTTTGGCTGACGTATTGAGTCACCGTAGTGGTTTATATGATGTTAGAAATGTCATTGCTCAAGCATCTGAAATGGCAGACTGGGATCACATGCTCAATGTGATGGCTAGCGCGACACCACGTTTTAAACCCAATTCAAATTATGCATATCAAGCACTTACGTATGGCTGGTTATTAGGAGGGCTGATTGAAAAAGCGACTCAGCAAAATCTTTCTGAGCTGATGAATCAATATTTAGTAGAACCACTGCAATTAGATGGTGCCTATTTTGGTGTCCCTCAGGATCAACTTTCAAGAATAGCCAAACCTCTAGAAAAAACAAATATTGAAAAAAAGTCATCAACTACTCAAGTTGCACAACAAAAGAAGAAAAAACAGAAAGTTTCATTTTCGGATCGTATCATTCAATATTCTGGTCAAAATCCTGATGATTTTATAGATGCAATGATTCCAAAGGGAATGAAGGGGTTTAGCTTTTTTGATGATCGTGTTCTGACTCAACCCATTCCTGCTGCTAATGGTGTCTTTACAGCCAGAAGTTTAGCGAAAATCTATGCCATGATGGCGCACTATGGTCAGTTCGAATCAAGACAATTTATCAAGCCACTTGTATTCAAACAACTTTCGCAAATTCAAAGCTATGATCGAGACAAGGTGATGCCAATACCTATGCATTGGCGTTTGGGTTATCACAGAGTTATCACGCTGGGTAAAAGTGCAAAAAATGGATTTGGTCATATGGGCTACAACGGATCAGGGGCTTGGTGTGATCCTGAAAGAAAATTAAGCTTTGCCTATACCCATAATTATCCTGTTGGGTCAATTACAGGGGATTATCGTTTGTGGAGTTTATCGCAAGAGGCATTAAGATGTGTGGATCACATTAATAATGGTAAAAAGGGATGGTTTTAACATTTACAAAGGAGAATTTGTATTTATAATGTATACTAACTTTAACTAAAATAAACAAATAGTGACATGATGAATAAAAAAATTACCTTTTTACTAATGGGTTGTTTGATGAGTGGTGTTGTGGCAAGTACAGTACTTACACCAAACCAAAATCAGCAAAGCGGGCAGATTCCGAGCGGTTATGCTGAATTAGAATTCGAATTGCGTGATGGAAATTGGACGAAACAAATCTATCTGCCAAACAATCCAAAAAATAATGACAAGATTAGAATTTCCTCATCGGCGGGATATGCGGCATATCTAGATACTTCCAATATTGATATTCCCCTTGAATCAATTCAAATCAATAAAGGAAACACATTCGACTTTATTTATAGTGAATCTTTAAAAAAATGGCGAATCAACAGTACACCCAGTGTCATTTTAGATAATTCAAGTGTACAAAATATTATATCTAATCAACAAACAATACAGCGAGTTCATCTAAAAGATGGCGCTTGGGCAAAGAAAATAGTATTGCCGAGCGATGTTGCTAACAATACGGTAATGTTGATTGAATCTGATGCAGGCAGGGATTCATCAATTGATACAACAAATCTTCTTTTTTCGAGTAATTTTAATTTAAAAAAAGGAGATCGCTATTGGTTTGTATTTAATCAAAATCTAAAAAAATGGGTGCCTGAATATATCAAGCCGAGACAACTAAATGTTAGTTCAGTGGGTACTCAGTTAAATAAAACAGATAGCCCTTTAACTGAAATTATTTTTGGTGATGGAAACTGGGTGTCACAATTCACATTACCAAGTTCAGCATATGACCGTGATCGTGTGATCGTGAAGTCGACTGCAACATGGCAAGCTACTATTGCAAATCAGAATATCAATACCTCAGCAACTTTAAAACTAAATAGAGGTGAACGATATGAATTTATGTTTGTAAAAGAATTAGCGAAGTGGATTTTAGTTTCTGCACCAGAACGTGTGATACAAGCGAAAGATTTAAATAATCAAAAAGTTCCTGATCCTAAACAACCAGTGACACGTGTTAAGTTGGCAAATGGAAATTGGCAATCAGTAATTAATTTACCTGATCGCGCTCAAATCAATGACAAGATAATCATAAGTTCTGGAGCGGCGTGGAGCAGCACAATTCAGGCATCCAATAATTTACGACAAACGATTCAAACTGGTGAAACGCAACGTTTTGTCTATACATCTCAAGGATGGCAAGCTGATAGTTCAACGATTGACATGCTTTTGGTGAGTAGTCCTGCTGTTACAGAGAAATTAGGTGCAAATGCAGCGAAAATTAGATTGATTGAAGGCTTTGACCTAACCAATGTGTCTGCAGAGAATTCAAATGCCAAGTTTTATCTACGCAACGTTGGTTATCTGCAATATAAAACACCAGGTTCTAAAACATTAAACAATGTCCTTGATATTGGTCGTGTGGACAAAGTTATTCAGAATGAGCGTAATCGCTTAAAAGCTGATGCTATATATTATGAAGGTGATGAAGAGGGCTGTGGTTTAGCGTACTTACTTGTAAACCCTAACTCCAATTATATGATCGGTAGTGGAAGTATTAACTGTGGAATCACGGTTTTACGACATGAATTCGGTCATAATATGGGGGTTAATCATCATGATACCGCTGGGCCAGCACGTGGTTTGGAGCATCCTTTGGGTAGTACGATTATGGGAGGTAATAGTATCTCTTATTTCTCAAGCCCAGATTTATTCCATCCAAAGTATGGATACCAATTAGGGGGTACGAATGATCGTGATGCTGTCACTATGATTAATAAAAATGCTAAAGCAGTGTCGCTATTCAAATAATATATGAAAGTAATTTATATTTTATTGGGTGTAGCAGTTTTTGTGACTGCTACATTTACGTTATATCTAAAACCCGAAAAAGACAAACCATCTGCAAGCTTACAGCAGCATCAAGTTGAAAATGAACTGGGTCAAAATGTTTATGCTCATGACGAACGCCTTAAAAATAAGAATGAGTCATCGAGTTCTCATTTGATGCCTGAGCTTATGCCTGTACTAGAACAAAATGTTGAACGGCATATGATTCTTCCAGAAAGTTTTCAGCATCGGGCTGACACGGGTTATTTATTTAAGTTTAGCCCTGATCAAGTGGCGAGCATGAAAGAGGGCAGTAAATTTCCCTTGAAACTTTTGCAATTTGGTATCAATCGTGTGGCCGAAATTACTGAGATTGAACAAGTTGAGGATGGAATTGTGAGATATAAGGGGCAATTTGAGGATTATCCTGCTGATCTAAACTATTTTACGATTACTCAAAGTATTGAAGATCAATATGCAATTATTAAAGTTTATACAGATAAAGGGTCATATTTTGCTGAAGTAATTAAAGGGATTGGACTCGCTTACCCTGATCAAGTTTTACATGATGATGGGGTTCACGTGCACCAACATACGCATTGATTCATATGCAGACTTGAGATATGGTAATTTTCACAAAATTGTTAAAATTGATTTGTGATTATGCGCCGTAGTACTGTCATCCCATTCGTTTTGATATCGTCGATTCATATGGCTTCTTGCGATCAGTCCACGCAATCAAATCAACTCTTGAAACAGAATGATTCGATAAAAAATCAAGTAACACCTCAATATATTGGTTTATATCAAGGTACTACGCCATGTATGGGGTGTTTTTCGCGTTGTGATGATTGTCCTGGTATGGCTGTTGATTTACAACTTAACGCAGACCAAACGTATGTGTTGTCACGATTAAGTCTAAGCGGTCATAACCAAGCAGAAGAAATCAAAGGTCAGTTCAAATTCATTAATACTGAGAAGTCTTTGATTCAATTAAACGGTGTTCCAACCAGAAATATCATTCTTGTCGATTTGGTCAACAAAATGCTAGAAATTCGTATCGATGGGACTGGTGAGGAATACGAAAATTTTGATGATTTTAGTTTGAATTTAACAGGTTAAATTTTCCCAAGAAAAAAGAGTTGGGTTTAAATTGTTTTTTGAATGTATGAATGATCTGTAACGCATTCACTCTTGCCAAAAAAAACAGTATGCTTAGTCCTGTAATTAGGGAGCATTCATGTATCAGGTTCTTGCGCGTAAATATCGTCCACGTAATTTTTTAGAATTGGTTGGTCAAAACCATGTGTCGCGTGCATTAACCAGTGCTTTAGAGCGTGGTCGACTGCATCATGCTTATCTTTTTACGGGGACGCGTGGCGTTGGTAAAACAACGATTGCAAGGATTCTTGCTAAATGTCTGAACTGTGAAACAGGTGTAACATCTACACCGTGTGAAGTATGCCCAACGTGTACCGCAGTCAATGAAGGTCGATTTATAGACTTAATTGAAATTGACGCAGCCTCCCGAACCAAAGTTGAGGATACACGAGAATTATTGGATAACGTACCTTATGCACCAACGCAAGGTCGTTTTAAAGTGTATCTCATTGATGAAGTACACATGCTGTCCACACATTCTTTCAATGCTTTACTCAAGACACTTGAAGAACCGCCTGAACATGTCAAATTTTTATTTGCGACGACAGATCCTCAAAAACTTCCAATTACGGTTATTTCACGTTGTTTGCAATTTACTTTACGCCCATTGGCGGTTGATGAAATCACTTCACATCTCACACAAATTTTAACTAAAGAATCAATTAATGCGGAAGCTGATGCGATTTGGCAGATCGCTGAGTCAGCACAAGGTTCTTTACGTGATGCACTGTCGCTAACAGATCAAGCAATTGCATATGGGCAAGGTGCGATTCACCACCAAGATGTGAAAGAAATGCTGGGTTTGATTGATCGCACGATTATTTTCGACCTTATTTTGGCGATACATCAAAATCAACGTGCTAAAGTCAGTGCTTTATTACTCCAATTCCGTCAACAAGCACTTGATGTTTCTTTGGTGTTGGATCAACTCATTTCAACTTTACATGAGTTGGCTTTACTCCAATACTTACCAGACTTGAGTTTAAAATATAGTGCTGAGATTAATCAGAAAATTATGCAGCTTTCGAGCATGATTTCTGCTCAAGATCTACAATTGTATTATCAAATTGCATGTAAAGGTCGTGCTGAATTACAAATTGCAGTGACTCAAGAGCAAGGCTTTGAAATGTGTGTGCTCAGGTTGTTGGCATTCCGCCCGATGGCGAATAATGAGCAGCTGACCACTCAAGCACCTCCAGAACAATCAAATGTCTTAAAAGAAGCTGAAAATTTCAATCAGATTTCGACAGAGAATTCAGAATCTATATCGGCTGATCATCAAGAGGCAGGATCGAAAATCAGTTCGCCTGAGAATAATACGAGTTCGATTCAGCGTAGTCGTGATGTAAATGATGAGGAAAATACGGATCTAATCTTATTTCAGCAGATGATGGCATCAGATGATGAGGCTGTTCCTACGGAGTCAGTTCATCCTGAAAAATCTGAATCTGAAAGCTTGCATTCAACAGAATTAAATCATGCGGATGATGTCGGTCAGTCTGTATCTGTTGAAGTGAAACAAGAGAATTTAACCAACTCTGTGGTAGGCAGTGGGGAGATTGAGCTGACTTCATTTGGAGCAAGCTTTAATTCAGAGCCTGTTGAATCTTCTATTGTTGATCAAGACAATATTTTCTTTTTAGAGCCTAAGCCAAGTGAACATTCTGCTGAAAGCGCTGAATTGTCAGTTCAAGAAGAAGGATCATCGAATGGCACTCATTGCCCAAGTCTAGATCTACTTGATGAGAATAAAAATATTGTCGCAGATGCTGGCTTAAAAGGTTTAATGCCTCAAGATATTTTAAGGCTTGAGCCTGTCGAATTGGTAGGTGAATGGGATACTCAAAAGTGGGAATATTGGTTCAGAAATAGTCCATTAACACCTGCGGTACAAGAATTAGCACAACAAGGTCTTATGCAAGGTCAAATTGATGGAACATGTGAATTCTATATCCCTGCAAAATACGAAGCTTTATTGCACTCACTCATTCCGAGTTTAGAAGCAGCACTCAAGCAATCATTTTCAAAATCTCAATTAATCGTAAAATACAACGAACCAAACGGTGAGACGCCTTTCGATCTGCAGGAAAAGCGTAAGCAAAAGGCATATCGACGTGCTGAAGAATTGATTCATCAAGAACCCGTCGTGGAAGACTTGTTAAAAATTTTCGGCGGTGAGCTACATAATATTCAGCTTAAGTCTTAAGTTGATTTCGTCATAAACGTAGTTAAGGCTTCGCGTATTGAGTTTGGTAATTCAATACTTTTACGAGAGTCACGGTCGACAAATACATGCACAAAATAACCTTGAGCAGCAGGCTCTGATTGATTTTTCTTAAATATTGAAATGCTATACGTCACTGAAGATCGTCCAATCTTTTCGATAGCGACAGCAACATCAATCACTTCGGGGTAGGATAGTTCAGAAAAATATGTACATTTTGATTCAACAACGAGTCCAATGATAGGCGAAGTTTTAAAGTCAAATAGTGCGTGTTGAATAAGTAGCGCATTTGCGGCGGTGTCAAAGTAGCTGTAATAAGTGACGTTATTGACATGCCCATACACGTCATTATCAGCCCAACGGGTTTGGATGGGAAAAAAGAATTGATAGTCTGCTCTAGTTTTTTTTGAAATAGTTGTCATATTTTATTCAGAAAGTTGATTAAAGATTTCGAGTCATTTAATGATAAATTGCTTGGTAGATGCTTAAAGCATCAGCATAGCTTAGAGCTCTAGGATTGTTTTGTAAGAGGCGCGTTTGTTGCATCGCATCATTAGCTAACATCTCTAAATCTGATTCTTGTACACCTAGCTCATTGAGTTTTAAGCTCAACCCACTCTGGCTAACATGCCTTTCCATATGATCAATAAATAAATCACATAAGCCATCAGTATTGCCTTTGCTATATGGGTCAATCCATTGCATCAGTTCAGCATAGTATTTCTTCGCTTGAGGTGCATTGAATTTCAGTGTTTCAACAAGCACGATTGCATTGGTATGACCATGCGATAAGTGATAATGCCCGCCCAAAGGATAGGCAAGCGCATGAATAGCTCCAACAGGAGCATTTGCAAATGCTTGTCCAGCCAACATAGAGCCTAAGAGCATTTTTTGGCGCGCTTCTAGGTTTTGGGGTTGCTCTAGAACAAGTTTTAAATTTTGATTCAATAAATCCAATGCTTGTTTAGCGAGCAAATCAGAATAGAAATTTTTCTTTAGTTTTGAGGTGTAGGCTTCAATTGCATGCACCATTGCATCAATTCCTGTTGCTGCAGTGATGTGAGCCGGAAGACCTTGAGTAAAAGTTGCATCTAAAATGGCAGTATCCGCATACAGAACGGGTGAAACAATTCCTGTTTTTGTTGTTTTGCCTGTAGTGACAATAGAGATTGGTGTAACTTCAGAACCCGTACCTGCAGTTGTAGGCACTAAGATAAGTGGTAATCGTGGCGATTGAGCTTGATTGACGCCATATAACTCAGAAATCGTTTGGGTTTGATTGGGGTGTGCAAGTACGGCAATAATTTTTGCCACGTCTAAGGAGCTACCACCGCCAAAACCAATGACTGCATCAATGTGTAAACGTTTTGCTTCATCTACTGCATTTAAGATGACTTCCTCAGGAGGGTCTGCAACGACATCGGAAAAAATACTGAACTCAGTCCCAGTAGCGTTGAAAATGTGAAGAATAGGTTGGTGGAGGTGATGATCAATCATTCCTTGATCTGTGACGAGAAGAACTTTATTAAATCGATGTTGTTTTAAAATTGAGCCAAGCTGTTGAATACTCCCTAAACCAGAAATAATATTCCCGACAGTTTGAAATTGAAATTGGCTCATCACACATCCTTTTTGCGCTTTAAATAAGATTATTGTTTTACAGTTCTATAGGATTCACTCCTTAAATAACTTAACATATGCACTGCGAAAGTATATGTATTTTTGAGGCGAAGATGACGACGAAAATGCCATACAAAATTTTATGTGTATGTTTAGGAAATATTTGTCGTTCCCCAACAGCAGAAGTGGTAATGAAACACTTTGCTGATTTAGAAAAATTAAATATTGAAGTTGATTCAGCTGGAACCAGTAACTACCACCCAAACAAAGCGCCTGATCATCGAAGTCAAAAGCACGCATTGAAACGAGGGTATGATTTATCTTCATTACGTGCGAGACAGATTCGTATTGAAGACTTTAAGGAATTTGATTTAATCTTGGCGATGGATCATGAAAATCTAGTCAATATTCAGAAACTGCAAGTTGAAGCAGCGCAGATATTTCAAAACCATGAATTGCGAGCAAAAATAGAGCTCATGAGTGCCAAGGATCATTCATATTTAAATCAACCCGTACCAGATCCTTACTATGGTGGAGATGATGGCTTTGAGTTGGTCTTAGATCAATGTGAGTCGAACAGTAAAGCATGGATTAGTTACTTAAAACCAATGTTGCAGCAGTCAAACGTTGAGTAAGATAAAAATATGATTGATATTCAAACTAATATACAACTCCAGTCTTTCAATACGTTGAATTTAAATGCTGTTGCATCTCATTATTGTATTGTTCGATCTCTTCAAGATTTGCGAGAAGCAATTCAATTTGCTGAGCAAGCTCAATTAAACATGATGATACTTTCTGGGGGGAGTAATATGCTGCTTCCCGAGTATCTAGATGCTTTGGTTGTTCAATTACATTTAGATGATCTTGTCCTGCTTGCTGAAGATGATACCTATGTAACAATTCGAGTAGGTGCTGGACGTCACTGGCATGAGTTCGTGCTATGGACAACAGAGCAAGGTTTTTATGGATTGCAAAATCTCGCATTGATTCCAGGGTGGGTGGGTGCTGCACCTGTTCAGAACATCGGTGCCTATGGCGTTGAAGTCGGTGAATTTATTGAATTTGTAGAGGCTTTTGATCGTACTAAAAATGAAATCGTACAAATCCAAGCGAGTGATTGTCATTTTTCATATCGACACAGTATTTTTAAAGATCACCCTGAGCGGTTTGTTATTACTGCGGTCATCTTTAAATTACTTAAACACCCACAACTCAAAATGCATTATGGAGATTTAAATGCTGCGATGGGCGATGACATTACGCCATATAATTTACAGCAACAAGTGATCAAAATTCGTCAAAGTAAACTCCCAGATCCTGCAGAATATCCAAATGCAGGGAGCTTTTTTAAAAATCCGATTTTAATTAAAACGAAATTTGAGGAAATTTTACAGCTTCATCCCACGATTCCACACTATCCTCAAGCGGATGGTTCCGTAAAAGTTGCAGCTGGTTGGTTGATTGACCAATCAGGCTGGAAAGGAAAAAAATTAGGAAAAGTGGGAATGTTTGATCGACAGGCTTTAGTTTTAGTCAATTACGCCGATGCATCTCTCACAGATGTGCAGGCAACCTATCGCTCTGTGCAGCAAGATGTGTTAAATAAGTTTGGTATTTTATTAGAACCTGAGCCTGTTTTGTTCGATCAAAAAGGTTCTATTCAATCTCATTTAGTATAAAAAGGACAGTATGTCTAGAAAACATTGGATGGTGACAACGGTGCGTATGATGGCGATCATATTCGCACTTTTGGGCTGTCTCATGGTTTTCTGGTATACACCATTTTATTCAGCACTTGTTGTGAAATCACTTCACGCATTTGTCCCTATCAAAGTTGACGAAATTGCTGCCAAGAGCCAGCAAATGGCAGCATTAACTGATAAGGAGGATTTGGAGCCTGGTTCAAGATTGTGGATTGCAAGACAAGCTTATCTCAAACTTATTGAAGAACAATTGAATGATCAAGGGGCTGAACAGCTTGCTGAAATTCAAACTCGCTATGTTTTATTAAAACAAAAAATTAAAGATGAATTGCTTATAGATGTAAATACAAAGAATGAAACTAAAGAGGATGTTGTCTTCGCAATTGATCAGCCTGATTCAGCCAGTGATGTTGCCATAAGCCAAACTGATTCAACAAACTCATCCATCAATGAAGAAAAAAATCAGCGCTTGGCTTTAATGGAAAAATATGAATTTTTCCTTAGAAATCATCCCTTAGAAGAAGACGATGTTCAAACATTAGATCCGCAAATCTACAAAGATATCGCGTTGATTCAAAATGAAAATAAAACTTTATCAAATCAACAGGATAAACCTTATGCGATAGTAGTGTTGGGTGGAGGGTTGACGCTAGGGGATAATAAAATTGATATCGTAGTTAATGATTATACACGCTCTAGACTAGAAAAAACACTTGAGATTGAGAAGCAAACGGATTTACCTATTGTGTTGAGTGGTGTTGAAGCACCGTACATGCAAGCTTGGCTAGCATCGCGTGGCGTAGAAGCGAATCTATTAGAGCAACGCAGCATGAATACCTGTGAGAATACACGCTTTAGTTCATTATTATTACAAAAAAAAGGAGGAGCGCCGACAGTGATTCTGATTACCGATCGTTATCATATGACACGTACACGACGTCTTTTTGCTTTGAACGGTATCAAGACAATTCCTGTTGAAGCGCCTATGCCTACAATGCTGACAACATGGCGTCCTAGCCAATTAAATTACGATCACAGTCGTCGTGCAAATTATGAATTACTTGCCACGATCAGAGATGTAATGTTTGGCTCTAGCGGTTGTCGGGAGGTGCCATAATGTCTGATATTCCATTTCTGAATCCAAATGTGTTGAAACAACTCGATTTACCTATTCCGAATCGAGAACAAACACCACTAAGGTTGGAACCTTTAAACTTAAATCGACCTTATTCTCCTTCGAAAGAGATTCAAGCTTATCGTCATCTTTACGCACTTGATCGTCTTGAAGCGAATTATTGGCAGGGTTATATCAAAATGCCTTTGTTCAAACTTCATGTGCAGGTGTATCAACCTCGCATAGAGCAGGTGAAAGGTACTGTATTCTTATTGCATGGCTATTTGGAACACAGTGGGATTTACCAACCAATTATTGGTGAATTGCTGGATCAAGGGTTTAGTGTTTTAACTTATGACTTGCCTGGACATGGGTTAAGTGATGGCAATGCTGCCAGCATTCAGAACTTTGATCATTATCAGCAAGTACTCCATGCGGTTCACCAATATGTAAAACAAGCTGATCAATTGCCTAAACCATGGCTAGGTATCGGACAGAGTACTGGTGGTGCAATTTGGATGCATCATTTGTTGGAGTTTGCTGAACAACGTAAAAATCCAATTGTAGAACGCGTATTACTCTTGTCGCCATTAGTCAGACCTGCAAAAACAGCATGGTGGCATAATCCAGTAGGCTTGGGCATCATTCGCCGTATTAAACGTGAAGTTCCGAGACATTTTAAACGCAATAATCACAATCCTGAATTTTTAAGATTTGTACGTCTAAAAGATCCACTACAACCGCGTATGATGGGGATGGATTGGATATTAGCAATGTCAAAGTGGATGTTGGAAATGGAAAATCGACCTGCATGCCGAATTCCAGTTTGGCTCGCTCAAGGTGCTCAAGATCAAACCGTAGACTGGCGTTATAATATCGAATTTATACGCAGAAAGTTTCGCCTTCAGACCTTGCTCATGTTAGAGGAGGGATCTCATCAGTTGATCAATGAGCGTGCGGATATACGGGCAGCATTAACGGGTTTAATCCCAGCATTCTTACATGCGCAAAGTCATAAAGGATACTTTTAAAATAAAGGTGCTGATTTCAGCACCTTTTTGATGAAACTAGAATTTGCTGGCATCTGCCAAATTCCACATTCTGAAATAGAAATTTTCTTCGTCTTTATCTTTACAGTTCAATAGTTGACCCGATTCTAACCAAAAATGTAATTGAGCATAATTTTTGATTTCACGATCATTTATACGTTGCGCGAGATGATGAGCTTTAATTTCGCTCGGATGATTTAAACCTGCAGCTGCTATCATTTCCGCCAGTGCATGCAATGTATTTTTGTGGAAATTATAAACACGTTCTGCTTTCGTTGGTACATGGACTGCTTTTTGGCGCTCAGCATCTTGTGTTGCTACCCCAACTGGACACTGATTGGTATGGCAACTTTGAGCTTGGATACAACCGACAGCAAACATAAATCCACGAGCTGAATTCACCCAATCTGCACCTAAGGCAAAGGTACTTGCAATATCAAAAGCACTGATGATTTTACCACTTGCACCAATTTTTACTTTATCTCTTAATCCAGCACCTACTAAGGTATTGTGTGCAAACAAGAGCGCTTCACGCAGTGGTGTTCCGATATTATCGCTAAATTCAATCGGTGCAGCACCGGTTCCACCTTCTGATCCATCTACGACGATAAAATCAGGAACAATATTGGTTTCAAGCATCGCTTTGACAATACTCATAAATTGCCAAGGCTGTCCGATACATAATTTGAATCCAACAGGTTTACCACCTGATAGTTCACGTAACTTTTGAATAAAATGCATCATTTCAATCGGTGTATTAAAGCTAGGGTGGCTTGGCGGGGAAATACAATCGCGATCACGAGGAACACCACGAATCTTCGAAATTTCTTCTGTAATCTTATGTTTGGGTAAAATACCGCCGTGACCTGGTTTTGCACCTTGAGACAGTTTTAGCTCAATCATTTTGATATTGGGATGTTTGGCTTGAGCTTTAAATTTTTCAGGATCAAATAGACCGTCTTCAGTTCGACAACCAAAATATCCACTGGCGATTTGCCAAACAATATCTCCATTATTTTCAAGATGGTAGGGGCTTAGGCTTCCTTCGCCAGTATCATGATAGAACTGACCCATGTGGGCACCGAGATTAAGTGCGCGTATTGCATTAGCACTTAAACTCCCAAAACTCATGGCTGAGATATTCATGATTGATGCACTATAAGGTTGAGCGCACTGATCATTACCCACTTTAATACGGAAGGTGCTGGTATCAGCTGGGAGTTTCGGTGCAAGAGAGTGAGTAATGAAACGATAGTCATCTTGATATACATCAATAATTGAACCAAAAGGCTTATCAGCATTTTCATTCTTTGCACGCTGATAAACTAAGCTACGTTGCATTCTTGAAAAGGGTAAAGCGTCTTGGTCTGATTCAATAAAATATTGACGAATTTCGGGTCTGAAATCTTCAAATAAGAAGCGAAAATGCCCCATGATTGGGTAGTTCTTTAAAATTGAATGTTTATTTTGAAGTACATCATATAGGCCTAAGACACTGAGTAAACTGGTCAGTAGCCAAATAATATTAATGACACTGTCGGATAGAAAATAATAAATATAATGGGGGCTGTAAAATAGCCTAAGCCACGTAATACTCAGGGCGATGATAATACATGCGAACCATACAGAATGTCTTGAAAAAAAAGTGTTCAGTAATTTATGTCTTATTGCTTGAGCAGGACTTGCCATTTTTATTTTCCATCGTTCTTTACTGTAATTACCTTACGAACTTCTATGGAATCAGACAAGTAGTGAATTGTTAGCTTACAGCTGTAAGCTAACAATTTATATTTATAGGTTTAGTTTTCTTCCGAAGGAAGCAACATAATGATCGAACTATTCAAGAGTTCAGCGAGATCTTCAAGAATATGTTGATCATATAAACTTTCATCTAAAGCGATCATTTCACCATCAGCGATACGTTTTAAATGAGGTTTAAATTCTTCGGAGATACATAAGCGCTCTCCATTTGCCCAAAAGTTAAGTTCATCATTGAAGTTGCTATACAGCAAACGTGAAGCAGGTTCGATTTTTAATAAATAACCTTCTTCAAGTGCTTCTTCTAAATCACCTGTTCCAATTTCGTCATTTTCTGGAATATTGTTAGGATAACCAGGTTGCGAAGCGAGACACATGATTGCTTCATTTAGCATCTCAGGATTTTGCAGTTGAGCTAAAAGTTGTTCGCGCAAATAGCTAAGCTCATGATCTGAAATTTCGCCGACAGCAGTGCTGACAGAGCGTGTGATATCTAATAATGGTTTTTTCAGTTGCTCTTGTTCTGAAAAAGAATCACCAAGACTATCCATCATGTCTGAGATATTTGGCATGCGGAAACCGAAAGAATAGGTTAAACACTCATCTTCAGCTACGCCATAATGAGAAAGACCAGGTGGGACATATAGTAAATCTCCTGGCGCCAAAACTTCATCAAAATGAACTTCCATTTCTTGCAAAAGTTTTAAAGGCTGACCTGCAACGAGTGCTGTCTGTTCATCACACATTTGGCCTAATTGCCAACGGCGATGTCCGTAACCTTGAACTAAAAATACATCATAAAAATCGAAGTGTTTACCGACAGAACCACCTTGTGGTGCGTAAGACACCATAATATCTTCACGACGCCATTGAGGAATAAAAGGAAATTTTTTCCATAACTCAGCAAGATCAAACGAATAGTGATCGACCGCTTGAACGAGTAGTGTCCATAATTTTGGCATTTTTTGGAAGTCTGCTTTGAGCAGTGGCGATGACTTCACATTCCATTGATTAGGGTCACGATCTTTTTGTTTGATCAAACGTGCAGTCACGTTTTCATCGAGTGCAAGCTCCATAACATCATTGGGTTCAAGTAAACCCACAATTTCAGGAACTGCATTACGAACGAGGAGCGGTTTTTTTTGCCAATATTCCGTAAGGAATTGTTCAGCGCTAATACCGCCGAGAACGTCTAAAGTTTGGGACATAATAAGGACTACAATTTAGTTTGGCTTATTGTCCCTTGAACGATGCAAGTTCTGCAAGTGACACGGCTTTAAAAGCGCATGTTTTCTTGCTTATGGATGATACAAATGAATATGAAAAAAATGAATATAGCTATTTTAAAGAAATAATTAATTTACACTTTGAGGGGAATTTCATATCGTATAACAGCCATTATGTTAAATGAGGCAGATTTATTGAATCAAATATTAACTAAACTAATCATCATCAAAAGGGCTTTCAGCACTAAAACTATTTATACAGGCTTTGGATGTATATAGAAGCCCACCTCCTGAAGAATGAATGCTGACCAAGAAGTCTTTTGTTTCGAAAATTTCAGGAGGGGGTATAAGGTATATTTTTTCTTGAACTACAAATCTGTAGACTAAGTTAAGTAAAAAAAGTGCGCTAGCTGAGTCTAATAGATTTTTTAAGTTCGCGAGATTTCTATTAATCTCACGATCATGCTTAATTTTATTATGGTGATTCCACCATAAAATTGTTTCATCGCTATCTATCTTATCAAATGGAGTGAATTTTAAAGATGTATATTTAATTTTTACGTCAGACTTTAAGAGAGATAGACTTTGTAGTTGTGTTTCATCTTTATAGTATTCACGAAAATCTCTAAAGTTGAATGAATTACCAATATTAGATGTACAAGCCTTAAAAATAGCTTCAATTTCTGAACAAATTGTAAGATACAAATTCATTATTTCTATAGAAAAAGTTTCATTGTTTCTAATGTCAAAATCTACGTGAGTACTAAATTCTTTTAGTTTTTTTCTATATGTAGAAATCTATTCCAGTAGTTATCATGCATATGTATCCCCCTAAAGATATTATCCAAAATTGAAAAAAACTTTAACAATGATAACTTAAACTAAGATAATGGATGTTATACAAAGTTTCTTAACTTGTTCATGTAATTCATATTCTTAACTTGAAATGAACAACCCAAATATGATCATTTGAACTTTTTTACAATTTCTATGTTTTGAGATCGCTTATCGATCAATTTTCCACAGCTTTGTGTAGATAAATTAATTTAGCTCAGTTGTAATTATTTGAGCTAAAAATAGGGTATTTATTTCATTCATCAGTTGCTAGTAACAAATAATTCCAAAAAAACCGAGTCATTGAACTCGGTCTTATTTATTAATAAGCAACGTATCAAGGCACTAGAATTTTCAATTCACGTAAAATCTTACACAATTGGATCATCGGCATACCCATTAAAGTTGTTTGATCCTGACCGATCATTTCTTCAAATAAGCTGATGCCCAAACTTTCGCATTTGAAACTTCCAGCACACTGTAAAGGTTGTTCAAGTGCGACATAACGCTGAATTTCTTCCAGATTCAAATGCCTAAATTTGACCTTATAATGTTCAACAATGGTTTCTTCAAACCCAGATGAAGCGTGTTGAACACTCAATGCCGTACTGAAATAAACAATTTTTCCTGAATTTGCTTGAAGTTGTTTGATTGCTTTTTCAGGAGATAAAGGTTTTCCAATAAATATGTCAGGTGCGCCTTCACGCCAAGCCACCTGATCAGAACCGATAACGATCGCATCTGGATCTTTCTCAGCAAAATATTTTGCTTTTTCATATGCAAGTCGATAGGCAAGATCATCGGCATGGCTTTCCCCACGCGGAGTCTCATCGATATCGGGTGATATTTGTTCAAAATCGATATGTAATCGATTAAGTAGTTCCTTACGTGTCTGACTGCCAGAAGCTAAAATAATTCTTGCTGACGTTGAAGCAACATGATGATTCATTACACTGAGAATTCCATTAAAATGTCGATCGGGACATAAGCAAGTACTGATTGATGACAAGCCTGAAGTTTTAAATTCGGGGCCATATCATTCTGATAAGCTTCAACCCAGCGCGTCACACAAATACACCAGAAATCACCAGGCTTTAAACCAGGAAAACCAACTTCGGGTAGTGGTGTTGTCAAATCATTCCCAATTCGTTGCGAGAAACTTAAGAATTCTGACGTCATTTCGGCACAGACTGTATGTTGACCTAAATCAGACGGCGCAGTGTGGCAAAAACCATTTCTGAAATATCCTGTGATAGGATCAAAACAACAACTGGCGAGCGGTTCGCCGAAAACATTTAAACGATTAATACTTGGATCTGGATGGATAGACATAGTAACACTTTATGGTTCGACTCCATCTATCATAATCAAATCTAAAGATTTCTACAGCTTTTCTGAAATTTTACTCACCTTTTTTACCATAATCATTTAGAATCTATGCGGTTTTAATATCTATAAAGTGAGCTATACATGAACTTTCAGCGTATGACTGACCTCGATTTAGCAGGTAAACGTGTTCTGATCCGTGAAGACTTAAACGTTCCTGTTAAAAATGGTGTGATTACGAGTGATGCACGTTTACGCGCTGCATTGCCAACAATTAAAGCCGCTCTTGAAAAAGGCGCAGCAGTAATGGTTTATTCTCACCTTGGTCGTCCAGTTGAAGGTGAGCCTAAAGCTGAACAATCACTTGCACCTGTTGCTGCCTACTTAACTGAAGCATTGGGTCGAGAAGTTAAATTACTCACTGAATATTTGGATGGTGTTGAAGTTGCGCCAGGCCAAGTTGTGTTACTTGAAAACTGTCGCTTTAACACAGGCGAAAAGAAAAATAATCCAGAGTTAGCAGCAAAATATGCAGCACTTTGTGATGTGTTTGTGATGGATGCATTTGGTACTGCACATCGTGCAGAAGCATCGACAGAAGGTGTGGCTCGTCTTGCTAAAGTTGCAGCAGCAGGTCCATTACTTGCCGCTGAATTAGACGCACTCGGTCGTGCGCTTCAGACGCCTGAAAAACCAATGGTTGCTATCGTAGCGGGTTCAAAAGTATCGACTAAACTTGATGTTTTAACATCGTTATCAGATATTTGTGATCAGCTCATTGTCGGTGGCGGTATTGCGAATACATTCTTAGCAGCTGCGGGCTATAACGTTGGTAAATCACTTTGTGAAAATGATTTAATCGATACAGCTAAAGCAATTGCTGCGAAAGTATCGGTTCCATTGCCAACAGATGTTGTTGTTGCTGACGCATCAGAAATTAACTTTGATGACTTCCTTGGCTCATTAGCGGCAGCAAAAGCCGTAGTGAAAAAAGTTGAAGATGTTGCTGACAATGACATGATTCTTGATGTTGGTCCAGAAACAGCTCAAGCGTTTGCTGAAATTTTAAAAACTTCAAAAACAATTCTTTGGAATGGTCCAGTAGGCGTATTTGAGGTTGATCAATTTGGTGAGGGCACGAAAGCGCTATCTTTAGCGATTGCAGAATCTGAAGGTTTCTCTATTGCCGGTGGTGGTGATACTTTAGCTGCGATTGATAAGTATGAAGTTGCTGACAAAATTGGTTATATCTCAACGGGTGGGGGTGCTTTCCTTGAATTTGTAGAAGGCAAGACATTACCAGCAGTCGCTGTTCTACTTGAACGCGCTTAATTGGATTTAAGAAAAAAGACCTTCTAAGAAGGTCTTTTTTTATGACTAATTTTCGTCATGAAAATGAAATAATTTTGAAATATTATGATCATAATCTGATTTATCATGCGGAATAACATCATGAAATTACAATTAGGCGTAATTGCACTATTGACTGCTACTCTTGCAATGACGGCTTGTTCTAAACAAGAAAGTGCACCAGCGGCAGATCAAACATCAACATCAGAAGTTGCTGTTGAAGCATCAGATATTAGTGCTGAACAACAAGCGGCTATCGATGCTATTGATCAGCCATTACAAGATGAAAATAATACTGATGTTCCTGAAGAAGTTGCAAATGCACCTGCTGATCAAGCAACGGCGGAGTGATTTTCTACTTCAATAAGTATTAAATTGAAAATCTCCCTGCAATTGCAGGGATTTTTTATGAAATACTGTCAATTGTTGCTGAATTGAAACACAGGTCAGGTTAGAATATGGAGCATTACCTGGGAGGAAATTATGGCTCTTATTTCAATGCGCCAGCTCTTGGATCACGCCGCAGAACATAGTTACGGCGTACCAGCGTTTAACGTAAACAACTTAGAACAAATGCGCGCGATTATGTTAGCCGCAGATGAAACAAATTCACCTGTTATTGTTCAAGCATCTGCTGGTGCTCGTAAATATGCTGGTGCTCCATTCTTACGCCATCTTATTTTGGCTGCAATCGAAGAATGGCCACACATTCCAGTTGTGATGCACCAAGACCATGGTACTGATCCTGACGTTTGCCAACGCTCAATCCAATTGGGCTTTTCATCTGTAATGATGGATGGTTCATTAGGTGCAGATGGTAAAACACCAACAACTTATGATTACAACGTAGATGTAACTCGTCGTGTTGTTCAAATGGCACATGCGTGTGGTGTATCTGTAGAAGGTGAGATTGGTTGCCTAGGTAGCCTTGAAACTGGTTTGGCTGGTGAAGAGGATGGTGTTGGCGCTGAAGGCGTTCTAGATCATTCACAACTCCTTACTTCGGTTGAGGAAGCGACTCAATTTGTCGCTGATACTAACGTTGATGCGTTAGCAATTGCGGTTGGTACTTCACACGGCGCTTATAAATTTACGCGTCCACCTACAGGTGATATTTTAGCGATTGATCGTATTAAAGAGATCCACGCTGCACTTCCAAATACTCATCTTGTAATGCATGGTTCAAGTTCAGTTCCACAAGAATGGTTAGCGATTATTAACCAATACGGTGGTGACATCAAAGAAACTTACGGTGTTCCTGTTGAGCAGTTGGTTGAAGCAATTAAACACGGTGTACGTAAAATCAATATCGACACTGACTTACGTTTAGCTTCAACAGGTGCTATGCGTCGTATGATGGCTGAAAAACCAAGTGAATTTGATCCACGAAAATTCTTTGCTCAAACTGTTGAAGCAATGAAGCAAATCTGTGTAGATCGTTATACTGCATTTGGTACAGCAGGTCATGCTGACAAGATTCGCCCAATTTCTTTAGAGAAAATGGTAGATCGTTATAAATAATTAATAAAATTATTTATAATTTTAAAAAGCCCACAGTGATTGTGGGCTTTTTCTTGAATAAAAAACAAGAGCAAATTATGGAACTGATTTTTTCAGCAGCTTTATGCAGTGTACTAGTATCGATTTTATTGAAGTTTAGTAAGTCTCGTGGATTTGATGTCATGCAAATGATTGCGTGGAATTATGCCATCGCCACGATACTCTGTTTTTTTTGGTTTGAGCCAGATCTCTACCAAATATCATTAACCTCCACACCTTGGTGGCTTATTGGGTTGTTGGGAATAGCTTTACCCTCAATATTCTTGCTGCTTTCCAAATCACTTGATCAAGCTGGAATTATCAGAACTGAAATCGCGCAAAGATTATCCGTTGTTCTTTCATTGTTGGCAGCCTATTTTCTTTTCCAAGAAAAATTTAGCACCCTGAAATTGATTGGTATTGCATTGGGTTTGAGTGCAATTGTTTTGATCATTTTTTCTAAAACATCGACACCAACATTGCAAACAAAAAAAGCAGGAATGTATTTGCTCGCAGTTTGGCTTGGCTATGCACTCGTAGATGTTCTGTTAAAATACAGTACAAGTTTAGGGTTAAAATTTGCAGTCAGTTTAAACTTGATGTTTGTGTTTGCTTTCATTATTTCCATGGGATATTTGTCCCTGCGTCAAACATCATGGTCATTGCAAAATTTTCTTGCTGGACTAAGTTTAGGTGTATTGAATTTTGCCAATATTGCACTTTATGTGAAAGCACATATGTTGTTAAAGGATTCACCTGCAATCGTATTCGCTGGTATGAATATTCTAGTCGTAGTGTTAGGTGTGATCGCAGGTATATTAGTTTTTAAAGAAAAAATAACCCTAAAAAACAGCTTAGGTATTCTGTTAGCGATCACAGGAGTGTTGTGTTTAGCATTCGCAATTTAACTGTGAACTTGCATACATTCTGTTTAATCATATAGTCGATAGATTCCACTAAAGCGCTCGCAGCCTGTTTGCTCAGTTGAGACAATCAGTAATGATTTTTCATATTTGAGTTTGTACTGACAATCATGCTCATTATCAATAATTTCGTGTTTGTTTTGAGTGGTTGTATAAGCCAATAATGGGATGGTCTGGGTTTCTAGGCGATTGTTAGGGCTACGATAAGCAATACCTTCAATTTTAACGCGATCCTTGCTCAATTGATGAATCTTAAGGTGTACAGGTTGCGCTGCAATTTTACCTTGTTCAAACTTAATGTAATGTTGAGTGAGTGTTTGATTCATCGACATGTAAAAGTTTAAATCATCAATGCGTTGATTGATTTGTAATGACGCACAATTTTTATTTTTACACTGCTGCAGTCGATTCAGCCAAAGCTGTTGTGTATCTTGAATTAATCGAGTTGGAGCATCGGTAACTAAGTAGGATGTTAAAAAGCGTTCATTCAATTCATCTCTCAAAGATGAAAAATCAACAGCACAAATCATGGAATTTTTAAAACTTGATTGAGGCTTATCGCATTGAATAAGTTGTGCCTGTGCGACAGAAACACTGCTTAATCCAATGAAAAAGATAGAAATTAAAGGTTTCATCCAACTTGATACGCTTTTTGACAACATCATCGCTTATACTTTCAAATGTTTGCGCATCTACTATAGCGAACAAGAATCAAAGAATACAAGATTTCATTTTCAAAAACTGTGTAAAGGAGTTCAATGTGAGCTTAGCTATTCGTATAGGTCAAGGTATTGATGTTCATGCTTTTGAGGAAGGCGATTATGTCACATTGGCTGGTATTCGTATTCCGCATACACATGGTTTGAAAGCACACTCTGATGGAGATGTAGTTTTACATGCACTTTGTGATGCATTGTTGGGTGCTTTAGCGCTCGGTGATATTGGACAGCACTTTCCAGATACTGATGAACAGTTCAAAGGCGCGGACAGTAAGGTTTTATTAAAGCATGTTTATCAGTTGATATTGGATCGTGGTTATCAACTGAATAACGTGGATATTACAGTGGCTTGTGAGCGTCCAAAATTAGCGAAACATAATTTGGATATGCGTCAAAGTATTGCAGATGTACTTGATGTGGATATCAATCAGATTAGTATTAAAGCCACTACCACTGAAAAATTAGGGTTTACTGGTCGTCAGGAAGGAATCCTGTCTACAGCGACCGTATTAATTAGTCATCAATGAGCAATTTCGATCATTCAAAGTTTTGCGCTTTCATCAAAGAGGCTTGCAGTTCTTGAGTAGCTTTACGTCCTTGCAACTGTAAGCCGACCGCGTGCATTAAGCCAGTCCAAGTGTTGTTGGGTTCCCATACTTGGTGTAATAGCTCATGTGCAGTAGGTAAATCCATATTCATATAATGTAGTCGGTACAGATAGATTAATGAACTACATTGATGATTTTTGGTGCAATGTATCCAGACCATTTTCTCTTTCACGAGATGATCGATCAGATCGAGTACAAATAAACATTGATCATCATGTGGAAATTCTGGATCAATAGGGACTTGGATGTAGTTAAGACCAATTTCAGCACTTACGCGATCTTCATGATTTAAATTCGGTGTAGCATCAGTAAAAGCGAGATTAATGATAGTATCGATACCATAAGCTTTAATCGATTTAAGTTGTTCTTCGTTTGGCTGACCTGAGCTAAACAAATGCTCATGAACAAATTGAAAATGGGGGATTGAGCTAAGTTCTTTTTCGAGTTGATCCATGATTTAACCTTATAAAAAACGCCATCGTGTGATGGCGTTTTATCTGATTAACGTTGTGGTAGAACGTCTTTCAAAGCTGCATCCATTTCCAACAAAACTTTTTCAGTTGTTTCCCAATCGATGCATCCATCTGTAACAGACTTACCATACTCTAAATCGCAAAGATTTGCAGGAATATCTTGGCGGCCACCTTTTAAATGACTTTCAACCATAATACCTACGATCGATTTATTGCCATCTAAAATTTGTTCAGTGATATTTTTTAGAACCAATGGCTGAAGGTATGGGTCTTTATTAGAATTGGCATGACTCGCATCAATCATGATCTTGTTACTTACTTTTGCTTTCGCCAATGCATTTTCAGCTTCTGCTACAGAGCCAGCATCATAATTCGGTTTGCCATTACCACCACGTAACACGACATGGGCATATTGGTTGCCTTTAGTACGAATGACCGAAACTTGACCTTGGTCATTTAAGCCAAGGAAACTATGACCATGTTTTACAGATTGCATCGCATTGGTCGCAACAGTGAGACCGCCATCCGTACCATTTTTAAAGCCAACTGGAGATGATAAACCTGAAGACATCTCTCGGTGTGTTTGGCTCTCTGTTGTACGTGCACCGATTGCTGACCAAGAAATTAAGTCTTGGTAGTACTGTGGAGAGTTTGGATCAAGCGCTTCAGTTGCGCATGGCAGGCCTTTCTCATTGAGTTCAAGCAATAATTTACGGCCTAAACGTAAACCTTTTTCAATATTGAAAGAGTCATTCATGTCAGGGTCATTAATTAAGCCTTTCCAACCCACTGTTGTACGAGGCTTCTCGAAATACACGCGCATGATGATATAAAGCGTGTCTTTCACTTTTTCGCTTAAAACTTTTAAACGATCAGCATAATCATGAGCTGCTGCAGGATCGTGAATAGAGCACGGTCCAATGACTACGAATAAACGTTTGTCGTTGCCATCTAAGATATTACGTACAGTTTCACGACCTTTTAGGACTGTTTGGTATGCATTATCAGTTAACGGTAATTCTGTTTTTAATTCAGCAGGAGTAACAAGAGGCTGAATGCTTTGTACATTCACGTCATCAATGTCGTTTTGGGTGATAGAATTTGACTGTAAAGTATTCATTGCCGTCACTGGTTCGTTTTTACAAGAAAATGTTCAATCTATTGAATATAGCATGATTCAGTAGATCATTTGTTATCAAAAAGTTGAATGGATTTAATAAAAAAAAGTAATGAAATTGTCTTTTTGGTATTAATCAGAGTTTCTACTTGTATTGTATAGAATGATTTAATTTTTGAAAATTATTAAATTGAATAAATCATTTAATTTCACCTCAGTGAATTATACAGCTTCACTGAGGTTACAGTTTGAACATGATATTAATTAAGACTGGGCTTGAGTTGAGGTTTCAATAACTGCCTCAGGTGCGGTCACAGGTTTCGCTTTGACTGGATTAAGCATGAAGTTAACACCAATGGCAAATAAGGTGATGCCCAGTACCTTGCGAATAATTTTTTCAGGTAAATGGGAGCTCACCAGCGTACCAACGATGATTGCAGGAATCGATCCGACTAAAAGCCACATTAATAAATTGAAATCCACATTACCTGAATTCATATGCCCCATACCTGCCACGAGCGTCAGTAAAACTGCATGTACAACGTCAGAACCAATAATTCTAATCATAGGTAAATTAGGGAACATGATGATCAGCGCCATAATGCCGAATGCACCCGCGCCAACTGAAGATAAGGTCACAAAAATACCCAGTACAATACCCATTAAAGCTATATATAAACGCTTCTGCTTTAATTTTTCTCGAGTTAATTCAACTTCCTGTTCAGTAACTTCTTTGGAAAATTTTTTGAAGAATTTTTCTACCTGTGTACGGAATACAATTGAAATACCAGTAATGGTCAGCATAAAGCCTAAGACCATCGTGAGAATGGCTTTGTAATGTGTGGATTGACTCAAATAGTTGTCTAAAACCCAAGTTGTGGCTAAAGAGGCTGGAATACTTCCGATCGCGAGCCAAATGACGATAGGCCAAACAATATTAAGTTTTTTTGCATGTACAAAAGAGCCGCAAAACTTAGAAATCGCGGCATAAAGTAGATCTGTACCAATCGCAATATGTGGTTCAATTTTAAATAAACCAATCAAGATAGGGGTCATAAGTGAGCCACCACCCACGCCAGTGACCCCTACACAGAAACCAACTAAAACACCTGCTAAAATATATTCAATAGAACCGTACATCGTTTGTGCTACTTATCAGAAAACCGGCATATCTTATGATTTTTGAATATAAGCTGTTGTCTTGATTATTCATTTACTTATTCAAAAATAAGATAAAGCATTACTAAGTTAAGATATTTCAAGAACTCAGTCTGTTATGAGATGCTTATGTTAAGATACTTGTAGAGCATGAAAGAGGATATTCATTTGCAAAATCGAAAACTTAAAATTGGCATTGTGGTTGGTGAAGTTTCAGGTGATACCTTAGGCGCCAAATTAATACGTCGTTTTCGAGAGCAGGGAATTGATGCTGAATTTGAAGGAATTGGCGGTCCTCAAATGATTGCAGAGGGTTTTAAAAACTATTATGCGATGGATATTCTATCGGTGATGGGAATTGTTGAAGTATTAAAAGATATTAAAAAACTTTTTGCGGTTCGAGATGGCTTGGTTGATCAATGGACTAAACAACCTGTTGATATTTTTATAGGGATAGACGCACCAGATTTTAACTTACGCTTAGCAAAAAAAATAAAGCAAAAATCGTTGCCAATTAAGACTGTTCAATATGTGAGTCCTTCAGTTTGGGCATGGCGTCAAGGTCGTGTTCATGGGATTAAAGCCACAATTGACTTGGTACTTTGTCTATTTCCATTCGAAAAAACTTTTTATGATCGATTTAATGTGCCAGCGGTATTCGTTGGACATCCTCTCGCTAATCAACTACCGCTGGAAAATCCTATACTCGATGCAAAGCAGGCGCTTGGTTTAAATCCTGCACAAAAACATATCGCATTACTGCCTGGAAGTCGTCGTGGTGAAGTTGATAAGTTAGGACCGCTTGTATTAGATGCAGCAAAGATTGTCCATCAAAAATATCCTGAGTATCAATTTTTAATTCCAGCCATCAATGAGGCTCGTAAACAACAAATTGAGCAGATCCTAATAGGTTACCCAGATAGGTTCAGAGATAATATCAAGTTAATGGAAAATATTGACGCGGAATCTAAAATAGGTCGGATGGTCATGGATGCCAGTGATATTGTGGCGTTGGCATCGGGTACAGCAACACTTGAGGCGATGTTATTGCATCGTCCGATGGTGACTTTTTATAAATTAAACAGTTTGACCTACTGGATTGCGAAACTTTTAGTAAAAATTCCTTATTATTCTTTACCTAATATTATTGCAGGAAAAAAAGTAATTCAGGAGTTAATCCAGAATGATGCAACTCCAGAAAACTTAGCACATGAGATTGAGTTGTTGATGAATATCGAAAACTCAAAAATACAATCTATGCAATTGTTGACGATGCACAAGCAATTATTGTCGGATCAAAATGAAGATCCAGTGCAAGCGATTTTAAAATTATTATAGGTTGATATTATTAAAGTGAAAAATCCAACATTCGATAATTTAATTGAATTAACTGAAGATTTTTTCAAATTACATTGGGATGAAATACAATTGGGAACGCCTCCAATTTGGTCAGAGGCATTCTCAGATTTCATAAGAATGCCAAATTACTTAAAAGCTGGTGTATATGCTTTCTTAAAAGATAAGGAAGTTACATATATTGGTGTGGGGGCATCTAAAGGAGGTGGAATTTATCCTGACAGAGGTTTAAGTAGAAGATTTCAATCGTATGTTAAAGTCGATAAGGAAAGTAAAAAACCATATATTGTTGATCAAAGATTAAAAGATTCAGGGACAGTTGTTACGATTGGATTCGAATCACAATATGCCTACCTGGCATATGGATTGGAGGCATTCTTGATTTCACGTTTGAATCCTATTCATAATAAAATTGGTAGAAGAAACAGAGCATAAAGTTGTATTTTTTGTTTTATTAAAACCAAAAGCGACTCAATTGAGTCGCTTTTTTAAGTATATTAATTAAGTTCGAATCTTAATTTCATAACCCGTATATTTGCGTATATTGATTACACCTGTGTCCATAATC
Source organism: Acinetobacter sp. 24-47-47 (assembly GCF_057737035.1). NCBI lineage: Bacteria > Pseudomonadati > Pseudomonadota > Gammaproteobacteria > Moraxellales > Moraxellaceae > Acinetobacter > Acinetobacter sp. 24-47-47. The sequence goes on along the minus strand of NZ_CM173216.1, from coordinate 1,686,451 downwards.
AGATATTGTCCTTTGATACCGTGCAGTTTTCCACGTATGACTGGCGTTTTGTCTAAGTTATGCGATTTAATTTTTTCAGGATATTGATCGACAGGATAAATGAATTCACGAGGAAGTTCGTTTTCTAAAATTTGTACATTTTCATTGAAATCTAGGCTCATGCTGAACTCATCTCGAATGGTTTCAATTTGAGGTTCAAACTCCGTGAGCAATTCATCTCTGATCTCTAACAAATTTACCTTTTCCGCTTCACCTTTCAGCAATTTTCTCCAGTCTGTTTTATCAGCGACTTGCGCACCAAACATGACTTCAAGTTGTCCTGATAACCGACGAGAGCCCACTTTCATAATAGGTAAAGCTTGGGTAGCCCCTTGATCTAGCCAACGTGTGGGCATTTGACCTAAACGGGTAATGCCAACCTTTAATGCACTTGAATTGGCAAGATAGACAATATGGGGTTGAAAGCATACTTCTTGAGCAAAGCTTTCTTCACGACAAGTCCCTAAATGGTAATGGCATGTTTCTGGCTTCATAATACACATATCACAGGCTGCTTTCGTTTTCATGCATTTAAAGCAGTGACCTTGGGAGTATGATTTTGGTGTTTTATTCCCACAGGAAACACAGTAAATTTTGCCGGTCCATTCAATTTCAATTTCTTGACCTAAGTTGAACGGGAGATTGATTTCTGAACGATCTAAAATAAATTTATATTCAACATTTGCCTGTTGTGTTTGTTGTTCAGTTACACTTAGGTTGGTTAAACCAGCGTGCATTTTATGACAAATGCCCTGTAATTCCATGCTTTAATCTCACTCAAATAAGGTGCAGCTCATGGCTGAGAAAAATGTCATCACGTCAATGCTAGACGATTTATCTAAAGAACAGCCAATTCAAACTGCCGTATGTCTTGGTCAGGATCTCAGCCAAGACTATGCACAAACAATCCAATGGAATCATTTTAACGTAACTGAATTTTTAATGCTTCCTTTTCAGCAACGCTATGATCTAGGTGTTGTGATTTTAAATAATGAACAGATGGATACACTATCAACCCATCATAAATCACAAATGCTGGTAAAACTGCGTGATTTAATGGCAAAAAGAATCGTCGTGTTGAGTCATATTGCAGATGAACAATTATTAAGAAGTCTGGGATTCACGCAGCTCATTGAGCAAAAAAATACAGAGCAAGATTTCGCCTTATGGCAATTCAATATTTTGAATTATAAGCATGTGCCAGATTGGTTTAATTCTAAGTTTTGGGCTAATCCAGAAAATTGGAATAAGTTTCGATGGTAATGGCAAACTTTGAGTTTATCAAAACACAACAATTTCAATGTACAAAGCCATGTTTTTAACGATATGCTGATCAATGAAAATAAGAATGTAAAGGTGTCTTGATGACAAATTTAAGTAATATCGTTGAAGTTTTAGCGAAACAGGCTTTAGGCGGTAATCCACAATCTAATCAATCGGGATTGGGTGGTGTACTTGGTTCGGTACTCGGGAGTTTAACGGGACAAAATAATCAGACCAATCAAAACCAACAACAAGGTGGATTGGGAGGGATTTTGGGATCTGTACTTGGTGGTTTATCGGGTAGTCAATCTGGTGGTGTAGGCAAATCATCAGGTCTAAACGCTCAAACCTTATTAATCGCAGTAGTTCCTTTAATTCTCAATTGGATTCAAAAAAATGGCGGTTTGCAAGGTGCACTTGATCAACTGAAAGGTCAGGGTCTGACGAGTCAAGTGGATGATTGGGTTTCAACTGGTCCTGGCGAAAATGCCAATGTCAGCACGCAACAGGTTCAAAATTTATTTGATCAGCAAGATGTAGAGCAAGTTGCACAAGAAGCGCAAGTTCCTAAACAGGATGTATACAGTGCGATTTCTTCAGTCTTACCACAAATTATTGATTCGCTTACACCTCAAGCAAATAAGACCGATCCACAAGAAGCGAATTCAGATATACAAAATGTGTTGAATCTTGTATCAGGATTTTTAAAGAAATAAAGTGAAATTAATTTGAGTTAAAAGCCGGATGTGACATACATTCGGCTTTTTTTATGCAATCGATCAAAGGATGTATGTGGAATAAAATTTAAACGATTGATATATTTCATAAAGAAGCATAGGACATGCTGAATAAAACAAAAATCATTGAGGGAGAAATTCATGATCCGTAAGGAGCATTTAATCACTGCTTCGTTGTCCTCGATTAAGGCAACCTATCAACAACTTTCATCCGCGCCACTTGCCATGAGACGAGGAGAATATAAGGCTCAGTTTATTGGTCCTTGGTGGTTAAGAGTGTCTGCAGCACCGAGTTTATTTTTAAGTGGATTGGGGGGATGGTTTGGGAAAAAATTCATCAATCAAAATTTAGTCACTAATATTTTACTCAATCGCGGGCAGAGAAGTGAAAAGCTTCAAATGGAGTGTCTAGAAGAGGCGTCTTTGATTGATGGAAAACAAACGATCGCCTTGTATTATGGCAAGACAGCACCAATTCCATGGCGTTGGGTGGTTGATGAGTTAAGACAGCTTGATGAACATACGATGTTATGTATGACTATCATTAATCTTCCTTTTTTAAAGCATTTTTCATTTCCATTTATTCTAAGTCGTGATGTATGAAATCAAAATTTGAATATGATGTCATTATTGTAGGTTCAGGCTTTGGTGGAAGTGTAGCTGCGCTAAGATTGTCTGAGCTTGGATTAAAAGTAGCTGTGCTAGAGCAGGGAAGAAGGCTCACTGAAGATGATTTACATCGAGCAAGTCGGAGTTCTAAATACTTAAATTGGGCACCGACGTTAGGGATGAAGGGTTTTCTTGCACAAGACGTATTCCAACATATGGGTGTGGTTCGAGGGGTTGCCGTTGGTGGTGGCAGTGTTGTTTATGCTGCTGTGTTGTTAAAACCAGGTCAAAAGTTTTATCGTGATCCAACTTGGAGTCATTTGTCAGAAGACTGGGAGAGGGAATTACAACCGCACTATCAGATGGCTCAGTCCATGCTAGGTGTAAGTTCAAATCCATATAAAGATCAGCAAGATGAGTGGTTAAAACAAACAGCAGAAAAAATGGGTTCTGGAGATAGTTTTGACACTGTACCACAGGGAATTTACTTTGGTGATCCTCATCATTGGGTGAGTGATCCACTTTTGAATGGTCAAGGTCCCGAACGAATAGGCTGTAATCAGTGCGGAAATTGCATAACGGGGTGTGCGCAGGGTGCGAAGAATAGTTTGGATAAAAACTATTTATATCTTGCAGAGAACAATGGAGTTGAGATTATTCCAGAAACCAAAGTGACTCATCTTTCACATGTTGATGGAAAATATATCATTCATACATATCAGTCATTTAACTCCAAAGAAAAACAAGATTACTCTGCGAAACAGGTCATTCTATCCGCAGGTGTTATAGGAACCGTTGAAATTCTGTTTGCTTCAAGAGAAGTGTACAAAACCTTACCGAATATTTCTGGTCAGTTAGGTGAGCATATTCGAACCAATAGTGAGGCGATTGTTGCAATCTCTAATAATGATAAAACAATAGATTTAACGAGAGGGACGACCATTTCCAGTCATTTTCATGCAGATGACAAAACACATATTACTCAGAATCGATTTCCAGCAAGTTATGAGTTTATGAAGTTTTATATGGGACCACTGGTCAATGGCGATCAACCTGTAAAACGTGCACTCCATGTTTTAAAGCATTTTTTTCTGCACCCCTTTGTTTCAACTCGATCATGGCGTTCTAAAAACTGGCATAAACGTGTCACTGTATTAACCGTCATGCAACAGGCAGACAATCAACTACGATTTGTATATGGACGTACTGCACTCAGAGGTTTTAGGCGTTTTTTGAAAACGCAGGTTTCAGTTGGACAAAGAGCGCCGTCTTTTATACCGTTAGCAAATGAAGCTGCGGAAAAATTTGCTGAAGTAAGTGGTGGTCAAGCACAGAATAATATATTGGAAAGTATGGGGCACTTATCTGTTACAGCGCATATATTGGGTGGTGCAGTTATGGCTGAAGATTCCTCTAAAGGTGTGATTGACTCTAATCATCAGGTTTTTGGCTATCAAGGCTTATATGTGGTTGATGGAAGTGCGATTCCTGTGAATGTTGGTGTTAATCCGAGTTTGACCATCACGGCATTAGCTGAGCGATTTGCGGAAAAATATAAAATTAGTCATTTCGATAAAGTGTCATAAATCCACCATCATAATGTCATATCTTCGTTGAATACTCTTGGTTTAAAAAAAGGAGTATTCAAATGAAGAACAAGATAAAAATAACAGGTCTTCTATTAACGACATCGTTATTGCTAAGTAGTTGTGGTGGAGATGACCAAAAATCCAACCCTAATATTACACAACTCTCAGAGTTAAAAATTCTTCATATTAATGACCATCACTCCCATTTAGATGGTGAAGAGCTTAGCTTTAATTTTGATTTAGGTCATGGTGAAGAACAACTAGTCGTTTCGCGTGGTGGATTTTCTCGTGTAGCAACATTTATGAATTTAAAAGCAGAAAATCAACAGAATGTAGTGAAAATTCATGCTGGTGATGCGATAACAGGAGATTTGTATTACAACCTCTCAAATGGAAAAGCTGATGCTGAAATGATGAATACAGTGTGTTTTGATACTTTCACCTTGGGAAATCATGAATTTGATGCAAAAGATCAAGGCTTAAAAGATTTTATTGGTTTTTTAGACGAAGGACACTGTAAAGAGCGAACAGAGATTCTTTCTGCAAATGTTGAATTTGGGGTGAGTTCACCTTTATATCAGACAGATCGGATTCAAAAATCTATTGTTCTTGAGCGGGATGGGGAAAAATATGGGGTTGTGGGGCTCACCATTGCATCAAAAACTAAAAACTCCTCTCAACCAAATCAAGACACATTATTCCAAGATGAGATTACAGTAGCTCAAAATGAGATTAATCAACTCAAAAAACAGGGAATTAAAAAAATTATTTTACAAACACATGTAGGCTATGAACTAGATCAAAAATTAGCACAAGAACTTACGGATGTGGATGTGATTATTGGAGGCGACTCCCACACATTGTTTGGACCTCATATATTAGAAAAGTATGGTATGTCTCCTGTCGCTGCCTACCCATTACAACTGAAAAATAAAAATGGCGAAACTGTTTGTGTTGCTCAAGCATGGCAATACAGTTATGTGGTTGGTGAGCTTAACGTAAAATTTGATGCAGATGGTGCGGTTAAAAGTTGTGTGGGCACACCGCATGTATTAATTGGCGATGATTTTAAACGTAAGCAAAATAATGAAAGAGTCAGTGATCAAGAAAAAAAATATATAGAACATCAATTCGAAAAAGAACAAGCACCTTTTTCTATTGTTAAAGAAGATCAAAGTATTTTGAGTGTCTTAGAGCCCTATAAGCAATCTAAAAAATTATTTGCAGCCAAAGTTGTTGGGCAGGCAGTTGATAATTTATGTTCAAGACGTGTGCCGGGAACTCAATTTGATCGCTCACGATCATCTTTAGGTGATGTGTGTAATTTGAATGCGCATGTCGATGCCCATGGTGGTGATATTCAACAAATGGTTGCCGAAGCATTTCTTAAACAAGGCAAAGAATATTTTAATGCTGATATTTCATTTCAAAATGCAGGTGGAGTAAGAGTTGATTTGGCGAAAGGAAATATCACTGTGGCGGATATTTACCAAGTCTTACCTTTTAAAAATACGCTCGTTCAACTGAATATGACTGGTCAAGAAATTAAAGATACGCTTGAAGATGCCATTTCAGGCGTGATTGAACAAAAAAATACTGGAAGTTATCCATATACGGCTGGATTAACTTGGCAAGTTGATATGACGCAGCCTAATGGGAAGCGTATTACAAATATTCAAGTCAGAAATAGGTCTGACCAGCTTGTGCCATTAGATTTAAATCAGTTATATAAAATTGTAACCATCAATTTTTTAGCTGATGGGGCTGATTACTATCATACATTGAAAAAAATTACAGGTGATCGTCGAATAGATGTTGGATTGGACTATGCAGAAGCATTCTTAAATTACTTAAATTCAATAGATGGTCATCAAGAAATAAAAACAATTCGAAAATTACCTACTTCATATTATAGTACTCAAAAATACATAGAATAAGATTTAGAGCTTTTTGATCTGAAAAACCTCGATTTAATTGGGGTTTTATAATTTAATTAATCGTTTTTGTGTATTTTTTAGTGTAAAAAACATAAATTTGCTTAAAAAATAAACATGCATGAGTTTTTGTTTAAATAAGGGGTTGCAAGGGAAGAAAAAATCTATAGAATGCACCCCATACCGACGAGATACACGGAAACGAGCGAAGCAGGTTGCTGAGTTGTTAAGTGTTTCGAGTCCAGCTTCTAGCATTGACGAGATGTTAGAAAGATCATTAAGAGATTATGAAGAACAACTTGTGTGGATTTTTACTGGTTGATTGATCGATATATATTATCATTAATAATTGGTAGAAATTTCTCGAAGTTTATTTGAGCAAATTTTTTGTCAGTAATTGATGAGCCAAGATTGGTACCCTTTAGGTACTATTGATTTTAAACTGAAGAGTTTGATCATGGCTCAGATTGAACGCTGGCGGCAGGCTTAACACATGCAAGTCGAGCGGGGGAAGGTAGCTTGCTACTGGACCTAGCGGCGGACGGGTGAGTAATGCTTAGGAATCTGCCTATTAGTGGGGGACAACATCTCGAAAGGGATGCTAATACCGCATACGTCCTACGGGAGAAAGCAGGGGACCTTCGGGCCTTGCGCTAATAGATGAGCCTAAGTCGGATTAGCTAGTTGGTGGGGTAAAGGCCTACCAAGGCGACGATCTGTAGCGGGTCTGAGAGGATGATCCGCCACACTGGGACTGAGACACGGCCCAGACTCCTACGGGAGGCAGCAGTGGGGAATATTGGACAATGGGCGGAAGCCTGATCCAGCCATGCCGCGTGTGTGAAGAAGGCCTTTTGGTTGTAAAGCACTTTAAGCGAGGAGGAGGCTACTAAGATTAATACTCTTGGATAGTGGACGTTACTCGCAGAATAAGCACCGGCTAACTCTGTGCCAGCAGCCGCGGTAATACAGAGGGTGCGAGCGTTAATCGGATTTACTGGGCGTAAAGCGTGCGTAGGCGGCTTTTTAAGTCGGATGTGAAATCCCCGAGCTTAACTTGGGAATTGCATTCGATACTGGGAAGCTAGAGTATGGGAGAGGATGGTAGAATTCCAGGTGTAGCGGTGAAATGCGTAGAGATCTGGAGGAATACCGATGGCGAAGGCAGCCATCTGGCCTAATACTGACGCTGAGGTACGAAAGCATGGGGAGCAAACAGGATTAGATACCCTGGTAGTCCATGCCGTAAACGATGTCTACTAGCCGTTGGGGCCTTTGAGGCTTTAGTGGCGCAGCTAACGCGATAAGTAGACCGCCTGGGGAGTACGGTCGCAAGACTAAAACTCAAATGAATTGACGGGGGCCCGCACAAGCGGTGGAGCATGTGGTTTAATTCGATGCAACGCGAAGAACCTTACCTGGTCTTGACATAGTAAGAACTTTCCAGAGATGGATTGGTGCCTTCGGGAACTTACATACAGGTGCTGCATGGCTGTCGTCAGCTCGTGTCGTGAGATGTTGGGTTAAGTCCCGCAACGAGCGCAACCCTTTTCCTTATTTGCCAGCGGGTTAAGCCGGGAACTTTAAGGATACTGCCAGTGACAAACTGGAGGAAGGCGGGGACGACGTCAAGTCATCATGGCCCTTACGACCAGGGCTACACACGTGCTACAATGGTCGGTACAAAGGGTTGCTACCTAGCGATAGGATGCTAATCTCAAAAAGCCGATCGTAGTCCGGATTGGAGTCTGCAACTCGACTCCATGAAGTCGGAATCGCTAGTAATCGCGGATCAGAATGCCGCGGTGAATACGTTCCCGGGCCTTGTACACACCGCCCGTCACACCATGGGAGTTTGTTGCACCAGAAGTAGGTAGTCTAACCGTAAGGAGGACGCTTACCACGGTGTGGCCGATGACTGGGGTGAAGTCGTAACAAGGTAGCCGTAGGGGAACCTGCGGCTGGATCACCTCCTTAACGAAAGATTGACGATTGGTAAGAATCCACAACAAGTTGTTCTTCATGACGATGTATCTGAGGGTCTGTAGCTCAGTTGGTTAGAGCACACGCTTGATAAGCGTGGGGTCACAAGTTCAAGTCTTGTCAGACCCACCACTACTGACGAAGCAATTCATACAGAAGAAAGATACATTGATCTAAATGATAAGCTGGGGACTTAGCTTAGTTGGTAGAGCGCCTGCTTTGCACGCAGGAGGTCAGGAGTTCGACTCTCCTAGTCTCCACCACGTATTCATTCGAATACGTAGTAAGCAAACGAGTTGATAGCTTATAGAGCTTAGTAATAAAGCTGTGTATACTGCACGCCTTGATTATTAAGCTCTGTGATTTATCACAGTTGACTGCGATCTGACGAAGACGTAGTGAATCATTAACAGCATATATTTGAGTTGAAATAATTTGTTCATACTCATAGAAAGAGCGGAAACGAGATAACGTAAGTTATTGAGTTGAAGTGATTGAAATGAGAACTAGCGAAATTAACTGAATCAAGCGTTTTGGTATATGAATTTGAATTGAAGCTGTACAGTGTTTAGATACACAGTACTTCAAACTGTAATGTTGAACGATCTACTTGTAGGATCGAACGACTGTTTGGGGTTGTATAGTCAAGTAATTAAGTGCATGTGGTGGATGCCTTGGCAGTCAGAGGCGATGAAAGACGTGATAGCCTGCGAAAAGCTCCGGGGAGGCGGCAAATATCCTGTGATCCGGAGATATCTGAATGGGGGAACCCACCTATCATAAGATAGGTATTGCAACATGAATACATAGTGTTGCAAGGCAAACGCGGGGAAGTGAAACATCTCAGTACCCGTAGGAAAAGAAATCAATTGAGATTCCCTCAGTAGCGGCGAGCGAAAGGGGAAAAGCCCATTAAGTTATGTAAGCTTTAGTGGAATGCTCTGGGAAGTGCAACCATAGTAGGTGATAGTCCTGTACACGAAAGGGCTTACATGATGATGTCGAGTAGGGCGGGGCACGTGAAACCTTGTCTGAATATGGGGGGACCATCCTCCAAGGCTAAATACTCCTGACTGACCGATAGTGAACCAGTACCGTGAGGGAAAGGCGAAAAGAACCCCTGTGAGGGGAGTGAAATAGATCCTGAAACCGCATGCATACAAGCAGTGGGAGCATCTTCGTGATGTGACTGCGTACCTTTTGTATAATGGGTCAGCGACTTACATTCAGTAGCAAGGTTAACCGAATAGGGGAGCCGTAGAGAAATCGAGTCTTAATAGGGCGTTTAGTTGCTGGGTGTAGACCCGAAACCAGGCGATCTATCCATGAGCAGGTTGAAGGTGAGGTAACACTTACTGGAGGACCGAACCCACTGTCGTTGAAAAGCCAGGGGATGACTTGTGGATAGGGGTGAAAGGCTAATCAAGCCTGGTGATAGCTGGTTCTCCCCGAAAGCTATTTAGGTAGCGCCTCGGACGAATACCATTGGGGGTAGAGCACTGTTTCGGCTAGGGGGTCATCCCGACTTACCAAACCGATGCAAACTCCGAATACCAATGAGTACTATCCGGGAGACAGACTGCGGGTGCTAACGTCCGTAGTCAAGAGGAAAACAATCCAGACCGCCAGCTAAGGTCCCTAAATCATAGTTAAGTGGGAAACGATGTGGGAAGGCATAGACAGCTAGGAGGTTGGCTTAGAAGCAGCCACCCTTTAAAGAAAGCGTAATAGCTCACTAGTCGAGTCGGCCTGCGCGGAAGATGTAACGGGGCTAAAACTATGTACCGAAGCTGCGGATTTGCAATTTATTGCAAGTGGTAGGGGAGCGTTCTGTAAGCCGATGAAGGTGGATTGAGAAGTCTGCTGGAGGTATCAGAAGTGCGAATGCTGACGTGAGTAACGATAAAACGGGTGAAAAACCCGTTCGCTGAAAGACCAAGGGTTCCAGTCCAACGTTAATCGGGGCTGGGTGAGTCGACCCCTAAGGCGAGGCCGAGAGGCGTAGTCGATGGGAAATTGGTTAATATTCCAATACTTCTGTGTAATGCGATGAGAGGACGGAGAAGGTTAAGTCAGCCTGGCGTTGGTTGTCCAGGTGGAAGATTGTAGGCATGTATCTTAGGCAAATCCGGGGTACTCTATGCTGAGAATCGATAGCAAGCTAGTTTACTAGCGAAGTGGCTGATACCATACTTCCAGGAAAAGTCTCTAAGCTTCAGTTACACAGGAATCGTACCCGAAACCGACACAGGTGGTCAGGTCGAGTAGACCAAAGCGCTTGAGAGAACTCTGCTGAAGGAACTAGGCAAAATGGTACCGTAACTTCGGGAGAAGGTACGCTGCCGGCGGTGATAGGACTTGCTCCTTGAGCTACTGGCAGCCTCAGAAACCAGGCCGCTGCAACTGTTTATTAAAAACATAGCACTCTGCAAACACGAAAGTGGACGTATAGGGTGTGATGCCTGCCCGGTGCTGGAAGGTTAATTGATGGGGTTAGCGTAAGCGAAGCTCTTGATCGAAGCCCCAGTAAACGGCGGCCGTAACTATAACGGTCCTAAGGTAGCGAAATTCCTTGTCGGGTAAGTTCCGACCTGCACGAATGGCATAATGATGGCGGCGCTGTCTCCAGCAGAGGCTCAGTGAAATCGAATTCGCCGTGAAGATGCGGTGTACCCGCGGCTAGACGGAAAGACCCCGTGAACCTTTACTGCAGCTTGACATTGAACTTTGATCTTACTTGTGTAGGATAGGTGGGAGGCTTTGAAGTAGAAACGCCAGTTTCTATGGAGCCGTCCTTGAAATACCACCCTGGTAATATTGAGGTTCTAACTCTGCTCCATTATCTGGAGCGAGGACCATGTCTGGTGGGTAGTTTGACTGGGGCGGTCTCCTCCTAAAGAGTAACGGAGGAGTACGAAGGTGCGCTCAGCGTGGTCGGAAATCACGCGTAGAGTATAAAGGCAAAAGCGCGCTTAACTGCGAGACCCACAAGTCGAGCAGGTACGAAAGTAGGTCTTAGTGATCCGGTGGTTCTGTATGGAAGGGCCATCGCTCAACGGATAAAAGGTACTCTGGGGATAACAGGCTGATACCGCCCAAGAGTTCATATCGACGGCGGTGTTTGGCACCTCGATGTCGGCTCATCTCATCCTGGGGCTGAAGCAGGTCCCAAGGGTATGGCTGTTCGCCATTTAAAGAGGTACGCGAGCTGGGTTTAGAACGTCGTGAGACAGTTCGGTCCCTATCTACCGTGGGCGTTGGAAATTTGAGAGGATCTGCTCCTAGTACGAGAGGACCAGAGTGGACGAACCTCTGGTGTACCGGTTGTGACGCCAGTCGCATCGCCGGGTAGCTATGTTCGGAAGGGATAACCGCTGAAAGCATCTAAGCGGGAAGCCTACCTCAAGATTAGATTTCCCAAGGACTTTATGTCCTCTAAAGAGCCGTTGAAGACTACAACGTTGATAGGTTGGATGTGGAAGTACGGTGACGTATGAAGCTGACCAATACTAATTACTCGTGAGGCTTGACTATACAACACCCAAACAGTTGGTGTTGTGGTTCAAATCATGACAAATAACTTGATTTAGTTAGATAAAACGCTAAACTGCACAAACTAAAGCAACTCAAATAGCTGTTAATAACTTCTTTGACCAAGCAAAGGCACGCAAACAATATATGCGAATAAGACCCAAGCAAAGTCACAACAGTTGTGCTGGCGACAATAGCAAGAGTGAACCACCTGATCCCTTCCCGAACTCAGAAGTGAAACCTCTTAGCGCTGATGGTAGTGTGGGGTTACCCATGTGAGAGTAAGTCATCGCCAGCTCATTATTCTAAACACCCCCTTCAATACAAGGGGGTGTTTTTTTATGCAGTAAAGAATGAATTTGAAAATAATTAAATCCTTTTAACTTAAATAAGAAGCTCCATTCAGTTAATTTATGCTAAACAATAAATGCCTTAGTGATAAGGCTAATATCATAAAAACAACCCAACTAATTAGTTGAAAAGCTAAATAATAAACAATAATGAATGGTTCAAAAAATGAATGATTTACAATGAAATTTTTATTTACAAAGAGCATCAAAGTTGACTATTAAATAAAATGCCAATCCTAATTTGCAGATTGAGTATTAAAAATCAAGATTTCAGCCGAAAGGTTATATAAGAATTCATTCTTAGTAACTAAGAATAAATATAAAACTCTTAAAACTTGAATTTTCATGATTTTTTATGCCAATTGAATTATTAATCAATCTATTAAATGAATAGTCCACTAGAAAGTTGTATAGACAAAAATCCTAATTTATTGCATTTATATAAAATATGAATCTAGGTTCATTATTTTAAAAATACTCACAATTGGAGGTGAGATAAAAATGACAGCGCAGACAATGAATGTGAATGCTGTAATTGATAATGCAAAATTTAAACCCTTTCATTTATCAATCGTATTATGGTGTTTATTTATCGTAATTTTTGACGGTTATGATTTAGCAATTAATGGCGTAACGTTGCCACTTCTTATGCAAGAGTGGGGTATGACTTCTGTCCAAGCTGGGTTATTAGCGAGCACAGCGCTAGCGGGAATGATGTTTGGTGCGATGCTTTTTGGTATGTTGGCAGATAAAATTGGTCGAAAAAAAGTTATTTTAATTTGTGTAACCTTGTTCAGTGGTTTTACTTTTTTAGGAGGATTCGCAAGTAATCCAACAGAATTTGGAATTTTAAGATTTATTGCTGGACTTGGTATAGGCGGTGTTTTGCCAAATTTAGTAACTTTAACTTCTGAATATGCACCACAAAAATTGAGAAGTACCTTAGTTACGATTATGTTTAGTGGCTATGCAGTTGGCGGAATTATGGCGGCTTTATTGGGTGTAAAATTTACACCTGAATTTGGTTGGCAGATTATGTTCTTTATTGCAGGAATTCCATTATTAGTATTACCGTTTATATGGAAGTATATGCCTGAATCACTAACATTTTTAGTGAAACAAAAAAATTATGAACCTGCCTCAGGAATTATTAATAAGATCAACGCAGATTTAAATGTTAATTCTACAACTCATTTGGTTCTAAACGAAATTAAACTACCTGATGCATCGGTTAAATCTCTTTTTACTGATAATAGAGCGACAACGACGTTGTTATTTTGGTGCTGCTTTTTTATGTGTCTTTTAATGACATACGCATTAGGAAGTTGGTTACCAAAGTTAATGATGGCTGCAGGTTATTCTTTAGGAAGTAGTTTAACGTTTTTACTTTCATTAAATATTGGCGCTGTCATCGGTACTATTGGTGGTGGAATTCTAGCAGACAAATTTCATCTCAAACCTGTAGTGATTTCGATGTTTGTAATTGGAGCTTTTGCTTTATTTGGATTAAGTTTCAATTCGCCGCCAATGGTTATTTATCTACTTGTGGCATTGGCTGGTGCAGCATCAATTGGTACAAGTATTTTAATATATAGCTATGTAGCGCAATCTTATCCAATTGCTGTACGTTCAACTGGGATTGGTTGGGCTTCAGCAGTAGGGCGTATAGGTGCAATTGTCGGCCCCATTGTCATTGGTATTCTTTTAGGAATGGAATTGCCGCACAAATGGAATTTCATTGCCGTTGCTATACCAGCAGTAATTGGTGCAATAGCCGTATTATGTATTAAAAGGTCAAAAGTGATTGAAACAGTTCCTGAAAAAATAAAAATCGCATCTTCAATTACACAGTAGAATAAAAGCCTCATAAGAGGCTTTTTTTATAAATGTGATTTTAAAATTTTTTGATGCTCTTTAACCTGTTTGGCATAACGTTTACCTTGTTTTTTCATTTTTCGATTTGTGTTGTATCCAGTAGGTCCAACGTTGTAATAGGCCAGTGCTTTTTTCCAGCTACCAGCAGATTGATTATATTTTGATAGGATAAAAGTCCCACATTGTATATTAATATTTTCTTGAAAAAGGTCACCTGGACAAGATTGTAGCCAATATCTAGGGATAATTTGGGTAAGACCTACAGCACCTGCTGGTGATACTGCATAATTTCGATAACTCGATTCTTGTCGAATAAGTGCGGCCATTAACAGGGGGTCGACATCAAATTGTTGCGCACTTTGCACAATTAGTGGTGAAACCCTATTTGCGGTGTCTGGGTGTACAGAGTATGCCTTTTGAATACCTGTTGAAAGTTTTGCGGCGCGTTTTTGTACTGAACCACCACCTAAAGATGAGCAACCAACAAACACGATACACGATGATAGAACTAAACTATATTTAAGGAAAGTAAAGGATGGGGGAGGTGATTGTAAACGTTGTAAAAAAAGCAAAATAGTAACCGTGCAAATTCAATTTGCAAAAATCATAAGTAAGCTGGTGATTGGGGTCAAGCCCTAGATAAATTGGAGTGTTGCAGTTTTGCAATATATTGATGAGTAAGATAAATAGATCAGAAAAAATTTAAAATTGATTCAAAATTTTCTTATAATAATGCCATTATTAAATGCCTGAAATCATCATGACGCCAGCTTGTAAATTTTTGAAAAACAAAAAGATAGATTATTCTGTTCATGAATATGAGCATGATCCTAATGCTGAAAGTTTTGGTTTAGAAGCAGCTCAAAAATTGGGTTTATCTGTACATGAAGTTTTTAAGACACTTCTAGTGACAGATGATGTCAATTATTTTGTGACAATTTTACCAGTGGACCATCAACTTAATTTAAAAAAGGCGGCGAATGCTTTCAGTTGTAAAAAACTTAAAATGGCTGATCCGAAAGTGGCTGAGCGTCTGACCGGTTACTTAGTGGGTGGGATTAGTCCAATTGCTCAAAAAAAGCGACTTAAGACAGTCATTCACCAATCGGCAAGTTCTCTTAAAAAGGTGTACGTGAGTGGTGGCAAACGAGGGCTAGATATCGGATTAGATCCTCAATCATTGGCCCAAGTATTAGATGCTCAATTTAAGGACATTGTGGATCACACTTAATGTTTGATCACTACATTTGACGTAGATTGGTTAGATATTCTTGAGCGATAAAAATTTCTTGATCATCAGTTGGGCATACCTTGTTCCATTGATGTTCTTGATCTAATTCCCAAGCACGTTGATTATCGTTCAGATAATTCAGTAGACCATCTTTAATAATCGTTTTCTTTAACTTTCTATCTTCAATCGGGAAACAAGTTTCTACTCTTGAAAATAAATTACGTCCCATCCAGTCTGCACTTGAACAATATAATTTTTCATTGCCCCGATCTAGAAAATAGTAGACCCGTGTGTGTTCTAAAAAACGTCCTACAATGGATCTGACGCGGATATTTTCTGATAACTGTGGTACTTGAGGTCTTAATGAACAGATGGAACGAATGATCAGATCGATTTGAACACCTGCATTTGACGCTTGATAAAGTGCCGCGATTAATTGTGGTTCAGTTAAAGCGTTAACTTTGATAATAATATGCGCTTTATGACCAGACTTAGCATGGTGGATTTCATTGGCAATGAGTTTTAAAAGCTGTTCATGCAAGGTAAAAGGTGCATGGAACAGCTTTTTAGGCTTTGCCATTTTTCCCATACCTGTCAATTCTTGAAAGATTTTATGGACATCTTCACAAATGTCATCATCAGTGGTCAGAAGACCGTAATCGGTATACATTTTTGCATTACCAGCATGATAATTGCCAGTTCCCAAATGAACATACCGTTTCAGATGATCTGCTTCTCTACGAACAACCAGAATCATTTTAGCGTGAGTTTTATAGCCCACGATGCCATACACAACAACAGCTCCAGCTTCTTGCAGGAGGTTGGCGACCATGATATTGGATTCTTCATCGAATCTAGCACGTAATTCAATAATCGCAGTAACTTCTTTACCATTTCGTGCTGCTTCTGCTAAGACCTGAACGATCTCTGAATCTGGTCCGCTGCGATAAAGAGTTTGCTTAATTGCCAAGACATTAGGGTCTTTTGCAGACTCTTTTAACAGGTTGATGACGGGTGAAAATGAGTCAAAAGGATGATGTAAAAGGACATCACGTTGTTTTAATACATCAAATATACTTTTTGATTGTCTCAATATCTTCGGTATTACGGGTTGATAGGGTTTAAACTTCAAATCTGGACAATCAAAATCTGAAAATAATCGAGCTAAATTTACAGGACCTTGAACACGATAGAGTTGTGAAGGTTCTAAAGAAAATTGATCAAGTAGATATTGGTTAATCGTTTCTGGGCAATTGTGATCAATTTCAAGTCGAACTTCACGTCCAAATCTTCGCGAAGAAAGTTCATCTTTAAGAGCAACTGCCAGATCGTCTACATCGTCAGCTAAATTTAAGTCAGCATTGCGTGTAACACGGAATTGGTAGCATCCTGTCGCCTTCATTCCTGGAAATAAGTCATTGATATGTTGTTGTAGAATAGCCGACAACAGGATGTAATGTTGCTTACCTTCGCATAAGTCATCAGGAATTTTGACCGCTCTTGGTAAAGTTCTCGGTGCAGGTACGATCGCAAGCTCAATCTGACGACCAAAAGCATCTTTACCTTCAAGTGTGACAATAAAATTAAGGCTCTTATTGACTAAACGGGGAAAAGGATGGGCAGGGTCTAAACTGATGGGCGTGATTACTGGTTGAATAAATTTACTGAAGTAGTTTTGAATCCATTCCGTATATTTATCTAAAATTCCATGATATTGGATAAATTCGATACCATAAGATTTAAGTTGAGGAATTAGCTCGTTATTAAGTATCTGATATTGTTCTTGAACCGCATGATGCGTTGTTTTAGATATTTGTTCTAAAATAATTTCATTGGGAATAGCATCAGGCGCAGTAGTTATTTGATTTAATTCGATCTGTTTTAAAAGTCCAGCAACGCGTATTTCAAAAAACTCATCTAAATTCCGAGAAAAGATGATTAAAAAATTTAGTCGCTCTAATAAGGGATGGTGAGGGTCTTTAGCTTGAGCTAAAACTCGTTTATGGAATTCTAATAATGAAAGTTCGCGATTAATGTAAGTGTCTGAATTGTGTTGAAAGTTTTCAAAAGAGTGCATAGTACCAATTATTGCTTTATAAGCCGTCAGGAAAGACCTTGCAGCGATGGTACGTTTGATGTGTGACAGTAATATTACATTGATTGGTATATATTCGATAAATATATATAATTGGATTTATTTTATTTTAATCAAAAAAGCACACAATAAGTGTGCTTTTTTTAACTCAATTAGGGCTTAGAAATCGTAACGGAAACCTAAAGATAAACCTAAAGCATCCTCACCTTTGAAACCCTTCACATTATTTGTACGTGCTTGTTCCCACGGTGTAAGGCTTGAGTTTTTGTCATTAAGCACAGTTGCGACGTTACCGTAAACACGAACTGCTTTATCAAGACGATGTTCAAGTCCTAAAGCAATGAGTGTTGCGTTCGCATCTTTAGCATCTACATCACGGTGCATCACTTGACCACGGATATATGTTTTTGGTGCAAATTTATAATCAGCTGCAACACCAATGACTTGTGCATCAGGATTTTTTACGTCATTGTCATGAGTCATATATTGATATAAACCACCAATATTTAGCTCAGGTGTGATTTTATAAGCACCAGCTAAACGGAAGCCATCACGTTCGCCGCGAGTCGCATCTTCTTCATAGTGTTCATAAGCAGCTGCGAAATCAACAGGACCTTCTTTATAGGTCAATGCAAGATCGTAAGCTTTATTCTTTTTAGAGTCGCCTTTCTTTTGAATAACTTCACCAGTATCTTCATCTACAATTGTTTCAGTGAAGCCTGGAGAATTGCTTTCGTGCAATGAAAGTGCTGCTAATACATTGAACCCATTTCCGAATTTTGGTGATTTATATTCGATGGTATTTTCATTACGCTCATCAAAACGTAAGTCACCAGCACGTGTTACATTACGTAAATCACCTACTTGATCGCCGAAAAAGTTAACTGGACCACGTGCTATTTTAAAAGGGCTATCAAAACGACCGACACGAGTTTGACCGAAATTACCTTTTAAACCAACAAATGTATCACGTGTTGCAAAATCAACACCTGAATTTTGTCCACCACTAGCAAAGTTGATTTCTTGTTCAATTTGACCAAAAACGGTCATATCGTTTTCTAGTTTTTGTTCAACTTTAAAGCCTAGACGAGATGAGTTAGATGATAGACCTACTTCATTATAATCTTTACCATCATCAAGGTAATCTAATGAAACATGTGCGCGACCATAAATTTTAACGTCAGCTGCCATTGCGATTGCTGGTGTAATTAGTGTTGCCCCAACTGCTAATGCACAAAGTGTTTTTTTCATTTCTAGCTCCAGTAAAGACTGATTTATTGTCCTAATAATCATGATCAGTAGTTTTTTTGTAACTACTGTTCTCTATTGGTGCTAAGTATTCATTACAAATAAGTCAGTAATATTAAGAATTTATTTCATTATCATGAAAATGGATAGAAACAAGCTGTAGTAATTAAAAAGAATAAAAACAAAAAAGGAGCCAAAGCTCCTTAATTCTATAAGCATCTGTTATAAAGCAGCTTTAATCTTCTCAGCCAAAGCCTTGATACGTTCTTGATCACCCATTTGTGCTGCGTGTTTCCCCAGTTCATGGATTGAACTTGGAATAAGATGAAAGTGTACGTGAGGCACGGTTTGCCCAGCTGCAGCACCAGATAGCTGCATCAACACTATACCTTTTGCATCTAGTGCTTTTTCAATCGCTTTTGCAATTTTTTGAACGATTTGAATCGTGTATGCTGCAGTGTTTGGGTCCAAGTCGAGTAAAGTTACGGCAGGTGATTTAGGGATGACTAAAGTATGACCATCTGCTTGAGGCATAATGTCCATAAATGCAAGAACTTGCTCATCCTCATACACTTTAATTGCAGGAAGTTCACCACGTAGAATTCTTGCAAAAATATTTTGATCATCGTAAGCCATAACTATTCCCAGAATGTAATTAGATTGAATTATTTACAGTTCAATTCTTTCTGACGTTGCTTAATGGAGTCAAGCTTTTGTTGCTCTTTTTCTGAGAACTTAGGTTTAGTTGTATTGCAATTTTCATTGCCGAACTTTGCCTTAGTATCTGGATCTTTAAAACAGAAGCCTTTTGATGCATAGATGATGTTGTAATCATCTTTAAGTTTTTCACACTCTTTTGTAGTGTCGGCAAAAGCATTGACCCCAGCTGAAATAGATACAGCAGTAATTAAACCTAATAAAAACTTATTCATGAGTATCCTCATTTAGAAATGGACATTTGAAATTGTCACATTTCAATTATATGGGCTTTATATGTGAATTCAATGGCGAAAATTTATTCTAAGGTAATTTTGCTCCATGATTCGTACATTTTAACTGCTGTCGAAAAATCACTATTAGGTTCAGCTATTGCATTAGCAGCACCAATTAGACTTTGAGTAAGCGTAATGACAGGTGCGGATAATTTTGCTTGATGAATGAGGTCTACTGCGATACCAGTGTCTTTGCTCAGTAACGGTAAGGCAAAAGTATTTGGAAAACTTCGATTTAATACCCGTTGAGGCAATACATTTTCAGTCACACCACTTTTACCACTTGAAGCATTGATGCACTCTAATGCTTCATTTAAATCCACACCATGTGCTTTAAGTGCAGTAAAACCTTCAGCAGCGGCACATAAGTGAACAGCCAAGAGCATGTTGTTCACTGCTTTCACAGCAAAACCAGATCCTGAGTCTCCTACATGCTTAATCAGTTTACCCATGGCTTGCATTGCTGGTAATGCAGCTTCAAAAGCCGCTTTTTCACCACCAACCATGAAGGTTAAAGTCGCATTTTCAGCACCAATAGTTTGTCCGCTAACCGGCGCATCTAGAAAAAATACACCTTTTGATTTTAAAAAAGCTTGTTGTGCTTTAGCTGCATCAGGCACGCCACTGGTACAGTCTACCCAAATTGATCCAGATTTAATGTCGACTTGATGAATGATCTCATTGACTTGCTGACTCGTTGGTAAGCAACTAAAAATGATATCAGCTTGGGCAGCTTCTTGAAGTGATACAGCTTGTGTTTGATATTCAGTTGCATGTTGTTTGGCTTTCTCGAAATTTCGATTCCATACCAAAACTGATTCATAGTGTTTGGGTAAATGAGCTGCCATACGGTAACCCATTGCGCCTAATCCAATAAATGCAACTGTCGTCATTTTCTTTACTCTATTTGTGTTGAACGCTCTGCTAACCAGTGAGCAAGTTCAGGCCAAAATTGATCGGCACTTTTTTGACTCGACATTAAACCTAAATGCCCACCAGGAATAAGAGTAAACGTGACATCACGACTATTTGTCAATTCAGTCAATGGTCTAACAGCATCAGCTGTGACCATTTGATCGCTTGAACCCGCGCCAATCATAAGAGAGCAGTCTATATTTTTTAATTCGATTTTCTTATCTTGAAGTTCGATATAACCATTTTTTAGCGGATTTCTTAACCAGACATTGAATAACATATCTTGGTTTACCCCAGCAGGATAATCAATCATATGATTGAGGAAATAACCTAAAGTGGCATGTTCATGCAAAAGTTTTTTATCATCAAGATTCAGTAATAATTGTTTGTGACCTTCATACCAACCTTTTGGATCTAAAATTTTAAATCCAATTGCATTTAAAATACCTGGGGAGTGAATGAGGCGCTTAGGAATACGACCGTTATAAACTTTATGTTTGAGTAGACGAGTTCTTTCAAGATAGCGATTCATCTTAGCATATAGCTTTCCGATATTGCCTGAAGCAAAGCTATCAATTGGACTACCTAAAACGATTAGATTTTTTACATGGTTCGGCTGTCTGAGCGCTGTGTACAACAGAACAAATATTCCCGCCATACTCCAGCCATGTAAAGAAATTTGATCACATTTAGCGTGTGTACGAATTTGATCGATACAATTCGGGATTGCATCATCAATAAAACCTAAAAAGTTGAGATCGCGATCTTTATAGCTAAAGTGTCCCCAATCCAACAAATACACGTCAAAACCTTGCTCTGTATAATATTTGATAAGAGAACGGTATGGATAAAGATCATAAATATCCATCTTGATCGCTAAAGGCGCGACAAAGACCAATGGCTCAACATATTTTTTATTTTCAGATGCGTAATATCGAATTTTACTCGATTTATGAGTACCTATCACTTCATACGGCGTTGCTTGAGATAAAACCAAAGATTTACCGTAAAAAATGCGTGTCCCTAAATTTTTTAACTTGCTTTGTTTAGAACGCCAGTTAGTTTTTAAATGTTCCATGAAGGTTGAAGATCTCATAAGCATGTGATTTGAACGAAGTCTAAGCGATATTTATATATTTTACCTTGACCTTAAATGCTTTGGGCGCTCAAAATGTTGGCAATTATTCACAAAGGCAGTTTTTAGGACTGATTTAGAGCAATGAGCCAGCAAGACGACATTGAATACCAACTTGATACATTAGCACTTCGTACAGGTCATACGCGCAGTTTTGAAGGTGAGCATGCTGAACCGATGTTTCTAACTTCTTCATTTGTATATGCAAATGCAGCAGAAGCAGCAGCTAAATTCTCTGGGAAAGAGCCCGGTAATATTTATTCTCGCTTTACAAACCCAACAGTCGCAATGTTTGAAAAAAGATTGGCTGCAATGGAAGGTGCTGAACGTGCAGTGGCAACAAGTACGGGTATGGCTGCGATCATGGCGGTGGCGATGTCATTCTTAAAGGCTGGTGATCATATTGTATGTTCTCGCGCAGTCTTTGGTTCAACCGTGGCCTTATTTGAAAAATACATTTCTAAGTTTGGTGTGACTGTCAATTTTGTTGATTTAACAGATTTAGATGCTTGGAAAGCTGCGATCAAACCAGAAACTAAACTACTATTTGTAGAATCTCCGTCAAATCCATTATCGGAAATTGCTGATATTCGCGCATTAGCAGATATCGCGCATGAAAATGATGCTTTACTCGCAATTGATAATAGTTTCTGTACGCCAGTGCTACAACAACCATTAAAATTGGGCGCGGATCTAGTTGTCTATTCAGCGACAAAATATCTAGATGGTCAAGGTCGTGCGTTGGGTGGTGCTGTCGTAGGTAATCATCAATTACTTGAAGAAGTTTTTGGCTACGTTCGTACAACTGGGCCTTCTATGAGTCCGTTCAATGCTTGGGTTTTCCTAAAAGGTTTGGAAACGCTTCGTCTACGTATGAAGGCTCATTCTGAAAGTGCACAAAAGATTGCTGAGTGGCTTCATCAGCACGATAAAATCGAGAAAGTATTCTTTGCTGGCTTAACGGATCATGTAGGTCATGATTTGGCTAAACAGCAACAAAAAGGTTTTGGTGGTATCGTTTCATTCGTGGTAAAAGGTGGGCGAGAAGCTGCTTGGAAAGTGATTGATCACACTCAATTTATTTCTATTACTGGGAATCTTGGGGATGCAAAATCAACGATTACTCATCCTGCAACGACTACTCATGGTAAATTGTCTGATGAAGCGAAGGCTGCAGCTGGCATTGCAGAAGGTTTAATTCGTCTTTCAGTAGGTTTGGAAGACGTTGATGATATTATTGCAGACATTCAACGTGGTCTTGATTTAGTCTAATTTAAATTTGTTCGGAGTATACAAATGAACATTAACATGCTTATGCAACAAGCACAGCGCATGCAAAAGGAAGTAGAGTCCAATATCAAGAAAGCGAAAGAAGAGCTTGCACAGAAAGAAGTGCATGCTGAAGCTGGTGGTGGTTTGGTAAAAGTGACAATGACTTGCCGTAATGTGGTAAAACGCATTGAAATCAATCCAGAATTACTTCAAGACGATCCAGATATGATTGAGGATTTGATTGCAGCTGCTATGAATGATGCTGCACGCCAAGCCGAAGCGATTTCAGAAGAAACAATGAAGTCTGCAAATAGTGGTATGGGATTACCTCCTGGCTTGTCAGGTTTATTTTAAGGATATTGCCGAGTGTTCAGCGAACGGTTTGACCAACTCGTCCAAGCACTGCGAATTTTACCAAGCGTTGGGCCTAAGTCGGCTCAGCGCATGGCGTTGCATTTGATCATGAAGAATAAGCAAGGTGCTTTGGAATTATCTGAAGCACTTAGCGATGCCGCTGATCATATCCATGAATGTTCAATTTGCCACTCATTGACTGAGAATGAGGTGTGTGACATTTGTCTGTCGCAAGACCGAGATGATACCTTGCTCTGTGTGGTTGAATCTCCTGCAGACGTGATGGCAATTGAGCAAAGTGGAAGTTTCAGAGGCAAATATCATGTATTGGGGGGGCATTTATCTCCTTTAGATGGTATAGGGCCTGAAGAGGTTGGCATACCTGCATTAGTTCAACGCTTAGCTGAAGGTCAGGTAGCAGAGGTTATTCTCGCTACCAATGCAACGGTTGAAGGACAGGCTACGGCACATTATTTGGTAGAAGCTACACGTCATTTGAATATCAAAATGACACGTATTGCTCAAGGTGTACCACAAGGGGGTGAGCTTGAGTATGTCGATAGTCACACCTTAAGCCAAGCAGTTCATAATCGTATGCAAATGAAATAAGCACAAATTGTGCTTATTTTTTTGATTAGAGAAATATCACTTTTCGGAATAGTTTTTTAGTCAAAAAAAATATTAAATTTTTCATGTTTTATAACTATTTACAGTGTATACATAGATTTGCTTGACGCTTTAATTGAAAATTTATATTTAAAATTGATAATTTAAGCTAAAATACATCTCGATACCAATCTAGCACATTGTTTTTTATGATGTTTCAATTTATCCAAGAGCAAAAAGAACTCGAGCATGTTTTGACACTAATGAGTCAACAAGATGTTTATGGTTTAGATACTGAATTTATCAAAGTTGATACACTATGGCCAAAATTGGGTGTCTTGCAAATCAATGTCGCAGATCAGGTGTTTTTATTAGACGGTACACGTCTAGATTTTTCGAGTTTCTGGCCTAAAGTTTTTGCTGCAAAGCAAAATATTTTCCATGCTTGTGGTGAAGATATTGATCTGATTTACCATTATTCAAAAGGCAATCATCTTAATAATGTATTTGATACTCAGGTGGCTTTGTCTTTTCTCGGACACGGATTACAGGTCAGTTATCAAAATGCTCTCAAAGAAATTTTAAATATAGAAATTGATAAAGATCAAACACGTTCAGATTGGCTTGCACGTCCTTTAACTGAAGAGCAAAAAGCATACGCAGCGAATGATGTCTTATATATTATGAATTTAGCCGATGCGCTAAAAAATGAATTAGAGAAAAAAGGGCATTATCAGTATGTACTAGAGGATTGTAAGAGCCTTACGCTTGAGATTGCGACAGAAACGCCGAAAGAGAAACTATACGAAGATGTCGGAAATTATAGACACTCTCGAAAGCAGTTAATGCAGCTACAATTGCTCAGTGTTTGGCGTGAAGAAATGGTGAAGGCTTTAAATCAGCCTCGAAGTTTTATTCTGAAAAATGCCACTATGATTGATTTGGTGGAAAAAAATCCAAAAAATACATTTCAATTATCCCAAGTTAAAAATATTCGTCCGAATGTGGTTCGTGAGCACGGTAAAACGATTTTGGATATTATTGCGTTGCTGCCCCCAATGGAAGAATGGCCATTACGAATTGCTCGACCAATTAAACATTCATCTAAAGATATTACCCATGATGTTGATAACATGATTGGTAATCTTGCAGAAGAGTTGGTGATCCCCAAAGAAGTGTTAATGCGAAAAAAATGGCTCGGGGCTTTATATCAGCATGTGGTTTTTCATGGCGATGAACAAGACTTACCTCAATATTTACTCGGTTGGCGTTATGATTTACTGACGAAGCCATTAATTGAGTTGCTTCATAAAGATGCACAATATTTGAGTATGCAAATGAAAGTCAATGAATGACTTCTCTCAAAATTTGATTAAAGAATTACCAGTCATCCTAAACTAGACTGATGCGTTAACAAACGCTAATGTTTCGCCGTTTTTTTTGATGTATGCTTTGCTTTGAGTTTAAAAGGTGTTGTTTGAATCATGTGGTGTGAAATCTACAAATCTAGTAAGAAAGACGAAATGTATATTTACGTTGCGCGTCCTGAACAAGCGGAAAACCAAGAAGCTGTTGATCCGTTATCAGTATTATCTGATGCAATGAAAAATGCATTTGGCCGAGCGACATTTGTGATGTCACTGGAATTACATGCAGAACGCAAATTAGCGCGTGCAAATGTTTTACATGTGATGGATTCAATTCAGACGAAAGGATTCTTTTTACAATTGCCGCCTGAAGGATTGATCAATCCTAATGCTGTAGAGCCAGAGGGACTACGCGGTGCGTGATAATCAAGTTGGAGGATGGGATCAGTTTGTTTCAATGTTGGATTCAATTCCAGAATATAACATTGCAATTACCGTCTATATTCTCGGAACTTTGATTATTCTGTGGTGTTGGTACGGCATAGCGAAACGCCTACCTTCACCTTTAGGTGGAGTGACTTGGATTTTTGTGTTTGCTATTTTGGCAACACCAACGATTTCTGAAGGTCCTAATTCCGCCTTAGCACCTGCAACTTTTGGTTTGATCTTTGGGGTATTAACAAAAGATTCACCTTTGATCTGGTCTAATTTCTCATTGATTGCCTTTGTTATTGCTTTAGGGTTATTGGCAGGTTATTTCTGGACTAAGTACGCTTCTAAACAAAAGAATCTGAGACACACATCGTCAGTGAAGACACCACCACTTTAATTATCCAAATAAAAAAATAAGGTTTCATTATGTCTGTTGATGCACATCAATTTACGGGTACAGATCAATATATCGCCACAGATAGTCTCAAGCTTGCTGTGAAGGCCGCTCGAGCGTTGCAAAAGCCTCTTTTAGTGAAGGGTGAGCCAGGTACAGGTAAAACATTATTGGCTGAACAAGTTGCTGATAGCCTGGGTTTAAAACTGATTACTTGGCATATCAAATCAACGACGAAGGCTCAACAAGGTCTTTATGAATACGATGCCGTTTCAAGATTACGCGATAGTCAATTGGGTGATGAGCGTGTTTATGATATTAAAAACTATATTAAACCAGGTAAATTGTGGGAAGCATTTACCTCTGAAGAACGTTGCGTTTTATTAATTGATGAGATTGATAAAGCAGATATCGAGTTCCCAAATGATTTGCTTCATGAACTAGACAAAATGTCATTCTTTGTTTATGAAACTGGTGAAACAATTACTGCAACACAGCGTCCAATTGTGATCATCACTTCAAATAATGAAAAAGAACTTCCTGATGCTTTTTTACGCCGTTGTTTCTTTCATTATATTGAATTCCCAGATGAACAGACCATGCGTGAAATTATTGCAGTTCATTTTCCAAGAATTTCAACGACATTGGTCAGTGAGGCACTTCAGGTCTTCTTTAAGCTTCGCCAAATACCTGGTCTTAAGAAGCCACCTTCAACTTCTGAATTAATTGATTGGTTAAGCTTATTGATGGCTGATGATATGCCTGAAGATATTTTAAGAAACCATGATAAGTCAAAAGCAATTCCACCGCTGTATGGTGCGCTCATCAAAAATGAGCAAGATGTGCAGCTACTTGAGCGCCTCGCATTTATGACTCGTCGATAGGTAATACTATGTTCGTAAGACTGTTTTACACCTTGCGAAAATACGGAATCCCCGTAACGACGCGCGAGCTGATTGATTTAAATCAAGCAATTAGTCTAGGTTTGGTTTTTGCAGATCAAGATGATTTTTATCAGCTTGTGAAGACAGTCATGGTCAAGGATGAGCGTTACTTCGATAAGTATGATCGTGCTATGAAGGATTATTTTCAGGGCATTCAAACCTTTGATGTAGATGATTTACTCAGTAAAGTTAATCAACTTCCTAAAGAATGGTTTGATTTAGAACTCCTTGAAAAACACTTAACGCCAGAGCAACGTGAAGCACTAAAAAGAGCAGGTTCTTTAGAAGAGCTCATGAAAATGCTGGAAGAGCGTTTGCGTGAGCAACATAAAAAACACCAAGGTGGTAATCGTATGATTGGCACTGGTGGCACTTCACCGTTTGGAGCTTTTGGTGATCACCCAGAGGGGGTGAGAATTGGAGGGCCGGGACGTAAAAAATCTGCGGTAAAAGTGTGGGAACAACGTAAATACCAAAATCTTGATGATGATCAAATTTTGGGAACACGTCATATGCAAATGGCGTTGCGTCGTCTGAGAAAATTTGCGCGTCAAGGTGCTGAAGAAGAGCTTGATATAGATCAAACGATTCGCGAAACGGCTAAGCAGGGAATTCTTGATGTACAGATGGTGCCAGAGCGTCGTAATCGAATTAAAGTTTTGATGTTGTTCGATGTAGGCGGTTCTATGGATGCCTATATTGCACAATGTGAAAAACTGTTTAGTGCAGCCAAAACAGAATTTAAGACTTTAGAATATTTCTATTTCCATAACTGTCTTTATGATTACGTGTGGAAAGACAATCATCGCCGTACTTCGACAAAAATGAATACCTTAGATTTATTTAATACCTATGGTAAAGATTATCGAGTGATTGTTGTTGGTGATGCAAGTATGGCGCCATACGAATTAAAATCTGCTGGTGGTTCTGTCGAATACATGAATGAAGAGTCGGGTGAAATTTGGTTGCGTCGTTTGCGCCAGCATTATGAAAAGACGGCTTGGTTGAATCCTGAAACTGAGAATTACTGGCATTACACTCAAACGATAGGAATGATCAAAGAATTATTTGAAGATCATATGTATCCAATGACTTTAAAAGGCATTGAAGATATGACTAAATTTCTCTCGCGCTAACTTTTTTAAATTATATTCATCTAAAGGATCTTGATATGAGCTATCAAATCAATGGTGTGGCATTGCCAAATGAAGAAGGTTTTTTTGGTGAATATGGTGGTCAATTCATTCCACCTCATTTAAAAGCAGCAATGGATCAAATCAATGTTGCTTATGAAGAAATTCGTAAAACACCTGAATTTCAAAATGAGCTTTCAGAGCTGTTTGCGCATTATGTAGGTCGTCCAAGTCCTTTATTTCATGCCAAACGACTTTCAGAACAATTGGGCGGTGCTCAAATTTATCTGAAGCGTGAAGATTTGAACCATACAGGTGCGCATAAAATTAACCATTGTTTGGGTGAAGCTTTACTTGCTAAATACATGGGCAAGAAAAAAGTCATTGCTGAAACTGGGGCAGGTCAACATGGTGTCGCATTAGCCACCGCTTGTGCCTTGGTTGGTATCCCGTGTGAAATTCATATGGGTCAAGTTGATATTGAAAAAGAACATCCAAATGTCGTGAAAATGAAAATTTTGGGTGCGAATCTAATTTCAGTCACTCGTGGAACAGCAACATTAAAAGATGCTGTTGATAGTGCTTTCGAAGAGTATTTGAAAGACCCTGATAGCTTTATTTATGCCATCGGATCAGTCGTTGGTCCACATCCATTTCCTAAAATGGTGCGTGATTTCCAAGCAATTATCGGTGATGAAATTAAAGTTCAATCACAAGACAGATTTAACAAATATCCTGATTATATTGTTGCTTGTGTTGGCGGTGGCTCAAATGCAATGGGAGCATTCAGTGCATTCCTTAATGATGGTAGTGTGAAATTGATTGGTGTTGAACCAGCAGGACATGGTTTAGATACTGATCAACATTCGGCAACACTAACTTTAGGTAAACCAAGTCAACTTCATGGTATGGCGTGTTATGTACTGGAAGATGAAAATGGCGAGCCATTACCTGTGCATTCAATTGCTTCTGGATTAGATTATCCTGGTGTGGGGCCTCAACACAGTTTCTTAAAAGATATTGGTCGTGTTGAGTACTCAACAGCAACTGATGAAGAATGTCTGAATGCATTCATGACTCTATCTCGAGTTGAAGGGATTGTGCCTGCATTAGAAAGTTCACATGCTGTTGCTTGGGCGATACGCGAAGCTCCACAATTGTCCAAAGATACCATTGTTGTGGTGAATTTATCAGGTCGAGGTGATAAAGACTCGGACTATGTGGCAGAAAAATTAGGTTTAAATTAACACATAAAAAAACCAGCTTAGGCTGGTTTTTTTAATTACATTTCTGGTGGTTCTTCATTCAAAGGCGTAAGAATATTTTCAAAGGAGGAAATTTCAATAGGAATGAGCGGAGTTTCAATTGAAAGATCTTGAGCAAGTGTTTCAGTCGCTTGTTGAGCTTGTTGAGCTTGTTGAGCTTGTTGAGCTTGAACCATGGTTTTCATAATTTCATCAGCTGGTGCACTTAGTTCGTGTGCTTTTTTGCTGTCATATTTGGTGGCAAGTTCTTTTAAAATTGCGTAAGACAAATAACTCGTAAATGCTGGATTCTCAGATTTAACCTTGGATGGAAGTAGAGAAACGCAAGCGGCATGAAATAAACCATGTTGTACGTATGTTGCATTGAATGCAGGATCTTTAGCTTTATCAGGATCACCTAAATAACCAATTTTGAAGCCAATTTCAGATGCAGCACAGGCATTGGTTACTTCAGAAGAGGGATTGCGATAGTCAGCATTTTTTTTGAAATATAGCACTTCTGCGATCGACATCATTTCATCTTGAATTTCTTTGAGTCGGCCATCTAAGTTTGGGACTGCAAAATAATTTTTTAACTTAAATAGCGTTACAGTGCCTTCGAGCCATTTTTGGGGTTGTTCTGTATAATTCAAATTTGTATAACAGGCAGAAGTTTGCAGGGCGGCTTCAACAAATTCTTTGTTTTTTCTTGGATTTTTCATATCTTGATCAGCCCCTAAATATCCCATTTTGTAGGCTTTTTCATAGGTATTACATGCAGGCGTGATGAGTGTCTTTTTTTGATATGTTTTTGCTTTTTTTAGCAGCTCTATTTGATTCTTTATCGTTGGTTCAAGTTCAGATGCATAAGTGGAAGCAGTTACAAATAAAGCGGTGTAACAAAATAACTTTTTATACATCATCAGTCCTTAGGCAATAAATTCCATAATGTAATGACTTTACTGATGCTGTTTAAATAGTTCAATGACTCAATAAAAGAAAATCATTGTAAAAGATGACCAATTTCAATCTATTGTTCAAAATTGAGATCATGATTGAATTATCAAAAAAGCCCCCGAGATGGGAGCTTAGCTTTATCCTGAAATATACTGTTGAAGTTGTTCAATCAACACTTTTTGGTCTTCCATCGCGGCTTTAACTAAGTCACCAATAGATACAATTCCGACGAGTCTATCGTCTTCTAATACTGGCAGATGGCGAATATGACGTTCTGTCATTAAATCTAAACACTCATCTACGGTGTTGCTTTTACTTACAGATAAAACCGTACCAGTCATAATTTCTGAGACTGTAGTTAAGTCAGATGTACGTTGCATAAGTGCAATTTTACGCGTGTAATCCCGTTCAGATAAAATTCCAACAAGTCTTTCATCCTGTACGACAACAACGGCACCAATACCTTTTGTTGCCATTAGTGTGATTGCTTCTAAAACCGTAGCATCAGGTGTGATGGTAGAGATTTCTGAATTGTTTTTATTTTGTAGGACTTGAGCTACTGTTGTCATAAAGGTTCCTCTTGTTGGTTATTCGTCCATGTATAAGTTAATAACTGAAATCTTAAATCTTTACAATCGTTTTAGTGGAATTTTCTGCTAAATAGATGGGCTCAAATGATTTTGAAAAAATAGCATCTGCATGTGTGGAATAGTGAGCTTAAAGTGGCGATCTCGATGATTGCACAGGGCAGGTGTGACTTTTAGTCGCGTTAGGGTTGGGAGTAGTGAATTTTTAAAATCATCAGGCGTTATTTTTCGAGGCTGATAGTGCGGCCAGTGAATTTTTGCATAATGTAAAGCCTGCACTGAATTGAGCCAGAAGGGGAATATGTGTTCTTGATTGATTGATCGAATGGCCCAACCTTGATGTTCTGGATTGTACAGTCCCCACAGTACTCCACAATACATCATGGTTTTAAGGATATTAATTTTGAGTAAAAAATGCTTTGAATTTGGTTGCAACTGTACAAAGGTGTTCATGATCGTTCGATGATTCATTACCAATGATGATAAGTTCAGTCTAATGATTTTTTCTTAAAGTTTAGTTGCATTAATTTAAAGTTTGGTAAGCAAATATGTAAATAAAAGAGCTAAAAAAACGCCACTAATGTGACGTTTATTTATGCTTGCATTGTGGCCATGTTTTGCCAATACTGTGCTTTCAAAGAATCACGTTCTACACGGAAACCTTGAAGATAGAGTTCAGCTAGAAACATCGCTGCTTTACCATGACCCGCACGTGCTGCATTCTCAAGTTCTGAAACTGCGTCTGTAAAATTCATTTCAAATTGAATGGTATTTACAGCATTCGAATACATATGTTCGAGGTCTTGTTGAGAGAATTGTTTAATCATATAAAACTCCTTATTCTAATTATGATTAGTACTAAAGTTATAAAGACCTAAATTAGGTCAAAATGGAATATAACAAAGTAATATTAAACTAATATTACAATTTGCGTTAATTGTCAAATAAATTTCCAAGATAAATCTTTTAAAAAATACTTACATGATTAAACTTTAATCATTTTATATTGGGTTTATGATAAAACTGTAAATAACTATAAAGGAGAATGACTTATGACTAATACCATTGATGGTTTCACATTTGGCAATCCACCAGAGCCATCCGATATTATTGCGCTTGCACATCATCATAAAAAACAACTTGATGAAGCAATTTTTCATCAAGAAATCCATTTAGGTCACTACTGTTTAGAGCAGCGTAAACGTGTGCATGATTACACGCAGACGCTTGATCCTGCAGCGAAAGCTGAATTTTATCGCTACTATGATGGTGAATTAAAACGTATCGCCGTCATTGACGAAGAACACCCTGATGATGCTGAAGGTGGTTTAAGTGTTTTCACTATTTTTATCGTACTCGCGGTGATCGCTGCTATCTTATATTTTGGTGTTGTGCAGAATGTTGTCTCTTAAAGGTGAATAAGCGCCATTGTTAGCATAATGGTTCTTGTTAAATTCAACGTTAACACTATATTTTTAAAGCATCTCGGATTACACTTAAGCTAATCCGAGGTTGTACATGCTCCATTTAAAAAAAATTTCGTCTGATCTTTTCTCACAATTAAATATTGAGCAGATTCAAAATGCTTTCATCATAGGCATTGTACTTTTTATTCTTATTGTCTCTAGTATTGCACTGAATCGTCCAATTAATTCTGCCCACTTTGAACAAGTTCAAGCGCTCGCGGCTCAAAATCGTTTAGAGCGAACGCATGAAATGGCAACTTTGTTACTTGCAAAACCTAAGATTAAAAATATTGAATTTTATCGTTTGCTGAATGCTTATCATATCGAGAATGCTCATATAAAAATTTATCCAGCGATTGAGAAGTTGGATTAGTCTTCAATCTTATTCAGATTGAGCCCAAGATTTTGATTCAGTATTTCTTCGATCTCCTTGGCAGTGACACGTTCAGAGACAGCAATAACAGTCATTTGATCGGGGTGTAAATGTTTTTGTATTGCATTTTGAATATCTTGGCGAGTTAGTTTTCGAATCTGCTCCTGATACTCATTTAGATAATTGGAATTAAGTCCGTAAAAACCAATTGATGCGATTTGGGCATTAATATTTGCATTACTATTTAAGGTCATTGGAAAAGACCGAAGAATACTTTCTTTATTTTCTTTAAGCAATGATTCAGTAATAGGCTGTTTTTTGAAGTCAATGAATACTCGATGTGCGAGCTTTAAGCTTTCGAGCAATTGGTCTTGTTGTGTCGCATATCCAAAACTAAAAACGCCAGGTACCTGTGGTGTAGTCAGCGTACTCGATGCGCTATAGGTGAGTCCTCGTTTAACTCGTAACTCTTTTGATAAGATTGAATTAAAACTCCCACCACCAAACATTCTGTTGGCAACTTCCAAAGCGGCACGATCTGGATGTGCTCGTTCTAAAGATAAATGACCCAATAATGCATGTGCTTGTAGGCTTTCGCGTTTTAGTACTGAAATTTTAAAACCTGATTCACTGACGGGAGTTGGAAGGTCAGGCTGCCTTTGCCCTTGCGGTAAATTGATACTGATCAGTTCCGAGATCTGTTGAGCTTGATCTTGAGTGAGTTGTCCTGTGATTGCTATATTGGAATTTTGAGCGACAAGCAATCGATCTCTAAATTCTTTGAGTAATTCAGGCGTAATGTTTTTTAAACTACCGACTGTCCCAGCTGTTGGTTGAGCATATGGATGATCTCCATACAGCATACGGTACAGTTGTATTGACATTAGTCTAGATGGATTCTCTTGAAGTTGTTTTTGCCCAATTTGAGTATTACTGAGCGCGAGATTAATGCCTGATTGTTTAAAGGTGGCATGCTTGATTAAATGCAGTAGTAAGTTCAGTGCAGGGTCAAATTTTTCAGGATCATTTAACACTCTTAGTCGAACAACAAACATATCACGATAGGCGTTGAAAGAATATTTGGCGCCTAATCCCTCAAATGTGGTGGTAATCTGTTTGGCACTGAGCTGATCTGTTCCTTCAAGCATAAGGCGAGCTGCCATATTGGATATACCGTAAAGTCCTTTACCTATGACTTCATCTCGTGCAGATCCAGCATTAAATGTAATTTGAATGTCGACCATTGGCAGATCATTCGTTTCGACAAATAAGGTTCGTACATTTAAAGAGTTTTTAAGTTCTTGAACAAAAGGCGCTTTATAATTTTGGGAAGATTTTGTGATCTCTTTTAAGCTTAACAAGTTTTTAATCGAGCTTAGACCACTGGGATCTTCTTCGATGATCTGTTCAATTGGTTCCGCTTCTATAAGTTCCTCTGCATGCGACAGTGAACTCAAAATGGCACTAAACAACACACTCGTTAAAAATAGAGAAGACAAATAATTCATAAAACACCTAGTTATTGTTTTTCTGTTCAGGATAAAGATGTAAAACGCTCAAATTGTCACGATTAAAATAAATATTGGCAATGCGTTGTAAATCATAAGGTGTGACTTTATCGAAGTAATCAGGGAGTTGATCAATCATGCGATAGTCTAGATCATTGATGCTGAGCAAACCAATGAGTCGAGCTTGCCCAATAACATCATCTTGGCTAAACACTAAATTGGAAATGAAATTCGCCTTGACCCGATTGAGTTCTTTTTCATTGACCAATTCTGATTTGAATAAATCTAGTTCCTGCTGTATGCGTTTTTGCGCTTGCTCAAGACTAATACCTTCAGCTGGTATGGCAGAGATTAAAAATAGGCTATCCCCACGATTATATGGATCATAACTCACATTAATTGAAGTCAGAATTCGCTTATCTCGGATCAGTCTCTCTTGTAGACGTGCTGAAATTCCGCCGTCCAATAGATTTTGAATAATGGTTAAAGCGTAGGCATCTTGAGGGTTTTTTGCTGTTTTAATGGAATTGACATTCCAAGCCATAAACAAGTTGGGAACATGTACAGCCTGATATTGCTGCATGAAGCGATATCCAATTCTTGAAAATTCAAGCACATCATTTCGTTCAGGAACTGATTTTTTGGGAATCTTATTAAAATATTTTTTTACATCTCGAATGGTTTGTTCAGGATCTACATCCCCAATAATGACTAATGTTGCATTATTCGGCGCGTACCAAGTTTCGTACCATTGTTTTAAATCGTTCAATTGAATGTTATTCAGATTTTTCATTAAGCCAATCACTGGTTGGCGATAGTGACTGGTCGGGTATGCAATCCATTTAAATCTTTCAAAAGCAAGGTTGCGAGGATTGTCCTCTGTTCGTTGCCGTCGTTCAGCCATTACGACTTTAATTTCGGGTTCGAAATCTTCTTGGCGCAGAACTAAATTTTGCATTCGATCTGCTTCTAACTCTAATGCCAGTGGAAGATATTTTTTAGGATAGAATTGATAGTAATTGGTGTAATTTGTGGATGTGAATGCATTGACACTACCACCGTAAATTCGACTAAGGCGTGTAAATTCATCATTCGGTACTTTTTTAGTGCCTTTGAACATCATATGTTCTAGTACGTGTGAAATGCCGAGTAAATTCCCTGACTCGTCACTACTGCCGACGGCATACCAAATTTGGCTAATTACTACAGGTGCGCGGTGATCTTCTCTAATAATGACTTTTAAACCATTATCCAGTGTTGTTTCGACGGTGTTTCGAGAGAGTTGAGTAGTTTGCTGATTTGCAAATGCCATCATCGGTGCTGATGTAATCGCAGCAATGATGATTGTCTGTTTGAAAATGAGTTGCAGAGAGAATTTGAGCCGGCTGAGAGACACAATTAATCCGAATAATGACTTTAAAATTATTCTTGATGATGTCGTATATTTATTCAAGATTGAACTGTTGCAATTTGGTTGATCGTTTTAAAAGTAATTGCAGATCGTGAATTTAAAGCAATCTATGCTAAACTCCATTCTTTTAATCGCAATGCTTTTCAAGGAATCGGCATGCAAGAACAGCAAAATAAATTCTTGATTGATGCGGATATTGGTGATGACGATGTCACCTTACCGAGCCTCCCGGCCGTTAATGTGCCTATTATCGAAAACAATGAAGTAGAAAAGCTGGAAACGGTGCCGGCCGTTGAAGAAACAAAACCGAAAGGTGGTTTCTTCAGTCGTATGAAAGAAGGCTTATCAAAATCTCGTAAAAATTTAGCTGATGGAATGATGAATATTCTAGTCGGTGGTAAAGAGATTGATGATGAGCTGCTCGAAGAAGTTGAAGAACAATTATTGGTCGCAGATATTGGGGTAGAGGCGACGAAAACAATTATTGCCAATTTGACTGAAAGAACTGCGCGTGGCGATTTGATCTACTCTCATTCTCTCTATAAAGCTCTTCAAGAAGAATTAGTTGCTTTATTAGCACCACGTGTCAAACCGTTACATATCGATCCTAATAAAAATCCCTATGTGATTTTGGTTGTGGGTGTAAATGGTGTAGGTAAGACAACCACAATTGGTAAACTCGCAAAACGATTACAAGGTGAAGGTAAAAAAGTCATGCTCGCGGCAGGCGATACTTTCCGTGCTGCGGCGACTGAACAGCTACAAATTTGGGGTGAACGTAACGATATTCATGTCGTTGCACAAGGTCATGGTGCAGACAGTGCTTCTGTAATTTTTGATGCTTTTGAAAGTGCACGAGCGAAAGGGATCGATGTATTGATTGCAGATACCGCAGGGCGTTTGCATAACAAAGGTCACTTGATGGAAGAGCTCAAAAAAGTAAAACGTGTTATGCAGAAAATTGATGCGACTGCACCGCACGAAGTGATGCTTGTTGTGGATGCTGGCACAGGACAGAACGCGATTAATCAAGTTGAAATATTTGATGAAGCTGTAGGTTTAACGGGTCTTACTATTACCAAATTGGATGGTACTGCAAAGGGTGGTGTGCTATTTAACATTGCGAGCCGCACACATGTGCCAATCCGATTTATTGGTGTAGGTGAAAAGATTGATGATTTGAGACCGTTCTCAGCAAAATCATTTGTCGCTGCATTATTTGATAACGAAAAATAATTATTCTTGGGTTAATTTAAAAAGCTCCTTATACGGAGCTTTTTTTATAAATAATTAAAATTCATAAGGTTAATCAAATATGAGAAAGCCGAATCTTTAGACTCAATACATTAAATACGCAATTTGTTCCAAAAATAGAACACTTTGTTATAAAGATAAGGCTGAAAAGGTTTCGTAATATGAATAAGATAGCATTATCGTTAGCACACAATGAATGTTAAAAATAAGGAATAAGTTATGTCTTTTCTAAATCAAATTAAAAATCGCCGTACCATCTATGCAATTGGTAAGAATGTTTCTTTAGACAATACTCAGATTGAAGAAACCATTAAAGAAGCGGTACGTCAAAGTCCATCGTCATTTAACTCACAGACATCACGTGTTGTAACACTTTTTGGTGAGTCACATGACAAATTTTGGAATATCGTTTTAGAAACGTTACGTAAAATTGTTCCTGCAGAAGCATTTGAGGGAACTCAAAATAAGATCAATAGCTTTAAAGCGGGTCACGCAACTGTATTGTTTTATGAAGATCAAGATACGGTGAAAGGTTTACAAGAGCAATTCCCACTTTATGCTGAGAATTTCCCAATTTGGTCTGAACATTCAACAGCTATTGCTCAATTTGCGGTTTGGACTGCATTGTCAGAAAAAAATATTGGAGCATCATTACAACATTACAATCCAATTGTGGATGAAGAAGTGGCTTCAACATTTGAAATTCCATCTTCTTGGAAACTTCGTGCTCAGCTTGTGCTCGGTTCAATCGAAGCGCCTGCAGGAGATAAAACGTTTATTGATGACGAAATTCGTTTTAAAACTTTTAATTAATCCAAATCATATAAAGGCACTTCGGTGCCTTTTTTTTATGACGAGTTCTGTCATTAAATTGTCATCGCTTGGTAGCATAGTAGTCATATCTAACAATCTAATATTGAGTTATTTATGAAATTAAAAATTGCGTCTGCATTGATATTTACGGGTTTGAGCAGTCAAATTTTTGCAGCGGCGACCTTGGAGGTTCCAGAGGAACTGGTCGTAATTTCAGTGAATAATCAAGAGGTTAAATCAGGACTATTTAAATCAAAAAAACAATACCAAATTGATGCGAATCAACCTTTGGTGAATGTTCGATATAATCAATACTTTGAACTACCTTTAAATAATCATGAGATCGTAAAGTCTGATATTCTTACTTTGAAATTGCCAACCCTAGAGGATAATAGGTCATACAAATTGGATTTAATTCATCCACCACGAGATTTGGACCAAGCAAAAATATTCGCCAAAAATCCTCAATTGGCAATTTATAATCAAAATAATCAACTCATTTCAAATAATCTGATTGTTCAAATGACCTCGCAAAGTTTGCTAGGCGGTACGATCAATCAGATATTGCATAATGATCCACAAGTTAGCCTAATGACCAAGTCAAGTTCACCATCAATAAATACTCAAACAGTGGAACAAGCTGACATTAAAAATACAAATTCAAATACTCATGATGGTCAGACGTTGATTGAAGTATGGAAAAATTCTTCAAAGCAGGAACGTCAAAAATTTATGACTTGGCTTGCAACGCAATAAAACATTTAATATTTCATAAACAGATATAAAAAAGCCCTCATACTCATAGAGGGCTTTTTATAAATTAAGTGAACAGCCAAGTATAGTAACCATAAATCATTAATGGCCATGCTACAAATGGGCTAAATAAATACTTCCATATCCAATAACGTGGTATAAACCCTACGCCATGGATAAAACCACCAGATATTCCAATCATAATCAGCATCATGGCACGGTGACTGTAATTACCACTCGCATCCAACATTAGACTTGGGTGGATGAGTAATATGGTAGCGAGAGGCAATGCCATCAGAAATGAAATGATCATTGCAAATGAGTATTTACGTTTTTCAGAATTTGACATCGCAAGCTCAATCATTTCATTCACCATCTAAGTCTTGATGTTGTTCCATGTAAATGGCTGCAAGTACACTCGCGAAACATGCCATTAACACACCTAGTATCCATGCGAAGTACCACATAATTTTCTCCTAACAGTGATTCGGTTTTAATACAGACTATGCGTGTGGTCTTGAATATGTTTCTTGGTAATCACACCCCACATTTTGTAGTAACACCAAGTGGTGTATGCCAAGATCAGTGGAACAAAAATACATGCAGCAACAGTCATTACTGAAAGCGTCATTTGGCTAGATACTGCATCCCACATCGTCAAGCTAATGTTTGGATGAATACTAGATGGCATCAGGAATGGGAATAGGGCAAAACCAGCAGTGAGAATTGTGCCAATCACAGCGAACGATGTACCCAGAAAACTAAGTCCCGCTTTATTTTTAGACGATGCTAAAACCACAATTATTCCTCCGATAATCGCCATTACCGGTGCCAATATTGTGATTGGATAAATAGAATAATTGTTCATCCAGCCATGATTGGCATTAGTGAGTACTTCTTTAGCAAGTGGATTAGCTACACCATTCGTATCATAAGGTGTTACAAGCGTGTAGCCTTCGATATTGCCGAAATACAACCATGCACCAGCACCGAGAAAACAGATGAGAAAAAGAATACCCATATATCGTGTAGCTTGAGCAGAGCGTGTTCTTAATGCACCTTCAGTGCGTAGCATTAACCATGCACCACCATGCGCAGCAAGCATCGTCAAACTGACCAATCCACAGACCAAGGCAAATGGATTTAAAAGTGCAAAGAAGCTTCCTGTGTAAGTTGAACGAACAGTTTCATCAAGTGTAAAGGGGATGCCAAGGAACATATTGCCAAATGCAACACCAAAAACGAGTGCTGGTACTGCGCCGCCAATACATAAGCCCCAATCCCAAGCATTACGCCATTTAGTATTTTCGAGCTTAGAGCGATAGTCAAAACCAACAGGTCTAAGGAATAAAGCAAATAATACGAGTAACAGCGCCCAGTACATACCCGAGAAAGCTGTTGCATATACCATTGGCCAAGCTGCGAAAAGTGCACCACCCGCCGTAATAAACCAAACTTGGTTTCCATCCCAATGTGGTGCAATGGTGTTGATAGCAGCACGACGCTCTTCATCGTCTTTACCGACGAACGGCATCAGTGCCATAGAGCCCATATCAAATCCATCAGTCAAAGCAAACCCAATAAGGAGGACGCCGACCAATACCCACCAAATGATTTTGAGAAGTTCATATTCAATCATGTTAAATCTCCTCAGTTGACTTATTGGCTGCTGCTAGTTTTTCGAAATGATACTTTCCAGTATGTAAAGAGCTTGGTCCTAGTCTTGAGAACTTGATCATTAAATACATTTCTATGATGAGCAGCACTGTATAGAAAGCAGCGAGTGCTAAAATTGAACCCCATACATCCGCTGAACTAATACTTGATGCAGATAGGTGTGTTGGTAAAACTTCACCAATAGTCCATGGTTGACGACCAACTTCAGCAACGTACCAACCTGTTTGAGCTGCAATCCATGGAAGTGGAAGGGCGATCAGTGCAAACTTGAGCAACCAAGTTTTATTTTCAGCATTACGTTTCATGACGGCATACGTTGCAAGAATGAACAACAAGAGCATTAAGAAACCTGACGCCACCATCGCTCTAAATGCCCAAAATAAACTTGGAACATGAGGGATAGTATCTAAAGCTGCAGATTTAATTTGTTGTTCAGTAGCATCAACCACAGTTGGTGTGTATTTCTTCAACAATAGACCATAACCCAAATCTTTTTGAGTCTCGTCAAATGCAGCTTTGAGTTCTGGTGATTGATCTCCAGCACGAAGTTGTTCAAGCTGTGCATAAGCGACCATACCATTACGGATACGTTGCTCATGTTGTGCGATTAAATCTTTGATCCCTGTGACTTGTTCAGTTGTAGAGCGAGTCGCAATTAAACCCATGA
This sequence comes from Acinetobacter sp. 24-47-47, assembly GCF_057737035.1. Taxonomy (NCBI): domain Bacteria; kingdom Pseudomonadati; phylum Pseudomonadota; class Gammaproteobacteria; order Moraxellales; family Moraxellaceae; genus Acinetobacter; species Acinetobacter sp. 24-47-47. The sequence goes on along the minus strand of NZ_CM173216.1, from coordinate 1,645,713 downwards.
CATATGGAATTTTCACAGCATAGTCTGTTGTTTGCGTCTCGGGATTGGGGATACCAAATAATGTGAATGCAGCTGGTGCTGGATGTGTATCCCATTCTGCTTCAATTGCAGCGAGTTTGGTTTTCTGAACATCACCTAATTCATATCCTGATTCATCACCCAGTAAAATTACGGATAATGTCGAAGCAAGACCGAAAATAGCAGCAATGGCAAATGAACGACGGGCAAAGGCCAAATCACGTTTTTTAAGTAGGTAATAACTTGAAATTGCCAATACAAAAATTGCACCAGTCACATAACCCGCAGAAACAGTATGGACAAATTTAACTTGTGCCACTGGGTTAAAGATTAGTGCGGCAAAATCTACCAGTTCCATACGCATGGTTTCATAGTTAAATGCGGCACCGACAGGGTTTTGCATCCAACCATTTGCAACCAAGATCCAAAGTGCTGACATATTAGAGCCTAAAGCCACTAACCATGTCACACATAAATGTTGGACTTTAGAAAGACGTTCCCAGCCGAAAAAGAATAAACCAATAAAAGTAGATTCTAAAAAGAAGGCCATTAATCCTTCGATTGCTAATGGTGCACCAAAAATGTCACCTACATAATGTGAGTAGTAAGCCCAGTTTGTACCAAACTGGAATTCCATCGTTAGTCCAGTGGTTACCCCTAAAGCAAAGTTGATCCCGAATAACTTACCCCAAAACTTGGTCATGTCTCGGTAAATCTCTTTGCCTGTAATGACATAGGTGGTTTCCATGATGGCAAGGATAAATGCCAAACCTAGAGTGAGGGGTACAAATATAAAGTGATACATTGCGGTCATTGCAAATTGAAACCGCGATAGATCGACCACGCTTTCAGAAATCATCAACGTGTCTCCTTCATTTTAAGTTCGCTGCCCGTAATTCGTTCAGCGACTTGATGGTCAAAGTTTTTGGGAATGGTAGGTGCATCAAACCAGATATTTTTAATCACGATAAGAATGATTACTTTGATAATAAGAATCAGAGTAATCTCTTTGATTAAATTTTTATTTAAACTTGAAGGTTTAATCATCATATTTAAATGCATTATTTGAATCTATTTTAATTATTATTATCTTTTTTTTATTTAAAATAAATACTTTATAGTCATAAATATTTTTAATATAAAAAATATAATAAAAACAGTTATTTGTAATTTTTATTTTTAATAAAATTAAATCCTACTAAAATGGTTATATTAAAAAATAAAATAGACTAAAATACTTGGTATTAATGTTTTAATTCCAACCAAAATAATAGGATTATTGTTTTAAAGTTTATTAAATTAGTTGGTTTTAAATCTGATTGAAATGGTTGGTTATAAGAATTTTATTAATTTTTATATAATCGTTGAGTTGGTTGGATTTAAATTTAATAGGCGTCACAAAATACCTTGAATGAACTATTTTCAAATCAAATGCATATAATTGAAGTGGGGTGTTAATAGCTCATTAATGCTGATCAACATTGAAAAGTTGATTTGTTTTTGCAATTTTTTTAGCAATAAAATGAGATCTTTTTGCACGGATCAGGAGGATTTGAGATTGAAATTCAAGTTCCCCAAACTCTGGTTCAACTTGTACATAATGTAATTGACCGAATTCATCGCGAACGCGTGCTTGAGCAGAGAAACCAGGTCGTGCATTACCACTAGAAACAGTTGCTAGTCGACCAAGCAAATTTGAGTGCTCTGATTTGTATTTGGGTTTGATTACTTGATCCAAACAATGAATCATAAATACCGTAAAGAAGATTGCGATAATTAAAGCGGGTAATAAAACATAGTACCAAGCTAGAAAGGTTTTCTGGCTTGCAAATACAATGAGCTGAAGAAAATATCCAGCAAAACTAAAATTGATCAGAAAAAAAACAAGAATGAGAACTTTGGAAAATTTAACTTGAAGCAAAGGAAGGCGAATAAGCCAATAAGGTGTTAATTTTTTTATAAATTGACTAGGTCTTAAGCCAACAAAATAGCCTAAGGTTTCAGCCATGCTGAGCATTAGCAATGCAAACACGCACATATGAAATGGCATTAAATCAATTTCCATTAAAAATGCCAGCATGTCCTTCACCTCATGACTTAAGATTCTAAGTAAATTCCACCATCAGAATGAACTTTAATCTCGACTTTTTCTAAAGATTCACCTTGGCATGGGCCTGAAATGCACACACCAGTTTCTACATCAAATAAAGCACCATGAGTAGAGCATTCAATGAACTCTTGATCACGATCTAAGAATTGATTTTCAAGAAACTCGAGCTCAACTTGTAAATGTGGGCATACATTTTGATACGCATAGAAGCAACCATCTCGTTGCGTAATGAAAATGTTGTCACCATTTTCAGTTTCAAAAGATCGAGATTCTCTTTCAGGAATGTCTTCAGTCATGCAAATTTTATTCATTTTATGCGACTTCTATTTGAAATTCTTTAAGAAGTTTAGCGTAATCAGCTACGTCTAAACGTGGACCAAATTGAGCAACCACTTGGCTTGAGATTAAAATAGCCAATTCAGTCGCTGTTTGTAAATCTTTACCAGCATTTAATGCATATAAAAATGCACCAGAGAAAGCATCACCAGCACCGTTCGTGTCTAAAGCAACAACTTTACGTCCTTTCACTTGAAGTTCAGTTGATTCCGTTGCTACAAGAGCGCCGTCTGCGCCAAGCGTAATAATGACGGTAGAGCTTAATTTTTTAAGTGCAGCAAGAGCATTTTGTAAGCCATCAGTTTGTGTATACATCAATGCTTCTTGTTCATTACAGAATAGAACATCTACACCATCATCTAATAATTCGTCCAAGCCTGTACGCGCATACTGCACCATAGCAGGATCAGAGAGCGTTAACGCAATTTTCACATTATTTGCTTTCGCAATTACACGCGCTTGCTTTACGGCAGCTCGTGCTGTATCACTCGTAGAAAGGTAACCCTCTATATATAACCATTTAGCGGTTTTTAGCGCTTCAAAATCAATTTGTTCATTACTGAGTTCAGCTGTAATACCTAAGAAAGTATGCATGGTACGTTCTGAATCAGGACTGACCAAAACCATGCAAGTCCCAGTTACGCCTTCACTGATCGAACGTTCAGAGGTTTGTATTCCTGCATCATTTAGACCTTTTAAGTACAACGCTCCAAGATCATCATTGCCGACACGGCATCCATAAAACGCTTGACCACCTAAGGCACTAAAAGCCACTGTTGAGTTAGCTGCAGATCCCCCAGAGGCTTGACCTTTATATTCTTGAGAATTTTTTAAGTTTTGAAATAGACGGGCTTGAGTTTCCCCATCTGTAAGCTGCATAGTACCTTTTTGCAAATTTTGCTCTAAAAGAAATTCATCAGATACTTTGAATTCTTGGTCAATGAGGGCATTGCCAATCGCAAAAAGGTCAACTTTAGCCATGTCTAAATTCACATCACGAAAAAAGAAAACGATTTTACACCAATGCGATTGAATTCAGTAGCGTATAGCTTGATTTTCAAGCTTTAACCTACATTTAATCGAAATGAATCATTTAATTCAGATATAGTTTTATTGATTTAGTTTTAATCTGACTATTTTACTCGGAAAATAGTTGGAGTTTGTTGTATAAATGATGAATTGTATTGAACTATCAGTATAATGATCTTTGTTAAAATTTATGTAAATTAAGGAGCACACATGACCGTAGATGTTACTGAAACCATTCAAAACACCGTTCATCCCGCGTTTCAGTTGGTACGTCAACATCATGTAGCCGCACTCGATATATTAGTTTCAGAATACCGTCATAAAGAAACTGACGCTGTGCATTTTCATCTAGCAACTGAACATGATGAAAATGTTTTTTTAGTTGCTTTCCGTACACAACCGATGGATTCAAAAGGCGAAGCACACATTCTTGAGCATACTGCATTATGTGGTTCTGAAAAATTTCCTGTACGTGATCCATTCTTTTTAATGATCCGTCGTTCTCTAAATACGTTTATGAACGCATTTACAGCTGCCGATTGGACAGCTTATCCATTTGCGACACAGAATAAAAAAGATTTCCAAAACTTACTTTCCGTCTATTTGGATGCAGCATTTGCAGCCAATTTAAACCCTTTGGATTTCGCTCAAGAAGGTATCCGAATTGAGTTGGAAAATGGTGAGCCTGTTTACAAGGGTGTGGTTTTTAATGAAATGAAAGGTGCAATGAGTTCACCTTCAGATCAGTTATATCACCAACTTGCTCATCATTTATTCCCTAAAACGACTTACCACTATAATTCAGGTGGTGATCCTAAGGATATTCCTGATTTAACTTACGAAGAGTTAGTCAGTTTCTATAAGTCACATTATCATCCAAGTAACGCTATTTTCATGACTTTTGGTAATCAATCTGCCTATGAGTTACAAGAGCAGTTTGAAACTTTAGCGTTATCTAAGTTTAAGAAAGGTCAAACCTTATATTCGACACCAGAACAGCGTCTAGAAGCACCTATTGAGGTGACAGAGACTTACGCGGTAGATGCTAAAGATTTGAAAGATAAAACCTACCATGTACTGGCATGGTTACTTCCTGAATCTAGTGATATTCAACTTCGTTTAGGCTTACGTTTGGCTGAAGGGATCTTATTGGAAGATTCTGCTTCACCATTACGTCACTATTTAGAAACGTGTGGTTATGCTCAATCTACAGGACCAATTTTAGGTCTTGATGATTCTAACTATGAAATGACTTTCTACTGTGGTATTCAAGGTTCAAATCCTGAACATGCAGAAACATTCAAAAACGGTGTGTTGAATGTGCTGAACGAGGTTGCCTCGAAGCCTGTAGATCAGTCATTGGTTGATGCGATTTTGCATCAAATTGAATTACACCAACGAGAAATTGGTGGAGATGGCACGCCTTATGGTCTAAGCCTCATCCTCAATGGTTTAAGCAGTGCAATTCATCATAATGATCCAATACATGTTTGGGACGTAGATTCGACCATTGAGCAAGTGAAAGAGCAGTTGAAAGACCCGATGTGGTTGCCTAATCTGATTAAGACCCATTTGATTGATAATCCGCATCGTGTACAGATGACGCTTGTACCAGATGCGAATAAGTCGAAATTAGAGGCTGAAGCAGAAAAACACCGTTTAGCTGATATAGGCGCACGCTTAACAGATGATGAAAAAGCGGAAATTGTACGCCAGACTGAAGCATTAAATGAAAGACAGGCAACTCCTGATAACTTAGATTTATTGCCGAAAGTTGGTTTAGAAGATATTCCTGCCGAACTTCCAGTCGTTCAAGGTCAATTGAGAGAAATCAATTCTAATAACTTAGATACACCCTTGAACTTATACCATGCTGGTACTAACGGAATTTATTATCAACAAGTGATTATTCAAATTCCTGATCAAGTCGTGAAATCACCTTACTTTAACTTACTCTCCGTGCTCATGGGGGAGGTTGGTGCAGGTCAATATAATTATTTAGAATTACAGCAATTACAAACAGCGGTAAGTGGTGGCCTTGGTATGGGGGCATCTCTACGTAGTAAAGTTGATGATAAAGGTAAAATTAGCGCATTTTTAACGCTGACAACCAAATCGCTTGCCCACAAACTAGATACGATTCAATTGTTAAAACTGGCATTTGAGAAACTGCGTTTTGATGAAAAGGACCGTATTATTGAACTTTTACAACAGCGTAAGACGCGTTGGGCATCCCGTTTGTCTGGTTCTGGACATAGCTATGCCATGCAGATTGCTTCTCGTAATATGAGTGCATTGGCATTACGTGATTATAATAATACCGGCTTAGGTGCGCTTAATTGGCTGAGCGAGCTTGTGCAAAGCATTGAAACAGATGAACAAGCATATGCGAACCTCATTCAAGAGTTGCAAAATATTCACCGTTTGTTGTTACTCGCGCCTAAACAGTTCCTACTGGTCTGTGAAGAGCAACAGTCTGAACGTTTAATTGAAGAAATTCAAAATGTTTGGGATAAACTTGAAGTGAAGCGTGGGCCAGTGCATCTTGCTGAAGTTAATTTTGAACAAACGCAAAATGACGAAGCATGGCTGATTCAATCCAATGTCCAATTCTGTGCTTCTGCTTATCCAGCAGTTGAAGTTTCTCATCCGGATGCAGCACCGTTAATGGTGCTTGCGGCTTATCTACGAAATGGTTTCCTACACAGTGCAATCCGTGAAAAAGGAGGCGCTTATGGTGGTGGTGCAAGCTATGATGGCAATGCTTGTGCATTTAGATTCTATAGTTATCGTGATCCACGTTTAGCAGAAACTTTCCAAGATTTTGAAGCAAGTATTGATTGGTTATTGAATACTGAACAAAAACCACACCAACTTGAAGAGGCGATTCTGGGTCTTGTATCGAGCATGGATAAGCCAGGTTCTCCAGCAGGTGAAGCAATTACTGCATGTTATGCATTATTGCATGGACGCACGCCTCAATTCAGAAAAACTTTACGAGAGCGTTTGCTCAATGTAACGTTAGATGATCTAAAGCGTGTAGCAGAAACGTATTTAGTGAATCAAAAACCAACGAAGGCTGTTGTAGCACCAATGGCTAAAAAAGAGCAACTTGCAGAACTTGGGTTTTCAATAAAACAAGTGAATTAAAATTAAAAATGGGGCTTAGCCAATGCGAAATAGAATAAAACGTTCACCAATATGGTTGGGTGTGTCGTCGTTTATGTGTTTGCCTATACAGACAGTTTGGGCAACAGATGTGGTACCAGCGAATCCAGCGTCACCACAAGCGTGCGTTGCACTTGATTCAAATGCAGAGCGTTTAGCCTGTTATGATGCATTGTTCAAAGCCCCTGAACGTGAGCAACCTGCTTATGTTTCTGAGCGTCAGGCTGCGCGTGAAATACCAGTACCGCAGGTTGAACCACAGGATTTAAAGTCTAAAATCGAACATAAAGTTGAAAACTTGTTTTCGGTGGAAGGTCCTGTAATTACACCGAATTCATCGTTGCTTGATAAACGATGGGAATTGGCTGAAGACAGTAAATTAGGTACATGGAATATACGCGCACATCAACCTGTATATTTACTTCCTGCATTTTGGACGTCTGATAAGAACGAATTTCCATCGAGCCCAAATCCTCAAAATACCGTAGAAGATGATCAAAATTTAAAGTCTTTAGAGTCTAAGTTTCAAATTTCACTCAAAACCAAAGCTGTTGAAAACTTAATCGGGAATAATGGCGATATTTGGTTGGGTTATACCCAGTCCTCTCGTTGGCAGGTTTACAACTCTGAAGAATCACGACCATTTCGTGAAACGAATTATGAACCTGAAGCAAGTATTGTGTTTAGAACCAACTATGAATTTTTAGGTTTAAATGGTCGCTTACTCGGTTTAACGCTGAATCATCAATCAAATGGACGTTCGGATCCTTTATCACGTAGTTGGAACCGTGTGATGCTGAACTTAGGATTTGAGCGTGATAATTTCGCTATGATGATTCGACCTTGGTATCGAATCGAAGAAGATTTCAATGATGATAACAATCCTGACATTAAAAACTATATTGGTCGTGGTGATTTAACGACTTTTTACCGTTGGAATGATCATGATTTTAGTTTGATGTTAAGACATTCACTTAAGGGTGGGGATGATTCTCGAGGAGCTGTTCAATTTGATTGGGCATTTCCAATCAGTGGCAAACTTAGAGGTCATTTTCAATTATTCGATGGGTATGGTGAGAGTTTGATTGATTATAATCATCGTGCTACCTATGCGGGTATTGGCGTCTCTTTAATGAATGCTTTCTAAATAAAAAAACCACGCTTAGGCGTGGTTTTTTTAGCGATCTTATTGCGATTGAATTAGGGGAACTCCAGTCACTTTCTGTATCTCATCAAAGTTGACGTCATGAGCCAGTTCTATCAGTTTTACCCCTTGAGGCGTGATATCCAAAACCCCTAGATCTGTAATCACGCGATGAACGACTGCTTTACCTGTAAGGGGCAGTGAACATTGCGGAACAATTTTTGGGGTGCCATCTTTGGCACAATGTTCCATTAGCACGACGACTTTTTGTACGCCAGCCACCAAATCCATTGCTCCACCCATACCTTTGACTTTTTTCCCTGGAATCATCCAATTCGCAAGATCACCTTGCTCAGAGACTTCCATAGCGCCAAGTATAGCTATATTCACGTGCCCACCACGGATCATGGCAAATGAATCAGCACTGGAAAAAAATGCAGCGCCTGCTCGCGCCGTAACAGTTTGCTTACCCGCATTAATCAGGTCAGCATCTACGGTTTCTTTTGTTGGAAATTCGCCAATTCCCAGCAAACCATTTTCAGATTGGAGCCAAACATTGATATTTTCAGGAATATAGTTCGCAACCAATGTAGGCAATCCAATCCCTAAATTGACATAAAATCCATCTTCGAGTTCCAAGGCAGCTCGTTGTGCCATTTCATTACGCGTCCATGCCATAACTTATGCCTCCGCCTTTAAGGTCATTTGTTCGATTCTTTTTTCTGGTGTAGTGTTAAGAACGATACGATTTACATAAATGCCGGGCAAATGTATCGAATCGGGATCGAGCTCACCGATCTCTACAATTTCCTCAACTTCAGCGACTGTGATTTTCCCAGCCATCGCACAAACGGGATTAAAATTTTGAGCTGTTTTCCTAAAGATTAGGTTACCTGCCTTATCTGCTTTATACGCTTTGACCAAAGCGACATCTGCAGTTAAAGAGGGTTCTAAAATATATTCTTTACCATTGAACTCACGTACTTCTTTACCTTCTGCAATCAACGTACCTACGCCTGTTTGGGTAAAAAATGCAGGAATCCCAGCTCCACCAGCACGGAGTTTTTCAGCCAAAGTGCCTTGAGGGGTTAGCTCGACTTCAAGTTCACCATTTAAGTATTGTCGCTCAAATTCTTTATTTTCTCCGACATAGGACGAGATCATTTTTTTAATTTGTTTTGTTTCAAGTAGTAATCCCAAACCAAAATCATCTACACCTGCATTGTTTGAAATACAAGTCAGCTCTTTAGCTCCTGTTTGTTTCAGGGCAGCAATCAAAGCCTCAGGAATACCACATAAGCCAAAACCACCAACAGCTAAGGTTTGACCATCTTGAATGATATCGTTCAGTGCACTTTCAGCACTTTCATACACTTTGTTCGTCATTGAACACCTCATTGTATTTTTATTTTGTTCATCCTGAATCAGCTTCCGATCTTCATCATTTCATAATGCTGATACGTACTAAGCACATTTTTTTTGCCAATACGCATTGGCATAGTTAGATGGATTGTTTCGTTGCAAAACTTGACTAATGTTACGACTCGCAAGCATCAGGGCATCTAGGTCAATGCCAGTTTCATAGCCCATATTGGACAAGAGATAAAATAGGTCTTCAGTGGATACATTACCCGAAGCACCTTTGGCATAAGGACAACCGCCAAGTCCTGCAATCGATGAGTCAAATATGCGGATGCCTTGTGTCAGTGATTGATAGATATTGGCAATTGCCATGCCGTAGGTATTGTGAAAATGACCAGCTAAAAGTTGTGGTTCAATTCGTTCCAAACATGCATTCCAAACTTTGGAAACACGATCAGGTGTAGCTGTGCCGATGGTTTCACCCAAGGATACTTCGTAGCAACCTAGATCAATTAACTTTGCACTGACTTCAGCAACCTTAGATGGATCAATTGGACCTTCATAGGGGCAGTCGACGATACATGAAACGTATCCGCGTACTTTAATATCATGTTGTTGAGCAAACTGTAATACATCAGCAAACTTCTCAAAACTTTCCTCAATTGAACAATTTATATTCTTTTGAGTGAAGCTTTCAGAAGCAGCGGTGAAAACCGCAACTTCTTTACAGCCTACAGCTAAAGCTGACTCGAATCCCTTAAGGTTTGGTGTCAGTAAGCTGAACTGGATATCTTCATCATGTGGTAGGCTAGCATAGAGTTGATCACTTTCTGCCATTTGAGGTACCCACTTTGCAGATACACAAGAACCGACTTCGATATTCTTCAAACCAGTTTTCATCAAATCAAGAATAAGATTGCGTCTGTCTTCGAATGTTAAGGGTGTTTTTTCATTCTGAAGACCGTCACGAGGTCCAACTTCAACGATTTTCACAAAATTATCGTGATTTGGTGTGGTTTGATTGGTTGTTTTCATCATGCCGCATTCTCCTCAGCAGCTTGAAACTCAACCAGCTCATCACCAGCTTTCACTTGATCACCTTGTTGGAAATAAGCTGCGACTACGACACCATCAAATGGTGCACGTATAGCGTATTCCATTTTCATTGCTTCTAACGTTAATAACACTTCATCTTTTTTTACACGTTGATTTGCTGAAACAAATACTTGTGTCACTGCACCCGGCATTGGTGCTTTTAGATTTGAGTCAGATGAAGATTGATCATTTGTATTAAAATTAGGTTTGATGAGTTCAAATTTAAAAGTCTGCCCATTTTTAAATAGGGTGACCGCATCATTGGTTTTTTTAAAACTGATTTTCTCTTGACCGAAAGAGGTATAGATCGCCATGAGATTTTCATTGAGCAACTGACCTGAGATAGCGTAGCTTTCGCCATCAAGCTGTGCTTCGAACCCTTGTGAAGTTGAGATAAATTCAACTTGATACTTTTGTCCGAGATGTTCAAGTTTTATCGGTGTACGCGCATCAACATTACTTCTCCAAAGGGGTTTTGCTTTCCAAACTGGATGGCTTGTATGCTTGGATTCATTTAACTGAGAATGCAGTTCAATAAATGCTGCTGTGACAATTGTTTCAGACGAAGAAGGAGTAGTGGTTTTAAATAGGAACTCATCTTCACGCTGAATTAAATTAGTATCTAGATTGGCATTTTTGAAAGAGTCACATGCCACTAAGCGATCTAAAAATGCAATATTGTTGCCTAAGCCTTCGACATGAAAGTGGCTCAAAGCATGATGCATTTGGACGAGTGCTGCTTCACGATTTTCTCCCCATACGATGAGTTTAGCAATCATTGGATCATAGAACGTTGTGATCTCATCACCTTGCACAATGCCACTATCAACACGGACACATTCATTTTGAGTCGGATAATGAAGATAATTAATTTTTCCAATTGCTGGGAGAAATCCTTTCTCTGGCTCTTCTGCATAAACACGAGCTTCAAGTGCATGGCCATGAATTTTTAATTCAGACTGTTGTTTTGGCAAACGTTCACCATAAGCAACACGTAATTGCCATTCAACCAAATCTTGTCCTGTGATCATTTCCGTCACAGGGTGTTCAACTTGAAGGCGAGTGTTCATTTCCATGAAGTAAGCTGTACCATCTTGCTCAACAATGAACTCAACCGTTCCAGCACCGACATAGTCTACTGCTCGGGCAGCATTAATCGCAGCTTCACGCATCGCTTCGAGTTTAACTTCGGCCATTTTAGGGGCTGGGGCTTCCTCTAGGACTTTTTGGTGACGGCGCTGCACAGAGCAATCACGTTCAAAGAGGTGAACATAATTGCCATGTTTGTCACCAAAAACTTGCACTTCAATATGACGAGGATTGACAACATAACGTTCAATTAGAACGTCATCATTGCCAAAGCTTGATTTCGCTTCACTTTTGCATGAGTTCAGTGCAGGAAGAAAGTCTTCAGCACGCTCAACTAAGCGCATGCCTTTACCACCACCACCTGCACTGGCTTTAATCAGTACAGGATAGCCAATCTGATCAGCTTGTTGTTTTAAGAAATCTGCATCTTGATTGCTGCCATGATACCCAGGTGTGAGTGGTACACCTGCTTTTTCCATCAATGCTTTAGACGTTGCTTTTAAACCCATGGCTAAGATGGCAGCCACTGGAGGCCCTATAAAAGTAATATTGTTTTTTTCACAGGCTTCCGCAAATTGATCATTTTCAGATAGGAAACCATAACCTGGATGGATGGCTTCAGCCCCTGTTTTAAGTGCAGCTTGAATAATACGATCTGCTTGTAAATAACTTTGTGCAGCAGGGGATTCACCAATATAAATAGCTTCATCCGCTAATTTGACATGCTGCGCTTGAGTATCTGCATCTGAGTAAATTGCAACCGTTGCGATACCTAATTTTTGTGCACTACGAATCACACGACATGCAATTTCGCCACGGTTTGCAATGAGAATTTTTTTAAACATATAGAATCCCTTTTTATTGTTCTGCCGTTGCTTGAATCCATGCTGGGCTTTGTTTATTTAAAAAAGCAGTTAAGCCATTTTTGGCTTCATCACCTTGACGTACGTGCGCAATGTGTTGAGCGGTTTGAATCAGTAAATCTTCTGTGACTTCTTGATGATCAACTAAACGAATCAAAGACTTTGATGCAGCTTGAGCTTCAGGGCCACCAAGCAAAATTGCATCAATGATTTCCGATACGGTGGCATCCAACTGTTCTGGCTGACAAACTTCATGGACGAGACCAATATGCTTTGCTTGTTCTGCAGAAATACGTTCAGCCGTGAGAAAATATCGAGATGCTTGACGAGCACCGATGGCACGGATCACGTATGGACTAATCGTTGAAGGTGCTAAACCTAATCTCACTTCTGAAGTGGCAAACTTAGCATCAGTGGAAGCCACACAAATATCGCATGCTGAAGCAAGCCCCATGCCGCCGCCAAATGCAATACCATGGACACGTGCAATAGTCGGTTGTTTCAGCGTGGCTAAACTTTGTAACATTTTGGCAAGTTTCAAAGCATCCTCTTCATTTTCCACTTTTGATGCTTGACCTGCTTGTTTCATCCAATTGAGGTCCGCACCTGCAGAAAAGCTTTTACCACGACCTGCCAAAACGACAACACGAACGTCATCATTAGCATTTAAAGTTGTGAAACAGTGATTCAGTTCTTCTATCACTTGTGTATTGAATGCATTGTGTAATTCAGCACGATTAATCCAAACGGTCGCAACTTGGCGTTCAATTTCAAGCTGTAAAAATTCATAACTCATGTCATTTTCTCCTTACATGCGGAACACGCCGAACTGAGTTGGTTCAATTGGTGCATTCAATGCAGCAGCCAAACTCAGACCTAAGACATGACGTGATTCTGCTGGATCAATCACACCGTCATCCCACAACCGTGCAGATGCATAATAAGGGTGTCCTTGCTTTTCAAATTGATCACGATAAGGTTGTTTGAATTGATCTTCTTCTTCAGCTGACCAAGTTTCACCACGTTGCTCAATTTGATCACGCTTAATCGTGGAGAGAACACTAGCAGCTTGTTCACCGCCCATCACGGAAATACGTGAATTCGGCCAAGTCCATAAGAAGCGAGGAGAATATGCTCGACCGCACATTCCATAGTTGCCTGCACCAAAAGAACCACCGACCACCAAGGTGATTTTAGGAACATTTGCGGTAGCTACTGCCATGACCAATTTGGCTCCATTTTTGGCAATACCTTCATTTTCATATTGGCGACCGACCATGAAACCGGTGATATTTTGGATAAAGAGCAGTGGAATATTGCGTTGCGTACACAGTTCAATGAAATGCGCACCTTTCTGAGCAGACTCTGAAAATAAAATTCCGTTATTGGCAATGATTCCGACCTTCATGCCGTAGATAGATGCAAAACCTGTAATTAAGGTTGTACCAAAACGAGCCTTAAATTCATCAAGTCTTGAACCATCCACGATACGTGCAATCACTTCACGGATGTCAAAGGGTTTGCGTGAGTCACTCGGAATGACACCATAGAGTTCTTCAGCACCATAAAGTGGTTCTTCAATTTCGGTCTTTAATGCTTTCGGTTCGATATTTAGGTTTTGAACAATATTGCGTGCAATTTGAATCGCATGTTCATCACTTTCTGCAAGATGATCTGCGACACCAGATAAACGGGTATGAACATCGCCACCACCAAGGTCTTCAGCAGTCACCACTTCACCTGTTGCAGCTTTTACCAAAGGTGGACCACCGAGGAAAATCGTGCCTTGATTGCGGACAATAATTGTTTCATCGGACATGGCAGGGACATATGCGCCACCCGCAGTACAACTCCCCATAACCACGGCTATTTGTGCAATACCTTTACTCGACATGCGTGCTTGGTTGTAAAAAATTCGTCCAAAATGATCGCGATCAGGGAATACTTCATCCTGCATTGGCAGAAATGCACCGCCTGAGTCGACCATATAAATACAAGGAAGATGATTTTGTTCAGCAATTTCTTGCGCACGTAAATGTTTTTTTACAGTTAAAGGATAATATGTCCCCCCTTTAACCGTTGCATCATTGGCAACGATCATGCAAGTCACACCATGCACTTGACCAATACCTGCAACCACACCTGCAGCTGGAACATCGTCAGCATAAACTTGATAAGCAGCGAGTTGACCAATTTCAAGAAAGGCAGTTCCTGCATCAATGAGTTGATCGATCCGCTCACGCGGTAATAATTTGCCACGTGCTAAATGTTTCTGACGTGCTTTTTCTCCACCGCCTAAGGCAATGGTGTGAGCTTGTTTTTTTAAGTCTGCGACCAATTCAAGCATCGCAGCTTGATTGATTTTAAACTCTTCACTACGTGGATTGATTTTGCTTTTAATTTCGTTCATCAATGACTTCCTTGTATTAACTTGAATTATTTGGTTTCGTTAAATAACTCACGACCAATTAACATGCGTCGAATTTCAGAAGTTCCTGCACCGATTTCATAAAGTTTGGCATCACGCCATAATCGACCTGTGTTGTAATCATTGATATAACCATTGCCCCCAAGGGTTTGAATTGCTTCACCAGCCATCCAGGTTGCTTTTTCAGCTGAGTAGAGAATGGCACTTGCTGCATCTTTACGTAAACCACGATCATGATCAGCTTTATCACATGCTGCACCCACGGCATAAACCAAAGCCTTGCTCGCCAACCATGTAGAATACATATCCGCAATTTTGCCTTGCATGAGTTGGAATTCACCTAAACATTGACCGAATTGCTTACGTTCATGAATGTATGGGATGACCACATCTAAACATGCATCCATAATGCCTAGTGGTCCACCACTGAGAACTGCACGCTCGTAATCTAATCCACTCATGAGCACTTTTGTACCGTTACCCACACCACCCATGACGTTTTCTTTAGGCACTTTGACATTGTCAAAGAACAGGGGATAAGTATTTGAACCACGCATTCCGAGTTTGTCTAAGTGACTCCCATGACTAAAGCCTTCCATGCCTTTTTCAATAATGAAAGCAGTCATGCCTTTGGCACCAGCATTGATGTCAGTTTTGGCGTAAACCACCAGCACGTCAGCATCTCCACCATTGGTAATCCACATTTTTGAGCCATTAAGTACAAAGTGATCACCATGCTCTTCAGCACGTAATTTCATACTAACGACATCTGAACCCGCATTTGGTTCAGACATTGCCAAAGCACCGACATATTCGCCAGAAATTAATTTAGGAAGATATTTTTGTTTTTGTTCTTCGCTACCATTACGGTTAATTTGATTCACACAAAGATTTGAATGTGCCCCGTATGAAAGTCCAATGGAAGCAGATGCTCGTGAAATTTCCTGCATGACAATGATATGAGCCAAATAACCCAGATTGACACCACCGTATTCTTCACTCACGGTAAGTCCAAGTAACCCCATATCACCAAATTTTTTCCATAAGTGAGCTGGAAATAAGTTGTCTTGATCAACTTGTTGAGCAATAGGTGCGATTTCCTTTGCACAGAATGCAGCTACAGAATCACGTAAAGCTATTAGTGTTTCGTCTAGTCCAAAGTCGATACTCTGTAAATTCATTTTCATTCATCCTAAAATTTAATTTTTATTTCCAGTGAAGCATTTTGTCCTTGCTTGAGAAATACAATACAGTTATTTTTTAAAAAAGTGAATATAGATTCAGAAAATGATTTATAATTCATTTTAGTTGATTGGGTGAACAATTATGAGTTATAAAAGATCCACTTTGATGCAAGAGCGTATGGAGCAAAATCGTCAATCGATACTGCAATCCGCGCGCGAACTTATTGCGGGTGGTGGTTTTAAAGATGCACAAGTGCAAGCGATTGCAGATAAATCTGGTGTCTCGAGTGGTTTGGTCTATCGCTATTTTGAGAACAAAAATCAGATTTTGATTGAAGTGCTTTCACAGGCCATCAAAGGTGAGGTCGATATTCTGAATCAGATTGCAAAAAATGATTGGACTTCGACTGAGAAGTTGACAAAGGCCGTCACTGCTTTCGTAAAACGTGCTTTGAATAGCCCTCAACTTGCATATTCACTCATGTTTGAGCCCGTAGACCCAACGATTGAGCATGAACGTTTTAGAAGTAAGCAACTGATAAAACAATCCATTAAGGAGATTCTTGCCGAAGGAAAGGTCAATGGTGAGTTCGAATTTGAAGATTTAAATACAGCTGCATTATGCGTGGTTGGTGCGATGACATTCGTTGTGATTGAACCTTTAAATCCATCGCGTAATGTGATGTTTGATGACGGTTATAAAGGTTATTTCGTTAAGCAAATTGCAGACTTTTGTGTCAATGCAGTTAAGGCAAAGGAGGAAAATTAATTTAATTCACACAAAAGGATGTCATGTTTAAACGAGTAATCGCGTAATTAATAACGAAATATTGGATTGATATAAGAAAATAGAATCAAGGAGTATGATTCAATGACGCAATTACGACTCAGTTATGCCTATGGCACCAGTGAGCAACCCTTATTGGGTATGACCATAGGCCATAAATTTGATCAAGCATGCCTACAATATGCCGATCAGGATGCTGTGGTCAGTGTGCATCAAAATGTACGTTTGACCTATCAGCAGTTACAAGAGAAAGTAAATGCTTTTGCATGTAGTTTATTAAAAATCGGTTTAGAAAAGGGAGATCGTCTAGCGATTTGGTCCCCTAATTGTGTGGAATGGACGATCGCACAATTTGCAGCCTTCAAGGCTGGAATTATTTTGGTCAACTTAAATCCTGCGTATAAAAGCTACGAGCTAGAATACGTACTCAATCGAGTATCTTGCAAAGGATTGATCATTGCATCGACCTTTAAGACGACCAATTATCAAGAAATTTTGACGCAAATTGCACCAGAAATTTTACATACGACCAATGGCGTTTTAAATGCTGAAAAATTGCCGCATTTAAAGTATTTGATCAAAATAGATGATCAACAACATACTGGGTTTTATCGCTTTAGTGATTTATTGGCTGAACCGACTTCAGAGCAGTTAGATCAACTTAATGAGATAGCATCTGGTCTTCAATTCGATGAAACCATCAATATCCAGTTTACCTCCGGAACGACAGGTAGCCCCAAAGGGACCATGCTGACACACAATAATATTCTGAATAACGGGTATTTTGTGGGAGAGGCAATCAAACTGACTTCTAAAGATCGAGTTTGTATTTCTGTACCGTTATTTCATTGCTTTGGTATGGTGATGGGTAATCTTGCCTGTATTACACATGGATCAACCATGATCTATCCATCAGCTGTATTTAATCCTCTTGATAGTCTTAAAGCGATTGAACAAGAGAAATGTACCGCAGCTTATGGTGTGCCTACCATGTTTATTGCCATGCTTGATCATGAGCAATTTGACGAATTTGATTTGACCACATTACGTACAGGCATCATGGCTGGCAGTCCATGTCCAAAAGAAATCATGAAGCGCGTCATTGAGCGTATGCATATGCGAGATATCACGATTTGTTATGGCATGACTGAAACAGCGCCAGTAAGCGCACAAAGTTCGATCACAGATTCGCTAGAACAACGAGTGAGCACTGTTGGTCGAGTTCATCCACATATCGAAATTAAAATAGTCGATGAACACGGTAAAGTAGTGCCTCGTGGCAAACTCGGAGAGTTGTGTGTACGAGGATACTCAGTCATGCTGGGCTATTGGGATGAAGAAGAAAAAACCCGAGAAGTCGTAGATGTCGCAAAATGGATGCATACCGGTGATATCGCTGAAATGGATGATGAAGGCTTTATCAAAATCAAAGGTCGCATTAAAGATGTTGTGATTCGGGGAGGTGAGAATTTATTCCCTAAAGAGATTGAAGACTTCTTATATAAACATCCGGCTGTTAGCGATGTTCAAGTCATTGGGCTTCCTGACCCGAAATATGGCGAAGAGTTATGTGCTTGTATTATTTTGCATGAAGGACATGAATGTTCTGAACAAGTGATCAAAGATTACTGCAAAGCCAATATCTCACATAATAAAGTGCCACGATATGTACATTTTCTTAAAGAGTTCCCAATGACTGCTTCTGGTAAGGCTCAGAAGTTTAAACTCCAAGAATATATGCGTGAGCAGCTCAATATTTTTGATGAGAGTGCTTAATCGTCATTGAGTAATATTTTAACTTCAAGCTAGAAAAACAACAAAGCCGAACTTAGTTCACTAAGTTCGGCTTAATTTTAAAAAATAGTAGAAGAGCGATATGGCAAAGAATTTTGATCACCCAAAAATCGTAGAAAACTATGATGAACATATCAGGCAGCTCATACCAGGATATGAACTGATGCATCTACATATATTAGCGCTGCTTGAAACTCATCTCAAAGAAGAGGCTAAAATTGCCATTGTCGGGTGCGGAACTGGATTTGAACTGAATTATTTATTAGATCATTTTCCAAAGGCGGAGTTTGTTGTGTTTGATCCATCGGCAGCGATGCTTGAAAAAACAAAACAGATCGTTCAGTTTAAGCAGCAAATGCACCGAGTCATAATTCTGCAAGGTGACACGACGGTGCTCCAGAAATATTCTGAAAATTTTGATGCAGTATTGAGTATTTTGGTTTTTCATTTTGTTTCACATGCATACAAAAAGAGTTTTTTAGGTGATATTTACCATGCTTTGAAACAAGATGGTGTGGTTCTGAGTTTCGATCTGATGCAATTCGAAGAACCAAATGATCAGTTAGTATTAAAAAATTTGGTGACAAAAATAGGATTAAGTGAAAAACAAAGTCAGGTCATGTTGGAAAGAATACATGATGACTTTAATTTAATGACGGTGAAAGAGATTAAGAATCTATACCTTCAGGCTGGTTATCAAAATTTAAGAACTTTTTGTCAAATGTCTAATTTTTATGGATTAAAAGCAGTAAAGTGATAATTTCATATTTAGAATAACCTATTCATTTTATCTTATATGAAAATCCTACAAATGGTTATATATCTAAAATGAAAAAGGATTATGATAAAAGTATTGTTTTATGAATATAAGGATTGTTCATGACCACAGAGACTCAATTTCCACAAACTTCTAATCGTGGAATCGCGGTATACAGTAATAACGCTGAAGCGATTGGTAATACACCGCTTATTCGCATTAATCGTGTGATACAGGGTGGGGCTACAGTTCTTGCTAAAGTGGAAGCACGTAACCCAGCATTTTCAGTAAAATGCCGTGTTGGTGCAGCTTTGATTGCAGATGCAGAACAACGTGGTGTGCTTAAAGCAGGAATGCATATTGTTGAACCGACGAGTGGTAATACCGGAATTGCGCTAGCTTTTGTTGCTGCTGCTAAAGGTTATGATATCACACTGACCATGCCTGCAAGTATGAGTATCGAGCGCCGTAAAGTACTCAAAGCATTGGGTGCTCATTTAGTATTAACCGATCCTGCTAAAGGGATGAATGGTGCTGTTCAAGAAGCAGAACGTTTAGTTGCTGAGAACCCAGAGCTTTATTATTTACCTCAGCAATTTGAAAACCCAGCAAATCCTGCCATTCATGAAACTACAACTGGACCTGAAATTTTTGAAGCAACGGGTGGTAAGGTTGATATTTTAGTGGCTGGTGTAGGTACGGGAGGTACGATCTCTGGTATTTCGCGTTATTTTGAGAAAGTTAAAAATAAAGCCCTTTACTCAGTTGCAGTTGAACCAGCAGACTCACCAATTATTGGACAAGCGAAGCGTGGCGAAACACTGACTCCTGGACCACATAAAATCCAAGGCATTGGTGCAAACTTTATTCCTAAGAACCTAGATTTAGATTTGGTGGATGAAGTTATCGCGATTGAAAATCAAACTGCAATTGATTTTGCTCGTCAATCTGCAATCAAAGAAGGGATTTTTGTGGGGATTTCAAGTGGTGCAGCATTAGCGGCCGCTCATGAACTTGCTCAACGTCCTGAAAATGCCGGTAAAACCATAGTGGTGATTTTACCTGATGCTGGAGAGCGCTATTTATCTTCAGTTTTATTTGAAGATATCTCAGCAGATTAACGAGAAAATCAAAGCATTCTAAAAAAACGGTCTTCATGGCCGTTTTTTTGTGATTTATTTGATTAAAACAATTTTTAACTCTTCTTAAGTTACCAATCATTTTAAATTTATTACATCACACGACTATTTTCACAGTTTTGAACGCGATATCTTTAAGCGAATTTTTTCTAATAAAAAAATGAATGAACGACTTTAATCATCCTATTTATATTATCGGCGCTGGTGTTGCAGGATTAAGTTGTGCTCAGCATTTAAAATCAGCAGGATTTAATGTTGTTGTTTTAGAAGCACGTGATCGTATAGGTGGGAGAATACATACACAAAACATTGATGGTCATTGTTTTGACCTTGGTGCATCATGGATACATGGTATTGATAATAATCCGATATGGAAAATTGCAGAGTCCAATCGGATAAGTACTCAAGTTTTTAATTATGATCAAGTGGATTATTTTCATGCCAATGGTCAGCCATTTACCGAACAAGAGAGCTTAGAATTTGAAAAATGCCTTCGTGATGTTCAGAAGGTTTTTCAAAATAAATCAAAAGAGCAGGATATCTCCGCTTTTGAGCAACTTGAGAATGTTTTAGGAAAGATACGTTTTCAACTTCATTATTTTGATCGAGACGTCATCACACAAAAAATTAAGCAGTATTACTCAAGGCTTGCCAATGATCCTTTTGCGACTGATTTAGAGCAATTAGCCCATAATTTTATGGATTTTGAAGGCTACTTCTCAGGCGATGAGGTGATATTTCCAAAAGGTTATGAACAGATTGTTAAAGTTCTGGCTACTGATTTAGAGATTCTTACGAATGCAGATATTGTTGAAATCGATCATGACTCTCATCAAGTGCAGATAAAAACAGCATGTGGACAGCTTTACATAGGTTCTCAAGTTGTGGTGACAGTTCCACTCGGTATTTTAAAGCAAGATAAAATTAAGTTTGAGCCGCCTTTGACTAGTGGATTAGTCCGATCGATTCAAAAGCTGGGTTTTGGATCTTTCAATAAAATATTTATACAATTTTCAAAAGCTCTAGAATTTAATGGGAATGCACTTAAACACAATACGGCATTTTTTTGGGATGAGCGTGAGCTGTATAGTATTTTAGATTTTAGTCGTTTATATAATAAACCGACTTATCTACTTCTCGTTGGAGGTACAAAGTCAGAATGGGTTGATCAAGCAACGGATCAACAGGTGCATGAATATATCAAGAAAATATTGAAGATTTGCATGCACTCCAATGAAATTCAGAACATCATAATTACCCGCTGGGGAAGTGATCCGTTTAGTTTAGGTTCATTTAGTTTTCCAAAAGTTGAACATACTAAAGATGATGTAGAGATCTTTAAAAAAGAGCATCCAGCGCAAGTATATTTTGCAGGTGAACATTGTCATACCGATTATGCAGGCACTGTGCATGGTGCATATCTGTCAGGTCGTGATACTGCTAATTTAATTATTCGTAATGGCTCAAATATAAAGCTGTAACTGATGTACAGTTACAGCTTTATTTAGTTAGTATGAGTGAGTTGAGAAATTAACCTGAACTCACATTAATACATGTCCATATTCTTCGCGAAGTTTTCTTTTTAGCATTTTTCCAGTGCCGCTAAGCGGTATGGCATCGACAAAAATCACTTTATCTGGAGTTTGCCATTTAGCAATTTTATCAGCATAGTAATCAATGAGTTGTTGTTCAGTGATTTGGCTATTAGGATGTTTAACGGCGATTAAGACAGGTCTTTCATCCCACTTTGGATGTTGTGCTGCGATGACCGCAGCCATCGCAATTTCTGGGTGACCCATTGCGATATTTTCAAGCTCTACAGAAGAGATCCATTCTCCACCAGATTTAATCAAGTCTTTGGCACGATCACTAATATGCAGATAGCCATCAGCATCTATAGACGCAATATCTCCAGTATCAAACCATCCATCACTGGTCAATGGTGAGTCGGACTGACCAAAGTATTTGTCAACAATCCAATGTCCTTTGATTTGTAAATTACCAATAGTCTCACCATCATGTGGAACAAGATCGGTTCCTCTTTCTTCAGACACTAAACGAATCCTGACTCCAAACGGCGGGCGACCTTGGGAAAGACGTAGATTTGCTTGTTGATCCTGAGAAAGTTGTTTATGTTTGGCTTTGAATTGATTGGCAGTGCCAAGTGGACTAGCTTCAGTCATCCCCCATGCATGAATGGTTTCACAATCATATACATCACGGAATGTCGCTAACATGCTTGGTGGGCAAGCCGAGCCACCAATGACATTACGTTTTAAAGAGGTCAGTGAACTGTTCATTGCTTTTGCAGCAATCAACAAGCTTTGCCAAATGGTAGGAACACCAAGTGCAACAGTCACTTCATATTGATCAATGAGTTTAACTAGACTCTCACCATCAAGACCCGGCCCTGGTAATATAATTGAAGCACCTACCATCGCTGCGGCATAAGGTGTTCCCCATGCATGAACGTGAAACATCGGAACTACAGGTAAAATAATATCTTTGGCTGATAGATTGAGTGAGTCAGGTAAGCTGGCCGCTAAACTGTGAAGAACAGTTGAGCGATGAGAATAGAGAGTACCTTTAGGATTGCCTGTTGTTCCAGAGGTATAACATAGTGAACTTGCAGTGGTTTCATCAAATTCAGGCCATGTATATTCTGCAGTTTGACCCGCAATTAAATCATCGTAGAACAAGACTTCGGGTAAGGCTTGACGAATCTTTTCATCAGGTGCATCTAAGCAGATGAAATGTTGCACCAGTGGAATATGTGCTTTTATTCCTGTAATCAAAGGTAGGAATGTTTTATCAAAAATAATCGCTTTATCTTGTGCATCATTAATAATGAAAATCAGTTGTTCTGGAAATAATCTTGGGTTAATGGTGTGACAGATTAAGCCACTACCAGAAATAGCATACCAAGCCTCTAAATGACGATGATTGTTCCAAGCTAATGTTGCAATACAATCGCCGTGAATGAGTTTAAGTTCATTTAATGCCTTTGCACCACGTTTAGCATTATCCGATACATCGCCCCAATTGGTTTCGTAAAGTGAGCCATCGGTGTTTTTTGAAACGATCAGGGTGTCTTTATGAAATTCAGCAGCATGTTCTAGTAAACTGCTGATTAATAAAGGTTGAAACATCATACGTCCGTGCATGCAAAGCTCCTGCTATTGATCATTTAAGTTTTTATTTTGAGTTGATTATATTTATGTAAGGTGAGTGCTCACGATTAACGTAACACTCACTGATGACCTAGAAATACACTAAATTATGCAGTCAGTAAAGAACCAACTAATTTACGGATTGAAACCAAAGGTTTACGCTCTGGAATGATGACACCAGCAGTTTTAAGGTCTGACACGAGTTCAGCGCGGAAGTCATTATAGTCAACCTCTGCTGCATGACGTTGACCGCCTTCAAAGTTGTAATGTGGATGATCTAACTCATGCTGAATCGCTTTTTTCATATCAGCAGGACGTTTATATTTTCCTAAGATTTCCTGACATGCCAAATTGGCTTGATGATCTGAAATTGGCCAAATACAACCTAGTGGCTGGAATAAACCAATGAAATAAAGATTGTCATGTTCTGCATGCATCATTTTACGGTAAAGCGGTAATTTTTCAGCATGTTGGAAATCTATAAAATCTTTATCGAAGAAAGGGAAGACGGTCCAGAAACCAGTACAACAACAAATAATATCAAACTCTTGTTGAGTACCATCGACGAATTCTACAATTTTACCATTGAGACGCTTGATCGCTGGTTTTGGTTTGATTTTACCGTGACGCACATAGTCAATGAAGTCAGAGTTCGCCGTTGGATGTTGTGTCAGCATCGGTTTGTCATTTACAGGCAAGCCAAAATCTGCGTAA
This sequence comes from Acinetobacter sp. 24-47-47, assembly GCF_057737035.1. Taxonomy (NCBI): domain Bacteria; kingdom Pseudomonadati; phylum Pseudomonadota; class Gammaproteobacteria; order Moraxellales; family Moraxellaceae; genus Acinetobacter; species Acinetobacter sp. 24-47-47. Next base: position 1,621,526 of record NZ_CM173216.1, on the reverse strand, counting down.
TTTCCACTGAATGCTTTTACCAATTTGGTCAGAATTTTTTGACGCATTTTGGGCGGAAGTTTTTCCATTGACTTGACGAGTATGTCTGCGGGATGTCCAAACATAAATTTTGGAACAAACCATTGTGGGCTGCGCATCGATATATACACATCTTTTGAGACACGTGCTGATTCTACGGCAACATCACAACCTGAATTACCTGCACCAATAACTAAAATTTTCTTTCCTCGCCAGTCGTCATTCACACCTTTAAAATCATGTGAATGCATCCACTTACCAGTAAATTCACCTTCATACTCAGGGTATTTCGGTTTCCAGTGATGACCATTTGCAACCATTAAATAGTCATATATATTCTGTTGTTCTTTACCTTGATCATCGGTGTAATCCACCACCCATTTTTTATTTTCATTTTTATGAATATGGTTAATAGTGTGATGAAATTTAATCTTGTCATATACACCAAAATGTTTGGCATAATTTTCAAAATACTGCTGCAAATGATCATGTCGTGGATAATCAGGGTAACTGTCTGGCATTGGATAATCTTCATATTCAGACATTGTACGCGAGCTAATAATGTGTGTATTCTCATAGACTGAAGAATGACCAGTTTTAGAATTAAACACCCAATTCCCACCGACTTTGTCATTCTTCTCGAAGATATCGTATGCAATACCATTTTGTTGACAATTTTTAGCAGCCGTAATTCCTGACGGACCTGCACCAATGATACAGACTGTGTTCATATTCATATCCTTGAATGATGTTCTTTTTATTCATAACCAACTATAGTTGGTTTTATGACTATAATCGATTTATTTTTAAACAGCAAGACAGGGGATTTGTTTAAATGCTTTTTGATGAAATTAAGCTTCCTGTACAAAAAAGAAGTAAAGCAAGGTTAGAACTTGTACTAGAAACAACAAAGAAAATATTAGAAGAACAAGGCATCAATCACTGTACTATTCCCGAAATTGCAGCACAGTCCGATCTTCCTAAGATTACGATTTATCAATACTTTCCAACAGTTAATCATTTGTTCAGCATATTGGTGAAACGTTATTTAGATGAACTGCAGGCCTATGTTTTGTTTAAAAATGAGTGCTATCAAACTTGGTCAACACGTGATATTTGTTTTGATCTAATTTCTAAGGTGGCTGAGTTCTACAATTCAAATCCTGCTGCAAGTATTTTGATTTTGGGTGGGCCAGTACATGTTGATGGTTTTAATTTACAGGAAATCGTCATTGAGAAGATTGCTCATGATTTACAAGCGGTATTTGAGCAGAAAGTACATCCGCTGAAATTGAATAGAAAAGAGGAAGCGGTGTATCTGGTTGAAATGGTTTTTGCATTAATGAAACACAGCTACTATCAGCATCAACAAGTCACTGATGACATTCTAAAAGAATGCCATTTCATCAGTGAATTTTACTTAAGCAGTAAGGGATATAACTACCAACTTTAAAAGTTTATTTTAGTTTTTCCAAAAAATGTTGATGCGCTGCGATGAGTTGATCAAAAACGGGCGAATGAAATAGATCGAAGTGACCGCAGACGAACTCACGATATTCACCTTGTTTTAGTTTTTGTGCGAGTTTACGTGTTGCTTTGACAGGAATAAGTGAATCTAGTTCCGCACCTGACACAAAAACAGGGCATTGAATTTTATGAACGATCATTGTTGGTCGGTATAAACCAATGGTTGCAACGATTCGAGCTGGTACAGCATTTTTCCAATGCATCCCGTCTGGAATCAGTCGATAATAGGCATCATAGCAATCTTCACCCGCCAAAATGGCAAACCGATCTTTTGCAACTACAGGCATGGTTTTGAGTCTACCTATTTTTGCTAGGGCTAAATCTTGTAATGCAATCATGGTTGCAGGCAATAAATATTTTTTCGGATACAGTGTCAAGCTCGCTAAACCATCAACGTGTGGAAAATTAGAGATCACTGCTTTAAAGGTGTGTTCACTTGCTAATGTTAGAACATGCGCACCACTGAACGAATACCCCCATAAAATGATATTTTTTTTCGGGATGTAGAATCGGGTTTGAATATAGTCGATAACGACTTTCCAATCCTGAAGTTGACTATTTTTATCAACAAGATGCTGAACAGGACCACCGCTTAATCCAAAACCAGAATGATCAAATACGCATACGTTATATCCCAATTCTGCATAAGCTTCAGCGAAAGAGTTTAAGCCACAGCTTTTTTCTCCACCTAAGCCATGAGCCATAATGATGATACTAGAATCTTTTGTGATCGGCTCTGGCATATAAAAATCCGCTTGGATTTGATAGTTGCCATTCGGAATGAGTAATTCTTGAGTTTGCATCGTGGTTATCCTTAACACTTTTTTATTTTTAAACCCAACTCAGGTTGGTTTAAGCATATCGTTATGCAGTATAAAAGTCTATTTGATGTCAAATCGTTCAGAAAATTTTAAGCCTGATTGATTTAAATACATTTTTATTCGATGTATTCGTATGAGTTTTTTCTATCGCAAGCAATGTATCGCCTTAATCTTGAGCTATTTCATTTTGGTCAATCTATTTCCAGTACATGGTGCAGTCGACATGAAATTGATTCAATTAGGCTTAAATTCAAAAGGAGTGTTCTATTTAAAAGATGCATTTTGGCCAAGTGTAGTCGGGCATGAATGGGTTAAATATGTGCTAATCGCGATGTACTGCAGTATGCTGATATCTGTAGTCATGGTTGCTCATCCCAAATCGAGAAATCAAAATTTGGAAACCTCTAAAAATTACATCACAATTTTTGCAGTTGCTTTAATTTCAATTATTTTAATAGCGTTGTTCAAATCACAGTCGAACTTGATGTGTCCATGGGATGCAGCTCAACCTCAGGGAATGACAGTTGTCTGGAGTCTCAGTAGTAAAGTTGGGCATTGTTTTCCTGGAGGTCATGCTTCTGCAGGTTTTGCATTATTGAGTGGGTATTTTGTGTTCAGGAGCAAAAAAAGCAAATTAGCTCAATTTTACTTATTGAGTGCAATTCTCTTGGGAATGCTTATGGGATGGACGCAAATGCTCAGAGGAGCGCATTTTTTTAGTCATAATCTTTGGACTGGTTGGCTGATTTGGATGTTCAATGTCGTAATATTTAGTCTAAAAGAAAAGGTTAAATTAGCCTAAGCAATTAATGTAGTTTAATTTCCACTCTCACCAATAAACCACCTAATTGAGGGCTGCGATCAAAGATAAGATTGCCCCCCATACGTTCTACCGCTTTTTCAACAATTGATAAACCTAAGCCACTACCAATTTCTTGATGTTGCTCGACTCGATAAAATCTTTTTTTAATACGTTCATACAGATCTGCTGAAATTCCTGGGCCACTGTCCTCGACTTGAATGATAGCTATATCATTCTCTTGAAATGTAGAAACGTTAATGATGCCATTGGGGGGCGTGTATTTAATCGCATTCTCTATTAAATTGGTTAATATTGAATCTATAGCAGATGAGTAATTTATAATTTGAACGTATTCATAACGTTCCATACCTAAATCGATTTCTTTGGCTAAGGCTAAATGAATCAATTGCTCAATAGATTGATAAGCACGTTCATCTAAACGAATACTCACTTTTTTCTCGTTACTGGCATTTAATGAATCTTGTTGAGCGAGATTTAAAAGCTGACCGACCAAATGCTGAGTTCGGTGTAAACCATTATTCATTTTGATTAACGATTCGTGATGGGGGAGCTCTTTGAGTAAAATTTTAGTTTGAAGATTTAATGCAGTAATTGGTGTTCTTAATTCGTGAGCGGCGTCTGCAATAAATTGTTTTTGTTCTTGTTGGGCATCAGAGATCCTTTGAAATAATTGATTGATCGCTTGAATGCTGGGTACTAGCTCAATAGGGTACTGTTGAGGGGCAATTACGGTCAGCTCACTTGGTTTACGTGTACTTAATTCGGATTTAAATTGCTCAAATGGAGCAAAATTTCTTCTAATTATAAAACCTAAGCCATAAATCGCGAAAGGCATAATGATTAAATAAGGTAAAAACATGTTGATTGCGAGCTCTATGGCTAAAGCTTGTCGAACAGAGTCTTGTTGGCTCACTTGAACTTGAACAGTTTTCAATGGAATCACATAGGTATGCCATTTACCATAATGATTAGTGTGATGATAAAAACCTGACTTAGCGACTGGCTCAACCAACTGTTTAAACTTTTCATGTAAATGTGATTGTTGGTCATAGGCCCAAACATCTACAAATAAATCTTCTTCATGGTACTGTTTTAAATGTGAAAATTTACTCTTTACAGGATCTGGATTAAATTTTGCAACGCGCTCTGCCAGATTTTTCAGCTGAGCATCAAGTATTTCATTTGTTTCCTCTAAAGCTGTTCTATAGGCTGAAAAAACCAATATACATCCCATCACCACACTAAAAATTGAGGTAAATACAACAAGTTGCTTTTGTAAAGAGTAGGGTTGCGTCATGTATCAATTCTTGTTTTATGGTGTAGGCTGACCTAGCCGATAACCTAATCCTCGCACATTACGTATAAAATTTTTACCTAATTTTGAGCGTATGCGATGAATATAGACTTCAATGGTATTACTGCTGATTTCATTTTCAATATCATACAGTTTTTCTTCAAGATTAGACTTCGAAAAAATCTTATTTGGATAAGTTAAGAGTGGAATTAATAAAGCCCACTCACGGTTTGAAAACTCAACCGTCTGATTTTCAAAACTCGCGATATGTTGTTCAAGATCTAACCTGAGTCCGCCAAACTCTAAAATTTGTTTTATCTGGGGTGTATTTTGTTGAGATGCACGTCTGAGTATGGCGTGAATACGCGCTAATAACTCCTCAAACTCGTATGGTTTTACTAGATAATCATCAGCGCCTTGATTTAATCCATCGATACGGTGCTGAAGTTGATCTCTTGCTGAAATAATGAGTACAGGAATTGAAGGAAATAGTGAGCGAAGATGTTTGAGTACTTGCATGCCATCCATCATAGGTAATCCAAGATCGAGCAGCACTAAATCAAATGCTTGTTGATTTAATTGTTTTAAGCCATCGATGCCATTATTGACCCAGACTACTTCAAATGATTGATATTGGAGCAACTTTTGAGATGACTCTGCAATCATAAAGTCATCTTCAATCATCAGGATTTTATTCATATTAGGCTCTGTTCTATAATTGAGGTTTGCATTGTTGGCTGAGGTCTAATGCGGGTTGTAATGTTGTAGTATGAATATTTAATAAACTTAGCATGGTGTGAAAGACATTGTCTTGGCTTAGTACATCATTTTTCCGAGATTCAATGCATCGTACAGTTGACGCTTCATGTTTTCGCCATGCTGTTGAAAACCACATGATCATCGGAACATGAGTTTGTTGTGATGGTGCAATTTGATAAGGGGCGCCATGTAAATACATTCCATGTTCACCCGTGGATTCACCATGATCTGATAAATACCATAAAGCGGATTGAAATTGAGTTTGTTTGTTTAATAAATTGATTGTCGAAGCGAGAATATGGTCTGTATATACAATTGAATTATCATACGTATTGATCAGAGCTTGTTGACTACATCCCTGAATTGCGCTGGTGTTACAGGTCGGCTGAAAGGGTGTGTATTGATGAGTGGACCGTTTATAGTAAGCTGGGCCGTGACTTCCCATTTGATGGAGTACGATAAGTCTTGGCGTTTTATCATTTTTGGGAATGGCTTGAATATAGGCATTAAGGCTATCAATCAATATTTCATCTTTACATTCACCCTTAGAATCGCACCATTGCTTATGAATAGATTCGGGAATTTCATAACGCTCAACCCGATTACAAACCTCTTTGCATCCTGAATTGTTATTGATCCACGTTACTTTGTAGCCCGCACGTTGAATAATATCGAGTAAGTTCTCCCGTTGTCTTGCGACTTTTTCTGTATATGCTTGTCGAGTCATACCAGAAAATAAACAAGGTACGGATACCGCCGTTGCAGTACCACAGGAACTGACGTTACGAAAATTGATTATATTTAATTTGCTTAATTCTGGATTTGTAGCTCGATCATATCCATTCAACTGAAAACTTTCTGCACGTGCTGTTTCTCCTATCACTAAAACCATCAGTTTTGGAGTTTGATGGGTCGCCGTTTGAATAAATTGGTGTGCATCACGTCCGTAGGGTTGAATTATAGTATTTTTGGGAGGTTGAAGATGTTTATAATAACTGAAGGACGCTGCAACGACATTTTGAGGGCTGATCATTCCTTTCAACTCTCTGTTTTCTCTAAAAATAGCTGCATAGTCAACATAATATAAATAAGCGCAACCTAACACTAAAATTAAACTGATTGCACTGTGTAACATTTTCCTGCAAAGGGTATGAGAAAACGTTGATTTTTTGATATTCACCCAATAAATAAAAAAAAGAGGCGCTAAAATAAAAAATACAACCCAAATAAATAATCTTATATTTATCAGATCAAATGCTTCCATCGTATTGGTTTGCATCATATTTTGAATCTGATCAGCATTAATAATAATGCCTAAACTACTTACAAAATATGCAGACATACCGCCTAATACAATCCAGATACTTGCAAATATCTTTACGTTCAATCTCCAATGAATAAGGTTGAAAATAAAAAAATAAGCAGCTGTGATTAAGACAGATGAACCTATTAAAAAAAGAATTGCTGGGTAACCTTGATAAGGTGTGAGTGAAGTAAGTTGTTTGTAGAACGCAATATTTAAACCAATGCCAACCCATACTGAGAGTACTAAATTGAATAGTGCTAGGCTTATCGTTGGTTTTTTCCATTGCTGAATGATAGATGTGTAGCGCATACGATGAGTTCTAATATTTAACTACGCTGAGATTAGGTTTTATTTCTTAAAATTTACTGAATAAATGATTGAATTCTAGGACATAAAAAAAGCCAGACTGGTGGAGCAATCTGGCAAAGCGTCAAGATGAGTCACCCGTGACAAGTGATGTTTCCTGAGTTCAGGTTTGAGTTGTTCTAAACTTAAGCCTGAATAAATTCAGCCACAGCTCGGTTAAACGCCTGTGGTTGTTCAACATTAGAAATGTGCGAAGCATTAATCTCAACAAGTTGACTACCCGCAATCGCGGCTTGCATAAACTGACCATCTGCCACAGTGGTCACAGGGTCTTGCTGACCTGCAATAATCAATACAGGAATCGAAATCTGTTTGAGTTGTTCACGCACATCCGCCTTAGCCAAAGCTTCACAGCAGCTTGCATAACCTTCAGGGCTGCCAGCTCCTAAGTCGTTTGAAAGTTTTTCAATCACTGCTGGGTTGCTTTGGATAAAGGGATCTGTAAACCAACGACCTGCAGCCGTTGATGCAATCGGTGCTAAACCTTGTTCACGAACCAATACGGCACGATCATTCCAAGCATTTTCATTGCCAATTTTAGCGGCGGTATTACACACAATCACATGACTAAAGCGTTGAGGATGATTGATCGCTAACCATTGGCCTGTCAAACCACCCATCGAAATACCACAGAATGCAGCTTTATCAACATTTAAATGGTCGAGTAAATTCACCACATCTTGACCAAGTTGATCAATGGTATATGGACCTTGAGGCGCGTCTGATGCACCATGACCACGCGTGTCATAACAAATCACATAATGAGAAGCTTTAAAAAACTCAATTTGTGATTGCCACATGCTGAAATTTGTCCCTAAAGAGTTAGAGAAAACAAGAGCAGGCTTGCTTGAATCACCAAAAGTTTGATAATTGATTTGCGCATCATTTGAAGAAAAAGTAGGCATAGAATCCCTCCCGACCTCCCTTAAGAAAAGGGAGGGGGTTTTAATAGTTAAACACGTTCAATAATTAAAGCGATGCCTTGACCCACACCGATACACATAGAGCACAATGCATATTTGCCACCAGTTGCTTCAAGTTGATTCAGTGCAGTCGTCACCAAACGCGCACCTGATGCACCCAATGGATGACCCAGTGCAATTGCACCACCATTTGGGTTTACACGCGCATCATCGTCGGCTAAACCTAGGTCACGTGTACATGCCAATGCTTGTGCTGCAAACGCTTCGTTCACCTCAATCACATCCATTTGCTCTAGTGTTAAACCTGTTTGAGCCAGTAACTTTTTAATCGCAGGTGCAGGACCAAAGCCCATAATGCGAGGTTCAACCCCAACGGTGGTTGCACCAATCACTTTGGCACGAGGCTTTAAACCATATTTTTCTACAGCTGCATCAGACGCAATCAGAATCGCAGCAGCACCATCGTTAATCCCTGATGCATTACCTGCGGTTACTGTACCGTCTGCTTTTACAACAGGTTTTAACTTGGTTAAGGCCTCGAGGGTGGTTGCACGAGGATGTTCATCTTTTGCCACCACAACCGCATCACCTTTACGCTGTGGAATAGTCACAGGCACGATTTCTTGATCAAAGAAACCGCGTGCTTGCGCTCCAGCCGTACGTTGTTGGCTGGTTAAAGCAAATTGGTCTTGATCAGCGCGGCTAATGTTGAACTGTTCAGCCACGTTTTCGGCCGTTTGCGGCATGGTTTCAACACCATACATTTCTTTAAGCTTCGGGTTGATAAAACGCCAGCCCATGGTGGTGTCTTCAATCTTTTGACTACGACCAAATGCACTCTCAGATTTACCCATCACAAATGGGGCACGTGACATGGATTCAACACCACCTGCCACAATCACGTCAGCCTCACCAGCTTTAATGGCACGCGCGGCCATTGCTACGGTATCGAGTGATGAACCACATAAACGGTTGACTGTGGTTGCAGGTACTGTATAAGGGATACCTGCTAAAAGCGCCGACATACGACCGACGTTACGGTTATCTTCACCGGCTTGGTTGGCACAGCCAAATAAAACGTCATCGACGACATTCCAATCCACAGAAGGGTTACGTTCCATTAATGCTTTTAATGGCACTGCACCTAAGTCATCCGCACGGACAGGGGCTAAACCACCGGCATAACGACCAAAAGGCGTACGGATGGCATCAATGATGTATGCGTTTTTCATAGTGTAAGATCCTAAAACCAGTCTTAAGCCTGAGTGGCATCAATGAGTTTGGCACCCGTCATCGATTGAAGCTCTTCAAAAGATAAGCCTTCAACTTTCTCAATGACTTTCATGCCATCTGCCGTCACATCAATCACACAAAGGTCCGTATAAATGCGGTCCACACATTTCAAACCTGTCGCAGGATAAGTCAGCTCAGCAACGATTTTAGGTTCGCCTTTTTTAGTGACATGATCGGTGGTAATAAAGACTTTCTTCGCACCCACGGCTAAGTCCATTGCACCACCCACAGCAGGGATGGCATCAGGTGCACCGGTATGCCAGTTTGCAAGATCACCATTTTCTGCCACTTGGAAAGCACCGAGTACAGCGATATCTAGGTGACCACCACGCATCATTGCAAATGAATCACCATGATGGAAGAAAGCTCCGCCTTCTAATAAAGTCACAAACTCTTTACCCGCGTTAATTAACTCAGGGTCACGGTCTTCTTCCGCAGGGGGGGGACCAAAGGCCAATAAACCATTTTCAGAATGTAAAAAGACATCTTTGTCAGCAGGTAAGTAACTCGAGATCTTGGTCGGCAAACCAATCCCAAGGTTGACATAAGCACCATCAGGAATATCTTGTGCAACACGTTCAGCAATTTGATCACGGGTTAATTTTTGATAACTCATTGTATTTCTCCAATCTCAAATTACTGCGCAGGTTGAACTTGTACAACGTGTTGTACAAAGATCCCAGGGGTGATGATGTGTTCAGGATCTAAGGCACCGAGTTCCACGACTTCTGATACTTGTGCGATGGTGATATCTGCTGCCATGGCCATAATTGGACCAAAGTTACGTGCAGATTTACGGTACACCAAGTTCCCCCAGCGATCGCCCTTATGCGCTTTAATTAACGCAAAGTCAGCTTTAATTGGATTTTCTAAAACGTAGTCTTTACCTTCATAATTCACGGTTGGTTTGCCTTCAGCGAGCAAAGTACCAAAACCTGTAGGTGTGTAGATTGGACCTAAGCCCATACCCGCCGCTTGAATACGGCAAGCCAAGTTACCTTGTGGTACAAGTTCTAACTCGATTTTGCCTGCACGGTAGAGTTCATCGAAGACATAAGAGTCAGACTGACGAGGAAAAGAACAGATGATTTTACGTACAGCGCCTGCTTGTAACAGTTTAGCCAAGCCGTAATCACCATTACCTGCGTTGTTGTTGACGATCACTAAGTCTTTAATACCGAGTTCAATTAAGCCATCGATGAGTTCAGCAGGCTGACCTGCAGTACCAAACCCACCAATCATAATGGTTGAACCGTCTTTAATTTGGGAGAGGGCTTCGGTTAAAGACGCTGAGCTTTTATCAATCATAATCACTTCCTAAACAAACGATCTACATTTACCTTTAATAGGATCAGGTCGATGTAGACGATGATGGGGTAGTATTTTGACGCTTCGTTAAAATCACGTGCGCTAAAATACCTATACAGATTCCCCAAAAAACTGAACTTAAACCTAAAAATTGCATGCCTGAAACAGTCGCCAAGAAAGTAAGGAGAGCTGCATCACGATCCTTTTCTTGGAACATAGCAACGTGTAAATTTGTAGCAATAGCACCTAAAAGTGCTAAACCTGCTAATGCAGCAACAAGTTCTTTAGGCAGTAAGCTAAAAAGCATCACAATGCTGCCTGCAAATAAACCACCTAAAATATAGAAAATACCGTTCGCAATACCTGCGATATAACGTTTCTCTTTGAGCTCATGTGCATCTTTACCTGTACAGAGTGCGGCTGTTATTGATGCCAGGACAATGGTGATCCCGCCCACACAAGCAACAGCTAACGATACGATACTGGTAGTGGTAATAATCGGTTTTGCTTGAATGTCATAGCCACTTAATTTCAAAATTGCCATGCCAGGTAAAAATTGACCAGAAAGGCTGACTAAAATAAGAGGTACTGCAAGATTTAGAAAAGAGTTAAGCGTCCACTCGGGCGCAATGAATTGAGGTATTGCAAGTGAAAACTCCATATTCACAGCATTGAATTTTCCGAGGACTAAACTAATGAAAATACCAGCTGCCAATACAAAAAGCATGGCATATCGAGGTGTTAAACGCTTAGCAATCAAATACGAAATAAGCATTCCAAACACGATATATGGCATGGTATTGGTCGCGGTAAAAAGACCAAATCCGAACTGACATAAGATACCAGCCATCATTCCTGCAGCCACTGATTGCGGTATCAAAGCCAATAGTTTGTCGAAATATCCAGTAATACCAATGATGAAAATCACTACAGCTGTAGTGATATATGCAGCAACTGCTTCATTCAGTGATATATCTGGAAAAAGTGTGACTAGAAGAGCAGTACCAGGTGCCGACCAAGCGGTAATGACAGGAACTTTAAATTTTATTGATAATAGAATTCCAGCTACAGCAGCACCAATTGAGATACCCCAAATCCATGAAATCATCATGTCTGGTGAAACTTGGGCTTGTTGTGCTGCTTGAAAGAAAATAATTAATGGTCCGGCATATGAAATCAATACAGCTAAAAAGCCGGCGACAGTGGCGGAAATAGACCAATCTTCTTTTAGTGTTTTAAACAGGGTTGCCATTGTATTTGCCTCCTTGCGTCAATGATCCTGTGAATTTAAAGAGTCCGTGATCAGGGTTAACCCTGATCACCACCACCTACAGGTACGACTGTGCCTGTAATGTATGAAGACTCATCTGAAGCAAGGAACAAAATAGCATTTACTTGTTCTTGAATAGTGCCATAGCGTTTCATGTAGCTGCGGTCAATTGTTTGATCAACCACTTCTTGCATCCAAGCTTGATCTTGCTCAGATAGTGGTGAAGTATTACGTGGAATTACACGTGGTGGAGCTTCAGTACCACCTGTAGCCACAGCATTGATGCGGATACCATCTTTAGCATGTGCAAATGCCATTGATTGAGTAAAACTATTTACACCACCCTTAGCTGCAGAATATGGAAGACGGTTAATTCCACATGTGGCGATAGATGATACATTCACGATCACACCAGATTTTTGGTGTTGCATGTGTGGTAAAACTGCACGACAACTCCATAAAGTAGGAAATAAAGAACGATTGATCTCTTTAATAATTTCCTCTTCAGAAAACTCTTCAAAAGGTTTCATCCAAATCGCACCACCAACATTGTTGATCAGCACATCAATTCGGCCAAAAGTCTCGATCGCTTTATTTACAACGGATTGTGCACCAGCATAGGTTTCAAGATCAGCTAAGACAGTGACACCTGTGCCACCTTGAGTCGTAATTTCTTCAAGTGTGGTCGTCACGTATTCAGCACGGTCAGCCAGTACAACTTTTGCACCTTCGCTAGCTGCTTGAAGAGCAACACCGCGACCGATGCCTTGAGCGGCACCAGTAACGATTACGATTTTATTTTCAAATCTTTGATTCATGTTCCTCTCCACTTTAATTCGCAGAGAATTTTTCGAATAAGAAGTTTGCAGGTTTAACGCCTTCAGCATCTAACCAACCACGAACTGCATCTACCATAGGAACAGGACCACAGAGGTAAACGTCTACATCACCACCGTTGAGCCATTCAGTTTCAATGTGACCTGTCACATAACCTTTACGTTCGTGTGCAGATTCTGGGTTTGCAACTACGGTACGGTATTCAAACCAATCAAGTTTTTCTTGAAGTTTGTTGAGTTCTTCAATAGCAACTAGGTCAAAGTCATTGGTTACACCAAAAACTAAACGTACTGGATGTTCAGAACCTTTTTCTTCTAATACTTGAAGCATCGACATAAATGGAGCAATACCTGTACCACCAGCAAGCATTACTACAGGGCGTACTACATTACGTAAGTAGAAGCTACCAAATGGACCAGTGAATGTCATTTTTTCGCCGACTTTCGCTTCGCTGCTTAAGAAGCTACTCATCTTACCGTTAGGAACGTTACGAACAACAAAGCCGGTCAAACGGTTGCCTGGCTTAGAGCTGAAAGAGTATGAACGTGTTTCAGTTGATCCAGGTATACCTACATTTACATACTGACCAGCAAGGAAATTGATATCTGGCTGACCCTCGTCTAGTTGAATATCAAAGGTAATTGTAGATTCAGATAAGTTTTCTACACGAGAAAGTGTACCTTGATATTGATGAATTTGAGTTTTGCATACATCAGATGATGCTTGAATTTGGAAAACTGCATCTGAAGTAGGACGGCACTGGCAAGCTAAGATATAGCCTTGCTCAGCCTCTTCTGGTGTAAGTGCATCTTCAATATAAGTTTCTTCAGGCATGTCATAGCTGCCAGACTCACAAAAAGCTCGACAAGTACCACATGCACCATCACGGCAATCCAGCGGAATATTAATCTTTTGACGATATGCAGCGTCAGAAAGCGTTTCGCCTTGTGCAACTGAAATAAATCGGGTTACGCCATCTTCAAATTGAAGTGCAACATTATGGTTTGACATGGCTGAATATCCTTTAAGAATCTTTTGAACAATTTTTTGGTGTAACTACCAAAATTCCATTTGGTAGTTACTGAACTTGTTATTTACTAATTACAGGTGATATACGTCGATTACTTGATTGATGTAATCATTTTTGAGTACCACATATTTATTTAAAATTTGTGGTTTTTCACCAGACAAATTGATTTCGTAGCGTGACATGCCGAAGTAGCTGTACGACTTTTGGTAGCGGTAACTTAAAGTGTTCCAGTTGAAACGAACAACAACCTTATCTTCATGACGTTCAAGAATTTCAATGTTGTTAATATTGTGGCTTGTACGTGTATCAGGCATTGTTGCAGAAGAGCGTTCAGTTTTGATACGGAACACGCGGTCTTCTAAACCTTGACGATCTGGATAATAAATTAACGAGATTTCTGATTGAGGATCTTCAGTTAATGTATTGTAGTCATCCCAAGATGGCATCCAGAACGATGCTGTAGGTGCATAGCACTCTAACCATTCATCCCACTGTTCATCATCAAGTAGGCGCGCTTCTTTAAATAAGAACTGGCTCACTGATTCTAAAGTTGCTTCAAGATTCGCGTTACTCATGCGTTATCTCCTTGTTCAGCTAAAGCTTGTTCTGCTTTAATCGCACGTTTCATTTCTTCTAACCAATGTTGATGTTGAGCAAGGTATAAACCTTCGTCTTCAGTTTTAACGCCTGAAAGTTTAGGTTTTAGACCAATTTCGTTTGCTGCATCATCTGGGCCATTGATCCAATGCTTTGAGCCACGGCACATATCGTTCCACTCAAGTTCGATACCAGCATAACCTGCTTGACATGCACGGAATTCTTCTAAGTCATCTGGTGTCGCCATACCTGAAGCATTGAAGAAATCTTCATATTGGCGAATACGGCGTGCGCGAGCTTCTGGCTCTTCACCTACAGGTGCGATGCAGTAAATTGTTACTTCAGTTTTATCGACAGCAATTGGGCGAAGTACACGGATTTGTGAACCGAACTGATCCATCAAATAAACGTTTGGATATAAGCAAAGGTTACGTGAGCGCTCGATCATCCACTTCGACATAGCAGGACCGAATTTCTCAGAGTATTCATCTGCTTTAGGGAAGTTAGGGCGGTCTTCAGGGTTAGCCCATTGTGTCCAAAGCAACATGTGACCATTTTCAAAACCGTAAGAACCACCGCCTTGTTTACCCCAAGATCCTGCGCTCATTGCACGGATATTGTCGCCAGCTTGTTTTTCTTTACGTTGTTGCGTAGTCGCAGCATAATTCCAGTGAACCGCAGATACATGGTAACCATCTGCACCATTTTCAGCAGTGAGTTTCCAGTTTCCTTCGTATGTATAAGTTGAGGCACCACGTAAAACTTCTAAACCTTGATCAGACTGACCCACGATCATATCGATAATTTTAGTCGTTTCACCTAAGAATTCTTCTAATGGCAAGACGTCTGGGTTTAAGCTACCGAATAAGAAGCCTTTATAACTTTCAAAACGTGCAACTTTCTTAAGATCATGTGATCCTTCTTTGTTGAAGCAGTCAGAATAACCAGCATCTGTTGGGTCTTTAACTTTTAAAAGTTTGCCTGAGTTATTGAATGTCCAACCATGGAATGGGCAAGTATAAGTAGCCTTATTACCACGTTTGTTACGGCAAAGTTGTGCACCACGGTGTGAACACGCATTGATCATTGCATTTAGCTCGCCTTGACGGTTACGAGCAATCACGATTGGCTGACGACCGATGTGTGTCGTGTAATAATCATTGTTATTTGGAATTTGGCTTTCGTGTGCCAAGTAAACCCAATTACCCTCAAAGATGTATTTCATTTCAAGGTCAAAAAGGGCTTGATCAGTGAAAACTGAACGATGAAGTTTAAATTCACCTGTCTCAAAGTTGTCTACAAGTAACTCATCAAGACGATCTAAATGGCTGGTATTAATTACAGGAATACGTGGCATGGACGTTCTCCGACTTTCCAAATTGAGGGGAAGTCATCGGGATAATTGACTTATCCCGATTCCGACTAATTGATTTAAGCTGATGCGCGGCGGCGTTCAACTTCAGTAGAAGGCGCACCTTCAACGTCTTTCACTAATTCAATGTCAAATTGAATATGTTTGAACGCACCTTTTAGACCACGACGCGCAATTTCAGCTTCATCAGTTACATCTACAGCAGTTGCCACTAAGCCATCACGCGTTGCAAATGCAAAGTCATCCCAAAGGTATTCATCACCTTCGATGTTGAACTGCGTAGTTAATTTACGGTAGCCAGGCGCAGTGACGAAGTAATGCACATGTGAAGGGCGGTTACCATGACGACCAAGTTTGTCTAATACAAACTGAGTTGTACCTTCTGGTGGGCAGCCATAACCTACAGGCATTGTGGTTAATGCTGTATATTGACCTTGTGCATCGGTGAAGATCGTACGACGTAAGTTGAAGTCAGATTGAGACTTATCAAAGAACGAGTAGTTACCTAAGCTGTTTGCATGCCAAACTTCAACTTTAGCGCCTTCAATGATGTTACCTTCAGTATCTTTAACGATACCTTCAATAATTAAAGTTGGAATTTTGCCTTCTTCAGAACCATCATCCATACGTGCAAAACCAACTGATTCTGGTGCACCAGCGACATACAATGGACCTTCAATTGTACGTGGAGTACCACCTGTAATACCTGCTTGAGCATCTTTCTCATCTGCACGTAAATCAAGGAAATGCTCAAGACCTAAACCAGCAGCCAAAAGACCTAATTCGTTTGCTTGACCAGCATCAGTAAAGTACTCAAGACCCTTCCAAACTTCAGATTGGCTTAAATCTAAATCTTCAATCGCTTGGAATAAGTCAGATACTAAACGTACAACGATTTGCTGAACACGTTCATCAACAGGACCTGTTGCAGTATCAACGTTCATCTTTTTAACTAAAGCATTAATTTGTTCGCGGTTCATACTATTTCTCCTTAAGTATGCTTGCTGTGTGGTGGCTGACTTCTAATGTGTTTGAGCTCGCTGCCACAATCCTTGTTTAAAATGACGCTAAAAAACCTCTGGATGTATTGATGTCATGGCCTGAATCAATCAAGCCAAGACACTTAAAACTTAACGATCATCTTCACGGATAGAAGATGGGTGGCGATTTAACGCCATTACTTCGATATTCATATATGGATAAAGCGGAAGACCTTGTAAAATTGAATGAAGCTCTTCATTGCTTTCCACATCAAAAATACTGATGTTTGAATACTGACCTGTGATTCGCCAGATATGACGCCACTTGCCTTGTTGCTGTAACTCTTGCGAATACGCCTTTTCAACAGCTTTGATCTCATTCGCTTTTTCAACTGGCATATCCAGTGGGATGTTCACATCCATTCGTACATGAAACAGCATGTCTCACTCCTGATGTATCACGTCGCTTATTTGCGGCGAAGGTTGTCAATCTTGTCTAAATCCAACTCAATACCTAAACCATTGCCTTGAGGCAGATGTAATTCGAAATCACGATATTGAAGCGGGGTCTTTAAAATTTCGTCAGTTAACAGCAATGGACCAAATAATTCAGTGCCATATGCCAAATTCTCAAAGGTCGAGAACAAATGTGCAGAAGCGATGGTGCCAACAGAACCTTCAAGCATCGTGCCACCATACAGATCTACACCAGCGAGGTTTGCAATGGTTGCTACATCACGACCTTCGAGTAGGCCACCAGACTGAGCAACTTTTACAGCAAACACAGAAGCAGCATTACGCTTCGCTAAACGATAAGCTGTACTTGGACCCATCAATGACTCATCCGCCATAATGGCAATATCAAAACGACGAGTTAAACGCTCCATGGCATCAATATTGTCAATCGCACATGGCTGTTCAATTAGATCCACACCGCCATCTTGCAGAAGCTGAATACCTTTGATCGCTTCTAACTCAGACCAAGCACGGTTCACATCGACACGGATAGAAATATCAGCACCTAACGCTTTTTTGATGGTGAGAACATGCTCAACATCTGCTTCTACAGCACGAGAACCAATTTTTAATTTAAAGAAGTTATGACGCTTAGCTTCGATCATCTTTTTCGCTTCAGCGATATCTTTATCTGTATCACCAGAAGCCAACACCCAAAGTACAGGAACGCTGTCACGCAGACGGCCACCTAACACTTCAGACAGCGGCAAACCTAAACGTTGAGCCTGAATATCCAGTAAAGCAGTTTGAATGGCACATTTTGCAAAACGGTTGCCATTAATATTCTTCTTCAACACTTGCATAATTTGAGCAACGTTGAGATCAGTAAAAGTTTTGAGTAGTGGAGCAAAATAAGTATCGATATTGGTTTTGATACTTTCAGGGCTTTCTTCACCATAGCCTAAGCCACCGATGGTGGTTGCTTCGCCCCAACCAATGAAACCATCCGAAGTTTCGATTTTAATGAGGACTAAGGTTTGAGTTTGCATCGTTGCGACCGCCATCTTGTGTGGGCGGATCGTCGGGATTTCAACGAGCAAGGTTTCAACTGATGTAATCATTTCCACTCTACGCATTCTTGCATTGTGTATTTCATGTGGTATACCTTAAAAGAATGCAAAAATAGAGTCGAAGATCATTTTTGCATTTTAATATATTTTAAAGGTATGGAAGTCATGGAGCTTAGACATCTACGATATTTTGTCGCAGTGGTAGAAGAACAAAGTTTTACAAAAGCAGCAGAAAAGTTATTTATTGCGCAGCCACCATTAAGTAGACAAATTCAAAATTTGGAATCAGAGCTTGGCATTGCTTTATTTGAGCGAGGTAGCCGTCCATTAAAAACAACACAAGCCGGTTATTTCTTTTATCAGCACGCAGTGAAATTACTTGCCAATGCTGAAGAAGTTAAGTCTATGACAAAGCGTATAGGTCTAGTTGAACGTACAGTAACAATGGGGTTTGTCGGGTCACTGCTTTATGGGCTGCTTTCTAAAATTGTATATTTATATAGGCAGCAGCAACCCCACTTAAAGATTGAACTTGTTGAAATGACCACGTTAGAACAAGTTAAAGCACTCAAAGAGGGGAAGATTGATGTTGGATTTGGGCGGCTTAGAATTTCAGATCCAGCATTGAAGCGAATTTTGCTTCGTGAAGAGCGCTTAATGATGGCAGTGCATGCGAGTCATCCTTTAAGTTTAAAAAAAGAAGGTGTTTATCTATCTGATATTTCTGATGAAAATATTTTTTTATACCCTAGCCATACAACCCCTAGCTTTGCAACTCAAGTCCAAGCCTTGTTTGCAGAATATAATTTAGAACCTAAAAATATACGTTTGGTGCGAGAAATTCAGCTATCTCTTGGTTTGGTTGCAGCTGGTGAAGGTATTTGTATTGTTCCAGAAAGTGCGAAATCAATTCAGCTATCCCATTTGCTTTACATCCCAATTTTAGATGAAACTGCAGTAAGTCCAGTATTTATGACGATACGTAATCTAGATGAGAGCGAGGACATCATGTCTCTAATAGATTGTATTTACCAAGTGTATGATTTAGAAGCAATTAAGTATGATAGAAATTTAATTTAGATAGGGTCTAATACAATAATTAGACTTAGGTCTAAAGCTATTGGATAAAAAATAGCAATCAAAAATCTTAAATACTCAAAATAACTACGACTTTAGCTTATGCCCCGAAAAGGGGCTTAATTTTTTTTGATAAATTTCAAACAAATAATTTTAACTTTAAAGAAAAAGTAGGTTGCAATAAAAAATTCAAATTAGAAATTCTCAAAGAATTTTTTTTTTAAGTAATTATTCGTATAATTTTTATTCAATCATAATAGAAATAAGCCCTCGAGATTATTTAGACCTTGAAGGTATATATATAGATATATTCGGTTTTGGACATTTTTTCAGCTTTAAGTCAATGTTGCGTCATATTTTTGGAGAGTTTATTTGCAGGAGGCGCAACCTTGGAAGCAAACAAATTAAATATCAATCGTGTGATTGATGATGCTAAGTTCACACCATTTCATTGGGGTGTATTGTTTTGGTGCTTATTGATTATTATCTTTGATGGTTATGATCTTGTCATTTACGGAGTTGCATTACCTTTATTAATGCAGGAATGGGCATTAACTTCAGTACAAGCTGGATTGTTAGCAAGTACAGCTTTATTTGGGATGATGTTCGGTGCTATGTCATTTGGTACATTATCAGATAAGCTTGGTCGTAAAAAAACCATCATGATTTGTGTGGCAATCTTCAGTGGATTTACATTTTTGGGGGCATTTGCATCAAATCCGACTGAATTTGGTATTTTACGCTTTCTTGCTGGTCTGGGTATTGGCGGTGTGATGCCTAACGTTGTTGCTTTAATGACTGAATATGCACCTAAGCGAATTAGAAGTACTTTAGTTGCTCTTATGTTCAGTGGATATGCAATTGGTGGTATGACGTCAGCATTATTAGGTGCTTGGTTAGTTCCACAATATGGCTGGAAAATTATGTTCTATATCGCTGCATTGCCTTTAATCGCATTGCCGTTGATTTGGAAATTCCTACCAGAATCTTTGATGTACCTGACCAACAAAAACCAAACCGAGCAAGTGCGAATTAATGTAAAGAAAATCGCACCTGAAAAAAATATTACTGCTGACACTCAATTTGTATTAGATGAAGTCACAGCAGGTGATGAAGCTCCTTTAAAAGCGTTATTCCAGCAAGGTCGTACCTTTAGTACATTCATGTTTTGGATCGCATTCTTTATGTGTTTACTTATGGTTTATGCTTTAGGAAGCTGGTTGCCAAAACTTATGATTCAAGCGGGTTACTCCCTTGGTGCAAGTATGATCTTCCTATTTGCATTAAATATCGGTGGTATGGTGGGTGCAATTGGTGGTGGATATCTTGCAGATCGTTTCCACATCAAAAAAGTACTTACAATTATGTTCGTGTGCGGTGCACTTGCACTTATCCTTCTCGGCTTTAATAGTCCACAAATCGTGTTGTATACGCTAATTGCAATCGCGGGCGCTGCAACGATTGGCTCACAAATTCTACTTTATACATTCGTCGCACAATATTATCCGTCAACAGTTCGTTCAACTGGTATGGGGTGGGCATCTGGTATTGGTCGAATAGGTGCAATCGTAGGTCCAGTACTCACCGGTGCTTTGTTAACCATGGAACTTCCGCACCAAATGAATTTCTTGGTCATCGCAATTCCTGGTGTGATTGCAGCCTTAGCAATTTTCATGGTGAATCTGAAAAATTCAGTAGATGGTAAAATTGCTCAGGAAGAATCTGTACACTCTTCTAAAGTCGTAGAACAAACTCAGTAAAAATTCTTTATAAATAAGACAGCTGCCAGAAGGTGGCTGTTACTTAGACTTTTAAACCATTTTATAGGATAAGAGAGATTAGGATGATCTTTTCAAACAAACCTTTTACTTTAAGTTTAATCTCATTAGCTGTTTTAACATCTACTGCAGCATACGCGAATAGTCCACAACAGTCTGAAATAGAGCAACTACGTCAAGAAATTGAAGTACTTAAATCAATGATGGAACAACAACAGAAGAATGCTGTTGTACAGACAAAATCGATTGAGACATTAAAAACTGAATCTGTTAAACCCCAACCAAAACTCAATGTTGGTAAAGATACCACTTTTAATTTTTATGGAAATGTTCGTCTAGATGCTTCATATCAAGCTGAAGGTAGTGGGTTAGATCGCCTATATAATAATATTAATAAGGTTCCTTTAACCGGTAATAATGAGGCGAGTGATCAGCTTAAGTCGACTCTATCAGCAACACGTTTAGGTTTGGATATTCATAGTCAAATTAATGATAAAAAAGTTTCAGGTAAAGTTGAAGTCGACTTTTTGGGTGGAGCTGGATTAGATAATCTTCGTATACGTCATGCTTATATGAATTACGATAAATGGTTAATTGGTCAAACTTGGTCTAACTTTGCTGTGCCAGACTATATGCCTGAAACGATTGATGCCTTAGGTTATGTGGGTGGTGCTGTAAAACGTACACCTCAAGTTCGTTATAGTATGAGTTTAGCACCTGCAACAGGCTTGGTCCTTGCAGCAGAAGATCCAAAAGATGGATTATCTAAAATGCGTACACCTGCAGTCACAGCGCGATTGAATCATCAATTAAATGATGATGCTAAACTCAGTTTACGTACTATGGTCAATGAAAAGAAAACAGAAGTTGATGAAGTCGTTGCATGGGGCGTAGGACTTGGTATGCAATATAAATTAGCTCCTTCAACTACACTGAAAGCTGACTACTATCATGTAAAAGGAGATAGTAGTTTTGTTTCATGGACGAATCCTGGTATCAGCCGTAGCTCATCTGGTGAAATTTTAGATGAGAATGAATTTGACTCAATTACCATAGGTCTAACGCAGCAATTTAATCCTCAATGGCGTGGAACTGTTGGTTTTGGTTATATGAATCAAGATGTGACAAATGCTTATCGAGGTGGTGCAGTAAATCTGACAGAGATCAATAAGGAGCTTTGGCAAGGTTGGGTCAATGCATTCTATAGTCCGATCAACCCGATTAGCCTTGGATTGGAATATGTGTATGGTGAGCGTAAAGCTGTAGTATCTGCACCAAATGGTTCTAACACAGGTGAGGATAATCGTGTAAGTGCTGTAGCAATTTATAATTTCTAGATTATTCAAACTTGAATGATGATAAAAAGAGCGATTTTTCGCTCTTTTTTTATGGGATGGTTTTAGAGAATGTCAGAATAGATCCTAGAAAAAATAAAAATATAAAAGTACTATGAGATCTTATTTACTTTACATTTTCATCTACTAGGAGAAGGCGCGTTTCGTGTACGAATTAGATTGCAAATTACTCAGTATTTTTTTTCATGTTTATAAATTTAAAAGTGTCTCAGTTGCTGCTGAGCAATTGCAGATGAGTCAACCTGCTGTAAGTAATATTCTTAATAAAATTCGACAACATTATAACGATCCGCTTTTTTTAAGAATTGGGAATGAAATGATCCCTACGGAATTATCAAAGCAATTATTCCCATTGGTCAGTGAAGCATTAAGTAAAGTTGAAGCGATTAATAATTTTACGATCGATTTTGATGAAGCTATATCAGATCAACAATTCACCTTGGCGATGACTGATGTTTCGCATTTAGTATTACTGCCTAAGATTTCCCAATATCTAAAAGCAAAAGCATCTCATGTCAGATTAAATGTGCGTCCAATAACTTCTGAAACAAGTTATCAAATGGCAAATGGTGAAATTGATCTTGCATTAGGATTTCTGCCTCATTTGGAAAATGGCTTTTATCAACAAAAACTATTCGAGCAATATTATGTTGTAATTGCAGCAAAAGATCACCCTCGTTTAACGGGAGATTCAATCAGCAAAGAGCAGTATTTGGCAGAATCACACATTGATATTGATGCGGGAATGGGGCATTATCATATTGAAAATGAGCTGTTAAACCTTGAACTTAAAAGAAATATTTTAATGCGATTACCAAGTTATCTTGGTGTTGGTCTTGTTGTTCAAGAAACTGATGCGATTGCTACAGTGCCTTACTATCTAAGTGAAGTTTTATTATCACGAGGCAATTTAAAAATCTTTGATGCACCTATTGCTTTCCCGACATATGGTGTTAAACAATACTGGCATATGTCCTGTCATCATAAGACCAGCCATCAATGGCTTAGACATATGTTTCATGAAATCCTTGTAAAATAACACTCATAAATACTCTATGAGCAAGCGATTGGGGTTATATAGGTAGGCTATTCCTTAAATAAAAAATAGCCTAAGCTCTAAGCATCGATATTAATTTTTAACTAAACCGCCATCCACTATTAAATTTTGACCAGTGACAGCTTTGGAGTACGGTGACAAAAACATTAAAATGGCTGAAGCAAACTCATCAGGAGTGACTACTTTACGCAAGGGGGTAGCGGAAGCAATATAATCAAAAACTTCCTGTGGCGTGCTTTTACTTGCATCAGTTTGTTGAAGTAATCCACCAGACAACATATTGACATTAATTCCAAACTCACCTAATTCATGAGCACATGTTCTCGTCAATGCGAGAAGGGCAGATTTTGCAGTAGTATAGTCATGATATGGCACAACAGGATTTTGCACCAAGTTTGTTCCTATATTCACAATTCGACCGAATCGATTAGCTTTCATGTCGGCTAAAGCGGCTTGAGTGGTATTAAGGGCAGCTTTGACAGCACCCTCAAACTGAGTGTGCATATCATTCCATTGTATTTGTGAAATATTTGGTCTTGCATCCCCGTTAAATTTAAATCTAACGAGTGCATTATTCACAATTGAATGAATAGCTTCACCAAAATGCAGTTTGGCAGCGTTAAACATTTCTGAAACTTGATCTGCATCAGTAATATCCGCTTGATAACTAAAAACTTGATCAGGATGTGAAAGTTTTAATGTCTTAGCGGACTCATGACTACTATGATAATTGACAACGACACGAGCGCCTTCGCTCAATAATGCCTTGGTAATAGCCAAGCCAAGGCCTCGTGCCCCACCTGTAACGAGTACAATCTGTTCGTTTATTTTCATTTACACACAATCAATAAGACTTGGTGAAGATTGTATTTAAATAATAAGTAACTTCAACCTTTGATAAAGCAAAAATATTTATTTTTGAAATGAAATTTCTAATAGTTTGTGATGAATAAATCTGAGCTTGTCTAAGACTTTATCTGATAGCGTAAATGGGTATGCATCATCTAAACCCATACTGCGATTAAGTGCATTTAAGTTAAAAGTGATGGTTAACCAGTTTTGTAAAACAGTTTCAAAGTTTTTAGCACCAATCGGATTTTCTTCGATCGTCATACTTGGGAGATCAGCACGTTTAGATTGAACACTCAGACCCGCATAGTATGCTGTTTCTAAGGTATCCATCATATGTAAATAATGTGCCCAAGTCTCAGCCCAATCTTCCCATGGGTGAGCACTCGCATAGGAACTAATAAAATTTTTCTGCCAGTCTATGGGTGGACCTTCGTGATAATGTCGCTTTAAAGCCTCAGCATAATCTTGTCGTTCATCTCCAAACATTACTCTGAACGCATCAATCAGATCTGGTCGAAGCTGTTGAATGAGATCGAAATAGTAATGCCCGCTTTCGTGGCGAAAATGACCGAGTAGGGTTCGATAGTTTTCACCCATTTTTATTCGGGTTGTTTCGCGGTATACGACGTCTGCTTCGCTTGCATTTAATGTAATTGTACCTTGAGCATGACCAGTTAAAACAGGAAGATCTGGTTCGGGCATCAAAAAATTAAATCTAAGTCCAAATTGATCATGATCATTTTTTTTTGGTCTCGGCATGATATTTAGTTGTTGCATCATATAAAGGAAACGACGCTTCGCATGCTCTAATCTGCTCCAATAGATGGTGTGATCAGGATTATTTAAATTTGGAATAATAGAGGTTAGTTTGCAAGAGTCACAGTAAATATCAGAACTTTCTGCAGGAATCATCCAATTGCATACATGATGATGCAAATAATTAAAACAGGGTTTATAGAGTTTACTTTTGAATTTGGGATTAATAGATTTCCACAATTGACTAGTATGTTTATGGAAACTTCCCATTTCTCTTTCTTCTACAACATATCCTAAATTAATTCCACAATGAGTACATGTAGAATTCATAAAAAAGATTTGCCGATTGCACTGCGCGCAAGAAAAATATTTCATAAAAATTATTCATTTTTTTGAGATTATACCATTGCTTTTTTCAAAAAAAAATTTGTGTTTCTGATATTAAATAATGAAAATTAAAAGCAAGAAAAATGATGAACAATAAGTAATCAACGTATTGAATTTGTAAATAGCAGTATAATTAAGATCATTTAGTTACTGTATAAAATAAAATCAATTTTATTAAAAAATAGTGTGATGCAAATCACAATATATTGAAATATATGATTTTTAATCTAAAAAAATCTTGATTAGAAAACTAAATGATCGTTTAATGCTATCAAGTAAAATTTCTTTAAATCTATGGGTATTTTGTATATGCAAACTCAGATTATCTCAAAAAAAACCTTGAATAATACGATCACTTCAGAAAGCAATATAATTAAAATTGTTGAAGACTCAGTTGTAATGATCGACGTGGCTCCTGAAGATGTTCAAGAGCTGATTGTGAATGATAATCAGGTCATTATTAAACTTAATAATGGGGAAACAATAACCCTAGAAAACTTCAATTATGAAACATCTGATTTAGTTTTCCGTAACCAAAATAGTGAGATGTTTGTTCTTGATTTCAAAAATGTAGAATACAACCCTTTAGAAAGCATAGAAGCGTTACTAGAAGGTGGTGCTGGAACTGGCGCTACAATCTTAAATAATTGGTTAGCTGGTGGTGCACTTGCACTAGGTGCAGTTGGAGTTGGCGTTGCTGTATTTGATGCTGCTAATGGATCAAGTGACACAAAACAACCTTCCAAAGATCTCAGCAAATTAGTTGATGCAATCAATGATGCTAAAAATTCATTAAATCAATTGGATGGTGATGAAAAACAGCGAGTTGAAAATGCTATTAATGATGCAGAAGCTGTTTTAAAAGACCCAGAATCAAGTCAAGAATTACTTGACCAGACGGCTGATGATTTAATTTCTATTGTTGAAGATGCTTTAAAAGATCAAGAAGCTAAAGATGCTGCTAAATTAGAAGAAGCAATTAATAATCTTGAAGCTGATTTGGAAAATGCAAAGGATAAGTTGGAAAATGAAGATCCAAATGATCCATATACTGATGAAACTAGATCAGAATTAGAAAAAGAAATTGAAGAAGCTCAAAAGCTTGTAGATGACTTTAATAATAATATTGGTGACAAGCCAAGCATTGATGATGTAAATAATGCTCGTGATGAACTAAATAATGCTGTGGATAATCTTACTAATTTAGATTTTTCAGCAGCAACACAAGCGGTTCAAACTGCAGAAGCTAAGCATGATGAATTGGTAGAGGCAATTGCTGCTAAAAATGGTGTAATCAGTCCAGCAACGCAAGCTCAATTACAAGCGATCAAAGATCAATTAGATGCGTTGAAAGGTACAGCACAAGGCTTGGTTGATGCATTACCTGCATCAGCAGCTAAAGATGATCTAGATGCTCGTTTAGATGCTCTAGATACAGTTGTACCAGCAGTGAACGATACAGATAGCAATGGTATTGCTGATGATGTTGATGCCGCGATTGCAGCAGCAACACAAGCGGTTCAAACTGCAGAAGCTAAGCATGATGAATTGGTAGAGGCAATTGCTGCTAAAAATGGTGTGATCAGTCCAGCAACGCAAGTTCAATTACAAGCGATCAAAGATCAATTAGATGCGTTGAAAGGTACAGCTCAAGGCTTGGTTGATGCATTACCTGCATCAGCAGCTAAAGATAGCTTAGATGCTCGTTTAGATGCTCTAGATACAGCTTTACCAGTAATTAATGATTTAAATGGTGATGGTGTTGTTGATGCTGCCGAAGCTGCGATTGCAGCAGCAACACAAGCGGTTCAAACTGCAGAAGCTAAGCATGATGAATTGGTAGAGGCAATTGATGCTAAAAATGGTGTAATCAGTCCAGCAACGCAAGCTCAATTACAAGCGATCAAAGATCAATTAGATGCGTTGAAAGATACAGCACAAGGCTTGGTTGATGCATTACCTGCATCAGCAGCTAAAGATAGCTTAGATGCTCGTTTAGATGCTCTAGATACAGTTGTACCAGCAGTGAACGATACAGATAGCAATGGTATTGCTGATGATGTTGATGCCGCGATTGCAGCAGCAACACAAGCGGTTCAAACTGCAGAAGCTAAGCATGATGAATTGGTAGAGGCAATTGCTGCTAAAAATGGTGTGATCAGTCCAGCAACGCAAGTTCAATTACAAGCGATCAAAGATCAATTAGATGCGTTGAAAGGTACAGCTCAAGGCTTGGTTGATGCATTACCTGCATCAGCAGCTAAAGATGATCTAGATGCTCGTTTAGATGCTCTAGATACAGTTGTACCAGCAGTGAACGATACAGATAGCAATGGTATTGCTGATGATGTTGATGCCGCGATTGCAGCAGCAACACAAGCGGTTCAAACTGCAGAAGCTAAGCATGATGAATTGGTAGAGGCAATTGCTGCTAAAAATGGTGTAATCAGTCCAGCAACGCAAGCTCAATTACAAGCGATCAAAGATCAATTAGATGCGTTGAAAGGTACAGCACAAGGCTTGGTTGATGCATTACCTGCATCAGCAGCTAAAGATGATCTAGATGCTCGTTTAGATGCTCTAGATACAGTTGTACCAGCAGTGAACGATACAGATAGCAATGGTATTGCTGATGATGTTGATGCCGCGATTGCAGCAGCAACACAAGCGGTTCAAACTGCAGAAGCTAAGCATGATGAATTGGTAGAGGCAATTGCTGCTAAAAATGGTGTGATCAGTCCAGCAACGCAAGTTCAATTACAAGCGATCAAAGATCAATTAGATGCGTTGAAAGGTACAGCTCAAGGCTTGGTTGATGCATTACCTGCATCAGCAGCTAAAGATAGCTTAGATGCTCGTTTAGATGCTCTAGATACAGTTGTACCAGCAGTGAACGATACAGATAGCAATGGTATTGCTGATGATGTTGATGCCGCGATTGCAGCAGCAACACAAGCGGTTCAAACTGCAGAAGCTAAGCATGATGAATTGGTAGAGGCAATTGCTGCTAAAAATGGTGTGATCAGTCCAGCAACGCAAGTTCAATTACAAGCGATCAAAGATCAATTAGATGCGTTGAAAGGTACAGCTCAAGGCTTGGTTGATGCATTACCTGCATCAGCAGCTAAAGATAGCTTAGATGCTCGTTTAGATGCTCTAGATACAGTTGTACCAGCAGTGAACGATACAGATAGCAATGGTATTGCTGATGATGTTGATGCCGCGATTGCAGCAGCAACACAAGCGGTTCAAACTGCAGAAGCTAAGCATGATGAATTGGTAGAGGCAATTGCTGCTAAAAATGGTGTAATCAGTCCAGCAACGCAAGCTCAATTACAAGCGATCAAAGATCAATTAGATGCATTGAAAGGTACAGCACAAGGATTGGTAGATGCATTACCTGAATCAGCAGCTAAAGATGATCTAGATGCTCGTTTAGATGCTTTAGATACAGCTGTGCCAGTAGTTAATGATTTAAATGATGATGGTATTATTGATGCTGCGGAAGCTGCGATTGCAGCAGCAACACAAGCGGTTCAAACTGCAGAAGCTAAGCATGATGAATTGGTAGAGGCAATTGCTGCTAAAAATGGTGTGATCAGTCCAGCAACGCAAGTTCAATTACAAGCGATCAAAGATCAATTAGATGCGTTGAAAGGTACAGCTCAAGGCTTGGTTGATGCATTACCTGCATCAGCAGCTAAAGATAGCTTAGATGCTCGTTTAGATGCTCTAGATACAGTTGTACCAGCAGTGAACGATACAGATAGCAATGGTATTGCTGATGATGTTGATGCTGCGATTGCAGCAGCAACACAAGCGGTTCAAACTGCAGAAGCTAAGCATGATGAATTGGTAGAGGCAATTGCAGCTGAAAATGGTGTAATCAGCCCAACAACTCAAGCTGAATTACAAGCGATCAAAGAAGAATTGAATGCGTTGAAAGGTACAGCACAAGGCTTGGTTGATGCATTACCTGCATCAGCAGCTAAAGATGATCTAGATGCTCGTTTAGATGCTCTGGATACAGCAGTACCGGCAGTGAACGATTTAGATAACAATGGTATTGTCGATGATCTTCAAGAAATAGTACTTCCAGCGGATAACTCAGTTAATTTCATTCCTGAAGTGATTAACCCGACTACTAAATTACCTTCAGCAGAACAACAACTTGAAGATAAAACTGCATTTGCGGTAGCAAGTGTTGGCTTGGGTGCAGTGCTCGAAGCTAATGTTTTAACAGAAGTTCTTCAAAATTCATTAACAGTAGATGTTGCTGATGGGACAGTTCGCAACTTAACATTGAAATCACAATCAGGTGGTGTTTCGATCGTCTCGATGTACGATCTTAAAATTTATCAATTTGATGAAGAAACTGGTCAATACAAAGAGTACATGACTGAGAAACAATGGTTGAAAGCTTATTTACTGGCTGGTGTTTCTGAAGAATTGAACGTGAGCCTTCCTGAAGGTAAATATATTGTATTCTTAACACCTTCTGTTGGGGTAACAGTATTAAGTGGTTATACATTGAAGGTATTGAATGACATTATTCTGGATTATAATGAAGTTGTGTCAGTCGATGGCGAAGCAACTGGTAATGTAATCACAGATGCAGATGCTGTTGATGGTCAGGATGTACTGCCAACTGGTACGATTGTAGAGTCAGTTATGGCTGGTTCTAATGCAGCAATTACGTTGAATAGTAATTCTGAAACCGCGATCGAAGGTAAATTTGGTACGTTATTTATTAATCAAGACGGAAGCTATCGTTACGAGATTAATGAAGACTTTAAAGGCCCATTCGGGCAAGTAGATGAGTTTACCTATTACGTTAAAACAGAACTAGGTAATACAGCTTCTGCGAAGCTCAATATATCGATTGATAATAAAGTTGTTGAGGTAAAACAATCAGAAATCAACGACACTGTTATCATCAATCCACTTCCTGAGATTAAAGATATCACTGGTGAAGTGCCTAAATTAACAAATGTCAAAGTTCTAGATGTAAGTTTGTTAGATCCAGTTATTAAAGCTGGTGCAGTTGATTTATCTTCGTTCATGAATTTCACAGTGAATGAAAATAATGTTCGTGAAATGACTTTCCAAGGCGATGGCGGCGGTGTAAGTTTAACTTCATACTCTTTATTTATTTATAAATTCAACGCTGATACCAATGAATATGTCCAAGTTCACAGCATAAATAACTGGTACACAGTAATTTTAGGTGGTAAATCTGATGAAGTTACACTTAAATTTACAGAGGGTGACTATTATGCAGTGACTGTTCCAACAGGACTTAATGTGCTTGGTGGATCTGGTCTATATGTAAATAAAGACACACTTTATGATTATTCGACTGTTAAAACAGACAATGATTTTGTCGGTCAAACCTCAGGTCAGATTGAATTATCTAATGGTTCAGAAATCATTATTGCTGGTAATACTCAACTTGTTGAAGAATCAGAACTTCAAGGTGTCTATGGTAAATTAATTCTCAATAAGGATGGAACTTACCAATACTTCGTAAATAAACCTAGTGAAGGCACAAGCTTACCATATGGTGAAATCGAGACATTTACTTATGTCATTAAAGATCAGAATGGAAATAGTTCACTAGAAACGTTAACGATTAAAATTGATTTAGCTGTTGCGCAAGATGATTTTGAAGAATCTGAAATTGTAATGCAAAATAAATCAGAAACTATTGTGAATGATACAATTTTAGATATTGGTCTGGCTCAACGCACTATCGATGCTAAATTTGCAATAGCTGAAAACTCAGTCAGTACAGTTGCAATTTCTTTTGAAAGTACTCTATCTCTAACTTCATCACGAAGTATTAGTTACACAGTGAAAAATGCAGATGGCACAGTAGTTAAGACTGGTGAGTTAAATGCTGTTACTGGAAAAGTATTACAGTTAAATGATCTTCCCGCTGGTGTATATACTGTACAAGCTAATCTTGTTAATCCTGGCCTTGCTTATTTCGAGGACTCTACAATCACGTTTAATACAACTTACTTGAATGAATTTACTCCAGTTGCTTTAGATCCAGTTATTGGAAACGTTTCCAATAATGATGAAGGTTTAAATTCTATTAGTTCTTATACTATTAATGGATTAACGACGTCGACTTATAGTGGTAATCCTAGTGTAACTGTCGAAGGTAAATTTGGTACTCTTGTTTTCAATAATGATGGTAGCTATACGTATACACCATCAGGAAAAGGATTTGGTAAAGAAGAATTTAGCTATACTGTTTCGACAGTTGGTGGAACGACTTCAACAGCTACTTTAAGCTTTGATGTAAACAAATCATTTACAAGTTCGAAATTTAATGACGCATTCACTGGAAGTGATATCGCGGATAAATTAATCTTCAACTTACTTGATGAAGCCGATGCAACGGGTGGAAATGGTTTTGATACGTGGTCAGATTTCGAAGCAGGTGTCGATGTAATTGATGTATCTCAACTATTTGTTGATGCTAATACTTCAACTACATTCTCAACAGATTCGACTGATCAAGTTGCGGATATCTTAAGTAAATATATCACTGTTAAAGATTCTGTAATTTCAATCGATCGCGATGGTGAAGGTACACAATTTGAACCTACTCAATTGTTGAATATTGGTCCTCAAAATGCAGATCTGACGTTGGAGCAGTTACTTCAAAACGGTCAAATCATTTATTAATTCTTTAAAAATACGCATACTACGGTATGCGTTTTATCAAAAAAGGCGAAACAATATTTCGCCTTTTTTATGTCAATTTAATCTTTTAATTCAGGAGGGAAACCATCTTCAGTCAAAACTTCAGCGATTTTTTCAAAGCTATATGTTGTACGAATATCTGCAATTTTGTTGGCAACATCTACATTGACGCTTGCATTAGGATCAAGTGACAATACAGATGCAGTGACACCTTTAGCACAACCCGAACAACTAATATTTTCAATAAATAATTTCATAATAACCTCTTGCGTTAGTTAACATCTATCACTGTCACGATTGAATATGTTCAATTTTATTCAGAATACTGCAGTTTGAAGTCGAATCATTAGAGCACATCTGACTCGCAGCCTTTAATTTTAAAATCATTGATTGCATCGAATGAATTTGTTCTGTCAAAAAGTGGATATGTTGATCTGTAATTTTTTTCACATCAGCACTTTTTCTGTCAGGATTTTTCCAAAGCTCAACTAAACTTTTGATTTGATCGATCGAAAAACCAAGATCTTTAGCATGTTTAATAAAACTTAAAGTCGAAAGGTCTTGCTCTGTGTAAACACGATAACCGCTAGCGCTTCTGATCGGAACAGAAATGAGATCGATTTTTTCGTAATATCGAATCATTTTAGCAGTTAAGCCTGAACGTCGTGCTAATTCGCCAATATTCATTATCTTTCCTTTGTTTAAGCGTCTAATTTAGTTTCAAAGTTTTGAGTCTTAAAGCATTCGCTAATACAAATATCGAAGAAAGTGCCATTCCGATCGCAGCTAAAACAGGTGAGAGCAGGATACCAGTCAATGGATAAAGGATACCTGCAGCAATCGGAATCAAACAAATATTGTATAGAAAAGCCCAGAACAGATTTTGATGAATATTTCTAATGGTCATTTCGCTTAATTTGATGGCTTTAGATAAGTTATTTAAATTTGATGACATTAAAATAAGGTCAGCCGTTTCAATGGCGACATCTGTACCTGAACCTATCGCAATACCGACTTGAGCTTGAGCAAGTGCTGGAGCATCATTAATCCCATCACCAACAAAAGCAACATTTCCATATCGCGTTTGAAGGGTCTCAACGATGTTTAACTTTTCATGTGGTTTGACCTGTGCATAAACTGCATTGATATTAAGTTGATTCGCCACATATTGCGCTGCATTTTGATGATCGCCAGTAATCAAAGCAATGTGCTTGTCGTTCTTTTTAAGTTGAGTCATTACCTCGTAGGTTTCAGGTCTTAATTGATCCGTGATTAAAATAATTGATGCAAGCTCACCATCGATGGAGACCGCGATGGGTGTTTGAGCTTCATCTAGTAATCTTTGATGGTGAGAGAGTGCATGAGAAAGCTTTGTATTTTCTCGAGTAATAAATTCTACAGATCCAATTTTAATATCCTGACCATTCAATTGTGCTTGAATGCCCAATCCTGAAATACTCTTAAACTCAGAAATTTCGATCATCTTTATATGATGATCGGATGCATATTGAACAATCGCTTTAGCAATTGGGTGCTCGGAATGATATTCAACGGATGCAACAGTTTGTAGAATCTGCTGAAGTGTAAATGGTGCGAAAATCTCGATATGACTAATCGCAGGTCGACCTATTGTTAGTGTTCCAGTTTTATCAAATGCAAATGTTGAAATATCTCGAAGTTTTTGAAGTGAAGTCGCATTTTTAAATAAAATTCCGTGTTCAGCAGCACGTCCCGTCGCAACCATTATTGACATCGGGGTTGCAAGACCCATCGCACAAGGGCATGCAATAATCAAAACAGAAACGGCGTTAATCAAAGCATAGCTCAGATTAGGTTCAGGTCCAATCACCAGCCACGCGATGAAAGTAATCATCGAAATCAAGAGGATAACTGGAACAAACCATAAGGTGACTTTATCGACTAAAGATTGTATGGGGAGCTTTTGTGTCTGAGCATTTTCAACCAACTGAATAATTGAAGATAAAATGCTACTTTCAGAAGAATGTTTGGTTTCAATGACAAGAAATCCATTTTGATTGAGGGTTCCACCAACAACTTCTGAACCCATCAATTTGTGGATTGGAAAAGATTCTCCACTGATCATTGACTCATCTACAAAGCCTTCACCTGAAATAACCACGCCATCTACAGGAATTTTTTCACCAGGCCGAACTTCAACCTGCATACCGATTGTAATTTTATCAATCGATATATCTTTAGTCTGGAGGTCAGATACTCTAACTCGCGCTGTTTTAGGTTGTAAGCCAATCAGATGTTGAATCGCTGCAGAAGTTCGACCTTTAGCTCGTGCTTCTAGATATTTGCCTAACAAAATAAATGTAATAATGAGTGTTGCAGGCTCGTAATAGACATGTACTGACTGTTGTGGCAATAAACTTGGAAAGAACGTAGCAACAATAGAATATAAATAGGCAGCTCCTGATCCTAAACTCACCAAAGAATTCATGTCAGGATGTAAATTTATCAGTGACTTGATACCTTGTGTGAAAAAATGCCGTCCAGGTATAAAAATAACTAAAGTCGCAAGAATAAATTGGAATAACCAACTCTGATTCTGACTGATGTAAGTACCTATAAAATGATGAAATGAAGGCAAGAGGTGCGAGCCCATTTCAATGATAAATATAGGTAAACTGAGTACAAGTGCGATAATAAAATGCTTGAGAATTTTTTTTGATTCAAGTTCGCGATTTGGAAGTGCTGTGATCGTTTGCTGTTCAAGTACAGCTTCAAACCCTGATCTTTCAATACGCTCAATAACTTGATCAACAGGAACTGGATAAAGTAGATCAATGCTTGCTATCTCAGTTGCCAAACTTACTTGTGCTGCTAATACACCTGGTATTTTTAGTAAAGAACGTTCAACTCGGCTCACACATGCAGCACAAGTCATGCCTAAAATTTTTAATTTTATTGTTGCCCATTTTTTAATTTTAAAACCTGTTTTATTTACGGCTTGAATGATTTGTTGATCTGTTACGTCTGTTGTTAACTCAATTTGAGCTATTTCAGCGGCGAGGTTCACACTGGCATCTTGAATACCATCGACTTTTTTTAATGAGTTTTCAACACGGCTTACACAAGCAGCACAGGTCATTCCTTCAATTTTGATTTGAATAGATTTAGTTGAAGTAGATGACATACTTAACTCCATATGCTGATTGAAATAAGGTCACGATCATTCTAAACCTTCCCATTGTGGTAAGGTCAATAAGATTTGTTTCTTGTTTCATCAATACTGATTGGAATCCAAATTAGGCGTATGTTCTTTACTCACTTAAATTAAAAACAATATTCCAAAAATCCATTTAAATTGAATAAATTTTCTTAAATAAAAAATCATCAAAACAAATCAGAATAAAAAATAACCAACAAAAAGAATTATCGATATGATCTAAAGCATTCAATTTAATTGATTAACAATCTTCAAAATTTCAGATATTTATAAAAAATGGGTAATGATATGAATGATAAATTAAGTTTTGGTTTATTCGCGATTTTATTGAGTACCATGGCATTAAGTTCTAATGCGCACAGCGCAGATTATAAATGGAAGATAAGAGGTGCGATTAGCAATATTGATCCCACATCTTCTCCAGGTAGTATTTTTAATCAAACAGCACCCGTCACAATAGATGATGCTTGGGGAGTCACTGGCACGATCTCTTATTTTTATACACCAAATATTGCATTTGATGTATTAGTCGGTTTGCCACCAGAGCATAAAATTAATGTTGCTGGTAATGAAGTTGCAAAAACAAAACATTTACCTCCAATTTTTAGTGTGCAATATCACTTCTTACCCAATGAAAAGTTACAACCTTATGTGGGTCTGGGCTTAAATTACACCTATTTTTTTAATGACCGATTATATAGTGGTGATAAGTTCGATCTCTCAGATTCTTTTGGTTGGGCTGGTCAAATAGGCGTAGATTACCAATTTAACCCTCAATGGAGTGTTGGTGCTGATATCCGATATGCGGATATCAAAACTGATGTAAAAGTAAATGGAGAAAAGGTAGGAAGTGTGGACGTAGATCCAACGGTGTATAGTTTAAATATCGGATATAGATTCTAAATATTAGGGTTTAAAAAAAGGAGTCAATGATAAGACTCCTTTTTTATAAATATCAACAACAACCTTCCATTAGCCATTGATGATCCCAGTAACACCAGTCACGATCATATCAATGGCAATCGTACCGATAAGCAATGCAGCAACACGACCCACGATATCTACATATAAGTCGATATAATTAGAATATTTATGCTGTAAATTATCATGCAAATATTTCATTAATATCAAAAGACTACAGGTTAAGAATAAGGTCATAAAGATGACTGTGATCGTCTGCCATAAACTTAATTGAATGCCAGTGATTACAGATGCAGAGATTGTTCCTGGACCGATCATAAAAGGCATGGCGATCGTACCAGCCAAATGGTTTGGTGCTCCACGCATGACCCCAATCGTATCAGCACCTTCAAATACATAACGATAACCAATCACCAAGAAAATGATTCCACCAAAAATTTGGAAAGATTCAAATCGTGCATGAAGTACATCATTAAAAAAAGCTTCACCTGTTTTAGCAAAAATGACAAAAACCACAAAGCTAATCAAACTACCTTGGATCAGGGCCATATTAAAAACTTTTGCATCTGAATTTCGAATAATCCCAAGCATATAAATGCTCATTAAAAAGGGATTAAGCAACGAAAAAAATAGAGCAAAGGCGTTTAGACTTTCTGACATGGTCATTTTCCTTGTTTAGATGAGCTACTACTAACTAAATGTCACGATCCGGAAATTGTGGACGTTTACCTGGGCTGATTCGGTTAATATGAAGGTACATCATATGACGTTCATATTTGTCCAAAATGTCGTTAATCACTTGTTCTTTGTTGTATCCGACCAAATCATTACCTTGCGAACCTTCAAACAAGTAACTTTCTAAACGATAGTAATAACGCTTTGTTCGTTTAGCACGGGTACTAAAGTTAGGGGTGTCATAACGAACGGGCCAAATCTCATATACGAAATTTTCTTCTTCATTCAAGTGAATAATGAGGTCCAAATGATAAAGCTCAGCATTATCTTCAAGAGGCTTAGTATTCACATCGACTTTGACACCTTTGGATAAAAGTTCCTGTGCCACGGCATCCATTGCAGGTTTACACACGTCATCTAACATTTTTAATGTTTGTTCATGGCTTGGGTGCAGCATTACGCGACTGAGTCGCTTTTTCCAATTGAGAATATCCACATTGCCCACGACTGGCGCAGCATTTAAGCTAGTACTGGCTTGTCTGAAATCTTCCAATCTCAAGGATTTGTACAAACCCGCCATCACAAAGAATATGACAAAGCTAAAAGGCAGACCCATGATGATGGTTGTGTTCTGTAAGGCAGTAATACCATTTGCCATCAGCATCGCTAAGGTTAATAAACCAATGGCTATAGCCCAAAATACGCTAAGCCATCTTGGAGAGTCATGCTCGATATTGGTGAATTTTGTCGTGAAATTACCCAAAACAAGAGCGCCTGAGTCTGCAGAAGTAACGTAAAATAATAATCCTGTAATTGTTGCTATACCTGCTAAGAACGTAAAACCAGGATATTGTGCAAGTAGGTCATAGAAACCATGCGCTGGATTTTCTAAAACGGTAGTTGCGAGTTGCGCATTGCCATCAAAAATTACATTGTGAAGCGCACTATTTCCAAAGATGGATAGCCAAGTCAGTGTAAATAGTAGCGGAATAATCAACGTACCAAATACAAATTCACGAATGGTACGACCACGAGAAATTCGTGCTAAAAACAGACCGACAAATGGCGACCATGCAATCCACCAAGCCCAAAAGAAAAGCGTCCAACTGTTCATCCATTCTTTAGGTTGTTCGAATGGAAAACTCATTAAACTCAATTTTGGGAATTGACTGAGGTAATCACCTAAATTTTGGATTAAGCCTGCGAGTAAGAATTCTGTATTACCAATCAAAAGAATAAAGAGGAGTAATCCAATCGAGACATAGATATTGATTTCGGAAAGTACGCGAATCCCTTTATTCACACCTGCCGTTACTGAAATTACAGTAATGACTACCGCGATCCCGATTAGACCAGCTTGAATCCACAAATTTTCAGGTAGATCGAAGAGAACATGAAGACCATAATTGAGTTGTACGACACCAATACCACAGGTAGTCGCGATACCAAAAATCGTACCTAAGACGGCAGCTGTATCTACAGTGTGACCTATAGGGCCGTTAATTTTTTTCCCAAAAATAGGGTAGAGAGCTGAACGGATCGTAAGCGGAAGGTTATAACGATAACTGAAGTAACCTAAGGCTACACCAACTAATGCATACATACTCCAACCAGTTAAACCATAATGAAACAAAGTCCATACCATGGACTGACGTGCTGCTTCAAAGGTTTGTCCTTCACCTACAGGTGGGTTCATGTAATGCGATAAAGGTTCAGCCACGGAAAAGAACATGAGATCAATACCAATACCCGCAGAAAAGAGCATTGCAGACCAACTCAGTAAACTAAATTCAGGCTTAGAGTGTTTAGGTCCTAATTTAATTTCACCATATCGAGAGCATGCGATAAATACAATAAAGACAAAATAGAGTGTCGCAGCAAGCAGGTAATACCAACTGAACGTTCTGCTTACCCAATCGAGGGTTTGTGTAATGACGTTATTAGCAGCTTCATTAAACAAAATTGTGGTGATCGAAAACAAAAGTATCAATGATGCTGATACATAGAACACGACCTTATTCAAACTATCCTGCGTTTGATCATTTTTGTTATGCATAAATCAGTGACCATTCAATGAGTAATGAAATGATCTACAGCGCAGTTCGATTTATATCCTGATAGAAGCTTGCTTGATCCACAATTACAAACTTTTGCAAATACAAAACAAACTGAGCTGTACATCATGGAAGTAATAGCACTATAATTTTTATTGATTGAACGTTCAATTAAAAAAACGTTTACTAATGTTACAGCGTTCTTATTGATAAACGCTGATTATAATCTCCTGTAGGTTTAGGTCATCTTATGCCAAAAGTTGGTATGCAACCCATTCGTCGTCAACAATTGATTGATGCCACTCTCTCCACTGTGAATGAGCTCGGTTTTGCTGATGCATCCATTCAACAGATCGCGCAAAGAGCAGGTGTCTCCACGGGCATTATTAGTCATTATTTTGGTGGCAAGAATGGATTGATTGAGGCAACCATGCGCTATTTACTACAGCAACTTGGAGAAAGTGTAAGGGATCTAAAATCAGAGGTTGGGCATTCTCCAGAAGATCGTTTAATGGCGATTGTTAAAGCGAATTTTGCAACTCCTCAGACCAATCAAGCCGCGATGAAAGTATGGCTCGCGTTTTGGGCTATTAGTTTGCATCAACCCGATCTACAACGATTACAGCAAGTGAATCACTGTCGGCTACATTCAAATTTAAAACATGAGTTTTTAAAACGTTTAAGCCCCATAAAAGCTGAACAAGCAGCCCAAGGGTTGGCTGCATTAATTGATGGGTTCTGGTTAAGGGGCGCATTAACAAGAAGTGAGATTGAAACCGATCTTTCTATCCGTCTTTGCCATGCCTTTATCCAGCAGCAACTTACACAATAATTTTTAATATTTACTATATCTGAGGCTAATCGTATGAATAAATTCCCGTTACAACGTCCTTATATTCATGGACAATTCGTCGATGCTCAATCAGGTCAAACTTTTGATTCGATTAATCCAGCCACGGGTCAAGTTCTTGCGACCATTCAAGCATGTTCTCAACAGGATGTGGATCAAGCCATTCTATCTGCCCAACAAGGACAGAAAATTTGGGCAGAAATGACTTTTATGCAGCGTTCAAGAATTTTAAATAAAGCTGTAGCTATTTTACGTGAAAGAAATGATGAACTTGCCACCATTGAGTCCTTAGATAGTGGGAAAGCCTATAGTGAAACATCGACTGTAGATATTGTGACAGGTGCTGATGTACTCGAATACTACGCTGGAATTTTACCTGTACTCGAGGGTCAACAGATTCCTTTAAGAACAGATTCATTTGTCTATACACGACGTGAACCTTTGGGAATTGTAGCTGGTATAGGAGCATGGAATTATCCAATTCAAATTGCCTTATGGAAGTCAGCACCTGCTTTGGCGGCGGGGAATGCAATGATTTTCAAAGCCAGCGAGATTACCCCATTAACAGCCTTTAAATTGGCAGAAATTTATACCGAAGCTGGAGTGCCAGATGGGGTATTCAATGTTGTAACAGGGGGCGGTGATATTGGTGCCTATTTAAGCCAGCATGTAGATATTGCGAAAATTTCATTTACTGGTGGTGTGAGCACTGGAAAAAAAGTGATGGCTCAAGCTGCTGAATCCAGTCTTAAAGAAGTCACGATGGAGTTGGGTGGGAAGTCACCATTAATTATTTGTGAAGATGCAGATTTAGACTTAGCTGCAGATATTGCAATGATGGCAAATTTCTATAGTTCTGGACAGGTTTGTACGAATGGGACACGAGTATTTATTCCAGAATCATTACAGCCAAAATTTGAAGAAAAGCTATTAGAACGTATTTCTTATATCCGCTTAGGTAATCCGCTTGATCCAGAAACAAATTTTGGACCAGTATCTAGCTTTGCGCATATGAATAAAATTTTGGCATTCATCGATTCTGCTAAAAGGGAGGGAGCACGTTTAGTGTGTGGTGGTTCTAGAGCAACAGATGATCATTTAAAAAAAGGTGCTTTTGTACTGCCTACAATCTTCAGTGATTGTCGAGATGAGATGACCATTGTTCAAGAGGAAATCTTCGGTCCTGTGATGAGTATTTTGACATATACATCAGAAGAAGAAGTGATTCGTCGCGCTAATAATACTTCTTATGGATTGGCTGCTGGCGTGGTTACCCCTGATATTGTCAAAGCACATCGAATCATCCACCAAATTGAAGCAGGTATATGTTGGATCAATACGTGGGGTGAATCGCCAGCTGAAATGCCAGTCGGTGGCTATAAGCATTCTGGTGTAGGAAGAGAGAATGGTTTAACGACTTTACAACACTACACGCAAATCAAATCGGTACAAGTGGAATTAAGTCCATTTCAATCTGTATTTAAAGCCTAAGGAGAACACTATGACATATGATTACATTATCATAGGTGCAGGTTCTGCTGGGAATGTACTTGCAGCGAGACTCACCGAAGATCCAGATATTAAAGTTCTGCTCCTTGAAGCGGGTGGCCCTGACTACCGTTTAGATTTTAGAACTCAAATGCCTGCTGCTTTGGCTTATCCTTTACAAGGTCGACGTTATAATTGGGCATATTTGACCGATCCAGAACCCCATATGAATAACCGCCGTATGGAATGTGGACGTGGTAAAGGTTTAGGTGGTTCATCATTAATTAACGGTATGTGTTATATCCGTGGGAATGCCATGGATTTAGAGCAATGGTCTCAAATGAAAGGACTCAGTCATTGGCGCTATGCTGAATGTTTACCTTACTATAAAAAAGCAGAGTCTAGAGATATTGGTGCAAATGAATATCACGGTGATCAAGGCCCAGTAAGTGTTGCTACGCCAAAGTCAGACAATAATGAGTTATTTCATGCAATGGTTGAAGCGGGTGTGCAAGCTGGATATCCACGTACGGATGATTTAAATGGATACCAACAAGAAGGCTTTGGTCCAATGGATCGTACGGTGACACCTCAAGGCAGACGTTCCAGTACCGCTCGTGGCTATTTAGATATGGCTAAAGGTCGTCAGAATTTAACGATTATTACGCATGCCACAACCAATCGAATCTTATTTGAAAAAAAACAAGCTATCGGTGTTGAATACATTCTTGGTCAAGATGTAACTAATTTACACAAGGTCTATGCTGAGCGAGAAGTATTGCTGTGCGCAGGTGCTATTGCATCGCCTCAAATTTTACAGCGCTCTGGGGTAGGAGCTAAGTCATTATTAGAGTCACTGGATGTAAAGGTTGTGCAAGATTTACCGGGAGTGGGTGAAAATCTGCAAGATCATTTAGAAATGTATCTTCAATACCAATGTAAGAAGCCCGTCAGTCTTTACCCTGCATTAAAATGGTATAACCAACCTAAAATTGGCGCTGAATGGCTGTTTTTGGGTAAAGGAATTGGTGCAAGCAATCAGTTTGAAGCAGGTGGATTCATTCGCTCTAGTGATGAGTTTGAGTGGCCGAATCTCCAGTATCACTTTTTACCAATTGCAATTAACTACAATGGTACCAATGCAATCAATGAACATGGTTTTCAAGCACATGTTGGATCTATGCGATCGCCGTCAAGAGGAAGAATTCGCTTAACCTCGAAAAATCCTTTTGATCATCCGAGCATTTTATTTAACTACATGAGCACTGAACAAGATTGGCGCGAATTCCGTGATGCAGTGAGAATTACACGAGAAATTATGCATCAGCCTGCATTAGATCAGTATCGAGGTAGAGAAATTAGTCCAGGTTCAGCATTAAAAACAGATCAGCAAATTGATGAATTTGTAAAAAATCATGCAGAAACAGCGTATCATCCTTCGTGTAGCTGTAAAATGGGTGAAGATGATTTAGCTGTTGTAGATGGTTACGGTCGTGTCCATGAAATAGATGGGTTGCGAGTGGTCGATGCTTCTATCATGCCGCTGATTATTACTGGTAATCTCAATGCAACGACGATCATGATGGCCGAGAAGATTGCTGATCACATTCGTAATCGACCTGCTTTAACCCCTTCAGATGCACCATTTTATCGTGCAGAAACTTCACCCTTATTTTCTTAATTATAAATTTTATGATGATTAAAACGACTCAAGCAGTGCTGTTGAGCACTGCTAGCTTTATTATTTTACCCAGTTATGCAAACTCTACGAATCAAGAAACAAATTCACCAATTCAATTTGATGGATATGTCACATTAACCTCCAAATACATTTCACGTGGTTTAACAAATGCACCAGAAAATGATGACCTCGCAATTCAAACAGGTCTAAACCTCAGTTATAACAACTTCTATGTCGGGTATTGGGGGTCTACATTAGGCTACTCTTATGCTGAACTTCAAGGTGATAAGCGCCGTAAAACTGATAAATTAGAGCACGACTTTATTGTCGGCTATAGTTTTGATACTGGTAGGACAAATTGGAATATTTGGAATGCCACTTATTTCTATCCGAACACGTCAAATACAACTTCCAATGAAATGGGGGTAACTGCCACACACCAATTCAATGATAAAAACTCTTTATCAACCAGTTTATCTGCATATACATATGATGTCGTGTATGCAAACCAAGGGGATACTTATCTAAACGTAATATATACCCACCAACTCAATGATAAATTATCTGCTACAGCAAGTGCTGCAGCGAGCTATTTTAATGATAATGGGAAATATGAAGGTCTAGAGCTCGGTGATACAAAACGAGAATTTGCTTATCGCTTCTCATCTATCGGGCTAGATTATGCCTTGACACCAGAACTCGGATTGATTGGACAATATATTTTTGGTGGTAAGAACCGCTATAACGAAAAACAGAAAAATTTAGGTGTAGTGGCTTTCACCTATAGTTTCTAATTTAAGAAAATCTTCAAATGCTTAGGCTTAAATTTTGAATACCAAAATAGCCTAAGCAAAAATGTAATTTTTAAATTAGACTCATCAATAAATAAAATATCGACATATCAAAGATTATTAGTAAAAAATTTATCAACTTAGTGTTTATTTAATAAGTGATAGAAGTAAAGCATTGACCAAAAATAGGTCATGAATATGACGAGGAGAGTAAAATTTTACGCAATTTTTTCACAAGAATTTATTTAGAAATAGTTCTTGTGAAAAAAGTTCACTAAGATTTTTTGATGTTACATAGATGACTATGCTCAAGTATTAACTGATTTCAGCCAAATTCATAAATCAACTAGATATCCTATAATTTATAATTCATGAAGGACAATGGATTAAAAAAATAGAACTATGAATGTTCATAATAAACATGAGGTT
This sequence comes from Acinetobacter sp. 24-47-47, assembly GCF_057737035.1. Classification (NCBI taxonomy): domain Bacteria; kingdom Pseudomonadati; phylum Pseudomonadota; class Gammaproteobacteria; order Moraxellales; family Moraxellaceae; genus Acinetobacter; species Acinetobacter sp. 24-47-47. The sequence goes on along the minus strand of NZ_CM173216.1, from coordinate 1,577,412 downwards.
AGAATTTGATTCTCTCCAATATTAAAATAGGGCTTTTGATTTCTATCTTCAGAGATAAATAACTAAACGTCTAATCTCATTTATTAAGTTTTAATATTTTGAAGAATTTTGTTCTCATCATTAACGGCGCTATCGGAAAAATAGCAAAGATTTATGAAGAATATTTTTAATTGTTTTTATTTTATTGCTGTCATCAATATTACAAATATACCTTAGACAATATCTCCCTAAAATCATTGAACTTATTTCGCTTTTTGAGCCAGTATTAAGAATGCTTTTAACCTGAGTGAGCTGGCTTATCTATGAGTAAAATCTCTAATTTAGATATCTAATTTTACTAAAATTAGTACGAGTCACTCAAAGAAAGCAAAAAATTAAAATTTCAGCATTAAAATTCAGAGCTTTAAATGCTAAAGCTCTGAAATTAATAAGTTAACGTGTAATTTTCCACGTTTGATATGAATTATTGCTTTGACATCCAATCATTTGTAGGCGTGCCATACTATTTGCACCATCAGCGGCATCAAGGCATAGACCTGTTTTTAAGTTGATATATTGGCTTGTATGGGGGCTATACATCCATCGTTGACTGCTATCATTATTGCACGGCGCAACTTTAACAAAATTATCTTTAACATCGCCCATCAAACAAGCATCCCGATGAGTTAAGTATAAACGATGTGTGTGATCCGTACTCAGACGTTGATTGCCGTTGTTGGGATCGCATGAATACAATCCCATTTGTTGACCACCATTCAAGCTATCTGCACAAAAACCTCGTGCACCATTTTTCAAAATGAAAGGTTTTTGCTGGGTGTAATTGGCATTATTCACAGTAGAAATGCAAGTAGAATCATCCGTGCAATGCGCTGATGCCGCTTGTACACAATTTCCATAAGTTTTAGTCGTTTGTGATTTAGACTTAATTGAAGAGTTTGCTATTGCAGAATAGGCGGCAGAAACAGATGTATGAACATCATTACAACTGTTATAGCCATAAATACCGTTGGGTTGTTGGTGCTGTCTGAAATTTTCGGTAAATGTAGCTAAACTATCAAAACCACCCCAGGTCTGAGGCACATTGATTTTTGCAATTTCAAGTTGTTTACCAGTACTCATGTCTTTAACAAAAGCTGAGACTGTACTGTCATTATTTTTCACAATCTTAAAATTATATTTCGTGCCTTCTTTCCATTCATAAGGTAAGTCACATTGAACGCCATCACCTTCATGATCAAATTGTCTGCAATACGCAGGGTATCCTGATTTCCAAGATGTCGTTTTCCAGATTGAGAAATTTAAATACTTCTCATCATTGCTTCGTTGCTGTAATCCAACATAACCGATATTTCCATTTTTTAATGAAAATTGATTGGCCCAAAATGTATTACCATCATTTCCTGGCTCATTGGTAATGATGATTTGATTTTCAAGTGTTGCAAAGCCGTTAGCCGGAATATTGTTCCAATGGTAGTCAGTAGAAACCATTCCGCCTGCAACCACGGCATACGTATTCGAAACTCCAAGTAACAGAGAAGTACTTAAAGTGGTACGAATAATAAGATTGATTAAATTCATTGTTATATACTCATATGATTATAAAAATTAAGACTTAGATTCTTTAGTTTTACTTATGATTCTACAGTGATGAATACAATTTAGAATCACTATAAATAAATTTTATTAAAGTTTAACTAAACATTAAACATGTTGAAATGTTATAACATAACAATTATGATTTAGTTACATCAAAAATCAAGATCATTCATTGATTGCAATAAGCGATCAAATGATGTGGTTGAACATTAAAACGAGTAACTCACCATGAATATTAATTCTTCACAACCGTATAAATTACCTGTCACTGTGCTATCTGGATTTCTTGGTGCAGGAAAAACCACACTTTTAAATCATATTTTAAATAATAGAGAAGGAAAACGTGTCGCAGTAATTGTGAACGATATGTCAGAAGTCAATATTGATGCGGCTTTAGTGAGAGAAGGTGGGGCGGAATTATCACGAACGGAAGAAAAACTCGTTGAAATGAGTAATGGATGTATTTGCTGTACTTTGAGAGAAGATTTATTAGTAGAAGTAAGACGATTAGCGGAAGAGAAAAAATTTGATCAACTCGTCATTGAATCTACCGGAATATCAGAGCCTCTACCTGTAGCCGAAACATTTACCTTTGAAGATGAAGACGGCGTATCTCTAAATGAGTACGCTCGTTTAGATACCATGGTGACCGTAGTCGATGCATTCAATTTTTTACGTGATTATCGTTCATATGATCTTCTACATGATCGTGGCGAATCACTTGGAGAATTTGACCAACGTACTGTTGTGGATTTACTGATAGATCAAATCGAATTTTGTGATGTTATTATTCTAAACAAAACTGATTTAATCGATGAGCATCAGAAGTCCCAGCTTTATGCGATTCTCAAAAAGCTTAACCCTAGAGCAAAAATTGAGTCATCTACATTTGGTCAGGTTGAACTCGATAAAATACTCAACACACAGCTTTTTAATTTTGATGAAGCCTCACAAGCACCTGGTTGGTTAAAAGAGTTGAGAGGAGAGCATAAGCCTGAAACTGAAGAATATGGAATCGAAAGTTTCGTATATAGAGCAAGAAGACCCTTTCACCCACAACGTTTTTACAATTTTATCCATTCAGAATGGAAAGGTGTTATACGCTCAAAAGGATTTTTTTGGCTTGCTGCGGAACCAACAATGGCTATGTCTTGGTCACAAGCTGGAGGTATGGCTCGGCATGGTCAAGCAGGATATTGGTGGGCTTCGGTACCACAAGAGGAATGGCCACAAGATACGCAATCTATTCAGGCAATTGAATCGAGTTGGCATCCGGAAACGGGTGATGCCAGACAGGAAATTGTTTTAATTGGTCAAGAGATGGATAAAGAGCAATTAATCCAAAATTTTGATCAATGTTTACTTACTGATTCGGAGATGAGTTTAGGACCAATCGTTTGGTGTAATTTCTTTAACCCATTTGAAACTGAAAAAGAATTACTCGCCTAAATTGAGCAAGGAATTCCTTAACATATTAAGAGTAATCTGAGTTGTCCTGCATTATCTTTTGGAGCACGGTGAACACAAGGAAGTACTTTCTGATCAGGATGATCTACAGCCAAACGCCAGAGATGACCAATTCCTAAATTTAAAGGTGTTGCACCATTTTTAGGTTGATAGTGAAGATCCATATAGGTCTCTGCAAGAAAATCGTCAAACTCATGGTCTTCGCCATCAAACAATGATTTAATTTTTTGACGGATTTCTGGGATATGAATTTTTTGTTCAACCTGATCATTGGAAATAATATCGCTAGCCGCCCCGTAATAGGTACACAGATATGTATCCGTTGCTAATGGCGATCGATCTACATGAAAAGAATATACATCAGTGCTGATAAAATCCAATTCTTCATCACGCTGATATTCTTTGATTAAGTTTAAAGACGGCGATGCACCCAATTCGGTGAGCAACATTATATCATTAATAATAACGTCTCTCGCTTTGCTTGCAGAGTCTGAAAGTTTGAGTTGCTCTAATTGTGCGATGGAAATTTCAGTAATATCTTCTATGAGTGTAAGTTTTTCAACGATTTCTTTGAAATTGTAATCTAAATGCCTATACCAACATAAAGCATTGACATGGTCTTCAAAAACTTCATTCGCTAATGCTTGGAAAGTATTCACCAATTTGGCTTGAGGATATGAGTGAATGAGTTCGAGCATATGATCTAAAACTTTTTAAAAACATATTATAGCTTTTAGCTCTAGACTTGATAAGACTGGATTTAGATGATTGATCGTCGTTCAATGTAGTAGGAGAGTGGGGCTTCCACCCATAACTACACGATGTGAACAAAAACGATAGATACTCATTAAGGCTATTCTACAATTGGGTATAAAAAGTTAAACATAGCTTAAGTTTTTTGTTGGCTAGAATTTATGTTTAGCTCTTTGACGGAGAACATACAAATATAAGCTTTCTACTTTTTCACGTGCCCATGGTGTAGTCCGTAGAAATCGTAAAGATGATTTAACACTCGGGTCGATGCAAAAACAACGAATTTCAATTTTACGACTTAATCCTTCAAAGCCTCCGTAGTAATCCAATAACTCATCTAAAATGTCAGCAAGTTTTTTGCCATGTAAAGGGTCATTGGAGGTGTTCATAGTAGATCAACTGAATTGTGTAAGATGAGCATTATAACCTGAGCTAGACAAAAATTGAGAACGTTGCTGTATATACTCAATGGTCCATCAAAAATTACAGATTGTGTTTTAGTTTTTTTAATTTTTCAAATTGAATTCTAATCATTCGTTGTTTTATGCAATGTAACAAGACATTAGCTAGTATTGGTGCGCTGTTAAAGATATCCTATTTAACATAAAATGAAGTTATGCGACTTCAGAATGACAAAAGAGAATTATTATATGAAATTAGATGGTCTGGTTCCTTTATTTAATAGTATGAGAAGCCAAGGCATTCAACGATATAAATTTAATTTTAGAAAAAATAATGTAATTTTTGATGTGTTCTTTTTTATTGATGAATCACCGTTTATTCTCTTATTTGGTGTTCGTATAAAAAATTTTAGTTTTGTTGTTGAAGTCCAAAATGGCTTTTTAATCAATGATAAACTTCCTAGAGAGACTTATAAAAAACTTTGTGAAGTTTTAGGTATTAAATACGATCCTTTAAATAAGTTTTCCCCATTTGCTTTTTTTAATGAGTTCAATAAGGCTATTCCAGCAATTGCTTTAGAAACACAACGTGTATCATCTCAAGACATAGCTATATATAAAAGGGATGTAGAAGATGCAGATAAAATTTACTTTTATGGTTGGAATGATAATACCAAAGATGGTGGGCAAGTTACAGAAAAAAATCTTTTAAAGACACGAGAGTATTTGGGTTATAAAGCCTATGAATGGTGTCGAAAGAAAAATATTAGCAGTCGATGGACTGACCGAGAAGAATATGCAAAAGAAGCAGTATTCAGATTGTAAATATTATAAAATTCAACTAGGAAATCATTTGTTACAAAAAAAATAATTTTAGGCATATAGATAGCAAACTGGTTAAATTTAAATCAAAATATCTTAAATGTCATGTTTTTATCTCATTATTCCCGCTTATTTCTGCATATTCAAGTGAATTTGACCCAAGGTATAGGGTTGCAGTAATACTCTCTTAGACGCTCTCTGCGTCACATCTAGACGCTACAAACTTCCACTGTCATAGCTTTTATAATAAAATCATCCCAATGCTCAACATATAGTGGTTGAGCGGTTACCTGTGTACTAGATATAGAAAAAGAACTAGGTGGCCGCCTAGTTCCCTTTCATTCAAATCTAGAACACAACAAACCTTTAAGTGAGAGACGGAGATCAAAAATGTCACTCTTAAAAGCGTTAAACGAAGTGTTGAAGTTTAGAATTACATCTTATTCAAAATTTAGTCAAGCTGAATTTCGTTCGAGATGCTCATTCAAAAAGCCTCGTGATTATAGCGAAAAGCAAATCGAATTGAAATGCTTTACCTATATTAATGCTAGTTTAATTTCACGAGTATGACACTATAGTGATCAAAGTCTCTCTGTAATAAGAGGATTCCATTATGGAATTTTTAGACTTTGGTGATATGCCAAAAATGACTCCAATTATCGGGAAACTCCCGAAATTGGGTACAAATAAAGCTGAAATCTTAATGTTTTTATTGTCTGGTGATCAGCCGACAAATAAACAAATGGGTAACAAGCTTGATTGTGTTAGTTCAGCAGCCCGTATTTGTGAATTAAGGCAAGATGGGTGGTTAATTGAAGCACACAAAATCCCTTATCGAACAGAAATGGGGAAAGATGTTTATTATTGCAAATACTATATTATGAATTTGCAAGATGTTTTAACACATCCAAGGGTGCAACAATTTATTGAATGGCATCGTAAACGTAAGCAATAATTTAGGTAAAAAGCATCGTAAGATGCTTTTTATTTGTCTAAAAAAAAGAGTCCACGCTATCTAATGGTGGACTCTAGTCTTAAATTTAAGAATAAAAGGGTAGTTAGTCTTCCTTACCCAAAACTTCTTCTCGGTATTTTACAACTTCTTCTGCTTTTAGATTCTTCAAGTGATATTTGATCAGAGCATGTAGTACATCTAATTCTTTCATCAAAAGTTTTTTTTCAAAGACGAGTTTTATCTAAGATTTCTTGATACTGAATTTTTAGCCATCACAAATTATATAAACCCATATTCAGGGTTGTTGTTCTAGATATCATATTTAACATAATATACATTATGCGAAATCGTTTTAATTCAATCTTTGGTCAATCGACAAATCAATATTTCATGTGTATACATATGCTTAGTCAATTTTAAAGAAAATCGATTATGGATAATCAAAAAAGAATTCACGCTTTCACGGATGATATATTAGGTACGAGTGATGCGATTGAGCTCTCAAACAGAATTCAATCTAAAGACATCTCAATTGATGAAGTTATAAGAGCTACGATTGAACGCGCAAAATTCGTAAATCCTCTGCTAAATGCAATTGAATTCGAAAACTTCGAACAAATACTTAAATCGCCTACTTTTAAACCAAATCAGATTTTTTCTGCAATCCCTACATTTATTAAGGATAATTTGGATCTTATTGGTTTTCCTACGCAACAAGGATCAACATCGTTCAAATCCAAGGAAAAGATCAAAAATTCTAAAATTACTCAACAAATGTTAGATACAGGCTTAATTGCACTGGGTAAATCCAAAATGCCTGAATTTGGCTTAAATGCTTCAACAGAATTTAAGTCTGGGGATTACACACGCAATCCTTGGCATACTGATTATTCGTGTGGAGCTTCTTCAGGTGGAGCTGCGGCACTAGTAGCTTCAGGCGTAGTACCAATTGCACATGCAAATGATGGTGGTGGTTCGATACGAATTCCTGCAGCAAATTGCGGTTTAATCGGTTTAAAGCCGACACGTGGTCGTTGGTATCCAAATGAAGGTTCGCAGTATTTACCAATTGACCTTGTTTCAGATGGTGTTTTAACACGTTCTGTGCGGGATACCGCGTTTTTCTTTGCTGAAATGGAAAAACGATATAAGCCAAAAAAATTACCCGAAATTGGCTTAATCCAGCATCCATCCAACAAACCTTTAAGGATTGGCCTTGTTTATGATTCATTACAAACCAATACTGATGCTGAGACCCGTCAAACTATTGAGTCTACTGCTCAATTACTCAGGAATTTAGGTCATCATATTGAAGAATTCTCACTTCCTATTCCAGATTCGTTTGTAGATGATTTCAGCCACTACTGGGGTTTTTTATCATTTATGATTCAACAGTTTGGAAAACCGCTACTTGGCAAAGATTTTAACGTGAATGAGTTAGATCATCTAACAGTTGGGCTTGCAAAATTGTACAAGAAAAACTTCTATAAAACTCCTTTATTTCTGTACCGTTTAAAGCAAATCCAGCGCATCTATCAACAAATCTTCCTGCAATATGATGTCATCCTTTCGCCAGTTTTAGCGCATGTGTCGCCTCAAATTGGATATCTTTCACCTCAACTCGAATTTGATGTTTTATTTGAGCGTTTAAGGAATTATGTGGCATTCACACCTATTCAAAATATCGCAGGTGCTCCAGCGATATCATTGCCGATGGGTATGACCAAATTAGATTCAAGACCGATAGGTATTCAGCTTTCTGCTGATTTGGGACAAGAGCGTTTACTTATAAATCTCGCTTATCAGCTTGAACAGATACAACCTTTTAAAAAAATATATGATTAAAATCATACATTAAGGATCATTAATCAAATTCTTGATGATCCTTATCAACAATACTCAGTGCTTGTTTATCACTTTTTATGCATAATATATACATAAATGTGATTTAGAGATTTGTATGGATTTAACGAAGCATTCTGTGGAACGAATCATCCCAGCTTGGAAATGGTTAAAAAAATACAATACTCAAGATTTTAAATCTGATTTTCTTGCATCTGTGATCGTGCTTGCAATGCTTGTACCACAAGGCATGGCATATGCCATGATTGCAGGCTTACCTCCAATTATGGGGTTATATGCCAGTATTATCCCTATGATTGCTTATGCATTGATTGGAGGGAGTACTACCCTTTCAATTGGTCCAGTTGCATTAATCTCCATGATGACTTTTGCTACATTACAGCCATTATATGAAGTGGGTTCACCAGTCTATATTCAAGCTGCCTATTTGCTAGCAGTAATGGTTGGCATAATTTCATTTTTATTGGGGCTATTTAGATTTGGTTTTTTGATTCGTCTCATTAGCCATCCTGTGATTAAGAGTTTTATCATTGCTTCAGCTGTCTTAATTGCATTAGGTCAAATAAAATTTATTCTTAATATTCCATTGCAATCCAGTAATTTAATCGAATTTTTTACGAGTTTGGCTCAATACATTTCTTTATATGATTTGGCCAGCTTATCTTTGGGTTTAGCTTCAATTTTAGCGCTCATTTATTTACCACAATTATTTAAAATTCCAGCATTTTCAAATCATCAAAAAATGATGCAATTTATACAAAAAGCATTACCATTATGCTTAGTGCTATTTTCAATCTTACTGGTTCAGTCCTTTGATTTAACTGCCTATGGAATTAAAACAGTAGGTGAAATTCCAAGTGGATTACCCCCGATTCAAATGCCGTACTGGACTTGGGACATGGTAAAAATATTGCTTCCTGGCGCAGTAATGATCGCTATGGTGAGTTTCGTTGAATCTATTTCGATCGCGCAAGCTACGGCTTTTCAATCACGTAGCAATTTGAACAGTAATCAAGAGCTTGTTGCACTCGGTGTTGCAAATTTTGGCGCTGGAATCAGTGGCGCATTTCCTGTCACTGGTAGCTTATCACGTACAGTGGTCAATGCTGATGCTGGTGCTAAAACACCTATGGCTGGGGTTTTATCCTCGCTACTTATTATTGTGGTCAGTCTATATTTTACAAGCCTATTTGAATATTTACCTTTAGGAGTATTGGCTGCAACAATCATTGTGTCGATATGGAAACTTGTTGAAATTAAACCTTTTATAGCGGCTTGGAAATATTCTAAAGCAGATGGTTTAGCAATGGCACTCACATTTTTAGGAGTGCTGTGTATAGATATTACGACAGGCTTAATGGTGGGTATTATTTCAACATTTGTGTTGCTGTTGTGGAGAATTAGTCGTCCACATATTGCAGTGATTGGTCTCGTTGAAGGCACGCAGCATTTTAGAAATATTTCAAGGCACCAGGTTATTACCAGTAAAAGGCTTGTTTCGGTGAGAATTGATGAAAATTTGAGTTTTCTCAATGCAAACACCCTGAAGGAATTTATTATTTCAGAGGTTAGCCAACATGATGAGCTTCAACATGTTGTCATTAACTGTTCCAGTATTAGTAATATTGACTATTCAGCTTTAGAGACTCTTGAAGAAATGAATTCTGAGTTATCTAAACTCAATATTCAACTACACTTAAGCGAAGTTAAAGGTCCTGTTATGGATCGCTTAAATTCAACCAATTGGATACAACATCTGACAGGTAAAATATACCTCACTCATTTCCAAGCAGTGTATGAATTAGACCCGCATTTCAGCGAAAATAAATCATCTTTTGCATAAGAATTTGATATTTTTAAGTAAGAATTATCAAAAAAAATCCAGTGATTTGATTCACTTAATTTTTATTATGAATAAGTTTTATATTTAAAATCATTTTTAAGTATAGAATACCCCACTTATTTATCCGATTTTAAGCCAGACTCGGCATTATTAGGTTCAGTTATGTTCACTGCTCTAGCACGTTTGAGTTTAGTCACCAAAATCATTATCGCCATTATTCTTGGCGTTTTGGTGGCTATATTTTTTCCTCAAGTTGCACCACAATTAAGCTTGCTGGGTGATTTATTTATTAAAGCCCTTAAATCTGTTGCACCAATTCTTGTTTTTGTTTTGGTCCTTTCTTCGATTGCAAACTTTAAAGTTGGTGATAGCAGCAGTGCGAAAATCAAACCCATTATGATGATGTATGCCGTAGGTATGTTTTTATCTGCGTTAACTGCTGTCATTGTGAGTAATTTATTTCCAAGCACTCTTTTCTTAGATGTCGCTGCGCAAGCTGATTTACAACCACCTGGCAGCTTGACTGAAATTCTTAAAAATTTATTACTCAGTTTTGTTGCGAATCCTATCGTTGCATTAAGTGAAGCAAACTTTATTGGGATTTTGGGTTGGGCTGTTGCATTGGGTATAGCATTTCGTCATGCCACAGACACCACAAAACAGTGTCTGACGGATGCTGCGAATGCCGTGAATCACGTGATTCGTCTTGTCATCAGTTTTGCACCTTTCGGTATTTTTGGACTTGTTGCAGTGACTTTTGCAGATGCAGGTCTTAAAACCTTAGCAAGTTATGCACAATTATTGTCTGTTCTATTAGGTACTATGTTCTTTGTTGCACTTGTAATTAACCCAATTATGGTGGCATTTGTTACGCGTTCAAATCCTTATCCATTGGTTATTCAATGTCTACGTGAAAGTGGGATCACCGCATTTTTCACCCGTAGTTCAGCAGCAAATATTCCGGTGAACTTGGATCTTGCCAAGCGTTTGGGCGTGAATGAATCGACAGCGAGTGTAGCAATCCCGTTGGGTGCTGCAATTAATATGGCGGGCGCATCAGTAACGATTACCGTATTAACATTAGCAGCGGTGAATACACTTGGTATTTCTGTTGACTTTACCACGATGCTTGTTCTTTCTGTTGTTGCTACAGTTTCTGCTTGCGGGGCTTCTGGTGTAGCAGGTGGTTCACTGTTATTGATTCCTGTCGCTTGTGGGCTATTCAATATTTCACCTGATGTGGCTATGCAAGTCGTAGCAATAGGTATGGTGATCAGTGTTCTACAAGATTCAACTGAAACAGCCCTCAACTCATCTACAGATGTATTGTTTACTGCTGCGGTTGATCGCGCTCCTTCAAAATAATATATTCATGGCATAAACTTTTAGAATGAAAGATATGCCATTTCAATTCCTTCCAAACTGGGTACAATTTGGGGCTTTCATGCTTGCAGTAAATGCAGGCATGATCAACGTTTTGGGTCTCATTTCTTTATTACATCAGTCAGTTTCACACATGACAGGCAATGCAAGTTTGCTTGCCATCGGTCTTATTGACCATGATTTCAAAGCTGTAATTTTTCTTATTCTTATTATCCTGAGTTATGTTTTAGGCTCTAGTTTTAGCGGTCTGATATTGGGGAATAGTCAATTTAAACTCGGACGCAGATATGGTCTACCATTGAGTTTAGTGACTTTTTTTATTCTGCTCTGTTGGGTATTTATTCCCTATTATCCTCGTTATGCACTGCTATGGGCATGTTGTGCGATGGGTGTACAAAATGCCATGGTAAGTCATTATAAAGGTGCGATTATTCGCACGACTCACCTTTCTGGTGTCTTAACCGATCTTGGTTTAGCATTTGGATATTTTGTAAGAGGTCTTACAACGGAATCCAGAAAAGTTATTTTGCATTTAGTGATTTTATTTGGTTTTATTATTGGCAGTACTGTTGCGGCATTCAGCTATCCTTATTTACAATTAGAAGCGTTTTTAATTCCTGCAGGTTTAAGTTTTTTACTGACCCTGATCTATTGGATTTTATATTTCCGTCATTGTTATTTTCTAAAATCGTAGTTGGTATTACTCATGGTAAAAAATGCCTTGCAAGCACAATTGCTCAAAGCTGGTTTAGTCGATCAAAAAAAGGCTAAAAAACTTTCTAAACAAGCTGTGCATGAGCAACGCACGGGTCAAAGCAACGAAGCTGAGATTAAAGCTAAAATTGAACAAGATTTAAAGCAAAAACTAGAAAAAGATCAGAATCTTAATCTTGAAATCAAACGCCAGCAAGATGAAAAAGCATTACGTGCAGCAGTAGTGCAAATGATTGGTCAACATAAAATCAAAGATATTGATGGTGAAATCAGCTACCAGTTCGTTGATGAAAATAAAATCAAGAAAATTTATATTAATCAACAAGTTTACAATGCACTCGTGGCAGGCACATTAGTCATCGCTAAAGATCAAGCCGGTTATGCAGTTCTACCAAGAGCGCTATCTGAGCGGATTAATGAAAAAGTCGAAGGATTTATTATTGTGAATAATGCTGAGAAAAATGAAGCTATTACAGATGAGGAAGATCCATATGCAGCTTATGTTATTCCAGATGATTTAATGTGGTAAATTACTCTAAAGCCTAATTTATTAGGCTTTTTTTTACGCTTAATGTGTGATTCAGATTGCGGTGTAGCAGGTATAAATTCACGATTAAGATGCTTTAAGTCATATTGCTGCTTCCAACCATCACGAGATGAGTCTATCAATTTTCTGCGCTCGCCTTCTATTCTCTAATTCGATTTTTTTTCAATTGATGGTATTTGGGGGAGCTCAAAAAAATAATGGATTGATTTTCTCATATTATTTTTTCATTTTCAAAATGCTGAAAATGAAAAAGCTCAATAATGCTTCTTTCAGGACCTTTCGTGTAGGTTAAGAATACAGTGAGATTGAGAATGAAAAAAAATCTGGTTACAAGATAAGCTTTATAATTTAAAAATGTAATGACGATAATCTAGGAAATTTTATAGTGTGACTTAATTCACATTAATTTTATTTAAAATAGAAGTTCATAAAATTTATTTCAAGTAATTAATTTAATCTATTCTGTTTGATAAACGTTAACTCTAATAAATTTAATAACTTAAACCATTAAGCTAATACCAATTCATTTAGAGGTGATCAAGTTGGACAGATTAAATTTTGTAACTCAAATCCAAGAATGGTCAGATCAATTTCCTTGGTTAGAGATGTTGACCTCTCTGAGCATTCTTATTCTCATTGCATTTATCGCAAATTTTATTGCTAAACAAGTGGTCGTCCGTGGTATTCGCAAAATTATTAGCAAACTACGTTTTAGTTATAGTGATGTCTTAGCGGAACATAGCGTTATTCGAAGAATTGCAAACATTGTCCCAGCATTGGTGATTATGAATGGAATTGTGACGGTTCCTCACCTGTCTGAAAAAGTCATTACATTGATTCAGATGTTTGCACAAGCCTTCATTTTCTTAACCATTGCCTTGGCAATTAGTCAGCTTCTCACCATTTTTAATATTATTTATCAACGTAATCCTAAATCTCACAATAAGCCAATTAAGGGTTATTTACAGTTAGTTAAACTCATTATTTTTGTTGTTTGTGCACTGATGGTCATAGGAACATTTCTTAAAAAAGATGTTTTCACGCTTTTGGCAGGTTTCGGGGCAATGGCAGCAGTGCTCATGCTGGTTTTCCAAAATACAATTCTATCTCTAGTGGCTTCAGTTCAAATCTCTTCATATGACATGGTTCGGATTGGTGATTGGATTGAAATGCCAACCTTAAATGCGGATGGCGATGTCATTGATATGTCATTACATACGGTGACCGTACAAAACTTTGATAAGACCTATACCACTATTCCGACCAATCGTTTGGTGACAGATACTTTTAAGAACTGGCGAGGTATGCAAGAGCAAGGTGTTCGTCGTATTAAACGTGCACTCTATATCGATCAAAATAGTGTTCACTTCTTATCTGCAATGGAATACAGCAAGCTCAAAGAATTTCTGATTCTAGAAAAATACCTAGATGAGAAACAAACCGAGTTAAAAAACTTTAATCAGCAATATGCAAATAATGGGGTCAATAACCAACGTCGTTTAACCAATTTGGGAACATTCCGCGCATATATTGAATACTATTTAAAAAATCATCCAGGTATTGCACAAAATCAGTCCTTAATCGTCCGTCAATTACAACCGACAGGTCAAGGTTTGCCTATAGAAATTTATGCTTTTACAAATACGACAGCATGGGTGGCTTATGAGGCGATCCAATCCGATATTTTCGATCATCTTTTGGCGATTCTTCCTGAGTTTGGATTAAAAATATTCCAGATTCCTTCTGGGAATGATTTCAAGATCCCTCAAGACACAGTAAACTGAGTTTTGATTAGATGAATTAAGATTGATCGTATGCTGCAGTGGTTTGAAAAACTCGTTGATCCATATCCATCCAAAGATTTAAATCAGCCCTTGCCGAAGAAATTTTTTCCATTTGTTTGGCAAGCAGCATCAGGAGTTAAGCGTTATCTCTTGGTGCTGGTGTTATTTACTGCAGCAACAGCTTCATTTGAAGCAATTTTCTTTTCCCAAATTGGTCATTTAGTTGATTGGTTATCCGCATCGACGCCTGAAAATTTTCTCGAAAATAACCAAACAAATTTATTGATTTTGTCTGGTTTTCTACTTGCTAATATTTTCTTTGCAAGTTTGCAATCAATCATAAGGCATCAGATTTTATTCAGTAGCTTTCCAATGCGCTTGCGTTGGCGTTTTCACAACTTATTACTTCTTCAAGGTTTAGACTTTTTTCACAATGATTTTGCAGGTCGATTGTCAGCTAAAGTCATGCAAACTTCACTTGCAGTTCGTGAATTTTGGGTAATTTTGGGGGATATCGTTACTTATGTGGTGATTTATTTTATTACCATCAGTGTGGTTTTAGGAAACGTCTCCCCTCTTCTCCTTATTCCCCTGATGGCATGGTTGATTTTATTCATTGGCGCGGCATCCTTCTTTATCCCGCGACTTGGAAAAATTTCAAAAAAGCAGGCTGATGCACGCGCGGTGATGACTGGTCGTGTGACAGATGCTTATACAAATATACAAACAGTAAAATTGTTTGCACATGCTGGTCGTGAAAGCCAATATGCCAAAGAGTCTATGCAACTTTTTATGAAGACGGTGTATACCCAGATGCGTCTGGGAACTGCTTATGAAATTAGCATTAATCTACTGACCGCAATTTTATTCTTTGGCGTTTTAGGTACAGCAGTTTGGCTTTGGTTTATTGGTGAAGCTAACATCGGTGTGATCGCCGCAACGACAGCCATGATTTTAAAGCTGAATAGTATGGCTTCTTTTATGATGTGGCAAACTTCAGCCTTATTTGAAAATATTGGTACCATCCAAGATGGGATGACCACGCTAGCAAAACCAATAGCAATTCAAGACAAAGAAGCTGCACTGCCACTCGAGGTACACTCTGGTGCGATTAAATTTGATAATGTGAGCTTTGCATATAATCAAAAAAATGTTATTAATCACTTGAATTTAGAAATTAAACCGGGTGAAAAAATTGGAATTGTCGGTCGGTCTGGTGCTGGAAAATCGACACTGATCCAACTACTACTTCATTTTTATCAAACCCAACAAGGTAAAATTTATATCGATGGCCAAGCGATTGATGAAGTCACCCAAGATAGTTTAAGAAAAAACATTGCTCTCGTGACGCAGGATACTTCTTTGCTGCATCGAAGTGTTGCTGAGAATATTAAATATGGTCGACCTGAAGCGACTGATGAAGAAATGTATGAAGCTGTCCGTAAAGCTCGAGCAGAAGAGTTTATTCCACAGCTTACAGATCTACGTGGTCAGACAGGATATGACGCTTATGTAGGTGAGCGTGGTGTAAAATTATCTGGTGGGCAAAGACAGCGTATAGCAATTGCACGGGTATTCCTAAAAGATGCTCCAATTTTGATTTTAGATGAAGCAACCAGCGCACTCGATTCAGAAGTGGAGGCTGCGATTCAGGCAAGCCTTGATGACCTGATGGAAGGTAAAACGGTAATTGCAATTGCACACCGACTTTCAACCATTGCTCAAATGGATCGATTAATTGTTTTGGATCAAGGAAACATCGTAGAACAAGGATCTCACGATGAGCTAATCCAACAGAATGGAATTTATGCCCAACTTTGGCAACGCCAAACGGGTGGATTTTTAGTTGAACAAAAAGTGAAAGACAAGGAATTAGACGAAGATGCTTTATCTTGATGATTTAAATGTGGGTGATCAGTTTAAAAGTCGTGAATATGAGTTAACACTCGAAGAAATTAAAGAATTTGCACAAAAATATGACCCTCAAGTCTTTCATACTGATGAAGAGGCTGCTAAAGATCATCCTATTTTTCAAGGTATCGCAGCCAGTGGTTGGCAAACTTCAGCCATTACCATGCGTCTCTGGACTGAATGTTTTCCAATTGCCAAGGGGCTTATCGGTTCAGAGTCAAGCTTAAGATGGCCAAAACCAGCTCGTGCAGGTGATCGTTTGCATGTGGAAGTTGAAATTGTTGCTATCAATCCTTCAAAAACAAAGCTAGATCGTGGAATTGTGAGTTATGTCACACAAACAAAAAATCAGCATGGTGATGTTTTGTTGATTTCAACCACAAAAATTGTCGTTTTTAAGGCTTAAACATCGGTTTCACACTAGATTTGTCCGACAAAATTGGTATTTTCTATCTGGAATTTATGTCAGTATTATTTTCACCAAAAAATTATGAAAAAAATTGTGTAAAGCAATGGATCGCACATGAAAACAGTTTCAGTTCGCCCAGATTTAGGCATTCCAGGTGTTTACGGACTCTTACTTTTAGATGTTGTTTCTCGTTGGGGTTATAGTGCTGAGTCGCTATTCGCTCCCTTTGGATTCACCAACGAGCAACTTGCCGATCCTGAATTTAGAATTCCACTACAGGTAGCGAATGAGATGATTATTCTCGCGCGCAAAATGACAGGTGAAAGTTCTCTTGGTTATCATCTTGGTAACCAAATGCGGATTTCTATCCATGGTTTTATTGGCTATGCCATTATGACTTCGAATGAGATTACTGATGCACTTATTTTAGCCAACCGGTTTATACAACTGCGTATGCCTTTTCTGCAATTTCATTTTTCGACATTTACAGAACAAGTTTCTTTGCAGTTACAATGTGATATTGATCTTGAACCGCTGAGAACTGAAATTGTCATGGCTTTGACTTTTGGTGTCATTACCATGGCAAAAGCACTGACAGGCATAAATGATTTGTATGGCGAAATTAATTTCGACTTTCCTAAACCTGAAGGCTTTGACAAATACATCAGTCGTCTACACCCTAAAACGATTATTCATTTTGACCAGACTCATTTTCTTGCCAGTTTCGATAAAAGTTATTTAGGCTTGAAGATGGTTAACGCAGATCCGATTGCCAGTCAAATTGCAATTAATCAGTGTGAAGCAGAACTATCAGAGCTTGGAGAACGCCGTCGAATTTCAATGCGTGTTCGCGATATTTTGACACATTCTGAACAGCACTATTTAAGTATTGAAAATGTGGCAGATCGCCTGCATATGTCTGATCGTACACTGAAACGTCAGTTGGCTGCAGAAGGAACTTCTTTTTCAACCTTAGTGGATGAAGTTCGATATCGTCATGCAACCTCCCTACTGTCACGTACTGACTATTCACTTGAACAAATCGCAGATGAACTCGGTTATTCAGATGTT
Organism: Acinetobacter sp. 24-47-47; assembly: GCF_057737035.1. Taxonomy (NCBI): domain Bacteria; kingdom Pseudomonadati; phylum Pseudomonadota; class Gammaproteobacteria; order Moraxellales; family Moraxellaceae; genus Acinetobacter; species Acinetobacter sp. 24-47-47. The sequence goes on along the minus strand of NZ_CM173216.1, from coordinate 1,559,893 downwards.
GCGAATTTCAGTCGTGCATTTAAACGTTGGAGTGGTCGAAGTCCAAGCAGTTGGCGTAAAGATCCATATTTATAGAACTTTCGTTTTTAAATAAAACACTGTATAACACAAGAAAATTTTTCAAATCGAATTGAGGAGTCGTGATGAATCATCCTTCAGAGCTTAAATATGCTCGCACACACGAATGGGTACGTATTGAAGGTGATCTCGTTGTTACTGGGATCTCAGATCACGCACAAGATGCATTGGGTGATCTTGTCTATGTAGAAGCACCTGAAGTAGGTCGTGAGTTGACTGCTGGTGAACAAGCGGGTGTAGTTGAGTCTGTGAAAACAGCTTCTGATATTCATGCTCCTGTAAGTGGTGTAGTTGTAGAAATTAATGAAAATCTAGAAGATGATCCAGATTTTGTAAACGATGATCCCTATGGCAAAGGCTGGATCTACAAAATTAAACCATCTAATTTGGCAGATGTAGAACAACTTCTCTCAAATACAGATTATGAATCAGGTTTGTGATATTTATGACCAGTCTACGGACTGGTTTTTTATTTATACATTTTCGGATGAATGGCTCACTTTTTGCTGTAATTTTCATGTAATTTGATTATAATTAATTCAACTTCTCTCCCTACTTCATTGCTGACCAAAACCAAAAATAATTTTATTTGGCACAGATTGAAGCTTTTAATGGTTCAATATTTCAAGGTTGTCTATGTCTTCTATACATGCTGAGCATCTATGGAATAAATCTTTTATTCTGTGTCTAATTAATAACTTATTTATTTTCATCTTCTATTTTGCTCAGACAACGATATTGCCAATTTATATTCTGAATGATTTAAATGGTAATATTACCCAAGCTGGGCTTGCACTGACTTTGTTTCTAGCTTCATCGATCGCAATACGACCGTTTACCGGTCTCATTATCGAGAAGATTGGGCTTAAAAAAGCACTTTATATCTCTGAGTCATTTTTTGTACTGCTCTCTTTCGCTTATATCTTTGCTGATAATCTAACCCTATTACTGGTCATTCGGTTACTACAAGGAATTTGGTTCAGTATTTTGACCACTGCCATGATACCAATCGTCAATGACTTCATTCCAAATCAGCGTAAAGGTGAAGGCATGGGCTATTTTGTCATGTCAGTCAATCTTGCCATTGTACTAGGACCCATGTTGGGCTTGATTCTCATTCAACCATGGGGATATATTCCAGTGGCTACACTTTTAGCTGCAATTGTTTTTATTGGTTATTTGTTCTGCTTTTTGATTCCGATCCAAACACAATTTCAAACTGTTAAGCGCAAAACAAAAATTAGTGTTCATGATTTTGTTGAGATTAAAGCTTTACCTGTTGCGATGATGGCGATGCTCATCTCATTTTCTTATGCAAGTATCATGTCTTTTATCTCGACATATGCTGAATCAAAAAATTTATTGACCTATGCGAGCTTATTCTTTGCTGTTTTTGCAATTTCCATGATGCTTCTAAGACCCTTCACAGGAAAGTTATATGACTCTAAGGGTCCTGCCTACGTTGTCTATCCAGCGATTGTGAGCTTTAGCATTGGGCTATTCATTCTAAGCCAAATTCATTCTGCTGCCGGATTATTGATATCTGCTGTCTTTATTGGTATAGGCTTTGGGTCTGCTCAGCCATGTCTCCAAACGCAAGCCATTCAAGCTGTAGCACGTGAACGTGTTGGACATGCGAGTTCAACTTTTTACACCTTTTACGATATTGGCATCGCATTAGGTTCTTTTATTTTAGGTATTGTGATCACACACTATCAGTATTCGATTGCATATATATTATGCGCGATATTGACGCTATTAAGCTTGCTGTTTTACCGCTTCGTTGTTCAAACTAAAGTAAAAGCGTTCTAGAGAGCTAAAAATTTGTCCAAAAAAAAGCCTTCAGATGAAGGCTTTTTTATTTAATTAGCTCTCTGCATCTTCATCAAACATACTGAAGGTTTGTGAAGATGTTTCAGCATTCTCTCGGACGCGTGTACTTTTTAGCTTAATCTGTAGACGTAATTCATTTTTAGAGTCAGCATTACGAATGGCTTCATCATAACTGATCGCACCTTCGTTATATAAATCAAATAGTGCTTGGTCAAATGTTTGCATACCAAGTTCTCGCGACTTGGTCATAATTTCTTTCAACTCATGAAAGTTACCTTTCAAAATCAAATCAGAAACTAAAGGTGTATTTAGCATGACTTCTACAGCAGCTCTACGTCCGACACCATCTTCAGTTCGAACTAAACGTTGAGAAATAATGGCTTTCATATTTGATGAAAGATCCATAAGCAACTGATTGCGCCGTTCTTCAGGGAAAAAGTTGATAATTCGATCCAAGGTTTGATTGGCATTATTCGAATGTAACGTGCCTAAGCACAGATGACCAGTCTCTGCAAAAGCGATCGCATGCTCCATGGTCTCCGTATCACGGATTTCGCCAATTAAAATTACATCTGGTGCCTGACGAAGTGTATTTTTAAGCGCATTATGCCATGAGTGACAGTCCACTCCGACTTCTCGGTGAGTGACCATTGATTTTTTATGTTTATGCACGTATTCAACTGGATCTTCTACAGTAATGATGTGCCCTGCTGAGTTCTCATTACGGTAATCAATCATGGCAGCAAGTGAAGTAGATTTACCCGATCCAGTGCCACCAACCACTAGAATTAAACCTCGCTTTTCCATTACCACATCTTTCAATGTTTCTGGTAATTTCAACTTTTCAAAGTTTGGAATTTCAGAGGTAATGGTACGAATGACCATCCCTACATTAAGTTGCTGTTGAAAAACATTCACGCGAAAGCGCGATACATCTGGGACATTAATGGCAAAATTACATTCTAATTCACTCTCAAATTCTGCTCTTTGTTTTTCATTCATTAAGCTATAAGCGAATAGTTTTGTTTTTTCTGCAGTCAAAGCTTGAGAACTTAAAGGCTTCATTGAACCTTGATGTTTCATACTTGGAGGAAAATCAGCTGAAATAAATAAATCTGATCCCTCATGGTCAAAAACGCTTTTAAGCAATCTGAACATGAATTGCCGAGCTTCGCTAAGTAATTCATTACTGAACATTAATTTCCCCAAGTTATAAATATTAAATACTTAAAATACTAATAGAAATATAAGGTTATTTCAGCTGTTTCATCAAATATTTAATGCTTTAAACAAACATTCAAATCTTAAAGGCAAAAAAAAGAACCCATATTTCATGGGTTCTTTTTTACGAATTATATTAGGAGAGTTGTTGAGCAACATTCAAAATCAATTGCTCTGTACTTAACCAACCCAAGCATCCATCAGTCACTGATTGACCGTAAGTCATGTGATCAGAAATTTTCTGATTGCCATCGACTAAAAAGCTTTCTAGCATGACGCCACGGACTTGTGTTTGAGGTCGTTCATTCACAATTTGCTTTAATACAGCAGGTTGATTCAATGGATTCTTAGCGCTGTTTCCATGGCTACAATCAATAATCAAAGCTGGTAGTACATGGTTATTGTTTTCTTGAATCTTTTTAATTTCAGATAATTGGTAATTTGTACCCTGATTCGATCCACGTAAGATCAAATGTGCATGCGGATTACCCTTTGAAGATAAAATGCTTGGACCACCATCTTGACTTAAACCAAGAAATTGATGCGGTTGTGAAGCGGACTGAATCGCATCCAATGCAATTTGGATTGATCCATCTGTACCGTTTTTGAACCCAATGCTATAAGGCATATGGCTAGATATTTCACGGTGAATTTGCGACTCGCTTGTTCTCGCCCCAATCGCGCCCCATGAAATCAAATCATCAAAATATCCTGTTGCCATTGGGCTTAAGATTTCTGTGGCCAACGGCAAACCCATTTCAGCAATTTGAATGAAGAGTGATCTAGACTGTTCAAGTCCTTTTTGCATATTTGCTGAACCATTTAAATCTGGATCATACAAGAAGCCTTTCCATCCTACAGTGGTGCGAGGTTTTTCAATATAAGTACGCATCACGATGAAAATCTGATCTTTGACTTGTTCTTGCAGTTGTTTTAATTTTTGTGCGTATTCGAGGGTTGCTTTAGGATCATGAATCGAACATGGACCAGTAATGACCAATAAACGTGGATCATGACCCGCTAAAATGTCTTGTATTGTTTGGCGATGTTGACGAATTTGAAATGAAACTATCGGACTAACAGGTAAAGTTGATTTTAGTTCTAATGGTAAGCTTAATTTTTTTTCTAAAGTATGTTGAGCCGTGGTTATAAGCTGAGAATTAATTGCATTCATCTTGAATTCCTTTGGGCAGCAATTGCCCTATCTTTTATTTGAGCGTGAGGTGTCTATTGGCTGGGTTTTGTTCTTGACTAAAATAGAACCAATAACCGTTGCTAAAATAAAAAGTATTCAATGTTTTCATGAGATGCTCCTATATTTGTTGAGATGAAAAAAAACCTGATTGGTGTTGCCAATCAGGTATAAACTTGATGGGCAACATTTTTGTTGCCCGAACACGTCTAGGCAACTAGATGTTAAATTGCCAAAAATAATAATAAGCGTTAGTAATCAAGTGTGTCGTTTTCATCAAATTATCTAAAATATAACCCTTAAAAGTAAAATACGCATAAATAAACTGATTGACAAGCAATTTATATAAAAAATATCGTTATATCAATCATAACTCAAATATATCAATGGTTTATTGCTTATCTGTAGGAAGCCAATCTTTTATAGCACATACTTGTTTGAGCATCAGTTGCTCAGCCTCAGACTTACAAATCGCTTGGCTAAATAAAAAGCCTTGACCATATGCACAGCCAACATCCTGAAGACTTAAGAGCTGTTGGCATGTTTCGACACCTTCTGCGATCACATCCAATGACAGAATAGGTCCGAGCTTAGCAATGCCCTCTACAATTGAATTGATTGACTTCTCCTCATTCATTCGATTCACAAAAGCATAATCAATCTTGAGACAGTCGACAGGATAATCTCTTAAATGCGTCATTGAAGAATGACCGGTTCCGAAATCATCCAATGAGATTCGAAGACCATAATTTTTGAGCTTTTGTAGTGCTCGAATCACAAATTCTATTCCACGCTCAGCCAGAATATGTTCTGTAATCTCAACCTCGATTAAATGAGCAGGAATTTGATGTCGTTCTAAACGTTGAATTAACAATTCTGCATAATTGTCACGCATGAATTCAACTGGAGAGGCATTAATTGAGATCGGTACAAGTTGAACGCCCTTAGACATCCAATCTGCCATGTCACTGAAAATCTTTTGATGCATGATTTCACTGATTTTACTGGCCAGCTCATAATCGTTAAACGCTTCTGAGATTGAAGCTGGATAATGAAGTTGCTGCTGTGTATCATGCCAACGCATCAAAGCCTCAAATCCGATTAGCTGACAGTTATCTAAGCGAACCTTAGGTTGATAATACGGTTCGATTAAATTGTCCTGTATGATATAGCGAGCAGTATCAAGTTGTTGCATCTTCTTTTCAGCAAGTGCAAACATTTCGTCATCATACATACGATACCCACCACGACCTTTTTCTTTAAGATCATTTAGAGCGGTATCCGCACATTTCATCAATCCGAATACATCTTGAGCATCTTTAGGATAAATGGCACATCCAATACTCATCCCACTATTAATCACTTTTCCTGCATAAGTAATGGGGGCAATATTTTGTTTAAGCACTTTCTGTGTGGTTTGATGTAATTCTTCTTCTGAGGTCATCCCTGAGACAATAATTGCAAATTCATCTCCACCTAAACGTGAAACAATACACTTGCGATCCAAACTCTTTTGCAGACGTTTAGATAAGACTTTAAGTAGATGATCTCCAGCAGGATGACCTAAAGTATCGTTAATGTTTTTAAAATGATCGAGATCAATAAACATCATACCAATAAGTGTTTTTTCACGATTTGCTTGTGAAATCGCCGCTTTTAATTTATTTTTGAAGGCACGACGATTCATCAGACCAGTCAGATCATCATATTCACTGCTGATTTTTAGTTTAGCTTCGGCAACACGTTGACGGGTAATATCACGTGATACACAGAGAATACTGGTCGTATTTCCTTGTTCATCATGCACAGGTGTTAAAATATTATCCCAATACATCACAGTATCGCCGTGTGTGCTCATCCCCGCAAAACGGGCATTCTTCCCTCGAGCTGCTGTTTTAATCGCTTTTGCCCCCTGTTCACGTACTTCAGGTGGTAACAGCGTTAACCAATCCATTCCAAATTTCTTAACACGCTCTTGACCCAGTAATGCCATGCATCCAGATTTGTTCATGTGTTCAAGCTTGCCATCTGGTGTGATAATTTTTATACAGTCTACGCTGACATCGAGCATATCTGTATTGGCACGCAAGGCCTCAGCAGTTTCACGCATTTTGATTGTACGATCATGGATATTTGTGCAACTTATCATCCAATTTTGCTGGTTGGATTGAATTACCTTAGGTTCAGCAAGCATTAAGAACCAAAGATATTCACCTGATTTATTTTTTATACGACACTCTTTTTCAAATTTCTGACCGTTTTTTTGAGCATCATTCCAAATCTGATAAAGATGTTCAGCATCATCAGGATGAACAAATTTAAGCCAGTCTACGTCACGTAAGATTTGCGTATCCGCACCGATATATTGTTTAAGTGCGAGATTACAATAACCTGAGTTGGTGTGACTGACCCAAATCAAATTGGGCAGTAAATCGAGTGCAAATTTAAAGTCATCTGACAGTGTTAGATGCAAAGGCACAGCTTTGGACTGTAAATGATCAGCTCTATTCAGATCCAGAATGCTCATAGTTCACCTATTCGAAAATAACAACCCATCAAAATGACGAATACAAAAATCAGCGTAAAAATTTAGAATTTAATTAATCAGTATTTAAATTTTGTTAATAATGATTATTAATCATCATTAATTTTAAAATACGTGATAATAATAACACTTAAATGGATTAAATTAATACAAATACCATTTCTGCATGATACATAATTTTTATCACTTGTGAATATTAAATAGACAAAATGCATAAAAAATAATGAAATACGACACAATAATAAATTTATTTGATAATTCGACATCTTAGAATTAAATAATTCCGATTTTAATTAAAAAAAATACCTACTTATATTAAGTAGGTATCGAATAATATAAAAATAATCTAAACTTATTATTAATTTATTATAAAAAATATTTAATGTTTTTGATAACCTCACTTGGTTTTTCTGCATGTAACCAATGTCCAGTGCCATCAATCGTCACAAATTTAGCTTTAGGATATTGGAACCGAATAAGATCGTTATCACGCTCGAGATTAATATAATCGGATAATTCTCCTTTTAAAAACAAAGTTTCATTCGATTGTGGATTAAGACGTTCCCATGACAAAATCTGAAAATATTGTTGTTTAAGTGCATCTAAGTTGAATAGCCACTGTCCATTGCGGAAAGATTTGAGCAGAAATTGAATAACGCCAATTTCATTAATATATTTATGCATCAACTCGGTTGCCTCCTTTCTTGAAACAACTTGAGCTTTTTGAACTTCTTCTAAAGCTTTGAAAATTTGATCATGATGAGATTTTTGATAAGCCACGGGTGCCATATCAACTACAATCAACTTAACTACTCGATGTGGTACAAGGTTTGCTAAGTGCATGGCAACTTTCCCCCCCATCGAATGACCAATGATGTGAAATTGTTGCACATTCATATCATCTAAAGTTTCTACAACATCTTGCGCCATGAGTTGATAACTCATTTGATTAGAATGAGGTGATAAACCGTGATTACGCAAATCAATTTGGATGACATCATGCGTTTCCTGAAATGCTCTCGCGAGCATGCCGAGGTTAGATAAACTACCAAAAAGACCATGAATCAGAACAAGAGCAGGTTGACATTGATTCGCATTTGATTTGGTGATCTCAGCATTTAGTCGCATATATATACTCAAATAGCTTTAAAAATGTGATTCAAATTCTAACAGTAGAGTTTGTATTTTAGTGTTAGTTTAATTTTTATTTATATAATTCAGTAAATTAAGGACAATCAAAAAAATCGGTTATAAGTAAAAGTATTGAGTTTTATAAAAATTAGTCCTGTAATTCGATCTTGTGATCGTGCGGAAATTATATATATTATCCGATTAAACTTTTTACTTTGAACATTTTAGGAAATTTAGACCATGTTTCATCATGTAGATGCTTATGCAGGTGACCCTATTCTTTCACTTATGGAAGAATATAGTAAAGATGAGCGTACTCAAAAAGTGAATTTGAGTATTGGTCTATATTATAACGAAGACAGTATTGTACCTCAGTTAAATGCGGTCAAAGCTGCGTACAAAAATATTGAACCGAGCAACGATAAAGTTAAACTTTATTTACCAATGGATGGTTTGAAATCTTATAACGAAGCGACTCAAGCATTAGTTTTAGGTCCTGATAGTCAAGCGCGTAAAGATGGTCGTGCTGTCACGATTCAAACACTTGGTGGCTCAGGTGCACTTAAAGTTGGTGCTGATTTTTTGAAAAAATATTTCCCTGAGTCAGATATCTGGGTAAGTCAGCCAACTTGGGATAACCATATCGCAATTTTTAATGGCGCTGGTATCCAATCGCATTTCTATCCTTATTTTGATGCTGATACAAATGGCGTTAACGTTCCAGCAATGCTTGAGGAATTAAAAACACTAAAAGCAAAAAGTATTGTTTTGCTTCATCCTTGCTGCCATAACCCAACTGGTGCAGATTTAACGCCAGCAGAATGGGATCAAGTGATCGAAGTACTTAAGACGAATGATCTTATTCCATTCCTTGACATCGCTTACCAAGGTTTCGGTAAAGGTCTTGAAGAAGATGCATACCTTATTCGTGCTTTAGATAAATCAGGTATGAATTTCATTGTGAGTAATTCATTCTCAAAAATCTTCTCACTGTATGGTGAGCGTGTCGGCGGCTTAACATTTGTCTGTGATGATCAAGCTACTGCTCAAAAAGTGCTTGGACAATTAAAAGCAACTGTACGCCGTATTTATTCTAGTCCAGCAAGCACAGGTGCATTGTTGGTTGAAAACGTGTTAAACAACGCAGATCTAACTGCTCAATGGCAAGCTGAATTACAAGAAATGCGTGAACGTATTATTAAAATGCGTGAATTGTTAAATGCTAAATTGAGTGCGGCTCTGCCTGAACGTGACTTTAGCTATCTAGTAAAACAACAAGGTATGTTCAGTTATACAGGTTTGACTGGCGAACAAGTGGATATTCTGAAAGATAAATATGGTATTTATTTAGTCCGTAGTGGTCGTATGTGTGCAGCAGGATTAAACTTGAATAATATTGATTATGTGGCTGAATCAATTGCAGAAGTTTTGAAAGCTACCGCTTAAAAATAAAAAACGGGCATATCGCCCGTTTTTTATTGCCCAATTAAAAATGTACAACTGTACGGATTGATTTACCTTCGTGCATTAAGTCAAAGGCTTTATTAATGTCTTCTAGCCCCATAGTATGAGTAACAAAAGGTTCTAATTGAATGTCACCCTTCATCGCATCTTCAACCATTTTTGGTAATTGAGTACGACCTTTTACACCACCAAATGCTGTACCCATCCATTTACGTCCAGTCACTAATTGGAATGGACGAGTTGAGATTTCTTGACCTGCACCAGCCACACCGATAATGACAGATTGCCCCCAACCACGGTGTGCACATTCAAGCGCTGAACGCATTACGTTTGTATTACCGATACACTCAAATGAATGATCAACACCCCAGCCAGTCATCTCTACAATGACTTGTTGAATAGGTTGATCATAGTCCTTAGGATTGAGGAAATCTGTAGCACCAAACTGCTCAGCCAATTTAAATTTTTCTGGATTAGTATCCACTACAATAATTCGGCCAGCTTTGGCTTGTTTAGCACCTTGAACAACTGCTAAACCAATACCACCTAAACCGAACACAGCAACAGTATCACCTTCCTGTACTTTTGCAGTATTGTGAACCGCACCAATACCAGTCGTCACGCCACAACCCAATAAACAAACGTGTTCAGGGTTTGCTTCAGGATTAATTTTTGCTAACGATACTTCGGCAACAACTGTGTATTCACTGAATGTTGAACACCCCATATAATGGTAAATAGGTTCGCCGTTATAAGAGAATCGAGTCGTTCCATCAGGCATAACACCTTTACCTTGAGTGGCACGTACAGAGACACATAAGTTTGTTTTATTTGATTTACAGAACAAACATTCGCCACATTCTGCAGTATAAAGTGGAATGACATGATCACCTGGTTTTACACTGGTCACGCCTTCACCAACTTCAACCACAATACCTGCACCTTCGTGACCAAGTACCGCAGGGAATACGCCCTCTGGGTCTTCACCAGAAAGTGTAAATGCATCTGTATGACAAACACCTGTATGCGTAATTTTCACCAATACTTCACCAGCTTGTGGTGGAGCAACATCTAATTCAACAATTTGTAATGGCTGACCTGGACCGAATGCCACCGCTGCACGAGATTTCATGATGAAAACTTCCTTTGTAAATTAAGATTTAAAAGATAAGTTACAGTAACCGCTTTTGATAAAAACATTCAACTATTTGATTGATGATATTATAGCCATACAACTGAACAATAAGATTTAGGAACGACAGCTTTGATGCTTATGTTGCGACATATATTGTGTTTACTCACATTCTTTATTTTAACTGGATGTAATTTGGCGATGAATACAAGTATAAAACAAGCCCCAATCCAACCTCATACCACACTTTGGCTCAGCAATACACCAGAAACAAGACGCAATATTGAACAAGGTTTAACCGCATTTTTACCACTTCATGATCCTTTTATGAGTATGGCCTCACGTGTTCACTTAATACGTGAAGCGCAACATACGATAGACTTACAGTACTATATCTGGGAAAATGATGTGATTGGTCAGCATTTATTGTCTGACCTACTTAAAGCAGCTGATCGAAATGTGAAGGTTCGACTGTTAATTGATGATCAAAATGGCACTCAACTAGACTCGACCTTAAGCGCATTGTCTGAACATCCTAATATCGAAATTAAGCTATTCAATCCCTACAAATTTCGCAGCTTTAGAGTTTTGGATTACGTGTTTCGCTTTAATAAAGTCAATCATAGAATGCATAACAAACTGATTATTGCTGACGGAGCGATTGCTGTTACTGGGGGGCGTAATATCAGTAATGAATATTTTGATGCCAGTGACAATTTTCAATTCGCGGATATGGATATTTTATTTGCAGGTCAATCAGTTTCAGCTGCAAACACGGTGTTTCACCAATTTTGGAATGATGAGCTGAGTTATGATATTCAGCAAATAATTCCTGAGTCTCAAAAAGAATTAGCGCATTTAAGATCGCATTATTCAACCAAGCAAAATTTTCAAGGTGCTGAAACTAAAAAACGTATTGATCAAGCAGAACGTTTTTTAGAAGAAAATTTAAAAAAACATCCTATTCGCTGGTCTAAAGCTCATTTTGTTGCAGACAGCCCCAATAAAATCAGAGCGAAAGCTCAATCTCATGAACTGCTGTTTAATCAGTTCAAATCCATTATGGGGAAACCTGCTCAAGAAATAAACTTGGTGTCTGCCTATTTTGTTCCTACTGTTCATGGTGAGTCTTTACTCAAACAATTGAGTGAGCAGAATGTCAAAGTTCGAGTTTTAACAAACTCATATTTGGCAAATGATGTCCCGATTGTTCATGCATTTTATCAAAAATATCGAACCTCACTCTTAAGGTCAGATGTAAAACTTTACGAGTTTAAACCTTATATTGAACGGTCTGATCGGACTTGGTATGAAATTATGACGGGTAATGTTATTCCTGCGAAAGGAAAAAATGCGTCGCGGCTTCATGCTAAATTTTTTACTGTAGATGATAAAGTTTTTATTGGAACATTCAATTTTGATCCACGTTCAGCGTATTTGAATACTGAACTTGGACTGATCATTGAGTCAGCCGATTTTAAAACAGAGATATCTCAATCTTTAGATGAAAATCTTCCCAAAGTTGCCTATCAACTACATTTGGATGCACATCAAAACTTAAGATGGGAAGAACAACGAGGTGAAGAAAAGTTAATACATGATCATGACCCTGAAACGACTCGTTTTCAGAGATTTATGTTCAAGTCTTTGTCCTATCTCCCAATCGAATGGATGATGTAAATTCTTTGTTGTGACTGGTTTGTACAACCAGGATAAATTGCATTATTATTCACGTTTTATTTTTTGAACCCTTGGTTCTACTCTACTCCCATGCAATTTTTTGATCTTAGTCGACAGTATAATCTGAACGACATACTCACCCCTTTTTTATCACTTGAAGATTTATCTCAGCATGAATGGTATTTAGCTAAAATTAGTGTTGATTATGATTGCCTTACTGATGAAGACTTAGTTGAAGGTTCTATCACATTAAAATCTAACCATAATGTTCAAATTGAATTGGCTTGGTTAATTTTAGACAATGGTCATGAGTTACAAGTTTTGTTTAAAGGCATTGAAACCTCTGTCTCAGAACAAACGCTCGTGATTGTGAAGGGTGCCCGCTTAGTTGATGAAGAAGGACAAGAATTATCTGCTCAAGCATTATCTTTATGGATTGATGGTACTCTACTCAATATGCTTCCATATATTCGTAAAGAAATTAAATCACGTTTAAACTTGTGGGATTATGTAGATTATGATGTGTAATAAGCATCTCAATTGACTTTAACAGGTTGTTAAATTAATCCAATTGACTGGAAAAGTTCACGATAGTATTCGGCTTTCTTTTCAAGAGCTAAAGGATAAGCTCTTGAAGAAGATGGCATACGATGAATTCGGATATCTTTGTTATCAAATTGCAGATCCACGATTGTACCCATTTTAACTTTAGTGTGTACAGATGCATTCATTGACTTTAATAAGGTCTCAGTTGCTTTATCACCTGTGGTCATAATATCTCGACAATATGGAATTTTTTTAAGCAATAGAAACATATCTGTCGGTGTAACGATTTCTAGAAATTGATCTGAGGCATTGTCTTTCAAACGCCGTATTTGATAGGCTGTATCAAATATTGCAATGCCCAACTCATTTAGAAAATCTTTCAGCATTTGCTCTTTGAATTGTTTATTTTCACGGTCTAGAAAATAATGCGGGTCTTGAAAAAAGATCAACCCATATATTTTCCACATATCATTTTGAAAATTCGGATAATAAAAATCCATTTTCCATCTTGCTTTCGGCGGAGGAAAACTGCCAAGCATGAGCAAATTGGCTTGTTGAGGTACAAATGGCTCAAGTGGATGTGTTTCGATATCACTCATATCAAATTTCGGTCTAACTTTTCGATCTACAGTGATTTTGAATAATCGAACTAATTTTTTTTGCCCAAAGCTGATAGATTTCTTTACTTGGATGAAATCCATCCTCAGCCATCTTCAAATTGAGTTGTTTATACTCATCCAAATCATATTTAACCAATTCAAATTTTGGTTGTGGTTCAATCCAATTTTCCAATTCAACATTCATTTGATGGGCATATTTTCCAAACAACCAAGCTAAAGGATTTGGTAATGCAGGAAACTCATTCATCGGTGGAACTCCAGTCGCGATAATGAGCTTGGGTGAAAATTTCTCAGCGATCAGTGAATATAATTGTTCTTGTAGGCAGATCCATTTTTGTGGTGAGATGAGCTGTGTTACATCATTGACCCCTATCGAAGTTACTACAATATCAAACTGATCGTTATTAATAGCCTGTATAGTTCGAATTACATCTGAAGTACGATTTCCAGTTTTTGCAATTAATGACCAGCGAATTTGAAAATGATCTCTTAGTTCTTGTAACAATGTTCCGCTTAGCGCATCTTCTTGAAATTGCACACCCACACCAGCAGCAGCTGAATCACCTAAAATTAAAATTGATATTTGAGGGCCATTACCAACCAAACCATTTCTTTCCCCCAAAGCTTCTGCTAAACGAGGTGTATTTTTCTTGACTTGGTAGCCTTGCACAAGTAAAGCTGGAATGAGTGCGATTGTCGCTAATTTAAGAAACATGTATTTGATTTTAGGTTTTGATATTTCCTATTTTAAACGATTTTTTGATATTTTCATTGCTATTTATTATTGAAAATAATTATCATTTACATAATTAATTCAAAGCTAAAATCCATGAATCATCCTATCAAATTTTTTTGTATATTGATGTTAGTGAGTTCCGCAGTAAGTGCTGATCTCTCTGTAAATCATTCATTACAAGTCAGCACTCAATCCTATGCCCCTGTATGTGAGGATATGGATGCTAAAAGTACGGTGCTTCAACAAATCCAAAAACAGATTCAGATGTATCCTGATCAAAAAAATCATCTCCTCGATCAATTTTGGTCGGAAATTCGTAAAAATCAAACCCCAATAATTGAAGATTTTAATGAAACACACCAACGTGTCATTTATTTATATCGTGGTGCAAAACACAATGTGCGATTAATCGGTGGTCCGAGTAATGATCATGAGTGGTTAACTCGACTTAAAGGTACTGATATTTGGTTTAAAGAAAGTATTGTCGATTCAAGATTTATCGGAAGTTATAGTTTTGCTGTGGATTCACCGAATATCGATGGATATTTATCAAATTACTGTCCACATTTAAACCCAAATTTAAAAGAATCACGAGATCAGCGTCGATCTATTTTAAAGGTACAACAACTCGACCCTTTCAATCCTCATAAGTGGTTTGATTCTAAAAACATTGCCTTAAAAACGAATACCACGCTGAGGAATGAAAATATCGCAAAACTCAGTCGAGCGCCCAATTTTATTGATCCAACTCAAATGGCTGAAAAAAGTGAAAAACAATTAGTTTCATCCGTGTTGAAAAGTAAAGTTTTGGGAAATGATCGTCTTATTCAGATTTATGCAACTCCACCTCAAGTCGGAAAATCATATATCACTCTGATTTTTTTTGATGGTGAGCAATATGCGCATTTAGTTAAAGTTCCCCAGATATTAGATCAGTTGGTTCAACAACAGCAACTCCCACCTATACAGGCTGTTTTTGTTGGACATCCTAATGATCAATTACGTGCTAAAGAACTTAGCCCCAATCCAGAATACACACAGTTTTTTCAAGAAGAATTATTGCCTTGGATCAGTCAACATTTGCCATACCAACGTGATGACAACAAAACAGTCTTATTGGGTTCAAGTTTAGGTGGTCTGAGTTCTGCTTATTTGGCGTTAAAAACATCCAATGATATTAGTCACGTCGTGCCACTTTCTGGTTCATTTTGGTGGAAATCTGATCCAAATGATACAATCAATGGTATGAGTAAACTGATCAGAGCTTCAACATTAGACAATACAAAGAAACTCAATTGGTATATTTCAGCCAATAGCTATGAATATTCGAGACAAAATAATAGCTTAAGCATTCTAGAAACCTCTCCGATTGTCGCTCAGGATTTAGTCGATCAGGGACACAATGTTCACTATCAACAATATATAGGCGGACATTCATATGCCGTTTGGCAAATCGTCATACAAGATGCTTTGAAATATTTCTTTAAAAATAAATCCCACTAAATGTGGGATTTATAAGACGTTCTTTTAACTCAGCTTATTGACGAGCTGAAGCGGTAAAACCTTCATTGCAAAACCCAATGGCAACCATGGCCACTTTGGTACATATGCTTTGACTGGTTGCTTTTCGATTGCTTCAGCTAATAGTCGTGATCCTGTGGCTTGATCGACCTCAAAAGGTAATTTTCCAGCACCTTCATTAATTTCAGTTCGAATGTAACCAGGATAAATCGTTGAAACTTTAATTGGTGTTCCAATAAGTTCAGCTCGAATCCCTTCGGCTAAATGCGCAATTCCCGCTTTACTGGCAGCATAAGCTGTAAGATGTTTTGGCATACCACGCAAAGCACTCATCGACGAAATTACAACTAAATGTCCTGAATTTTGAGATCTAAAAATTTCGACCGCTGCTTCACATTGTGCCATCGCAGAAATAAAATTAGTTTCAACTGTTGCTTTATTAATCGCAAAATTACCTTTACCGATACGACGTCCTTCGCCCACACCAGCATTGACTATCACTCGATCGATAGTGCCTAGCTCATCTTTAAACTCTTTAAATACACTGAAGACTTGCTCATCATCCGTGACATCCAATACCTTCGCACTTACTTTTACCTGATAGCGTTGTTCTATTTCATCTTTTAAAGCATACAACCTTTCTAAACGACGTGCACAGATCGCTAGGTTATATCCTTTTTTTGCAAACTCTTGTGCCATCCCAGCACCGATACCTGAGCTTGCACCTGTAATTAATATAGTTTTGTTCATTCCATTTTCTCTCTATGGCATATAGCCTTGATCAAATCCAAGTGAGCAAATCACGATCTTGTTCTTTTAAATAATGATGTTCATTTAAACTGAGTAATTGTGGTTCTGTACCAACCAATCTTAAGGTGGTAAAACTGGTATTGGTGATTGCCCAGTTCAATGCAAAAGTTTTGTCTGCACTTAAACCAAGTAAATGCCCTGCAACAACAGATATAACACCACCAGACGTATAAACCACGGCATAGCGAGGTTTTTCTGTTTCAAGTTGTATACATAGTTTGTTCAAGCCTTGAAGTACTCTTTGCTGAAATTGAGGCCAGCTTTCATCATAATCATGATGATGATCCCCCTTAGTCCAACGTTGAATTGCACCTTCAAAAATTTTTCCTAAATAGGCACGAGGATCTACCGCTTGACCAACATCTTTTTTAAGTAATGCAGGATCTGCAAAACGTGGTTCATATTTTGCAAACACTTGTTGATGATTGAACTCGTTCCAATGTGGATCGATATCAATATGACTGTCAGGAAAACACTCATTCAAAGAGATATCCGCCGTCTGCTGATGACGTTTCATCGAGCCAGCTAATACATAGGGCTGCTCTTGTATTAACTTTTGAAAATATTGCCCCAACACACGTGCTTGAACTTCACCTTTCTGAGAAAGCTGATCATAACTTTCAGCACCAAATGAAGCTTGACCATGTCTGACCAAATATATTGTCGTCATCTTGGCAGAATATCCTGTAATTTTGCGAGATAAGTTTTTGCAATTTCATTCGCTTCAAGCTTTTGTATACCTATGAGTTTTAAAGCACGAATATGTAATGCATGAATCACAATCCAAAAATCCTTAAATGCAGGATTATCCGTTTGTTTATGGTAATAACGATAATAAATTTGTTGTGCTATGACCGCTAATCTAAAGATCCCAAAAACTTCATAGAACGTCCAGTTAGATGGCTTTAGTCCTGTTTTTTCTAGGTAATAATCCACAACTTCTTTACGTGTAAACATGCCTTTAAGATGTGTAGGTTGTCGACGTGTCGATTTAAAGATCATATTGTCGTTTTCTTCAACCCAATATGCTAAGGCTGATCCTAAATCCATAAGTGGATCACCAATTGTCGCCATTTCCCAATCCAACACCCCGATGACCTCAGTAGGCTGTTGAGGATTCAAAATGACATTATCAAAACGCCAATCGTTGTGAATAATACAGTTGGTTGAATCCTCAGGAATATTGTCTTTAAGCCAATTTCGTACAAACTTAAAGGTCGGCACATTGATGGTATGGGCTTTGTCGTAGCGACTGTCCCAACCTTCGACCTGACGACGGCAGTAACCCTCACCTTTTCCAATTTGCTCAAGTGCTGTTCCTTGATAAGGAACTTGGTGCAATTCAATCAATTTATCTAAAACATTTATACAAAGCTGATGCACATCAAATTCAGTGAGTTTTAGTTCTGGTGGAAGCTTTGCCCTTGGTATAATTCCCTCGATTCGCTGCATCACATAAAAATCGCATCCGAGTACAGATTCATCCTGACATAATGCCAGCATTTTGGGCACGACTGGATATAGATCTTTTAAAGCTTTCTGAACATTATGTTCTCGAACCATATCATGAGCAGATTTGGCTTTGGTTCCTGCGGGTGGTCTTCTTAATATCAGATCTGCATTGCTATATTTGAGCCGGTATGTCCAGTTTGAAGCTCCACCAGAATATTGTGTAACTTCTACAGGCTCAATCACTTCCACGCCATTTTGATTTAACCAGTTTGTGACTGAAACGATATCGAGCTCTTCACCACGTCTGACTTGCCCTGCTGTATCTATAACTGACATATTTCTTCCTTAAATCGAGTGCTCATCTTATTGAGAATGACGAGTTGAAAAACCACGTTTCGCAAGTTCCAATTTTGCAATCATGCCTTTATGCACCTCATCTGGCCCATCTGCCAAACGTAATGCACGCGCTTGTGCAAAAAAACCTGTCAATGGCGTATCTCTAGATAGACCTGCACCGCCGTGAATTTGCATTGCCATATCGACAACTTTTTCCAAAACACTAGGTGCAACGACTTTAATTGCAGAGATTTCAGTGAGTGCAGCCATATTGCCCAGTTTATCCATTTTATATGCCGCATATAAGGTCAAAAGACGTGCTTGATCGATGGCAACACGTGCTTCCGCGACTCTTTCCAAATTACCACCAAGTTTCAAAATTTCCTTGCCGAATGCTTTTCTTTGCATTCCACGATCAATCATTAATTCCAATGATTTCTCAGCAGCCCCGATACAACGCATGCAATGATGAATACGTCCTGGACCAAGTCGCCCCTGTGCAATCTCAAACCCTTGACCTGCTCCACCAATAAAATGAGTGACTGGAACACGAACATTATTAAAGGTTACTTCTCCATGACCGTGTGGCGCATCATAATCACCAAATACAGGTAACATTCTTTCAATTTTCACGCCCTCAGTTTCAACTGGAACTAAAACCATTGAATGTTGTTGATGTCGACCTTTATTTGCGTCTGGTGTATGTGCCATAAATATAATGAGTTTTGCATTAGGATCGCCTAAGCCTGACGACCACCATTTGCGTCCATTTAAAACAATTTCGTCTCCCTCAATTACAGCAGTGGCTTGCATATTCGTTGCATCTGAAGAAGCAACTTCTGGTTCAGTCATGCAAAATACGGATCGAATTTTTCCGTCTAAAAGAGGTTTTAACCATTGCTCTTTTTGTTGTGCTGAGCCATAACGCCAAATTAACTCCATATTACCGCTATCTGGCGCATTACAATTGAAAACTGTAGGAGCCAATAAATTACGGCCAGTTAACTCAGCAATGTGTGCATATTCTTGAACTGTTAAACCTTGACCAAATTCTGGGTCTGGTAAAAAAAGATTCCACAGATTTTGTGATTTAGCTTTTTGTTTGAGTACTTCAAGTTCTGCTGGCCACGTCCATGATGTCCAATCATCACTTGGATTTAATTGATGAACTTTATGCCAAAATTCTTGTTCTATAGGCTCTATTTCGTCTTGAATAAAGCGTTGTGCTAAATCGTAAAAGTGTTTAGCTTTTTCCGTTAATTCAAACATTAATCCCTCAAACTATATTCTCGTCACGCTTTACATCAACATAGCTTGAAATCTACTATGAATAAAATGATTTATTTAAATATTACTTTATGAATAGAATTCATCAGGAATCTGTGGACCTGAGCGCTTTTTCACACATTGATATCAATCTATATCCATTATTTATTGCGATATACGAACATCAAAGTATCAGCAAAGCCGCAAATTTGATGTGTATTACACAATCTGCAGCCAGTCATGCTTTACAGCGATTAAGACTACAATTGAAAGATGATCTTTTTATCCGAAGTGGTATAAAGATGGTTGCGACACCCTTTTCACATCAAATTTATCCACGAATAAAAGAAACATTAATCGCAATTCAGCATATCTCGACTCATCATATATCTTTTGATCCACTGACGATTCAATCTATTCGTATAGCAATTCATGATGAAATTGAGCCTTTAATTTTTCCGCAGTTAATTCGTCATTTTCGTGATTTAGGACTAGCGACACGGTTTCAAAGTATCAAGTTAGATCGAACTAACTGGACAAAAGATTTATTATCACAGCAACTTGATTTAGTGGTCGATCTTCAACAGAAAGTTGATGAGAAAATTTATTTTAACGCTTTAGTGAATGATCGCTTTGTCATATGTGGTTTGACAACCATCGAAAATTTAGAACAATACAAACATGCCCAACATATTGGTGTTTCATCAAGGCATTCTGGTGTGCTTATTGAAGATTTACATTTTAAAAAGTTGAATATTCAACGTGATATTTTTTTACGCTGTCAACATTACTCAACAGCACTACAAATTTTGAAGGAGTATCCTGACACATTGTTAACCTTACCTTTTAGTATTTTAAAAAATTTGAAATTACCTCAAGATTTAAAAATTTCTGAACTCCCTGTTGAATTTCCTTTAATGAAAATGGGAATTTATTGGAATTCACAATTTACATCACATCAAAAGTTTCAGTATTTAATTTCAGAAATTAATAAAATTTTTGCTTAGGCTATTTATGGCGGTGATAGATGATAAAACTTAGGCTATTTAGTTGAAAATCTGTGTGAACACCATCTGTTCAATATTGAATCAAACACTCACTTCGAGTTGATTTATCATATTAAGGCTTGTTTTCTCTTGTGTTTTCTATGTTTGATCAACTCCCTGCATCATGGCTTATTGGGCTAGGTGCGATTTTATGCTTATTACTTCTTATCATTTTTAGACAAGTAAGAATTTATCTTCTTCAAGTATTTAAACCTTTTAAAAAAGGAAAAACTTATTGGTGCCGTGTTACAGCGGTGAGTGATGGTGACACCCTCTCCTGCCATCGTTTGAATTTAAGGCGTTCTAAAACTAAATTACGCTTTGCTTTTGTAGATGCGCCTGAATCTAATCAAAGTTACGGGCTTGAATCCCAACGCTTAGTTAAGAAAATGGTTCAAGGTAAAATTGTTCGTGTAAAAATCACGGATATAGATCGTTATGGACGTTGCGTGGGTGTGGTCTACCGCTATCGCAAGAATATGAATGAAGAATTAGTGAGGCGTGGTGGTGCGTGGGTTTACGAAGAATACATACGTGATCCAAAGCAATTAAAATATATGATCTCGCTACAAGATAATGCAAAACGCAATAAACGAGGTCTCTGGCGCGGGACCCGTCCTATTCGACCAAGTACTTTTAGAAAACAAAAAAACTAATATTTTCAGTACCCTGATTATCAATAAGTGCATTACGCTTGATTCGTCTAATAATTGAGCGTAAATTCAAGCCAACAAACTAGTTAGCTTGGTTAACTATATGCAAAACTCTCCCAAATTCCGTGTCGTATTGCTGCGAAGTGCGCGACTCTTTAGTGACCGTTTAAATGATATCTTGGCTCAATACCAACTGAACTATTCAATGTGGCAGTTGATTTATCATATCTATGATCATGACTCCATCACTTCAATTGATTTGGCTCATGAACTCAATGTTTCGAAACCATCAATTGCAAAACGCATTAATACTTTACATAAATTAGATGTTATTCAGTTTTTAGAATCATCTGATAAACGCCAAAAATTAATTCAATTAACCGAAAAAGGTAGAGATCTTTATCAAATTTGTACAATTCAGATTGATCAATTTGAACAACAGTTTTTGAATCAAGTAAATCCTGAAGACATTGCTCAAAGTGCTGAGACACTTCAACTGTTTTTGTCTATTTTAGAGCGTGATAAAAGCTTAAATATTGTGGAGGAGTTATGAGTATTTCCTCAAATCAGGTTGATCAGCCTCTTTGGACACGTAATTTTATTTTGGTCAGTTTAATTAACTTTCAATTGGTACTGACTTTTTATCTTCTTGTTATTGTCATTGTGGGATTTTCGATAGCAGAACTTGGAGCGACGACGGCGCAGGCTGGTTTAGTATCAGGACTTTTTATTGTGGGTACACTGATTGGTCGTTTATTGGTGGCTAAATTCCTCGTTAAATTCGGTTCTAAAGTCACCATGCTGGTCGGACTCACTGGATTTCTGATATTTTCAGGCTTTTATTTTCTCCATTTAGAGGTTGGAACTTTATTAATCGTTCGATTCTTGCATGGCTTTATGATGGGGGTTGCCTCCACCGTATTTGGCACAATTATCGCTCAAATTATTCCAGCAACTCGTCGTGGTGAAGGTATAGGTTACTACAGTATGAGTAGTACTTTAGGAACTGCAATTGGACCATTTTTGGCAATCTGGCTAATGCTTCATGTCAGTTACAACATTATTTTTTCCCTATCTTCAATCCTTGCGGTTTTATGTTTAATTACAGCATTATTTATTCAAGTTCCTCAATTGCATCAGGTTTCGTCTATACCTGATCAGGCACATACTCAAAATAGTTTTCTATCTCAGTATATTGAAAAGAGCGCCTTACCCATTGCTCTGATCATGTTGGTAAGCTCCCTCTTCTACTCTGGTGTTCTATCGTTTATTAACTTTTATGCCAAAGAAATCGATCTGGTTGAAGCAGCATCGTTTTTCTTTCTCATTTATGCGTTAACAATTCTGCTCTCTCGTCCTATTACAGGACCACTGATGGATAAGAAAGGCGAAAATATAATTATGTATCCGGCCTTTCTCATTATGGCACTTGCATTCTTCTTGTTGAGCCAAGCTAACAGTTCGGGTCTTTTGTTGATTTGCGCAGGATTATTAGGTTTAGGATACGGTAATATCCAATCAATTTGCCAAACAATAGCAGTAAAAAGTACTAGTTTGGAACGGATGGGATTTGCAACCTCAACTTATTTTATCTTTTTAGATGCAGGTTTAGGATTCGGTCCTTATTTCTTAGGTTTAGCTTTAGACTTGATCAGTTACCAACAACTCTATTTATATAGTGCTATTGGTACTTTATTTTGCATTGTCTTATATTATGTATTACATGGGAAAAACGTTCGAAATATGAATATTGCTTAGGCTATTTATGGGTTTAAAAAAAGCACTCCAATGAGTGCTTTTCCATATTTTATTTAAACATTTTAAAACGTGTGGCGTCGTCAATATAGCCTTTATCGAAAGCCTCTCCTTCTTTAGATCCAAATACTAATTGTGCGCGTAGTTTCCACGAAGCCGGTACAGCCCATTCAGATTGGACTTGATCATCTACAATCGGATTATAATGTTGAAGGTTTGCACCTAAACCTTCTGTATGCAAAGCTGTCCAAACCGCAAACTGTGCCATTGCTGTTGAATGTTCCGCCCAAATTGGGAAGTTTTCCGCATACGAAGGATATTTCTCTTGTAAGTCAGTGATTGTATCCATTTCTTCGAAAAATAATACAGTGCCTACGCCTGCAGCAAAGCTATCCATTTTTGCAGAAGTTTTTGCTGCACTCGCCTCGTCCTTCGCATATGACTTTAGCTTCTCTTTCACAAAGCCCCAAAACTTTTCATGTTCAGCGTTAAATAAAATCACCGCACGTGAAGATTGAGAGTTAAAAGATGATGGGCTTTGTTTAATCGCATTCTGAATAAGATCTGTTAAGTACTCAGGAGATTGTTCAACTGCTTTTCCTAAAGCATAAATCGTACGGCGTTTTTGAATTAAATCTAAAAATTGATTCGACATTTTCTGAAATCCTTTGGTATTTCCTCGGGGAAATACGATACTATGACCTTTAATTCATTAGAAATA
Organism: Acinetobacter sp. 24-47-47; assembly: GCF_057737035.1. NCBI lineage: Bacteria > Pseudomonadati > Pseudomonadota > Gammaproteobacteria > Moraxellales > Moraxellaceae > Acinetobacter > Acinetobacter sp. 24-47-47. Next base: position 1,536,155 of record NZ_CM173216.1, on the reverse strand, counting down.
CTTAACCAAAGATTAAATATTCAACAAATCAAATATGTTGTAGTGTTACATTAAGCATTTATCAGACCAACATCTATCCATTTTGAACCCTAATTCGAAGATTTGATTTTATTCGTATTTTTTTACCCAATAGTAAAAAGCCCTCCATGATAGAGGGCTTGTCTTGGCATATGTAAGCTTAAAATTTAGCTTCAAGAACCTGAGCCGATACTTGGTTTTTCCATAGGGAGCGTAAGGTTGGCAAATAGAATTTTTCACCTAACTCCACTAATTCAGCATCAATCGCCGTATGGACTTCATGCATGAACAAATAGTCTAAATCTACCGTACTGAGCTTAGGTTGTTCTTTAGAAAACTTCGCTCTTTTTTGTTGAGCAGTTTTTACTAGTTGATCTGCAAATTCACGATTTTTGAATTGTGTAATGGCATTCAGACGCAGTTCAATCACACCCCAACCTGTCAGTAGCAGTTTGAAGGTTTCAAAATCTTTTGTTGTTGATTCCCATGTCATGTCTTCTAGATTTTCATCTTTAGGTAGAACAGGAAGTAGTAATTCCATAATACTTGGGAAGATTTTTTTAAAGTTAAGAATAAATTTAACAGGATGTTCACCTGGATAATCTTGAAATTGAACATTTTTTTGAACATCTGTTAAATATATATCGAGCATTGAAAATTTCCGTAGATTGGCTGTCTTAAGTCTAAGATAAGAACTTTGATACAACAGCAATTAAAAGCAATGCGTATTTTAACAATTGTGACGAGTTAATCAATCTCATAATAATTACATGACTATGTGATGAAGTTTTTACTTATTTTTTTAATGTTTTGCAGTTATCGCATAATAAATCTTCCTCTGTTGAATATTTCGTTAATTTCTCTATTAATCTCATGATAGCTATCATTATTAGCCACCCTGAGCCCGTTAAAATTGTTAATGTAATGTTCCGAAGATTATTAAATTTATGTTTCTTTCTATTCTGAACTTCATCATCAATACCTTGCTTACAATTGATACATTCTGGTTTTTTGTTCTCTTCCCACCTTTTATGCAAAATTTCGAGTTGATTGTAAATTTTAGGACTATCAATCTCTCTTAAATATTCAATTACAGGTTGGAAGAGATTGTAATTAGCTTTAAGTATTGATTTGAAACTACTTTTTATTAAGTCTTCATCTAAGTTGTTATGTCTGATTCCAATTGCTACAAATTCCAAAAAATTTAATAAATATGTTACAGCCGATTTTTCCTCATCTTCCAATGAATTAAATTTTTCTCTAGTCAATTGCACTTTATCTTTCGACTCTATGTTTTGATCCTTCCCCAAATTCCTTCTTATTTTGGTTGCAATATCAACCTTAGCAATATACGCAGTAGAATTCCTACTATTCATCAATACTTGTACTGAATGACTTCTTATAGTGTTTATAATTTGCACCCTTGAAGTAAAAATCCAACCAAAAACGGCAGCTATAGCTGCTAAAACCGTAACTAATGCTGTCGTTTTAAACTGCCCATCTGTATTTTCTATATCAAAATTTAGGAATTTATAATCTTCAAAAAAACTTTTCCAAATTAATATTTCTACAAACGTGATACCTAATAAAATTAAGATGAGAAGGAGTTGATTACTACTTCTAATCTTAATAAAGAAATTATCTCTACGATAAATATAAAAATAAGCAATTACAGTGACATATGGAATTATCAGAAGATAAGTATAAACGAAATTCAATTTTACTTTACTTAAAAATAAAGCACCCTAATGGATGCTTTTTTATTACACAAATTTAAATGAGTCTCAACCTAATCCATAGCCTTCGTCAAGGATTAGACGAGCTTTATAATTATTCATGATTGTCTCCTTTGTAAAAGCCTTAAGTGACGTATGAAAGGTCGTTATATAAATAGTATTCTGAAATGAATAATTGGTCAATATATTAAAGACAGTTGCTTGTCAATATATGTTATCAACATTCAAATCAAAAATTCACCAAATCAAAATCACTTCACATTAGGTGAAACCATATTCTCAGGTACAACGACTTCATCAAACTGCTCAGCTGTGACTAAATTCAGCTCTACAGCAACTTGTTTAAGTGTTTTACCTTCCTTATATGCTGTCTTAGCAACTTTTGCCGCATTTTCATAACCAATCACAGGATTCAATGCAGTAACTAGCATCAATGAGTTATGCAAGAAATAATCAATCTTATCTTGGTTCGGCTCAATCCCCACAGCACAATGCTCATTAAAGCTATTACATGCATCACCTAGCAGCTGAATTGATTGCAGTAAATTATAAGCAATAACCGGCATAAAAACATTTAGTTCAAAATTACCTGAAGCACCAGCGATATTAATCGTCGTGTCATTACCCAAAACCTGCGCAACAACCATCGTCATAGCTTCACTTTGAGTAGGATTCACCTTACCCGGCATAATACTCGAACCTGGTTCATTTTCAGGAATACGAATCTCCCCAAAACCACAACGAGGACCACTCGCTAACCAACGAATATCATTGGCAATCTTATTTAAACTCGCAGCAAGTGTTTTCAGTGCGCCAGAAGCAAATACTGCAGCATCACGTCCTGCTAGTGCTTCAAACTTATTTGGTGCAGTCACAAAAGGTAAACCCGTAAGCTCAGCCAATTTTTTTGCTACATTTATAGCATAATCAGGATGAGCATTTAGACCTGTCCCGACAGCTGTACCACCTAATGGCAATTCGTATAACCCTTCTAAAGCTTGCTCTAGACGCTTTAATCCATGATCGAGTTGGGATACGTAACCACTGAATTCCTGGCCTAAAGTTAACGGCGTTGCATCTTGTAAATGTGTACGCCCAATCTTAACGATATTTGAAAATTCTTGAGACTTCTGATGTAAAGTTTCACGTAAAGCTTGAACTGCTGGAATCAGTAACTCATTAATCTGTAAACTAGCAGCGACATGAATCGCTGTTGGAAATGAATCATTTGTAGATTGAGCTCGATTAACATGATCATTTGGGTGAACGGGTTTCTGTGCTCCAAGCGGATTACCCAGTTTTTGATTCGCAATATTTGCAATGACTTCATTACAGTTCATATTACTTTGAGTACCAGAACCTGTTTGCCATACTACTAATGGAAATTGACTGTCCCATTGTCCCGTGATTACTTCTTCTGCAGCACCCACAATATAATTCGCCAATTCAGCAGGAATCTGATTTAACTCAGCATTGGTAAGTGCAGCCGCTTTTTTGACCAGCCCCATACCACGGATCATCGCACGAGGAAGTCGCTCACCGCCAATTTTGAAATTTTGCAAACTGCGCTGGGTTTGAGCCCCCCACATCGCATCACTTGGTACTTCTACATCACCCATCGTGTCGTGTTCTATACGTGTTTGCATATCAACCTCAAATATTTCGCTATTCATTGGAAGAATCATGTTTGATTCAGATTGATCCACCGTTGATTTGATGCTAATCAAAAAAACCACAAATGTAAATGATTATCATTTTAATTGTTAAAGGTGCTTTGATAGTATCGCCATTGATCTTCAATCATTTGTTCTAGTGATCGATGTGCTTTCCATTGCACTAATTCTAATGCTTTTAAACTATTCGAACCAATTTGATCTAATTCTTGGAAAACATAATCAGTTTCCTCAGTTCTAATTTTTGTTTCAGTCACTTTTTCTACAGTATTAATCAAGTTTTGAATTGAACTTGGCTGACCTGCGATATCAAATGCTTCGCACGTTGATCTTTGATTAAATAACCACTTTAAAGTTGCAATGACTGCCTCGCACACATCAATGACATGCACAAAACTTCGTTCAACCGTTTGGTCTTTTGTCTTGGCATTCTTTTGTAATTGAATGGAATCGCGCTGCATGGCTGCGACTTGTAACACCAAAGGCAAAATATTTTTAGGTAAAGGGGCAACCACTTCACCCAAAACTCCATGTTCAAAAGCACCAGCTACATTTGCTAGTCTCAGGATCGCAATACTCCATTCTTCGTCCGTTTTAGAGGTATCACGGATGATCTCTTCAATCATTTGCTGGGATTTAATATAAGGGTTTGGATTGGCAAAATTGAGAGGATGCTCTTCATTTAAATTCAAACTCGAAGTGCCATAAACCGCCATACTTGAAAGATGCAATAATGTTCGTACACCTGTTCGTTGCATTGCACGCATCAGACTCATAATGCAACTGACATTATCATTATAATATTCAAGCGGTTTTAAGCGAGACTCCTCTAAAGACTTAAATCCTGCAGTATGTATAACAGCACGGATTGAGTACTGCTCAAAAACTTTATTCAGAGCAGGCGTATTTCTAACATCTAGCTTTACAAAAGGTACATACATTCCAGAAATATATTCAAGACGTTCAAGTGTTTGTAAATTCGCATTGGCAAGATTATCTACAATGACGACTTCTTGACCATGTGCCAATAAGCTTAAAACAACGTGTGAACCTATAAAGCCTAATCCACCTGTCACTAAAATCATTGTATACTACCTTTTTGTTTAAAAGCCTGAACAAGCTATTTTCAGTTTGATCACCCTATGCGAAGTTTTAAATGAGTACGTTATTACTAATTACCTCGGCACCTAGCTCAATCCATGCTTGGCATGCATTAGGACTCGCACAATCATTGCAAGCGAAAGGCGAAATTTTTCGAGTTTTCTTTTATCAAGAAGGCGTTCAAGTTGCAAACAACTTACAGTGGTCGCCAGATGATCAAAGAAGTCTCACACAAGAGTGGCAAAAATTAAATATCAAACTTCCTGTTTGCGTAAGTGCTGCCCTAGCACGTGGAATCACTGATGCTGAAAATGCTCAACGCCATCACATTGAGTCCCATAATCTGGCTGAAGGTTTTCAGCTGGTAGGACTCGGTGAATTGGCAGATGCTGTCTCAACTTCAGCACGTCTAGTTCAATTCTAAATTATTCATTTTTCATTGATTGTTGCAATTGAAAGGTAAATTGTGTGAAATCTGTACTGGTTATATTAACCCAATCAAATCTCAACTCGCTACAAGTTCATGAGAGCCTTTCTGCAACCATGGTTTTAGCAACTTTTGGCGCTGAAGTAAAAGTTTTATTGCAAGGCGCAGCTTTAAGTTTACTCCGTTCCGAATTAAGCTTCGAACCCATTAAACATGCGTTTAAACTGGCTTCCAACCTCGTCGATAGCTTTGAGTTTTACGATCTAAGCCCTATTTTGGTTGAATCCAATCAACAAGATAATCCCTTTGTTCAACATACTACGCATGAAATTAAATTTATTGAATTTAATAAAGAGTTAATTCAAAGCTTTGACCATGTGCTGTATTGGTAACTCATATGACCGATAAAACGCTTTATTTAATACAATCTCAATTTGCAAATACTGAACATTGTATTCAACAGGTTCAAAAAACACTGGATACCAATGATGCTTTAGTGCTTATGGGGGATGCGGTGTTGGCATTGTTTACACCATCTGTACTTACGATTCAAAACAAGGTCTACGTTTTAGATCGAGATGCTGAGTTATTACCTTCGCATCTATTGAACGGCGAGTATTTTCAAATTGAAGTGATTGATTACACCACTTTTGCAGATATCATTCTGGGCTTTACACGCTGTATTAGCCTTAAATAAAACAAATTTATTGACTTAGGTTTTACCATGACCACTGAATTATCCCTTGAACTCGATCAAGATGGTCATTTAGTTGACTATACCATTTGGAATGAAAATGTAGCGCAAGTACTCGCGAATACACTCGAGCTTGAGCTAACAGCTTGGCATTTCGAAGTATTGCATGCGGTGCGTCAGTTCTACGCTCAATTTGGTCATTCTCCTGCAACTCGTCCCTTAATCAAATTTTTAATGAAACACGTCAGCGCTGACATTGATAATGCAGTATTGCAAGAAAAGTTTAAAACAGGCCTAGTTGCTCGCCATCTAAGTCGATTAGCCGGAATACCAAAGCCTGCCAATTGTCTGTAAACCAAAACTACTTTTTGATTTACATAGCATATCGAGTCAGTTCGTAGCTTTAAAAAATGAATTAATCAGTGAAATAGACATTAAAAAACCCGCTATGCAGCGGGTTTAGACATCACCTAGACTAATGATGGTTAAGATGTCGCGTGTCAATCAGGGAAATTGGAATACGTCAACTCAACGCAAAAAATTATAATAAAGTTCGAGTTATCAATTCAGTCCAAATTCATATCAATATCTGACAAATTTGCTAGTTTGCGCTACACCAATCATCAATTGTCATGCCCGATTGCTGAAAACTCGTAGATTGCTGATTTAAATAAAATTGCGCAATACGTTTCATTACATGTGCTTGTTCAACTTGAATAAACTGGTCTGCTAAACCAACAATGTTTTGATAGGCCTTTAACCTTCCGCATAAAGCAAGTTGTTGCTCCATCGGTGTGGCTGTACTGTGTTCATCATCTAAAATCTGCTTGGTTTGTTCGATCAGCTGCATTTCATGATCCAGTTTTTGCTGATACACCATCTGTTGTGCATCAATCAAATCATTCGCTACAACCTGTTGTGATACAACAAAACTTAAACCTACAAAAATCAACCTCACCCATAACATGCGCATTAGATTCCTAAATCAGGCTCAGCTTTCCAAACATCCTCATAATCATCTCGATCAATCATAAAACGGAAACCTGTTTCCAATGCAAGAAATGGAATTGCGTCGGGTAAAATTTCTTCAAGCTCTTTCACCGTCATCGTCTCAAAAAAATCTTCGCCCTCGCCTAATTCACCACCATAAATAAACCATGCCACTTTCTCACCTGGTTCAGGCTTATTACGCAAACCGACGATTGGCTCTTGATCTAAAGTATGCTTAGCCACAGCAACAACATCATCTTCATTCACTTTGATGTAAGCAGAATCAAACTCCTCACAGACTAATTTTTGCTCTTCAATAAAATCTTGCAACATGGATGATTCCATTTTCATCATAAATTCAGACCTAATTTTAAGCATAGTGTCGTATAAGCACAATCAATCCGACGAAACAATCTGTTTTTACAATGTTTTTTTTGCTATCTTGATTTTGTTACACATTCAAGATTAAATGGGGGGAATTTCATATGAGCAGCAATTCAAATATTTCAGCAACAAATACCGCTTCTCTACATGGTGGTAAACGTGCCAATGCAGGTCGAAAATCACAGTTTTCAGAAAAAACAGTAGTAATGCGTGTTCCTGAATCAAAAGTGATTCAAATTAAAGAATGGTTAAAAATACGACCTGAAGATGATTTCAATCAACAAATTGAAATTTCACCAATCCAATTTAGAACACGTTTAAAAATCGCCTATCCTATTGAATCTGTGGCAGCAGGCTTCCCTTCCCCAGCACAAGATTATGTAGAAGGACATATTGATCTAAATGAATACTTGGTTCACAACGTAGCATCTACTTTTATACTACGCGTAAATTCTTTATCAATGAAAAATGCAGGGATTGAAGTTGGTGATCAAATCTTGATTGACCGGAGTTTGAATGCAGAACATGGTGATATCGTCTTGGCGCTGATTAATAATGAATTCACAGTAAAAAGATTAATGTTAGAAAAACAAAATGATGGAACGATCCTTTTATGGTTAAAAGCCGAGAATCCAGACTACCCTGACATCTATCCTCGTAGCGAAGAACAAATCATGGTCTGGGGTGTAGTGACTTGTATTTTAAAAAAACTGAAATAAATTGATCTAAGCAGTTCACCCTACTCCTATGCAAAATATTTATCATCAAGAGATTTTTGCGCTCATTGATATTAATAACTGCTATGTCAGTTGTGAGCGTGTATTTAATCCAAGTTTAAATGGTCAACCGGTCGTTGTTTTAAGTAATAACGATGGTTGTGTCGTATCTCGTAGTGAGGAAGCGAAAGCTCTCAATATTGGCATGGCCGTGCCATGGTATGAAATTGAAAAAGATATGCTTAAAGCTGGTGTTAAAGTATTTTCAAGCAACTATGCCCTCTACGGCGATATGTCTAGTCGCTTTTTCACTATTTTAGAGCAACACTTTCATGCAGATTCAGATCTAGAGCCCTATTCAATTGATGAATGTTTTATTCGCCTAACACATTATCAAAGTCTTTTTGATTTAGAAAAATTTTGTCGAGAATTAGTCGACCGTATTCAACAATGGATCGGTTTACCTTGTTGTATCGGGATTGGTTACAGTAAAACACAAGCTAAACTCGCCAATCACTTTGCCAAAAAACGTTCTGGTTTTAACCGAGTGTGTTCTTTATTGGATTTGGATCCATGCAGTTTTGATCAATTACTTATAGAAACCTCAGTATCGGAAATTTGGGGCGTAGGTCGAAAAATTAGTAAACAACTTGAAAGTTACGGTATTTATAATTGCTATGACTTAACTTTTGCCAATGAACACTATTTGATGAAGCAGTTTTCAGTGCTCATAGGGCGTACCATTCGTGAGCTAAAAGGTCAGTCCTGTATTTCACTAGAAGATCCTGATTTACCGTCTAAACGAATCTTAGCATCACGAAGTTTTGCATCAGCATTAAAGGATAAAGCATTAATCAAGCAAGCCATGATTTTTCATTTAAGTCGGGCTCATGAGCGTTTAACCAAGCAAGAACAATTATGCGCCTGTGTCCATGTGTCTCTTCATGAAAAAATTCCAGTAAAACCATTCAAGAAATCACATTCTCATGTAATTGGTTTGGAATATCCGACGGATGATTTATTAATCCTGACCCATGCAGCACAACAGCAAATTGATGTTTTATTTAAAGAAAATATACGTTATGTAAAAGTTTCCGTCATGTTTTCTGCTTTGAGTGCTAAAAAAACACATACACATGACCTTTGGCAGCCTCATGATTTAATCCAGCAGCGAGATTCACTCATGACAACAATTGGCGCTATGAAAAACCGCTTTGGAAAGCATTGTATTCAAGTGGGCTATCATACCAATCAACAACAATGGAAAATGAAGCAATTGCACCACTCTCCACGCTATACCACCTCATGGTCAGAAATGCTGACTATTGATGACTCACATATGGCGGTTACACAAAACAAATGAATACTTTTGGTCAATTCAGTTTAAAATAGCAGACTCGAAGAATTAAAAGAAAAATGTAATTTTTTAACATTGCCAATTGACTGCAAAGTTCTCAAAATACAGCTCATTGACGACATTGTTTTTTTGCTATTTTTGAAACAAAATATAAATGAAAAGCTTAAAAACATGCCATAATATGCAAACTTTGCAGACATCTTGCAAGGTTATATTGCAACTTTCATATTGGAGCTGTCTTCATGAGTTCGACCATTTTGGTCATACATGGACCAAATTTAAATTTGCTAGGAAAGCGAGAACCTGAAGTTTACGGACATTTAACTTTAGACGATATCAATCATCAACTCATACAGCAAGCTCAAGAAAGTTCAATTCAACTTGAAACCTTCCAAAGCAATTGGGAAGGTGCCATTGTCGACCGAATTCATCAAGCCCAAATTGATGGTATAAAATTTATCATCATCAATCCTGCTGCACTGACCCACTCCTCAGTAGCAGTACGTGATGCCCTATTAGGTGTTGCGATCCCATTTATTGAAGTTCACCTTTCAAATGTTCACGCACGTGAAGCATTTAGACACCACTCTTATCTCTCAGATAAAGCTGTCGGTGTCATTTGTGGACTAGGCGCACAGGGTTATTCATTTGCATTAACTCATGCCGTGCAAAAAATTCAAACTTCTACACCTCTTTAACCTTAGGAATACGAATTCATGGATATTCGCAAAATTAAAAAGCTCATCGACTTAATGATTGAATCGGATCTTCAATCTATTGAAGTAAAAGAAGGTGATCAATCCATTGCTTTAGCGCGTCGTAATCCTATCGTAGCCGCTGGTGTTGCACCAATACAATCTGCTGCGCCAGAAGCTCCAGTTGTGAAACCAGCTTCTCGTGGTGCTGTTGAAACCTCACCAATGGTTGGCGTGTTCTATGCTGCACCAAGTCCAGGCGAAGCACCATTTGTAAATGTAGGACAAACTGTTTCAGCAGGCGAAACGCTTGGAATTATTGAAGCAATGAAAATCATGAACCCAATTGAGGCAACTCAAAGTGGTGTGATTGAAGAAATTTTAGTTAAAAATGGTGATGTAATCCAATTCGGTCAACCTTTATTCCGCTACCGCGCGTAATCGTTGGGGGTTGGTATGTTGCAAAAAGTTCTCATTGCCAACCGAGGTGAAATTGCACTGCGTATTACACGTGCTTGCAAAACACTCGGTATTAAAACAGTCGGTATCTACTCGGATGCCGATAAAGACCTCATGCATTTACGCTTTGTTGATGAAGCCGTTTGTATTGGTCCTGGTGCAAGTAGCGAAAGTTATCTAAATATTCCTGCAATTATTACAGCAGCGGAAGTGACTGGTGCAGATGCAATTCATCCAGGTTATGGCTTTTTATCAGAAAATGCTGAATTTGCTGAGATTGTAGAAAGTTCTGGTTTTATCTTTATTGGTCCACGTCCTGAACATATTCGCCTTATGGGGAATAAAGTGTCAGCGATTATGGCGATGCGTAAAGCTGGTGTACCAACCGTTCCAGGTTCAGCTCATGCTGTAACACCAAACAATGCCTTGGCCGAAGCAAAAGAGATTGGCTTCCCACTTATCGTTAAAGCTGCTGCTGGTGGTGGCGGTCGCGGTATGCGAATTGTTGAACGTGTTGATACACTGTTGGAGTCTGTACAAGCAGCTCAACGTGATGCTGAAATGTGGTTCGGTGATGATACGGTTTACATGGAACGTTTCCTTCAAAAGCCACGCCATGTTGAAGTACAGGTGATTGGCGATGGTAATGGTCACGCCGTACATTTATATGATCGTGACTGTTCATTACAACGTCGTCATCAAAAAGTGCTTGAGGAAGCTCCTGCTCCGAACCTTCCAGAAGAAGCTCGTGCTGAAATTTTAGCAGCTTGCGTAAAAGCATGCGAATTAATGCAGTATCGTGGCGCAGGCACGTTCGAATTCTTATTTGAAGATGGTGAGTTCTTCTTTATTGAGATGAATACACGTGTTCAAGTAGAACATCCTGTGACTGAAATGGTAACGGGTGTCGATATTATTGAACAACAGCTTCGTGTAGCCGCTGGTCTTGGTTTAAATCTAGAACAAGATCAAATCAAAGTACACGGTCATGCAATTGAATGCCGTATTAATGCAGAAGATCCAACCACCTTCCTTCCATCACCAGGTAAAATCGAGCAATTCTACACACCAGGTGGTGCAGGCATCCGTTTAGATTCTCATATCTATCCAGGTTATAGCATTCCACCTTACTATGATTCGATGATTGCTAAACTAATCGCACATGGTAAAGATCGCGAAACCGCTTTGGCTCGTATGAAACAAGCCTTAGATGAAATGATCTTAACTGGAATCAAAACCAATATTCCGCTACACAAAGATCTCATCCTTGAAGATAAGAACTTTGCAGAACAGGCTATGGATATTCACTACTTAGAGAAACATTTGTTGAAACAGGTACAAGGACATAGCGAAGCTGAGTAATTACAGCTTTACAAGATGAATAAAAAAGCCTCTTTTTCAGGAGGCTTTTTTTTATTGAAGAATACGCTGCAAAGATTTTAGCTCATGGCAATATACGATTAAGTTTTGCAAAACATTGTCCACCCTTTTCAGATGCACAGAAATTGATTTGATTCGGATTGTCCCATTTTACAAAATATTGAGACAAATCTCCTGCCTGATCTACTTGATTACCAGAGCAGTCTTTTTCGTTGTTCTCATAATTGACTTGCATGACCAAGGTAGGCAACAAACCCGAAGAGCTGTCTTGAGATGGTTGATACTCAAATAAACCGACCGACCACTCTTTAGCACTATTCACGACCACCTCATTGTTACCACGGAAATTATAATACTCAACACATTTTTTATTATTTGGAATTTCCATTCCCCATAAACCTAAAATTTCTGGGCGCATGTTGATTCGAATATTATTTTCAGGCTGTTGTAAATCAGCACCTTTAGCTTGCGCTTGGACATTTTGATCGGCAGAAGAAAAAGACGTCATTAATAAAAGTAAAGGTGCAAAAAAAACTGTTTTTTTCATACAACATCTATAGGTCAACGTTTAGAGCTAAATTAGCACATTTCAGCAAGAAAACTTATAGAATTAACGTGATAAGAACAATTTTATATAAGAAAATGAATTCCCTATTGATGAACTTTAAATCATCAGCAGTTTAATGCGATCTATTGATTTATTAGTGCAAAAATATATTCTTATCAGAATAATATTCATTCTATACCTCACAGAAAGCTTAAAAATATAAGATTTTATGCAAGGGAATATACGTTAAGTATGACCATATGGATACGAACAGAGCTGATTAAAAACAATGCACAATCTTTTTTGATTGTCATGCTCATCATTACACTTTGTGCTTTGGCTGGAATATTTGGTCGACCTCTCTCATTTCTTTCAATTTTCTGGCCTGCAAATGCCGTACTACTTGGTCTTTTTTTAAGATTTAGTTATCTCAATAATCTTGGTGGCTGGCTTGGGGCCTTTTCTGGGTATATGCTTGCAGACCTAGGTACTGGCAACACTTTACAACTTACTTGGTTGTTAACTCTTGCTAACTTGCTAAACCCATTAGTGACCTTATACCTACTGAACCGGTTAAAAATCAATTATCAAGAATTCAATAAAGGTCTTACATTTGTTTACTTATTTTTAATTAGTGCTTTTGGAGGGTGCCTAGCGAGCCCAACCTTTGCGATTTTAACCATCCCTTATGTTCCTAACAGCTTTATGGAACTCAGCCGTATTTGGGTTGATTTTGGCATGTGGTGGAGTGGTGAAATTCTTAACTTTGTCGCTTTTTTACCTATTGTTCTCGCATTACCAAACAAAACTACAGTTCAACAATATTTTGTAAATCAAAAAAATCAACGTTTAAGTTTGCCCCTTGTCTTACCCTTCATATTTGTCGTTGTATCTGTAATTCTAACTCACTTTTTTATTGGCCCTGGCGCCATCATGTTCCCGATCGGAGCACTCATCTGGGCAGCATTAACCTACAATTTATTGTTGGTTGCAATCATCAACTGCTTTGTATGTATGTTCTTATACAACAGCTTAAGTGCATATTATCTAACAGAATCTCCAGAAGCATTTATTTCGACAACACAGTCTGTTCGCATCGGTCTTTTCATGCTGGCTTTAGGCCCACTAACATTATCAATTATTAGTTTGAATCGCCAAAAGCTATATCACCAAATATTATATTTAGCGAACCATGACAGTTTAACAACGACTATGAATCGCCGATATTTTTATGAAGAAAGCGAAAAGACGATAGATTCAACTCATAGGGAGGCGAAATCCAATATTCACAGCGTGTCTATTCTACTACTCGATATTGACCACTTTAAAAAAATTAATGATCAATATGGACATGAAATAGGTGATATTGTTCTCAAAGACTTTAGCAATATCGTCAGATCTCAAATTAGATCAAATGATTTATTCGGTAGAGTTGGCGGTGAAGAATTTGCCATCTTAATTAAAGATAGTAACCTACCAGCCTGCATTAAAATCGCACAGCGTATATGCGACCGCGTGGCAGAAACACCGATTATGATCAGGCAAAATCAACATCTCAATATTAGTGTAAGCATAGGTTTAAGTTATCAACAACTTCCGTCTGGCACCCCATTCCAACAATTGATTAATCGTGCAGATGTTGCCCTTTATCAAGCGAAATCTGAAGGACGAAATAGATTATGCGTGGATCCGCAATTACTATTTACTCAAACATCATAAGTCACTATCTTGCTTCAGTGGGCTTGAGATTTGGTAAAGCGGATAAAAATATGAAACCAATCAACGTTGAAGCTCCTGCAATGATAAAAATATAGCTGCCAGAAATCAGCTCCCAATATTGTCCTGCCAATACGCTTCCAGATGCCACACCCAAGCCCCACATCGTACTATACAAAGCTTGAGCTCTACCATGCTGCCCAGCAGAAAAGTGCTCAAAAATAATGCGCATCGCCAATAAGTGAAATAAACCGAAACTGAATGCATGCATTGTCTGGGAGAGAAATTGGAGAACAAAACTTTCAGGAAATAAACCAACAATCAAAAACCTAAGCCCAGTCATCCATAAACAGATCGCAACCAACTGACGCCATGTAAAACGATTTAAAAAAAATGATGCATAGGCAAACATCATGATTTCAGCAATAACACCTGTTGACCAAAGAAATCCTGTTGCTGTGGTACTAAATCCAGATGACTGTAAGTAATTGCTATAAAAACTATAGAATGGTGCTTGAGCAAACAACATAATGAACTCAATTAAGAAAATTGCTTTCACAACTGGTTGTTTTAAAACTGGAATAATGGATTCAAGTGTTTTTTGGGCTTTTGGTGCGCCCTTCGGTTCTTTTACTGTAAATGACCATAAGAACGCTAGAAATGAAATACTCAGTAATAAAATCGGGAGATACTGAATATCGATGATTTCAAGAATTAGACCAATAAAGAAAACACCAACAATAAACCCAATCGATCCCCATTTTCTCACTTTGCCATAAAGTTCATTTCGTTTTTCGCCTAACCAAAATAATGTAACGCCTTCAAATTGAGCAAGTATCGCATTTTGAAAAAAGCTGAAGATCAACATTAACAAGGCAATTGATTGAAAATTATTGGGTATAATAAAAATGAGGAACCATATACTCGCTTCCATCCATGTTGCGATTCGCACCAATAGCATTCTTTTACCCGTTTTATCCGCCACCCAACCCCAAATAAACGGCGCAAAAAAACGTGTCATGATTGCAATTGCACTAAGCCACCCAATCTCTAAAAAGCTAAATCCCTGATCTAGCAGATATAGACTCCAATACGGCATGAAGGTACCGACAATCGCATAGTAGAAAAAGTAGAATCCACCTAATTTTGTTTTAATTGGCAACGCTTGTATCATATTGCAATTACCAGTATTTTCAATAAGTTAATATCATTTAATAGTTGCATACATTTGTTACCACTTAGGTGTAATTGCACTTCATCAGTCTACAAATCAGTCTACAAATTTATTTTTTTGTAGACTCTTCATTTTTTGTAGACTGAAGATATTTACGTCTTAGAAAATAATTCTGTGATCATTTTCATCAGAATTAATTGTTAGTAAGTTACTAAAGAAATTTTATACTTTACCTATAAGGTTTCCTACCCAATTTTGCTATTTCTCTTTTTTGAGAATTCAGCGGATAGCATAACTTGCAAAGTATTGAAAAAATTTCAATCTATAGATTGAATCGTACTAGACTGCGGTAATAGAGTTTGATGAGGAAATTACTGCTAAATTGCTAATGTATAAATTTATGACAATGCATGAGTAAGAGTTTTTATAAATTACAAATATATTAATTTAAATATTATATTAATAATCGATTAATATCAGGCACTCATAATAAATATTTCTAAAACTATAAATCTTGATACATATTCAGGGTATCTATTAATAAATATAAGGCACATGCTGAGTTTGTCGATAATACTATTGACAATTCAAGGACAATCATTATGTCAAATTTCACAAAGTCAAGTGACTCTAAAACCCAGCAACAACATAACCAGCAACAATCAAATCCTGCAGGCGATAATACGCAAAAAACTCAGCAAGAAAAAAATAAGGAACAGCAATTAAATGCTGAGAACAGACAAACTAAAGATGCTCCGAAAGAGCATACTGAGGTCGAAGTTAAAAAATAACTTATAACTCAGAATTCTTAAATCATTTAAAAGGTTTAACTCCTTTTAGGTGATTAGGATAAATAATGAATATTGTTAAAGTTAAAGTCCATAAAATGTATGAAAACTTTCACAGAAATCCAGCTATTCAATATGTTGGGTTTTTTGATGATAATAATGTATTAATCAGCTTATACGATAACAATAATATTAAACTCATTAATAAAATCGGGACGTTGCAATGGGTAAGCATTGCTACTAATCAAGCTTACTTTGTTGAAATACCAGATTATATTAGTGCCGAGAATTAAACTCATGATGATTAAATACCCTCAAGTAATCCTCGTTTTTCACAAAGAGTCAAACCACAGTGATCGTAGATGTGCTTGGGCAAACTATAATTATCAAGGGAAACTAAATAACATTACAGATTTTTATGGCCAGAATTTATCTATTTACGATGGCAATAAAGTTGTCATCGATGGTGATATTTGGGTTCTGGAAAGTCATCTACACAAGGTATATAGAGATAGAGGTCGCAAATGAAAAAAATTCTAAGTGCATTCGATTTAAAACGTAATTTATATTTCAGAAAATTAATGCTCGATGGTGATTACAAACAAAATGTATATGATTTAAAGCATAGGAATAATTATGATTTATATGTATATAAATTAATAGATAGTGAATCAGGCAGAAAACTGTATTTTAAAAATTTTATTATATTTAAATAAATTAGCCCTCATTTAGAGGGCTATCTCTTTACTGATTAGCAATAATTACTTTTGAGATTTCCCTGGCAATCAACCATGCTTGATCTTGAATTAGCTTTGCTTCAGCATCATGAGAGATAAAACCAACTTCAAGGATTAAACCTCCATTTTGTACGAAAGCCAATTTGCCTCGAGCCGATTTAGATTGATCAATCCAGCCACTATCTCCACGAAGTCGTGAACCTGTGATTTTCTGAACGGCTTTAGAGATCTCTTGAGCCAATTTCTTATCTTTAGGTAATGAGATTGTTTCAATACCAACAGCAGTTTTGTTTGCTGCTGCATTCATGTGAATCTCTAGAGCAATTTTAGAGCCTTTGATCAATTTGAGTGCTGAAGACAATGGATCGTTCTGAGTACCGATACCATCAGTTTTAACCTGTAAGCCCGCGTGCTTTAAGTAATAAGCCAAAGCATTTCGAATGGTTACAACTAAATCTGCTTCTTTAAGACTGCCATTTACCGCACCAGGATCAGAATTTGAATGCCCTGCTGTTACAGTTACAAACTGATTTACGCCATGCAGTTCAGGTTGAGCTTTTAAGCGCGCGAGCACCATTGCTACACCAACAAAACACCCGACAAATTCTTTCCATTGTTCTGGAATGTAGGTTTTTAGCTCTGGTGGAATAACATTCCACACCTGCACAAACTGATCACAGAATAAAATCAAGGCATAAAAAAAGGCGCCAAATGCGCCCACTTGTACTGACTTGAGTTTCCAAGCCTGTTTCCAATTATCAATTAATTTCATTTTTACCTCTGTGCTTTTCTTCAGCACGTTTGTTTTCAAGTCGTTTGTAATGCCAATTCACTAGAAATGTGAGAAATGCCAATAGCAGACTCAGCCAAGGAATCCAGTTGATAGTTGCCACCCATGAAAAAAGGGTGCCTATTCCTAGACACCCATATGTAAATTTTGTAGCTGTGGACGCGGCAACCGCAGCATCTACGGCTAATTGCGCCTTTTCAGACATCTCGCCCCCTAAATTTTGGTAATAAAAAAGCACCCGAAGGTGCTTTATGGTTGAAAACTTTAACTATCAGCAGTTGCCTGTGTGATTCGTGTTGAATAGTTCCACGAGGTCGGCTTCCACACGTCTCGCGCAGCAGCACGCACATAATATGTAGTCGTTGATTGCAAACCAGTAATCGTGCAAGCATTTTCAGTCCCTGTCCAACGTGCTGCCGTTGTATCAGGATCAAAGTTCGCATTGGTACTGATCCACACCTGGTAATCTTTCAGATCAGGCACTTCACTTGGAATCCAAGTCACTGTGATCGAATCTGCAGTTGCCGATGTGTACACGTTCAACAATTGTGGTGGCACTGGATTACTGATATTCAGCTCTGCAAAAGTGCTGACAATCGAACCGTTTTTACTTGCAACACGTACTGTATAAGCACGTTGAATACCATCGATTTTTGCTTCATCCATGCTGTATGAATAGTCGGTATTTGTTGTATCAACAGTTCGAAGCAATACACCATTCGACCAAATCTGCACAATATAACCTGTCGCACCAGCTGCACTTTGCCATTGAACTTTAAAGCTTGTGCCTTCAAATGCAGACTGCAGCGATAAACCTTTAACACCTGCAGGACGACCACCATTGATTGTGTAACTGTATGCCGTCACTTCATCCAAGGTTTCTTCCTTTTGCTCAAGACCATTGAAGCTTGTGAACTTCAGATAAATCTGCTTACCAACCATATTTGAGTTGAAGTCATACTCAAAAATGGCTCGGTCAATACGAACAAATGATTCACCTGCATTGTGTGAGCCTGCATCGTCAAAACGCCCACGAAGCATTCCACTTAATGTATAACGTCCTGATCCATCCAAGGTTGCATCGATATAGTTGATATATTCATCACCGACTTTACACAGTGTTGCATCAACTTCAGCGTCTTCAAGCGTACCACCAAAGATTTGACTAGAAGTATTCAATTGAACTTGCATCAATGTGTCATCTGCATCAATTGCTGAAACTAATGTACCGTAACGCGCTGAACCATAGATAGTGCCGATCATTTCATAAGTCGTATTGTCTATACTTGCCCAGACGTTACAGCCACCCCAATTAATACCACCTGACGCAGCTACCCAAATCTGATTTTTACCATCAGTCAATTCTAAAGGAGGCTCAAAAATAGCCGGTGCATTGACATTACCTGGTTCTTCATTGCCACCTTGATACCCATTCGATGATTGCAGGTCATACTCAACTGCTGAGCGAGATCCGACGGCTAACTCTTCAGCTGTAATCGAAAGCACTCCTTCTTCATCTTCTTCAACTCGTGTGATTCGTACTGGAAACTGATTCAAACCTAAGGATTCATCCGTAATCGTCACAATATCCATCGGCTCAAGTCGGCAGTACTTCCAGCCCAATTCAAACTCATATTCATTTCGAACATAGAGTTTTCGCTGTAATAGCAATTGCACCGCATGACGAGCAATTTTTGGCTCACAGAAAAAGTCAAACTTAACTGGATCTTGTGTACGTAGCCCAAACATTTCAATATTTGCTTGGTCCTTTGCTTCAACCGTTTCTGTGTTGTACTGGTTGAAGCGATTCACGTATTCAATTTGGCAATGGTTGTATGCATCGGTATCGCGACTTCGACGCACACGTACTGGCTGATCTTCACCTAAAAAATCGTCATCTGTTAAGTGATATACCGGTTCAAGATTTGGCGTAAATGTCACGCCATTTCCTGTCACTGCACTGTCACCGTATGAACGGATTTTCAAACCGTCTGGACTTGGTACCACAGCACAATTCACCGCTTCCACAATTTCATTGATGATTTCAAATGCTTCACGCTGTTCAGTCAAAGCAGGACTGATCAACAAATTGCTGGCTGCACAATACGTCCGAAATTCAGATAAATCTGCCATATTCAAACTTGGTGCTGCACCGTACCGTGGATTGGTGATGAAGTCTTCTATCACGTCGGCGGGATTCGCATCATGAATCGTTTCTGAAAATGTAATGTCGCTGATCACTTCAAAATTGTGATTCGATAATGCTGCACTACCGCCCAGATCATAATTGGCACATGCCACATATCCAAGGAATGGATAATGCACCGCTTCATCGGGATGCTTGGATGCTAAATATCCCCAAACAGGATTGTGATCACCATCAAAGAGTTCAAAACCAATCTGATCTATTGGCTTGAGGTGCACACCGCCTTCAGTCTTTGTGACAATCTGCTCTTTATCACGCCAGATGATGCCAATGTCTTTGATTTTGTTTTCACACAGACCCAACATCAAAGATGCTGAATAAGTATATGTTGTGTTTTTTGTCTTGGTTTTACCACCTTTACCACCAGATTTAGTGGTCGTTGTATGGGCAGTGGATTTAAAATCACCATACCAAAACATATTGGCTGCGACACGGTTTTTGCCATAAACCAATGGCTGAGTCAGACCGTATGCAGATTGCTGAATGCGCATCGAATTGATGCGCTTATCAGACGTACTGATCGTCGTACTTCCAAATACTCCACCCATATTATTCTTTTAGCCTCTTCATACGAAAAAAGCCCGCAATTCTGCGAGCTAGACTTCCTTTTGTGCCATCTTGGAGTATTACTCCTTGATGAATATAGGAGTGAATAATCGTTGGCCATTCGACGACAATTGCACCATGACTGATGCACTTGCCAAAGTGATACAAAACAATGTCACCAGGCTGTGGCTCATCGACTTCATAGCAGACGGATAAAACATGCTCTAAATATCGTTGACCGAGCTGATGCATGTGCCAATCGGGAGGATAAGGACGCGGATCTAAATAATCCATGAGTCCAACTTTTTCATAGACTTCACAAATTAGAGTCCCGCAATCCACACCCACACCTTTGATGCGCCCCTGATGATGGTATGGGGTACCGAGCCAGGTCAAAGCTTCGGCAACGGCTTCAAGATTTCTCATTACCAATTGCCTTCAATTTTGAAAGTTGACGGGGCAACAAATGTACCCTTGTCAGCTGAGTTATTCATCATTGAATTTTTGCCTGACACATTCGAAGCTGCAATATCGATTACATTTACTGAAGTTGTCTGAGAATCGTTTGATATCTGATTACTATCAACCCTCAACCCTTTTACAGTTTCAGTATGAATCTTAATTGCAGGTTGTGTCGAAGATCCGTTTGTTTCGATCACCATATCTGAAAATCGAGAATTAATGACGGATCTCGCACCTGTAATATTGACAGCATAAGCATTTGTTTTGCACATACTTGAACCAGATGTATTTACATTTTTAATGTTGTAATAACCATCTGAAAAAACAAGTCCGCCGTTTACCGTTCCATCCGATGGTCGTTGCTGCACATCCATCCGTACACCATCAACATCACCAATAAATTTCAATACCGATTTATTGGATCCTTTGTACTGTCCGCGAATTTCAACACCAGAGCAACCGCCAAGAGCGATCACATGCTCTGGACTATTACCTGTTGAATTTGCGCCAATAGAAACAGAGACAATACTTCCAGTACTTCTACCTTGCAGCTTGATCATACTATCCATGCAATGCCAGTGATCTTCAATTGTATTACCAACAATTGTTAGATCCTCGATAAAACGCTCATTAGCAATCGCAAGAATACAATATTTGCTTGTTGGATCATCACGAACTGTTAATGTTCCATCAACTTCAATATCATTACCGACGATTTGAATGTTATACATCTCTGCATCATTTAAAAAAATATTAATGCGGTTGAATAGAATATGACAACCTGTAATGTTAATTTGATGCAGTTTGCACGTATTATCAAATTCAATTCCAGATTCTGTATTTACCCAGATGTACGAATCAGCAATATTTATATTCCTATTTTGACCTGATATTAAAATCCCTTTTTTTAGGTGCGCAGTATGAACATTGCGTAGCGTTGCATTACAAGTCCCGATCAGTTGAATACCGTAGCCGCTTTTTTGACTTGCTCGATCGTCGTCCAATGTGTGCACTTTAACTTGATCAAGTACAAAACCTGCTTCTTTTCTCCAATAATTCTGTGTTGAGATCGTGTCACCCGCATGACCATTAATCATCGAGCCTTTAACGCGAATCGCAGCAATATCACCTTGTGGGATAAATGTCACACCATTTCCATTTACTCGAGTCAAATTCGCTAAATTAAACTCAATGGTTTTGGTTACTTTATACTTTTTAGTGGGATCAAAATTAATCACCCCGCGCATGAGCGCGATTGATGCAATTAAATTATCGGAATCATCAGCAACACCATCGCCCACCCCCGCACTAAACAAGCCTCCTTCTGAATTTATAGCAGGTTCAATAATTTTGGCTTCTGGTGAAAATTTATAGCCGTAGGTTTCGTATGGTGTTTGTGTGTCACCCAGTTCTACTTGAAGAAAATCATCGCTGTAATCTGCTTCGTCATACGCGCAATAGATTTCAATATAATTAGCTTCTGCGTCAGTTGTAAATGTGTATGATGATGCTGAGTTATCCTCGAATATAATATTAATACCATAATCTTGACTTGCTGAAAGATATGACGGTCTTTTTCGTGACCATCCGATTTTAAAGCGATTTCCGCCTTTTTTTGATACTGTATAAGTTGTTGATGGCTTTACTGCAACAATTGCAACACGAGAGCCCTTTTTATTCTCAAGCTCCGCCGATCTAAAAGTTATCACTGATAACGCACCAACACCTCCCCCAAAATACGCATTAAATACTAAATCTCGATCCTTATTAAACAAGTTTTTGCCTTTGACAATATTGCTTGTTGTTAGATTTGGAATCACAGCTTTGGGAATGTGTAACTCTCGCCCAATGTTAATTTGATTATTTGTAAGAATCGGCAAGGCGTGATTAATATCGATCATGCCTTCAAATAATACGAAACGCGGATTTCTTACGTTTACTTTTTGACTAATAAGTAAAAAATTCGCTTCTACGCTTGTCGTAAAATTGCCAACAATTAATGTTTCAGCACCATTTATCACTTTTTGAACAAAAGTAGAGTTATCAATAAGAAAATCAGGCTTGGCTCTCAATATTTCATTGGGCTCATTGAAAAACTCACCAACATCTAGAGATCTAGCACCAAGAGAAACAAGAGTATAATTTTTTGATGGTTGCACAGGTAAAACATACAAACTTGCATTTGACTGACTGTTTGTTTGAACCTCACCTGACGTAAAATCAAGCACATACCCCATTTGAGGTTTGCTATCTAGATGTGAGCAAACGTAGTTAGCAGGTAAAGCATCAAAAATATTTTCTTTAGATGATTGACTTAATCGAAGATCATCAATGATATCTACCGCATATTTTTTTGTTTTAACAAAACTATCAGTGTTTAAATTAGTCGATATATATACATCTTGCTGATCTAGATGCACATTCTCTGTAGCACTAAAAAAACATGTGTATAGTGCTAAATAATCAGCAGATGACGTGTATTCAAGCAAATAGCAATCTTTAGAATCAACTTTGATGGTTGGAACAGTAGTATTAAAAAAATCAACTTTGTTAACTATTGCTAGACTGTTTTCAGAAGAATCGGGTTTTAAGATTGCATTGACTGCCCCGATTTCTAATCTGTTAATCGGTGTGTCTTTCGGAATAGCTAAATAATATTTAACCCCGGATGTGACTTTAATGTAATGTACACCACCGAAATCTAAGATTAATTTATTAATGCTCGAACCCGCAAAATATAATTTATCGTAAAAAACACGACTATATAAATCTGATTTACTCGTACTTTTGTTATTTAAGCTGTTGACCGGTAATTCTTTTGCAAATTTAATTGCTTGGGTCAACGGATCGTATGCACTTTTTGTTAATACCGTCGCGTTCTCTGTTGACTTATAATAATCACCACCATTTTCAGCGCTCAAGATTTTTACAGACACACCTAATGGAATATTAGCAATATCCGCATTGGCTGCAGAAAGCGTTGCATAAGATTTATAGTAACCGTTCGCTGTAGCAGATTGTCGTTTATCCAATTCATCAACGAAATTAATAAGCTTTGCTTGCGCTTGCTGGAACTTACGCTGAGTAATATTAGTACCAATAAATTCAAGAATATTTGGTAAAGGCATTTTCCTACCCCATAAAAAAACCAGCTCAAAGGCTGGGTATGGATTACTACAAATTTGATTAAACTGCGGTTTCAGGTACCGGTATAAAAGGCGCACCACGGAAACGAGAGAAATTATTGAAACGGTTCTGGCAAGTTTCCAGTCGCTTATCACATCCTGGATAAACTTTGATTCGTTGCCCTGCCTGTGGTGCTTCCAACAACGGCAAAGTCAATAACAAAGCCCCCGACTCATGCATACGAATCGTCCGTTTTAGACCAGCATTGCCACCATCTAAAAACTCAATTACGCCTTGCGTGAACCAACCCTGTGGCTGATTCACCTGGCATAAAACTCGTGCTGCAGTACTGCCCGATTCAATCGTTGCTTGCACCATGAAATTTTGACGCAATAGACCGCATGCCGTGTCAAATAGCGTATTGGTACAACTTGGCTGATACAGGTTTCGCGGCATTTGCACATTCAATTCATCCAGATCTGATGCAACACTGGCTTGAATTGAATTACGATCTAAGTCAGGCTCAATGATTCGACCTTCGAACAACTTAATGGTGCCGGCACTGGTGTCCGTTGGCATACTCATATCCATAAATATGCGCTCCAACTTAAATCGAGCACCATCTAATTGGCCATTATGAAACGCTTGAACAACATTAATGCCGTTCCATTCATTATCATCAATACAATTAATGCTGATCGATAAATTATCAACTTCAATGCCGAGTGACAGGCTAATCCCTTCACGACTGATGATTGGACCTTTCGAACTATATGCTTGACCTGCAACAGTCAAATCAAAGTCATAATTCGTATATCTGAATACATCACCCTGCACAGTTGTAATAGTATAGAGATCTGCCATTACAAACTGATCAGCATCAAGCAACGCAATTAATTTTGGAGAAGCAGCTCTCATACTTTATTTCCTAAAGATCCCACCAGATCAACTCTTTTTGCGTTCCAAAGTTTATGCATAAAGTTCGTAAACTGTTGCTCATCATCAGCAAATCGGCACCGATAATAATAAATGCCATCAACTTGCAACGTATCACCTGCAGCAAGGGGTATCGGTAAATTCAACAAACCGTTCTTTGTAATTTCATACTGTGTTACCCACATTTTTGCCTCAAGATCAGTCCACATTGGTTGATCAAGATCATCACTCCACATAAGAGGGTCTTCAGATACAAACTCAGCCGTATGACTTACCGGTATTTCTAGGCTGGCCATTTTCTTATACAATTGAAAAGAAGTGGTTTCACCATCACCAGTAAAAGTGCAATTAAACTCATAATCATCAGGCATCTTGAAAAGAAATGAATCGAAAGCACCACGGCGCTCTAAAAAGAAACTTTCGAGTTGCTGCAATTCATTCCTACCATTATTTTCACGTAAAAATGCAAATGACATTGAGATTTCATACTTAGGAACGGCTTGGTAACTTGCTCGTAACTCTCGACCATTCACAGAAGTCATAATTTTGGTATTAAAAATGGGAGTTTTTGACAACTCCCATTCAAGACCAGGTAATTCAGGAAATAATACATCAGACACGAAAACCTCCTTAGGTACCGAAATTACGGCGATGGCCCTTTAATCCACTCGCCAATTCACGACCATGCTTTTCAAAGAAACGCTTTACGTCACGTGAGTCAAAGGCTTGAATTGAGAAATGGTTACTCACTTGTTGACTTGGAGTTTGAGGTGTGCCAAAGCTTCCATCTGCACTTAGTGACTTACCTAAGGCACGAATCGTATTCGCGTGCTGCTTAGGTAAAACCATTTCTTCTTCGTGAAGTTGAGTCATGGGGTTTACACCAGCAGGAATATCGTACCCGCCTCGAGCAGAGGCCACTTTTCCAACAATTGCTGATACACCCGCGAATGCAGCAATACCAGCCGCCACACCCAATGCAGGACCTACGATTGGAATAGACGAAAGCGCAGCCCAAGCACCAGCCATAGCCTCCCAAGCTGACATCATAATTGACTTTAAGACTTCCATGAGCTTTAAACCTAAACGAGCAATTACACCTGTTGAAGTTGCAGCGGTTTTCATGCCTTCACCAGCTACCACGGCGCCAGTCTGTGCAGCTTGACCTGTCACCTCCGCAGCGGTTTCAGTTTTGATGAATCCAAGCTTCGTAGCCAAACGAACAGCGAGTTCTTTAGCTAGTTTTTTAGTTGGTTCAGTGATCATATTTTGAATGAATTCACCAGCAAGTTCTGTGAATATGGCATTCATGGCATTTTTCCAGGTCAATGTTCCATTCATCATGGACTGAATGCCTTTATCCCATAGACCAGACATTCGTGACGTTAGATTCCCAAACTTATCTTCAAAGTCTTTCATTTGGGCATCAGAAATCATGCCTGGTGCTTGGATATCAGACACCGATCTTTGATGATCTAATGCACTGATTTCATTGGTTACGCCACTTACCCCAGAACTATTCCCAGTGAGTTGACTTAGCTCTTGTTCAAGATCTAGGCGCTCCTCCAATCCAATACGCTTGATGGCATACAACTGTTCTTCAAGTTGCTTTGCAAGACGTACCTTTTCAACATTATTGATTCTTCCAGCATCAAAATCAGCATCCAAACGTGCCATTTCTAGCTCGAATATTTGCTGAGACAAAATCATTTTGCCTTGAAGCTCTTCCTCATGAAGCGTCTTGAGTTTTTCAAGTTGTTCAACACGAATCGCTTTGATTTTGTCGGCGGCTTCCTGCTCAGCTTTGATTGAAAAAGCTTTCTTTTCTTCAGCTGACAATATAGAAGAATCAATGTCACTTAGTTCTTTCTTAAGATCTAAAGCAACCTGCTTGCTTTCATCTGCATATTTATACTGCAGTGCTAGCATTTCCTTTTCAGCTTCTTCAGCTTTGCGGATTTGCTCTTGAAGTGATTTATCAAAATCTGAAGATTCAGTCCCTGCTTCTACACCGTTAACGCCAGCCATGTAACCCTTGACGTTTTTCACGTACTGGCGATTAATTGGACCAATACCGGTACCACGATCAACATTCCCTTCACCTGCATGATAAGCAGAAATAGCCTTGTTGATATCACCATACTTATCTAGCAAGAAACGCATGTATTTGGCTGCGCCTTCAGCAGCTTGTTTTGTGTCGAATGGATCAGATACGCCAAAGCGCTTGGCGGTCATATCCAGCATTTGAAAGTTGCCTTTCGCCTTGCCGTATTTAGTCTGAACGCCTTCAACATTTCGACCCTTAGTCTCTTGCATGTTAAGAGCTGATAGCATGCCACTCGGCAAGCCATACTTGGCTTCAAATCCTGAATAGTTAAACTTTTCAGCATTCGCTTTTACACGTGCATTGACCTGCAAGATCTGTTGCTGTTTTTCAAGCTCCTTAGTTTGACGTTTTTGAGTCTCCTCAGCTTTCTTTTCAGCTTCCTCACGCGCTTCAGCTGCTTGTTTACGCTTCCAGTCCGCTTCTTCAGCCTGTTTAACAGCTTCAGGCATTGCACCGTCTTTAGCGGTGTATCCCATACCTGCCTTATCACGAGCATCTGCCATGTGCTCAGCACGCTCACGCGACACACCACCAACTTTCATGTTGTGTTGAATATAGCGTTCTCGTTCAGAATGTTTGTTAGATTCACGAACATACTCCATCTGCTTTGCAGTCAAATTGGCTAATGCATTTGCTTTATCGTTGATGGAATTTGTGTGTTCCTTATTATCCTTAGTACCTTGTGTCACAACTTGGTTATAAGTTTTTAGAACACCCTGAGCATCAATGACTGCTTTACGCTCTTTATTAACGGCAGCAGCTTTCTCATCAATTCCAGCCTTATGTTTAGACTCAACTGTTCGTAGGTTATTAATACCTGTGGCTAGTTGATCTGCATTCAGCTTGCCTTGAATATATTGATCGTGGAGCTCTTTAGCTGCTTTTTTATCAGCATCTGATGCATCGGAATGATTAACTACCGCACGCACCAAGCCAAGTAATGCAATTTCCTGTTTACGAAAGCCTTGTTCAGCTTTGGATAAATCCGCCGTGGCTTGCCGCGTCAAAACACGCTGTTGAGCCTTATCAAGCTTTTCATATTCCTCACGAAGTTGAGCAACTGTTTTGCCTTGTGTGCTTAACGCTGGAACAGCTTCATCACTGCTTCGTTTCATGTAAAGGAATGCAGCACCTGCCGCTAGACCTTGAAATGCCAACATACCTAAGCCAGTAGGTCCACCGAGCAATGCTGACGCACTACGCAGTACACCCATCGCCGTAGCAGTACGCATCGCTTGACCCTGAAGCGCAGACAATTGCATTTGATAAGCCATGCCTTGGGCAACACCAATCACAAACTCTTTAGCCAATACGGCGCATTGAACAACCAATTTAGCTGAAATAGCTGCACCTAAAGCGATGACCACAGCTTTGATGTTGTCAAAGTTCTGCGCAATAGCAGTCACTGTAGGCGTTACTGAATTGATCAGCATTGCTTGGAAGCCTTGGAACTGAAGCTCTAGTGTGTAAAGGTTTTCTTTGGCTTTACCGAGGTTGTCCACCATATCTTTAGACATGATAGCGCCAGCATTCTTGGCTTCCTCACCCCATTTTTTAAAGCCTGCACCGCCGTCTTTGAGTAGTGGAATAAGCAAACTGCCATCATTGACGATCTGCTCCATGTAGGTGATAGTTTCAGCGTGCGATAAATTGGCTTTTTCCAATCCATCGTAATATGCCTGGATAACTTCTGGACCACTTAAATCTTTGAACATATCGATGGTCACACCAATCTTAGGCGCAACCTTTTCAAAGAAGTCCATCATTTCGCCTTCACCTCGGCGTGCTTCACCGAGACGATCTAGCGCATCCTTACCCATCATGCCGAACTGTTCTAATGACAATCCAGCTGTTTGAGCACCCTTGGCAAAGTATTGGAGGTCTTCTACCGATTCACCCAGCATGTCAGACATTTTCTGAACTTCTGAAGCGGTGCTAATTGCATTGCGAGTGAAACTGACCAATCCATCTACAGCTAAGGCAGAACCAATACCAGCAGCAATTTTTTTACCTAGGCCCAGCATCTGCGTTGAGATATTGCTTGAAAGATTATCGAAGATCTTTTGCACACCAGACACGTCAATCTGAAAGTCCACTTTCTTACCTGTGACTTCAATCTCCTGCGCCGTATCTTTAACAATACTTTCGGCTTCATTCATGCCTTTTTTAAGTTCAGAAGTCTTCGCACCAACGTGCACTTCCACTCGATTGTTGCTCATAATTCCTATCTCGCAGGCATAAAAAAACCGCCGTGAGGCGGTTGTAGTCAGTCAAGGTATGGTGAAAATCACCACACCTTCGAATTTTTTTTAGGGTTATTTAACTAGGCGTTCCATAGCATTTTGCATAATTAAAGGGAGCTGCTCTTTTGAAACTAAATCTGTACGATTCACCAATTCTGGGATTTTATTAGACTCAATCATCACGGCGTTTTCGGGCACAAGGTCAATAGCAAACCCACCCTGATAATTCAGTTTTACAGTCATTTGCTTGCCTTGAAGTATCTCCGACATTAATGCCTGAGCAACTTGTTCAGGATTAAAGGATGGATGTTCAGGCATTTTTCCACCTAAGCGTTTAACCTCGGCTTCCAAATTCTTTTGGTACTCAATCAAACGATACTGTAAAACGCCGTGACAATTCTGAATAGCATTTACATCTACTGGGGCGTGAGATTGGTATTTATCGAAAGTCAAAATTAATCCATGAACATACTCGACCGCATCATCCAAGTTTTCTAATGGTATTTCGTCAATGTGATCAACATTAAATCGCTGTTGAACCATGATATACGCATCTGAAAAGTTGATTTTCACACGCGATACTAAGTTTGATACAGCATGACGTAAGTTCTCACGATCTTTAGGAGTTGTTTTACGTGGATTAACAGCCTTACCTTTAGCCCAATAATCCCAAAGTACATCGTCGCATTCCTCTTGATACTTAATAACCGTGTCTCGAAGTTCAGGTTTTACTTTGTTTGGGCTAATAGTCATAAGCCAGCCAAATAACTTTTTAACTGGCAAACACGTCATAAGACGATCTTTACCATCATTTGCAACTATTGTGATTTCCACAATGGTTGAAGCGAAGCGCTGTTTTAGCTTCACAAATTGAGAACCCCAGTCTAAACCCATGCCATCAACAATAGGCTTCATAGGTGTGTATGGTTGCCCATTATGCTCAACTAAAAATAATTCAGCATTGTGGAAAGGTACTGTGATTTGTTGTAAACTCATAGTTGTCATAACTATTTTCCTTTATGGTTAATAGGCAACTAAACCTTGTGATATGTGAGAGTTGAACAAGGTTTTTTTGTGCCTGTTGATTTCATGCTTTCGCATTCTCTTGGTCAAGTAAAAGTTCAACTGCTTTGTTGATTAAATAATTCATTGAACGGTCTTCCTTTACAGCCTTTTCTTTTAGTTGCTTGTGCAACTCAGGTGGAATTCGTACTGCTACCTGTGTATCTGAACGTGCCATTTAAATCTCCAATAAAGCACCGTGATCACATTAAAGCACACTGCTTTATTGATGTAAAGCACAGTGATGCAATATTATTCTTTATATCACTAGCAGAGTCTTTCGTACATGGCACGTAACGATCCACAAATGAACCTCCGTGTACCCATGGAGTTAAAAGAACGTATTGAAAAAGCAGCTCTTGAAAATGGTAGAACCATTACAGCGGAGGCGGTCTATCGCCTTGAAGAAAGCTTTTCTCAAAACCTATCTGCTGTTGAAAAAATACCTACCGAAGTTCTAATGATGGAACTTGCTAGTCGTATGAAAGGTTATAGCCTTACCGTGGAAGAGGTTGCGCGCATTAAAAAAGCACCCTAAGGTGCTTCTTTAAGTAAGTTTCAAAACTATGGGAGTTACTGTTTTGTTCCTAAGTACAGTACTGCGTTCTGTCTATTACTATTTTCTGCCACTGCATAAAGTGATTTAATTGATGAATCATAATAAACCACACCCTTTACAGACTGTCCCGCTAAGAGACAAGGTGAATAACCAAAAGCTAAATCAACATTGTAGTAAGGTGCATTTTCTTCAACTGCTATTTTCCCCGTGAACGTACAGCCACTTTGTCCCTTACCTGAAATCACACCCGTATTTGAAATTGTTAAGGTTGCTTCTTCAATACCTTCAACTATCGCTGATTGACCTATATAAGATCCTGCGATTGTCGTGAGATTGGATACCGAGTTATTTAATTCAGCATCATATAAAGTGTCAAATGTAACCTGATTTGAAGGCGTATAAGTGATCGTTCCATTTAGGCTCTTTTTAGTTTCAAAAGTACCATTAATAGATGTGTCGTAAACTGCACTACCACCAAAATAAAAGTCTTTCCCTTTAATCGCTTTTACTGTGTTACCAGAAACAGTTAAGTCACCAGTCATGAAGCCAGTAATTCCGTTAGAATAAGGTGGTGTATATAGAAACCAGAATTTATTATTTTTATCTACCAACCCAATAACATTTTGCGCTTGATTGGTCTTGCCAGTGTAAACACCAGTGATTTCAGCATTAGCTACAGGTGTTTTATCTCCCTCATTATTAGAAGAAGATGAATTACCCCCGCCACCACCGCAAGCAGTCAATGCCAAAGTTAATAGACCCAATCCAATTACTTTTTTCATGGTTATATCCAAGTTGTTATAAAGTTCCCGCGAACTTTAACCAACTCAAAAACTTTAATCAATCAGGGCAGCCTTAGCCACCCTGAATAAAACTGACTACGCATTACGCATAATTTTGATTTTAGGCTTATCCACAATGCCAGCATAATGATTTACCTGCTCAACAACATGCATCAATTCTTGGTTAATCGAAGTGATTTCATTCACCAAACTACCCAACTTTGCATGATCTAGTGTTTGTATGGAATCAGATACACTTCCAGAAATACGAGCATTCAAAGTTACTCGATCAATACTGCTTGCTAAATTATGTCGCTGGGTTATTAATCGCTGGTACTGCTCCAATACAGTATGGTAACGACCTAATGCCTCATAATCTACAGTCATAAAATTATCCTTGTGGAAAGTTAATCAAAGCATCCATTAAATCATCTTCATCATCGCTTTGAGCATCTTCTGAACCAGTACTGTCTTCAATCCCCATAAATGCCTCAAGGATCCGACACAGACGCTGAATACCAACATGGTTGGGAGGACACTGCTTATGATACGCATTCAATGCTTTGACTCTTGGAAAATCCAATTCATTACGCACATAGTCGTAATCCTTGCCCAATGTAAGCACCAAATGCGTGTACAGCTCCTCCCAGTCTATTCCCCCGAATCAGTGGCCTGCTCGTCTTCACCTGTATAAACTAGACCAGAAGCCCCCATGACCGTATCAAATACGGCGTTCACGTGACCAATATCAAGTAGTTCATCAGCAATAAATTCGCGGGTAATGTCAGGATAGTTACGCTTTAAAGAGCTATGTGCTACATCTGCCACTAAAGCAAAGTCACTTGGATCAAAGGTTTTAAGCTTCGGCATCAGCTTTTCAGCAGTACCTAAGGACAACGGCGCAAAAATCCAAATCTGGCCATTAATTTTAAGTGGGTTACCACGTGGGTTTTCGACCTGATTAAATTGCATATGGTATTATTCCGAAGTAGTCCATTTGAAGACACGGCCTAAATCATCGGCCATTGGCTGGAATTCAAACTCAGGTAGATCGTAATCATCTTGTTTTGAACTGAACGCAAGCTTATTGCTTGTACAACGGTAGAATTCAATACCAAGACCCTTGCCCTTGTATTCCCGGAACAGATCAACACTGAATTCAGGCGTATAGCCCATATCCAAGTTACTTACGACACCTGACTTAGCACCTGCCACCGTCGCTGTGTATTTAAAGCTGATAAATACCGTTTTACCCACATCAGCTGCTGCAAAGGTATAAACACCTGTCGCTTCATCCACACTGTATTGACCTGCAACTGGTGCACTCGCCACACGCTTTAATGGAATTGCCTTACTGTCAGTCACGCCTAAATCTTTCACGAATGTACCGCTGTTCGGAACGACTGGTGTTACTGACACTGCAACGACTTCACCATTGATGGTCTGCGCGACTGCAGTAATACCACCTTCAGTGACCACGCCACCAAAGAAAATGGAATTTAGCAATGCGCCATTGATACGACCCATTGTCGCTTTACACTTAATCGAACCTTTACCGCGTGCGGCATCTACGGCGAACTGACCACGGCCATAGAGTTCTTTTAAGTCATAGCTGATATCAACTGACGTTGACTGCAGTACGCCCACTTCAACGGGTGTGCCGTTGGAGATTGGATTACCGTGCACATCCTGTAATGGTGTGGCAAAGATTTTACCGGCACCAAATAAATATTGAGCCATATCGACCTCTTAAAAATGAGAAAACCGCCGTATTGGCGGTCATGGAATTTATGAATTGCTTTAGGTAGTGGTGAGGATCCGTATCGGAATAATGGCAATCCCTTGGTCATCAAGCATATTTTCCACTGCTTCAAAAACTTCGATCGTGCCCTCGATCCAACAATGCTCGACCAATCCTCCTAAGGTTTGGTATTCGCAGATGTCAGGATGATCAGGCGCAAGCTTGGCACGTACTTGATCAATCATCTGATTTAACTGCACGCTCGGCGGTATAGATGGATTTGATTCATGAATGTAAACGTACACTTCCGCTTCAAGTTCAACCTTGGCATCCAAGCCTTTGATCGGTGCTTCAGTCTGGTTGCCTTGCGTCACAAATAACGCTGGGCGCTGTTCGGGTGTAACATGGTTAAAATGCCTTAGCCTGCGACTCGTGGTTTTAATCCCATCGATACCCGATAGACGATCAAACAATGCCTGGTAAATGGCTTCACTATTCACTGCTCAATCCCCTTTCAATTGCAGCATCAATATTCTTCGGCACACTCTTCGCCACTTCATCCAATGAATCACGCATAAAACGGCGCTCTTTCATATCGACTTTACGAGAATGGGCTTTGATCATGATTTGACGTGCTGTGATCGGCTGACCAAAGACTTTCTTGATCATCCGAAGATGCGCCTTAATGGCCAATGCACCTTTAAGCCCAAATTCATGAGCAAAGGCATAAGGTACCAAAGCACCACCCGCACCGACTGTACCCTCGATCCAATCCTTATCCTCTTCCACCTTAGATGCAACAGATCCCCTTAAACGCCCAGACTGCACATTCAAGCGCTGACCTGTCAGCATGTCTTCCTGAATAGTGCGCTGAAGTTTAAGTGTGAGTGCATTTACCGTGCGCCGTATTTCAGCACGTACACGTTCATTGACCTCGTTAAAATCAACATCAGCATCAACACGGTAATCACTCATACATCACCTACTTTGCAGCAGCAGTTTCTTTTTTAGGTTCTGCTTTGATTTCAGGTACCGCACGTTTAAAACCATGTGGTGCCAAGATGTGTGCAATGTCGGTATCCGACTCGATCACACCTTTTTCAACCTTGTACGTGGTGCCTGCAATTTCAAGCGAAGTCGCTTTGAAATTTTCAGGCGCTTGATACTTAAATGACATGCCTTGCTCCTAAACAACGAAAGCACCAACACCCAAACGATTAGGATTGGTACCATCATTGCCAATTGGAATTGAATTTTTTAATGCCAGGTAACGCTGGCCATAAATGCTTTGGTTATAAAATGCATCAGTACCAGAACGTGAAAAGCTCACACTCTGACCTGCAATAGTCATACTTGATGCATCTGAAAAGCTGCTACCAGACTTTGATTTGTATGCAACTCTGAGAATATGTGCTGCATATAGACCCACAGCACGTTCTTTCAGATCACCAAATTCAAGCGCCGTTACAACAAGACCAGCTTCTTCTAATGCATCGGCAATTTCAGCATCAGAAGTATTTAATAATGTTGTGTCGTACTTAAACTTTAATTTAAAAGCTTGTGGGTCCATAGTTCACCTTATTCAGTAGCTTGAGCAAGTTTTTCTTGCAGCTGTTCAAGTGTTTCATCTTCAGCGAAGGTGATTTCAAGATCAGTCAGCGCTTTACGCACGTCATCAATCGTGAGCTCAGGAGTTTTGGATTCATCCTTGCCTTTACCATCGTCAGCTTTGCCAGATTGTGCGCCTTTGCCACGACCTGAAGCAGGTTTTGAATCACCGGCTTCTGCAATTTCTTCAACAGCCAGCTCACCTGCATCAATAATATGCTTGGCAAACTTGTTCTTTTGGAGTGCTTTATGGTGATTGGCTTCAACTACTACGGCGATCCCTTTAGGTAAAGTCACCAGGCCTGCAAAAACAAAAGCGGCATTAGAGCCGCTGTAAGTGTATGAATATTTAGCCATGAGATTTTAATCCTTATGCATGATCAAGGTAACGAAGTGAATCAACACGTTTCAACCAAACGCCCTGATATTTGTAATGACCAGGTACAAGCACATCTAAGCCTTTTGGTTGCGCCGTCAGGAATACAACGCTGTTACCTTTGAATTGAATACATGATGGATCACGGCGATAAATGATCGAACGGTCAGCACTTGCAGTACCTTTACCATTACCACGACCAGAACCACGAATCGTTAATGGCTTACCCTGAGTGGTGAAGATGTTGTTTTCTTCAATGTACTTCAGGAATGTTTTACCGCCTGAGTTTGGTACCACACGTGTTGAAAGGTGTGTGTACTGCGCTGATGCCATCAAGTAGGTATCAGGCTCAATAGACGCATCACCGTCAAACAAGTCTGTCGAGCTTGCCAACGAGTTATTGAAGTCAGATAAAACCTCTTCAATGGTCGCTGTAGCCCAATCGTGCTGACCTGTCACGATGGTAACGCCTGTTTGGTTCAAGAAGCCATTCACTTGTTCAAGCTGTCCACTGGCATTCGCTTTGGTGTAACCGTACCAAGCGACATTTGACATGTGCTTTTCAGCAGCTAAGTTTGCAGCCTGAACTTTATCCGCTTCAAGCGTGAGGTTCATTTGCTGTGCGGTCGCCAATTCAACCACTGAATATTGGTAGCCAATCACACCGACTTTCACTGGTAGGCTTACAGTATCGTATTCAACTTCTGCAAGCGGAATATCATCACCTGTACCAGCATAGTCTTCGCCGATACCCACGCCTTTTTTACGAGACAGAATTTCACCACCACCATAAACCGCATTTACATTGGTCACTGGGATGAACTTGGCGTAGTCAAGGACCTGTGCAAGCTGTGGTGTAATTTCGTTTTGTTCTTCGATCTTTATGAAGAGCTGTGCCAATGCATCCATGTTGAACGCATCGCCAACTTGTGCCTGAATGGCATGTGAAATCGGCGTTAAACGCGCTTTCATTTTTGCTAATTTGCTCATGTGTTATTAAGCTCCACGAAGATTAAGAAGGGCTAAACCATCGGCACCTGTCACGGTTTCCCATGCTGCACCTGGAAATACTGTTCCGTCAGTTGCTGAGCTCGACAAAGAACCCAACGGCGCTGCTGTGGTACCGTTTGCAGTTTTTACGTAAACCGCAGCAGTAATGTCAGTGATTGGCGCTGTAGGCTTGACCCAAATTGCACCTTCAAACATCACAGGCAACATATCAGCCGCTTTATAGGCTTCTTTACCAGCCGCCGTTTTGCCTGTCTTACCAACGCCGTGGCGTACCACCACACCAAAACGTGTCGGTGTAGCACCTGCCACAGCCGTTACAGATTTGCCATCAGTCGTGCGGACAACCACTTCACCGTCATTGACTAAAGTCAGACCTGAAAGCGGTAATGACAGTACAACCTCTTTGGCAGTTAAACGGCCACGTTGACCGACTACCGCATTTAATTGCTGAACCATGATTCAAGTTCCCCTCAAATTGTTTTGTATGCAGCAGACTTGTCATAACCCTTATTTTCTTTAGGGTCTTGACCTTGGTTTTGCTGTTGTTGCTGTTGATGTAATGCATCACCGACTGCATTGCCTGGTGTGGTCGATTTCACTGCTGACAGTGCACGGAATACCGTGTCGATCTGCTCAGGTTTAGCATCACCGACGGCGACACCACCAAGTACAGCGGTCACCAATGTGTCACCTGCTTTGGCTGCAATCACATCACGTTTGATTTGCTCACATGAATAGCCTTCAGTTTTGATACCTGGTACCAATGCAACGGCATCCGCAACCACTGACGCACGTTCAGCGACGACCTGATCAAGCTTTTCAGGTGTGATTTGGTTTTTTTCAAGATCACCGACTTTTTGCTTCAGTTCTGCATTTTCAGTCTGCAAGGTATCAACCACCGCTTGTACAGCTGGCAATTCATCACCGACGGCAAATTGTTTGTCACCAACTTTAAGTTTTGCTGCTTTCAAGTTTTCAATCTGGTCTTGCTGGATCTTTAAGGCGTCCGCTAATGGCTTGTTATCGCCAATATCAAAACGAATACCGTTTACAACTACTTCCATTGTTTTTCCCTCTTTTGGGTTTGGGTTTTGGTCACCGACGCGACAATCA
Source organism: Acinetobacter sp. 24-47-47 (assembly GCF_057737035.1). Lineage (NCBI taxonomy): Bacteria > Pseudomonadati > Pseudomonadota > Gammaproteobacteria > Moraxellales > Moraxellaceae > Acinetobacter > Acinetobacter sp. 24-47-47. Next base: position 1,498,895 of record NZ_CM173216.1, on the reverse strand, counting down.
CCGCCACAGCGACCGTATTTCACCAGCGCCACGTGATTGCCTTTAAAATTGATAAATTTAGCTTGATACGGCGTACCATCTGGCGCCGTGCCTTGTTCAAGGACAAGATCAGCCGCATAGCCTAATGAGATCTCAACGCGCTCATTGTTTTGGATTAAACCGATACTGTTCTGATCTTTAATGATCAGATCACCGACCAAGAAATCACCCTCTTGGCGTACATTGAAACATTCGCCAATGTGGTATTCCTTCCAGTTGGATGCATTGATTTCATTTTTAGGTGGGTGATAGTCCGTTGCATCTACACCTTGAAGGCTATTGATGACTTCAGGTTTGAATAAGTCCTCAGCTGCCACATAGACATTGATAACCTGATCCGCTGAATAACCTTCCAAATTTGGAAATTCATAAGCGTAGTACTGACGTACTTGAGGTGCTTTAGCCAAACGTACGTTGACGCATTTCAGATACCCTTCTTGAGTAAATGAGCGTGTACTTTCGCTTGGTGCAAAATCACCAATTTTGAGTTGGTAAATGAGTTTCATAAATTGAGCTCAATAAAAAAGAGCCTTTATGGCTCCTTCAATTTTTGGCAATAAAAAACCCACCAAAGTGGGTTAAATTAGATAAAACAACAAGTGACTTTACTATTGATCTTTAAGCGAATTCATCATTACCGAAGCATCTGCTGCCCAACACTCTAAAGCACAATCTTTATCAAATTTACTTAAACCAATCCCTTCGCAACAATTTTTAGTCACTTGTAGAATTTCAATTGAATCCATATTCAACAGCAACTCGATATCGAAGTTCGATTCTTTAAAAACATCAAATAAAGGCTGAAAGTGGGGATCAACCACATCCATAGAAAGATACTTTCCAATCCATTTATTTGCTCTAGTTTTTACATCCAACAAAATATCTAGTTTTTGGTCTTGATGCATCTGTAATCCCCTGCATATCGAAAGATACTTTAAATCAAACTATTAAATCAGTCGATCAAAATATCCTCATAATTCGGCAAGGCGGTGCATCGACATCCAATCTTTTGACCAGGATGACCACCCTTAGGCGGCGTATCCCATCGAAAGGTTTTGCCATGATGGCTGGCACATAACGGACGAACCTTTTCATCCTTTGATGTTAAATAATCGTAAGTCGTTACACCTAAAGACGTCTGACGTTTCTTATTGATAGCGCCGTTGATCTTACCCATCTGATCGGCTGCAATCAGTCGTGCACGATTGTCTGTGCTATGACCGAGTTTTTTTATTTCCTGAGCCAGTTCTTGATTAGTTTGCCCTGTCTGCAAGGCATTCATCACCAACGCTTCAAGCTTATCAGTGTACTGACTTGGAATAGACTTAATCAGCGAAACGTTTGCAGCAATCTGATTATCGATTTCATCCTGAATATCAGCGCCACGGAAAAACGGCGTAAGGTCCACACCAAGAATGGTCTTGGTATGACTAGCAATCTGCTTATCAACATCTTTGCTGGTATCCATAACCACTTTAGTGGCCAAAGATACCGACACTTCCATGGTGTACTTGACCATCTTTTCACGTAACGCCGTGAATAGGTCTGTCACCCAGCTATCACCAATGTTTTGACCAACGGCTGGTAAAACAAAATCCTTGGTTTGGTCTTGGCAATATTTGGATATTTCCAAAAGCTGACGTGTATAGAAAAGTTCTACACGGCGATTGACCTTAACTGCCTTAGGCTTAGCCTTGCGCCCTTTCTTGCTTTTCTTAATCTGCTGAAGCTGAGGCTTAAGGATCTGTATGATCGTCGTCATTTGGCTTCACCATGGTTTCCAGCAATTTGATGTGTTTTTCATCAATGACTGAATAAACGCCGTCGATATTAAGCTGACGAGCGATCTGCGGTTCAGTGATGATGCCCATATTGAGATACTTCTCATCGCGCTCAGCATTGGCTTTTTCCACTTCCGCACGGACTTTAGCATCCAATTGCCAAAGCGGATTAAATACGACATCCAGCTCAGGTATTTGACGTCCAAATGTAGACTGACAGATCACAGCAAGAAATTTCATCAAGATCGGCTTAAGGTCCCATTCCTGCTTAGTAGCAATCGAGTCGTAATAATTACGAGTGTCATGCTCACCAGTGGCATTCATACCTGCGGGTGACTGGCCAAACAGAATCGTATATGGGATATCTGCGGCACCCGCCGTCTGGACTGAGAATTCACGCATCATGTCAGGCAAGCCGCCGAAACTATACGTTTTTGATTCGTACTTTTCTTCAGCATCAAGGACTAACATACCGTTTAGGCTTTTCATCAGCCCCACAGACATGAAACGTTCCATGACGCCTTTCATATCCTCTCTAATCTTATCAACCAAGTTCGGCGTTTGAATGACATCAATCTTTGATTCATGAATAAGGCTAGCAGATCCACGCTTCACACTGGCATGATCCAGCAGATCCTCATAGACTTCTTGCAGAATGCTTTGAGGCTCTTCATTCACCACATCGGCATGAGCAATGCGAATTAGACGAGTATGGTGAATGCGCTTTTTCGCTTCATTCCCCATTTTCATTTCGTAAAATTCAGGCTGTTTCAGTAGTCCACAACATGCCGACGGCGGTAAATAACTGTTTTTATCCGCCGTGATATATTTCTTTTTAACGACCGTGAAGAATTCCAAACGGCCTTGGCCGAGATTGGAAATATCTAAAGGTTGGTCTAAGGCAGCGCCGTCAGCCGTTCCAAGCAGAATGTACACAACGCCGTAGAGGCGAGAAAGAATTAGGCCCGATAAAAGCACATGCTCTAAGTGAAACGCCTTACACGCTTCCTCAAGGCGTTTTAAATCATCACCTTGAATGCCTTCATAGAACCATCCAGCACGCAGCATGTCAGATGCAGGGCGATTGACAATACGGCGTGCAAGCCAATTCTGATACACCGCTTCAAGTTGATCATCGTCAATGTCTTTACGGACGAACTTGCCACCTGTGGCTTTGTCACGCTCGGTACCAATATTGGATACCAAGTTGGTATATGCACCAGCATCGCCAATGGCGTTGATTGCCTGTTTTACTGCATCTGCTACAAGCGTTTTAATTTTACCGCCTGTATCAGACTTTTTATCTTTAGCCATAAATACCTCTAATCAAATACAGTCGGCTTTTTCGCAAGTGAGTCATTAATCGCATCGATGGTAGGATCCCATTGGTCATCATGCTCATGTGTGAAGTCGGCTTTAAGACCCTCGATTTCTTCAACATAATTCAATAACCACGGCGCACTCACAGGTAGAACAACACGACGATCCTCGACATAGAACACTACATCCATAGTACGAGTCAGCTTGTCTGTATCACGCTGAATCGCTTTGATCGGTAATGTGGTTTCACGCGAAATGTTTTGAATCAGCATCGTTCCAGATGCTTTATCCTCGATGGCCATGTATCGAAGCTTGCCGATCTTGGTATTGCTTTCCTTATGCTTATTGATGAAAGCCTTAGCTTCCTTAATCAGCTCAGGTGCTTCCCATTTGCCACGGCGCACATCGATGATGTACAAGCGATTGTCATAACCAAGCCCTGCACATAAGAACACTGAATAGTCGTTATGCTCTTTGGTTTTTTGCGCCGTATCTGCCCATATCGCACGCCACTTGAGTACTGGTAACTCATGGTACCGATCGAACCATTCAGCCTTAACAAGGTCACCACCGAGCTTTTTAGGCTCTTGCTGGTACTGACTGCTGAACGTATAACGTGACACTGTAGCGCCGTCTTTATCCTGACCGCCCTTCTCTAACTGCAGTAATGACTGTAACGACTCTTTCAGTGGCCAATAACTCTGACGTCCTTTCTCATCACGCTCGACATCACGTGGCACTTTACGGCGTATATGCTCAGGCAAGGTATTGATGTAAGCATCATCAATCAGTGCCGGTATCGAGATCTGATGCCATTTCCCTGGCACGTTGCCAGTCATCACAAAGTTAGTCGGATCCTCAACGTGTAAACGCTGCATAATCAGAATAATCGGTGTAGATGATTTGGCTTTACGTGAGTTGACCGTGTTCAGAATCTTACGATTTGCCTTGTTACGTGCCGTCTTACTAAATGCATCTTCAGGCTTGAGCGGATCGTCCAGGATAATCGCACCGGTAAATCCAGCATCTGCCAAAGTACCTGCACGGCGGCCCGTAACTTGACCACCCATCGAAGCTGAATAAACATGTCCCGCTTCATATCCATCTACAGTCGTTTTCCAGCTTGCCTTAGCATCGGTACTGGTCGAGATCTTCACAGGCCATAAGCCCTGAAAATCAGCCGATTTCACGATGTTTCGCGCCGTAGACGACACATCCTCTACAAGTGACTGCGAGAATGACAAATATAAGAATCGTGAACGCTGATTCCGTGCGAGACCACGTGCAATCAGATTGGTCAGTAATTCAGTCTTTCCTGAACCTGGTGGAACGTTAATGACTAGGTTTTCAATGCGACCAGCAATGACTTCATCAATTGCCCATGCAATATATTCATGGTGCCAATTGACTGAGAACTTAAAGCCCATACGAGGCATGAAAAAACGGCGTGTGAAAAACAAATGTTCACGTTCGCATTTCTCACGTTCTATCTTTATCTCAAGCGGTCTAGTATTTACTTTCGAGTTCATCTAACACCTGCTTCACTAATTCAGGGCTAGCATCCACGTAGGTAACATTTTCGCTTTGTAATGGTCCACCACCTGCGCCAGTCAATTCTGTTTTATTGGTGTACTTGCCACCGACGTCTTCAGCCACCTGTTTAAGAATGGTCAGCTGTAAAATCGGATTGCGTTTGTTCTGTGGGTTATTCAGCAAATTCTCATAATGACGTAAGCGCACGGCGAGATTCGCCAAGGGCATTTCATCTGTGTTTTTACGGAACTGCTCCCGGGTTTTATAAAACTCATCAGCTAATGCTTTACTGAGGTTTTGCCCTGTCCGTTTGGTCGGGTCGTATGCCTCACACTGCTGACGTGAAATAGTGATGCCAAACTCTTGTTGGACAAGCTCAACGGTTTCAGTAGGTGTATTCCACTGCGCTAAGCTACGCACGATAAAGAGTTTGTGCTTTTGATTTAGCGTTGCCATTGCTCTTTATCCGTCCAACTTCGTCCAACTCAATGGACAAAAAAATTTAAACGACCTTCAGAAAGCAAGTACCGCACGCATGGTAAATATCGGCTCTTGAAATTTCAGGTCGCTGTTTTGCTGCATCAATCATGGTTTGTACTTCTTCGCTTGCACCATAACGGCGTACCACACCAGTGAATTCCTCCACGTCATGCCCTTTGATCTCAAGCTTTGGTAAACCTGTTTCACGGTTAAATTGTGGGATACCCCATTCATCACGCTTATGTGCAATGTGGTATAGCTCATGCTCAACCAGTGCACAAAAGGCAATGTCGTTCGCCACTTGGGCAAATTTGGCATCAACGGTAATGAGGTATTCAGGAACTTGACCGAACCATTGCTCAAATTGTTCCTCTTGGCGTGCTTTCTTCCATCCACCCACATTGATCATGACTTTCTCAGCTTGACCAACGACAAAGCGCCCCTGTTTGATAAATCCGCCGTTTGCCCACATCACGGCGATCTGTGGCCAGTAAAATGAGTCCAGGTGAATATGATCAGGGTTAAATACTTCAGAATGTTCATTTAGAAATACAGCTTTAATCCATGCCCACAGTTCTGGTGCTGGGATAAAGTTAGGCGTATCTAAATCGAATATTTCTTTTGGTGGGTATGGTCGAACTGGTATGGCTTGTCCGACTTCATTCATAAATTTCACCCATTAAAAAACCTCCCGAAGGAGGTTTATAGAATTATTTAACCTTAGGTTTGAGAACCCTAAATATTGCTATTGGTGTAATGCCATAGGCTGTTTCAGGTCTTCCCGCAAACATCCTCACAACATTTAACATAGTCACAATACCATCACGAAATTCATTCGGTTCAGTATCATATGTAAATTGATCAAATGGGAGTGCGTCTAGAACACCTAATACGTGCCAATCTCCTGCTAGGAACTCGCCGTGTTTAAAATTTAAATCTAACGGACTACCAACAATTTCAGCCCGATTCAATGTCATCCAAACCTCATTACATAAATCAACGCCATTATCATTTTGTGTGCCTGTCTTATATAATAATTTTGCTTCCAATCCAAAAGGTATACCCTTAAATAAAGTAGTTACATCCTTCTGATTGCTTTTAATTTCTTTGGCTAGTTTTCTACTTTCATGAGTATTTTTTTCATTTAATTCTTTTAGGTAGAAATTTAAGGCAGGCTCAACTAACCCCTTTGTCACCTCAATGTCAATTACACCTAGTCTACCCTTAAGTAAAACTAAATTTCCAAGCATCTCCTCACTTAATTCCTGATGAATAAAACCTAGTTCATCAAGCCTATCAATCATTTCACGAGGCATCGTTGGAATACCATCGTACAAATGTTCAGACGAACTAGCAGCTGAGTGATCAGTATTAACTTTACCGCCTGCGACTGGGGGTAAACCTACTGAACCCTCTAATTTACGTACATCTGTAATTTGAGTTGAGCTTTTGAGACTATTCAAAGCCCCCATACCATTAAGCTGAGCGTAAAAAGATTTTATTTTAGGATTATCTAAATAAAAAAAATCAAAGATTGATTCGATGTTTTGTGATTCTTGCGCCACGCTCTAACTGCTCCTCAGCTTTTTTTCTATGTTCATTATACTGAGAAGAACTTTCCTGCATAGCTTTTTTATAAGCTTCAACAGCATCCGAAAACAATTTCCCTGATCTTTCAACTCGATCTTTTTTATTAGTATCAATAAAACCAAATGAAAAACTCATAAGGAAACTCCCTAAGACACAAAGACCCTGATTAGCAAATGCTAAAGGGATTAGCACAACTATATTTACTTGGCTAGACACTGTCAATCAAACTCAATCAAAGTTAATCAAATTAAACTTAGAGTTACATTTATCAGTTTTGTAGTACGTTCCGTAAGTTTCGGATGCGATCCTTAAGCTCAATCATGATTTCATCAATCGCAATCATTTGATGACGCTTAAGACCTGAACGGCTGAGGTTTTGATATTTCGCCAGCTCCGCACAACAGAACTGTAAATCTTGTTTAGCTTGTACACGATCTGTCATATAAGTCCCTACCGCGTTAATACAATATTTCAAACAAAAGAAACCCCACTAACAATTACGTTAGTGAGGTTTAGTGCCGTAATAAGTTCGGCAAGTACTTCAAAAAGGGCTTGCTCTTACCTGCGAGCCCTTTAGGTTGGCATGGTGCAAATACATGCATGCGTTAGAAATTCAAGTTAGATGTTAAACATCCAGGTTTATTGAAAGGAAAACGCAATTCCGGATTTCAACTTGAATAGTTCCGTTTTGCTTACGGTTACAACCCAAGATCACATTAACACCCATTTAAACTTGAAATTTAAAGTTAATGTAAGGGAATTTATTTAGTGTTTTAACTTGCTAATTCAATGAAAGATTAATTATGTAAATAATCCAATCTCAATTTATTTGTGATTTTAAACACAATAAAATTAACTGATAGATATTCATTAACTGTTAATAATTTAAAAGGCAAAAAAATACCTCCTGGGTGAGGAGGTAAAATTGAAGAACAGGTTAGGTCCTGTGCATAAATAATATTCGGTTTCTAAAAGCGTAGCATTAGCAATAAGTTACAATATTATATTAGAAGAATTCATTAACCCGAAGATTTTAATTCAAGCTGTCTATCATCTTGAGTAATCTTAATTTTAATATTTTGATAAGTACGCTTACTAGGATTCATAGCGGATCCTACTACCTCTTCAAAAAACCTTCTATCTTTCATTAACTCTGCATATAGCTTGTAGCCTATCAATATTCTTTCAGGTTTTTTATTATTCGCTAATGTTTCTTTAAAAATATTGTTTAACTGGTTTACATCTACCATAAATAAAAATTAGCTCTAAATTTAAGAAGCCCATTATGCCTTATTTAAAAGTACAAACAATGACAACTGCCTGTTATTAAAGCTTTCAGAACAAACAAACGTTTAAAACACTAAACTTCGTAACTTTATCACCCAAAAAAAGAAATATTGATAACAAAAAAGCCCACCATTTGGCGAGCTTTTAAATCAACTTAGTGCATCAACATACACTTCGGTCACTATAGCTGAAATATGCCACAACCCTTGTACAAGGTCAAACATTCATCATTGTCTTTGAACAATATGTTCGTTAGTATTTTTAGTAACCTCATCTCGCTGCTCAATGATGTCTGATTACAAGCTAAACTTAAGTGAATATTTATCCACTGTTCAAGAAGTTATACGGGTCACCTTTGATGAACCTGTTTGGGTCAAAGCAGAGATAAGAAATTTAAATATTAAAAGCGGACATTATTATCTTGAGCTGGCTGAAAAAGAGGAAGGTTCAGACAAAGTGATCGCTAGTTGTAAAGCGACTATTTGGAAGTCTTCTGCTCAAAAGATGGTTCTAAAGTTCGAACGTGAAAGTGGTATTGAGTTATCTCGAGATCTTAATGTTCTGATAAAAGTTAAAGCCAAGTTTGACCCTCAATATGGTTTCTCAGTTAATGTAGAAGATATTGATTCAAGCTTTACGTTAGGTGATATAGCACGGCGTTATCAGCAGACATTAGAAAAATTACAAACCGAAGGTCTTGCAGATAAAAATAAACAGCTACCTACGCCGTTTGATATTCAAAATGTCCTGGTCATTGCACCTGAAAATGCTGCAGGTTTAGGCGATTTCAAAAAGGATGCTGACGCATTAGACAAAGCCGGTGTCTGCCATTTCGTTTATCACAGTGCAACTTTCCAAGGCAATACAGCTCCAACAAGTATCCGAGATTCTTTAATAACTGCCCTTAAGCAATGGGTCAAAGATTATGAAGTTGCCCCTGATCTCATCGTTCTTATACGCGGTGGTGGATCTGTAAATGATTTAGCATATTTAAATGATTTTGATTTGGCAGCTCTGCTTTGTAAGCGTTCCGTCCCTATCTGGGTTGGTATTGGCCATGAAAAAGACCGAACGATTTTAGATGAAATTGCACATCGATCTTTTGATACACCCAGTAAAGTCATTGGAGGTATACGTAATTTGATTGTAGAGCGTGTCCAAGATGTAACTGATTCTCTACAAACTATTAAGTTGTTATCCCAGCATCAGATCACGGCGTATCAAAGCCAGAATGATCAATACATAAAGTCAATCAAGACACTGGCGAATAATCAAATTAGTTTAACTAATCGAAATTTAGACTTAATTAAAGACACCACTCAATATTTAGCTCAGCAACAGGTTAAGCTGGCTTCTCAGCAAGTTGAATCTCTCATGCGCGAAACATTACTTCAGAATCCCAAAAATGTTATGGCCAAAGGTTTTGGTATCGTCCGTAGCCAAGGCAAAGCCATACGTTCTATTCAACAAATATCAGGTGATAGCATTCAAGTAGAATTACAGGATGGTATTATCAATGCCAATGTGACTCAGGTATCTAGCAATGACTAAGAAAGAATTAACGTTTAAAGAAGGCTATGAAATTCTCAAAAAGAACGCCGAGCTCCTTGAGTCTCAAGATGAACCAGATATTGATAATTTGATGAAAATTGTTGAAGAATCGATGTCAGCATATAGAGCCTGTAAATCACGTGTAGATGCTGTGCAAAATGCTTTGAATGAAACTTTCAAAGATTAATTTTAAATAAAAATTAAGAATTACATTGAGAACTTAACTTGAAAACAAATTTTAATTTAGACCTTGCCTTATTTTTTACATCCTTATCAATAATTCTATATTCATGTGGTTATTTTTATATACAAGCATATGTAAAATATTTCGATTACTCTCATGAAGCATTAGGCTTTGATTTTCAAAATTATTTAGTTTATGGTGGCTTACAAGGTTTTCAAGTAATTATTTTAGGTATATTAGTTCCTATAACTTTATCTTTAATAAATAAATTTATCGGTGAAAACATCACCAAATCCATCACCAAATCATTTAATTATTTGTTAATTTTCGCACTAACCTCCATTTTCAAAATTACACTTAAATTCCTTAATTTTATTTACACTCCAGTAAGAGCACTATCAAATTTTATATATAAATTCCCTCGACTTTCCAACATTATTGATTTTTATATTTTTATATTTTTACTAATAATTTCTTCTCCTTTAATTATACTTATATTTTTTTTAAAGTTTATTATTCGAAGAATTAAGCCATCAATTTACCGTACACACAGATTTGCAAAACGTGAAGTCAACTGGGATAACACTATTGATACACCTAATATTGACAAAGGTTTTAGAGAGCTTTTAGCCCATTACTTAACTTCAATCTTGATATACGCAATTTTTATTTTATCAATATATTATCTTATGGATGTTGAAAAAGATGGCTACGATGACGCTAAAAAAATGATAAATAATGGGCCTATTATTATGGCACAAATTAAAGATGATAAAATAACTGAATGGTATAAAGTTAATAAAATAAATGAACCAAATATTAAAAATATAAAAATCTTAAAATGTGGAAAATCAAAATGCTTAATTGCAGTAAAAATTCCTAGTCAATATTATTTTACCGAGCAAAACCTTTTAGCTTCAAAATTGTATCTAATTACCACAATTAACAACGATAGCTATTCTGTCACATATTAAAAATAAATTAACTGTTAAAGCTAAGTGCCTTACAAGGCACTTTCATCTTTAAATGAAATAGGTTGTCTTAAAAATTTTTATTAATATTTAATAAATCCATACCGACTATGCAAAGCAGCTAAACCGCACTTAACATCCATTCTTGAATCTGCTTGAGTACGATTTTCACGTACCATTTCAGACCAAGAATTCCCATAAAAATATCGATCAATAACTGCATCCATCCAATCATCTAAAATTTCAGATTGTCCCTGCATATCTAATATTAAACGCTGTACGGCGCGTGCTTCATTATCATCAATCTGACACACAATTTTTGTCTGCTTTAATTTTGGTAATTGATAATCACCAGTCAGGAAGTCAACAATGATTTTTGATTCCTGTAGATTGGTCAGTTTTTTCTGTTTTCTTTTCTTAGTGGCATTATCCATGGCCACTGCAATCGGATTAATACTTTGGCTACATGTACCACTAACTGAATTCATCCATGCGCCGAATTGGTGTAACCATCCTTCTAAATCAAAACGTGACCAATCTATTGTTTGTAAAATATGTTGTTTCGTTGCCTCTGCTACAACCATGACTATTCCCCTACCATCTTCTCAATTTGTTGTATTGCTAAACCTGATTTCACTTGTTCTGTACTAAACCGTAATATCTGGTAACCCATCATTGTTGCTGCGTTGTATTTTTCCATATCGTCGATATAACCTTTGCCTCTAGTGTGTCTACCTCCGCTCCATATCCCACCTTCAACCTCGATCAATATTTTTTTGGAGTTTAGATGGAAATCAGCTCTCCATTTACGTTTGGGGTGAAACCTAAACTCTCTCTCAAATTCGATTCTGTGCGCCTTAAGTTGTAAAGCTAATATCGACTCTCCCATACTTTCAATTTGCTTATCACGGCGTGGAGATTTTGACTTAAGTACATTTTTACTTTTTGAGCCGTATAAGCTTTTATATTCAGCAAGGGAAATACTTGTCATACTGATTTTCCAAAAGCGATATCAGCAAATAATTCCCTTGCTGATTTGCTCAATCTGAATCCCTGCGGAGTTTGGCCATCCTTTTCCACGAGCCCCCAATTCGCAAGTCCATTCAAATAACGTTGCAGGCTACGGATTGAAATTCCCATGTTCGGTTGAATCTCATCGAAAATTTGTTTCACAGAGACTCTTCCATTCGTTGAAGACATGATTCTCAAGATCATCAGGTTGGTAATCGTGCGGTCAGCTTCAGTCACGCTACACCTCCCATTAAAACGCCGTTAAAACCTACCTGTTTCAAATAGGATTCCCACTTTTTAGCCTGTTCAGGTTTTTCAAGTTTCATTGAGATTCGAGCTGCAAGTTTTTCATAGGACTCACCTGGCTCAGCGTATTTACCAGCAAACTCTGGATGCTTAGCTAATTTCTGAGCAAACACCTGAATCTGTTTGTCAGTGAGGTATTTTGGTTCTGCAGTAGAATTTAGTTTCTGATGGCCAGTGGAATTTGAGTACTTGGTGCGATATGCGTTGATCAACCAATCTGCAAAATGGAAATTCATCAGTTCATCACAGAGATTCTTTCCAGCGTTGTATATTTCAAATGCTCGTTTTTCACGATCACCCCAAGTTGCGTTCATGAGCATTTCAAAATCCAAATCAGGATCAGCCAGAAAAATTTCTTCACGAAGTTTTTTGAAGCAAAGCCACCCTTTTTTATTTTTAGATTCTAATGGAAGATTCATTGGGAGATTCTGTGTCCCGTTAACGGCACTATTCAAAGTCCCGTTATTGGCACTATTCAAAGTCCCGTTAACGGAATCATTCCGTTTTTGGTACTGTTCCGTTTCTGGCACTATTTCAGGCAAATTTTTTTCCTGTAATTGTGCCGTTTTAGGCATAGTTTCACGGCCATTTACGCCATTTAGTCGATATACTTTTACACGCTTTGTTGAACCTTTTCGTTCTCCAGTATCTGAGATCAAATGATCTTCCAGAAGTTCAGCAATAATCTTAAGGACGGTTTTACGCTCAAGGCCAGTATCTTTCTCAAGGCGTTGCATACTTGGATAGCAGCAATGGTCTTCACCGGCACGATCGGCCAATGAGAGTAAAATGAGGCGTTTCAGTGGTATACGACAACCACCTTTCTTTTCGCTCAATTCCACTCTCCAAGCCCAGTTTGTTGCATCTAAGCTCATATTATTTCCCGTCCCAGTTTGCATTACTTTCTATCAGTAGCTTTAAATATCTTTTGATATGGCGCATGAACACCACCACGTCGCCTGCAAAGATTTCCTGATCTAAATTGTTTCGAGTGGGTTGATGTGCTAAATTTGATTTCATATTCATATTTGATTTACCTCGAATTGAATAACCTGAAGAAGCCTGACCTCGACCGTCAGGCTTTTTCGTCTACGCATGCATGAATTTGCGAATCCAGCTTTGCTAAAAATAAATGCAGTTGATGTATGACTTTAGACATGTCCAAGGCTTCTCCTTGTGTAATTCGTCCATCTGCCATCATTTCTCTAAAGACTTCACATACATCCCCACCACCCTTACCTATGCTTAAAACTAGATCTGTTAGCGCCGTATCTCTACATTCGGGAATCTGAGGAAGATCTATTGAGACCTTTCCGTGTTCAGCATTAAGTGCTTGCAAAATCCTGCAATCCCCTGTGATCGCGATTAACTTTGAAGCTTCGACAAGCGTTAGATGATGTGTTTCCGTATTTGGATTGACTTTACTGTTCAGCACAGCAGGACTTTTAATACCAAGACGTGGCGCGAGTGCATTTGCTCCGCCTGGATAATCGTGAACTGTGTTATATGCAGCATCAGTGATGTTCATTCGTATTCCCTTTGAACGTGTTTTTAGGCAGATGCTTTATTACTATTTTTAGTAGAACGAATAAACGCCCAGTTTATATCTGGACGTAACTGCTCTGCCTTGACTAACTCATTTGTAAATTCCTCAATTGGCAGACATCGATCTTCAGGAATTCTATCGAAATTCCATTTACTTAAAGCCCAAGGCGTTATACCGAGTCCACGAGCTAATGCTGATTTGCTACCCGCAATTTCAATTGCTTTTTTTAATGCACTTTTTGGAGATGACATAATGCAACCAATAACACTACTTAAAGTAGAAGACAATATACTACCAAAAATAGCATTGGTGCAACCAAAAATAAGGGGTAAACTTCTACCATTGGTAGAAAGTGGAAAAAGATCCAAAGTGCAAACAGTTAAATATCAAGAATTTGCATCTAGACTTAAAAGTCTTATGGAAAAAAAAGGCTCACCAATAAAATCAGTGACCCAATTAAAAGATGCTATTGACGTTACTTATGAGATGGCACGGCGTTATACATTAGGTATTGCTAAGCCGCGTGAAGAAAAATTATTGGTATTAGCTGAGATATTTAATGTTGATATAAGTTATTTATCTCATGGTACAGGGTTAGAACCAAATATTTCTTCCCCAATCCCTATCGCTGGTCGCCTAGTTCCAGTTATTTCGTGGGTACAAGCAGGAACTTGGACTTCAGTCGAATCTGTACCAAATGGCACACAATTTGAAGAATGGTTGCCCCCTAATCCTAAATGCGGAAAGAATGGATACGGTTTAGAAGTCGTCGGAGAATCTATGATGCCTGACTTTAGACCAGGCGATAAGATTTATGTAAATCCCGATTTTCAAACGGCGGATTTGAAGACAGGTGATCTTGTAATCGTTGCTTGTGAAGGTGATGCTGAAGCCACGTTTAAAAAATTAATATTAGAAAGTGGGAATGTTTACCTACAACCGTTAAATCCTCACTGGCCTGAACAAACAATCGCTTTAATTGATGGCTGCAAACTGGTCGGTAAAGTGGTGGGGTTGTACAGGGATGTTTAAACGTTGAGTTACTGTTGGCTTGGGGGATATTAGATGTGCAAACGATAGAAATCAATTCCCACAAGATCAGCTATGTGCTTTATCAGCACAACCTTCTGACAGTGGGACTTCAGACGGGTGAAAGATTTCTGTATCGCCTGATTGAATCTAGCACATTTGTTAAATTTATGGATTCGGTCGATAAAGACAAATTTTATAAAACTGAAATTGAAGCGAATAAAAATTTTAAGCGCATTCAGCTTTTTATATAGCTTAAAACTGCGAACCCGACGCAGCCTTTAGAACAGATCGGGTAGTAAATTATAGAGGGTGGATTGCAGTATGGTATTGGAAGAATTTATAGATAACCACTTATTGTATGGTAGGGCTTTAATTGATTTGCAAGTAAGCAAAAAGGGCTCTAACCCTTTATGGACTGGGTTTGTCTCAACAAATCAAGGAGAATTTCCTGCATATATTAAAAAATGCAATCATAAAGATGGTTTATGTATCGAGATTATTAGCTCATTATTAGGGTTAATGCTTAATATTCCCATCCCAAAGCCAATCCTAGTTTTGGTTGAACCCAACCACCCTCAGATAGTTGTGAATGAACCCACTTTTTTGTTTGGGTCTCAAATGTATGAAATGCCATCGTTTGAAAGATTCTTATGTGATCATAATTTAAGCGAAGAATGTTTGCTTGATTATCCTAATCTTCATTCTATTGTTGCGTTTGATGAGCTTATTGCTAATCCAGATAGAAATAATAGTAATATTTTATATGATGGCGAATCCTTTAGATTTATTGATCATGAAAAAGCATTTTCTGCTACTCAAGACCCGAGGCAATCAATCAGTGAGATGAGTAAAATTGCTAACATCTCAGATATTGTGCAGCACTATAAAGGAGAGAATGATGTATACATCCACAAATTAATGTCGAAAATAAAAAAATCAATTAGTGAAGAAATGTGGGCGACAAACTGTGACTCGCTTATTAAAAAAGCTAAAGATAATTCGGTACTTAGTGAATATAATTTAATTCTTGAAAGGGTGCGTAGCTTTTTACTAGCTAGACAAAGTGTGTTGGCAGTTCTAATTGAAAATGCTATAAAACCACCACAAAACCCTCAGCAATTGGACTTAATAGGAGGTTATGATGTTTAATAAAGTTTCATTTCCCTCTGCACCTGATTTTTTTGCTGAATGGCGAACTGTGTATTTTGAGCCAATTCCAAATAGTGGGGAACGTATTGCTATACTCATAGTTATTAAGAATGTGAATGGTAGGATTGAAATTTTTGATGCACTACACCCCACTGTTATTGATAGTCTATATGGTTCAAAAGCATCGTCATTTAACGGGTATTTAAAATTAATTAAACTAAATATTTTAAAAAATAATGGTGAGTCAACCATTGATGGAGTTGATATTAGCCCTTGGCATTCATCTCAATCTGTAAATATTCAAGGAGTAGTTAAACAAGCCCTATATAAGACTGCAAGTCTTGGAGCGGTTGCTTTAAAAAGTCTGTTTGAACAAGACGATAGTTCTATTGAAAATGAGCAAGTAGATAATCGTTGGTCTAAACGGATAAAAAATGAAGTGTTAGAAATTGACCCATCATATGAAAAATCATTCGATATAAAAATTCCCATTAGAAAAGATGTAAAAATCCTTTGTGGTTTTCATACATCAAGATACTCTGCAAAATTTAATGTCTGTACATCACAGACCATAACTAGAATGAAATCAAACTTAATGGATCTCCAAATATTTGATTCTCACAATGTGTCCGATAAATTTGACTTAATTATTCAAATGCCAACAGATGACAATCTTCAAGTTCCACTTAAGACTTTAGCTAGAATGAAAGAAAATATTGAGTTACTAAAAGAGGAAGTCGCATCGAAAGCTAATATTAGTATTTACACCTGTAATTCAGAGAAAGAAGGTGCAGCAAGAATATTTGAAATGCTTAAAGCTAGTTAAGATTAAATCCACATCCAACCCACCCAGTGTGGGTTTTATTTTGCCTAGTATAAAATAAAACAACTTAAAGTAGAATTATTTTCTACTTAGTATTGACAATATTTCTACTTTAAGTAGTATTTATCTCACAGACAATAAAAAAGCACATCGACTCTCTTAACTTCCGATGTGCTTTGCAAACTGCGAGATCAATTATGAATTTAAATTTCACCCCTTTCAATACCATCGCTGTTAGTTTATTGGTTTCTAGTGTAACGGTTGGTGCATTAGTCTTCACTAAACAACCTCAAGCGACAGATTTGAAGCTTAGCTACTCAAGCTATATACCTAATCAAACATCAGTCGCAGCCCTAAAATTGACCTCTGAAACGACTGGCTACGCTGTAATACGTTTTGATGAATACACACTCGACGTGTCATTTGACTACGAAAAATTCACGAATGATTACGGCGTACCTGGTAGTGAATTTGATGATGCAATGATTACATCGCTGACGATCGACAAAATTCACGATGTATTAGGTAATTCAGTATCAGATTTCACAGATCACAATGACCATTACAACATTAATCAAATGCTGATTACTCACATGCATAAGAATCGCATGTTAGGGGGTGTGTAATGTCGACTGTATTTTTTAAAAAAGCGCAACGTAAAAATGCAAAATTACGCCTTGCTCTTGCTGGGCCTACCGGCTCAGGTAAAACCTTAGGTGCACTTCTTTTGGCTAAAGGAATTGGTGGGAAAATTGCTGTCGCTGATACAGAAAATAGTAGTGCTGAGCTGTATGAAGATATTGTTGAGTTTGAGCATGCGAACATTCAACCTCCCTACACTCCTGAAAAGTTTATTGATGCTATTCATGCTGCAGAAAAAGCAGGTTTCGATACCTTAATTCTGGATAGCATTACTCATGAATGGTCTGGCGTTGGCGGTTGTTTGGAGATTGTAGACAAACTTACCGGCACAACTTTCAAAGGTAATAGCTGGGGTGCATGGAGCCAAGTTACACCAAGACACCGTAAGTTTATCGATGCAATGCTTCAATCTAGCATCAATATCATTGTGACCATGCGCAGCAAGATGGATACGGTTCAGGTTGATGCAGGTAACGGTAAAAAGAAAGTAGAAAAAGTGGGGATGAAAGCTGAACAGCGTGATGGTATTGAATATGAGTTCACCACCGTTCTGGATCTAACTCACGATAACTATGCAGTTAGAACAAAAGATCGTACCCGCATTTTTAATGAACCCATGCTTCTTTCTGAACAGGCTGGTGTACTACTTAAACAATGGTTGAACTCTGGATCTGCTAATGCGTGTATCAATGGCAATCAATTCTTAGAACTTGAGGCACTTATGCAACAAGCTGGAATTGATATTGAAAAGTATTGTGCCAAACGAGGTCTAAATAGTCTTCACGATGTTCAACAGCAGAAGTTTGATGAAACATGCGCAGGCATTCGCGCAATCATCCAGCGTAACCAACAAGCACAACGAGCTAATGAACAGCAGCTACATGCTGAAAATGAAGCACGTCTAGAAAATGATTATCAGGCTGCGTTGAGAGATATTCGGAATGCTAATCACGTCAATGATCTAAATCGGCCTGCGGACTACTTCAAAGGCACAAAGTACGAACAACAAATTTTAAACGCCTGTCAGGCGAAATCAGATATGGAGGGATGGTCAGCATGAAAATTTTAAATGGTAAAGAAGCCTTTGAAGCAATGATGGCTGGTAAAAAAATTCTGTGCCGTGCCATTGGTGATTTACTTGAATTCAACGATCTGGAAAATTTTCCGGCAACTATCTTTGCAATGCCTGGCTATGAGTTCTCTATCAAAGTTGAAACTATGGAGTTGGCAGGTATTACTTTTGCTAAGCCTCTAACGCTTGATGATGTAGTGGAAGATCAGGAAATCTTTATTGTTCATCCTGATCACGTTTCCCTGGTTAAATACAGTAAACAGAATGAGGAATATTTTGCTTGTGTGCGTAATGGTTTTGCTCAAGCAGATAATAAAAATGCAGTGTTACAACTAGAGGCAATCGGTAAGCTATTTGGTCGAGTCATTTGTTATTCACCAACAATCGATAATACAGGTAAGGCCAAAAAGAAACGATCAACCAAAGCTAAGAATGATGTAGACCAGGTCAACACACCAGTTACCCAACAGCCTGAGCAGGAAATTAAAACCATTTATGGATCTGATGTTAATTCTGAAGAAGTTTTTAATACGTATAAATCAGGTATCACTAACACCAGTAGCACTGAAACAATCGATGGATTGGTTTTCCAGGTCAAAACAGACCCAATATTAAGTGCTGACCAGATAAATGAATTGGTGAATTTTGCTGAAACACATCGAAAACATTTGAGTGATGCAGTTGAGCAAGATGAACCTGTGCTTGATGATACGGATCCTGCGATTCGGAAATTTATCGAAGCTATTGATAAATGTAATTCAGATTATGAGTTGCAAGGTGTTGAGCGCAACCTGGAAGGCAATAAAGACAAACTTGCTGATGATGATTACCAGGATTTGGTCAATCGTATTGCTGGTAAACGTGAAAGTTTCTTTGATACCAAGCAATCAGGTGTACATCATACAGAATCATCAACCGGCAATTTAAGTATTGCTGAACTTAAACGACTGCAGGAAGAAGCTGAAAAGCTAACACAAAACAAGGATCAAGATGCAGATGGAGAATATCAATCATTGCTCGCTGATCTAGTTGATCGTGCCAGTAAGGCCAATACACCTGCTGAAGCCAATACCTTAGTTCGATACACCAAAACATGGACAGAAGAGCAACGCAAACCACTGCTTGATGCCATCCATAAACGCTTAGTTCAGCTGAATGATTCAAATGAACAACCATCATTGGCGGTACGTATTCAACGAGCTGAGGATCTGACTGAACTGGATGTTCTAGAGATTGATGTATCTGCATGTGATCCGGTTATTCAACCTAGATTAATAGATCTTATTGAGCAGCGCCGTATTGAGCTTGAATCACTTACTGAAGCTGGTGAGCCACAGTGAAATTCAACTATTCCTCTATTACCCGAACACTCACAGTATTCGGGACGCGAATGACCCATATTTTCGAAAATGTTGGTATTGGTGAAATTGATACGTTGGTCATCAATGCAAAGTTTAAAGAAGCGACTTGGAGAAAGTAATGAAAAAAAATTATGTATCAGATTTGCATAATGAAAAACAAATACAAACAACAGAGGTGTTTTCATGGCTTTGAAAAGTTTAAAAAATATCAATGAAGATGAACGATCTAAATTATTAAAACCTTTTTTAGATGCTCCAGATGATCAAAAGTTTGGACAAGATTTGGTAGCTCTATATTTAGATTGTTCCCCGTGGACTTTAGCCAGAATGCGCTGTGATGGGTCTGAACTTCCCTACACCAAAATAGGTCGTCGAGTTGCTTATAGAAAAGCTGATGTACTCGCTTTCGAAAAAAGAAGAACTGTCACCTGCACAGCACAATACGCATAATTAAAAAGGCAGGTTTATCCTGCCTTTAATTGTTTGAGTCTTTCATCCCAGACACTTTCGTAGTTAAAACAATCAATTTTTCCTTGGTATACAGCCTCAATCATATTCATGGAAGCTCTTAATTCCTCCATCGGTATTTGTACATATCCACCTGTGACATCTAAACGCGGTCTAGCAGTATGGTTTAGCAGTCGTTTAGTCACATAGATATTAAATCTTAGTAAATTACATATCGTCGCGAAGGTGCGTCTAAAATCATGCATCGATACATAAAAATTAACTTGGGTACCTATTTTTTTGAGTGCAGTATCTACTACAGTAGCGTGAATATTATGAGACGTTGGAAGTTTAGTCGCCGGGAATACCCAATCATTTTCTTTAAGTAAGTATCTTTCTTTTAGTACGGATAGTAAGTGGTCCCCTACTGGAAACTCATGATTTGAACCATTTTTCGTATCTCTAAAAATAACTATACCTTCTTTAAAATTGACATCTTCCCATTTAAGACCACAGACTTCTTGACGACGGCAACCGGTATACATGGTAAATAGGATGATATCTCGATGCGTATTGGATCGTGCAGTATTTTCTAAATTGAGCTCATCCTCATAATTTAAAACGGCGTTGTAGTACTTATGAATGATACTTTTATCTAAGTGCCTATTACGACTTTCAATCTTATTCCAACCTTTAGTTACAGCAATAATATCAACTGGATTGCTTTTTAAAATTGGGTTTTCATCGGTAGAATAAAGCACATGAATATATTTCCAGACTGTGCCAAGCAATGAAATAGCACCATTGGCTGATGACTTGCTGAGCTCAGATACTTCGATAAATTTATCCAGGACTTCTTTTTTTGTTATTTCAAAGAGCTTACGATCTGACCACTTTAAGTATAAATCAAAGTATTTTTTATACTGTCTAATTGTTTTAGGTTTGAAATCATTTCTATCAATGTAAATTTTTAATGCTTCATCAACAGTGATATTTAAAAAATTATTTACGCTGACTTTTTCATTTGGACTAATGTATTCCCCATTGGAGATTTGAGCCAAGATCATTTGGGCTTTTGCTCGAGCAGAATTTACGGATATTTCATTCGCTTTCCCAATCACGACTCGATAAAGTTTCCCCTCGTGTCTTCGTTCTACAATATAGGATTTTGATTTCGTGGTGACTCGAATCGCGAAACCGATCAAATCTTTATCTCTGATAATTTTTTGACCAGAATCCGTCAATGGGATAGCATCAACATTAGACTTGTTGAGTTTCATGATTAATCCAATAAACCTTCAGTAAGTTTATTAAATCATGCTTCTCAACAGTCTACAAATAGTCTACACGTGATTTTTTAAGACTTTTATAGCATCGTTAAAATTGATATAAACCACTAATAAATATATAATTTTAAGTTAATAATATTCCACAATGGTGTTATAGAAAAAGTAGAATCCACCTAACCTACTTTGGATTGGGAATGTTTGGTGCATATCGAACCGTGCTTAATTTCAAATAGAACTATATTATAAAATAGATAATGAATAGTGATGAGAATAAGAAAGGCAGCTCAAGGCCGCCTTTAAATTAATTCAGTGCGATGACTTTAACTAAGATTGTTTGTGATTCTTCAAAGTCATCAAATATTTGCTTTCGATTAAGTTCTTTTGACTTCACTTTAAACTCATGATTCTGGTACTGAATGACTGATGGAATTGAATCGAAATACGCATAGTCTGCCTCGATGGTTTCTTCAAACAATGGAGTGCCCAATTGATAGTCTTTGCTCTTCAGCACCACATATTTCACAGTCGTTTTCATTTCATACTCTTTTATTAACGCTTTATTTTTAGTTATATCACCTTTTGAAAAGTGTTCAATCAAAAATAGAAACGTTTGACCATAAAGGACTCAATCAATTATTTTTTACCACCTTTAAACTTAATTCAAGCAACCTGACAAGCATCACAAAAAGAAAAATAGCAAAACACGACAATAAATATATATTTTTTGATAACTGGTTAACATTTATATGGATTGTATGCTAAATTTAGCATATACAAAAACAACATCTATTTAACTGGTTGATAATAATGAAAGTTCAATTTATATCTATTCTTACTGCTCTTTCACTGAGTGGGTGTATCGTTGTATCCAATAAACCAAATGCAAGTTCTGCAAAAGCTTATGCATCTAATGTTATTGATTTTAAACCTTCAGAAAATGCCAAGCGAATTGAAACACGTGGTCAGGTGATTTGTGAACCATCAAAACCATGTACTGAGTTAACATTTGATTGGAAACAGCAGAGCAATAATTTATTTAGAGTACATACCAATCTATTTGATCGAAAATCTTTTGATATCAAGCAAGTGATTTTCACGCTAGATGGTCAAACTTATCCTTACACAACTTTAACTCAAACCAATACACGATCAGTCAACAATTCCGATCTCATTAACTCTTCAAATTACATTGATGTACCAATGAATTTTGTCGTTATGTTTGATCAGTCTAAATCTATCGATATTGCTGTAGTGACAGATCAAGGTGCTATTACGCATAGCATTTTAAAAGATGGGCATGCATCATTTGCCTATCAAACATTTAAAAGTGGCTACCAACAATTTAAGCAAAAGTAAAAAAAGACCCACTATGGGTCTTTTTTTAATCATCGATACAAAACTGCAACGTGTTATTAGACTGCTAGGCATTTCATTTTTTAGAATTTTTCGTTAGATTTAACAAATTGTGTACACAGTTATAATAAACAAGACAATAGGTAAAATCATGAAAATCAAACTAGCGCTTATTTCAGCATTGGTTGTATTAACAGGTTGTGCAGGAAGTTATCCAGAACGTGTTGTAACCAAAGGACCTCTCATCTGTGCTACTGATGAAATTTGCCCTGAGCTTGCACTCCGTTGGAATGATGAAAAGCGTAATGGTTTTAAAATAACTGCAGATGTAAATGACACTATACAGCACGATATAAAACAATTGAACTTTATTGTTGATGGTCAGCCTTATGTCTATTCAACAATTCAACCAACCCAATATGCAACTGCAGCTGGTGTAACGAATTCATCTAATTTTATTGTCGTTCCTGTAAGTTTTTTAAACTCATTTAGAGACGCAAAACAAATTGATCTAAAAATCGTGACAGCTAACGGCGAAGTGACTCGTCCCATCCTGCAAGCTGACGGTCAGAAGTCTTCTGCTTACTTAACATTTATCAAAGGTTATACAGGTCAAACTATCGAATAAATGAATTATTCACTAAAAAGCCAGTTCGTTGAACTGGCTTTTTTTAAGGCTTACAACTTTTTTGATAACTTGTTCCTAAATCTAGGAATGATAACTCAAAAGAATTGCTCATTTTTTTTGCAAATAATGCTTCTTCTTTTGCTTTAGCCATATGAATATTCTTTTGTGCTATTCGCTCTAAAGCATTTAATGCATCTGCATATTCACAAGCTCTTTGAATGATCAACGAAATATTCTGCTTACTATCGACCGATTGATGTAATCGAATTTGACTCGCTTCAATTTCGTTATAAATTGACTTCACTTCAATATCAAACTGAGATTGTGTTAAGCCATTCGCATAACTATACGATAATCCGCATAGGACCATCGCCCCAACCAATATCCTTATTTTCAATTGAATTCCCCATAAAACGTTCAATTGCAATTTTAAAATTATATTAAAAAGCCAGATCAATCATCTGGCTTTTACATCATACGCTTTTTTACTTTGGTTAAATTGGCTCAAATGGCGCAACAACGTCGGCATTTTGGGCACGATGACGCATAAAGTGATCCATTAACACGATTGCAAGCATCGCTTCAGCGATTGGTGTCGCACGAACACCCACACAAGGATCGTGACGACCTTTAGTAAGAACATCCGTATCTTCACGATTAATGGTAATCGTTTTGCCTGGTGTGGTAATAGAAGCAGTAGGTTTTAGTGCAATTGATACACGAATATCTTGACCACTTGAGATACCACCTAATATACCACCAGCGTGATTCGCTAAAAAGCCATCAGTTGTCAGTTCATCACGTGTTTCATGACCAAATTGTTCAGCCACGCCAAAACCATCACCAATCTCTACACCTTTAACCGCATTAATTGACATCATCGCATGAGCGATATCAGCATCTAAACGGTCGAAAACAGGTTCTCCCCAGCCTACGGGTATTTTAGAAGCAATAATTTCAAGTCGTGCTCCACAGCTTGTTCCTTTTTCACGCAATGATGTCACAAGTGCTTCAAAGCGTGGTACGGCATCAACATCACCACAAAAGAATGGATTATTCGGCACTTCATTCCAATCTAATTTTGCTGTTTTTTCAGTTCCGATTTGAGTTACATGCCCACGGATTTCAATACCAAATTTTTCAAATAAGAATTTTTTAGCAATTGCACCCGCTGCAACACGCATCGCTGTTTCACGTGCGCTTGAGCGACCACCACCACGGTAATCACGGAAACCATACTTTTGTGTATAAGTATAGTCTGCATGACCTGGACGGAAGGTTTGTGCGATATTACCGTAATCTTTAGATTTTTGGTCTGTATTACGAATTAAAAGACCAATGGATGTCCCAGTGGTTTTACCTTCGAACACGCCTGAAATAATTTCAACCTCATCTGGTTCTTTGCGTTGTGTTGCAAATTTAGAGGTACCTGGTTTACGACGATCTAAGTCTATTTGTAAGTCCTCAGCTGATAACTTCAGACCTGGTGGAACTCCATCTACAATCGCCATCAAACCAACACCGTGAGATTCACCACAAGTTGTTACACGGAACAATTGTCCAATACTATTGCCAGCCATGTTCAACAACTCCTTTAAACTTGAATAGATTGAATGAATAAATCACGATATTGACGGCATTGTGCTGCAGTCAGTGCAAAAATACCTGATCCACCACGTTGGAATTGCAACCAGTAGAAATCAACAGTATTAAAGTTTTGCTTCATCGCCCATTCTGAGTTGCCCACTTCAATGACGATTAAACCATCTTCAGTTAAATAGTCTGCGGCTTGAGCCAGCATTTTACGCACAAGATCCAAACCATCTTGACCCGCTGCCAATGCCAATTCTGGCTCGTGATGAAACTCATCTGGTAAATCTGCCATATCTTCAGCATCGACATACGGCGGATTAGAAATAATTAAATCGTATTGATTTTCAGCAGGTATTTTAGCGAAAAGATCAGATTCCAATAAAGCGACTTGATACTGTTTATTGTGATGCTCACAGTTGATTTGAGCAACCTCAAGGGCTTCTTTTGAAATATCAGTAGCATCGACTTCAGAATCAGGGAATGCATATGCCAAAGCAATTGCGATACAACCAGAGCCAGTACACATATCCAAAATACGCTGTGGAGTTTTAGGATTTGGATTCACTGGCAAATTATTGACCGCTTCACCCATTTCACCATTTTCAGTCAAACAATAAGGTGCAAAACGATTTTCAATTAGCTCAACGATTGGTGAGCGTGGAATCAGTACACGCTCATCTACATAAAATGGTTTACCAAAGAAATAAGCAAGATTTAATAAATATGAAGTAGGAACACGGTCATTGATACGACGTTCGAGTAAACTCAAGAATTCCGCAACTTCGCTTGGCAGCAATTTTGAGTCTAAAATCTCAGCATCGGCATTCCAGTCTAGTGACAAAGTTTGTAAAACTAAAGCAGAACTTTCAGCAAAATAATCTTCAGTACCTTGACCTAAGTGTGCATCGTATTGACGTAATGCTGTAACTCCAAAACGAATAAAATCTCGAATAGTTGTTAAGTTTTCAGCGGCTTCCTGTAGATGTTCAGGGCTAATAGTCGGTCGATCCACTTAAGGCGTCTCCAAGGTCAATTTTTTAAAAACGCTCTATGATACCTTGTTTTATCCTATTAATAAAAAGTTCTATCCGTGTTATTCGGCAAATTTGTATTGAAAATTTGAATAGTTAGAATTATCCATTGAATAAGGTCTACTCATTCAGGTTTTAAAATAGCGAGAAAGTTGATTAAAACTAACGATATTGAAAATAATCGTGTATACTCGAAGCCAACTAGAAAATTTATGTTGTTTCATTAAATCTTTTATTTCGCAGTGTTAGTCATAATCCTACGTTTGGTTTCAGATTTTAAGTTTCATTTTTTTTCCAAGTTACATCATTGAGTTCAAACTCATAACATTAAAGTTTTATTAGGATTCCTATTATGTCTAATACTGTTAAAGGCACAGTTAAATGGTTCAACGAAACTAAAGGTTTCGGTTTCATCCAACAAGAAAACGGTCCTGACGTTTTTGCTCACTTTAGCGAAATCAAAGGTTCAGGCTTTAAAACTTTGGCTGAAGGCCAACAAGTTGAATTCAGCGTAACTCAAGGTCCTAAAGGTCCTAACGCTGTTGACATCGTAGCAGTTTAATTAACTGTTAAAAAAAGCGGGCTTTGCCCGCTTTTTTTTGACTCTCGAAAAGCTCACCAGACTTGAAAAAGAAAATTTAGACTCAAACTAATAAAAGTTAAAGTGAATTTCAAAAGTTAAAGTATGAGTTATAAACACAATAATTTAATGGCAATGCGTCAAAATTACTGGAGTGATGATTCTTCCCCTCGTGTCACAACAGAAAAACAATTTCTTAAGCAATTTTTGATGGATCATAAAATTTTTGAAAATCCAAGTTTGGATGATGTTAAATATTTTTTCTTCAGCTTACCTAGCGTCATTATTATCAAAGCATATGCCCTTGGATTTATTCATGAAACTGTTGTCAACTTAATGAAGTTATTCATCTCTGAGTATCGCGTGTCTCTGTCTACTCGAGCTCAACTCCCAGTTAAATATCGACTTTAAAAAGCTTAGGCTATTTAAGTTTGAATAAATTGACCATTTATACACCTGATATTGAAATACTTGAACTATTTTAATACGTTCATAACATGTAATATTCAATACAATGATTTCTCTGCGCGATTCGCTTAAAGGACCTAAACTTCATGTCAGATCAGAATGAAAAGCTTAAACAATTAAAAACTTCTTCAATGGATCGCCGTCTTTCGATTGCGAAAGCTTCTCTACTGGCTGGCACACGCTGGGCTGCTTCAAGTGCGAGTTCTATTTTTTCAAGCGAAGAAGAAAAAGAAAAAAAACGTAAACAAGCGATGAAAGAACAAGCTGACTATCTCGTTGCTGAAATCGGTAAATTAAAAGGCTCTATCGTCAAAATTGGTCAAATGATGGCGTTATATGGTGAACATTTTCTACCTGAAGAGATTACGCAAGCCTTAAACACTTTAAATAATCAGACCGTTGCCCTCGCGTGGCCTGCGATCCATGAGCAACTGCGCAACCAACTTGGCTCTAAACTCGAAGATCTTACCATTGATCATGAGCCTTTAGGCACCGCATCATTAGCGCAAGTTCACCGTGCAACACGTAAGTCTGATGGTCTTGAATTGGTGCTCAAAGTTCAATATCCAGGTGTAGCAAGCGCAATTGACTCAGATATGAGCTTGTTTAAGAACATGCTCAAACTTACACGCATGGTTCCTCAAACTCGTGAATTTGATCAATGGTTTGATGAGGTTCGCGAAATGATGCATCGTGAAGTAAATTACAAAATTGAAGCTGAAACAACACGTCGTTTTAGAGCGCGTTTAAAAGATGATCCGCGTTATGTTGTTCCACAAATTATTGATCAATATTGTACAGATCAAGTGCTTTGTATGACTTTTGAGCGTGGTGTTCCGATTAATAGCCCAGTCATGCTTTCACTCCCTCAGGAGCGTCGCAACAAATTAGGTGAAGCATCGCTTGAAATTGCCGTTCGTGAAGTGTTTGAATGGGGCGAGATGCAGACTGATCCTAACTTTGGTAACTACCTAGTACGCTTAGGTGACGGCGCGCAAATTGAAGATAAAATCATTCTTTTAGACTTCGGTGCGATCCGTCAATTTGATGATCAACTCCTCAAGGTAGCTCGTAATTTAATTACCGCGGGCTATCATCATGATGCTCAAGCCATGGTCAATGCTATGACAGGTTATGAGTTTTTCGATGCAATGCCATTAAGCATTAAACCTGACATGGCAAAAGTGTTCCTTCTAGCTACTGAAGCTTTTAGTACTTATAGCAATAATCCAGACCTACCAACAGGCATTATGGATGAACAGCAGCGCTATGATTGGAAACAAAGCCAACTGCATAGCCGTGTGATGCAACGAGCATCCAAGTCGATGGCATCGCGCTATTTTTCAGTTCCACCGAAAGAATTTATGTTCATCAGTCGTAAGTTTATAGGTGCATATACATTCATGACTGTGATCGAAGCAAAAACAAATGTGCGCAAAATGATCCAATCATATGTTTAAGGAACAAAGACCATAGTGATCTATCGTGTCACTATGGTCAATTTATTAAATAAAAAATTTAATTACTAAAAAGAATATATCTTAAATTTCATTAGAATACCTATTCAATTACCATTTATCTGTTTGGTCAAAAAAGTCTTTTAAGCTAGTCATTTTCGACATAGTCATTTCACTAAACACATGTCACGATCTTGTTGTATAAAAAAACCATCAGGGAATTTACAACAATGAATGATATCGCAAACAAAGCGCAAGGTTTAGGCTTAGCCTTGATCACTAAGCTCGCAGGCAGTGATTTAATCGATCAATTAAAACTAAGAAAAATTATCGAACGCTCGCTTTATCAAGGTTCTAAGGCTGGATTTAAAACCTTGGGCTCTACACAGAAAATTTTTAAACAAAAATCCAATACTCCGACTCAACGTCTATCCAATCAGCAAAAAGGGTTATTTGATCTCAGCCTTTCTGAAGAACAACAGATGACTGTTGATGCGATGCAACAATTTGCTCATGAAGTTCTCTACCCCCTAGCACATACAGCCGACCACCAAGCTACTTTTCCAGAAAACTTATGGGCTCAATTTAAAGATTTAGGTGTCAATTATTATGCATTGCCTGAACAATACGGCGGCGTTGCTTCAGAAAAGAATGTGGTTACAAATGTGCTGATCGCAGAGCAACTTGCACAAGGTGACTTCTCATTAACAGCTACATTACTCTCCACGTTCTCAGTCATTAATGCAATTACACAGTGGGGTTCAGCAGAGATTCAAAATAAGTATTTGTCGGCATTTAGCGAACAAGATGATCTATTTGCAACTTTTGCTGTTCAGGAAAATACACCTGCTTTCAACCCTTTCCAATTAAAAACAAAAGCGACACGCCAAGGCGATCATTTTGTCATTAATGGTGAAAAAACTATCGTTATTCTAGGTGAGCAGGCAGATCTTTTATTGGTTTCCGCAGATTTAGATGGAACAGCTCAGGTTTTCATTGTTGAGCGAAATGAAACGATTTCATATAAAGCAAATCCAGCAATGGGGCTTAAAGCAACCCAATCTGTGAGCCTAAAATTTAACAACACTCCAGCATTTAAACTAAATGAGCAAGATTTTGATTATTCAGCGTTCATTGATCTGGGCAATTTAATGTGGTGTGCAATGGCAGTGGGTACATGCCAAGCGGTTAAACAATATTGCATTCAGTATGCCAATGAACGCACCGCATTTGGTGAACCAATATCCCACCGTCAAAGTGTTGCATTTATGATCGCGGATATGGCTATTGAAATTGATGCTATGAAAATGTTGGTTTTGAATGCTGCAAGCCGCGCAGAATCAGGTTTAAGTTTCCATCGTGAAGCATACTTAGCACGAATTTTGTGTGCAGAAAAATCAATGAAAATTGGCACTGATGGCGTACAACTCTTAGGTGGACATGGCTTTACCAAAGAACATCCAGTTGAACGTTGGTATCGGGATTTGCGTGCTACTGCCATTATGCATTCTGGTTTACATGCTTAATCAAATAATAAAAATTTAAGGACAAAGATGATGAATTTAGAGAATCCGAAAAAATTTAAAATGCTTGTTGATCAAGCTCATCAGACAGCGTTAAACGTGCTTCGCCCTATTTCACGCAAATATGATAAAGCTGAACATGCTTATCCCAAAGAACTCGACATGTTAGCATCCCTATTGGATGGTATGAATGAAGGTGGCGATGGCATGAATGCTGGCGCTGCCGTCAATAAACGTGGAGATACGACTCAAGGCAACAAAAATGGCGTGAACATGTCTACTGCTTTGGGTGTAATTGAGATGTGTTATGGCGATACTGGTTTATTACTTACCATGCCTCGCCAAGGATTAGGTAACTCTGCAATTGCTGCTGTAGCCAATGAAGAGCAACTTGAACGCTTCAAAGGAACTTGGGCTGCGATGGCAATTACCGAGCCAGGCTGTGGATCTGATTCCGCAGCAATACGCACCACAGCGACTAAAGATGGTGATGATTATATTTTAAATGGCGAGAAAATTTTCGTCACTTCTGGTGAACGAGCTGATTCAGTCGTGGTTTGGGCAACACTCGATAAAAAACTTGGGCGTGCAGCAATCAAATCATTTGTTGTTCCTAAAGGCACGCCTGGCATGACCGTTGAACGTCTTGAACATAAACTCGGAATTAAAGCTTCAGATACTGCTGTCATTCGCTTTATCGATTGTCGTGTCCCTGCTGCAAATTTATTAGGCAATGCTGAAATCGATGTTGCAAAAGGTTTCGCTGGCGTCATGGAAACTTTTGATAATACACGCCCTCTTGTGGCCGCAATGGCAGTTGGGTGCTCTAAAGCGTCTTTAGAGCGTATCAAGGAAATTTTTAAAGACCAACTAGATGCTGAATATGCCACCCCCTACCTTCAATCCTCAAATATTACAGCTCAGATTTATCGTATGGAAGCAGAATGGGAAGCTGCTCGTTTATTAACCCTAAAAGCTGCATGGATGGCTGACAATAAAAAGCCTAACTCGCGTGAAGCTTCAATTGCAAAAGCGAAAGCTGGACGAATTTGTAATGAAATTACATTGAAGTGTGTCGAACTTGCTGCAAGTGTAGGCTATACCGAAGATGAGTTGTTGGAAAAATGGGCGCGTGACTCCAAAATACTAGATATCTTCGAGGGTACACAACAAATTCAACAGCTTATTGTTGCGCGCCGTGAACTTGGAAAATCATCAAGCGAATTGAAATAAATCACGTTGAATTAAACTCAACTCCGATGAAACTTAGATATACTCTGTGAAGATTTACTAAGTTTCATCGATTATGTACTTTATTCGAACTATTCAACCCCAAGATAATCCCCATATTGCAAAAATCATTCGTGAAGTCTCAGTGGAGTTTGCTCTCGCTGCTGAATCAGGCTTCGCAGTAGCAGATCCAATTCTAGATCAACTCTATGACGTTTATACAAAACCTCACTCCATATATTGGGTTATTAGCAATGACCAACACGAGGTCTTTGGTGGTGGGGGCATTGCACCTTTGCTGGGCCACGAAAACACCCTAGAGATACAAAAAATGTATTTTATGCCCTCAATACGAGGTTTGGGTTTTGCAAAACAAATTCTAGAAAAATGTATCCAATTTGCACGAGATCAGGGTTACACGCAAATTTATCTCGAAACCACAGCATCTCTCTGGCAGGCTGTAAAATTATATGAAAAATTAGGTTTTCAACATCTACAATACCCATTAGGAAATACTGGACATAGTGATGCATGCGAAATACGCATGTTAAAAGTATTATAAAAAAACCGACCCATGGTCGGTTTTTTTATTTTTGAGTGTTAGCCCAATAATTTATCAATAACACCAAATTTTTTAAAAATTTTTGCTCGTCGTTTTGGATGAATATTGGCTTTATTTAAATCGCCACCATAATGGTCAAATACGCGCTTATCCATAATTTTAAACCATAACTTAGGTATTAAAACTGGGATCAACATCGTCGCATATCCACTTGGCAACACTGGCGCTTCTTCAAAGTTTCTCAATGCTTGGAATGGTCGTGTCGGATAAGCATGATGATCCGAATGGCGCTGCAACTGGTATAAGAATAGATTGGTTGTGATGTTATTATTATTCCAACTATGTTCAGGCATAGTACGCGAATAACTTCCATCTTCTTTCTTTTCTCGCAATAAGCCGTAGTGCTCAAGATAGTTGACCATTTCAAATAAAGTCACACCGTAAAGTGACTGTATGGCTAAGAATGGTAAAATTTTCTTACCATACAGTTTTAGCATCGTTGCGTGAAAAGTTGCACTAATGGCTGCGCCGTGAAATAACTCATTTTTCAGTGAAAAGAACGACTCACCCTTACGATTTAATCGATGTTTTTCAATCTGTATTGCTGACTTCAAGCCACCGCTAATGGTTCTTGGAAGAAACTCGTAAAAGGTCTCACCCATCTTTGAAGTCGCTGGATCTTCTGGAGTAGCTGCGCGCTTATGATGCCCATATGGGTGCTCAATACGGAAATGATTGTATCCAAGTGGTGCTAGTGTCACGTGTGACCAATAATGATCTGCACGCTTCGGTCGATGGCATAGTTCATGGGCAGTATTCACACCAATACCGTTGATCAACCCCATAGTACAACCAATCAACAACTGATCCAACAATGGGGTTTCTTTACGAGAGACCACGTATCCAGCAAAAAAATTGGCTGCATATTGTAAAGGAACAAACATTTTTACTATACGATCATAGTAAGGATCACTGACTAATTTTTTGATCTGCTCATCACTCGGATTATTCTCATCAGTACCGACCAAAGCATCAATGGTGGGAATAATTACGTGTAATAATAAAGGCCCACCTAATGCAAACAATTTTTTAGTTGCTTTAGGTCCGTATTGATATCCAGCCAAAAAGCCCATCCCTAATACAGGTAGTGCTGGACTAAGCAACCATAAGTAACGCTTCTTATCCAGTTGTAAGCCTTGCGCTATCGGGTTCTGACTCAATAACTCTTCAACTTTTACCTTTGCATTCACTTGCAATTTTCCTTTTCTATTTCTTATTTTTATCTTTGTTCATTTCAAATTTCAAATACAGTCGTAATCGTCCAAAAAAGCTATTGAGTCGTATTTCCACAACGATTTTGAAGCTAAAATACATTATAGAAATCTTTACACATGTTAAGATTCAGCAATTGTAAGCGTATAGGGAATATACGAAAAACATGGATGCCCTCAGTCAAGTTTTTGAAGATATTCACCTCAAAAATACGGAATATCTCTACCTTCAAGCACAAGGTAAATGGGCTTTTGAGTTAAGTCATCAAACAGCCATGATTACCTATATTTTATTATACGGTGAGGCCTTTTTTAAATTTCAAAATGGCGAACAACTACACTTAAAAGCTGGAGATATGGCAATTATTCCTTCTGGAATGTCACATCAAGCCTATAGCCATCAAGAACAAAGATTAGTCAACATTACTCAAATAGATCATTTATTTAAAGGTTTAAGAGATGATGAAATTATCCTCGGTGACGAAGATGATAAATCTGAGAAATCTCTCATCTTCAGTATACGATCTAACATGGACAGCATTATGGGTGGACCATTGATTCAAGCCTTACCCACTTATATCCATTTAAACAATGCACTGAATGCTAGAGAGCCGGAGTGGTTAAGGATCGGGCTTTATTTCGTGGCTGATGAAACCAAGATGAACCGACCTGGTCGCCATAAGATTATGGATCACGTGGTGAGTATTATGTTAATCGAATGCGTGAGAGATTACATTTCCACGCTTACAGATCAGAATAACTGGTTAAATGCACTGACTCACCCAGAACTGAGCCCTGCATTTTCAGCGATTCACAGCCAACCAGAACGAAACTGGACTGTAGAATCATTGGCAGAAACTTGCTTTATGTCGCGTTCAAAATTCGCTCATTTATTTCAAAATATGGTGAATGAAACACCATTAGCATACTTACAGAAACACCGTTTAAGATTAGCCAGTCAACTTTTACGCTTGAGCCAGCTTTCGATTCAACAAATCGCGCATAAAGTTGGTTATTCATCAGAGACTGCATTTAGTCAAGCCTTCAAAAAACATTATCTATGCAGTCCAAGCCAATATCGTAATACTTATTTGAATTAATCGAATTGAATAAATCATAGCAAAATAAAAAAAGCACCGAAGTGCTTTTTTTTATGAAGATAGAATTACTGGTGAGTTACTTGATTTTTGCAACTGACTTTAAATACTCAGTGTAATCTTTAAGTAATTGTGTACCACGATAGTTTTGATAAAGCTGTGCAAGCTGCTGTTTTTCTTCAGCCGAAATCGAATCCATAGATGGTTTTTTTACCTCAGCCACACCGATAATTACCATTTCATTTGGTAATTGAGCTGTAGTCACAGACCACATTCCTGCTTTAGGTGCAGGCACACTAAATGCAGCACGTTCAATTTCTCGTTTAAGACCTTGAGAACGAGTAAAAACACCAGCATTTACGAAAGATTGCTGATGCTTAGTTAAAACCTGCTGTGAAGGTAGTGTTTTAAAATCCTTTAACATTGCAGCAACTTTTGCTTGAGCAGCTTCATATGCCTTTTGATTCAACAGCTTTTCTTTAACCTTCGCTTTGGCTACTGATAAAGGTTGAACACCAGCTTCACGGTATTCACGAACTTTCAACCAAACTGTATCACCATTCGCCAATTGTATATTGCTGGTCGCGTTACGATCACCATTTTTTACATCTTGACTAAAGATCTTAGCTTTTACAGCAGGATCCGCTAGGACTGTATTTTGAGTGGCAAGAGTTACATTATTCGCAGTAACCAATTTAGCCGATTTTAATTCCTGAGGGACTACATCTAATGCATCGCTACTTACAACGAGCTCATTCAAACCATTTACTAGATCAGAATAAGCATTGGCATTTTTAGATTTTAATAAATCAGCTTCAAGACGTGCTTTTTCAGACTCAAAACTAGCAACATTTACTTGAGCAGCTTTAGCTTGAATAATATGTACACCAAAATCGGTTTTTACTGGCTTAGAAATCGTACCTTTTGAAGCTTGAACTGCATTATCAAAAGCATCACCGAATACACCGGCTTCATAACCATCAACTCGACCCGCATTATCTTTGGAACTAGAATCTTCAGAATACTGTTGAGCAGCCTCTGCAAAAGATAATCCTGATTGAATTTTTGCATAAACATCATTGGCTATTTTTTCAGCCTCAAGCGCAGTACGATTATCTGTTGTAATCAAAATATGTTGGACTTCAACTTTGGCATTTTTATTTTGTTGAGTTACATATTGATCATAAGCTTGTTTTAATTCTGCATCTGTAACAGTTGTTGTGGCATTTGCTACCATAGCAGGCGTTACCAATACATAATCAAGATCAACTGAGGCAGGTTGCTTAAACAGCACTTTATGTTTTTCATAATAAGCAGCGACTTCAGCATCAGTTATTTTTACAGACGTTTTGTAATCATCCAATTTTACAGATGACATAAATAACGTACGTTGCTCACCTTGTAGATTTGCGATTTGCTGAATATCACTTTGGCTTACCAAAGAATTATCACGAATGCTTGAAACTAACATTTGAAGCGCATGATCTTGTCTTAAATTTTGGATTAGACCCTGGCTCGTCATATTAATTGATCGAAGATAGTTTTCATAAGCTTGTTGTGAAAATTTACCATCAACCTGCAGACTTGGCTGTTGAGCAATCATTTGTTCAATCTGAGCATCGCTTAAACTGATGCCTAACTTTTCAGCCTGCTGAACCAATAAAGCACGATCAATTAAACTATCTAGAGCCATTTGTTCAATATACGATTGATTCAGAAGTGATTCATCACCTTGAACCATTTGTAAGAATTGATCTTTATAATTCTTCGTTTGAACTTCTAGCTCTTTATTAGAAATTTCTAAATCATTAACGGTTTTAGCAATCCCATCTTTGTTTCCACCACCGAAATAGCCTTCAATACCGACCAATGCCAATGGTGTCAAAAATAATACTAGAAGGACTTTGCCGAGCCACCCTTTAATGAGTTTACGAAACGATTCCATAGGTATTCCAATATTTTATTTCAAAGCGATTCTAACTGATAATCTAAACCGAATATATCAGATGAAGCCATAAATTTTCTTTTTAATAAAAAACGCGCCAAGTCGGCGCGTTTTGGACTTAATAAGAATTAAGCTACAGAATCTTTTAAACCTTTACCAGCTTTAAAGCTAGGAACTTTGCTTGCTTTAATTTGTAATTCTTCGCCAGTTTTCGGGTTACGACCAGTGCGTGCAGCACGATCTTTAACGCTGAAAGTACCAAATCCTACTAAAGTAACAGAGTCACCTTTTTTCAGCGCTTCGCCAATAGAAGCAATAGTCGCGTCCAATGCCTTACCAGCATCAGTCTTAGACAATCCCCCTTTCTCTGCAATCGCATCAATCAATTCTGATTTATTCATGAAGATTACGTCCTCTTATATCGTTTGTTTAAAATCCAAGGCTTGTATTTTAAAAGGCCATGACGACTTTATAGCAATGCTTTGGGGGGAAACGCAATACTGCTCGACCTGTTTTGATCAAAATAAGCGACAAAAAATACCAAAATTACAGTTTTATCTCTAAATCCATCATTTTTTTTCGAGTTTAGCTCGTAAAGCTTGATTTTCAGCAATGAGCACATCTAATTTCTGGTGAATATCTAAAATCATATTCTCAAGATGTTGTACATCTTTAGTTGAGACGAGCCCAATACGATTAAGCGAAGTACTCACCCCATGATCTAAAAGTTTTTCGACCTTATCTTTTTTATCCGTAACAGACTCTTTAGTTTTTTCCGCAACTTTGTTTACTGTTTGATCTGTAAATTCAACCGTTTTTGATTCAAGCTCTTCACCAACTTTGACTAAAGAGTCAAACATTTTATTACCTTCTTCCTCTGCGCGAGAAAAAGCACCTAAACCAGCAAGCCAAATTTGTTTAGTATATTTACGAAAATCAAGTGTGGACTTGCGTTGATGCTTTGTTTTACGTGAGTTTGCAGGTTGTGAGTTGTCCATTAATTCCTGTTCTTTATTGTTATTTACATCTTGATCCACCGTTACACTCCTGTATATTTTAGCCTCTAAACTGACTATTCGTGCATAAAATACATTGATAATATCAAATATCGCTATTGAACCTTGTTCAAAACTGTTCTACAAAGCAATGATAAATGATGTAATCTTAGACTTAATTTAAGTTTGTGTTAATAGAACTTTTTAGATTTATTAAATTTGAATAGGATTTATTTATGAGTGAATCGCAACAACAACAAGGTCATACCCGTTTGTTGCTTAACATTGTTATGTTAGTTTTAGAGACATTCTATTCTTTCGTCTTAAAACATGACCGTGTTGTTCGCCTTCAAGCAAAAAAATTTGTAGAACAACAAATTACAATTAAAATGAATAGCTATATCCCCTATTTTGACTTTTATATCCAATTTACGGATAAAGGCATCTTATTTGACCTTCAAGCGCCAGAAAAAGAACCTGACCTCAAGGTAAGTAGTACTTTAGTCGATATCATTCAAATTTTCGGGTTTGCAAACCGCAGAAGTTTGAAAAAAATGCGTATTGAAGGTGATCAAACCCTTAAAGACGAATTCAGAGATTTAGCATTACATCTCTCAACACCGAAATTACTTTCAGATTGGAAAAACTGGTTAACAACAGCTTCTGAAGACCAAAACACAAAGGCTTCGAGAAAACGCATTGCACCATTACTTGAAAAAATTGACTTACAAAGATCTAAAATCAATACACTTCAAGTAGAGGTAAAACAATATAAAAATCGTATTCGTCGCATGCAAACCAACCAAAAACGCACCAATATTGCGTTCGGGATAGTTTCGGTTCTATTCGTGGCTTTAATCGTGTATAATTTATTGAATATTTATTAAAATAATAAAGTTTTATCTGTTTGAATCCTCGCCATATTTAATTCCGATTAATTTAGTTGGTTTTTAGAAAAAATACTTGACTAAATTAGTCGGAATTCATAAAATTTCATCATCTAGCCTTTTACACGTGTATCGAATCATGCGCTTAACCACTCGCGGTCGCTACGCAGTGACTGCATTACTTGATCTAGCTTTGCAGCCGACTGAACAAACCATTACTTTGGCAGAAATTGCTACTCGCCAAACTATTTCTGTGGCTTATTTAGAACAACTATTTGCTAAATTAAAGCGTCATGGCTTGGTTTCGAGTGTACGTGGTGCTAATGGTGGATACCATTTAGCGCGTAATGCTTCTGATATTACGGTCTTAGAAATTATTGAAGCTGTAAACGAAACTGTTGATGCAACACGTTGTGACCACAAAGGTAACTGCCAAAATGGCGCAATGTGTCTAACTCACGATTTATGGCAAGAACTCTCCCTCCACATTGCCGATTACTTAGCTAAAATCTCTCTTGCTGATTTAGTTGCTCGCGATAACGTTCAAACTGTTGCGATCCGCCAGAATACAGCTCCATTAGATTCAGCCCTTTTATCGGTTACAGGTATTTGACATGAAACGTCCAATTTATCTTGATTATGCTGCAACGACTCCAGTCGACCCACAAGTTGCTGAGCGCATGATGGAATGCCTTACATTCGATGGGACTTTTGGTAACCCTGCATCACGTTCGCACGCATATGGTTGGCAAGCTGAAGAAAAAGTTGAATACGCTCGTGAGCAAGTTGCAAATCTTGTAAAAGCAGATCCACGCGAAATCGTTTGGACATCTGGCGCTACAGAATCTGACAACCTTGCACTGAAAGGTGTTGCACAGTTCTACGCTTCAAAAGGCAAACACATCATTACGAGTAAAATTGAACATAAAGCAATTTTAGATACTTGCCGTGAGTTAGAACAAGAAGGCTTTGAAATTACCTATCTTGAACCAGAAGCTCAAACAGGTCTAATTACTCCTGAAATGGTTCAAGCTGCTTTACGTCCAGATACAATTCTTGTTTCATTAATGATGGTCAATAATGAAATTGGTACTGTGACTGATGTTGCCGCTATTGGTGAATTAACTCGTGCGAATAAGACATATTTCCACGTAGATGCCGCTCAAGCTGCTGGTAAAGTTGAAATCGATTTATCAACCATGAAAATTGATTTAATGAGTTTCTCTGCTCACAAAATTTATGGCCCTAAAGGTATCGGTGCACTTTACGTACGTCGTAGTCCACGTGTGCGTCTTAAAGCTCAAATGCATGGTGGTGGTCATGAGCGCGGTATGCGTTCTGGTACGCTTGCAACTCACCAAATCGTTGGTATGGGTGAAGCATTTGAACTTGCAGGTAAAAACCTAGTTGCTGAACAAACTCGCTTACGCACTCTACGCGACAAACTTTGGAATGGTCTACAAGATCTTGAACAAGTTTTCTTAAATGGTCATCCGACTCAAAACGTAGCAAACTACTTAAACGTAAGTTTTAACTTCGTTGAGGGTGAATCTTTAATGATGTCACTTAAAGATGCTGCTGTTTCATCTGGTTCAGCTTGTACTTCTGCAACATTAGAACCTTCTTATGTTCTTCGTGCATTAGGCTTATCTGATGAGTTAGCACACAGCTCAATTCGCTTCAGTTTTGGTAAATATACGACTGAAGAAGACATTGCTCACGTACTAGAAGTGACAAAAGCTGCTGTAGAAAAATTACGTGACCTTTCTCCACTTTGGGATATGTACAAAGAAGGGATTGATCTGTCGAAAGTTGAATGGACAGAACACTAATTTAAACCAAACACATGCATCTTATTGAGCTTAAATATTGAAATTTAATAAGATGCACCCATATTAAATATTATCAGCCGACCCTGAGGTTTGGAGACGCATCATGGCTTATAGCGAAAAAGTGATTGATCATTACGAAAATCCTCGTAATGTTGGTGTTTTAGATAAAAACGCAGAAAACGTAGGTACAGGTATGGTCGGTGCACCAGCTTGTGGTGACGTTATGCGTCTTCAAATCCAAGTGGATGAGAATGGTGTAATTGAAGAAGCTCGCTTCAAAACTTACGGATGTGGTTCTGCAATTGCTTCAAGTTCACTTGTAACTGAATGGCTAAAAGGTAAAACTTTAGACCAAGCACAGCAAATCAAGAATATTGATATTGCAAATGAACTTGCGCTTCCTCCTGTAAAAGTACACTGCTCTGTACTTGCAGAAGATGCAATTAAAGCTGCTGTAGAAGACTACCGTAGCAAAAAAGCGAAAGCTTAATTTAGCGCTTGATGATTGAATGGAGTTTTCATGATCAATTTAACTGAAAATGCTGCAACTCATATCAGCAATTATTTATTGAATCGCGGTAAGGGTGAAGGTATTCGCGTTGGTGTGAAAACTTCAGGTTGTTCTGGATTGGCTTATGTTCTCGAATTCGTTGATGAAGTTGACGAACATGATCAAGTCTTTGAACAGTTTGGGGTTAAAGTTTTCGTTGATCCGAAGAGCCTTGTTTATCTAGAAGGTATGGAAATGGACTATGTTAAAAAT
Source organism: Acinetobacter sp. 24-47-47 (assembly GCF_057737035.1). Lineage (NCBI taxonomy): Bacteria > Pseudomonadati > Pseudomonadota > Gammaproteobacteria > Moraxellales > Moraxellaceae > Acinetobacter > Acinetobacter sp. 24-47-47. The sequence goes on along the minus strand of NZ_CM173216.1, from coordinate 1,458,266 downwards.
GGTCTAAACGAAGGTTTTGAATTCAACAACCCAAACAAAAAAGGTGAATGTGGTTGTGGTGAATCTTTCACTGTTTAAGATAATCATTCTCTTTTTACCTGATTAAAACAGTGCCCTGCACTGTTTTAATTCTATTCAGCGCCCACTTTTATTTTTCACTATTTTGGAATTTCCAATCCATGAATCATTTTGAGTTGTTTAATCTCCCTGTAGCACTCGATATTGATTTAGCAAGTTTGAAAGCTAACTTTCTAAAATTGCAGCAACAATATCATCCAGATAAAGCTGAAAATAAAGACCAAGCCTTGATCAAATCTAGCGAAATCAATCAAGCTTATAAAGTTTTATCTCAAGTTGACAGCCGTGCTGGATATTTACTTACACTCAAAAAACAAGACTATCATTTAGATCAATCCATCAATGATTTCGAATTTTTACAATCTGCATTAGAAATTCGTGAACAGTTAGATGAAGCTCAAAATTCTGAACAACTTTCATCTTTAAAAACTGAAGTGCAACAATGGATTGATGGTTTAGTTCGCGAATTCAAAATAGACTATGAAGCTGAAGATTGGGCTGAGTCTCGCGATACTGTTCGAAAATTACGTTTCTTCCAAAAAGTGATGAATGATATACATCAAGCTGAAGATCGTATTCTCGATGATGAAGATTTTGACTTAGATGACGAATTCTAATTTTATTTTTTTGTTTTATTTTCAAGGGATTTAACACATGGCACTCTTGCAAATTGCTGAACCTGGACAATCAAGTGCGCCACATGAACATCGCATTGCTATTGGTATTGATTTAGGTACGACCCACTCTCTTGTAGCAACTGTGCTTTCTGGCAAACCTAAAGTTCTAAATGATGAACAAGGTCAAGTGTTACTTCCTTCTATCGTACATTATGCTGAAAACTCTGCTGTGCTCGGCAATGACGCAAAACCGTTTATAACTCGTGACCCGCAGAATACTATTGTTTCTGTAAAACGTTTTATGGGACGCTCAAAAGCTGATATTAAATTTCAACACCCATATCAATTGGTGGGTGAAGACAATCAGATGCCTGCTTTTGAAACAGCGCAAGGTCGTAAAACACCTGTTGAAATTTCTGCTGAAATTCTAAAAAATCTAAAAGATCGCGCTGAAGCAAGTTTAAAGAATCCCATAAATGGTGCTGTAATTACAGTACCTGCCTATTTTGATGAGGCACAACGCCAAGCAACACGAGACGCTGCACAACTCGCTGGTTTAAACGTACTGAGATTATTAAACGAACCTACAGCAGCAGCTGTAGCGTATGGTTTAGATCAAGCAACAAATTTAAGTACAGATCAAAATTATGTGATTTACGACTTAGGTGGTGGTACTTTCGACGTCTCCATCCTACGTTTCTCACAGGGTGTATTTGAGGTACTCGCTACAGGTGGACACACTGCACTTGGAGGCGATGATTTAGATCGTCTTATCGTCAAGTGGGCTAAAAAATCACTCAATATCGAGACCTTAGATGATAACGAGTATGCACACTTCCTTGTTGCAGCACGTAAAGCGAAAGAAGCTTTATCGGACCAAGATCAAGTTAATCTTCAGCTTTTAGAAAACGAATTAACTTTGGATCGTTCAACGTTTGAAAGCATCATTAAAGTTGCTCTAGATAAAACGATTTCAGTGTGCAAACGAGTATTACGTGACGCTAAATTGAAATTAGACGATATAAAAAATGTCGTTTTAGTAGGTGGCTCTACTCGCTCTTATGCGGTACAAAAAGCTGTAGCAGAAGTATTTAGTCAAGAGCCCCTGTGTACCATTAATCCAGATGAAGTCGTTGCAATCGGTGCTGCAATTACTGCCAACCAATTAATTGGTAATAGCACCGATGGTTCTCTACTACTTGATGTAACACCATTATCACTTGGTATTGAAACCATGGGTGGACTAGTAGAACGATTAATTTCACGCAATACTGCAATTCCTGTCGCTCGTCGTCAAGAGTTCACCACGTATCAGGATGGTCAAACTGCGATGTTAATCCATGTTGTCCAAGGTGAGCGCGATTTAGTAGAACATTGCCGTAGTCTCGGACGTTTTGTTTTACGCGGCATTCCACCGATGACTGCTGGTCAAGCACGCATTGAAGTGACTTATCAAGTCGATGCTGACGGTCTCTTATCGGTATCTGCTCGTGAAACAACATCTAACGTCTCAGCTCAGATTGATATTAAACCATCGTATGGTTTATCTGATACTGATATGGAGCGCCTACTGGTTGATGGTTTTAAATTTGCAGCAGAAGATAAAGCCCTTCGTCATTTACATGAAACTAAAGTTGAAGCTCAACGAGAACTTGAAGCTCTTTCTCAAGCGCTTAAAGCTGATATTAAACTCTTGACTGAACAGGAAGCTCAGGATTTAATTTCTGCACAAACTCATTTGGCTCAACAACTTGAAACTTCTGATATTGAAGCAATTGAAGCTGCTGTTGCTGCGTTAAAAGTTCATAGTGATGCATTTGCTGCAAAACGAATGAATCAACATATTGATCATGCTCTCAAAGGCACTAAGCTTGACGATTGGTCAAACTCAAACTAAACATAGGTAAAAATTTATGCCACGTATTAAAGTTCTTCCACATGCGCAAATTTGCCCTGAAGGTGCTGAGTTTGAAGTTGAGCAAAATGCCAATCTTTGCGAAAGCCTTCTAACAAATGGTATTAAAATTGAACATGCTTGTGATATGTCTGCAGCTTGTACGACCTGCCATGTCATTGTTCGTAAAGGTTTTGACGGCCTTGAAGAAATGAATGATGTAGAAGCAGATTTACTCGATCGTGCTTGGGGTCTAGAGCCAGATTCACGTCTTTCTTGCCAAGTAAAAATTGAAAATGATGATTTAGAAGTTGAAATTCCGAAGTACACAATTAACCATGCTTCTGAAAATCATTAATCATTTGTAAAACTATATAAAAAAGGTCACTTAAGTGACCTTTTTATTTATGTAGATATAAAATTCTAATTTAGATATTTTACTTCATCGGACAGTTTTAACTTCACAATACCAGAAGAATTGGTTAAATCCTGCTGAAGCTTAATACGTTCAATCATTTTTTCTAAAACTGCGATTAATTCAGCATATTCGTAATTTTGTACTTCTTCCATATTCAGGACCAGTTGAAACCCTTTGTACTCATAATCAAACCAATGTTGATGGGTTTGCTTGGTGCTATATTTTTCCATGACCTGCCAACTTTTAATTGAACCATGAATCCCTTTCAGCTCTATAGGTTCCTGAGGTGCACAGAGATAATAGTTTTTAACTAATTTATAAGTCTCATCCGAGATTAAAATTTCATCAATTTCTGCAGCATTTTGAAGTCTTGCAGCTAAATTTGCATCCCGCCCAACAATGGTATATGCCATTCGATGAACTGCGCCATAGTTACCAACGTGACAATAACCTGTACTAATGCCCATACGTATATGCAGTGCTGAGTATCCCATTTTCACCCAGCGTTCACGCAAAAATTTCATTTGTTGACGCATTGCCATCGCCATATCGATGCAATTTTTGGCATCCTGCTCAACCCCTTGCGAATCTGGATCTCCAAAGAAAATGAGAATCGCGTCTCCCATAAACTTGTCAATTGTTCCACCATATTGCTTGGCAATTTCAGTCATATGGCTCAGATAGTCATTCAAAACAAAAGCTAAGTCATCTGGAATAAGAGTCTCTGAAAGCTCAGTAAATCCCTGAATGTCAGAGAAAAAAATCGTAATTTTTTTTCGTTTATATTCAAGTTTCGCTTCAGTTTCACCACGCATGATTGATTGCCACAATTGAATTGGTGCATAGCGGCTTAACTGATTCGATAACTCAATATATCGATTCATTTCTTTAAAATAAGTTTGACGTTGAACATCTAATTTTTTTACACGTCGATTTTGATAATAATTGGCAAAATTCACAAAAAGAATCGCACATATACACGAGACTACGGACAATTCGATTGAAGTTTGCTGGAAATAATCTTCAAAACCAAAAATAAAAATTGTACAAATATAAAAAACAATGATCGCAACTAAAATTGCAATCGAACTCACCATCATCGAAATTTTATTATTAACGGCGGTAAACACCAATCCAAACAGGAAAACAAATGTTGGCAACAAACTTAAATGCACTGCTGCTAAGGCGGTAGCTACAACAACAACATCAATAATAAAGAACGCAAAACGTCTGGTTTTACTACCATAACGATATTGGATACTGTGTGAAATTCGGGGTGCCAATAGAATCAGCAAGAAAATAAATAGAGGGTATAAAATCTGATAATTTTGGTTTTGTGAAGTGAAATAATAGATCACAACAAGAATCGCGATCATCACATACCCCATCATCCTGAGGAGTACTTCAAACTGCTGTGGCTCTTTATCCAGCATTCGTTCAAATGGCAATTGCTATTACCTCAATTCACATTATTTTTATTCTTCCTTGAAATTGACGTATTTACTCCATACGCCAATCGAAAGGCATGTCACCTTGACCACGTAGCGCGAGCATGAGCGTTTGACGCATATGCGCTAAAACATCATTACTGTAAGGAACTGCAGGTGAAGCACCCCAAACAGGCTTAGGCCATGCAGAATCATTCTGATAACGAACTACATGATGAAAATGAAGTTGAGGAACCATATTTCCTAGTGCTGCAACGTTCATTTTATCCGCACGGAAAACTCGAGATAATTGACTAGATAACCAGCTAGATTCTCTTAAAAATTGTTCTTGGTCTGCTTGGCTTAATTCATATAATTCAGTTACACCAGGAACACGCGGTACCAAAATCAACCATGGAAATTGCATGTCATTCATTAAACGACAAGTTGAAAGTGGAAAGTCGCCAACAAAAAAAGTATCTTGAGCAAGTTGTGGATGCAAACTAAACATATATTTATAAATGACGCAAAAATTAAATGGATAGCTAATACTAACACAACAGTTTTAGACTGAGTATTATTAGTCATGTGTTTCGATACAAAAAAATATGTATTTCATTGATTTGAATCTCACTCATTCATTGCAATGCATCGCTAAAAAATCAACCTATAAGGTTGACTGTCAGCCAGTGCATTTTGAGCAATGAACAAGTATTGATTCAAGCCCAACTTAGATCAGTTGAGCCCTCTCATCAATTCATCTAAAAGATCATTAATAAACTGAATTCTTTTGTCATTTTCCTCAAGCATAACCATTACTTTCAGACGTTGACCACCGTCCATTCTAAAAAATGTCGGATGTTTTTGCATCATTTGGATAATACTCATCGCTTGAACAGGAGTATCAGGTGAAAATTCAATTTGGCCACCCTGCTTACTCAAGTCAATCTTGGTAATACCTAATTTTTCTGCTTTTATACGCACCTGATGAACAGTAAAAAGATATTTCACTTGTTGAGGTAGCACACCAAAACGATCGATAAGCTCCATACGGATATGATCGAGTTTTTCTTGTGTATCCGTATTACTAATTCGCTTATAGAACAATAAACGCTGATGCACATCACCTAAATATTCATCTGGAATTAATGCAGGCATATGTAAACTAATTTCTGCAGTGAGTGACAAAGGTGCATCAAAGTTAGGAGTCTTACCACTTTGGATGGCTTTAGTCGCTTTCTCAAGCATTTCCATATATAAACTATATCCAATTGCATGCATTGAACCACTTTGTTGCTCACCTAAAAGCTCGCCTGCTCCACGTATTTCCAGATCCTCTGTCGCCAATACAAAACCAGCGCCTAAAGTAGAAGCACGCTGAATGGCATCGAGTCGTTTTTCAGCATCACCTTTTAAGCCTTTAATAGACGGAACCATCAGATACGCATAGGCTTGATGATGAGAGCGCCCCACACGACCACGCAGTTGATGAAGTTGTGCCAAACCTAGCTTGTCTGCTCGCTCGATGATAATTGTATTGGCATTTGGTACATCAATTCCCGTTTCAATAATGGTCGAACACACCAATACATTATATTCTTTATGATAAAACTGCTGCATGACCTGTTCTAACTCACGCTCACGCATTTGACCATGCGCAACTGCAACCCGAGCTTCAGGAACTAACAACCGAATATTTTCAGCCGCTCGTTCAATGGTATCCACTTCATTATGCAAAATATAAACCTGACCACCACGTAATAGTTCACGCAAGATCGCCTCTTTCATCGTGGCATCGGTCTGCTCATTGACAAAGGTCTTAACAGCGAGACGGCGTGCAGGTGGTGTAGCAATAATTGAGAGGTCACGCATACCTGAAAACGCCATATTTAAGGTACGCGGGATTGGCGTAGCGGTTAGCGTCAGCATATCTACATCGGCACGCATCGCTTTAATACGTTCTTTATCTCGCACACCAAAGCGATGTTCTTCATCAACAATCATCAACCCAAGTTGTTTAAACTGGACATTTTCCTGCAAAATTTTATGTGTTCCAATAACGATATCGACTTTACCATCTGCCAAATCTTCGATCGTTTTTAAGTGTGTTTTATTTGAGCCAAATCGAGATAACACTTCAATACGGATAGGCCAATCAGCAAATCGGTCTTTGAAGGATTCATAATGCTGTTGTGCAAGTAAAGTTGTTGGAACTAAAACAGCAACTTGCTTATTGTTCTGTACAGCAACAAAAGCAGCTCTCATCGCCACTTCTGTCTTACCAAATCCAACATCACCACAGACTAAACGATCCATTGGTTTAGCTTGTTGCATGTCGTATAAAGTCGCTTCGATAGCATTCGCTTGATCAAGCGTTTCTTCATAAGCAAAACCACTAACAAACTGCATATAAGTAGTGTGATCTAATTCAAATTGAATACCTGGTTTTGAGTGGCGTCTTGCTTGAATATGAAGAAGTTCGGCTGCAACATCATGTATTTGCTCTAGTGCTTTGCGCTTAGCTTTATTCCAAGCATCAGTACCAAGTTTATGCAGTGGTGCTAAATCAGGATCACCTCCACTGTATCGACTAATCAGATGCAAATTGGTGACAGGAACATAGACTTTGGCATCATCAGCATAATTAAGTTGCAAAAATTCGTGGTCTTGCTCATCAATACATAAAGTCACTAATCCCGCATAGCGACCTACACCGTGATCAATATGAACTACAGGAGCACCTATACTTAATTCAGTTAAACTTTTAACTAAGAACTCTTCAGAAACTTCATGCTGGCGTTTTCTACGGCGTTGTACAACACGATGCTCATAGAGTTGATTTTCTGAAATGACAGATATTTGTCCTTTAATCTCCAAGCCACGTTCAAGTGGTGCATGCGTTACTGCTACTGAATATTGTTGATTAATAAACTCCTGATAATGCTCTACAACAGGAATTTCACCCATACTTGCTCGCAAGGAGTCCTTTAACGATTCACGACGTCCCGCACTTTCAGCAACGAGTAAGACAGGGTGTTGCGCAGCATCAATAAATGATTTTACAGCATGAAATGGCTGTTGATGTTTAGGCTCTACCGCTAAACGAGGTGGCTGTTCAGCAGAGGTATTAATTACACCCGCTTTAGGTTCAAAAACTTCGTCAGATGCGATAATACGAGGAAACTGATTGAGTTGTTCAAAAATTTGATTTTGTTGAAAGAAGATTTGTTCTGGAGCTAATAAAGGTTGATCAACATTATGACGTCGGTCTTCATAACGCTGATAAATATCTTTCCAAAATTGAGTTAATTCACTTTCAATATTTCGATCTGTAATGACAATGGAATGATTTGGTAAGTATGATGTAATACTACTTTGTTCTAGCATTTCTTTTTTTGAAAAGAACAGCGGAAAGTAATAGTCCAATCCGGGTGAAGATATACCCTCCATTACATCCTGATAAATCGGATTTTTTTTCGGGTTCGCCGTTGGAAACTCTTCAGCATAACGGTCTCGAAATTGAGCTCTACCTTCTTTTAAAGGAAACTCTTTAGCTGGTAAAACCTTAAAATGTTCAAGTTTCGTCGTGGTCCTTTGAGTTTCTGGATCAAAAAATTTTAAAGAATCAATTTCATCATCAAACAAATCTATTCGAATTGGAGCATCTTGCCCTGAAGCAAAAATATCAACTAAACTTCCCCGAACAGCAAATTCTCCATGATCATATACAGTATCGACCAAATGATAACCAGCCTGAATCAGGCGTTGTTTCTGCTTTTCTAAATCAAATTTTTGCCCAACGCTAATATCAAAATGCTCACCTAACACCCAAGACGTCGGCGCAACACGTTGTGCCAAAGTTGTGCTTGAAATGAGTAGTATCCCTTTTGCTGGCATATTAGAGAGCACTGATAATCTTTCTGAGACAATATCTTGATGCGGAGACAACCGATCGTAAGGTAAGATCTCCCAATCTGGAAAGATGGTGGGCTTCACACCATAAAATTCAAGTTCACTCTCAAGTTGAGCTAAATGTTGATTATTTCTAGCTACCAGAACAAAGAGTCGATCAGAGTTTTGACTTATTTCTTTTAAAAGCAAAGCGATGGCAGAGCCTTTAAGCGCCCCTAACCATCTTTTTTCGCCAGATTTTATTTGTGATAGATTAAGTTGAGAAATTTCTTTTTGGAACATGAAGATCGCTTTAAAAGTCTGGTAGGACATTGCACTATTTTATCATGTTCAAAATCGAGAATGAGTTATTTTTAGATATCACAAACATTCAGTCGCAAACATTAGCGCTCACGTTTGAATTCACGATAATAATCATTGAGCAATATCACGAATTTTTTTAACTGTTCTAGATTCTGTTGATTATTACCTAATCTCGTAGTAAAACGACCTGTATTCAACTCGAGATCTATTTTCTCTTTGATCAACATTCCCCGATAAAATAAATTTTCCAAATCATCAAAACGAGTAACCTTTCGGTTCGAAAAATATGTCAATCTTTCATTTAGTTCATTCAAAACAACGTCATCGATAATATATCCTAATTCAGGATCATGACGAATTTGATGGGTCTGTAAATAAACTTGCTCAGCCGATGGTTTTTTTTGAAACAAATCAGAAATTTTTTTAAACATAGTTCGGTAAGAAAAGCTAAAAACTCAAAATAATGTTTTATCTTAGCATTTGGTCACGAATACACCTATATTCATGACCAAAAAGCACTCAAACTAAAATTAACCGTAATTTTTTCTTAAATATTCTACAATCTTCTTCGATTCGAACAATTTTACGCCTGTATTAGGATCAACTAAATACGGGACTTGTATATCCTTCCCCTTGCGATTCATTACCTTTACAACCTGCTCGCGTTTACCGCCAGCCAAAGGAATATATTTCCCAGGCTTCAATCGTAAAATCGCTGGTCCTTGATCCTGCCAACGTTCTTTAGCAACATTATGAAACTTAAATGGTAATTCAAGTTCTGTGAGTTCAGCGCGCACGATTCTGGTGTATGGACTCGCTTCAAACCCCCACAGCTCAATTAAATGCTCGGGTTGTGGTCTCAGCTTAATCGCTTTATTTATAAAAATCCCACGAGCACCATTAATCAGTGTTCCAGCTAGAGCAACTACAGGCAATTTGGGGTAGTGTGAGAATTGCTTCGGTGTTTGACCTGTCTCACCATAATGCTTAAAAAGATAGTGAATAATATCCTGAGACTCGTAAAGTTTAGCACCAGTATTTTCATCAATTAAAAAAGGAAATTGAATCTTACCCCCAAGTGTTTTTACTTGATCTCGATAGACCCTTCCACCTTTCGGACAAGGATACACTTCGTAGTCAAGATTAAGTAAAGTCAACACTTCTCTTACACGACGACAGAAAGGTGATCCTTCAAATTCGTAAAGCTTTAATGCTTTTTCTGGCTGTTTAGGAAACGGTGTACCTGAAGTCCCACGTCCACCTTCTGCAACAGCTGAAGCTAGCGCCTGAGCCACTTTTAATTGATGAATCACCATACTGATTACCTCGTTTTTGTTTTATTTAAATTAATCGACTAATTTTGTCTTGGACACAATAATTCCATTATTGTCTGCATAGATATAATCACCTGGTTGGATTGTGATATTTCCAATTTGAATCGTGATATTGGTTTCGCCCACCCCTTTGCGATTACTTTTTTGAGGTATAGCCGCAAGTGCGTGCACGCCTAGATTTAAACTCGCAATGGCATCAACATCTCTAACACAACCATTAATAATGACACCACCCCATCCATATTTAACGGCAGACTCAGCAATCATATCTCCCATCAATGCACAACGCATGGAAGAACCACCATCTACAACTAAAACTTTGCCTTGCCCATCTGTAGCGAGTAACTCTTTTACTCGTGAATTGTCCTCAAAACATTTAACAGTGACAGCTTCACCCCCAAAGCTTTTTACACCGCCGTAACTTTTGAAGAATTTTCCATCAATAGATGGATACAATACTTGAATATCTAAATCAGGATGGTCATCCAGTAAATCACACGTCACAAATGTTGGCGTTGTCACTTTTTATACCCTCAGTTATGTTTTTGAATCTCTAAATTATCATAAATCTTAATTTTTTCATTTTGAGTTCTTGCGCTCACGACCATAGTATTAGCGACTTGCTCTGCTGTCACTGGCTTATATTTGAATGTATTTGGCAGAAATTGCGATACTCGCTTGAAAATACTCTGAGAAATATCTTCGAGTGTCCTTGTTTCAGCTCTTTCACCAATTAAGAGTGAAGGTCGAATGATCGCCAATTGATAGAGTGATAATGATTTTAGATAATTTTCTAACTTTCCCTTCACTTGATTATAAAAGAATTGAGATCTTTCATTCGCACCTTCCGCACTTACAATTGCAAAAAAAGTATCGGTATTCACAAGCAAATCAGCAAAATGAGCATTTATCTCAAAATCGATATTGTAAAAATTTTCTTTAGAGCCTGCTTTTTTAATTGTACTTCCTAGGCAACTAAACGCATGTGAGAATCCAGAAGCGTCCTCATCATTTAACATTAAAAAGTCATCAATGACCAACTGATCAACTTTAGTGAACTTTTCAAATTGTTCATCATGCTTACGAACAACTACGACAATTCTTTCGCAATCTACCAATTGATTCAAATGATTTACCAAAGATCGACCAACTAAACCAGTTGCCCCTATAACTATTGCACTTTTAATATTTTTAATCATTTTTTCGCCATTCCTTCCAATATTCATATAATCTAACGCGCTAACCGCATTTTATCTGCATCAAAAATGTTGTCAAAGCATGTCAAGACTTGACTTTGCCGCATCATTTAATCACAATATGGCACTTGTTTACGGGCTGGTGTAAATTCTTCTAATGTTTGTATTTAGTTGAAATTTCAGCCCGCCCAGACCAATCAATTTCAAGGAGTGCACGAGTGGCAAACTCTGCTCAAGCAAAAAAACGTGCTCGTCAAAACGTTAAAGCACGTAAACACAACGCAAGCTTACGTTCTATGGTTCGTACTTACCTTAAACGCACAGTAGCAGCGATCGCTGCGGGTGACTATGCAGCAGCTTCTGAAGCTTACAAAACTGCAGTACCTGTAATCGACCGTATGGCTGACAAAGGTATCATCCACAAGAACAAAGCTGCTCGTCATAAGAGCCGTTTAAATGCACAAGTTAAAGCTTTAGCTTCTAACTAAGTTGCGTTAAAAAAAGCCCTTTAAGGGCTTTTTTTATATCTTAAATTTATCAATAATGCTTAAAAAATATTAAAATTACTATCTTTCTTGCTCTATAAATTCACGAATAGACAGCTCATTACGTTCACCACGCCATATCCATTTCAATTTTGCATCTATAAATGCTTCACCTTCAAACCAAACAAACAAACCTTCCATCATTTCTGGCCAATCCTGCTGACGAATCTGTGTTTTACCTGAAATTACAGCCAGAATACCAGCGAGAATAGTGTCATGGCTAACCGCCAAACTTAATCCATGATTCTGTTGAGGGTGAGTTTGATAAAGCAAATGTAAAACATCAATCACACCTGTAATTGGCTGCTTCATCCCAGGTAAAGTATTGTTTACAAAGCTATTGATAAAGCCCAAAGCACCTTGTTGCTTAAAATATGGCGCAGCTTGCTCGATATCTAAAACGAAGCTACCAGGCTCGACCAAAAGCCCCTGCTCAACAATTTTAATATGATGGGTATTTGACTTAAGATTGATTTGATCAGCACCTTGAATCATCAGTGCTGCAGTATCAATACAACGTTGAATTGGACTAGAAATACAGTGTTCAATCACACGATCTGTTTGATCAATAAGATAAGCCCCCCAAGCCTGCGCCAGATCCTTACCTTGATCTGTTAATTGCAAATCATATCCAGCGAGTCCTTGGCCCACCACCATTTCACGTATTGAGTGGCGAGTAAATAGTGTAACAGGCACAGCAACATCGGGCAGTAAATCAACCGCTCTGAGCATACTTGGAGGAAGCAACTTCAGCGACATAATAATTCTAATAAATGAAATTAATTTGACTATAACACGATGAAATTATAGTTCCACTCCCCTAAAGTACATTTGACAACGCATCTAAAGCCAATTGCCTCATTTCAGGATCACGATAGGCGATAAAACCATTATTCAAAACAGTATCACGCTGATTATAGGTAAATGGCACAGAATCTAAGGTCAATAAACCACCCCCTATACTCTCTAGCAAGCCTTGTCCAGCACTGGTGTCCCACTCAGAGGTTGGATGAAATCTTGGGTAAATATCTATCTCACCTTCAAGCATCATGCAAAATTTATAAGCACTTCCAGCTTCACGACGTATAACCGGTATTTCTCTTTCAATATAATCAATATAGTGTTGATACTTAGGATTTTTACTACTATGACTCAGCCCAATTTGGATGGCATCGACTGGTGAGGCTTTAAATTTGCAATATTTTTCCCAAATATTGTTCATAAATGAATATTTATAAGGAAGATCCGTCAAATAGCCCATATACATAACTTTCTCAGTCGGCACGACTATGACTGAAAATACAGTTTGATAGTTCTGAATAAGACTCAGATTAATTGTAAATTCATCACGTTCATGAATAAACTCCTTCGTACCATCCAAAGGGTCTAGCATCCAACATTGAGGCCATTCATGTCGCTCTGAATAATCACTTTCTTCAGAAATGATCGGAATATCAGGTGTAAGTTTTGCAAGCTCTCTGAGCAGATATTGATTGACCTTTAAATCTGCTTGAGTTACAGGAGAATGGTCATCTTTTTCGTTGATTTTAAAATCACGTCCAGCACAATAGTTTTGATATTCTTCTAATAATATTTGGCTTGCAACAGCCAAAATCGGAACCAAATTTAACATTTGTTGATCTTGGGGAGCATGCGTTGTGATAAACATGGATAAAACCTATTTTTTCTGGCGCTACACACTCTAAGCACGACGATCATATTAAGAACCTCAGCCTAAAATGCAGCGTGATTTAATTTGCATTGTTGGATTTATATTAATAGTAGCAAACCTATAAAATATAACCACTTTGAAACACATAACCCATTTCAATCATAAGAACTCTAACACTTTTAAAACAAAATCCGAAGCGTGATTGCCAACAACCCTCAATACATCTTAAATAACACCCGCAATAGTTCCAAAAATCAGAGAGCGCCTTAGAGTCAGTATCAACATAAAAAAACAAGTCTTCTTAAAGAAGGCTTGTTTTTTATTTTTGCTCTTTGACTGGACTTTCAGGCTGTTCATTCGGTTTTTTTACAGGCTCTTTATTTTTAAAAGAGTCCTGATTCCCTTTATCCTCATTAGATTCTTTGTGTGGTTTCGAACTATTATCATGTTTTGTCATACTTCAAACTCCTATGCACCATTTTCAAAAAATATGATGCTTTCATAGCGACTTCTATACTATTTTTGTATTCATTATCAAGATCTAAATTTGTGACCTCACACATCTAATTCGATATAATACGAATGGAATGAAATATAGAAGTCACCACGCACACCCTTTCTTGAAGTTCAATTTTAAAATGCTGATGCAAGTCCAACCTTTTGCATCAAATGATGGTGTAAATCGATATTTAAATAACACCCATTTTGTTGTTTTTATTTGTGCTAAATTGCAACAATACCTGAGGAAAGATGAATGAATAAACCCATCATCATGTTTGACATGGATGGAACCCTACTCGATCTTGCTTTTGACGATTTAATTTGGAATCACAAACTCCCTGAGCGACATGCCAAAACTCATCAAATCAGTTTAGAGCAGAGCAATCAAATTCTATTTAAATTTTATCAAGATCATAAGCACACGCTCGATTGGTATTCTACGCGCTTTTGGACAGCCAAAGTCGGCGTTGATACTTTTCAGCTTCAACACGATCACAAAGAATTCATCAAGCCGAGACAGGGATGCATTGCGTTATTATCAAGCCTTAAGCAAGCTGGATACCGAATATGGTTAGTCACCAATGCTGATGAAAGAGGTTTGGCATTGAAAATGAATCAAGTTGACCTCACCTCTTATTTTGAAGTGATGATCAGTAGTGAAACAATCGGTTTTGCTAAAGAGCGTTTTGAATTTTGGGATCAATTACAGCAAATGCACCCATTTGAACCTCTTCACTGCGTTCTCGTTGATGATACTGCGGTTGTACTCGAAGGTGCTAAATCTTTTGGTATTGAGCATCTAATCACAATTACCCAACCATCTAGCGCTCAACCTGAGCGCGAAAGGTCTAAACTTCAGTATCCTGCAATTAATGATCTAAGATCATTAATCCCCTATTTAGACCAAATTAACCATGAGAAAGAAATGAATGTCAAAACAGCATGAAACTAAAATCACTGATTCAATGCGAATTGATAAGTGGCTTTGGGCAGCACGCTTTTTTAAAACCCGCTCAATTGCCAAAGCAGCAATCGAAGGTGGTAAAGTTCATCACAACAATGATCGTGTTAAAGTTTCCAGAGAAGTACGTGTAGGAATGGAGTTAACGATTCAGCAGGGATTTGAAAAGAAAACCGTCATAGTGAAAGCATTATCATCTGTACGAGGCGGGGCACCTACTGCACAATTACTCTATGAAGAAACTGAAGTCAGTATCGCGCGTCGTGAGTTGCTTTCTGCACAAAGAAAATTGCATAATCTTGCACGACCAGATCATCGACCAAGCAAAAAAGATCGACGTGATATTACAAGATTCCGTCAACAAAATGGTCAGCAATATGACGAAGTTTGGTCATACGATGATGAATAAGTTAAAGCGACAAATACTGTCGTTTTGAAGTTTAAAATTATAGAACAGTTCGATTTTTTCTGTCACTATAAATGCCGTGGACATTAGACTTAATTAAAGACATCCACTTAAGTTATCAGTGATTTACATCGTTTTGAGGTTATGAGATGGATGATAATAAAAGCAAAGCACTGAGTGCTGCTTTAAGCCAAATTGAAAAACAATTTGGTAAAAATACGGTAATGCGCCTCGGTGACAATACTGTTCAAGCTGTAGAAGCTGTATCTACAGGCTCTCTTACATTGGATATCGCACTAGGTATTGGTGGTTTACCTAAAGGCCGTATTATTGAAATTTATGGTCCAGAATCATCAGGTAAAACCACCATGACACTTCAAGCGATTGCGCAATGTCAAAAAGCTGGTGGTACTTGTGCATTTATCGATGCTGAGCATGCTTTAGATCCTCAATATGCTCGCAAACTTGGTGTTGATATCGATAACTTATTGGTGTCACAACCTGATCACGGTGAACAAGCACTAGAAATTGCAGATATGCTGGTACGATCTGGCGCTATCGACTTAATTGTTGTCGATTCTGTAGCAGCCTTAACCCCTAAAGCCGAAATTGAAGGTGAAATGGGTGACTCTCATATGGGTCTACAAGCACGCTTGATGAGCCAAGCATTGCGTAAAATTACAGGTAATGCAAAGCGTTCCAACTGCATGGTGATCTTCATTAACCAAATTCGTATGAAAATTGGTGTCATGTTTGGAAGTCCAGAAACCACTACTGGTGGTAATGCGCTCAAATTCTATGCTTCTGTACGCTTAGATATTCGCCGCATTGGTCAAGTGAAAGAAGGCGATGAGATTGTTGGTTCTGAAACACGCGTTAAAGTGGTGAAGAACAAAATGGCACCTCCTTTCCGTGAAGCATTATTCCAAATCATGTACGGTAAAGGTACAAATCAGCTTGCTGAATTGGTCGATCTCGCTGTACAACAAGAACTTGTTCAAAAAGCTGGTGCTTGGTATTCATATCAAGGCAACAAGATTGGACAAGGTAAGAACAACGTGATTCGTCACCTTGAGGAAAATCCTCAACTTGCACAAGATCTTGATCGCATGATTCGTGAACAGTTGTTAACCACAGCGACACCAGCTCCAACTGAAGAAAATGACGAAGAAGCAGATTTATTTGAAGTATAATTTTTCAAAAATTTGAAATCGAAGCGCCCAAATTCTGGGCGCTTTTGTTTAAGTGCATGGATTTAAAATGTCAGAGAAGTTTCCCAAGTTCATTCATTATGAGCAATTAAAATCAATAATGAATGAAGATGAACCTCAACATCTCATCAATGATCAACACTCGGCTAGTCAACACCTAACCGATCAAGCACCAGATGAATGTGATTTAGATGATACTCATTCATCAGTTCTAGCACAGAATAAAGGCTTAACAGGGACTCGTTTGAGATCGTATGCATTTGCAGTCTTAACTCGCAAAGAATACTCAAAAAAAGACTTAATTGATAAACTTGCTTTGTATGCACAAAATAAGGAAGAGGTTTTGAGCTTAGTTGATGAGCTAGCGCGAGAAAATTATCAAAGTGATGCTCGCGTTGCAGAAATGACGGTACGCAGCCAATTACGTAAAGGAAAAGGTCCAAATCGAATAAAGCTAGCGCTTAAAAGCAAACACGTTGATAAAGCGTTGGCTGAACCAGAAATGGAAGAAATAGATTGGTATGAACAAGCATACTTATTGAAGGTCAAAAAATATGGCTATGAAGTTGCTCAGGACGCAAAATTAAAAGCAAAACAAATTCGCTTTTTACAATATAGAGGCTTTGAAATGGATGCGATTATGAAAGCTATAAAACGAAAAGAGAATGAAGAATAAGAAATAAAATTATTATAATGGTGGCAACCCTACTAGCAAAACTCCGGCACATTATAGTTCTGATACCGTTGCTACCTTCCGGTCCTGGCGGGGTTCTCAGAGTACAATTGCGAAGCCACCAGCAGGGCTACCATTGCAAGAACAGAGTATAGAGATTTTTAACGATCTTGCAAGACCATAATGGGCTTTAAAGGCACTAAAAAAGTTCAAGTGAATATTTACTAATCTATTAACAACAAACTTGATATTTTTCATCTAAATAACTTCAACTTAAATTTCTTCATTTATACAGTTTCATTGTAAATTTATATTGATTTTAAATGCTATGACGTTTTTAATGATCTGATTATTAAGAATTGAAAATACTCAAAGTTCAAATTTGAGTATGGACACAAATGGAATAATGAACATGCTCAATAAGCGTACTTTTCTTGCACTAGCATTGATGAGCTCAACATCAGTTTTTGCCAATATTCCTATCGAATCAAAAGGATTAAGCCAAAATTCGAGTTTGAACCAAACAGCAGTCGCAGCGAATAACACCGCTACAGCCCCTACCAACACCAGTTGGCAGCTTATCCAACAAAATCAACGCTTAGAAAATCAAATTCGTGCACTTCAAGGCAAATTAGAAGAACAAGAACATCAAATTAATCAACTGACCAACGAATTAAAAAATCGCTATACAGATCTAGATCAAAGATTAGAACTCCTTCAACAAAAAATTGATCCTGTGGAGGAGTCCAATGCCGAAGATCCTAATACTGCACCACCCATTCCTAATGAGCCAACTGCACCAAGCACTAGCACTAACTCCAATACCACAGCATCACAAAATGCAACGAACTTGAATCAAACCAACCAACAAGAACTTGATAAAGCGGCTTATACAGTTGCCTTAGATGCATACAAACAAGGTGGCGCAAAAAAAGCCATTGCACCTATGCAAAACTTTGTACGTAACAATCCAAATAGTGTGTATACAGGTAATGCCTATTTTTGGTTAGCTGAATTCAATTTAGCAATTGAACCACCCAATTATGAAGAAGCAAGAAAACACTATGAAACTGTCGCTTCGAAGTTTCCAAATTCAGGAAAAGCACCGCGATCTTTATATCAGCTGTATAGCATCGCGAAAGATGTAAATAAAAACGCTCAAACTGCTGAAATTTATAAAAATAAACTACTGAGCACCTATCCTGACTCTGAAGAAGCTGGATATTTCAAAAAAAGTTGAATAAAAAAAGACATCATAAGATGTCTTTTTTTTTCTAGCAAAAGCTCTTAACGAACAATACCGCGCTTAGATTCATTTAGAGAATCTATGAGGAGCTGAGCTTCAGAAACATTTGGTAAAATTTCAGCAGTAATCTGCTCAATGGCTTGTTGTGTCGTTAGACCACTTTTATAAATTAACTTAAATGATTCTCGCAAACCATTGATTACATCTTTTGACCAACCCTTACGACGCATACCTTCTACATTCATTCCAAATGCATGAGCCGGATTACCAGACACCATCACATAAGCAGGAACATCCTTCAAAATCAATGATGCTCCACCAATCATGCTGTATGAGTCGATCTTACAGAATTGATGAATACCGGAGTTGCCACCGACAACAACGAAGTCACCAACATGCACATGACCTGCGACACCAACATTGTTTGCAAAGATGTTGTTATTACCCACCACACAGTCATGCGCAATATGCGTATTGACCATCAACAGATTATTACTACCAATTTTAGTAATACTTTGATCCTGCACTGTACCGCGATGCAGACTACAATGCTCACGAATTTTGTTGTTGTCGCCAATCTCAAGCCAAGTTTCTTCACCAGCATACTTAAGATCCTGACACACCTCACCCACACTGGCAAACTGGAAAATTTCGTTTGATTTACCGATGCGGGTATATCCACCAACCACCACATGAGAATGTAACACTGTCCCACTATCAATCGTCACATGAGGACCAATAATCGAATAAGGACCAATTTTTACATCAGAAGCAATCGTTGCCGTAGGATCAATAATTGCTGTAGGGTGGATTAAATCACTGTTACTCATGCTTGCTCTAATTTCTGATGAGAAATAATAATTTCAGCTGTCGCTGCAATTACACCATCAACGCTCGCACTACAAAGATACTTGTAAATACCACGTTTCTGCATTACAAGCTCTGATTTTAACACGAGTTGATCACCAGGAACGACTTGTTTTTTAAAACGAACTTTTTCAGCGCCAGCGAAAAGAAAAAGTGAACCCGGTTTGGGTTTTTCATTGTTCATAATAAAGCCAAGAACGCCAGAAATTTGTGCCATCGCCTCAACGATTAAGACACCCGGCATGATTGGATAACCTGGAAAATGACCTTGCATAAACTCTTCATTTATGGAGACATTTTTAAATCCGACAATTCCATTCTCAGTCACTTCTGTAACACGGTCTACCAATAGAAATGGATAACGATGCGGCAAATATTCACGAATTGTTTGAATATTCATCGGCAATTCAGGAATTGAAAAAGATAAAGTAGACTCTGTCATATTATTTACGCAATTTTAAAGTTGATTCGATTGACTCTAACTGAGCCTGCATATCATCTATTTGTTTGACTAATTTGGTCAATGGCACATCTGCTAATTGTCTTAGACGAACAACTGTTCGTTTCCAACGAGAATTTTCGAGCAATCCCATTCCTGAAGAATATGTACCAGCTTCTAAAATGCTACCTGTGACCATTGACATTCCAGTTAGCGTCACATTATCTACAATTTTTAGATGTCCTGAGATACCACAAGCACCTGCAAGGATACAGTTTTTGCCAATCACAGTACTGCCCGCAATACCGCATTTTGCAGCAATTGCAGTATTTTCACCGATTTGAACGTTGTGTGCGACTTGCACAAGATTATCAATAATCACACCATCATGAAGTATAGTGTCATCCAAAGCGCCACGATCAATACTACAGTTAGAACCAATTCTGACATCATTTCCAATTTGAACAGACCCGAGTTGAGCAATTCGGTTCCACTTACCTTGATAAGGAGCAAAGCCAAAACCCTCTCCTCCAATTACGGTATTCGCATGGATACGAACACGTTTAGCAATTTTAGATCGACCCGTAATCGTGACATGCGAATCGATGAAACAATCCTCACCGATTTCAACATACTCATCAATTTTAGTTTGCGAATGAATTACTGTATTTGATCCAATCACGGCATGTGGGCCAACTACAACGTAATGACCAATGTATACATTATCTCCAATCATAGCACTCGGATCGATTACTGCGGTGGCCTCGATACCACGTTGCACAGTTTTAGATTCGAACACATGAGTTAAAATCGCGAAAGCAAGATACGGATTTTGTACGACAATAAAATTATTATGCTGATTAAGCTGAGCCTGCATCTCAGAAGTGACAATTAAGGCACCTGCTTGAGATGAAATCGCTTCGTCTAAATACTTATCAGAATTTACAAAAGAAATTTGGTTTGAGTTCGCTTGAGTTAAACTTGCAAGACCCTCTAGCAACAGATATGCATCACCAATAACTTGGCCTTGTACAAGTTTGGCTAAGTGATCGAGACGAAATTGATTTGATTTCATTGACTATTTGATTGCATTAACCTTTTGAATCATTTTAGCAGTTAAATCGTATTTTGGGTCATATGCCAAGGCAGCATTTTTATTTAAAACTAAATCAAGATTATTTTCTTTGCGCAATTGTTCAGCAACTTGTTTAATTCTTGAGTCGAAAACTTTATTTGTATTTTGAATGGTGCTTTGAACACGTGATTGAACAGTCTGTTGCAAAGATTGAAATTCGTTCATCTTCGTTTGATATTGAGAGGATAGTTGCTGGGCATTCGATTGATTGGCTTGAGCTGATTTAGCCAACGCTTCAATTTCTTTACCCAATTGTTCTAATTTTACCGTTTGCGGCTTAATTGTCTGCTCAAGCTGAGTATTCTGCTGTTTTAAGTACGTGCTATTTTCAACGACTTTTTCTAAATCAATTACCCCATATCCTGCTGCATGCGCAAAGCCAACTACAGATGTGAGTAAAACCGTTGAAATCGTTGTTTTAAACATATTCATTATTATTCCTTAAAGGCAAAAGGCCGTACTAGAAAGTACGACCAATTTCAAATTGAACAGACTTAGTTTCATCACCAGGCTTATCATTCAGTGGGTACGCATAGCTTAATGATAGTGGACCAATCATCGTAATCCATGTGAAGCCTACACCAACACTATATCGCATATTTCCAGCATCGAAACCAAAGTTGTCTTTACAGTATTGTCTAGCATCGAATGCAGTCGAATTGGTTGCGCCAAAATAAATATTTCCAGTAGGTACGTCACATTGAGTGTCGAACACTTGAGCACCTTCTGCAAAAATAACAGGACGGACCTGTCGCGCCCAGTCGCCTTTAAAAGGAACTGGTAAGATTAATTCAGTACCAAATTGAACTAATGCATTACCCCCCACCTCTTCAGGGTTTCTATCTTCTCGAGTTAGAGCAGCATCTGTAATACTCGGATATTTTGGACCTAATGTACTATTATCATAACCACGAACAGACCCATAACCACCAGCGTAATAGTTTTTATAGAATGGTAAATCATTACCGAAACCTACCTTACCATAACCACGCCATACAAAATCCTTTCCTAAAGGAATAAAGGCTTGAGTATCGTATGTTACCTTCTGATATTCAACATCACTACCCGGCAATGCAATCTCTGCATTAACACGATGAGACATACCCGACGTTGGGAAGCGTGGATTATTTAATGTGTTATAAGACCAACCTAAATTTAAACTATAAGTAAAGAAATCACCTTTAAACTCATTACCGTACTCAACTTCAGGTTCAGAGCAAGGTTCATAAGCAATTACATTACCGTTATCATCTTTAATTGGCTCTAAGTCGACTGGACAATACTTACCAGTACTTGTTTCCCTACCACCATTGGCAAGTAAATAATCACGCACATAAGTAGAAACAAATGGACCAGTCGTTACTTCAGTTTGATCAATATTAATACCAGCACTTAAGCTCTGATTCTCATCAATTGGGTAACCAAAGCTCAGACCACCACCGAAGCTATCTGTAACATAATTGTTAACGTTATAGTCTTCGTCTAATTTCGTCTTACGATAATAGAGATTGTAACCACGGCTGACACCATCAATTGTAAAGTATGGATCAGTAACACTTAGGTTATAATAATCTTGTGTCTCAGAACGAGAAAGATCAATCGCTACACGGTTACCTGTACCTAAGAAGTTAGTTTGACTTAAACCTGCTTGGAACGTAATACCCCCGTTTTGCGAATAACCCACAGCTAAAGTACTTGATCCTGAGTGTTGTTCTTCAACAGCGATATTCAAATCAATCTGATCAGGCGCCCCCGGAACACGTACCGGCTTAACATCTACTTTACTGAAAAATCCAGTACGCATTAAACGGACTTTTGAAAGATCAATTTTTTCGTTACTCGCTAATGCACCTTCCATCTGGCGCATTTCACGACGTAAAACTTCATCAGCAGTCTTGGTATTACCTGTAAAATTAATACGTCTAACCGTAACTTGCTGACCCGGATTGATGTAATAATTCAAATTAACTTTTTTTGTTTCATTGTCAATTTGAGGCACAACATTAATTTCAGCATAGTAATAACCAGCATTACCATACTTACGCTGTAACAACTGTTTTACTGCATTCACCAACTCTTGTGAGTAAGTTGCATCATCTTTATAAATCTTTAGTGCACGAAGATCTTCGTCTTTATATAAAGCATCACCTAAAAATTTGGTTTCACCAAATTTAAATTGCTCACCCTCATTCATTGAAACTTCAATGAAAATATTTTTTTTATCTTCACTGATATTCAAATTAGAGTTGGTAATTTCAAAATTGATATAACCTTTATTAAGGTATAAAGCTCTTAATGCTTCAAGGCTTGCTGCCATTTTTTCACGCGCGTAGCGATCATTTCTGGAAATGACAGATAACCATCCGCTTTCCTTGACAGCAAAGACTTGCTTAATTTCATCGTCTTTAAATACAGTATTACCAATTAAATTAATTTCAAAAACTTTAGCTGGTTTACCTTCAATGAAATTAATATTGACATCAACACGGTTATTGGCTTTTGCAACAGTTTCGACCTGAATATCCGCATTATAGCGACCTTGTTGTGAATACTGCTGTTCAAGCTCAGTTTCTAGCGTCTGAAGTGCAGATTTAGTGAGCACCTCACCTTCAGCTAGACCCATTTTCTTCAAGCCCTCTTCCAAGGCTTCTTTTGGAATGAGCTTATTACCCTTGAAATTGATTTTAGAAATAATAGGACGTTCAACGACTTTAAAAACCAAAACATCGTTTTCTTTGAAAGCTTGAATATCATCAAACGAATTAGAGGCATACAACGCACGAATCGCATTCGCAATCACTGGATCATTAATGCGATCCCCAGCATTCACCGGTAACATTGCGAGTACATTAGCCTGCGTTAGTCGAACTAATCCATCAACACGCACATCCCGCGCGATAAACTCGTCTGCTGCATATACTTGTTGTACTGCTGCCATTGCGCTAACGAGTGCCAATGGCATAAATAAATGTTTGTGCTGCATGCCTATTGTTTTCCAGTAAGTTAATTATCCATCTATAACGCTTATAAACGCATAAAATCATTAAATATTGCGAGAAACATCATACTTCCCAGCAACACCATACCAATTTTTAATCCAACCAATTGTATTTGTTCAGAAACAGGTTTACCACGAATTAATTCAATTATGTAATAAACTAAATGCCCACCATCCAACATCGGAATCGGAAGCAAATTTAATATACCCAAACTTACACTCATTAATGCCATAAATGAAATGAAAGTTTGCCACCCCATTTCAGCACTTTGACCTGCAACTTTAGCAATCGTAATTGGACCCGAGAGATTATCCAACCCAATCAATCCACGAATCATTTTGACAATTGAGCCAAGTATCATAGAAGATAATTGACCCGTTTTTTCAACCGCAACCACGAAAGCTTCCGCTGGATTATATTGAATTGTATGCTTATATTCAGCAGGAATATTGATCTGACCAGATTGAGCTTGCACTCCCAACATTCCTGTCGTATTGCCCATATTGTCACGCTTTCCTTGAGGCATGACCTTTAATTGAACAATCTCGCCTTGACGCATCACTTCAATATTCAATAGTTTTTCTGGTGATTTTTGTACTATATCAACAACTTCAAACCAATCGTTAATTTTTTTATTATCAATCGCGACAATTACATCACCTTCCTTCATCCCTTGGCGTATAGCAGCACCATCTTCAGATAATTTATGCACAACTGGTTGAACATGAGGTCGATATGGTAAAAACCCCAAGACATCCAAAGGTGATTGAGACTGATCTTTTAGAAATTGCTGAATCGGTAAATTAAAAGTTTGCACCTGTCCATCACGATCAGCTTGAATTTGAATCGTACCAGTTTCACCTACGCGATCAATCAGCGCATAATTCAATTTTTCCCAAGTTGGCGTCGCAGTTCCATCCACTGCTATGATTTTATCACCAGAACGCATCTCTACTTGTGCGGCTGGCGTATTTTCAATCACTTTACCAACTCGAGTGTTTAATTGTTCCTGAGCTGGTAAGAACAGAATCCAAAAAAGTAAAACAGCAAAAATTAAATTAACAAGTGGTCCCGCAGCAACGATTGCAATTCGTTTTAAAGGGGATTGCCGATTAAACGCATAAGGTAAATCTTCTGCACTTACATTACCTTCACGCTCATCTAGCATTTTTACATAACCACCTAAAGGTAATGCAGAGAGCTGATATTGAATGCCTGACTTTTTAGAGGTCCACTTTAGAACTGTTGGACCAAATCCAATTGAATACACAAGAACCTTAACGCCAAGTTTTCGTGCTACCCAGTAATGTCCAAATTCATGAATTGCAATCAATGGACCTAGAAGCAAAATAGCCGCGACGATAATGAAAAGTATATTCATCTTAGGTACTCAGTGAATTCGTGAGTTGAATAGCATAGCGACGTGAAAGCGCATCAGTCTCTAGGATTAGCTCCAAAGAATCAGCATTTGAATTTTGAATATGGTTCAAAGTGGATTCAACAACTTTAGGAATATCTAAAAATTTGATTTTATTTTTTAAAAATGCTTCAACCGCGATTTCGTTTGCAGCATTTAAGATCGCAGGCGCCAATCCTCCAGATTTCATTGCTTCACGAGCCAATTGCAACGCTGGAAAGCGTACAGTATCAGGCTGCATAAAATTAAGCGTATCGTTTAGAAATAAATCTAGCGGAGGAACATGTGCTTCAATCCGATCTGGCCATGCAAATGCATGTGCAATCGGCGTACACATATCAGGATTACCCATTTGAGCCAAAGTACTACCATCAACATACTGAACCATTGAGTGAATAATACTTTGTGGATGCACAACCACTGTAACAAAATGTTCTTGAATTGAAAATAAATGACAGGCCTCGATCAACTCGAGACCTTTGTTCATTAGCGTTGCCGAATCAACTGATATCTTCTGCCCCATAGACCAATTAGGGTGCTTACAAGCCTGTGCAGGTGTCACATTACTGAGCTCATCTAGCGTATGATGCAAAAATGGACCGCCAGAAGCAGTCAACAAAATTTGTGAAACACCTAACTGGGGTTTACCACCTGTATCTAATTGTAAATAATTTTGAGGCAGGCACTGAAATATTGCGTTATGTTCAGAATCTACAGGTAATAATAAGGCTTTATTCTCTTTAGCGGCCTTCATCATGATGTCACCAGACATCACCAACGATTCTTTATTTGCTAGAAGAACACGCTTACCAGCTTGAACAGCAGCGAGTGTTGGCAATAATCCTGCCGCACCCACTATCGCCGCCATCACGATATCAACCTGAGGATGCTCAGCAACAGCGATTAAACCCGACTCATCAGAGAGAATTTCGGTTGAAGTGATATTTTTTAATTTGAAAAATTGATGTAGTTCATCCACCTTGCCTGAAGGTACAACAGCATAATGTGGATGATATTGTTGACATATTTCGCTTAACTGCTCTACACGACTAAATGCAGATACCGCAAAAACATTGTACTTCTCTGGATGTCGATCAATGACTTTTAAGGTACTTTGTCCAATTGAACCCGTTACACCTAATATACATACTGATTGAGACATCTATAAATCTACACCAACAAGTTTTAAAACAAATATTCCCGCAGCAAAAATAGGTGCGGCAGCAAGCAATGAGTCAATGCGATCTAATACACCACCATGACCAGGCAAAATACGACCTGAATCCTTAATACCTGCACGACGCTTAATCATTGATTCAAATAAATCACCTTGAACTGAGCTAAATACTGTCAGCACAGATAGGAGTAAAAATAGAATATGCTCTACTGCGGTTAAATCTAAATAGTTAAATTGTACAAATAAGATAACAATGATGACTGTAATTACACCACCGATTAACCCTTCAATAGATTTATTCGGGCTCACCTCAGGTGCAAGCTTACGCTTACCAAGCTTCCTACCTACAAAATACGCCCCACTATCAGCACCCCACACTAAGAGGAATAGATACATGAGCCACCAAGGTGAACTTATCCAGACTTCGTATATTGCCGATACTGCAGCGCTAATAATCACTACACCAATCCAATTCAGTGAAGTGTTATACCACGCATCATAAAGAGGATATTGCTTAACCCAATAAATGGTAATAACCCAAGTAATAATCGAAGCACTCCACAACAGCAGTACTAGATCATCAAAATAAAGCGCAATTGCAGAAAATACCGCAGTGATTACACCAAAGCATCCTGCTTTAAATTTATTCACTTGATCAGTTTGACGAGGCATGAGTTTAAACCACTCATAGCCAGCCCCCCCGGCAGCGATAATCATTAACGCTAACATTGGATAAATGGATGTAGTTGCAAACATACAGCTCAAGACTACAGCCACTAAAATCAATGCGGTAATTATCCGCTCTAACATTATTAGTTCTCTATTTTCTCTTGTTGGACCTGCTCAGAGGTTTTTCCAAAGCGCCTTTCACGCCCTAAAAACACACCAAAGGCATGATCCAATTCTTCTGTTGTGAATTCTGGCCACAACGTCTCAGTAAAATACAACTCAGCATATGCAGATTGCCATAATAAAAAATTAGACAATCGATAATCACCACCAGTACGAATCAATAAGTCGACTGGAGGTAAGTCACCTAAACTGACATGCTGAGCAAACAAATCAACATCAACTTGATCAACATCAATTTTTTGTTCTTTGACGAGTTGTGCGATTGTTTTAGCAGTTTGTGCGATATCCCACATTCCACCATAGCTCACAGCAATTGTGAGCGTCATTTCTGTGAAAGTAGCAGTCCTTTGTTCTGCTTGCAACATTAATTGTTGCAATTCTGGCGATAAACGAGAGCGATCCCCGATGAATCTAAGCCCAATCTGAAACTTTATCATTCGGGGAATTTGTTCATTAATCGTCTCTTCCAACAGTTTCATGAGCAAATCAACTTCGTATTGAGGTCGATTCCAGTTTTCACTTGAGAAGGCATAAACAGTAAGTGCTTTTACACCCACTTTACGACAATGCTCTACAATCGGATCAAGGACATTTTTTCCTTCACGGTGTCCATCACCTTTTTGTAGATGTTTCTTTTTTGCAAAACGATTGTTGCCATCCATAATGATGGCAACATGTTGAGGCAGAAGCTCTGCTGAGATGGTCATTATATAGCTTAGACCTTCATCAACTCTGCTTCTTTTGCTGCTAAACGCTTTTCAACTTCAGCAACAAATTTATCTGTGATTTTTTGGATTTCATCGCCAGCACGACGCTCATCGTCTTCAGAAATTTCTTTTTCTTTCAGCAACGCTTTAATATCACCTAATACATCACGGCGAATATTACGAATCGCAACTTTTGCATTTTCAGCCTCGTTACGTGCCACTTTTTGCATATCACGGCGTGTTTCTTCAGTTAATGCCGCCATTGGTACACGAATTGAATCAGCAGTAATTGGGTTCAAACCTAAATCTGACTCACGAATTGCTTTATCAATTGCAGCGACCATATTGCGCTCGAAAGGTTGAACAAGCAATGTACGCGAATCTTCAACACCAATGTTAGCAACTTGGTTTAATGGCACATCAGAGCCATAGTAAGGAACCATTACGCCGTTAAGAATTGATGGATGTGCACGACCTGTACGAACTTTAGCAAAACCATGCTCTAATGAGTCCAATGATTTATTCATGCGCTCTTCAGCATCTTTTTTAAGATCGTTAATCATGTGATCTTCCTTACCTAATTCTCAAAATTTAAATCAAAATAGTGTTTAGTATAAATAGCTTTGAAAGCCACGTACATCAATTAGTAACGTGAGTACCTTCTTTTTCACCCATAACCACTGACAATAACGCACCTGATTTATTCATATCGAATACTTGAAGTGGAACATTATGGTCACGGCATAAGCAAATCGCGGTTAAATCCATTACACCAAGTTTCTCATCTAAGACTTGGTCAAATGTTAATGCATCATATTTAACAGCATCTTCGTATTTGCTTGGATCTTTATTGTAGACACCATCTACCTTCGTCGCTTTAAGAATTAAGTTGGCCTCAATCTCAATACCACGTAAGCAAGCAGCGGTATCTGTCGTAAAGAATGGATTACCAGTACCCGCCACAAACACACAAACTTCACCATTATTTAAATGACGAATCGCATCACGGCTAGAATATGATTCTACAACTGTACCGATTGGTAATGCTGACATTAAACGGGTTTTAATATTACGACGTACCAATGCATCTCGTAGCGCCAAACCGTTCATCACAGTTGCTAGCATACCCATTTGATCACCTGTTACGCGACCAACCAACCCATCTTGCTGTAATTGGCTACCACGATAAAGGTTACCACCACCCACAACGATACCAACTTGCACACCTAGACCAACCAAGTGAGCAATAGATAAAGACATTTGATCAAGCACTTGTGCATCGATACCCATATCTTTATTGCCTGCTAGCGCTTCACCCGAAAGTTTTAGCAGAATACGACCAAAGCGTGGTTTTTTAGAATCTAACATTACAAACTCCAATATCCGAATTCATTTATAAGTATTACTTCAAACAATTATGCGGTTTTAATTTCAATCAATTCTGCATAAAGGTCGTATTCATCCGCATCAGTGATTTTAACAACCAGTAAATCACCTGCTTTAATCATGCTCTTATCAATATCTTCCACAAAGACATTTCCATCAATTTCAGGGGCATCTGCATAAGAACGCGCCACTGCAACTGGAAACTCTTCTTCTAGATCATCAACCAGCACAGTCATGGTTTGACCAATACGCTTTTGTAGTTTTGCAGCAGAAATTTCTTGCTGAACCTGCATAAAGCGTTCGTAGCGTTCCTGTTTAATTTCTTCAGGCACATGATCTGGCAGATCATTTGCAGTTGCACCTTCAACTGGAGAGTATGTAAAACAACCAACGCGATCGAGCTGAGCTTCTTTCAACCAATCTAGAAGTTGCACGAAATCTTCTTCAGTTTCACCCGGGAAGCCAACAACAAATGTAGAACGAATGACTAAATCAGGACACTTTTCACGCCAAACTTTTAAACGCTCTAGCGTGTTTTCACTATGCGCTGGACGCTTCATCAGTTTTAAAATTTTAGGGCTAGCGTGTTGGAATGGAATATCTAAGTAAGGCAAGATCTTACCCTGTGCCATCAAATCGATAACCGCATCAACATGTGGATATGGGTAGACATAATGCAGACGCACCCAAATACCCAATTGACCTAATGCTTCACACATATCATAGAACTTAGTTTTTACAGGCTGACCATTCCAAAAATCAAGCTTGTATTTTGTATCTACACCATATGCCGAAGTATCTTGAGAAATAACCAAGACTTCCTTTACACCAGATCGTTTTAAAGCCGCCGCTTCTTCTAATACAGAACCAACTGGGCGAGATACCAGATCGCCACGCATACTTGGAATAATACAGAAGGTACAACGGTGGTTACAGCCTTCAGATATTTTCAAATATGCATAATGTTTTGGTGTTAATCGAATACCTTGTTCTGGCACAAGATCAATAAACGGATTATGTTTAGGAGGTTCAGGAACATATTGATGCACAGCTTCCATTACTTCTTGATAAGCTGCTGCACCAGTAACTTTAAGTACGTTTGGATGCATTTGACGAATTTTTTCTTCATCTTTACCCAAACAACCTGTCACGATGACGCGACCGTTCGCACTCATCGCCTCACCAATCGCGTCCAATGACTCTTGTACTGCAGATTCAATAAAACCACAGGTATTAACAACAACTAAATCAGCACCGTCATAATCCGACGCTACATCATAACCTTCAGTTTTTAACTGAGTAAGAATTCGCTCGGAATCTACCAATGCCTTAGGACAACCTAAAGAAACAAAACCGACTTTGGGGGATTTCATGAATCTGCGCTCCACTAGAATCCGCGTATTGTATGTCTTTTCAATTCATAAAAACAGTTGAAAACCCCACTCTTTGCATAACGCACCAAAATATTCCCATAAATTTTAAAAAATATTGCAATCGCACCAATATGATGCATTATTAAATAAACCCAACTTTGCATGCATATTTTGCAATCGCTTCGCGCTTTTTTTCTTAATAAATGAGTTCATTTTAGTTGTTTTTAACGATTTCAAACAAAGTTGGCTCATATTTTGCTTTATTTGAGGACGTTAAAATTAAATAACTCCCTCTTTGTGAGCAGTGATGGAAAAACTCATAGATGCAATTGCTCTATTTTAAGACAGGATTTTGAGGTTAATGAATCAACAACCAACGATTGATTACCGTTTACTCGTAGACAACTTGAGCACTGCGATACTTTTAGTCGATAGTGAATTAAATATTTTTTATTTAAATTCCTCATGTGAAGCACTCTTTGATATCAGCTTATTAAGAGCATCAGGTCAATCTGTGCTCAGTATTTTACAATCTCCAGGTGATTCATTTAACACAGAAGAAGCACTCACGAATACATTACTCACGGGGCAAGCTTATACCCGCCGTGAAGCGACTATTATTGTGAACTTTAAAGATGTACATGTTGACTATTCTGTTGCCCAACTTAACACTGGCAAAAGTTATCACCCCCTCCTTCTGATTGAACTCAATCCAATTGATCGAATGTTGAAAATTTCTAAAGAAGAAAATTTTATTCAACAACATCAGGTCGCACGCCAATTAATCAGAGGTGTCGCGCATGAGATTAAGAATCCATTAGGGGGCATACGTGGCGCAACTCAATTATTGGCACGTAGTTTAAATGATCCTGAATATAAAGAATTTACGGACATTATTATTAGTGAAGTAGATCGCCTGAGAAATCTTGCTGACACAATGCTCGGTTCTCGGCAGTTACCAAGCTATGAACCTGTAAATATTCACGAGCCTTTGGAACGCGTTCGTTCTCTGATTGTGAACCAAACAAAAAAGAAAATTAAAATTACTCGTGATTATGATCTTTCTTTACCTGATGTTGAAGCAGATCGGGATCAACTTATTCAAGTGATGTTGAACATCAGTGTAAATGCTATTCAGGCCATGACTGAAAATAAAGAGTTTTTTCAAGACACTCAACCTGAATTAACCCTGCGTACACGTATTCATCGCCTTGTCACGATTAACGGAACTTTACATCGCTCAACTGTTCGAATTGATATCGAAGATAACGGCCCTGGCGTTCCAGAGGAAATTTTAGAGTCCGTATTTTATCCATTAGTCACAGGACGCGCTAAAGGAACAGGCTTAGGTCTGAGCATCGCACAAAATATTATGCATCAACACAATGGAATGATTGAATGCCAATCTGTTCCAGGCAAAACCGTATTTAGTCTTTATATACCTTGGGAGTTAAACCATGTCGCGAAATAAAATTTGGGTAATAGATGACGATCGCGCCATGCGTTGGGTTCTAGAAAAAACATTTAAAGAAGCAGGTTTAGATGTTACCAGTTTCGAAGAAGCTCAATCTGCACTGGATCAGTTACTTGATGATACACCTGATGTAATTTTGACAGATATACGGATGCCAGGAATTGATGGTCTTACCTTTCTCGCTAAAGTCAAAGGTCATTATCCTGATCTACCTGTGATCATCATGACGGCACATTCGGATCTAGAGTCAGCAGTATCAAGCTATCAAACGGGTGCTTTTGAATATTTACCAAAACCATTTGATATTGATGAGGCTTTAGCACTTGTCAATCGTGCCATCATGCACATTAATAAGCTCCAACAACAAGAATCTGCGAAATCATCCGTACAGCCAATTCAATCAACTGAGATCATTGGAGAATCTCCTGCAATGCAGGAAGTCTTCCGAGCAATTGGACGTTTGTCGCAATCACACATTACGGTATTAATTAATGGTGAGTCAGGTACAGGTAAAGAGTTAGTCGCTCATGCATTGCATCGTCATTCACCACGTAGCAGCAAGCCATTTATTGCGCTTAATATGGCTGCCATTCCGAAAGATTTGATTGAAACTGAATTATTTGGTCATGAAAAAGGTGCATTCACTGGCGCTAATACTCAGCGACAAGGTCGTTTTGAGCAAGCCAATGGCGGTACATTATTCCTTGATGAAATTGGGGACATGCCATTCGAAACCCAAACGCGTTTATTGCGTGTTTTAGCTGATGGCGAGTTTTATCGCGTCGGTGGACACATTCCAGTGCGTGTTGATGTCCGCATTGTCGCTGCGACTCACCAAGATCTAGAAAAATTAGTACATGATGGACGCTTCCGTGAGGATCTTTATCATCGTCTGAATGTAATTCGTATTCATATTCCTAAACTTGCTCACCGCTCGGAAGACATTCCGATGCTCGCACAACACTTTCTCGCACGAGCAGGTAAAGAACTTGGTGTAAGTCCAAAGATTTTACGTACAGAAACTATTGAATACATGAAACAGTTGCCTTGGCAAGGTAATGTACGTCAACTTGAAAACACATGTCGCTGGCTGACAGTGATGATTACTGGAAGAGAGGTTTACCCAGAAGATCTTCCTTCTGAGTTAAAACAACTACCAATCCAAAAATCTGATGATCCAAATCATCCACACAATCAAGCAGATCGTATCGCTATTCAGCATTGGGATGAGTTGCTTAGTCAGTGGGCTGTACAAAAACTCAAAAATGGCGAAATGAAATTATTGGATATCGCCACGCCTATGTTTGAACGCACCTTAATTAATGCTGCACTACAACAAACTCGAGGAAGAAAACGCCATGCTGCTGAGCTTTTAGGTTGGGGTCGCAATACCTTGACTCGTAAGCTAAAAGAATTAGGAATGGATACTGCTGAAGATGATGAAGATGAAGTTGTAAGCACTACTGCCGAGTAAACTTCTAGATTTAGGTTAATCAACACATTTGATTAACCTATTCTTCATCATAATTCTAAAATTTTAAATCATGCTCAATATAAAATACAAAAAGATGAGTCCAAATGAACAATAATCACTTAAAGCATAAAACTTATCTAGGTATCATCTTCTGCCTTATTTCTTCACCCTCCTTTGCCACAGTCGGCGGTCCGGAGACAATAGAAGTACTAGGTTCAGATATTAAAGATCAGAAAATATATTATTTACGCCATTACCATGATGAATCTGGTCGACCACCAACACTTTATTATTATTTGCTCAACAGCAGAAACCCACATAAAGCGATTGAGGTTCAATCCATTTATACCCCATTAAATAGCCGAAATCACATTACTGAAACTCAGCATACGCTACGCAAAATTCAAAGTATTCAAGCTCATCTTGTCAAACCAACAGCATTACGCCCCAAGACTGCTAACCTAAAATTAAATAAACAAAGAGAACAGACTGGAAATTTTTGGTTAAACGTGCCTGAAATTCAAGTAAGTAAATTCCAATCTCAGGTACAACTCAGCCAGAGCTCTGATCCTTCAATGTATAAAAGCCAACAATTCGAGAATATTCGATATCATCGTAATTTACCTCAGATCAAAAAACTTTACGTACTGTCTCACACTTTTCCCAATTATCGCGTTGCAGTTATTAGTTATATGAGTATTCCTATTGAAACTGGCTACGAAAAACAAGATGCCATTTTACTCAGCTCAACAAAATAAAAAGCTCCCGAAGGAGCTTTTTTATGCTTTTCAAGCACGTTGTTCAATTGGTACAACTTTGCGTAATTCAGGCCCTGTGTAATCTGCACTTGGTCGAATAATACGGTTGTCCGCACGCTGCTCCATCACATGTGCCGCCCATCCTGTTACACGAGACATCACAAAAATTGGCGTGAATAGCTTCGTTGGTATACCCATAAAGTGATAAGCAGAAGCATGGAAGAAATCAGCATTACAGAATAATTTTTTCTCTCGCCACATGACTTCTTCACAACGTACTGATACTGGATATAAAACAGTATCTCCTACATCCTTAGCCAAGCGCTCAGACCATACCTTAATAATCCCATTACGTGGATCATTGTCTTTGTAAATTGCATGACCAAAGCCCATGATTTTTTCTTTGCGTTCGAGCATACCCAGCATTTCGCGCTCAGCTTCTTCAGGAGATTTCCATTGCTCAATCATATCCATTGCCGCTTCATTTGCACCGCCATGCAGTGGACCACGCAAAGAACCAATAGCACCTGTAATACACGAATGTAAATCTGATAACGTCGAAGCACACACACGTGCCGTAAATGTTGAAGCGTTAAATTCATGTTCTGCATAGAGAATTAAAGAAACATTCATGACTTGTTCATGTAATTCATTAGGTTTTTCGCCACGCAATAAATGCAAGAATTGAGCACCAATTGAGTCGTCATCAGTATTTTCTTCGATACGAACACCATCATGGCTATATCGATACCAATAACAAATAATGGCTGGCAATGTTGCCAAAATACGATCAGCTATATCTTGCTGTTCACCAAAGGACTGTTCTGTTTCTAAGTTACCCAACATAGAAACACCTGTACGCATAACATCCATAGGATGTGAATCTGCTGGAATACGCTCAAGCACTTCTTTTAGTGCTTGTGGTAACGCTCTAAGTGATTTTAGTTTTGCTTTATAGTCCGCAAGTTGTTGCGCCGTCGGTAGTTCACCAAAGAAAATTAAATATGCAACTTCTTCAAATTGGCAATTTTCCGCCAAATCTTGAACATCATAACCACGATATGTTAAGCCTGCACCACTTTTCCCAACGGTTGAAAGTGCTGTTTTACCTGCGACTTGTCCACGCAATCCTGCGCCAGTCAATACTTTTCCTTCAGCCATTTTTTTATTTCTCCTGAGTGAATAGCTTATCTAGTGTGTTTTCGAAAGTATGATAATCAAGGAACTCGTATAATTCTTTTCGTTGTTGCATTTTATCAATAACATTCACTTGCGTGCCGTCTTTACGAATTGAATGCATCACTTCTAATGCTGCTTTCTGCATCGCACGTGTCGCAGACAATGGGTATAACACCATTGAAATTCCCTGTTCTGCTAGCTCTTCGGTCGTATAATAAGGGGTATCACCAAATTCAGTGATATTCGCTAGCACAGGCACACCTACAGCATCACAAACTGTTTTATACATCGTTATATCAGTCATCGCTTCCGCAAAAATAGCATCAGCTCCAGCTTCAACACATGCACATGCACGATCAATGACGGCTTGAAGGCCTTCTTTTTGCAGCGCATCCGTACGTGCCATGACCACAAAATTAGAATCAGTTTTTGCATCAACAGCAGCCTTAATACGGTCTACCATTTCTTGTTGAGACACAATTTCTTTATTAGGACGATGTCCGCAGCGTTTTTGCGCAACTTGGTCTTCAATATGAACAGCAGCAGCTCCAGCAGCGATCATTTGCTTGATACTTCGTGCAATATTAAATGCACCGCCCCAACCTGTATCAATATCCACAAGTAAAGGCGTATCTACACGTTCAGTGATACGACGAACATCTTCAAGCACATTATCTAAACTCGTCATTCCCAAATCAGGAAGACCATAGGAATAGTTTGCAACACCTGCGCCTGATAGATAAATTGCTTTATAGCCAACTTGTTTTGCCATCATTGCTGCATATGCATTTACAGTTCCGATGATTTGTAATGGCTTTTCCACTTCTAATGCTTGTCTAAATCTTAAGCCTGCAGACGATTGTTCTGTCATATTCCTTTCCACAGTGTTTACTATAATTATCGAGTTTTTAGTATATCTATAAATTTAGTTTGATATATGACCGTTTAGTATTTTTGCTCTAAAACTTTAGTCATATAAAAATGAATTATCATTCATTTTTTGATTTTGTTATTATTTTGAGTGTCAGGCGTTAAGTGCTTTAATTTGTTATACTCCATCTTCAATTTCATTTTTCGCTATTGTTACTGCATGCAACATCCATTTCCGCATATTGAAACTTCTGGTTGTGATATGCCCCATACTCGCCGTGGTCAAGAACGACGTTTAGCATTATTGCTAAGCGCCAATACGCTATTCTTGGAACGTGGCTACGATGCTGTGTCTTTGGATGATATTGTTCAACATGCTGGAGGCTCCAAAGCATCTATTTATAAATATTTTGGCGGCAAAGAAGGCCTTTTTACTGCTATATGTGATTATCGACGTGAACTCTTTTTTAAAGATATCTGTGTTGCATATGATCCAGATCATGGCGATTTTAGATCTTATCTGATACATACACTACTTAACTTTCATCGCCACATTAAAAAAGAAGATCATACTGCCTTTATGCGCCTCGTGATTGAGCAATCCCAAAAAAATCCAGAACTTGCTCTTTATTTGCACGAAAAAGGCCCTAAACATATCCAGTTAGCGATCGCAAATGCATTAGAAAATGCGCATAAACTTGGTGTGTTAAAATGTGAAAATCCTTTATTTTCTGCTCAATTATATTTTGGAATCTTAAGAAATTTAGAATGGAAAATTTTAATGGGGATACCAGTACTTGAAACCGATCAAGAAACCATCGAATACATCAGCTATTCTGTCGATCGCTTCCTAGATGGGCACCAAAAAGTCTAGTTTTTTTGCAATTCTCTTTACATATAGTATATTAGTCGATTCTCGTTTTTTTTCATCAACCAACAATTATTGGTCGTCTCATTCACTATTTTGACGAAACAATGATTGTGGAGTAACCATGGCTCTACGACATTTTCTTACTTTACGTGACCTTTCAACTGCAGAATTAAATCGCATTATTGATCGTGCTATAGAATTAAAACGCATGCAGCATAATCATGAAGTCTACCAACCCTTTGTTGGTAAAGTAATGGGAATGATTTTTGAAAAATCGAGCACACGTACCCGTGTTTCTTTTGAAGCTGGTATGACCCAATTTGGTGGTAGCGCAATTTTCCTCTCGTCCCGGGATACGCAATTAGGTCGCGGCGAACCGATTGAAGATTCAGCTCGCGTTATTTCAAGCATGCTTGATATTGTGATGATTCGTACTTTTGGCCACGATATTGTCACACGTTTTGCAGAATATTCTAAAGTCCCAGTTATTAATGCACTGACCGATGATCACCACCCTTGCCAATTGCTTGCTGATGTTCAAACATTCGTAGAACACCGTGGCGCTATCCAAGGCAAAACCGTTGCGTGGATTGGTGATGGTAATAATATGTGTAACTCATATATCGAAGCTGCACATATGTGGGGCTTTAAACTTAAGATTGCATCACCAAAAGGTTATGAACCAAAACCTGAATTTCTCTCTGAATTCGCGCACTGCGCCGAAGTTGTAGACTCTGCTGAAGATGCTGCAGTGAATGCCGACCTTATCGTTACTGATGTTTGGGCCAGCATGGGACAAGAAGAAGAGCAAAAAATTCGTGAAAAAGCTTTTGCTGATTTTCAAGTCAATGAACGTCTAATGGATCTTGCTCATCCAGACTGTTTATTTATGCACTGTTTACCTGCCCATCGCGGTGAAGAAATTTCAGAAAATATGCTCGATCACAAAAATGCTGTGGTATGGGATGAAGCTGAAAACCGCCTTCACGCTCAAAAAGCACTTGTTGAGTTCCTCATCAATGAAAGCTTGAAAAAAGATTAATTTCATCCACTAAAAAAGCACCCTCGGGTGCTTTTTTATTTTCTAATTCTTAATGATCATCTTTTAAATATTTAGGTTCTTTGGGAAGTTGCCAACTACAAAAGAAACATACGATTAAAATAATGATCACGTAAATAAAAAATGAATTTTCAATTCCTGCGGCCTTAAACTGCAAGGCAACAGAAGGTGCAGAACCACCAAATACGGCATTACCTATCGCATAAGAGAAACCTACACCCAACGCACGTACATGCGGAGGAAACATTTCAGCTTTTACAATACCGCCAATAGAGGTATACAAACTAAGCAATAGCATCAGGAAAATCAGTAGCATCGCGACAATGAATGGAGTTTCGCTGAAATATCTCATCCCGATTGCCATGACTGGATAGATAAATATAGCCATCAGACCACTAAATAACAGCATAGAATTTCTGCGACCAATACGATCTGACAATGCACCAAAGAATGGTTGCGCCACCATGAGTACAAAAATGCAGGCTGTCATCATCAACCCTACCGTTTTAGGATCTATTCCAATATTGGTAAGGTAAGTTTTTGAGTAAACTGTAATCACATAGAAACTAAGAGAGCCTGCTGAAGTATAACCAACTACCAAAAGGAAAGTTTTCCAGTGATTTTTAAAAAGCTCACGAAGTGTACCAGAATCTTCTTTATCACTTTCATCACTGGATAAAGTCTCTTCTAATCTACTTCTCGCTAATAAAGATAAAATTGCTGCAACACCACCAATAATAAATGGAATTCGCCATCCCCCATCATAAAGCTGCTGTTCAGACATAAAAGCTAAGAATATTACACCCAATAAACTTGCAAGGAGTTGACCACCCGTGAGCGTTACGTATTGAAATGATGAAAAAAAGCCACGTTGACCTTTTAAACCCAATTCACTCATATAAGTCGCCACAGCACCATATTCACCACCAACGGATAAGCCTTGAAGCAATCGAACCATTAATAATAAAAACGGTGCAGCCATACCCACTTGCTCATACGTTGGTAACGCTGCAAACATGAAAGAACTTATAGCCATCAATATAATTGAGATGACCATTGATTTTTTTCGACCGTGTTTATCTGCAATTCGACCAAAAAGCCAACTACCGATAGGTCGCATAAAAAAGCTTGCTGCAAATACACCCCACACATAGATGGCTTGGGTAGAACTATCCATATCTGGCGCAGTTAAAGCTTGGGTAAAATATACAGCAAATACTGCATATATATAAAAATCAAACCATTCAACTAAATTACCAGAAGCTGCACCAATAATTCCTTTGATACGGCTGGTTTTTTCTTGCTTGGAATATGTTGTAGACAAATGAAAAATCCTTATTCTAATTACATTGTTTATTGTCGAATAATGATGAAACTCTGAAGTATTTCAAAATTATAGGCGGAAAATATATGCCTATTTCATGCCAATTTAAAAAGCCTTTATGTAAATTTTATTAAATAGGCTTCTAAATTTTTATCAAAAATATTCAAGGTCGATTTATTATTAATTTAATTAAACAGACTTTCTCCTATAACAGCTCACCGAATTAAGCCTTGTGGCTGTAAAATGATAATCAGCGCCCCGAAAATAACCACTCCGCCACCAATGATATCCCATTTAGTAAGATCCATTTGATCCACAAACTTTAACCACAACAATGCCGAACAAATATAAATACCTCCATATGCAGCATATATTCGACCTGATGCTGCTGGATGCAAAGTCAATAACCACACAAAAGCAGCGAGTGCGACAAAAGTGGGTAGCCACAACCAATGCGAACGCCCTTGATTTAGGATCAAATATGGAAAGTAACACCCTAATATTTCCATCAGTGCTGTCAGAAAAAATAACGCTGTCGTAGATATTACTTTTGTAACTTGTATGTCCATACTTTCACCCAAAAATTAAAGCCCGTTTAAATAAACGGGCTTTAATACAATTAATAACACACTATGCTGGTTCAGCTGCAGAATCTTCAAATACTTCCAACTTTAATCCAACAGCTTTGCCATCTTCTTTTTTAACTGTTACTGCTACATTACCGCCGTTTTCAGCCAGCTCACCAAATAAAATCATTTCAGCAAGCGGCTTTTTCAAATGCTCTTGAATCAAACGCTGCATTGGACGAGCACCCATCAGACGATCATAACCATTTTCACTTAACCAATCTCGTGCAGACTGATCTACTTCTAAAACAACTTTTTTGTCATCAAGTTGAGCTTGAAGTTCTGTAAGGAATTTATCTACTACAGAATCGATTACTGTCGTAGGTAGAGCTTTAAATTGAATAACCCCATCTAAGCGGTTTCTAAACTCTGGTGTAAATGCCTTCTTCATTGCTTCCTGATTATCACGACTATTATCTTGCTCTGTAAAACCAATACTTGTACGGGAAATACTTTCAGCGCCAATATTCGTTGTTAACACTATAATGACATTTCTGAAGTCTGACTTACGACCATTATTATCAGTTAATGAACCATGATCCATGACTTGCAGCAATAAATTAAACACATCAGGATGTGCCTTTTCAATCTCATCCAATAACAATACACAATGTGGATTTTTATGTATTGCGTCAGTCAGTAAGCCACCTTGATCAAAACCAACATAACCTGGAGGTGCACCAATTAAACGTGAAACCGCATGGCGTTCCATATATTCAGACATATCAAATCTGACTAGTTCAACACCGAGTAGTTTTGCAAGTTGTTTTGTTACCTCAGTTTTACCTACACCAGTAGGTCCTGCAAATACAAAACTACCAACTGGCTTATCTGGTGCTTTAAGCCCAGCTCGTGACAATTTAATTGCAGAGGATAATGCGGTAATCGCCTCATCTTGACCAAATACAACTCGTTTAAGATCACGCTCTAAGTGCTCAAGTACAGATTTATCATCTTTAGACACAGTTTTAGGTGGAATTCGTGCAATTTTCGAAACAATATCTTCAATATTTTCAACTGTAATCAAAGTGTTATCTTGATCAGCTCTCAAACGTCGTTGTGCCCCTGCTTCATCTATTACGTCAATCGCTTTATCTGGGAGGAAGCGATCATTGATAAATTTAGCCGATAACTCAACTGCAGAAACAAGAGCTGCATCATCATATTGAACTTTATGAAATTCTTCAAATTTAGACTTGAGTCCACGAAGAATATCAATTGTTTCATTAATTGATGGCTCATTAACATCAATTTTTTGGAAACGGCGTGATAATGCATGATCTTTTTCAAAAACTTGACGATATTCTTGAAACGTTGTTGAGCCAATGCAACGTAAAGTACCATTTGCCAATGCAGGTTTGATTAAATTCGATGCATCCATAGTGCTACCCATACTTGAGCCTGCACCAATGATCATATGAATTTCATCAATAAACAAAATTGCTTCGGGCTTCTTCTTTAGGGCATTTAACAATTGCTTTAATCGTTTCTCAAAGTCACCACGGTATTTTGTACCTGCAACAAGTGCACCGATATCTAAACTATAGATTTCCGCATTCAACAGTGGCTTTGGTGCTTTATTGTTAACAATCAGCCAAGCCAAACCTTCTGCTATGGATGTTTTACCCACACCTGGATCACCCACCAAAAGCGGATTGTTTTTACGACGTCGACATAGAATTTGAGCTGCACGCTCAATTTCTTTTTCACGACCAATCAAAGGATCGGTTTTACCCTTTAAAGCTTCTGCATTGAGATTTAGGGTATAAAGTTCTAATGGACCTGCATTTGCTGAGGCTGAGTGTTCACCATCTAAGTCATCCGTTTCTTCTTCAGCTGGAACATCTTCCTTACGCGCACCGTGTGAAAGATATTGAGTTAAAGTAAGACGATTGATTTGGTGGCGTTTTAGCAAATAAACCGCAAATGAATCTCTTTCTGAGTACATTGCAACCAGTACATCTGCACCTTCAACTGTCCGATCTCCACCACTAGACTGAACATGGAAAATTGCACGTTGCAATATACGATCAAAGCTTTCTGTAGGATGAGGCGCTTGCTCAGCATTATCGCCTAATTTAGGCGTATGTTGCTCTACATACTCTTCAAGTTCTTTACGCAAACTGACAATTTCTGCACCGCAGGCTTTTAGTGCATTCACGGCAGAATCATTATCTAAAAGTGCGAGTAACAAATGTTCAACTGTAAGAAACTCATGTCTCTTTTGACGAGCCATGCTAACAGCCAAACGCAGTGATACTTCTAATTGACGACTGAGCATGTGATCCCCTTATTCTTGTGGCTCGATCTGGCAAAGCAATGGATGACTTTGAGAGCGCGCATAATTGTTGACTTGATTCGCCTTGGTTTCAGCAATGTCTCTAGGATAGACACCTGCGATACCTTTCCCTTGATAATGTACTGTTAGCATTACTTCGGTAGCTTGGTCAAGATTCAATGCAAAGTATTGTTGTAAAATTTCAATTACAAAATCCATTGGCGTGTAATCATC
Source organism: Acinetobacter sp. 24-47-47 (assembly GCF_057737035.1). Lineage (NCBI taxonomy): Bacteria > Pseudomonadati > Pseudomonadota > Gammaproteobacteria > Moraxellales > Moraxellaceae > Acinetobacter > Acinetobacter sp. 24-47-47. The sequence goes on along the minus strand of NZ_CM173216.1, from coordinate 1,415,372 downwards.
ATTCAACAATACCACATTGTATAAGGGAGGTCGCTTAAATTGCGGTGGTGCTGTTGCTACAGCTAAATCGCCATCGGCTTCATCATTTTGTGCATCACTCAATCGTGGATTGAAGTGCCAATCCACCAATCCAGATTGTTGAAATGATAATTTAATGTCATTGAGACATTTATGACGTTTATTACTTCGCATAGCACTCTATAATCTATTATTGAGAATTTGCCGCAGCTTGCGGTACTTCAGCTGCAAATGCAGCAGTTGATTCGATTGCTTCACCACGTTGCCAACTAAAGCGCTTGGTTTGAGCACTTGAGCCTTTTACACGGATTTCAATAAATTGGGGCGTAAAGCCTTTTGGCATCGTCCAACGACCAGTTAATCGCTGATAATGGTCGAAATTGAATGATTTTTCTGAAATTGGAACAACCAAGACTTCCGTACCTTGAATTAATCTGATTTCAATTTCACCAGATGCTTTACGTTTATTCGGACTGACTTGAACTAAATCAACCTGATATTCATATACATTTTCTGGAAGCGACTTAACAGCTAAATTTTGCACTGTTAAACTTAATCCACCACGTTGTCTCAGCACTTCTCGGAAAATCGCACTCTGACCTTCAATTTGAAGTTTTTCAGCGTTGGCTTGATTTAATGCAGCATACATATCATTTGAGTTAGTTACAGCAACATCACGTTCTTGAACTGAGGTATTTAATTTCTTATTCAGCTCAGATAATTCTTTTTTTTGTTTTTCGACAACTTCAACCAATTGTTCCGCGTCAGCATCATAACCAACTACAGTTAGACCTTGACGATGACCAACCGTATAGCCCAGAAGTAAACTGCCTGCACATAAGATGATTCCACCCGCCATAAGGGGTTTATTCGATTGAAAAAAACCGATATTTTTTTCATCTTTATGCTGTGACGTATTATTTGATTCTGAGTTTTGCATCGTCATCTCTAATTTATAAAATCAAAACACACATTTAACTGCAAAGTTAAATGTGTGTGAAGTCAAAAAAGGTTTTTTATGGTAATAAACCAATCACGTTAAGGCCTGCATTTTCCGCAAATCCAAACATTAAATTCATGTTTTGAACAGCTTGTCCTGCTGCACCTTTCACCAAGTTATCTTGGGCAACTAAAATGACTAACTTTGTTGGTTGTGGTTTATACAACGCAATACGTAAATCATTTGATCCACGAACAGAACGAGTTTCTGGTGAACTTCCTGCCGGCATAACATCAACAAACTGCTCGTTTTGGTAGAACTGTTCGTAAATTACTTGCAAATCGGCTTGCTGACCTGCTTCTGTTAAGTCGATATATATTGTAGATAACATGCCACGAATCATCGGCACCAAATGCGGAACAAAAAGGATATTGTCAAATACACCTTTCTGTCCCGATATATTTTCAAGCGCTTCAACAATTTCAGGATGATGGCGATGCCCTGCAACACCGTAGGCTTTGAAGTTATCAGCATTTTCAGTATAGATCATGCCTAAACTTGCTTTGCGTCCAGCTCCAGATACACCAGATTTTGCATCAATAATAATACTTTCAGGTTTTACCAATACTTCTGAAGATCTCAGTACAGGCGCCAAACCAATTTGAACTGTTGTTGGATAACAACCAGGATTACCAATCACTTGAGCTTGTTTAATTTTTTCACGATTGAGCTCAGAAAGCCCATACACTGAATTTTTAAGTAGATCTGGACAATCATGCTCCATACCGTACCATTTTTCAAATTGCGCTAAATCCTGCAAACGAAAGTCAGCGGCTAAATCGATTACTTTTGTATTCGCTGCTACTAATTCTTCAGCGTGTTTCATCGCTACACCATGTGGTGTAGCAAAAAACACAACATCACATGACTTTAATAAATCTAAGCTTAAATCTGAAAACTCTAGATCGGTATGACCACGTAAACTTGGAAACATATCATCGACACGACGACCAGCCTCAGTACGAGAAGTCAGTGCTTTCACTTGAACATTTGGGTGTCGCAGCAAAAGACGCAAAAGTTCAACGCCTGTATATCCTGTACCACCAACAATACCAACTGAAATCACGATATCTACCTCTAAATGACTGTATTCGTTACAGGCAGTAGTATGACAGGAACTTGTGACTTTCTGAACCCTTTCATATGGGAATGCTGTTATTTTATAAGTTTAATAATTTAGATGGCTCTGTTAAGCATCTAATAAAGTCTATCATGTGACTTCATTGATTTTCTTGCCAACTCAAATAGCATAAATACAGTGCAAATATAAACCCTGGGAGAGCAAAAAATACGATCGGATCCTGTTTCACAACAAAAGGAGTTACCCCCCATACCGAACATAACCCTCCACTCACGGAAAGCAATTTAGAAATCCTTTTTTGATTTATCCATAAAGTTGCCATAATCGATAATATCAACCACGCTATAGCCCCGCCAAAAAGCGATAAATAGTTCGTCCAATGATAGTGAATAGGATTAATCGGGTTCAGTAGAATATACATGAGGATGCTATAAAGCATTAAAGCAGGTACAGACAAAATTAGAATCAAAAAACACACATCAATTCGTCTTATGAGCATATTAGTGACAAACTAACCAAACAGAGCAATCATGATAGCCAAAATTTAGAATACCAGTCGCCAAATCAGACTAATTGACTAGCGCTAAACAATTGATTTTTTAATATCGACAAAGCAATCCCAGCATAATAATTAATTATGCATCCACCAATATGGCAACGGCGTTATTTTTAATTTTTTTCGGTTAAGTTTAAAATCTGGATCATACTTCGCCACTTCCGCCCAAAACTGAGCACTATGATCAAAATGCTTTGTATGTGCTAATTCATGCACACAAACATAGCGTGTTATTTCCTGAGGAAAAAGCACCAAAGCACTATTCAACATAATGTCATGACGTGCTGTACAACTTCCCCACCGCGTTTTTGGCTGACGAATCTTACAGCCATGATAAGCTAAACCACACTGATCAGATACTTGAGCCAGATATACAGGCAGATGCTGTTTAGCATAATCAATAACAAAGGCTTTTAAATATTGTTGAGGCTGACGATCACTCACACTCAGCTCATTCATCACTGAATCAAACTTATAGTTTAATTTCTGCTGAATATATTGAATTTGAATAGAATTTTCTAAATTAAATAACTGTAAAGATAAAGGTAAAACGCGATCAATCTGTTGAATTTTACTTTGTTGTGCCTGCCAAGTTTGAACGATCCAAGCTTCTGAATCTTGAACAAACTGTTGTATTTGTTTATGGGTACAAAACCATGGCGCAGTCACACGAATTGACGTTCCATCTATACGTAGACGTAGTCTTTTCGATCGAATACTTTTGGTGATTTCAATATCAGGAAGGTCGGATAAAGTCATTGTTATTCTTTAATTATTAAATCCCCATCTCCCCCTTTAAGAAAGGGGGAAGAAAAGCCCCTCTAGTTAAAAAGAGGGAGTTTAGGGAGACTAGCTCGTCAAGGAGTTAAAATTAAATCGCTGTACGCTCTTCAATACCGTTGTTGGTCGCAACAATCGCAATGTCTGCTTTATTCAAAGCAAAGATACCGTTGCATACCACACCAGGGATATCATTCAATGTTTTTTCAAGCTCAAGTGCATTTAAGATATTTAAGTTATGCACGTCTAAAATCACGTTACCATTGTCGGTCACTACACCTTCACGGTACGCTGGGTCGCCACCTAAAGAGACAATTTTACGAGCAACAGCAGAACGTGCCATTGGGATCACTTCAACAGGAAGTGGAAAATCACGCCCCAACTGATCTACCCATTTAGAATCATCTACGATACAGACGAATTTTTTTGCAATCGATGCCACGATTTTTTCACGTGTCAATGCCGCACCACCACCTTTGATCATGTGCATATGACGATCAATCTCATCTGCACCATCTACATATGCATCAAGACCACCCACTGAGTTCATATCTACCACTTCAATACCCAGCTTCTTCAAACGCTGCGCAGTCGCTTCCGAACTTGCAACTGCAGCTTCTAAATGAAGTTCAGGAAGTAAATCAATCAAAAAGTTAACAGTACTGCCTGTGCCTACGCCTAAAATGCCCCCTTTCGGCAAGTGTTTTAAAGCTGCTTGTGCTGCTGCTTGTTTTTTCTCATCTTGGGTTGCATATAGACTCATGACTTCACTCAACTAATTTGGACTTTTGCAGTTATTTTAAACCGCTAAGCCTTATGGTTTGTTACAATAAGCGCCTATTTTAAACTGTTAGATGGAAAATTAACATGCTGTCTCGTTTGGTTCGACAAATTTTACAAGCAACGGTATACGACGTTGCTATCGAAACCCCACTCGAAGCGGCACCACGAATTAGTGAACGTCTTAATAATAATATTCGTTTTAAACGTGAAGACCTACAACCCGTATTCTCTTTCAAACTCCGCGGTGCCTACAACAGAATCAGCCAACTTCCTAAAGCTCAACTAGAACGAGGTGTCATTACCGCTTCTGCTGGTAACCATGCTCAAGGTGTAGCTCTCTCAGGAAAAAAATTAGGAATTCGCGCGATTATTGTGATGCCTAAGACAACACCAGACATTAAAGTCCAAGCAGTAAAGCGCTTAGGTGGTGAGGTCGTACTTCATGGTGATTCTTTTGACATCGCAAATAAATACGCAATTCAACGTGCACAAGAAGAAGGAATGACTTTTATTCCGCCTTATGACGATGAACTCGTTATGGCTGGTCAAGGTACAATTGCCAATGAAATTTTACGTCAATGGCGAGATGTGGATTATGTATTCGTTGCCGTTGGGGGTGGCGGTTTGATTGCAGGTGTTGCTGCTTACCTTGGTGATGTTGCACCGCATGTAAAAGTTATTCCTGTGGAATATGACGAGTCAGCTTGTTTAAAAGCCGCTTTAGAAGCAAATCAACGTGTGATTCTGCCTTCAGTTGGTTTATTCGCCGATGGTACAGCTGTGGCGCAAATCGGTGAAAAACCTTTTGAAGTGATTCGTCTGCAAAAATCTGACAATTCAGGCCCAATCGTAGAACCAGAAGTTGTTCTTGTGAATACTGATGAAATATGCGCAGCAATTAAAGACACCTATGATGAATGCCGTAGTATTGTTGAGCCGTCAGGTGCGATGGCACTTGCTGGTATTAAAAAATATGTGGCTGAGCACGGCTTAGAAGGTAAAAACATCGTTTCAATTGTATGCGGTGCAAATATGAACTTTGACCGTTTACGATATATTGCAGAACGAACTGAATTAGGTGAACGTAAAGAAGCTATTTTTGCTGTCACGATTCCTGAACAAAAAGGTGCATTCCTCAATTTCTGTCGTGCCCTTCAAGGTCGAAATATTACTGAATTCAACTACCGTGCAAGTAGTGCGACTGCAGCGCAAGTATTTGTTGGAATTAGTTTAAAAAGCGGCGAAAAAGAACGTCAAGAAATATTCGAGACATTAAAGTTTCAGTACGATGTGGATGACTTATCTGATGATGAAGTTGCCAAATTACATATTCGCTACCTGATCGGTGGTCATGCTGATATTGAAAATGAACGTTTATTCCGCGTTGAATTTCCTGAACGTCCAGGTGCATTATTAACATTCTTGGAACGTCTTGGTCCAACGCATAACATTACCCTGTTCCATTATCGTAATCATGGTGCGGCTGAAGGTCGTGTATTGGTTGGACTCGAAGCTGAAGATGCACAACAAAACCCTGATGGTTTAGTTGAAACATTAGAAAGTATCAATTATCCATACGAAGAAATTACCAATAATCTTGGTTATCAACGTTTCCTCAAATAAAATCAATACAGCCTGTCATTTTGACAGGCTTTTTTAATTCAATAATTGATATACAATTAAAATCGAAAGATAGAAAAAACGATCACTTTAAAATTTTAGATATTAAGATAAATCATGCAAATATGGTTCAGTTTTGTAGTAATTCCTTTTCTCATGTGGATCATCTTTTCCGCAATTCTGTTTATTTCGAAATATCTATATCCTGAAGTTACCACCGTAAGCAAATTCCTCGAAGTTTTTATTTTTTTAGGTTATGCAGCACTACCCTATATCATGTTGGGATTAGCACCTATTTATCGTTATCGTATGACGTTGATATATATGATGGCAATTGTGCTCATGACAAGTTTCGTTCATGCTAACTTTATGATCGATCATATTCATTTAACTTATATTTACTTAGCACTTTCATGGACATTGATTTCAATTACGATTTACTATTTTTATAGTGATCACAAATAATCCTCAACAAATGAATTGAATCAACTCAGATCAACAAGATAAACTCACTCGAAGCGAAATTAAAATCAAATCATTACTTTCTGATCTTTAAAATTTTAGGATATTCAATGGCGCTATTTGCAGTAATTGGCTTAGGCAGCTTTGGTGGTACAGTTGCATTAGAACTCACTCAATTAAAACATGATGTGATTGGAATCGATACTGAAAAAAAATACGTTGAAAATATCTCTGATAACATCAGTCATGCTGTCATCGCCGATGCCACAGATGAACATGTACTTCGAGAACTGAATGTGCAGAATTGCGATGCCGTCGTTGTCGCAATTGGAGAAGATATTGAGGCCAGTATTCTATGTGTCCTCAACCTTAAAAATTTAGGCGTAGAAAAAATCCTAGTAAAAGCAAAATCGAAAGCCCATCATATGATTTTGACGCATCTCGGTATTGGTCAAATTATTCATCCAGAAGAAGACATGGGTATTCGCGTTGCACAATCATTAAGCTACCCAATGGTTAGACGCTATATGGCGTTGAATGATGACCGTTATATTGTCAAAGTGGAAGTGGGTGAAAAACTACAAGGTGTAGAATTTAAAGATATCATGGAGCACAGCGACGGCGTACAAACATTATTATTACAACGTGGCACACATGTAATTTATGACATCGCACCTGGTACATTGCTGCAAAAAAATGACATTTTAATTGTTGAAGGTCCTGTCAATCTTTTACGTAAACTCTCATCGAGATTTATTTCGAAATGATGAAATTTTATGATCAATTGATCAATAAAAAAACGCAAAGTATTAATTTGAGTCCACCAAGTTTGCTTGCTTTGGGCTTCCTCAGTTTTATTATCATTGGAACATTACTGCTAAAACTTCCCTTTGCACACGAAGGAAATGTCTCTTGGCTAGAAGCCTTATTTACCGCCACGTCTGCTGTGACAATTACGGGACTTTCTGTGGTCAATATTGGCGAGGCATATACGACTTTTGGTCAGTTCATCATTATGCTACTCATCCAATGTGGTGGCTTAGGATTCATGACCTTCGCAATTTTGGCTGCTTTGAGCCTTTCCACTAAACTTGGTTTAAAGCAACAAGTGATGGCTCAAGAAACAATTGGTCAAACCAGTTTAGCAAGGGCCTCGTTCACAGTTAAAGCCGTCTTATTGTATTCTCTATTTTTCGAAGGGATTGGAACATTCATCCTGACATTTACATGGCTTCAATACTACGATTTTAGTGATGCTCTGTTTTATGCAGCCTTTTACAGTATCTCAGCATTTAATAATGGTGGTTTCTCTCTTTTTCCAAACAGCTTAATGAGCTTTTCAGGTCAATATGCTGTAACACTGACCATAAGTATGTTGTATATCATTGGTGGAATAGGTTTTGTGGTACTTATGGATATCAAACGCGCTCATAAGTGGAAAAAACTCTCAACAAACAGCAAACTCATTCTTTCTACTATCGCAGGACTCAATCTATTTGCCTTTATTATGATTTGGTGTTTAGAAGCAAATAATCCATTGACCCTCGCCCCAATGTCAATTGGAGACCAAGCATTAAATGCTTGGTTTCATGCCACAGTACCGCGATCCTCTGGATTTAATAGTATTGATATGGCCAGTATGAGTGATCCAGCAACCTTGGTGACTATGCTATTAATGTTTATTGGAGGCGGATCTTTAAGTACTGCTGGTGGTATTAAAGTAGGTACATTTATTATTGTAGTATTAAGTGTGATCACGTTTTTGAGACGAGCTGACGAAGTCACTGTTTTTAAACACTCGATTCCCGCAACGGTCACCTATAAAGCTCTTGCGGTCATTAGCATAACTGCTATGCTCATTTTCATTGGTTTCTTTACGCTGTTAATTTTAGAGCCTAATAAACGTTTTCTAGATTTACTATTTGAAGCTGTTTCCGCGGCTTGTACAGTCGGATTATCTAGAGGTATTACTTCAGAATTACAACCTGCAAGTTTATATATGCTCATGATACTGATGTTTGCGGGTCGTCTCGGTCCTTTGACATTGGCTTATTTAATTGCAACCCCTAAAAAAAGCAGGTTGAGTCATCCTAATGCTGAAATCCAAGTGGGTTAGATAGAATTCACTTGGATCTAAAGTGAAGTTGATCGATAAAACACGAACCAATCCAAAAATAGATCAGATGTTTATAGCCATAAGTGCGTTTTATGTATGATAGCCATGATTTCTTTATGCAAAGCATTGAACTTATCATGAATTAACACAAACTTAGAACTTTGCAATCAATAACCCAATACAAAGAAATTAAAAGACTCAAGGTAACTCCAAGTCTTTTCACCATATGCGTGTGATTAAAAAAATTATGATTGGAAACCAATATAACGATTGAGGTTTTCGACACCCAATGCAACTTTATAAATTTTAAACTGAGCTAAATCAGAACGTGTAATCTCAGTAAACACATCCGAGTTTTCATCATCTGCATGAATTTCATCTACTGTGCGAGGCATAGTTGCTTCAAATTCATCTGAAATAAATTCAAATCCCAAGTCCATAGCAATAAACAATGTATGATCACAAGGTTGAATATATTGCTCTTCATTCCAGTCGATAACAGCGTGTTGACAATGCGGGCACTGTACATTTTCTTGAGGATCTTGAAGTTCAATTGTTGTATAAGCCATGTCAACCTTAAGTATTACGTGCTATAAAACATAAGTTTAACCATTGCTTTTAGATTTTTAAATAGCCCTCTTTATTCATTACTACATATAACAACCTTAGATTTTAGAGAAAACACAGCAACTCAATTGACTATTCAGAACAATAATGTATTTTTTAACAAAACGTCGCATATATGGAATGAATCCATGCTTTCAGATTTAGATGATTTTTATTGCTTTGCCCTTGTTGTCGAACATGGTGGTTTTAGCGCTGCCGAGCGAGCAACTGACATTCCCAAATCAAAATTGAGTCGACGTGTTTATAATTTAGAAGAAAATCTCGGTGTAAGGCTTATTCAACGTAGTTCACGTCATTTTGCTGTCACTGATATTGGGATGAACATTTATCGCCATGCGCAAGTAATGATGAATGCTGCCCAATCTGCTCATGATTTGGTAGATCATTTAAGTGAACAACCAAGAGGCTTAATTCGTGTCAGTTTACCCGTATCAATTGCCCAGCATGAAATGACCAAAATACTGCCAAATTTCCTTAAGCAGTATCCTGAAATCAAAGTTCAATTGATGGTTACTAATCGACGTGTCGATATCATCAATGAAGGAATTGATTTAGCGCTTCGTGTTCGCTCAAGTTTGGATGATGACCCAAGTTTGGTCATTCGAAAATTTGAAAATATTGAACAACATCTTTTCGCCAGCCAGGCTTATCTCAATGAATTTGGATCTATCAAAAAACCTGAAGAACTCTCAAATCATCGAATATTAAGTATGGTTGATGAACATACTGATCAACAACTCGTACTACATGATTCAAACAACAAATCGATTAAAGTCAAAGTGAGTCCAGTCGTGATGGGCTCTGACTTACTTATGCTTGCACAACTTGCAAGTGACAATTGTGGGGTAGCATTACTCCCAGACAGTATTGTTGAAGATTATATTAAAGATGGGCGTCTTGTTAAGGTTCTGCCTAACTGGAATGCACCACACGGTATTTTTCATGTGGTTTACCCTTCTCGCCGTGGTTTATTACCAGCTGTACGAGTGTTCATCGACTACTTAGTTGAGCACCTCACCAAAAGATAGTCACAACAGCATAAAGATTTAGAAGAATGTTGGCTTATTATTTGCTACCATTCACTCTGCTTTGTGCTAGTTTTTTTTAGATTTTATGACTTCTATTTATCAACAACAACTTGATGCAAAAATTGAACGTATCCGCAATCAATTTGCTGAATATCAACCACCTGAACTAGAAGTTTTTTCATCTCCTGAAAAACATTTCCGTATGCGAGCTGAGTTCCGTATTTGGCATACAGAAGATGATATGTTTTATGCCATGTTTGAACGCACGGAAGATGGTATTCAAAAGAAAGTTGTACGTGTTGATGAGTTTCCAATCGCGGATAAATCTATTAATGATTTAATGCCAGTTCTCCTGTCTGAACTAAAATCAAATGCAGTGCTCTCTAAGCGTCTGTTTGAAGTACATTTTCTTTCAACGTTGAACGGTGAAATGCTGGTTTCATTGATATATCGTTGTCCGCTTGATCAAGACTGGGAACAACTAGCAAAAAATTTATCTTCAAAACTCAATATTAAGATTATTGGTCGCAGCCGTGGTCAAAAAATTGTATTGACGGATGAATATGTAGTTGAAGAATTACAAGTATTTGACCGTAAATTCAAATATAAGCAAATTGAAAGTAGCTTCACGCAACCTAATGCGCAAGTTTGTCAAAAAATGCTGGCGTGGGCATGTAATGCAGCTCAAACCAGTGATAAAGATCTTTTAGAGCTTTATTGCGGTAATGGTAATTTTACCCTTCCATTATCGCTAAAGTTTAATCGCGTTCTAGCAACGGAACTGGCTAAATCATCAGTTTATGCAGCGCAATGGAATATTGAGCAAAATCAAATTAATAATATTCAAGTTGCTCGCCTTTCAGCTGAAGATTTTACCTTAGCATTCAATGCAGAACGTGAGTTTAGACGTTTACAAGAAGCCAATATTGATATTCAAAGTTATGACTTCGATACTGTATTTGTAGATCCACCTCGTGCAGGCATTGATGATGATACCTTGAAGCTGCTTCAACGCTTTAACCGTATTATTTATATTTCATGCAATCCAGATACTTTGCACGACAATTTAAAGATGTTATCGGAAACTCATAAAATCACTAAATTTGCGCTGTTCGATCAATTTCCTTATACCCACCATGTCGAGTCAGGCGTTCTTTTAGAGAAAATTTAAACAATTTATTTCTTACTAAATGGACAGTTCTTACACTGTCCATTTTTTATGCTTTTTGAATTTCACTTAAAAATCATATGAATAAAGAAAAATTTAATTTTTCAATGTCATAATTTCGTTAAACTTTAGGTTTATCATCGAAATATTTATTTTAAAATGTGCCTTAAATCACGATTACAAACTTGCATTAAATTTTAAATCGACTATATTTCGACCTATCTTTGGTTGCAAATGAAGGCTCTATGAGTTTTTGGCAAAAGCTGTTTTCATCAGATTCGCAGCAGAACGAGCATAAAAATCAAATTGCTTGTGTTGAAAATGATTGTTCATGTAAGACTAACGATCAGTTGATCGAGGCTTTACAAAAGGCATCAGATGAAGATGTAATCCGCGGAATCAAAAAAGTTCTTATTTCGCGTGGCTATTCAAAAAAAGATCTTACTGATTTATTGAGTAACAAAATCACCCTTCAGTAAAGAAAAAAAGCACTGCATAGACAGTGCTTTTTTTATGATAAATTTTCTGTTCAATTTAAAAATGTTCAATTAAGATAAGCTCATAGGATAATTAAAAATACATTTGGGGATTCAATGAAAAATATTCTATTCATTATTTTAGGGGCGACTTTCATATCGCTTAGTGGTTGTAATAAGCTACCTTCAGCATGTGAGGAAGTTTGGGGCAACATTGAAAAATTAGCGAAAGAGAGCGGTATTCCTCAAACTGCCATAGATCGTCAAAAAATCGAGTTTGAAGAGCAAATTAAACAGCTTCCTAAAGAAGATGCAATTAAAAATTGTGAAGCACAAAATGCTTTCTTCTCATAACTTCATTTGAGTTGAATAAAAAATTTAGGCACCTTTTTTAGGGTGCTTATATTGTATTTATACCTCATTATTTATTTCCAATTCGGTTATACTGTGGACTCTCTTTCAATAAATGTACATCTGTAAAGTTATTGGAATATTTTATAAATGCGGCATAAACACGTCAAAACATTCCCTCTTGGTGCTCACTTAATTGTTAAGCATTTTGGTTATTCACATCATGGTATTTATGTGGGTAAGGGTCGTGTTATTCATTATTCAGGTTTTGCTCATCTCTTTAAAAAACATCCGATCGAAATTACATCTCTGCAAAAATTTGCACATGGCAAAAAAATTACGATTCGGCATTATAGCACCCCCAAATATTCAGGTCGTGCTGTCGTAAGACGAATGCGCTCTCGAATGCATGAAAATAACTATCATCTCATTATTAATAATTGTGAACACTTATGTTCTTGGGCGATCACGGGCATCGAAAGTAGTCCACAAGTCATCAAAATGATGAATAGACTCACCACCATTGGTTATATCAGCTCACTCATGAGCTACTTAAATAGTCTTCTTTTAACTTTAGCAACCACCTGTTTTGCTTTGGTATTTTATATTAAGAAAAAGTTAAATGATCAGCGCAAACTGAAAGGCCCTGTGTATATCGCTTTACAGCAACATCAGAAACTAAATCAAAAAAAAGCCCCGCTTAAGCAGGGTTTCGAGGAAAACAAAGTTTCAAATTAACCTTTCGGTTGAATTAAATATGCGCTTGAAAATCCAAATAGTCAAATATATATTTGAAATATAATGTTATTTTAGTTTTTATTTATAACTTATTAAATTATTCTTAAATACTCACCTTTATCTAATCATGTGAATTTAATCACAAAAATTATTTATTAACCTAAATTTGAATAAAAAAAAGCCTGAATCAATCAGGCTTTTTTTGATATTACCAAACTTTATTTTGCAGGCTTAAAACTATCTTTTAAATCCAAAATACGGTTAAAGACAGGTTTTTCAACAGTATGATCAAATTGATCAGCGACAAAATAACCTTCACGTTCGAATTGGAATCGATCTTCAGTTTTCGCTTGAGCTAAAGAAGGCTCAATTACCGCTTGAACAATTTTTAGAGAATCTGGATTTAAATTCGCTAAGAAATCATCGTCCGCATCAGGTGCGGCTTCAGTAAATAGACGATCATAAATACGAACTTCAGCAGGAATCCCTTTATTTGCAGATACCCAATGAATAACACCTTTGACTTTACGACCTTCTGGATTCTTACCTAAAGTATGCGGATCGATAGAGCATTTAAGTTCAACAACTTCGCCATTTTCATCCTTAATCACTTCATCACATTTAATCACATAAGCATGACGTAAACGGACTTCACCACCAGGAATTAAGCGTTTAAACCCTTTAGGCGGCTCTTCCTCAAAATCTTTACGATCAATATACAATTCAGAAGTCAGAGGAATTACACGATCACCCATATCAACATTTGGATGGCGTGCGTGTGTTAAATCCATATCCTCTGGAAGGTTGGTCAATGTCACTTTAAGAGGATTCAATACCGCCATACCACGTGCAGCAGTATTTTCTAATGATTGTCGAATGCAGAATTCAAGCATTGCAACATCGACAATACCATCAGTTTTAGATACGCCCACACGCTTACAGAAATCACGTAAGCCTTCTGGAGTAAAGCCACGACGACGCATTCCCACGACTGTAGGCATACGTGGATCATTCCAACCATTGACGTAACCACCTTCGACCAGCTTACGTAATTTACGTTTTGAGGTGATGGTGTAATCAACATTCAAACGGCTTGATTCGTACTGGCGTGGAACTGCTGGAGAATTTACCTTAGCGACAACCCAATCATAGAACGGGCGATGGTCTTGGAATTCAAGCGTACATAACGAGTGCGTAATGCCTTCAATCGCATCAGACAAAGGATGAGCATAGTCATACATTGGATAGATTTTCCACGTATCGCCTGTTTGATGATGCTCAGAATGTAAAACACGGTAAAGAATTGGATCACGCATATGTACGTTCGGTGATGCCATATCAATCTTGGCACGAAGTACTGCTTGGCCTTCTCCAAGCTCACCATTACGCATTTGTTCAAAACGTGCTAAGTTTTCTTCAACCGTTGCATCACGTTGCGGAGAATTTTTACCTGGTTCTACAAAATTTCCACGATTCAGCTTAATTTCTTCAGGAGATTGCAAATCGACATATGCATCACCTTGTTTAATTAATTGAATCGCCCATTGATACAATTGATCAAAGTAACTTGATGCGTAGCGTGGTTCACCATTCCAGTCGAAACCGAGCCATTTAACATCGTTCGCAATACCATCTACATATTCTTGTTCTTCTGCATCTGGATTTGTATCGTCAAAACGAAGATTACATAAACCAGAAAATTCTTCTGCAATACCAAAATTCAGGCAAATCGCTTTAACATGTCCAATGTGTAAATAACCATTAGGCTCTGGTGGAAAGCGCGTCACGACTTTATCTGTACGCCCTGCTGCAAGATCTTCTGTAATTACTTGACGTACAAAGTCTAAGCCCGGTTGTTGTTCTTGCTGCGCAGCATCGACTGATGGATTGTTAGTCGTCGGGGTATTTGGCAGGGATGAAACAACATCATTCGGCTTCATAGTTGATAAATCACTTCTATAAGATAAAATAGGATAATTAAAACGCTATCTTCATATTATTAACAAAGAAAATAACGTTTTTGCTTGCCTTGTAGTTTACAGTTTGCTTATGCTTCTCTCAACCACAAACCCATGGCTTTTTGTCCATGATCAGGAGATTATAGAATGAGTTTTCCTCAAGTCGAATTAAACACCAATAAAGGACGTATTGTTCTAGAGCTTAACTCTGAAAAAGCACCTAAAACTGTTGCTAACTTTTTAGAGTACGTTCGTGATGGTTTTTATGATGGCGTAATTTTCCACCGTGTAATTGACGGTTTCATGATCCAAGGCGGTGGCATGGATGAAAACTTCAAAGAAAAAGCAACTCGCGATTCTATTGAAAATGAAGCTGACAACGGTTTAAGCAATGACGAAGGTACGATTGCCATGGCACGTACTCAAGCTCCTCACTCAGCATCTGCACAATTCTTCATTAACGTAAAAAACAATGCTTTCCTTAACCATACGGGTAAAACAGCTCAAGGCTGGGGTTATGCAGTATTTGGTAAAGTTGTAGAAGGTATGGACGTTGTTAATGAAATCAAAGGCGTTCGCACTGGTAACCGTGGCTACCACGCTGACGTTCCACTAGAAAACGTTGTGATCGAATCTGCTAAAATTATCTCTGAATAAAAAACCTACCCCTTAACTTATTAAGTTTTCAAGCACTGCTTTAAAACGAATATCATGTTCAAGGGATTTTTCCCCATATAAAGTTGATGGGGATGTAGGCAAATAAGGAATATTAAGTGACCTATCTGTTTATTTCAGATTTACACCTGTCACCTGAACACCCTCGACTCGTTCGAGGGTTTTTAGATTTATTAGATCATTATCAAGACCAGCAAACCCAACTCTATATTTTAGGTGATTGGTTTAATGCATGGATTGGTGATGACTATACAGCTCCTTGGCTCGATGAAATCGTTGAACGCTTAAAAAGATTTACTGCTCAGGGAAATCAAGTTTTATTTTCTGTCGGCAATCGTGATTTTGCGCTGAATCAAATTTTTTTAAATAAATTTGGTGGCATCTTATTGTCCGAAGTCTCTAACTTAAAAATAAATGACGTCCAAATTCGTATAGAACATGGTGATTCACTGTGTACAGACGATGTCGCCTATCAACGTTTTAAAAAAATAATCAGAAATCCACTCATCATTTGGATACTGCGGAATACCCCACTTTCTTTTCGTACTCAACTTGCAAATGGATTTAGAAAAAAAAGCCACGAATCAAAAGAATTTAAATCTTATGATGTCATGGATGTAAATCAAGATGCTGTCCACGATGCATTGAAAGAAGTTGATTTACTAATTCATGGTCATACGCATCGCCCTCAAATCCATATCTCTCAAGATAAAAGAAGAATTGTTTTAGGCGACTGGCGTTTGGATCAAGCTCAAATTTTGGAAATTAATCAATCGAAATTCTCTAAGCAGTCAATCAATGATCTGACACTGAAAACATGGTCTTATTAGTTCCTCTATTTTTATAATGATCTCATCAACCTTTAAATTGAAATTTCACTCAATGTTTGAATATTAATCAGTATGTTTTGCTTTAAGTTTTTTTGCATATGATAATAACGACTCAATTCAATTCGTGAGTTTGTCATGTCTAATTTCAGCAATATTACTGTTCAACACCATGAAGATGATAAAGTGTCATTATTAATCGATGGTAAAGCAATCTCTGAACGTTATGATGTACGGCTAGATGCCACAATTATTGATGAACTCAAAAATCTTGCTGATGGCGCCGCATTGACAATCTTTGAACAATTTATATTTTCCCATCAAGATCTCAACTTTGAGCATTCATATCAATATGTGACTAACATCGTAAACCATAATAACGATTACGAATTGATCACCCACCTTGTCTACAAAATTAAGGCCGCAGACCAAGCACCGATCGAACATAATATCAGCAAGAATGGTCAACCTATGACTGAAGAAGATGTGCGCGCATTTATCAACCAACAAATTGCAATGTCATTAGAAAAATATACTGATTTAAAATATGCCTATTGATTTAAAGACAAGTCAGATTTTTCATATCATTTAGCATCAACTATAGAAAATATTTAAGTTCAGAGTCATTTAAAATTTTTAGATGAATATATTGTGAATAATCGGAGGATAATATGGATTTGTTAAACATCTCCCAATCTCGCTACACCACCAAAGCATACGATTCTTCAAAAAAGATCCCTCAAGAAAAGTTTGAAAAATTATTGGAATCTTTAAGGCTCGCACCTTCATCTATCAATATTCAACCGTGGCATTTCTTTGTCATCGAAACTGATGAAGCCAAACAGCGCATTGCTAAAGCACTGGTTGGTAAGTATGTTTATAATGCACCCAAAGTCCTTGAATCTTCACACACAATTCTGTTTTGTACGCATAAAGACATTACAGACTCTCATCTAGATCGATTATTAAATCAAGATGAAATCAGTGGTCGTTTTAAAGATGACCAAGCAAAACAAGCTCAAAAAGATACGCGCTTAGGCTATGTTGATTATTATCGCAACGAAAAAGGCGATATCCAGCGCTGGTCTGAAAATCAAACTTTTATTGCACTTGGGCAAACCTTATTTGCTGCAGGTTTAGAAGGTATCGATGCCACTCCAATTGGAGGATTCGATGAAAAAATTATCGCTGAAGAGTTAAATCTTGACGCAAAAGGCCTGATTCCATCAGTGCTATTGGCACTTGGTTATCGAAGTGAAAAAGATTTTAATGCCAAATTACCTAAATCTCGTTTGAATGCAGATCAAGTTTTCACTCGACTATAAATGTATTTGCCACAATAGTTTTCACGCTATTGTGGCTTTTCATTAAGCCGCTATTTTCTGTGAAATTTCTAAACTGATCATTGCAGCAGTTGCAGCTGACAGCGTCCAACCCAGATGCCCATGACCGGTATTATAAAAGACTCTCGGATGCTTCCCTTGTCTTACCACTGGCATCATATTCGGCATCATCGGTCTTAATCCAGCCCAAGGGACACAATGCTCAGTTGAAATATCAAAATTACGATTCACCCAATGAACCAAAGGTTGTATGCGATCCATACGGATGTCTCGGTTATAGCCATTAAATTCTGCAGTACCAGCAATTCTTAAACGATCTCGACCTAATCTCGACGTCACAATTTTTGCACTTTCATCCAATAAACTTACCCATGGTGCATGTTGTTGGCTATGTTCATCATTCAACTGAACTGTAATCGAGTACCCTTTCACTGGATAAACATTGACACGATCTCCAGCCTGTTGTGCTAAATGATAGCTTCCAACTCCACCACAAATGACCATTGCATCAGCTTGAATAAATCCATCGGGTATATCTCTACTTTTAGGATCACAAGCGCGATATTTAGCTGAAACTTGTTCTGTTGAATGATCCAGATTTAAATCTTCAACTTCTACACCGTATAAAAATTTCCCACCTTTATTCGCCACCACTTGGGCTAAATGCGTGGTGTATTTGTGTATATCTCCTGTGGCATCGTCAGGACAATAAAAACCACCGTAATATTCTCCCTTCAAACTTGGTTCAATACTGTGAATTTCTCCATTTGTAACAGCGTGACGCTCTAATCCACCTTTGCATAACAAATCATTCACTCTTATTGCGACATCATAATCCTGCTGATTATGATAAAAGTGCAAAATTCCACGCTTTTCCAAATCGAATTGAATATTTTCTTTCTGTGCAATTTCGAATAGCCGTTTTCTTGCCAATAATGCCAGCCTTACCGTTTCTTGTGTGTTGGCTTCGTAATGCTTGATATTACCCATAAATTCAATCAGCCAAGCGTATTTATGCAAATCAAAAGATGGATTGAGTAATAATGGTGCATCTTTTTGGGTCATCCACTTGATACCCTTCAGTACCGTTGCTTTCTGATTCCACACCTCTGCATTACATGCAGAGAGTTGACCTCCATTCGCAAATGAAGTCTCCATTGCTGGGTATAAGTTTTTATCCAAAATCGTGACTTGATAACCAAGTTCTAACAATTCGTAGGCAGTGGTTATTCCTGTAATGCCAGCACCAATCACCATAATATGTGACATAAAAGCTCCTTGAAAATTTTATATTTTCAATGCCCCATCTGTCACGGTACCTGAGAGCTTCGGAAATCTTCATAACATATGATTATTTCCATCCCCTTCGGTGAGTCTAAACATCATTAGACTTCTCTCCAGATGATTGAGAATAATTACAGTCCTTTTGCCTGAGAGATTCCGGGGTCGTTGCTCCTTCGGCGGATCTACAGAAGACCTCTCTCCTGCAATATTCGTTTAATTCTTATTCAGCAATTAATATGCCATAGTTAATTTTTTTATACATCTACGAAAATCAATTTTAAAAAATATTTTTATACAAATGGATCACCAAGTTTAAGACAACAGCTAAGACAGAAATTTTTAGCTTGGGAAACGTTACAAAGATCATTGTTTAGCTCAAATTTTCTCTACCATCGATAAAAATTTAGTTATTACAAAAAAATGAGGAAATAAGTTAATTATTTTAGAGTTACTCTCTCAAATAGCATAGATCAACTTCCATCTACACTTTCATCTTCTTCAGCATAAAAGTGTAATGACTGATTAGAGCAATCATTGAAGCTCAAAGTTTCAATAGATGTGAGAGTAAGCAGAATGTGAGTTGAAAATTTGCTGTCAACCCTAGATGTTTTAGCGATGAGTATGTATAGACATTACAATGCCCATACCTGCAAGCGTTGCAATGACTGCCGTACCACCATAACTCATGAGTGGCAATGGATCACCCGTTACTGGAAGTATTCCACTCACCATTCCACTGTTCAAAAACACAAAGAAAAAGAAAGTTAAACCTGCCGCACCGGCATAAAGACGTCCAAAATTATGGAAGCTGTTCATGGAAATAATCAAACAACGAATAATGATCGCAGCAAAAATAACAAATAATACGAACACACCAAAAAAGCCAAATTCCTCTGCATAAGCAGACATAATAAAGTCTGTATGATGTTCGGGGAGATAACCTAAATGAGACTGTGTTCCTTCATTAAAACCTTTACCAAATAGTCCACCAGAACCAATCGCAATTTTAGACTGAATGATATTCCACCCTGCACCTAGCGGATCTGATTCAGGATCAAATAAAGTTAAAATTCGCTTTTTTTGGTATTCCTGTAGAAAGAAATTCCATAATAATGGTGCAACCACTGCAAACCCAGCGACCACAGCCCCAATCAAACGCCAAGAAATACCACTTAAAAAAATGACAAAAATTCCGGGAATAATTAATCCAATGTTTAAGTCAGGCTGTAATGCGACTAAAACAAAAGGAATCATCATCAGAAATAATGCAAAGAGAATATGCATAAATTTGGGTGGTAAAGTCCGCAGACTGAAAAACCAAGCCATCATGAGTGGCATCGTAAATTTCATAAATTCACTGGGCTGCACACTCCCTAATCCAGGAATAGAAATCCAGCGTTTTGCGCCTAAGCGGACATCACCAATTATCAATACCAAAAGCAGAAGCACAATCGAAAATGCATACAGATAAGGACTGACAATTTGATAAACTTTTGGAGGAATTTGTGCACAAATAAACAGCAAAATAAAACCGATACCAAAACTGGTCGCCTGACGAATCACCATGCTTGAATCATGATTGGTTGCACTATAAACAACCATGAGTCCAAAAGCTGCGTTTAATATCAAAAAACCAAGTAACCATGGATCTAAATGTAATTTAGTCCAACGTGACGAATCATGTTTGATTGTTCGTCCATCTCTCAAGGCATGACGCAAAAAACGGTACTGTTGTGAAGGTATCATTGGCTGAATTGCATATTCTAAGTGGCGTTATTATAAGACAATGTTTTGGCTATTTAAGCAAAGTCCCAAACATAAAACTAAATTATTTCGAGTCAGACTGTGACTGAAGAATCAGACGAGCAAGTTCTAAATCTTCAGGATAAGTAATTTTAATATTATCAGATCGTCCAATCACCACATCTACTGGATGATGAGCATATTCAAGCGCACTCGCTTCATCCGTGATTGTGATCTTGTAAGTTAATGCATGTTCAATCGAGGTTTTTAGCAATTTAATGGTCGACAATTGTGGAGTTTGTGCTTGCCACAATGCACTTCGATCAACAGTTTTTTCAATGGCACTCGACTGATCTACTCTTTTTAAAGTATCACGTACAGGCGTTGCTAAAATTGCGCTATGCTTAGATTCGATAACATGGCGAATCAAAGATTCTAAATTACTCAAGCTCACACAAGGTCGAGCAGCATCATGCACAAACACCAGATCATTTTCATCTGCAATATTGGTTAAATAATTTAAACCATTAAGTACAGAATCAACCCTCTCCTGACCACCTAAGCAGAAATGAAGGATTTCTGATTTAGCAAATTGAAGTGTCTGAGCAAATTGGTCATGCTCTGAGATTGCCAACACATAGCCAGCAATAGGCAATTGAGCAATACGTTCTACAGTATGCTCAAGTACAGTTTTATTCTGGATAATTTGATATTGCTTTAACGCTGATTTGGAAAATCGACTACCAGAACCTGCTGCCGGAATAATAGCCCATAATTTACGGTTGTTCAGATTCAGGTTGTCTAGACTCATTGGTTCTTAAATCTACGTTAGCATTTGGGTCGATGTAAATCGGCTTGTAATTCGTACTGATTGTACTCATTTGAATAAACGTTTCATGAGGCTTAATTAAGCCAAGATCTAAACGTGCATGTTCTTCAATCGCCTCTACACCATTTTTTAGATCATATACTTCAGCAGCCAGAATACGATTACGCTCTTTTAACTCTTCATTTGTTTCAGCTTGTTGATTCATTTGCTGAAGTAGCGCCTGATGAGGGAAATATCCTCCTTCACCGAGCCAAAAGCGATATTGAAAGATGGCAATTAAAATTATTGCCACCAGCAAAATCACTTTACTTGAAGTAGTTTTAAAGACGTCTAACATTATATTTGAGGCTTAGTTAACATCATGAAATTAGAGCACTAATATACCCTAAAACAAAGAAAGGTAGTATGTGTAACTGTGTTAAATATGCAAATGTTAAACAAATTCACATTGATTGATTTCTTTTAAAAATATGTACTGTTAAATATCAAAAGTTATTGAATATTCTAGAGTCATTATATTTACACTTTTTATTTCATAGCTTAATAACAAAAAAAAACCACTCTTTACAGAGTGGTTTTTTGAAATTCAAAATAATCTAAACGATTAATTTAAACCTTTAAACTCAGCTTTACCGCGGTAAATAGCATTCGTTAATTCTTCAATACGAAGTAATTGGTTGTATTTCGCTACACGGTCAGAACGGCAAAGTGAACCAGTTTTGATTTGACCAGCACCAGTACCTACTGCAAGATCCGCAATTGTAGAATCTTCAGTTTCGCCAGAACGGTGAGAAATCACTGTAGAGTAACCATTTGCTTTAGCAAGATAGATCGCATCTAAAGTTTCAGTCAACGTACCGATTTGGTTATACTTAATCAGGATAGAGTTACCAACTTTTTCGTTGATACCACGTTGAAGGATTTTAGGATTTGTAACAAACAAATCATCACCAACCAATTGAATCTTGTCACCAAGAATCGAAGTTAGGTAAGACCAACCTTCCCAATCAGATTCATCTAAACCATCTTCAATAGAGATAATTGGATATTGGTTTACAAGACCAGCAAGGTAGTCAGAGAATTGGTTGTTTGTGAATGCTTTATTGCCTTCACCAGCAAGGATGTACTGACCATCTTTGTAGAATTCTGAAGATGCACAGTCAAGCGCAAGCATAATGTCAGAACCCGCTTTGTAGCCAGTTTTTTCAATCGCTTCAAGGATAACTGTGATTGCTTCTTCGTTTGAACGTAAGTTCGGCGCGAAACCACCTTCATCTCCAACAGCAGTATTTAAACCTTGTTTCTTTAAAACTGATTTTAAAGAATGGAAAATTTCTGCGCCTGCGCGAAGTGCTTCAGAGAATGAAGTGAAGCCAACTGGTTCAATCATGAACTCTTGGATATCAACGTTGTTGTCCGCATGTGAACCACCGTTTAAGATGTTCATCATTGGAACAGGCATTGTTAAAATGCTGTTGTTACGAAGGTCTGCGATGTATTGGAAAAGAGGAATTTTCTTTTCGTCAGCAGCAGCACGCGCAGCAGCCAAAGACACTGCCAAAGTTGCGTTCGCACCTAATTTTTCTTTGTTTTCAGTTCCGTCTAAAGCGATCATCGTATTATCGATGTCTTTTTGTTCGAATACTGATTTACCCACTAACGCGTCACGGATTAACGTGTTTACGTTGTTCACAGCAGTTTTAACACCTTTACCTAAGTAACGTGCTTTATCGCCATCACGAAGTTCTAAAGCTTCACGAGAACCAGTTGAAGCACCAGATGGTGCACATGCACGGCCAACTACGCCAGATGCTAAGATAACGTCTGCTTCGATGGTTGGGTTACCACGAGAGTCCAAAATTTCACGTGCACGAATGTCAACGATTTGGCTCATGAACAATTCCTCAGTTGATTAATAAAACGATGCGTCTAACGCTGCATCAGTGTGTATCTAATTTTTTGAAACCTTTAACCAAGGTATCCAATTCTTTAAGCTGAGCTAAGAATGGCTCAAGTTGAGACATTCGAAGAGCGCAAGGTCCATCACATTTTGCTTTTTCTGGATCAGGATGTCCTTCCAGAAAAAGACCTGCTAGACCTGTAGCCATACCCGCACGCGCTAATGTCGTAATTTGTGCGCGACGACCACCTGCTGAATCTGCACGACCACCTGGGGTTTGAAGTGCATGTGTCACATCAAAGAAGACTGGCACATTCATTTCTTTCATGATGTCGAAACCAAGCATATCGACAACTAAGTTGTTGTAACCAAATGCTGAGCCACGCTCACATAAAATCAGCTTGTCATTCCCGGCTTCCAAACATTTATGCAGGATATGACGCATTTCATGCGGTGCTAAGAATTGCGCTTTTTTGATATTGATAATGGCTTGAGTTTTTGCCATTGCCTCAACAAGATCTGTTTGACGGCTGAGGAAAGCAGGTAATTGAATGATGTCAGCCACTTCAGCCACAGGTGCTGCTTGATATGGTTCATGAACATCTGTAATGATGGGTACATTAAAATGTTTTTTAATGTCAGCTAACCACTCAATTCCTTTTTCAAGACCAGGTCCGCGGAAAGAATTTAAGCTCGAACGATTTGCTTTATCAAAGCTTGCTTTGAAAACATATGGAATATCCAAACGTTTGCAAATATCAACATAAGTTTCTGCAATTTCAAAAGCTAAATCTTTTGATTCAAGTACATTCATTCCGCCGAATAATACAAATGGCAAATGATTTGCCATTTGTATATCGCCTAAACGTACAATTTCTTGTGCTTTTAATTGTGACATTTAAACTTCCTAGTTATGTCCTAAGACATTCATTATTTCGATTTTTGATACTGTTTTTTAGCAGCATCAATAAAACCAGCAAATAATGGATGACCATCACGTGGAGAACTTGTAAATTCCGGGTGGAATTGTACAGCAATAAACCAAGGATGTTGAGGAATTTCAACAGTTTCAACTAAACGTTGGATTGGTGAATAACCAGAAATTTTCATACCTTTTTCTTCTAAAGTAGGAATATAACGATTATTCATTTCGTAACGATGGCGATGACGTTCAATAATTTCTACTGAACCATACACTTCTGCAGTTTTAGTGCCTTCAACCAATTCTGATTTTTGAGCGCCAAGACGCATTGTTCCACCAAGATCAGAATCTACAGAACGTTGTTGTACTTCACCACGTTCGTCTAACCATTCCGTAATCAAACCAATTAAAGGCGATTTAGTTGAACGGTTAAATTCAGTTGAAGTTGCATCTACAATACCAGCAACATTACGTGCGTATTCAATGACCGCAAGTTGCATACCCAAGCAAATACCAAGGAATGGAATTCCATTCTCACGTGCGAATTTAATCGCTTGCATCTTACCTTCAGTACCGCGCTCGCCAAAACCACCAGGAACTAAGATTGCGTCAGCATCTTTCAACACTTCTGCTACATCTTGGCTTTCAAGTTCTTCGGCATTGACATAATCAATTTGAACTTTAACGCGGTTTTGGATACCCGCATGTAAAAGTGCTTCGTTCACAGATTTATAAGCATCTGGAAGTTCAACATATTTACCCACCATCGCAACACGAACAGTGTAC
The DNA here is from genome assembly GCF_057737035.1 of Acinetobacter sp. 24-47-47. Lineage (NCBI taxonomy): Bacteria > Pseudomonadati > Pseudomonadota > Gammaproteobacteria > Moraxellales > Moraxellaceae > Acinetobacter > Acinetobacter sp. 24-47-47. Next base: position 1,390,301 of record NZ_CM173216.1, on the reverse strand, counting down.
TCAGGGTTTAATAATGCTTCTACGACATTATCCCAATCTGAAAGATCGGCTTCTGGTAAATCGTTATAACCAAAACGCTCGCAAATTAAATCATCAACGTCTTGTTCATAGAACGTACGTGGAATTTCGTAAATTGTGCGTGCATCTTTACACACCACAACTGCACGAGCTTCTACGTTCGTGAACAACGCAATTTTACGCTTTGTATCAGCATCAACATCGTGTTCAGTACGACAGATCAAAATATCTGGTTGAATACCGATTGAAAGTAATTCTTTCACCGAGTGCTGAGTTGGTTTTGTTTTCAACTCTGCAGCTGACTTGATATATGGCAACAACGTTAAATGCATCAGCATTGTGCGTTTGTGACCAAGTTCAACCATTAACTGACGAACAGATTCCATGAATGGGAGAGATTCAATGTCACCTACTGTACCGCCAATCTCAACAATAGCAACGTCATAGCCTTCGCCAGCGCGAAGAACACGTTCTTTAATATTGTCTGTAATGTGTGGAATAACTTGAACTGTTCCACCAAGGTAATCACCGCGACGCTCTTTATTTAAAACGTCTTGGTACACGCGACCAGATGTAAAGTTATTAAGCTTGGTCATTTTCGCACGACGCAAGAAACGTTCGTAATAACCCAAGTCTAAGTCAGTTTCCGCACCATCCTCTGTGACAAAAACTTCACCATGTTGGAACGGGCTCATCGTCCCTGGATCGACATTAATGTATGGATCCATTTTCACCATGGTTACTTTTAATCCACGGGCTTCTAAAAGTGCAGCAACTGAAGCAGCTGAAATACCTTTACCTAGTGATGAAACAACACCACCAGTAACGAAAATAAAATGGGTCATTGGGTTTCTCGTACAATCGAGCCTAAATCGGCCTGCAATGTTGCGCAATTTTACTTTACTCTGTACCTATAAAGCAAAGTCAATCCGCATCAATTCAAAGAACAATAAACAATTGGTTATTCTATCATCATTTCCAATAAAGATTCACGCACACTTTCAGTGATTTTCATCTGTTAATTTGCTGTTATACTACGTTAGTCGATCTAGCTAGTTTGTTTTGAGCAACTATGAATAAAAAACTTTTAATCGCTGGTGCAATCTTATCTGCACTCCTCGTTACTGCATGTGTAAAAAAAGAAGCGCCTAAGGAAGAAGAACAGGAACAAACTGTTGAAACAACTGAACAGGCAGAACAAATTGAGAACATAGAGATTTCTGAACCTGAAATCGAACCTGAGCCACCAACTCAAGTTGAAATTGAGCATCAGGAGACAAACAATACGTCAGCGACTATTCGTCGTGAATACCGTGATGCTCCTGCACAAACGAATCCTGCGCCAGCACCAACTGTTGAAAATGTAGAACGCCCTACACCTTCTCCAAGTGCATCAACGGGTGGTTCTCAATCTGAAGATGATGCTGTTGCCGCTGCTATTGCTGCTGCTACCCCTGCTTTAGAAAACTAATTTTCAGATTAAAAAACCGAGTGACATGACTCGGTTTTTTATGTCAACATGAATGAAAGTCAAATTGTTATTCATTTATAAACAACAAAAATTGTCAGGCTTTCTCTAATTCTAAAAAAAATTCTGCAATTAATTTGTGTGCCCAAGATTCTGGATTTTTATTACCTTCATAGAAACAGCAATGGCTTCCTTTTTTTGTGGTCACTACTGCCATGTTCGGCATATGTTGAATCACTTCTTTATAAGGCTCTAAATTGCGGATATGGCATACTGGATCGTCTTCCGAATTTAAAATCATCAACGGCACTCTAATCTTCTCAAAGACATAGATGGGATTTGTCGCTTTACAATATGCGTCATAATTTTCAAATCCAGCGAACTGATAATATGTTTTTTCAAAATCAAATAAATCTTTAGCAACACTCAGTTGCTTTAAACTTTCTAAATTTCGCCAATGTTGCTCATACGGTTTTAAAAAATGTGCATTTAACTTTTTTGCCATCAAACGGCTATAAAAAGGATGAACATTTGAAAAACCAGTTTCCGTATTGTATCCAGGACAAAGTGCGAAAGCCGCTTGAATTGGTGTGGAGCTTTCTTCCTCACCTAAATATCGAACCAATAATCCAGTTCCTGCTGAAGACCCAACTGCATACAATTTAGAATATGGTAAGCGCTGTTGAATACGTTCGATCTGCTCTCTTAGATCTTGCGTGTTTCCAAAGAGATTAATTTTAGGAACTGAAAGTGGTAGACCTGCATGCCCTCGTCTTAAACACAATGCGATACGCCAACCAGTTACTTGATGTAAGTCTCTGACCAATTCTCTCATACTGGCTGGGCTTCCAGTAATGGTATGTAGCACTAAGATAGTTGGCGTTTGCGCAGAAAGATGCATGCCATACCAAGCAATACCCGTCGTTCCGCCATCAGACATTGTTAACTGTTCAATGAAGTCATATTCTAATTTTACGGTTTTCTTTCGAACTTTATCAAAATACACCAAGTGAGCATGCGTATTCGAGAGCCACGGCGTTGGTCTATATTTATAATGCAAACGTTTCAAGTTTGAAATCACATGGGCTAACTCACCTTGCGGATTAAAATAGATTGAAGGTATAGCTGCACCAGTAAAATGATCAAGTTGGGTTTGAGTGAATTCTTGCATCCACTTGAAACGCTGATTAAGATTCATACAGACTCCGAATCTACTTACTCCAATTCATAAGCCAAAAACATGCCTAATTTATTTAGGTAGAAATTGAGCCATACGTTGGCCCATTTGCAACGCCAAAGCTTCTAAACCACTTTTAGGCCGAATCATCACCTCAAAGTCAATAATTTGACCTTGCTCATTAAACTGGATCATATCAATCCCTTTTAATGTTTTTTTACCGACATTTGCGGAAAATTCGAGCACAACACTGAGCCCATCTGCTGTATAGAACTCACGGTGATAACGAAAATTTTCAAAGATCTCAATCACATTGGTCAAAATAAAAGTAACAACTTGTTTGCCTGGATAAGGCTTAAATGCGACGGGTGATTTAAATACGACTTCTTCAGACAAAAGCTCATTCAATAGACTTAAATCACGTGTTTCAAGCATGTGGTGCCAACGTTGAATAGATTTTTGTGTGGTTTCGAGTGTCATTTTTATGTCCTTTTTGTTGTATCAGTCCAACCTTTTAGAAGAAAAGGGAGAATACTGCGTCAAGGAGAGGTCTCATTTAATTAAGTACCCTCTCCAAATCCTCTTCTTGCACTTTCATCTATAATATAAGAGAGAAATTTTATGGCTTAAATCTTGACAGCCAATTCAGCACCTTGACGAATCGCACGTTTTGCATCTAGCTCACCCGCTTCTTTCGCCCCACCAATTAAATGAACTTTTTTACCTGCCTGCTCAAGTTGATCAAACATAGCCGTATATGACTCTTGACCTGCACAAATCACCACATGATCCACGTTTAAGACGGTAGTTTGATCATTGATTGTGATATGTAAACCTTGGTCATCAATCTTGTTATACGTTGCACCTGGAATCATTTTTACATCGCGATTTTTTAATCCAGTACGATGAATCCAACCCGTCGTTTTACCCAAGCCTGCACCAACTGAAGTGGCTTTACGTTGTAATAAGTAGATTTCACGTGATGGCTGTTCTACTTGAGCAGGTTTTAAACCTCCTACATTAGAATATGATGTATCAATTCCCCATTCATCATAAAATTTTTGAGGATTCAAGCTTCCACTTTCCCCCTCATGGGTTAGATACTCAGCAGTATCAAAACCAATACCACCAGCACCAATAATCGCAACACGCTGTCCGACTGTTTTTTTCTCTCTTAAAACTTCGATATAAGACAACACTTTTGGATGATCAATTCCTTCAATATCTAAATGTCGAGGTGTCACACCTGTAGCGACGACAATTTCATCAAACTGATCTGTATTGAGCTCTTCAAAAGTTGCAGTATGGTTAAGTTTTAATTGAATTAAAGGCTGCAACTCAATTTTTCGCTTAAAGTAACGCAATGTCTCATAAAACTCCTCCTTTCCTGGAATCGTTTTTGCAATATTAAATTGACCACCAATTTGATCGGCTGCCTCAAAAATGGTGACCTGATGACCACGGTCAGCAGCATAAGTAGCAAAACTCAATCCTGCAGGACCTGCACCAATGACAGCAATTTTTTTAGGCGTATGGGTTTCTTTAAAAATGAGTTCAGTTTCATGGCATGCACGTGGGTTAACCAAGCATGACGCAATTCTGAGTGAAAAAATATGATCCAAACACGCTTGGTTACAGCCAATACACGTGTTGATTTCGTCACTTCTACCCTGTTCAGCTTTTAGTACAAATTCTGCATCTGCAAGCATTGGGCGAGCCATAGAAATCATATCTGCATGACCTGAAGCTAACACGTGTTCAGCCATTTCAGGGGTATTGATACGATTTGAGGTAATCAATGGAATATTAACTTCACCTTTTAGCTTTTCTGTCACCCATGTAAATGCTGCTCGAGGTACTTTCGTTGCAATCGTGGGTATACGCGCTTCATGCCAACCAATCCCTGTATTAATGATAGTCGCTCCGGCTTTCTCAATTTCTTTTGCAAGATGGATGACCTCCTCAAGCGTTGAACCGCCCTCAACCAAGTCGAGCATCGAAAGTCTATAAATGATAATAAAGTTTTCACCCACCTCTGCACGGGTACGTTTTACAATTTCAATCGGCAAACGAATGCGGTTTTCATAACTCCCACCCCATTCGTCATCACGGTGATTGGTACGTGCTGCGATAAATTCATTGATGAGGTAACCTTCAGACCCCATAATCTCAACACCATCATAACCTGCATATTGAGCCAGCTTTGCACAGTTAGCAAAATCATCAATGGTTTGATGAACTTCAGCCGAGCTTAAAGCATGAGGTTTAACTGGATTAATTGGTGCCTGAATTGCTGATGGTGCAACATTTTCAGGCTGATATGAATATCGACCAGTATGCAAAATCTGCATTGCAATCTTACCGCCAGCATCATGTACTGCTTGTGTAATGATTTTATGTTTCTCAGCTTCAGCAATCGAGTCTAATTTTGACCCTCCAGCAAAAGTCACACCAGCATCGTTGGGTGAAATCCCCCCAGTCACGATAAGACCGACCTGTCCTTGAGCACGCTCAGCATAAAATGCGGCCATACGTTCATAGCCACCTTCAACCTCTTCTAAACCTACGTGCATTGAACCCATCAATACACGATTTTTTAAAGTGGTAAAACCTAAATCTAGTGGTGCAAGTAAGTTTGGATAATTTGACATTCTGACCTCATGGCTCGCGTTTGCTTGCTATTATTGTGTGTTTCATGCAACTTGTTGCATAAATATATATTCTAATTTTGCTTTTTATGCAACATGTTGCATAATAAAGTTGATTCAACATTTTACGATATATGATTTATGTCTTTAGCACATGTTTTGTTGACCAGTCTCATTGAAAAACCAAGTACAGGTATTGAACTTGCGCGTCGCTTTGACCGTTCTATGGGATTCTTTTGGAATGCAACTCACCAACAAATCTATCGTGAACTCAATGCTATGCAAAAAAAAGGTTGGATTTCGACTATTGATGAAGGTGATCCCAACTCGAGAAAGAAAAAATATAAAGTTGATGCTCTAGGTCGAACTGAACTTGCCAATTGGATGGTACAGCATAGTGAGCCTGCCCAACTCAGAGAAGAATTGATGGTGCGTTTAAGAGCTGAAGCACAACTAGGTGGTAATAATGTGTTGACAGAATTGGAATCTCATTTAGAGATTCATAAAAATAAGTTAAAAATATATCAAGCGATTTACGATAAAGATTTTGCTAAGAAAGATAATGATGACCGTACACTCTATATTCATAAAATGATTCTTCAATTAGGCATTGAATTAGAGCAAGGTTGGATCAGTTGGTTAGAACGTGTAATTCCACAATTGAAAATAATGAATACAAAATAAAGGATATATCTATGCCATTTTTTACTATGCAAGATAACGAAAAATTATATGTTCGTGAAATTGGTCAAGGTGAACCTGTTTTGGTGCTATCTGGTTTAGGAATGCAAAGTTGGCAATGGATTCCTTTTTTTGCATTTAATTTAAAGAAATATAAATTTATTATTCCTGACTGGCGTGGTTTTGGTGGGTCTAAGCATTGTAAAATTCCAGATGCTGATGCTATTTCAAGTCACTGGAACGATATTCAGGCATTGATCAGTCAACGCCCTAGACAACAATATAAAGTGATTGCTTATTCTATGGGGGCAACTACTGCCATGCATGGTATGCAATATGGTCAATTTGCTGATCAAATCCAAGCATACTTGCATATTGATCAAACCCCTAAAATACCTTCTGATGAAACTTGGAGTTTCGGGCTATTGGGCGATCGCTATCCAGAGTTCAAAAAGCTACTCATCGAACTTTCTTCTTTTTTACATCAACATGAAAATTATCAAAACCTGAGTGAATTACCTACTCACTTAAGCCGCGAATTAGTCGAGCTTTGGGTTAAATTTTTATCTTTACAAGATAATCATCAATTGAGCGCTAAAATTTTTAAAACAACACTCAATCAACCGAAAATTCAAAAGTTAATCCTCCCTATGCAACGTCTCGACTATATGCGTTGGTACATTGACAACTATCTAAACCATAAAGAAGATTACAGAGCCGCGATCTCAAAGTTAGAATGTCCAGCAACTTTTTTTATCGGCGCTAAATCCGCACTCTATCCAGCGCAAGGGCAAAAGCTCATTGCTGAATCGGTTAAAAATCATCGTATCGTACTGTTTGAGCGCTCAGGGCATACGCCTTTGATCAATGAACCCATTAAATTCGCACAAGAAATTTCTAAATTTCTGAATCAAACTATATAAGCTCTAATGAATATTTGAATATTAAGTTGATCCAGACGTCATACGTGGGCATAAAATCAATAGGATGGAGATTGGATGAATCAGTCTAAAAAAAAGCTTGTGATTTTTTCGGGTGCTGGTATGAGTGCTGAAAGTGGTATCAATACATTTCGAGATAGCGATGGACTTTGGGAAAACCATCGCATAGAGGACGTCGCAACGCCTGAAGCTTGGCGTAACAATCCTGTTTTAGTACAGCGCTTTTACAATGAACGGCGAAAAAAAATTTTAGCATCTGAACCTAATGCAGCACATTTGGCGATTGCAGCACTTGAGCAACATTATGATGTCCATGTGATCACGCAGAATATTGATGACTTACATGAACGCGCTGGTAGTAAAAAAGTACTGCATCTTCATGGAAATATAAGACTAGCCAAAACCTCGGGGCCAGATGCTCAATTCACAGACAAATTTTACACAATTGAAGGAATTGAACTGGATATTTCTCGTGACTTCTGTGACGCTGGATATCCGCTTCGTCCACATGTCGTATGGTTTGGTGAATCCGTTCCCGCTTTTGAAGAAGCAGAAGTGATTTGCCAGCAAGCTGAAATCTTTGTTGTGATTGGAACAAGCTTAGCTGTTTATCCTGTTGCAGGCTTAGTACACAGTATTTCACCAAGCTGTGATGCGTATTATATCGACCCTAAAGCCGATCTCGGCCGTGTGCCACAATACTATACATGTATCTCAAAATCAGCAACCGAAGGAATGCAAGATTTGGCCAAACTTCTTTCTTCAGTTCAGCCAAATTGAGGCATGGGCTTATTTGAGTTTATCAAAATAAGGTTTTAACCATCGATATAACAAGAAGCCAAGTAAGACAATCAAATACAAAGGCCAAATCATTAATAAAAACACCAAAAGATCGAGCACAAATTGCCAGCCATATTTGATGCTATTCCAAACACGCTGAGTAAAGTGATCACCATTTAATCGCGCCACTGTATCAATATCAATATCAACCCTTTCTCGGACCAGTGTTGGTTGATTCAGTTGTAAACTGATCGTACTGAATTTAACACGGTCTTGAACTTCGAGTTGAGTGAGCCGTGTGATTTCATTCAAATGAGCTGGTCGTGCTTGACTTGAAATAGTCTGTGCTTGATTCATTTTTTCTTGAAGAAGCTTCAATTCAAAACGTTGTGCACTATAGCGTTGCTGATTCAGAAAAAACATTAAAGGTAAAAGTTGATTAACAACATGTGGGGCACGCTCACTCGGTACACGTAGCACCATAAAAGATATAGGTTCAACTTTTTCAAATACTTTTACTTTACCTTCTGAAATATTCTGACGTTTAAGATCAACCACATTGAAATCAATATCTTTTCTTTCAATAAATCCGCCTGCTTGAAGGGTTATTTTTTCAATCTCTAAACTGCTTTTCACCACATCTTTAACGGTAAAGTTAACTTGCGCCTCTCGAACCATACGACGAGTAAGATCAACCGAATTAACCTCTTGATTTAATATGACCTCAGGTTTTTACTCCTGGACGGGCAAAGTATTTGGTTCAGCCGCTTCTTGCATATCAACTTACGTATCAGCAGTGTTTTCTTGAACTGCTTCAGCAGAGTGTTCCTCTATTTTTTTTTGAACAGGATACCAGCAACATCGAACACAGCAGCGTGCTTATTACTATTCTTTTCATTCACTTTCTCTAAATTATAATGTTTGTATTGATGGCTCAAAATTTTAATTATTATAAACATTCAATTAAGAAATTATACTTAAAAGTTTCAATGAAAATGGCATACCTCATTGAATGAAATATGCCATCAATTCATATTCAATTGATTTTCAGATTCTATCTACTCTATTAGCTTACTTTGTCCATGTTCATATCATCGACAACATTACCCGCGATCTCAGACACTAAATTTTCAAAAGAGAAAATTTGATTTAACTGCTCTTGCGTCAAAAGATTCTGCTCAATGACAACTTGCTGAATGGTTTTATTTTCTGCAAGACAAACCTTCCCAATTTCATCACATTTGGCATGACCTAGAATCGGATCTAATAATGTGACGATACCAACACTTCGCATCACTGCATCGTAACAAGTCTGTTCATTTGCAGTAATACCTTGGATACATTTGTTTTCTAGTGTTTGCATTGCTTGAATTAATAAATTGGTTGATTCATTCATGGTCAGTGCAATTACAGGTTCCATGACATTTAATTGTAATTGCCCCGCTTCAGCTGCCATGGTCACTGTCAAATCATTACCAATGACTTTAAAAGCAATTTGGTTCACTACTTCAGGAATAACTGGATTGATTTTCGCAGGCATAATGGATGAGCCGGCTTGTAATTCAGGTAATCTAATTTCAGCTAATCCCGTACGAGGCCCTGAACTTAATAAGCGCAGGTCATTACAAATTTTTGAGAGCTTGACGGCTAAACGCTTTAAAGTGCTTGATAGAATAATAAATACGCCACAGTCACTGGTGGCTTCAACATAGTCTTCAGCACCTTGTAATTTCAATCCAGTAATTTGAGAAAGCGTTTGAACCACTTCTAGTGCATATCCATGAGGTGTGTTCACACCCGTTCCAATCGCAGTCGCACCCAAATTTATTTCTAGCAGTAAATGACGCATCTTTTGGATGAGGCGATAGTCTTCTTTTAATAGCGTCGCAAATGCACGAAACTCTTGTCCGAGTGTCATGGGTACAGCATCTTGGAGTTGAGTTCGCCCCATTTTAATTACGTGTTGAAATTCAGATGCTTTGATCTCAATAGCAGCGATTAATGAGCGAACTTGAGACAATAAATCTTCTAAACTGTAATATGTTGCTAATCTCAATGCAGTTGGATAAACATCATTGGTCGATTGCGATTTATTCACATGGTCGTTTGGATGAATTACATCATATTGACCTTTAGGCAAGCCGAGATACTCGAGTGCAAGGTTAGCCACCACTTCATTACTATTCATATTAATAGAAGTTCCAGCCCCACCCTGATAAATATCAATTGGAAATGATGATTTCCAACTTTCAGGCTGCTCAATCAGTTGATCACAAGCCCATTGAATCGCTTGGCTGACATCTTGACTCAATTTGGAAAATTTTAAATTTGTCTGTGCTGATGCTTTTTTTACCTGTGCCAATGCACGAATAAAATGTATGTTTTCACCTATTTGTTGATGCGAAATCTGAAAATTCTCCATCGCACGCAGGGTATGAATCCCATAGTAACGATCGAAAGGAACCGCTTTTTCACCGAGCAGATCATGCTCTATTCTTGTTTTATCAAATTGAACCGTAGACACTTTTATTACTCAACAATAATGCACCATTATCGTGCAATATCGATGATAGGCTTCATGCTTATTTTCACTATTGATTTAATACTTCTTTATGCAATAAAAAATTACAACTTCGCTGTTTAAGTGACAAATGTAACTTTATGTTAAAAATAATCATTTATAGAATTGTTTTAACCCTCAAAGTAAACTTTTTTGAAAAAATAGTCTTTGTAACCAAAATTACATTCAGTTTCACTAAACAACTATAAATCTCACTCAAATGTAACAGAGCGTAATTTTCAAAACGTGCTTGAATCAGCTCCTCGAATAATTCGATTAAAAATTCATCTCGGAAAGATGGTCATTTAGGACAGACAAAGGATGGCATAGCAATGAGCCAATTAAATCCTACGCTAATCACATTTATTTTTTATATTGTGGCGATGCTTGGCATTGGGCTTTATGCCTACAAAGCCACGAATAATTTTGATGATTATATTTTAGGTGGTCGGAGTTTAGGCAGTGTCGTCACTGCATTATCCGCAGGTGCATCAGATATGAGTGGCTGGTTACTCATGGGCCTACCTGGTGCAATTTATCTCTCAGGTTTATCCGAAGCTTGGATTGCCATTGGTTTAATTATCGGTGCTTGGTTGAACTGGCTGTTGGTCGCGGGTCGTCTACGTGTTCACACCGAAATACAACATAACGCATTGACTCTCCCCGACTATTTCACCAGCCGCTTTGGTGATCGGAAAAAAGTTCTTCGTATCATCTCAGCTTTTGTAATTTTGATTTTCTTTGCAATTTATTGTGCCTCTGGCATGGTCGCAGGTGCACGTTTATTTGAAAGCCTATTTGGTTGGGATTACAACACAGCCCTATGGATTGGAGCAGTGGCAACGATTAGTTATGTCTGTATTGGCGGTTTCTTAGCCATCAGTTGGACAGATACATTCCAAGCAGGCTTGATGATCTTTGCGCTTTTACTTGCTCCAGTAATGACCTATTTAGCCATTGGTGAAAATGCTCAGCAAGTTAGTGTCATTGTGGAATCCGCACGCCCATTAGCGAATAATTTACTTTCAGATCTCAGCACTGTAGCAATTTTATCTTCAATGGCATGGGGACTTGGCTACTTTGGTCAACCACATATTCTTGTGCGCTTTATGGCAGCAGATTCCGTGAAGTCTATTCCAGCAGCACGTCGAATTGGAATGACATGGATGATTCTATGTCTTGGTGGTGCAGTCGCTGTCGGTTATTTCGGAATCGCTTACTTTGATACGTTTCCTCAACTCGGTGCTGCAGTCAATGCAAATCCTGAAACTGTTTTTATGGAATTAACTAAAATTTTATTTAATCCATGGGTTGCAGGAGTGATTCTCGCCGCGATTCTTGCAGCAGTGATGAGTACCCTCAGTTGCCAGCTATTGGTATGCTCTACCACGCTTACAGAAGACTTATACAAAGCATTTATTCGTAAATCTGCATCACAAACCGAGCTGGTTTGGGTAGGTCGTTTGATGGTATTAATCGTTGCGATTATGGCGATCTTCCTTGCAATGAATCCGGGCAGCAAGGTACTCGGTTTAGTTGCTTATGCGTGGGCTGGCTTTGGTGCAGCATTTGGACCACTGATTATCCTTTCTCTCTTCTGGAAGCGAATGACCATCAATGGCGCATTGGCAGGTATGATTGTTGGTGCTGTTACCGTCATTGTATGGAAAAACACCATGGCTGATACAGGCGTCTATGAAATCATTCCTGGGTTTATTTTATCTTGGGTGAGTATTATGGTGGTGAGTTTATTAGGCCGCCCGCCAGCGCAAGATGTGACTGACCGTTTTGATGAAGCTCAACAGAAATATGAAATTGAAATGCAAGAAATCAAAAATGGAAGGTAATGAGAAATAAAAAATTAAGGGGCTTATAGCCCCTTTCTTATACATTTACTTTTTAAATGTTTGCTTAAGTTGCACTTGCGACGATTCCTTAATAACTTCCATCACTGGATAGCTACGGGTTTCTTTGATGCCTGGCAGTTGCCATAAAACCTGTCCAGAAATCTTGCGAAACTCTTCCATGTTGGCGCAACGGATTTTAACCACAAAATCAAACCCTCCGCTGATCATGTGACATTCAACAATCTCAGGGTAACTTCTGACTGCATCAGAAAATTCTTCTAATACATTTGGAGTTGTTTTATCTAATAAAATTTCGACAAATACCACAAAACTTCGATTCAGCAGATCTGGATTTAACTTGGCTTCATAACCTGTAATATATCCATCTTTGGTTAGTTTTTGTACTCGAGCAAGCGCTGCTGTGGGAGAAAGATTGACCATTTCAGCAAGTTTTATATTTGATAGACGCCCATCTTTTTGCAAGATATCTAAAATTTTTAAATCTGTACGATCCAAGGTCATCATTTGAGTCTGCATGCGAATTATTCTCTAAATTTAACTCTAATTATAGTGAGTTATGCACCATATTTTCTGTAATCATAAATTAAATAAACCTTAAAGATAAATCTATTTCATTGTCACAGGACGCTGGCGTATATCTCATGGAACAACTTAGCTCACCCCTTTCTCGCCCATTAGACATTCAAGACATTACTGAATTTAAAGATAAATCAGATCTAGAATTAGAAATAAATCGTGCATGGCGCCGTGATGAATCTGAATGTGTCGAAACACTTCTCGAAGAGACCGAGATTGATCAAGAAATTTCAGACAAAATTTATCAATTAGCCTTCAATTTAGCGCATTCATTACGTGAACGTAAAGGGGCAGCGGGCAAAGCAGGCATTGTACAGGGTTTATTACAAGAATTTTCATTATCTTCACAAGAAGGTATTGCGCTCATGTGTTTAGCTGAAGCGCTCTTACGTATCCCTGATAAAGCAACACGTGACTTATTGATCAAAGACAAAATCAACCAAGGCAATTGGAAAGATCATTTAGGTCAAAGCAGCCTAATGTTTGTAAACGCGGCAGCATGGGGCTTAATGTTGACCGGTAAGTTAATGGAAACACCTAAAGCAAATAGTTTATCTGGTCTACTCACAGGCATCTTGGCACGAAGTGGCCGTGGCATTATTCGCAAAGCCGTTGATGTTGCTATGCGTATGATGGGTGAACAGTTTGTGACAGGTGAAACCATTGATGAGGCGTTAAATAATGCCGAACGATTAGAAGAACAAGGCTTTCGTTACTCATATGATATGTTAGGTGAAGCAGCGCTTACAGATCATGATGCAGAGCGCTATTATCAAGATTATACAAATGCGATTCATGCGATTGGTAAGGCATCGTCTGACAAAGATGTTTACGAAGGCCCTGGTATATCAATCAAACTTTCAGCACTTCATTCACGTTATCAACGCTCGCAAATTGACCGTGTACACGATGAGCTTTATCACAAAGTCTTTAATCTAGCGGTTCTAGCGAAACAATATGATATTGGTCTAAATATCGATGCTGAAGAAACTGATCGTCTGGAAATTTCATTGGAACTTCTTGAACGCTTATGTTTCGAACCAAAATTGAATGGCTGGAAAGGCATTGGATTTGTGATTCAAGCTTATCAAAAAAGATGTTTTTACGTGGTCGATTACATCATTGATTTAGCTAAGCGTAGTCAAAAACGTTTAATGATTCGTTTAGTCAAAGGCGCCTATTGGGACAGTGAAATTAAGAAAGCACAAGTTGAAGGCATGACCGATTATCCTGTCTTTACTCGAAAAGTGCACACAGATTTATCTTATATTGCATGTGCTCGCAAACTTTTAGCCGAACCAGACTTTATTTATCCACAATTCGCAACACATAATGCACAAACCTTAGCCACTATTTATCATTTGGCAAATCCTGAACAATATTATAAGGGACAATACGAATTCCAATGTTTACATGGCATGGGTGAACCACTTTATGAACAAGTCGTCGGTTCTAAAGCAGATGATAAACTTGGCGTACCTTGCCGAATTTATGCACCTGTCGGAAATCACGAAACCCTTTTGGCTTATTTGGTTAGACGATTGCTTGAAAATGGGGCAAACACGTCTTTTGTAAATCGTATTGCTGATAAAACACTCAAAATTGATGACTTGATTGAAAATCCACATCAAACCATTGATGTCACAAGTCGAATCGAAGGCAAAGTTGGATTAAAGCACCCTGCTATTCCATATCCGAAACATTTATATGCTGATCATCGCCCTAACTCTCTTGGAATTGATCTTGCAAATGACCAAGACCTTGAACATTTGAATCATACTTATCAACAATGGTCTAAAGTTCAAATTAAAGCCACCCCAATGGGTCTGAGATTAGATGAATCCGTACACGATACAGAGTCAATGGCAATTCTCAATCCTGCGAACCATCAAGATATTGTCGGTGAAGTGACGGAGACTCATGCCATGCAAGTGGAAATGGCGTTAGTTAATGCGACTGAAGCACAGCAGGATTGGCAAAATTTAGAAAAAGATCAACGTGCAGAATATTTAATTACAGCATCCAATGTGATGGAGTCTCGACTTGAAGAGCTAATGGTTCTGCTCAGTCGCGAAAGCGGTAAAACATTTGCCAATGCGATTGCTGAAGTACGCGAAGCAGTAGATTTCTTACGCTACTACGCAGCACAAGTGAAAGATCTAGAACACAAAGCCGTTATTCAACCCTTAGGTACAGTACTGTGTATTAGTCCTTGGAACTTCCCATTGGCAATTTTTACAGGTCAAATCGCGGCGGCACTTGTAACAGGGAATACTGTAATCGCCAAACCAGCGGAGCAAACTCCTTTAATTGCCTCAATTGCAGTTCAGATCCTTTGGGAATCTGGCGTACCACAATCTGTCTTACAGCTCTTGCCAGGACGTGGTGAAACAGTGGGTGCACAACTCAGTAGTGATCATCGTATTCAAGGTATTATGTTTACAGGGTCAACTGAGGTTGCGAAAATTTTGCAGAAAACCGTTGCAAAACGACTGAATCAATTTGGTCAATCAATACCTCTCATTGCAGAAACTGGCGGTCAAAATGCCATGATCGTAGATTCTTCTGCCCTGACTGAACAGGTGGTATTAGATGTTGTCAGCTCAGCATTTGATAGTGCAGGTCAGCGTTGTTCAGCACTGCGAATTTTATGTGTTCAAGAAGATAATGCACATACCGTGATCAAAATGCTCAAAGGTGCAATGAAGCAATTGCGTGTCGGCATTCCAAGTTTATTGAAAACTGATATTGGACCTGTAATTAATCGAGAAGCAAAACAAACCATTGATCAACATATTAATAAAATGAAATCTCTGGGTTATCCCGTTCAACAACTCATGTGGGATGAAGATGACTCTCATCTCAAGCAAGGGACATTTGTTAAACCGACTTTAGTTGAGTTACCACATTTAGATGATCTTGAACGTGAAGTTTTTGGTCCAGTACTGCATGTCATTACTTATAAATATGGCGAACTTGATCGACTTATTGATCAAATCAATGCCAAAGGCTATGGTTTGACTATGGGCTTACACACGCGTATCGATGAAACCATACAAACCGTAATTTCAAAAGCAGAAGTTGGAAATCTCTATATTAACCGCAACATTGTAGGTGCTGTTGTCGGTGTACAACCCTTCGGTGGAGAAGGTTTATCTGGTACAGGTCCCAAAGCTGGTGGACCGATGTATATTTATCGGTTAATGCATGAATGTACACATAAAAAAATTGAACAACCTTATGCAACGAGCAAAGGCGTTGAATTGACTGAACATCAAAACTTATTGAATCAATATAAAGATTGGGTCAATAAGTCATTTCCTCATTATCAAATGAAGGTGTTGCAACCAAGTTGTGTCGGACATAGCTATGAATTACAAGGACCAACAGGTGAAAGCAATCAATATGTTGTGTTACCGAGACATCGTGTTTTAAGCTTGGCAGATCAAGAAATAGATCAGATTCATCAACTTCATGCCATTCTCGCGGTTGGCTCTCAGCCAACTGTTCTAGGTGAGAATACGTTTGTTTTAAAATACTTACAGTCTATGCCTAAAGAGGTCGCTCAACGTATCGCCATTATTGCTGATATTGAGACAGGTAGTTTTGATGCAATTCTACATCATGGCACCAAAAATCAACTGTTAAAATTGCAAGATAAAGTGGCTCAGCGACAAGGTCCGATCATCGGAATAACACATCTAGAGCCTGGTAATTATGACATTCCTTTAGAACGCTTCTTTATTGAACGTGCAATTAGTATTAATACCGCAGCTGCAGGTGGTAATGCGAGTCTAATGACCATGCAAGCTTGATTCTGTTGAGTCAAAAAAACCAGTGCATTGCACTGGTTTTTTATTTGTGATTTAAACAGCAAGCATACTATTTAAAGTTTCAGATACATTTTTAGATTTCACGATAGGTTTCAATGCTTCGAGTTTCGCTTTGACTTCGGCTTGTTGAGGATGGGCTAACGTGTACCAACGTGATAAAAGTTGTAACAAACGTGAGCCTACAATCGGATTCTTTTCATCCAAATATTGAGCCAACTGAATAATATGATCTACCCCAAAACTCCAAGTATTGACAGGGTTTGAATTTAAACCACCAGTTACAGCACGGATTCGATTAGGTACTTTAAGATCGTAATCAGCATGTGATGTCAGTTTTTGAATCGTTTCTGCTGTCGCTTTCGGATGAGCTGCTTGGATCATAAACCACTGATCCATTGATAGAGCCTCATCTTTAAAACGCGTATAGAAATCTTCTAAAATCTCAACAGCTTGCGGTGCATCATTCCAAACCAACACTTTTAAAGCACCTAAACGTTCAGACATATTACGTGTTTGACGATACTGTTGCTCAGCTAAATCAAATGCAGCCTCATCTCCTTGACGCGCAATAAATGAAAGCATGATGTTCTTTAAAGCACGTGTACCCATAGCTTGGGAAAAATCTGACTGTATTGCTGGATCTAATGATAAATAAGTCTCTTTAGCAAAATCACCTAAACGGCGAGACAAAGTATCTAATAGAGCATTACGCTTTTCATAGATCGCTGTCGGTTGATAATCGTGGTCAATACGACTACCCAAATAACCTTCACTCGGAACATCAAATAAACGTGAAGCTAACAGCGGATCTTGCTGAATTACTCTAGGTAGCGTTTTTAACATCGCTTCAATATATATGTCAGCAGGTTGGTCATTTAATAAGATGCGCTCAAGCAATGTTTGCGTCGCTTGCCACTGATTAAAGCCATTGGTTTCGTACTGTAATAATAACGCAAGCTGTTCATCAGTATAATTAAACTCTAAATTCACAGGTGCAGAGAAATTTCGTAATAGTGAAATTACAGGCACCTTCGCCACGTTTTTAAACTCGATCGTTGCTTCATCAGTCGTGAATAAGTAAACACCATCTTTGACTTGATCTTCAACTAAAGCTGAGCATTCAAGTTGAAGTTGCTCACCAGTGTGTTCATCAAACAAAGCCAAAGCGACAGGAATTGGAACCGCTTTTAAGTTTGGATATTTTGGATGTGGTTTTAAACTTTGCTTAAAGTTTAAACGATAAGTTTTCTGCTCAGCATCATACTCACCTTTGGCTTCAAGCTTAGGTGTACCCGGTTGGTTATACCAAGTTAAAAATCCTGATAAATCCACACCAGAACCTGCTGATAATGCAGCAACCCAATCTTCCACAGTCACAGCTTGACCATCATGGCGACGGAAATACTCATCCGTTCCTTTACGGAATTTTTCTTTACCTAATAAAGTCGCCATCATTCGGTTAATTTCTGCACCTTTTTCATACACAGTCGCTGTATAGAAGTTATTAATTTCTACGAAATGATCTGGACGTGGAGGATGAGACAATGGGCCTGAATCCTCAGGGAATTGATGCGCTTTAAGCACTGCCACATCATCAATTCGTTGAACAGCAGCAGACTGCAAATCCTCAGAAAAAGATTGATCACGGAAAACGGTTAAACCTTCTTTCAGACAAAGTTGGAACCAGTCTCGGCAAGTAATACGATTACCCGTCCAGTTATGGAAATATTCATGAGCGATAACAGATTGAACACGCATAATCGCAGCATCAGTCGTGTATTCTTCATCAGCTAAAACACATGATGTGTTAAAAATATTAAGCCCTTTGTTTTCCATTGCACCCATATTGAATGCACTGGTCGCGACAATCATATAATTGTCTAAATCATAAGGTAATCCATAGTGCTCTTCATCCCAACGCATAGAATGTTTAAGTGCTTCCATGGCAATATGGCACTTAGGAATATCTTTTTCTTCAGCATAAATTTCTAGAGCTACATCACGACCTTCAGAAGTGACGTAACGATCTTTTAATACCGCTAAGTCTCCAATGACACATGCAAAGAGATAGGCTGGTTTCTTGGTTGGATCTTGCCAAATGGTATAATGACGTCCTTCGCCCACTTCACCCGCTTCAATTAAATTACCATTCGCCAGTAGGACTGGAAATTTCTTATCCGCTTCGACACGTGTTGTGAAAACAGACAGCACATCTGGACGGTCTGGATAGAACGTAATTTTACGAAAGCCTTCTGGCTCGTTTTGAGTTACAAACAGATCAGATGCTGCTTGGTATAAACCTTCAAGTTGTGTGTTTGATTCAGGATGAATTTCAACGACTGTAACGATGCATGCATCATCAGGTGCATCTTTAATCACTAACTGTTCATCATCTAGATGATATTGCGAAGAATCTAACTCTTGACCATTCAGTGTAATTGACTTCAACTCAAGCTCACGACCAAGCAATACCAAATCACCTTCAGTCTGACGTTGCATTTTTAGTGTGCCTGTCACCATCGTATGATCGTCATAGACTTGGATATTTAAATCAATCGAATCCACGACAAATGCTGGCTTCTGATAATCTTTCAAAAAAATCGTTTGATCTGCTTCGATCACTGGATTTGCCGCGATATTCATAACTCGTCCTATAAGCTGTTCTTTACAGCGATTATGCTTTTATGTGAAGTCAATTGATCATAGGTCAAAATTGACGAATTGTCTGTGTTTGACGCTCTATTTAATATGGGTCTATTCATGTTTTTTTCAATTTAATTTATTTGTAGTAACAACAGTTTGCTTCTTTATTACCCGTTTCAAATATCTTGTCTAAGTACGATAGAAATGTAACAAAAATTCACTTATTTATTTTCAAGCATAATTATTGCTTCAGTTTAAGAGCGGTAATCATCAAAAAACTTATAAATCATAAATGAGGTGAATCATGCTCATCAGGAACCATATAGTCAGAGTAGAAAACATCAAAACCATGCAGATGATGGATGCTGCTAAAATTGATCATCGCGTGATTGCAGCGTTTTTAACCAGTGAGGGAATGCCTATTGAAACATCAGAAGTCACAGCTGTATTGAAAAACTATGATGTACTCGGAATCAAGAGATTATCTCAAAAGAAATCTCAGGTACTGATCCAAGCTAAAATGCAACATTTTTCCGATTCAGAGCTCCCTTGCCCTTTAACCTATTAAATCCTCTATCTAGGTCGATCTAACACTTGAGGAAATGATTTTCCGGTTCGATCTATTCATATATTTCACATAAGCAGGCATTCACCTGCTTATTTTATTGATCGCAACACCAGTCAGATTTGTTTTCAATACTGACTCAATCAAGCGATGTTGAACAATCGTGTGTATAATTCTTTCATCTTGAAATTAAAGTGCTGCCATGTTGCAAATTCTCCAAAAAAATGCTGATGAAAGTAGTTTCTGTCCACTTTGTCAGGCCAGTATGTACTTTATTGAAGCAGAAGAATTTGATAAAGAAATCCTATTCCATCAATGTTCCCATTGCCACCATCAAGTCTTTCAAGATGAAAACCGCAACTGCCATTGTGAGCGCTGCACAGCAAAACGAAAGAAAATGATGCAGGAAACTCGCATTCAAGAACAACGTAAGATTGCATCGAAGAATAAAGACATACAAGAACTCGATTTGCATCAACTGAGCTTTATGCACAAGTTGTTTTTACTCTCAATATTAGATCAACAAGTCCATGAGCATACCCAACATCAAGAATTCATCGATTGGGAAAATATTAAATATCATACCATTACCCCAAGTTATTTATTTCAAAATCATTTGATGAAACAACTTTTGAAAGACAATATTCTTGTCCCACGTGACTTTTCGAGTGAACTCAGTCAATACTATATTAATGTCCGTCTTGACGGCTATTCTGAGCCGAGCTTGTTTAGTATTACTCAAGCGTTACGTCAGCTCTTTTATGAAAATCTGAGCCAAGGTGTACCATTTAAAAATAGTGATGAAGTCAAAAGTGCACTCTATACTCTGTTGTACCAAGAAATTATTCAATTTGCGCAATACTACTGTCGAACTTGGGGCGTTCAAATTGCTGGAAATCAGAGTTTTCAAACCTTTTGTTTTAGATTATTAGACTCTCTTGCTGTGGGTCAAATCTATTATTTAGTTCAAACTGCGCTTGAGTATTTGCACCATCAGAAAGCACTCCAAGCCCGTAATGAAAATTTTATCAATACCAACCTTTTAAAAAAGACTTTACAGCAATATCGTGAACGTTCTTTAGCTGAAAAATGGGAAACCTCAACACTGCCAAGGCTACCTAACTTGCCTTTAAGTAAAATGAGCGAAATCTTATTTTTTCATTTTCTAGGCTATGATGAATCAATCTTTTTTCAACCTGTTTGGCGATCGTGGAGTAAAATCGAGCCACGTTTAAATTTCTACTCACAAAAACGTTGTATGAATTGTGGCTCGAATGAACTTTCTGTGGATTATGACGCTGATGACTATGTCAGTTTAATTTGTCGTAATTGTAATCACCAAGACCACTATTTTACACGCTAGCGAACGACTATGAATCATCCAGAAAACTTGATAGCAAATGCTCCAAAAGATATTGAGGTTCAAACCCAAGAGATTCTTAAACAGGTCATTGAAGCATGGCATCTGTTAAGAACCACTCAACCTTTAGTGCATTGTATGACCAATCAGGTTGCTGCCAACTATGTCGCAAATGTACTGTTAGCTGCTGGTGCCTCACCTGCCATGATTGATAATCCTTTTGAAGCTGAAAGTTTCGTGGGTATTAGTCAAGCTTTAAGTATCAATTTAGGGACACCTCATACAGAACAAGTTGCCGCAATGAAAATTGCCACAGAAACTGCTCACAAAAAAAATATACCTTGGGTATTAGATCCTGTTGGCTATAGTGCTGTTTTGCCATGGCGTACTGAAATTACAAATGATTTATTGCGGTTTAAACCCACCATTATCCGAGGTAATGCTTCAGAAATTGGGAGCTTAGCTGGACAACAAAATCAATCTAAGGGTGTAGACAGTACCCTCGATAGCGCTGCCGTAGTAGAACAGGCAAAAACTTTATTAGATTACTCTGAATGTATCGCAATTTCTGGCGAATCTGATTTTATTCTTTCTAAGTCTTATGGATGTATGGTTAAGATTAATGGTGGTTCACATTTACAGCCAAAAGTTACCGCTACAGGATGCGCCTTAGGTGCATTAATTGCTGCTTATGCTGGCGTAACAAACCCAACCATTGCATGTATTGCTGCCCATGTACACTTTGCCATCGCAGGTAAGCTCGCTTATACGCAGGCTCAAACTGTCGGAAGTTTTAATGTCGCTTTCATCGATGAACTCTATAGCTATTCGGCTGAAAAAATTCAAAACAGTGCAGATATCGAAATACTGACTTTTGCTGCATAACGATAGGCTGAAGATCACTTCAGCCTTTTTAGTCTTACTTCTGAACTCTACCTTTACGATAATGCTCTTTTGGCATTTCCGCTAACTCAATGATCAATTGAACCGTTAAGCCTTGAGCATGATAACCATTAAAGCTATGAAGATACTCATTTAAGCGATCTGAAATAAGATTCTTTTGTTCTTCATTACGCCCCGTCATGATCCCTAAACGAACATGAATATAAGCTTGAGGCTCTTCGCCAAAACCAATCAGGAAATCACTATTAGCACGAATACGTGATTTGATATCAGAAGGATGCCCCACTAGACCTGTATCAAATAAAGCGTGGTTTAAGCCTAAAAGTAACGCTTGCGCATCTAAATTTTGGATATTATCCGAATACTCAACGATCATCTGTGGCATCTTAATTCCCTTTGCTTGTGTGTTAAAAAATCAATTTCAAATGCGTAACTCATTATTCAATGAATAATAAGGCTAATCTCACTTGGTCATAGCCCATACGCGGATTGGTATTTTCCACGATCGGACGCAACTTGATCGCACCATCTTCACCGAAATGTTCAGGACTCTGTCTTTTAAGTAATTTTTTATAGATTTTACGTACTTGTTCAACGACTTCATCCCCAGGATGAGCAACCGAGATATCTAAGCCCTGCTCACGATGGAGTTTGCCTAAGTGGTTAATAATGGTTGCTGGCGTTAAACCACGCTCAACCGCAATATCCTGAATTTCATAACCATTTTCAAAGAGTTCGCGAGTTTCATCGAGAGTCGCGGTGGCATAATTGGCTTTGCCTGCATTTTTGGCAATTTTTTTCTCATTACGACTAATCTCAAGCTCATTGAGTGTGCCACCACAGTGCCGAATAAATGCCTTATGTTGCGCTTCTAAATCAGCATCACCAAAATGCGCTTCTGCTTCATCAGAGAGTTCTTGAAATCTTCGGTCGGCTTTAATTGCTAAACTGTCTAATTCTAATGCTTGCTCATTGAAGCCGAGCAACCTCAGACCATCAATAGATTTCAAACGAGATAAGGCGACATAGCCCTGACCCTTTTCAAAGGTATTCGCCAAATTGATTTCCGCCGCCGATAAAGTCATCCCTTGAGACTTATGAATAGTAATCGCCCAAGCTAACCGCAAAGGAACTTGGGAAAAACTCGCGATTGTCTTTCCTGCATCATTATCAACAGACCAGGTTTCAGGTTCGACCACCAGAACAGTGCCGTCTGTTAATTTAACTTTAGGTAATACCCCGTGATCATCTACTTCTTCAAAGCCAATGACTTCACCAAGGCTGCCATTGATATAACCCACATCAAAATTGTTTTTTACAAACATGACTTTGGCATGTTTCTTTAAGGTCAATTCTTCTGGTGCACGTACGGAAGATTTTAATGTCTCGATTAATTTTTCATTACCATCCATTTGTGCACAAAATTGATGACCATCCCCATCAATCTCATTTAAATGACGGTAATTAATGGCATCAACATCCATATTATGGGTATACAAACGTGTAAATGTTTCACCAATATCTTGCTCACGCGTTTGTTGTAAAGCTTGAATATGCTCGGCTTGAATATTTTGCGCACGGATTGCATTCAAAATATCATTCAAGGCTGAGTCATCTTGTCGATGTTGTTCAGTTAAATAACAAACACGAAATTTCGCTTCTACCCAAGCCTGGGACATAAAACAGAATTTATCTCGATTTTTTTCGTCATTGCGTCCGACTGGTGGTAACTGGAAGAAATCTCCAGCGGCAATCACCTGTATGCCACCAAATGCTTCATCAGACTCTTTAAAAAACTTGAGCACTTGATTAACTAAATTAAGCTGCTTTGCATGTAACATCGAAATTTCATCAATGATCAATACCTGCGCATTTTCTAAATGCTCTTTGAGATATTTACGCTCTTTCATGCGTTTTAGATCATCATCTGATAAAAAATCTTTGATCCCGATCCCCGCCCACGTATGAATGGTCATCCCATTCATGTGTGTGGCTGCAATGCCTGTAGATGCAGTAATGGCGACTAAAACTTTTCGTGCCTTAAGATAATTAATATATTGATTAAGCGTATACGTTTTTCCTGCACCCGCAGAACCTGTCAAAAAGACATTTTCCCCTGCTTTCATTAACTTCAGTGCAGTTTCTTGTTTCATATGTGCTTAACCTAATTTGAACGCTCATAGCCTAACGACATTTCATCAAAAAGTTAAGCCAAAAATCAGCCTTGTGATCATGTTAACGCGTGAATACGTCAATTTAAGGCGCATCAGTTGTTGATTTGTTCAGGATCTCCAAAATTCCAAATCAACATTTCATTGACTTGATGTACAAACGCTTTGGCTTCCCTCACAACCTTAAGATCAGCAACTTCATTATTGGGCAAACGCAGTTGGTCAAAATGCAACTGATCGAATTTAAAAAAACAACCGAGTGTCAAATGCTGTGAGGGATCATGTAAATTTGACATATGGAACGCCACATATTCACCATCAATAATTCTTTGGGTATAAGATAAAGCCAAACAATGTTTATAATTTACAGACTCTTGAATAATTTGCTCTAACTCATTCAATTCCACAAATTTCCAATTCTCTGTATACATAACTGCTTGGGGTGATACTCGTTTCCAATGACTCTCAGCATGTCGCAATTTCAAAGTCGTCAATGTATCAACATAATGTAAATGTTGATGCCAACGTATTGCTTGCTGATACCATGCGGGCCATGTCATGTTTTTCGCAATGGTTCGATCTTGTTGAAAAAAATCAATGAGATAATCTGCGACATAAGAGTCAAAAATACTATTGCTGCGGTTATATTGAGAGTTTGGATGTTTAAAGCGCTGCCTAAACTCATCTAGATTGATATGATACTGCTGCATCAAGAAATGAAAATGCGTTTGATGTTGTGTTGAGGGCTCAATAAATTTGATGATTTCATCAGGTAGATCTTTAACTAAGTCATTTAAAAACAACATATAAGACTGCATCACTTGAGAAATACGTTTAAAGACATATTTCACTGAACTCAATCCTTGCTGATCCAATGACCATAACAAGTCCAACCATTCCTTAAGATATAAAATAGAAGCCGTGAGTGGCTGTGATTTTTTAAAATCTTGAGCATTTTGTGCCTCATTCAATGCATATGAATGATGCTCAGCAGATAGTTCAAACCATGCTTGTTGCTGTGAAATACGTAAACACTCAGAAATAAATAAACGACCGATAACCTGTTCAAAATATTGAATCGAGAGTTGTATGACATGCGGATGTACTTTAGAGCAATCCACAAAACTTAAAGCGGTGACAGCCAATCGAATATTTGGATCTTTTAAATTTTCACTTACCCAGTCGATGACAAGATAATCTTGTTTAAATAACCAATTCACTGCTCTTTTGTGTATAAACAGTGGCGACTGTTGCGCTATATCTTCTACCCAATACTGCACATCTTTATTTAAAAAATTTTGTTTATTGAAAATATCTTGATACTGCCAATACCCTCGTTTGATCCAACGTGTAAAACCTAATAAATGCGGTGTTTGCTCGTTATGCTGTTTGAGTAAATTGAAATCAGGCTCTAAGTCTACCAATTGAGATAAGCTAAATTGTTCCTCGAACGAAATTTGTGCCATACGATATAACCGTTTTGGCAACATTAATTCTGCTGAAGTGCTTAACTGATCGTATACTGGGATCAATTTTTGCACTGCAAGAAAATTATCTCCCATGACTGAATTGACCAAACACAGATGTTTAAAATTTAGTTCAACTTCCAGAGGTATTTCAGCACCAAATCGGCTGAAATTCAGCAAATGAGGTTCATCATAATACTCACTTTGCATCATGATTCGATCTAACTGCATCGCTTGCTGATCGGTCAAATTATAGAGGCACTGTTCAACACGATTTTCTCCATCGACCCATTTAAAGACTTCTTCAACCAGCATTTGACGAAATAACTGCACTTTCGTTTTTAAATATAAAGAATGATGTGAGGCCTTATGATTAAAGATAAAACTAAAATCATTGAACATAAAATCCGCAATTTTTTGAATCTCGACATTTGAGTGGGATGTATAAAATTGAATTTTATAATCATCGATACACTCAACTGTGAGCAGTCCATCTGCGATCACTAAGCTATTATTTTCCTGATCAATTACGAATAAATTTTCAGGCGTAATCGTCCATAGATATAACCACTGATCCTGAAATACGGCTTTGAGTGTATCGCAATGATCAATTAATGCCTGTGCAGTATATTGATGACGTTGCTTTGGATTTTGCGGAGGACACGCCAGCATACAGTTTGCCTAAATAAGAAAGACTGGAAGAATTTTAAAAATAACAACGATATAACTATATTATTCTATCTTAAAATGAGTTGTGCTATTCAGATTCTGTAACTTTTGTATGAGTCAGATAAGCAGTTCGTATCATGCAACAATTATATGAAAATTTCTTGAAAGTACGTTTGACTCACTGCTCTGACTGTATTAAAACAATCTCATACTAAGAACTTTAGAGACAATAATGAAAACAGTGGTGATTACAGGTGCAAATACAGGAATTGGATTAGCGACAGCAAAAAAATTTGTTGAAGATGGTCATCATGTCGTACTTGCCTGTCGTAATTTGGATAAAGCTCAGAAAGCTAAAGCAGAAATCAGCACCAAAGGTCATGGTCAAATTGATATTGTAGAATTAGATTTAAATGATTTAAATCAAGTCAAATCTGCAGCACAAACTTTAAAAGAAAAATATTCACAGATTGATATTTTGGTCAACAATGCAGGTCTAATGACGCCTAAATTAGAAGAAACGGCTAATGGTTTTGAAAAACAAATAGGTGTCAATTATCTAGGACATTTTGTGTGGACAATACAATTGTTACCTTTACTTCAAAACGCGCCTTCAGGCCGTATCATTCATCTTGCATCCATGATGCATGTTCTGGGTAAAATTGACACACATCAATTTAAATTTCATTCTGTTAAAAAATATAACGGTGTACTCAGCTATGGAAATAGTAAATTAGCAAATTTACTATTTAGTCATGCCTTAGCTGAAAAGCTCAAAGGCACATCTATCACCAGTAATGCAATTCATCCAGGTGGTGTGGATTCCGAAATTTATCGCGAGCTTCCTAACTATCAATATCGCGCTTTAAAATTGTTCTTAATCTCACCCAACAAACCAGCAAATCTTATTCATCAAATTGCGTTATCACCTGAATGGTCTAAGAAAACAGGTCAATACAAAAGTTTGCAAACACCAGCTTTTCAATCTGCACATGCGAAAAATCGTAGTTTAGCTCAGCGATTGTTTGACGAGACAGAACAACTTTTAAAAGAATATTTATAGTCAATATAAACAATTTTGAATCAGGGAATGAATCAATAGATGATCGAAAAAATGAGTGCTGAGACCACGCTACAATACCAACCCGACATTTTAGGTGAAAAATTTGAGCAACATATTTTCAAATTTTCGCCTGATTATGATGGTGAGGTTATTGCAACATTAGTACGTCGCCCATCAGATATTCCATCAACTAAAGCTGTGCTGTATATCCATGGCTTTATTGATTATTTCTTTCAACAAGAAATGGCGAAAAAATTTAATGCCCAAGGTTTTCATTTTTACGCCATTGACCTTAGAAAATACGGTAGATCACTACTTCCGCATCAAAAACCTTATTTTGTGAAAGCCCTAACCGAATATGATGAAGATATTCATGCCGCATTGAATACAATTCAAAGTGAGGGAAATGAATCGGTATTATTATGCGGTCATTCTACAGGCGGTTTAACTGCCACTTATTTTTCAATTCGACACCCTGATCATCCATTGATTAAAGCAATCTGGGCCAACAGCCCATTTTATGATTTCAATATGAATGTCTTGAAAAAAAAATATGCGCTTCCAATGATTGCAAAATTAGCTCAGCAATTTCCGTTGATGCAATTACCAAGTGAATTAAATAAATTTTACGTGAAGAGTTTGCACGAAAATTTAAATGGCGAATGGAGTTTTGATCTCCAGCTTAAACCTAAAACCTACACCAAAGTGTATTTGAGTTTTATCGGTGCTGTTGCGAAAGCACAACAGAAAATTCAATCTGGTCCTAAAATTTCAGTTCCGCTCCTTGTTATGCACTCAAGTCGCACGACCAATCCCAAGAAATATAACATTGATGCTCAGACCTCTGATGTGATTTTAGATGTAAAAACTATCGAAAAATATGCAAAAGCATTACAAGGTGATGTCACTGTAATGACAATTAAAGATGGTCTGCATGATTTGGTTCTTTCAAAAAAACTGGTTCGTCAGCAAGTATATGACCAACTCTTCGCTTGGCTTGCTTCAAAAAATCTCTAAACTCTGTTCATCTAAGACCTCATTTTAGTGGTCTTGATTGTTAATGTGTATTGATCAAGCTGAATGGACTTTCTCTTGGTCATACAATATTTCTATTCTTCAACGTTCCCATCTCTTCACAGACCTTTGCGACCAATCTGCTTTTCACCCATTTGAAATATTATTTCTTGCTTTCTGTTTCTTGTTTTGAGCCATGGAGAAATTGGGTTGGTATTTGGTAGGTACACATCTTCTCAAGCGTGTCCAATACTGCAAACACGGTAAATATCGCCGAACACAACAATAAATGGTAAAAGGAATCTCACCATGGCTTTTAAAAATATTGCAGACCAAACAAACGGTTTTTATATCCCTTGTGTTTCACTTTTCGGACCAGGTAGTGCTAAAGAAGTTGGAAGCAAAGCCCAAAATTTAGGGGCTAAAAAAGCACTGATTGTGACTGATGCAGGTTTATACAAATTTGGTGTCGCAGATATCATCGCTGGCTATTTAAAAGAAGCGCAAGTGGAGAGCTACATATTTGCTGGTGCCGAGCCTAATCCGACTGATATTAATGTCCACGATGGTGTGGAAGCCTACAATAATAATGCTTGTGATTTTATTATTTCTTTAGGTGGTGGCTCTTCACATGATTGTGCTAAAGGTATTGGTTTAGTGACTGCAGGTGGTGGGCACATTCGCGACTATGAAGGAATCGATAAAAGTACCGTTCCGATGACACCTCTTATTGCAATCAACACAACTGCAGGAACTGCTTCGGAAATGACGCGTTTCTGTATTATTACCAATACAGAAACTCATGTAAAAATGGCAATCGTCGATTGGCGTTGCACTCCACTCATTGCCATAGATGATCCTAAACTGATGATCGCAAAACCTGCAGCATTGACAGCTGCAACAGGTATGGATGCGCTTACTCATGCCGTCGAAGCCTATGTTTCAACAGCAGCAAATCCAATTACAGATGCCTGTGCTGAAAAAGCCATCAGCATGATCAGTCAATGGCTGAGTCCTGCGGTTGCTAATGGTGAGAATATTGAAGCACGTGATGCAATGAGTTATGCACAATATTTGGCAGGCATGGCATTTAATAACGCCTCTCTAGGTTATGTACATGCCATGGCTCACCAATTAGGCGGTTTTTATAATCTTCCGCATGGTGTGTGTAACGCGATTTTACTCCCACATGTCTGTGAGTTCAACTTAATTGCCTGCCCTGATCGTTATGCCAAAATAGCTGAATTAATGGGTGTAAATATTGAAGGATTAACCATTAATGAAGCTGCATATGCAGCAATTGATGCGATAAAAATCCTCTCTCAATCTATTGGCATTCCAACAGGATTAAAAGAGCTTTCGGTTAAAGAGGAAGATTTAGAAGTGATGGCTCAAAATGCACAAAAAGATGCCTGCATGCTCACTAACCCACGTAAAGCAGATCTCCAACAAGTCATCAACATTTTTAAAGCTGCAATGTAAACTTTTGAGTTGCTAGATCTAAAAGAGAATCTGGATACACTTCAGATTCTCTTTTTTACTCTTTGATTCTCAATCGAATCTGATAGTGCATTACATCAGGAACGGCGGCGTTAAATTTTTGTAGGTATAAATAAATGAGGATAAAATACGTTAACAATACGAAGAATATGCTTTAGGCCGTTGTGTTTTACTTTAATTCGGCTCAATTACGATAGTGCTGTAAAAGTTGTTGCGTTGAATAATCTTGCGGTGACAACTCCATTAAACGCTCCATTGCATCAACTGCATCAGGATTTCGTGCAATGTATTTTAAAAGCACTTCAACATCACAATAGTTAAAAATTGCTTCACTCAAACGCGAATCTAAACAATTTCGCCAAGAACATAAGAATGGGCTTTCTGTTTTTGCGAGCATTACACCATTGACCTGCTGTAAAGCTTTATCAATAAATCCAACGTCTAAAGCATTTTCGATTCGGAGGAAATCAGCCTCAATATGCGCCAGTAATTTATAGGGTCTTGAGCCTAACATTCCACCCAATAAATCTCGAAGCTGCGACATTTCAGCTTTTAAAGTTCCCATGCTTACCTTTCGCTCCCCATACAAAGCTTGATGAAGCGAATCTAAGCTAAGCCCTTGAGGACATAATGCCAATATTGTCAAAATTTCAATCTGTCTAGGTGTAACCACCAAGGTACGTCCGTTAAATATGACTTGAGGAATTCCAAAGGTACGAATAAATAAATGTTGGCGTTGATAATTCAGTAATGCTGATTGTATTAAAGATGCACAACGTTCTGCTGCGAGTAGTCCAAAACTATTGTGATGATCCCATGTCGTTGATAAATCTAATACACCAATGAGTTGCTTCGAAAATGGATCAACAATTGGTGCTGCATAGCACACCCAATCATGAATAGACTCCATATAGTGTTCATTTGAAAACACACAACTTGATTTTTCAGTTTTCAAGGTTAATGCTAAAGCATTTGTTCCAACCACTTCCTCCCGCCATTGACCGCCTTCAATAAAGTGAACGCGTTCTGCAGCCTTACGCATTTGTTGACTAGCTTCTGTCCAAATAATGGTGCTGTTGATATCGCCTACCGCAAGTACCATAGATGATTGTTGTGCAACATGTTTTAACTCTTGTTCACATATTTTCAATGCTTGATTTAGGCTGTTACTTTCAACAGTACTCGTTGTGATCAACGGCGCTACCATTCGCTCTTTCGGAATTTCTGCCAACTTCGATCTTTGCCAAGACTTTAAAATATGCTGACCAAGTTGTTTCGCCTGTACAGTTGAAAGACTGATTTTCTCTCTAAGTGTTTCTATTTGTTGTCTTTGCTTGATAAGAGTCTGCATTGAGTTCATTCCTTATTATCTCAACATTTCCCAATATGCATATGTTGTACTTATTATAGTTATAGTATTTGTTGATCAGTTGTAAACCTTCATCATTCCAACCTTTTTCCAACCTTATTGTGGTTATGTTAACTCATCAATAATAGAAGATATCTAATACCAAAGACGAAGATATTTTCCATAACTTTACAGCACAACCAAAGGATGGACACTATGCGCTACGCTGATCCCAATCAACCAGATTCTAAAGTTCAATTTAAAGCACAATACGAAAATTTCATTGGTGGGAAATGGGTTCCTCCAGTAAAAGGTGAGTATTTTGATAATCTTTCTCCCGTAGATGGGAAAGTCTTTACTCGAGTTCCCCGTTCTTCAGTCGAGGATATTGAACTCGCTTTGGACGCAGCTCATGCCGCTAAAACTGAATGGAACAAAACGTCTGCAACAACTCGCTCTAACATTTTATTAAAAATAGCAGATCGCTTAGAAGAGAATCTAGAATTACTTGCTGTGGCAGAAACATGGGACAATGGTAAACCTATCCGTGAAACCTTAGCTGCAGATATTCCACTGTGTATTGACCATTTCCGCTATTTTGCTGGCTGTATCCGCGCACAAGAAGGTGGTATTTCAGAAATCGATGAAGATACTATCGCTTACCATTTTCATGAGCCGTTGGGTGTCGTTGGACAGATTATTCCATGGAACTTTCCGATTTTAATGGCGGCGTGGAAACTTGCGCCTGCATTAGCAGCGGGGAACTGTATTGTCTTAAAACCAGCTGAGCAAACTCCTGTCAGTATTCTAGTTTTAGTTGAAC
Source organism: Acinetobacter sp. 24-47-47 (assembly GCF_057737035.1). NCBI lineage: Bacteria > Pseudomonadati > Pseudomonadota > Gammaproteobacteria > Moraxellales > Moraxellaceae > Acinetobacter > Acinetobacter sp. 24-47-47. The sequence goes on along the minus strand of NZ_CM173216.1, from coordinate 1,358,226 downwards.
TGATACAAGATATTTTACCACCAGGTGTGCTGAATATCGTCAATGGTTATGGTGTTGAAGTAGGACGCCCTCTTGCCACAAATCCACGTATTTCAAAAATTGCATTTACTGGCTCAACTGCGGTTGGTCAATTAATTATGCAATATGCCACCGAAAATATTATTCCAGTGACATTAGAACTGGGTGGCAAATCTCCAAATATTTTCTTCGAAGACATCATGGATAAGGATGATGAATATCTAGATAAAGCGCTTGAAGGTTTTGCCATGTTTGCCCTGAATCAGGGAGAAATTTGTACTTGTCCATCACGCGCTTTAGTCCAGGAAAGTATTGCTGATAAATTCTTAGAGATGGCTGTAGAGCGCGTGAAGCGAATTAAAACGGGACATCCACTTGATACAGAAACCATGATTGGTGCTCAAGCCTCGCAAGAGCAACAAGATAAAATTTTAGGTTGTATTGCGACAGGTCGTGAAGAAGGTGCTCAAATTCTTACAGGTGGTCAAGCACGTGAAGAAATTGGACAAGGTTTTTATATTGAGCCGACGATTTTCAAAGGCAATAACAGCATGAAAACATTCCAAGAAGAAATTTTTGGACCAGTTTTGGCTGTGACAACATTTAAAGATTTCGACGATGCTATCAACATTGCCAATGACACCATTTATGGATTAGGTGCTGGTGTTTGGTCACGATCAGCGCATACGTCATATCGTGCAGGACGTGCAATTCAATCAGGTCGAGTCTGGACAAATTGCTACCATATCTACCCTGCTCATGCTGCTTTTGGTGGTTATAAAAAATCAGGGATTGGTCGTGAAAATCATAAAATGATGCTGGATCATTACCAACAAACTAAAAATTTATTGGTGAGTTACTCAACTAAACCAATGGGTTTCTTCTAAAACAAAAGCTAAAGAAGCGGCTGATTGCCGCTTCTTTTCTGCTACAGGAGCTTAATGGATTAGCTGGCTTGTAGACTTTTCATATCAATCACAAAACGATATTTCACATCACTTTGAAGCATTCGCTCAAATGCCTCATTAATATTTTGCATATCAATGACTTCAACATCTGACACGATATTGTGCTGACCACAAAAATCAAGTAGTTCTTGAGTTTCTTGAATCCCACCAATCACCGATCCAGCGATTGATTTTCTTCCCATAATCATGGGCACGGAATTGCTGCTAAATTCTCCGAGATAGCCTACCAATACCAGTGTCCCACTCAATGCAAGTGTCGGAATATAAGGCTTTAAATCATGATCATAAGGCACAGTATCAATAATTAAATCAAACTGATTTTTCACTGATTTCATTTGTGTTGGATCTGTTGATAACACGACATGATCTGCACCTAAATCACGTGCATCCTGTTCTTTATTTGCTGATCGTGTAAATAAAGTCACTTCTGCACCAAGTGCATGAGCAAGTTTAATCGCCATATGACCTAAACCACCGAGTCCAACAACAGCCACTTTAGAGCCTTTACCGACATTCCAATGTTTTAATGGCGACCATGTCGTGATCCCAGCACATAAGATGGGTGCAATGGATTGTGTATCTAAATTTTCAGGTACTTTCAATACAAAATCTTGGCTCGCAATGATCGTTTGTGCGTAGCCACCATAAGTAGGTGTTTGATCATGACGATCTAAACTACCATACGTTTGTGTATTGCCAGCTTCACAATATTGCTCCAAACCTTGGTGACAAGCAGAACAAGTACGACATGAATCTACCATACACCCGATTCCGACCAGATCTCCAACCTTAAACTTCGTTACCGATGCTCCGATGCTTTTTACGCGACCAATTACTTCATGACCAGGTACAATTGGGTAACGACTAAAACCCCAATCATTACGCGCTTGATGTAAGTCAGAATGACATACACCGCAGTATTCAATATCAATAATGACATCATCGGTGCGAGCTTGACGTTGCTGGAAAGTATATGGAACCAGTGGACTTTTAGAATCAAGCGCTGCGTAAGCTAAAACATTATGGGTCATCGTGACTTCCTCAAGCTGTTAATTTCGTACTCTCTTATTCGTTATATCACATCAATATTTTTAATAAATTTAGCTGAGTCTCAATCTAATTTCTTTTTCACTTATTTTTGTAATTCGCGCTCTACGAAATGCAAGCGATCTTGCCCCCAGTACATATTTTCCCGTACAAAAAATGTAGGTGCTCCGAATACCCCTCGTTGTACGGCATTGTTTGTTTCATCAATCAATTTTTGTTTTACCACCGGATCTTGGCTTAAATCCAAAAGTTGCTGACCGTCGATTGCATCACCTTGAAATAAATTTATCAGAACTTCTGGATCGGCTAAATTCAAGGGCTTTCTAAACATCGCATCAAAAAGCTTGGTCAAAATCACTTCAAAATATTCATCATGATAGATTTTCACTGCCGTTAATATACGCATTAAAGTCAATGTATTCATTGGAAAATATGGATTCATCTGCATCGGGATCTGATAATAATCTGACCAACGACTTAAGTCTTGCATTGAATAGATCCCTTTAACAGGCACCTCAATTGGACTCTTGTTACCAGTCGACTTAAAAATTCCACCCAATAAAATTGGTGTGTAATCAATCACTGCATTATATTTTTGGGTGATTTCTTGTAGCTTATAAAAAGCCAAATAACTAAATGGACTGCCAAGATCGAAATAAAATTCAACTTTTTGTTGTTGTGTAGTCATGTCTTATCCTTATTAAATATGATTACCACTGTTCAGACCATGGTCGCAAATCCAATTCATGTGTCCAAGCATCTCGTGGTTGATGAGCAATATGCCAATAGTTATCAGCTATATGTTGAGGATTCAAAATACCGTCATGCTGTTTTTTTTCATACAAATGAGGGAAAGTATCTTTAATAAAATCAGTATCAATCGCCCCATCAATAATGATGTGCACAACATGAATATGATGAGGCCCTAACTCTTTTGCCATACTTTGGGCTAAGGCTCTTAACGCATGTTTAGCGCCAGCAAAAGCGCTGAAATATGCTGAACCACGGATGCTTGCTGTTGCACCAGTGAAAATGATAGTGCCGCGCTGCCTTGCGACCATCCGTTTAGCTACTTCACGACCATTTAAAAAAGCACTAAAACAAGCCATTTCCCAGATTTTAAAATATTTACGTGCTGTTTCTTCTAGAATGCTACACGGCATATTTGCTCCAATATTAAAAACCAATACTTCAATCTGACCAATGTCACGTTCAATTGTGTCAATCAGTTGAATCACTTGATCTTCTTTTCTTGCATCTGAAGCAAATCCATAAGCTTTACCACCGTGTGCTTCAATCTCTCGGATGACAGGTGCAAGCTTGTCTGCATTGCGTCGAGTCATACAAGCAGTATATCCACCTCGTGCAAAGCGTTTTGCGATCTCACTGCCTGTGGCATCTCCTGCACCAATGATCAGTGCGACCTTGTTATGTGTTGATTTTTCTTCTGAATAATTAATTTTTGACTGCTGATCGCTCATCATTGCTCCATTAAATAACGATCGTTATTATAACGATCACTATGTTATAGTTTTGATGCACAGTCAATGGTTATTGAATATTCAATATGAGATATAAAGCAGGATATAAAGAAGAAAAACGTCGTGATATTTTAAAAACCAGTGGTGAACTTGCAAAAAAACAAGGTTTTAACAATACTGGGGTTGATGGTTTTATGCACGCTGCAAATATGACCAGCGGTGCTTTCTATTCTCACTTTTCTTCAAAAAAAGACTTATTTAAAGCCTTAATCGAATCTGAAATCGGAGCAAGTATTCAACAGTGGGAAATGAATCCTCATCAAGATCCAGAATCTTGGTTAGATTTTGAAATGAACCGATATCTTTCTCTATTACACGTTCAACACCCAGAAAAAGGCTGTGTTTTACCCTCACTTGCTGCTGAAGTTTCACGCGCTGATGCTGACATTAAACAATGTTTTGAAAACGAACTTCAGCGTGGTTACAAACTATTTGCGCAGCATGCTCCAGAACCTGATTTCGCTTGGGCCATACTCTGTCAAATGGTGGGCTCCGTACTATTAGCGCGTGGAGTTCAAGATGAACGCTTAAAAAAAGATATTCTCAATTCTAGTCTAGCGATGCTTAAGACATTATTAAAAAAAGAGATTGCGAAATAAATCGTTTTATATTGTTTTATGGACGAAACCTTAGTTCCAAAAGCTCTATACTATAATCTCCTCATCATTCTTTTAAGAACGTCACATCATGAGAAAGCTTCCTGAAACAGTATATGCAATACAGCATTTAGCCTTTGAAGATCTAGGTTCTTTTGAGGAGACACTATATCAACTGGGTTATCGGGTCAGATATTTTGATGCAGGTGTGGATGATCTTTCAGTAGCCTTAAAGTACGAAGGTCTGACCATTATTTTGGGTGGACCGATTGGTGTTTATGAGACAGAAGATTACCCTTTCCTACAAACAGAAATAGACTTACTTAAAGAAAGATTAAAACTCCAACGCCCTACGCTTGGCATCTGTCTAGGTGCTCAACTCATTTCAAAAGCCTTGGGCGGTGCAGTATATGCTGGCCATACTAAAGAAATTGGCTGGAGTACGGTAGATATTATAAATGAGCAAGACAACGTTCTAAATTCTTTAAATGGTGTGCCAGTTTTGCATTGGCATGGTGATACCTTTGATCTTCCCGCGCAATCGAAACTTCTGGCGAGCACTCAAATTTATAAAAATCAGGCTTTTCAAGTTGGATCTAATATTTTAGCACTCCAGTTCCATCCTGAAGTGACCTCAGATAGTTTAGAGAAATGGTTGATTGGTCATACTTGCGAATTGCGTAAAGCGGGTATAGATATTACTCAATTACGTGCAGATAACCACCGTTATGCTGAAAAACTTGAATCTGTGGCAGGTTCAATCTTAAGCCGTTTTATTGAACAGATTAAATGATTTTGATTTGATTGCCTTCAACCCAACTGTAGATCAGGATATTGGGTTGTGCTATGCCAATCAATCCACCATTCGTTATGAGCATCCACTCCGTTGCATCCCATTCAACCGAATTTGATAGAGTGAGTAACCGCTTTCAACAGTTAATATTTTTTGATATCAAGTATCTAAAATTTTGTTCAAATTTTTCCAATGTACCCAATCGTTAAGAAGTTTGACTATGGTGAGTCCACATATCACACATATAACTCCATAAATTATTTCAGGAACTATCTGTGATGCACCTAAAGAATTAAACAATCTCCAATATTCATCTTTTTTAAAGTAAAACATTATGGGAGCAAAACTCATAGAAAATAAAACTAGTAAATTCATTACTAAAACTTTTATTTTTCCTTTTTTTGATACCTTTAGTCTAATGATTTCACCTCTAGAGTTTTTTAATACCTGATAACCTGCTCTATTCCATACAAAAGTCCAATAAAGTAACTCAAACTCCATTGCATTAAATTTATCTAAGAAATATTCCAGCTCATTTATATCAACGTTTTTTGCTCCAGTAAGTGCAGAAATTGCTGAATTTAGCAGAAGCGTTTTAACTTCCTCGCTTTCATTAAGATTTTTAATCCTTTCTCGTTCTTCAAAAAAAGATTTAAGACGTAAGTGGCGCTCAAGATATTTTTTTCGATTGTATGATGGTGTAATAAGCTCAATGGCTTTTTCAAATATTTGCAAATACATATTTAAAATAAACTAAATAATTATAATCAGTCCAAATCATAAATCTAAATTTATTTTAAATAAATGCAATTTTTTTAAACCATACAATATCCATGACTTTTTTAAATATTTCTACTCCTATCTCTGCAAGCGTATATCACGTTTAATGAATTGATCTACAAACTTCTTAGTATGGTTATTATCTCCCTGTGTAAAATCGTATGTGACATTGATTCTAAAGCTTGAGCCACGCCAATGACGTAAGCTAATTAGATAAAATTCTTGTTGTAGATTTGGTTCATCTTACTTTCGATAATTACGGGTAGAGCATTAAAAAGAGAAGCTTTTGGCCTCATAAGAAAATAATAAACCGCCCATCTAGGCGGCTTATTTATCACTTAACAAATTGATTTTATTATTTTTTATTATCTACTGAAGCTTCAGTTGTAATATTCACCGTGATTTTATCGCCTACATTAGGCACATATGCTCCAACACCGAATGCAGAACGGTCAAATGAAGTCGTTGCATTGAAACCAATAGACTGCGCTTTCGTCATAGGATGTTCAGCTTGTTTATTCAAAACAGCATCTAGTACGACAGGCTTAGTAACATTTTTAATCGTTAGATCACCTGTGATCTTATACTTGTTCTTACCATTTGGTTGTACTTTAGTACTTTTAAAAGTGATATTCGGATATTTTTCAGCATCAAAGAAATCTGGTTTCAATAAATGTTCATCTAATGCTTTGACATTTGTATTGATACTTGAAAGTGGAATTGTGACATTCACCGCTGAATTCGCAGGCTTTTCATTGTCTACTTTGATCGTCCCTTGGATATCGCTAAAATTACCTGATGGTGTAGAAAAACCAAAATGATCCCAAGTAAATACTGTGGCTGTATGAGTTGGATCGATTTTATACTCAACTGGTTTAGCAACTGAAACTGTTGCTACAGAAAGTACTACGGCACTTAACGCTATTGTTTTAAAGTTCATCAATTTTTCCTCAAATTTTTTAAAACATTTATGAAATGGATAGTGAATAATGTATAGCATTCTGAAATTCTTGCATCAGTACAGATAGAACAGTTTGTTGCAAGATTAGAACGCACCTTAAGAAGGTGTCACTTTTATCAAATCAATTTGATCAGATTATGACTATCACTTGTGTATAGATCATGTTTTTCATCTTTAAGCTTTCTCCTAATAAGCAGTTAACATCAACACATATCTTAAATATGAGATTAAATTAAACATTTATACAATATACTAATATTTTGTCTCATTTATAATACTAAAATTACCACTTTGAACTGGAGAATAATGATGAGTGAACAACAACAAGCGATTGATAAAGCGCTTAAAACTAAAGCACCTAAAGATGTCGTATTGGCTTTTTTATATAATACTGATAAATCAAGAGTAGCGATTGCTTCAGAAAAGTTAGTGGCTGAAGATGCCATTTATACTTCGCTAAATTTTAATAATCCTGAACTTAAACAAATTGAACCTTGGGCTGGTACTTCTACAGGTCGTGATGTCTACATTTATACTTTTTCTAATGTCGGAACTTATTGGACGATCGATGATTTTCAAATCACAGATATTTTAGCTGAAGATGAAACAGTGGCTGTATTCGGTCAATTTACTTATACATCTGTTTACGCTAAGCGCACTTTTACTTCACCTTTTTCAATTAAAGCAATAGTTAAAGATGGCTTAATCACGTATTTCCAGTTTATGGAAGATACTTATGCTTCAGCAGCATCTTTCAGAGTAAGTGGTGAATGGACAATTCAACAAAATGCTGATCCAAAATTAAATTTTACCGTGTCAGAAACTACGGCTAATTAACTGTAAAATAATAAAAATAGGATAATAAAAAAGCCTCATAAGAGGCTTTTTTATGACTGTTAAAGCTTTTCAATCAGAATACGATCAATCTGTTTTAATCCTGAAGTTTTTTCACGATTTTTTCGACGTACTTTAATGATTTTCTCTTCAGCCATATCTTGTAGCAATAATTCTACTGCTACCATCGCTTCAAGTGGTAAGTCTTCACCAATCCACTTTTGCTCACCCGCATCCATTAAAGTAATTTCATCACTAATTTGCTCATACAAACTCATTGCGCTACTCACTTCCAATCTGAAATCTAGGGAATGAATGTATCTATATAGATACATAAAAATAAAAAGACGCCCCACAGTTGGGACGCCTTTTAAAACACTTAATTCTAAGAATTAAGCAGTAATTTCTTTCACTGCTGCGACAACTGCTTCAGTCGTAATACCAAAGTGTTGGAACAAATCTTTCGCTGGTGCAGATTCACCATACGTAGTCATACCAATCACACGACCATCAAGACCTACAAATTTCCACCAGTAGTCAACATGCGCCGCTTCAACCGCTACACGCGCACGGATATTAGATGGAAGAACTGACTCACGGTAAGCAGCATCTTGCTTAACAAATTCTTCAGCACATGGCATAGACACAACACGCACACCTTCAAGCTGTGCATAAGCTTCCATTGCCAATGCAACTTCCGAACCTGTTGCAATGATAATCGCTTTCAATTCGCCTTTTTCTTTAGCTAATACATAACCACCTTTCGCAACATCAGCAATTTGTGCTTCTGTGCGTGTTTGGAATGCTAAGTTTTGACGAGAGAAGATCAACGCAGTTGGACCTTCAGAACGTGTTAACGCAGATTTCCAAGAAATTGCTGCTTCAACTGTGTCACATGGGCGCCATGTGTTGAGGTTTGGTGTACCACGTAAAGATGCGATTTGTTCAATTGGTTGGTGTGTTGGACCATCTTCACCCAAACCAATAGAATCGTGTGTGTAAACATGAATCACACGTTGTTTCATCAATGCAGACATACGTACTGCGTTACGTGCATATTCCATAAACATGAGGAATGTTGCTACGTAAGGAATGAACCCACCGTGAAGTGCAACACCGTTTGCGATTGCAGTCATACCGAACTCACGTACGCCATAGTGTACGTAGTTACCTGCAGCATTGTCTTGAACGCCTTGTGCGCCTTTCCAAAGTGTTAAGTTAGAACCTGCTAAGTCAGCAGAACCACCTAAGATTTCAGACAGCATTGGGGCAAATGCTTGGATTGCATTTTGGCTTGCTTTACGTGTTGCGATGGTTTCAGCTTTTGCGTTTACTTCAGCAATATACGCATCCGCTTTTGCAACGAAGTCAGCAGGTAATTCACCGCTTAAACGACGTTTAAGATCAGCCGCTTCAGTTGGATATTTTGCTTCATATTGTGCAAATACTTCGTTCCAAGCTGCTTCTGCTTGTTGACCTTTTTCTTTCGCGTCCCATGCAGCATAAACGTCAGCAGGAATTTCGAATGGACCTTCAGTCCAACCCAACGCTTCACGTGCTAATGCGATTTCGTCGTTACCCAGTGGTGCACCATGGCAATCTTCTTTACCTTGTTTGTTTGGTGAACCTAAACCAATAATCGTTTTACAGATAATGATTGTTGGTTTCTTCGTTTCAGCTTTCGCTTCTAAAGTTGCCGCACGTAATGCATCTGCATCGTGACCATCAACTTTCAATACTTGCCAGCCATAAGCTAAGAAGCGTTGTTCTGTATCGTCAGAGAACCAACCTTCTACTTCACCATCAATTGAAATACCATTGTCGTCATAGTAAGCAATTAATTTACCTAGCCCCAAAGTACCTGCCAATGAACATGCTTCATGAGAAACACCTTCCATTAAACAGCCGTCACCTAAGAAACAGTAAGTGAAATGATCAACGACTTTAATGTCTTCTTTGTTGAATTGCGCTGCTAAGGTTTTTTCAGCCAAAGCAAAACCAACAGCATTCGCGATACCCTGACCCAATGGACCAGTGGTTGTTTCGATACCAGGTGCATAACCTAATTCTGGGTGACCCGGTGTTTTTGAGTGCAATTGACGGAATGCTTTTAAATCTTCAATTGAAAGATCATAGCCAGTCAAATGTAATAATGCATATTGAAGCATTGAGCCATGACCATTTGATAATACAAAACGGTCGCGGTTAGCCCACTGAGGGTTTGTCGGATTGTGATTTAAGAATTGACGCCATACAACATCAGCAATATCAGCCATCCCCATTGGTGCACCTGGATGTCCAGAATTTGCTTTTTGCACAGCATCCATTGCAAGTACACGAATTGCGTTAGCAATGCGACGTTCATTCAGCGGGGTTGTCATAGATCAGTGTCCGATAAATTAAAGATGGGAAATGAATAAAATTCAAAAACTGGGTGTATTGTCTTAAAAAAATCAAACAGCGTAAAGCCCAGAAACGTATATTTCAGCCCTAAAGCGAAAAAATTCATACAATGCGAGTCGGTTTTATCAATATTCAATTCAATCCAATATTTTTTAGTGGCTTGGCCTTTTTTTAAAGTACTGATGTTGAATCATGTATTCACATTCTTTCGTACCCACTTAAGCTGTTTTGTATTTCAGCTCAGTCTTAAAAAGAATAAGTCTTATACAAAAGTTTTCACTTATCAATTTAACAGATGATGATATCAATTAAAAAAACACAAAAATGACATAAATTCATGTTTTTTAGTCAGGTTAAGCTAGTCCTTAACGTTAAGTCGATGTACCATATTGCGTCTTTAGAAATAACTGTGATAGGACTTATGCGCGAGTACGCTGTATTTACTTCAGAATCTGTAAGCGAAGGCCATCCAGATAAAATGGCTGACCAAATCAGTGATGCTATTTTGGATGCAATCTTAAAAGAAGACCCATATGCGCGGGTTGCTTGTGAAACGCTTGTAAAAACAGGTGCTGTTGTTCTTGCAGGTGAAATCACAACAACTGCAAATGTAGACTTTGAAGCAATTGTACGCCAAACCGTAAATGGCATTGGATACCATCATTCTGATTTAGGTTTCGATGGTTCAACTTGTGCTGTCATCAACATGATTGGCAAACAATCTCCTGAAATTGCTCAAGGTGTAGATCGTCAAAAACCTGAAGATCAAGGTGCTGGCGATCAGGGTTTAATGTTTGGCTACGCGAGTCGCGAAACAGATGTTTTAATGCCTGCTCCTATTTCGTATGCGCACCGTCTTATGGAAAAACAAGCAGAACTTCGTCGTAATGGAAGTTTGCCATGGTTACGTCCAGATGCGAAAAGCCAAGTGACTTTTGCATACGAAAATGGCGTACCTGTTCGTTTAGATGCGGTCGTATTATCGACTCAACACGATCCTGAGATTTCACAGACTGATTTAAAAGAAGCTGTCATTGAAGAAATCGTGAAAAAAGTAATTCCAGCAGATATGTTCCATGCGGATACCAAATTCCACATCAACCCTACTGGTATGTTTGTGATTGGTGGTCCAGTCGGTGACTGTGGTTTAACAGGTCGTAAAATCATTGTAGATACATATGGTGGTATGGCTCGTCACGGTGGTGGTGCTTTCTCTGGTAAAGATCCATCTAAAGTAGACCGCTCTGCTGCTTATGCTGGTCGATATGTTGCAAAAAATATTGTTGCCGCTGGTCTAGCCGATAAATGTGAAATTCAAGTGTCTTATGCGATTGGTGTTGCTGAACCAACATCTATCTCAATCAATACATTCAATACTGCTAAGGTTTCTGAAGAATTGATTATTGCATTGGTACGAGAGCATTTCGATTTACGTCCATATGGTATTACACGTATGTTGAATCTCATTCAACCGATGTATAAGCAAACTGCTGCATATGGTCACTTTGGTCGTGAAGGTTCTGATACTGCATTCACTTGGGAAAAGACAGACAAGGTTGAAGCGCTTAAAGCATCAGCTGGTTTGTAATTTCCAAATAAAAAAGCCCACATTGATGTGGGCTTTTTTATAGATTCAATTTGCTTTATCACTTTGATGAAGCGTGTCCAAAAACGACTGCTTCACAGGGACATTTTGGTTATCTTGTAAATATAAATGGGCCACTTTAAACACAATGGCTGCGGCTAAACACGCAATGATACAAAATATCCAAAAACCATAAGGTGTTCTGATATTTTGTGATCCGCATTCAGAACACACTTTGTCTGTCGAAGCAACCACCTTGTCGCAACACGCACAATGATACTGATACAGCATACTCATCCTCCCGATTTGACTGTCTTTTTATTTTTATCTACATCACCTTAGAGGCTAATATTTATACTATATAAGCCTTCACCAATAATCAACCTCAGATGTAGCTATAAAACAGCAACCATCTATGTCTTCATTCAATATCTTGTATTATCAGATATCTATATGAATTTTTTTTGACAACCTGCTCTATCATTCTTTTTTCTTCTAGAGATTATCCATATTTTATTCACGCACTCGCCCATCATATCCGCATGGAAATCATAAATTGAAGTAAAATAAACGTAGTTAAAAAATGATGATATGACGATGGTTCAATTAATTAAGAAAGGCGGCTTGAGAGAAAGAGCAAACAGAAGTCGCTCTTATCAAGGTTCTGAAAATACTGAAGCAACTTTGCGACCAAGACGTTATCAGCAAGACACGCTCGTTCTGACTCAAACAGAAGAGTTAGATCAGGATTCAGTTAAGCAAAATAAGCGCATCTATCCACAACCAGACTGCAAAGATCAAAAATAGACCACCCGATGCCATATCTATGTAATGCCCTGAACGCTGGTAGAGCTGTTTAATTTTAGGTCGTGCTAAAACGACCATCAAAAACGTAAAGGTTAAAAACGTTTGAATCGGAATAATGACTGCCAGTTGTATTTTCAACATCTCTGGTGCTGAAGCAGTTAAGGCAAGTGAAAATACACTACTAAAATAAATCAGTGTTTTAGGATTGGATAGGTTTGTAAACAACCCCATCAGAAAGTATTTTTCAGCTTTTAAAGGTAACTGATTTTCATCAATTGCATCAAGTTTGAAAGACTTATAGGTTTGCCAACCACCCTTTAGCATCGCCCAGCCCATTTTTGCCAAAAATAAACCACCGACTAACATTAAGACTTGTTGAATCCATGGGAATTGGGCAATCAAAAGTGCAAAACCTGATAAGGTTAAAATCACCCAAAATAAAATTCCAATAGAAATACCTAAAATAACTTTCAACGTGTTTGCGATTGTGGTTGACGCTGCGCATTTGGCAATCAACAAAATATCAGGTCCAGGACTCAATTGAGCAACAAGATGTAGGACACAGATGGTAAGTAATAGAGACATAAATCAAAAATGAATAAAAATTGTTTGAATTATACTGTTTTTTAGGAAAATCGAGATACAAAAATAAAAAAACCAGACATTACATCTGGTTTTGAACATGCGCAATTTACTTTTGATTAACGTCTTTCATTTCAATTTTCTTTGCTTCAGGTGTAATTTCTCTTGCTTCACCATCAATGATAGTAGAGTCATTTGAACCACGACCGTGCTGCTGGCTTTGCATTTCTTGCATTTGGCGCATTAAATCTGCAAATGGATTCTGACCATTTGCTTGACCACCCATGCCGCCCATATCTCCCATCATACCACCCATCATTTTTTCCATCATGGCTTGCTGACGCTTCATCATGGTTTTCATCATCACCGCTTTAAATGCTGTTTGAACAGGTGGAATTAGAATAAGTAAGGCGAATAGATCGGAAATTAACCCCGGAATCAAAAGGAAAATACCCGCAATAATTTTAGGTAAGTTATTGGTCAAATTCGGATCAGCACTCATATGACCTTGTTGCATTTGCTGCATCTGTGGCATTAAACCTGATGCATGAGAACGAACCATATTTAAACCAATAAAGAATGCAGCAATAAACCAGAAGAATACATACCACATACTTCCGACTAGATCACCCACACCGACCCATACGAAGATTTCAAGGACTATACCGATTAAAACAATAAGAGCTAATTTCATGAAATGTAATCTAATCTCAAAAATTTAAATATAGGGTCGTAATCATCTGCTCAATCTGTATCAAGCTTTTTTCATACGCTTATGTAACAATATGGGCATTATTTTATTTTTAAAGTCATGGAATGTCATTAATTATCGGAATTGATCCTGGTTCACGTCTAACAGGTTACGGTATTATTCAAAAAGAGGGGCAAAAACTCACTTTTGTTGATGCTGGAACAATTCGCACTGAAACACCTGACATGCCTGAGCGTCTAAAACGAATTTTTTCAGGCATTGAAAGAATCGTTAAATTTCATGGTCCTACCGAAGCTGCTGTGGAACAGGTATTTATGGCGGTCAATCCTGACTCTGCCTTAAAACTTGGTCAAGCACGCGGTGCAGCTATAGCGGCATTGGTCAATTTAGATCTACAAGTGGCTGAATATACTGCGCGTCAAATTAAACAATCTGTTGTTGGCTATGGCGCTGCTGATAAAGAACAGGTTCAAATGATGGTTATGCGCATACTTAATTTAAGTATTAAACCACAAGCAGATGCTGCAGATGCACTTGCCGCAGCAATTTGCCATGCACATGCCTCTGGCAGTATGAGTAAATTGGCTGTTTTAAATGCTTTAGGTGGAATGGCACGTGGACGAAGCCGCAGCAGTAGTCGTCGACGTTAAAAGTCTCTCGACACTCAATGCACTTATTGGCGAATTTGAAAGTTATCGAAATCACGCTCTTTGATGTCAATTAAGTCTTCATAGAAGATTTGCTTAACTTTACTATTATGAGGCCCTGCCATGGCCAGTTTGATCATGTCATTTACATCTTTATATGTGCCAACAATGATAGCTTCCACATCCCCATTATCCATATTTTTAACGTAACCAGTTAAATGCAACTTTAAGGCTTGTTCCATAAACCAGCGACGAAATCCGACCCCTTGAACAAGACCTTGTATCGTTAATTTTAAATATCGCATATCTATCCCTGAATTTTATTTTAGATTTACTATTTGATAAATCGCTTGAGCCATATTCTGAGCTAACAAACCACGTTCACCCTGTTGAGCCAATACATCACCTGCCACGGCATGTAAGTTAACAATTTCATGAAGCTGGATGGAATTAGACAATTGTCCTTTAAGACTAGCAATCATTCCTGCAAGAATATCCCCCATTCCACCTGTACCCATTCCTGGATTACCCTGGGTGCAAATCCAAATGGTTTGCTGCGTGTCAATTGTTAAACTTCCTGCACCTTTTAATACCCATTCACCAGCATACAGTGTTTGTAATCGTTTAATTGCTTTGATGCGGTCATGCTCAACTTCCGCCACGCTAGAGTGTAAAAGTTTTGCAGCCTCACCAGGATGTGGCGTTGCGTAAGTTCTCTCATTGAGTCGAATGGGCTTTTCAGATAAGAACCACAATGCATCAGCATCGAGTACAGTCGGTTTGTTCGTAGAGGACAGAATACTCATCCATTGATCATATTGCTCAGCTGCCCAATCATCACGTCCCAACCCCATTCCAAAACAAATCGAATCGACTTGCTGTAGCAAATTTTTTCGTTGTGATGGATCGAAACGATTAATATCCTGCACCATTACATTGGGAGATCGTGACAAAATTGCTGAATGATGTTTAGCATCACACACGATCGTGACTTTACCCGCCCCAGCGGCAAATGCAGCTTCAGCCGCCATAATCACCGCACCTCCCATTTGTGCATGACCGCCAATCACGAGCACATGCCCATACGTTCCTTTATGTCCTGTAGAGTGTCGTCGCGGCAAAATTGTTTTGACTGGGCTTAATCGGGCCACAGGTTTTAAATCTGAGTCACATGGTAAAATGGGAATGAGTTTTAGATGTCCTATAAAATCCTGTGCACGCCCTACAAATTGCCCTACCTTATATGCGAGTGCGGTAAGCGTATGCTGAGCATGAATAGCCATTGGTAATGGTTGACCTGTATTTGCATCTAAACCGCTCGGCATATCAATCGCAATTTTGACGCCGTCTTGCTCATTAATATGATGGATAATTCTCTGCCAGTCTTCACTTAAAGTACGATTAATTCCAATTCCAAACAATGCATCAATATAGACATCATAACCCTTACAATGGTTCAGATCGGTGAACTGCTTAAGTGGTATGGATTGACTCATTTTATAAGCACTCTGCAAGGAGTCAGCCGAGTGATGATCGACTTGTGAAAAATAAAAAATATCGATTTCTAGATTTTGGTTGAATGAACAATGTCGTGATAAAGAGTGCTGTGCTAAATAGTACGTAACAAGATAACCATCCCCTGCATTATTTCCTTTGCCGCAGCAGACTGCGATACGGATTTTCTTTTTTTCAATACCTTGAAGAATTGTGATGATTTCTTGTGCCATCATCCAAGCAACTTGCTGCATAAGACCAAAAGCACTATTTTGATCGTCAAACCAGCGCTGTTCCCAAGCTTGTATCTCACTGCTGTGATAAACTTGTTGATGCATTATCGTTCCTTTTTTTATTTATGACTCAATCTCTCTCATCTATACCAGCTCGTATTCCAACACAGCAATTTGATCCTCATGCGCTTAAAGCTTGGATTAAATCTCAAGCATTGGAACTGGGCTTCGCTGATTGTGTCATTGCCCGACCTGATGCTCAAGATGAATTACCTCGATTAAAAGCATATTTAGATCAAGGATTTCATGGTGACATGAAGTTCCTCGAAGAAAATTTGGAAAAACGTGCTAATCCAACACTGTTGGTTCCCCATACAAAAAGTATTATCTGCGTCAGAATGAATTATTTGGTTGAACGACCTCAACCTCGAACAGTACCTGATTTCCCTAATTCTGCCGTTATTGCGCGATATGCACGCGGACGGGATTACCATAAAACCATGCGCGGTAAATTAAAAACACTTTCAAACCTTATTCGAGAAAAAGTCGGTCCATTTGAATCAAGACCTTTCGCCGATTCAGCGCCTATTTTTGAAAAATCACTCGCTGAATCTGCAGGTATGGGTTGGACAGGCAAACATACCCTGCTCATCCACAAAAAATCGGGCTCCTTTTTTGTACTCGGTGAACTGTTTAGTTCTCTTGAATTACCCTTTGACGAGCCTGCCAGTGCGCATTGCGGCTCATGTACAGCATGTATTGATATTTGTCCAACGCAGGCAATTGTAGCGCCATATCAATTAGATGCCCGAAAATGTATTGCCTATCTGACCATTGAATACCAAGGGGTGATTCCTGAAGAACTACGCCGTGGCATAGGTAATCGCGTATTTGGATGTGATGATTGCCAGCTGATTTGTCCTTGGAATAGTTTCGCACAAATCACAACGGTTGCTGATTTCCATCCCCGTCATGGGCTGGATCGTCTTTCTTTAATTGAATTATGGCAATGGGACGAAGCAACATTCTTAGCCAACACAGAAGGCAGTCCACTGCGTAGAACAGGCTATGAAAGCTTTATGCGGAATATTGCGATTGGAATCGGGAATGCACCGTATCATCCAAACAATATTGAGCAATTGATACTAAAAAGAAATCAGTCTAGTGAGATTGTGCAAATCCATATTGACTGGGCAGTACAAGAACAACACTCAAAAAGAAATAATTAACACTACTTTTCCAAGATGACTTGACAAGACAAAATCACCATTTTGAGCATGATCTGAAATTTTAAGCACACGTTAGCAACAAGTTCTCAACTTCAAGTTCCCAAAAAATAATTCTGCGGCGAAAAACGCATAAAAATAGTTAAGTTTGTAACTAAATCCACAATGATTAATTTCTATTGAGTTGGCAAATTTGATAATTTTTTTGAGTCATTATTGTCATATTTTACGATTTTGCATTATTAAAATTACAGTATGATCAAATAAGTAGCTTTTTAATTGATGGATAAATTATGCAAGTACGCAATGATTGGACGCGTGAAGAAATACAAAAACTCTATGAACAACCTTTCATGGACTTAATTTTCGAAGCACAACGCGTGCATCGTCAATACTTTGATGCTAATACCATTCAGGTCAGTACATTACTATCGATCAAAACGGGTAAATGTCCTGAAGATTGTAAATACTGTTCTCAATCTGCACGTTATGATTCCAAACTTGAGGCCGAAAAAAGAATTGCTGTTGAAAAAGTAATTAATGAAGCCAAAGAAGCTCTCGCTTCTGGATCATCTCGTTTTTGTATGGGTGCTGCATGGCGAAATCCTCATGAACGCGATATGCCTTATGTACTTGAAATGGTACGTGAGGTAAAGGCCCTAGGACTTGAAACTTGTATGACCTTAGGGATGCTCAATCAATCACAAGCGGAACGTTTAAAAGAAGCAGGTTTAGATTATTACAATCACAATTTAGATACCTCTCGTGAGTACTATCCAAATGTGATTACCACACGCACTTATGATGATCGTTTAAATACTTTAGACTTTGTACGCCAAGCAGGCATGAAAGTGTGTAGCGGTGGAATTGTTGGCTTAGGTGAAGATACTCAAGATCGTATTGGTCTATTACATGAACTTGCGACCTTAGCTATTCATCCAGAATCGGTACCAATCAACATGCTTGTGCCGATCGAAGGCACACCCTTAGCAGACGTTGAAAAACTCGATGTGACTGAATGGATTCGCACTATTGCCGTAGCGCGTATTATCATGCCAAAAAGTTATATAAGACTTTCAGCGGGTCGAGAATCTCTTTCTGATTCGGATCAAGCATTAGCGTTTATGGCGGGTGCTAACTCTTTGTTCTCAGGTGAAAAGCTTTTAACGACACCTAATGCTGGTGAAGGCAAAGATAAGCAGTTATTCGATAAGTTAGGTCTAAAAGCAGAAAAAGCGAAGCCGACTGTATCAGAGCTGACTATAGATGCAATGGCAAGTTAATTCATAAGATTAGCTAAATAAAAAAACCGAAGCTTTGCTTCGGTTTTTATGATGTGATCAATATGCCATAACTGGCATTAAGATACTGTCCTGGCTTAATCTCATCTGTTCCATTGGCATGGTGTACCGTTATTTTTTGACTAAATGCATCAAACTCAAAGCGATCATAACTATCTTGGTGGTGCATCAACCAATAAATCGTATCTATGACATGATCATCACAAATATAAGTATTGGATTTAAAATCTTTACCCATTTAATTTAAACCCTTTCTCCAATCACAATATGATTATATCTCAATTCATTTTATTGAATATCATTTTCTTTATTTAAGATAATATCTAATTTTTTATTAATCCAACATATTATATTTACATATCACAATAAATCGATTTTCACACATTTTATTAGCGCTATTATTTTATTTTAATTTAGAATAAAGACTGATTATTATGAGTATTATTAATTTAAAACCTCAAACTGCATTGCAACACCGCCCCAGCGCACTGACCACACAAATTAATGCTGTATGGGGACAAGGACCCTCTTCACGTTATGAAAATCTCGCCTCGTTATTCAGACCTACATTTGAAAAAATCAAAGCTTCGCGATCAGAACGCGAAAAAAAGCGAATTTTAGCTTTTGAACAGATTCAATGGTTAAAAGACATCGGTTTTACGAAACTTCGCTTACCCAGTTCGCAAGGGGGATTTGATGCAACGATTCCAGAATTATTTAATCTATTAATCGAACTTGCCGAAGCTGATGCAAATTTACCGCAGGCACTTCGCGTACATTTTGGCTTTGTGGAAGATTTACTGCTCAGCCGCGACCCACAGTTTAAATCTATATGGCTTCCTAGAGTGGCTCAAGGTCAAATTATTGGAAGCGCATGGTCTGAAGGTGGAAATGAGTCCATTCATGAATTTAAAACGAGACTTTCCAAAGATGCTGAGGGACGCACGATATTGAATGGACAAAAATTTTATACCACAGGAAGCTTGTATGCAGACTGGATTGATGTGGGTATTACTGATTTGTATGGAGAATCAGCCAGTATTCTAATCCCTCGACATGCTGAAGGTGTTGAGATTGTGGATGACTGGAATGGTTTTGGTCAAATTCTTACAGCAAGTGGTACTACTAAGTTCACTGATGTTGTTGTGAATCAACAAGATGTCATCGGAGACCAACAGCGCTTTAAATATTCAGCAGCATTCTATCAACTGATTCAATTGGCAATTATTTCAGGGCTTACAAGAGCAGCAAGCTATGAAGTATCAGCTGAGGTTTATAAACGTGAAAGAAATTATACGCATGCCAATGCTTCCTTCGTCCGTAATGATGCTCAAATCCTACAAGTGGTGGGTCAAATTCGTGGTGTCGCGTACACCACTGCAGCAATTATTGGAAAAAATGCACAGGCGATACAACGTGCTTTTGAAGCTGGGTTGAATGATAATGAACAACTCGAAGCAGATCAAAATGCCATAGCAGAATTAGAGGTTGCTCAATCTCAAACCATTATCACCACACTTGCATTAAATGCTTCGACCATCATTTTTGATGCTCTAGGAGCATCAGCCACTGATAAAAACTTAGCTTTAGATCGTTTCTGGCGAAATATTCGTACGCTTGCATCACACAACCCAAGAATTTATAAAGATCGAATTGTCGGAGACTTTAGCGTAAATGGTGCATTGCCCCCTTATCAATGGCGTATCGGTAAAGTTGATGAATCAGGGCTTCTGCAAACAGATAAGGCTTCTTGAGCTCGCTTTAAATCGTTAAGACACTATTCTTTAGTGTTTTTTTTTAGTGTCTTTTTTTAGTGTTTTTTAAAGTGATCTATCTAAATCGCTTAGGCTATTAGAGCTCTTATTTACGAACCTAGTAAAAAGGTCCTTAACAGGACCTTCTTAGCAGCATCATCGAAATTACATCAATTAGGCAGCTTGAGTTTTCAAATGTTTCGCCAAAGGACTATTACCAATTTGCCATACAAATGGCAATTCAGTTTGATTCACAACAAAAGCTCCCACCACTTTCTCCTTATAAATAATCGGATTATGTGAGGATACAACTCTTGCATTACGCCAGAAACGATCTAACTGTTTTGATGAAGCGCTGGCTGAAGCACCCAAACTATTGAATAGTTTAGTTGTTAAATCAAGTACAAGATCAGAAATGACGACCTGCCCTTGAGCAGATTCTAGTTCCGCAATTTGATTAATCTCATGATCTTTTTCAGATGACGCATTAAAGTGACTTAAATATGCATCATCCAGTGCTGCAGCTGTTTTTAAAGTAATGGCTTGACTGGCAAATGCTTGGGAAGATGCCTTACCAATCACTTGTAGAATCTGAGCATCATCACGGACAAGATCAGCATTCCCGTGGCTAAAGATTCGAGTACGCTTACGCACTTCCTCACTAAAGGTCTCCACCGCAGAAAATGCGATGCCGGTCAGTGTTGCTAGATGTACAACTTGATAAAAAGCTGTTTGATATTTAAAACGCTGATCAAACGGGTAAATATGATCTCGTTCAATCGACACTTGGTTGATTTTTAGCGTCCCACTTCCCGTTGTTTTTTGACCAAATCCATCCCAATCATCATGTACTTTAATTCCATTAGCTTTAGTTGAGACCGCTGCAATCACATGCTGATCAGTGGTCTCATCATAGGCAAAAAGATCAATCCAATCGGCAAAAATAGTACCTGTAGAATAGAACTTTTCTCCTGAAACTTCATATTCGCCTTGTTGATTTTGTTTCACTCGGGTAATGACGTCGCCTATCTCAACATTATCGACTTCTGTCCAAGCGTTTCCTGCGATTTCACCATTTACAAATCGCTTAAACCAAAACGCTTGTGATTGATCTTTATGGGCCACTAAACGGTCTTCGACAAATGCAAAATGTCCACGTAAAGCTTGCACAATATTTGAATCCGCTGTCGCCAACTCGATTAAGATTTGGAAAAGTTGCTGTTGGGTAAAACCTGCACCGCCATATTTTTTTGGTACACGTAATGCACCAAAACCTACATCGTTTAACCATTTAATTTGTTCATGAGGCAAATCACGATCGGTTTCTCGTTGAACGGCCCCTTCTGCAATCCGCTTAAAAATCGGTCGAAACTTTGCTGCAACCTCTTCATAGTTGGCACCAAGTGAAAGTTCTTCATTCTGATTTAATATAGTCATAATAAATTTCTCCTTAGCTCCATGGATGACGTGGTGGTGGGACATCATTTAGAAAATAATTTCCTACAATGTTGTATTTCCAACGCACGGGATCATGCAAAGTGTGTGTTCTGGCATTGCGCCAATAACGATCTAAATTTAATTCCGATAAGGTCGAACGCGTGCCAGAAAGCTCAAATAATTTATTCGCTGCTAAAATCGCAATGTCAGTCGTTAAGACTTTTGCTTCAGCCACGAGCAATGTTGCTTCATTAATATGATCTTCGGTCGGTTCAGCAAGTGCTAAATCAATCGCTAATCCTGCCAAATCCAGAACAGCTTCAGCAGCACGCAGCTTAATTTTCAATTCACCAATATTGGCAATGGTATATGGATCTGAACTTGCTTTATCTAAACCTGAATCAATCCATGGACGTGCAAAGTTACGAACGTAATGAATCGTTTCTTGAATCGCACCACGTGCAATCCCAGCATCTACAGCAGCTTGAATAAATTGAGAAATTGCTCCAGCTGCTGTCGGTCTTACAAAAGCTTGATAAATTGGAACGATATATTTTGCATCTACTTTAACGTTGTTTAATTCGACTGATCCACTGACCGTTGTACGCTGACCAAACCCACTCCAATCATTGGTAATTTTTACACCTTCTGTCCCTTGTGGCACGATTGCAGCAAATGGTTTTCCTTCAGCATCAATCGCAACAACTGGAATGCGGTGTGCCAGTAAAGCTCCAGTCGCAAAGAATTTTTGTCCATTCACAATCCCATTGCCAGAAGCATCAAATTCGATTTTTGTGGTGAGATCGGCAACCGTCTTAGACCCTTTTTCTGAGAAAGCATTCCCCAAACGCTCTCCACCCAGTACTGCTTTAAAAAAGAATTGTTTTTGTTCTTCGGTGGCATCTAAACGGATATGCTCTAAAAACACCCAATGATTTTGTGCGATTTGACCTAGTGATGGATCAGCGCTAGAAATGGTTTTAACAACTTCAGCGAGAGTCATGTAGCTCGCTCCTGCACCGCCATATTGCTTTGGAATGTTAATTGCCCAAAGCCCTGATTGAGAGTACTTGTTAATTTCACTCAAAGGTAAACGGCGTTCATGATCACGAATGGAGGCTTCCTTTGCAAAATCTTCAGCGAGCTGTTGTGCGATTTGAATCGCTTCTTGATCTGTCTTAATCACATGCGCTGGCTGATGAATTTGGTAGAATTCTTTTGAAATTTCAGCTTCATGCAATTTTATATCTATTTGTGCGGTCATTTTATTCTCTTCAAAAAAATTGAATAAAATTAAATTAGCACTAATTATTTTAATTTTTTATACGATTATTTTATTTACTAATCTGATTTCAAACATAATCAATTCATTTATTTTTTTATTATGTATATTGCAGTTTTTCTCATTAAATAATAAGTATGATATTTCATATAATGAGAATATAAACATTTAATTATTTTATATTTTCATTATGACTAAACATATACGATTTAATGCTTTTGAAATGAATTGCATTGCACATCAGTCCCCAGGCTTATGGCGTCATCCGCTCGATCGCTCTACAGAATATAAAGATTTGGAATATTGGACTGATTTAGCAAAAATATTAGAAAAAGGTATTTTTGACGGTATTTTTCTTGCAGATGTTTTGGGTATTTATGATGTGTATCATCAATCGGCTCAACATGCTTTAAATGGTGCTGTTCAAGTTCCTGTGAATGATCCAATTCAGATTGTTCCAGCAATGGCAGCAGTCACCCAACATTTAGGCTTTGGTGTAACCACCTCTATTTCATTCGAACATCCTTATCCCTTCGCACGACGTATGAGCACATTGGATCATCTCACCAAAGGTCGCGCGGGTTGGAATATTGTGACTTCATATTTAGAAAGCGGATCTAAAAACTTAGGTTTAAAAACCCAAGTGAGTCACGACAATCGTTATGATATTGCAGATGAGTATCTGGAAGTTTTATATAAACTTTGGGAAGGTTCTTGGGAAAATGATGCGGTACGACGCGACAAAGCCGCTGGTATTTTTGCGGATCACACCAAAGTTCATCCAATCCAACATGAAGGTAAATATTTTAGCGTGCCAGGTATTCATATCTGTGAACCTTCTCCGCAACGCACACCTGTTTTATACCAAGCAGGTGCATCAAAGCGTGGACAAAAATTTGCCAGTCAAAATGCAGAATGCGTATTTATATCTGCACCAACGAAAGTTGCTGTAAAAAAGTTAGCACAAGGAATTCGCCATAATCTTATTGAAGAAGGTAAAGATCCAAACGCTGTTTTAATCTATACGATGCTTGCGATTGTGGTCGATGAAACTGATGAAAAAGCACAGGCTAAATTTACAGAGTATCAATCTTACGGTAGTTATGATGGTGGATTAACACTCGCTTCAGGGTGGTCTGGTGTAGATTTTTCACAATTCAAAGCTACAGACCAGGTTGAATATATTCATACCAATGCCATTCAGTCTATGTTGCAATCTTACGTAGAAGCAGATCCAGATAAAGTTTGGACCATTGAAGAAATTGCAAAATGGACCAGTGTAGGTGGAAACGGCCCCGTGATTGTCGGCTCACCAAGCACAGTAGCCGATCGTCTTCAAGAATGGGTGGATGAAACTGGCATTGATGGATTCAATTTGGCTTATATTTTGGCACATCAATCTTTTGAAGACGTGGTCGAATACGTCGTTCCTGAGTTACAACGTCGCGGTGTTTACCCTACTGAATATACCAAGGGGACGCTTAGAGAAAAGTTGTTTGGTCATGGACCATTACTTCCAGATGATCATCGTGGTGCTCAATACCGTAAGTCATCAACGAATGGGCTGCACACCACAACCAAAAACGCCTCACTTGAATCTGTGTAGATCCATTTAAATTCTCTAAATCTAAAAAAAGCCCCTTTCGGGGGCTTTTTTAATGCTGATGTTCTAGTTCATGGTGATATGCATCATCTTCTATCTGCAAGGTCATTTCAGTAATATGATGATCATGACTTAACATTTCAAAAGCTTGTTGATGTAAACGTTTAGGATCGACATTCGGTGCAACCAAATGAACTGTGAGCATGACTTTTTTGGATGTGATCGCCCAAACTTTGAGTTGGTGAATGTCCTTAACTCCTTCAAGCGATAATAAATCTGCACGGAGCTTTTCAATATCAATTTCATCAGGCACACCTTCGAGCAGGATGTTGACACTTTGCTTGGCAAGAATCCAAGCGCGTGGTAGAACCCAAAATCCGATCAGGACTGCAATAATCGTGTCAACGAGTACCCAACCTGTAAAATAAATAATTACAGCCCCGATGATCACACCTACAGAACCAAGTGCATCACTTAATACTTCTAGATATGCCCCTTTGACATTGAGGCTGTCTTTACTACTCGAAAAAAGAATCTTCATCGAAATTAAATTAATGATTAAGCCAATGACGGCGACTATCATCATTCCAACACTTTGAATTTCAGGCGGATTACTTAATCGATGAATCGCTTCTACCAAAATATAAATTGCAACGATAAATAACATCACCGCATTAAATAGAGCTGCCAAAATTTCAAATCGCTGGTAACCAAAAGTTCGCTTATTGTCTGCAGGCTTTTGACCAATCTTAATTGCAACCAACGCGATGGCTAAAGCGGCAGCATCAGTAAACATATGTGCAGCATCAGACAATAAAGCTAAACTTTGAGTAATAAATGCAGCAACAACTTCAATAATTAAAAATGTCGTGGTTAAGGCTAAAGCAAAAGTCAGTTTCTTTGCGTTGCCTTTACTGACTTCCACATGACTGTGATCATGATTATGCGAACTACCCATTTTATACTCCTCATCAGAAGCCTCACTTAAAATAAAGTGAGGCTTCTGATTCATATACATAATGTTATTGTTTAATTTATTGTTCTGCTTTTGCTTGATTCATCCACCTATACAATACAGGTAAAAGTAGTAGCGTCAGTATGGTGGATGAAATAATTCCACCGATAACCACTGTCGCAAGCGGTCGCTGTACTTCAGCACCCGTACCCGTAGCAAGCGCCATTGGAACAAATCCTAAAGACGCCACAAAAGCAGTCATCAGCACAGGACGTAATCGCAACATTGCACCTTGCCAAATGGCATCTTTTAAAATGTATTCACTTCTTAGCTCCTTAATAAAGGTCAACATAACCAGTCCATTCAGAACAGCGACACCTGATAAAGCGATAAAACCAATACCCGCAGACATTGAGATGGGAATATCACGTAACCATAAAAATAAGACTCCCCCCGTGAGAGCAAAGGGTACGCCCGTGAAGACCAATAAACTTTCTCTTATATTTTTGAATACAGCCATCAGCAGGATAAAAATCGTAATCAAAGCCAATGGAATCACGATAGTCATTCTAGCTTTGGCAGATGCCAAATTCTCAAACTGTCCACCATATTCAATCCAATAGCCACTCGGTAAATCATATGTCGTGAGGCTAGATTGCAACTCTTGGACAAATGAACCCAGATCTCGCCCTTCAACATTTGCCGTCACAATAATCCTACGCTTGCCATTTTCACGACTCACCTGATTCATACCATCAATATTTGAAACTGTAGCCACATCTGCCAGTCTTACTGTCCCACCATTGGGGAGTTGTATGGGTAATTGTGCAATCCCCATGACTGTCCGATCTTGATCAGTAAGTCGAATAACAAAATCAAAACGGCGGTCGCCTTGTAGAATTTCACCGACTTGTTGACCACCGATACTTGAAGCAACTAAATTTTGTATTTCACGAACCGAAAGACCATATTGCGCTGCTAAAGAACGATTTACGTCTATATTTAATAAGGGTAAACCTGAAGTCTGTTCTACTTTGACTGCGGTACTGCCACTGATTTTTTGCACAATCTTGGCAATTTTGGCAGCTTCATCGTTTAACACCTGCATATCATCGCCAAAAATTTTTATACCTATGTCACTGCGGACTCCAGAAATGAGCTCATTAAAACGCAATTCAATGGGTTGAGAAAATTCACTATTGTTGCCAGGCAAAGTCTCCAAAAAAGTTTCAATACGTGACCTTAAATCATCTAAGCTTTCTTTGGGATTCGGCCACTCTTGGCGAGGTTTCAACATGATGAATCCATCTGAGATATTGGGTGGCATCACATCTGTAGCCACTTCAGCAGTACCCGTTCGTGCGAAAACATTTTTAATTTCTGGAAAATTTTGAAGCAAAAGTTTCTCAGTCATTTCCTGCATTCTTAATGATTCTTCTAAGCTGGTACTGGGTGAACGCATTTGTTGAATAGCAAAATCACCTTCGCTTAATTGCGGTGCGAATTCACTTCCTAGACGTGTCGCCAACAACCCTGTTAAAACCAAAATACTAACTGCGAGTGTTAACATGACCATTCGATATAAATAAGTCATATCTAATGCTTTTAGATATTTTTTCTTTAACCATAACATCCATCTACTTTCAGTTTCTTTTACTTCACCTGTTACAAATAAAGCCACTGCAGCAGGAACAAAAGTAATGGATAAAATGATCGCAGCAATAAGAGCTAATACTACGGTGAGTGCCATAGGGTGAAACATTTTTGCTTCAACACCACTTAAAGCAAATATGGGCAAGTACACCACTAAAATAATCGTTTGACCAAAAATTAAAGGACGGCGCGCTTGACGAGCAGCAAGGAATACTTCTTTAAATCGCTCTGATCGTGTTAACGGTCGTCTAAACTGTTCTTGGGCATGAGCTAATCGGCGAATACAGTTTTCGACAATTACAACCGCCCCATCTACAATAATTCCGAAATCCAAAGCACCTAAACTCATAAGGTTGGCACTAATCTTTTGCTGTGCCATACCCGATAATGTAAATAACATCGAAAGTGGAATCACGCATGCTGTGATTAAAGCTGCTCGAATATTTCCCAAAAAAATGAATAAAATCACAATCACCAAAATTGCACCTTCGACTAAATTCTTTTGAACTGTCTTAATGGCTTTCTCGACTAAGGTAGTACGATCGTAAACAGTTTCAATTTTTACGCCTTCGGGCAGTGTGGTTTGGATTTCTTGAATTTTTTGATCAACCGCTTGTGCAACGCTACGGCTGTTTTCACCCATCATCATCATGGCGATGCCAAGTACGGTTTCTTCTCCATTATTGGTCGCACCACCTGTTCTAAGATCATGTCCGATCGACACTGAAGCAATATCTGAAACACGGACAGGATTTCCATTCAAGGTAACCACCGTTGTATTTTCAATATCCTTTATTGTATTCAGTGTTCCAGGAACTCGTACTGTCAGTTGTTGACCTCCATCTTCAATAAATCCTGCTCCACGATTTTCATTGTTCTCAGTGAGGACCTGTTGAAGTTGCGTCAAACTGACTTGTAATTGCTGCATACGATTCAAGTCTGGCGAAACAACATAAGTTTTATTGAATCCTCCAATAGTATTCACCTCTGCAACGCCTTTTACCCGTTGCAATTGTGGACGCACAATCCAATCTTGAATTTCCCGTAAATCCATGGCTGTGTATGAAGCACCACCAGGTTTTTTAGCCTTTGGGTCTGCTTTTAATACCCATTGATAAATTTCACCCAGTCCCGTAGATACTGGAGACATGGTAGGTGCGATATCATCAGGTAATTCGGATTGAACCTCTTGCACACGCTGATTGATTTGTTGACGTGCCCAGTAAATATCTGTGCCATCTTTGAAGATAATGGTGACCTGAGATAAACCATACCTAGAGATCGAACGTGTTAATTCAAGATCTGGTATCCCCGCCATGGCATTTTCAATTGGATAAGTAATGCGTTGCTCAACTTCGAGCGCAGTAAATCCATTGGCTTGGGTATTAATTTGAACCTGTGTATTGGTAATGTCTGGAACTGCATCAATTGGCAATTTTTGATAACTATAAACTCCAACAGCAATCCAAGCACAGGCAAACAGCATGATCCAAATCGCATGTTGAATTGAAAACTGAATAATTCGCTCAAATAGCCCTTCAGCCTTCGGCATGTCATGATTAGTGCCCATGGTCAGCTTCTCCTTTTTCTAACTCCGATTTCAGTAAGAAGCTGCCTTGATTGACATATTTTTGCCCCGTTTGAAGACCAGACTTAATTTCTGCCCATTGACCATCTGAAGACATTTCACCTACTTCAATGGGTTGTGCTTTAAAGTGGAGTTTTCCATTTTTTTGTTCTGTAACAATAAATATTGCTGATTTACCTTCGATTTGTTGCACTGCATTTTTTGCAACGCGTAATACATTCGATGCATCGGGACTTTGAAGTTCAACATTTACCATCAAATTTGGTCTTAACTCACTTGCCTTTCCTTGAACTTTGGCGCGAACAATCAAGCGGCCAGTCTGCGCATCTGCTTGCGGCGTTAACGATTGCACAACTGCTGTATACGTCTGACCTGACTGTAAAGATTTAAATTGAATATTTTGTTGTGCACGAATTTGATTACTCGCATCTGCAGGTAACACAAATTCGAGCCATAAATCTTTTAATTGTTCGATGATGAAAATCTGATCTGCAAGTTGCACATTTTCACCCACCACAATGTCTTTTTGGCTGATCACGCCCGAGATTGGCGAACGAATGGTAAAACGACCATTCGAACCTGCTGAAGCTCCTAAAGCTTGTAAACGCGCATTGGCACTTTGCACTGCGATTTGTGCTTGACGATATGCATTTTCAGCACGTTGCAAATCCTGTTTTGCGGAGATCCCCTGCGACCACATCCGTTGTTCACGTTGCATATCTTGGCGTGCCAAATCTAAATTGGATTGCGCCATTCTCAAATTCGCTTGTTGGTCAATAAGTTCTGGGACACTTAATAATGCAAGTACTTGACCTTTAGTCACTTCTTGTCCCAGTGCTACATTCACTTGCTCAACATGACCAGCAAAATTAGGGGAAATATGCGCTTGTTGATCTGTATTTACCATCAATTTTGCAGGCAAGTTTGTGTATCTCGGAATTGCACCTAATTGAGCTGATTCTATCTTGATACCATGTTCTACTAACTGTTTAGATGTGAGTTCAATCTCACCTTCTTCTGCATGATCAGCTTCTGCGCCATTCGACGTTTCAGCTTGCTCTTCACTCTCAACAATTGCTGTTTTGTTATTATCTTTAAAATAAATCCAAATCCCGATAACTACCGTCACCACAATAATGAGGGCGATGAGGAATGCTTGGTTTATTTTTCCTTGTTGTATAGATCTCATTTTATTCTGCCCCTATATTGATGAAATTTTCTGACTGTGACACAGCCTCTTTGAGTAATTGGGTATAGGCATCCGAACGACTAATTTGTTCATAACTGGTACCAATACTTAATGCCTCAGCAGCAAGTGCGGTTTGCCATGCCTCTCTTAAGAGCTGAATTTGACTGAGCCGAATGTTTTGTAATTGTGTCGTTGCTTGTTGCACCTCAGTGATTGAAAGTTTTCCATTTTTAAAACCAAGCAAAGAGCGCGTCTGTACTTTTTCAGACAAGTCTTTTTGTCTCAGTACAGCGTCATACTGCAGTTTTAAGCCACGCACCTGATGAAATAAGTTTGCAATCTCTAAAATTTGTTGTTTGAGTTCTCTTTGTTGTTGACGCTCAAGTAGAGATTGCTGGCGTTGAGCAAGCGGAATTTCGTATTGCTGACGATTAAAAATATTGAACGGAATATCGACACCCACAGATAAACTAGTATCGTTTGTCTCATTGGGCGCTTTTGTTCGCGTCATCCCTACATTCAAGTTTGGATTTGGTTTTGCTTTTACTTTAAGCTGCTCAATTCGTTGATTAGCCTGCACAACATTGAGTGCATAAAGCTTTTCTAAATAACCTGCAGAAATATAATTTTGAACATTCTGTTCAACTTGGTCAGGCCAATAAATCCGATTTGAATCAACCTTCACCTCTGCTTCAGTTTCTCCCCAGAGATTAGAAAGATTACGTTTCGCAATTTCTTTATTTAAAATGGCTTGCTGATAATTGCGTTCATTTTCTGCCGCTTCAATCTGCGCTCGTTCATACTCAACCAAGGCTATGCTTCCTGCCTGATATCGTTTTTTAGCGCTGTCTAAAGTTTCACGACTGACTTGCAGTTGAGACTTTTGAATTTGTGCTTCAGATTGCGAAATTAAAAACTGTGACCAAGCATACTTCACGATTAATTGGCTTTGTGCTTCCCACAACTTTTCTTGCAATTCATTTTGTTGCCCAGCCAAACGCGCTATATTTTTTTGAATCCGTCTTTGACCAAAAATGTCGATCGGCTGAATAATACCAAGACTCAATTCTTGATCTT
Source organism: Acinetobacter sp. 24-47-47 (assembly GCF_057737035.1). Taxonomy (NCBI): domain Bacteria; kingdom Pseudomonadati; phylum Pseudomonadota; class Gammaproteobacteria; order Moraxellales; family Moraxellaceae; genus Acinetobacter; species Acinetobacter sp. 24-47-47. The sequence goes on along the minus strand of NZ_CM173216.1, from coordinate 1,327,160 downwards.
GACTCGAACCAAAACCATCTCGAGAGAGATTGATAGTCGGGTTTTGCCAAAGTCCACTTTGCTTGACTGCAAGTTCTGACATTTGTTGTCGTTGCTGCCAAATCTGTTCTGATTGTTGATATTGAGACACTTGAACGAGTGCTTGTTCAAGCGAATTGACTGTCATTGCTTGAGCATTTGCACCCAAACTAAGCGAACCTAAAACCAGCCATAATCGAATAGAATGTTTTAATTTAAAAGACATGTGAATTTCCCACTAATTTAAAAATAAGTGGTGGGAAATTTTTAGGCTACCCCACCAATAGCGGGGTTAATTCAGGAGGCGGAGGGATTTTACCTAAATGAGGCGATTGATAGGCATTAATCCAAAGAAAGTGATTTTGGTAAATCTTTTCGATGTGTTGTGATGAAGGCAAATTCTCGTTTACAGCAAGAATAAACTGAGACATTGACGGCAGATGATCTTGATGATCCAAAACATCGATTTGCGCTTTTTCTTCTAGCGTCACGCTTTGATCATCACCAAGCGCGAAGCCTTTTTCAATTTGGGACTTCGGACTTTTATTTGAAAGATCGGCTTGGCAAAGTACAGGTTGATGATGACCAAAGTGAAAACTTTGTGTCGATGTTGAGTCGCTTTCATGAACACAAAAAGCCGCCGCCACATTCCAAAGGCTTTGGAACATGAACATACATGCTAAGAATGTCACAAATTTAGCCGATCTCATTTAAGCAGGCTCTCATCTTTTCTATCTGCATTTAAAACGTGATAGTGATCACCATCAAGTGAAGAGTTGTAATTCTCCATCATATTTTGATGATCGAAACCTTGATATTGAAAGAATGTACATAAGAAAAATGAATGAAAACTTAAAAATTTAGCGCTTTTAAAGCACGCTTCGAAAATGGCATCGATTTTGCAACCTAATCATACGAATTTTATTTTTTGTATTACTGAGGTGGCAACGATGAGCTATGTTGCACGAGAATTGAGTCAAAAGCATAAATTTTTGCTTGGTTTTGGATCGTTTTTAATTCCAATTTTAATCTGGTGTGCAGTGAGTTATCTGCCTTTTATTTGGCATCCCCAAGTTCAAATCACAGATTCTGGTAGCACAACATTTTTACAAGTCGATAGCCGTGTCAGTAGAGAAGTTTATTATGCTGAAGCGCAATTGGCAGTCGATCAAGGACTCCCACCACCTCGGGGAATTTTGGTCAATCCCATTTATCTACCCGCACCAGATGAAGTCGCTACAGCCTTAGTGACCGCATTTACAACGCCACCCGCTCAAGCAAATGCACCATGGTTTCATGAAAGTTTATGGCACAGCATTAAACTGGTGTTTACCGCATTTTTTATTTCTTCTTTGATTGGTATTCCTTTGGGTATTCTTTGCGGTTTTTCTCATAAAATTTCTCAATTAACTGAACCTTTTGTAGAGTTCTTTCGCTATCTGCCTGCACCAGCCTTTGGCGCTCTTGCTGTTGCGATTTTGGGCATTAATGACGCACCTAAAATTGCCATTATTGTGATTGGTACCTTATTCCAACAAATTCTGATTATTGCCAATACCACCCGTCTGGTCGACCGCAGTCTTATTGAAGCTGGATTCACCTTAGGAACCAACAAAATCAAAAGTTTATTTTATGTAGTCATCCCTGCTGCACTCCCAGAAATTTATCGAAACCTTCGTGTACTTTTAGGTTGGGCTTGGACCTATTTAATCGTTGCAGAACTCATAGGAAGTACATCCGGTATCACGTGGTTCATCACTCAACAAGCTCGCTATCAAAACTTTGACAATGTTTTCGCCGCAATTTTGATTATCGGGATGATTGGTCTGATTTGCGACGTGATTTTAATGAAACTTGGACAGCACTTATTTAAATGGAAAACGGGAGCTCGCTAATGTCTTCACTAATTCAACCCTCAGATTTTGATGCCCGCGCTTACTTTGACAAAATTTACGCTCGTCCCGTCATTTTAGAAGCGAAAAATCTCACCCAGAAATTTAGCCACGGAAAAACTGAGCGCACCATTTTAAATGCTTTAGATTTAAAAATTCATAAACGTGAATTTATCTGTGTTATTGGTCCTTCAGGATGCGGTAAGTCTACCTTTAGCCGTATTGTGGCAGGTCTTGATCCATATACCAGTGGTGAATTACTGGTAGACGGTGAAACCATCACAGGACCGAGTCCAGAGCGTGGCATGGTTTTCCAAGGCTACACACTGTTTCCATGGAAAACGGTAAAAGAAAATGTCATGTTTGGTCCACTCATGCGAGGTGCCAGCAATGCTACAGCTGAGGCGCAAGCCCGTGAATGGATCAACATTATCGGACTTGAAAAATTTGAGCAGCAATACCCTCATGAACTTTCTGGAGGGATGAAACAACGCGTTGCCATCGCTCGCGCGCTCGTGAATCAGCCAAAAATTCTCTTAATGGATGAACCCTTTGGGGCTTTAGATCCTCATACGCGTCAAAAAATGCAAAAGCATCTGATCGATCTTTGGGCCAATATCGATATCACGATTATTTTTGTGACACACGATATGGACGAGGCAATTTTACTGGCCGATCGGATTGTGGCATTGAAGGCCAATCCTGGCGAAATTAAGGAAATCATTGAGGTTGATCTACCAAGACCACGTCAGCATGAATTGATGCTCACTGAAAAATTTAAATCGTTAAGACAACGTGTAGATGCTTTGGTACATGCTGAAGAAGATGAACTTGATCCAGCACTCGCCGACTTACCTAAAATTCCAAGAATGACCAAGGTCAGTCATTCTAAATAAGGCGCTATATCCTGATCACACAAACGGTCAGGATAAAGCATACAACATCAATCCTTTTGACCACACCATTTTAAATGCAGACTTGGATTAATCACGACTTCATTTCATCACGCTCAATTCGCCCATCTACCAATTGAATGGTTCGATCACATGTAGCGGATAATCGTGGATCATGGGTCACTAACAATACCGCACAATTTTGTTGCTCATTTACTTCACGAAACAGCTCAAAGACTTCGCTCGCTGTTTGACTGTCTAGATTACCTGTAGGTTCATCAGCGAGGAGTAAAGCAGGCTGAGTGATTAAAGCTCTGGCGATTGCGACACGTTGTTGCTGCCCACCAGAAAGTTGACTGGCTTTTCGTTGTGCAAATTGACTCAATCCTACCGCTTTTAACAAATCATGTGCTCGATCCAAAGCTTGTTGATTGGGTTTGCCATGCGCCAACATTAGAGGCATCAAAACATTCTCAATAACGGTGAACGCTTGAATCAAATGATGAAACTGAAACACAAATCCAATGCTCTTCCCACGCAATTCCGTTCTTTGTTGATCTTCCATTTGACTGGTTGGTTGACCAAGTAAATAAATTTCACCACTGGTGGGTTGATCCAGCAAACCTAAAATATTTAATAACGTACTTTTACCTGAACCAGAAGGTCCAATTAACGCAGCAAAATCTTGACGATGTATGGCAAAATCAATCCCATGCAGCACTTCAATTTCATTGGGTTGTCCAATGTTATAAGACTTTTTCAAAGCCTCTAAACGCAGTACTTCATCATGATTAGACATGACGGATTGCCTCCACAGGATCTAAACGCGCTGCACGACGGGCAGGAATCGCCGCTGCAATTAAACCGCTCAATGTTGCAAGTAATAAAGCTGATCCAATCAAATAAGGTGAAATTGGAATGTAAAATAATCCTGGACCAAATTCATTAAATGACCAAACCAATGCATAACTGGTCAGGATTCCGACAATAGAACCAAGTAAGCCGAAAATCGCACCTTGAATGAGAAAGATTATCAAAATCTGTTCTCGGCTCGCACCTGTCGCACGCAAGATTCCGATCTCACGTGTACGCTGTACCACTGTAATGGAGAGTACGCTGGCGATCGCAAATGCAACAGATATTCCAACAAATATAATAATCATATTGGTTGAAAGACTTTGCGCTGAAATCGCATTCATCAATTGCGCATTACTTTCAATCCAACTTTCAGCTTTTAATCCAGTGAGACGATGAATTTGCGTTGCGACCTGATCTGCGGAGAAAATATCAGAAATACGAAGATCAATAATGGTAACCCCACCCGGCAAACCCAATAAAGACTGTGCCCGCTTTAGATCGATATACATATAGCGTGAGTCTAGTTCTTTGACCCCGAGTTCAAAAATACCCGTTACATTCATGACGGCGTTAATATCTTGACCGTTATCAACGCGAATTTTACTGCCTACGCGCACACCAAGGTCTTTGGCCAACTCACTTCCGATGAGTACATCATCTGCTTTTAAACGAAGCTGACCAGTTTTTAGATACTCTTGCAAAGGTACAATACGTTGATACCGTGGTAAATCAATCCCCATAATCGCAACTGACTGAATCGCTTCCCCCCGTTTTACCAGTGCAGGCCCTGAAACCATGGGAGAAACGGCATTGAGCGTCTTGATATTGTCTAGATTTTCAAGAACTTCTTGCCAGTTATTGATCGACTTGAGTCTTTGAGCCCTTTGATCTTCATGGATGATGTGTGCTACGCCCTCAGGCACTTTAACGACGCGATTGACCTCATCTGGTGCATGTAAACTAATATGTGCCTGAGTACCCAACGTACGCTCAATCAAATTGGACTGAAGCCCCTGAATTAATGCACTAATAAAGACAATAACGGCAACACCAATAGCAACACCACCAATAATCATCAGTGTTTGACTGCGACCCTCGCGTAAAAACCCAACAGCGATGAGCCAATTGGTCCATAAACGCTTCATCTTCAAAGTGCTTGTACCTGCTTAGTTCTGACACGCTGATCCGCTTTTACTTGATCAGGCTTTATAACGACCTGATCATTGTGATCCAACCCTGATAAGATTTCAGACATGGCAGTCCCACGCAACCCTAATTTTACAGATTGACGTTGGACCTTGCCCTCTCTTACCACCATAACTTCAGCTTGCGTGGTTGAAGGGTCAATAAGCGCGTCATTGGCTATTACTTTGGTTTTATTTCGACGTGCTGTTTCGACATTCACTGAGACTGTCATATCTTGCTTCAAAAAATTGGGTACAGAGTTCACCGCCAATTTGACTTCAACCGTACCACGTTGAGGATCAATATTAGGTGCAATAAAGTTAACTTCAGCTGGAAATGCTTGCTCTGGATAAGCATCTGCAATCACTACCGCTTTTTGACCCAATTTCAGATAAGGTAAATTTTGCTCATCCACCGCCACTTTAATTTGCGTTGGACTATCAACTGCGACTGTAAAGAGCACCTTTCCAGGTTGAATCGCATCCCCTTTTTCGACTTCACGCGTCAAGATCGTACCCGATACTTGTGCCCGAATTTCACTTTTTGCCAATTGGGCACGTAGTGCATTTAATCTTTCACTTAAGGTTTTTTCTTCCACTTGACCTGGAGCAAGGCTTTGCGCCTTCAGTTTTGCCGCAGATAATTGATTTCTCGCTAAGCGTTCAGCTTCTAAGGCTTGTTCTTTTTCCTCTACAGAAAGCACTCCCGGTTCCGTTTGCTGACGACGTCTTGCTTCGCGACTGGCTTGTTGTAATTGGAATTCTGCCGTTTTCAATTCAACCTGCGCTTGTGGATAGCGAATTTTCCGCAATTCCTCTAGCGCAACTTCTGCTTCACGGACTTGTGCTTTTAAATCATCAGATTGAATAATTAACAGTACATCTCCTGCTGCTATTCGTTGACCTTCTTGCACGCGTCGCTCAATCACCACACCCGAAATTTCACTCCCAATTTCACTACGTGCTACATTTTCAGCACGACCTGAAGCGACCACTGTTTGAATCAGTGGTTTTTCTTCGATTAGGTAAGTTTCGACTACAGGACCTTGCCACCAACGGAAAATGAAATATATCCCACCCATCGAAATGAGCAGAATGAGAATCCACCATTTTCGTTGTTTTAAAATACGCAAAGCTTTATCTCCCAATAGGCCTACTTCGGTTTATATTGTCGAGTACAGTAAGCTCTTAAAATATCTGGTGAGCGCTTGTGAAGATGCTTGGTATTCCGCCCCGCAACACGTTTACGCCACATTTCAAAACTACTTTTTTTTAATTGTTGTCGCATCAATCGAATGACTGCACTTTCGTTTAATCCGTATTCCAGCAGAATGGCTTCGAAGGGTGTCCGATCTTCCCACGCCATTTCAATAATTCTGGAAATATCAGCTGTTGTATACAACGCACATGATCCTTTTTCATTCGCATCAAACGTTGATGTTAAGCGTTCATTCGTGAAAAATATGTGATTTTTTGTTGATTTATAGACACTTCATACACGCTAACGCATTCATTGTATAAAACGATTGATTTTATGATTTTAATCCGTTTCCCAGTTTTTCCATTTTTATCTATTCTTAATCCATACAAGGTAGGCAACTCTGTTGCTCTACCGACCAATCATTCAGTCCAACTTTGTGCCCAGTGCAAGCCCCTCTGCACTGGGCTTTTTTTATTTAAATGATTCAACCAATTTTGGATAAATCAGCCCATCAATATCTAGTTTTACCGTATAAACTCCATTTTCAAGATTAAACTTATTGACATGATAAGTTGATCCATAAATAGAATCTAAAGTTGAAGAGCGTTTAAATACCTTTTGATTTGCCTCAAGATCCAACAAATGTGTGCCTTGAATAAATTGTTCATATTGCTCAGGTTCTACACCAACACGCTTAGACATAATCATCAAAGCATCGTTTCTCGTCCCAGGGTCTTGAATAAATTTGACGGTTCGATCCCATACTTGAAGCACTTTTTTCCACTCTGCTTGATGCCTAGATAAATGCGTCATATTTACCGTCAACGTATCATAGATCAATCCTGGTTTATCTTGAGAACTATAGATGATTTTGGACCCAGCTACGCTTTTTAAAGCTTGATTTGCTACAGGTTGCCATACAGCGATGGCATCCACATCTGGGCTGCTAAACACTTGGGGTAATTCGTTGGTTGCTGCATTAATCAGTTTGATTTCATTGGCTGATATATTTTGATCTGAAAGTGCGGTATTCAATAAATTATGATCGACCAGCCCTTTTTCGACTGCAATCGTTTTACCCTTAAGATCTGCCACACTATGAATGCCCTCTTTTGCAAGAATGACATCATTCCCTGATGAATAATCAGTTGCTAAAATCATAATGCCCCGCGTTCCACCTGAGGCAATGACCAAATTATCCCCATGAGAAACAGAAACCGCATCCAATTGGTTTGCTGCAAAAGCATTCATAGAGGCTGAATAATCAAACCATTTAAACTCTACGTTTAATCCAGCTTCTTTAAACCACCCTTTCTCAATAGCAACTTGCCATGCCACCCATCCTGGCCAATCACTGTAACCAATCCGAATCGGTTGCATTGATTTTTCGGCTTGAGCATGTTGACTTGGTTCTGGAATTTTTGCGGTTTTATCACAACCCACGAATAACAGTGCAGTTCCAATGACTCCCCAGACTATCGTTTTCATTGCACCACCTCACCAATGCTCGTGCACTTAAATTTAGTATTGGTAAAATTTGAGGCTTGAATATAATCACGCCATCCACCAAAGTGACTGATATCAAGTGCATCTGCTAAAGCATGGTTTTCACATATAAAGCCTTTCACCCATGTTCCATCAATGAGTTGGACATTGCCAATACCAAGTGGTGCTGGGACTTCAGCAACAATGTCACCGAACAATGCTCTTGGTACATCCCACACTTCCACTTCAATAGAATGACCTGATGTATCTCGTTGTAGCCCCGGCTTAGGTGGCTGAGTATTTTTTAAAGCAAATAGTTTGTAATACGGCGCAGTACGCGTTTTTTTAACCAAGGTGGCTTGTCTGCTCGTTAACTGAAAATTCAGCGGCATGCCTGTAAGATGTGCTCCCACCACTGCCAATTTAACGGTGTGCTCAGATCCTATTGATTTATGAATTTGATAGCCTTGCTTTGACGTTGCTAAATTTAATCCTGAAGTCGCTTGCCATTGCTGACCGAAGTGTGCCAAAGCTTGATCCATCCAAGCGCCAGCAACTAAAGTGATACCACTTGGCAAACCATCATCACGGATGACATTTGGGAGTGCCAATGCTGATAAATCAGCAAAATTAACAAAATTCGTATAAGCCCCCATATGCGAATTCTTTTGGATCGGATCTGCTTCAACATCTGCAATGCGATAAATCGTAGGTGCGGTAGGCACCATCAACGCATCATAATTTTCTAATTGAAGATTAATATGTCTAGCCCATTCTGCACGCTGATACTCATCTTGCATCACGTCTACAGCATTGAATTGATCAGCTTGATCAATAATTTGCTTAATTACCGGATGACATTGCTCACGTCGAACTTTGTGTTCGACGGCATGCGTACGCTCCGCAACCCATGAGCGGTTATACAATGCAGCAGCCAATTGATTAAATACTGTGAAATCAATCTCTTCAACTTGAAATCCGAGCGATTTCATTCGAGTAATGGCTGTTTGAAATGCTTGCTCACTTTGAGTATCACCATAAAATTCTAAGTGATCTGGGATTGCAATCTTGCCCTTCGAAAATTGTGTCGGGACTGTTCTCGGATGCTGTCTTGAATAAGCATCGGTCGCATCATAACCTTGCATCAATTGCGCTACCGTCCAAGCATCATCTACTTGAGTTGCAAAAATTGAGATCACATCAATACTTCGACATGCAGGGATTAAACCTGTCGCTGAAAACCAGCCTTTGGTTGGTTTGAGTCCGACAATATTATTGAAACCCGCGGGAACTCTGCCAGAACCTGCTGTATCAGTACCGAGGGCGAATGGTACATACCCATTTGCTACTGCAACCGCTGAGCCAGAGCTTGATCCACCGCTAATATAATCCGGATTGAAACTGTTTTTTACAGCCCCATAGGGTGAACGCACGCCAACCAATCCCGTGGCAAATTGATCTAGATTGGTCTTGCCCACCACGATTGCACCAGCAGATTTAAGCTTAGCCACGACGGTTGCATCTTGCGTTGCTAAATAAGCCGCATCTGGGCACGCCGCAGTGGTATAGAATCCAGCAACATCAATATTGTCTTTGACAGCAAATGGCACGCCATATAACGGAAGATCAGCAATATCCTGATGGGCCAATGCATCAATCTGCGCCTGTATTTGCTCGGCACTGGCTATTGAAATCCAAGCGTGATCATCATTGGAGAATTCAGCAACATAACGCTTCAAATCATTCAGTTGAATAGTTTGATTTGCATAAGCCTGTTGCCAATCTTGTATAGTCCATAATGTCTGCACGGCGGTGCTCCTTATACGTGTTCCGAATTTTGAGGAATAGGTGGCATGACTGCATCCATCAGCTCTAAATGCCCCTTAATTACCCCTTTTAATGCTTTAAATTGCTCACTGATGGCTTTTAGGTCACTGCTGACCCCTTGCATCAACATCACCTGCATGACTTTGTCATCATCTAATTGGATATGTAGTGAACTAATCACCTGAGTCAAAAACTGTTGCTGTAAATCTATAAGCTGTGTTCTTAATGGCTTTAAACTGACGTCATACAATAAGGTTAAAGTACCGACCATGACTTCATTTCGGCTAACAAGGTCATTGATCAAATGGTGGTTAATCATGTCAACAATAGCTTGAGATCGGCTTTCATAATGTTGATCTACAATTTTTTGATCCATAGCCTGCAATGTATTTTCAGGTAAAGTGATGCTGATCCGCGCCAGCTTCTGTTTAGGCACGTTTGAGCTCCTTAGGTGTTTGAGATTGTTGTAGGTGTAAACCCGCACGGACACTCATCAGTTCAATGAAGAATTGAAGGATGGGATGCTTCGATTGTTTGGATTGATTTGTCGTCATCTGCAGCACCTCTAGGTATTACAAAAAAAAGAATTGGTAATACTTGGTAAATGCAGAAAACGTGCCAAAACTTTTCTTGTGATATATAAAAGAGAGCTAGAAAAAAATTCGTCGGAAAGATTCAAAAATGTGCATGAATCAAAATTGTGCACTTGATTTGTTCAATGTTCAGAAATGCAAAAAGACCGCCTTTCTGGAGATAGACGGTCAACTCGAATGGTTATTATTTTGTCTTCTTGTTCTAATGAAATACTTTACTGAATATCAGTGACGAACTCCTCACGCGGAATACGGAATTTCTTCAATCCAATTAACCAATCTTTTTCTGAGTTACGGCGACCTAGTGCCAATAGCACCACAGACTTTAAGCCTTTTTCTTTTAAACCTAATAATTCATCCAGACCATCTTTATCAAAACCTTCCATTGGCGTTGCATCTACACCTAACTCAGCTGCTGCCGCAATTGCCATACCAAAACCAATATGAGCCTGTTTTGCAGTATGGTGGTATTGCTGCTCTTCAGTAAACGTCGAGAACAGGTTCTTTAAGTTTTGCACCACATCCATGGTCGTATCTAAAGGTAAATGACGCTCACGATTCATTGCGTTATAGCGTTCATCGATACGCTCGTCTGGAATCGTATCCCAAGCCGTAAATACCAAAAGATGCGAGGACTGGGTAATTTGCGGTTGATTCAATGCAACTGGTGAAATTTTCTCTTTAAGTTCTTGGTTGCTGATCGAGATAATATGGAACGGTTGTAAGCCCGCTGAGGTCGGTGCTAAACGCGCAGCTTCAAGAATTTGATCGACTAATTCTTGCGGTAGTTTTTCACCAGTCATTTGTTTGGTTGCATAACGCCACTGTAAAGCTTCTAATAATTTCATGTATTTACCTATAATGTTTAAATGTGAATATTTTTAATTCTTTAAGCGTATAAACTCGCCAATATTGATTTGAGTGATTGGCTTGGACGACCTAAAAGTTGTTCTAAATCTTGGCTTTGAACTTCATACTGTCGATGTTTAATATCTACGACTGTGCCATGTGTGAGATAGATCAGAAATTCGGGCAAACCGATTCTTTTTAAGAACTGTTGATAGGCTTCTTCAGTGAGATCGTGATATTCCACTGGTATTGTTTTGAGTTGACTTAGCTCATCAGCAATATCTTGATAACTATAAGCTTGGCTGCCGACTAACTCATAAACCTTGTTCTCATGATCATTTTGAATTAAGGCATTTGCTATTGCTTCTCCTAACTCTGCCCTTAGCACATAAGGCACTTTTCCCGCTCCTCCAGAGAGCTGGATGCCTGTATCGATGACCCTTTCACCAATAATTTGTGGAATCGCTTCTGCATACATGGTGTTGCGTAGGAGTGTATATTTCAGTCCGCTTGCTTTGAGATAATCTTCAGTTTGAAAATGACTGATCATCAAGTCCTTCACCGCTGAATTTTCAATATTTTGAATGGATAAACCTGTGTAATACACATGTTGAACACCTGCTTCACGCGCAGCATCGATGACATTCTTATGTTGTTCAAAGCGATTCATTTCCATCGTTGAAATAAGAAGTAGCTTGTCGACACGCTGAAAGGCTTTGATCAAACTTTCAGGTTGATTGAAATCTCCTTCACGGACTTCAATATGTTCATTGACATAAGGTTTGGCTTTTTCTAAGTTTCTCGCCAATATAGCAAATTCATTGTTTTGTAGCTGTTGCTTTAATTGTTGCACTACGCTTCGCCCTAAATGGCCAGTAGCACCAGTAACTAAAATCATTCAATAACCTTGGATTATTTTTGCAATGATGTAATTTATAGGCGAGTTAAAAAACGAGATCACTATACTGTTGTATAGTGAATTTAGGATTTCATTTGATTAAATTTTGTGACGAGATGGGAGGATAGATGGCTGATTTTATGAAAGAGAATGCAGAAACATTAAGCGAGGATGACCAATGTAATTTGATGTTTATTGTGGCACTTAAAAATGCCATGAACGTCATTAATGGAAAATGGAAACTTGCGATTGTTGCAACCATGATTAAACAGCCACGCCGTTTTAATGAGATTGAACGTCTGCTGCAAGGCATTACACCCAGAATGATTTCTAAAGAGCTCAAAGAACTTGAATTGAACAATGTTGTTGAAAAAATTGAGTCTCTTGATGAAACCACGGGTAAAACGACCTCAATGTATGATCTGACGCCATCAGGTCGTGGCCTAGAAAAGTTGATGGTTCAAATGGCGGTTTGGGGACAAGAGCATAAAGAGAGTTTGAAATAATTATTTTTTTATAAATCGTATATCGGCTGTCTATATCTAAAACTAATACCACAATTTTTGCATCAATGACTTGATAGACCAAGCAATCGCCTGTCGATCTCAATTTCACTTTATAAAGATCATCTGAGTTAGTGATTTTGTTTTTGGGAATCTTAGTGTTTTGTTATCACTTTGAAAAATAATAAATTACTGCTAAATTAGCTGCCATGTTTGGGGGCTTTTTATGACAGAAAAATTATATTATTGGGCTGAAAATTTAGAAAGTTATAGTTCTGACAATGACGTTGAATATACTAAAGTCATTGAGATAAAGAGACTTAATTTTTTTATTGGAAAAAATAATGCTGGTAAAAGTAGGTTTTTACGAACATTATTTCAAACAGCGACAGGTTTAGAAAAATTTCAAAAATATGATTTAGAAATTGAGGTTGACAATCTGTGTAAATACTTACATGAGTCACAATTTAGAAGACCATCTAAACATGGAGACAATACATGGAGTTCTAATGGCACATCACCTGTAACTACTAATGAAAAACTTCAGATAACCTCAGACCTACAATTTTTGAATAGCTGTAAATTTAATTTTGATGCTTTAAAAGATTCAGTAAATCAAACTAAAAATAAAGTTTCAGGTTACAGCGATGCATCTAATAATTCTCGAAAAAAATTAGAAGAATTATTTTCTAAAATAGATAATAAAATTAAAAGAATTGAACTTCAGGAAAATTTTAAACATGGGAAATTATACATTCCCATACTAAGAGGGATGCGACCTGTAACAAATTTAGAAAATACGCAACCTTATATCGAACGCGCTCAAAAAGACTATTTTTCTGATACAAATAAATTTAATGCTAAAAATATTATCACTGGTGAATGTCTTTATCACGAACTTAAAATTCATCTTTTAGGTGAACCTGAGCAACGTGAACTAATTAAAGATTATGAAGAAAAGTTAAGTCAGTATTTCTTTGACAATGAGACTGTTTCACTCATTCCTAAGCACGATCAAGATGTTGTAAATATTAAAATTGGTAAAGATAAACAATTTCCAATTTCTCAATTAGGTGATGGCTTACAACAAGCGATAATCTTAACCTACGAAGCTTATATAAAAAGTAAAGACAAAGAAGGAAATATAGAAACACATGCTTTCTTTATAGAAGAGCCAGAACTTCATATGCATGCTGGTATGGTTCGTCAACTCATGAATTTTTATTTAAATGAAACACCGCATTATTATTTCTTTACCACACACTCGAATCATCTTTTAGATATGGCAGATGAATCTGATCAAGTCATGATTCAAAAATTTGTTAAACAACCTAAAAAAGATAGTTCAGGTGAATTTGAGTTTAAAATTTACCGTTGTGACCGAGATCGTGATTTGCTTGCTTCATTAGGTGTACGTCCTTCTTCAGTATATTTAGCAAACTGCACAATTTGGGTGGAAGGGATTACAGATCGCCTTTATATCACTAAGTATATGCAGAAATATTTAGATGTATTAAAACAAGAAGAAGCTTTAGAACTTGAAGGAAAACCTAATAATTTAGATCTATATAAATTTAGGACATCAGATATTCAAAGATTAATGCCGAATTACCATTACACATTTGTGGAATATGCAGGTAGTAACCTAACACATTGGGATTTTAGTGACGAATTTACTGATCATTTAGATGATTGCGGTATGAATGCTCTCTTAACTTCTAGTAGTGTGTTTCTTATAGCTGATGGTGATATTAAAACTAAAAATAAAGGCATGAGAGCTACAAGTTTAGAAGAAAAACTAGGAAAAAAGTTTTTTCTTTTAGAGTGTAAAGAAACTGAAAATACCCTGCCATCAAACATTATTTATCATGCTTGCCTTATTAAATTTTTAGGTTTAAATGATGCTTTTCAGGATGATGAAACAAAAAGAAATGCTCTTTCCAATCATCTATCCATAGATGGTATGCAAGCAGATACCAAAGAAGGTTTCGAGATTGCAAAGCTAGATTTTTCTAAAAATTATTTCCATGCTAAAAATGGAATTGGAAAAATTATCGATGATCAAATTAAAGATGGTGATCCTAAAACTGACGATGGCAAACCTAAAAAATGTTTTTCCGATCAATCAGGCACTATTAAAGAAAAACTTAAATTTTGTCGCTTAGTTCTAACAGTTATGGATCATGTTGAATGGGAATTAACTGATTCTGCTAAAGAATTATGTGAGAAAATATTCGAACACATTATTTCGGAAAATCCTGTACCAAATAAAAAGACCGCCTAAGCGGTCTTTTTATTTCTATCTCATCAAGCCACTGGCGCCAAGGTAAACAACACCTGCCCCGTTTTTACCGTTTGCCCTTTTTCAATGGTAATCGCTTCAACCTTCATACGCTCAGGCGCAATAATCGGAATCTCAATTTTCATCGCTTCAATCACGGCAAGCGTTGCACCTTCTTCCACAATATCACCTGATTGACATTCAATTTTCCAAATTGAACCCGGCATATGCGATTCCACCGCACAGCCCCCTTCAGGCACTTCAACGCCTTCACCATCAACTACAGTATCAAGGCTTTCAGAGACATATTCTGCAAGTCCTGCTTCATGCCAGCGACGACGTTCAGCATCAAAGTTAGCCTGTTGCACCGACTTAAATGCCGAAATGGACTCTTGGTTTTCAGTTAAGAAGTCGTTGTACTCTTTTAAGTTCAATACACCTTCTTCAATGCGAAGTTTTAAGCGACCCGCTTTAAAATCCTCACGCATCTGCATCAGTTTTTCTTCAGAGACTTCATAAAACTTAATTTGGTCAAAGAAGCGCAGTAACCACGGTTTGCCTTGCTCAAAGTCAGCATTTTTACGATAGCGTGACCACATTTGAGTGGTACGACCGACAAACTGATAGCCCCCCGGACCTTCCATACCATAGACACACATATAAGCACCGCCAATACCCACGGCATTTTCAGGAGTCCATGTGCGTGCAGGGTTATATTTGGTCGTCACCAAACGCTGACGCGGATCAAGTGGTGTTGCGACAGGTGCACCCAAATACACATCGCCCAAGCCCATGACCAAATAATTTGCGTCATACACCACGTCTTTTACGGCTTGTTTGTCTTTTAAGCCATTAATCCGACGGATAAATTCAATGTTGTCCGGACACCAAGGTGCATCAGGTCGCACGGTTTGCATATAGCGTTCGGTCGCGAGTTGCGTTTGTGAATCTTCCCAAGCGAGTGGTAAATACACAGTACGTGATGGCACTTGCATTTCGGTCACATCAGGCAGTTCAGCTTCTGCCACTTGTAATAAACGCAGTAAATCAAGTTGATCGAGTTTTAATGAGTCAAAGTGAATTTGTAGCGAACGAATACCCGGTGTCAGATCAATGATGCCCTGAATATTTTGCTTTTGTACCCATTGCATCAAAGCATGAATACGGAAACGTAAGTTTAGATCCAGCACCAACTCGCCATATTCCACCAACATGTAGTTGTTGCCGGCAGGACGATACACCACATCAGGCGCACCATTTTCACCTTTTAAGGTATCGAGAACCGCATTTTTTAGAGTTGCGAGTTCAGGATAGAACGACTCATCAAATGCCACCGCTTCTGTATCTGAAGCTTCTAATTGCGCATGATATTTTTCATTTAAAAGTTTGGCTTGGTGATAGCTTACAGGGACAAATTTCACTTTGTCACCGGCTTTAAGCTGACCGAGTTTCCATAGTTCAGAATGAATCACCACTGCAGGACAAACGAAACCACCGAGACTTGGACCATCTGGACCCAAGATAATTGGCATGTCACCGGTAAAGTCGATGGCACCAATGGCATAAGCATTGTCATGAATGTTAGATGGATGCAGACCTGCTTCACCACCATCCTCACGCGCCCATTCAGGTTTTGGACCAATTAAACGGATGCCGGTACGGCTTGAGTTAAAGTGAATCTCAAAAGTATTGGCAAAGAAAGTATCAATGTCATTTTTGGTAAAGAAATCAGGCGCACCATGTGGGCCATACATCACCGCAATTTCCCATTCATGGCTAAATGATGGCACCTGTTCAGGTGCAAGAGCTTTAATTTCATCGCTTGTGAATGCTGTAATTGGGAGCATATCGCCAATCAGTAAGTTACGCCCTGCATGACCGCCAAACTGACCGAGGGTAAAGGTCGCTTGTGAGCCGAGATATTCAGGCACATTCAAACCTCCTTTGATGCCGATATAGGTGCGGCAACCTGTTGTAATTTTGCCACATTTTAAAATCTGACCTTTACGCACATTGATAGTTTGCCACATTGGCACAGCTTCGCCATCTAGTGTTGATGGCATATCGCCACCGGCAAGCACAATTTGACTGTCACAATGGAATTTTAACGTTGGACCTTGTAGCGTACATTCTAAGCCTGCAGTGTTATACGCATTGCCAAGCAATTGGTTCGCAACATTGAGTGATAATGGATCAATCGCACCTGATGGTGGCACACCAACATCCCAGTAGCCCAAACGTCCTGTAACATCTTGCACAGCAGTTTGAATGCCAGCTTGTAACACTTCAATCTTTTGGGTTTTCCATTCAAAAGTATTTAAGAAACGTGTGGTTTGTGTCCCTGCTTTAAACACATCACAGTCGATAATGTTTTGTAAATATTCAAGATTGGTTTCAATCCCTGCAACTGAAGTTTTCGCCAAAGTATCCGTCATGGCTTGAATCGCAGAAGCACGATCGCCTGCTGTGACAATAATTTTAGCAATCATCGGGTCATAGAATGACGATACATTGGAGCCTGTTTCCACCCATGTTTCATTTCGGGCATTAGAATCAAACTCGACATGCGTCAAAAGTCCGGCACTTGGTTGAAAGTTTTTGATTGGATCTTCGGCGTATAAACGCACTTGAATCGAATGACCTTGGGATTCGAGTTTTTCAGTTGGCGCAGTCCAGTCACCGCTGGCTAATGTCACCATCCATTCCACCAAGTCCACACCAAAAACTTGCTCAGTCACACCATGTTCCACTTGTAGACGTGTATTCACTTCCAAGAAATAGAATTCTTGGGTGTCTGTATCCATCACAAATTCAACCGTACCGGCAGAACGGTAGTTCACCGACTGCATCAATTGAATGGCAACATTTTGGATATAGGCACGCTGTTCATCATTGATATGCGGTGCCGGTGTTTCCTCAATCACTTTTTGGTTACGACGCTGTACCGAACAATCACGCTCACCGAGTGCAATCACTTGACCTTTACCATCACCAAAAATTTGCACTTCAATGTGACGGGCATTTTGCACAAATTTCTCTAAGTACAAACCGGCATCTTTAAAGTTGGCTTGGGCTAAATAAGACACGGTTGCATAAGCATCTTTCAGTTCAGCTTCATTCCAGACCAAGCGCATGCCGATCCCACCGCCACCGGCCGTACTTTTCAGCATCACAGGATAACCAATACGATTCGCTTCCGTTAAGGCTTCAGCTTCATCTGCAAGTAATTGACTACCCGGTAATAATGGCACATTGGCTTGAATCGCAAGCTCACGCGCCGTGTGTTTCAGACCAAAGGCACGCATCTGCGCAGAATTTGGTCCAATAAAAGCAATACCCTGTGATTCACATAGGTCGCAGAATTCAGCATTTTCAGACAAGAAGCCATAACCCGGATGAATGGCTTGTGCTCCGGTTTGTTTAGCAACCTCTAAGATTTTTTCAACGTTTAAGTAGCTTTGGCTGGCTGGTGCTTCACCGATATACACCGCTTCATCCGCTAAAGTCACATGCAGTGAATCACGATCGGCCTCTGAATAGACTGCAACTGATTGGATACCGAGTTTTTTAAGGGTACGAATGACACGACACGCAATTGCACCACGGTTGGCGATCAAAACTTTATTCAATCCATATTTTTTAGTCATGGTTATGCGTCCTCGCCTTCACGGATGATCAATTGAATTTTGGTTGGGTTATAGGCATTACAAGGATTATTCAGTTGTGGGCAGTTGGAGATCAGCACGATTAAATCCATTTCCGCTTTAATTTCCACATATTTACCCGGTGCAGAAATACCATCATCAAACTTTAGATGCCCCTCAGAGGTCACGGGCACATTCATAAAAAAGTTAATATTTGGACCGATGTGACGCACGTTTAAGCCGTGTTTTTTGGCAATTGGATGCTGAGACAGCGCAATCATGAAATTGTTACGGCAACTGTGCATTGGATATTTGTCATGTGCATAACGAACGGTGTTACTTTCACATGAACAAGCACCGCCTAAGGTGTCATGGCGACCGCAGTTATCATCATGAATGGTGGCAATTTTGTTGCCAAAGTTGGTGTATAAGGGTGTGCCTTTTTCTAAATAGATTTGTTGATTAATCGCTAAGGTATCAGTTGCGCTATAACGCTCTTCAGGGTTTGATGTCGAGATAAAGAGCGTATCCACCGCTTGGTTGCCTTCTAAATCCACAATACGGAAATATTGTCCTTTTTTGACTTCGCACATCCATGCTTCACCGGCAGAACATACTTCGCTAAGGACCGTTTTTTCTAAGCTGTTTTGTAAATTAGCTAAAGCTGTCATGATTATTCTCCCCAATTAAGCGCTGAGTGCGTAGTAACGATTATTGTTTTGAAATGCTCTCTGATTTTGCGGGCATGAATCACGACATATATCGTTGCCGCTTAAAGGAAGTGCTTTGTATAAAGACAATTGAACATCGGCAGGAGAATATTCAGCGCTGTAATCTAAAGCATGCGGTGCGGATGATAAGAACACCAAGCAATCCATTTCAATGCGGAGTTCAATCACTTGATTCGTATTGTCAGATGCTACATAGCTAAGATTGCCATGGTCGTCCGGTTGAACTTTAGAAAACAGATTTAACGTACTGCTCAGGTCTGTTGCAGATAAGCCAAATTTGGTCATTTCAAGCAGTAAAGAATCTTTGCCGTTACGGTACATGTCGTTTCGTGCATCTTGGAAGGTTTTTGAACCAAATTGTTGTTCAATTTGCTGAGCATTACTTGGTGCACAAAATGCATCATTCCAGCCATGGTCATCTTTGACTATGGAAATCATCGCGCGACCAAGGTCAGATGCAAGGATATGTCCTGTACTTAAAAATGCCGTATGTTGCCCTTTTAAACTGTCTGGCATGTTATACCGTTCGAGCTTGTCTTCGCTATTGACGCAGTACAGTGCCACATTGGCATTTTTACCTAAGGCTTTGAGTTGTAATACTGCGCCACGCTGAATGCGTGCTGACCAGTGGTGTCCACCCGGTAAACGTTCTGTCCAAAGGACTTGATCTTCGTGATAATTTATTGTGCTCATATGCATCCATCCCAATCTTTTACGGTTTACCTCCCGGGCTTTTATCCCTCCGTGTAGCTTGAGCTTGCAACTTAAGCCGTGAACTCTCGGTCGCAGACCTACATGAAACTTCATGTATCGGAACCCTAGATCACTTTATGATTGAATAGATAGATGCAAAGGCTGTGCCAAAGTAATACTCTTTTGTGTTTTAGTATTACTATCGCTTGATATATAACATTTCTCTTAGAGCTGATTGTATTGAACGGAACTTTATTGAAGTAAACCTGTTGAATCAGTCGGAGTAAAGAATACTCGGTAAGCACCGAAATTAACCTGCGTGCAATTTTCTTGTGCAAAGAAAAAAGCTAACACATGATTCTATTTTGTTTGTTATGAGCGGTTATTTTCTGATTGCTTAAGTAGGTTTAGACTCTGGTTGATATCACGCACAGTGATTATCTTAAAAATCATAACTAAGCTTCCAAGTGCTACGAACAAAAGAAATACAAGTAAAATGATTAAAGTCATCCCTGTGTTTAATGCGCTATCAGAGGTATAACGAGCTAAAAACCAAGTAAAATTTGAAAATATAAAAAAAGCTAAAGAACCGGTGACGGTATATAAGGCACCATACGCTAACCCTTTAAAGACTAATTCCCGTTCTGAATAAATACATTGAATTTCTCCATTTTCAACTTTAAAAAACTTCCATGTAGTGCGAAGGGACTTCACTAAGTAAAAATAGTAATCTGCATATTTGCGTATAAGTATATCGGTTAAGAATGAAGGAATCTCGACACCGCCATTGAGTTGATCACTGGCAATTTTCTTCAAAAAAGGATCTATCGTTTTATTCGGGCTTACAGAGATAAATTCTCGAATGTAAAAAGATGCAGCCTCATATAAATTTTTATTTTCATTAAAACTTTTCAGACTCACAAAATACGTTTTTCGACCGTAAAAGACAGCGACGATACCTATAAGCGTCGTACAGATAATCGAAAATAAGCTGAGATAGTCTGAAACTGAAAAAGAAGGTATGAGTTGTATCATGGATATAATCTTAAATTTATAATGTATTGAGTTTTATAATTAAAAAACCACTTAGATAAATGACCAAAATACTGGACAATGGACTGAGATCAAATCGTTTACTGTCTACAAACAGATGATGAGTCCAATGTCTCGATGTCAGACATCACTCTTAGTTAAAAAGTATAATCAAAAGCAAAAAATTCGTCTTCATACAAATAATAGCGACTATCTAATTTTCATCTTAACTTTGCTCATTATCAATATGAAGATTCATTCGAAGCTCAATCTTCACTTTATTCAGAATGATTAAACTTTCTTACATGTAATAAAGTTTTCTTGATTCTGAAAATTTAGCTAATTTTTTTATAAATGAATCGAAATAATCTTTTTCCTTATCTTCAGTTCGAAACCCTGCATATAAAGTACGCCTTAACCCCTCTGGTGCAACGCAATCTAGGCGACGTGAAGTGACCCACCCTTTGGTTTCATATTCGTTTACCACCCAATCTGGTAAAGCTGCGAT
Source organism: Acinetobacter sp. 24-47-47 (assembly GCF_057737035.1). NCBI lineage: Bacteria > Pseudomonadati > Pseudomonadota > Gammaproteobacteria > Moraxellales > Moraxellaceae > Acinetobacter > Acinetobacter sp. 24-47-47. Next base: position 1,306,070 of record NZ_CM173216.1, on the reverse strand, counting down.
TCCACGCCCACTTGCGACTAACTGAATCAGCATCTGGGTCAGATCTGTGGTTCGAATATTTTTTGGAAGAATATTTGCAGGAATGAACAACTTCGACATGATATCTAAACGATGTTTGTCTACTGGAAATGTAATCAGCGTTTCTTCAGCTAAATCTTGAACAGTAATGTTTTTTGCACGTACCAAAGGATGTGTTGTAGATAAAACAAGTCGTGATTCATATTCAAATACTGGGAAATATTCAACTCCTTTTAATGCAATTGGGTCTGCAGTAATCAACAAATCAAATTCGGCATTTTGTAGCAATTCATGAGGATTTGCTTCAAACCCTGATGCAAAATCTAAATCAACATCAGGATATTGGTTTCGATACTGATTTAATATCGGCATGAGCCAATCAAAACAACTATGGCATTCTGAAGAAAATGTAATTCTACCAGTTTGCCCATGGATAATACGCGTGATATCGCTTTGAGCAATCTGAACTTGCGGTAAAATTTCATCCGCTAACTGCAACAGTCTTAAGCCAACATTAGAAAAAGTAATTGGTCTCGTCCTGCGGTTGACGACTTCACCACCCATCCACTGATCAAGCTCACGTAACTGATGAGATACGGCTGAAGGTGTAATGCAGAGATCACTCGCTGCAGCGACTAAAGAGCCATGCTCTCTCAAAGCCAATAGCATTTTCAAATGTTTTAGTTCGATCATATGGGAAAAAACTCAAATCATGATCCCTCTAGGGACATATTAAAATCTTCGCTTTAGCCCACATTAAGTGAGCTATCTAGGCTGATAAGACATTTGGGTGAAATTAAATCAATCCTTTTACAAGGAAGATACTTCCAATGATAACCAACAAGACAGCGAAACATTTCTTTAACATTGCTGGCGATAAGGCATGTGCAGTTTTGGCACCAAATTTTGCTGTTATAAAACTCATCACACTAATGCCAATGAAAGCATAAATATGAACATACCCGATGGTATTCGGCACATTGATCTCAGCAGTCATACCAAAAACCATAAACCCTATAGCACCAGCTAGAGCTATTGGTAATCCACAAGCAGCAGATGTACCGACAGACTTTTGCATCACCACCCCATAACGATTCAGATATGGAACGGTCAGACTACCACCACCTATCCCAAAGAGTGCCGATGCAATCCCAATGACACTACCTGCTGCAACTTGCTGACTTGATGAAGGAAGAGTCATTGTTGAATTCATTGCTTTGTTCGAGCCTGTAAACATATTATACGCCACCCAAATCAAAAATAAGCCGACCATGATTTGAAGATGTAATCCCGATAACAAACCAGCAATTCCAGCACCTGCAAAACAGCCGATGGCCATGGGTGGAGCTAGATTTTTAAATACAGGCCATAGCACAGCACCATTTTTATGGTGTGCCATTAATGAGCTAATCGAAGTGACAACGATTGTTGCTAAAGATGTTCCTAGTGCCAGATGCATAATGACATCAGGATCATAACCCATTTGGGTAAAGACAATAAAAAGTAGTGGCACAATAATCGTACCACCGCCTACACCAAACAGCCCAGCCGCAAAACCAGCAAATGCACCGATGATTAAAAAGGTTATAAGTTCCACAATAGACTAACTTTTAAAAAGATGAAGGGATTAAGGGGTTGAATTAAGCGTGTTCCAACTGACCCACTTGATGATAAGCACGGTTAAAGTACACCAAACTTTCTTCTTGATTACTTTGCTTTACTGCAGTCACACGGCATAAAAAAATACTATGTGTACCGACTTGTTGAATAGTCTCAATCTCGCAATCAAAACTGACTAAAGCATCTTCTAAAATCGGCGACCCAGTTTTTAAATCAATCCAATCACCTAGTCTGAAGCGATCTTCTGAGCTGAGCTTGCTTGAAGCAAAAGCATTCGAAAGCTGTTCATGCTGAGTACTCAGTACGTTTACAGCTAAGATTTTATTTTCAACAAAATGTACATGTGAACGAGAGGACTGATTCATACAGACTAATAGTGTTGGCGGAGTATCTGTGACACTACATACCGCAGATGCAGTAAAGCCATGCATCCCTGCTTCGCCTGTGGTTGTAATCACATTTACCGCAGTTGTAAGTAAAGACATTGCATTTCTAAAGTCTGTTGCTTCAATCATCTCTTTCATCTCAAATATACATATGACGTGTCGTACATTAGACAGAACAAATGATCTTGCGACGATTTGCCCTGATTAATACAAGACTACGTTTGATTAAGCTTCTAGCTCTTTACGGACAATGGCAGCTCCAGCACTTAAAGCCTCAAGCTTGCCACGTGCCACTTGACGAGAGAGCGGCGTCATACCACAGTTCGTTGATGGATAAAGCTTATCCGCGTCCACAAATTGCAAAGCTTTACGCAGGGTATTCGCGACTTCTTCTGCGGTTTCAACTTGATTAGTTGCCACATCAATTGCACCGACCATGACTTTCTTACCACGAATCAATTCAATCAAATCCATTGGCACACGTGAGTTTTGGCATTCAAGCGAAATAATATCGAGCTTAGATTGTTGTAGCTTCGGAAATGACTCTTCGTATTGGCGCCATTCATTACCCAAAGTTTGTTTCCAATCGGTATTGGCTTTAATACCGTAACCGTAGCAAATATGAACCGCAGTTTCACATTTTAAACCTTCAAGTGCACGCTCTAGGGTTGGTACCCCCCAATCATTTACTTCATCGAAGAATACGTTAAACGCCGGTTCATCGAATTGGATAATATCCACGCCTGCTGCTTCAAGCTCTAAAGCTTCTTGGTTTAAAATTTTGGCAAATTCCCAAGCCAATTTTTCACGGCTCTTGTAGTGACCATCAAATAAAGTATCAATCATGGTCATTGGACCAGGCAACGCCCATTTAATTGGCTGATTGGTTTGGCTACGCAAGAATTTCGCATCTTCAACAAATACCGCTTGTTTACGAGAAACTTCGCCCACAACAGAAGGTACACTTGCATCATAACGATTACGAATACGCATGGTTTCACGCTTTTCGAAATCCACACCATCAAGATGCTCAATAAATGTGGTGACGAAGTGCTGACGGGTTTGTTCACCATCACTCACGATATCAATACCAGCAGTGACTTGCTCATGTAATGATAATTTCAATGCATCACGTTTTGCCTCAAGAAGCTCTTCCCCTTCGAGTTTCCATGCAGACCATAGTTTTTCAGGCTCAGCTAACCAAGATGGCTTCGGTAAACTACCCGCAGTTGAAGTTGGGAGTAATAATTTCGGTGGTGTAAGTGCCATGTCTAATCTTCTTTCTCTAAATTCGTGAATCTGTATATCAATTGGATGTTTTAAGCAGCTGTTTCGACTTCGAAATTTTCAGCCCATTCATTTAAAATGTCTTGATAAGGCTTAATGAAATTTTCTTCTGTCCATTTACCTTGTTTGACTGCTAACTCAGCACGTTCTACACGGTCATACACCACACGTGTAAGTGAATAATCGCCATAGCTTAGACTTGGTTGATACACCACACCTGCAGGAGAGTTGGTGTTGTAGATTTCAGGTCGATAGATGCGTTGGAAACTTTCCATAGTTGCAATCGCACTGATCAATTCAAAATCAGTGTAATCACGAAGTAAATCTCCAGCGAAATAGAATGCGAGTGGTGCGTTACCACCTTCAGGTTTGAAATAACGTACACGTAAGCCCATTTTGGCAAAATATTCATCGGTACGTGAATATTCATCATTTTTGTATTCCACACCCAAAATAGGATGTACGTTGGTGGTACGGTAATAGGTTTTAGAGGTTGAAACACTTAAGCAAATTACCGGTTCTTTGTTGAATTCTGCTTTAAATACTGCTGAATTCACTAGATGTTTATACAATTTGCCATGTAGATTACCAAAATCTTCAGGTTTTTCACCCACGCCACAACCCAACTGAGGCAATACCACACTGAAGTCATAATCACGCACATAAGATGAGAAGCTATTGCCAATCATACCTTCAATACGTTCACCTGTTTGGTGATCAATCACCACACTTTTCAGTGTTTCAATAAATGGGAAAGTTTGTCCATTGCCTTCGATATCAATTTCTGCAGAAATGATGTCGATCTCAAGTGAATAGCGATCACCTTTAGGATTATCGACAGTCGCCAAGCTATTAAAACGGTTGTTGATCATCGCAAGTGTACGGCGCAGATTTTCCTGACGACTTTCACCACGAGCCAAATTAGCAAAGTTTGTAGTCAAACGTGTACTTTCTGCTGGCGTATAGTTTTCATCAAAACGGATACGTTTAATTGAACACTCAAATGCTGTACTCATGGAGATTGCCACCTAAAATTTTATAAAAAACTAAATTTCTGAATGGCTGTATTTAAACGTGAATAATAAAGTGAGTAAAACGATATAAATTCAGCTTAAGATGAGAATCCCTCATGTTAAAGCATATTCGCTATTTCAAAGCGATTTAGAATAGATGAGCTAACTTATGCATACAGTTAATGAGTAGATCACTGGTATACGGATGCGATTCCGTTCACTCAAATGGTGCTCAAGTGAATTTATCTCAACCTAACCTTAGAAAATATCAGCTTATTAGAGGTTTAATTATCAACTCAATCTTTAAAATATAGGGTTTAAATTTAAACCTATATAACCATGTCAAACAAACTTGAACGTCAAAAACTGTCTCTCCCAGCAGGTCACGACAAACTTCTACTTCATTCCTGCTGTGCACCATGCTCGGGTGAAGTGATGGAAACCCTGATTGAATCAGGCATCAACTTTTCGATCTTTTTTTATAACCCCAATATTCATCCTGTCAAAGAATATGAAATTCGTAAAGAAGAAAATATTCGCTTTGCCGAAAAACATAACATTCCTTTTATCGACTGTGATTACGATACAGACAATTGGTTTGCACGCGCCAAAGGTATGGAAAATGAACCTGAAAAAGGCATTCGTTGTACTATGTGTTTTGACATGCGTTTTGAACGTACAGCTTTATATGCAGCTGAAAATGGCTTCAGTCTAATAAGTAGTTCGCTTGGTATTTCCCGTTGGAAAGATATGAAGCAAATCAACGACTGTGGTCATCGTTCAGCTTCACATTATGAAGGGATAACTTATTGGGATTACAACTGGCGTAAGAATGGTGGTGCTGTGCGTATGCTCGAAATCAGCAAAAAAGAGGAGTTTTACCAACAGGAATATTGTGGTTGCGTCTATTCCTTACGTGATACTAATCGTTGGCGTATGAGCCAAGGGCGTGATCGCATCAAAATAGGTGTGAAATTCTATTCAAATGCTCTGGATGATCTAGACTGATTACTTCAGTATTTAGCTATAATCTATATAAATAATTAAGCTTATGGCTAAATTTCAAAATTGTTGATCAGATTTTATAGTTTTTAACATATGAATGGTATCGTAAGTTTTTAACCACTCACGTTTAATCACGTCGAAACCTTGTAAACGCCAAAATTGCTCCGCTGCAGGTAAAAAGGGATGTGTATGCAAATACAAGGTTTCTATGCCGTGTTGCTCGGCATGTGTAAATAATAACTGACACAGTTGCGTGGCAATGCCTTGTCGACGATATTCAGGCAGTACAAAAAGTTTGACCACCTCACCAGCACCTTCAGCAATATCCAAATCAAAACGTCCGTCATAGGCACGGTAAGCAATCGTTGCAATAATTTTGGCTTGATTTTTGACCACGATAAAACAGCCTAAAGGACTGTCCACATAGTACTGCTCAAACTGGGCAATATCTTTTGGAATACAAGCACCATACAGTTCTGGAAATAAAAGCTGCCGTGAATATAAAGCAAATTGAATGACAGATTGATCGGTGGATTGCAGTGTTTCATAGGTTAAATTCATTTTACAACCAAGAATGATCAGGGATAACAATGGTCTTGTCTTGAATCATGGTTTCATGAAACTCCACATCGTAGACGCTTTTTAAAAATTTCGGATCGGTGAGACGCGCTTTTGAATCAGGGCGAATCACTTCATGTTCACGCATAAAGAACAAATGATCGGCAAATAAAAATGCCAAATTCGGGTCATGCATAATGGCGATCACAGTAAAATTCTGCCGTGACAATTGACGCAGTTTTTTCATCAAATAAGATTGATAATAGACATCCAAATGATTGGTCGGCTCATCTAATAAAATCACTTTTGGTGCTTGCACCAAAATACGGGCAATCATCACCAATTGACGCTCTCCGCCTGACAGCTCGGTATAAGGGCGTTCTTTTAAATGTTCGATATCGAGATCAATTAAAGCCTGATCGACCATGTCCCAATCTTGTTTAGATGGACGAAATCGACTAAATGCAGCCCGACCTGTAATCACCACATCTTTAACTAAAAATGGGAAAACCGTTTTATGGAACTGCGGTAAAAATCCAAGTAGCGCGGCCCTTTCTTTACCTTTTATGTTTTCTAAAGCTCGACCTGCATAAAGTACTTGCCCATCTGTGGTCTGTTCTAAACCTGCCATCAGTTTAAATAGGGTCGATTTGCCACAACCATTGCGACCTAAAATCACCGAGAACTGATGGGCTGGAAATTCAAGCTGAATATTTTTTAACACGTGTTTATGCCCATAGGCATAGTTCAACTGTTCAATATGAATCATGCCCAAGCCGTCCTTTGTGTTTTGATTAATAATAAGAAAAATGGCGCACCGAGGAGCATGGTGAAAATGCCAATTGGAATTTCAAAGCTCAGTAAAACTCGTGAAAAATTATCAATCAGCAGTAAAAAACTACCGCCTAGAATCATGTTGGCAGGAATACTGTAGCGGTGGTCAGGGCCGACCAGCATGCGCACAATATGCGGCATAAATAGTCCGTATAGACTAATGATGCCTGCAGCAGCTACTGAAGTGGAGGTGCATAGCGTCACCAATACAATCAGTATGAGTTGCTCCCACTTCGGATTCACCCCCACAGCTTGTGCTTCATCAGCTCCCAATGCCATCAAATTCAAGCGCCAACGCATGGCGTATAAGCCCATTAAAGCCACCGTGATCGGCACAACCGCATATTGGACTTTTTGCCACGATGCTTGATGTAAATTCCCCATGGTCCATTGCACAATCGCTTGTAATTTAAAAGGATCGCTGAAATATTGAATAATGGTCAGTCCTGCTAGAAACAGACCTGAAACAATCATGCCGGATAAAATCACCATCACCAACGAAGTTTGGCTTTCATGTTTTTGTCGGGCAAATATATAGGTTAATGCCACTGCACATACGCCAAAAATAAATGCTGATAAATTGGGCGATAACCAACTCAAAGATAATGCTAAAGCCGCACCAAAGGCGGCACCTGAAGAAATCCCCAGCACATAGGAATCCACTAAGGGGTTGCGGAATAAAGCTTGCAAGCCATTGCCGGCTGTTGCCAAAGCCGCCCCGACCATAAAGGTCAATAAGAGGCGTGGTAGGCGAATATTGAAGACAATATTTTGCATCAAGCTAAATTGTTGCGCATCAAAATACGCTGTACCCAACATCCACTGGATAAACCACAGTGCATAATCCCCTGCGCTTAATGTTTGACTCGGTCCTAGCAACAGCGACATAAAAATCAGTAGAATCGGCAATGGATAAAACCAGGTGTATTTCAATTTTGCCTTATTCATGACATCAACTCCTTGGCAATTTTCTGACCATAGAGTTTCTCTAAAATTTTGAGTTGCAAGGCTTCAACTGCTAAGTCTGAGGTGTCAGGGTAAATGTGATGATGCAGATAAATCGCAGTCACAAGAATTTTGATGGTATGTGGGTTATAGATAAATGCAGGGCTGAGATTAAACACTTTCTGTTGTTGTACTGCTTTTAGACCTTGCAATTCTTTACGCTGATAAATCAGGTTTGGGTCGGTATTCCACAGTACAATATTGTCAGGATTCCACTCAATCAACGTTTCTGGATTGACATTCGGTTGATTGGTCTCCGTTTTAACCACGTTGTAAGCCCCTGCCAATTCAATAAAATCATTGGTAATCGATTTACGGCCTGAGGTTGAATAAATTCGTCCACCTGACCATGCGTAATATATTGATTGCTTATATTTTTGCTTTGAGGTTTTGAGTGCCACTTCAGCCAGAAGCACATCTGAAAAATCCAGAATTTCTTTAGCCCGTTGCTCAGCACCTGTAAGCTGTGCAATTTCATACAGCTCTTCTTTCACCTGATCGTAAGTGCCTGATTCCATCACATAGACTGCAATACCAAATTGTCGAAGCAATTGAATGGTTTGTGTTTGCCCACTACCTAAAATCACCAAATCTGGCTTTAATAGCATTAAGCTTTCAATGTTGGTGGCATTTGAGCCTTGTGAAGGTGTAGCGAGTTGCTTATTGGCAATACGTGGATCCATTTTGGAATAAGCATTAAATAACAAGGTCTGTAAATAGACCTCAGCAGGAATCCCCACGACCTTTGCACCCTGCCCCAACATATATAGCCCGTCTAAACCTGATTCAAACAAGGACACAATACGCTGTGCTGGCTGAGCTAGGCAGACTTCGGTCTCTGAGCTATCAACCACACAGTGCGATGTTGGGCTTTGTATTTTTGCTGATATCGGTTGCTCTGTTGCCGAACAACCCAACAGTACACAGCTCAGTAAAAGGACAATAAATCTTTGCATTAGTATTGCCACTGTACCGATAACGCTGCTTTGATCGGCTCACCGGGTTGAATCCATACATGGCTATAACTGGATAGATAATATTCCTCGTTTAACAGATTATGAATATTCAGTTGATAGCGTAAATTTGGATTTGCTTGGTAATAAGCCCCAAGGTTCAATACGGTATAGGCAGGTAAGCTGAAACCATTAGCCGTATTGGTTGGGCTGTCTCCACTCCGTTGCCCGACATAATTGAGGTTGAAATTTAGACCTGCTGCATGTTGCGTATTTTGCCAAAGGTCATAACTTGCCATGACATGTGCACTATGTTTGGGTACGTTGCTCAGTGCTGAGCCTGCAGGTAACACATCATCTTTGCTGACTTTGGCATCCATATAGGCGTAGCCTGCTGACACCATCATCTGGTCATTGATACGATGGTTGAAGTCAATTTCGAGCCCTTTGCTTTTCACTTCACCAACCGCAGCTTCATAGTTTGGATCAATGGCATCCGTCATCAGGACATTTTTTTTGCTCATATCAAACAAGGCGATGCTAAGCATACTGTGATCTTGCCATTGGTATTTCGCGCCGATTTCATAGCTTTTCGCTGTTTCAGGTGCAAACGTCTCCCCTGTACGACCCATGCCATTATTCATGGAAAATGCTTCACCATAATTGCTATATACAGACAGTGCTGGTGTAGGACGGTAATTAAGGCCTATGCGTGGGCTAAACTTTTGTGCTGTACTCTGATCCTTGAACTGCGTGCGATAGTTGATGAAGCGCTGTTCGACAAGATCGAATCGACCTCCGAATAACATATTCCATTGGTCATTAAAAAAGACCTGATCTTGTACATTCACAGCCATGTACTGCTGACGTTCATCCGAATCAGTATGTAAAGGCAGTTCAAGACTAAATTGGCCATAAACGGGATGGTAAATGTTGATCCAATTCGGCTGAGCAGCCGAGTGATTGAGGCGCAACTGACGTTGCATAAAGTCCAAACGCCCTGTTTCTGCACCGAGTACCAATTCATGCTGAACATGACCGAGTTGCAGTTGACCAAGTAATTCACCTTGGAGCAGCATATCCTCGGTCTGATAATCACGATGACGACGCTGACGCTCTAATGTTTCAAGGTCGGCCTGTAATTTGCGTGGTTCTGTTGAATAGCCGACCATTTGCGCATCTTTATAACTGATCGCAGCATTCATCTGCCATGCGTCATTGAGCTGATGCTTTAATCGTACTTGATAGAGATTGTCTTTGACGCGCATATCACCATCAGAAGGCTCACCCGTAAAGGTCTTTGGATCCATCAATAACTGGTTGTTGACAGCCGTGATACCACGGTCAAATGTGCCTAGATGCTGGGTAAATTCAGTATCTAAATCCACTTGGGTATTTTCAGATAATTTCCATGAGAATTGTGGCGTGACAAATAAACGTTGGCTACTGACATGATCACGGAAAGACTGGTTATCTTCCATTGCAGCGGCTATTCGATACGCCAACGCATCGCTGATTGGCGCGGTCTGCTCTAGACTTAAACGATATTCATCTTGTGTTGTTCCACGAAGATTAAGCGTTGTTTCTGACGTCCATTTTGGTTTTTTTGTGGTGACATCCAATGCCCCACCGACCTCACCACGTCCATACAGTGCGGCACTGGGACCTTTTAAAAAATCCAGTGATTCAATATTGACCATATCTTTAGGTGCAGAAATGCCACGATTGACACTCAGCCCATTACGAATGGCATCCACCCCCATATTGGGATTGCCTTGGAATCCTCGGAATGAATAGTTATCCCAAAAGCCCCCACCATAATTATTTTGATGCAATACCCCACTCACGATGCTGAGGGCTTGATCCATGCGCTGAATATCTTGCTGCTGGATAACGTCTTGCGACAAATGGCTTTTATTAAACGGGATATCCAATAGATCATGCTGAAATTTGGTAAGCGCTTGAGCGTGCTGTGTAGATTCTGAGGCTAAAGCTGTGCTGACATAAATCGTATCTAGGATTTTGACCTGATCTGTTGCAAACACCCCTTGATTGATGCCAGTTAAACCTATTAATAAAGTTACACGAGATCTCAAAAAAACTATCCTCATTTATACGCACAATATTGATGCGTTTACAAATATTGAATTCAAATTGGTGCACTATTCATTAAATCTATGCACTAAAACTAAGCAAATGTTGTGCTGGCATCGCTGGATTAGTTTTGTGTACATTCTTGTATACAAGATATGAATTAGAGGCAAAAAAAATGCCAATTTTTTAAAATTGGCATTTTTTTAATAATTTATCCTAATCAGTCGAAAATATTTTAAGAGTAATTTTCTTCACGTCCTCAATACTATGTAAGACATGATGTTCTGCTAAATGGATCGCCCCATCAGCATCACGAGCTAAAATACATCTAAGTATTGCAGCATGATCTTGATAAGCATGCTGGATATCGAATTCACGCATGGCGCCTAGACTGAGCACAATTCGGATTTTTTCACTGATTTCATGATGAATCTTGGCGATTTGACGATTTCCTGCAGCTCTAACCAAGGCACAATGAAAATCTTCACTTTGCAGCACCAATGCTTTGGTGTTCTGGTTATAGTCCTGTTCGTCTACAAGCCATAATCGCTTTAAATTCTGTAATTCTTCAGATTGCTCATGATCCATTACGCATAAACGTTTAACAGCCTCTTTTTCCAAGATCATACGTAAATCAAAGAGCTCCTGATAAAAGGTAAAATCTAAAGGCTTAATTTCCCAACCACTGCGGAAATGCACATTCACATAGCCTTCCTGTTCAAGACGATACAGTGCTTGCCGTGTTGGGGTACGGCTGACCTCATACTTTTCAGAAAGGTCCGTTTCAGTAAAACGTTGTCCAGGTTTGAGCTTAAAGCTAAAAATATCATCCTTTATTTGTTGATAAATCACATTAGCTAAATTGCCAGTGCCTGACTTAATGGGCGTTATGCTCATCCTTAATTCTCGTTTTACATCTATGTAATAAATAAATTATAGAGTCATCATGAGAATTTAAGAATCAGTAAATATTGATATATAGGAAAATAGATTAAATTTTGGCTTTTAGATTTATAGGATAATTTAATTTAAGCCCCTATATAACGCTAATTAATAATTGCATTTCAATACTATAAATCAACCCATACAAGAAATTGAAAAGACTTAAACTTTTCCCAAAAACCAATTTTTCCAAGAACTGGTTCCACGAACTTCAACGGGTACGGTTGCAATCAGGGTATCTTTTAAAACGTCAGTTTGTCCTACGGCTTTGGCTAATCGGGCTTTTACAGAGTGAATGCATTCCCGATCTCCAAACTCACATCGATCTAATGTGGTGCCACCGCAAGGACCATTTGCAAGTCCTTTAGGACATGTTTCAGAGCAAATATATAAAGTATCAGCCAATCTACATTGACCACAATTTTCGCAGCCCACAACCATATGTTTTGACTTAAATTCGGTTTTTAACAAAGTTTTTGATGCCAACTCATTATCTCAAAAGGACGCTTTAAAAATAAACCTACCTACACCTTTAGAGATTTTGGACTCAAAAAGGGCTTTATGCATGACATGCAAATGATGATATTTAATCAGCTGACCTAATGTCGGTTGACGCGCATCATAAGTTAATTCTGGAACAAACTCATCTCCAGTCTTAATCTGCCAAAGAGATTTCCAGCGTGCTTCAAGTTCCTCTAAATCATCATGTTGATATTGCTCAATATAATTTTGCAGAACCTTCTGTTCTTCTGAATTTTCGCATGCTGAAAGATGAACACCATTAAAACCTAAAAGCCAAAAAGCCAAAAAGCCAAAAAGCACTGTAAACTAGAACCTGAGCTAAAAGTTTACAATCAAGAAATCAATAAAAGAAGAATTGGGATTGAGCATGTATTTGGGACTTTGAAGACCTTCAAAATCCTTGCCGAGCGATATCGTAATCGAGGCAAAAGATTAGGCTTAAGATTCAATTTAATTGCTGGGATCTATACCATGGAACTGAATAAAAAATGACTTATGATAGAACTCTATTATTAAAACCAAGCCCTAAACCAAAACCAAATTGAAATAACTCCCCTGTATCAATCCAAACAAAATTATCACCATCCAAAGATGAAAAATCAATTTCATTAATAGGCTTTTCTCCAAAATCTTTTTTTAGATTATTAATCACTTCAATGTTACTGACCAAAGTATAAAAAATAGAGTTCAAAGTGATATTAATTCCTTTCCCTGGATAACATTTATCCTGAATCCAAAAACTAAATATTCCTAAATTTAATCCATCATTTAATGCAAAAATTACATCCCATTGAACAAAAAAATCATCATTAAACTTTAAAATCATTCTAGTGCCTCTGACTTCCATCCATTTTTACGCAAAATGGCTTTGGTTTTATTATCTAACTTTAAAGAATTTCTGGCACCATCTGAACTGCCAGCCCAATGGTAAGTATTTGAGCCAGTCCTTCATATGTGAACTGATGAATATTTCCTTTGAAAAGTCAGTCAAACGCCCTTTATTAAAAAACAGCAATCTAAACGAAATTAGTATAGTTTTTTAAGTTAAATCTATTTCCATTTCTTTATGTAGCCCTTTGTCGCACTCTAAAATAAATGGATAAATTTTTTCGGGTTCAGCGTAAATATATTCTAAATAGCTTGCTGGTAACCAATAATATATTTCATAATCACTTTGCCTATTATGAGTCGGAACTAGAAAAGATACATAATATTTTTTCATTCCTTCTTCAATCCCAACACTAAATTTTAATTCTTTTGATACATATATATCTCTAAAATTAAATTTCATTTTAATTTCCTATTTTTCTGACCTTTAACATGTCTTTCCTGACCTTTGTTGCATCAATAACAGCCTCTAAACTACCATTAGTAATTTACCCTCAGGAATCCACTGACTATTTGCACCAGCCTCATTACCAGATGGTAGTCTTAAACCTGCAGATCTTGGATTAGATATATCAATCCTTACTAAACTGCCATTTTTAAGTTGACTTTGTGGTATGCCTATTGAAGCGATTGCAAGTTGTCTTTCATTCTCTGTAATTTCCTGACCTGTTAGGAAATCATTCTTCAAACCAACTGTAGCCCAAATTTGTTTCAAAGTAAGCTCATTAGCCCAAGCAAGAGTTCGCTTACCTAAAGTTTTTTCAGGTGTGGGCCCAATAAAATTTGTAGTAGCACCACTGACGGAACCTACATCCTGACCTGAACGGACGGCTTCTATATCTTTTATTGCTTGACTTGTGTAACCAATGGTGTCATTTAATAAGCCTGTAACCTGTCCTGATATTTTTAATCGTTATAATTATTTCACCATTTCTTTCATTTCTGGTGAAGCATCACTTGCCAAAATATTTTTTAGATGTTGTTCTACACAAGCAGAATTACCCGTTTGCACACAATCATTGAAGGCTTTATCAAGAATTTTATCGGTCTTTCTTAATATTGAAATTCCTTGCTCAATACATGCTCTATCATTCGAACTACATTTTTGAAGGTGTTTATTTACAGCTTTAAGAGTAGCTCTGGTTTGATAATTATTCTCCACGGCATTCTGCGCAACCTGCCCACTCTGCACTGTACTCGCTACATCTCCAGCAGTAGCACCAACACCTGAAGCAACTAAGTCTGTAATCGTACTAATCGTTGACTTTTCATCTGCTGTTAAATCTTTGGATTCTTTACCATATAGGTATTTAGCTAGTAGAGGTGCTGATGCTTCTGCTCCACCAGCTGCTGCAACCGCCGCGCCCAACACAGTGTGCGCTAAAATATGCGCTGCACTTCCTTCACTATCATTTGATTTGAAATATTGTCCAATCTCATAGCTGAGTTTAGAACTTGCTGTTGCGGCTGCTATTCCTAAGCCACTGTTAGTCGGAGCTGATAATCCTGCTGAAATGCTATCGACTAATATGCCTAATGTTTGAAGTTGTTGTTTCTTGTCGAACTCAGCTTGACTCAATGTTCCTGCTTCATTAGCTTTTTAGGCTTCGTCTAGCTTTTTATAAACTGTACTTTTTGAATATTTTTTCAATTTCTACGCTTCTATTTGGTTGCTCTTTTAAAACATTTTCTAATCCTTGCCGGATATAGAACTTTACAATAATTTCTTCATAATCACCTTCATTCGGCTCTAAACCCATCATTTCATGAACCCAAGCACAATAAATGGTTGTACCATCTTCTTGTAACTCAGGAACTAAACTCCAACCAGGATCACCTCCAACAGGCTCCATAGGATCTTTACCTATAATACCTCTCAAATAATATTCTAGGTCTTGTCCCCCTATTATTCCAAAACCCAAGCACCAAAGCAAAGGCATTAGATCTGCTGAAGAGCCCTCTTCATTAATATAACCTATCATTAATTAACTCCTCTAGAAGTAGGGTTTATAGGGAATGCTGATGGAACATAATTAGCCCCTCTATATGAGCTAATCGGTACTCTAAAAGTAATCCCATTCACTATTACATGCTGTATTTTATTTCCATTTACCCCATAATTTACAATTGCTTTTGCTGCTGCTTCATTTGCCATCGTTGCCATTTGTTTATCACTGTACACTTTCGGATCATAAACTGTTTTTGTCTCAACTCTTCCATTTGGTAGTTGATATTTAATATCAGAGATACCTTTTGTGACTTGATTTGGATTACCAATTACTTTCCCACCACTACTCTTAAGGACATCATAAAAATTATCAGCATTATGCCCTCCAGAAATTACTTTGGATTTTTTATTAATTGTCGCATCAATTAAATGTTTCCCTAAAGGTGTATCAATTTGGTTTGTACCAACTTCAGTATAGCCATCTCTAGGTCGAACAGGAATTCGACCAGCAAAATCTGCCTCAGGTTCTTTTAATAATTTCGTAATGTCACTACCATATTTTTTCCCAATATTCTCAAATGCTTCATCAGTTAATTTAATTGGCCCATTGAGTGTCTTTGAGAAACCTAAGCCAAGCATGGCAACTTTAGCATCTTGTCTTTCTTTTGGAGTAATAAAATCCCCTGTTAAAGGATCATATGTCGCACCTAAAGCAGCAGCCAATTGTCTAATCGTTAAATCATTAATAACCAATAAGCCCTTTTCACCTATGGTTTTCTCAGGTATCGGACAGATATATCCAGTTGGACAAGAAAATTTCTCTTTAGTATTTTCTTTAACTACCTGCCCATAATTCTCATCAATAATTGAAAATCCATTATTTTCTACCGCATTCTGAGCTAATTGACCACTTTGCACAGTCGAAGCCACCTCACCAGTGCTTGCACCTACACCAGATGCAACCAAACCAGTGATTGCACTAATCGTTCCTTTCTCATCAGCTGTTAAATCTTGTGATTCTTTACCATACAGATATGAGGTGCTGATGCTTCTGCTCCACCTGCAGAAATACCCGCAGCCAGTGCATTATTGCCTCCTGCTGCTGCAACTGCCGCACCCAATACAGTATGCGCTAAAATATGCGCTGCACTTCCTTCACTATTGTTGGATTTGAAATATTGCCCAATCTCATAGCTAAGCTTAGGACTCACTGTTGCGGCTGCTATACCTAAGCCACTGCTCGTTGGGGCTGACAAGCCTGCTGAAATGCTATCGACTAATATTCCTAAGGTTTGAAGTTGTTGCTGTTTCTTGTCGAACTCAGCTTGACTCAGTGTTCCTGCTTCCTTGGCTTTTTTAGCTTCATCTAAATTTTTATTAATTTCAGTACGTACTTCTTGGCGGTTCGCATCAAACTTCTTCGTCACATCCATTTGTAAATTAATTTCGCTTTTAACTTGATCTCGATCAAAGTTATTTTGCAATGCGCCACTGTTTTCACGTGCTGTATCTGTTGTGACATGTGTGAGGATTTCTGACTTGATCTGCTCAGCAGAGTTTCCTGTCAGCTCTTCTTGACGAACTGTTTCTCTAATCGTGATATTAGACGTATTAATACCACTTTGCGTCACACTACTGTCTTTATCACTGTCCAAACCAAAACCAATCGACTTGCTTACACCTTGGATTGTGGAAGCATGTTGATCAATTTTTTCAGGCGCTGATATTACAGTGCCGGGTTTACCCTGATCAGATTTAGTCGCATTTAATCCAGCACTCAGTGAAATCCCTTTAGCATCATATTGTCCCGAATAAAGGCGTACCTCATTTGGACTGGTTTGCCAAGTACACCGCGACCTCTTTAATATAGCCCTTTCTTCGCTGAGTCATTGCAGTTATTTTTTTAAATTTGTTAATTATGCACTTGGATCATTAGATTCTGTGATCTTGGGCTGCTGTGGATCATAACGTTTAATCTATGCATAAAGACTATGTGTAGTTATACCTAAAAGTGATGCGATATCAGCAACACTATGACCTTTCTCTGTGACCTGTTTTACTGCTTCAATTTTAAATTTTTCAGGGTATGGTTTATTGCTCATAAGCACCTCGTTAATTTGCCATTTTATCTAACTAAAAGGTCTCTATAAAATAGGCGGCTAATCACTCAATCAAAAAATATCATACTTTGCATCTTCAACTGAATGGGTTTTCAAGAAATACCCTTTTAAATCCGTTACACAATATCATCGTCGCGCTTGAGTATATTCTGTCCAAATTAAATTCGGTGTACCATCATATATACAAAAACACAAATCAGGCCAATACAAATCATTAGTAACCATTACTCCAAACCCTTGAAAATTAGGAAAATCACCATAATAAGGAGAATGTATATACCAATCTTCTTTTCCGATCTTAGTTAAGTTGATTAGATCTTTTGGAATAATTAATTGATGTCTTAAACTACCATCCGAATTGTATACAGCAGCGTTGTTTGGTCTTAAGAAGTACCAAGGATATTCTATTTTTTTACTTAACTTAGAAGGCTGGTTATTAAAAATAATCAAAAAGCATTTACAATCTAATAAAACATGAACACTCTCCGCAATAGGTAAAATATACTCACTACCATCACTATAAATAATTTTTTTTTCTAAAGCAGTAATTTGCTCATTCTTCAATAATAAATTATTAAAAATATTGAGCGAAATATCAGAATCATATTCAGGATAATTCATAAATTCATAAATTTCTCCATTTTCAAAAACATTTGTCTCTATTACTTTCTGTATTGTTTTCATTATTTAATCTCTCTTGTCGAGCTAATTTTAAATAGCTCAGGGTTCGTGTAAGGAGATTTATCTACGAAATTAATCTGATGAGCATTACCTGGTAGAGTTTTACCAGTCTTATAATCATACATAGAGCCTGCTCTTCCTTCTCGTATACCCACACTTGGCTGTACTTCAAATTCAACCACATAAAATTTATTTGGCTTACCAGATGATTCATTAATACTAGGCTTAAACTCTTCAGTTATTGCAAGTTTATTTCTCATATCTGCAACAGAATTAACCTGTTCTTTTGTCGCCCAACCACCTAATTTCTGTGCCGGATTTTCTCCTTTTTTGATAGCTTCTACCATGTTAGAGTATTGAACTTCATCAATCACCATTCGCATTTTTTCGGATTGAATTACTCTTCGATCAGTTACAGTTGTGCCTGCTTTCCATGCTGGATAACCTGTAGGATGATAACTACCACCAACCTGTTGATCATTAATGTTTTTGGATTATTTCCAATAAGATTTTCATTTACTCGTACTAATCCATCTCTATCTGTTACTTGTCCAGCATTAATATTTTCCGCCCTATACGTTGTACCGGATTGAAAGTCACGTACTGATGAGTCTCCAAAACTAGGATTCTCCACATTAGCGTTATTCTCAATTTTTTGTCGCTGAATTAAACCATCTGCTACTTTTGCCTCCTTATTGGCTAGACTGACTCCTTTAGCTGTTCCACCACCTACTGCCATTAAAGCTAGATCTGTTGCACTTTCAGGGAAAAATATTTCTGTCGCAACATAACCAAAACCAGCAATATAGTAACTTGCTCCTGTTCTTGGTTTTTCCCCTACCATATAATCTAAAACAGCTGATTTTGCTGGAATCAATATTTTTTCTGCTGCGCTTTGCTTTAAACCATTATATTTTGTACTGCAAGCACCATACGTCATGTTTTGGCAACTTCTTTGTGCATATCTCAAGAAATCTAATTGCTTCGTTGCTTGTATTGAAAATCCACTAGTTTCATTGAGAAGCCCTTTTGCTTCAATTGAAACTTTTAGTCTTCTTAGCTGTTGTTCAATCTCTTTCATTTCCGGTGAAACATCACTTGCCAAAATATTTTTTAAATGGTGTTCTACACAAGCAGCATCAGCTTTTTGCACACACTTATTGAAAGCTTTATCAAGCATTTGGTCGGTCTTTCTTAATATTGAAATTCCTTGCTCAATACAAGCTCTATCATTCGCACTACATTTTTGCAGATGTTTATTCACAGCTTTAAGAGTAGCTCTGGTCTGGTAATTATTATCCACTGCATTTTGGGCCACTTGCCCACTTTGCACAGTCGAAGCCACCTCACCAGTGCTTGCACCTACACCAGATGCAACCAAACCAGTGATTGCACTAATCGTTCCTTTCTCATCAGCTGTTAAATCTTGTGATTCTTTACCATACAGATATTTAGCTAGTAGAGGTGCTGATGCTTCTGCTCCACCTGCAGAAATACCCGCAGCCAGTGCATTATTGCCTCCTGCTGCTGCAACCGCCGCGCCCAACACAGTGTGCGCTAAAATATGCGCTGCACTTCCTTCACTATTATTGGATTTGAAATATTGCCCAATCTCATAGCTAAGCTTAGGACTCACTGTTGCGGCTGCTATACCTAAGCCACTGCTCGTTGGGGCTGATAATCCTGCTGAAATACTATCGACTAATATTCCTAAGGTTTGAAGTTGTTGCTGTTTCTTGTCAAACTCAGCTTGACTCAGTGTTCCTGCTTCCTTAGCTTTTTTAGCTTCATCTAACTTTTTATTAATTTCGGTACGTACTTCTTGACGATTCGCATCAAACTTCTTCGTCACATCCATCTGTACATTAATTTCGCTTTGAACTTGATCTCGATCAAAGTTATTTTGCAATGAACCACTGTTTTCACGTGCTGTATCTGTTGTGACATGTGTGAGGATTTCTGACTTGATCTGCTCAGCAGAGTTTCCTGTCAGCTCTTCTTGACGAACTGTTTCTCTAATCGTGATATTAGACGTATTAATACCACTTTGCGTCACACTACTGTCTTTATCACTGTCCAAACCAAAACCAATCGACTTGCTTACACCTTGGATTGTGGAAGCATGTTGATCAATTTTTTCAGGCGCTGATATTACAGTACCGGGTTTACCCTGATCAGATTTAGTCGCATTTAATCCAGCACTCAGTGAAATCCCTTTAGCATCATATTCACTGATATTTTGAATATCAGATTTAGTCAGAGTGCCAGTATTTAGACTATTATTTTTTAAGTTTTCAGCTTTTTGCGTTGATGTGATTAAAGCACCTTTTAAATCAGTGCTATTCTTCACATTGATTTGGTAACCATCATCTCCAGCAAAGATCCCTGATTGCTCATTGACTGAGGCATAATTTGCATCAACATTCGACTTACTAAAGCTACCCGATGCATTACCACCATTGGTACCAACGCTAATTTGGCCTGAAATATCTTGTTGTTTGCTCTTATAAGTGGCCGTATCTTGCAAACTTTCAAGATTCAGCTGATTGGCATCAATCTGTACACCTTTGCCTTATAATTCACCACTATCATTATTTTTAAAATAAGCCAACGATTCAAATCATTGGCCCAAGCAAACCTCACATTATCTAAATATTAAATACAAATGAAACAAAGAGATCGCTATTAATTTTTGATAAAAAACTCTTTGCAACCTCTATGCTTTCTAAAGCACAATCCCCTTCATAATACCAATCGGTGTAAGCATTTTTGAAGCTACCATCAGGTTGCTTTTCATAAATGTCACCTCCTAGAATTAAAATGTTAAAATTTGTAAACAATTCAAGCACTTCAAGAGATGCATTAATGCTGATAACTGCCTCCTTTAAGCCATTATCTCTTAATGTCAAACCATCTTTTGCATAGATCTCTAAAACTTCACTTAACATAGTTAATCCTTATTTGGAACAAACAATCGATGATTAATAGTACCATCATGATTACGAAGATATTCAAAAGTACCTTTTCTACCATTATAATTCCCCTCTAACTCCAATTTTAGACGTGGCACCCCATCTTTTGATCCTGTAAATACTGTTGTTTTTCCATACTTTTTAGCCAATTCGTCTATCGTAGCAGGAAAACCATGATAATTATCTTTTTGGATTTGTGCATTAACCTTGGAGGTATATTTAGTATTTTCAAAAAAGTTTTGACTATTAATATTTTCAAAATATTTGTTTCGTATATCTTCACTATATTTTTTAAAATTCGATGATTCTCTCGCTTTCTTGCTGACTTTAATATTCTCTAAAACTTTCTCGGCTTGTTTCGCATCATCAAATTTTGCTATTACTTTACCTGTGGCTTTACTTATTATTCCAACCCCTTTACCAACAGGAATTAATTCATATATTTCTGTAGGAACTATGATCATTGCTAGTTCTTTCGAATTATTTATAATTCGCTGACCAGTCCATTCACTACACTGTCCAGCAGAAATACCACTTTGTTTACAAAGATCATTGTATTGTTCAGATTTTTTCTTGGCATAAGCACCAGCAATGGAAGCATTATTATCAACCGCATTCTGCGCAACCTGCCCACTTTGCACTGTAGAACTTACATCGCCTGTAGTCGCTTCTAAACCTGATGCCACCAAACCTGTAATCGCACTTACCGTTCCTTTCTCATCAGCAGTTAAGTCTTTTGCTTCTTTACCATATAAGTATTTAGCTAGTAGAGGTGCCGATGCTTCTGCTCCACCTGCTGCCAAACCTGCCGTTAAAGCATTATTGCCACCTGCTGCTGCAACTGCCGCACCCAATACAGTATGCGCTAAAATATGCGCTGCACTTCCTTCACTATCATTTGATTTGAAATATTGCCCAATCTCATAGCTGAGTTTAGGACTTGCTGTTGCGGCTGCTATACCTAAGCCACTGCTCGTTGGGGCTGATAATCCTGCTGAAATACTATCGACTAATATTCCTAAGGTTTGAAGTTGTTGCTGTTTCTTGTCAAACTCAGCTTGACTCAGTGTTCCTGCTTCTTTTGCTTTTTGGGCTTCATCTAGCTTTTTATTAATTTCAGTACGTACTTCTTGGCGGTTCGCATCAAATTGCTTCGTCACATCCATCTGTAAATTAATTTCACTTTGAATTTGATCTCGATCAAAGTTATTTTGCAATGCGCCACTGTTTTCACGTGCTGTATCTGTTGTGACATGTGTGAGGATTTCTGACTTCATCTGCCCAGCAGAGTTTCCTGTTAGCTCTTCTTGACGAACTGTTTCTCTAATCGTGATATTAGACGTATTAATTCCACTTTGCGTCACACTACTGTTTTTATCACTGTCCACACCAAAACCAATCGACTTGCTTACACCTTGGATTGTGGAAGCATGTTGATCAATTTTTTCAGGCGCTGATATTACAGTACCGAGTTTACCCTGATCAGATTTAGTCGCATTTAATCCAGCACTCAGTGAAATCCCTTTAGCATCATATTCACTGATATTTTGAATATCTGATTTAGTCAGAGTCCCAGTATTTAGACTATTATTTTTTAAGTTTTCAGCTTGTTGAGATGAGGTGATTAAAGCACCTTTTAAATCAGTATTAGTCTTCACATTGATTTGGTAACCATCATCTCCAGCAAAGATCCCTGATTGCTCATTAACTGAGGCATAATTTGCATCAACATTCGACTTACTAAAGCTACCCGATGCATTACCGCCATTGGTACCGACACTGAATTGCCCTGAAACATCTTGTTGTTTGCTCTTATAGGTCGCTTTATCTTGTAAGCTTTCAACATTCAGTTCATTGGCATCAATTTGTACACCTTTGCCTTGTACCTGACCACCAATAATATTGGTTGCATTACCGCTGCTAATTGTCGTTAAACTGTCTTTTGAACCGACATGACTATTGACATAGCTTGTATTAGTGCCATCACCTTTGCCTTTTCCAAGATTCCCTCCTGCTGTCACCCCCAAACCTGTTTGGTTACTGATAGTTACACCGGCATTCCAACCTGAACTCTTGTTATTTGATTGTTCAATACTACTTTGTTCAGCGGCTTTGATGTTGACATCGTTATCTGCTACCAAGTGGGTACCATTCAATCCAACAACATCAGAACCAAGGATATTAATGTTGGAATCTCCCCCTGCACCACTTGCTACAATGTTTGTTGTGCCTCCAGCGCTCACTTTACTTTGAACAGCTGTATTACTTTGTGTATGGCTTGTTTCTACACTCTTTTGTTCGCCATACGTTAGACTCACCCCAACCTCTACCGATTGGTTCAAAGTAGCAGAGCCAGTAAGAACATCATTTAATTTGCCTATGGACTGTCCTGCTTTGTAGGTATCGAAGACTGCATTGGCTGCTGCCATTGCATTAACACGATCATTTTTACTTTGACCCACTTGTTTTGCTGAATCTAAAACAGATTCAACTTGTTGCACGATTGGCACGTTTACAGCAAGCGTTAAGCCTTTCTGTTCCATTTCACGCTTATAATCATTGGTATTTTGCTCGTTGGCTGCTTCTATATTGACACGTTGTGCCAAGATATTTACATCACCTTCTTGTGCTAATACTGTGCTCCCCGTTTGTTGATAGGTGTTGCCAGCGATAATGTTTGTATGACCAGCTAAACTTCCAACTGATGAAGCATTGCTTGTGAATTGTTGATTGTTGTTATCTGTACTTTCTTTTATCTGACCTACAGTAACACCTATACCACCACTGCTAAATAGTCCTGATTTTTTCTTACTATAAAAACTCTCTTCAGTAGACTGAGTAAGTGCCGACTCCACTTTTATGTTATTTTTTGCGCTTAAATTGGTATCTTGATCTGCAATAACATGACTACCTTTTACAGAGATATCTTTTTCAGCATTTAAGTAAATATTCTCACCACCAATGACACTAGCTACAGCTTGTGTTTGTTCAGAGCTGTCCTTGAATATTCGAGTCGTTGTACTCGCAAAGCCTTTACTCTTCGTTTTTAAAGCATCATCAGCAACTTTTGTATATTCACCAGATTCAATATTGATATTTTGTGCTTGAGCAACAACATTCCCTGTTGCACTATTGACTTCAGATGCACGTAAATTAATATCATTTCCTGCATTAAGCTGAATATCGTTATTTGCCTGAATCTGACTACCAATTTCTCCAGACTCACTACGTTTAATATAATTATTTGAATCTTTAATATTTTGTTGTTTCTGACTGACTTGTGTCGTTCCCAAGTTAATATTATTTTTGGCATTAAGTTGTGTAATACCCTCTTCACTGGCATTTGTAATAACACCAGCATTGAGTTGTATATCTTTTCCTGCATTTAATGCAAGTATGCCTTGTCCACCTTTAGCTGTTACATAAACACCAGCTTGACGGTTTAAATGCGTGTTTGAACCCTGATCACTTTCTGTTGTATTGGTTTCAGTGACAATATTGATATTTTCACCAGCATCTAAGAATAACTTTTGCTTAGCATCAATGGTCCCACTTAAATTATTAATATCTTTCTTAGCTTTAGCCGAAAGCTGATCTGCTGTTAATCGTCCACCGAGGTTTTGGATACCATCTGCTTGAATCACTAGTGCATTTCGACCTGCTATTGTACCGCTGTTAACAAGACTATTTTCAACATTCAGGGCGGTATTACTGCCTGCTAGTAATGCGCCATTGCCATTAATATCTCCATTCTGCAACCTTACATAGACCTGTGGAGCTAGTACAGTTTCAATACTTCCATCATTCAAAGTGATCTGCTTTTCCACCAACCAAATAATATCACTGGTTAATTTAGCAATTTGTTCTACACTTAAAGCTATCCCGACTTTAAGTTGCATTGCTTGTGCAGTTGTTACGCCATTCAGCATCAATTGCTGAAATTGTTCTTCACTGCTATTGAAACCATCTAAAAAGCGTCGACCAGTTAACTGACTCACTTGTTCAGTCGTGATTTTTTGTTCATAGTAACCATCGCCTAAACGTTTATGCAGATTTTGAGGTTCTAAACTCAATAATTTGAGCATATAGTCACTGCCTAGCCATTTTTTATAATTTGTGAAAGCTGGATCAGTTTCTATTAAATATTCAGGATTAGCTGGATTAGTATTAAATAAACTACTACTTGGTAAAGACGTATTTACATCAATTGTGCGAACCGTAATATCATTTTCAAGTGTTGAATTTGTATTAAGTTGGGTATTAGGATTCGTTGTTGATAATCCCTGAACATGTTCTTGATAACTCAACACACCTAAATTTAACTCTGTAATCATTGGTGCAGGTCTATATGCAGAAGTATTTGACCCTGTTACATCCGTGCCTTTTTTATGATCTCTCCAAAAATTTGTTAAAGTTCCCTCATCACGTATAATTGTTTGACCTAATGTTTCATGATTGTCTAAATCACCAACCTTAACATCTAGTAATCCCCCAGCCAGTATTTGACTGTCCGAATTCAATAATACGTCACCCGTAATTTTAATATTTCCTCCAGCGAGGATTTGACCAGGGGCAGAATTTACAACTTGTGTTTGGTCTTTAATTTTTTCGTAATTATAGCGATGCCAATTTTCATGCCATTGACCATCTGGTGTCACAAGATGATCCGACTCATCATTGCCAATCTTCCAACCTAGTTCAGCTTGGCTACCTTCTAGATAGCGTTGATTCTGCCCCTGTGCTTCATATTCAACTATATATTGACGATCAACTTCTTTTATTTGAGTTTGCAAATGCTCATTGGTATTTCTCAACAATCGACTTGAAATCGTTAAGTCGGCACCTGCTTCAATTTTAGCACTGTTATTATTGATACTTTGTGCTTGTCCAACCGCATGTTTGTTTTCATCTAAAGTGCCAGCAATCACCATATTGCCTTCACTTGAGATCAATGCTTTTTCTTTATTGACAATATCTTGCGCTGCCAAATCTAATCGATCTCGTGCTGCAATCACAGCAGCTATTGTTTCATCAACAGTTTCTTCTTGGTTGAGCACTTTATTTGCAGCTACTGCAACATGGTCACCATAAATACGACCTGTGCCAATATTATTTAAAGTACTCGTCAGCTCAACTAATGTTTGACCATTACTGTTAATTTCACCACGGTTGGTTAAGTTTTCACTTTGAATAAGGGTACCGTTATTGGCAATGATTCTACCTGTATCTTTATTATCAATATCACTGGCTTTAAGTTCTAATTTTGATCCTGCTTGTAATTCTGTTGTATTTACCAAATTACCCACAGTCTCAATTTTTAAATTGTTTCCTGCTTCAATTTTATTTTTCGTCGTGAAGCTCTCTTTTAACTTCAGCTTTAAATCATTGCCTGCACTGAGTTGCCCATCAGCTGTAATTGATGTTGCATCAATCGCTACATTTTGATTCGCTAAAATTTTACCTGCTGTATTCTGAACATCATTTGCTTGAATGTCTGAATCTTGTGATGAAAGAAGCTCACCTTCGTTATTATTTAGGTCACCTGTACGAATACTTAATGTTTTACCCGTAAGGATTTGTCCTTGTGTATTTTTAAGTTGTTCACTCTCAATACTCAGGTGCTGAACGACTTGAATTTTACCTGTAGTGTTATCAACATCTTTTGTTTTAGCTCTGGCATCTTGTGCTGTAATCACACCGTGATTATTCTTAAAATGCTGTCCCTGAACATTCAAAGTATTTAAGTTTAATGTCGCATCACTGTTATCCAAACCTTGATTGAGCGTTAAACTTACCCCACCATTTGCCGTGATTTTCCCTGCATCATTTTCAATGCTGTCCGCCTTAATTTTACCTTGGGCAAAACTCGCTGTAATAGACGAATTGGCTGAACTGGTACTACCGCCGCCTGTCGCAGTGCTTGGGGCTTCTGTTTCTGCACCTGAGCCACCTGTATTTCCACCACCTGTGCCTGTACTAGGGTTTGTTCCTGTGTCTTGATTAATTTCGGTATAACCAATTAAGCCTTTGTTTTTATTGTTAAGTGTTTTTGCATCAATCGCTAAGTCCTGTAAGCCTGTTTGAACAACTTTACCTGAACTGTTCTTCAGATCTTTTGTTTCTAGATCAACACGACCTGCATTGAGTTCGCCTTGGTTTTGAATGGTTTCTTTATTTCGAATATTCAATTCACCAGAAGTTGCTATCAAACCAGTGTTATTCAGGTTTGTCGTTTGTATGCTTTGCTTACCCAAACTCGAAATACTGCCACTGTTATTTAACTCTGTAGCTTGAATATCTAATGTTGCTTGTTGAGGATCTTCTTTATGTTGTGCAACAACTGAACCACTGTTTTGTAGTTGTCCATCTGCACTAATTTTAATACTGCCAGCAGAAGCAAACACTTGCCCTGCATTATTAATACCCACACCTTTGTCTGTACTAATCAGGCTAATCTTACCTGCGTACATTCCCCCTAAGCTACCTGTATCTATGGCAAATTTTGGTGTGTTGTTCGTTGTACCGCTGCTTGCATTACCTATACTTTTAATATTACTTTGTGCATCAATGTCATTTTGACCTGTGACTATTTGCAAGTCTTTTGCCCATACACCTGCATTAATTTGTGCTGCATGACTAAGTAAACGCGTGTAGTCTGCTGTACTGGTATCTAATCCTTGTCCTGTAATATTGATTAAACCATCGCGAACTTGAAAGCCTGTAACCGCACCATTATTTAGTAACGGATTACCCGTACTTAACGTAACTGCACCAGCATTGATGAATCCACCACCATCAACATTAATTCCAGATGGGTTGGCAATAATTACATCGGCTTTACGTCCACCCACTTCAATATAGCCATTAAGGTGACTGGCATTGGTTGAGTTAACTTGATTCACAATGACTTTAGCTTCACCGACTGCAAGCCAAGGGTTACCTTGGATATAACCACCCAATTGCGTTTGAGCATTTTGACGGCTGTTATTGAGGATCACCCCATTTTTATTCACATCAAATTGTTCGTAGTGGTTCATTGAAACACCAGCTTGGCTTGGCGTTTGAATATTCACCTGGGTGGTACCATTAGCGCTGTTAATAATCGTCGGTCTTTGATTCCCTGCTGCATTTGGGTCTGCAATCACATTGGCTTCTGCTAAATCTGTGGTCATACCAATGCTTGCAACGCCCGTCAAAAGCATGATGGAAAATGATAGAACTTTTAAGCCTAAACTTTTTTCAGCTGTAGATTCTGTGTCTAGCTCTAAATGTGTGATGTTTGAATTACTTGTTTGTCCTTCTGCAGACACATTTTCTGCAACAACGACCATTTCACCACGTGTTTTACTGAAAATCGTTTTATAAAAGTTCTTATTCATTTTTCAATTACCTATTCTTTAATCTTTTAAATAAATTATTCAGCAAGTGCGTATTTGTTTTGCCAATCGTTAAAATCTTGCTCACTCATTAAATCGCCTTTGAATGTCATAACTCTTAAACCTGTCTCTCTACCTCTGTGATAAAGCGATCTCATACCATTTTTAGGAAACAGTTGTTGTGCGACTAGATTCTTCATTGTTTTACTACGGCCAAATGGACTAAACCAATCTATAATCCATAAACGATCACCACTGTTACTTTCATTGATTGACAACGGTAGACCTTGGCTTTGTATATATTTTTTTTCAGTTTCATTATTTAAAAATGCCCAACTGACATAGCCAATGACTCGACCATTTTCAACACACACAACAAATTGCTTATTCTGTATATAAGGCACAACTCTCGTCATTAAGTAACTTAAGGGTGCATCCTTTAAGCTGGGCACGTATTGCCATAACCACATCAATGAACCCAATACTTCAGCTTCACTCCAATGCTCATGAGGGTAATGTGATGGTGCAATTAAACTAATATTTCCAATTTTCATAATGGCCTCAACTAGAATGAGTAATTCACACTAAAACCATAGTTCATGTCATAATTTTGAAAGTACTCAGGCTTCTTAATCGGCTTACCTGCAAATACGTCATAATAGAAATTCCCACCGACTTTGAACTGTCCTCTGAAACCCATTGCACCACCAATTAAGGTTTTACCCAGTAGCAATTCTGCTGACTGTCCATCGACATGCCCTGCATCTAATGCAATATAAAATTGGTGTGCTGGGAAAATTGACATCGCTAAATCATTACGCCAGTAATAACCACGGTCAGCAGCTAAAGTCATGTTCCCGTCAAAACCACGTACTGTATAACGCCCACCAATTGACATACGATCTTGCATGGTTAATGGTGTATCGTTGTACTGTGCTCTGATTGAACTGGAGTAGTTATAGTTTTGTTTTTCAAATTGAAATGGGACATTTAGATTGGCATCTAATGTCCAAATTTTCATGCGTGAAGAACCTTCATCAAAGGCTTCTTCCGGGGCACGTAAAGCACTAAAAGCACCTGTCCCGCGTTTATACCCAAGACTCAAATCAAGTACCGATGATTTTATATATTCTCGATGATCTATATTGAATTGCCAGCCTGAAACATCACGTCTTTGAATGCTCACCTCTGCATCATCAATGAAGCTTTTTGATTCTCGATGCCAACCTTTAAAGCTTGCTGAAGTTTTTCTTTTCGCATCGCGATATAACAATCGTGTTACACCTAGATCTTGTGTTTTACTTTCACCATTGTAGTTATAGACGTTATTCGCTCCGGCAACGGCTTGGTCGTAGTTGTATTGGCTTGCATTAGCACTAATGAGCCAGTTTTTATACGGTACTGAGTAATGCAGTGCATAGTTATTAGTACCACTTTCTACAGTCGTACCATGCTGATCTGTGATTTTTTGTTGATCCGCTAAGTTGCGACCAACTGTGATATAAAATAAATCACTTCGGAATAAAGGGTTATCTAACGAGACTGTTATATTACCTTGATATTTACCTGTTTGGCGACTTCCTGCATCATCCGCACTTAGAGTCACACGGATTGGAATTTTTCTTTGTTTCCATTTGACGATGACATCACTCTGATTCGGTGCATCAGCAGGGACAATTTGAATATCAGCCTCTGTAGTAGGCACACGTTTTAAATTTTCTAAGCCTTGTTCTAAATCTCGTAGATTCAGCACATCACTATTTTTAATTGGGAATATGTTTTTCGCATATTGAATTCGGCCGGCGCGGGTATTATCTTCATCACTTAAATCGAGTTTGATTTCTCGAACCAAACCAGGAATAACAGTCAGTTCTAACGTACCCGTACTTAAGTTTTGCGGGGCTACCAAAATACGTGTTGTGGTATAGCCACGACCAATAATGATGTTTTGTGTTTTAGTCATGAGCAAATTAACAGCTTGCTCACCTATACACATGCCAGACTTAAATTCGAGTTCTTTTAAAGCTTGTGTTAAGTATTTACTAAACTTATCACTCATTTCACCATTTAGTTTTACTTCATTAATATCAAAACATTTTTCTTCTTTTATTTCGTGAAGTTTCAAGCTTTCTTTTTGGTGTACAGCATCTAAATTTACATCTGCCGAAGGTTGTATGATTTTTTCTAATTCTGCTTGGCGTTCTTGATTTCGTATAAGTCCATCAATCGCAGGGTCAAAATTTTGTGCATGTGCAGATGAAATAAATATCCCTCCACCAATACTTAGAAGTATCCCCTTGAACAATAATTTTTCTGTAAACATGTTGTCACTTTGTATTAAATTTGCGATAAATCTAACAATTAAAAGTTTATTTTACAACATCTGTAAACCCTTTGTTTAATAGATATTTATAATCAAATGATTCTTATAATAATTTTAAAGCTTTAATTGATTTTTATTCGTAATAGCATCATTTTAAAATATTCTTAGCTTAGAGGGGCTTTGTTGCAGAAAGCTATTCTTAAGGGCTTCTTCAGCCATATAATTTTCAAATGAAGAAGCCTACACACAAAATCTACCGCACAACCAATTGGCCCGCATATAACCGAGCACTCATTAATCGCGGAAATATTGCCATTTGGTTTGATCCTACTACGCAATGGTATGCTCTATCAAAAGGCAAACAAGGACGAAATCAAACCTACTCCGACGCAGCCATCCAATTCAGCTTAATGATTAAATCCTTATTCCATCTGTCTTTACGTATGGTCACTGGCTTTGTGCAAAGTCTGATTAAACTTTGCGGATTAAATTGGACAGCGCCAGATTACAGTACGCTTTGTAGAAGACAAAAGTATATTGATATTGCAATCAGCTACCAAAAAAGTAGCTATGGGCTGCATCTACTCATGGACTCTACAGGCTTGAAGTTTGTAGGTGAGGGTGAATGGAAACGCAAAAAACATGGACCTGAATATCGTCGCCAATGGCGTAAGCTACATATTGCTATAGATGCTGAAACTCTTCAAATACGAGCTATTCAGCTCACAACCAATAATATCAGTGATTCACAGGTACTAGGTGATTTACAGATCAGATTCCACAAGATGAGCAGATTGACTCTGTTTATACCGATAAAACTTATGACACCAAGCAATGCCGTCAGGCCATTGCAGATCGGCAAGCGCATGCGGTGATTCCACCTAGAAAAAATGCGAAACCATGGAAAGATACAAAGAGCAGCTCGCTAGCACGAAATGAATTACTTCAAACAGTTAATCGTTTAGGTAGGACTCTATGGAAAAAATGGTCAGGCTATCATCGCCGAAGTTTGGTTGAGACTAAAATGCAATGCATCAAATTATTAGGAGATAAACTAAGTGCAAGGAGCTTTGATAGCCAAGTCAATGAGGTTCATGCACGTGTAGCGGTCCTCAACAGATTTACGGAATTAGGTCGACCACTTACCCAAGTTACGCCTTAAATTTGGCTCAATTAGGGGCTCTTTGCCTTTCAAATCTTTGTGCAACAAAGCCATTTAGGATACAAACAAGGATACACAGAGCGTGTTCCCATATGAAGTTATATGACGTTAAACAAAGCAATAAAAAACCCTTAACTCTTTTAGAATTAAGGGTTTGGATTTCATATGAATGCATATGATTATAAAATTTGGTGGGCCCAGACAGACTTGAACTGTCGACCAACGGATTATGAGTCCGCTGCTCTAACCAACTGAGCTATAGGCCCTATAAATACTGATTTCTCAAGTATTTTCGAATCAGAATACTAGCCAATATCAAATTCAAAAACAAGGTTTTTCATTTTTTTATCTTCAGCTTGACCAAAATTTATTCATCATAGTTTGCAAATCACGTACGATCTTGATCACCTATAGAATTTCAGTCACAAATATGTGAAAAATTATGAATTTTCGGTAAGCGTCGAGGATGTAAAGTTTGCAGATAAAATCTAAATTTAGTAGTCAATTTTTCTATAATTTATTACTAAAGGGATTGAATTTTTTAAAATGAAGTAAGAAACTCTGCCATATAAAATTCAAATATCTCTGTGAATCATGAAAAAACACATTGCCGAAATGGCATTTAAACTTGCTGGTGTCAAATATCATGTTGAACCGAATGTTCTTGGTGATAAACAAGTCATTATCGGTTTTGAACATACCACGATGATGGATGCTGTACTCTCAATCGCACTGTTCCAAATCCATGATATCCCGATTCACACACTAATTAAAAAAGAACTATTCAAAGGACCTTTTAAGCCAATTCTAGAAGGGGTTGGCGGTATTCCAGTTGACCGTCACTCAAATAAAGATATCGTGGCGCAAATGGTTGAACTCTTCAACTCTAATGACAAATTTAATCTCGTGATTGCTCCTGAAGCGACTCGTGCGAAAAATGGTGAACAACGTAAACCGATCCGCACTGGTTTTTGGCATATCGCAAAAGCGGCAAACGTCCCTATCGTTTTCTTGTTTGTGAACCAAAAAACCAAACAAGGCGGAATTTTTGGCAAAATCATGCCATCAGAGTTGGATCATGATTTGAAATTGATTCAGGAACTTTATAAGGAACATACAGGTTTAGACATTATTATTCCTGAACCGAAGAATAAAGCCTGATCTTGATCAATTGCTAAAATAAGGGTCTTTATTAAAAAAAAGCCCTTATGGTAGAATTTCGCAGATTTGATTAGGCATAAGGCCAATCTACAAGGAGCATATTTCGCATGGCGGGTCATTCCAAGTGGGCCAATATTAAGCATCGTAAAGCTAAACAAGATGCTAGTCGTGGTAAAGTTTTCACAAAATATATTCGTGAAATTGTTACAGCTGCAAAACTCGGTGGTCCAGATGCAGCAAGCAACCCACGTCTTCGTGCAGTTGTTGAAAAAGCATTGTCCGTTAACATGACTCGTGATGTCATCAACCGTGCCATTCAGCGTGGTGCTGGTGGTGAAGACAATGATGATTTAAAGGAAGTCACATACGAAGGTTATGGTGTTGGTGGTGTAGCTGTTATTGTTGAGACAATGACTGATAACTTAAACCGTACCGTACCAGATGTTCGTCACTGCTTCTCTAAAACAGATGGTAACTTAGGTACTAACGGCTCAGTTGCTTTCCTTTTCACAAAACGTGGCGAAATTACTTTTGAAGATGTTTCTTTAGAAGACCAAATTATGGACGTTGCGTTGGAAGCTGGTGCAGAAGACATTGAAGTGACAGAAGATGAAATTCTTGTGATCACTACACCAGAGTCTTTTGGTACAGTGCAAGATGCTTTAGCGGCTGCAGGTTTAAAATCTGACAATGCAGAAGTGGTGATGAACCCTTCAACTAAAGCAGAAATCACAGATATCGATCAAGCGAAAAAAATCATGAAAATGATTGATATGCTTGAAGATTTAGATGATGTTCAAAACGTATATACCAACGTTGAATTCTCTGAAGAAGTTTTAGCACAATTGGATGCTTAATCTATATTCAGAATTAGAAAAACGCACCTTCAGGTGCGTTTTTTTATAACTGATGGTCGTCTTTATTTTGTAATTGCTTGAATTATGCTTTACTCAATAAACCATGACAGTTAAATACATCATATTCTTTAATGACAAAGCTTGAATGCAATGCCACAACATGATCAATTTTACCAATGCGCTGTAACAAAATCTGGCTATAATTTTCCATATCACGAGCAACAACTTCTATAATAAAATCAGCAGATTGCCCTGTGACTAAAAAAGCATTGATCACTTCAGGAATACTTTTAAGTTCATCTAAAAATTTTGCAAAAGTATCTGAGTCATGCTTACTCAATGATACTTGTAACAACACATGTAAATTAAACCCCAATTTTTGATAATTAATATCACGCTTTAAATTTGTCATGATATTGGTTTCAATGAGGTGTTTAATACGACGGTGCACTGAACTTACAGACAGGTTAATACGCTCCGAAAGCTCGTTCAGATTCAAATCTTCATGCGTAAGGATTTCTAAAATTTGTTTATCGTATCGATCTAATTCCATCTTCTTCTCAATATTTTCATGGCACAAAATGATTATGCGTTATTTTTTCAAAAATATCGATTAAAATGAAAATAAATTAACCAATCAGACAACATAACAGAAAATATGCTCTGTTATATCCCGCGCCAATCTACCCGCGCATTTCGTTCGTTGGCATAAATACGTTTGACATATTGCCCTATCGGCAAATCAAGCAATTGATTTTGATAGTCCTCAAATTCAGATGAAACTGGCTGATGATATTCTCTTTCCCATGGTGTACCAGAAATCTCGAGTAGTGGAGCAAGCATTGAACAAACAGCGATATCTGCCAAACCTAAACGATCTCCTACCAAATATCGAGCTTGATTCTGAATCAATTGGTCGTTTAACTGCAAAATAATTTCATGCATATTTTCTTTAGCAAGCGCAACTTGTTCATCATCAAGTTGGTAGCTAGTTGAAACTAAAGTTTTAATAAGTGGCTTACTGATCTTTTGAAATTTTCTCAGATATCCTTTTTCACCAATCATGATTTCTAGCGGCTCATCGCTTTCAGATAAAGCTTGAGCAAGCCCCCACCGCCTCACTGATACACCCAATTGATTACTCAGGTCATTAATTTCAAGTGCTTTTTTTCTTAACTTTAAATCTGATCTGAGCAATGAATGCTCTGGATAAACATCATCCAAATACAGGGCAATTTGGGTTGAATCTGCAATCCACTTTTCTTTATCACGTAATATCGGCAGAGAGTTTTGACCTGTTTTTAATTTTGCGAATGCACGATGTACGCCCGGAATCATATTTTGAGCAACATAATCCAATTCCTTATGATCAAGTAACCAGCGAGCTTTTTCACAAAAGTGAGATAAAGGAAACTGGTAAAGGATGCGCATAAAATCTCCGAAGTCTTGATCAATCATAGGATTTATTGTTTTGCTTACTTTATGCAACCCTATGCCAAAACACAATGTGATAATGCATCAATTGCAACTTAAATTGTTATTTTTGGAAATATGAATCCGTTAAATTATAAATGTTTAGCAAATCTTTATCTTTTTTATTGCAAAGTCTAAATGAATTCAACGTGTTTAGAGCACTGAAATTTATTAAAATTCATTATTAATCAAAATTTTAAGTTTTCTAATATTTTTCAATCGATATCTATATTTGTCTTAAGCATTTTTTTTGAATAGTTCAACGAAAACCAGCATTTAAAAAAAATATTCTATGGGCGTAGCGTATATCTCCTCAAAGAGGAATTGATCTATGTCTCGTTTAATTACTGAAAATGTTCATGTTATTGAAAATGATCAAGATGCCATTCATGCAGCCTATCATGTTGCTGATTATGCGCTCGAAGGTCGCAATCAGCGTGACCAACAACGAGCTTTACCATTTGCAGAAATTGAATTATTCAGCCAAAAAGGTTTAGGAGGCTTACGCATCCCCCACGTATATGGCGGTGCTGAAGTATCTCATCGTACCCTTGCCCAAGTATTTCGTATTCTAAATAAAGCGGACTCAAGTTTAGGGCAAATTCCACAAAATCAAATTGCATTGCTCAATATGATCAACATCATGGGAAGCGATGAACAAAAGCAATTTATTTTCAACG
The DNA here is from genome assembly GCF_057737035.1 of Acinetobacter sp. 24-47-47. Classification (NCBI taxonomy): domain Bacteria; kingdom Pseudomonadati; phylum Pseudomonadota; class Gammaproteobacteria; order Moraxellales; family Moraxellaceae; genus Acinetobacter; species Acinetobacter sp. 24-47-47. Next base: position 1,270,192 of record NZ_CM173216.1, on the reverse strand, counting down.
AAATTTTAAAAGGTAAGCGTCTTGCCAATGGGGGGCCAGAACGACATACCAAAGATACCAAGACTTTAGACACACACCTTGTTTTGGAGGATGGGAAATATCGAGTTTCAGGAAAAAAATTCTATTCTACAGGCAGTTCATTTGCACATTGGTTAGCCATCAAAGCCATACACCCTGAAGGTCACGTGGTTTTAATTTTAGTGAACCGTGAATCCACTGGTATCGAAGTCATCAATGACTGGGATGGATTTGGTCAACGTACCACTTCAAGTGGCACAGTGATTTTAGACCATGTTGAAGTTGATCCATTACTGATTTTTGATGAAAGAAAATTATTGGACGTCCCTAATTTTAGAGGCGCGTTTTCACAGCTGATGCAAGTGGCTATCGATGTTGGTATTGCTGAAGCAGCGTTTGAGGACATGTTGTTTGCGATCCGTAAAGCACGCCCAATTGTGGATGCACAAGTTGAACGTGCCAGTGATGAGCATTTCACCTTGCAAGAAGCTGGCAAAGCTAATGTTTTGTTAGATGCCGCCATTCTTTTGCTTGATGAAGCAGCTGATTATTTAGATTCACTCAGTGTAGTTGAACAAATCTCCGATGAACAGATTGCTGAAGCTTCGATCAAAGTTGCTGAAGCTAAAGTCTATGCCAATGATGCTGCACTGCATATCTCAGAAAAGTTGATTGAGCTCGGAGGAAGTCGCGCCAGCCTCAATGTTCATAATTTTGATCAACACTGGCGAAATGCACGTGTACATACCCTTCATGATCCTATTCGCTGGAAACTTCACGCGCTGGGTTCGTATTACTTAAACCATACTTTTCCTGCACGTCATGCCTGGATTTAAGGAGTCATCATGTCATCTTTACAAGCTTTAGAGATCCAAGAATCAGGCAGCTATAGACCAGCGCATATTATTCGCTCTGATGAAGAAGCATTAAAAGTCACACACGAACTTGCAGAAAAGTTTAAGTACCGTGCATCTGAACGAGATTTAAATCGTGAACTTCCTCATGAAGAAATCGAAGCGTACAGTCAATCTGGCTTATGGGCCATTACAGTACCTCAACAATATGGCGGTGCCGATGTTTCTATTCATACACTGACAAAAATCATCGCATTAATGAGTGGTGTAGATGGCTCTATCGGACAAATTCCACAAAATCATTTCTATGCACTTGAAATTTTGAGAAATACTGGGTCTGATGCTCAAAAAAGACGTTTATTTACTGAAGTTTTACAAGGTGCTCGCTTTGGAAATGCCTTGGCTGAGTTTAAAACTAAGAATGCAGCACAACGCTATACCTCTTTAAGACAAGTTGAAAATGGATATGTCCTCAATGGTGAAAAATTTTATTGCACTGGCAGTCTATTCGCTCACAGTATTCCAACTCTTGCTAGTGATGAACAAGAGCGCCAGTTTCTGGTCTTTGTTCCACGTCATAGCAAGGGCTTAAGCCTAATAGATGATTGGAGTGGATTTGGACAACGAACCACAGGCAGTGGGACGGTTAAATTTGAAAATGTACAGATTGACCCTGAGGATGTAGTCCCTTTTGATTTGGCTTATTCAACTGTCACAATTTCAGGTCCATTTGCACAAATTATTCATGCCTCAATTGAAACAGGCATTGCTCGAGCTGCTTTTGAAGAAACATTAATACGCGTTCGTCAAGCACGCCCTTGGATAGATGCAAAAGTTGAACATGCCACTCAAGACCCTTTGACACTGTACGAAATTGGTCGAATTGCAACAGACGTCAAGGCCACTGAGTTACTACTTAAACAAGCAGCGCAAGCGGTTCAAGACGCCAAAATCGCCCCTTCAGAACATTCAGTTGCACATGCTTCTATTCAAGTGGCTAAAGCACGTGCACACAGTACCGAAACTGCACTAAAAGTCTCGTCAAAACTAATTGAACTGGCTGGTAGTCGTGGAAGTCAACGACAAGATAATCTTGACCGATACTGGAGAAACGCACGTGTTCATACCTTGCATGATCCAGCGCGTTGGAAATATTTCTTCATAGCCAATTATGTTTTAAACGGCGTATTCCCTCCAAGACGAGGTACGCTGTAATGACAAAAATTCAATCGAATCCTCAAAAACAGATCCTGTTCAATGCATTTGATATGAATTGTGTGGGTCATATCAATCATGGACTTTGGACACATCCACGTGATCAATCAAACAGATTTAATGAATTAAGTTATTGGACAGAACTCGCTCAAACTTTAGAGAAAGGTCTTTTCGATGGATTATTCATTGCCGATATTACTGGCGTTTACGATGTCTATCAAAATGGCATTGATCTAACCTTGAAAGAATCGATTCAACTGCCGAGCCATGATCCAAGCACGCTGGTGTCTGCAATGGCAGCCGTCACACAGCATTTGGGTTTCGGTATTACAGTGAACTTAAGTTATGAATCTCCTTATCAATTTGCTCGTCGCTTCGCGAGTCTGGATCATCTGACCCAAGGACGTTTGGGATGGAATATCGTCACTGGCTATTTGGATAGCGCAGCGCGATTGGTCGGTCAGCAAGGACTGAAAGATCATGATTTACGTTATGAACAAGCTGAAGAATTTTTAGAACTCTGCTACAAATTTTGGGAAGGCTCTTGGGAAAATGATGCTGTCATCCAAGATAAGCTCAATCGCATTTTTACCGATCCGACCAAAGTACATACGATCCACCATCAAGGACAGTTCTATAACAGTCACGGCGTCTTCCAAGTCTCGCCTTCAGTGCAACGTACACCTGTGCTATATCAAGCAGGAGCATCACCTAAAGGACTACAGTTTGCCACTCGGCATGCAGAAGCCATGTTTATTGGTGGAGATACTGCTGAAAAAATTGCGTCGCAAACACAAAAGATTCGCCAATTAGCCCATTCACACGGTCGTGATGGTACAGCAATTAAATTATTTGCGGGTATCACTGTCGTTACTGCTGAAACAGATCAACAAGCGCAAGAAAAACTGCAGGACTATATTCAATATGCAAGTCCTGAAGCAGGGATTGCGCATTTTTCAAGCTCAATCGGAACAGACTTAGGTCATCTAAAAGATGAGGATGCTATTCCATATAAAAAAACCAACAGCATCGTTTCTGTAAATGAACGCTTTAAGGAAAACAAAGTCACTTTGGCAGATTTAAAAGCTCAGCATGTACTCGGTGGACGTTATCCCTTATTTGTTGGCAGTGGAGCAACAGTTGCTCAACAGCTAATCGAATTCATTGATATTTCTGGATTAGATGGTTTTAACCTTGCCCGTACAGTCGCTCCAGAGTCACATCAAGATTTTATTCGTTATGTCATTGCTGAACTCCAACAACGTGGTCGCTATAAGACCGCCTATGCTGAGGGTAGCTTAAGGCACAAGCTATTCAATGCGGGAGATCATTTACCACTTTCACATCCTGCACATCATTTCCGATGTCCAAGCTCAACACAAGATATACAACAATCAAATTTAAATCCTATACACCAACATTCAGCTTAAGTTTTTAATATTTAGGGGTCTTTCTATGGCACAAGCTCAGTCTTCTCGACTTAAATGGATCGGCGTTGCAATCGCCATTATTGTGATTGCAGCGTTTGCATGGTCCTTTTTGAAAAAAAATGATCAACAAGAAATTGTGATTGGCATTAGCCCACCATTTGCAAAACCACTTCAAGCCGCAATTGAAGAAGCAAAGGCCCAAGGCATTCATGTACGTTTGGTAGAATTTTCAGATTGGAATACACCCAACATCACCCTAAATCATGGGGATATTGATGCAAATTATTTTCAGCATCAACCTTTCTTGAATAATGCGTTAAAAGAAACCAACTTTAAGCTCAAACCCTTGGGCATCGGCTCAGGAACACATGTCGGTTTATATTCAAAAAAATATAAAGCGATTAGTGAAGTTGAAAATGGCGCTCGAGTTGTACTGCCAAATGATCCTGTGAATCAGGGTCGCGCCCTACTCCTCTTACAACACGCTGGATTAATACAACTTAAGGATTCCAACAACCACTTATCCAACTTAAAAGATATTAAATCCAATCCAAAAAAATTGAACTTTATTGAAGTCGAAGGCCCGCAAACTGCGCGTGCCGTAGATGATGCAGACCTCGTATTTAGCTATCCAATGTACCTACGCTTAGCGCAAACAATTGATCCAAATGATGCCTTAATTTTGGATGAAATTAACAACACGCTTTATGCCATCTTATTTGTTGTTCGCGATGACTTTGAACAAACTCAGCCTGAAAAAGCAGCTCAACTGAAAAAATTTATCCAAATTTATCAAAGCTCAGACAAAGTTAAACAAGCATTGAATGAGGATATTGGTGAAAAACTATGGTTCAAAGGCTGGAAATAAGGAGTGTTCATGTCTACTTCAACTCAATCATCTAAATTCATCAAAATTGCAGTCATCATCGTCGCAGTACTGGCGGCCTTAGTGGGATATCGTTATATCAGTCAAAACTCAAATGATAAAGTGATTAAAATCGGCATTAGCCCACCCTATGCTGAATTACTGCAAAGTGTCGCTGAGGATGTAAAAGCACAAGGAATCCATCTGGAGTTGATTGAGTTTTCAGACTGGCAAGCACCCAATGTTGCTGTGCAAAATGGTGATATTGACGCTAATTTCTTTCAACAAAGTGTTTTTCTAGCGAATGCAGTGCGTGAAACAGGCTATGACCTTGTGCCTTTTGCGAAAGGTTCAGGCAGTCATGTCGGACTTTATTCAAAAAAATATCAATCCCTACAGGAAATACCTGATCAAGCGAAAGTAGTCGTACCGAATGATCCAGTTAACATGGCACGTGGTTTAAATTTGCTGGCTCGTGCAGGCTTAATTCAAGTCAAAGATATTAATAATGAGCTCACCAGCACCCGAGACATTATCAGTAATCCTAAAAAACTCAAGATTATTGAAGTTGAAGGCCCGCAAACCGCGCATGCTTACAATGAAGCTGACTTAATTATGGGTTTTCCTCATTATTTGAAAATGGCAAAAGTTGCTGATCCTACGTCTGCACTGTTATTAGATCCGATTAATAAAAAATTTGCGATTTTGTTTGTAACGCGTCGAGATTATCAAGATCAGGATGACAAATTAAAAACTGTGGTTGAAACCTTCCAAAACTCTGCAAAAGTCCGTCAGATTCTAGACAAAGACTTTGGACAAGGTTTGTGGTTTGAAGGCTGGAAATAAGGAGAATGATCATGGTGAGTTTTGGTTCACACATTGAATTTGCAGTACCCCATATTACAATTCGTCATTTAAATAAGTATTACGATGTACAAGGAAAACAAGTTCACGCACTCAAAAATATTAATTTGGATATTCCCGAAGGAAAAATTTTCGGCATTATCGGCAAAAGTGGTGCGGGCAAATCTTCATTGATTCGCACCTTAAATGGGTTAGAAACAATTTCTGATGGTAGTATTCATATACATCAACATGATCTAGGGCAGCTTAATCACAATGAATTAATCGCCCTACGCCAGCGTATTGGCATGATTTTTCAACATTTTAATTTACTATCTGCCAAAACAGTTTGGGAAAATGTCGCGCTTCCATTGAAAATCGCAAAAGTGCCTGCTGCTGAGATTCAAACTCGTGTGGATGAGGTTTTAAATCTAGTCGGTCTGGCTGAAAAGCATCATCACTATCCATCACAATTATCGGGTGGGCAAAAACAACGAGTTGGGATTGCCCGCGCATTGGTCAGTAAACCTGAAATACTATTGTGCGATGAAGCAACATCGGCACTTGATCCAGAAAGCACATCTGTTGTTCTATCTTTACTGAAGGAAATTAATCAAAAATTAGGACTCACCATCGTTCTCATTACACATGAAATGCAGGTAATTCGTGAAATTTGCGATCAAGTGGTGGTTATTGATCAAGGTGAAATCGTTGAATCAGGGCAAGTTTGGTCAGTCTTCTCTCGTCCCCAGCAGAAAATCACGCAAGAACTCCTCAATTTGGAACAGCTTGATTTGCCATTCCAGTTACATCAAGAGCGAGCTACACATTTAACGCATACCATTTTGAAAATCAGCTATGCAACTGATTTGAAAAATCCTCCCAACTTAAATGATGTACTTTCTAAAATTACACTGCCTGTGCATTTATATCAAAGCCATGTAGACACTATTCAACATCATCTGGTTGGCTCACTTATCGTAGGTATTCCTCAATTAGATGTTGATGTACATACGCTCCATCAGCAATTCCACCATAAAACATCACAAATCGAGGTGCTTGGCTATGCACAACCAGCTCATTGATCTTTTAATTATGGGTACCATTGATACTTTGTTAATGGTCGGTATTTCTGCATTTTTAGCGCTTCTCATTGGATTGCCTATGGCTGTAATCCTCGTCAATACCTCAGAAAATGGGATTTATCCGTCAAAAAAAATTAATCATACCTTGGGTTGGGTGGTGAATATTACGCGCTCTATTCCCTTCCTAATTTTGATGGTGGCGCTCATTCCCTTCACTCGACTGATTGTGGGGACCAGTTATGGGGTATGGGCTGCGGTTGTACCTTTAACTATTGCGGCTACACCTTTTTTCGCACGTATTGCGGAAGTCAGTCTACGAGAAGTTGATCATGGACTCATAGAAGCTGCACAAGCCATGGGCTGTAATCGCAAACAAATTATTTGGCATGTACTTTTACCAGAAGCACTGCCTGGTATTGTTGCAGGTTTTACTGTCACGCTTGTAACCATGATCAATTCCTCTGCGATTGCGGGTGCTATTGGTGCGGGTGGTTTAGGTGACATCGCCTATCGATATGGCTACCAACGCTTCGATATGCAAATTATGTTGGCGGTGATCATTGTATTAGTCGTATTGGTCATGCTGATTCAAGCTTTGGGTGATCAATTGGCACATAGTTTGGACAAACGTAAAATCTAATTCACACTATTCAATTGAGTCTCATCTGTCTTTTCGAGAAACATCAAAGCCATGACCTGACTTTGTCATGGCTTTGATGTAAAATCACCGACAATTTTTAAATAACACTGTGTGAGTCTTTTCATGGGTTTTAATTGCGGTATTGTCGGCTTGCCGAACGTTGGTAAATCTACACTTTTCAATGCATTGACGAAAGCTGCTATTGCTGCAGAAAACTTCCCATTCTGTACCATTGAACCAAACACTGGCATCGTTCCTGTTCCAGATCCACGTTTAGATAAATTAACTGCTATTGTTAAACCTCAACGTGTTATTCCAACCACAATGGAATTTGTAGACATCGCAGGTTTAGTTGCTGGTGCTTCTAAAGGTGAAGGTTTAGGGAACCAATTCTTAGCCAACATTCGTGAAACTGATGCAATTGCACACGTAGTACGTTGTTTTGAAGACGAAAATGTTATTCACGTGAACGGCAAAATTGACCCACTTGATGACATTGCAACTATTAACACTGAGCTTGCTTTAGCAGATTTAGAAACAGTATCAAAAGCGGTTACACGTTTAGCAAAGTCTGCGAAAGGTGGTGATAAAGAAGCAGTTGCAACAAAAGCTGTACTAGAAAAAATTCAGCCATTACTTGATGAAGGTCGCCCTGCTCGCGCAGCTGATCTTGATGACGACGAGCGCAAATTAGTTCGTGGCTTTGGTTTATTAACCCTTAAACCAACAATGTATATTGCAAACGTTGCTGAAGACGGTTTTGAAAACAATCCACACCTTGATGCTGTTAAAAAATTAGCGGCAGAAGAAAATGCCATTGTTGTCCCACTTTGCAACCAAATCGAAGCTGAAATTTCTTTGCTTGAAGATGATGAGCGTGCTGAATTCTTAGAAGCGATGGGCATGGAAGAACCAGGTCTTAACGTGGTTATTCGTGCAGGTTATGGCTTACTTGGCCTACAAACTTATTTCACTGCAGGTGTTCAAGAAGTTCGTGCTTGGACTGTAAAAATCGGTGCGACCGCTCCTCAAGCTGCTGGTGTGATTCACACTGATTTTGAGAAAGGCTTTATTCGTGCAGAATGCATTGCCTATGACGATTTTGTTCAATACAACGGCGAAGCTGGCGCTAAAGAAGCTGGAAAATGGCGTCTTGAAGGTAAAACTTATGTCGTTCAAGATGGTGATGTTTTACATTTCCGTTTCAACGTTTAAGTCATTAAAAAAACAGCCGAAAGGCTGTTTTTTTTTTGCAAAGATTAATTAAAAGATTGAGATCATGGATTTTGAGTTGAAGTACTCGAGTGATTTACGTGTTTATGGTCCATGTCATAGCGCAATTGTTTAGCTCGAACCAATACTTTCTCCTCCAGTTTTTTACGTAAACCAATGAGAAAGATAAATTCTGCTACGACAAATAAAGGGCCTATCGCGAGACCTACAAGATCATCCACAAAAGCTGGTTTTTTCTTTTCATAATAGTGACCAATAAATTGAATAATCCATCCCACAATAAAAAATCCAGCACTTACCAATAACCAAGAGGATGTCGCTAAAGCTGCTACTTGTGTGGCTGGCTGATAAATTAAAGCAAATAGCACTGCCATTACCACACCAAAAATGAGATCCAAACTCAAGTAATAAATCACTGATGCGACGATCAATAACATTGCAAAATCAATGGAATATCCAGCAACCGTAAATTGCGCTTTGGCTGCAAAACACAAGATCGAAAATACAATCAAGGGAATTCCAATAAAATGCGAAAATACGTTTTTACGATCTAGGTGATAAGCTGCATATTGTCCAAGCAAGCTCTCTAAACGAGTCATGTTATCATTCCTTTTTCTGACTATTTCCTTCAATATATATAAATGTAAACCAATAAGTTGTCGACTAGACGACAAATAAACAGTATAAAAGGGATAATTTTGCTTTTAAATCAATACGTTTATCTTTTAAAAAATACTTGGTGGTTTAGCCAGTTTGATCATGAACTACAACAGCTGATGCTCGAACATGCACAGCTCATTGAATATGGCAAAGAGCAACTGATATTTTCTAAAGCTGATCAATTTGATGGCATTTATGCCGTGATTGATGGTGCTGTTCGTTTAGCACATATTGACGTAGAAGGTCGTGAGACGGTGACAGTTATCGCAGATCCCATTATGTGGTTTGGTGAAATTTCGTTGATTGATCAACAACCCCGCTCTCATCATGCGATTACCAGTAAAAAATCCAAAATCCTCAAAATAAGTCGTGTAGGACTTGATCTGATTTTAGAACAATATCCAAAATTTTGGTTTTATCTGGCCCAATTGGTCAGTCATAAACTCCGTTATGCTTTCATGGAGTTGGTGTCTATTCAAACACAACCCCTTATTCAACGTTTAGCTCAAAGATTAATCTTTATCTTAAATGGATACGGTAATCTCAAAGAGATTGAAAAAAACACCATCAACCTATCTCAAGAACAATTGGCACAAATGTTGGTCTGCTCAAGACAGACCATTAATCAAGAACTACAACATTTAGAAAAAATTGGCGCAATTAAAATTGCATTTAAAAAAATTGAGGTGATTAATCTTAATCAACTTAAAGCTTTAGCCGATCAAACTTAATCGATTAAAGATGATGTGCTTCAGTAAAATCTGGATTAATCATTGTATTGGGGTCGCTAGGGTCACTTAAAATAATTTTGTATACGCCTTAGTGTTTCCTAATTCTGGTTGCTCAATTGCAGTTTTGCACTGCGCTTTATCGCGTTCATAATTGGCTTGACGCTGTGCGAGCTGGCCCTCATTTTCCACGATTGCACGTGCCCAAGCATCTATGGTTGTTAGCGCTTTACGACAAAGCGCATATTTCCCTTCAGTCACTGAGTCGGTCATTTTGACATTAATACGCCAATCTAATACCAATTGACGCACAGGCTCGCGTACTTGTGATGGTATAAGCGCTTTATTGGCTTGATACAGAATAGGATCAACCTGATTAATCAATTGCCAAGCATGATTTGCATATTCAGTTGCGTCATTAGTCAGCTTCGGTGCTTCTTTAATTTCAACCTTTTCATCGGCAGTTTCTGCCTGACCACCACAACCGGATAAAGTGAAGATGAGGAATGTAGTCAATGCAGCTAATTTAAAGGGAGATTGAATCGCAAACATGACATCGCTCTAATAAACTATTCGGCACTATGCTAGTAAATTCGGGTAGAATACTCAATCTCGTTTTATACCTTTTGTTCCAATCTCCAATTAGGTTTATCGTGACCCAATCAAGCTCCCCACACATGACACCGGCAGGTTTTTGGCAAGGTGCCAAAGACAGTCAAGCCATCATTTTCACCTATTTGCCTGTTTCATTCGCGTTTGGTGTATCTGCAACTCAATTTGGATTTACGGCGTGGGAAGCATTATTTTTATCCTGTTCGATGTATGCAGGTGCCAGTCAATTTTTGGTGGTTGCCTTACTCGGCAGTGGCACTTCCATCTGGATGACAGCCTTAACTGTAATAGCGCTTGATATTCGACATTTGTTATATGGTCCTGCTTTACAAAACTTAATTCAAGATAAACTCAATCTGAAAAAAACTGCAATTTGGTCATGGGGCTTGACCGACGAAGTTTTTGCATCAGGCATGATTAAACTGTCGCAACGCCGTCAAGAATGGTCTGAATCTTGGATGTTAGGTCTCAGTCTGTTTAGCTGGTTGTCTTGGGCACTTGGATCTTTTCTCGGGGGCTTATTTGCAGATCAAGTCAGTCATCTCCCCCAATTTTTGCAAGCAGCGCTCGACTTTCTATTACCTGCACTTTTCTTGAGCTTCTTACTAGCTGCATTTGAGAAAAAACATACCTTTGTCGTGACCATTACCATTATTGTTTCTGCTATTTCGTGTTACTTTATCGATTTATCTGCAGCGATATTCATTGGCATAAGCTCTGGTATTTTGGCTGGTTTGTTTAAACATTATGTACTGAAGCAACATGATCCTTTGCACACAGGTGAACAATCATGAATCTAGAAATTATTTGTGTCGGTATTCTGGTCGGCATCGCGAATTTCGCCTCACGCTTTGGTCCTTTTTTTGTGATTCAGAAACTACAACAAGGTCGCCAGAAACGCGGTGCTCTTTGGCTTAAAATCGCCCTTGGATCTATCGGTATTACAGCAATCAGTTCAATGCTCGTGGTCGCGACTTTACCGCCGCTCTTAGAAACACCCAATAAGAGCGTTGCCATGTTAATTGGTTTTATTGTGCTCTCGGGTTTGTATTTCAAATTTAAACAGATTGTACCTGCAACACTCACAGCGGCACTCACATATGGTTTGGTGTATACCTATTTCCCACTTTAAAGCATTTCTCCCGTATTGTTCATTCAAATTCTAAATGTATAAGCCTGATCCTTGGATAAGGCTTATGCATTTTTATCAATAAAAAAATTAAACGATATCAAAATAATTTCTTGCTTTTTCTTGTATTCATCGCGCTCAAGAGGTTTTAGTTCTGATATGCTAAAAGTCCATAATATCAAGCACGGATGAATCAAATGCTTATTACACTCGGTACTCCACTTCAATCTTCGGCGTTTAAAGTTCTATTATTGGGTTCAGGTGAGTTGGGTAAAGAGGTGGTAATATCATTACAACGATTAGGTGTAGAAGTACATGCAGCAGATCGCTATGACAATGCACCTGCCATGCAAGTTGCTCATCATTCCTACACTTTGAATATGGCGGACCCAAAAGAATTAAAAAAACTGATTGAACAAGTTCAACCTCATTTAATTGTTCCTGAGATTGAAGCCATTGCCACTGAAGTCTTAGTGGAAATCGAAGATGCTAAAACTGCCGTAGTTATTCCCTCTGCGAAAGCCGTGAATCTCACCATGAATCGTGAAGGAATTCGTCGCCTCGCAGCTGAGGAACTAGGGCTACCAACCTCGGCTTATCGTTTTGCCAATAGTTTGGAATCATTCCGTGCAGCATGTGATGATATTGGCTATCCAAATTTTGTAAAACCTGTGATGTCATCATCAGGTAAAGGACAATCACGTGTAAAATCTTTTGATGAAGTCGACGCTGCTTGGGAATATGCTCAAACAGGTGGTCGTGTCAATCAAGGTACTGTCATCGTAGAATCGCAAATTGATTTTGATTTCGAAATTACATTACTCACAGTACGGGCAAAAAATCCTGAAACAGGAGAAATCGAAACGCACTTCTGCGATCCTATTGGACACCGTCAAGATGCAGGTGACTATGTAGAAAGCTGGCAACCTCAACCTATGAGCACAGCTGCCCTTGATGAAGCAAAACGTATTGCCAATAAAGTCACAGTAGCGCTCGGCGGTTGCGGTATTTTTGGTGTGGAATTATTCGTTAAAGGTGATCAAGTTTGGTTCAGTGAAGTTTCTCCTCGTCCACATGACACTGGATTAGTCACACTTGCATCTCAATATCAAAGTGAATTTGAACTTCATGCCCGTGCGATTTTAGGTCTTCCAGTGAACACGCAACGTCACAGTGTTGCTGCAAGCGCTGTGATTTATGCAGGTGTTGATGATACGAATTTGTCATTTTCTGGCGTAAATCTTGCTATGCAAAACCCTAATGTCGATTTACGTCTTTTTGGTAAACCTGAAGGTTTTAAACGTCGCCGTATGGGGGTCGCAACTGCACGTGCTGAAACAACTGACATTGCACGCGAATTAGCGACTGAAGCAGCTTCAAAAGTAATTGTAAATCAAAACAAATAATTCATTAGGTAGGCCATCATTTCATGATCAATACGTCTCCATTAGCAAACTATGTTTCGAGTAATCACGACATCAAGGCAATTAATCAATGGCGCTCAGATGTTGAAAATCAATTACAACATGAGTTTGAAAATGGTAAGGCGATACGTGAGATCATCCTCACTCGATCTAACCTGATTGATGAGGCACTTAAATTCCTTTGGCAACATGCTGAGTTAGATCAAACCGATCTGGGCTTGTTCGCTGTAGGAGGTTATGGTCGTCGTGAAATGATGCCCTACTCTGATGTCGACATTCTGATCCTTTCAGAAGATGATCTTACACAAGAACAAGAAAATGCCATTACCATTTTTATTTCCTCTCTATGGGATGTTGGAAATTTTAAACCTGGCGTAAGTGTAAGAGCCATTCAACAGTGCTTTGAACAGGCCATGAATGACTTAACGGTAGCAACATCTCTCATTGAGTCTCGTTTAATTATTGGCAATGAACACCTAGCGAAATGGCCTCGTCGTGTTGTTTCACAAACTTGGACGGATAAAACCTTCTTTGATGCCAAGATGGAAGAACAAGCCAAACGCTACGCTCAGCACAACAACACTGAAAGTAATTTAGAACCTGATATCAAAAATGCACCGGGCGGCATTCGAGACATTAACCAAATTGGTTGGATTGCAAAACGGCATTTCCGAGTAAATCGTATATACGATCTTGTACATTTAGGTTTCATTTCTGAGTTTGAACTTGGGGTGCTCGAAGATGCTGAGAATTTTCTCTGGGAAATTCGTCATCATTTACACCGCTTAACTAAGCGTGATGAAAACCGACTATTGTTTGATTACCAACGCGATATCGCAGCAAAATTTGGTTACCACAAAGTCGAAGGTGAACATATCAATTATCCAATTGAACAGTTCATGAAACGCTACTATCGAGCAGCTCAGCAGGTTTCAACCCTGAATGAAATGCTACTCGCCTATTTTAATGAGTCTGTCATCACGCCTCGTTTACCCAACTATGAGCGTAAAATTGAGGAAGTGAATGAAAACTTCAAATTGGTGGATGGTAAACTCGCAGTTCAACACCATAAAATTTTTGCAGAGAAGCCTACAGCCATCCTTGAGATTTTCTATATCCTAGCAAATCGCCCTGATATTGATGGCATTCGAGCTCGTACACTTCGATTGCTTACTTTAGCTGCAAAACGCATTGATCAAGCGTATCGAGACAATCCAGTTAATCAAGCCTTGTTTATGGCGATCATCCGATCACCGAATAACTTATATGAAACATTGCTTGCGATGAAACGTTATGGTGTACTCGGCAACTATATTCCTGCATTTGGGCAAATCATGGGCCTTATGCAATACGATTTATTCCATATCTATACTGTAGATGCACATACACTCCTACTCTTACGTAATTTAAATCGTTTTAAAGCGCCAGAATTTGCTAAAGATTTTCCTGTCGTAAGTTCGGTATTCCAGCGTCTGGTGCGCCGAGACATCGTATTCCTCGCTGCTTTGTTCCATGATATCGCCAAAGGCCGTGGTGGAGACCATAGTGAATTGGGCGCGGTTGATGCCATTGAGTTCTGTAGCAAGCACGGTTTTACTGAGCGTGAGTGTAATCTTGTTGCGTGGTTGATCCAAAATCATCTATTGATGTCGATGACTGCGCAGAAAAAAGATATTTCTGATCCAGATGTTGTAAAAGATTTTGCCGAGAAGCTCGGTGATATGGAACACTTAGACTATCTGTATACGCTTACAGTGGCTGACATTAACGCAACCAATCCTAAGCTTTGGAACACATGGCGAGCATCGCTCATGCGTCAGTTATATACCAATGCTCGTGATGTAATTCGTAGTGGTTTGGGACGTCCTGTCGATTACCAAATGCTGATCGAAGATACCAAATTTGCAGCAAGTGAATTACTTGTCAATGATTATGCTTTAGAAGCTGTTGAAAAAGTTTGGCAAGAACTTGGTGACGAATACTTCCTCAAAGAAACTGCAGATGAAGTCGCATGGCATACACGTGCAATCCTAGATCATGGTGATAATTCAGCACCATTGGTGATGATGCGCGCGCACCGTAAATCAGCGCAAGATGCTGTGCAGATTTTTATTTACACTCAAGATCAACCTAATCTTTTTGCCACCACTGTTGCAGTTCTAGATCGTATGAATCTAGATGTACAAGATGCACGCATTATTACAGCAACTAAATCCTTTAGCTTAGACACCTACGTGGTGCTTGATCGTTTTGGCACATTAGTAACAGATCCAGAACGTGAAAATACGGTAAAAGAATCATTGGTGCACGCATTAACAGATTCACAAAATTATCCAGGTTTAATGCAACGCCGTATACCTCGCCAACTTCGTCATTTTGATATCGAAAACACAATTGATATTACGTTGAACGAGGCGCTACAGCAAAATATGGTCGAGATCTCTACCCTTGATCAGCCTGGATTACTTGCCCGTATCGGTGGCTTATTTATGATGCAAGGTCTCGATATCCATTCCGCGAAAATCGCCACCTTGGGTGAGCGCGCAGAAGATATTTTCTTTGTAACCAAAAAGAATGGCGAACCTATGAATTTAACTGAAGCTCAGGCTTTTGCTGAACAATTAAAAGCAGCATTAGATGAGGCTTCAAATCAGGTCTGTAATCATCATTAAAATTTAGATTTAACCCGACGGTAACTGTTTCATGAACTCTAGTTTAAACCTATTACATCCTTATCCATTTGAAAAGTTGAATAAACTTTTTCAGGATGTAAAACCTGCAAATCTTCCGTTAATTCCATTGTCAATTGGTGAGCCAAAACATCCTGCACCTGAATTCGTAAAACAAGCTATTGTCGATAACTTCAATCATCTTTCGACATACCCAAACAGTAAAGGCTTACCAGAATTACGTGAAAGTATTGCGCAATGGCTCACACGCCGTTTCAAATTAAATGCTATTAGCGCAGAAGATCATATTTTACCTGTGACTGGCACACGTGAAGGAATTTTCTCATTCGTACAAGCGCTGATTAATCGTGATGAAGCGCCTTATGTAGTTATGCCGAATCCCTTTTATCAAATTTACGAAGGTGCAGCTTTACTCGCTGGCGCTCAACCTTATTTCATCAACTGTACTGAAGAAAATGGTTACCTTGGTGACTTCGATACTGTCCCTGCAGAAGTATGGGAGAAGACAGCTTTACTTTTTGTCTGCACACCCGGAAATCCAACAGGTGCTGTTCTTTCAAAAGAACAGTTCAAAAAATTAATTGCGCTCTCTGATCAATACAATTTTGTCATCGCATCTGATGAATGCTATTCAGAACTATGGTTTCATGAAGCCCCTGTAGGATTACTCGAAGTTTGTGCTGAACTAGGTCGTGATGACTATAAAAACTGTATCGTATTCCACTCTCTGTCTAAACGTTCTAATTTACCAGGTATGCGATCTGGCTTCGTTGCAGGTGATGCTAGTCTATTAAAACTTTATTTAAAATTCCGCACTTACCACGGTGCTGCAATGCCAGTACAACATCAATTGGCATCGATTGCTGCATGGAATGATGAGGCACATGTTGAAGAAAACCGTAAACAATACCGTGCTAAATTTGATTTATTCCAACAAGAATTAGGTCATTTGCTACCACTGAAAAAGCCTGATGCGGGTTTCTATTATTGGTTAAAGGTCGATAATGATGAAACTTTTGCCAAAATGCTGATGGAAAAAGCACATATCAAAGTCTTACCGGGTCGTTATTTATCTCGTGATACTGAACAAGGAAACCCAGGTGAAAGCCATGTTCGTTTGGCACTGGTCGCAGATTTAGACCAATGTAAAGAAGTTGTTAAACGCTTAA
Organism: Acinetobacter sp. 24-47-47; assembly: GCF_057737035.1. NCBI lineage: Bacteria > Pseudomonadati > Pseudomonadota > Gammaproteobacteria > Moraxellales > Moraxellaceae > Acinetobacter > Acinetobacter sp. 24-47-47. The sequence continues at coordinate 1,253,597 of NZ_CM173216.1, read as the reverse complement.
AAGCAATTCTCTAATCGTGCATAATCTTTAACTTTAAGCCCTCTTTTTAGAGGGCTTATTTATTTTATTGATGAGTAAATGCTAGTCCAAATATTGGACTATAGCTCCCCTAAAGAAAATGTAAGGTTAACTTTGAAAACATCATTCATTTTAAAAACTAGTCAAAAAACGCCATGAACATTCATGGCGTTTTAAAATATTTAATGACTGTAATTGGAAAATTACAAAGTCGCTAAAATGTCTCTTAAAGTCTGATTTGGATTTTCTGATTTAGTAATCGGACGACCAATCACCAAGTGTGTAGAACCATCTAACATTGCTTGCTTAGGTGTAACAATACGTTTTTGATCATCAGCTGCTGAACCTTCCGGACGAATTCCCGGAGTGACGAGAGCAAAGTTCTGACCTAAAGTTTCGCGTAACATTTTTGCTTCTTGCGCAGAACATACAACACCATCCAAGCCACTTTCTTGAGTCAAGGTCGCTAGACGTTTTACATGTTCAAAAGGCTCAATATCCAAACCAAGATCACGTAGATCTTCTCGCCCCATTGAAGTTAATACGGTGACTGCAATCAACTGTGTTTGATAGTTACCTGATTTTAATCTTTCTACACAAGTTTCCATCATTTTTCGTCCACCAGATGCGTGAACATTAACCATCCATACCCCTTGATCTGCAGCAGCGCAAACGGCTTGTGCTGTAGTATTTGGAATATCATGAAATTTTAAATCTAAAAATACTTCAAAACCCTGATCATGCAATGCTTTTACAACAGTCGGACCTTCATGTGTAAAAAGTTCTTTACCCACTTTTACACGACAAAGTTTAGGATCCAAATTTTCAGCCATTTTCAATGCGTCGTATTGGCTTTTTGCATCTAAAGCAACAATGATACTCAAGGTTGTTCTTCCGTCCATCTAAAGTTGCGTCATTATAAAGATGTTCAACTTAAGCTGCAAAATTAACTTTAAAAAACTCAGCTTAAAATTCAACAGTTTATTTTCAATAAAAAAAAACCTCTAAAATAAATTTTAGAGGTTTTTTAAATATTTATAAATTACAGCGGATTTGAGTTACGCGGATCTGAATGCACATCTAGTACTGTCTTTTCATGACGTACATTTGCAGCAGCTTCAGCAGCAGCTAACTGAGCATTTTGGATTTGTTCTTTACGAAGATATTCAATATCTTTGCGAAGACGCTTAATTTCCCAACTATTTTGGAATACACGGAAAACTTGAACTCCGAGTAATAATCCAACGATGATCCCAAGTGCCAAAGTCAACAAAAGCAATAAACCTAATCTCATTGCCGGTACTTGAGTGAAGAGAAGATCAACAGTCAGTTCTGTACCATTTTGCAGAACCAATGCCAATGCATATCCGAAGATTACAACTAACAGTGCAACTAATACGTAACGCATAACCACCCCTGAGTAATTTATTATTTTCCTGCTGATTCATTTACAGCATCTCTTAGTGCTTTACCTGGTTTGAAATGAGGTACAGCTTTAGCAGCCACTTCAACTGACTTACCTGTTTTAGGATTACGTCCAACTCGCGGTTCGCGATGATGTAAAGCAAAACTTCCAAACCCACGAATTTCAATACGATTATCAGCTGATAATGACTCAATCATTTGATCGATCATAATTTTAACAGCTTCTTCGACCAATGGCTCAGCCAAATGAGGATTTTTGATAGAAATACGTTCTATTAAGTCAGACTTATTAAGTGCTTCAGTAGTCATCTGCGACCTCTTTAATTATCAAGCTACTCTGTGCATAGCGAGATAATAACCTGTTTAAATACAAAACGGTAGCGCAGTAAGTCAATACTACGCTACCGTTTACAGTATTTGTGTAAAAAGTATTAGTTAAATTACATTAACAATACATTGAACACGAAAGACTTAGTGGTTCATTTGAGCTTTGATCAAATCACCAATTGTCTTAGGACCGTTGTCTTGACCTGCAGAAGCAGTTTTCAAGTTAGCAACAGCTTCTTTCTCTTCAGCTTCGTCTTTCGCTTTGATAGACAAGTTGATTGCGCGTGATTTGCGATCAACATTGATGATCTTAGCTTCAACTTCTTGACCAACTTCTAAGAATTTAGTTGCATCTTCAACGCGGTCACGGTTGATTTCTGAAGCTTTAAGAGAAGCTTCAACTTCGTCAGCCAACTTAATTGTTGCGCCACGAGCATCAACTGCAACTACAGTACCTTTAACAAGAGCACCACGTTCGTTAGCAGCTAAGAAATCGTTGAACGGATCGCTGTTCATTTGCTTGATACCAAGGCTGATACGGTTGCCTTCAGCGTCTACAGAAAGGATAACCGCTTCAACAGTGTCACCTTTCTTGTAACGACGAATCGCTTCTTCGCCTTGTTCGTTCCAAGAAATGTCAGATAAGTGAACTAGACCATCGATACCGCCTGGTAAACCGATGAAGATACCGAAGTCAGTGATAGACTTGATTGTACCTGAAACTTTTTCACCTTTGTCGTGAGCCTTAGCAAACTCTTCCCATGGGTTAGCACGAGTTTGTTTGATACCAAGAGAAATACGACGACGCTCTTCATCAACCTCAAGAACCATAACATCAACTTCATCACCAATCTGAACAACTTTAGATGGGTGGATGTTTTTGTTTGTGTGGTCCATTTCTGAAACGTGTACTAAGCCTTCAACGCCTTCAGCGATTTCAGCGAAGCAACCGTAATCAGTTAAGTTAGTTACACGCGCTTTAACGATAGAACCTTTAGGGTAACGGTTCATGATCGCTAACCATGGATCTTCACCAAGTTGTTTAAGACCTAATGATACACGGTTACGCTCTTTGTCAAATTTAAGTACTTTAACAGTAACTTCTTGACCAACTTCAACAACTTCTGATGGATGCTTGATACGTTTCCAAGCCATGTCAGTGATGTGAAGAAGACCATCAATACCGCCAAGGTCAACGAAAGCACCGTAGTCAGTAAGGTTTTTGATTGTACCAGTAACTGTTTGACCTTCTTCAAGTTGAGATAGAAGAGCTTCACGGTCAGCTGAAGATTCAGCTTCCATAACAGCACGACGTGATACAACAACGTTGTTACGTTTAGCGTCAAGTTTGATAACTTTGAACTCTAACTCTTTGCCTTCGAGGTGAGTCGTGTCACGGATAGGACGAGTGTCTACCAAAGAACCTGGTAAGAACGCACGTACTGGACCGATGTCAACAGTGAAACCGCCTTTAACCTTACCAGAGATAACACCAGTAACGATCTCGCCGTCTTCAAAGATTTTTTCAAGTTTAGTCCAAGTTTCAGCACGTTTAGCTTTTTCACGTGATAAAACTGTTTGACCCATACCGTTGTCAAGCGCTTCAACAACTACGTCAACTGTGTCACCAACGTTAACTTCAAGTTCACGTTGTTCGTTTAAGAATTCAGAGCGAGCTACTACGCCTTCAGATTTAAGGCCAGTATCTACAGTTACCCAGTCAGAATCGATGCTAACAACGATACCTTGGATGACTGCACCCTTTTCAACGTTGAGGTTTAATTCGCTTGCTTCAAAGAGGGCTGCAAAAGATTCGGTCATGATATACCTAGAAAAGTCAGCGGTCTTGGATCAGACAAGGCCGGTTTAGTTAAGTATCGACATAGTCCATATAGAACTGATCAAGCTATGCTTCCACTAATATTCATTAATTTATCTTATTGCGCATCAATATATGCGGTCATCAGGTTAAATACAGCGTCAATGTCCAGATCTGAACTATCGATAATGTAAGCACCTTCAGCCGGCTTAAGCGGCGCAACGGTTCTTTCCATATCACGCTTATCACGTGCTTGGATATTAGATAAAATGTCGCTCATTTTAACATTTTGCCCCATAGCCTGCAACTGCTTTACACGTCGCTCAGCACGAGACTCAGCAGAAGCCGTCAAATATATTTTCGCTTGGGCTTCTGGAAAGATTGAAGTCGCCATATCACGGCCATCGGCAACAAGACCTGGTGCTTGTGCAAATGCACGTTGTCTTTCGAATAATGCCTGTCTTAATTCAGGTACAACTGCAACCTTGGATGCAAACTCTCCAACTTTTTCCGTGCGAATTTCATCCGTTACATCATACCCGTTAAGTAAAATTTTTGTTTTTAAATGATCACTAACAAATTGAATATCGAGATGAGTCGCTATTTCTACGCATTTGACCAACACATCTCGATTGTGAATTGAATCAATTAAATTCAGCTGATGTAATGACAATCCCAACAAACGATACAAGGCGCCAGAATCCAGTAAATGAAACTGGTAATGCTGTGCCAATTTTGCTGCCAAAGTTCCTTTGCCTGAACCGCTTGGTCCATCGATCGTGATAATTTGAATTGTCATTACTTTACCAACTTCGCCTTAAAGGCGTTTTGCTAATTTCTTAAAACCAAGTGTAATAGCAAGTTTGAGTTGTGCAAGAATTAATTTGCTCACAAATGGTGCTCTTGCCTGTAATTCGATCGTGTATGTGACTAAAGTTTTAGCTGTTGAAAGCTCTTTAAATTCAATAATTCCAAGATGATGTTTGATTAATGGATTCTTGATAAGTTTGTATTCAATACGCTTATTTGGCTCTAGTACAGTAATTTCTTCTTGAATTGGCTTTATTGGGCCTAATCCCATTTTTCGTACTGATCCAATCCCATCAGGACGACTCGGATCAGCTGCATCTTTAATGCGTACAACCTGAATCGGTGCAAATACATCATTATAAGTCGCATGTTTTGACAAAACTTCAAATACACGATCTATAGGCTGGTTAAATTCTTGTTTAACTTGGATTGAATTCATTTTTTATTCCTTTTCATTGATTCCGCTTCATACTGACAATACATTATGTCAATTTTTCCACAATCAACAATAGCAATCATTCCTGATTATTTTCTATTTTTTGTCGTACACGCTGTTGTTTTTTTTGTTCACGTCTGAATTTAAAAAATTCTGAAAGCTGATGAGCACACGCTGATTGCATGCAGCCCCCTTCAAATTCAAATATATGGTTGTAATAACCTTGATTATTTAATAACTGTCGCGCACTGACCAGAGAACCCGCTTTCGGCTCTAAAGTACCAAATACAACACGGTGAACTCGAGCATGAATTAAAGCCCCCACACACATCGTGCATGGCTCAAGGGTTACATAAAGGGTTGCATCTTCTGGTAGACGATAGTTCTGAATTTGATTACATGCTTGGCGAAGTGCGACCACTTCTGCATGAGCAGTTGGATCATGACTCAGGATGGGTTGATTATATCCTTCACCAATCACTTTTCCCTGACTCACAATGACAGCTCCAACAGGGATTTCTCCCAATTGAGCTGCGAATGCAGCCTGCTCATAGGCACGCTGCATCCATTTTAGATCTTCAGTATCAAATTGGATTTCAGTCAAAATTAGATAATACCGTACTGTTTTAACAAGTTATTCCAGCTCTCGATATTTGTAACTGGTGGGTGCGCACCTAAAATTCCTTTTAAGGACATAGACTCTGCAGGTGTCCATTCAGGAGATAAATCTTTATCCACTAAACGCGCACGCACGCCCTCAACAAAATCAGGATGTCTAATTTTCCAATCAGAAATTTGAGTTTCAAGTTCAAATACTTCTTGCCAAGGATGAACTTGACGCCCCCATTGCCATAACAACCAAGTAATCGCAGCCGTACTCGGTGAGCCTTTTGCCAGATTTTCACTGGCTTGTCTTAGCCAATCACTTCGTGCATCACTTAACCCGATGATTGCTTCGTAGTCATTTTCAAAGTTTGCACCGCGACAGACACTGTGAATCACATCTAACGAGATTTGCAGTGGCCCTGGAGAAACTGGTCGATGCAAACTATTTAAAGTGTCATCTAATGCCCTAAAATCGCCAGCAGGATAATGATCCCAATCGATATTGATCAACTTTTGTAAAACAACATCACGCTGAGCATCACAAATATGAGTCGCCCAACCGATACCATAAGCTCCTGCCGCAGTCATGATCGATCCAGTTAAACCTGTAAATAGACCAATTGGACCACGATCTGCCAAGAAACGACTAGCACCAACATCTGGATATAAACCAATATTCACTTCTGGCATTGCAAGACGCGAATAAGGTGTAACCAGTCTGAATGGTGCAGCCATAAATAAGCCAAGCCCACCACCCATCACATAACCTTCACCCCAAACGACTATCGGCTTAGCGTAGTTATGCAACAAAAGATCTAGCGCGTATTCTTGTTCAAAAAATTTATTTGCCGCATCAACTTCATTATTGATGACCAACTGACGGAGTTTGCGCACATCCCCACCGGCACAAAAAGCTTTAGGTGTTGTTGAATCAAACCAGATCGCTTTAACGGCATCATCATGATGAAACTTTTCAAAAACAGCCAATAAAGCCGTCACAATAGATTCATCAAGTGCATGTAAAGATTTTGGACGATTTAATCGAACCACTCTCCATCCATTCTGTGCTTCTTCAACAATTAAGTCAGGATGATATTGATTCGTCTCAGGAGATATTGTCATGCTTCCAGCTGCCATTTAATTGGCTCAATGCCATTTTGTTTAAGATAATTATTTGTTTTTGAAAAAACTTTACACCCAAAAAAACCACCTCGGTTTGCTGCCAACGGTGATGGATGTGCTGCTTTTAAGACCAAATGCTTATTTTGGTCAATTCGTTGACCTTTCTTATGCGCGTACGCACCCCAAAGAATGAAAACGATCTTTTCACGTTGCTCATTTAGAACATCTATCGCAGCATCAGTGAAATCTTCCCAACCTTTCTTTTGGTGTGAAGTCGGCTGGCCCGCTTCAACAGTCAATACACTGTTCAGCAACAAGACACCCTCTTCAGCCCATTGGGTTAAATCACCATGCTTGGCAGGCGCTATTCCAAGGTCAGTGCTGAGTTCGTGATAGATATTACGCAAAGACGGCGGTAATGCAACACCCTTTTGCACTGAAAAACTCAATCCATGTGCTTGATTTGGACCGTGATAAGGATCTTGACCGAGAATCACGACCTTTACACGATCTAAGGGTGTGGTGTTGAAGGCATTAAAAATAAGAGAATTAGGTGGGTATATCACCTTATTCGCCTGTAATTCAGATTTGAGAAAAGCTTTCAGCTGATCCATTTTATCGCTGAGCAAAAACTCTGCTAAAGCATACTTCCAACTATCCTCTAACCGAACTTGATTCAGTTGACTTAATTCTTGTTCGGTGAGTTGCATTGTGTTCATCCCTAAATCAATCACAGCTTTAAAGTTTTACTTGTAAATCTACACTTGGGTTCTTAAAAGTTAAGCCTTGTTTCAATTGTTCGTACATTTTAGGATCAGACCATTCATTTTGAATTTGTTCTGAGAATACGATTTGATCAAGCGCCAATAAGCCCATCTGTTCATTTACGATATCTTCAGCAAAACTTTGCGCATAGCCTGTGTCAGTTTCATGCACGATCACTGAATAGACTTCAACATCACCTTCACCATTTTGCGTGACAGTTGATTTCAGTACTTGTTCTGCCAAATAAAAGAAAATTCGAGAAAATTGTTCAGCAGAAGGTGAAACGGGTAATGAAACCCAACGCGCACTAAAAGTTTTACATGCTTGAATATATTCAGCTGAATCTTCTTGCCAAAAACAAATCGCATGATCAAAACTATCATAAAGTTCTTTGATCACACCTTTCAGCAAACCAAAATCATAGACCATTTGACCATGGTCTAGCTTTGAGGCTCTCAATAATAATTCGACTTTATAGCTATGACCATGAATTGAACGCTTACAGCGGTCTGATGTGCAATTTCGCACAATATGCGCGTTTTCAAACTTAAATAATTTTCGAATTAACATATGTCAGAGCAATAAAAAATCATGGGTTAAAATGATTATAGTGCATATTCACACAACTCATCATTAATTTTAACGTTTTAAGCAATTGGCAAAACGTATTAAAAACAAAAAAAATAAAAAGCCATCATTCAATTTGTTTAAATTAATAGTTTAGCAATTTAATCAATTGGTTTGAAGAGGTGCCAAACTTCTTGAGAAGACATAAACCTTATCTTCATCACGCATCAGATAACTCGAAAAATATCGCTTTCGATCAGATAGCATGATTTCAATATCTGCTCGATAGAATGCAGATTTAACATCAAAATTATTTTTTGCTGTGCTTTTTGCTTCTTCACTTAACTGACTTAGAGTGTTGAGTTCCCAGAGCTGATCTACGGACTCAAAAAACTCACCATTGGCTTTTTTCTGATCCAAATCACGCTGCACATTTTGCACATCCAAACTTGGGTCTATAGCAGCAATAATCATCGCTGGTGCTGTATTAATATTAATTTTAATTTCTTTTAAAGGAATCGCTGTAACATAAGGTTTTATCAATAAAAACTTATCACCTTCAAATCCTCGCACTTGCTTCAACTCTTCAACGCTATGAAAAGGACCATTCGCTGGCAAATAAGGACGCGTTAAACTTAAATAATAATTACTCTCTGCCCCCATCGCACCAATCGTCAAATCATCTTGATCTTGCCAATCAATTACCGCTTCATTCAATTCTTCTGGCAAACCAAGCTTTGTTAATAATCCCTTAAAGTAATTCACCGCATTATCATTCGGCACGCCATCATCTTTGACCAAACTGTTTAAATTAAACTTACCCGTTTCATCAACAATTCGCCCTGCGACATAACCACCATCAATTGGAAATGGTGGCATCGGTTGAGCCCAAGTTTCTTGAAGATTATCTGATTTTGAATTGGACTTAGCATCTTGAACCAATAATTCTGAGAAAAAAGCTTCAGCACTTTTTGCATAATACAGTGCTTGGTTTTGACGAATCACATAAGCCGTATTTTCACTGGTATTGTATTGACGATGGGCAATCGTCGCAGCAATGATAGTTGCCAAAGCGACTAACATTAAAATCGTAATCAGGGCGATTCCTTTTTGCTGCTTCATGCATTTTCCTAATGATTAACTAGATGCCGGTTTTAAATAGTCAGTATTAAGCAAACTAAAAATCCACTCGAATTCAACATCTTGTTGTTTAAATCTAATTCGCATACCTTTAGGCAATAGCCGAGCAACACCATCTTGAGCATCATTACTATTAGAACTTATTGTTGATGCTTCCGGCCACGAATTCAATTCATTCGGGTTTAAAATCGTGATTTGAAACTCATCCACATTCTCTAGGATCGTACTGGATAAAGGTTGGGTTGTTTGAAGAACATTCAGATTGGGATACTTTAAACGATAAACTTTTCGATCTTGTGCATTATAACGATATTCTATTCTCTCAAATGGAGACAAACCCTGTTTCAGCGGATCAGTGACCCCTGCCTTACTAAATTGTAAAGACTGATCATCCAGTAAAAATGCAGGTTGGATTTGTCCTGCGATATTTGCAGTCAGCGGTACAATTTGCAAAGCATCTCTTTGCATTTGTAAATAACTATCTTGCAAACTGAGAAGCTGCTGCTCATGCACCGCATTGCGATCTTTGACTTTATTTAAATAATCAAAAATTTTCCATCCTAAAGCAGACAATACTGCAAAGATGGCTATGGCAACCAAAAGCTCTACCAAGGTAAAACCTTGTTGTTTACTCTTGATCATGAGTTGGATTGCTCTCTGATAGGATAGTTATAAAACACCATGGTGGTGACACCTGATTCAACTTTACCTAAATCATTGTTATATAGACTCACTTGCACTTCTATTTTCTGAACATCTGGGCTAATAGTCGCTTCTGATTTTTTATCAATTTGCCAACTTAACCCTTGAGAGGTAATTTGCTTCGATTGAGTTCCCTCTAACCATTCACCACTAATTTGCATTGCAGCGACTTCATTTTGTGCGACGAATTGTGCTTTTGTTCGTAAAATTGCATTCGCAGTCGCCTGTGTGTACTGCATAGCTACCTTCGTCAATGACATTGCTGCTACAGCGAAAATAGCCAAAGCCACCACAACCTCAATCAAGGTAAATCCTTTAAGCGCCCGCATCGATTTTACCTAAGTAATCTATTTGAATAAGATCACCAATTGCTTTTTGTTCATAATACATTTGAATTGTGACAGGTTTAACCTCGCCATTGCCCAACCAAATTAATTTCGGTGCATTATTATTCATCAAGTCTGCATTAGTTGCATTTTCAAAACTATAGTCGCTACTTTCGATCTGAAATGAAACCTTAGCAGGTAGCTCTCTCGCAGAAAACTCTGGCATTTCAACCCAAGTGGAAGGTTGACGATTATTGTTCGATACAAGCGTCTGCTCAGGACGAGTTAAATCATTATATTTTTGAAATGTATAGCGAAACTGATCACCATTCCATTGTGGCATCAATGCAACCACTAACGATTGATCAACAGCCTCTCGTTGAATACGTTTTAAATCTAATATTAAAGCTTCTCTAGCTTGCATTGCCTTACGTTGATCAATCCCACCAATATTCATCACCACCAATGCCGCCATGATGCTGATGATCACAATGACCACCATCAATTCGATTAAAGTAAATCCGCCTTGACGGTGATCTAGAGATTGCATATTAGGCCACTGATTCTGTCAAATTAATCTGTTTAGGCATCATCAACGCTTGATCAATTAAAGCAACCCTTAACGTATCTCGACAGCCTAAATAGCGTTGATAGAAACTCGAGTTTAATATCGCAGCACCACCATGAGTAATCGACCAAATGGATGCTAAATAATCCCGAGAACTCATCTTACTTTGAATGGATGCTAGATGATTTTCTGTCATACGAATGATAATTCTGAGTCTACTTTTGCGAATCTGATACATTTCATTAAACAAATGATTAATACCTTGACCGGTTGTAGACAATCGCTCTTCAATTTGATGAAAGAGTACAGTACGTTCTGGATGATGCAAATGGTGCAACATAAAAAAAGCTAAATGTTCAGGAAATCCTTTTTCAGTATCTCGAACCATTTCTAATAACATGCGCTCATTACGAATAATGAGCAACATGTACAATTCATCTTTACTTTGGAAGTGCTTATAGAGTGTTCCTTTTGCCAAATCCAACTCAGCGGCCAATGCATCCAATGTCATGCCCGCTTCGCCGTTTTCCAAAAGAAGTTGTTCTGCGACCTGAAATATTAATGCTTCTCTCGCTCTAAACTGAGCCTGACGATCCATCTTCACTCTATAAACTCTCTTCTTTCTATTTTCCGTATTAAATTTTTACTGCATTCGTAGAAGATTCTCGAAATTTTGCGTTGTAATAAAGGCAATCTCCTCGACTGACTTATCATATACATCACTTAATGCTTTGGCTACATATGGGACATACTTTGGTTCATTAGACTTTCCTCTATATGGCATTGGTGCTAAATAAGGGCTATCAGTCTCAATTAATAGTCGATCTAATGGAACTTGCTTGGCCACATCACGTAAATCCTGAGCATTTTTAAACGATACTATTCCTGAAAATGAAATGTAATAACCGCAATCTAGAACCGCTTTTGCCGTATCCCAATCCTCAGTAAAACAATGCAAAATTCCGTGTGTCGACTTTTCAGCTCTTATAATATCTATCGTATCGTTTTTAGATGAGCGTGTGTGTACAACCACTGGCTTTTTCACCATCTGTGAAGCTTGAATATGTCGTGCAAAACATTCTTTTTGTTCTTTAACAAATTCAGTACTGTGATAATAATCTAGACCCGTTTCACCAATTGCCCAGACCTTATCTTTACTCGCCAATTCAACCAAAATTTCAAGAGTAGCACGCTGCATGACTGCTGGATCTTCACATGGATGCACCCCAACACTGTAGCCTACTCCTTCGTGTCGAGCTGCAATTTCTGACAGAATAATATGATCATCTAAATCAACCGATATCCCCATCATTTTTGTGACACCAGCATCAATCGCTTGCTGAATTGCTAAATCGATATTTCCCTCGTAAGGTTCAAGATTGAGCATGTTTAAATGACAGTGTGTATCTACAAACACAAGGACACCTTTTAATTTTTTAAGTCAGAGCCTACATTGTAAAGCTTGCGCGTGCTGTTGACATACTTCCAGCGAGTATTTTTTCTGCTTCCATTTTGTAATAGGCTCCTTTATCTCCAGTTAACTGCACTCCAAAACCTTGTGGTTTAATGCCCGATTGCTTATAGGAAATCCAAATCACCTTACCCGTAATTGGTATTTTTTGGGTTTGATTAGGAAGTGTTGCCAAGATAAAAATTTCTTCACCCATTTTGACTGGATGTTTGGTTGGAATAAATAATCCACCACCCTCAACAAAAGGCATATAACTGGATTGCAGAGTTTCGCGATCATTAATATTGACTTGTAATAAACCGCCCGGACGTGGCTGCATCTCTATCCCCTGTATTCAAACATGATTATTGAACATTCATTAATTTTATAAAAAGCTGATCAACAATTAAATTTGATTGAACATTCTGCTCAACCATTTGTTTTGCTTGATGCACATCATTATAAATATCAAATAATTGCTCTAATTGATATTGCTCAGCCAACAAACTAAAGTCTAAATCGCTATTTTTTACATTTTGTTCCATTTTATAGGCAACAAGATCAGCTAATAAGTACTCAAACATAACAATCAACTCGGAAAAGTTGAGTTGCTTATTCCATTTAGAGGCGTACTGCATTGGCATATTTTTTTGACTGACTAAATGATACCAATCATTTATAAACGCACTTCGCAGAGTTAACCATTCACTTGAGGCCAACTCAATAGCAGCTAAAGGCATACCATTCGAAAGGTTAAGCAACAGTGAGCTCAAAGTCTGCTGCTCTGCATTCAAATGTTCATTCAAATATGCATTGGCTTGATCATCAGTCAGCCGATCTAAGGCGTAATGTTGTAGGCGACTTCGTATAGTGGCTGGTAATTTTAAATAATGATCCGCCAAAAGAATAATCACAACACGCTCACCTGGTTCTTCAAGTGTTTTCAATAAAGCATTTGACGATGCGATATTGAGCGCTTCCGCCGGTTCAATCACAATAACCCGCCAACCATCGACGGTTTGTTGCACGAATGGCTGTAATTCACGAATTTTCTCAATTTTAATTTTAGCGTTTTGTTTCTTATTGTCCTCATCCGTCGTGACGTAAACATAATTTGGATGAGTATCTGATTTTAGCCACAAACAACTCGAACACTGACCACAAGGTTGATTTGGCTGCTTATCTAAACATAGCAGCCAAGTAACAAATTGCTGGGTAAAAGCTTCTTTACCACAGCCTTTTTTGCCATAAAAAAGTAATCCATGACCTACTTGAGGAAACCGCTGAGTCAGTGTGCTCCATACATTAAGTTGCCAAGGATAAACATGCTGAGTCTGAGTCATTGACTAATCTATACTATTGGAAATGAGAAATAGGCATTGCATTAAGACGGTCTAAATCTTGTTGCGTATCCACACCTGGTGGTAAGCTCACCTCTGCCACATCAATTGCGATTCGATGACCATTTTCTAAAACACGCAGTTGCTCAAGGCTTTCTAAAACCTCGAGATCTCCCTGATCCCATGTCACGTACTCTTGTAGCAACTTCACTCGATAGGCATATAAACCAAGATGTCGGTAGGCTTTTCGATGTAGTATCTGAGGTTGTTGCTTTGATCCATCACGATCATATGGAATGGTTGCACGACTGAAATAAAGCGCTTCATTGAACTTACTCATGACGACTTTGACAATACTATCGCGTTTAAACTCTTCTAATTCTTGGATCACTTCACACAAAGTGGACATTGAACATTCAGGCTTTTGCTCTAACAAAGAAGCAACCTGTTGGACTAACGAAGCAGGTAATAATGGTTCATCACCTTGCACATTTACAATAATATCTTCACTCGCCCAACCTTTGATTCGTGCGACTTCACTCAATCGGTCGGTTCCAGAAGGGTGTTCTGCACTGGTCAACACAACATCAATTTGTTCTGCCTTACAAAGATCAACAATTCTTTGATCATCAGTAGCAACACATAAATCATCAAACCCAGTCACTTTTCGTGCCTGATCTACCACACGTAAAATCATTTCACGCCCGTGTATTTTAAGTAGTGGTTTTCCAGGTAAACGCGAACTTGCAAAGCGAGCAGGTATTACAATATGTTTCATGGATATTCCTTATGTGTTTACGATACCGAGTTTTGCAAGCTGGTGATCCAGCAAATCATAACAAGCTGATGATAAAGCTGCTTCAACAGGAACCACCCAAATTTCACGACTAAATTCTGGATGTTGTTTTAACAAAGGGAGGAGTTTCACAGCATCTTTTTCAGTGGTGATGATTGGATTTGAATCTTCAAATTGTAAATCATCAATCTGATAATCATAATGATCAGGAAATTCATGACACTGAAAATGCTTTAAGCCCATACTTTCAAGGGTTTTATAAAACCGTTGCGGGAACCCAATACCAACGACCGCATAATAATTCAAATCAGTGGCAAAATATTCAACTTGATCTTCAACTGGATTTAACAAGTACGGCGCTGCAACTTGTAATTGCATATACAGATTTGAGCTTGGTTGTTCAGCATGCTCAATTACTGTACCCCTGCATAACCGTGCTACTGGCTCACGCAAAAAGCCTTCTGGCAACAGTTTCTGATTACCTAAACCACGATTGTTATCCAGCACAATCCATTCTAATTGACGATCAAGTGCCCAATGTTGCAAACCATCATCACTAATGATCAAATCAAGTTGATGCTGAGAGAGAAGTAACTCTATACTTTTCTGTCGTTGCCCACCTACGACCATCGGCACGCCAGTAGATTGCACAATTAAACAGGGCTCATCACCCACTTCATTTGGCTCAGAATCGAGATTCACGCTTGCAGGAAAAGGACCTTTGCCACCATAGCCTCGACTAATTACTCCAACTCGAATATTTTTTTGTTGAAGATATTTAACCAATTGAATTAATAACGGTGTTTTACCACTACCACCTACCGTTATATTGCCAATGACCATGACAGGAACTGGTGCAGTATAAATAGGTTTTATACCACGTTGATACAAGGCTTTGTTCAGGAAAAATCCTAATCGATAAAGCAATGACAGAGGTCGCAATACAATCAACCACTTGGATTGCTTATTCCAAGCGTTTTGAATGACCTGCGCAATAGACATAACTTATTCCTCAAAATTACGTTGATGCAGTTGGAAATATGCACCACGCAAATCGAGTAATTCCTGATGTGTTCCCTGCTCTAATATTCGACCTTTATCCATTACCACAATAAGATCTGCATTCTCAATCGTTGATAATCGATGTGCAATGACAATCGTTGTCCGATCCTGCATAGCTGCATCAAAAGCACGTTGAATGAAGTATTCAGACTCATTGTCTAATGCGCTTGTCGCTTCATCAAGAATTAAAATCGGAGCATTTTTTAAGATTGCGCGAGCAATTGCAATACGCTGTCTTTGTCCGCCAGATAAATTTAAACCTTGAGCACCTAATGGTGTGTCATAGCCTTGAGGCAGTGCCATAATAAAGTCATGGGCATAAGCAGCTTTCGCAGCAGCAATAACCTGCTCTTCCGAAGCATCTTGTAACTGACCATAAGCAATATTCTCACGAACAGTACGGTTAAACAGCACGACTTGCTGATTGACCATAGCCACTTGTGAGCGTAACGCTGTAACTTCAATATCTTGAATATCATGGCCGTCAAATTTGATTGACCCTGAACTTAATTCTTGAAAACGAACCAATAAGTTAACTAAAGAAGACTTGCCAGCCCCCGAACGCCCCACCAAAGCTACAGTCTGCCCAGCTTTTACATTTAAATTGAAATCATGGATGGCATGGAAACCATCGCTATATGTTAAATTTGCCTGATTAAATTCAATACTGCCTTTGAGTTGTGGTTTTAACTGCCCTTCATTTTTTTCTTCAGGCATATCCAATAATTCAAATACTGAATGTGCTGCAGCCATTCCTCGCTGTAATTTTTCATTGATATCGGTCAAAGCTTTAATTGGCTTACTCAACATACCGGCTGCAGTAATATACGCAACAAACTGACCTGCTGAAGTATCCTGTAATATCTCAGGTCTTAAAGCAATCCAAATCACAATACTTAAAGCGATCGCCATAATAAGTTGCACAACAGGACTATTTAATTGTTGTACTGCAACCATTTTTAAACCACGACGCAAGTTTTCGAGTGAGGTTTCTTTAAAACGAGTTTGCTCGTATGCCTGTCCACCAAACCCTTTAACAACCAGATTACCATTCACGGTTTCTTGCACTACATGGTTTACATCACCCATCGTATCTTGCACTTGAGTAGACAGCTTACGCATACGTTTAGCAGCTTTTCTAATCAACAAACCGATTAATGGCGCAAAAATCAAAATACATAAAGTCAAGCGCCAGTTGGAATAGAACAAATATCCTAACAGCGCAATGGTGATCAAACCTTGTTGTAATAAGGTTCTTAATGACTCCGTTGAGGCAGCAGTCAGCTGTTCAACGTTGTACATAATTTTGGCAGTAATATGACCACTAGTGTTATCTAAATAATATTGCGACGGCAATCGCATTAATTTAGCAAAAACTTCTTGGCGAATATTAAAAATTAGATTTCGAGAAATCACCGAAGTGTAGTATCCACCTAGAAATAGCCCCACTCCTCGTACAAACATCAAAACCACAACCAAAAATGGGAATAAGTTCGTGAAACTTCGATCCTGTTCTTGAATGGCATTGATAATATGCTCTAATAATTTCGCAACAGAAACTTCAGTCGCGGCATTCAGCACAAAACCAAATACAACAATCAATGCAATCGTCCAGTACTGTTTTAAGTAACTCAACAAACGCATATAAACTTTAAAATCTTGCTTCACTCACAACCTCTAATTGGTACGGTATCCTTAAACACCTAAACAGATTCAGCACGTATGCAATTTAATCATACATAATTCGAACATCGAATGCTAAAGTCTGCCCCACTCTAAAATCAATGACCTGATTGTATGGAATGATCAAAGTAAACCTTAGCTCAATTGGAGTATTGAGACCTAAATGACTTAAATCTCAAACTCATCTAAATAAATCACATTTACTGCTTTTAAATTAATTATTTTTCATCTAAACAGATATTTAGAATACCATCTAACTCATCAAGTGAATGATAATGAATCACAAGCTTACCTTTACCTTGCTTATTGTGATCAATTTTAACATCTGCACTGAAACGTTCAGAAAGACGCTGAGTCAGTTGCTCTAAATCAGCTGAAATTGATGGTTTTGGCTTATCCTGTTTTGGTGCATTAAAATCACGCACTAACTGTTCTGTTTGACGAACAGAAAGGTTTTTTTCAATGACAATTTTTGCAATTTCAATTTGGTCTTTTGCACGCAAAGTCAATATTGCACGCGCATGCCCCATATCTAATTGACCTTGTTGGATATGGTCTTTAATCGGATCCGCTAAGCTTAATAAGCGCAATAAATTACTTACTGTAGTACGTGCCTTGCCCACTGTTTCAGCAATTTCTTGGTGACTTAATCCAAACTCTTCATGAAAACGCTGCAATGCCATAGCTTGATCAATTGGATTTAAATCTTGGCGTTGAATGTTTTCAATTAATGCCAACGCAATTGCAACTTGATCTGACAAATCACGAACAATTGCAGGAACTTCATTTAGTCCAGCGATTTGAGCTGCTCGCCAACGGCGCTCCCCTGCAATAATTTCATATTGATGCACATCATCCTCAATTGGACGAATGACAATCGGCTGCATGATGCCATGCTTTTTAATAGAAGATGCTAATTCCTGAAGGTCTTCTTCATGAATAAAACGTCGCGGCTGATAATTACCACGTTTAAGAAGTTTGACATCTACTTGTTTGAGCTGACCATGATCTAATGACTGTGCTTCTAATTGTAATTTTTCTTTTTGAATAGAGCCCAATAACGCATCTAAGCCACGACCCTTTGCTAAGCCTCTTTTCTTCACGGTCATGCTTTACTTCCTTTTTTCACTTTGGTTTTTTTTAACATTTCAGCAGCAAGATTCAAATAAGCCACTGCACCCTTAGAACTTTTTTCAAAATAAATAATCGGTAACCCATGTGCTGGCGCTTCCGCTAAACGCACATTTCGAGGAATAACCGTTTCGTATAATTTTTTACCAAAATACTGCTCCAACTCATCCGACACATCACGTGTCAGTGCATTTCGAGCATCGTACATGGTACGCAATACACCAATGATTTCTAAATCAGGATTTAACGCTTGTTGAATACGATCAATCGTTTGTGTTAAATCTGCCAAGCCTTCCAAGGCATAATATTCACACTGCATTGGAATGATCACGCTTTTAACAGCAGCCAATGCATTTACCGTGATCAAACTTAAGCTTGGTGCACAATCCACAATGATGTAATCAAACTTATCTTCAATTTGTTGGATCGCATCACGCAGAATAAATTCACGACCGTCTTGCTCAGCAATGGCTAATTCAACACCTGCTAAATCACGATTGGAGCCAAGTACGCGATATCCAACTTCAGCTTTAGTGATGGCAGTTTCAATTGGCACTTCACCCAGTAAAACATCAGTTACTGAGTATAAGAGATCATTCTTTTGAATACCTGAACCCATAGTGGCATTGCCTTGAGAGTCCATATCAATCAACAATACTCGCTTTTTAAGCACTGCTAATGATGCAGCCAAATTTACAGCAGTCGTGGTTTTACCTACGCCACCTTTTTGGTTCGCAATAGCAATAATTTGAGCCATGGTAACCCCAATCCCTAGAATTTTTAAATTTGTTTAAGTAGCAATAAATGACGTTGTTCATCTAAACGAGGAACGTGAAGCTCAATAATTTCGCAACTCAACTCATCTTTATGGTTTTCAATTTCCTCAGCAGGAATTAAACCTTTCATAGAAGCAATAACACTGTTTTCATGCATAAAAGGACGAGAAGCAGTAATAAAATCTGTCAGTGAGGCGAAAGCACGACTGGTAATTACATCGAATTTACCCAGTTCATTAATACTCTCTTCATTCTCTACTCGAGTTTGAACTGCCACAACATTTTTTAGTTTTAGATCAGCAATAAACTGTTTGAGAAAACGAATTTTTTTTCCATTCGAATCCAGAAGCACACAGCTTCGCTCAGGTTGACATAGCGCGATGATCATCCCCGGCATCCCACCACCGGTACCGATATCAAGCAATCGCCCTTGAGGCAAGTCTTTCAAGATGCTGAGGCTATCCAATAAATGCTTAACTAACATTTCTTTAGGATCACGAATCGCGGTCAAGTTGTACGCCTTATTCCACAATACAAGCGCATCTTGATATTTTAATAATAAACTCAACGCCTCATCACTGAGTGATAAACCTAGTTTTTGACTACCTTGTTGTAACTCATGAAAAAAAGGATGCATAAACAGTAAACATCTCAATAAAATTAATCAAAGTATACCGTTTTATGCATCGTGGAACACTATTTAACGCTTAGTGAATACTCAGTTAGTTAAATTGTCCTTCTCGAATTTGCTGATCCAACTGCATCAACCTTTCTGGAGTACCCACATCCACCCACATTTCTGCCATTTTTGCAGCAGAAATTCTGTGGTTGTGCATAGCATCTTTAAGCAAAGGTGCTAAAGGACGCTTGCCCCATTCTAGACCTTGAAATAAACGAGGATGAATCACCGCAATACCACTATAAGTCAGATTTTCGCCCTCTTTTTCTTGCTCAAAAGTATAAGCACGACCATCTAATAGTGTGAAATCACCTTGAGGATGTTGTAGCGGATTTGGCACAAGTACCAAGTGTGCTAGATCTTCTTGTAAATCAAGCTCAAGCAACTGAGCAAAATCAAACTGAGTCCACACATCCCCATTGACGAGAATAAATGGTTCTTCACCCAACAACGGCAAAGCATTGATGATTCCACCAGCTGTTTCCAAACCCTCATCTTCACGCGTCCAGCGAATGTTCACACCAAACTGAGAACCATCGCCTAAAGCACCAATCAATTTGTCTGCCAGCCATGCCGAATTAATAATAATTTCACTAACACCAATCGACTTTAATTTTTCAATATGCCATACAATTAAAGGCTTTCCACCCACTTCCAACAGTGGCTTTGGTTTATAAAGCGTCAAGGGACGCATACGGTTACCCAGACCCGCTGCTAAAATCATGGCTTTCATGCAGCTACTACCTCATAGTGACCATACTTGGCTTCAAATGCATGAAGCACTTTATCTTCAACCCATTGAATAAATGGAGTGAGTTCAGCGTAAGGCTTCGACTCTTCGAGTAAATACCACATGACACGAGGCAAGTCTTTTAAATAGCCCGACTTTCCATCACGTTCAAACAATCGCACAAAAATACCTAAAATCTTTAAATGGCGTTGAATCGCCATGAAGTCAGCATCTTTAATAAAGCGCTCTAAATCACGATCAATTTTTGAATCATCTGGTAATAATTCATAGAAGGTTTTAAACCATTGTTTTACACGTGCTGGAGGCCATTGCACGTATGCATCACGTGTAATTGAAATCAAGTCGTAGGTATCCGCACCGATTACCGCATCTTGAAAATCAATTACACCTTGCTCTTGCTCATCACTTAACAGCATGAGATTACGACTGTGAAAGTCTCGATGAACAATCACTTGTGGTTGAGCTAAAGCCGCATTTGCCAATATCGCAAAAGTACGCTTAATCAAACCTTGTTCATCAGCATTTAATCGAATATTTAGTGATGGAAGCAACCAATCTGTGAATAACTCCATTTCACTGATTAATTTTTCGTAACTATATTCTGGAAACTGATCCACACCATGAATAGACTGTAATTGAATGAGTTGTTTAAAACTCTGTAAATAATGCTGATCTACCGTGTCATTGTTTAAATGGTTCGCTAAAAGCTCATCCCCAAAATCTTCAAGAAGCAACAACCCTTGCTCTAAATCCTTTGCAACAATATGTGGAACACGAACACCATGACGATCGAAGAATTCATCAATCGTCACAAAAGGTACACAATCTTCTTTTTCTGGAGGTGCATCCATTAACATAAATGATTTATTATTCAAGGTGATTCGCGCATAGCGACGGAAACTGGCATCGCCTGCTAAATATTTTATTTCGAACTGCTCTGATTGAAGTACAGATTGCACCCACGTATGTATCAATTGTTCACGTTGTGTATTCATTTGCTATAAATTCTAGTACAGGCTGAATATTTAAAGTGCTAAGTGTAGCCACTAATCCGTTTTTTCTCTATGATGCGACAATAATTAATTGCAATTTGCATACTTGGTTAATGATATAAATGAAGCATCAGTTTACTTTCAGCCCTTTGGCGACTGCTATTTTAACCTTATTGTGTGGTAGCACAGTCTCAAGTTATGCCGACTCTAAAGACAGTACAACTGAGGTGGACAATCAAGCACTTCAAACTGCAATTAAAGAAAGCTACCCTGGTCAGCGCTTCTTTGATCAATATTATGTCAATAAAAATTCAGCCGAAGCGCAACAACGTAGCACGTTCTCCCCAAGCTCGAAATTTTGTGCTCAAACTTGGTTGACACCAATCAGCCCTGATACTAAAGCAGTTGATCCTGAGCAAGCAACATCGATCATCACCGCTGATCGTGCATATTACAATCCAAATGGTGATTCAGAATTAGAAGGCAATGTCATCATCGATCAGCAAGGTCGTATGGTTCGTGCAGATAAGATTAAAATTGACAATACTCAGACCCATGCCAAAGCTTCTGGCAATGTACAGTTAGCACAAGCGGGTTTATTGGCTCAAAGTGATCAAATTGACTACAATTTAAAAACCCAAACGGGACGCCTCAATAACAGCTTTTATATTTCAGAAGCGACACATGGGCATGGTCGTGCAGAAAATATTGAGCGCACCTCACCCAATATTTTACTCCTTCAGAATGCAACTTATAGCACGTGTCCACCTGAGCAAAGCCCAACGTGGAAGATTCAAGCCAATTCGATTGAGTTAAATCAAGACACTGGGCGTGGCGTGACCAAAGGCACTAAACTATATATTAAAAACACACCAGTGCTGGCTGTGCCATATTTCAATTTCCCTATTGATGATCGTCGTACCACTGGCTTATTAAACCCAGGTTTTGGTTATACAAACGATGGTGGTTTAGAACTTGAAGCGCCAATTTATCTCAATTTAGCACCCAATTATGATGCAACTATAACCCCACGTTTCATTGGCGGTCGTGGATTCATGGCTGAAGGTGAGTTCAGGTATCTGACTGAACAATATGGTGGTGGCCGTATTTGGGGTGGTTATTTAGCACAAGATCGTAAATATGATGATGAAGATCGTAAAGATTTACACCTCTTGCACAATTGGAAAATCAATGACCAATGGACGACCAATTTAGAATACAACTATGTTTCTGATAAAGACTTCTTTGCCGATCTAGACAGCAACCCGAATACAAGAACAGAGTTAAACCAACGCCGCGCTTGGGATCTTAATTACGCCAATGGAATTCCAGGGTTGCGCGCGCAACTCAAAGTTGAAGACTTCCAGACGCTAGACCCTGATGTTGATGATGTTGATCGCCCCTATGCGCGACTACCGCAATTGCTCGTCAATTATATCACTGGCAACCCGCAAGGATTGGAATACGAATTTAATAACGATACAGCATATTTCCAAAAAGATATTAATGACTTAAATGCTTCAGACAACTCAAATATGGACACCATTTATCAACCAAGTGGTACACGTCTTTATAATGAGTTTTCTGCTCGATATAATTTCCGCAATCAGTGGTCATTCTTTATACCACAAGCATCAGTTCGCTCTATAAATACTTTCTTTGATCAAAATACGATTGATCGTATCACTGAAGAACAAAGAAAAAATACCAAAGACAATGCAGTTATAGTTCCAGAGTTTACTTTGGATGCAGGTCTTATCTTTGAAAAAGATGGAAAATTCTTACAAACCATCACACCACGTGCATTCTATGCTTATGCACCACACAGAAATCAAAACAGTTCACCGAACTTTGACTCAACCGCAGCGTCCCTGAATTACGATCAACTCTTTAATCCACGTCGCTTTTATGGCCACGACCGCCTAGAAGATAATAACTTCTTATCACTCGGGGTAAGTTACAGCCTCTTTGATACAATCGGATTAGAACGTTTACGTGCCAGCATCGGACAAAGTTACTATTTTGAAGACCGTAAGGTGACTTTGAATAATAGTCAAAATGACCCATTTAATACTGAGCGTCAAACTGGTCCTGTGATCAGCATTGCCAGCCAGCTTTCTCAGAACTTTACTGTGAATGCAAACTCAATGTGGATGTCTAACGGAGATAATGCTCAACGTGATCTACAAGTGTATTACACAGGTGATCAAGGTAACCTATACAACTTTGGTTATTTTAATCGTAAGCGACTTGAAGATCGTCAAGACCACTATGACCAAGTTACAGCATCCTTTATACAACCTGTGAAAGGTAATTGGAATTTGATGGGTCATATGCAATATGATCTAGACAACAGTGTTGCACGCGAGTACCTTTTAGGTATTAATTATGAGTCGTGCTGCTGGGGTGTTTCGGTCTATGGTCGCTCTTATTACAATGACTTAGATGATGTTAATGCACCAGATACCAAACAAAAACGTGCTGTAATGGCAGAGTTTACACTTAAAGGACTTGGTGGCTTAAACAGTAAGTTAAGCTCTTTACTGGAAAATCGAATCTTGGGTTTCGATAAAGTTAAACAAAATTGGACGAATTAATGAAGATGCAAAATTTAAAACAACTCTTTAAAGCTTCAGCATTAGCACTTGTTATTTCTGCATCAGTGTCAAGTTATGCAAACCCATCAGATCAAATCGTTGCTATTGTTGGCAAAAGTGCCATTTTAAAAAGTGATATTGCACAAGGTGTCGCTGAGCTACAACATCAGCTTAAAGCTCAAAAACAGGATGTACCACCACTTCAGGTACTTGAAAATCAAGCTCTGAATAAACTTATCATCCAAAATGCGCAACTTGAACAAGTAAAACGCTATGGCATTCAAGTTGATGAAAAAACTTTAAATGATGCTGTACTTAATGTTGCTCGCCAGTCGAACAGCAATAGCCTAGAAGACTTCCAGCAAAAGCTTGACCGTATGGCTCCAGGCACTTATGAAAACCTACGTGCTAAAGTCGCTGATGATCTTGCTATTCAGCGCTTACGTCAACAACAAGTGATGTCACGCATCAAAATCAGCGACCAAGATGTTGAAAACTTCCTCAAATCACCGGAAGGTCAAGCTGCTGTGGGTACTCAAGCTCACGTGATTCACTTCAGAATTTCTGGTGAAGCCTCTCAACAAGAACTCACTCAAGTCGCGCAACAAGTTCAAGATGCACTTCAAGCTTCGAATGATGTAGATGTGATACAGAAACAATTTTCTACATCTACAATTAAAGTTGAAGGTGCAGATATGGGCTCGCGCTCAATCGCAGATATTCCAGAAGAACTTGCATCGAGTATCGCTTTAGTTTCACCAGGCAATACTACTGATTTAATTCAGGCTCGAGATGGCATCCACTTGTTGAAACTCTTAGAGCGCAAGTCAAATGAGAAAAAGACAATTGTGCCACAATACCAAACTCGCCATATTCTGATTAAGACTTCTGAAGTGGTGAGCCCTGAAAATGCCAAACACACTATTGACAGTATCTATAGCCGTGTAAAGGCAGGTGATGATTTTGCAGTCCTTGCTGCAACTTATTCAAATGATCCGGGTTCTGCACGTGATGGTGGTAGCTTAGGTTGGGTTTCACCAGGTATGATGGTGCCAGAGTTTGATCAAAAAATGCAGACTGCGAAAATTGGCGAAGTCAGTGAACCTTTTGAAACACAGTTTGGTTGGCATATTTTGCAAGTTACTGATGCACGTCAGCAAGACATGACTCAGGAACAGCAAAAACGCATAGCGCGCCAAATTCTTGGTGACCGTCAATTTGATGCAGAGTTAGATGGCTGGTTAAGAGAGCTTCGCGCAAGTACATACGTTGAAATTAAACAACCCAACCAAAACTAATTTTTTCTTAATTGAGAGCCTCCACTATGGGGGCTTTAATTTTAATTTTTAGGCTGTTCATATAAAAAAAGGCACCTTCATCAGGTGCCTTTTTGATTACTCAAAAATTAACGATTGTTATCGTCTTCTTGAGCATCATCAAATTTTGTTTCGCCATCAAAGTTTGGTGTAGAAGTCGCACCAAAGCCACCTTGACCACCGAAGCCACCTTGACCACCGAAGCCACCTTGACCGCCAAAACCTTGACCGCCACCGAAGCCACCTTGACCGCCAAAGCCACCTTGACCGCCAAAGCCACCTTGACCACCGAAGCCGCCTTGACCACCGAAGCCACCTTGACCACCGAAGCCACCTTGTTGACCACCGAAGCCGCCTTGAGCACCAGCAGGAGCGCCTGCAGGAGCACCAGCAGGACGTGGATTACGTGCAGGTACAACTGTTGAAATAGCGTGTTTGTAAACCATTTGGCTTACCGTGTTTTTTAATAATACAACGTATTGGTCAAATGATTCGATATGACCTTGTAATTTAATACCGTTGACTAAAAAGATTGAAACTGGAATACGTTCCTTACGGAGAGAGTTTAAGAACGGATCTTGTAAAGTTTGACCTTTAGACATGTTATACTCCAAAAAATAAAATCAGCGCAAAAAAACTATCTTTATTTTTCAATTAAAATTTATAAAAAAGATAGTGAGTAAATTTTGCTTTATCCATATAAGTTTCGCAAGTCTTCTTGAGCTTGCTTTATCGTCAAAAAAGTTTGAAAACTGTGCGCTTCTTGCAAAGAACGTAACCAAGTGTATTGACGTTTAGCAAGTTGTCGTGTTGCAAACAAACACTTGCCTTCCATATCTTGCTTAGATTTGAGACTTCTATCACTATTTTTAAGAAAATCTAAAGCTTGGCGATATCCAACAGATCTCGCCGATGGCAAATTATCGTTTAAATCGTATTTTTCAATCAGATACTCCACCTCATTTAAAAAACCGATATCCCACATTATTTTTAGGCGCAGTTCAATTCTTTTGTGTAATTCTACACGATCAGGTAATAGCGCATAATTATGAAAATTGTAACGATATGGCTGTTTTTTAGGCTGTTCAGCTTGAAGCTCAGTGATAGGTCGACCTGTCAGACGATAGACCTCTAGCGCACGTATAATGCGCTGACGATCACTCACTTTAAACTTCTCACCTGCCATAGGATCGACACGTTTTAACTCTTCGTAGACGCTCTCCCAACCCAATGCCATGGCTTCATTTTCAATTTGTTGACGTACCTTTTCATCAGCATTAGGGAGATTCGTTGCCAAGCCTTCCAACAGTGCTTTGTAGTACAACATCGTCCCACCCACCAAAATTGGGGTCTTACCGCGTGAATGTATTTCATCAATCAGCAGCGATGCATCTTCAACGAATTGAGCTGCCGAATAAACCTCGAGCGGTGTAATAATATCAATCAAGTGATGTGGATATCGTTCCTGCTCTTCTTTTGATGGCTTTGCCGAACCGATATCCATGTCCTTATAGATTAACGCAGAATCCACTGAAACAATTTCAAAATTACCGCGCTCATATAGCTCGCATGCCAAAGCAGTTTTCCCACTCGCAGTCGGCCCCATTAAGTTGATGACTGGCATTTGATTTGACATGTACAATTACTCTCCTCGAGCAAATAATTTATCTAATTGACTAAGTGGAAAAGCTCTCCAAGTCGGTCGTCCATGATTACATTGACTTGCAAACTCAGTTTGTTCCATCTGCCTCAACAGTGCATTCATTTCAGAAATACTTAACATTCGATGCGCACGCACTGCGCCATGACATGCCATCCCTGCCAAGATATGGTCTCTTTTTTGTTGTAAAGCACTGGCCTCATCATTGGGATCAAGATCATTCAAAAGTTCTGGGATTAATGCATTAAAATCAGCTTTGTGCAAAATAGCAGGCACACCTCGCACTATCACTTGCTCATCGCCATATTGATCAATTTCTAAACCAAGCCGCGCCAACTGAGGCTTAAGGTCTTCGATACGCGTGGCTTGCATGCGTGTAATTGAAATCACTTTTGGAATCAGCAACTGCTGTGATGTCCAAAATTCAGGTTTATTCCAAGCAGATTTCATTTGCTGCAACAAGATTCGCTCATGCGCAGCATGCATATCCACAATGATCAAACCTTCAGAATTTTGCGCCAGAATATAAATTCCATGAAGTTGTGCAATTGCAATCCCCAAGGGGAATTCATCAACTCTAGACGATGTTGATTCCATCTCAGCATCATGAGGAACTTCAAAATTAGATGACGTTTCTTTCAAAGGTGCCAAATAAGACTTGAGTGCATTACTGATATTAGAATTTGAATAAGGCTGGCTCGGCGCACTATATTGAACTGACTGAGGCTGTTTAACACTAAAATCTGTTAAATACCCCGCATGACTCGATTCCTGCAACGTCTGGGACATAGGGGACGATGCTGGAGCATTTTGATGCAGATTAAATTGCTCTTGATAACGTGGTAACTGTACTGATGGTGCGATGACATCTTGATCAAGCTTTAAAGCCTGGGCTAAATCCGCAGTCGCAGTTTGAAATTGCGACAAAGTATCTTTGGCAAAATGACGTACAAATTCGTGTACTTCACGTTGATTCAAAAATCGAATTTCATGTTTAGTCGGATGCACATTCACATCAATAAATTCAGGATCAACTTCTAAGAACAACAAATAAGCTGCATGTTGATGCCCATGCAAGATGCCATCATAGGCCATTCGCAAAGCATGAGAGATTGTTTTATCTTTTACGATACGACCATTCACGTACACATACTGCAAATCACTTTGTGCTCGAGCATCAGAAGGATGACCTAACCATCCTGATAAGCGCATATTGACACTATCAGCATCGATCCAATACGCATTTTCCGTAAATTGTCGACCTAAAAGCTGCTGTACACGTTGAAATCTGAGTTGACCACTGTCTGCGACAGGCAAATTTAAACGAATAGCACCATTATGTTCCAGCACAATCCGAATATCGAAATGCGTTAAGGCTAAGCGCCGTACGATTTCTTCAATGTGACCAAATTCCGTATTTGGCTTTTTTAAAAACTTTCGTCTTGCTGGCACATTAAAAAATAAATCTTGTACACGTATGTGTGTGCCTTGCTGAGTAGCAACAGCTTGAATCTCTTGATGATCAAAGGCCGTGCCGTTTACTTCGACCTGATAACCAATTCCTGAATCATCACGACTACTGGTCAAGGTCAAGCGCGAAACAGCAGCAATGGAAGCCAAGGCTTCTCCGCGAAAACCTAAGCTCACAATTGCATGTAAATCTTCAGCAGTTTGAATTTTACTGGTCGCATGACGCATGACCGCAAGCGGAAGATCCTCAGGATGAATTCCTTTGCCATTATCGATAATCTCAATCAGCGTACTACCGCCTTGTTCGACTCGAATGATTAATTCAGTCGCACCTGCATCAATGGAGTTTTCTAGAAGTTCCTTCACCACTGATGCAGGACGTTCAATTACCTCTCCCGCAGCAATTTGGTTTGCTAATGCAGGAGATAAGGTTTGAATTCGATTCAAGCTAAGATCATGCGCCATAGAATTATTTAAAACTGTGTCTTTAATTTTGCGATTAAAGCTTCATCATTTGAA
The DNA here is from genome assembly GCF_057737035.1 of Acinetobacter sp. 24-47-47. Lineage (NCBI taxonomy): Bacteria > Pseudomonadati > Pseudomonadota > Gammaproteobacteria > Moraxellales > Moraxellaceae > Acinetobacter > Acinetobacter sp. 24-47-47. The sequence goes on along the minus strand of NZ_CM173216.1, from coordinate 1,224,744 downwards.
GAAATCGTGACATGACGTACTGATTCATCATCAGATTTCTCAATATTCAAGATAACATCTGCATTTGGAATTTCGTCACCACCTTTAGAGGGCCATTCAAACAAGAATAGCGCATCAGCAATATCCAGATAATCACGAATACCCATCAACTCAAGTTCATAAGGATCATTCAAACGGTACAAATCAAAATGAAAGACATCCTGCTGATTGATTTTATAGGGTTCAACCAGTGTATAAGTCGGGCTTTTAACCGCACCACGATGACCTAAATTTTGTAGCCAATAACGCGTCAGGGTGGTTTTACCCGCACCCAAATCTCCAATGAGGTATATGATACCCTTTTCAATACACTGCCCTAAACATGCAGCTAATTTTTGAGTATCTGCTTCATCATTTAAGTTGAGTTGAAAAGAATATTGCATCTGGATCACATTAGACATCTGTTGAAGAGGTATAATAGCATGCTCCTGAACAGTGCCTATCTAGACTTGTTCAAAAACTCATTCATCTGATCATTTTTTTATTCTGTTGTCTTGTTATGCCAAAATCAAATTCAGAAAGTGCCCCAAGTTTTACGCCACCGATGATCAAAGGTGTAACAGCCAGCAAAGTATTTCTTCCAAATCTACAAATCTCCCCAATTACGATTTATGATTTTCTCATTCAAGCCTTTTCTCATATAGACGCACTGGAGTGGCAACAACGTTTTCAAGATGGTCTTATTTATAATGCAGATGGCAACAAACTTTCCATCAACTCGGCGTATCAACCTAATTCTCATATTTTTTATTATCGTTTTTTAGCAAACGAAATTCATGTTCCGTTTAAGGAAAAAATTTTATACGAAAACGATGATCTGCTCGTGGTGGATAAACCTCATTTTTTAACCATGAGTCCGACAGGTCAATATGTTCAAGAAACCTTATTGGTGAGATTAAAGCAGTTCACTGATAATCCTCATCTCACACCGATTCATCGTTTAGACCGCGAAACAGCAGGTGTTGTTTTATTTTCAAAAAAAGTCGAAAGTCGCGGAGTCTATCAACAACTTTTTGCAGATCGAAAGGTATCCAAAACATATCAAGCCATCGCACCTTACTCAAAAGATTTAGTCTTTCCACAAACAGTCGAATTGCGCATGGAAAAGGGAAATCCATTTTATATAATGAAAGTATGTGAAGGCGTCACCAATTCTGTCACTGAAATTGACCTGATAGAACACAATTCACAGTGGGGACGATATATTTTGAAACCACTGACCGGTAAGCAACATCAACTCCGCGTTCACCTCAATGCGCTCAACATTCCAATCAAACATGATCCTTTTTATCCGGTAATCGCGCATAAAGCTGAGGATGATTTCAGTGCTCCGTTGCAATTACTTGCTGATGAGCTTCAATTTATTGATCCGATATTAAATATTGAAATGCACTTTAAAAGCACGCAAACACTGACATTGTAGATTCATTGTAATGACAAATTTATATAATTTTCACGTTCAGACATTGAAATTACATTTACTTAGATTAAAATAAGCACTTAAATTTAGAGTCGTTTGGTTTTAATTCATGAGAAAAACAGAAGTTTATCAAGTCCGACTTGACTCACAAGAAAAAAAACAAGCCTTTGCAGTTTTTAAGCAATTGGGGATTACACCAGCGCAAGCAGTGCGTTTATTTTTCAAACAAGTTGTACTGACAAAGTCCATTCCTTTTGCAATCGAAAATCAAACGATCAACATGGATCAATTGTTGAAACTTAAAAAGCTTAAGCAAGAACATCAAGATTCCAACACTACAACTTCGAGTTTAGATGACGACGATTTTTTTGCAGAATTGAATGCACTTTTGGGTGAAAGCGATAAAGATTAATTTTTGACATAAGTTAACTTTGTCGTATTTTTAAACAATTTAATTTACAGCACTCTGCGCAAATATGTTTAGCTCTTAATCATAACAACATTAAAAATAATGATCTGAGGAGAGCTTAACAGTGATAGTACGGAAAGCCACAACAGAAGATCTCAATCAACTCGCTGTACTTTTTGATGAATACCGACAGTTTTATGGTGCATCATCCAATATTCAACAATCCTATGATTTTCTAAAACAGCGATTCGAAAACCAACAAAGTGTTATTTTTATTCACATCAAAAATGATGTAATCACTGGCTTCGTGATTCTTTATTTAGGCTTTTCATCCCATGCTTGTTCAAGCTACTACATTCTAGATGATGTATATGTCACTCCAATTTATAGAAGACAAGGTTCAGCCAAACAACTCATTGACACTGCAATTTTGTTTGCACAATCCGAAAAAGCCAGTCGAATTTCATTAGAGACACAACGAAGTAACTTTCAATCTCACCAACTTTACGAAAAGATGGGCTTCGTCAAAGACAATGAATTCCAAACCTATCATTGCTTTCTATCCTAAGGCATTACACAACATATCGTCTTGAGAATAGAGTCTTTAGCATTCATGATTTAAATCTAAAGGAGTTGAGCATCTGGACTTTGATTTTTTGCGGCGAGTATTTGCTGTTCAGTGAGATAGCAATATTCACCTTCAGCAAGCTGATCTAATTTTAATTGTCCAATTTGCAGTCGATGCAATGATTCAACACGATTTCCCACAGCAGCAACCATACGTTTAACTTGATGATAAACACCTTGATGCACTGTAAATTGTAGGTGTTGTTCGCTTATGAGTTGAATGTCTGTTGCTTGAAACAATCCTGTTTCATTGCGAAGCTCTACACCTTGACCCAATTGAATGATTTGCTGCTCAGTGACTGGATCTGCTGTATGCATTTGATAAACTTTAGGAACATGTTTTTTAGGATGAGTCAGCGCTTGCAGAAATTGTCCATCATCTGTAAGTAACAATATACCAGTCGTGTCTTGATCTAAACGTCCGACTGTTTGCACTCCCCTTTGCAACAATATGTCATCGATTAATTCAAACACGCTGAAGTGATGCGTCGCTTGATGCGAGCATTCATAGCCTACAGGTTTATTGAGTGCTATATAAACTTTTTCACGATAAGTATATTCATCGTTATACACGTGGAAGCTAAGACCTTGAAGCTTCAGTTTATATTTCGGGTCCGTGATCACAGTACCATCAATGACCACTGCACCAGCTTTAATTAATTGTTGACAATATTTTCGTGATCCAAAGCCTTGAGACTGTAACATTTTTTCCAGAACCATGAATCACTTCCATTACTTACAATATTCGTTGAAATTTAAAGGATGCCATCTGAATGCAGACTTTAAATCAGTTAAACTATTATAACTTTCAAGTACTGTCCTGATAAGCACTGGATCTTCTTTATGTCTCAATTAGACCTCAATTTAATCGTTCTAATCATTTTATTGGCATGTGGAATATTCAGTCAAAATACAGCTGTCACAATTGCAGTCGCAGTACTTATTGTTTTTCGTATCACCCCTTTAAACGAGTATTTTCCATTGCTTCAACAGCATGGTTTAAATATCGGCATTATTATCCTCACCATTGGCGTACTCACGCCAATTGCCAGTGGCACCATTCCGGGTAAAGATATCCTCAAATCATTCTTGAGCTTAAACTCAATTTTAGCTATTGGAATCGGGTTACTGGTGGCATGGTTAGGTGGTCGTGGCGTAACGCTTATGGCGAATCAGCCAAATATTGTCGCTGGACTTCTGATTGGTACTGTAGCAGGTGTGGCTATTTTACGTGGCGTCCCTGTTGGACCTTTAATTGCAGCAGGAATACTTTCCATTATTATTGGCACTTCTTGAAACAGGTTGCTTTCACGACTGAACAGTCATTTCACAAACGCAACAGTCATTATTTGTTGGTTTGATCTTTTAGAACTGCAGTAAAGTATTTTGATTACGGATACATGGACAGTTTAAATTATGCAAAAAATTAAAATTATTCGTCAGGATCAATACGAACTCGCTGCTACCTTTTTTCCTGCCGAGCATTCAAAGCGTCTTCCCGTCTTGGTGTGCCCTGCCACTGGAATTACTCAAAAGTTTTATCATCGATTTTGCGAATGGCTTAACCAACAAGGCTATGCCGTAATGGTGTTTGATTTTAGTGGTATTGGTGCTTCTCTTTATGGCCCATTGAAGCAATCCAAAGCAAGTATTGTGCAATGGGGACAGTTAGATATTCCCGCTGCGATTGATCAACTCTTACAACTTACCCATGCCAAGCAAGTTATTCTTATTGGTCACAGCGCCGGCGGACAACTCATTGGGATTACCCCAAATCATAATAAAGTTGCAAAAGTCGTTGCAATTGCAGGTTCGACTGGGCATGTAAAAGGGCTCAAAGGTCGTACGAAACTACTTGCCCCTGTGATGTTTAAAGGTATTTTTCCTCTCGCACGTATGATGCTCGGTTACGGCCCTACCCAAGCCATTGGTATGGGGGAAAATCTACCGAAAGATGTTGCACGTGACTGGGCTCAATTTTGCAGTCAACCAGGCTATGTTATTAATGCGATTGGCAAAACGGTTACCCTAGATCAAGATTATCACAAAGAGATACGAATTCCTGTCACGGCCATTTGGGCAAGTGATGATGAGATTGCAACCGAAGCAAATGTTCAGGATTTACTTCGTTTGTATCCTAATGCACCTACTGAAGCGATCGAACTCAAACCTAAAGAGCTTGGACATAAAGCGATCGGACACATGATGATGTTCAAACAGTCGCATCAAAATATTTGGCCGATGATCGAATCTCAACTGCATATTTAACTCTCCATAAGTAAAAAAACCGCCTTAAAGGCGGTTTTTTAAACTTGCTCTATCCCAATATACCAATGGAAAGCTGGATCACTATCGCATTTACAATATCAATGAAAAAAGCACCTGTCAGTGGAATGAGTAAGAATGCTTTATGTGAAGGACCATAGGTATTGGTTACTGCTTGAATATTGGCAATAGCCGTTGGCGTCGCACCCATACCAAAACCACAATGACCTGCTGATAAAACTGCAGCATCATAGTTGCTCCCCATCACCTTAAATGTCACAAAAGCAGTGTATAAAATCAATACCAGCATTTGCACAATCAGAATCGTGACTAACGGACCTGCCAAATCTGCTAATAACCACAGTTGTAGTGATAACAATGCCATAGATAAATAGAGCGATAACGATGCATTTCCAAACACGTCAATCGCACGATCAAAGATATTTACTTTGAATACATGTTCAAGCAGATTTCTCAAAATCACACCTGAACCTAGCGCCCAAACAAAGGTTGGAAGCTCAAACCATTTACCTTGACTAAAATCTGTCATTAAGTTTGCCGTGAATATACAAAGTGCAAACATACCAAGGGTCGACACAGCATTACTCGCAGTAATTAATCGTGTCTTTTTTGGATATTCAAATGGTGCAGATTTTAACTGATCATCCAATTGTGATTCGTTTTGATCATTGTCAATTTTGTTAGCCAGTTGATGACGTTTAATTAAAAATTTAGCAACTGGACCACCAACGATACCACCAATGATCAGACCAAAGGTCGCACTTGCCATACCCAATACAATAGCACCTTGAATGCCATGCTGGGTTTCAAGCACTTGGCCCCATGCACCTGCCGTGCCATGACCACCCGTTAAGGTGATTGAACCTACAATTAAACCGATGAGCGGATCTAAACCTAATACCGTCGCTAAACTCACCCCAACAATATTTTGAACGATCACAAATCCGATCACACAGAACAAAAATATAAATAGGGCTTTACCACCATCTTTTAATTTAACAAAATCTGCACCTAAGCCCACAGAGGTAAAGAACATCAGCATTAAAATGCTTTGAATTTGCGCATCAAATGTGGCACTGATATTAAAGAATTTAAATAAGATGAATGCTGTAATTGCTGCGACCAAACCGCCAATCACAGGTTCAGGTAAATTGTAGTTTTTAAAGAATTGGACTCGGTTGACTAGATAGCGCCCAATAAATAGAAAAAATACGGCAATCACGATGGTGCCAAAGGCATCAACTTCAAAATTCATTGTATTTCCCTAATGTTTTAATTTTAATCAATTTTCACAAAGAATTATGCTTTATTCAGCTATTGAAATGTAATTTTTCAATGATTTACAGGCAGTACATTTATTTGTACTGTACTGTTGGTTTATTGCGATTGTTTTCTTCTTTGTTCTCGAATTGATTCGCGAACTCGATCTGGCTCGACTACACCTAGGTGATGCTGATTATAATAGCGCTGTTTATCGTATTCAGACATGTTTACTGTTTCATCTTTATATTTCTGATAACGTGCGTCTTCTTCTGAATCAGTATTTTTAATCTCCACGCTTGAACATGCAATGAGCGATAGACTGATTAAACTTAATGTGAGTATGCTTTTCATTATATTCATGGTGTTTTCATTTTTGCTTATTCTATTTATTTCACCTTTCTAGATTATTGCTGTCTGTTTTATTTATGGTTACGTGGTTGTAAGATTTTCGCAGTAGTCGATTTGAATTTATATTCGATTCAGCATGACGAATCTATGTGAATGTGTTTTAATGCAGGCAGTATGAGATGAGCCTTATATGAGTATCACGTGAGTGGTACGACTAGCCCCGTTAATTTTTTAATTACGGGGCTTTTTCATGGGCTTTCTTTTTCGGTAGATGACGGTTTCTCCATATTTTTGAAACACCCACTCTTTGGCTTGTTGGTCGGTGATGTTTTCAAACACGTAGTAGTCATGATCCCATGCTTCTTGATGGAAAATGACCTTCTTCGTATAAGTTTCATTCTTTCCGTTGGTCATACAAACAAAGCTGTCGCCTTGGTCTTTAATTTGTGTTCCGTTGAGGAAGCCACCGATACAGAGGAAGCGGGGGTGTTTAAACATTCAATTTACTCAGCATACTATTCATATAATTATCATAATTCCCAAGTTGATTTTTCCAAAATCTATCATTCTCAATATCATCAATAAACTGTACAACATCAACAGGATTCGCTTCTTTCTCTAGATCAAATGAATCATCTATGAAGGAGTTCATAAAATCAGCCTTTCCATTTAAAGATATAATGATTTCATCCATAGATATTTTTAAATGATTTTCAAAATATTGGTGATCAAATTCTAATGTTGTATCTATAATCCAAGAATGAATTTTTACATCATCTAAATTTTCAAAATATTGCTTCAAAAATTCATTTCTAATGTAGGTCACTTTTTTAGATAGTTGATAAGCTGCTTTATTTAACGTGAAGTTTCGATATTCATAGATTTCTTGAATACTACTTTTAATATAAGTTGATTTTACTTCTGCAACAATGACAAAATTTTCATATATTGCGATTAGATCAATTTCGCCAACTTCTCTATCTAGAGGTTGATATTGGCAAATTACCTTAAATCCAACATTCTTAAATTTCTCAGCTAAGTTTAATTCAATCTTATCTGTTTCATTTTTAAGCTCCAAACGATTTTTATGTAGCTTGCGCACATAATTAATCATCATCGAATTTACATTTTGAAATGCAGTTAGCCATGGAAATTGAAAAACAAAATCATCAATTTTGTAAAATGGTTTTTGTTGAAATGTGGAATAATCATCTTCACTGTACAAGTCACAAGTCCAAAAATTCAAGATTTGTTCCATTTTCTTTTTTTTGACAGAATTTGAACTACCTTTTATCCAAGATGACATTCTTTTAATCTTGTCTTCTTGCCTAGCAAATGTGAAAGGCATTCTATTTTCACCGATCATAAAACCATGCATAGTGAGTCGCATTAAGGCTTGCAAATTACTTTGAGAATGAGGTAAAAAACTTATAAATTTTTCAATATGATCTTTTAAATAATGGGCTTGCGATAAAGTCATGGTAATCATGGTTTCATACGCATCAAGTTTTTGATTGTTAATACTGAAGTCTACAATCCCATAGACCTGATCTAATTGTTCTTGGATACCAAATGCTTTTGATAAAGCAATTGCATTAGCTTCTAAATTCTCACCAGTATTTATAATGCTATACACAACATCTGAGTTTAAAAGTTTTTTAGTACCTATACTTAGCCAATAATTTAATAATAAAGAGTGTTTTTTAAACCAAACATCTTTATCTTTTTTTGCATTTGTATAAATTAGTTCACAATTTTTGAATTTATAATTTACATCTTCGTCAAAACAAAATGACTCAAGTACATTTCTTTGGTAGTTAATAATCTCAACTTTTATTGCCACAAGTTTTTTATATAATTCATATTGCTGTAGAAGCTGTGGTGTCATCCCGTCTTCAATCAACAAAGGCATAAGTTTATTTTTTAATGCTAAAGCAATTGACTCTTCAGATAATTTTTTAGTATTTTTCTTTGATGTTTTAACAATTTCATCAAAAGCTTTCCACACTGTTTGTGCCGAATTATTTTCATTTCTATCAAATTGATAAGGCAAATAATCAAAGTAATCTTGATTTGGAATCAAATACTCATAAGCATATAAACTGCCAAAAGCCATAGCTGTAATTTGACCGATATTCAGCCTATTCTTAATATCATCATAAATTTCTAATCGATGCGTATATTGTGATTGTAAATACTCTACAGTCTGAAAAAAACTAGTAAGGGTTTCATTTGTAAATTCTTGTTCAATTTCCCTTAGTAGACACCATGAATAATGAGCAGAATGAAGTATTATCCCTGAATAACGTACTGCCAAAATAAAACTTTGAACATCAAGTTTTAAATAATTTAGACAAATATTTTTATCAATCGAATTTAAACGAATATATTGACTTAATGCGAGAATATAATTTTGACTTTTTATATCATCAACAGTGAGTAATTTAATAAAACTTGATTGCCAGAACATATCAAATTTATTTTTAAAAACTCCATGTTTGGGTTGTGAACTTTTATACAAAAGTTCTTGTACAATTTTTTCTTTTGCTAGTTCTGGACCAAAATTCAAAAACAAAGCATCGAATTTATTTTCATAATAATTTTGCATAAAAATAAGGGCTGATAAATCAGCCCTTATCTTATATTGCTTAACGCTTAATTTTCAAGCAAATCATAGATTTACTCTTGCGCTAGGGAAAAGCCTTTCGGCTTTTCTTTACCCTAGCTCATTAAGACAATTGAGCAGCAGCAATTTTCTTCGTATCAACGTCTTTAGCAGCGTCTGTATAGTCGTTCATTTGATCGAAGTTCAAGTACTTGTAGATATCCGCAGACATGCTGTCGATTTGAGCAGCATACTGTTGGTATTCTTCAGGAGTTGGCAACTTACCAAGTACCGCAGCAACAGATGCAAGCTCAGCAGAAGCCAAGTAAACGTTTGCACCTTGACCTAAACGGTTCGGGAAGTTACGCGTAGAAGTAGATACAACAGTTGTATTTGGAGCTACACGTGCTTGGTTACCCATACATAATGAACAACCTGGCATTTCTGTACGCGCGCCAGCTTTACCATAAGTATTGTAGAAACCTTCTTCCATCAATTGGCGTTCGTCCATACGAGTTGGAGGAGCTAACCAAAGACGAGTAGATAAAGAACCACCAGGTACTTTGTCTAAAAGTTTACCAGCTGCACGGAAGTGACCGATGTTAGTCATACAAGAACCGATGAATACTTCATCAATTTTGTCGCCTTGAACGTCAGAAAGAAGTTTTGCATCATCTGGATCGTTCGGGCAGCAAAGGATAGGTTCTTTGATGTCAGCAAGGTCGATTTCATACACTTTCGTGTATTCAGCGTCAGCATCAGCTTTAAGAAGTGATGGATTAGCTAACCATTTTTCCATGTTCTCAACACGGCGCGCCATAGTACGAGCATCGCCATAACCTTCAGAGATCATCCACTTCAACATCGTGATGTTTGAACGAAGGTATTCAGCAACTTTCTCTTCAGAAAGTGTGATCGCACAACCAGCAGCAGAACGTTCAGCAGAAGCATCAGAAAGTTCGAACGCTTGTTCAACAGTTAAGTCAGTTTCCATTTCTGATAAGTCGATCTCTAAAATACGACCAGAGAAGATGTTTTTCTTACCTTTCTTCTCTACAGTTAAGTCACCTTCTTTAATTGCGTAGTAAGGAATCGCATGTACTAGGTCACGTAAAGTGATACCAGGTTGCATTTTACCTTTGAACTTCACAAGAACTGATTCAGGCATATCAAGTGGCATAACACCAGTTGCTGCAGCGAACGCTACAAGACCAGAACCCGCTGGGAAAGAAATACCGATTGGGAAACGTGTATGTGAGTCACCACCAGTACCAACTGTATCTGGAAGAAGCATACGGTTTAACCAAGAGTGGATAATACCGTCACCTGGACGTAAAGAAACACCACCACGGTTCATGATGAAATCAGGAAGCGTGTGTTGCATTTGAACGTCAACTGGTTTTGGATACGCAGCAGTATGACAGAAAGATTGCATTACGAGGTCAGCAGAGAAACCTAAGCAAGCTAAGTCTTTCAATTCGTCACGCGTCATTGGACCTGTTGTATCTTGAGAACCAACAGTTGTCATCTTAGGTTCGCAGTAAGTACCTGGAAGTACACCTTGACCTTCTGGAAGACCACAAGCACGACCAACCATCTTCTGAGCAAGCGTGAAGCCTTTGCCAGTTGCAGCTGGTTGAACTGGAGTACGGAACAAGTCAGAAGCAGGAAGACCCAGTTCTTCACGTGCTTTAGTAGTCAAGCCACGACCAATGATCAAGTTAATACGACCACCCGCACGTACTTCGTCTAGAAGTACTGGAGTTTTTAACTCAGCTTCAGCAATTTGAGCGCCATCTTTGAACGCTGTAACTTTTGCAGTCGCTTTGTCAATCTTCAACGTGATTTCGTCACCCATGTTCATGTTAGCAACGTCGATTTCAACTGGTAACGCACCAGCGTCTTCCATAGTGTTGAAGAAAATCGGAGCAATCTTAGAACCTAAGCAGTAACCGCCTTCTTTCTTGTTCGGAATGTGAGCGATTTCGTCACCAAAGAACCAAAGTACAGAGTTAGTTGCAGATTTACGAGAAGAACCTGTACCAACAACGTCACCCACGTAAGCAACTTGGTTGCCTTTCGCGATTAATTCTTTGATTTGGCTTAATGGACCAACTTCACCAGGAACTTCTGGGTTAATACCATCACGTACGTTTTTAAGCATTGCATTCGCGTGTAACGGAATGTCTGGACGGCTCCAAGCGTCTTGCGCAGGTGACAAGTCGTCAGTGTTAGTTTCGCCAGTAACTTTGAAAACTGTAAGTTTGATTTCTTCTGGAACGTCTTTACGGCTAGTGAACCATTCAGCGTCAGCCCAAGATTGAAGAACAGCTTTCGCGTTTTCGTTACCTGCTTTTGCTTTATCAGCAACGTCATGGAACGCATCGAAAACAAGAAGTGTTTTCTTAAGCGCTTCAGCAGCTAAAGCACCAAGCGCTGCGTCTTCTAATAATTCTACTAAAGGAGCAACGTTGTAACCACCAAGCATAGTACCTAGTAAGTAAACCGCACGCTCTTTAGAAACTAATGGAGAAGTCGCTTCACCTTTCGCCAAAGCAGCCAAGAAAGCAGCTTTTACATAAGCAGCTTGGTCAACACCTGCTGGAACACGGTTTTCAAGCAAATCAACTAAGAATGCTTCTTCGCCAGCTGGTGGATTTTTTAATAATTCAACTAATGCAGCTGTTTGAGCGTCATCAAGTGGCTTCGGTGGGACTCCGAGTGCGGCACGTTCTTCAACGTGTTGGCGGTAAGCTTCTAGCACGGTGTTATTCCTCTTCTTTAAAAAATTACTTGCAATATCCTGCTTATAAAGCCTGCAAATAATATGGACTGCTAAATTTTACTAAAATTCCGGTTAAAAGTTAATGCAAGAAGAGTGTTTCTTTGTGATGACCATTATTTTCTTACTAAATGATCTCTCTTCTGATTACTCATTGCTCAATATGTTGTTTTATCGAACAATTCTGACATTAACATGAAGCTTTTACGGATCTGAAATAAATAAAAGGCAACAAGATGTTGCCTTTTAAATCCTTTTTTGACTATTCAACCTTAGTGGACAGTCGTGCGATCTAAATATTGTTGCAGACTTTCTCGTGTTCCTTCGAATCTGACCAGAATTTCATCATCATGTAGCATGCGGTGTTCGGCACAGGCAAAACTAATGTGTACCTGATAAATTTTGGCATGTTCATTGATCATATTTTTAAGATAGACTCGATCCCCTAGACTTAGGACGTAATGGCTGCCATTAATTACAGCAACACCATTGGCATCTTCAAGCAGAAGATCGGCATTATTCAGGTATGCGACCACTTCCATTGTTCCGCTCCTTTTGTTTTATTTATCTTATTTTTATATAAGCTTTTCTATTTTAATGCTAATTAAAATTTGTAATTAATTTCAACAAAAAAAGGGAAACTTACGCTTCCCTCTTTTTTATGATCAATCTTTTTGTAGCGCCTTAAAACTGTTTGTAGTCAGGCAGATTATCTTTATCGTAAGGAGTGGCTAAACACTCATCCGTTGCTTCTTTTTTGAATTTAGCCATTAATGCATCACGATCCAATTCTAATTGATTCGCAGGATAAGCATAGACCTTCTCAATTTGAGCATCTACGAATTTCTTCGTCGTCGGATCGGTCAGTTTAGAAGCATGTTCGACCGCCGCAGTTTTCTCGATACCATTTTGACGGTCTAGCAAAATAGAGCGTGCAGCATTACCAATACTGGTACAGTAACCATGCCAGACTTCTTCAGGGGTTAGTGGCTTTTTTTCTTCACAAGCACTGAGCAAAACGGCTGAACCAAGTACAGCACCCAGAATCACGAATTTGTTCATACATCTCTCCTGTTGCGGCTATGATAATCGAGTTAAACCGAATAGGAAATCGTGTAATGACATTTCTCGTTCATTAGCCACAGCTTGAGCGAATAATTTTATTCTGATCATCCACGGTTACTGTAATACGATCATTTCGATAATCCATAGTAACCAGATCATTTGGTCCGACACGGCGAATAATTTTGGCTTTGGTTTTATTCAAAATCTGTTGATCATCAAGATTATGCATACCGACTAATTTTTTCGCTTCTTCAGGTTTGCAAATATTTTGATGATGTCTAAATAACTCCCATTCTTCTACTACAACGCCATCTGGCAACTGGCAATAACCCACTTGACCATTTGCCTCATCGCGTATTTCTAATTTTCCACCTTGTTGAACACAAAATTTGCTTGCAGGATTAGCCATTCCAATTTTTGGAGTAAGTTGCTCAGTTTGAGTGGTTTGACAGCCCGCCATGAGTGTTGCCGCTATCATCGCGATGAATATTGCAATTGTTTTCATTTTTTAATGCTTTCTTGTCCGATAAATTTTAAGTCTAGCATTTTAACAATAGGGCTTAAATTTAATTTCGGTTTATACAGTGAATTAAAAAGGGCTTCGATTAAAGCCCTTTTACCTTTTAGAATCGCCAATTGTAGAAAATATCAATGGCTTTTTCTAAAGACTGACTTGCTTCCAGATAGAGTCTTTGGTTCATCTGATATCGTAGCGTCAATTTATTGACTGGCGTAAACACACCAACACCATAACGGATATATAAATCAGGGGTCAGATAACCTGTCACACTCACTTGAGTATCATCGCCTGTTCCTTGCGCATCAAGAGCAAGACCACTTAACCCAAATGTCTGTCCAATTTGATTGGTTAAAGCACGTGTACCACCAAGCCCTAAACTAATCCCCGCTGCAGCAATGGTATTGTTCACATCTGATTTAAAGCCTTCTGCTTGACTCAAGCTACTAGAACCTTCATTGATTCGACCTGTAATCAAGGCATTCATCGCCTCTTGTTCAGATAATCCCGCATCATTAAATACTTGGATATTTGGACTACTTGCGGTTCCAGTAACACGCACACCAACTGTACTGCCTGAAATGAGTTTACTTGCTTCAACCTCAAGGGTTGGGTTAGACAATGCACCATTGAAACGCGCAATTGCACGACTTAGTTCTAAAGACTGCCCATAAGCTTCAATAGTAACGCGCTTACTTACACCAATCGCACCATTGGCACGCATGGCAGTTTCTAAACCGCGTTGCGTTAAGTAAATTCGCCCAAGCAATGGAATACGACTATTAAAGCCTTGGAAAATCACTTGGTTTCCTAAATTTAATTCTAAGTCAGCGCGGATATCCCATGGCTTTGCAGCCTTAAGTACCGCGAGTTGATTATCACCTTCACGTACTACTCGAACATCGGCGGATAAAGGCACTACGGATGCGCTCGATTCTGGCATTGAAATCAGCGCACGCGGAACTTCAACTTTACCATTCAAAGTTAACTGCTTACTGACAGGACGTGCATCTAAATCCATTTCAGTGTTCACAACAGCTGTGATTAATGGTGCTTGGCGAATAAATAAATTATCACCTTTGAGTTTTAAACGAATTCTAGGATCATTTTTCCAATCGATATCACCCGTTAACTTACCCACACCTCGACCACTATTGAAAGCGCCATCGATCGTCGCTTGGTTTTGACGAATAGATGAATACAGCTGAATATTCGTGAGATTAACAGGTAACGAAATCATGCTGATTGAACCATTTTTAAGTCGCATTTCGCCGTTAAATAACGGTTGAGTCAATGTCCCACTGATTTTACCCGCAAGGGATAAATTACCATCGATTTTACGCACATCCGAAATGAATGGTTTTAAAATTTTCAGTTGTACTTGACTCAGAGCAACTTCACCACGCATTGGTTTCGAATCAACAAATGGATTCACCACAACATTTGCATATCCAGTCCCAATATTCGGAGCTTTCAAATCAGCACGAAGTAATAATCCTTCACGAATACTTCGCGCAATAAGACTTACTTCATCGTAGTTCATTGTAGTGCTGATATCATCAGGATCGGCAGCTGCTAGACCGACAACACCATTACGCGTAACAAGTTTGGCATCGATTTTTGGTTGAATGCCTTGCCCCCAAGACGCTTTAGCATAACCATCCAATTTACCTGTAATTGCGAAACCTTCAGGCATAAATGCGGCAAAGTCACCAAGATCTAAATTCCGACTCATAAATGAAGCGCTACCTTTGGTCTTACTCACACGTAAGGGCTGATCAAAGCAAAGTTGGCTTTGATTACTGGTCCAGCAATGAGCACCCACAAATAATTCTGTTTTCGCAGTATTATAAATCACAGGGGCAGATTGGGCCTGTTTTAAATGCACCCGTGCAGAGTCAAAGTCACCTTTTTGAATTTGACCTAACCAATCATTCGCAGGATTAAATCCACCTGCCAGTTGCACATAAAATTTAGACAGCTTGTTCGAGGCTTGCACTTTCAATAAATGTGCTTTTCGTGTACCAGCAATTGAGACTTCAGCGTTTTGAATCTCACGATTGCCACTTCTTAAACTGTCCATTCTTGCAGTTAATGCAGTAGGCACTGTGTCTGAAGTTGGTAATTCCCCTTGGATGTTGAGTGATTTGATACTGACAAGATCATTGAAACCAAAGTTATTCACCCTCACATTCGCAGTTGCAGACAATCTCGGTTGAGACTGCACGTTAACAAAACCTTGCGCACGACCACGTAAACCAGGATAAAGCTCAAATAATGCAGGCGCGTCAATCTTAACGCGAAGATTCTGAGCATTCCCTTCGGCTTGAATCTGATTCTGCGCATACACAAAATACAAATTATTGGCTTCAAACTGTTGTGGTAGGAAACCTGTCTGATTCGAATTAAGAATAACAGCAAGATTACCTTTTGCTCTCAGCGGTTTTTTATTGATCATGCCAGCGAGATTGAGTCGATCAATATTAATTTTTTTCAAACGATCTGACCAAACACCATCCGTTTTGACATTACCTGAAATTTCCCCTTTAACACTTGAAACAAAATAATGAGGCTTAAAGCGTATTAAAGAAGCATTAATGTCCCATCCGATTCCATTGGCTAAATTGACTAAACCATTGGCATTGATCTGACCCGCAGCACCCTGATGTTTAAATTCGGAAATATTGATGCGCTGAGGTGTGCCTGCTACACGTATTTTAAGCTGACCATCCCCTTGTGGCAGTTGGCTTGCATGTAATGCACCATCATAATTTACTGCGAAGCCTTTAAAGCCACCACCCGACTTTTCATCATGTAGAAGAATGGCTGCTGTACTTGAGCCAGTCAGCTTAATTGTTTCCGGTGGATTTTGATTGGCAAGTTGACCTGAAAGATTGATCTGATTTAACTGAATAATTTGCTGGTTAGGTCGAGCAAAGCCACTCGCTTGAATTTGTCCATTTAATAAATTTACAGGAGCAGCAGAACTGATGGTTTGCGGATTAAAGTCTTTTGCATTAAGCACCGCATTCCACTTCAACTGTCTTTGATCAGATGGTAATTCAACCTTGGCATTTGCTTGTAAAGATCCTTTTCCATCTGCTTGATAGATAAATGAAGGAACATGAAGATCATTACCTTTAAGGTCTAATTGGGCATTGTATTTGCCAGCAGGTAAAGTTCCTTTTTCATTTGCACCAACTACGGTTGCCACATGAATATTTTGTTGACCTTCAACTAAAGCAAGTTTTACATCCCCAGATTCACTACTTAACCAACCAATGTACGGAACAGCACGATCAATATTTTTCCAAGCGACATCTAGCAACATTGGATTCGGTTTATTATTTTTTTGTTCAGCTTGATTAAGATTTAAATTCCATGTTTCATATTGGTCAAAATCAATAAGTGCTGTGAGAGCTAATCCCTCCTCTAACGACCCAGCTGAGGCAATTTTGGCATCCAAACGTTCTGGCAGAAAATCTTGCACCACCTGTGGAATCACTTTATCTTTAGGATTGATTTTATCTAAGCGACCTTGCACATCCCAAGTGACTTTATCCTTCCATCCTAAGACACCCGCAAGATTCAGCGCCCCATTCATCAATTGACCATTAAGGTTTGAAATATTCAATTCATTGACGAGATCTGTATGCGCCAGCGCAGTATATTGTCCTTGAGGAATATTTTTACCAGAAATATCGGTATTAATATCCAAATTCAAACGTTGGATATCTCCAGAAAACTTAGCAACTCCTTGTTTAGATAAGAGCTCCTGTTCTAGCATTAAAGGCCAGTGATAATCTTTAAAGTTTAAAGCACCTTGCATCGGTACATTTTTGCGAACTGGATGTACCACTACCCAACCTGTTAATAAATCAGGGGTACGCGTGGCAATGCCCGCTTGAATGGTATCTAAAGAGCCTTTTGCATGGAGATAAATATCCTCAACGTTGATCGACTTTAAAGATGGGAGTCTTACAACTGCTTGCGCATCTAACGGATATTTACCTTTAAAATCCATCTGACCTGTTGCTTTTTTTACAGACAAATAACCCATATCAAACTGTGAATCTTCAAACTTAAGCTCAGTACCTGACCATAGTGCTTCGTTTAGGATAATGTCATTAAATTGTACTTTAGAACTTGAAGTCTGAATGACCAATTGATCGATATCGGCTTGATCAACACGTAAAACAAAAGGGAGTTTAATTTCACTAAACTTAAATGGCTCATCACTTGGCGGTGACTTGTTAATGACACGCAAATTTCGGACATCGGCACGATTCAAATGAATTTCTTTATCTAATATGGCACGCCAACCCAAAGTGACATCAGCTCTATCAATTTTCACATCAACTGATTTCAGCGTCACCAATACATTTTTTAGAATGATGCCTTGAAGTAAATTTCCACCTTCATATTCATACTGAATAATCTGTTGAGTGGACAAAGCACGGTCAAGTAAGAATTTACTGCCTTTGTCTGTTGAAAACATTACGGCAAGCGAAGCCACAAAAAAGATCAGAATAAATAAAATGATCAGCAATACACGGCGTAATAAACTTCGCTGTGGCGTCACGTTTTGATCAGGTTGTTGCTCTGGTTGCTGCTCGATGTCTTCAGCCATACTTATTCCAAAAAATGTTTGAGTACTTTTATTATCTTAAATATTAAAGTTGCGGCCCGATAAAGAAATGTAGACGAATAGGTTTACCAGGATCAGATATCCCCGATGCCACATCTAGACGAATTGGACCAATTGGAGAGTTCCAGCGGATTCCTGCTCCTATGCTATATTCAGTATCATTGGTAAATTTTTCATCATAAGCATTACCAAAATCACTAAATAACGCGGCGCGCCAGCCTTCTTTAAATTGGTAATTGTACTCTAAAGTCCCAATCGCACGCGCTTGACCTCCGACTTTATATCCAAATTCCACAGGGGACAAACTCTTATAGTCAAAGCCTCGTAGACTTTGGTCACCCCCTTCAAAGAATCTCAAGTTATAGGGCACTTTTTGAAAATCTTCTGTGATGATATAACCGAGGTTTGCCCCACCAATGAATTGATGATCATTGTTACTGCCTAATGAATATAAAAATTTCCAGTTCGCATTTACAATCGCCATATCAGCATCGGATAGCAGGCTCTCACTCCCCAATTGGATTTTGTAGTTTTGTTTAAATCCTTTAGTCGGATTCAATCGATTATCACTGGTGACTTTAGTGGCTTCATAACCAAGTAATAAAGATTGCTGCTCATCATTACCCGTTGCAACGACAAACTCTGGGATTTCATCCCAATTGGTATCTGGGTCAAGTGTCTCAGGAATATCACCTTCAATCGTCATACGATCTAGACGATAACGCACACCAAAAATATGCTGCCAATCACGACGCGCTCCTTTAATAATTCTGTCAGCTCCGGCAACAGCGGATTCCACGATGAGATTTAATCCATTCCCAATTTCATCACGATCTTCACGCTCGTAACCACCAACTAGACTGACATAATCATTTAATGGGTGTTTATATGGAATATTATAACGACCATCAATTGATTGTCTGACTTGTGACAACTCTAAGTTTGCATCAAACGAATGACCACGATCATTCACAATAGAACGGCGGTACTGACTTCGTAAGCGTACACCTGTATCAGTACCATAACCAATACCCGCTTCAACACTATTTAATTTATCCGCATTCAATGTCACGATGACAGGGATTTTTTTCTCTTCACGTGCTAAGGCTTGTAAACGCTCAGTTTCTTCCTGCTTGGCTTGCGCTTGATTATCAGCATCATTACGCTCTTGCAAAGTACGACGTTCATTTCCACCCGCAAATTGAGTTTCATCTGCCACATTCTGCGTGACTTCTTCTGATGAACTTGCCTGTTGTTCAGCCTTTTCTTGACCTGTTAATAAACTTCTATCAATTTTTTGCTCATCCACTAAAGCCTGCAAATCAGGTGCGAGTTCAAGCGGCTTAATAATTGGATCAGGTTTAACAGCGTCAACAAGGCTATAGTTAAAATAACGTGAATTGGTTAAGTTGTTGGCTAATACATTTACACGCCATGCGGTAAAGTCTGCACCTTCTTGCCAAGGAGCTAAGGTTCTTAAAATATCTTCACGAATCGGTAATTTTTTTGATGGATCACTCATTCTAAACTGCACATCATCCAGCTTATAACGTTCACCTGTTTCCATCTTCAAATTTATATCTGCTTGATTTTGAGGGCGGGCCAACATGACATCGTGCATTCGCCAATAATAATCAAAGAAACCATTGTTATTCGCCGCTTCAATGATTCGAGCTTTTGTCGCTTCATATTTACCATGATCGAAAATATCACCCACCTCCAAATCAGGAAGCACTCGAATCACTTGCAATTGAGCAAGATTCTGCCCAGGCCCAGTAAATTCAATATTTTGTTCTCGCACCACTACTGGATTATGAGGTGTGACATTGACACTTACTCGGTTATCACTGACTTTTTCAAACTTAAATTCAGCATCGTAATAACCTACGGCTTGTGCAGCTTGGACAGTCATATTACGGAGTTGCGGGACGGCAGCATTGAAATCTGAAAATGACTCAACAGTGAATGATGATAACTTTGCTTTGATATTGTCCGCGAGTGGTTTTGGTGCGCCCGTAACATCTGCGGTAATACGTGGCACAGCAGCGGGCTGATTAAGACGTGGAGGACGTATTTTGTAGAAAATGCGTTTAAACACATTTACTTTTTCTGGTTCTTTATTTTCAGGTTCTTGGGTTTGAACGGATAATGAACGTCCTTCCACATTTTCAGACACCTCAATCTGACGATCAGACTGAATATTTTGCATCAACTGATCAATGTTGACTGGCGCTTTTGTTAACTCAGCCTCTGAAATGTCATTCGCAGGTAGATCTTGTACTTGAATGGCTGGAGTCGTCAATCCCGATCTGAAATTTTGCGCTTCCTGCTTGGCTTCTTCAGCGACTGATAAAATTTCATTGGCAAGTCGAGGGTCCACACTCTCCTCAGGCAGCAACTCCAAATCATCAAATTCTATCGGCTTGAATTGCTCTTGTGGACTCAATTGCTCTTGCTGCTGAAGCATTTCATAACTATTAAAATCATCTTGCCCACTCAACTGATCTATTTTTTGATCAATACTTTCAATTTTCTCTTTTGATAATCCCTGTTGTTGCGCAACGTTTTCAATTTTTTGTTTATTATTTTCGATGGCTTGTACGGATGTCGCAGGCTCAAGCTCCTGACTTGAAATCACTGTGTCGGCTGCAAATAATACAGGTGAAGAAAGCGCACCTAAAAAAACACTTGCATATAACCATTTATTGATATCATTTGATATCCATGTGTGCTGTACACATTGGGAAAGTAATGATTTTTTAAATTGTGTTTTCGATGGCATACTGCGCTCTGAATACTTTATATTTTAAATAGAAAATACAGATTTTTCACTCAAGCTAACTGAATCAAATTTCTAGTATTTTCAAAATTTTTAGGATGAAAATATGATACATGATTTTCCGATATTGTTACTAAATCATCACATTTCTTAATAATTTTTAAAAAAGCTGAATTGTCATGCAAAAACAAGAGCATCTACTGAGTTCGCGCCGTTTTTTACCTATGTTTTTGACTCAATTTTTTGGGGCCTTAAACGATAATGTCTTTAAACAATCCTTATTGCTCGTCATTACCTATGGTTGGATTCAACAACAGACCGCAAGCGTAAGCACACTGAATAATCTAGCTGCACTTCTCTTTATTCTACCTTACTTCATTTTTTCAGCGACTGCAGGACAAATTGCAGACAAATACGAACGCTCTTTCTTGATTCGTAATATCAAATTGCTTGAAATCTTGATTATGCTGATTGGTACTGCTGGATTTTTACTCGGCAATTTATGGCTATTGTTATTAGCATTGTTCCTCATGGGTACACACAGTACCTTCTTCGGACCGATTAAATACGCCATTCTCCCTGAAATATTAAAACCGAATGAATTGATGTCGGGTAATGCTTTATTCCAGTCAGGTACTTCCATTGCAATATTGATGGGGATGATCTTGGGTGGTGTAGTGATTTCAAACTCTGAAGGTAACTTAGTTTGGATCAGCCTGACGGTCGTGACCATCGCGATACTTGGTTATAGTTGTAGTCGCTTCATTCTCAAACAAAAAGTCCGTGAAAATCATATCAATGTCGATTGGAATTTCTTTCGAACCAGTTTTCAAACCATACGTTATGCAAAAAGCTTACCCCTCATCTTTACCATTTTATTGGGTAATTCTTGGTATTGGTTTTATGGCGCGACATATTTAACTCAAATACCTCAAATGACTCAGCAAAATCTTCATGCCAACGAAAATGTGGTTAGCCTCCTCCTTACCTTTTTTTCTGTGGGTATTGGTGTAGGTTCATTGCTATGCCGAAAAATTGGTGGCTCAGAGGTCAATATTAAAATGGTGCCTATTGGTGCAGTAGGCTTAACCGTTTTCGCCTTCTATTTAGCAGGAAGTTTAGCCTTTGTTCCTGAAAGGACTGGAGATTTTATTGGCATATCAGACATGTTTAATTCTGGTATGATTTATTATCATGTGATGATTGCAGTTACTTTATTAGGGATCAGTGGTGGTTTTTATATTGTTCCGCTGTATGCCATGATGCAAGCCTATTCACCGTGTTCACATCGTGCTCGCGTAGTGGCTGCTAATAACATTATGAATGCAGTATTCATGGTGTCTTCTGCTATATTCTCCATTATTATTTTAAGTATCTTAAGTATTGATATTAAGATTCTATTCGGTATTACAGCAATATTGAGTGCTCTGTACACGATTTGGTTATTAACACGCTTAAAACCAATGTTAAAAAATGCTCAAATTGATTTAGAGGATTAAGGTTATGCGTCACTACACAGGTCTAGATAAATTTATCCATTCATTTGATCAAGCACTGCGTAGTTTGGTACCAGGCACCACCACCTCACAACGTGAAAATCCAGCAAGTCAAGCAGAGACTCATCTCGCAGTGAGTGAAGCAAGGCATGTTGCTGGACTCATGCGTGTTAATCACAGTGGTGAAGTCTGCGCTCAAGCGCTTTATCACGGTCAAGCATTGACAGCTAAATTGCCTAATGTTCGTCGTGAAATGGAGCATGCCGCGATTGAAGAACAAGATCATTTAGCATGGTGTGAAGATCGTTTAAAAGAGTTAGATAGTCATACAAGTCTACTCAATCCTGTATGGTATGGTCTTTCTTTTGGTATGGGTGCGATTGCAGGTATTGCTGGTGACAAATACAGTTTAGGCTTCGTTGCAGAAACTGAACGCCAAGTGAGTCTGCATTTGCAACACCATCTTGACCAACTCCCACCGCATGATGAACGCTCTCGTCAAATTTTGACACAGATGAATCAGGATGAACTTCAACATCGAGATACTGCACTAAATGCAGGTGGTGTGGAATTACCAGCTGCGGTCAAAATCGCAATGACGGGTATATCCAAACTCATGACCAAAACAAGTTATTATATTTAAAAAAAACGCGGCTCATGGGCCGCATTTTTTATAGATGATGGAATCGTCTAAACTTATTTAATTCACGCTCAGCATGATTGAAATTCAAATCTAACCGCAATTTATCCTGCTTTAAGGACTTTATTTTCTTAAGATACTCTTCCCGCTTTTCTTTGGTGATTTTGTCATCCAGTAAGTAGTCTCGATAAGTTTCAATTTCTTTATCTTTAGCATCTTTGTCTTTCTTAGAACGATAGTACTGATCGGCCACATTATAAAAGGGTGCTAATTGGGCATGTAACTCTGATGGACAAACCCTATACCCACCTCTTCCATCCAAAGCTCCATCGAAAATAACTTCGGGTTGACAATATGAACGAAGCCCAAGTTGGTAACCTTTTTCATATAACTTGTGATCAGGTTCAATATTCACTTTTGAACAGGCTTTTTGATGTTTAACAATGCGATACGAATAACCACTGCTTCCATCTTTTTCACCTATTTCCGACCATTGAGCAGTTCGACACTCTTGAGGGGAAAGCGTTGCACAACCTGAGAGGAACGCCAAAATTGCGCTTAACACAATAATTTTATACATCTTCTTGATATGGAGCTTATTTATTTTGAAGTGGCGTATTATAAAAATTAGTCCATTTAAAAGAAGCTGATTATTGTTACATCACAGCCTATTTCCGTATCAAAGACATATTTGATCAATGCTACCGATGGACTATTCGGCGAAACTCATCCTATTTTAGAAAATTAACCATCTAGTGACACTTGAGGAAAATGATGCGCTTCATGCTCAAATAATGGATTTTCCCAAATATCAAACATTGGAATTTTAACATCTAAGGCTAATGGCATTTTTTTTGGATTAAATTGCATATTTTGGAGCGTATTTCCCCATGCAATGAGATCTACATCCAAAGAAATATCATGTGACGGACGGACTCGACCAGAAGCTTTTTCCAGCGCTTTTAAAAGATTGGTAATTTCATTGACTTGCCGCTTTGATTCTAATAAACATGCAGCATTCCAATAATCTTGTCCAACACCATCTCGACAAGGTATGACATAGATAGGAGAACGCGTAATACATCCCAATGACGCAATTTGTTTTAATGCATTCACCAGATGATTGTGCGGTTGGCTATTACTCGCCAATGCTAGCGCATAAATCATTACGGTGTCTTTCAAGACGAATTCCTACTGAATTAGCTTGTGGAATAATAGCAGGCTTACGCACAGTAATTTGGATAGACTCAATTGCTGGATATTGTTCAAACAAAGCTTTGAGGACAATTTTTGCAGCAAATTCAATTAATTCAGGTTGAGCTTTTTGAATCGTCTGAGTCGCGATTTCACAAATTTCAGCATAATTTAAAGTATCAGCGAGAAGATCTGAATTTGATGCCTGCTCTAAATCAGTCGCAATATGAAGATCAAGCAATAATGGTTGAATGATTTGCCGTTCCCAGTCAAAACATCCGATGACTGTTTCAACTTTCAATCCTTCAATTAATATGGAATCCATCTTCAATCATGACCTTTTCGTAAACTATCAAACAGTGATAGCACGCTTGACGGGAGGCGATAAAAGCAAATCCTCTTCTATTGAGGATTTGCTGTGATATTTTAACACTTGTTTAAGATTTAATGTTTCAACAAAAGATTAGGATCGATTGTTTGTACCATTTGTAAGCGCTGATCTGCATAAATATCAGTGTACGGCGCAAGAATTCTCATAAAACGATCAAAATAAAGCATTTGTTTAAACAACAATGCGAAATCCCGTGGAAAACGGATGCCATGACGCTCACCTACAGCCACCATATCCATCATGATGTCATTTAAGTCGGCTGGATTAGATGACAGAATTTGCTGAGGATCAGCTGTGAGTACACCACTGAATAATCGCTCTAAATCGTTTGCCAAAACTGTTGTATCAATTTGCGTATTGGTCATGCCCATTTTCAGCATATTTTCTGCCATCAATGGATAATTGGTATTTTGCAATGCATCCATGAAAGCAATACATGCCGTCCATACTTCAGGCTTTAATTGTCCCACAATACCAAAATCAATGAATCCAATGCGACCATCATCCAAAAGCATGAGGTTGCCAGCATGTAAATCTGCGTGGAAACTTTCACACATCATCAAACTACCAAACCATGTGTTCATGGCAGTAATCAAAACCTGTGATGGGTCTTTAGAAACTTGACGAACCACATCGAAATCCGTCAACGGCACGCCATAAAGACGCTGCATTGTCAGGACACGACGTGTTGAATATTGATGATATACCTTTGGTGCAGTCGCTTTAGTATTTTGAGTAATGTGCAGATAATTAACAAAATCATCAATATTTTTTGCTTCTTCAATAAAATCAACTTCACGAACCATACGTGTTTTGATTTCTTCAACAATATCCGCAAGTGAAGCAAATTTTACTTTAGGAACTGCCTTCTCTAGAATCTTGGTCGCCCAATGTAGGACATTTAAATCCGTATAAAGGATAGTTTCAACACCAGGTTTTTGGACTTTGATCACGACATCTTCGCCGCTCACCAATTTAGCAGCATGCACTTGTGCGATCGAAGCAGAAGCTAATGGCGTTTCATCAATAGATGCGAAAATTTCACCTAAATCGCGACCGTCAAACTCAGCATTCAAAACACTTTCAATATAGCTAAATGGGAGTTTAGGTGTCTGATCTAAACACCCTTGAAATTCCTCAACATATTCACGTGGAAATAATGAAGGCGTACTGGCAATAAACTGTCCCAACTTAATATACGTTGAACCAAGTGACTCGAAAGTTTCGCGCATTAATTTCGCATTACTCGGTTTTTCTGTCGCGTATTTAATCCCTGCTCGCGCAGCAATGACCGCAGTTTCACCTACACGGGCCACTGAGCGTAAACCATCTAACCAAATATTATTTTTCATAATGTCGATATTAAATTTCGATATGTTGAGTGTAGCAAATTAAATTGTCTTTGCGGATTGACTGATGTGACAGATTTGACATTCTTTATCCTTGTCAAAATTCAAAATTCGCTGTTGCATGTTCCTTCCATTCCATAGAAGGATCTTCTGTTTTAATGGTGTTAAATTTAACCCCAGATATAATAGCGCATGATGTGCTTGCATACTTGCCATCAGGTTAGGAGTTGTTGCTAAAACTCCTGAATCTGCACACCTTAAACTCTCATCTGCATGATCTTCTTTAGGAAAAAGACATTCATAACATGCTGATTCACCATCCACCATAAATAACTGCCCCTGCAAACCAATCGCAGATGCACTAATGAGTGGAACATTCGCATCCTTACACATTTGATTGACCAAATAACGGGTTTCAAAATTGTCACAACCATCTAACACAAGATCTTGCTGTGTAATCAGTGCGGCAGCATTATTAAAATCAAATTTAGTATTGATGTATTCAATCTTAATATAAGGATTAATTTGAGAAATTTTCTTGGCTAACACTTCAGCTTTGTAAAAACCCACATCATGATGATCAAAGGCAATTTGTCGCTGTAAATTACTAATTTCTACAGTATCAGCATCGATGAGTGTCAATTTACCCACGCCTGCTCTCGCCAATAACTCTGCAGTCAAACACCCTATTCCACCACAACCAATAATAAGCACATTGGACAGCTTTAATCTTTCTTGTGCATCAATATCCCAATCCTCTAGTAATATTTGTCTTGCGTACAACTGTAGCTCAACATCACTCAGTTCAATGCTATCACTCACCTAAACACCCTGATTACATGCTTGTATAAGCCTATGATACCGAATAAATAAGCAGTCTATTCATACAATTCTGAAGATAATTTTTACCCTAGAAGATCTGTACCTTATTGTTACAATTCGAATAGGTTTGTTTAATTTTTCTTATTTTATTTTGTACTATTAATAAACATAATCTCAATAATTGCTTCACTAGCAATTAATTTTAAAAACATCTAACTCCAATAAATGACAGTCATACTTATGAATAAAAAAATTTTTGCACTCGCTACATTATTAGTTTCGAGTTTATTCCTGACGGCATGTAAAGATGAAAAGATCACCAACATTACATACGTCAATCAAGGTTCGGATACCCAACCAGAATATATAGAAAGCACGCTTTATGATCTGGACGAAGAGAATGCTTCACCCAATCAAGACAATCGGCAAATGTTCTTGATTCTGCACTACACAGCAGTATCTAAAGACGAAACATTGGCTTTGTTTAAAGATCCTAATTTCCCTGCCAGTAGTCACTATTTTGTACCCGAATTACCAACCAATGGTAAATTTACTGTGTACCGTCTTGTGCCTGATGATAAAAGAGCTTGGCATGCTGGCACGAGTTCTTGGCAGACCAACAGCAGTTTGAATGCCTCAAGTATCGGCATTGAAATTGAAAATCTCGGTTTCCCTGCAGACGATGAACAACTCCCTTTGATGCAACGTCGATGGTATCCATTTTCATCAAAACAACAAATCGAAGTCCTTGCAGATATTATTTTAAAAATTACTAAAAAATACGAGATCAGACCCGACCGAATTTTGGGGCACAGTGATATTTCTCCAGGTCGTAAATTTGATCCAGGTCCGCTATTTCCTTGGAAACGTTTATATGAAGATTATAACATCGGTGCTTGGTACGATAACGACACTGTAAATTATTATCGTACTTATCATCCTTGGAAGAATGATATTGCTTCGTTACAAAGCAAATTGGCATTATACGGATATAACATTCCTGTCACTGGTCAATACGATCAAGTCACTCAAAATGTTGTATCCGCATTCCAAATGCATTTTTATCCTGAGAAATATGATGGTTTCGCGGATATTGAAACTGTAGCCCGCCTTGATGCATTACTTGAGAAGTATCGTAATGTAGCTCGTCCGGCGATTACACCATAAAGCATCTGAGATCAGTTTAGTCGTCTATTTAAGTGAAGACTAAACTGATTTTCATATATTATTTTGGCGCCATACGAATTGCGCCATCCAATCGAATCACTTCACCATTTAAATACGAATTTTCAAAGATATGTCCAACCAGTTTCGCAAATTCTTCAGGTTTAGCTAAACGTGGTGGGAATGGAACCATCTGTCCCAATGCATCCTGCACATTTTGCGGAAGACCTTTAAGCATCGGAGTTTCCATGATCCCAGGTGCAATAGTCATAACACGGATCTTTTCGCGTGCTAACTCACGCGCCAATGGCAAAGTCATACCAACAACAGCGCCCTTAGATGCAGAATATGCAGCCTGACCAATTTGACCATCAAAAGCAGCAACTGAAGCCGTGTTCACAATGACACCGCGTTCTTCCTCTTCCCCCGAAAGCGCATACTGTGACATTAATTGCGCAGCATATCGCAACATATTAAAGGTTCCACTGACGTTGATATTCAGTACTGTTTGGAACATATCTAAGGCATGCAGGCCATCACGACCAAGCACTTTAGCTGATGGTGCAATACCAGCACAGTTGATTAAACCATTTAATTGTCCATATTTTCCTTGTATGTGTGCAAAGAATGATTCAACTGCTTTTTCATCAGTTACATCTAGTTGAATAAACTCTGCACCAATTTCTTGACCCGTCTGCTCGCCCAAAGATGCATTCATATCAACAATTACCACACGAGCACCCTGCTGTTGAAGATAAGCTGCTGTCGCCGCACCTAACCCAGAAGCGCCACCTGTAATAACAATCACTTTTCCTTGAATATTCATAAATCTCATTATCCTTTTTTTAGTTTTAAGTTGGCTTTAGGGTAATCCTCCTCTAATACGGATTCAATTTATTCAGTGACCAATTGGTCTAAATAATTCAAAATAGTTATAATTTAATATTTATTTAATATAAAAAATTAATCACACATTACAGTTAAGTTTGCTTTAGTGACATGATTTAAAAACCATACAGTCATCGTTATTCTTTTGAATTCGGCTAATATTTAGACTATTTTAATCTTATTCATTTCGGCAGTTTGCCATATCTCCTAAAGGTTCAATCATGTTTAAAATGATCGATGTCTTAGAGCAAAATTTTGCTCAAACTTTCCCCCATGCACTTAATCAAGATTCAGATCAAATTACAGAGCAGCTTCAAATGAGCATTCTGAATGCATCTGAAATAGATTTAAAAAATGCAATCAATCAATTCCTAGACACTCAAGATGCAAGTGAAACTGCACTTGCATTAGATATTTCAACTGAGCGTCTTAATGAACTGAAATCTGGTATTGCGTTAAAAGATGCTTCAAAAATTTCGGACACTTTAAAGGTAGTAGCGCTATGCTTGGCTTTGGAGTCAGACTCATTAGACCTTCTTGAAGTGAGCGATATTTCAACTGAGTATTTCGTATAATGTGAGTATTGAGATCAAGCTGATATGGTTTGGTCTCATTTTCACTCTTAGCCTTGCTATATTAAATTATGTGACCTTCATCTCATTGCATTAATTTATATAAAGTTCTGATAAATCACTATATTTTCACAAAACCACAATATTTATAAAATATTGATCTGATTTCAATTTGTTAACTCATAATTTTAACTTTATCAAAATTTGTTCTTTTAATATCTCATTTTCTTTTTTGTCACAAATCACCTGAAAGGCTATTTATATCGAAAATTTAGCGAATTAAATCAGGTACTTTAATGAAAAAATCGATATCTCCATTGAAATTAGGACTGTTGGGTTTAGCAATTAGTGTTGTTCATAGTGGAGCCAATGCCGCACTTCCTAAGGAAATCAAACTGGATTATGCCTATTATGCTCCTACGAGCTTAGTGGTTAAAAATCAAAAGCTATTAGAAAAGGCTTTACCCAATACCAAAATCAAATGGGTATTTAGTCAAGGCAGTAATCGCTCCTTAGAATATCTCAATAGCGGCAATGTTGATTTTGCTTCAACTGCTGGTCTTGCCGCTGTATTAAGTCGTGCCAATGGTAGCCCTGTTAAAACAGTTTATATCCAAAGCCAACCTGAATGGACAGCTTTAGTCGTGCCAAAAGACTCCCCGATTAAATCCTTAAAAGATCTAAAAGGTAAAAAAATTGCCGCAACAAAAGGAACTGACCCATTTTTATTTACGCTACAAGCTTTAGATACCGTTGGATTGAATAAAAAAGATGTACAGCTTGTTCATTTGCAACATCCAGATGGCAAAACGGCGTTAGAACGTAAACAAGTGGATGCTTGGGCTGGCTTAGACCCTTTGATGGCATCAGCTCAAGTTCAGTCGGGTGCAAAACTGCTTTATCGTAATGTAGGCTTTAATAGTTATAGCGTGTTAAGCGTCAAAGAGCCATTTACTCGATCTAGCCCAGAAGCAATTGAAGCCGTAATTAAAGCGTATGAGCAAGCACGTAAATGGGCAAAAGCTAATCCAGATAAACTGGCGCAGTTACTCGCCACTGAAGCTAAACTACCTTTAGAGGTTGCAAAACTTCAGCTTCAGCGTACTGACTTTAATCAAAACATTCCTACAGCCCAACATATTAATGCACTACAAAAATCCGGCAAAATCTTGACTGAAGAAGACTTAGTTCGTAAAGGAACAAATGTAAATCAAGTTGTTCAACAGTTATTTAATGCCTCATTCGCTCAAAAATTGGTGACAAAATAATGGCGATCAGTGAAAAAGCGATTGAGCATCGGAATATCAATGTCCAATCACAACTGTCGACAAAAGGAAATAAATGGTTGAAAGGTATTTTCCTCCCTGTATTACTGGTACTGCTGTGTGAAATTTTGGTTCGAGGTGGTTTAGTTGAACCTTATCTGCTACCTGCACCAAGTAGCTTATTTGTTTCCCTGCAAGAATTTGCTCAGAATGATTTAGGTCAACATATTTGGGCAAGTACATGGCGAGTGTTTTTAGGGTTTGCTATTGGTAGTGGTTTAGCACTATTTTTTGCAGTTTTGGTTGGGCTCAATCGCCATGTAGAAGAGTTTATTGAACCGACCTTTTCTGCAATTAAGTCAATTCCTAGTCTTGCGTGGATTCCCCTCCTTTTGTTATGGCTTGGTATTGATGAATCCTCAAAATCACCCTCATTGCGATTGGTGCTTTTTTTCCAACTTATACCAATACTGTGGCTGGTATTCATGGTGTCGACCGAAAATTGATTGAGTTGGCTCAAGTGTATAGACTGAATCGCTGGCAACAAATCTACCAAATCGTTTTACCCGCAGCTTCTCCATCTATCCTTACAGGCTTGCGCAATAGTTTGAGTTTAGCTTGGATGTTCATGATTGCCGCTGAACTCATTGCAGCAACGCAAGGTATTGGATATTTATTAAGCGATGGACGTGAAACATCGCGTCCAGATATTGTGATCATTGCTATTATTTTATTGGCAATATTGGGAAAAATCACGGATACCATAATGAAAGTATTTGAATCAAAATTATTGTTATGGCGTGATGTCATCAAAAGATGAATCAATAAAAAAGCGACCTAAAGTCGCTTTTTTATTTCTAATGAGGCCATTGTGCTAAAGTCACGCGATCGTTACCACCATAATCTTTAACGGTTCTCACTTTCTTATAACCTGCTTGACGAAATAGATGCTGAACAGCGTCTGCTTGATCATATCCATGTTCAAGTACCACCCAACCTTCAACAGTCAGATGCTTCTTGGCTTGTAAAATAATTTGCTCAAGATCCGCTAAACCTTTTTTATCAGAGATTAATGCACGTTGAGGCTCGGTCGCCAAATTGTGCATATGTTCATCTGCTGGATCAATATAAGGCGGATTAGACACAATGACATCAAAAAATTGACGCCCAAACGGTTTTAACCAACTGCCTAATACAAATTGAACCTGATCTAAGTCATGTTGCTCAGCATTAAATTTAGCGACTTCCAATGTAGGCTCATAAATATCGGTTGCTGTTAAAGACCAACTAGGACGCTCGGAAGCGAGTGACAATGCAATGGCGCCTGTCCCAGTTCCTAAATCTACAACGCGCGCATCCTCAGGCAACTCTAACTTTAAAACTGTCTCCACCAAAACTTCGGTGTCTGGTCTAGGCACCAACGTATCGGACGTCACTTTTAAGTCCAATGTCCAAAAAGGTTGCGAACCTGTGACATAAGCTAAAGGCTCACCTGCTTTAATCCGAGCAATCGCCTCTCGATACGCCTGCTCTTGTTCTGCAGTGAGCTCTTTATCCTTCTTCATCACCAAATCGAATGAATCGATTTTAGTGATATGTTCGAGCAACCAAGCATTTTCTTGACGCTCATAACTTTCAGGCTCACCACGCAGTGCAAGCGCTTGTTGAATGTTCATTAACCACCATTCTGCTGTGCAAGCATTGCCAATTGATCCGCTTGATATTCACGATGTAAGCTATCTAAAAGCTCAGTTAAATCTCCCTCCATCACTGCATCCAATTTATATAAAGTTAAGTTAATACGATGATCAGTCATACGACCCTGAGGATAATTATAGGTACGAATACGTTCTGAACGATCACCTGAACCCACCAAATCACGGCGCATTTCAGATGTCGCAGCATCAGCTGCTGCACGTTTAGCATTCTCAAGACGAGATGCCAATAATGCCATTGCCTTTGCTTTGTTCTTATGTTGTGAACGCTCTTCCTGACATTCAACAACAGTACCTGTCGGAATATGGGTGATTCGCACAGCAGAATCCGTTTTATTAACGTGCTGACCACCCGCCCCAGATGCACGATAAGTATCAATACGCAAGTCTGAAGGGTTAATATCTACAGTCGTATCAACATCAATTTCAGGAAGAATTGCAACGGTACAAGCTGACGTATGAACTCGACCTTGCGATTCAGTTGCAGGAACACGCTGAACTCGATGAGCACCGCTTTCAAACTTTAAGCGTCCGTAAACACCTTCACCATTAATTAAGCAAATAATTTCTTTGTAACCGCCATGTTCACCTTCATTTTCAGAAAGGATTTCGACACGCCAACCCTGTGATTCAGCATATTTACTGTACATACGGAATAAATCACCAGAGAAAATCGCAGCTTCATCGCCACCTGTCCCTGCACGTACTTCCAGATATGCAGAGTTCGCATCATTTGGATCTTTCGGAATCATCAGAATATTCAATTCTGCCTCTAAAGATTCAATTAATGCTTTATTTTCTTTAATTTCTTCTTGTGCCATTTCCTTAAAGTCAGGATCTGACAACATTGCTTCAGCCGTTACAATATCTTCTTCCGCTTGGGTATATTTTTTCCAAACAGTGGTGATTTCAGTCAAATCATTGTGTTCACGTGACAAATTACGGAAACGCTTATTGTCGGAAATGACTTCAACATCAGCCAATAGCGCTTCTAATTCTTCATGACGATCACAAAGTTGGTCTAATCGTAAACGTAACGATTCTTTCATGTTAAATAAAATCTCTAATACTGGATTAACTTAAGGACTGCCTTAAATTAATATTTCTAAAATTGCGAGTAGTTTAACGACTCTGACATTCAATTAACATATTTATATAGAATGACTTTGCAAAACCATTTTTCAATCCTTGTCACACCCAATTAATGGATAATCAAAAATTAGCTCCATAACTGCCAAGTTTAAAAAATGTTGATGGAATCAACTCTCCATAGTTTCTTCTTAATCAGCCCAATAATGCATATTGAATGATCAGCTGTAATATAAAAACAACATTGTGCAACCAAAACGTAAAACTCTAGGTCAACTTCTACATATTTAGCGCTTCAATTCTTGTTACATTGTGCTCAACGAATTATTACTCGTCCACGAACAAGGACATGGAGTCACACATGAAATTGAATACCCTATTAATGTCAGCCACCTTAGCCACTGCATCAATGTTCACGGTATCTGCACATGCAGACAGTACAGCGCGTGTCGCTGCTGCGAGTGCTTTAGGTAGTGTAGCAGGTACAGCAATTGGTAAAAACATGGGTGGCACAACAGGTGCAACTTTAGGTGCAGCACTTGGTGGTGCTGGTGGTGCTGCAGTTGCCAGTAATAAACGTAACCGTACTGAATCTGCCATCGGTGGTGCATTAGGTGGCGGTGCGGGTTATACCGTAGGTAATAGCATGGGTGGAACCAATGGTGGTTATATCGGCTCTGCTTTAGGTGCTGCTGGTGGTGCTGCTCTTGGTAACAAAATTGCGAAAGACAAAGCTTATGATTCACGTCAAGATCGTAAATGGAAAAAGAAAAAACATAGCCGTCGTTAATATAATCTGATTGATAGTTTCCCCTTTGAATACTCTGTATTCACCTCGATGCGCCTTAGGGCGCATTTTTTTATTAACAAATTAATTATGGATAAATTAGGGAGAGAAAAATACAAACCAGCAACTTGCTCTCCAAAATGATTGCAGAAATTTGGATTAAATTAAAACCATCAAATATAAGACTTCGACAAGGAGTTCACCATGAAATTTAATTCAAAGTTATTTGCTGCTGCGATCGCAACTGCGGCCTTGAGTACAACAACTGCTTATGCTGATAGTTCGTCCAGAGTTGCCCTCACATCTGCTTTAGGTGGAGTCGTTGGTGCTGCGATTGGTCAACAAATGGGTGGCTCGACTGGAGCAATGATCGGATCAGCGATTGGTGGTGCTGGTGGCGCAGCTGCATCAGCGAACAAAAAAGATCGTAATGCTGCTGCAATTGGTGCTGCATTAGGTGGTGCTGGTGGTTACACCGTTGGTAATAATATGGGCGGAACAAATGCTGGTTATGCTGGGGCTGCATTAGGTTCAGCTGGCGGTTCAGTTTTAGGTAAAAAAGTGGCTGAAGATCGTCGCGAAGATGACTATAGAGATCGTTATGATCGCCGTGAAAGCGGTTATCGCAATTCAAACTATCGTTATAATGACCGTAATTACAGAAGTGACAATGGTCGTCATTTAGGCTGGTATAAAAACGGTAAACGGTAATTCCAAACTCTTAGAATTCAAGCGCTCAACTTAGAGCGCTTTTTTATTTACACTTATATCGTTTTTTTTCAATATACAAATACTCGAGTTCGTATTAACATCTTTATGAGTGTTCAAAAGAGTAGAAAGTTATGCGAAGCTTAAAAGATATCGAGTTTTCAGTATTGGAACTCGCTCCTGTACGTGATGATAAAACGATTGCTTTTTCACTACAGCATGCTTTGGAGTTAGCACAAAAAATCGAACAATTGGGTTTTAAACGACTGTGGCTTGCAGAGCACCATAATATGGATGGTATCGCTAGCTCAGCTACAGCTGTGTTATTAGGCTATATCCTTGCTAACACCTCCTCTTTAAAAGTAGGTTCTGGCGGAATCATGCTGCCTAATCACGCACCACTTGTTGTAGCAGAACAATTTGGAACACTAGCAACGCTTTATCCTGATCGAGTTGAGCTCGGACTAGGACGCGCACCAGGTACAGATCAATTGACCATGCGTGCTTTACGCCGAGGTCGTCAAGAGACTGAAGATCAATTTCCACAAGACGTGCTCGAAATTTTGAGCTATTTGGGGGAACCATCGCCACATCAGAGAATCAAAGCGACACCAGGTCAAGGAACACATGTTCCTGTATGGCTGTTAGGTTCTAGCTTATTTAGCGCACAATTGGCAGCTAAACTTGGCTTACCTTATTCTTTTGCCTCTCACTTTGCCCCTCGTATGTTGGGTCAAGCGATTCAACTTTACAGAGAAAACTTCGAACCTTCTGAATATTTGGATCGTCCTTATGTATCAATGGGCGTTCCAACTGTTATAGCTGATACTGATGAAGAAGCTGAATACTTGGCTACTAGCGCTTATCAACGTGTATTAGGCTTAATGCGTGGGCAAAGCTTAAAACTCAAACCTCCAGTTAAATCAATGGATGGAATTTGGTCTGCTCCAGAAAAGATGTCAGTTGATAATTTTTACGCAATGGCTCAAATCGGATCACCAGAAACAGTGAAACAAGGTCTTGAACAACTACTGGTGCCTTATGATGTAGATGAGTTTATTTTTACCTGTGATATCTACGATACAGACAAACGCATTCAAAACTTTGAGTATTTAATGCAAATTAAGCAAAATGCTTAGATCAAAAAAATCCTGAAATGATTGAGTAATGGTTTTGATTTCAAATATATAATTAATTACTCTTTCATTTCTTGAGTTTGTCAAACAACTATTGGCAGTAAATGACATCAAATGTCCCTAAAAGACTATTCCAATGAAAAAATTCTTTTAACCAACAATATTAATTATTCACAATCAAATACTTAAAATTTGGCATTTTATATCAAACTAAAATAAGCACTTCTGCAAAACACATCACATTTTTAAGCGATAAAATTTCATGATTAAAAAATAAATACGGATGTATAACATGGCCTCTATCGACTTAGAAAAAATGTTGGATAAAGTAAAACATACTCAATGGACACTCTCGGATATTGACTGGGATGCTCCTGGCAAAGAATTAGTCACCGCAGAACAGTGGCCCAAGCTTAAAGATTTTATGGCTGATCTAATGTGGATCGAACATGTAGGTGCTCGTGCATTTTCTGCGATGTCAAAAAAAGCACCGACAGATACGCTTCGCGAAATATATGCCATTTTCCACGCTGAGGAACAGCGTCACGCCAATGCCGAAATGGCACTGATGAAAAGATGGGGTATGCTTGAAGGCGATATTCCTAAACCCAATAAAAATTTAAGACTGATCATGGAATGGCTCGACACTTATGCTGATGAAATGCCCTTCTATATTCTAGGTGCTGTCATTCCGATGCTGGAAGTCGCTCTTGATGGCGCACTTTGTACATTCCTATTGGATACTGTAGAAGACCCAGTTTGTCATCAAGCTTTTGAACTGATTAATGGTGATGAAGCTCGTCATTTAGGTGTTGGATTTAGTGTCATGGAAGATCAAGGCTACAATAAAACCTTTATTGAGCTTTCTAAAATGGCAGCGCGAGTTGTAGATCCACGTTTACTACTTGGTATTCTTGCCTACTTACCACTCATTAATAAAATGCGTGATAATGTGATTAAACTAGGCTTGCCAGAAGAAAAGCTCTATGCAGCGATGCACAAATTTGCTCGAATAGGTGGACGTACTGCAGAAGGTCGTCGTAATCCTTGGTATCAAATTATTAACTTCCATGCACGAAGTGCCATGAACCGACGTAATAAATGGTTTCATATCCCTGTCGACACTATGGTAAAAATGACTGATAAGATTCCAGAAAAATCTTTACCTAAAATCCCATCTTGGATATATGAATTAACTGCAGAACCAAAAGCAACCCACTAAAACAATAATTAGGTACAGAAATGAAAAAAAGGAATAAAGCCCACACGGATTCATTCTTTCATAATGAAGCTGAGTATTTTTCCAACTTTAAAGGAAAAATTATCTCAGCTGAGGACATCAAACAAACCGATTTTTCAGGATTAAAGGTCGCGATTATTGGTGCCAATCAAATGTCAGTTTCACATTTAGATGTGGTTTGTCAAAATGCGCTATTCGTCAAAGTATTTCAAATAACACCTCATTTCGTTTTGCCACACACTGAAAAAGGGATTCAAAAAATTATTGCTCATCCCCTCATCGCTAAAAATAAACGATTATTTAATCAGCGAATTAAGACAACATTGGCAATACGCTATTTAGATTCTCAGATTTCAGATACT
The DNA here is from genome assembly GCF_057737035.1 of Acinetobacter sp. 24-47-47. Classification (NCBI taxonomy): domain Bacteria; kingdom Pseudomonadati; phylum Pseudomonadota; class Gammaproteobacteria; order Moraxellales; family Moraxellaceae; genus Acinetobacter; species Acinetobacter sp. 24-47-47. Next base: position 1,187,138 of record NZ_CM173216.1, on the reverse strand, counting down.
TGGTTAAAAAGACAATTGATGCCAAATCCAGCTTCGTCGCAAAAAATGTTTTTTAAATCCGATCATTATTACAACGCCTTACAGCGAGAAAACTGTAAATTGATCACATGGCCAGTCGTGAAAATTACTGAAAATGCCGTTCAAAGTATGGAAGGAATCGAACACTTAGTAGATATTATTATTACAACGTACGAATAGTGATCATCATTTTGTAGATAAATGTGATTCTAAATGATATTTTATGATGAAATTATAGACACTTGAATTATATAATTTTTGAATTTTATGAGTATTTATGACGATTAATCTCTTAATAAAAAGAAGCACAGCTAGTGCTTCTTTTTTTAAATTAGATTTACCGATTTAACCAATCCGGCGTTTCAAGCCTGTCATTTGCAATACTCGTGTTGAGATTTCTTCAATCGACATTTCTGAAACATTTAGATATTTAATCCCTTCAGAAATATAAATACCTTCGATTGCACGCAATTCCATCTGACATTGGCTAAAACTTGCATAACGACTGTTGGCTTTGCGTTCAGATCGAATTGCCACCAAACGATCAGCATCAATCATTAATCCAAACAATTTATGCTTATGTGGACGTAAAACTGCTGGCAAACGGTTGTCATCCAAATCTTCTTCAGTTAACGGATAGTTCGCAACTCGAATACCAAATTGTAATGACAAATAAATTGAGGTCGGTGTTTTACCAGAACGCGACACTCCAATCAAAATTAAGTCCGCTTTATCATAGTGTCTTGTACGTGCGCCATCATCATTATCCAGCGCGAAATGTACAGCATCAATACGTGCCTTATAAGACTCAGAATCAGTCACAGCATGCGTTTGTCCGACTAAAGTTGTAGGGGCTGTTCCAAGCACCTCAGATAGCTTACTAATTAACCCTTCAAACACATCTAAATTAACCGCATTTGCCGTATTGATGATATCCCGAACATAGGGATCCACAAGAGTATCAAAGACAAGAGGTTGTTGGCCATCAGACTCTGCGCGCGCGTTAATCTCTGCAACGACGTTCATTGCGGCTTCTTCTGTAGTGATATACGGGATGATATGAATATCAAAATCGACATGAGGAAATTGAGCCAATAAAGAATGCCCGAGTGTTTCAGCCGTAATGGCAGTACCATCGGAAATAAAAAAAACACTTCGTTTAATATCTTTACTTTCTGCCATTAAATTAATCCTCAAATATTTGTCTAAGTACTATATAATCTTTATAGTAAACCGATCTTACATGACTGTCGCTTAGTAATGAAAGTTTGCTAAGTTTTCACAGAAAAATATCATGCCAAGATAGTGATTAATACTGCAAAAGTGGAGTAACAACTTTGGAAGCACGCGTAATCGGTCTGGAAAAATTAGGTAAACACGACGTAGAAATCGTGGGCGGTAAAAACTCATCTCTAGGCGAAATGATCAGCCATTTAGCAAATGCTGGTGTATCAGTTCCAGGTGGTTTTGCAACAACTGCTGCAGCTTACCGTGAATTCCTTGAGCAAAGTGGTCTTAATGCCAAAATTTCAGCCGAGCTCAAACAACTCAATGTTGACGACGTAAATGCACTTGCTGAAACTGGTGCTAAAATTCGTCAATGGATCGTTGATACTCCGCTTACTCCAGCACTTGAAAAAGAAGTTCGTGATGCATTCGCAACTCTTTCTAACGGCAACCCTGAGATCGCGGTTGCCGTTCGTTCATCTGCGACTGCAGAAGATTTACCAGACGCATCTTTTGCAGGACAACAAGAGACTTTCCTAAACATCCGCGGTATTGACAACGTCTTAATCGCGATTAAGGAAGTTTTTGCTTCACTTTATAACGACCGCGCAATTGCTTACCGTGTACACCAAAACTTCGATCATGACATCGTTGCTCTTTCTGCTGGTGTGCAACGTATGGTTCGCTCAGAAACTGGTGCTGCTGGTGTAATGTTTACACTGGACACTGAATCTGGTTTCCGTGACGTTGTATTCATTACTGCATCTTACGGTTTAGGCGAAATGGTCGTACAGGGTGCTGTAAACCCTGATGAATTCTATTTATCAAAGCCACTTTTAAATGCAGGTAAACACGCAGTATTGCGTCGTAACCTCGGCTCTAAACACCAAAAAATGATCTATGGTGAAGAAGGCTCTGCAGGTAAATCAGTTGTTGTTGTGGATGTTGAAAAAACTGAACGCCAACAATTTGCTTTAAATGATCAAGAATTACAAGAACTTGCTAAGCAGGCGTTAATCATTGAGCAACACTACGGTGCGCCAATGGATATCGAATGGGCGAAAGACGGTGATGATGGTCAAATTTACATCGTTCAAGCACGTCCTGAAACTGTGAAAAGCCGTGAGAATGTCGGCACAATGGAACGCTACCTATTAAAACAAAAAGGTACAGTTCTTTGTGAAGGTCGCTCAATCGGTCAACGTATCGGTTCTGGTAAAGTCCGTATTGTTAATTCAATCAAAGAAATGGACAAAGTCCAAGATGGCGATGTTCTTGTTTCTGACATGACCGATCCTGATTGGGAACCAGTTATGAAACGTGCTGCTGCGATCGTTACAAACCGTGGTGGTCGTACTTGTCATGCCGCGATTATTGCACGTGAACTCGGTGTTCCAGCAATTGTTGGATGTGGTAACGCAACAGAAGTACTTGTTGATGGTCAAGAAGTAACTGTTTCATGTGCTGAAGGCGATACAGGTTTCATTTACGAAGGCGCTTTAGATTTCGAAGTTCAACGTAACTCGATTGAATCTATGCCAACACTTCCGTTCAAAATCATGATGAACGTTGGTAACCCTGATCGTGCATTTGACTTCGCTCAAATTCCAAACGAAGGTATTGGTCTTGCACGTCTAGAGTTCATCATCAACCGTATGATTGGTGTTCACCCTAAAGCATTACTCAATATTGACAGCTTACCTCGCGAAACACGTGCAGCTGTGATGACCCGTACTGCAGGTTACTCTTCACCGATCGAGTTCTACGTTGAAAAACTCGTTGAAGGTATTTCTACACTTGCTGCTGCATTTGCTGATAAACCTGTCATCGTACGTATGTCAGACTTCAAATCGAATGAATACGCGAACTTAATCGGTGGTAAGTTATACGAACCTGAAGAAGAAAACCCGATGTTGGGCTTCCGTGGTGCGAGCCGTTATGTTTCTGACAACTTCCGTGACTGCTTCGAATTAGAATGCCGTGCATTGAAGAAAGTTCGTGATGAAATGGGTCTAACTAACATTCAAATCATGATCCCATTCGTCCGCACAGTTGCTGAAGCAAAACGTGTTATTGAACTTCTTGCTGCAAATGGCTTAAAACGTGGTGAAAATGGTCTTAAAGTGATCATGATGTGTGAATTACCAACCAATGCCCTACTTGCTGAACAATTCTTAGAACATTTTGATGGCTTCTCAATCGGTTCAAATGACTTAACTCAGTTAACGCTTGGGCTTGACCGTGACTCAGGCATCGTTTCTCATTTATTTGATGAACGCGATCCAGCAGTAAAAGCTCTTCTTTCAATGGCGATTCACGCATGTCGTAAAGCAGGCAAATATGTGGGTATTTGTGGCCAAGGACCATCAGACCACCCAGATCTTGCTCGCTGGTTAATGGAACAAGGTATCGAATCTGTTTCACTCAACCCAGACTCTGTTTTAGATACATGGTTCTTCTTATCTGAAGAAAAGACTAAACAAGCTTAATAAACTATGTTAAAAAAAGACCCATTCGTGGGTCTTTTTTTTACCCCATTATTTTTTAGTAATTTTTGAGAAATTAGGTTTATGCAAATTTACTTGGCGAGAAATAATCAACAAGCTGGACCGTATACGGTAGAGCAGTTAAATCAAATGCTCTCGAGCCAACAAGTTTTACTCACAGACTTGGTCTGGCATCAAGGTATGACTGAATGGAAAGCTTTAGGTGAACTCACTCAAGGAAAATTATATTACCAACCTGAAGGCTATCAACCGACTCCACCAGTACAACAAAGCTATTCAAATCCTTCAATTGCGAATGTAAATATTCAAAAAAATACTGCTCAGCAAGAACTTGCCTCAATTGGATCTCGATTTTTAGCTAAACTCGTTGATCTGGCGCTTTGGTTGCCTGCCATGGTGATTCCTTCGTTCTTTATGCAGGAAGAACAAGTTGCTCAATTGACTGAACTTCAGCAAAAAATGCAGAATGCTAGCTCATCAGATCAAGCAATCAAATTACAGGAACAGTTATTTACACTGATTCCAATGGAAGCTTGGCAAGCAATGTTGGTTTACATTGTATTAATGCTAGCTGCTCAAGCATTTTTAATTGCGAAAAGTGGTCAGAGTTTAGGAAAAAAAGTAGCAAAAATTCAAATTGTTGATGCTGAAAATGGACAGCAAGTAAACTTAATGCGCGCATTCACATTGCGTAGTGTGATTTTTATTGTATTGAATTTACTCTTTATGCCATTCATTACCATCATTGATCATGCCTTCGGTCTAAGTCAAAAAAGACAAACTTTGCACGATAAATTAGCAAAGACTAAAGTCATAAAACGATAATTTTTATCTTAGGGGAGCAAATGCTCCCCTTTGTTTTGCCTCTGTTTTCATACCAAAAGTAATTAATTCTTCAACCAATTCCGACCAAACAAATTGGGTTTAATCCTTATATTTAAAGGCACTTTACATATAGCTTAGTTGGTCGTTATAGGGCATAATGCCCTACAACGTAGCGGTGTCATATGACTGAAATTCAGTAAATGTCATTTTCTGTTTTTCAATCATGTGACACTATAATCGCTATCCCATAATTTTATTAGGGAATGGGACTCTTCACCGAGGTTGTAAAATGAGACAAACAATTTTAGCTGTATTGTCTTTATCAACGCTTGCCGTGCTCTTAACAGGGTGTGGCGGTGATATAGTACTTCTAAACTCAAAAGGTCCAGTAGCACAAGGTCAGTCTGATCTTATGATGACTGCGATCTACCTCATGCTATTGGTAGTAATTCCATCAGCATTAATGGCTTTATGGTTTAGTTGGAAATATCGTGCGTCAAATAAAGATGCAGACTATAAACCTACATGGGCGCACTCTACTATTATTGAAATCGTAGTGTGGGGTATCCCGTGTATTATTATTGGTATTTTAGCGTATTTAACATGGTGGGGCTCACACAAGTATGACCCTTATCGTCCGCTAGAATCAGAGAAATCGCATTTAACTATTCAAGTTATTGCTGAACAGTTTAAATGGGTTTTTGTTTACCCTGAACAAGAAATTGCAACAGTTAACGAAGTTCGTTTCCCAGAAAAAACTCCGATTAATTTCAATATCACCTCTAACTTCACAATGAACTCTTTCTTCATTCCTCAGTTAGCTGGTCAGATTTATGCAATGGCGGGTATGCAAACTCAACTTCATGTCCTTGCGGATAATGAAGGTGTATACCGTGGTTTCTCTTCGAACTATTCAGGCTATGGTTTCACACAAATGCGCTTCCAAGCTCATTCTGTTTCAGAAGCTAAGTTCGCTGAATGGGTGTCTGCAGTAAAAGCTGGTAACGGTACTTCAATTAACCCTGAAGCTGTTCAAAAAACAGTTTTAGACCAAGCTGAATTTGCAACCTTGCGTGATGGTAACCGTTCAGAGAAACAAATCGCTGCGATGGTTCGTAACGCTAAAACCGATCTAGAGAAGCAACAAGCTGAAATTGCTCAAAAAGAAGGTCCATATAAGGCACATCCTCATCCTGTGACTTACTACTCTTCTGTTGAAAAAGGCTTGTTTGAATCAATTATCAACAAATACATGGCAAACTACCACGGTGCAGATCACTCAGCTAAAGCTGAAGGTCATGCTGTAGCTGCTGATGTAAATGCTGAACCTGCTTCTTCAGTTGTAGGGGAATAAGACATGAGCTTCTTAGGTAAGTTAAGTGTAGATGCTATCCCGTACGATCCAATCGTACAGGTAACAGTGTTAATGATGATTTTAGGTGGTATTGCAGTATTTGCTGGTATCACTTATTTCAAAAAATGGGGCTACTTGTGGAACGAATGGTTCACATCTGTAGACCATAAAAAAATTGGTATTATGTACCTTATCGTTTCTGTGATCATGTTATTACGTGGTTTCGCTGATGCGATTATGATGCGTCTTCAATTGTTCCTTGCAAAAGGCGGCGGCGAAGGCTATCTACACCCTGAACACTACGATCAGATTTTCACCGCACACGGTGTAATCATGATTTTCTTCGTAGCGATGGGTCTTGTAGTGGGTATGATGAACATTTCTGTTCCACTACAAATTGGTGCGCGTGACGTAGCATTCCCATTATTAAACTCTTTAAGCTTCTGGTTATTCGCTGGTGCTGCAGGTTTGATGATGGTTTCTCTTGCGCTTGGTGAGTTTGCGGCAACTGGTTGGATGGCTTACCCTCCTCTTTCAGGTATCGAATACTCTCCTGGTGTTGGTGTTGACTACTATATCTGGGCACTTCAGATCTCTGGTCTTGGTACACTTCTTACTGGTGTTAACTTCTTCGTTACCATCATTAAAATGCGTGCTCCTGGCATGGGTCTTATGGATATGCCGATCTTTACGTGGACATCTTTATGTACTGCAGTATTGATCATCGCATCATTCCCAGTGTTGACTGCAACAATTGCAATGTTAACGCTTGACCGTTACTTCGGTTTCCACTTCTTTACAAATGACATGGGTGGTAGCCCAATGTTGTATGTAAACTTGATTTGGACATGGGGTCACCCAGAAGTTTATATCTTGATCTTACCTGCATTCGGTCTATTCTCTGAGATTACTTCTGTATTCTCTCGTAAGACATTGTTTGGTTATAAATCAATGGTGTATGCAACGATCGCGATTACAGTTCTTGCATTCGTTGTATGGTTACACCACTTCTTTACAATGGGTTCAGGTGCCAACGTTAACGCGTTCTTCGGTATCATGACCATGATTATCGCGATTCCTACAGGTGTGAAAATCTTCTCTTGGTTATTCACAATGTATAAGGGTCGTATTACCTTCACATCACCTATGTACTGGACAGTTGGCTTCTTAGTGACTTTCGGTATCGGTGGTTTGACTGGTGTACTTATGGCGGTTCCACCTGCGGACTTCCTTGTACACAACTCACTATTCTTAATCGCTCACTTCCATAACGTAATTATTGGTGGTGTTGTATTTGGTATGTTTGCTGGTATTACTTTCTACTGGCCGAAAATGTTCGGTTGGCAGTTAAGTGAATTCTGGGGCAAAGCATGCTTCTGGTTCTGGTTCTTTGGTTTCTACTTCGCGTTCATGCCATTGTATATCCTAGGTTTCATGGGTATGACTCGTCGTCTAAACTCGTATGACAACCCAGACTGGGATCCATATGTTGGTATCGCATTATTCGGTGCTGTATTAATCGCAATTGGTATTGCTTGTTTCATCATGCAAATCATTGTTGGTTTCTTACAACGCGAACAAACTCGTGACGTTACAGGCGATCCATGGGATGCACGTACGCTTGAATGGGCGACTTCATCTCCAGCTCCATTCTATAACTTTGCAGTATTGCCTCAAGCGAACGGTATCGACCGCTTCTGGACTGACAAAGAAAATGGTGTAGCTTACGCACGTCCTGCTAAATATGAAGATGTTCATATGCCAACTAACCGTGCTGCGGGTGTACTTATTGCACTGATCATCACTGTTATGGGCTTTGCACTTATCTGGCACATTTGGTGGTTAGCGATTGTTTCTTTCGTTTCTGCAATCATCGGCTTTATCTGGAGCTCATTCACGAAGAAAGTGGATTACTATGTTCCAGCTGCTGAAGTAGAACGTATTGAAAACGAACGTTATGCGTTACTCGAAAAACACTTGAAGAAGGACTAAGGATATGGCTGAAGTACTTCATCACGAAAACCACGAGCATGATGAACATCATCACGATGATACAGACATCACGGTCTTTGGTTTTTGGACTTACTTGATGAGTGACTTGATTTTATTCGGTACACTCTTCATCGCGTTCGCTGTATTAAGCAGTCATATTCCACCTGGCACTCCAAGTGCAAAGGATCTTTTTGCAGATTCTTTAGGTTTCGTTTTAACTGAAACTTTCGCACTTTTGATTTCATCAGTGACATTTGGTTTTGCGGTACTTGCTTCTTACAAGAAAAATGTTGGTCAAGTTCTAGCTTGGTTAGCAGTTACATTTGTATTCGGTGCAATCTTCATCGGCATGGAACTTTATGAATTTAATCATTTAGTTCATGCTGGTCATGGACCAAGCGTTAGTGCGTTCTTATCTGCGTTCTTTACTTTAGTTGGTACGCACGGTATTCACGTAACTTCTGGTTTGGTATGGATGATCGTGTTGATGATTCAAATCAAAAAATATGGTTTGACTACAATCAATACTCGTCGTCTTGCTTGCCTAAGCTTGTTCTGGCACTTCCTTGACATCGTATGGATCTGCGTATTCAGCGTAGTGTACTTAATGGGAGTATTATAATGAGTCATGATCATAATGCTGCTGGTGCATCACACGGTAACGTAAAGCAATACACAATCGGTTTTGTACTTTCTGTTTTATTGACTGTAGTTCCATTCTACATGGCAATGAATACTGATAGCTTCAGCCGTGGTGCAATTATTGCTGTTATCGGTATTACAGCTGTTGCTCAGGTACTTGTACAATTAGTTTACTTCTTGCACATGAACTCATCTTCAGAGCAACGTTGGAACGTGATTGCATTTATCTATACAATTCTAACTATTGCTGTTCTTTTAGTTGGTTCTGTATGGATCATGAACTACTTACATTCAAACATGATGATCTAAACTGATTGTCATGTTTAAAAAGTACTTATTCCTGACTAAGCCAGGAATTCTCTTTGGTAACTTTGTTACCACTTTGGGTGGCTACTTTGTAGCTACCCAAGGTTCAGTAGATTTCCTTCTCCTGCTTCTTACCCTCATTGGCACTACCCTCGTAGTTGCATCTGGATGTGTGGTTAATAACGTTATTGATCAAGACATCGACCAAAAAATGCAGCGCACTCAAAATCGTGCGTTAGTTAAGAAAACCATTTCTGTTCAAATTGCATTAGCTTTTGCTTTGCTGTTAGGCATACTCGGTTTTGGTATTTTATGGTTTTGGGTAAATGCGTACGCTTTTTTATTCGCAGTTATTGGTTTTGTCGTATATGTTGGTTTTTACAGCTTATGGACAAAACGAACAACGATCCACCAAACTGTGGTCGGTAGTATTTCTGGTGCAGCCCCCCCTGTCATTGGATATACAGCGGTCGCGAATCAATTCGATTTAGGTGCGCTACTCATTTTCTTGGGTTATGCATTTTGGCAAATGCCTCACTCATGGGGAATTGCAATTTATCGTTTTGATGATTATAAAAATGCAGGTATTCCGATTCTTCCTGTTGCGCGCTCGATTGTTCGCACCAAGATCGAATCGCTGATTTACATTGTGCTATTTGCAATTGCAATGAACGCTTTATTTGTATTTGGCTATGCAAACTGGCTTTATTGTATAATTCTCAATGTATTGACTGTTTATTGGCTATATTTAAATATCATTGGATTTAAAGCTGAACATGATCAATTATGGGCAAAGAAATATTTCTTATTCTCTGTTCTCCTAATTACGATTATCAGTATTTGCTTTAGTTTTACTGCTACTGCACCAATAAACAATCTTGTCATTTTTTAAAAGATAGAGAAGCCTCTATCTTTTTTTTATCTTCGCTTTAAGCAGTCTATAAATATCTATACTCAACACTACCTTCAAATACTTTCTAAAAGTGTGTTAATTTTCAAAATTGAATAGTCCAATTTATTTTCTTCGTCGTTATATTTTGCTTTATTTTTCTTGTAATCCCCTGCCGACATCCTTACAATACAGCTTCGCATTTTTTTGCGACACATTAAGTTTTTTTGAAACCAATAAAATTTATTTGTGACTCCTTGCTTCTAACAAATGCGTTAGGGGCTGCATAAAACCGTAAGGAGCTGACAATGCGTCACTACGAAATCGTAATTCTGGTACATCCAGACCAAAGCGATCAAGTGGTAGGTATGGTAGAACGCTATATCTCTCACATTAAAGATGCTGAAGGTCAAATTCACCGTCTTGAAGATTGGGGCCGTCGCCAATTGGCTTACCCAATTAACAAAATTCACAAAGCGCACTACATTTTAATGAACGTTGAATGTAACCAAACTACGCTTAATGAATTGGAAGAATTATTCCGTTACAACGATGCTATTCTTCGTAACGTTATTATTCGTCGTGAAAACGCAATCACTGAAGAGTCTTTATTGGCTAAGAGTGCTGAAGAAAAACGTGCGCGTAAAGCTCAACGTGAAGAAGCACAACAAGCTCAAGACTCTGCTGAAGCATAAGGAGAACATCAATGGCACGTTTCTACCGTCGTCGTAAGTTCTGCCGCTTTACAGCTGAGAACGTTACATATATCGACTATAAAGATATCGATACTTTAAAACAGTACATCACTGAAAACGGCAAGATTGTTCCTAGCCGTATTACAGGTACTAAAGCTCGTTACCAACGTCAATTAGCTCTTGCTATCAAACAAGCTCGCTACTTAGCGTTGATTCCTTACACTGACAATCATAAGTGAGGTTGAGCTGTGGATATTATCTTATTACAACGCATTAAGAACCTTGGTAAATTAGGTGATAAAGTTTCAGTTAAAGCTGGTTACGGCCGCAACTACTTAATCCCTCAAGGTAAAGCAGTTGCTGCTACTGAAGCTAACACTGCTGCATTTGAAGCTCGTCGTGCTGAACTTGAGAAGCAAGAAGCTGAAGTATTAGCTGCTGCTCAAGCACGTGCTGACCAATTGAACGAAGTAAATATCGTAATCACTGCGAAAGCTGGTGACGAAGGTAAACTATTTGGTTCTATCGGTACTCGTGACATCGCTGACGCGTTGACAAATGCTGGTCTTGAAGTTGACCGTGCTGAAGTTCGTTTACCGAACGGTGCACTTCGTCACACTGGCGAATTCAACATCGCAATCCAATTGCACCATGATGTTGTTGCTGAAGTTCTCGTTACTATCGTATCTGAGTAATTTTATGCAAAGAAAAAGAGCATGCATCAGCATGCTCTTTTTTTATCCCTAATAATTATAAAATTTGATTTAGCAAGCTGAAATTTAGACTTAGTTTTTTATTTGTTATCGATATTATTTGTTGCACTGTCTTGCTTGTGCATTTTGCATTAAGATAAGTCTCCCCTATTCATTTTCGTAATTATTGTAAATCAAGGTTTTATATGTCTCAGGCGACTGCCAAAAAAAATACGAATAACACTGAGTTAGATTTGCTAAAGAGTGAATCTTCAGCACTCAAAGAGTTTCGTACGCCTCCGCACAATCTTGCTATTGAACAGGCTGTTCTTGCCGCACTCATGACAGTAGCTGAGTCATTCGAACAGGTCAGCGATATATTAACCGAGAATGATTTTTACGCGACTCGACATAAATATATTTTTAGAGCAATTGAAAAACTTTCTAAAGAAAGTTCACCTTATGATGCCGTATTGGTCAATGATTGGTTAATCAAACAGAACCTGCTTGATGCGATTGGCGGTGAAGAATATTTAATGCAATTGATGGCGGATTCTCCATCAAGCTTTTATAACCTTGAAACTTATGCCAATAAAATACGTGAATTTGCAACTTTGAGAAATATGATCAAAGTTGGTAATGAAATTCTACAAAATGCGTATGACACGAAAGGTCGAGAAGTCAGTGAAATTTTAGATTTAGCTGAGACCAGTATCTTTTCTTTGGCTGAACAACACAATAACAATGCTAAAGCTCAAGGTCCAAAAGCAATTAATACCGTTGTCGCAGATGTATTCGATAAACTCAACGAATTATCACAACTTGATGGGAATATTACAGGTCTGACCACAGGATTTGTGGAGCTTGATAATAAAACATCAGGTATGCAAGCTGGAGATATGATCGTCGTTGCTGCCCGTCCATCAATGGGTAAAACAACTTTTGCAATGAATTTAGTCGAAAGTGTGCTATTCAATTGCAACCTTCCTGCTCTCGTATTCTCCATGGAGATGCCTGCTGACTCTATTGCCATGCGTTTAATTTCCTCGTTTGGTAAAGTGCATCAAGGACATTTGCGATCTGGCAAATTAGATGGCGAAGAATGGAACAAGGTCACGGGAACGATTCTTCAATTGCAAGAAAAACATCTTTATATTGATGATTCATCTGCCCTCCCACCGACTGAAATGCGCGCACGTGCAAGACGTATCGCGAAACAACACGGTGGTAAACTGGGTTGCATCATGGTCGATTACCTGCAGTTAATGAAAGTACCAGGTATGGGTGATAACCGTGTGGGTGAAATTGGTGAAATTTCTCGAAGCTTGAAAGCATTGGCGAAAGAGATGCATTGCCCTGTGATTGCACTTTCGCAGCTTAACCGCTCACTCGAAAACCGTCCAAATAAACGTCCTGTGATGTCAGACTTACGTGAATCTGGAGCAATTGAGCAGGATGCCGATTTGATCATGTTCATTTACCGTGATGAGGTATATAACAAAGAATCTAAAGAAGCAGGAACTGCTGAAATCATTATCGGTAAACAACGTAATGGTCCAATTGGTACCGTTCGACTCGCTTTTGAAGGTCAATATACGCGTTTTAGTAACTTGTCACCTGAATATTACGCGCAGAACCAAGAAGAAGAGTAATTTTGCTTTGATCAATTCTTAGTTAAGAACGCACGAATTGATCTGACCACAATTATCTTTTTTCAGTTTAAAAGATTTAACCTTTCCACATGCCTCTAGGAGTAAATTAGAGTGCGCCAAGCAACGGTTTGTATTGACACACACGCATTGCAATACAATTTAAATCGCGTGAAACAACTTGCACCAAACTCTACAGTTGTAAGTATGGTAAAGGCAAATGCTTATGGTCATGGAGTCTCAGACTGTTTAGCCGCATTGAGCCAGTCTGATGCTTTTGGCGTTGCATGTTTAGAAGAAGCACTTGAAATACGTGAATTAGGTTTTAAACAACCTATCACCTTAATTGAAGGTGTTTTTTCTGAAGATGAAATGCAAATTGCGATTGAGCAACATATTGAAGTAATCGTTCATCATCATCAACAACTGCAGTGGTTGTTGCAAGTTAAAGATGCTTATATCGCCCGAAATCTAAAAGTATGGGTTAAATTAAATAGCGGAATGAACCGCTTAGGCTTCAAAATTGATGTAATCAAATCTATTATTCATCAATTAAAAAATGAAGGTTTTACCTGTGTACTTGCAATGCATTTTGCTAATGCAGATGTTGATCACCCTTTAAATGAACAACAAATATCTCAATTTCTTGAAGTAAAACAAGATTGTGCACCAATTTTAGCTTCGTGTTGTAATTCAGCAGCAATTTATAAATACCCTGAATTGCATTTTGACTATGTTCGTCCTGGTATTATGCTGTACGGCGCAACGCCATTTGCAGATCGTGACGTCCACGCTCTAGATTTAAAACCTGTCATGACATTCAGTGCTGAGATTATTGCACTTAACGCCATTCAATCAGGTGAAGCTGTAGGTTATGGCTCAACCTTTGTTGCACAGCGACCTATGCAATTAGCAATTGTCTCGATCGGATATGGTGATGGGTATCCAAGAGCTTTTATTCGTGAGAATTCAGTTTCATTTAAAGGTCAATTGACCCCAGTGATCGGTCGGGTTGCCATGGATATGATTGCCATAGATGTCACTGATCTCAACGCAAAAATTGGTGATCTAGTAGAATTATGGGGTAAACATCGTTTAGTGGATGATGTTGCTGAAGCGAATGGTACGATTGGTTATGAGTTGTTATGTCGATTAAGCCAACGTCCGAAGCGTCTCAAAATGTAATGAGCGAATTAAATCAACGTAATGCTAAACAGCATTACGTTGTAGTTCATTAAAATCCGTATCCTGAGCGCGTGTCAAAAATCGAATTAAATAATCAGCTTGATCTTGTGTAAACTGTGTAGGCGTAAATTGACTAAATCCCATATCTATTAAAGCCTGCTTCACTGGACTTTGTCGTCCCACAAACTTCATAGACCATTCTTGAAATTGTTTTTTTTCAATATTTTTTCGCTGGAATAGGCGAATTTGATGATGGCGTTTATCCTTGTGAAGCTTTTGCAACAATATATCTAGTGTGGCTTCATCACCCTCTAGACATTGAAAATAGTGCCCATCTGCATAATAAAGTGCTCCAGAAATTTGATGCTCAAAATTGAAATGACGGGCTTCATTCAAGATTTCACGAACATCAATCAATAAGCGACTTGCATCTGCAGTCGACACACTCGCATAACTGAACTGTTGCATTGCTTCCCCTAATTTTTATAGTAATGATTTAATATTCAATGCAACTCAATTTAATCTAAACTCAATCATAAAGCAAAATTATTGCCAATAGTCTTCTGTTGGCCGTGGCAAACCGTTCAATCCTTGACGCAAAGTATCTGACCAAAGTTTACTAATTGATGAGAAATATGGATCATCATCATGAATACGTTTAGACAATGGAATTGCAAAACTATCTTTTTTATAAATACATGCATCTAGTGGTAAGCCCACAGAAACATTAGATCTAAGGGTTGAATCAAATGAAATTAAACCGCATCTTAATGCTTCATCTAATTCAGTATTGTAATTTAATGCACGATCTAAAATTGGTTTACCGTATTTACTTTCCCCAATCTGAAAAAAGGGCGTATCTGACGTCGCATTGATAAAATTACCCTGAGGATAAATATTATATAACTGAATATCCTCCCCTTGAATTTGACCAGAAAGTAAAATCGTACAGTGATAATTACTTTGCTCTAGTTGATCAGTAGTCACATCCATAATGACACGCTTTAAAGTATGACCAACCAATTCAGCCATCTCGAACATGCTATTCACACTATACAAATTAGGTTCGTGTTTTAAATCTAGCTGATTCTGTAAATGTCCTATAACGGCTTGTGTCGTCGCCAAATTACCCGCAGTTTGTATACTGATAAAACGCTCACCCTCAACACCGAAAAGATAGAGTTTACGAAATACAGAGATATGATCTACACCTGCATTTGTTCGCGTGTCACTGATACAAATTAAGCCATCACGTAAACGCATAGCACAACAATAGGTCATTGAAATCTCTCTTCTAAATTTTGTTCTAACACGGTAATACCTGAACGATGGTCGTCATACTCTCCACGCCACCAGCTTCTCGCACACCTCTGATAGGTGCAACGTCCCAATAATCACGCCCTAATGCAATATAAATGTGTGAACTTGGCGTATAGAGCTGATTGCTAACATCAAATGTATACCAAACTCCATCTATATAAGCTTCAGCCCAAGCATGGCTCGCCAAATGACTCATTTCTGGAACGTAAAGATATCCAGAAACATAACGCGCAGGAATATTTAACTCTCTACACATACCTACAAATACATGAGTATGATCCTGACATACCCCTTGTTGATGATGGAATGCATCTATTGCCGTAGTATTCACTTGAGTAGAATCTGAAATATATGGCATATGCTCAAGCAATGCAGAACTTAAATGTTTTAATTCATCACGAGTCTTTTTACTCACATGCTGAGCTGCAAAAGCTTTCATTTCAGCATCACATTGAGTCGCTGGGGTAATTTGTAGAAAAATACCGACTGGCACTTCTGACTCGATAGCTTGTTCTGAAACTGTATCGATTTCAATAATGCCCTGCGCCATAATACTTAAATTTTGATATGCATAGCGTTGAGTCGAAGTGATCCAAATATTATTAAAGGCATCTTTTGCTTCGACCGTATGACCAGGAATACTCACTGACCAAGCATCTACTTTTTGGTGAGCATTACATTGAGGACACATTCGTATATATTGGATACTATTTTTTGCCGTTTCCGTATATTGATAATGGGTTTGATGATTAATCATCAATTTCATGCATCCACCTCAAATAAACATTGCACCTGATCATTCAATTGGTAAAAGCTATTAGCATTTGGATGCGCTAAAAGATGTTGCCAAGCCTCATCTAAGCTGTCCCATCCTTTAGACTTCAACAGTTCAATCACAACACTTAAAGAATTGATTGTAGAATTAACATCCTGATTCAATCTTATTTCACGATCAAGATTTTCGAAATATTGTCCTAGACTAAAAAACAGAAAAATGTCTTCATTTTCAGCTTCTAGAATATCGCTACACTCATCAACAACAGTACAAATTAAACCTGCATTTTGTGTCGCTGTATCCACCATCTGTTTTAATTCTGAATAAGCCTGAACTGACAATACACCACGTAAATCTTGAATATTATTTTTCACACATTCAAATTGTTGAAAAAAAGAAGCAGGCTGATCATTACTCAGAATCAGCTCATTGAGCGAACACGCATTAAAAGCAGGTAAGCAAAAAGCATGGGCATACTGCAATGCTTGAACATCATCTTGAAATGGAAACTGACCACATAAATGTTGAATACGAGATAAATAACGGCCAACCCAATAAATATTTTGCGCATTGCTGTTTAATATAATCATGACAAGCTCCTGGTTGTATATTTATGAATGTAGCGGATCTATAACCCACGTATCTTTAATGCCACCACCCTGTGATGAATTTACAACTAATGACCCTTCTTGCATCGCAACTCGGGTTAAACCTCCCGGCACGATTTCTGTACGATACGGTGAACTTAAAATAAACGGTCTTAAATCAATATGGCGTTCAGCGATGCCGAATTCAGTTAAAGTGGGAGCGACTGAAAGCGCTAAAGTTGGTTGTGCAATGTAAGCATGCGGCTGTGCAATTAACTTTAATCTAAATTGTTCAATTTCTTGTTCGGTCGCTTTAGGACCAATTAACATGCCATAACCGCCTGAACCTTGCGCCTCTTTAACCACTAACTTTTCTAAATTACAAAGTACATAATCGAGTTCTTCACGTTCACGACATTGGTAAGTCGGTACGTTATTTAAAATTGGCTTCTGGTTTAGATAGTAATTAATCATTTTATCGACATAAGGATAGATTGATTTGTCATCTGCTACCCCCGTGCCAGGCGCATTCGCAATCACGACATTGTGTTGTAAGTAAGCAGACATTAGGCCAGGTACACCTAATGTACTGTCTGGCATAAAACACAATGGATCAAGAAATCCATCATCTAGGCGTCGGTAAATTACATCGACTTGTTTTTTACCCCAAACGGTTTTGGCATAGACCTTAGCATTTTCAACAAATAAATCCTGACCTGTAACTAGAGGAACATCCATCTCACGTGCGAGGAAGCAATGCTCATAATATGCACTGTTATATCGACCCGGTGTAAGCACCACGATAAATGGATTATCTACTTCAGCATTTTCCTCGAGTATTTGTCTTAAAAGTTGTGGGTATTGCTCTACACCTTGTAAATTTGATGACTTACAAAGTTCGGGCATCATTTTTTCACTAATTTTTCGACTTTCCAACATATAAGACACGCCTGATGGTGTTCTTAAATTGTCTTCTAATACAAAGAAGTCACCTTGCTGATCACGAATAATATCGATTCCGCTAATTTGACTATAAACTTTACCTTTCAATGAATGTTTATACATCAATGGTTGGTATGCCTCATGAGTGAGCACTTGCAGCTCAGGCACTAAACCATCTTTTAAAATCGCCTGATTATGGTAAATATCATCTAAAAAAAAGTTCAATGCTTGCACTCTTTGTGCACAGCCTTGCTCTATTTTGTGCCATTGTTGTTTGGCAATTACACGTGGAATTAAGTCATAAGGAATAATACGATCTGTACCCTCAGCATCACCATAGACTGTAAATGTAATGCCCTGATAGAGGAAATGTTCCTTCGCTTGATGATTTAATGATTTCAGCTCATCCAAGCTTCTTTCACATAACCAATTTTCGATTTTGCTAGATGCCTCTAAGCCAATCGTTTTATCATCTAAAAGTTCATTATAAAATTCAGATTTAAGTTGATCGAACAAGTACGCAGTGCTGTTTTGTTTAACTTCGATCTGCTTAGATTTTTCGAAAGCTTCGACGGTATGATCAGCCTTAAAATTTGCGAGAATTGAAGTGGTATCTTTTTCCTCTTTTAGCATACATACCTCTTAATTGTTATCAATTGTAAACAAAATTAAGCAATTTCAATGCCAAAAATTTACCTATTCATCTATTAATGCCCCATTTTTGAAGCATTCACAACGAAAAATGGCCTAAAGATGTATCGAAATATACTCAACAGCTTCACTTTCCATGCTTGCTTATCTCTTAAAGATTTTTTATTGTGTGTTTGAAAAATATTTTCTCTTTATTCATTAGTTGATTATGTCCTCTCAAGAAAAAGAAACATCGAATAGCTTATATCGACAGTGGCAAATTCTTTCACGTTTAACCACTGGCAAATGGATGGGTACACGAGAGTTGCAAGAGACCCTGCAAAGAGAAGGTATTGAAATCAGTTTAAGAACCATTCAACGTGATTTAAATCAAATTTCTCAAAGATTTCCTATTGAGAGTAATAAAACTGTACCACAAGGTTGGCGTTGGCGATCAGATGCCCCTATTCAAAGCTTGCCGCATATGACCAGCTCTCAAGCTGTCACCTTTATGATGGTTGAAGAACATTTGAAGCATTTGCTTCCACCAAGTTTAATTGAGGAAATGAACCCTTGGTTCGAGCTTGCAAAACGCAGCTTATCTACACAAAACAATGTACGTCAGTGGATTAACCGAGTTCGTATTGTCCCAGCAAGCCAGCCCTTGATCCCTCCTGTTGTAGAGAAACATGCGCAGCAAGCTATTTACGAAGGTCTATTACAAGATAAACAGATTGAATGTATATATCGTGCGCGTGGACCTGAAAGTGAAGAACGTGGTTATACCTTAAACCCGCTTGCACTGGTTCAAAAGGGCTCGATCATTTATTTGATTTGTACTCGACATGACAAATCAGAAGTTCAAACTTTTGCTTTACATCGTTTTAAATCTGCAAAAGTTCTAGAACAACGCGCCTTACACCCTGTTGACTTTGATATTGATGCTTACATTGAATCTGGTGCGCTTGGCTTCAGAGTTGATTTCAATAAACCCACTGAGCTCGTTCAACTCGAACTCTTTATGAATAAAGCTGATGCACTTTACTTTTCCGAAAGCCAACTCAGTAAAGATCAATCCATCACACAAGTATCCGATGATCTCTTTAAAGTGGTGGCTAATGTGCCATTTACTTCACAATTGGTTTGGTGGCTCAGAAGCTTCGGCAAAAAAATCATTCGTATTGAACCGCTCGATGTATTTAACGCCGTTCATGAAATTGAATATTAAAAAAGAGCCAAATTGGCTCTGAAGATTTTTTATTATCATATTTTCAGTATTGCGCTGATTTCTTATTGTGTTGAGTTTAAATACGTGAACTAAACTCCCCTTTAGCCCACGTACACTTTTCAATGTCGTTGGATTATGATTTACATCGTGCAGCATGCAATTTCATAACCATTATAACGAATACGCTTCATCGTCATGGCCTTTCCTCTTTGTTGTGAACGTAGAATCAATATAACGACATCAACTTGGATTGAGAAATAATCATAATTTCTTTATTAATCTCTATTCTTGTTAAACGTAAATAATAAATTATTTATCTTATTTATGAATAAATCGTTATATGAGGATCAAAAAAACCCGCATCAAGCGGGTTTTTTGGACTGCAACAGGCTTAAGCAGATTTTTTAGTTTGTGCATTCTTACGAATCGTAATCATCACCAATTGAACAGCAGCAGGTGTAACGCCCGGAATACGACTTGCTTGAGCGAGAGTTTCAGGGCGAACTTCTTTGAGTTTCAAAGTAATTTCACGAGATAAACCAGATACCACGTCATAATTAAAATCAGCTGGAATCTTAGTCTCTTCTAAGCGCTTCATTTGCGCTACATCCTGATGCTGACGGTTAATATAACCCTCATATTTAACTGCAATCTCAATTTGGTCACCCACTTGAGCAGAAACATCAGAACCAGTGAGTTCCGCAATTTGAGCAAAAGTAATGTTCGGACGTTTCAACAAATCAATCGCAGAACATTCTTTAGAAAGATCCGCACCTGTCATTTCAACGAATTTTTTACCCATTGGATTGTTAGGTGCAGCCCAAAGATGTTGTAAACGACCTGTTTCACGCTCAACCGCTTCCATTTTTTCGCAGTACGCTGCCCAACGCTCGTCATCCACAAGACCCATTTCACGACCGATTGGTGTCAAACGTTGGTCTGCATTATCTTCACGAAGCATCAAACGGTATTCCGCACGTGAGGTAAACATACGGTAAGGTTCTTTCGTACCTAAAGTAATTAAGTCATCGACCAATACACCCATGTACGCTTCATCACGCTTCGGTGTCCATTGTTCTTGATCCCACGCACGCCGTGCAGCATTCAAACCTGCAAGTAAACCCTGTGCACCGGCTTCTTCATAACCTGTCGTACCGTTAATTTGACCCGCAAAGTACAAGTTATTAATCGCTTTAGTCTCTAAAGTGAATTTCAAAGCTTGTGGGTTGAAATAATCATACTCAATGGCATAACCCGGGCGCAGGATATGCGCATTTTCCATACCACGGATTGAGCGTACTAATTCAAACTGGACATCAAACGGTAAAGATGTAGAAATACCATTTGGATAAAGTTCATGTGTATCTTGGCCTTCAGGCTCTAAGAATACTTGGTGAGAATCTTTATCGGCAAATTTATGAATTTTATCTTCGATTGACGGACAGTAACGTGGTCCTACACCTTCAATCACACCAGTATACATCGGTGAACGGTCTAGGCCGCCACGAATAATATCATGAGTTTTTTCGTTGGTATGCGTGATATAGCAGTTGACTTGCTCTGGGTGCATAGATGCATCACCCATAAATGACATCGTTGGTGATGGGAAATCACCCGGCTGTGGTGTCATCACAGAGAAATCTACAGAACGTGCATCAATACGTGGTGGCGTACCTGTTTTTAAACGACCTACTGGCAATTGAAGCTCACGTAAACGGTGCGCTAAAGAAATTGAAGGTGGATCACCTGCACGACCGCCGCTTGATTTCTCAAGACCAACATGAATCACGCCACCCAAGAATGTACCAGCGGTTAACACGACAGTTTTCGCATCAAAGCGAATCCCCATTTGTGTTACCACACCTTTAACGGTATCGCCGTCAACAATGAGATCATCTGCTGCTTGTTGGAAAATATCAAGATTGGCTTGGTTTTCTAATGTTTCGCGAATAGCCGCTTTATAACGTACACGGTCAGCCTGCGCACGCGTTGCACGAACTGCAGCACCTTTACGTGAGTTCAGAATACGGAACTGAATACCACCCTTGTCTGCTGCGAGTGCCATCGCACCACCTAAGGCATCAATTTCGCGAACAAGGTGTGATTTACCAATACCACCAATCG
Source organism: Acinetobacter sp. 24-47-47 (assembly GCF_057737035.1). NCBI lineage: Bacteria > Pseudomonadati > Pseudomonadota > Gammaproteobacteria > Moraxellales > Moraxellaceae > Acinetobacter > Acinetobacter sp. 24-47-47. Next base: position 1,165,551 of record NZ_CM173216.1, on the reverse strand, counting down.
CTGGGTTACAGCTCATCTGCCCTAAAGTCTCAATATTATGAGTTAAGAGTAAAGTCTGTCGACCCATACGTGCCGCAGCAAGCGCTGCTTCTGTACCAGCGTGTCCGCCACCGATAACAATGACATCGTAAACTTTAGGATAATGCATAGTGGTATATGAGGAGATAGAAATAATGACAGAAAATTATAGCAAATTTTGTTTGCCTTGAGACAATCGAGAACGATTTAATTCTAATTTTTTTGAAGTCCAATAATATAAACCATTTTGATATAAAAATTTATAAATTTTGCAGATTTAAGTGATTTTTTAACAATTTAGAAAATTTATTTACAGCATTGCCCTTCCATTGATTCGACTATTTTTTCAACATATTCAAGTCATATTTTTTAACAAGAGTATACGAACATGAAAGTCCAGTTATTTACGATATCAATGTTATGTTGTTTGGGTCTAAGCGTAAGTAGTATGAGTATTGCGAATGACAAAGTTGATAATGCCTATAATGCCAAACAATTCCAAAGTGTATGTAAGGGTAAAAGCGAAGGCGATGCTGTCAGTTTCCCGTATAAAGGAATCATTTGGAATGGTACTTGCCAAACTCAATTTTTCCCTACCCAAAGTAAAGATTTGAAAGGCAATGAAGAGCAGCTTAATTCAGCTTGTAAGTCTGATGCAGCGAGTGTTTCCGTGAATATTGAAGGTCAAGAATATAAAGGCAAATGTGCACTCGGATATGCGCCACCGATGCCAAAAGCGTCTTAATCCAATTTTTTAAATTCGACCATTTATGCAACCAATTGAAAAATTGGTTGCTTTTATTTATTGATAACGATAAAACCAAATTAAAAATAATGATCTATTTACAAATAACACAACAAAATTCAGGATGAATTTATGGACACAGGGATCCTTACGATTTTTTTACCTTTAGCACTTGCAATTGTGATGGCGGGTTTAGGACTTGAACTCACTGTTCAAGATTTTCTACGCGTTCGTAAACACCCTAAAGCAGTGCTCATCGCATTATTTTCCCAACTCATCATTTTGGTTGGCGTTGCATTTATTATATGTAGAATACTCAATCTTTCGCCTTACTTGGCTGTCGGCTTAGTGTTGCTTGCTGCCTCACCAGGGGGTGCGACAGCCAATCTATTTAGCTATTTATACAAAGGTGATGTTGCGCTCAACATCACCTTGACTGCGATTAATGCCATTATTGCTGCAGTGACCTTGCCGCTTATCGTGAATTTTGCAATCACCCATTTCATTCAGGATTCAACTCAAATTGGTCTACAATTTAGTAAAATTTTACAAGTGTTCGCCATTATTCTTATTCCAGTTGCCCTCGGTATGTTTATGCGCTACAAATTTCCAAATGTTGCAACTAAACTAGAAAAACCAGTGCGTATTTTTGCCGTTGTATTCTTAGTGTTAATTATTGTCGGTGCAGTACTTTCTGAACGTGCCAACATTATGAATTATCTTGCTCAAATTGGTTTGGCAACAGCGTTATTTTGTATCGCAAGTCTTAGCGTTGGTTATTTTCTACCACGCTTCTTTGGTGTACCGAGCTTTCAAGCAAGAGCGTGTGCTTTTGAAATTGGTATCCATAACAGTACTTTGGCCATGGCGATTGCAATCACGATAATGAATAGCAGCGAAATTGCGATGCCAGCAGCTGTTTATTCAATCTTTATGTATATCTTCGCAGCTATTTTCGGCATGTTGCTGAATCGTTTTGCACCATTAGACCATCCGGCTGAGTTAACTCGAAACCACTCACAAATTAACTGATATTAATTGAGTTAACCAACTCATCTTAAAGGCACTGTAATCGTGCCTTTATTTATGCTTCAGGTTTTATCTGCATTCTTAAAGCGAATACAGTACAATGCTAACTCTCGTATTGCATATTTAGGTTTTTTTACTGTGAAGTGGTTACAAATCCATATTACTGTCGATCAAGCACAAGTTGATTTTACTGAAACACTATTATTATCTCTTGGTGCAGTCAGTGTGACGCTAGATGATGCAGAAGATCAAGCGTTATTAGAACCACTTCCAGGTGAGACTCCGCTTTGGAACAAAGTCATCGTAACGGGTATTTACGCTCAAGAAGATGATGAAGAAATCGATGTCGTCGCACTAGAAACATTCATTAAAGACCAGATGCCTGAAGCACCTTTACGTTATGAGTTTATCGAAGATCAAGAGTGGGAACGCACTTGGATGGATGCATATGAGCCAATTCAAATTGGTGAAAAATATTGGATCGTTCCTGAGTGGATGGAAGCACCTGAAGCGGATGCGGTCAATATTAAATTAGATCCAGGCCTAGCTTTTGGTACAGGTAATCATGCTTCAACATTCCTCTGCCTACAATGGTTAGGTAAAACCGATGTAAAAGACAAAATCGTCATCGATTACGGCTGTGGTTCTGGCATTCTAGGTGTTGCTGCCCTATTGCTTGGTGCAAAAAAAGTATATGCGACAGATATTGATCCTCAAGCTGTACTCGCTACACAACAAAATGCTGAATTAAATGGCGTGCTCGAAAATTTATATGTCGGCTTACCTGAAGAATTTAATCAAGCACTTGGTGAGCAAAAGGCAGATGTATTTGTCGCAAATATTCTTGCTGGCCCACTGATGGCGCTTGCTGAGGAGTTTTCAACACTCATTCAACCTGAAGGTGAATTCGCACTTGCCGGTATTATTGAAGAGCAAGTTGATGATGTTTCTCGTGTTTATGCTGAATTTTTTGATATATTAGACAAAGAAAAGCGTGATGAAAATTGGTACCGTCTTTCTGGGAAACGCCATAAATAAGTAGAGCTTAATTTAAGATATGAGTGATAAACAAACCCGCTGCCCAAATTGCTCCACAATTTACAAGGTATCAGTCACCCAGTTAACTGTTGCCGAGGGTATGGTTTGTTGTCCTAAATGTTCTGCTGAGTTTAATGCGCTTCTACATCTATTCAATCCTCAACCGAAAGTGGTTGAGCCTTTAATCAAAGAAGTCCAAGACAGTACAGCACCATCTGAAGATGTGATCGACCCCAAACAAGAACAACACCTATTGGATATTTTCGATCGTAAAGTTGCGAATTCAAATATTACCTTGCGTACGTATTTAAATAACTTAAATACGTTCAATCATGATCCGATTACCAACTACCCTTCTTTAAATCTTTCATCATCAATCCATGCCAATAGCCAATCGAAACCAAGAACTAGGCTTTATATTGCAACATGGGCGATCGTAAATACAATTTTAGCGTTATTACTGGTTTTTCAATTTTTATGGTTTAACCCAAATGTATTGCAACGCTCACCTCCGCTAAATCAGGCATTTATATCAGCATGTAACTTATTTAATTGTGACACGCTTGATGAACGCTATACCCATATAAAAGTACAAGACCTCAATATTGAGTCAACATCAGTGATCTCTACTGTTTTTTCAGGTCACTTGGTGAACGAATATAGCAAAGGGCTAAAACTGCCTCTGTTGAAAATAAGCATTTTTCAACAAGGTAAATTGATTTCATCCTCTATTAAAGCACCCAATGAATATTTAGTAGAAAGTTTGCATGGAATTACACGAATTCCTCAAGACAGTCCATTTGGTTTCAAATTTAGTATAAATTTTTCTCAATCTGAGTTTGACAATTATAAATTGGAAGTTATACGACCATAAGATCAAAAAAAACGATAAAAAAATTAAAAAAAATGTAGTTTTCTTGCTCACTTTTTCATAGACAATGGTATGATACGCGCCACGAAAGCTTTGTACCGCAAACTCCTCGCAATTTCTCAAAATAAATACAGTTCTGTTCATGTGCTTAATTTTTTTATTCAGCGCATCAGGGATGTTTTTTGTTTTATGTGGAACCGTAACAAATATTAAACTATTGTTACGCTTATTTTTCACTCAATTGCTCTAGTTGTGGCAAGCTAATTGTTCTTGTTTTAGAGTCGACCGTTTTAGGACCTAAAACGGAGCTCGTTTTTTTATTTTGACCACAAAATCACTTTTACCCTAAGTGATTATTGATTCTCGGATTAACTCGCATGAATAGCAAATCTCCTATTTTTACTGCACAATCTGATGTCGCTCTTCGTATTCACGTAGATCGCGCAGTTCGCCATTATTTTGCACAATTGCAAGGCGAGCAACCATCTCAAGTTTATGACATGGTTTTAGCAGAAATGGAGAAACCTCTTTTATCTGTAGTGTTAGAATATACACGTGGCAACCAGACTCGCGCTGCTGAGATTCTAGGCCTTAACCGTGGTACTTTACGTAAAAAGTTGAAAGCTCACGGTTTAATGAGTGAATAAATGATAAAATGCTTGCGGCTTCCGCGGGCATTTTTTTTACCTGCTATTTAGCTTTTTTGTTTTAATTCTTGATAACTGTGACTAAATCATGACTATTAAACGCGCATTAATCTCTGTTTCTGATAAAACAGGCATTGTTGAATTTGCCCAAGACCTTGTTGCTCTAGGGGTAGAAATTTTATCTACTGGCGGTACTTATAAGTTGTTACGTGACAACAATATTGCTGTAGTCGAAGTTTCAGAGCACACTGGTTTCCCAGAGATGATGGACGGACGTGTAAAAACACTTCATCCGAAAATCCACGGTGGTATCTTGGCTCGTCGTGGTCTAGATGAAGCTGTGATGGCTGAACACAACATCGATGCGATCGATTTAGTTGTGGTAAACCTTTATCCATTTGCTGCAACTGTTGCAAAACCTAACTGCTCACTTGCTGATGCGATTGAAAATATCGACATCGGTGGTCCAACGATGGTTCGTGCTGCTGCGAAAAACCATGCGTCTGTAGGTATCGTTGTAAATGCATCTGACTATGCGACTGTAGTTGCTGAGCTTAAAGCTGAAGGCTCACTTTCATATGCAACTCGTTTTGACTTAGCAGTTAAAGCATTTGAACATACTGCTCAGTACGACGGTATGATCGCATCTTACTTAGGCGCTCGCGTTGGTAAAGAAGAAGGTCAAGCTGATCAATTTGCACGTACATTCAATACGCAATTAAATAAAGCTCAAGATTTACGTTACGGTGAAAACCCACATCAATCTGCTGCATTCTATGTTGACCCTGCTGCAACTGAAGCCTCTGTTTCTACTGCTAAACAGTTGCAAGGTAAAGAATTATCTTATAACAACATTGCAGATACTGATGCAGCACTTGAATGTGTTAAATCATTCGCTAAGCCTGCATGTGTGATTGTAAAACACGCAAACCCATGTGGCGTTGCAGTCTCTTTAGACGGTATTAAAGCAGCTTATGACCTTGCTTATGCAACTGACCCTGAATCTGCATTCGGCGGTATTATTGCATTTAACCGTGAATTAGACGTTGAAACTGCTCAAGCGATTGTTGACCGTCAATTCGTGGAAGTGATTATTGCGCCAAGCGTTGCTGAAGGTGTGTTAGAAGTTACTGGTGCTAAGAAAAACGTACGTGTACTCGTATGTGGCGAATTACCAGCAATTGACGAACGTGCTCCACAAATGGACTACAAACGTGTGAATGGCGGTTTACTCGTTCAAGATCAAGACTTAGGTATGATTACTAAAGATGATCTTAAAGTTGTGACTAAACGTGCTCCAACTGAACAAGAAATCGAAGACATGATCTTTGCTTGGAAAGTTGCGAAATACGTTAAATCAAACGCAATTGTTTATGCTAAAAACCGTCAAACAATTGGTGTAGGCGCTGGTCAAATGAGCCGTGTGAACTCTGCTCGTATTGCTGCAATTAAAGCTGAACATGCTGGTTTAGTTGTTGAAGGTGCAGTAATGGCATCTGACGCATTCTTCCCATTCCGTGATGGCATTGATAATGCTGCTAAAGCAGGTATCAAATGCATTATTCAACCGGGTGGTTCTGTGCGTGATGAAGAAACAATTGCTGCTGCTGATGAAGCGGGTATTGCGATGGTCTTCACTGGTATGCGTCACTTCCGTCACTAATTGATGGTAAGACTTGTAATGACAATGTCATTTACATTGAAAGACATAGATTTTTAATCTTGCATAAAGTCCTCTCCTATTTTTAGGTTGAGGACTTTATGTCATTTTCGATTCATGGAGTATGAACCGATGAATATTTTAGTTTTGGGTAGTGGTGGTCGTGAACATGCTTTAGCATGGAAAATCGCACAAGACGAAAAAGTTGCAAAAGTATTTGTTGCTCCAGGTAATGCTGGAACAGCAACTGAACCAAAATGCGAAAATGTTGCACTGAACATTTTAGACAATCCTGCGATTATCGATTTTGCAAAAAACAATGCAGTTGAATTGATTGTTGTAGGCCCTGAAGCACCACTTGTAAATGGTGTTGTAGATGCATGCCGTGAAGCTGGCGTAAAGATTTGGGGCCCTACCCAATTTGCAGCACAGTTAGAAGGCTCTAAAGCGTTCGCTAAACACTTCTTAAAACGCCATAACATCCCAACGGCTTTCTATGACGTGTTCACGGAAGTCGATGCTGCTAAGGCATTTGTTGAGAAAAATGGTGCACCGATCGTAATCAAGGCAGATGGTCTTGCTGCGGGTAAAGGCGTAATTGTTGCCATGACCAATCAAGAAGCATTTGATGCGATTGATGACATGCTTGCAGGCAACAAATTTGGTGATGCAGGTTCACGTGTTGTCATCGAAGAATTCTTGGCAGGTGAAGAAGCATCTTTCATTTGTATGATTGATGGTGACAACATTTTACCAATGGCGACTTCACAAGATCACAAACGTATCTTTGAAGGCGACCAAGGTCCAAATACTGGTGGTATGGGTGCTTACTCTCCCGCTCCTGTGGTAACCGCTGATGTGTTTGAAAAAACCATGAAAGAAATCATGCGCCCTACTGTTGAAGGCATGAAAAAAGATGGCCACGTTTACACAGGTTTCTTATACGCAGGTTTGATGATTGATGAACAAGGTCAACCTAAAGTGATCGAGTTTAACTGTCGTTTTGGTGACCCTGAAACTCAACCCATTATGATGCGTTTAAAATCATCTTTAGTTGATTTAGTTGAAGCAGGTATTGAAGGTAAACTTCCTGCAGAAGCTGAATGGGATGAGCGTAAAACAGTTGGTATCGTACTTGCATCTAAAGGCTACCCTGAAACTTCAAGCAATGGCGATGTCATTTCAGGTTTAGATACTGTGATGGCAGATGCGAAAGTATTCCATGCAGGTACGAAAGCCAATGAAAATGGCGATATCGTGACTGCGGGTGGTCGTGTACTTTGTGTGACTGCACTGGGCAATACGATTGGTGAAGCACAAGCAAAAGCTCTCGAGCTTTGCCAAAAAGTAACGTTCGACGGCGTTCAATATCGTAAAGATATTGGTTACCGTGCCATTGCTCGTGAAAATGCCTAATCTTAATTTAGATTAACAAAAACCCCGATTCTTTCGGGGTTTTTTAACAATACTAGTTCTACGCACTAGGCTTATGCTGAGGACTGCCTTTCCATTTAAAAGCATTCAAAACCTCTGTCAAAATAATTTGTAAATTATTCATAGATTCTGGTGATACATCTACTTCACCATAATGACCATCTGCCATAGTTGATCCGTACTTAGAACCATTTAAACAATTTAATATTAATGCACCATTTGGAGCATTTATAAAGCCATTATCAACAGGCTTTAAATCCAAAGGCTTTGGATTTCGTCCTCCCCCTAAACTTCTAGATCTATCTTCTAAATGTTGAACTGTATTTCTAACTCCACGTAAATTAGGGAAACATTCCGTCATTTTCTGATATGCATTTTTTACTTCAATTGGAACAAGTTCATAGTTAGAAAGAACTTTAAGAAATTTATCGAAAGTATCCAAAGCATATAAAAATGCTCGTGCGTACAAAAATGCTAAATTATGATTAAATTCTCTAGGTATATGCCCTTGACTCCATTTTTCTCTTTTAAAAATAACTTCAGTTTTTAAATTGATCTCATCCATATAATTCCAATGATTATTACCGTCTTGAAGAATTTCAGCCTCAATTTGCTTCCTTATTTCACTTCTTCTTTTATTATCTAGAAGCCAATCTTGTTTAGATGTCGATTCTTGACGATCAATTGAATGAAAAAGATTTAATGCTAAATTTGCTTCAAAAAATTGTCCTTCTAAAGAACGAAGCAGACTCTCAACCTCCCAACTCCACTCTCGATCCTCATAATCAAGCCAAATACCTGGAGCAATAATTTCATAAATATAAATCACATCCTCATTTAATTTTTATATTAAAAATTAATGAATTATAATATTATATTGATGAAAAACAACCAAACCCCTCGCCTGATCCTCTGCCAATGACAAAAGACTAAAACCATCCCATTTATCCAAATGTATGTAGATGCTTGAGTTATAATTTATGATCAAATCCTATCTCTTTTTCACGACACATAAAAACATCCCTCATCTAATATGAGGGATTATGGACTATTTAGATTCTAACTTTGGATGCAGCTTTACCATCATCTTAGAATATCCACGAACAAAATTAGACTGAACAATTTCAGGTTCTTCAAGCACTTCAATTCTGTCATAACGTTTGAGAATCTCCTCCCACAGAATGGTCAGTTGCATCTCAGCCAAACGACTACCCATACAGCGATGAATTCCATAACCAAATGATAGATGTTTTTTCACATTTTCACGATCAATACGAAATTCATCCGCATTTTCAAACACAGTTTCATCACGGTTAGCAGACGCATACCACATAACAACTTTATCACCTTTACGGATATACTGACCTTTATAAATTAGATCTTGAGTCGCTACACGGCGCATATACGCCAATGGTGTCTGCCAACGAATAATCTCACTAACCATATTAGGCAACAGATCAGGATTATTCTTCAGCTTGTCTAATTCCTGAGGGAACAAATGCATTGCATAAACCCCGCCCGACATCGAGTTACGAGTCGTATCATTCCCACCTACGATTAATAATGCCAAATTCCCCAGAAACTCTAATGGTCGCTGAATCAGATCCTTTGTCTCATCACTCCGAATAAGCATACTCATCAAGTCAAAACTTGAAGCCTCACCTGCTTTTATACGTGCAGCCTTATCATGCCAGAGTTGAGACAAATCTCTCACCATCTCTTTTAAACCATCAAAAGTATTTTCAATGGTCATCGTGCCGCCTGTCGTACCTGGGGATGAAGATGCAATTTCAGACCAATAGACCAATTTACGGCGTTCTTCGTAAGGGAAATCTAGCAATGTTGCCAACATTCTTGAGGTCAGCTCAATTGAAACTCGATCTACAAAGTCGAAAGCTTCATTTAAAGGCAAGTGATCAAGTACGTCTTGGGTACGTGTCCGAATCAAGCTTTCCATGTCTTTTAAGTTTTTAGGTACAAAAACCCCCTGCACAGCTTTACGCTGAATATCATGCTTCGGTGGATCCATCGCAATAAACATTTCAAGCTCTAAACCTTGCGGTTGCTCACCCAACATAATGATCGGTTCTGAAGAGAAGAGCTGATGATTTTTATCAACGTACATGACATCTTCGTACTGTGTCATCGACCAAAAAGGACCAAATAAACTGTTTGATTGATAATGTATCGGCGCATCTTTCCGTAATCGCTTAAAAGTATCCTTCCATACACCTTGCTTGTATAAAAAAGGGCTACTGACATCAAGCTCTTGTAAGGGGCAAACATTTGGATCTGGAAGTTGAATTTCTTCAATTTGATCAAAATCAGGATTCTTAAATAGGCTACTTTTTAATTTATGGTATACATGGGCAGCTTTGATGTGATTTTCTAAGGGAATATAGCGAGCGCTAAAATTCACCAAATCTACTCGAACAGCATTCATTTTTTTGACTAAATTATTCATGACAATGTGTCCTATGTGATCTCATCTTTAAATTTATATTCAGCCTTTATTCCATTAAGCTGATGATCTGTGTTTGAGCATAGAATTTAAAAAATACAGAATCAGGTCATTTTTTGACATTAATAAGTCATTTTTTGACATTCTTTTAATTCAAATTAGCAGCTCTAATGAGGCTAGATTTAAGAAAGATCAATATCACGCTATCTGGACTTGAGTATGATGTCTAAAGGAATAGAACATAGCAATCAGGACGATAATGCAATTCGGGCATTGATTCCCTGCGCATATGTCAGAATTATTGCGCAACAATTGGGAGGTGGGCTGCGTGTATTCCCAACTTTATTGAATGGCACATGTCTGACTGCTGAATTTATTCAACAGGAAGATTCCCGGATTTCAGCATCTGATTTTATTCGTATATTTGACAATGCATTGAACATGGCAGATGTTCCCGATTTCGGTTTAGAACTTGGACATCGCCTTAAACCAACGACTCATGGCGCAATGGGCTTTTTGATGCACAGTTGCCCAAACCTTTATGCTGCACTTGAAGCGATTCAACATTATCTACCTACTCGAATTGGATTTGCAGAAGTCATTCTCGAAATGCGTGATCAGCAGATGAATTGTAAAATTCAATTTAATATCGATTGCTCCACCCTTGTATATCAAAGCATGATCGAGTCTTGCATGGTGGTATTTAAAGAGTGTGCTGAATTTATTTTAGGTAAGCCATTAACTGAGGCGAAGTTGCTTTTTAGCTATCCTAAACCTGCTTACCATGCTGCTTATACAAAAATTTTTCAATGTGATTTCGCATTTTCACAATCTTTTGATGGCATTCAGATACCTTTATCTGTGTGTAAAATCCCTAATGCTTCAGCAAGTCAGGAGAACTATCTCATTGCAAAAAAACAATGTGAAAATGTACTTAAGGATCTTCTTACACCCCAAAATACTTACCAATTTCGTGTAAAAAAAATACTGATTGAGCATTTATCAGATCCCAAAAATGAATCTGAGATTGCCGCTTCATTATTCATGAGCAAACGAACCTTAGCTCGTCATTTAGAAAAAGAAGGTTTAACCTTTAAAGAGGTCAAAGATCAGGTGCTTGCACAGCAAAGTGCTTATTTTCTTGAGCATACGCAACTCACGATTGAAACAATTGGTATGCTTCTTAATTATCACGATGCCTCAAATTTCAGACGAGCATTCAAGCGTTGGTTTGGTATGCCCCCTAGCCAATATCGGCAGAAATACAATAATGATCTTACCAAGCAAATTTCTAAATTAAATTAAATCCATATTTTTCATATTGATATATTAAATCATTATAAGGTGTTCGGCTGATAACGGGTCTTTCTAATTTTAAACACTCAAATTATAAGTATGATATTTAAAGTTTATTTATACATTCTCATAAATTGTATATGACGCTTTATGCTAAGCTAGTTCATTAACATCACTATATTGAATAAAAAAAAATTGTTATCATCAACCAACTTTTTTGTTATCAATGCTTAAATAATTGATAGCTAAATACCGAATTATCTCTAACAGATGAATAGCTTGAAGTGCTCTTGAAACAAGGACAGTTCATTTCACTATTCACCTCACTGCATATGTAAGTTGAAGATCGTTTCAACATACTCAGGAAATATCATGAAGAAAATTCTTGGTTTAGTTTTGGGCCTATCAGTGGGTATCGCTGGATGCTCAAAACAAGATGCTCCAGAAACCGCTGCAAACAACACGAATAAAGATTCAGTTCAAACCATTACAATCGCTTCTACAGGTTCAGATGCAGATATCTGGAAGTTCATTGCAAAATTACCAGAAACTGAAGCTGCAGGTTTAAAGTTAGATGTTAAAAACTTTACTGATTATGTTTCAATGAACACTGCGGTAGCCAATAAAGAGATTGATATCAATGCCTTCCAATCATATGCGTATATGGTTGCATACAATGATGCCAATACTCAAAAAATTGCGCCATTATCTACGACTTATCTTGAGCCAATGGGGATTTACTCAAGCAAAGTTAAAAATTTAAATGATTTCAAAACAGGTTCGACCATTGCAATTCCAAACGATGGTGCTAATGAATCACGTGCCCTTTTATTATTGCAATCTGCTGGTTTAGTAAAGTTAAAACCTCAATTTGACAATGTCAAAGGCACTACTTCTGATGTAACTGAGAATCCTAAACAAATCACCATCAAACCGATTCAAATGGCAACTGCGGTACGTGTGAAAGATGAAGTGGATGCCATTGTATTAGGCAACACCTTAGCAATGGAAGGTGGTTTGAACGTATTAAAAGATGCGATCTACTACGAGCCAATCGATCAAAGTACAAAAATGAATGTGAATGTACTGGCTGTAGCTGAAGGCCGTCAGAATGATCCTGTATTGCAAAAGGTAGGTCAGCTATATCATACAGATGCGGTTAAGCAATATGTGAAAGAGAACTTTGGTGGCACTAAAGTTAATGTTGATAAACCAACGACATATCTCACAGAAGCTCAATAATTCTAGACTTCTGTATTTTTAACAGGCAAATTTAATTTGCCTGTTTTTCATTTTTAATAGTTCTTGACGTTATGATTGAATTTAAAAATATTAGTAAACATTATCAGCTTAAAGGCCAAACTATTCACGCCTTAGACAATATTAATCTGACGATTCCAGATGGAAGTATCTTCGGAATTATAGGCTATAGTGGTGCAGGTAAAAGTACACTGATCCGTTTGATCAATTTACTAGAAAGACCCAATCAAGGTCAAATGATCATCCACGGTCAAGATTTCACTGCTTTGAGCGCTTCAAAATTACGTCAAGAACGCGCCAATATTGGTATGATTTTTCAGCATTTCAATTTACTACAAACCAAAACCGTTGCAGCCAATATTGAAATGCCAATGAAACTCCTTGGCTGGAGTAAAGCTGAGCGTCTAAAACGCTTAGATGAGCTACTTGAGTTTATCGATTTAAAACATAAACGCGATGCTTTTCCAGATGAGCTTTCTGGTGGTCAAAAACAGCGTGTAGGTATCGCTCGGGCACTTGCCAATCATCCAAAAATTCTACTCTGTGACGAAGCAACATCAGCGCTTGATCCTCAAACGACAAAGTCTGTACTTGCCCTTTTGAAAAAAATTAATCAAGAGCAAGGAATCACCATTGTTATGGTTACGCATGAAATGGATGTTATTGAGTCGATTTGCGACTTTGTTGCAGTTATGGAGCAAGGCAAAGTGATTGAACACGGCAGTACTCTCGATATCTTTAGTCAACCTCAACACCCGACGACCAAAACATTTATTCAAACTGTTTTACAGCAGCAATTACCTATCAATATTTTAAATAACTTAGAAAATCAAAATCACCACAGTATTTATAGCTTGCAGTTCTTAGGTACTTCGGCCCAAGAAACGGTTGTGCAAGCTGCCATTAAACGATTTGATATTAGTCTCAATATTTTATTTGCCAACATGACCGAAATTAATGGCGCTGTGATTGGGCAAATGTTTGTGCAATTACTGGGTGATCCAGACATTATTCAAGAAACCATCAGCTTTTTCCAACAACATGGCGTTAAAGTTGAGCAATCAGGAGTACGTGCATGAGAGATATGATTGTTCAATGGCTAACAGAAATTACTGAACCTTTTTGGAAAAGCTCGCTTTCAATTGATCAATTTGTGACAGCCCTACAAGAAACCTTTCATATGGTTTTTTTTGCAATGCTATTCGGTACGATTTGGGGTTTAATTCAAGGGATAACTCTACTTGTTACACGACCAAACGGGATTTTAGCCAATCGTGTGATTTACTATGGATTAAACCCTATTGTGAATGCATTACGTTCCCTCCCGTTTATTATCCTCCTGATCGCGGTTATTCCACTGACAAAAATGATTGTGGGTACTTCTATTGGGACATGGGCAGCTATTGTTCCTTTAACCATTTATGTAGGACCTTATATTGGTCGTCTGGTTGAAACTTCACTCCTTGAAGTCAACGAAGGTATCGTGGAGTCAGCGCAAGCTATGGGCGCAACACCCCTGCAAATTATTTTCAAGTTTATTCTGCCTGAGGCGCGTAGCTCCCTCATTCTCAATTTAACTACAGCTGCAATCAGCTTAATTGGTGCAACAGCCATGGCTGGTGCGGTCGGTGCAGGCGGCATTGGTGATCTTGCGATCTCCTATGGTTATCAACGCTTTGATACCAGTGTCGTTATACTCACCGTCATTGTGCTTTTAGTATTAGTTCAATTGGTGCAAATGACAGGTGAAAAACTCGCCAAAATGCGATAGTAAATTTAAAAAAGATCTCAAATGAGATCTTTTTTAATATCAATCCATCCAAAGTGAAGCGATTTTTTCCATTAATTGCGCACGTAACGGCGCAGTCCGATTGCATGGATTACGCTTTGCTTCATGCGTATAAAACGCTTGCCATTCGCGTATCATTTCCAAACTAACACCTTGTGCTTTAAACTGATGGATGTCTTGCTTAGATACACTTTCTAAACGTGCTTGAGCACCTTCTGGACCTGTTGCCCAACCGATAACCCCTTGCCCAAAACTCGGAAGGCTCATTTGGTTGGGTGTTTGAGGAACCGCTTTACGTTCGATTGTCTCATTGACCTTACAGCTGCTTGGACGCTCGTATAATTGAGACTTTTGCAGTTGACCAACTTGAGAGTTTTGCATACAACCAACAAGAACAATCGAACTCATCACTGCGCTGATGCAAGCACTCAATCTCACTTTTATCATCATTTACTTTTTACTCGAAATTAGTTCATCAGATCAGATAATCTTAAGCTAACAACAATGCACCTCATCAAATTCGAAATCAATATTTACAATACATCGCTGTTTAAAATTTGGGTGAATTTTACAATTTGATAAGCTTGATCTAGGATGAGATCAAATAAGTCACATGCTTTAGGATCGTTTAGGATGCGTTATCAAGTTCGCGTAATTGATGTTAACAATGCGCTACAAAACTATATATGGATTATTGAAGATACTGAAACCCAAGAAATTGCAGTGGTAGACCCTACAGAAGCCAATTTGGTGGTCAACTATTGTGACTCGAATGGTTTAACACTTAAGCAAATATGGCTTACCCACTGGCATAAAGACCATATTGGTGGTGTGCCAGAGTTAATCGCGGAAAAAAATATTGAAGTTTATGGTCCACGTGAAGAATTATCTAAAATTCCATTTATCAGTTGTCCACTCAATCATGATGATGAATTTTATTTTAATGACTTAAAACTTGACGTCATCGCTGTTCCTGGCCACACCTTAGGTCATATCGCAATATTTGCAGATGAAATTGACAGTTTATTCTGTGGAGATACCTTATTTGCAATGGGATGCGGACGCCTTTTTGAAGGAACGGCTGAACAAATGTATCAATCACTTAACCGACTGTCAGCGCTCCCTCCAAGAACTCAAGTCTACTGTACCCATGAATACACGCTCTCAAATGCACAATTCGCTTTGCAAGTAGAACCTGAGAATAAGGCACTGCAAGAACGATTTGAGCAAGTTCAGAAACTTCGAGATCAAAATCAAATAACCTTACCTTCCACCATTGAAATTGAACTTGAGACCAATCCTTTCTTGCGCGTCAACAGTGCTGAAGAATTTAAACGTATTCGGGAAATGAAAGATAATTTCTAAATTTAGCATTATCTATTCAAATTACAGGTGTTTATTACTGAGCGACATTCGCTCAGTTTTTTTATCCCTTTCAGATAAAATTTTCTATTCTTTACTTCAACACTTCATAAAAAATTGATCAAATTTCTTCTTTCAATCGCATGAAATATATACATTTTTATTAAATTACAATAAATTTACATTAATTTATGGTCAAGCCCTTTAAAAAGACCATCATTAACCTTATTAATATTTCATTAGTCAAAGGAGTTGTCTCATGAAGAAAGTGGTCAAAGCAAAAAATTTAATTGCATTCAGAATTTGGTTAGAAAAATTAGGTTATTCCGTTCGAAATTTAAAGGATAACCAAGGCTTCACTTTCAGCTTTAAAAAAGAATATGGTTTAGTGACATGTGACTTATCTGGAAATACTCTTGCAATGCAATTAGGTGAAGAATTCGAGGATCACTTAAAAGCTTAATCTCACCTTAATTCAACGGAATGAATACTAAATAGATCATCTAAATATTAACATCGCCTCTTTGTAGGCGATTTTTTTATATTTATATATTTCAGTCTGTTTTTATATAAAAATATAGGCAATAAAAAAGCAAGGTATCAAACCTTGCCTTAATATGGTGGGGACGGAGAGACTCGAACTCTCACACCTTGCGGCGCTGGAACCTAAATCCAGTGCGTCTACCAATTTCGCCACGTCCCCTTTGAATACTCAATCATATTACTGAGCTTCATAAAACTTGGCAGAGGATCAAGGATTCGAACCTTGACGAACGGTTTTGGAGACCGTCATGCTACCATTACACCAATCCTCTATTTCACCTACTTCGGTCGTTCCACCTAGTAAATTACTTGGTGGGGACGGAGAGACTCGAACTCTCACACCTTGCGGCGCTGGAACCTAAATCCAGTGCGTCTACCAATTTCGCCACGTCCCCGATGGCTGTGTATATTATAGAGATCATTATCTCATGACAAGCCCTTTTTTTGAAAAACCTTATTGTTTGACTAAATATAAAACAATTATCCATTTTACTGGTTTTTCTTTAAACAAATTCGCTTAATATCTGTTTTAATTGATAAATATTGTACAATCTTTGTGATTTATTTTTCATCAACATCTGCTGGAGTACTGGTGTTAAGTCAGAAAAAGGCCTAATAATTTCAACTTTTAATTGCTGACAATGCCATTTTGCCCAATCTATATAGCTTTTTTTACGGATTGAGTACTGATTTAACCATTCTAACCAAATAATACCGAGTGCATATATATCTGATGCTTGTGATTTTGACTCACCATGAAACAACTCAGGCGCCATATACCTCGGTGTTCCATGCGTAGAAACTTGAGGATGGCACTCAAAGTGAAACATCTGTTCAAAATCAATTAATTTGGGTTGACCATTCAATATTCTAAAATGTTCTCTTTTGAGATCTGCATGGACCAATCCTTGCTCATGAATCGATAGTAATGCATCTAGACTATGTAATAATAAATTGACCACATTTGAAAACTCATTGTGTGGGAAGGTCTGCATTTGAATATAGACAGAATTTTCTACTTCAAATAACGGCGCCGCATTTTCTATCAGAATCAATGATGAAGAATCATGTTTTGATATACGTGTATTGAATCTGCTGTTTTCGTCATACACGATCTCAAACGGCACTAAGATCTTTGAAGAGCGAGTACTGAGTGATTGGTAGTGTTTTATCTCATTGTCGAACCACTGCTCATGCTGTGAACTGATACTCTGCTGTTGTCGCTTAACCCAATATGTTTGGTCGTCTATTTCGATACAATAAATTAGACGACCATACTGCTGACTTTGTTCAGAATTAACTGGTTGCCTGAGCAGAGGCTGAATGGTTTGCCACTGTAGATTGTTTTTCGAGAGATTCATTTTGCTGTTTCAGTTGCGTCAGCATATCCAAACAATGTTCAATGGTTTTTCCTATGCGCGCATGTGTTTCAATACTGGACAGTTTAGACCAAGTTGCCCGCTCGCCTTCTCTTTGAAGGACTTTAAACAAATGAGGTCGCGGATTTTGTAGCATATAATGATAATGTCGTAGGCTGTAATTACCTACAATATTTAAATCACCATAATAACGCTGATCAACAATACCATAACCGTGATCCAATAGTCGTCTAATCGTCGGCACACTGCCCATTCGGTCACGAGTGAAATTCATGACATCCATCGCAATCGTTTTACCATGTTTACGCACTAAACGTTGCGGCCAGCTGAGTAGATCTGTTCTAAAACGCTCCGCATCACTTTGCATGAATGGCACAATATGTGGATTCACCTGACTGGCAATGGTGTAATTAATATTGTAGAGACGAGCCATTTTCTCTTGTGGAAAATCACTTCTCACACTGCCATCCACCCAACGAATACTTGCCAAGTATGGTGTATGCACCCCATCATAACGCTTACTGGTCAGTCGAACTGGAGGAAATAAGATAGGAACCGCGCATGATGCCAATACTGCACTCCATACCAGTAAATCTGGCGCAGTATATTTATTCATGATACGAGCATCTTCCTGAGCGACATCATAAGGTGCGACACTGATATTAATATCAAGTCCAGACTTTTCATACGCTTCTTGGAACGTTAAGTCCCCTAAATTTTCCACTAAAAATTTCTTAAGATATCGCACATCAGCAATACCACCATTTCCTCTAAGCAACTCTTTGAAACTTCTGAAATGGAATGCTTCACTATAAAAGCTCTCTCCTGTCAGCAGCTGATCAATATCTTTTTGATCAGAAACGCCTAACATCGCCGTCATCAACGCACCAGCACTCGAACCTGATAAAACTTTCGGCATCAAATCTTGTTCCATCAGCGCCTTACACACGCCTGTATGAAACAAACCTAATGAGGCCCCACCCGAAAACATCATTGCAGGTTGACCATAGGTCAGTTGACAATTTTTAAAAAAATCAAATTTTTCTTGATACGTCAAACCCGAACATTCATTTGAAGCGATATAAATTAAACTCTGTGAAACCTCTTCAATATAGTCCTCAATAAGTTTTTTAGTGCCAATATATGTTTGTGTGAACAGCATAGGATGACCAATATTGGCGACATCATGACTCAGGCCTTCTCGCAAAATATAGATCAGATCAATTACACGATGATTCAGCTTGTAACGGCGTAAGAGATTTAAACGATGCGATATAATTTCAGCATCAAAATAGGGTGAAGTATTATCAAACTTCCATTCCTGAGCGCCCGTCTCCTCATCCAGCTTTAAGGCAATGTCTTTCCACTCTTCATAGCTCTCCGCACGTTCAAGCTCATGTTGCATTTTTTTAATTCGATACGCTTGATGCGGATTAATTTGACTACGAGTGCCTAAAATCATTGAGCTAGTCCTTTGATTTTTATTAGTTCAATTAGTTTTGTTCAGTTTTTAAACTATGCAAAAAAAGCAGAAAATAATCAACTTAATAAAATTTATTTCTTGTATCGACCAGTCATCATAGATTTATCCCTTAGATCAGTTCACATCGCTGTCGTCATCATGTAGATTAAACTTGATTTTATTGAATTGTATTTCACGAATACCTATGGCGACTCTAGAACTACCAGATCAACTGTTAACAAAAATTTCTCAACTTATTGACCAACTTAATCACACATTATCTGAACCGAGTCAGGAAATTGATTTCTCAGCACTAGGATACAAATGGCAAAATAAACGGCTGATCCCCATTCAAAAACCTAAAATAATTCATCTTGATGATTTAAAAGGTATCGAAAAACAAAAAGAAAAAATACTGCAAAACACTGAACAATTTTTACAAGGTTTACCTGCAAACGATATTTTATTGACTGGATCTCGTGGAACCGGAAAATCATCTATCGTAAGATCTTTACTGTCAAAATATGCTGACCGTGGTTTACGCATCATTGAAATTGAGCGTGATAATCTGTCAGACCTACCAGAAATACAAAAAATTATTGAAGGTCGTCCCGAAAAATTTATCGTGTATTGTGATGACTTAGCCTTTAATGCTGAAGACGAAAATTATCGTAGTTTAAAAAGTGTGTTAGATGGTTCACTAGAGTCAGGTTCTGGCAACTTTATTATTTATGCGACCAGTAACCGCCGCCACCTACTCCCAGAATTTATGCATGAAAACACCCCGATCACTAAAGTAGACGTGCCTCAATATACTGAATTACATCCGCAAGAAGCGATCGAAGAAAAAATCTCATTGTCTGATCGTTTTGGTCTTTGGCTTTCATTCTACCCGATGGATCAAAATCTTTATTTAGAGATTGTAGAGCACTATTTAAAAAAATCTGGTATTGAAATGACACCTGAAGTACGTGCTGAAGCGCTACGTTGGTGCCAAGCCAGAGGTCAACGCTCAGGTCGTTCTGCATTCCAATTTTCAAAACATTGGATCGGCTCTACTCAATTAAAGCGTGATTAAGCATTTACATCTGCTTCTGCAATAAGAAACTAAGATGGAATGACGTCTTAGTTTCTCGACTTTCACTCTTTAAGCTAAGTAATTAGCTTTTATTACGATAAAAGTTAATAAATTATTCATGAATAATTATAAAGATAAAATTAACAATTTAACTCATTGCTCTCTATCGATATCAAAAAATTTTAAATAAAAAAAAATCTCAAATATTACCTTAAGCTATTAATTTAAATAAAATTTATTAACTAAATAAGAATTAAAAAAATAATTTAAATTTAAAACAATATAACATAACAACCATTTTTTGTTTTTCGAAAAAATTAATGTAACCCAAACTTAACAATTCAAAAATAGTATGAGGGACGCAAATAATTATAGAAAAAGGCTGCATCCATGCTCCAAATTAAAAAATATAGTAACCAACATACACAATCCCCAGATGTTCAAAATATATTAAAAACGCTTCATCAAGCGATCTTCATGACACCTGAGGGTTGTGATTTGAATGATATTGCTCAAGCCTATGCCCCCGATGATGCTGCAAGCAAACGGGTTTTGATCTATTTTGATGAAGAAAAACCTGTTGGATTTTTATGTATGCAACGTTATGAAGTCAAAAAGAATGACCAGACAATGAATGTTTTTCGTGGTCAAGCAGGTCTTCTTAGCGCCTATCGAAAATCAAATCTATTAAAATTCCAATATATTTACTTCATCATTTCTCAAATGATCCGCCACCCAGCACCATCATATTTTTTTGCTGTGTGTTTACATCCCTCAAGTTATCGTGCAATTACACGTTATGCTTTCAAAAAAAATACATGGCCTACTCGCTTAAACCTCGATAACAATACAGAAATGCAAGACCTTTGCACCCTATTCTCTCAGCAATTCAATTATCAACTTTCAAAATCTGGCCATGTTTTTATTTATAACGATGGTCTTGGAGGAACACGTGGTTGTAAGCATGAACACGATAATATGAATGAGGATGCTGCATTTTTTTTGAATCACAATGCCGGATATACCAATGGTGATGGTATGTTAGTGATTGCCAAAATCACTGTCTTTGAGGTGTTTTACCGTTTAATTTGTCACACTTTGGGTAAAATGAATCGCAATAAATATATTCAATGGACAAAACAGCGACAACAATAGTCCCGCTTTAAACGCATCTAGCACATATTGCTCACCACAATGTTGCTTAATCATCGGTAAGAATGCATCACAGGACAGTACACCTGTGGTGCTAATTGCTGCTTGTGGTTGATGTCTTCCAAAAAGCTGTAGAAAAATGATGGAAATCAATCCTCGAATCATATCCACAATTAAAGCTTGAACTGCCAATAAGGGATTTAGTTTTTGTGAAATCATCGCAGCAGACAGACTTGCCCAACCGAATCCAGAAAGCAATACAGCACTTTCCTTCCAAATTATCAGCATAAAGTAGGCAAATATTGTATTTGCCAATACCATTATGATTGGGAGTTTTAAATCATGCCATTGCAATGTTTTGATGTTAGAGGCTGATATAAAAACTCCGATCAAAAATAGAATAATGTAGATAAGCACGTTTTGAATACTTAAAGCTATTTGCTCATCTATTAAATCCATTCGATAAGTGAAGATACCTCCCACAAATACCAAACTAAGCAAAAGATAAACTGTCAATATTTTAATGATGTCCTTAATTTGGATTGTGCCTCGTTTACTGTTTTCCTGCTGTTTCTTCTTATAAAATAGAGAACTAAACCAGTAAGTAAATACGCATACCCCGATTCCAAGAAAAACTAACTTGTTCAAAACAGCTTTAGGATTTTCTAATGCGAGTAGGTTTGGCGCTGCGTAAACAGTGCAAAAAAATATAAATAAAATCAGGGCTAAAAAAAATACTTGTTCAATGTACTTTTTGGGATGAAATTTGCGACCATATAGATAGCCAAAAATGATAATGATAAGATCCAATCAGACTTCCAAAATTATTTTTATACGTATCGCTTAGATTAATCCATAGATATAAAATTAATATGACAAAATGTTTCTTACAGAGCATCGTCATGTCTCATCACTTTTGGCTGCTAGGTTTTAATTTTAAAACTTAATTTCGCCCAGCTATCGACCATAGTTGACTTCGTGGCGTTGAATTCTAATAAAGTTCAATTTCAATCTTTCAGCGTGCTAGCGCATCTCTTTAAAACAACTAATCAGATTTTTAAAATTTCACTCACAATTCTATAATCGTTTTTCATTTCAAATCACCTAATATATTTTTAAAAGTACTAAAGAGAATGTGATGGCTTACAATCATAAAGACCTTGATACCATCCCACATAGAAGCACTCGTGTTTATTCTCAAAGTTTTGACTACTCTTTGGACTTTAAAAAAATTAATTTCAGAGAGAGACCGGAACTCTATCGAATTGGTCGTGGTGAACAGGGTGTATTACTCGTCGAACCTTACAAATCTGAAATTCTGCCCTTTTGGAAATTTGCAGATGAAGATAAAGCTAGAGAGAGTTCTAATAAGATTTATCAACTCTTTCTTGAATATTTAGCAGTCGATGATTTTGTCGGTGCAGATATGGCTCGTAAATTTTTACAAATGGGTTATACCCGAGCGAGACGTTATGCAAACCATAAAGGTGGAAAAAAATATAAAGGTCCTGTACCTAATGACAAAAAAGGTTTAAGTGGTGATCACGGGCGTGAAGAACTACCACGCCAACAAGAAGACCCTATTAAGGCTGCAGCAGCACGAATTTTTAAAGTGAAATGGGATGAAGCTAAACAGCATTCCCACTATATTGCATTAAAAGAACGATTTAAAAACTCAATTGCGAGTCAATAAATACATTCTCACACCATTTATAATACAAACAAAACTATTTCTTTAATTTTTATTTACAATAGAAAAATAGAAAGTACAATAGCATTTACCAAAAAATGATCACCATTTTTTGCATTTAAAGATAAACAAATCACAAATAATGAGCATGCGCCATGATAACTAAATTTTTAAAATTGGGTTTAATCCTCTCGATGACCACTTTAACAACGACAACTTTTGCCCAACAACACACCGTTTCATTGGGTTATGCTCAGTCTGAAATTGAAAATGCGTTTGATATTCGCGGTGTTCACGCTCAATATCGCTATGAACTCGAGACTCCTTTAAGCGTTATGGCAACAATGTCGTATCAAACTGGTGATGAAACTTGGATTGAACCAGGTGAACGCCAAGATACAGATGTAAAACATTTTTCTTTGCTAGCAGGCCCTGCATATCGTCTTAATGAGAATTTCAGTGTTTATGGTGTTGTCGGGATCGCGCATTCAAAAGTTGAAAGTTCATATCGCGCCTTGAACATATACGAAAACATGGATCTAAGTGAAACAGCGTTTGCATATGGTGTTGGTATTAATATTAATCCTGCTCCGCAATATGCGATCAATATCGGTTATGAAGGTACTAAAGTTGATGGGGCTAAATTTGATGGGTTCAACATCAGCGCAGGTTATCGTTTCTGATTCTGCTTGAATACATAGAGAATTAAAAAAGAGGCTTTTTGCCTCTTTTTTTGTCAAAATCATTGGATAATGTTTATACATTATTTGGATAGCGAGAAATAGACGAATCCTATATAGCTAGAATAAGTCGTATTATTCTACCTAGGATATTTCATGCAAAAAAGAAAACTTGGACAAACTGATTTATTCATCGCACCCATCGTATTCGGAGGAAATGTATTCGGTTGGACGGTTGATGAAAAACAAAGTTTCAAAATTTTAGATGCACTGTATGAGCGTGGATTTAACACCATTGATACAGCAGACTTCTATTCCATTTGGGCACCAGGCAATCATGGTGGCGAGTCAGAAACAATCATTGGTAATTGGTTAAAACAAAATCCAAGTAAACGTGAAGACATCGTGCTATTTACTAAAGTCGGTTTAGATATGGGGATTCCCGGCCATCAAGGTTTATCTGAACGATGGATTATGCAAGCAGTTGAAGACTCTCTAAGCCGTTTGAAAACAGATTATCTTGATCTTTATTTTGCACACTGGCCTGATGAAAACACACCTCATGAGGAAACATTATCAGCATTTTCAAAGCTCAAAGATCAAGGAAAAATTCGTGCCTATGGCACTTCTAATTTTTCAGCTGTTCAATTAGACGCTTCTATTCAAGCTGCACAAAAGATTGGTGTGCAACATTATCAGGTTCTTCAACCTGAATATAATCTTTACGATCGCGATGTATTCGAACAAACACTGCAACCCATTTGTGAACGCCATCAAATTGGTGTCGTAAGTTTTTATAGTCTGGCTAGTGGATTTCTATCTGGGAAATATTCGTCATTAGACAATATTCAAGGGCGTCAACGTGCAGATACGCTTGTAAAATATTTTGATGAGCGAGGCTTAAACCTTTTAGATAAGCTCAGAGAAGTGGCATCGCGCCACAATGCGGCACCTGCTGAGGTAGCTTTGGCTTGGTTACTTGCGCAAAAGCATATTTCAGCACCAATCGCCAGTGCAACAAACCTTGAACAAATTACCCAATTTTCAAATGCAGTGAATCTTCAACTCTCACCAGAAGACATGCAAATTCTTTCAATAATGTAAATATAAAAAAGAGGCTATAAGCCTCTTTTTTCTCGGGACCAAACATTTATGCTTCAGTAGGTTTTTTGAGTTCCGTCATCGGCCAACGTGGCGTCGTTGTCACGGCTAAGCCATCATGCTGTCCTGCTTTTAAGCGTTGATATCCAGCAAAAGCAATCATGGCGCCATTATCCGTACATAAAGCTGGTTCAGCATAATATACTTGAGCTTTTATTTTAGCTAAATCTGCTTCAAGACGTTCACGAAGACGCTTATTGGCACTCACACCACCAGCAATGACCAAACGCTTAAGACCAGTTTGTTTTAATGCTTTAACTGATTTTTTGACCAATGTATCAACAATAGCCTCTTGAAAACTCGCAGCAATATCAGCGTCTCGGTTTTCTTCACCTAATTTTTTCATTTGGACAGAAACTGCTGTTTTTAAGCCGCTAAATGAAAATTCCAAACCTTGATGCAACATAGGACGTGGAAATTCAAAAGCAGTGGCATCACCTTGCTCAGCAAGTTTAGAGATATTTGGACCGCCTGGATAAGGCAACCCCATCATCTTAGCAACCTTATCGAATGCTTCACCCGCTGCATCATCGATCGACTCACCTAAGATTTCATAATGACCAATATCATATGCCGCCATTAATTGTGTATGCCCACCCGAGACCAACAAAGCGACAAACGGAAATTCCGGTGGAGTAGCTGATAAAAGAGGCGCCAACATATGCCCTTCCATATGATGCACACCAATCGCTGGTTTATTTAACGCAAATGCAAGCGTACGACCAAATAATGCTCCAGTCATGAGTGCACCCATTAGGCCTGGACCACGTGTATAAGCCACCGCATCAATCTCAGATTTTTTGATTTGACTTTCTTCAAGCAATTGATTGATTAAAGGAATTAATTTACGAACATGATCGCGGGATGCCAATTCAGGTACCACTCCACCATATTCAGCATGCAATTTAATCTGACTATATAACACCTGTCCTCTTAAGCCGACTTCGCTGTCATAGAGTGCGAGACCAGTTTCATCACACGACGTTTCTAAGCCTAAAACGATCATTAAATTGCCTTTAACCCATTTCAAAATATTGCTAAAGCTATTATAGACTTGTGATATGAGATGTAAATGAGTAAAATACTGACCTTCACTTGTGACTCAGCGCAATTCGGCGCTTAGTCTTATCCATAAACTAGAGGATTCTTCATGCCACAAGTTAAATTGAAAGAAGGCGAACCAGTAGACGTAGCTATCCGTCGTTTCAAACGTTCATGCGAAAAAGCGGGTGTTTTAGCTGACGTTCGTAAACGTGAATTCTACGAGAAACCAACTCAAGAACGTAAGCGCAAAAAAGCTGCTGCTGTTAAACGCTACCAAAAGAAATTGGCGCGTGAATCAGTACGTACTACTCGCCTTTACTAAGATTAATTTGTGATTGACTGCTCGGATATATAAATGACTACTTTAAAAAACCAAATTACTGACGTTTTGAAAGCAACAATGCGTGCTAAAGAAATGGATAAGTTAACGGTGATTCGTAGTCTCCAAGCAGCAATTAAGCAAATCGAAGTCGATGAACGCGTAGAACTAGATGATAGTCGAGTTCTCGCGGTCATTGAAAAACAAATCAAGCAACGTAAAGAATCGATTAAAGCTTTTGAAAGCGCTAATCGACAAGACTTAGCTAGTAAGGAACAAGCCGAGGTTGAGGTTTTATCTCAATTTCTACCAGCAGCTATGACTGAGGAAGAACTTGATTCAATTATTGCGCAAACGATTGCTGCGCAACAAGCTACTAGCATGAAAGATATGGGTAAGGTGATGAATTCTCTACGTCCGATCATAGCCGGACGTGCCGATCCTGCACAAGTTTCGAGTAAAATTAAAGCTCAACTTTCTTAACTTTTCGTATTATGTTTGATTTGGTCTATTTAATAATGTCATTAAATAGTCCAGTCTAAATCACGTATCCCCGATTTTATTACAACAATACTTTTAGTTTTTCACTTTCTGATTATTTAAACTCACATTGAATATTATATCTTTGTAAAATCTGCATTTCTTTAGATCGCTTCACTTTCTCAACAACATCCTGTTTACTCATTCTAGAGTAGGAAAATGGTAAATCCTTTCGATATTTATCCACCACCTGATAAAAACCATCGACATAAGTTCCAACAATGACACAATATCTTTGAGTCTGATCAACGCTAAAGTGTGTTGTATTTGGTGCTAGCATTTTTAGAAAATGCCTCATATCGGCATTATATTTTTGTGATACAACTTCAATTTCTTGTGTAAATTTAACAGGAAGTGTTTCCGCATGAGTGAACACCCCTGCCCCAAACAACATCATAAAAAATAGTGGAAATTTCATTATTAGATTCAATCACATAATTAAAAATATTTATTCATTCATCATTCTAAAAGAATCTAATCACTAAGAATGAATAGTTTCAATAAAGTTAGGTTTGTATTCCTGGAAAAACTCTTCATAAGGTGGCGGTATTTTCCCTTCAACCACAGAACCGAGCCTTAAACGTATAATTCCTGGTAAATCAAGTCGATGTGAATATAAAGGACTTCCACATTCACCACAAAATACTCTTGCCTTTAACTCGGTATGAAAATAAGACTTAAGCACATCTTCACCAGAAATTAACTCGAAGTTTTCAAGCGGGATCGGGCTATTCCATGCAGCAAAACCGCCTTGAGCCAACTGACAGTGCTTGCAATAGCACAAAATACTTTTCTCAAGAACGCCATGATAAATATATTGTATCTTCCCACATAAGCATTGACCTTTTATCATTTAAACCTCTTATAATTTTTGTTGACGTTCATCCTGCATCATCCGCAGTCTTTGATTGATGATTGCACTCATAGAGTTATTTTCCTTAGCTAAACGCTGAGCATGAATGAGTGAGCGTATCGCATTCTCTTCCGCCCCCTTCCAATATTCAACTTCAGCCCGATATCGCAAAACATTTACAGTACGTAAAGGATTTTTAATATCTAAATTTGCCGCTTGTTGTCGGATGAACCATGCTTGCGCATCACGATTATTGATTTGGATAAATTTATTCGCCAACCTTTCAGCAGCAACAAAATTTCCCTGTCGAATATAAATTTCAGCTAATTTATAGCTTAGAGCGCGATTTTCAGGCGTTATTCGTTGACGCACCAATATCGTTTCCTGCGCAGAATCAAATTGATTGGTCGCCAAGTAGATATCTGCTTGAATAAGCGCGATAAGCTGATGATTTGGCTGGACTTTCTTAGCAAGCTCAATTTCTTTTTGTGCTAGATCAAAATCACCACGCTTTAAATAAAAAGCAGACAGTGCAATTCTTCCAGCCAATGCATTTGCTCTCACCACTCCCTTTAACTGTTCCTCGTTGGTTTGATTGGTCACAACTGCGGTATACCACTTGATCTGATCAAACTCAGAGAGTGTGTTGCTATATGGAACTTTAGGAAGTTGATCTGCACGTAATCGAGCCTCACTCATACGCTGAGTAGTCAAAGGATGTGTTAACCAAAAATCAGGAAGATAACTAATTTTTGGAGTCGCACGATTCATGGTTTCAAAAAACTCAGACATACTGTACGGGTTATATCCAGCACGATACATCAATTGCATTCCAATACGGTCTGCTTCACGCTCTTGATTACGACTATAACTTAACTGTCGATCCACCAATGCAGCTTGAGTTCCCATCATCAGGGCAGCACCTGCATTACCATCAGCTTGTGATGCAATTGCAGCACCTACAATGATACCAGCGAGTGCAAGCAATCCCTGCCCTTTAAAAGCCTCTTGAGAACGACTGTAGTGTCTTTGCGAGACGTGTGCCACCTCATGAGCAACCACACCCGCAACTTCATCCATGTTCTTTGCCGACGTAATTAATCCGCTATTCAATGCAAATAAACCGCCAGGTACAGCAAAGGCATTAATTTGCGGATCGTTTACAATCACCAAAGCAATTGGTTGACCCAACTGTGTTTGCGCAATAATTTTTCGGAATACAGCCATAAATTGATCTTCCAACCAAACATTGTTTAACACTGGAAGTTGTTGCTGTACTTGACGATAGACTTTTTCACCGATCATTTTTTCTTTTTGTTGATCGATAAATCCAACACCACTATTAATATCAGGCACTTCAAATTGAATTTTATTGGCATTGTAGAGTTCATCAGCCGCCGCTGAAAAACTCGAACTCGCTATCAATAAAGCCAAAATGATCTTCTTCAAACCTGTATTCCTAAACGTGTACTTCATCGACTATAACATTGAATAATGTGAAGATTAATGATGAACTGTTACGTTTATTATCATTCTCAAAAGACTTTACTTATTCACAATATATTGAGGCTCATCCCCATCTAAGGCTTTTACCAGATTATCATAAGCAAGATTTGCCATTTTCATTCTGGTTTCTGCTGTCGCCGAACCTACGTGCGGCAATGTCACTACATTTTCCAATTGAAACAATGGTGATTCTTGGAGCGGCTCTTTCTGATAAACATCTAAACCAGCAGCAAAAATTTTGTGATTTTCAAGCGCCTCAATCAAGGCCGACTCATCCACAACTGATCCTCTGGCAATATTCACAAACACAGCATGTTTTTGCATTTTCTCAAATTGAGCTTGACCGATTAGCGCTTTCGATTGCTCATTTAAATCGACTGCAATGACGATAAAATCAGACGTTGAAAGTAAAGTATCAAGATCACAATATTTCGCCTTTAAAGGCTCAGCTCGCTCTATACATGGTTTTCGATTATGGTATTGAATATTCATATTAAATCCATAAAAACCACGTCGAGCTATCGCAGCACCGATATGACCTAAGCCAATGATACCGAGCGTTTTCCCATAAAAATCTTGACCAAATTGTGCAACACCAGCGGTACGCGTCCAATGTCCTTGCTTTGTCCAAGAATCTAAATGTGTAACTTTACGAGCCGCACTCATCAATAATGTAAAAGCCAAATCAGCAGTCGTCTCTGTCAACACATGAGGCGTATTGGTCAACCAAATACCCTGTTGTTTTAAATATTCAACGTCGTAATTATCATAGCCCACACTGACCGAAGAAATAATTTTAAGTTTTTTTGCGGTCTGTAAGTTGTCTTGATTTAAACGACGCCCAGCGCCTATCATCCCATCTGCATCCGCAACTTCTCTTAAAAGTTGCTCATTAATGTCACCCTGTTTTGGATTAATTTGAACGACCTGATATTTCGATTCTAATTGATTTAATATTTTCGGATCTATCTGACTAAATACCACAACCTTTTTTTTCATAAAACTCCCCCTTTAGATCCAGTATCGATTTAATTTTTAATTAAGTTCCACAAGCGACGTTTTAACAATGGCTGCTCAATCATGTCTTGTAAACTTGCAATCTGCATATGCTGCGTCGTCGATATATGCGGCAAATACCCTAAGCTCAATATTTTTTTATCAACAGATAATGCATCGATAAAACCCTGTATAAATACTTCAGCACCTCTTCCATCTTGGAATTGTGCGAAATTAAATGGCCATTTTAAATCGTAAAACTGTGAACTCACACTACGCTGGATATTCACCCATAAGTTTTCTTGTTCTGTGGTGAGCGCTGTAGCATCTAGCAGAATAGTATGTGTTTTAGTGATCATCGCTTGAATTTCAAAAGCATCGATTACAAGCGGTTGACGCTCAACAACTTCATCTTGAGACTGTTTGTCATTTTCCACAAACTCTCGAGGAAGCTGCACACCGTCTGGATTACTTTTTAACTGAGGCGAAGAATCATGTTTATTTAGCTGTTCAGCTTGTGAAGCTGGTTTTGTGATGAACTGTTCTAATTGAGCTTGCGCAAATTCAGGAAAAGATACATCTGTTGGATGATTTTCTTCAACTTGATCGCGATATAAGGAAGGTTTGTAATGACGTGTTTGTGCCGTATTTTGTGGAATCCATATATCGATTCCCATCACAGCTAAGAGGCTTCTTTGATGCTCTAACATATTCACATTCATTACAGATGGACTGGCATGAGGGCTGGGTATTCTACCCACTTTTTTAATCTTTTACTGAACTTTTAATCCGCAAACAATCATAACTTAATTTCATTTCTGACGCATTAATATCCTTGCACCTTTTAAATTCAGAATGCATTGATAACTAAACAATAATGACGCTATTTTTCTTATGCATTTGATCCACAATTTCATCACTTTCAAATCCAAGTCGCCAATATAATAATTCAAGTACATCTAACTCATCTTGTGTAATGATTCGATCATTCCATAAGCATAATTCAGCAACACCCAAAATACTCAACCGATCTCTCAGCAACAATCCAGCAATATCATTAAGAATTTCACCTAAGTCGATAGGTTCATCTGAAATTTCTTCATAAAACTCAATTTCATCACGAGTTAAAATTCGTTCTAAGATTTGGGTTCTAACTTCAAGCTGATTAGCAGTATTTAACTGCTGAACATGTAATAACGCATCTATTAGCCTAACAATTTGCGGCTTAGCATCCTCGATTGATGTTGGACGATGTATTGGCAATAAATCCAGTTGAGACTTCACCTTTTCAATCAGCAAAGCATCCAAAAGTCCAATTTCACCATCTTCTTGAATAATTTTAGCCAATTTAGTAATAAACTGACGCGCACTTGTAGCAGGCATATTTCCCAACTGCTTACATGCCTCATGAAAAATTTGAATATGCACTCGACCATCTATATTTAACAGTGAGTCGACAATTGCACGACTCACAGGCGCATCAGAAGGAATAAATTCACGGTACTGCCGAATCATTAAAATCGCAACCATCACTTCACGCGCACCAGTCGAAGTTTGCAAAGCCCTTTGAATGAGTTCTGGACGTTTCATCTGCTGTCTAACTTCACTATTTAAGGGTTTGATGGCATCCTTAATTGCAAAGCTGATCGGTGATAATCTTAATAATGGAAGTGGCTGTGGTGACATCCATGGATTATATTCTTCAGCAATAGATTCCTCTAAAGAACGCATTAAACTAAATAGTGGTTGATTGCGTAATTTTTGTAAATTTTCTAATTGAATATCCTCAAGTAAATTCGGATTTAATTCATATATACGATCTTGAATACAAGGTTGGATATTCAACCAACTTTGAGGACTAAGTGAGTTAGCAAAGCACATATGAGAAATAGCTTCAGAATATTCACTATGAATCTGTGATCCTGCGTGATGAACATAGATTCTTAATAAGGTTTGAATATTTGCATTACTACTCAATAATTGTCTTGTCATTGCATCGTTATACAATGTTCGACTACCCAAAGTAATATATTTCATCAGACGCGTAATAAAGACGCCTAAACTACCAATTAACCATATGACTCCACCGATCGCCACAAAAGTTGTTTCCAAACTATCTCTCAATTGATCCCGATTACGTCGAAACCCCTGCTTCGCGATTTTACTGCCCCATTGGCTAAAGGTAATTAACCCACTGTATAAAATTTTAAGACGAGTATTTTCTCGAGTTTCACCCGATAAAATTTTATGGAATTCATGACCCAACAATCCATAAAGCTCTAACTCATCAAGATTTTGTAGCGCCCCCCAAGTCAGAATAATCACAGTATCTTTGGGATGAAAACCCGCAGTCAGTGCATTAACCCCTATTTCATCGGGTAAGACATAGAGTGTAGGTGTATCAATTGAGAAACGATGTGCTAATTTTTCAGCAAGTCTAAGCGCTGTACTTTCTTCTGGAGTACTTTCAATAAAAGTGAGTTGTCGTGCTTTCAATTGTTTTGCGAGCGTATGACCACCAGAGCGGAAGACATAAAACTCATAAACGACAGAACCACCAATAATGCTAATCAATAGCACCATCATATATGGACTGAGAAAATGCCACCAAATGGACTCAGAAGGATCAATATAGTGAACCAACAATCCGAGCGTCGTGTTTAAAATGATAATTGCGAGCACAATAACAATTAAACATACGCTTAATGACCACAGCATATTTTTGTTTTTAATTAAGTAACCACTCACATCTTTCAATGTAAAATTTCCTCATTACATTGTCTTGTGATCATAAATTAAAAAAGCGGGAAATACCCGCTTTTTCAAATAGAAAACTATAAATTAATTTTCTTTAATGCCACTCAGATCAACTGAGGCTGCATCAATATTTAGATCGATATAACCATCTTTGATTTTCTTGGCAGAGTCATTACGCTTGCGCTCTAAACCATCGAGATACGACTCATCAATGTTACCCGCAACGTAAATACCGTCAAATACTGAGCAGTCAAAGTCAGTTAACTCAGGTACTTTTTTCGTACGAACAGCTTGCTTTAAATCTTCCAAATCTTGGAAAATCAAACGATCAGCACCAATCATTTCACGAATTTCTTCAACATCACGATTTGAAGCAATTAATTCGTTTTTAACTGGCATATCAATACCGTAGACATTCGGGTATTTCACCATTGGTGCAGCAGATGCAAAGAAAACTTTTTTAGCACCGGCGTCACGCGCCATTTGAATAATCTCATTACACGTTGTGCCACGCACAATTGAGTCATCTACAAGCAATACGTTCTTATCTTTAAACTCTAATTCAACTGGATTGAGCTTTTGACGTACAGACTTTTTACGCAACTGCTGACCCGGCATAATGAAGGTACGACCGATATAACGGTTTTTCATGAAACCTTCACGGAATTTCACACCGAGTGTATTGGCAAGTTCTAAAGCGGATGTACGCGAAGTATCTGGAATAGGAATGACAACATCAATGTCATGGTCCTCACTCCATTCACGCAGGATTTTCTGCGCTAACTTCTCACCCATTTTCAAACGTGCTTTGTATACCGAAATTCCATCAATGATGGCATCTGGACGAGCAAAATAAACATACTCAAAAATACATGGGCTATGGTGTGGGTTAGCCGCACATTGCTTCGTGAATAGATTACCCGCATCATCAATAAAAATTGCTTCACCTGGCATCACATCACGTTCAACTTTAAAACCAAGCGCTGTTAAAGCAACTGATTCGGAAGCAAGAATATATTCAACACCATCATCGGTATCACGCGATCCCAAAATTAAAGGTCGAATACCATTTGGATCACGGAAGCCAACTAAACCATGACCTGTGATCATCGCAACAACAGCATAACCACCTTTACAACGCTCATGCACACGAGTGACTACATGGAAAATATCATCCGCAG
The DNA here is from genome assembly GCF_057737035.1 of Acinetobacter sp. 24-47-47. Taxonomy (NCBI): domain Bacteria; kingdom Pseudomonadati; phylum Pseudomonadota; class Gammaproteobacteria; order Moraxellales; family Moraxellaceae; genus Acinetobacter; species Acinetobacter sp. 24-47-47. The sequence goes on along the minus strand of NZ_CM173216.1, from coordinate 1,131,600 downwards.
TCGGTGTAAGTTTGCCGCGTTTTTGTAATTCATGTGCAAAAACGTTTAATAACACTTCTGAATCTGAATCAGTATTCATGTGACGTAAATCTGTTTTAAACAGATCATCATGAATCTCGTCAGCATTGGTTAAATTACCATTGTGCGCTAAAGTAATACCATAAGGAGAGTTTACGTAAAATGGTTGTGCTTCAGCGCTACTCGATGAGCCAGCTGTTGGATATCGGACATGACCAATTCCGTAATTACCTAACAATGCACGCATATGACGTGTATGAAATACATCACGCACCATGCCATTGTCTTTTCTCAAAAAGAGACGACCATTATGGCATGTCACAATCCCTGCAGCATCTTGTCCACGATGTTGTAACATCGTTAATGCATCAAACAACATTTGGTTAACAGGTGATTTACCAGCTATACCAACAACTCCACACATAGCAACCTCGCAGACAAGCTAGGATTAATAAAAAGGATTATTCGTTGAATGAGATGACGAATCATCTTGTTCAGAAGATGATTGACGAGAAGAATCTGATGATTGATTCAACTCTTCTGATTTCATATGACTTAAAGCTTTTGACGCTGTCTCTTTGGTGTACTCAGTCGCTAAAGGCGCGTAAGGCAATAAAGTTTGAATAAACTTAGATTGTTTCCAATGTGGAGAGCTCTCTACAAATGAACCAATCCCTTGCATAGTAATGAGGACGATTAAGAGACCTTTCAAGGTGCCAAATGCACCACCTGCCAATCGATTTAATGGACCAAGCTTTAAGCTTTTCAGCAACCGATTTAATATTGCAGTGACGATCCAAGTCAAAACAACAATAATCAGAACAATAAAAGCAAATGCCGCTATTTTTTGAACCACAGGATCTTGACTGAGTGCGGACATTGAAGGCGCAATTTTACCCGCAAATTTTGCACCCATAATGAGTGCAAAAATCCATCCTACCAAGTTCGCAAAGGCTTTAACGAATCCTTGACGCAAACCGTTAAGCCCTCCAATGAGCAGAATAATCAGTATAAAGATATCGATGGTATTCATAGATTAGGTCATAGCTTGTACGCAATCTTTAATCAGTTTTGGCCCTGTATAAATTAGACCACTGTAAATTTGAACCAATTGCGCACCCGTTTGCTGTTTAGTCGCGGCTTGATCACCACTAAGAATACCACCAACACCAATCAATGGGATTTGACCTTGAAGTAATTTTGAAAATGCAGATAGACATTGTGTACTTTTTTCAAATACAGGCGCACCAGATAAACCACCTGCTTCATCACCATGCGCTAAATTTTCTACACCCTGACGTGACAAAGTCGTATTGGTCACAATCAGTCCATCAATTTTAAATTGAATTAATTGAGATGCAATAAATTCAATATCTGACTCAGTTAAATCTGGGGCAACCTTTAATACCAGTGGAACATAGTGTTGATATTGTTCAGCAAGTTCAAGTTGACGATTTTTTAAAGTTTCAAGAAGTTCTGTTAATGCATGTCCACTTTGTAAACTACGTAAGTTCTTGGTATTCGGAGATGAAATATTAACAGTAATATAAGATGCATAATTATAAACTTTTTCTAAACAAATGAGATAATCAGTTACAGCATCTTCAACTGCTGTATCGGCGTTCTTGCCGATATTGATGCCTAATACACCTTTATAATTTGCTGCTTTAACATTCTCAATCAGCTGATCTACACCATCATTATTAAAACCCATACGATTAATAATCGCTTGAGCCTCTGGAAGGCGGAATAAACGCGGTTGAGGATTACCAGACTGAGGTCGAGGGGTAATGGTTCCAATTTCGATAAAACCGAAACCTAAACTCGCAAGTGCATCAATATATGCACCATTTTTATCTAAACCTGCAGCCAAACCAACTGGGTTTGGAAATTGAATACCCATACAAGTCACTGGCTTTGGGTCTATTTTTTGACGCATTATGCCAAACTTATATGTCGATTTAAGCATTGATAATGTCAAATCATGTGCACGCTCAGGCGCCAATGAAAATAGAAATGGACGAGCAAGCGAATATAACATATCTCAAAAACTGCGGTTTTTTAAGTTGCCACATTATAGGCTGAGTATGCCCAAAACGCTATGCCTGTCATAGGTTTATTTTCACCACTTACTGTACTGATGCTGTTAATTTAATCGCAGCTCCAGACTTAATAAGTTCCAATTTTTCAACACTTAAACCCATTTGAACCAATTGGGTAAGAAAATTTGCGAGGATCGCGTAGTTTTCATGCTCAGCACTGATCATTAATTTATTATCGCTTGGTTGTGTGACCACAGATAATCCTGCTTGTTGTGCCACACGCTGAATTTTATCCGAAGGTGTTAGGCTCAAATCTGTTGAAGATTTCATTGTCACCACATTGGATTGCATCCACACCAATGTGTCTTTCAGTTCATTCAATCTTTTTTGCTGATTATCTGCTGCTTCGTGCATTTTCCACAAAGCAGATCCAATTGATGCGACGACAACGATAATCGTTGCAGCGATGACAAGTACACGCTCACGCACACTCAATGACGATAAATAGTCATCAATCTTTTCAAATAATTGATCAAATTGATTTTGAAATTTTTCTAAAGTTTTCATTATTGTACTTTCACCAAACCAACGACCATTTTATCCTGAGTTTGCACATTCCCAAGTTCAGCTTTGAAGCCTTGCTGATTCATTTGCTGAATTAGATTTTGTAATTTTTCGGATGAGTCCGCCACCAAATCCATACTTAAACCAGATGCTTCATAAGAAACACGATTTGCGATAATTTGATGTTGCATTAAAATCGGACCTACACGGCTGATTAACTGTAAGACCTCAGTATTTGCAGGTTTACTCATCCGCAAATTACTTTCAAATTGGCTTCGCAAATTTTGCTCATTGAGACGACTGTTGGGTCCAAACCAAGATTGATATTGCTCTACCGCAACCAAAGCCGTTTGATCAGATACTTTTTTTAACTTTACCCAACGCACTAAATCATAACTGAATTGCACTACAAGCAGGCCCACAAGCAGTGCTGCACATGCTTTCCAATAGCCTGAGATTCCACCCTCTGTGTTTTTTGCTTTAGGCAAAACATTGAATGGATGATTCTTTAATTTTTTTTCAGCTTTAAATACATAATTAAAGCTTTCCCGCTCATTTTGTTCCGTTGCATGAATCAAACTCATCATCTGATCATCATTTAACCGATCATGCAAAATATGTATAGGCTTTGGCAATAGATCCAAAAACAATGGTAAATCATCAATCGCAAAACCTTGATTTGATCCTGTTCTCGCCAATAAATGCCCATGAATATTAGCTAAAATAGTTTCCCCCTGTTCTGGCACTGGTAAGACCAAAAAATCGGGTAATAGCGCAACCACTTTCACCGGAATCAAGTTCAGAGCATGTTGCATTGTTTGGACTTGGTATTGACTGATCCCCATTACTGACAATTGGTCTGGTGCCTCAAATTGAGTAAGCACTTTCATCTGATCAATGGAGTGAATGGTATATTCTTCAAGTAAATATTTAGCGCCTTCGCTTCCAATTTGCTTGAATTGAGCTTTGGGCATATTTTGTTGAATAATTTGTACATCATGGCTTGAAAAGAATACAACAGCTTCTTGTCCATGATACGGTTGAGTATCTTGAATCAACTCTTCTAGCGTTGTTGATGAATTCCAATTTTCACCATTTGACCAGAGCCAAACCCCATTCGACACTGGCATCCATAAATACAACATTAATTTTATTCTGCCGTTTTATTCATTAAACACTTATGGTTATTAAGCTGACGGTACAAAATGTTTTAATTTTGTGGAAAGTCCCGCAGCAATGACTGTCTGATCATAAATCCGCGCTTCAGCAAGCGAAAAAGGAGTAAAAAATTCAGACGTAATAATTTCTTCAATATATGCCACAACATTCATATGACATACAACCACAATATTCTCAAAAGGTAGTTGAGATAACCACTCAACTGCAACTTTAGCATCATCGTCAGGTTTAATTTTATCACATACTAAAACTTCAACATTTGGAAAGAATTGCTGTATATGTTTTAAAGTTTCCTGCGCCCTGAGCAAAGTACTCACTACAAATATATCAGGTGCAACCACGTCTTTTAAAAAGTGCGCAGTTTGTTCAGCTTGAATATGACCCCGCTCAGTCAGTGGTCGTTTCGAGTCATTACCATTAATTGGTGGAGCGGCTTCACCATGACGAACTAAAGTGAGTTGCATTTGTTTTCCCTAAACCATGTGTCATCCATCATATCTAAACATTATGACAATGATGATAAACCATTCATTAATCTTAAACTTTATGATGCGGCAATACGAATTCAACATCACTTCGATGACCATTCTTCATCAAAGATAATGCAATATGTAATGGTGGTGCACCTTCATAAATCACTTCGTAGAGTGCTGTGGTGATTGGCATATAGACATCAAGCTCTTTGGCTCTTGCATTCACTTGCACAATGGTATTAATCCCTTCAGCTGTTTGACCCAGTTCCGTCGTTGCCTGCTCTAAGGTTTTACCTGAACCTAAAGCAAATCCAACTTGATAATTTCGACTTAAGGGACTATTACACGTTGCGAATAAATCGCCAACACCAGACAAACCTAAGAATGTCAGTGGATTTGCACCTAGCTGTACAGCGAAGCGACTCATTTCCGCCAACGCACGTGTCAAAATCATGCTTTTGGTATTTTCGCCAACGTTGTAGGCTGCAGCCATCCCCATTGCGACAGCATAGATATTTTTAAGTGCACCTCCAAGCTCCACGCCATGTACATCATCGCTTCCAAATACACGAAATAGTGCACTGTGTAATGCTTGTTGCACTGCATATCTCACCAATTCAGAATGGCTGGCAATCACTGTTCCAGCAGGCATTCCTGACATAATTTCTTTCGCTAGATTTGGGCCCGAAAGGACGCCATAAGGCACTTCTGGAAGCTCTTCACGAATAATATCACTCATGAAACTAAAGGTTTTAGCTTCAATCCCTTTTGTGAGTGATACAACTGCCTGAGCGGTGATAAAGGGCTTAATCTGTTTGAGTACATCTCGGAATGAATGGCTCGGAATAGCAACCAAAATAATGTCTCGATCTCGAACAGCTTTTTCAAGATTGGATTCTGCTTTTAATGCTGGCTCAAGGTTATAATCTGGCAAATATCTTGAATTTACATGTGTTCGATTTATTTCTTTCGCAATTTCCTCATCACGGATCCAAATCATAGTATCACAACCATTTCGTACTGCCGTATTCGCCATGGCTGTACCAAAACTACCACCACCAAGAATCGTAACGCGCAATGCTGTTTTATGATCAATTGCAACTGGCTCGACCAAATCTGAAAACTTTAATTCCGACATTCTTTTAAATCCTAAACATTCTTTTTCTAATCGTTAAATTTGCAATGTTGCAATTACGGCTGCCAAAAACTGACGAATGCATCTGTTTCAATCTCAGCGCGTGGTGCAATCGCCTTAAAAGCAGTCCCTACATAAATGATACCTGAAATTAAATCATGCGTTTGTAGCCCTAACTTTCTTTTAAATAGATCCGACTCCACAACAGCACCACTGCGCCACATGGTATTGAAACCCTGAGCTTGTAAACTGAGCAAAAGATTTTGTATTGCAGCACCTGAACTTAAAGTTTGTTCAAAATATGGAACTTTCGCATGATCATGAAATCGTGTTACAGCGATAATCAGCATAGGTGCACGCATAGGATGCTGACGTGCGCGTTCAATTTGAATTGAATCAGTTTCACCAAGGTCTGCTACTGCTTCACTGAGTAAAACACCAAATGCTTCTCGTTGCTCTCCTTTCACAACAATAAATTGTGTCGGTTTCAGACGATGATGATCAGGCGCGGTTAAAGCGGCTTGAAAAGCTAATTCTAATTGTTCTGCGTTAGGATGAGGTTCTACCAAATGACCAACGGATTGACGCTGATGAATATTGTCATGCACTACTTGAGAAAATTGATCTGACATTTGAAGACTAATCTTTAAACTAACACTATGTACTTAAGCTTAGCATAAACATTGAAAACTACTCTACAGTTATACTTATACACAATGCATCCAGCATAATTACAATCAAACATAAATCAGGCATTTCACTTCAAAATCGATACAAAACATGCTTAATTCTTTGGAATTTAAGCCCTAGCATACATGACTGAGCTCCAAACTTAATATTGCAAATGCTAGAGGAAAAATAAAATGAAAAAATTAATGACATTGGCTTCTGTAGCTACTGCAACAATTCTCCTGAGTGCTTGTGCATCAACACCTACTCAAACACTTGCCATTCAAAAACCAAACAATCAATATGAGGTGTCAGGATTAGGCAAAACCCAAGTTCATGCAAAAAATAATGCAATTTCTGCCGCGAACAAAACTTGCGGTAAGAATTCTGCACCTGTCCTAATTGACGAAAAAACTGAATATAACGGCGCACTAAAAGGTGTTGTGGATGAACAGACTGGTAAACTCATTACTGCAGCTTCATCAGTTCTTGGCTCTGTGATCGGCACTAAAAATACAATCGAAAAAGACACTGACTACCAAACAACAATCACCTTCAGCTGTAATTCAACCCGCTAAAATTTCCTATAAAAAAAGTCCCTTTGATGGGACTTTTTTTATTGAGCAATTAGCAATAACCATCTAAACGTGTCAATGGAATCTTTTGACCAATCGCTTTTTCGATCTCAGGTAAATAAAAAGCATCATCTTCTGACAAGAAACTGATACTCACCCCTCTTGTTCCTGCTCGACCTGTACGACCTATACGGTGTACATAATCATCAGACTGCTCAGGCAGAGTAAAATTAATCACGTGTGACACACCATCCACATGAATACCTCGACCAGCCACATCTGTTGCGATCATAATGTTGTGTTTGCCATTTTTAAATTGATCCAACATCTTTAAACGTTTATCTTGCGCGATTTCACCAGATAACATCACTACCTTGTAACCATCATGCTTAAGATGATCATACAGCTTACGGACCTGATCACGGCGGTTTGCAAATATCATGACCTTTTCAATGGGCTCATCACGCAATATTTCTTGCAGCAATTTGTATTTATCTGATTTCCCAACCACATAAATACGTTGCTCTACGTCAGCATTGGTTTTTTTCTCAGGCTCAATTTCGACAGTAACAGGTTCAAATAACCATTGTTGAGCAAGATTGAGTACATCATAACTAAACGTAGCAGAGAACATTAACGTTTGACGTTGTTCTTTGCGTGGAGAGAATCGCACAATGCGTTTAACAGAAGGAATAAATCCCATATCTAGTAAACGATCTGCCTCATCAATGACTAAAAATTCAATTTGATCCAACCAAATTTCTTTTTGTTCAGTAAAATCAATCAAACGACCTGGTGTCGCGACAAGAATATCTACGAAATTTTCATCCAGTTGTTTTTTTTGCTTATCGAAGTCTACACCACCCACCAAAGTCACAACATTTAAGTCGGTAAACTTAGTCAGATCACGTGCATCGTTTTCAATTTGAATCGCAAGCTCACGCGTTGGTGCCATAATTAGAGCACGGGGTTCACCACGATAACGCTGTGTTTGTATCGGATTGTTCAATAAATCATTAATAACACTAATTAAGAATGCTGCGGTTTTTCCTGTGCCTGTTTGTGCACGTCCAATTGCATCATGCCCTGCCAACGTATATTTCAATACTTTCTGTTGAATGGGGGTCATTTCATTAAACCCTAAAGCATCAATCGCTTGCTTAAGTTGCGGATGTAAATTAAGGGTTTCGAAACCTGATGACATATAAGGGGCTCTACAATCAATATTTGATAATGGTCTATAGTATAAACAAAAAACGCCCCAATTTATCAAAATTGGAGCGCAACCTAATTTTCAGTGAAAAGCAGGATTAGTCTAAAGGCTGAACTTCTTCAGCTTGAAAACCTTTTTGACCTTGTACAACGCTGAATTCTACGCGTTGACCGTCACGAAGTGAACGGTGGCCTTCACCTTGAATAGCACGGAAATGAACGAATACGTCATCACCGCCTGCGCGTTGAATAAAGCCAAAACCTTTAGTATCGTTAAACCACTTAACAACGCCTTGTTCGCGAGCTGTCATAAGTTAATCCTCAGTTGGTAAGAAAAGGGACCACCCGGTGTTGCAAACAGCAGAGCAAACAAATTTTAAAACATTTTTTATTTCAAAGCTTGTAATCATTCTGTAAAACTATTAACAAAATCCCGGTTATATCCATTATAAATAAGGCTTAGAGAACAAATTTCTCTACGCAATCCTTAAGTACGCATTGAGCTTAACATGGGTACAACACAATTAATAGAAAAATTTTAGCTAATTATCTAACTAAAACTTGTATATTAATCACACAAATTTAGTGCAAAAATTGCACTTTATTTGAACAGTTCATCTAAATCATTTAATTTTATTCTTAAGTCACACTTTTGCTAGAATAATGACCAACTTTATTATTCAATCTCGTGTTTTACTATGTCTCAAGTGTTAATCGATGCGATGGGTAAACCTTGCCCTTTACCTTTACTGCTACTTAAGAAATCGATGAAACAAAATAGTGCACCTCAGCAATTTTTATTAAAAGCTTCAGATCCGAACAGTCAAATCGATATTCAACGTTATTGTCAGCTACATAAATTGACATGCGCATTTAAACAAGTTTCGGATTCTGAATTTCATTACGTGATTGAATCTTAGGTGTTTTCATCTAAATTAATCATGGATAAATATTGTATTTAAATTTACATTTCACTACCCAAATTCGCTTAATTCTGTATGCTATAAGGATTAAGATGAATGTAATTGGTTTTTTAAACTATTTTCCTATAAGGAGTACTCATGACTGACAGCAGCAATCAATTGATGCCCCTGTCATTGTCTGCGCCCGGGGTCAATTTAGGTGCTTACATTAGTACTGTAAACCAGATCCCTATTTTGACAGCTGAACAAGAAAAAGAGTTAGCTGAACGTTATTTTTATGACCAAGATCTAGACGCAGCTAAAATGCTGGTGATGTCCCACCTTCGTTTTGTTGTGCATATTGCCCGCAGTTACGCAGGTTACGGCTTACCTCAAGGCGATTTAATCCAAGAAGGTAATTTAGGCTTGATGAAAGCTGTAAAACGCTTCGATCCCAATATGGGAGTACGCTTAGTTTCTTTTGCAGTACATTGGATTAAAGCTGAAATCCACGAATATGTGATTCGTAACTGGCGTATTGTTAAAATTGCGACAACTAAAGCTCAACGTAAACTGTTCTTCAACTTAAGAAGCTTAAAAAAATCGAGCAAGAAATTAACGCTCGAGGAAGCGCAATCTATTGCGGCTGATTTAAATGTAACAGCTGAACAAGTTCTTGAAATGGAAGGTCGTTTAACAGCTTATGACGCAGCCTTCGAAGCTCAATCTGATGAAGATGATGAAAGCTCAGTTCATGTCGCTCCTGCGCTTTACTTAGAGGATAATCGTTATGACCCTGCTCGTTTAGCAGAGGAAGAAGATTATGAATCTCAGAGCACCTCTGCTTTACATGAAGCAATGGATCAGCTGGATGATCGTTCACGGAATATTTTACAGCGCCGCTGGTTAGATGATGATAAGTCTACCTTGCATGAACTAGCAGCCGAATATAATGTTTCCGCTGAACGTATTCGCCAGCTTGAAAAAAATGCCATGGACAAGATCAAGATCGCCATGTCATCAAATTAATACGATTACAAAAAAAGAGCTATAAGCTCTTTTTTTGTATTTACGCTATGCAAGTTTAAAAAAATCGTACGTCATGTATGCTATCGTATGACGCAATTTTCGATTGGGAATAACCTGATGTGGATCTCAATATCAGCCATTAATTTAGCGCTTGCCGTAATGCTAGGTGCTTTCGGCGCTCATGGCCTTAAAGCTCGTGCAACCGAAGCCCAACTGACATGGTGGCAGACTGCAACTGATTATTTCTTTTATCATGCAATTGGATTATTAATACTCGCACTCATACCAAAAATAATTCCAAACTTTTCAACTCAATTCAGCTTTATCTTCATCCAGTTCGGTATCATTTTATTTTGTGGATCTCTATATCTCATGGCTTTAGGGCTCCCGCGCGGGTTAGGGGCAATTACACCTCTTGGTGGAGCATTGATGATTATTGGCTGGCTACTTTTAGCATGGCAAGCATTCAAAATTCAACATTAATTTGAAGGTCATCTGATGAATATTTTTTTAAATGGCGAGTCGATTCAAACGCAATGCCAAAACTTATTAGAACTGGTTCAAGAATTATCGCTAGAAGGTAAACGATTTGCTGTTGAAAAAAATGAAATGATCATTTCAAAAAGTAAACTGGCAGATACCCCTATTTCAGATGCTGACCGTATAGAAATAATTCATGCTGTTGGCGGTGGTTAACTCGGAGTAAATATGGAAGATAGTCCGTTGATCATAGGATCACGTTCATTTAGTTCACGACTATTAGTGGGCACTGGAAAATATAAGGATATGCAGGAAACTGACTTAGCAATCCAAGCCAGTGGTGCTGAGATCGTTACTGTTGCAATCCGTCGCGTAAACATTGGTCAAAATCCAGATCAACCTAACCTACTCTCAGTGATTCCACCGGAAAAATACACCATTCTTCCCAATACAGCTGGTTGCTTTGATGCCAATAGTGCCATTCGCACTTGTATGCTCGCACGTGAACTTTTAGATGGTCACGATTTAGTCAAGCTTGAAGTATTAGGTGATGAAAAAACGCTTTATCCTAATATTACTGAAACCTTAAAAGCTGCAAGAACATTGATCGATGATGGTTTTGAAATCATGGTTTATACCTCTGATGATCCTATCGTCGCGCAAGAACTCGAGAGTATGGGCTGTGTCGCTATTATGCCTTTGGGGAGTTTAATTGGTTCTGGTTTAGGTATTCTTAATCCACATACCATTTCTATCATCAAAGAAAATGCCAAAGTCCCTGTATTGGTGGATGCTGGGGTTGGTACAGCTAGTGATGCTGCTATTGCGATGGAATTAGGTTGTGATGGCGTACTCATGAACACTGCAATTGCTGCTGCACAGAATCCGATTCTAATGGCTTCTGCTATGAAAAAAGCCGTTGAAGCTGGACGCGAGGCTTATCTTGCTGGTCGTATGCCACGCAAACGTATGGCAAATGCAAGCTCTCCAGAAACTGGATACTTTTTTAAATAAAAAAAACCCACTTTTTAAAGTGGGTTTTTTCTTAACTCACTCGACGATACAAAGGATCATCCAATCCATCAATTTTGATAAAGTTAGGTAAATTTTTTATTCTTTCAATCCAAGCGCGTACATTTGGATAAGGCTCTAGAGAAATATCACCCATAGGTGCTAACGCGACATAGACAAACACTGCGATATCCGCAATAGTTGGTCTATTATTCGCTAACCATTCACGGTCTTTGAGCACACCATCTAAAATAGCCAAAGATTTGTGACCACGTATTTTCGCCTCTTTAAGTGTTTGCTCAGTACTTTCTAATCCCAAACCATTGTATGGACCTTTGAAAGACAATATCGCGCGTGCCGTGAAAACCCCGTATTGAACCCAACTGGCAGCAAAAGCAAGCCAATCTACAATTTTAGCTTGTTCTACTAAATCCTCAGACCACCATGTGTTTTTATCTGAATATTTACCTGCTAAATACACCAAAATTGCGGCAGAATCAGTTAAAACAATATCGCCATCTACTAATGCTGGCACTTCGCCTTTTGGATTAATTTTTAAAAATTTCTCACTATGCTGTTCATCACTGAAATAATCTAGTTCTACAATTTCAAGATCCACTTTCAATAATGCTGCTAACAGACGTACTTTATAACTGTTACCTGATTCGTTGTAAGAATATAATTTCAAACTCATTTTTTAGTCCAACGATTTAAATACAAAATATAAATATCAGATTTAAATCAGCAACTTAAATAATGTTTAGTTCAAAAAATATCATGAATAACGATATCTTATTTAATGGATTACCACTGAATCTGAAACGAATTATGATGAAAAATTTGTCTTTTTAATGCTCTCTATTTCTAAATAATCTTTGTGAAATTACTCTGAAAATTTTAGAGTAAAAAAAGAGCCTTTCGGCTCTTTCTCGAAACAAACGGAACGAAACCTTACCTGTTAAGGAATCAATCCTTCATCTCGCATCGCAATCTGTACAGACTGACGCTCTGCAACTTTATTGCGTATATGAATAATATTTTTATAAGGACTCAAGTCATGTTCAATATGATTAGACCAATTGGTGAGTACAAATAAGTACGCATCTGCAGGTCCAAAATTATCATCTACCAAATAATCATTATTAGATTCACCAATTGTTTTATCAATGAATGTCAGTAAACGATCAACTTCGGCATACGCTTTTTGTTTAGCATCGTCCGTGAGCGGTGCACCGAAAAACACTGCATAAGCATCGTGTAATTCGGAATTTAGATAACCAAGCCACTCTAATACTTTTGCTCGACCTAATCCAGAAGGTGGGATTAAATCTTGAGCAGGATCATGCTGTGCCAAAAATGGTAAAATTGCGACATTTTCCGTTAAAATTAAGCCAGGATTAATTTCTAGCGCCGGCACATAGCCTTTAGGATTAATTGCGAAGTAATCTTCGCCTTTTTCAGTGGTATGAGTTTTAAGATCAACACGAACCAAATCAAAATCAACATTAATTTCATTTAAAATAATATGCGCTGCGAGTGAACATGCACCTGGCGAATAATACAACTTCATACTTTTTCCTTGTTATCTAACTACTATCATTTTTAAATTGCTTCACGCTTTTTTTCAATAAGAACTGTTTTTTAAATTGCAAGCAAGCGTAAACATCGATGATCTCTTTATGAATATTGTGCAGATTGAATTAATTTTCAAGCTTTTTTCAGCTTTTATTTGTGTGATGTTTTACCATAGCGCTGCTACATCTTTGTGAAAGGCAAATTGTGATTTATTTAAAGAAAGATCAGTGGTTTTCTAACATTCGAACTGACGTACTTGCAGGCTTAGTCGTAGGCTTAGCTTTGATTCCTGAGTCAATCGCATTTTCGGCGATAGCTGGCGTTGATCCTCAGGTAGGTCTGTATGCCTCATTCTGTATAGCTGTTACGATCGCCTTCTTTGGTGGTAGGACTGCTATGATTTCGGCTGCTACAGGTGCGATGGCGCTGCTGATGATCACTCTTGTTAAAGAACACGGATTACAATATTTATTGGCAGCTACGATTCTGACAGGTGTAATTCAAATTATCGCTGGATATCTCAAAGTCGCAAAACTCATGCGTTTTGTTTCCCAGTCAGTGGTCTATGGTTTCTTAAATGCTTTAGCGATTCTCATTTTTATCGCTCAATTTCCAGAAATTGCTCAAATGAAAAGCTTAGGCTATATATTTTTAGCGATTGGTTTATTGGTCATTTACGCATTTCCCTATTTACCCAAAATCGGAAAAATCATACCATCGCCATTAGTGTGTATTATTGTACTCAGTGTATTGGCACTTCTACTTGGCGCTGACATGAGAACAGTTAGTGATTTAGGTGCATTCCCAGATACCTTGCCTGTATTTTTAGTTCCTGAAATTCCATTCAATCTCGACACTTTACTTATTATTTTACCGTACTCTCTCACGCTCGCCACAGTTGGTTTGCTTGAGACCATGATGACTACGACTGTGATTGATGAAATGACTGAGTCTGAAGGAGATCGTCATCAAGAATGTCGCGGTCAAGGGATCGCGAACATGGTAAGTGGCTTTATGGGGGGTATGGCTGGATGTGCAATGATCGGTCAATCCATCATCAATGTCAGCTCAGGTGCAAGAACAAGATTATCGACATTAGTGGCTGGTGTTTTTTTGCTATGTCTCGTGGTCTTCTTTAAAGATTGGTTGGCTTATATTCCTATGGCTGCTTTAGTCGCCATTATGATCATGGTCGCGTTCACGACATTTAATTGGGATTCAGTAAAAAATTTCCGCAAACATCCCGTGCAAAGTAATGTTGTCATGCTTACTGTCGTGGTGATTGTTCTTGCAACACATAACCTTGCTCTAGGCGTATTGATTGGTGTAGTTCTGTCAGCCTTATTTCTCATTAATAAACTCGAGAGTGAAGTAAAAGTTCAATCTGAATTAGAAAATCACGTGCGCTACTATACGGTGAAAGGTCAAATATTTTTCAGTAGCGCAGAAATTTTTTATGCATTTTTTGATTTCAAAGAAGATATCAAGCAAGTAGAAATAGATCTCAGCTATGCTCATATTTGGGACATCACTTCTGTCAATATGTTAGCGAATGTCGTGGCTAAATTTGAAGCCCAAGGGACTCAGGTACGTGTGATTGGTCTAAACCAAGCGAGCGTAACATTGATAGAACGTATCTCAAATACTTAAAAAAAAGAGCCAAATGGCTCTTTTTTACTGTTAAGTTTTAGGAATGGTTTCTGCGTCTCCAACCAACCAAGGCTAACAGGCTTAATCCTAAAATGGATAGCCAGTTCAACGAACCACCACCTGACTTAGTGTCACGCTGTGGCTGCTCAGCATTTGTTGAGCTATTGAGCTCTAAGTCGACAATCACTGGATCATGATCAGAAGATCTAAATGCATGATCAGCATAAAAGAGCGACTTCTGCTCTGTAGTCTTAAATTCTTCGTTATAATCTAGATTCGTTGGCTCATCAGCGTTGATGTGCCATACAAATGCACGCTTAACCGCAGGAAATAGCGAAGCATCAGCTAAAGCATGATCCAAATTACCTGCTCCACCAAATCCAGCTTTGTTACTGTCGACACCAAATACATAGGTATATGCCTGTTCACCGAGCCCTACAACCTTGTCCGCCAGTACATTCGTATAATTAGCACGCTCTAAAGCCAAAATTGGATCTTCTTTTGCATAACTATTTAAATCACCAATCAAGAGCGTATTCGTATGACCTGTAATTTGCGTTGGATTCTTTGCAATCCACTGCATGAGTTGTTGTACCGCTTTAACCCGTGTCGCATTCCAACACCCCTGACCATCACCTTGATCCGCATCAGCAGATTGATCATTTGAAGGACAACTTCCTTTAGACTTCAAATGATTCGGAATAACCGTAAAGATTTTACCGCCACTCACTGGTTGAAAACTTTGAGCAAGGGTCACTCGATTTCTTTGTGACTGGTCATCAAACACTGCAGCAGCGTTAACAGGTTTTACACGCTTACTGTTGTAAATAATCGCAACAGCAATCGCATCATCACCTAATCGATTTGAATTTGGCGGAGTGATATATTTCCACTCCGATCCAAGTGCTCGTGTTAAATATGCAATGGCACTATTTTCACCATAACCATTATTCGCAATTTCCATTAAACCAAATACATCAGCATCGATTTCTTTCATTGCACTGACTATTTTGGTATGTTGCTTCTCAAACTCAGCTTTGCTGCTAGCACCTCGCTCAGTTGGAAAACCATTTAAACCATTATCATAGTTCAAAACATTGAAAGCCACGACACGGGTTTGGTTTGAATTTTTCAGAATCATCGGTGGCCGCGGGTTGTTCGCTTTAATTTGGATTTGAGTACGACCTTGTACAGGTTGAATACGCCAAGAATTAAATCGATATTCTAGAATACCCTCAACAGCATTTAACTGATCACCTGCACGTAGGGTATTTAAAGCACTAAACTGACTTGGCAGTGTAGGCGTTAAATTTTGTGCATTATATCCATCATCAAGTTCAATTTTGGACAAAAGATTTTTTTGCGCCAATGCCGTTGCTTCTGCTGATTTAGCTGGATAAATATTGGTCGGCATAAACAAACGTCCTAGACTTAATGACAGTTGTCCGTAGCGACCATAATTGTAATTTTCACTTACCGTTAATGTTTGAGGTATTTTAACCAACATACCTTGATAACGCTTTGGCGCATGCCCTGAGGCGTTGGTTAAACTCTCAAATGGTAACTCGATTGATAATGGCGTTATCCAAGCGCTTGCCGCTTGATTACAAGTTAAAATATTTTCGGATAAATTATCAATCTGTAACTGATTTTGATATTCAGTTAATCGACCTTTAAGAACGACTTCTTCTCCGACTTTTCCTCCTTTTATAGAACTTGAAGCAGGAGCATATACAAAAATCGCGTTAGTTAGATCGGGTTTTGCTTTGGCATCAGGGGTTTGGATATAGAAACCTGAGAATCCATTCGCATAACGATAATCCGCAGTAATCACCCCCTTCACAGTATAGTTTTGATTCTTAGCTGCTTGTGAGAGTTCAGCGATAGGTGTATTCGCAGAGTTACAACTTAGAGTCGTCGGAGATGGCTCTATTGGTTCATTTGTACTAATCGCTAAATACTGGTTAAAAGCATTGCGATCCGACCATTTAGTCCACTCTTTCTGGATTTCAAAGGGAGCAGATGGATCTATCGAAACGACATCATTTATTTTCTTTGTACGTTCAAAGCTTAAACCAGTTGCCCAGTTTTGCTGTATTCCAATCGCACCAAAACGGTCGACAGCCACATTGTTTTTATAGAGAACAATTGCATCATCGCCATTAAATGAAAGGTTAGCAGTTTGCTGAACAGCTTCACCCAATTCAGTTTTTAAATTTGAATGTCCAATTAAAAAGTGCTGCTGAGTTGTTAAAGTTCCTTGCAGCTTGACCGTCAAATTCGCAGTGGTTTGACCATTCGGAAATATTTTTAATTGATATGCGGATAAATCAACAACACCTCCATCTGGATTGTATAGTTCAATACCTTTCTTGTTATTATTACCATCCACATACTGGCTGATCATGAGTTCAGCATACGGCGTTGAACTAAATCCGATCATACATAAAGATAATATGAGTTTATTCATTCTAAGTCTTATTCATTGTTCATATTATTTTCCAAGCCTAGTGTACAGGCATGACAAGTAGATGAACAATTCATGACATTTTGAAAAAGTTCATGAATAGATCGACAAATCATTGATAGCTACGTAGCGCTTTCAGGTATAAAAAGGTTTGACTTAGGAGTCTCAGGTCTTAAAATACCGCATTCGAATTTTTTCTCATTTGCCAAAGTTATGTCGAACGATCAATTAGACCCGCAAGTTGTAGAATTAGACAACTTGAACGAGCATCGCGAAATTGTCACATTTATGCGCCGTTCATCTCCGTTGAATACTTCTCAACGAACTGCGCTTGAACAATATGGTCACTTAATTTTGGAATATCCTGTTGGTGATTTACGTCAGCAATTTGAGCATCCTGAACGTCCATTGACGGTTGAAATAGGTTTCGGTATGGGGCGCTCTCTTGTACTTATGGCAAAAGCCAATCCTGAACGCAATTATGTCGGCATCGAAGTACATGTTCCCGGCATTGCACAATGTGTATATGAAGCGGGTATGGCTGGTTTGACAAACTTACGTTTACTTGATGCGGATGCAATTCAAGTTTTGCGTGAAATGCCAGATAACAGTATCAATGCAATTCAACTTTATTTCCCCGATCCTTGGCAGAAAAAACGTCACCATAAACGTCGCTTCGTCTCACACGATCGTATGCCTTTAGTTGAAGAAAAACTTGAAATGGGTGGAACATTCCATGCTGCGACCGATTGGGAACCCTATGCAGAATGGATGTTAGATGTATTAGATAACCGCCCTCGTTTAGAAAATATGGCGGGTAAAGGTAACAGTTATCCTCGTCCTGACTGGCGTCCTCAAACTAAGTTTGAACGTCGTGGAATTGAAGAAGGCCATAAAATTAACGACTTCTTATTTAAAAAGATTCAATAATAAAAAAACAGGACTTAAGTCCTGTTTTTTTATTCTGATTGTCTTTTATAAATTTGATCACTCACCACACTATACACTTGGCTTAAATCCGTACGTCCAGCCTGCGCCAGCATCTCTTGATGCATATGGATAATGTTTTGATCACCACGCATCGCTGGACCAGTTTGCACCTGTTTTGGGGGATTTAAAGTCGCTTTTTTCGCAGTTTCCAAAATCAATGGGTACAATAAATTAAAATCGACTTTTTGTGCATCTACGAGCTGCTTAGCGACGTCATAGCAGTAGTTGGTAAAGTTACACGCGAAGACAGCTGCTAAATGCAAACTCAAGCGCTGTGTTGAGTCATATTGATAAACCTTTTGACTCAACTCTTTTGCCATTTGAGTCAAGGATGCTAAATCCTGGTCGCTCATCGCTTCAACAAATATTGGCGTACTCAACCAATCAATTTGACTTTCAAAGCTAAAGGTTTGTAGTGGATAGAACACACCTGCACGCTCATGATATTGCGTGATTTTAGAGATATGGGTACTGCCAGACGTATGTACAATTAAAGCCTGAGGAAGCTGTTTTGCAACTTTTTCAGCAACTTCTTCAACTGCCTTATCACTCACCACCAATAATGCAATATCAACAGTGTCTTCGAGATCTTCAATTGCATTGCATGGTCTAGCTCTTACTAAAGCCGCCAACAAATTGGCTTTAGATTGCTCTCGACTAAACACTTGGACAATCTCATGATGCTGACTCAATACCTGAGCCAAATGATGAGCTACGCGCCCTGCTCCAATCACACTAATACGCATATCGCTTCCACATATATTCTGTATACCTAAGCATGCCGATAAAAAAAGGACGAATCAATTCGCCCTTTTGCTATATTGTAATGAATTAATTAAACACATTGTTTAGGTACACAATTCTCTCATTGGTCTTTTGAATGAAACATTTAGAATATTGCATCTCAACATTCATTTGATTCATTTCATTGTCCCAATATTGATAATGTTGCTGATAAGTTTCGCGTTCTTTTTCTGGGATACTTTCAATTGACTTTTGAGAGACCACTTTACAATCCACGTCACGACGTTCGAACCATTCAGTTTGATCGCTCTTTAGCTGTTCTTTTTGTTCGCCGCTCAAATTATCCCAAGTTAAATTAAGTCGCTCGACAGCTCGTGCTTGCTCTTTATCTAAATCAGATTTTCTCAATTGCATGGCTTTGAGTGCCAAGGCCTTTTGTTTTTGTTGTACTGCCTCATATTCTTCGTAAGCTTTTGATTCATTCTGATTTGCTTTACGAAATGCTTCAAATTGAACAGCATATCTCGTCATACTTGCAGCAATATCTAACAATGCATTATCAGGTTGCACACTTAGCATTAAACCTTCTTTATCTGTCTTGGTAATCTCATAATTTAAAGTGCCTATGAGCTTATCTTGCCCATAACTGATATTGCCATGAACATCATTAATCCAATGTTGGAGCGTATAACTACCTTCGTCATGTTCACATTCATATTCGCAAGGTTTTTCAAGGTATGCATTTTCAGCACGACGTTGAAGCCCCTTCGTCAGGTGGATAACTAACTGGCTTGAACACGTCAGTTTGTTTGTTGCATTTGAAGGATCATTCGTTGTTGTAATCGACTTGAGTTCAAATCTAAGCGATGAGTTGATTTGGGAAAGTAATTTTAAATCTGACTCATACTGATGTGTTGCTTTTAAACGACGATCTAAAATGTTGTTATATTCCTGTTGCGCAAAGCGTTCAATTTCTTTGACATTCGTAGGAGAAGTACAACTCCAATCAGCAATTTCTACATTCTGTGAGGTGTCTTTGCTTTTCTTATTCAGATCACAACCTGCAACGAAGATGGTAGAGATAATCAAAGCCAATTTAATCTTATACGTCATTTTTTATACCGCATATTTATAATTTTGACATATTTAATCAAATAAAAAACAACAACTCCATCACATTTTTATTTTTTTAAAATTTGATGCGTAAAAGCTAACGCTCAACAACCCTGTTTAATCAATGCCTAACTTAGAGTGAAAATTTTTTGCTGTAATTCAGATGTTCGACTAATCGCCATATTTGTTTCGCAATTCAATCGAAAAACTTCAGGATTATCGGCGCCTTCACTATTTAATTTACATTCTAAATTACGCTTTTTTGCCCACAGTTCTTGCTCGTATTGTATTTTTTGGCGTGCTTGAAGTGAAGCTCTACTCCATACAGAATTTAGATCTTCATTGGCTTGATCTAATTTAAGTTGTGCTTCAGCAATAAGAATGGATTGATAATCATCTGATGTTTTATTTTGCTGATTTAAAAGTGCTTGTTTCTTTTGACGATCTAACACTAAAGCCGTCAAACGTGATGGTTTTAAATGGGCATCTATTAGAACTTTTTGCATAAAACTGGTGAAATGTAGTGCATTCACCAATTGTACAGTTACTTCATGCTCTGAAATTCGTACACTATAATTTAACTCAGTAGAAATCTGATTGTTCTCAAAGTTTAATTGAGAAAGTGCAGCTGATTCTAAAACATTTGACTCTCGATTTAATGCGCGCGATACATCAGCATCCGTCAGATAATTTGATGGTAGTTCAGCAGTGACTCTTGCTGTACACATCGTCTGATCAGAGGATCTCGTTTTCTTTATTTTATCAATGTTTTCAATTTTAAATTGAACTGGTTTCAAACTACGCTGTAAGAGTTGACCATCTATAATAACTTGATCATTTTCTATAATACTTTTGAGTTGAGTCGCTGAGATATTGGCGATGTCTTTATGGATGACTTGTTCGAGTTTTAATTGCACTTCAGGTTGATCACAACGATTAAAAGCATACATGATTGAATACACTTGTTGGCATCCTGACAATGCACCAACCATGCACAATGTGGTCAATGTTTTCATCCGAAGTTTCATGCTACTCCCCCAATCAAACTCAAGCTCTTGATACCAAACCTCATTGGTTTTGTTTTGATTCTTATTAAAGCTCTCAGTTAAATTTTATTAAAAAATACAGATCTTCATAAAATATACTGAATCATGAATTATTCAATCATCCAAAATAAAAAAGGCCGATATTAATCGACCTTTAAATGATTGAATTCACATTATTTTATGAAAGTACGAATTACCTTACCTTTGACTTTTTGATTAATCAACGGTGTATTTTTACCTTGAGAAATAATAGAAGATTTATCAAGTGTCCATTCCAAATCTGGATCAACCAGCACCCATCCAGCCTGTGCTTTCCATGTCTCAGTCATTTGTGCAACAGCAGCTGGCGCACTCGTTACTTTTTCAACCCACTCTAATGGACTAAATAAACCTTCTTCAATCAATTTGATTCCAAAAGGAACATATGAATCAAAAGCAGTAAAACCTGGCAAAGTCTCTGCAAAAGGTGCCATTTTTGCAGAACTACTGAGTGGTTCATGATGCGTACAAATCGCGTCAATTACTCCAGATTTCACTCCCTGACGAAGTAACTCTTTATCAGATTCTGAACGCAAAGGTGGACGTACATGTGCCAAGGAATTGAATCCATCAATTAAAGATTCCGTAAGATGTAACTGATGCATTGCAACATCACACGTGACTGGCAATCCTTTTTCCTTCGCGATACGTATTAACTCAACCGAAGCACCACAAGACAGTAATCCGAAGTGTGCGCGGACTTTTGTCGCCTCTATCATTAATAGATATTTTGCGATCGCGACCGTTTCTGCCAAAGCAGGAATCATTGGTAAACCTTGGCGTGAAGCAATAAAGCCTTCATGCACACAGCCATCTTTCGCAATTTGAGGCTCTTCAGCATAGAATACGACAGTTAAATTCAAACCTGCAGCATATTCAAGCGTACGAAGCACCACATCGTCATTCGCAAAAGGTGCATTTGCATTTGATACAGCAGTACAACCACCCTTTTTTAAACCCGCCATGTTGGCTGGTTGATTTCCTTGAAGCCCTTGTGTTTGTGCACCTATCACCTCAAGGTAAATCCCGCCATCTAACATGGCCTTTTCAACAAGACCATGAATTAAAGCGCCATTGTCCTGAACGATAGGTTTTGAATCTGGTGGGGTAAATACATGTAAAATGCCATTTTCACGTGCTGCTTTACCTTCAGATTTCAACGTTCCATGTTGTTGTTGACCTGGCTCTCGTAAACGTGCACACAAATCAACCATCGTTGGCATCAACCATTTGCCTTGCCCATCGATGCTTTCATGCACATCTGAAGTCGCTTCGATGCGTTTTCCATCTTGAATAAAAATAGTTTCTATTTGATCAGTTTGAGCAATTGGATCTAGGACGCGTACATTTTCGACTTTAACAATAGACATGACTGATTCCTTATACCGCAACTGCTTCAATTAAACCTTGTTCTTGTAACTGACCCTGCATCGCCAGTGCGAGAACTGCCATACGCACCGCAATACCATTGGTCACTTGATTCAAAATCACTGATTGAGGACCATCTGCAATACTTGAATCAATCTCAACACCACGATTCATCGGCCCTGGATGCATCACGATACAATCAGGTTTGGCCAAAGCCAAACGCTCTTTGTTCAAACCATACATTTTGTAAAATTCAGCTTGTGAAGATAATGCAGGTGAATCGATACGTTC
Organism: Acinetobacter sp. 24-47-47; assembly: GCF_057737035.1. Classification (NCBI taxonomy): domain Bacteria; kingdom Pseudomonadati; phylum Pseudomonadota; class Gammaproteobacteria; order Moraxellales; family Moraxellaceae; genus Acinetobacter; species Acinetobacter sp. 24-47-47. The sequence goes on along the minus strand of NZ_CM173216.1, from coordinate 1,109,028 downwards.
ATTTTGAATACGTAAAGTAATGATGACATCACAATCCTTAATCCCAGCTTCCATATTGTTAAATAGGCGAACACCTTCACCATATTCATCGAAGCCATAAGGAAGTAACGTATTCGGCGCAATCACACGAATATCTTTACAACCTAATGTTTGCAATGCAGCCACATCAGAACGTGCAACTCGTGAATGTTTAATATCCCCAATGATTGAAATGGAAATATCTTCAAATTTTTTATTGGTTTCACGGCGAATCGTAAGCATATCCAACATTGCTTGTGTTGGATGCGCATGACGTCCATCACCCGCGTTGATAATCGCAACAGTTGGACAAACATCCTTCGCAATAAAATGTGCAGCACCCGATGAAGAATGTCGAACCACAAAGATATCAGCCGCCATTGCTTCTAAATTCCACAGTGTATCTCTCAGTGTTTCGCCTTTAGAAGTACTTGAGCGAGCAATATCAATATTGAGCACGTTGGCAGAAAGACGTTTTGCCGCTGCTTCAAATGTCGTTCGTGTACGTGTCGAATTTTCGAAAAACAGGTTCATTACCGTTTTGCCTTCAAGCATATTATTGGTAATGAGCTGATTTTGGTCATTAAAAAAGGACTGTGCAGTGTCCAATATTTTTGTAAGAGTTTCTTTTGAAAGGCCTTCGATGGTGAGGAAGTGTTTGAGATTCCCATCTTGGTTGAGTTGAATCTGGCTCGGTGTATGCAATGCAGCGAAGTGCATGAGAGATTCCTTATACGTTAAGTCAACGTATTATACAGATTCTAAAATGATTTGGCAGTGATCCACACTGCAGCTGATCAATATCTAACTTAATCACGACTTATGATGTTTCATAAAATTTTTCAAAAACTTAATTTAACCAAAAGCATCCCATTGAAATCTTCTAATTCCCTCAAAATTAAGCTCCAAACTCCTACATAAAATCTTGTTTATCTTTATTTTGATACATCTGTTCAATCAAATTTCCCTGAAATAGTGAGTTAGATTATAAAAATAGAAATTTTTAATAAATGATCCACTCATAGTTTTATGGATATGTTAAAAAATGAGTGAGACACATCTGTATAGCAATCACGATTAAAAGACTTCCCATCACCCTATTCAAAATTCTTGCTCGATTTCCCACATTAAGAAACTGAGCCAATTTTTCCCCTGCATATCCCCAAAGCCATAAAGAGACATAGCAGACCATAAAATAAATCAAAACAAAAAGCGCTAAATAAACACTATTCTCTGAAGCTGAAAAAAGAGCTGTACCTGAAACAGCGGCAATCCAAGCTTTTGGATTCAGCCACTGCATTAAAGCACCTTGAGTAAAATTTGGAATTTTCTCTAGATCTTGTTGATCCGTTTGAATTTTCTCGCCTTTAGCACTTAAAATATTCCAGCCAATCCAAACCAATAGAGCCGTTCCTAACAGCGCAATAGCATCCAAAAGAACCGGATACAATAAAATAATCTGATATAGACCAAAGCAAACTGCTGCAAGTAAAGCAGTAAATCCAATGGTAGCACCTGAAATAAAAGCAAAAGTTTTTCGAACACCAAAGTTCATACTGCTACTGAGAATAGTTAAATTAACAGGCCCAGGAGAGATAGACATCGATAATGAAAAGGTAAACATAGAGAAAATTAAAGCCAGCATATTTTTTTATCTTTTAGTGTTTTTTAGTTTTATGGGGCTATATCAACCAGTTTCAATCAATCTTGTAAATTTAAATTATTTTTAAAATGGTTGGATCAACGCATTAAAGCAGTTTTAAAATCAAAAATAAGTTAAAATATACGATTGCTTTATTAGTCTTTGGGAATGTTCATGAATTCTAAACCTCGTCTTTCTACATATTGGGTTACCTGTGCAGATGGGCTTGAAACCTTACTTCAAGAAGAAATTGAAGGTTTAGGAGTACAAAACGTTGAACGTTTCCCTGGGCGATTGGTTTTCAAAGGTCAATTGGCTGATGCATACCGGATTTGTATGTGGTCTCGTCTTGCATCACGTGTTTTGACGCCTATCCATACGTTTGAAGTTGAATTTACTCACGATGCACGCGATGTAGCTGAAGAACTCTACGAAGGTGCAAATAGTTTTGACTGGTCGCTTATTTTTGCACCTCAAAGTACATTTGCTGTGCGTTTACATGTCGAACGTGAGATCAAAGTCAACAGCCAATTCGCTACCTTACGTGTGAAAGACGGTATCGTAGATTCCTTCATGGAGGCTGTCGGTAAGCGTCCAAGCATCGATATCAAACAACCAGAAATAACCATTTACGCTTTGGCTGGTAAAAAAGAACATACTTTCTGTTTAGATTTGTCTGGCGATTCATTGCATAAACGTGGCTATCGCCACTATATGACTGATGCACCGATCAAAGAAAATTTGGCAGCAGCCATTCTTCAACATGCAAAATTAATTGAAAAGAATCCAGATATTGTTCTTGATCCAATGTGTGGTTCAGGAACATTTATTATTGAAGCTTTGATGATGTTAACTGACCGCGCGCCTGGTTTGGTTCGTCGTTTCGGCTTTAATGGCTGGAATGGTCATGATCATGATCTTTGGATGCAAATTAAAGGTGAAGCTGCGGAACGTCACAAAGTTGCCTTAGAAAAACCGCTTCCAAAATTCTATGCCTTTGACGCAGATTGGGAAGCAGTAAAAGCAACCAAAAATAATATCCGCGCTGCAGGATTTGAGGCATTGCTAGATCAAATTCAAATAGAAGAGCGCACCCTTTCTGATTGGCCAGATTTTAAAGCAGAAGGTAAATCTGTGGTCGTTGTCACCAACCCACCTTATGGTGAGCGTCTTGGGGATAAAGGCTCTAGCCGTTCATTCTATCTTGGTCTATCTGGCTTACTTCAAAAGAACTTTGCCAACCAAACTGCCGCAGTTATTGCAGCTCAAATTGAACAAGCAGACGTGTTAGCATTCAGCGAAACTCAAACGCTTCGCTTAATGAATGGTAAGCTGCCTATTTATATTCGCTCGGGCAAGATTAAGCCACCTGTTGTGACACAACCTTTCTTAGCCAATTGGCAACCACTTCAATTCGATAAAATTGAAGGTGCCGAAGATTTTACAAATCGCCTGCAAAAGAATATGCAGAATTTGAAAAAATGGGCAGTGAAAGAAAATATCTATTGTTTACGAATTTATGATGCTGATTTACCAGACTTTAATGTCGCTGTAGATCTATATGGCGACCGACTGCATGTTCAAGAATATGCCCCACCAAAATCAATCGATCCTGAAAAAGCGAAAAAACGTTTTAATCTTGCTTTACAAGCAATCCGTGCTGTCACAGGTTTAGGTCGCGATGCCATTTTTATCAAGACTCGTGCTCGTCAGGAAGGTAAAAACCAATACACCAAACAAAGTACTGCCTCTAAACGCTTTATCGTTCAAGAAGGCAAAGCGAAAATTTTGGTTAACCTGACAGATTATTTGGATACTGGCCTTTTCCTCGACCATCGCCAAATTCGCTTACGCATCGCTGCTGAAGCAAAAGGTAAACATTTCCTTAATCTATATAGTTATACCTCAACTGCAAGTTTACATGCTGCGTTAGGTGGTGCTGCGAGCACGACCAGTGTCGACCTTTCAAATACTTATTTGAACTGGTCTAAAGAAAACTTTGTTTTAAATGGTTTAACGGTTGATCATGCTGACCAACAACACCAGTTCTTTGCCAGTGATTGTTTTGAATGGTTAAAAGAAGGTCATGAACAATATGACTTAATCTTTATCGATCCGCCAACGTTCTCGAACTCTAAAAAATTCCATGGTACGTTTGACGTTCAACGTGATCACTTATCCCTGATTAAACGTGCAATGAATCGTTTAACCACTGGTGGTACGCTGTATTTCTCAAATAACTATCGTGGTTTCGAATTAGACGACGAAATCAAAGCGTTTTATGACATTGAAGAACTCACCCATGAAACAATTGGTCTAGACTTTAAACGTAATACTAAAATTCATCGTTCATGGAAAATTAGACACCTTCAAGCCTAATGACTAGAGAGCTTGACCAATAAAAAAACAGGGCAATTCGTTTGCCCTTTTTTATTTTCTTTAATTTTTTGAAGGTGAATATTCCTTTGTCACAATAATGGTTGGATCTGTTGAAACATAGACAGTACGTGGTAGCGTATCATAAGGATAATACGTCAGTGGTTTAATGGTTTTCCTAATCTGCTCTGGATCTGCTTTTTTGCTCAATTCAAAATCAGAAACTGCATTTGAAACCAATTGCTTCTGATTAAATTCTTCTGCTTGAGTCTGAGCCAAATGTTGTTGATTTTGTATTTGTACCTCAGCGCTCTGTGATACTTCTTTTTTTAATTCTTGCACTAAATTTTCATTCAAATTCTGATCAATCACTTGCTGTTCGATGAGTTCAGATTCATCTAATTGCTGTGCAGTTGCCCATTGGAAACCACACATCAGCATGCTAGAAATTAAAATTGACCGTCGAAAAGTAACACTTATAAATTCCATTTTTTATCTCGAGAATTATTATTGTAATTTTATTTATATATTTATTAATTACAGCTAATCAAGTGCGTTCACCCGCATTCCGATGAACGCACTATATTCTTAAATACGACTCACTTCAAAGTAAGAGTATTTAGAACGATCAATCACGTCATAGGGTTTACTTTCATAACTATGAAGCGTGTGAACTGCTTTCATTTTATGTGATGAACACTGCTCTAGAACTTGCTTACGTGGGTCATTCTCAACCACAGTCACACAAAATGATGTTTTACCCTGAGCTTTCACCAATGTATTTACTTTGGTCAGCATAAACTTTAGTACGTCTAACGCACTTGGATCACAGAGGAAACTATGCGTCATGAGATAATCAAAGGATTGCCCTTCTTCGGGAAGCGTTAACTGTCCAGTAATTCGAGCATAAGTGTTATAGACAGGTTTTAACAGTTTTAACGTTGTAGAATAACTCGCCACTTTAGTTTGTTTGAAATCTTTTTGATCCCACAAACCAAATAAACCTACGATTTTATGATCTGAATTGAGCACTAAATGAAAGTCTTCTAATCTCAGCCCATACCAAAAAGGATGATTAGCTTCCAATAACTGTCTAAAGTCATAATCAGGTAAAAAATTATAATGGGAAGCCATTTCTTGTATAAAACCATTGACCGCATCAATCTTATCTATGGTCATTGTTTCAAGGCGAAGTTCAGCAGACTGCTTAAACTTAGGCACCTTAGAAATGGTAAAAGTGGTCATCGAATCAAAGATATAAGGTAAAGCATATCCTTCTCTTTCACGATGCATCATATTACGAGCTACTTTATTATCTTCTAAAATCACACTTTGAAAGATAATTTCACGAGGGAAACATTCAAAAATGTATTCCATAAATACATTAAACGCTTTTTTACCCCGAGCTGTAAGTTTGATTCGTAAATCTGATACATAGCGTAATTGTTCAGTGACGCCATTGATCCAATACGATTTCCAACCGATGTTCATCATGGCAATAATTTGATCAGGCTGATCTTGATGTACGACAACTAAAATTTCAGGCTTATTATATTGTGCATGTGTAGCACGAAAATAACTCGGTTTCCGCTCAAATGAAATCACCATACCGTTACTCGGCATACTTTCAGAAATCAGCTCAATCAATTGAGGATCATCTTGCTCCGCAGCATAACGTAGATAAAATTCAGGCGAGGTTTTTGATCGATATAGTAAATTTTGCTCTGTCATTTTTAAATTCTTAAATAAATTTCATTTTCTTCAACGGTTCTGGCTTGATATTCCCCTCAATCATGCCATTGCGCATTGCGATTGTCTTATATTCATGCCATGCATCTTCCACATGCATCACGCGTGCTTCATCTAATTGCCCTAAATTACGTGCCAACTCATAGTGAAAATTTTGTTTTAGCAATTGATCTAACTGTTGATCGGACGGCTGCCCACTCACACTACCCTCAGAAAGCAAAACATAATAAGGTTTCGATTCAGTCTTTTCTATTCCGAGTAAACTAATGGGTAAAAAACCGTTTTGTTTAAATGTATCGATCACACTCAAAGCAACAGATTGATCAATCTTTTCTCCGACCAAATCAACTGTCATCTTTCGACCAAGAAATTTAAAGCACGGAATGCCCTGATAAAAAGAATCAACCAATAATTCATCATCAATAATGTAGCGTTTTAGGCCAGACCCTGTCGTAATAATCGGACTCACGATTTGACCTGGTTTAAGCTGCCAAGCAGGGTAAATTTGCTGAGTATCTAAATCTTGAAACTCATAAAAATGAGTTTGATACATCAAGGGATAATGATCATCTAAAGGTATAGTCACTACGCCTTCAGTGGCCCAAAGCCCTTTACCTTCAAAACTTACACCCTTAATTTTGGTTTTTAAAATTTGTGCCCAGTGCTGTGCGCTTGCGGTATCCCAAGATGAAATTAAAAATAGCTTTGGCCACAATTTTTTCCAACAAGTCGGATCTTCCAAATCTAATCGTTCTAGAATCTGGCTACGTTTTACTGATTTTTTGATTTTTAAAAAATCTAAACTTTGACGACTCCACTGACCAGTCGATAAAACCTCAACGATTTCACTCTTATTTTCTTGGATAATTTCGATCAGTTGCAGTGCAAAAGTTGGGCTCCACACTGAAATCATGCCGAGATTTTCATCTCTGACTAAATACACAGCCGTAGCGAACATCGCATCTTCAGCAGTTTCTGCCAAAGCAATGTCCGCAGGGACTGCTTGCGTAATTTGAGTTAAAATTCGTTTTGAAAAAGAAAGTAAGGCACTATCATCATTTAAATTATGAGTGGTCGTCAGTTGACGCTGGCTTTCAGGCAACCAAGATACAGACCAATAGTGTGTTGTACGTTTTAGTTCAGGATAACGACGATATAAACTCGTGAGCCATAAACCAATCGCCTGATCTATTTCACTTAAAAATTGTTGGGTATAAGGAATAAATTTGAGTGCTTCACTTGAACCACTTGTAGGCTGGAATCGGATAATTTTACTTTTATTAAGTAAATTTACGCCTTGATTACGTGATGCTTCAACTTTCTGCTTCCAATCAGCATAACGTGTTACTGGAAAGTGTTGAGCAAACGACTCATATTCCATCTTTGGATCATCACATATAACTTTTAATTTATCACGCTGAACTTTTTCCAATTGATCAGCGTATTGATAAAAGTCTTTAAATGATTTTTTACAGGCCAAATTTAAAACTTGATGAGCTGCAAATATCACAGACATTAGGCCACCTTAGAATCTTGATCTTGATCTTTGGTTTGAGCCGATTTAGATAATTTATCTTTATTCAGATTCGACTTATTTTTTTTGAGCGATGATTTTTTCACAAACCTTACCGCTGTTTGCAAAATATCAACCCAACGCAGCTCACCAATACACGGTAATTCAGTACCTTGAACCCAAGATGGATTGCATTCCTCAAAAAACTCGATTTTACGATTTTTCTGGCGCATTTCTTCTGTTATTGGGGCCACATCAGGTTTCAGACACTGATAGTTTTCTCCAAAATCAATCAGCTTTGATTCATCATCATAGTATTCTGCAAAATACTCACGACAATACGCTTCAACATAATCTTTTAAATATTCATCTTTATTTTCTGGATTTGGATAATAGTGATAATAATTATTTGCAAGAAGTAAGTAGGTCTTAAAGCCCTTTGAGATCAGCATCCAATAGATCGGTACACCCGTATGACGTAATTTGAAGGTCATTACATAACGAAACATCGCACGTTGTAATGCTCGACTACCCCAATACGCCTCCTCAATAATGGTATCACCACTAAAAAAAGCATGGGCAGTTTTACCATTCACGGTAAAATTTCGCTCCATTACAGTTGAGAAACCCACTAAAAAATCTTTTTTGGGTTCTCGAATGATAAACACACCAGTCTTTTCCAGAAGGTCTCTTTCAAAAATTTCAAAGACTGTATTTGAATAATAGTTACTGTAAATATTGAACATCTTTTCAATATCACGGGGTTTTAAATCTTTTACCTTAACAAACTCACTATAAGGTTCTTTTTTTAATTTTCGGAGTCGTTTTAATTCTAGCATATTGATCCCATTAAGCTAAACAATGAATTCCTTTTGTGAATCAATAAACAAATTAAACATTTATTCACAAAAATATTGAGTGCAATCTTATACTTAATAGATTTGAGTAGCAATTTTATTAAAAAATAAATTTATTATTTTTAAATCACTTAAATGAAAAAAAACCTGAACGAATTCAGGTTTTCTAAGTTTGTTTATTAAATTCTAATTTAATTTAAGTTTACTAAAACTCAAATTTCCATCAGTGCTTTGTATAACAATTGTATCTCCTGGCAAAAATTCTCCCGCCAAGATTTTTTGAGCCAATGTATTTTCAACCTTTTGTTGAATAGCACGTTTAAGTGGTCGAGCCCCATAGATTGGGTCATATCCTGCCTCAATTAATTCATCGAAAGCAGTGTCATCTACAGTCAAACTTAAATCACGATCAGCCAAACGAGCACGTAAGCGATCTAACTGAATATCCGCGATACCTCGAATCTGCGATTTTTTCAGTGCATGGAAGATTACAAGCTCATCAATTCGGTTAATAAACTCTGGTCTAAAATGCTCAGAAACAGCAGCCATCACAACACTGCGTACATCTTGTTCCGTCGCCATGTCACCTAATTCGCGCACTTCATTTGAACCTAAGTTTGAAGTCATAACGATCACGGTATTTTTAAAATCCACCACACGCCCTTGCGAATCAGTCAAGCGACCATCGTCAAGTACCTGAAGCAGAATATTAAATACATCTGGATGAGCCTTCTCTACTTCATCAAATAACACCACGCTATAAGGCTTACGGCGTACTGCTTCAGTTAGCACACCACCCTCTTCATAACCAACATAACCAGGAGGTGCTCCCACCAAACGACTAACAGAATGTTTCTCCATAAATTCAGACATATCGATACGGATCATGGCATCGTCACTGTCAAATAAGAAGTTTGCTAAAGCTTTAGTTAACTCAGTTTTACCGACACCTGTTGGACCTAAAAATAAGAATGAACCACTTGGGCGATTTGGATCTGAAAGTCCAGAACGTGAGCGTCGTACAGCATTAGAAACTGCAACTACCGCTTCATCTTGACCTACGACGCGGTTATGTAAAAATGTTTCCATACTGAGTAATTTTTCACGCTCACCCTGTAGCATTTTTGCTACAGGAATTCCTGTAGCTGCACTTACAACTTCGGCAATTTCATTGTCCGTCACTTTATTACGCAATAATTTAGGTTCAACTTTCTCTTCAGATGCTTCTTCACTGAGTCGTTTCTCCAAATCAGGAATTACTCCATATTGAAGTCGTGCCATTTCAGCTAGATCATTTTCACGTTGTGCCTTTTGCATCGCGATACGTGCTTGATCAAGCTCCGCCTGAGTTTGTTGATCACCTTGCACTAAACGTTTTTCAGAAATCCACACTTCTTCAAGATCGCTGTATTCCTTCTCTACTTCAGCAATTTGTTTTTCTAAGTGTGAAACTTCAGCTTTACTTCCTGCATCTTCATCTTTTTTTACAGCCTCAAGCTGTAATTTCAGTTGAATAAGACGACGTTCTAATTTATCTAGAGACTCAGGTTTTGAATCAAGCTCCATCTTAATTCGAGATGCCGCTTCATCAATCAAATCAATCGCTTTATCTGGTAGTTGACGATCTGTAATGTATCGATGCGACATTTTAGCTGCAGCAATGATGGCAGAATCTAAGATTTTAACACCATGATGTACTTCATAGCGCTCTTTTAATCCACGTAAAATCGCAATCGTGTCTTCAACACTAGGCTCATCAACCAATACTTTTTGGAAACGACGTTCAAGTGCTGCATCTTTTTCAATGAATTGTCGATATTCATCTAATGTTGTAGCACCTACACAACGTAATTCTCCACGTGCTAAAGCAGGCTTCAACATGTTACCTGCATCCATTGCACCGTCGCCTTTACCTGCACCGACTAGAGTATGCAACTCATCGATAAAGAGGATAATTTCACCATCATGTTTAGCAAGATCTTTTAATACAGCTTTTAAGCGCTCTTCAAATTCACCACGATATTTTGCACCAGCTAAAAGCGATCCAAGATCAAGTGATAAGACACGTTTATTTTTTAAACTTTCAGGCACTTCTCCATTAACGATACGCTGTGCTAAACCCTCAACAATGGCAGTTTTACCAACACCCGGCTCACCAATCAAAACAGGATTATTTTTTGTACGGCGTGATAAAACTTGGACTGTTCGACGAATTTCATCATCTCGCCCAATCACTGGATCAAGCTTGCCAGAAAGTGCTCGCTCAGTGAGATCAATGGTGTATTTGTTTAATGAATCACGTTGATCTTCATGATTGTTACTCATGACTTTTTCATCACCTCGAACTTTAGTTATCGCCGCTTTTAAACCTGCGGATTGAACACCAACCGCATTTAAAATAGTTTTGGTTGCACCTGTTTCTGCTAAACCAAGTAACACCCAATCTGTTGAAAGAAACTCATCACCCGATTTTTGTGCATAACTATCTGCCAAGTTAAGCGCTTTAACCGCATCTGGACTGAGATTGATATCCCCAGTTGGATGGGCAAGTGTTGGTGCATCAGCAAGCGCCTGTTGCAACTTTGTGCTCAATTCTCGTAAATTCGCCCCTGCCTGCTGCAACAAACTCATATTTGATGGCTCTTCCAGCAGTGTCGATAGTATATGGATGCCTTCAATCGCTGTATGATCCTTGCCCATTGCTAAAGATTGCGCATCAGATAAGGCTTGCTGTAAGCGATTTGTAAATTTTTCAAAACGCATTATTATTTTCCTCACAACAAATTTGGTACTTGCTTAGTTAATGGGTGAGAAGCGTCATATTTCAAGTCGGTTTTTTAATTATTTTCTTAAATTTCAATTATTTAAAAAATAAAGATAGATTATAACTATAATATTTGTGCTGCTCATACATTTTTCAATACCACTTCACAATTTTTTCATGGTGATTATGATATTTATCTACTATTCACTACATATGACAAAGAAAATATACTCTCAGTAAACGGTCATTATTGTTCTCAAATCATCACATAGGAGTATGCCGAACTTATATCGACCTAATCGGTACATGTTGTGCAAAATCATTCAATATGAATTTATAAGATAAACAATTAATTTTATATTTATTTAAAGAATATAGATAAAACTTATAATAATCACCGTTTTCCATAAACGGATGATTTAATCATTCAGGCATACTTACATGAATCATTTTATAAATCTCTCAGAAAATAAAGTCCATCAAGATAAAATTAAATTTATTTTATCTGAAGCAAAAAAAAATGTAGAAGATCATACACTCCTCTTTGCAGGCTCTTTAAAACCCCAAGATGCGTGGCTTTTATTTCAATCCCAGCAAGCGATCATTATTGATGTCAGAACACATGAAGAGCGAAAATTCGTAGGTTATGTCGAACATTCAGAACATATTCCTTGGCTCACAGGCATCTCACTTGAACGTAACCCTGAGTTTTTAGAGAAGTTACAATCTTTTGTTAATGCATATGACATCATTTTGCTCATGTGCCGTAGTGGAAAGCGCTCTGCAGCAGCAGCGAGTGTGGCGTATAACGCTGGTTTCACGAACGTATACAATATCGATCAAGGTTTTGAAGGTGATTTAGACCCTAACTCACATCGTGGTACTTATAATGGTTGGCGATTTCACAATCTGCCATGGGTACAAGAGTAAAATTGATTCGCTCAACTTACATAAAAAAAGCAACCTTAAGGTTGCTTTTTTCAACTCGATAAAATCAAGCTTCGGCTTCAATGATTTCAAAATCATGTGTAATTTCAACACCGCCATCTGAAAGCATTTTACTTGCTGAGCAATATTTTTCTGCAGATAGCTCAACCGCTTTAGCGACTTGCTTTTCTTTAACTGCTTTTCCTGTAACCACAAAATGCAAATGTATCTTCGTGAAAACCGCAGGAATTGTGTCTGCCCTCTCAGCTTTCAACTGACATTGAACACCAGTCACATCTTGTCTAGATTTTTTTAATATGGTCACAATATCAAACGAAGCACACCCACCAAGCCCCATTAAAATGAGTTCCATCGGACGTGGACCACGGTTTTCACCACCGTAAGCTTCAGCACCATCCATGATAATTTGGTGACCGCTTTCAGATTTTGCTTCAAAAGCAACATTCTCTAACCAATGTACGCTAGTATGCATTGCAACTACCTAAAAAAAACTATAAATTTACTTAGGACTGTACACTAGCATATATTGAGCTGATAAGGAATTTCACCTCTTATGCTTCACGTGGCAAGTTTATTTAGGTCTAAAGATCTAGTTACTATCCAAATCGGAATTTAAAAAGCATGACTTCTAATTTTTCACAACTTAGTACAGATGCTTTGTCGCCAGGTCAATTACCTGAATCTGTCAAAGCTTTGCTCAAGCGTGCGCACATCAATAGATTTCCAAAACGAACTTCAATTATTGATGCGGGCTCAGAGTCGAAATCTCTGTATCTAATTTTAAAAGGGTCGGTTTCAATTATTTTACGTGAAGATGATGAACGTGAAATTGTTGTAGCCTATTTAAACCCAGGGGACTTTTTTGGAGAGATGGGATTATTTGAAAGTAATCCTCAGCGTACTGCAGAAGTACGTACACGTGATGTATGTGAGATTGCTGAAATTTCATATGCTAACTTCCATGAAGTAAGTAAGCAGTATCCAGATCTTAGCTATGCGGTGTTCGCACAGCTCGTTCGTCGCTTAAAAAATACAACTCGAAAAGTAACTGACCTAGCATTTATTGATGTATCGGGTCGTATTGCACGTTGTTTAATCGACTTGTCAGCTCAACCTGAAGCAATGATTCTTCCAAATGGACGCCAAATTCGTATTACTCGTCAAGAAATTGGTCGTATTGTAGGTTGTTCTCGTGAAATGGTTGGTCGTGTTCTTAAAACACTTGAAGAACAAGGCATGATTGAAACTGATGGTAAAGCTATCTTAATTTTTGATTCATCATTAGAAGCAGTAAATTCTGTTGAAGACGACTTTGACAACAATGATGATGAATAAATTTTCATCTGATCTACATTCAAAAAAGCAAATCTGACGATTTGCTTTTTTATTGCCTTTTTTCTGAAAACTTTCGAATTTATTTTACATACGTTTTGAATCTTAGATTAGGTATGATTTCAATATATCAACTTAAAAAATACAGCAAGGATGTTGAGCATGAAATTTAATCGACTTGGGCAAACAGATATACACGTTCCCGAAATTTGTTTAGGAACAATGACCTTTGGTGAGCAAAATAGCCAGTCCGAGGCTTTCCAACAACTGGAATATGCACTCGAGCGGGGGTTAAATTTTTGGGATACTGCAGAGATGTACCCAGTACCACCTAAAGTCGAAACTCAAGGCGCGACGGAAGAAATTATCGGCAATTGGATTCAGCAGCGCGGCCAACGTGATCAACTTTTTCTTGCTTCAAAAATTGCAGGTCCAGGCCAAGGTGGTAGCAATATTAGAGGCGGCACAACTCGCTATACTGCCAGCGACATCAGCTCAGCCTTAGACTCAAATCTTAGACGCTTAAAAACTGACTATATTGATCTTTATCAGCTGCATTGGCCTCAACGCCCAACCAATATGTTTGGTCAATTGGGTTATTCCAATCACCATGCTCACAGTACACTAGATATCACACCACTCGAGGAAACCTTATCTGCCCTTCAAGCGGAAATTAATAGAGGTAGAATTCGTTATATCGGACTCTCCAATGAGACACCATGGGGAACCATGAAATTTCTACATTTAGCTGAAAAGTTAGGGCTGTCTAAATTTGTTTCTGTACAAAACCCCTATAACTTATTAAATCGTACCTATGAAATCGGCATGTCGGAGATTGCTAAATTTGAAGGCATCGGTTTACTGGCCTATTCACCGCTCGCTTTTGGCTATTTAACAGGAAAATTTAGACATGGTGCGAGACCTGCAAATGCCAGAGTCACCTTATACTCTAGATTTGTGCGTTATAGTAATCCTGAAAGTGAATGGGCAACTGAACAATACGCCCTCTTAGCAGAAAAACATGGACTGACATTAACGCAATTGGCGTTAGCTTTCATTAAGCAGCAGTTCTTCGTGACCAGCACAATCATTGGTGCAACCGATTTAAATCAACTCAAAGAAAATATTGATGCTTTTAATGTGTCATTGTCAGAAGAAATACTTCAGGAAATTGAGATCATCCATAAACAACAGCCAAATCCAGCACCTTAAGTGTCTAATAAATTCGATTTCAATACATTTGAATCAAAGCCATACTGTGATAACAATTTACTAAGTGGTGAATATAAAAAAAAAGGATGCTAACGCATCCTTTTTTAGCTTTATTCTTTTAACGGCGACTTTGGTTATAAATCGCTTGAGCTGCAGGTAAGTTTTTACGCATCGCCTCAATTCGTTGAGCATTTGAAGGGTGTGTTGATAAGAAAGATGCATTGCCACCATTACTTGCTTTAGCCATTTTCTCCCATAATGTAATCGCTGCTTGTGGGTTATAACCAGCTCGAGCCATTAACATTAATCCACCCTGATCAGCACGGCTCTCCAAGTTACGTGAATAAGGCAACCCTACACCCAGTTGAGAACCAATTTGTGCAACTGCTGCGCCACCTTGACCTACCCCAGCTGCACTTAAACCAACACCTAAAGCCAAGTCAGTTAAAGCTTGAGCACCCAATTTACTTTTTGCATGCTCTTCCAAAGCATGGATCATTTCATGTCCCATGATGGCCGCAATTTCAGCATCTGTTAAATTTAAACGTTCCACAATACCTGTATAAAAAACAACTTTACCACCCGGCATGACAGAAGCATTTAATTCACTTGATTTAATTACAGATACCTGCCATTGGAATGGCTGACCCGTTTGATTCATTTGATCAGCATATGGACGCAAACGATTGTAGACATTGGTAATACGCTTATAGGTATTTGAGCTTGTATCCAATAAGCCCTTGCTGCGAGCTGTATCAATGGCTTGCGAGTAACTTTGTGCAGCAGCTGCATTTAATGTCGCTGAGTCCGCACCCGCCATATCCGCAAATGTTGTACACCCTGAAATCGAGATCACCGCAGATGCTGTAAGACCGAGCAATAATTTGTTCTTCATTATAATGTTCCAATCTACTTGAAAGTACTTGTTCATAATTATAGACAAACTCAACTAAGCTTAATATCTCATTTTTCTTCACTTTTTTATTTGTTATGTAATTTAGTAAACAAATTGATAGCTGATCCAAAAGACCAAACAAAAAATATTAAGCACGAGATAGGTTTGACTCCACGGTTTTAAACGAGTTTCAAGCTTCTCATCTTTACGTTTAAAAAATAAATAGGTGTTCTGAATTAAAATAATAGGGACCAATATGCAAGCGATCATAATCGACAGCCCAATAAAGACTTGGTAGACCACATCTTCGGCTACTGTTTGAGATCGAATTATCATCATCGCAATCGTGGGTGCCCCCCCCATTGCAAATAACAACGAATAAAACATTGTTCCAGAAATATTTTTATGCATCCTGCACACTCTATTATTTTATACATTCGATTTTAACAATCTCTAAGATTCAGCACAGCCAATTTTTATACAACTTTGGTCGTTGTTTAGATCAAAAAAAGCCCTGTGATATCACAGGGCTTTTTTAAAACTTTTAATTAAGCTTCAAACGGGTGACGAAGAATAATCGTTTCATCACGGTCTGGACCAGTTGATACGATGTCGATTGGACATTCGATTAACTGTTCAAGTCGCTTAATATAGTTGATTGCTGCTTCTGGCAATTGGTCTAAAGATTTAGCACCAAAAGTAGACTCAGTCCAACCAGGCATTGTTTCGTAAATTGGTTTTAAAGTTTCAAATGCAAGTGCATCAGAAGAACCTACGCAGCCCGAATCTGCAGCTTCATAACCTACACAGATTTTGATTTCTTCTAAACCATCAAGAACGTCAAGTTTAGTCAAGCAAATACCCGAAAGTGAGTTTACTTCTACTGAACGACGAAGGATTTCAGCATCGAACCAACCACAGCGACGTTGGCGACCAGTAGATGCGCCAAATTCTGAACCTACAGTACCAAGGTGCTTACCAATTGCATCACCAACATCGTTTGCAGCATCATAAACCAACTCAGTTGGGAATGGACCTGCACCTACGCGAGTTGTATAAGCTTTGGTAATACCCAATACATAGTCAAGGTGTAATGGACCAAGACCAGAACCAGAACTCACACCACCAGCAGTCGTATTTGAAGATGTTACGTATGGATAAGTACCATGGTCAACATCAAGAAGTGAGCCTTGAGCACCTTCAAACATGATGTTGTCACCGTTCTTACGATATTTATGCAATTCGCCAGTAACATCAACAACCAGTGGAGCAACAACTTCACGCCATTGATCACATAACGCAAGCACGTCTTCAAGCTTAACCGCTTCTACACCGTAGAATTGTGTTAATTGGAAGTTATGGTATTCAAGTAACTCTTCAAGCAATGCTTTGAGATGATCACCACCACGCACTAAATCAGCGACACGAACCGCACGACGTGCAACTTTATCCTCATACGCTGGACCAATACCACGACCTGTTGTACCAATCTTGGCATTCCCACGTTTTTTCTCACGTGCTTGGTCTAATGCAATATGGTTTGGCAAAATTAATGGACAGTTTGGAGAAATACGTAAACGTTCTTTAACTGGCACACCTTGCTCTTCAAGAATCGTCATCTCTTTGATTAACGCTTCAGGAGAAAGCACTACACCGTTACCAATTAAGCAAAGTACGTTTTCACGTAAAATACCAGATGGAATGAGGTGTAAAACAGTTTTCTTACCACCTACGACGAGAGTATGACCTGCATTGTGTCCACCTTGATAGCGAACAACTGCAGCCGCTTGATCTGTGAGCAGGTCAACGATTTTACCTTTACCTTCGTCGCCCCATTGGGTACCAAGTACCACAACATTCTTGCCCATAATAGCCTCATTGCATCATGCTGTTAAAATTGAAGAACATGATTTGAAATTTAGTATTCAAATCAGGTGATTAAATCTGTTCGAGTTTCCACTCACCCGCTTGATTCACCAATTGGTGAGTCGCGTTAGGTACTGAATTCAACTCATCTTGACCAAGCAACTGCACAACGCTTTTGCCTTGATCACGTAATCCTTGAATTGCTTTGACTAGGTCAGCATTATTTCCCTTAGGTGCAACGATCACTTCCAATGCTTTAAATTGACCAGCGCTTAAAGCGTATAAGTCACATGAAAAGCCAGTTGCTGGACGTGCACGACCAAAATGCTCACCAATACCATCATAACGTCCACCTTGAGCTAATGGCGCAGCACGATTTGGTGCATACACTGCATACATTAAGCCAGTGTGATAGTGATATGAACGAAGCTCTACTACATCGATACCAATATGCAGATTTGGCCAACGTTGCTGAATCGCATCTTGTGTGCTTTGAACTGCATTAAATGCTTCTTGGAATGCCGAATCTTCTAAGATTTCTTGGCTTAAATGTGATTTTAAAGCGACTAAATCACTTGCATAACGACCAAGCGCATAAAAATCAGATCCGAATTTAAGTTGTCGCGTATATTCAGCAAGTTCTGGCAATGCTTTACGCTGATATAAATCAGATAGATGCGACTCTGTAGCTTTGTTCAATCCTGCATGTTTAACTAAGCTACGGAATAGACCAACGTGTCCAATATCTAAATGGATCGCCTCAGTTACACCTGTATTTTTTAATAATTCCAACATAACATCGATCATTTCGACGTCAGCATCGATACTGTCTGAACCAAACAACTCAGCACCGAGCTGTAAAGGCGCACGTGTGGTATTGAAACCTTGTGGTTTGGTATGAAGTACCGTTCCAGCGTAGCAATAGCGTGCAACACCTTCAACTGGATACACGTGTGCATCAATACGCGCCACCTGAGGCGTCATATCTGCACGCACACCAAGTAAACGACCTGAAAGTTGATCGATTACTTTAAATGTGGCTAAGTCTAAATCTTGATTCGATTCTGAAAGAGAAGATAGAGATTCGATGTATTCAATAAATGGCGTGTACACCAATTGATAACCTCGAGCTGCGAGGAAATCTAACGCGGTACGACGCAAAGTTTCAATAACTTGCGCTTGCTCTGGTAATACATCAGCTACACCATCAGGTAATAACCATGTCTCTGAAATGGGCATGTTGTAAACCTAAATTCTGTCAGCGCGGAACAAATCCGCATAAAAAAATCGGGAACACACCCGATTTCTCCTAGTCTATCACGATCAACCCCCATGTGCATCAGACTTTTAAATAATTAAATCGGAATTTTAGATTATTCATAAGCTTCTATTGGTAATTCTGAACGCACTAGCAGTTGATCTATGTTATAGACTTAAGCCTTTATAAAAGACACAGCATTTCAGTTTCATGACTGATCTGGAAATGAATGACATAAATCTAGTAAACGATTGGTATATCCCCACTCATTATCATACCAAGCATAGACTTTAGCTTGCTTCCCGACCACCATGGTTTGAGTTAAATCTACAATGAGTGAAAACGGAGAATGATTAAAGTCAGATGATACTAAAGGCTCATCTGTTACCGACATAATTTCCGAAAATCGCTCTCGTGCTGCTGAAATTAACACTTCATTTAACTGATGGTCTGTAATTGGCTGTTGCGCTATAAATGTCAAATCAATAGCTGCCACATTAATGGTAGGAACACGAATTGAGTAACCGTCTATTCGCCCTTCCATTTTTGGCATAACACGTTTGATTGCACCTAGAGCAGATGAAGTCGTTGGAATAATGTTTTGCCCAGATGCCCTCGCACGACGTAAATCGCGGTGAACATGATCTAAAACGGATTGATCCGCTGTAACAGCATGAATTTCTGTCATTAACGCACTTTCTATGCCAAAGGCATCGTCAATAATTTTGACCAGAGGAACCAATGCTTGTGTCGTACATGAAACACTCGAAATAATCTGATCCGTAGTTTTAACCTCTGTATGATTTACCCCGTACACAATTGCAGCATCAACCGTATCAAAAGGTGCAGCCCCAATTATCACACGTTGAGCACCAGCATTGAGATGACGTGTCGCTTCTGCTCGAGATCTAAATAAACCAGTACACTCTAAAACAACATCAACGTTTAAACGCTTCCATGGTAGTTGATCAGGTTCTGTTTGACAGTGGACTTCAATAGTTAATTTTTTTTGATAGGCATGAATATTGAGAAATACTTGCTCTGCAACATAACTCAACTCCACTTCCCCATGAAATCTTCCATGTGTGGTGTCATATTTAAATAAATGAATTAAAGTTTCTACATCAGCCACATCATTAATCGCAACGATTTCAAAATTGAATTGTTTTGGATTTTCAAACCAAGCTCTTAAAACATTTCGCCCGATTCGTCCAAATCCATTAATTGCGATACGCTGCATATGTAACCTTCAACTCTTTAATACAAGTTCTTGAAAGCTCTATGTTAAAGTATTTCTAAAATATTCAGTAATAAATAATGGTCTTATGACTACTCAATATTTTTGATTGATCTTCGTGCGAGATACACTGCTTAAGCATTTGAAAATGATCTCAACACCAATAATGATTAAAATTTCACCTAAAATCAGAATTAAAGAGAATTGTCATTAAAACACTTTAAAATCATTGGTACAGGTGGCAAATTCCGTTATAATTTGGCGTTTTTAAACTTTTAGCCCGGTATGCTGGGGTGAATTTTTTTGTGAATTCGCACTTTATTTCCCAGACATATTATTTGCCAATACAGAATTAATGGAGTGACTTGGTTGTGAGTACTCGTTTTATGACATCAGCTGAAATTCGTGAAGCATTTTTGCGTTACTTTGAATCGCAAGGCCACACACGTGTCGCGTCGAGTTCTCTAGTTCCTGCCAACGACCCAACTTTGCTCTTTACAAATGCTGGTATGAACCAGTTCAAAGATTGCTTCTTAGGCCTAGAAAAACGAGATTATGTACGTGCAGTGTCATCACAAAAATGTGTTCGTGCTGGCGGTAAACATAACGACTTAGATAACGTGGGCTACACAGCTCGTCACCATACGTTTTTTGAAATGTTAGGTAACTTCTCTTTCGGAGATTACTTTAAACGTGACGCGATTAAATTCGCTTGGGATTTCTTAACCAATGAAAAATGGTTAGGTCTACCTAAAGACAAATTATATGCAACGGTTTATCACACTGATGATGAAGCATTCGACATCTGGAACAAAGAAATCGGTCTAGATGAGTCTCGCATTATCCGTATCGGCGACAACAAAGGCGGTCAATACGCTTCAGATAACTTCTGGGCAATGGGCGATACAGGTCCTTGTGGTCCATGTTCTGAAATTTTCTATGACCATGGCGATCACATTTGGGGCGGCTTACCAGGCACACCTGAAGAAGATGGCGACCGCTTCATCGAAATTTGGAACAACGTATTCATGCAGTTTAACCGTACTGCTGATGGCGTACTCCATCCGCTTCCTGCTCCGTCTGTCGATACAGGTATGGGCTTAGAGCGTATTTCTGCTGTTTTACAACACGTCAACTCAAACTACGAAATTGATCTATTCCAACACCTATTAAAAGCTGCAGCTGAAATTATTGGTTTAGATACTGCTGAACTTGAAGCGAAAGCGCAAGCGGAAGGCAAACCAGTTGAATACCCAGCATCACTTAAAGTCGTTGCCGACCATGCACGCTCGTGCTCATTCCTAATCGCTGATGGCGTAAACCCATCAAATGAAGGGCGTGGCTACGTTCTACGTCGTATCATCCGTCGTGCAGTTCGTCATGGTAACAAGTTGGGTGCGACAGGTTCATTCTTCCACAAAATGTTAAAGCCTTTAATTGAGGTGATGGGCGCTGCCTATCCTGAACTTGAAGCACAACAAGCGCGTATCGAAGCGCAACTTTTAAAAGAAGAAGAGCAATTTGCTAAAACCTTAGAACAAGGTTTGAAATTGCTTGAGGGCGAGCTTGCTAACTTAAAAGGTTCTGTCATTCCGGGCGAAGTAGTATTCAAACTTTACGACACGTACGGCTTCCCAACTGACTTAACGGCTGACATCGCACGTGAACGTGATTTAACGATTGACGAAGCTGGTTTTGAAAAAGAAATGGCTGCTCAACGTCAACGTGCACGTGATGCGGGTAAATTCGCAATCGACTACAACAGCGTTGTAAAAGTTGAAGGCGAAACTCAGTTTGACGGCTACGATGCAACTGCTGGTGAGGGTCAAATCATCGCAATCTATAAGGATGGCGAACAAGTTGATGAAGTCGTTGAAGGTGATGAAGCTTTAATCGTTCTAAACCAAACACCTTTCTATGCAGAAAGCGGTGGTCAAATTGGTGATACAGGTATCTTTAAAAACGATACAGGTATTTTCGAAGTTCAAGACACGAAAAAATCTGGTGGTGCGTTCGTTCACCAAGGTATCGTGACCATGGGTAACTTTAAAGTTACTCAAAATGTAGAAGCAACAGTTAAAGCAGACATTCGTGCAGCAACAGCACGTAACCACTCTGCGACTCATCTTCTACATGCTGCACTTCGTCAAATCTTGGGTTCACATGTTCAACAAAAAGGTTCATTGGTTGCTTCTGACGTGTTACGTTTCGACTTTGCCAATGATCAACCCGTGACATTTGAACAGATTCAAGAAATTGAACGTCTGGTAAATGCTGAAGTGATTGCCAATACGCCTGTAACAACCGAACTCCTTGACATCGAATCTGCAAAAGCTAAAGGCGCGATGATGTTGTTTGGTGAGAAATATGGCGAAGAAGTTCGCGTACTTTCTATGGGTTCAATCATTGAAGAGAAAAATTTCTCGATCGAACTTTGTGGCGGTATTCACGTAAAACGTACAGGTGACATTGGTCTGTTCAAAATCACTTCTGAAGGCGGTGTTGCTGCAGGTGTACGTCGTATTGAGGCAGTTACAGGTACGAAAGCAATTGAGGTGGCTCAAAAAGCTGATCGAGACATCAACACGATTAATGGCTTATTGAAAGCACAAAAAGATCAAACGATTGAGAAAGTTGAAGCCTTAGCGGACACAGCATCAAGCTTACAAAAGCAAATCGATCAATTGAATCAAAAACTTGCACATTTACAGGCGGGTGAACTACTTAGCCAAGTTAAGGAAATTGCAGGTCGCAAAACGTTAATCACGACTGTTCAAGGTATGGATGCGAAATCACTTCGCAATCTACACGACGGCGTGAAATCAAAATTAGAAAATGCTGTGATTGTCCTTGCAGGTGTAGAGGGTGGCAAGGTGAGCTTGATCGCATCTGTAGCTAAAGACTTCACAGCTTCTATAAAAGCAGGTGACATCATCAAACACTTAGCAACTGAGCTAGGTGGTAAAGGTGGTGGTAAGCCTGATTTGGCACAAGGTGGCGCGCCACTTAACGAGAAGTTTGCTTCTGTCATGGCAGAATTAACTGCTTGGCTAGCTGCAAAATAAAACTTCACCTTTTGTGTAACTGACCTTGAACAACTCTTCAAGGTCATGGTTTATATGGAACAACTATGGCATTAATCGTTCAAAAATATGGCGGTACTTCAATGGGTACTCCTGAGCGCATTTTAAATGTTGCTCGTCGTGTAAAGCGTTGGCATGATCACGGCCACAAGGTTGTGGTTGTTGTATCCGCAATGAGTGGTGAAACTAATCGCCTACTCGCTTTAGCGAAAGCCATTACCGACACCCCTGACCCACGAGAATTAGACCAAATGGTTTCAACGGGTGAACAGGTAACGATTTCAATGTTAGCAATGGCACTGAATTCTATCGGTGTGGAAGCGAAATCTTTGACTGGACGCCAAGTTGGTATTAAAACTGACAGCTCATTCACAAAAGCACGTATTGAATCAATTGATACAGATGTCATGACTGAACAATTAGATGCTGGTCGTGTCATCGTTGTTGCAGGTTTCCAAGGTTTTGATGCTAATGGAAACACAACAACTTTGGGTCGTGGTGGTTCTGATACTTCTGGTGTTGCATTAGCAGCTGCACTCAAAGCGGATGAATGCCAAATTTATACAGATGTGGATGGTGTATATACAACAGATCCACGTGTTGCACCAAAAGCGAAGAAAGTTGATCGTATTTCTTTTGAAGAAATGCTTGAAATGGCTTCTCTTGGTTCTAAAGTTTTACAGATCCGTTCTGTTGAGTTCGCGGGTAAATATCAAGTCCCTTTACGCGTACTCTCTAGCTTCGACAATGAAAATGATGGCGCATTTGACGAAGAATTTAAAAACAACGTCGGAACACTTATCACTACTGAATTGGAAGACAACATGGAACAGCCAATTATCTCTGGTATCGCATTTAACCGTGACGAAGCTAAATTAACTATCTTAGGTGTGCCTGATCTTCCTGGTATTGCATCTAAAATTTTAAAACCGATTGGTGATGCTAATATCGAAGTAGATATGATCATCCAAAACGTTGAAGAAGATGGTACAACTGACTTCACATTCACAGTCAATCGTGGCGAACTTGCTAAAGCTAAAAAAATTCTTGAAGAAACTGCTCAAGCAATCGGTGCTCGTGAAGTTGCAACACGTGATGATATTGTAAAAGTATCTATCGTAGGTGTTGGTATGCGCTCTCATGCTGGTGTTGCAAGTAAAATGTTTACAGCACTTGCTGATGAAGGCATCAATATCCTGATGATTTCAACTTCTGAAATCAAAATCTCTGTTATTATTGAAGAAAATTATTTAGAGCTTGCTGTTCGCTCACTTCACACTGCGTTTGGTCTTGACCGCGAACATGGTGAGTCTAGCGCACGTGCTTAATTTTCTGCCATGAGTTAGCAGAAACAATGCATACTTGATGAAGAAATATTCAGAGCCACTATAGTTTTTCCTATAGTGGCTCTGTTATATTAGGTCTAGAGGTTTATGGGATAATTTCAATAGTCCTGTGCGAATGGTTAAATTCGTCACATTTATCTATTAAAATATTTCGTGGTGCCGAGGTTGTTATTTTCACTTTTTGAAAAAACTATCGCAGGTTTAGCGTTTAAGCAAGGAGATAAACATGCTGATTCTCACCCGTCGTGTTGGTGAAACATTAATGATTGGGGATCAAGTCAGTGTCACTGTACTTGGTGTAAAAGGTAACCAAGTGCGAATTGGTGTGAATGCGCCTAAAGAAGTATCTGTACATCGTGAAGAAATCTATCAACGAATTCAGCATGAACGTGCGATGCATGAGCACTTGCAACATCTTGACCAAGATTACCAACCTTCTTACGAAGAAGAGAATTACACTCAAAATGATTTCAATCGTTGATTAGAAATGATTTTGTGACTAAAGCGGCTAAATTTAGCCGCTTTAAATTTTTGGTGTTTAAGCTGTTTAAAGTCCCAATGATTTGCGTACTGGACCAAAGCTACGCCTGTGCTCTTCAACCACGCCAAACTGTGCAATAGCTTCAAAATGAGCTTTGGTCGGGTAGCCTTTATGTTTTGCAAAACCAAACTGAGGATATTTAGCATCAAGTTCTAACATTTGATGATCACGTGTCACCTTAGCCAGGATACTGGCAGCAGAAATTTCTGGATGTAATGCATCTCCTCCAACCACAGCATCACAACTCATACTCAATCCTTGGGGAATTTTATTGCCATCAACCAATACATGTTGTGGTTGCACACTCAATTGTTCTACGGCACGACGCATTGCCAACAATGAAGCATGCAATATATTGAGTTCATCAATTTCTTGATGACTCGCTTCAGAGATAGCCCAAGCTAGTGCTTTTTCTTTGATCTCTATAAATAATTTTTCACGTTTTTTTTCACTGAGTTTTTTAGAATCATTTAACCCAAGAATCGGATTGTTAGGATCCAAAATTACAGCAGCCGCAACGACCGATCCCACCAGTGGACCGCGCCCTGCTTCATCAGCACCAGCAATCAACATCATTTTCCTAATTTATCCTTAAAAAAATAGGCCGATCAAAATCAGCCTATTCATGTATCTTTGAAATTAACGTACAGCTTCAGCTACACATTCATTAATAGTTTTAGTCACGATATTGCTGACGATTGTTGCACGTGCTGTTGGATCAATCGCTGCTGTAGCCAAATCAACCGTAGTTACGCTTTGAGGAGCTTTTTCACTTACACATCCACAAATTTCACCTTGGATATTTTCTTTCTGCTCTGCAGTCATTAATTTCGTTGCAGTTTTCCACGCAGAAATATTGTTCAATTCAGTTGTGCATTTTGCATTGATCGCAATTTTAAGTGCAGCCGAACCTAACTGTTGAGTGGTATTTGCGGCAGGTGATGATGTCCCTGTTGTACCTGTAGCACAAGCTCCGAGCACTAATGTCATTGGTGCGAGTAAAGCGATTAATTTTTTCACAGTATTGTCCTTATCATCTTACGAATTGAGCTATTTTGCCTAATGTAACATCATGAAGAAATAGATTTTTTGTATTTCCCGACTATATGTTCAGTTATAAGTCGCATTCCGTTGCATATTTTCAACACTGTGTCCCATTTCAATACTTATAAATAATTTATGCTTAAATTATTATGTGCGAAATTCAATCATAAGTTTATATCATGAATAATAAATCCAAATATTACACACGTACAGCTCAAGTCTTGCATTGGGTCATGGCGATTATTTTTATCACGGCGTGGGCGATCGGCTTTTATAGCGGCAATTTTTTAAGTTATGAAGTAGATGGTAGCTTCAAAGGTGACGTCATCACGCTTCACAAAAATATTGCAACCACCATTATTTTTCTGGTCGTGGTTCGTATCTTTTGGCGCTACACTCATCCTGCACCCGAGTTACCAGAGACAATGTCTCCCCTCATGAAAAGACTCGCACATTTAGGGCATCTTGGACTTTATTTTATGCTTCTGGCTTTACCAATTACGGGTTGCTTATGGAGTTGGAGTCTCGGCTACCCTGCACCAGTATTATTCTTATTTGATCTACCCGCTTTAATAGGTGAGAATCCTCAAGTAACTGAAATTGTAAAACCACTTCATATTTGGATTTCTTGGGCTGCAGGTTTACTTTTACTCGGACATATTGCTGCGGCATTAAAGCATCACTTTATAGATAAAGATCATGTCTTAGACAGCATGACCAAACAACCTAAAGATTGATTGAGTACGGCTCTAAATTTCTGAGTTAGATTTAGAGCTAATCACACATGCTTTTAGGCTATTCAACATGGCTTTTCGAATGACTTCTTGCTTGATATCTTCGTTAACTGTTGCTTTGGCAAGTTCCTGAGCCGGAATATCTTTTAAAGCATGATTTGATACACAATCACAGGTTTCTAATTTTAATTTCTTTTTGTTTTCTTCATTCATTAAATATGTCGTTATTTTCCATATTTTTGAATGGTCGACTTCACGCTCACATTGATACTGGATGACAGGCTTTAATATACGCTGTGTAAATGTCGTATTTGCATTCGCGATAACTACGGGCAACATTAGCAGACTCAAGCAAAACAAAGACTTCAATTTCAACATCACATTCGGCTCTATTGTTTAAAGCATATTAAACCAAAGGTGGGATTTTGCCCCCACCTTCCAGTATTTCACATAAACAAGTTTAACTGTTTTAAATTGCGAGAATTTTATCTTTCCACTTTTGTTTTTGCACATCGGAAATAAACGATGCTTCAAATGAATTTATAGCGAGTTGCTTTAATTCATGATTTGTTAAATCTAAGGCCTCAGCAATCGCAATAAAGTTATCATTCATATACCCACCGAAATAAGATGGATCATCTGAATTGACGGTTACATGCACACCCTGCTGTAACAAACGGCGAATATTATGATCTGCCATATCATCTACAACACAAAGCTTTAAATTTGATAATGGACAAACCGTTAAAGGCATTTTTTCAGCAATCAAACGCGCCAACAACTTTGGATCTTCTTCAGAGCGTACGCCGTGATCAATACGATTCACTTTAAGTAAATCCAAAGCTTCCCAGACATATTCTGCTGGACCTTCTTCACCTGCATGAGCAACAACCAAAAATCCTTCATCACGTGATTTTGCAAATACCCTTTCAAATTTAGAAGGTGGATGCCCAACTTCACTTGAATCTAACCCTACCCCAATAATTTGGTCTTTGTAAGGTAAAGCCTGTTCAAGTGTTTCAAATGCTGCCTCTTCACTCAAATGACGTAAGAAACACATAATCAAATGCGTTGTGATGCCTAATTTTACCTCAGCATCGTGGCAAGCTCGTTTTAAGCCTTTAATTACCGTTTCAAATGACACACCACGATCCGTATGGGTTTGCGGATCAAAAAACATTTCAGTATGAACCACTCGATCTTCTGCACATTTTTCAAAATATGCCCATGCAAGATCATAAAAATCTTGCTCATTGATCAATACATTCGCACCTGCATAGTAAATATCTAGAAATGATTGCAGATTGTGAAAATTATAAGCCTGTTTGACTTCTTCAACTGATTGATATGGGATTGCAATTTCATTGCGCTGAGCAATGGCAAACATCAACTCAGGTTCAAATGTCCCTTCAATATGGACATGAAGCTCAGCTTTAGGTAAAGCTTTAATTAACTCAACACGGTTCATTGCTACTCCTCATGAAACCAAAAATAAAAAGGGTGCAAACTGAGTTTACACCCTTTTAAAAACTGTTAAAAATTAGCCGCCAAACATTGCAAATTTTAGCGCCCATAATACTGCGATAATCCATACCATATATGGTACTGTAGATGCTTTACCTGTAAGTAACTTCACCAACGCATAACTGATAAAGCCCATGGCAATACCATCAGCGATTGAGTAAGTGAACGGCATAAACACGATCGTTAAGAAAGCAGGAACCGCTTCAGTAATATCATCCCAATCAATATGTGTAATACCCTGAATCATCAATACCCCTACAAAGAGTAAGGCTGGTGCAGTTGCAAATCCAGGAACAGATTGAGCCAACGGTGCTAAGAACAAACAAGCAATAAAAAGTAAGCCAACTATTACCGCTGTAAGACCTGTACGCCCCCCTGCTGCTACACCCGCAGAAGACTCAATATATGGTGTCGTTGATGATGTACCTAATGCAGCACCAGCAACAATCGCTGAAGAGTCGGCAAACAGAGCTTTCTTCAAACGTGGTAATTTGCCATCTTTGAGTAAACCAGCACGATGTGAAACACCAACCAGCGTTCCTGTTGAATCAAATAGATCAACTAAGAAGAACACAAAAATTACACCGATTAAACTTGCGGTAAATAAGCCTTCAAAATCCATTTGCATGAATGTTGGTGCAATTGAAGGAATTTGACCAATCACACCTTTAAATTCACTCAATCCTAGGAATGTTGAGATTGCAGTCAGCACTAAAATACTGATGATAATCGCACCACGTATTTTAAAGTGATGCATAACAACAACCATCAAAAAACCGAATAAGGCTAAGAGAACGGTTGGTTGTTTTAAATCACCTAAACCCACTAGAGTCGCAGGATTATCCACAATGATGCCAGCATTTTTCAAAGCGATTAATGCTAGGAATAAACCAATACCACCACCAATAGCCAATTTTAAAGACATTGGAATGGCATTCACGATAGCTTCACGAATTTTAAACATACTGATCGCGATGAAGACCAGACCAGACACAAATACCGCAGCTAAAGCGGTTTGCCAAGGCACACCCATTCCTAAACATACCGAATAGGTGAAATATGCATTTAAGCCCATACCCGGAGCCAATGCGATTGGGTAATTGGCAATAATACCCATGACAAAACAACCAATTGCTGCTGCCAAACATGTCGCAACAAATACCGCACCATGATCCATTCCTGTTTCAGACAGAATCATTGGATTGACAATGATGATGTAGCACATTGTCAGGAATGTCGTCATCCCTGCAATCATTTCAGTTCGAAAAGTTGTTTTGTTTTCACTTAGTTTAAATAAGCGTTCAAGCAAACCCGCTGAAGAATTTGGATTTGTCATTGTCGAGCCCCTGCTTAAGATCGAGCGAGTCGTAAAAATTATTTAGATCATTTATTTAATGATTCATTGGCAAATGTAGCTCAGATGACGCATTCAATAAACGTACCAAAATGACATTTCCGATAAATTGAAGCACAATTAAAAAAGCTGCAATAAAGCAGCTTTGATATGATGATCTATCAATTGAACAGTCGCTAGACAATTCGATCTATCGGGATATATTTTTAATTATAACATAGACTGAATTTGAAGGGCTGAATACACAGTCATAGGTTATAAAACGATAAAATTTAATCTTTATTTAAATCACGTTAAAAAATATAAATTTAAATATACCCCTTAAAAAATCACTGATGATTTTTAGATCATTTAATTTTAAATGGTAGAGTAAATTAAGCTTGCTAACAGTGAATACTTTCTAAATTTGCACTCTTACCGATCAATATGAACATTATTTCATTTGGAGGTATTCCCAAATTAGGTAACCTAATCCAAAGCCCAAACAGGAATACGCAGTAATAATAAAGAAAACGAAACTTGCTTTATTCTTTTTTTTCAAGAAATTCATAATGCTCGCCTTAAGTTAACTCGTCATGCACTATGATAATGCATTTAGCTAATAATACCAGTTAAATAGAATTATTTCCCTTAAATATCAATAAATTACTATTTTTAATAAATACTATCAGTACTTTTCATAACAACTTCATTTTATGATAAAAAATTGAGCACCCTAACTAGATGCATCGATTTGCTGATCTTTAAAATAAAAAGACCACTCTTCATAGTGGCCTTTCATTCGATCAG
The DNA here is from genome assembly GCF_057737035.1 of Acinetobacter sp. 24-47-47. NCBI lineage: Bacteria > Pseudomonadati > Pseudomonadota > Gammaproteobacteria > Moraxellales > Moraxellaceae > Acinetobacter > Acinetobacter sp. 24-47-47. Next base: position 1,078,946 of record NZ_CM173216.1, on the reverse strand, counting down.
TTTTGTTGAGAAACAAAACGTGCTCTGGCAGCATGAAGCTTCTTATAGCTCTCAATAAGTTTTAAATGACGATCGAGACCTTCAAGTTGCATATTGGTTGGCGTCAATCCATAAAAACGCACATCACCTTCGATTGAGCCTATTGCAGCATCAACTCTCTCATCACCGAACATACGTCTAAAATTCGGTTCATAGTCTTCAATTTCCATTTCTTCATCTAACAATACTTCTAAAACGACATCCATGCATTGATAGAATAAACCGCGCTCTACAGTATTGGTGTTGTATTGTAAGAACTGTTCTACTTGGTCTTTCGCTTCTTCGAAATTTTCCAAAGCTAAGTTAATTAATAGTTTTAATTCAAGAATAGTTAACTGACCCCACACCGTATTATCGTCAAATTCAACACCAATCAAGGTAATAATATCGGTATAGTCATCCACTTCAACTTCTTCAAGTTTCTCTAGCAAAGCTTCGAGCTGTTCATTATCTAAACGATGTAAGTTAAGAATATCTTCTCTAAAGGCTAAAGCTTTATTGGTATTGTCCCAAACCAGATCTTCAACCAAATACACCTCAGAATATCCTGGCACTAGAATTCGGCATGCAGTTGCACCTAAATGTTGGTATACAGCCATGTAAACTTCTTTACCCATCTCTTTTAGGATATTGAACATCTTTTCAGCTTCTTCAGCATTTGTATTTTCACCCTGACTGGTGAAATCCCACTCTACGAAATCATAATCAGATTTCGAACTGAAGAATCTCCAAGATACAACGCCCGATGAATCAATAAAGTGTTCCACAAAGTTATTTGGTTCTGTCAGGGCATGGCTATTGAAAGTAGGACGTGGTAAGTCATTTAAACCTTCAAAACTACGACCTTGTAAAAGTTCGGTAAGGCTGCGTTCCAATGCAACTTCAAAGTTTGGATGAGCCCCGAATGATGCAAAAACACCACCCGTTCTTGGATTCATTAATGTCACGCACATGACTGGGAATTTCCCACCTAATGAAGCATCTTTGACCAGCACTGGAAAACCTTGCTCCTCAAGCCCCTTAATACCCTCAACTATTTTTGGGTACTTTGCTAGAACATGTTCAGGTACATCTGGCAGGGTAATTTCACCCTCTAAAATTTCGCGCTTCACTGCTCGTTCAAATATTTCAGATAAACATTGTACTTGTGCTTCAGCCAAGGTATTTCCTGCGCTCATACCATTTGACAGATACAAATTTTCAATCAAATTTGAAGGGAAATATACAATCTCACCATCCGACTGGCGTACAAAAGGTAACGAACAAATACCTCTCGCAGTATTGCCAGAATTTGTGTCGTACAGATGTGTGCCTAATAATTCATCTTCAGGATCGTAAATTTCAAGTGTATATTCATCTAAAATTTCTGATGGCAATTCACCATTTGGACCTGGTTGGAACCACTTTTCATCAGGGTAATGCACAAATTCAGCATTTGCGATTTCTTCACCCCAAAATTGGTCGTTATAGAAGAAATTACAATTCAAACGTTCAATAAACTCGCCTAATGCAGATGCTAAGGCACTCTCTTTCGTTGAACCTTTACCATTGGTAAAACACATTGGCGCTTGTGCATCGCGAATATGTAAAGACCATACGTTTGGCACTATATTCCGCCAAGACGCAATTTCAATCTTCATCCCTAAGCCCGCCAAAATTGCAGACATGTTGGCAATCGTTTCTTCAAGCGGCAAATCTTTGCCCGGAATAACAGTCACATTTTCCTTGGCAATATTTGGCATAAGTAAAGCTTGAGCATCCGCATCAATGCTTTCAACTTCCTCAATAACAAACTCAGGACCTGTTTGAATGACTTTTTTTACAGTGCAACGGTCGATTGAACGTAAAATACCTTGTCGATCCTTCTCAGAGATATCTGAGGGTAATTCGACTTGAATTTTAAAAATTTGTTTATAACGGTTTTCTGGATCAACAATATTATTTTGGGATAATCGAATATTTTCTGTAGGAATATCTCGTGCAGCACAATACACCTTTACAAAATAAGCTGCACATAATGCTGAAGACGCAAGAAAATAGTCAAATGGGCCTGGTGCAGATCCATCACCTTTATAACGAATAGGTTGATCGGCAATAACCGTGAAATCGTCGAACTTTGCTTCCTGTCGAAGATTGTCGAGATAATTGACTTTGATTTCCATGCGGGCACCTACAGAACTTATCCAAACAGCTAGATAAGTTAAAAATAAATTAAAACGCATTGTAATCAGAAATGCATGCAAATTGAATGAAAGTTTTTTAGATCCTCCCCTTAAGCTCTCTCTAATTGGGCGTAATCAGTGTTTTATTTACAAAAATTTTAATAAAAAAAGCTGGTACCGAAGTACCAGCTTTTTTAATCCGCCAAACTGAAATTCAGTTCAACTTAAGTGTTATTAGATGCTTGCAATAGCAGCATTTAAAGTTGCACTTGGACGCATAACTGCATTTACTTTCTCTTGATCGATTGCGTAGTAACCACCGATATCAACAGATTTACCTTGAACTTCTGCAAGTTCAGCAACGATCTTCTCTTCATTTTCAGCTAAAGTCTTCGCTAAAGTAGAGAATGTCGCTTTTAATTCAGCATCTTCGTCTTGAGCTGCTAATTCTTCAGCCCAGAACTTCGCTAAATAGAAATGGCTACCACGGTTGTCTAACTCACCTGTACGACGTGATGGAGATTTGCCGTTGTCAAGTAATTTACCAGTTGCAGCATCCAATGTTTTCGCAAGAAGTTTAGCTTTAGGGTTGTTTTCTTTAATACCAAGCTCTTCAAGTGAAACAGCGAGTGCAAGGAACTCACCTAAAGAATCCCAACGTAAGTGGTTTTCTTCAACAAGTTGTTGTACGTGTTTAGGTGCTGAACCACCTGCACCAGTTTCGTACATACCACCACCCGCCATTAAAGGCACGATAGACAGCATTTTCGCAGAAGTACCAAGCTCCATAATTGGGAACAAGTCAGTGAGGTAGTCACGTAGAATGTTACCCGTTACAGAGATTGTATCTAGACCACGAGCAACACGTTCAAGTGTGTAACGCATTGCACGTACTTGAGACATGATTTGAATGTCTAGACCATCTGTATCGTGATCTTTTAAGTATTTTTGAACTTTCTTGATCAATTCGTTTTCGTGTGGACGGTATGGGTCTAACCAGAAGATTGCTGGCATGCCAGAGTTACGTGCACGTGTTACAGCTAGTTTTACCCAGTCGCGGATCGGTGCATCTTTCACCTGACACATACGCCAGATATCACCTTCTTCCACGTTTTGAGACATTAAAACTTCGCCAGTTTCGATATCTGTGATGTTAGCTACACCAGCTTGCGCGATTTCGAATGTTTTGTCATGTGAACCGTATTCTTCAGCTTTTTGAGCCATTAGACCAACGTTAGGTACAGTACCCATTGTGCGTGGGTCGAAGTTACCATTCCACTTACAGAAGTTGATCATTTCTTGGTAAATACGCGCAAATGTAGATTCAGGCATTACTGCTTTACAGTCGTAAGGCTTACCGTCAGCACCCCACATTTTACCACCACCACGGATCATTGCAGGCATAGAAGCATCTACGATCACGTCGTTTGGAGAATGGAAATTAGTGATACCTTTTGCTGAATCCACCATTGCTAAAGCGGGACGGTGTTCTTGACATGCGTGTAGATCTTCGATGATCTCTTCACGTAAAGAAGTCGGTAAAGTTTCGATCTTCTCGTAAAGACCAGCCATACCGTTGTTTACGTTAATACCTAGTTCGTCGAACAGTTTACCGTGTTTTTCGAACGCTTCTTTGTAATAAATCTTCACACAGTGACCGAATACGATCGGGTGTGAAACTTTCATCATGGTTGCTTTAACGTGTAAAGAGAACAAGATGCCCGCTTCTTTACAATCATCTAATTCTTTTTCATAGAAGTCGCAAAGTGCTTTCTTGCTCATGAACATAGAATCGATGATTTCGCCGTCTTGCAGTGCAACTTTGTCTTTAAGAACGATGGTTTCACCAGAATTGGTGATCAGTTCCATTTTCACATTGCGAGGACGATCTAAAGTCATAGACTTTTCGCCGTGATAGAAGTCACCTTCATCCATGTGAGAAACGTGAGTTTGTGACCACTGTTTCCACTCACCCATAGAATGTGGGTGTTTTTTCGCATAGTTTTTAACAGCAGCAGGCGCACGACGGTCAGAGTTCCCTTCACGCAATACTGGGTTTACTGCTGAACCTAAGCATTTACCAAAACGTGCTTTGAGTGCTTTTTCTTCTTCAGTCGTAGGATTCTCAGGATAATCTGGAATTGCATAGCCTTTTGATTGAAGCTCTTTGATACATGCAGTCAACTGAGCTACAGATGCACTGATGTTTGGAAGTTTGATGATGTTTGTGTCTGGATCTTGTGTAAGACGACCTAATTCTGCAAGATTGTCTGATACTTTCTGCTCTTCGCTAAGGTATTCAGAGAATTCAGCGAGCACGCGTGCTGCAACTGAGATGTCAGTTTTTACAATCTCAACACCAGCAGGCTTAGTAAAGGTCTCAATGATCGGCAGTAGTGAGTAAGTCGCCAGTAATGGCGCCTCGTCGGTCAGTGTGTAGATGATAGTTGACTTTCCACCAGCCATATATAGCCCCTTGCTTTGGATTGAGTTACAGAGCACCGAACTTTTGGTCCAGTCTCTTAGAACCGATTTGCTTAAATTAAAACGTTGAGAGTATCGTTCTTCGTCGCATTTCAGTCAATGAAATAAGCTTTTAGTACGCTATTTTGATGAAATAACATACAAAATAGTATCCATCTTTAGTTTGATAATACTGTATGAATTTCATTACTTCTGAATGAAAAGTGAAGAACTGGTAATGAACGTTGATCTCAACTTCCCTGTAATATGAACATTATACGTGTCTCATATTTAAACAGGATGGCAAAAGCGTACATTTCGGACGTTATTGTAAGTGTTAATGTACGGGTATATTAATAAATTACGGAAATACCCAATATTTAGATTAAAGCATTTTGGGTATTTATACTTAAAATATATAATTTAATATCAAATTTAGAGATTTTTGAAACGCAATTTTTCTTGATAGAGCAAGTGATAACGAATACTTTACTTTTAAATAAAGAAGTAATATCTTGCTTACGAAAAAAGGGCTTAAGTAAAATACTTAAGCCCTTTTTTTTAATCTTGGTAGGTATATCCAGACTCGAACTGGAGACCTCTACGATGTCAACGTAGCGCTCTAACCAACTGAGCTATACACCTAGAATGCTTCGCATCTTATGCAAAAATCACTTGGCTGACAAGCCTTTTTCATATTTAACCAAAAGATATGAACAAGTTTTAATCATTGACTTAAAATTTGCGAACTCTTGTTTAGAAATACTCGATTGTGAATAACTTAAGTGCTCGTACAGAATGATAATTTCGAGGAAAACAGCTCTATCATTTTGACTTAAAGGTGATGAAATTCTTTCCAACCATTGTCGAACCGTTTCGTAAGAATAACGGCGATTGTGAAGTCCTAATTTTCTATTGAAAACATGAAGTACCCAATCGATTTGTGAATAGTGTTTTCTCTTTTTTCTCAACATCCATAGCGCATAACATCCTAATATGATTAGTGAGCCTGCAAGGATAATCACAAACACTGAAGCAACTGAATTAATTCCAAATTTTGTCATCCAACTCTGCTGTTGATCAGCATTATATCCAACAACTTTACTTTGCCATTGATAACTTGCGTAATCACTCCATACGCGAACTTTTGTCAAAAAAGGATATTTTGCAACTGACCAATTTGTATTCTCAGAGTAGAGTGTTTGATTATTTTGAATTAAATTTTGCATTCCCTGATCAATACGTTCAGGAGCAATCATTGCAGTGGGATCAATCCTCTGCCATTGACCTCCAAAATATACTTCAGTCCAAGCATGTGCATCTAACTGCCTCACTTCCCAACTTTTCTGGTCTGGCGCAAATTGACCTCCTTGATAACCAGTCACGACTCGGGCAGGAATACCGACATAACGCATCATCATGACAAAACTAGAAGCAAAATGCTCACAAAATCCTTGTCGTGAATTAAACATAAATGCATCTATCCGATCACCACTCAAAACACCGGGAGATAAAGAATACTGAAAGCTATTTTGCTTAAACCAGTCTAAAACTTGCTGGATATAACGCTCTGGCTGCTCTCCACTTTTAATAAATAAGTCCCACGCTAAACTTTGACTTTTGATATCACGCTGATGGAGATACTGGGTGTAATACTGAATTTGAAACTGACTAAGTTCATGATTTATTTTCATCCCACGCCCTAACCAAACTAAGTTTATAGGTTGAGCCGTTTGAATAGGTCGTTGAGCTGAAATACCACCGTCATAACGGAGATAATAATTTCGTTGTTGAGGTACAGATTGCTCTAATCCCATAATCCATTCTACAGAAGGATCTTTAGCCAAATACTGATATTCAACTTTTTGATTTAAATTAGAAAGTTGATAAGAGTTTAACTCGTTTAACCCTCTATTAAATCCATGACTCGTCCATTTTTGACCATCATATTGATCTAAAACCAAAGCTCGCCAATACATTTCTGAACGAGGCGGTAATTTTGTGATATCACCAATAATACGAAATGCTAATTCATTTGACTGAGACAGCTCAGCAATGTCACCTGGGGACATGGAATCACTGATTCCTGTCATCCCCTTATTTTGTTGAATCGGGATATGCCAAAGCGGAGGTAATCGTGGGAAAAAAATAAAGAGCAATATAAAAAAAGGAATTGCCAATCCGATGAATTTACCGACATGAATGACATCGTGCTTTAAGCCATTTTTAGTTTCAGGAGTGGACAGAAACTCCGCGGTTTGAATTCTATACAGTCCTACAAAACAGCTCACTAAGCACAGTACCACTCCCAAAGCAACATACAACGTTTGACTGTATAAAAACGTACTTGCCGCCACGAATAAGGCAAAATTAAAAACGATGATCAAATCACGTTTTTTTTGGGTTTCTAATGCTTTTGCAAATAGAAAAGTTGTCAGCGATGCTACCCCAGCCTCAACACCAACAAAAGTATGGTAATGCAGATAAATCGCGCCAAGTGCAATTGCTGTAAAACTAAATTTTATTGCTTTGGAGACATTTTTTTTACTTTTTTGAATATGCCATAAATATATAAGCTCAATACAGAGCACCAAAATTAAAGCATAAGGTAGATAAATAATCTGGATAAATAAAATGAGTGCCAAACTCAATAGCATGGATTGTGAAACTTTAGGATGTACCATATATCTAAACCTATTTTCTATTTCACACTTTATGCCTGAGCAAGCAGAATTTTAGCCTGCTTGATATGCTCAGCTCCAAATCCTTGATTCAGTTCGGCATGAGGTAACACCAGCTTAAAAGGAATTTGTAATTGCTCACACTGCTCCACCACACCCATCATATATTTGAGCTTTTCTTCATGCTCGACTGACGGCATATGATGATAATGAATATCAACACATCGATCCTTTTGATGCTCTTCAAAAACTTTAATATACAAACCTTGTCCACGAGCAGCCTGCTTCCAAGATACACTTTGTAATGAGTCGCCGACCTGAAAACTTCTTAATTCTTTAAACTCATCTTTTTCCTGATCCAATACAAATTCATTTGAAAAGCTTGTATTCGGATTTATTTTGGCTTGTGGCGCAATCCATGCATGTCGACCATGAAAGATATAAGTCCAAGCTCGAACAAGTCCAAATGGATACACTGAAGCAATGTGTATATCGGGATAGTTATACTGTCCTCGTTGATCAACATGAATCGGTATAACACATTCAGACTGTTTTTGGTCAATGTGAATGTGCTGTGTCTCAGAATCGATGGAGATCGATAAATAACGTGAATATGAATAAGGTTGATTCAAGTAGATTTTAAATAAAATCGAGTGCCCTACCTGTCCGACTTCATCAGTAATGATGTCTATCTCAAGACCATGCAATTGTTTAAAGGTGATATAAAAACTAATGCATAAGATCGCACTAATTAAAAAGCAGAAACCTAATATCAAATTATTGGCATAGTTAATACCCGCAATAAATGTGATCAAAATCAACACAAGATATAAGAAACCTTGCTGATAAATAAAAATCAAAATATCGCGTTGACCAATTTTTTTACTCTGCTCAAACCGAAATCTTTTTTTTAACCATTGCTTCCAGATACTGGTCACCTGCATACCCTCAAATCAATTTAACCTGATTCATTAGGGAGACCGTCTCATCCTCACTCAAGTTTAATCGATGAGCGCATACTGCTGAAAATACAGCTTTTACATCATCAGGAATGACAAAGGCTCTGGCATGCACGATCGCTCTCGCTTGTGATGCTCGTTTTAAAGCCAATAATCCACGCGTCGATAAACCATGCGCACTTTTTCGTGTTACCGCAGCCAAATCCAATAAATAGTCTTGAATTGCATCACTTAAATGGACTTGATGAGTCAAGGATTGCAATCTTAGTATTTCAGTCTCATTAAATACATGGATCAACTGTGCGATTAATTTGGCACGTGATTCTTGTTGAAGAAGTATTTTTTCTGCATGGCGAGATGGATAGCCAAGAGATAACCGCATGAGGAATCTGTCTAACTGAGACTCTGGTAGTGCATAAGTCCCGCTTTGAAAGAGTGGATTCTGAGTTGCTATCACCCAAAAAGGCTGAGGTAAAGCATAACGCTGTCCATCAATCGTGGCGTAGCCCTCTTCCATCGCTTCTAGCAATGCACTCTGTGTCTTAGGACTACAGCGATTAATTTCATCTGCCAAAAGAACTTGGGTAAAGACAGGTCCGTACTTAAATTCAAACTGATGCTCTTTTTGATTAAAAACATTCACGCCAATTACATCACTGGCGAGCATATCATTGGTAAATTGGATTCTTTGAAATGATAAACCTGATAATGATGCCAAACTACTGGCCAATGTGGTCTTACCCAATCCAGGTAAGTCTTCAAATAAAATATGACCACCTGCAATTAAACTACATAAAGCCAATTCAGTTTGCGTATTTTTATCCAAAACAATTTGATTGATTTGTTCTAGAAATAATGAAATTTTGGGAGTAAATGATTGAATCTGAGATTCTAACTCAGGCTGTATAATATCTTTTGATTGAACACTCTGCTTCATTCCCCAAATCATCATTTACATTTCCAAAACTATATATTTCTACCATACAGGTTTTTTTTATTTTCTCAAATATTTCTAATAATCAGTGTATTAAAGAATCAGTATCAAACTTAATGCTGAATAAGCTTCAACTGTGTGAGCATCTCTTCAGGTCCAATTTGAAGGCTTGAATTATTGTTTTCCGCCAGCTTGATCTGTTCAATAAAATAGCTGTTGATCGGTGCATTCCCCCCGAGTGTATTAGCAAGTCTGACCACTTCACCATTAATCCAATCAACCTCCGTCGTGCGCCCTAAATTCAGATCATCCTGCATAGATGAACGAGCTAGTGGATCAATGGCTAACATTTTGCGACTGATCAACTTAAACAACCAATTAGGAAGTCGAAGAATATGAGGAATGATGTTCGCTGGTACAGGCGTTAATTGTGCGGGTTTAATATTTGCCTGCTTTAAAATTTGAAGCGTCTCTAACTGTGCCTGAGCAAGGCACTTTCTATACATTCGATTAGTAAGTTGATTTCTTAAAGTTAGACCAGATAAAGCGTTAATCGAATTGTTCAAGTTGAATAAGACTTTAGCCCACTGTACCTCTAACATATCATCACGGAATTCAACTTGCAGTTTCGCCGCATCTAACACTATTTTTAGCTGATTACTTTCTACAAATTTTTTTATCATTAATGTTCCATCAGAACCTTGATGGAAATGAGACGGTTTGAGTTCTGCGACATTAAATGGAACCATTCCTTCCATAATCTCCCATTCTGGCAGCATTTTTTTTAACCGTGGAACATTACTCACCCCATTTTGAAAACTGATGAGACTCGGTTTATTGAGAGTGTCACAGCTTCGTATTTCAGATGCCACTTGCTCTGTCGCTGCTGATTTTACACAAATCATGACTAAGTCCGTGTCTAAGACTTCTGCTAGATTTGTTGTAAGTCTTAATTGATCTGGAGTGAGCTTATGATGGTAGCCGTTTAAATCACTGAGCTCAAATCCATTTTGGCTTAATTTTTGATAGCTTCTTTCCCTACAGTAAAATGTCACCTGATGGCCTGCTGCGACCATTCTTCCACCGATATAACAGCCAATCGATCCTGCACCATAAATTCCAATTTTCATGTTTTTATCCTTTGTTATTGATCAAGAGTATACGAGTTTCAGAACAATAAATTTGTCAGGTTTTATACAATTAAAACAAATAAAAAACGACACCTCAGTGCCGTTTTTTATTTAATATTAGAAAATTAACATGGACATTTTTTCATACCGCCTGCTGCACTTGGATAGCGTGCATCGACACAATAACGATGAAAAGTTTTTTCATCCATTGGCTCTAGGTCAGGGTGATGCTTTTTCATATGCTCTACATAGTTTTGGTAATCTGGGACACCCACCATTAAACGAAAACTTTGTTGTAGCCGCTGCCAAATCAGTTGAACTGTTTTGATTCCATGCAACATTAAAAACTTCTTCGGCTGAGCCAAAATCGTGAATTTAATGATTTTACCCAATGCCAGCTTTTGACGAATTTGTTCTTTCAAACTCATTTGGTCTCTCCTGCAGGGACTTGATCAGTATAAATTGCTTCAGCTTCCTGAGCCGTTGGCTGCGGATTTGCTAAAGCACGACGAATCACTTTAATGGCAGCAAACAACATCACCACAGCAACAATCATAAAGAATGCACATAACGCAGCATTAATCTGATTAGATAAAGCAACAGTTTGCATTTCCGCAATGGATTTCGCAGGCGCTAAAATTTCGTTTCGCTCAATAGCCGCATTGAAACGATCTGCTTGTGCCAAGAATCCAATTTTTGGATTTTCATGGAAGATTTTTTGCCAACCAGCAGTCATCGCTGTAATGAAGAGGAAAATCGTTGGAACAATGGTGACCCACACATATTTTTCTTTCTTCATTTTGAATAAAATGACAGTACCCAGCATCAGCGCCATCGCAGCTAAAATTTGGTTACCAATACCAAATAATGGCCACAAACTATTGATACCGCCCAGTGGATCAACTACACCTTGATATACAAAGAAACCCCAGCCTGCCACTGCAACGGCAGTACCAATCAAGTTGCCCACAAACGACTTAGAGTTTTTAACCGCAGGGACAACAATACCCACAGTATCTTGAACCATAAAACGGCAAGCACGTGTTCCTGCATCAACAGCAGTTAGAATAAATAGCGCTTCAAACAAGATCGCAAAGTGATACCAAAATGCCATCATTTCACGACTATTAAAAATTTCAGTGATGATGTGCGCCATACCAATCGCAAACGTCGGTGCACCACCAGTACGAGAAAGAATTGTGCTTTCACCAACCTCTTGGGCAAGTAGTGTTAAAGCTTCAGGTGTAACCACAAATCCTAAATTACGTACCGCCTCTGCGGCACTTTCAACCGTCGTTCCTATCACCGCAGCTGGTGAGTTAATGGCAAAATAAACGCCTGGATCCAAGATCGTTGCACAGATCATCGCCATGATTGCGACAAATGATTCCATCAACATACCGCCGTATCCGATCATCCGGATATCGCGTTCATTATTTACGAGCTTAGGTGTAGTTCCTGATGAAACCAATGCATGGAAACCTGAAATTGCACCACAGGCAATGGTAATAAATAAGAATGGGAAAAGTGATCCAGAGAATACAGGTCCCGTACCATCTACGAAGTGGGTAATTGCAGGCATTTTTAATTCAGGCATCGCAAATACGATACCCAATGCTAAACCTGCAATCACGCCAATTTTCAAGAAAGTCGATAAATAATCACGTGGCGCCAATAACAACCATACTGGTAATACAGAAGCGATGAAACCGTAGATAATCAATGCCCATGTTAACTCTGTACCAGATAAAGTGAATAATTGCCCCCAATAAGGATGTTGCGCAATGTTTTCACCATAAATGATACCGAGCATCATCAGTACAAAGCCAATGATTGAAACTTCGGCAATCTTTCCTGGACGGATATATCGCATATATACGCCCATAAATAATGCGATTGGAATGGTAGCAGCAATACTAAACACACCCCATGGACTATTGGTTAATGCTTTAACCACGACGAGTGCAAGCACAGCTAGGATAATGATCATTACCCCTAATGCGCCAAGCATCACAATAATTCCTGCAAATGAACCCAGTTCTTGTTTTGCCATTTCACCCAGTGAACGTCCGTCACGGCGTGTAGAAATAAATAAAACTAGAAAATCTTGGACTGCACCTGCCAGTACAACACCGACTAACAGCCAAATCGTTCCTGGTAAATAACCCATTTGCGCAGCAAGAATAGGCCCAACTAACGGACCAGCACCTGCAATCGCAGCAAAGTGATGACCAAACAGAACACTTTTATTTGTAGGCACATAATCTAGACCATCCGCTAGACGGTGCGCAGGTGTTAAACGCCGAGCATTTAACTCGAATACTTTATTAGCAATAAATAAACTATAAAAACGATATGCAATACTGTAAACACAGACTGCAGCGAGTACGAGCCAAACTGCGTTGACATGTTCTCCACGACTAACCGCTAATATTCCAAAGGATACTGCACCGATTATGGCCACAATAATCCAAATCAATTTCGAAGTCATGGATGACTTCGGTTGTATTTGATCCATATCAAACCCTCATTATTTCGTATTTGCAATCAGCTCAATTTTATTATTCGTGTTACTGCTGTTTTCCCTTGCGACTATACTCCTCAATAATTCTTCTTTACCTTAGACCTTGGCATTAAAAAAGGGATGATTGTCATCATCCCTTTCGATAATAGTATAAATTTACACCATTATGCACGTTCTAAGTATTCACCAGTACGTGTATCAACACGAACGCTTTCTTCTTGTTGAACGAATAATGGAACACGTACTACAGCACCTGTTTCAAGTTTCGCTGGTTTACCACCACCGCCAGAAGTATCACCACGTACGCCTGGATCAGTTTCAACAATTTTTAATACCACGAAGTTAGGTGCATTCACTGTTAAAGGAACACCATTCCATAACATGATTGTGCATTTTTCGTTTGAATCGTCTTTCAACCATTTCGCAGCATCACCCATTGCAACTTTGTCAGCCGCAATTTGCTCGAAAGTCACAGGATCCATGAAGTTCCATAGTTCGCCGTCGTTGTATAAGTAGTCCATTTCTACTTCTACGATATCTGCTGCTTCTAAAGAATCACCAGATTTAAATGTTTTTTCTAATACTTTACCTGATTTAAGGTTACGTAATTTAACACGGTTGAACGCTTGGCCTTTACCTGGTTTAACGTATTCGTTTTCCATGATTGAGCATGGGTTACCATCAAGCATTACCTTAAGGCCAGACTTGAAATCGTTCGTAGAATAATAGGCCATGAGAGGCTCACTCCAAACTTACTAACTTTAATCTATTAATGCGATGGGCTGCTACACTGTCATTTAGCAAGGCTGACAGGTGCATGATATGCCACATGCACATGCATTTATGTTGCGTATTCTAAATGACCAACCTACTCTGCCGCAATGATAAATTCCGAAATACAACGTTTAAGCTGTCTAAGTTCCATGCAGAACTACTGTTGTAGACTTAATTTGATCATCTTTAGGCTTGAGTATTTTCATCCCAACATTCAATAAAGAAGGCTTAATCAGGACACAACTGAGTTTTTCAATGGGTTTTGATTTAAAATGAAGCCTTTCATCTCCCTCTAAATTTAAACTGTATGACCCACTATTTGTATCAAGAGCAACATTGGCAAAATCAACTCAGCGATTTAATCACTGACCCACATGAGCTCATTGAACTCTTGGAATTGCAACCTGAAGATTTAATACATGGTGCAATTTTGGCATCAGCCCAATTTAAATTAAGAGTCCCTCGCGCCTTCGTCGCGAAGATGCAAAAATCTAATCCTGATGATCCACTGTTACTTCAAGTACTCCCTCATCATCTGGAGTTAAATGAACATCCTGATTTTGTGACAGACCCCCTTGATGAGGAGGCTGCCAATTTAATTCCAGGTGTATTACATAAATATCAGTCACGTTTTTTACTGACTTTAACAGGTGCATGTGCTGTTCATTGTCGTTATTGTTTTAGACGTCATTTTCCATATCAAGAAAATTTACCTAAAAATGACGACTGGAAAAAAATACAAGACTACTTACTCGCTCATCCAGAAATCAATGAAGTGATCTTAAGCGGAGGGGATCCCCTAACACTTTCAAATCGTAAACTTGCCGTTTGGATCGATAGATTAAGTTCAATTCCACATCTTAAAATTTTGCGTATTCATTCTAGAGTTCCAATCGTTATCCCAAATCGGCTTGATGATGAACTTATTTCTCTGTTAAAAAACAGTAGGCTACGTATTATTCTAGTGGTACACTCAAACCATGCTACTGAAATTGATGACTTTACCGCTTCGAAATTAATGCAAATTTCACAACAAAATATTTTGGTGTTGAATCAAGCTGTGTTATTAAAAGGTATTAATGATCATGCTGATATTTTGGTTGATCTAAGTCATCGATTATTTGATGCGCGTGTGATGCCTTATTATTTACATGTGTTGGATAAAGTGAAAGGTGCTCAGCATTTTGATTTACCAAGTGAATCTATTGATTCAATCTATAAAGAGGTTTTGGCAAGGTTGCCTGGATACTTGGTTCCAAAGCTGGTTAGAGAAATTGCGGGAGAACAGAATAAAACACCGCTTTATGGAGTTGCCACTTTTTAGAGACTCATTCACATGCTTCAGGCTCAGATTTCAGAAATTTTTCACTATCCTACTGCCTTGACTCGAGATCAACTGAGTTTTGCAAATGCAAATGTTCAGGACTTGGGTTTTTGGGCATCTCAACTTTCAATTATGCAATTAGGTGACACCTCTGAAGCGGTGTTAAAAGCCCTATATGAAATCGCTGAACTCAAATGTTCGGAAACATTGCGCTTTGATCTTATTCAAGCGCTACACCCTTTGATCGAAAATATTTTAGAGAGACTTGAAAAAAACTTTTTAAATCAAGGTCTTTTTCTATCTGACCGTAACAAAGATATTATAGAATTAACCACTCGCTTGAGAACATTATTTGCTGATATCTACATAGATATTGCACAGCGCAGTGAAATGCAGCTAAAACAACAAAAGTTTTCTATTTTGAAGTTTGCTCAAAAGCGTAATGTGAAAACTGCACGACTCCTTTCCAGTTATTACGCTCTTCAACAATTGGGTTTATTGCTAGTACAACAACAGATGCTTTATCGTTCTGCCTTGTCTAAGCAATGGTTAATGACCCATTATCTGTATGATTTGGCATTAAAAAACCAAGAACACACGGTCAATATTAATTTATTGCAAGGCACTCATCACGCTTTAAAAAATATTCAACAGTGCTATGCCCAAGTCTTATTATTAGAAATATTTAATACTCACCAAATTCGTCCTTCTGAGATCTACGCGCTCTATCAATGCACAGCGGATTGGGCACAATTAGTGCAAGTTTTACCACGCGAAACCGCTTTATCTCGTTACGTCATTGATACCACTAAAGATCATCCGCCAGTTTACAACCGAAAACACCATGAGAGTTTTAAACCTAACATTTTCGTGGCGACACAATCGTTGCTTGAGCATGTCAACTTAACCATTCAAAAGGACAATGAATATTTATCTAAGAAAGAGAAAGCATATTTAACTGCGCCTCTTAAATTTCATGTACAAAATGTTTTAGGCTCGACCATTGAACGCAGACATGAACGTTATGAACATTCCGCTCAGTTACAACTCTGTTTCAGTTTACTTACCGCTCATTATTATCTCTCTAAAACCAAAACTTTTAGCGAAACCTTACGACTAACACCGCCTAAATCAAAATCAGAAGACGAGTTTGCATTTACATATTTAAATGACTACCCAGATGCCTATACAGACAAATCAAACAAGGTTCTAGATAAACAGGCACGTCAAATCCATGCGGCTCAAGTTTTAGATATCAGTTTAAATGGTTATCGCGTACGTTGGTTAGAAGAAGAAGCACCTCCAAATTTAAGAACTGGTGAATTTATCCTGATTAATGAGGGAGTGAACAGCAAATGGAAAGGTGGTGTAATTCGTTGGATCAAACAATCTGTTAAAAAAAGCTATGAACTTGGGCTTGAAGTGATTGGACCCGACATCCACCCTTGCGCCGCAAAAGTTTATACAGATCGAAGTTCTTTTAATTATCATCCATGTTTATTTGTACATACCTTGAAGATTGATGCTCCACAGCATTCTCTTATTTTGCCAAATTTACAGTTTTTCAAAGAACAACAATCTATTTATTTACGCTTAACTGATCAAGATATCAAAGTAGAATTGATAAAGACCATGCTCATCACACAAAGTTTTGTTCAATTTGAATTTGAATTATTTAATGATGAGCAGCAATATCTGATTGATGAATTTTTACAACATCAAAACCTTGAATCAAATCGTTTTCAAGATGTATGGGAAGCATTGAAGTGAAAAACCTACTTCTATCAACACAATTAAAACAATCTGGAATGCGCTTACTGATTGTCGATGATAACCAGATTCGTTATAACCATATTATCTCTTTACTCGAAAAACGCGAGTACAAGGTAGAAGCAGTGCTACTCGATGATCAAGTGAGTCTTGAAAAGCAACTTCATTTAGATTGGGATTTAATTCTGTTTGGTCGTGCCTATGAACTGACCTTAACTCATTTTCTTCGACTGCTTGCAGATTCTGATAAAGCTTTTACCCCAACACTTTATCTAGCTCCAGAAGCGCTAGAAATGTCTGAAGTAAAACTCATTTCGATGGGCATCTACGATGTTTTAAATATTGATCAACCTGAACAATGTTTACTTAAAATTATTCGAGCATTGGCTTTTAGTCGCTTACAAAAAAATCAGATGCAATTAACGGATGAACTGAAACACAATGTTCAAATTAAACAAAATTGGATCGAAGAGCATAAAAAAGCAGTTGCAATCATAGAAGAAGGGATTGTCGTTGAATGCAACCATGAGTTTACGCATTTATTTGGCTTCAACACGTTTGATGACGTTATTGGATCCCCGCTCATTGATTTAATACAACCTGAGGATATTCAATCTTTTAAAGCACGATTTAAAAAATTAGCTTTCGGTAAATTTGAGTATGGACCTTTTGAACTGATTTCTCTTAATCCACAGTTAACACATCAAAATCCAGTCCAAATTGAATGTAATCCTACAGATCAAAATCAAATCATTGAAATTACGATTTCAACGCATTTTCAACAGGATGATCAACCATTTAGTCCTCAACTTGAGACTGCACCTCACCAAGACAGTAGAATTGCACCACACACAACATTGGCAAAAATTTTACAACATCTTGAAGAACACCCTGCTCAAGAAAATGCTTTAGTCATCTTCAGCCTAGCCAGTTGTCCAGACTATATCTTGAGTTCTGATTGGGATACTTTTAAAGGCTATTTCGGCAAACTTTCAGACTTTATTCTCGAACAGACCAATGGCGCTGTATTTAAAATTGAAACAGCCCTGTATGCCACTATCATTCAAGCTGAAACGATTAAAGTTCTAAAATCAAGACTCTCTGCGCTACATGCGCTTGAAAAACCTAGGCTCGTCAATCTGGGAGATCAAACCTATCAACAGCATGTCAAAATTGGTTATAGTCTCTTCAAACTGTCAGATTTAAATGTAGTTAATTTTGAACAGCTCATTGCAAATGCTTATAACACACCCCTACCCAATTTATTGAGCAATGATGCTGCTTTAGAGACAACGCTTGAAGAAATTGAAGAGATTCATTTTGAAGTTACTCAAGCAGATGAGCCGACCTCTATTCAGTTGAATACACCTTCTTCTGAAGTAGAGCCTGATCATTCAACAGAATTTGTATTTCAAGCAATTGAAGAACCTGTACAGTCAGACGAAGTTCACGGCGATATCCTAGTACATCTTCGTAAAGTTCTTGAACGCGATCAAATTACGCTAAAGTTCCAACAAATCTATGATAAAGAAGACACTAGTCTTAATACCTATGAAGTAAGCAGTGGGTTTATTTTTGAAAACCAATGGATTCAATTGGATGATATTGAAGAATTGGTGGATGACCCTGAGTTGTCTATTAAAATTGACCGATGGATTTTGGTTGAAGCAGCAAAGCAACTGCACAATTTTTTAACACAATATCCTGAAGCTAAACTGATTATTAATTTACGACACCATGTTCTTTTAAAGCATCATCAATTGGCAGAATTAATTTCAAAACTGCTCATGATTGTAGGCGCAAAAGCACCTCAACCACTGATTTTACAGTTTAAAGAAAAATACATTGCTCAACATTTAAATGAAATTCTGCCTGCGATTGAGGTATTGAGAGCGCAAGGTGCAGATATTGCCGTTTGTGAGTTTGGATTAAGTAAATGTAGCGATCTCATTCTCAAAGTTGCCAATATTCAGAATTTCACGCTGCATGAAGAATTCACAGATGATTTAAATACTGAAGAAGGTATTGAACGTTTTAAACAAGCGATTGAATACTTCAATAGTCATCGATCAGTCAATTTATTACTCAAAAATCTCAATGATATGAATAGCTTTGCCAACGCGTGGAATGTCGACGTGAGATTTTTACAAGGTGATTATTACCAGCGTAAATTGGATCAGCTCATGAATGTTCAAGATCAAAGTTAAATCCGAATTTTGGACATAAAAAAACAGGCTGAACGCCTGTTTTTTATTTTGGGTATTAACGTTTGATAGAACGTGACATACCAGCAAAACGTTGTTTGAACTTGTCGATACGACCGCCAGTGTCAACGTTCTTTTGCTTACCAGTGTAGAATGGGTGGCAAGCTGAGCATACGTCTAGGTAAAGTGTTTCTTTACCAACAGCTGAACGAGTTTCGATTACGTTACCGCAAGAGCAAGTAGCAACTAATTTTTCGTATTTTGGGTGAATATCGGCGCGCATGGTCGATTCTCCATAGAGTTAAGAAGGCTTTAGCTGTCATCGCAATTGATCACTCTCTTCATCCATTACAACAGACGCAGAGGAAAGGCTGAAATACAGCAGATCAACACCACAACAGACCATTCTTTTGGCCCACCGAGACGGCTTCCGTCAGAGCTAAGCACAACAAGTGGACGACATTATACGCCACTTTATTTCAGATAGCGAATTTTTCCTTTAAGACTTTTCAATTTGCTTGGACCAATGATTTGCAATAATTCCGCACACCATTAATTGGATTTGATGGAAAATCATAATTGGCAATATGATCATCCCCATAGGTTGTCCAATGAAAAGAATTTGCGCCATAGGCACTCCACTTGCGAGTGTTTTCTTAGAACCACAAAAAAATACAGCGATTTGATCGGCACGATTAAATCCAAACCACTTTGGGGCGTGATAGGCTAAAAGCATAATCAAAGTCAGAAGCACAGAGCATGCAATAATTAACCACATTAAGGTCACCCCACTGACTTCATTCCATAGACCTGCTACGACTGCACTACTGAATGCGCCATACACCACCAAAAGAATTGAGCCTTGATCAAAAGTTTTGACAATACTCGGGGCTTTTTGAATCAGAGGAAAAACGATAGGACGCAATAATTGTCCCAGAATAAATGGAACCAATAACAGCAGAATAATTTTGACGATCGCACTGGTTGGATCAAACCCATGATCAGACTGGCCTAAAATAAATAAGGTCACTAATATAGGTGTGATAAACATACCAATAATATTAGAGAATGAAGCACTACACACAGCACTTGCGACATTACCACCTGCTACTGAAGTAAATGCAATAGAAGACTGAACTGTTGAGGGTAAGAAGCACATAAACAAGAAGCCCCAATACAGTTCTTGTCCAAGTAGCGGTAGCAATACAGGTTTAGCCATTAACCCTAGAATTGGGAAAACTGCAAACGTCAGTGCAAAGACCAAACTGTGTAATTGCCAATGTTTAATGCCTTGAATCACCGCCTCACGTGATAACTTTGCACCATGTAAAAAAAATAGGATTGCAATTGCAATCGTGGTGAAATAAGAAAAATAGTGAGCAGCAACACCTGAAATTGGCATCAGTGACGCTAAAATCACCATAACAAACAGCAATATCGTGAAACGATCTAACGCTAAGAGCTTTAGCACCCCATATCCCTCTTTTTATTCTCTAAATTGAAAATAAGCCCAATACTCATCGATTGGGCTTATCTTTAAAATTTTACTCACCAATCAGCGAGTGAAACTTAATTATTTCTCGCATTACTGTCTTGTTGAATAAGTTCAATCTTGTAACCATCTGGATCTTCCACAAAAGCGATTACGGTTACACCGCCTTTCATTGGTCCAGCTTCACGGACAACATTACCACCACGTGCTTTGATTTCTTCACACGCTTTATAAGCATCATCCACTGCGATCGCAATATGACCATACGCATTACCCAGCTCATAGCTGTCTGTATCCCAGTTATGCGTTAGCTCAAGAACAGTATTGTTTTCTTCATCACCATAACCTACAAAGGCTAAAGTGAATCGACCTTCTTCATAATCGCGTTTACGAAGCAAAGTCATACCGAGTACTTCAGTATAGAACGCCAATGAACGCTCTAAATTGCCTACACGTAACATGGTATGTAACATTCGCATAAAATTTACCTATTGATTGAAAGATGTACTTTTCAACTGATTTAACAATTTCGCCACCCAAATAACAAGTAACAAAATAGGTAAACCCATTAAAAAAGTCATAAAGAAGAATGATGAATAACCGAAGTTTGTCACTATTGTACCTGAATAGCCACCAATCATCTTTGGAAGTAATAACATCAATGAACTAAAAATTGCATATTGCATTGCTGTAAATGAAACGCTAGTCAAACTTGATAGGAACGCAATAAATACTGCACCAGCAAGTCCTGATGCGAGATTGTCAAATACAATCCCCATCACCAGCCACACCTTGCTATAAGGGACAACCACTTTACCTTTGAGTTCGACTATTTGATCACTATCAACTTGAACAGCTGGAAGATCAGATAAAGCCATACGTGACTTCGGTTGGATCGTTGAAACTGTTTTATAAATATGATCTTGGGTTAATTCATGCGCCTGACCTGCATGCTGCACAACCGCTTGCACCGTAAATTTAGTGTGGTCTTTTAGACTGTCTCCGGGGACGACCACGCTCCAATTATTTTGATCCAACTTCGCAGGTATCACTTGCTGATTTGAAATACGAATATTCAGTGTTTGTAGTGTGCTGTCAGCTTTTAAGTTCGAGAGTTGACCGCGAATAATGACATCCTTGCTTAACTCATCTTGGTAGAGAACATTATCCCCTCCAATGGCTTGGATGAAAATCTGAGAATCATCTTGACTCGAATAGCGTTGAAGCGGGATTTCAACATTCAGGGCTTTATCATAACCATCAGGGGTGGATAACACTTGAATACTATTATGTTCAGCAAAATTAGATGCAGGGAGCTTTAAAGACCAGTTCCCCACTTCATCAGGAGTCACTTGATGCTGTTGCCCCCCCATTTGTACCAAGACTTGATTCATCGTTGGTCCAGATTTTACGAGCCCCACAAAGATGAGATTGGTCGTGCTGGCAACAATAGCGCCCACCAACATCATTTTCATAATGTTATAACGCTGAGCTAATAAGCCTCCAAGGAAGCCACCTAAAATTACAAAAAAAATGGCGAAAAACTTGTTAAACCAAGCGATTTCTTCTTTATCAAAATTCAAATCAAGATAAAAAAGATTGGCAACCACTCCAGCGACAATATCTGAAATTCGATAAAAACCAATGAGTAATAAAATAGCTAACGCAACTTTCAAACCATAACGTTTGAAGAAATCTAAAATCGGTGATAGCCATGTCTCGACGACTATTTTTTCATCAATGAGTTTTGCTCGGATTAATCCAAATACGACTAGCACAGCCAACGCCACACTCGCGAAGAAACGTAAAACTTGCCCGATAAATGACAAAAAATTACCATCAATATTTAACTGTGAAATCCAAGCACCAAATTGGAGAAACCCACAAACGAAAACTACTGTTGAAATCACAAAGACGATAAATAACTGAAAATAATCCTTTGCTTGATATTGATGAGGTTCTTGATTTACTACCGGTTCATGAATCACTAAAGTCGTCACAATCCCAATCATCATCAATCCAGCCATAAGTAAATAGGTGGACTGCCACGCCTCATAAATATAGTTACCCATGGCTGTACCAAGTGATGCAGCGAAGAGTAATGCACCGAGCTGAGTTACAATGGTCGCAATTCGATAACCTGCGTTATAGGTCGAAGCCATAACCGTCTGAACACTCGTATCTTGTGTCAACTCAATACGATAAGCATCCACAATAATATCTTGTGTCGCTGATGAGAATCCGAGAAAGATTGCGGATATCGCCATGAACGTTAAACTTGAAAATGGCCCTACACTTCCTCCATGAATACTCGGATCAGTAAATGCCATTGAACAAATAGCAATTGCGACCAAAATCTGTGAAACCAACAACCACCCTCGTCGTTTACCCAATTTCCTTGTTAAATAAGGCAATGGTAATCGGTCAATCAAAGGTGCCCAAATGAACTTGAAGGCATAAGCTAAGGCTGCCCATGAAAACATGGTAATGGTACTACGCTGAATACCGGCTTCACTCAACCAGAAAGATAGAGTTGAAAAAATCAGAAAAATTGGGATACCTGATGAGAAACCCAAAAAAAGCATAATGATCGCGCGTCGATCAAGAAAGGCTTTAAATGCCGAAGTCCATCCAGCTGATTCTGGTGACGAAGATTGTGATGTCATTGCGTTGTTATTTTCAGTGAAAAGTACTCTCGCTATTCAACTCTGTAATGCGCTTGGTTTCAATATAATTTACGCAAACTTCACCGAGTATTTCATCAATTTGATCTATCTCAACTTGATATTTTTGGCTAAACCTGTATACCTTAAACTATCAAATGTAAATTATAGTTTTGGATTTCACCTGTGACCCAGAGACACGATCAAATTAGTTCCACCGCAGTAGCTTTAACCACGACATCCACAAACTTAGAACAAAACTCGCAAAACAAGCTCCTATCCGTATTTGAACTTGAAGCCACGCAAAACACCTTGAATGCAACAGCACTCAAACCAGAACAACTGACGCATATTCCAAATTATGACAATATTCCTGCGTCTACAAAACGTATCAAGCCTCTTAATAATTTTTTAGGACAAGATCGTGCTAAAGCATCTGTAGAAGCAGGCATTGCCCTTCCATACTCAGGCTATAACATCTTTGCTGTGGGTACGGCAGGGTTGGGTAAACGCACCATGATTAAGCGCTTACTCCAACAACATGCCAAAGATATGCCTACACCGGATGATTGGGTTTATGTATACAACTTCAAAAATGCACGCAACCCAATTGCGCTTAACTTTCCTGCAGGACAAGGCGCAAAGTTTCAAAGTACGCTACATCAAACATGGCAAACCATTTTCAAACAGCTCGAACGTCGTTTTAGTGCTGAAACGTATCACAATCGGATTGAAAAAATTCGTTTAACGACAGGTCATGAACAACAACAAGCTTTGATTGAGCTCACCAAAGAAGGTGAAGAGCTTGATTTAAAGTTGATCAGTCGTAATGAAGAACACTGCTTTATTCCTGTTCATCTTAAAGACAATAAAATTCAAGAGATGTCTCAAGATGACATCAATGCACTGAGTAGCAAAGAACGTTCTGAAATTGCGTCTAATATCCGTTATATGGATAAAAAGCTTGAGCGTTTAGGTTTACAGATTGGTGATCTTGAAGATGAAGCACGTGATATGGTGTCTGAGTTGAATCGTGACATTGCCAAACAAGTCATTATTCCTCGCATGGAACATATTTTAAATAAATTTCCAGATATCAAACATCTTGAACAATACTTAAAATTATATGCTCAAGATATTATCGACAATGTGGAAACCGTACTAGAACAGGAAGAAAGTGATTTTTCACCTGCATTATTTAACCGTGTCCCTGCGCGTTATCAAGCAAATTTAGTCATTAGCCACAAGCCAAATTCTGGGGCACCAGTCATCTTTGAAGATTTCCCCACACATTACAACTTACTTGGCCATGTTGAACAATTAACGCAAAATGGCACTATCAGCACTGATTTTACTTTAATACGACCTGGTGCACTGCATCGTGCCAATGGTGGTTTTTTAATGCTTGAGGCTGAGCAGCTTTTAGAGCAACCTTACGCATGGCAAGGACTCAAACGAGCGATTAAGTCTGGTCAAATTAAACTCTCATCTCTAGAGCACATGCTAACGCTGACGGGCAGCATTTCAATTGAGCCCGCTTCGATTCCATTACAATTGAAAGTCATTTTAATGGCTGAACCAGAAATCTATTATGAGATTCTGGAGGTGGAGCCTGAGTTAGGAAGTATCTTTAAAATCAGAGCTGATTTTACCGACACATTACAACGTAATGACGAAAATGAACAAGCTTATATGCATTTGATTGCAGACTATGTTCAATCCTCTAAACTCCTTCCATTTGATCGTTCTGCCTTGGCTGCTTTACTGACCGACTCAAGTCGTCAAGCAGAGGATCAGAGTTCGTTGTCACTACATGCCTTAACTTTAGGTGATCTGATTCATGAATCTCATCACCATGCATCCAAATCTAATGCAACTATGGTGACAGCAGAACATATCGGCACTGCGCTCAAACACCGCCAATATCGTCTAGGTTATTTACGAGAGTTGTACTGGCAAGATTTATCTCGTGGTACACAGCTTATCGAAACGCGTGGTCATCGACTCGGTCAGATAAATGCTTTGTCCGTGATTCACTACGCCGATGTCGAATTTGGCCTACCATCACGCTTGACTGCTTCAGTGTATCAGGGTGGCGGCGATATTTTAGATATCGAACGTAGCGTGGAGTTAGGCGGTTCACTTCATGCTAAAGGTGTACTGTTAATGTCGTCTTTCTTAAAGGCACATTTCGGACGTGAACAAACCTTGCACTTCTCTGCCGCTTTGGCTTTTGAACAAAGTTATGGTCAAGTCGATGGTGATAGTGCAACCGTTGCAGAACTCTCCGCTTTAATTTCTGCGATCAGCCAACTGCCGATTGATCAGTCATGGGCGATTACGGGTTCAATGAATCAACTGGGCCAAGTACAACCGATTGGTGGCGTCAATGCCAAAATCGAAGGTTTCTTTGATGCATGTAAACTTCAAGGTTTAACAGGCAAACAAGGTGTCATTATTCCACGTCAAAACATGCAGCATCTAATGTTACGTCAAGATGTGATTGATGCTGTCGAGGCCGGTCAATTCAATATTCATGCCATCAACACAATTGATCAAGCACTTGAGATTCTCATGGCGCGTCCTGTCGGAGAATTAAATAAAAAAGGTCGCTATACCAAAGGATCAATTTACGCTGCTGTCATGGAGCAGCTAGAATATTGGCAAGCCATTGAAGATGGCGCTGAAATTGAAGAAGAGCCAAAGAAAAAGAAAAAAAAGAAGAAAAAAGACAAAGCTAAAAAAGATAAAGCGATCAATGCTGAAGAACAACCTTCTCAACTCGCTGATGAAACTTCAAACTAGTTTGAAGTTTTCAAAATAAAAAAAGCACCCATCGGTGCTTTTTTTATTGCGCTCAAATTAAGCTTCAGGCGCTGGGCTATATTGCTCCACGAGCGTTTTTAATTCGCCTGTTTGGAACATTTCTAGCATAATATCACTACCACCGATCAACTCACCATTGATCCATAATTGTGGGAATGTTGGCCAGTTTGCAATTTGTGGCAAAGTCGCACGAATGTCTTGGTTTTCAAGAATATTTACATAAGCAAATGGGCGACCAATTTGGCTCAATGCTTCAACTGCACGTGCAGAGAAACCACATTGTGGGAACTGTGGTGTGCCTTTCATATAAAGAAGAACTGCATGTTTTGCAATTTGATCACGAATTAACGCTTCTGTATCACGCACTTGTTCAGTCATTGATTAAATCCTCAACTATTCTGCCTGCATTATACCTAAAACCGCCGTAAAGAGTATGGATTGGTAAATTTTTCCAGTTTAATTTGCAATTAGGCTTTTAATCTTAAGCAGATTTTGCTTAGATAAACTTTTATTTTCCACCTAACAAATACGAGTTAGACATGAACAATATCACCCTCGCTCCAGTTCAAACTGATCAACCATCTCATTTGATGCCTGTATTCAGCCGTCAACCGATCAGCTTTGTGCGTGGCCGAGGTTCGTATCTTTATACAGCTGAAGGTACAGAATATTTAGATGCGCTGACTGGCATTGCAGTATGTGGTCTAGGTCATGCACATCCAGTTTTGGCAGAAGCAATTGCAGAACAAGCGGCGACGCTTATTCACACCAGTAATATTTATGAAGTACCTTGGCAGACTGCAGCTGCGCAAAAGTTAGCTGAAGTATCTGGTATGGAAGAAATTTTCTTCTCGAATAGTGGTGCTGAATCAAATGAAGGTGCAATTAAAATTGCGCGTAAATATGGTCATCTGCAAGGTATTGCTCTTCCGAAAATCATTGTAGCTGATCATTCTTTCCATGGTCGTACAATGGCAACACTTTCTGCGACAGGCAATAAAAAAGTACAAGAAGGTTTTGGCCCGCTCGTTGAAGGTTTTATCCGAGTACCTTTTGGCGACATTGAGGCAATTGAAGAAGCAGCAATCAACCATCCAGATATCGTCGCGATTCTCGTTGAACCGATCCAAGGTGAAGGTGGTGTAAATACTGCCCCTCAAGGTTTTAGTTATCTTGAAGAAATTCGTCAAATCTGTAATCAACATAATTGGTTGATGATGCTAGATGAAGTTCAAACAGGTAACGGTCGTACAGGAAAATATTTCGCGTATCAACATACCAATATTATTCCTGATGTCATGACGACAGCTAAAGGCTTGGGTAATGGTTTCCCAATTGGTGCAGTGATGACTCAAGGTAAAGGTGTAGGTATTCTTACTGCAGGTAACCACGGATCAACTTATAGTGGTACTGCATTAGGTTCGCGCATTGTCTACACGATTATCGATTTGATGCAAAAAGAAAATATTGTTGAAAATGCAGCAACAATTGGCCAATACTTAGTTGATCAATTCCGTACACAACTTGCAGATCAAAACGTTATTGTTCGCGGCTTTGGTATGATGATTGGTATTGAATTACCAAAACCATGCGCAGAGTTGGTGGATATTGCACGCATAGAGCACAATCTAATTATTAATGTCACCGCAGGTAATGTCGTTCGTTTGTTGCCAGCGTTGAATATGAATCAAGAACAAGCTGATGATTTATTAAAACGCTTAGTTCCAGCGATTAAAAACTTTTTGGCTTAAGCCAAGATCAATAAAAAAGCCGCATATTGCGGCTTTTTTATTAAGAAGAACACTTAAGATGCTTCTTGGAATACTCGACCACCAGGCAACTGGCTGAAATATTGTTTTAAAGCATCTAGGCAGCGATGAATTTTCATTGGTTGTTGTTCACGTTTTAATGTCATTGCATTCAAAGTGTATGCAGGTAACTTCCATTCAGGTAAAACTTCAACCAATGTGCCATTCATTAATTCTTTTTGCACATCCAGATATAATAATCGCGCAATGCCGTGACCATTTTGGCACAGTGATTTAGCGACATAAACATTGTTTGTCTGTAAACGATTTTCCATGGACACATTTACCAATTCACGCGATGTACTGTGTTCAAATGTCATCATTTGCTGATTTTTTACAATATTTACTGGAATCAAATCATGCTGTGCTAAATCTTCAGGTCTTGAAATAACTGCATTTTGATTCAAATAACTTGGTGAAGCCACCAAGACTTGATCCACACGTGCAAGCGGCAGACAAGATAAGTGATTAGACTCATCCACGCGAGAACACATTCTCACTGCAATATCGATTCTTTCTTGAATCAAATCGACAAATTGATTTTCAACTTCAAAGTGAACGGTTAAACCACGATGTGCCGAAATCCAATGCGACAACGCAGGAACTACATGGGTTGCACCGAGTTCTGGCGTTGTTGCAATACGTAAATCACCAACTAAATCGTCTCGTAACTCATTAATTCGAATTTTACCGCGCTCTGCTGCAGCGAGCATTTCTTGACAGCTATGAAAAAAGGCCTGCCCTGCTTCCGTTAAACTTAGTTTTCTTGTGGAACGGTGCAGAAGTGTTACTTCCATTTCTTGTTCTAGTGAACGAATTTGCTGACTAACCGCACTCGTCGTAATGCCTAAATCTCGAGCAGCACCACTGAAAGAGCTTTTTTCAACAACACATGCAAATACGCCCATCGAGCGAAGTTGATCTAACATAAATTTCCCTCTGAAATTATGAGATGCTTCTCTAATTAACAAAAATTAACAAAAGCAACTCATTGTATTATACGAAGAAATTGTTAAATTGCACTAAATATCTTCAGTTGATTGGCAAAATATTTGCTGGATTGATTGGCTTACCATCTAAACGAACTTGAAACTCAAGCATCGTACGGGTTGCACCACTCGAGCCCATTTCTGCAATTTGTTGCCCTGCACTTACGTTTTGCCCACTCTTCACTAACATCCGGTTATTGTGCGCATACGCAGTGATATAACCATCAATATGTTTAATGAGCACCAAATTACCATATTCTTTTAAACCATCAGCAGCGTAAACCACTTGACCATCAGCTGCTGCAAAAATTGGATCACCAACATTGCCACCAAAACGTAATCCCTTGACATTACTTGCCACATTGAAGTTTTCAATGACTGGACCATTCGAAGGTTTCACCCAGCGTAATGAAGTTGCTTTAGTCGAAGTCGTCGGTACTGCAGCAGTTACCGCTGGTACTGGTGTGGTTTGTGGTGGTGGCGTAACCACAGCTGGTTTTGTTGGTAACTGAATGGTTTGACGTTGAATCTGAGTTTCAGTCGCTGTCAAAGGACGCGTGGTCGAACGTGTCACTTGTCGATTGCCAGAGGGTTTTAATCTTAAAGATTGATTTACATAGATGCGATAAGGCGGTGCAATATCGTTCATCTCCGCAATGCTCAAATAGCTCAATCCATAACGTGCCGCAATTTTACTTAAAGTGTCGCCAGAACGAACTGTATAGAAGTCAGGGGCAACAGCATAACGAGCAGAATTGTGGATTTGGGGTTTCGATGCACAGCCCGACAAACCAAGAAAAGAAGCGACAGCAACCGCGATCAATGCTGAGTGAATAGATGGTTTAGACAACTTCAAAACTGTTTTGGGTCTGGCCAAAAGCATGATTTCCCTCTCTGACAAAAGATTAAAAAGACTGAATTCGGCTTAAGAGTAGCAAAATTAATGCTAAATTCACCGTTTCAAATATATTTTTCACAAAGTTATAACACATCCTACCTGTGGTCGTTCAATTAAAGCTCTAACTGAGATTCAAGTGAAGCCAACACCTGATAGTTGGTAGCATCCATTTGGATCGGTGTCACACTGACATATCCATTTGCAATGGCATAAAAGTCTGACTGATAACCCAGTTGGCTTTTTTCGGGATCTGTTACGGCCTCTCCAGCCAAACCAATCCAAACAACTTGACGACCTCTCGGGTCCACTTGTGTGGTAATCGGTTTCGTTTGTTTTCTTCTTCCTTGATAAGTCACCAATGTCCCTTTTATTTCAGCCGTATCTGGAATATTAATATTGAAAATATGACGCGGTGGTAACTCAGGCAAACCATTTTTAATAAACTCATATACCCAATTTGCAGCTTGTGCATAATCTTGAGCATCTTGATACGAACGAACATTTGGACCAGCCAATGAAACTGCGATTGCAGGTTGTTTCATGAGTCGGCCTTCAAACGCGGCCCCAACTGTACCTGAATACAACACATCATCGCCTAAATTCGCACCACTGTTGATCCCGCTTACAACTAGATCAAATTCAAAATCAAATAGACCATTCATGGACAGATAAACACAGTCCGCTGGTGTACCATTAATTGCCCATACATCTTCTGAAATTTGCACGGGTCGCAATGGACGATCAAGCGTTAATGCACTTGAAAAACCACTCCGCTCACTTTCTGGAGCAACCACGACTACTCGACCCAAAGGTTTTAATGCTTGTGCTAATGCTTGTATTCCTGGTGCGAACACACCGTCATCGTTGGCAATCAAAATATTCAAAACAATTCACTCAATTCATGTAATCCCATCTGTTCGATAGCCTAATCAAAATCCCCCAACACAACAATGAGCACACGCATAGATGTTGAGGTTTTAAACGCCTTTAATCTTGAAAATCTGCTTACCCTTTAATCTTGAAAACTCGGCATGTAGTCATCCCCCTGTTCATACCTGAACTTTTCTTCTTTACTTTCTGAGTTCCAACAGCATTAATACACTTTCTCTATTTTTTAAACACGAAAAAAGATTATTCTATTCTTATAACTAACTTACTAATTTTTGAGTCATTTATGCAAAACCGTTTTTTACAATTGATTTCAACCGCATTTATCAACAGCTCAATGTTATTTTCAAGTTTCACTTTCGCCAATGCTCAAGACTTAAAAGAAAATATCGAAGTTACTCAACAAAAAGTGACTAAAGATGAACTCGCTGCAATCTATGTCTTTTCAGAATCATGCCCAAGTTTAGTGGAAGAAGATGCGGCGTTTAAAGCAGGCTATCAAAAGCTATTAAAAGACTATTTACCTAACGAAAATTCACCTCAAACCACGCTGAACAATCTAATTAAACAACAGGATTATCAGCAAGCATTAGCTCAAGCGAGACAAGATGCGAAAAAAGCTGGAGATAAAGCAAATCAACAAGTGTGCGAGGATATAAAAAAATATCAGTCTTCAGTTAAATAGAGCACGAAATAGTTACAATTCGATTGAAATAAGCCGACTCCACTGCTAGAAGTCGGCTTTGCTTTGTCCTAGAATGCAAAGCTGATTTTTGCGTTCATACAAGATTGGAACTACATAGAATGACCCGAAAAAGCGCCATTGCTGCATTATTACTATTACCTTCATTTACTTATGCAGCAACTGTTTTATCTTCACCACCAGAACTCAATAACAAGTCTTACGTTTTGATGGATTATGAAACAGGTCAAATTCTCGCAAGTAAAAATGAAAATGAAAAACTTGCTCCTGCTTCAATGACCAAAATGATGACCAGTTTCATTATTGAACAAAAGTTGTTGAACGGTGAACTCACGGAAGATGAAAAAGTTCGTATGAACGAGTCTGCTTGGTGTCGTGGTAGTAGTACAGAATCTTGTATGTATGTACCTCTCAACGGCACAGCAACCGTATTGGAAATGTTACGCGGGATTATCATTCAATCTGGTAATGACGCATCTAAGGCGATGGCTGAGCATATTTCTGGTAATGAAGGTACATTTGTACACAGCATGAACCAAGAAGCAAAGCGTATTGGCATGACCAACACGAACTTTATGAACTCAACAGGTATGCCTGCTGAAGGTCATTATTCTACAGCGAAAGATATGGCTACCCTTGCGAAGCACATCATTCATGACAGTTCAAAGTATTATCCTATTTACTCTGAAAAAGAGTTTACTTTTAATGGGATCAAGCAAGGTAACCGTAACGCGTTGCTATATACAGATCCGAGTGTAGATGGTCTTAAAACAGGTCATACTTCTGAAGCTGGTTATTGTTTAACGACTTCAGCTAAACGTGGCCCAATGCGTTTAATTTCAGTGATTTTTGGTGCTCCATCAATGCAAGCACGTGCAACACAAACACGTGATTTGTTATCTTGGGGTTATGCAAACTTTGAAACTGTCAGTGTTCAACCCGCTCACAAAGAGTTGACCACTTCTAAAGTTTGGTTTGGTCAATCTAATCAAGTGAGTGTGGGGCTTGCTGAGAACTTCAACGTGACTATGCCAAAAGGTCAAGCAAATGCCATTCAGACTCAAATCGCGGTTCAACCGAACTTAAATGCCCCTCTTCAACAAGGGCAAGTTGTAGGTAAATTAACAGCGACACTTGACGGCAAAGTTATTGCGGAGAAGCCGCTTGTTGCTTTGCAAGCTGTTGAAGAAGCTGGTTTCTTCTCGCGTATGATTGATCATATCAAACAGTTCTTTAGTAATTTATTTTAATTCGCAGCTTGACTAAAGATATAAAGGCACTCAAATTCTTTTGGGTGCTTTTTTGTTTATAATGAATAAAAACAGGCAATTTTTTATGACTGAAAGTATCCGCAAATACTTAGAGACTTACCCAAAATTTGATACAACAAATTATATTGATCCAACTGCGTTAGTGATTGGTGATGTTGTCTTGGCTGAGAATGTTTCGGTCTGGCCTTATGCTGTGATCCGTGGTGATGTTAATTTTATTCGGATTGGTAAAAATTCCAATATCCAAGATCATTCCATGTTGCATGTCAGTCATAAGAAAGCGGATAAACCTGAAGGTTCACCGCTCATTATTGGTGAGGACGTTACTGTGGGTCATCATGTGAAATTACATGGTTGTACTATTGGTAATCGTGTTTTAGTCGGTATTGGAACGATTATTTTGGATGATGTTGTTGTTGAAGATGATGTGATGATAGGTGCGGGTTCGCTTGTTCCACCCAACAAAGTATTAGATAGTGGTTATTTGTATGTGGGTAGCCCAGTGAAAAAAGTGCGTCCACTGACTGATAAAGAAAAAGCGTTTCTGCCGTATTCAGCGCAGAATTATGTAAAGGTTTCGGGAAATTATAAATAATTTTGAATTCGCATAACAGCCATTATGTTAAATGGAAGATGGAAATGTATGGAATATAAAAAATTTTACTACCTAAATAAATAAAACATCAAAAATGTAAATTATTTACCATAAATATTTTTTATAGCTTAGATACTTGACCCTCACGTAACGTTAGCCTCTAGCATAAAACATGCCTAAGGGATAAAGGAGTCAAAAGATGTTATTACAAGTCGGTGAATTGGCGAAGCGAACAGGGTTAACTATTCGTACCCTTCATCACTATGATGATATCGGTTTACTTCAGCCTTCGGCCCGCTCCGACGCCGGTTATAGACTTTACAGTCGTCAAGATATTACTCGCTTATACCAAATTCAGGCATTGCGAGGGCTTGGAATGACATTGGCAGAAATTGGCGCGGTTCTTAATAGTCCAAACCTTGCACTCGCCCCATTAATTGATCGGCAGATTCAGGTAATCGATCAGATGATCATTAAGCAGACTCAACTGCGCTATCGTTTGAGCAGTCTCAAAAATCAACTGATGAATGGTGAAGAGCTGGAACCGGACAATTGGCTAAAAACATTGGAGCTTATGTCTATGTACGAACAATATTTTACAAAAGAGGAACTTGCAGAACTGACTTTTTTACAGGCAGATAGTAAACAACAAAAAGAATGGGAAGCGCTTGTCATCGAAGCCAATGCACTCTTTAAGGCCGGAGAATCTTCTAGTAGTGAAACTGCCCAAAACCTGGCTTCACGCTGGATGCTGACCCTCGAACAGAATACGGCTGCTAATCCTGAATGGTTGGCTAAATTGAATAGCATGCATTCAGCTGAATCGGCATTTCAGGAAAAATTGGGTGTGCGTCCGGAAGTGGTTGAGTTTCTACTTGAAGCATTTGCCGAGAGTAAGCTGAACGTTTTTGCACGTTATTTATCCGAGCAGGAATTTGCTTTTATGAAGCAACATTATGTACGTGAGATGAAAAATTGGCCCCAGTTATTGATTGGATTGGAGAAGGCCATTCGTGCTGGGATTGAACCTGACAGTGAACAAGCAAAATGTTTAGCACAGCAATGGCTCTCCATGTTACAGGGTTACGCAGGCAAAAATCCAGCGACACATGCGAAGATTCGCAATGCCATGCAAAATGAACCAAGTCTTGCCGAGGGAACCTGGCTCAAACCTACCACTTTGCAATTTTTAGAAAAAGCAGTAGCAGCTTTGATGCGTTGTGCTTAGTACATGCTTACCTCTATTCAAATAATCAAAGTAGTGTGGCTATCCCATAATACGGGGTAGTCATCAAGTTTATGATTTCAAAATATTTTATATAGAGAAAGTAGATTAAATGGTATTATCACAAACTTATCCAACTACACTATATAAGTTGGTTATTTTCGATTTTGATGGAACCTTAGCAGATTCATTTCCTTTCTTTGTTTCAACTATAAATCATCTGGCTGACATGCACTCTTTCAAGAAGATTCATTTAGATGAAGTGGAATCTTTTAGAGAAATACCTTCCCGAGAGCTAATGAAAACTCTTGGAATACCAGTATGGAAACTACCTGCGATTACTCAGAATTTTATAAAACTCATGAAGGTAAATCCTTCAAAGATTCCTCTATTCGACCATACCGATGAAATGCTTTCCCACCTTAATGAACATGGAATTACAGTGGGCCTGGTTTCTTCAAATGGATACGAAAATGTGACCCGTATTCTTGGTTCAAGCTGTCGATACTTTAATTACTTTGAATGTGGTGCATCTTTTTTTGGAAAAGCATCTAGGTTAAAGCAGCTTTTAAAAAAAGCAGGCTATAAACCCTCAGAAACTATCTATATAGGTGATCAGATTACCGATTATGAGGCAGCTAGATCGGTAGGAATTGCTTTCGGTGCAGTTTCATGGGGTTACAGCACAGAAAGACTTTTAAAGAAATTGTCACCTGATGAGACATTTGAAAATGTGTCTGCCATAAAGAGGATTACTGTCAGCAAAAAAATAACCCTACTAAATTATGCTTATAAGCAGAGAATCGCCATTCTAGATACCCGAGGTAAATTATGCTTTCTTTAAAGATAACTACACATATTGATATTCATGCGACACCGGAGCAAGTTTGGCAGGTACTGACTGATTTTAAATCGTATGAGAGTTGGAATCCCTTTATCCGTAAAGTTTAAGGAAAGTTAAACATAGGTGAAAAACTAAAGATTAGGATTCAACCAACTAAGCAAAAAGCAATGGAATTTAAGCCTACACTATTGGAAGTTAAAAATGCTCAGTCTTTAAGCTGGCTAGGTCACTTTCTAATCTCTGGTCTTTTAGATGGTGAGCATCATTTTAAACTTTGCTCCCAAGAAGATGACAGCACTTGTCTCATACATTCTGAGACATTTAGTGGTCTACTTGTACCTATGATGCGTAATAATTTGAAATCTATAAGGAAAGATTTTAAATACATGAATCAATCTCTAAAATTATTTGTAGAATCAAAACTTTAGATTTGAAATCATAGGGTAATAAATTGTTATTTTTATTAAAACAGATCCATGTAGGCACTTCGCTTCTTTATTCTTTCAATTTTTAAATTCCCCTAAAATTAACATAATACACCTTATGCGAAATTATCTTTTTTATTTCATATAAATCATAATCTTAAATTACATTCAAAAGCCCAATTTACTTAAATTGGGCTTTTTTGTTGATTCTTCATGTTCCACGCCCTTTATTAAATTATTGATCCAAAGAACTTCTTAGTTAAACTTAAGATAGAACGCCTTCAAAGAAATCCCCTCCCATCATAGCCACACACCTCAAAATTTTATACAATATGCCTTCCCTTCATCTGGTGCTTTTTTATGACCGCTTGGACTGCTCACGTCACTGTTGCAACAGTGGTTGAAAAAGATGGTAAATATCTGTTTGTAGAAGAACAAACGGAAGGTGTCATGCACACCGTTTTTAATCAACCTGCAGGTCATGTAGAAGCTGGTGAAACCCTTATTCAAGCCGCGGTTCGTGAAACCATGGAAGAAACAGGTCACCAAGTTGAAGTCACAGATTTATTGGGTATATACACCTATACCCCACCTATGTTTCCGGATCGTACCTATTACCGCTTCTGTTTTTTAGCAAAATCAACACAGTATTTTGCCAATGCAACATTAGATACAGGTATCGTAGGTGCAGTTTGGATGAGCCTAGATGAGCTATTAGAAACGGCTCGCGCGCGTAGCCCATTGGTCATCAAAGCCATTCAAGATGCCCAATCAGGACAAAAATTTCCTTTATCGCTCGTTTATGAGCACCAAAATTCTCCCTTAATTTCAAATTTGGATGCCTAATCCTATGCAACAACGTGTCATCGTCGGTATGTCAGGTGGTGTAGACTCATCTGTCTCTGCGGCTTTATTACTTCAACAAGGATATCAAGTTGAAGGTCTTTTCATGAAAAACTGGGAAGAAGATGACGGCACAGAATACTGCACGGCTATGGATGATCTTGCAGATGCGCAAGCCGTATGTGATCGTATCGGTATCAAATTACATACAGCCAACTTCGCAATGGAATATTGGGATCGTGTATTTGAGCACTTCTTGGCTGAATATGCTGCGGGGCGCACCCCAAACCCAGATATTTTATGTAATAAAGAAATTAAGTTCCGTGCATTCCTCGACCATGCCATGAAATTAGGTGCTGACTTCATCGCAACAGGACACTATGCTCGTCGCGGTGAAACCATGACCAACTCTAAAGGTGAGCAATATGCGCCTTTACTCCGTGGCGTGGATAACAACAAAGACCAAACTTATTTCCTACATGCCGTTCATGGTCGTGAAATTAACAAGACCTTGTTCCCTGTCGGTGAAATTGAAAAGCCTCAAGTTCGTAAAATTGCTGAAGATTTAGGTCTTGCAACAGCGAAGAAAAAAGACTCTACAGGTATCTGTTTTATTGGTGAACGCCGATTTAATGACTTCTTGAAGCAATATTTACCTGCTCAACCGGGTAAAATTGTCCTTGAAGATGGTAAAGAGGTTGGTGATCATCACGGCTTAATGTACTATACGCTCGGTCAACGTGGTGGTATTGGTATCGGTGGAATGAAAGGCGCTGAAGAAGGTGCTTGGTTCGTATTACACAAAGATATCGAAGGCAATCGTTTAGTTGTTGGCCAAGGTCATGAGCATCCCCTCATGCAAAGTACTATGTTATGGTCTGAAGCGATTGATTGGGTTGCAGGTGAGCAAGAGATTCCAGAAAATGGTTTCCGTTGCACAGCGAAAACTCGCTATCGACAACCTGATCAAGCATGTGTCTTATTTAATGACCCAAATGCACCGCAAGGTGTACGTGTAGAATTTGATGAACCTCAACGTGCTGTTACGCCAGGACAAAGCGTTGTGTTTTACGCGGATGAAGTTTGTTTAGGTGGCGGTGTGATTCATCATACCAATGCGCCTAAACCTGATTTTATTTAAAGGAATTTTCAGGCATGACAGAGTTACCGTTCCAGCAGCTTCAGACTCTGAATGATCGTCAAAACAGAGCTTTGGCTTTGGCAGCAGTATTTCAATCGACTCAGCTGACACATATGACAGCCATTGCAGGTCGACAAAATATTGGCGAAAACGGTAACTTCTATTTAGAACAATTAATTAAGGCGAGTTTAAATATTCGCCCTACTTCCAATAAGAATTGTCAAACCTTAGATTTTTTTAACCAGCTTGCAGATATTTCTCTGGGATTAAAAACATTAGAAAGTAGCATCACCCAACCATTCAATACTGCACCAAAATCAAGAATACCTAAATTTGCCAATGCAAAACTTCCAATGTCCTATGCAATGGCATTATTACATTTAGAAAAGAAAGTATATAGCAACCCAAAATTCGTTGAAATTATTGAAAAATCACAAGAAAAAATACTAAAACAACTCTCCTTTTTTGATCATAATTATCTACATCCAAGTATTCTTGCAAACCTTGCTCAAACCTATGTCGAAACTGCAGGACAGATTAATCCTCGCATTATGGTGAAAGGCAATGCAGAAGCTTTTAAGGATTCTTCGCACACCAATCGTATTCGTGCTTCGTTGTTTACAGGTTTACAGATGGCGCATTTATGGCGTCAGTCAGGTGGAAGTTCATGGAGCATGATCTTCACCAAACGCAAGTTACTGAAAGATATTCAAGATCTCGCTCGTTTACAGTTTCAGGTGGTTTAACCTGATGTATATCGAGTTCTGTTTTACGTTTCATTCCAAAGTTTAAGGAATTGCTATGAACGCTTTAACCGCACTTTCTCCATTAGATGGTCGCTATGCAAGCAAATGTGATGCTTTGCGCCCTTTCCTCTCTGAGTTTGGTTTAATCCATGCTCGTGTGACTGTTGAAGTGCGCTGGTTACAAGCACTTGCAAATCGCCCAGAAATTACTGAAGTGCCAGCTTTTTCTAACGAAACAAATGCAGCTTTAGATGCAATCGTTGCAAATTTCTCTGAAGACGATGCTAACCGTATCAAAGAAATCGAACGCACAACCAACCACGATGTAAAAGCGGTTGAATATTTCTTAAAAGAGAAAATTGCAAACATTGATGAACTTAAAAATGCGGGTGAATTCATTCACTTTGCTTGTACATCTGAAGACATCAACAACTTGTCTCATGCACTCATGCTGAAAAGCGGTCGTGAAGTACTAGCTACGTCTATGCAACAAATCGTGGACTCAATTGTTGCACTTGCAGAAAAACACGCTGATCAACCAATGTTGTCTCGTACACATGGTCAAACTGCAAGCCCAACAACATTGGGTAAAGAAATGGCGAACGTGGCATACCGTCTTGCACGCCAAATCAAACAATTCAACAATGTTGAGCTTCTAGGTAAAATCAATGGTGCGGTAGGTAACTATAATGCTCACCTTTCTGCTTACCCTGAAATTAACTGGCCTGCTCACTCGCAAGCATTTGTTGAATCTTTAGGTCTCACGTTTAACCCGTATACAACTCAAATTGAGCCGCACGACTACATGGCTGAATTGTTTGATGCGCTTCGTCGTTTCAACACAATCCTCATCGATTTCAACCGTGATGTTTGGGGTTATATCTCTCTTGGTTTCTTCAAACAAAAATTAAAAGAAGGTGAAGTTGGTTCTTCAACAATGCCACACAAAGTGAACCCAATCGACTTTGAAAACTCTGAAGGTAACTTGGGTATTGCTAATGCAGTCCTTGCTCACCTTGGTGAAAAGCTCCCAATTTCTCGCTGGCAGCGTGACTTAACTGACTCTACTGTTCTTCGTAACATGGGCGTTGGTTTTGCACAAAGCTTGATCGCATTTGAAGCTTGCTTGAAAGGTGTGGGTAAACTTGAATTGAATGCCGACCGTATTCTTGAAGACTTAGACAACGCTCAAGAAGTTCTCGCTGAACCAATTCAAACAGTAATGCGTCGTTATAACGTTGAAAAACCATACGAAAAACTTAAAGCCCTTACTCGTGGTCAAGCAATGACTCGCGAAATGATGGTGAATTTTGTGAATGGTAACGAATTAGAAGCTGTTCCTGCAGCAGATCGTGCGCGTCTTGCTGAAATGACACCTGCATCTTATACAGGTAATGCTGCTGAGCAAGCGAAACAAATTAAAGATTTGATTGCTAAAATCTAAATAGTATTGAATAAAAAAGCGAAGCTTAGGCTTCGCTTTTTTTGTATGAGACTCATCAAATGTTTCAATAAAAATCATGCTTCATCAGGACAGTAACGTATAAAGTCAGTTCTGAGCTTTTCTAATTCATCACCAGTTAAAACATCGCTATAGTAAATATAATGAGTCACTTGAGCATATTGAATGTCATGCCTAAACATCATTCCTCGGAGTGATACTGAGATCTCTTCAGGAAAGTCATCCAAAGTAAGCTCTTCAAACTCATAATGAAAATATGCATTTTGCTGTGCAAGAAAAGCAGCTGAAACCGTCATAATAAAAACTCAAAATAAATCATATTCTAACTGATCATCCATGATTGCAATGAGCTATTGATATAAACAACTATTTATAAAAATAATGCGATCTACAGCTTATTCTCAGGATTGATACCTTACAATCATATGAAGAAATTAATCAAATCAACATATAACAAAATGCACTACAAAAATTTTACTCCTAAACACCACCTCGTATTCTTCATTTTCATAGTAGTGCTGATCTTGGCAAGTATAAAGCCTCTTGAATATGCTTCTTATGGCTTACATCAACTTGGCACAGCTTTAATGCTGGTGTTTTTGATCTATATACAAAAGAAAGTTGGTTTGAGTTTTATCGCATTTTCTCTCTATATTGGATTTCTGATCATTCATATTTTTGGGGCGCACTATTTATATTCGTATGTTCCCTATAATGAATGTTTGATGCACTACTTCAACATACATTTAAATGCACAGATGGGTTGGGAGCGAAATATGTATGATCGCTTGGTCCATTTTGCCTATGGTCTACTTCTCTATCCTTTTTTCCTGAGGATCATTCAATTCTATTTACCACAATTATCTGAACGAGTACTTTTTCTTATTGTGGTTCAGTTTGTCATGGCCACCAGTCTCATTTACGAATGGATTGAATGGTCGATTGCGATTAATCTTTCCCCTGAGGCAGCAGAAAATTATAATGGTCAACAAGGTGATATTTGGGATGCCCATAAAGATATGCTGTTCGCAACACTTGGGTCCATGATCACAGGAATAGTGATGTTATATCGAAAATTAGACTCTCGACCATACAAATGATAAATCATAAAAAAAACCAATCATTAGATTGGCTTTTTTTTATTTCATTGAATTTAAAGTTTAGGATCACGTAGTTGCACTAAGTTCGCATTAGTTTTGACTAAAGTGTCCATAACTTTATTCATCACAGCAGGAATCAAACTGTCCGCCATTTGTGCCGCTTGCAGTCCTAATTTCTCACCTAAGGTAGGTTTACGGCGAGTTTGAATTAAGTAAACATCATGCACTGTCAATAAACTTAATAAATACTCATCCGAGGTTTGAAGCTTATCAACCAAATTCAAATCTAATGAATCTTGACCGTACCAATGTTCACCTGTTGCTACTTTTTCAACATTTAACTGTGGACGATATTTTTCAACAAAATGCTTGAACAATGCATGCGTTTGTTGCAACTCTTCTTCAAACTTTGCTTTACCCTCTTCCGTATTTTCACCAAACATGGTCACGGTACGTTTATATTGACCCGCAGTATAAAGCTCAAAATCAACATTATGTTCTTTAAGTAAACGATTAAAATTAGGCACTTGGGCAACAACGCCAATTGAACCAATCACTGCAAATGGAGCAGAAATAATTTCGTTACCGATACATGCCATCATATATCCACCACTTGCTGCGACTTTATCAACACAAATGGTTAGATGAAAACCAGCATCGCGCAGACGCACCAGTTGAGCAGCCGCAAGTCCATAACCATGTACCATCCCACCTGGACTTTCCAAACGAACTACGACACGATCACGCCCTGCTTTAGCAGTCGCCAAAATCAAAGTAATTTCTTCACGAAGATTCTCTACAGCTGAAGCTGCCATGTCACCTTTAAAATCAATTACATATACTTTCTGATTATTCTTTTTACGCGTGCGTGCTTCTTTTGAAAACTGCTGAGACAACTGCAGAAGTTCAAGTTTAGATGCAGTACTTTGCGCAATTTTTTTTCGTTGTTCATTAATACGCGCATTTAAGTGAGTGACTCGAATTTCGGCAGGAAGTTTCGGCAAATGAAATAACATATAAATTCACATCTCTATAATTCATCTTTATGAGGATAACATGAGGTCAAAATAGACAAATTTCAATAGCTTTATTGAAATGTTCTGCCAATCGTAGGATCAATTTGATCAACAATCGGCATAAAAAGTAGATACATTATGCATACTATCTCGATAAAAAATTATCGAACCGATGAGCATCCACGCATCATCTCATGATTGATATCTATCTTTATAATCAATTAGAGACTCTTATATGATTTCAGAGTGAATAAATTGAATTATATTAGGAAAATAACTCTTAAAATCAACATCTTAATACTCATTATTTAACTTGTTAAACTTTTCTGAAATGTATTTTCAATGCGCCAAATTATGTCGTGTCAGCATATATTTTTCACTATTTTTTTGGCATGATGGTTCCATACAGTAATGATGAATAATGATAAATGACTCAAATGCGTTGGCTGGAACTGTTATCAACAGTTCGATTTGGTAGTTCAAAACAAAATACAGAACAAGCACGTAGCCCCTTCCATAAAGATTACGATCGTATTATTTTTTCTCAGAGTTTTAGGCAACTTAACCGTAAAACTCAAGTTCACCCCCTGACTCAACATGATGGCATTCATACGCGTCTAACACATTCCCTTGAAGTTTCTTGCATCGGACGCTCTTTGGGAATGCTGGCAGCTGAAAAAATTCGTGATGAGTTACCTATGTGGATCTCTCCTGCAGATGTCGGTGCAATTATTCAAGCAGCTTGTCTTGCACACGATATTGGTAATCCCCCCTTTGGTCATGCAGGTGAATATGCGATTCGAGAATGGTTTGATGATGCATCACACGGCGATTTTTTATCGAGTTTAACCCCTGAACAGCAGGCCGATGTTCGCCAGTTTGAAGGCAATGCTCAAGGTCTTCGTTTACTCACGAAAATTGACTATCACCCTAATGACGGTGGAATGCGCCTCACTTACGCAACCTTAGGAGCTTACTTAAAGTACCCATGGCTTTCTAAAACCATTGACTCTCAGGGAAATACGCCTGCCAGTAAACGAGCTAAGTTTGGTTGCTATCAATCTGAAAAAGAAATTTTGCAACAAATTGGTCACCAATTAGGTCTTATACAATATGGTGAGTATCATTTCTGTCGCCATCCACTCACCTATTTACTCGAAGCTGCGGATGATATTTGTTATGCCCTGATCGATTTAGAAGATGGCATTATTCTTAACATGCTCAGCTATGAGCAAGTCGAACCTATTTTTTTAAATCTGCTCGGTGACTATGGCACGCCTGCTGAACTTGCAATGCCATACACCACGTGGCAACAAAAGATTGCAGCATTGCGTGGTCGTGTGATGAAACGCTTGGTTGATGAAGTCACTTCCGCTTTTGCTAAACATCATTTTGAAATTTTGTCAGGACAGCTTAAAGGTAGTTTACTCCAATATTGCTCGCCCGATATCGAAGCAGGAATTGATTGTGCAAAGAATTTAGCACGGGAGAAAATCTTTGAGCACCCTCAAAAATCTGGTTTAGAAATCATTGCACATCAAAGCTTACAGCACATACTAGATGCATTTATTCCACTTACAACACCAAACAAAATTCATAACTTTAAGGAAGGACGTTTACTGTCTATTATCTCAGGCTTAGGTGTTCGTTTTAGTGATGATCACTATGACAATATCATGCAAGTCTTAGATGTGATCTCAAAATTTTCAGATCATCAGGCTTATCATTTGGCACAGGAACTTCAAGGGAATAAAGTTGGATTTTTATAAAACTTAAATTTAGTGTTCAGGAAAAGAGCATAAAGTGTTTTTTGATTTTGCGTTCTGAAGCAATGAACACTACTATGCTGGCATAGTGAATTTAACATCGACAAATAAGTGAAATAATTGAATGATTGGATGTCTTATTGGTGAAGTGCTTGCTTTAGAAGCACCAACAGTTTTATTGAATGTAAATGGTGTTGGTTATGAGGTTGATACACCTCTCTCAACATTTTGCCAATTGCAGAAAGGACAAAAAGTCACTTTGTGGACGCACTTGGCTGTACGTGAAGATGCTCAATTACTGTATGGATTTTCCAACGCACAAGAAAAAAGTATTTTCCGCACTTTACTTAAAGTGAACGGCGTTGGTCCCAAAATGGCATTGGGTATTCTCTCAACACTCAGCGTAGACATGCTCATTCATACCGTTGAACATGAAGATGTAAACACTTTAGTCAAAGTTCCAGGTGTTGGTAAAAAGACTGCAGAGCGTTTGATGATTGAACTTCGAGATCGCTTTAAAGCGCTTGCAGCTCAGCCATCCACATCAAACTCTACAACAGCGCAAATTCAGTTTACGGGTAACTCTGCTGTCGCTGAGGCTGAAGCTGCTTTACAGTCATTAGGTTACAAGCCACTAGAAGCACAAAAGTTAGTCAATGCCGTTAAAGGTGACTTCACTGAGGCATCCGATATTATCCGTGCTGCTTTAAAATCGATGAATAAATAAGATCTCATATTATGCAAGACCGTATTATCAGTGGTTCTGAAAAACCAGAAGATCATTTTGATCGTGCCATTCGACCAACATCATTAGATGATTATATTGGTCAGCCTGTTGTGCGTGAGCAGATGGAAATTTTCATTGGTGCAGCTCGTGGACGTGGTGAAGCTTTAGACCATACCTTGATTTTTGGTCCTCCGGGTTTAGGTAAAACCACACTTGCCAATATTATCGCGCGTGAAATGGGTGGCAATCTCAAATCCACCTCAGGTCCTGTGTTAGAGCGCGCTGGTGATTTGGCAGCAATGCTCACTAACTTAGAAGAAGGTGACGTTTTATTTATTGATGAGATTCACCGTCTCTCTCCAGTGATCGAGGAAATCCTTTATCCTGCAATGGAAGATTACCAACTGGATATTATGATTGGTGAAGGCCCTGCTGCGCGTTCAAT
This sequence comes from Acinetobacter sp. 24-47-47, assembly GCF_057737035.1. Taxonomy (NCBI): domain Bacteria; kingdom Pseudomonadati; phylum Pseudomonadota; class Gammaproteobacteria; order Moraxellales; family Moraxellaceae; genus Acinetobacter; species Acinetobacter sp. 24-47-47. The sequence goes on along the minus strand of NZ_CM173216.1, from coordinate 1,034,109 downwards.
TAAGTTAGATTTACCGCCATTCACTTTAGTCGCTGCGACTACTCGTGCCGGTTTATTGACCTCTCCGCTTCGAGATCGTTTTGGTATCGTCCAGCGATTAGAGTTTTATTCGGTTGAAGATTTGACCCATATCGTGACTCGTTCTGCAAATCTGATGGATGTTCCAATCACTGAAGCTGGTTCGAAGGAAGTGGCTCGTCGTTCTCGTGGTACGCCTCGTATCGCAAACCGTTTACTGCGTCGTGTACGTGACTATGCTCAAGTGAAAGGTACAGGTGAGGTCACACAAGAAATGGCGCAACGTGCGCTTGATATGTTGAATGTGGACAAGGATGGTTTAGATACGCTCGACCGCCGTTATTTATCCATGTTATTAGAACGTTTTGATGGTGGTCCTGCAGGTGTTGAAGCGTTGGCGGCAGCCATGGCAGAAGACTCTGGTACTCTTGAGGATGTGATTGAGCCTTATTTAATTCAGCAAGGATATGTGATGCGTACTGCACGTGGGCGTATTGCAACCAATATGGCATATTTGCAATTTGGGATGACACCGCCTGAACCGAAAGACAAATGATTTTAAAAAAGCAGCTTAGGCTGCTTTTTTTAATTCGGCTTTAATTAATTTGCTAATCTGTCTACTTAACTCATTTAGCAGCAAGTAAATTGTAATATTATCTTCACCTAAATTCTTTTTAAGCTCAATTCCTATATTTTGAAATTCCCTATGTTCTAACAGATCACTAAGTGTTATGTCCTCTTTTTTAAACCATGACTCTGATTTAGGCTCATCTAATAAAATTTCTAAATATCTCCATAATAAGTTAAAAAACAGTCTATTTTTTACTTCTAAATTGGTGATTGAACGGCCTTTATTCAATAAAAATAGCTCTAAGACATGATAATCTTGTAAAACTTGATTTGAGATATCTCTTAACTCTTGATATATCTGCCCCACATGTGTAGTTCGATCCAATTTTTCCTTTTCACTAATAGAACCGTAAAATACCCCAAAGTCTCTTAGTTTTATAATAAGATTTGCTTGTCCACTAATGAATTTCGAAGCATATTGAATAAAATTTTGAGTTATAACTTGTTTGTTTTTAAATACTAATTCTTTTTCAAAATGATCTTTTTGACTCTCTATTAACTCTATGTTCGCTTTTATCTGTTGCTTTGTGGACATATATACAATGAATGCTGTCACGATAAATGATAATCCAGTAATCCAAATCGCTGTCGTATCAGTTGAATGTTTTATATCGAGTGGAATTTTCTTTGTTTCAGGGTCAACCTGAATTTGTGTCATTAATAACGGCTGCTGTGGAACAGTCCACGGCAGTTGAATCATGACATCTTGATTATGCTTTAGTTCTTCTTCAACACTCATTAACTCCCCCACAACTATTAAAAAATTATTCAAAATGAATAATTTACAAATAATAACAACTTTAAATCTATGGATAAAGCATTAAAAATCAATGCTTCATGGTCACTATACTTTTCATGTATTTCGATATACCTGTTAAGTTTTGCAACCATCAGAAGTGAATGAGAAGCTCATAAAACTTTAGGATTTTTAGGACATTGAGTTCATGATATCACTTAGGCTAATTTCTGCTTGTACTATCTTGTCCCTTTCTTCAACCTTGAGTTTTGCAGATTGGGTTGATGACGGTGTGAACGCGGTTGAACAACATACCATCAAATTAAGACAGCACATTCACCAACATCCCGAACTCGGCAATATGGAATTTAAAACCTCGGCTCTGGTTCAAAAAGAATTAAAAAAATATGGAATTGAAGTCCGCACAGGCTATGCCAAAACAGGTGTAATCGGAATTCTTAAAGGTGCAAAACCTGGCCCAGTGATGGCATTACGTGCAGATATGGATGCATTACCTATCGAGGAAAAAACAGGACTTTCTTTTGCGAGTAAAGCAAAGGCAACCTATCAAGGTAAAGAAACGCCAGTGATGCATGCCTGTGGACATGATGCTCACACAGCAATGTTACTCGGCGCTGCAAAAGTGCTTTCGGAAAATAAAGATAAAATTGCAGGTACTGTTGTGTTTGTCTTCCAACCAGCTGAAGAAGGTGGAGCAGATATTGATAACTTTAGCCATGGCGATCAAATTGGTTCACGTAAGATGATTGCAGATGGGGCTTTAAAAAATCCTAAGCCTGAAGTGATCTTCGGTATGCATGTTATGGCGGGTATGCCAAGTGGTCATATTTTTTATAAAGATGGCACCATTTTAAACAGTGCAGATCATTTGCGCATTCATGTCAGTGGAAAACAAGTTCATGGTTCTATGCCATGGCTAGGACGTGATCCCATTTATGCTTCATCTCAAATGATTAGTAATATGCAGAGTTTGATCAGCCGTCGTGCAGATTTAACCAAAGGTATGGGGGCAATCAGTATTGGCAGTATCCAAGGTGGAACGGTAGGAAATGTGATACCAGAGCAAGTCAATATGGTTGGCACGATTCGATCAAATAGTGAAGAAGTCCGCCAGAATATTCTCAAGGATTTACCAAAGCTCATCGAACATAATGCTCATGCAAATGACGTAAAAGCCAAAGTAGAAATTGCCGCTTATGCCCCCGTCACTACGAACGATAAAACACTAACTCAACTCATCGCGCCCTCACTTGCGAAAATTCATGGCGAAGATAAATTACATGTGCTCGAGAACAATGCGAGTGCAAGTGAAGACTTTGCCTATTATGGTCAACTTATGCCTTCATTGTTCATTTTCATTGGTGCAACACCTCAAGATCAAGAGATGAGTAAGGCTGCACCCAATCATAACCCTCAATTTATTGTAGATGATGCGACATTAAAAACTGGCGTTGAAAGCCACATTCGTTTTGTGATGGACTATCCGACTATTGCACAACAAGTTCAACAAGATTGGAATAACAAATCTTAAGCATCATAAAAAAATCCTCCTTGATGGAGGATTTTTTATTTGAAAAATTTATTTCTGCTCGATGAACTCTTTGAAATCTGCTTTACGAATCATCGCATGGATGCCTTTGGTTTTATCTACAACTTGAGAAACTTCAAAATCAGTCGCAGCACTGAGATAAGCATATGCAATTTCTTCACTTATGCCATATTCATTCACTAAGAAATTAATTGCTTCACGCGTAGATTTGCGCATTGCTTCATCCAAATCTTCATCTAAACCAGGTGTAATCCAAAATTGATCGTTTTCACCTAATGGCTGAGAAAGTTGCTTACCTGGAATATGATCTTTACCCGCTTTTAACACACTAATTTTAAACGTTGCACGCGCTGAACCTTCTAAAGCAGTTAATGCAACTTCACCATCACCTTGAACAAAATGACTATCACCTGTGTAGAATAATGCACCTGGAACTTGAACAGGATAATAAGCGGTTGCCCCAGCAGTTAAATCATTAATATCAATATTTCCACCATAAAATGAGGGTGGAACTGAGTGAACAGGTTCGCTGGTATTTGGTGCAACACCCATTGTTCCCATAAACGGATTTAATGGAAAACGAATCGCTTTACCAGATTCTGTTTGAATCACCCCCTCCCATACCCCCTCTTTATTTTGCGCAATGGGTGTAAATACTGAAACATTGCCATAAGCATCGGGATTTTCTGGCGAAGCATGATCCTGTTTTTGTCGTTTAGGGAATTCAGGCAATGTACCTTTACCATGGCGGTTCGAAATAACACCATAAGGAACACGTGGTTCTATTTTCAATATTTCAACTTTAAGCACGTCTCCCGGCATTGCACCTTCAACGTAGATCGGACCAGTAATAATGTGTGGACCATCTTTATGGAAATCATGCTTTAAATTAGAGCGGGTGATCAATTTCGCTTCATCTAAAATGTGCTCTTTTTTAACACCTTTAGATGTAAAGTATTTTTCAGCATCACGCCCTTGATCCTCTAATAAACCTTCATGTGACACTGTATCAAAAGTCACATGACTCCCCGATGGAACCGTTAAAACTGGCTTAGCATCTTTATTCGGTAGATAACCCCATTGAATAGTATTGAGTGTGCTTGGAATATAATAGTGTCCAGCATATTCCCCTTTTTTTAGTAAAGTTGGCTTGCTTTCAATCTGTTTTAAAATTTTAAAATCTTCAGCCAAACTCATGGTCGAAAGGCTTAATATCGATGTAGCAATCGAAATCGATAAAGCTAACTTTTTTAACATACACCCAAATCCAACTATAAATTTCATGTGAAATTATTTAAGCAAGCCCTATGCCAAACATGAATAAAATTCAATTAGATCTGCATTTTCATCTTAAAATATTTCGCCCAATCTACAGCTATTTTTGAAATCTTGTGCCATTGGTCTGTAAAAATGGAGTGCTAAACTTCAAGCCTTTCAAACATTGTATCAATCAGCGTTTCGCATTCTTTGTCAAGAATGTTGCAAAACACTGGACTATTTAAAGTAATGGAACACCTGTATGGCGAACAAATTTGAATTTCAAATCCGAGTGTATATTGAAGATACAGATGCAGGAGGCATTGTTTATCATGCCAATCATATTCGCTTTATGGAACGCGCACGTACAGAATGGTTACGCGCTTCAGGGATTTCACATTACTGGCATCAAAAAGATTACAACTTTGTCGTGCATAAATTAGCGCTTAAATATTCACGTCCAATATTAATGGATGACTTAATTACTGTTACAGCAAGTGTAGTTTCGTGTAAAGCAACGTCTTTTGTATTGCAACAAAATATTTATCGTGGTGAAATCATGCTAGCTTCAGGGGAAGTAGAATTGGCGTGTATTAGCGCTGAAATGAAACCGCTGAGAATTCCAAATGAAATCCGTGATCTAATCGAAAAAGAATTAGCCCACGCATAAAAATATGATTGGCACATGTAACTATGGCAACACAACTCGAATCTTCACTTCACGTCACAGATTTAATTCTTCAAGCGAGTCCAGTCGTACAACTGGTCATGCTGGTGTTGGTACTAGCTTCACTCTTTAGCTGGTACCTTATTGCCAAGTTACATATGACGTTTAAAAAAGCTCGCCAAGGTGATGATCATTTTCAAAAGATTTTTTGGTCTGGTGCTGAACTCAACACTTTATATAACAATGCACAAGTCAACTCTAAGCGTGAAGGCTTGGAAGATGTTTTTTATCTTGGTTTTGCAGAGTTTCTCAAACTCAAAAAAACCAAAGCTGAAACAGCACAAGTCATTGATGGCACAGAGCGTATTCTTGGGGTGGGTTTAAGCCGAGATCAGAGCCGTATGGAACAAGGCCTCAGTGCACTTGCCAGTATTGGTTCGGTTGCGCCCTATGTTGGTTTATTTGGTACAGTCTGGGGCATTATGAATGCTTTTATCGGCTTAGCCCAAGTCGATCAAGTGACGCTAGCAACTGTCGCACCAGGTATCGCGGAAGCCCTCATTGCGACTGCTATTGGTTTATTTGCTGCGATTCCTGCAGTACTTGCATTCAACCACTATACGGCCAAAAGTGAAGAAATTTACTCAGATCGTTCCTTGTTTGCTGAAGAAATGGTGGCGCTTTTACAACGTCGTTCTGTGGGTTCTACACAGGAAGCTGAATAAATGGCCGTTCGTCGTTCAGGGCGTTTCCAACGCATCAAAAAGCCACTTAACAGTGACATGAATGTAGTTCCTTATATTGATGTCATGTTAGTACTTTTAGTGATTTTTATGGTGACCGCACCAATGATCACAAGTGGCATAAAAGTTGATTTACCTGAAGCAAACAGTGTACCGATTGAATCTAAGGATGCACCAGCTATGGTGACTTTAGATCAACAAGGACAATACTTTTTAGAATACAAGGGTAGCCAACCAAGTCCACTGAGCTTGCAGGAATTACAACAGACACTCCGTGATGCACAACAAACTGCTGAACGTGAGAATAAACAATTTAGTGTCGTCATCAATGGTCATAATACTCGACCTTATGGTGAGGTGATGACGCTCATGTCAAACTTACAAGATGCAGGGATCAATCAAGTTGGCTTGCTGACCAAACCAATTCAATAAGCTATGAAAGAATCTAACTCTCGCTTTTCAAAAGAAAAGAAAATTGCAATCGGATTCACTGTTGCGGTCCATGTGATTGCGATCACAGGCTTATTGTTCCTTGGGTTGACTCAACCTCCTGAGCCAACTAAAACTGTTAAAACAGTTTTAGTTAAACCTGAAGATCTGGTACCACCTGAACCCACACCATTGGTTGAATCTGATCACTCAGATACAGCGCACCAGAACGTTCAAGAAAATGTTCAACAGACCAATGAGCCGATTAAAAATGCTCCTGTGATTCCTGTTGCGCCTCCTGTATCTCCTCCAACTCAACCAAAAGCCGAAGAGCCAAAATCCGACCATAAAGCTGAGCAAGTGGCAGCGGTTAAAGCTCAACAAGAAGCCGAACGTAAAGCTGCGGTTGAAGCACAACGTAAAGCGACTCAAGAAGCGAATCGGAAAGCTAAAGCTGAGGCCGATGCTAAAGCTAAACAAGAGACCGCTCAAAAAGCCAAAGCAGCTGAGCAAAGCGCAAAACAGGAACAACAACAAAAGGCGAAAGCTGATGCGGCTTTAAAAGCGAAACAAGAAGCTGATCGAAAAGCTAAAGCTGAGGCAACTCAAGCCAAAGCTAAGCAAGAAGCTGATCGGAAAGCTAAGGCGGAGGCCGATGCTAAAGCCAAACAAGAAGCCGACCGGAAAGCCAAAGCTGCTGCTGAAGTCAAAGCAAAACAAGATGCTGATCGTAAAGCTAAAGCGGAAGCAGATGCTAAAGCCAAACAAGAAGCCGACCGGAAAGCTAAAGCTGCTGCTGAAACCAAAGCAAAACAAGATGCTGATCGTAAAGCTAAGGCTGCAGCTGATGCCAAAGCTAAAGCGGAAGCTGATGCGAAAGCTCGTCAGGAAGCACAAAGAAAAGCGGATGCCGAAGCCAGAGAACGTGCCGAAGCTGAAGCTCGAGAATCTGCCGCTGAAAAAGCTAGACAAGAAGCAGCCAACAAAAAAGCTGAATCTAAACGCATCGCTTCTTCAGCAAAAAGAGACTTTGAGCAAAAAATTAAAGGTGCTTGGAGAATGCCAATAGGCTCTTCAGGTCAAAAAGCGACAGCACGCGTGACATTATCTGACAGTGGTTCTGTGACTTCAGTCATCGTCAATGCATCAGATCCAGATGTCAAAGCCAGTGTTGAACAGGCTGTTCGTGCAGCAGCACCATATCCGATGCCATCCGATCCTGATGCAAGGCGTGAAGCTCGTAGTTTCACTTCTTCATTCACCGTGAAATAATAAAAAACCTTTCGATTCGTCGAAAGGTTTTTTTATGAATTGCGGATAATTACACGCTTTATATAGATTCGGTACGGAGCTATATGCTAAAAAGCTAGAATATTCGAAAAATTAGTATCTTGAGTACGTGACCTCTCATGAAAATGATCTCAAAACATCTTCTCGGTTTAGCAATTTTGGCAGCATTTAGCCCTGCCCTCATTACGACCTCTTATGCACAGCTTCATCTTGAAATTGCTAAAGCACCTGAAGAAGCACCAAAAATTGCTATCGTGCCATTCGTAGGTGATCAACGCTTATACCCTGTTGTAGAGCAAGATTTAAACCGTTCAGGTCGCTTTACCAGTTCATCTAAAAATTTACCTGCAACAGCAACCATCAATCAAGCCAATGGTGCTGCTTGGCAATCTGCAGGCGTACCTTATGTTGTGAATGGTGAAGTTAAAACCAATCCTGATGGCTCACTGGCTGTTCATTACCAACTCTATGATGTCCAAAAACAACAATATTTGCTCAATGAACTATTAACTGTACCACCATCGCGAATTCGATCTGCAGCACATATGATCAGTGATGCGATTTACCAAGCATTAACAGGTATTCCTGGTGACTTTAGTGGTCGCATCGCTTATGTTTTGCGAAATCCTGCGACTCCTGATAATCGCTATACTTTACAAATCGCAGATACGGACGGCGAACAACCACGTACTGTATTGAGTTCGCGCGATCCAATTTTATCCCCTGCTTGGACACCTGATGGCAAAAAAATCGCTTATGTTTCATTCGAAACTAAACGTCCAGCGATCTATGTTCAAGATTTAGCGACTGGACAACGTGAAAAATTAGCTGGCTTCCGTGGCTTAAACGGTGCGCCAAGTTTTTCCCCAGATGGTAAAAGCATGTTGTTCACTGCTTCAATGCATGACAACCCTGAAATTTATCAAATGGATTTAAATACGCGCCAAGTGAAGCGTATGACAAATAATACAGCAATTGATACAGAAGCTCGCTATACCCCAGATGGTAAAGGTTTTATCTTTACCTCAGACCGTGGTGGTTCAGCACAGATCTATCATTACACGTTTGCTGATGGTTCAACAAAACGTTTGACTTTCCGCGGAGCATTCAACGCACGTGGCAGTTTAAGTGCCGATGGTAAATATGTTGCTTTAGTACATCGCCCTTCAGGTAGCAACTATAAGGTAGCAATTCAGGAAATCTCCACTGGGATCACGAACATATTAACGCCAACCAGTTTAGATGAATCACCAAGCTTTTCACCAAATGGTCAAATGGTCGTATATGCGACACGTGAAGGCAGCCGTGGATTGTTATCGATTATGTCTACAGACGGCCGCTTCCGCATGAATTTACCTAGCGAGCAAGGTGAAGTTCGTGAACCTGCTTGGGCACCTAAATAATCGAATTTAATCTTTCAAGGAGATGAACATGAACGCGATTAAAACGTTTGCTCTTCCACTCATTGCTGTAAGTTTAGTAATGACGGGTTGCGCAAGCCGTAAACCAGCAACTACAGATACCACTACGATGACACCACCATCAACGTCCACCTCTGTAAATACGACTGGTCTCAGTGAAGATGCAGCATTAAATGCTCAAAACTTAACGGGTGCTTCTGCTAAAGGGGTAACTGAAGCCAATAAAGCTTTCTTGGCTAAACGTGTTGTTCACTTTGATTATGACAGCAGTGAGCTATCTACTGAGGACTATCAAACCCTCCAAGCACATGCACAATTTTTATTGGCAAATGCAAACTCTAAAATCGCATTAACTGGTCATACCGATGAACGTGGAACGCGTGAATACAATATGGCTTTGGGTGAGCGACGTGCCAAAGCAGTTGAAAGTTATTTGGTTACAAATGGTGTAAATCCAAACCAACTCGAAGCTGTGAGTTATGGTAAAGAAATGCCAATTAATACAGGTAACAATGAAGCTGCGTGGAAAGAAAACCGTCGTGTAGAACTCAATTATGAAGCAGTGCCACCACTTCTTCGCTAATGAATGCAAAAAAAGCGCTCAATTCGAGCGCTTTTTTTATATCAGGTTTAAGACCTTTGCGAGTCTGGCATGGGCACTTGCATAGACTCAATCATGTCATGCTTATTAAACTCTTTATATTCAGGTTTAGCCTCGTACTGTTTCCATGCTTCCTTGGAACTCTCTGAACTAATTTCGTTTAAGTCGATTGCCTCACCTGGCGTTGGAGTTGCTTCAAACTTTTGAATGCTCATTTTAAAGCTCCTTTTAAAATCATCCTCCTACCAACATACCATGTTCTAAAACTCTGGCAAGTGCAAAATCACCACAAATAACGCAGGATAATTTCTATTTTGCACTGAACTCATCTAAAATAGCCCAAGATCCAAATTTTATTCTTTTAAAGCTTTTAGGAGCGTCCTTGTAATGTCATACCTCACCTTGTCACAATATCTTGCACAACAACAAGGAAATCTAACGCCTGAACTCTCTAATGTGATTGAAACAATTGCTGAAACGTGTAAAACCATCGATTCAGCATTGCAAAAGGGTGCCTTAGCGGGTGTATTAGGTAGTGCTGGTAATGAAAATGTACAAGGTGAAGCACAAAAAAAATTAGATGTTATTTCAAATGACTATTTAATTGATGCGCTAAAAAACAACGCAAATGTAGGCGGTTTAGCTTCTGAAGAACTCGATGAGTTTACACCAGCACAAGAGAACGGTAAGTATTTAGTTTTATTTGACCCACTAGATGGCTCAAGTAATATCGATATCAATATGTGTGTTGGCACAATCTTCTCTATCCTGCCTGCCAAAAATTCAGTGACACAAGCAGAAGATTTCCTTCAAGCAGGCACTGAACAAGTCGCAGCTGGTTATGTGTTATATGGCCCATCAACTATGATGGCATTAACCGTTGGTGCAGGTACTGTTTTCTTTACATTTGATCCAGAATCAAAAACATTCCTGTTGACGACTGAAAATATCCAAGTGGATGCCGATACAAAAGAATACGCCATTAATGCTTCAAACCAACGTCATTGGGAAGAACCTGTTCAACGCTATATTGGTGAGCTACAAGCGGGTAAAACATCTGTACGTGAAAAAGACTTTAATATGCGTTGGGTTGCCTGCATGGTTGGTGATATCCACCGTATTCTTTGCCGTAGTGGGATCTTCTTATACCCTTACGATACCAAAGATCCTAAGAAAGCAGGTCGTCTACGTCTTATGTATGAAGCAAATCCAATGAGTATGCTCATGGAACAAGCAGGTGGTGCTTCGACAACAGGTCGCGTGCGTATTATGGAAATCCAACCGACTGAACTTCACCAACGTGTACCAGTCGTTATTGGTTCAAAAAATGAAGTTGAGCTTGTTACTGCTTATCATCAATAATTTTACAATTGAGAGCCTATTGATTTAGGCTCTCATGGAAGTCAAACTGAATGGCCATTATCTTTTTAGAATCTAAAGACAACCCGAAAATTAAACATTTACGTGGTTTAATTGATCAAAATAGTTACCGTAAAAAGCAAGGCCAAACTGTTCTTGAAGGCACACATTTGTGCTTAGCTTGGTTAGAAAAAAATCGTAAGCTGAATTCGATTTTTACCACTGAAAAAGCAATGGAACACGCCGATTTTGACGAAATCGCACAACACTATACAGGTTCAGTGTTTGTTATTAGTGAATCACTCTATAAAGACATTAGCACGCTAGGAACCACCTTAGCATGTTTAGCGATTGTAGATTTACCAACTCAACGTGATGCTCTAGATTACACTCAAGACACTTTAATTCTTGAAAATGTTCAAGATCCAGGCAATGTGGGTACATTACTTCGTTCAGCTGCGGCTGCAGGTATTGAACAAGTTGTTTGCACCAAAGGTTCAGCATCTTTGTGGTCTCCTCGCGTATTACGAGCAGGAATGGGTGCGCACTTTTCATTAAAAACCTATGAAAACGTTGCGCTTGAAGATGTGCTGTCTCAATTCAAAATTCCCGTGTATGTCACGAGCTCACATGAATCAGAAAGTTTATATGCAAAAGACTTAACTCAAGCTTGCGTATGGGTACTGGGCAATGAAGGTCAAGGCGTTTCGGAATATGCCCTAGCACATGCTTCAGCAATTACCATTCCCCAACCGGGTGGTCAAGAATCATTAAACGTTGCAGTTGCCGGATCGATTTGTTTCTTTGAAATGGTACGCCAACGGATATGATTCGTTAAAATATATTAACGAAGTCACTGAAAATAAAAAAATCTATTAAACTGCTAAAAAATAGTTGCTTAGATTGTCAACCTACCATTATGTTTTGACGTTATATAAGTAACGATTAGAAAATAATGGTGGGTACCCAATGACGGGATTTTCCATCTCTATGGATTTAGCACCAAAAAAAGTCAAGCCTGAAGATTCGAGTGTTCTTTTGAATACGGCCGAACAACGTCTTAAATATTTTATGCAAGACGTCACTGGGCGTGCATTGGTGATGATGGAAAGTGCAACTCAAGGACACAATGGCATTGCCATGGATTTAGTCCAAGAAGCTTTTATATCTTTGCATAAATCTTATGCTGATAAATCCACTGCAGAGTGGTATCCCCTTTTCTATACCATTTTAAATAACAAACTTCAGGATTGGCGTCGTAAAGAATCTCGACGGGCTTTTCCATTCTCGTTATTTAAAAAAAATAACCACGATGAAGATGATGACGAAACCATCAATATTGTGGATGAATCAACACCTAATCCGCTGCAATTTCTTGCACAAGAGATGGCTGTTGAGGAGATTCAAAATGCAATTTCTAAGTTACCTGTTCGCCAACAACAAGCATTTATGTTGAGAGCATGGGAAGGGTTTGATACACAAACCACAGCCGAAATCATGAATTGTTCAGAAGGCAGTGTAAAGACCCATTACCATCGAGCTATACAGGGCTTAAGATCTGCTTTGTCTCACTTAAACCCAAATGACGGGGGATCATCGGATGAATCATGATGAATTTACCAAACAAGTGACTGAAAAATTGAATGTACTGGCATCACAACATCGCAATAAAGCGGTCGTGATGGAGCATGTACTCGATGAGATTAAAGACAAACCGTTATTTTCTCAGTTGATGACTTGGAAAGTTACTGGTTTTGCATTAGCAGCCGCGATCACAGGATTTGTGGTACTTCCAAATGCATTTGATTTGGAAGAAGCTCCAAGCCCACAACAAGTGATTGTCACCCCTAAACTTTCTCCGCAAATGATGGAAGATCTAGAAATGTTATCTGTTTTTGGTGAGGATAAATCAGCTCATGGCAGCTAAAGGCTTAGCGATTGCACTCTGCACATTAGGTTTTTTACAAACCAGTTTTGCAGGCTATGAACGTTTTTGGATCTTCTCGAAAGACAATAATTCTGAACTTAATGAATCTTGGGAATCGCTTTCTGAAGATGAACAAAAAGCACTGATTAAACGCTATCAAAATTTGAAAGAAATTCCTGAAGAGCAAAGTGTTGTTCTACAACAAAGAATGGATTGGTTTACTAAACTGCCTGAACAAGAAAAAATACAAATGCGCGAAACTTGGCAACAGATGAGCTCAAGTGAACGAAATGATTTGCGTAAAAAAATGATGAACGCGACGACTGCCGAGCAGCGCAAAGAAATACGCGAAACTTATTTAAATAAATATATGCAACAAACCACAATGAAATAATAAACTTTAAAGCCTCCACAAGAGGCTTTATTTTTTAGTTAAAGATATATACCCTCACGTTCAGGCTGATAGAGCACTTTATCAATTTTCACTTTCATTGTTTGCCCATCAGGCTGAGGCCATTCAATTTCTTGTCCTTCCGCCAAACCTAGGATTGCTGCACCAATAGGTGCAATTACATTAACCTGCCCCTTTTCACCTTTAAAGTCATGGGGATATACCAGCACAATCTCTGTAGATTCAGTGGAGGGTGCAACCGTTATCAGTACTCTAGCATTCATCGTCACTACATTGGCAGGGATATCTTTAGGCTGTACGACTTCAGCACGAGCCAACTCATTTTCTAAATGCTCCATCGTTGGAGTTACCTGCTTCTGATGTTCCAACATGGTTTCTAAACGATTTAAATCTTGCTCAGAAATAATAATATTTGGATGGCTCATTTTCTGCTCCAATTCAAATGTATAGAGACAATTGAATAATTAATAGATACATCAGTTATATCAGAACTATCCCAAAATGACAGATTTGACATTCCAACATTCAATAAAAAAGCCCCCTTGAGGGGGCTTTTCTCAAGTCGAAGATTATTTTGCGTAAACTGGGAATTTAGCGCATACAGTCTCAACTTTAGCTTTCACAGCGTTAATGACAGTTTCATCACCTTTAGAATCTAAGATATCCGCGATCCAACCTGCAAGTTCACGCACTTCTGCTTCACCAAAACCACGAGTTGTTACAGCTGGAGTACCGATACGGATACCAGAAGTTACGAATGGAGAACGTGGATCGTTTGGCACAGAGTTTTTGTTCACAGTGATGTGAGCCGCACCTAACCAAGCATCAGCATCTTTACCTGTAATGTCTTGTTTGATGAGAGACAACAAGAACAAGTGGTTTTTCGTACCGCCTGAAACAACATCATAACCGCGTTCGATTAACACTTCAGCCATTGCTTGCGCGTTTTTCACAACTTGTTGTTGATATGCTTTGTATTCAGGAGCCATTGCTTCTTTGAAGCAGATTGCTTTAGCCGCTACAGCATGAACTAAAGGACCACCTTGGTTACCTGGGAATACAGCAGATTGAAGTTTTTTCTCAATCTCTTCGTTTGCTTTTGCAAGGATTAAACCTGAACGTGGGCCACGAAGTGTTTTGTGAGTCGTCGTTGTAGTTACGTCAGCAATTTGAACTGGGCTTGGATAAACACCAGCAGCAACAAGACCAGCAACGTGAGCCATATCTACAAATAGATAAGCGCCTACTTTGTCCGCGATTTCACGGAAACGCTGCCAATCAACGATTTGGCTATAAGCAGAGAAACCTGCAACAATCATACGTGGCTTGTGTTCTACAGCTAAACGTTCTACTTCTTCGTAATCGATTTCACCCGTTTCTGGATTTAAACCGTATTGGATCGCATTATATGTTTTACCAGAGAAGCTAACTTTAGCACCGTGAGTCAAATGACCACCGTGAGCTAAGCTCATACCTAAAACAGTATCGCCTGGGTTAAGAAGCGCTAGATAAACCGCAGAGTTTGCTTGAGAACCAGCATGAGGCTGAACGTTCGCGTAATCAGCACCAAAGAGTTCTTTAGCACGGTCAATTGCCAATTGTTCAATCACGTCTACATATTCACAACCGCCATAGTAGCGTTTGCCTGGGTAGCCTTCTGCATATTTGTTAGTGAGTTTTGAACCTTGAGCTTCCATTACTGCTGGAGAGCAATAGTTTTCTGAAGCGATTAACTCAATATGAGCTTCCTGACGAGCATCTTCACTCGTAATAGCTTGAGCTAATTCTGGATCAAAGTCAGCAATAGAGATATTGGCAAACATTAGCGAGGTCCTATTAATGTAGGGCTTTTAAGCCGTGCTAAGATTGGCGCGTATTGTAACATGAACTTGTTAAATTTCGAGAATGAAGTTTAAACAGTTTGCAATTAAATTTGATTAATTCTTGTGTGTTCACTCTATTACTATTAAAAACAAATATCTGAATTATGACTATTCTTTTTAAATTTATTCATTTTTAAAAATTATTTTTAACAACCTACAGTCTAAACTTGCAGCGTCAATATCATAGAAAACGAAATTTCTTTAAATGAGCACCTTATCTAAATAATTCCCATAATTTGTTCAATTCAGCATAATTTATACAATTCATTGACTTTATTACTGTGAGCTCAGATTTGAAAATGTTAAATTAATTACATCTTTATCATTTACTTGGACATTTGCATGCAAGCCATTATCTTGGATACTGAAACCCATACATTAAACGGTTTGCCCATAGAAATTGCATATGCTCCTATTCAGATTGAACAAGGCAAATTAAGTCTTGATCGCGAAAAAATCTTTGACCAACTATATAGCATTGGTGACGAAAAAATTTCCTATGCTGCAATGGCGGTTCATCATATTCTTGAAAGCGATTTAGTAGATCAACCCAACTTCAGAACCTTCGAGTTACCTCAAGAAACGACGTATATTATTGGTCATAATATTGATTATGATATTCGAGCTATTCAGCAATGCGGCGTTGAAACAAGTCATATTAAAGCCATCTGTACACTCGCTCTTTCTCGACTAGTTTGGCCTCATGCAGAAGCACACAACATTTCTGCTTTAATTTATATGATTAGTAAAGGCAGTAGCAAAGCTAGAAAGATGTTAAAAGGTGCCCATCGAGCTGATGCA
Organism: Acinetobacter sp. 24-47-47; assembly: GCF_057737035.1. NCBI lineage: Bacteria > Pseudomonadati > Pseudomonadota > Gammaproteobacteria > Moraxellales > Moraxellaceae > Acinetobacter > Acinetobacter sp. 24-47-47. The sequence goes on along the minus strand of NZ_CM173216.1, from coordinate 1,018,365 downwards.
GATATTATTTTGACTGCAAATATCTTAATGCACATTATTCATCATTTAGGTATTCAAAACATTGAAGAACTCTATGAAGTATCTGAAGATGCACGTATTCCTCGTACAATTAACTTCGGTAAACATCGTGGGACAGCCATTGTAGATCTTCCAAGTGATTATGTTTCATGGTTACTAAGACAAGAAGACTTGGATCCCTATTTGAAAAAAGCCTTAGAAAAAACTTTAATTGATACGCTTTAAGCAATATTTCAAGACTCTCACTTTGAACCTAAAGCTCAAAGTGAGAAATTAACTATTTTTTTTAATACTTTTAAACGATTAAACTAAAATTTACACCAATAATTAAAATAATATAAGCACATGATAATCAAATATTTTTTATTATTTTTATTCATTCAACACTGCCCACCTCATCCGCTATTAGACTAAGGCGAAGTAGAACATCGTTGTCATAAATATATTAATACGATCATACAACAACGGTATAAATAGGTGCCTTATGTCTAAACTCAGCCAAATTCTAGAATTTGATCCTTTAGATAATCCTATGTATCTTAAAAAAGTCGGAAATTGGGTACTCACCTTCTTGCATGCCCATGACCAGGTGGAGAAAATCCAGCTCGCCATTACCAATGTTATTCCGCGTCAAGCAGATGGCTCGTTGCAGCCTCGACGTATTATCATTGAGCAAGCTGATCAAGAACATCAATGGCAAATCAATCACATAGAATGTTTTGATAGCCTTGAAAATAAAGAAGTCCTGCTCAATGCTTCAGAACAAACGGGTGGATCGATCATTCAAGAACTGCTCAGTGAATTTCGAAAATATGATGTTGATGTCATGTTTAAAGCATAATTCCGATATGAAAAAGCCCGCTTTACGCGGGCTTTATGTTGGAAGGCTAGTGTTAGATTTATTGTTCAACTGAACTCAACTAACTGTCATTGATCCGTCCAACTCGTCAGCAGCGTTGAATATTTACAACCTACTGTGATTTTTAATTTAATACTTTCAATATGTGATGTGAAGTCACTTTAACACTTTTCAACAACTGTATTAAAAAAATACAATTGAACTTTTTTATTTATAGATAAGAATAGGTTTCGCGAATACAGAAAAAAACCTTATTAAAAAAGTCGACCCTAATGGGGCAACGTTTATTTCTAAATTTAAGCTCAGAATTAAGCCAAATAACGTGAACGATTATTTGAATGATTTACACCAAAACGTCCAGCAAAAATTGTCACAATCAATCCAATCAATAAACCAATAAAAGACCATAAAGCAGCTTTTGCAGCAGCTTTAGTCGCATCAGCTGCTTTTTCATGTGCTTGATCTTTAAGTTCAGCATATTTTAATTTAGCAGATTGAATATTCGCCTCTAAATCGTTAAAGAATTTATTCTGCTGTATAAGGAAATTATTGACAGCTTGATTCGCTTCTTGCCGAGTTAGAGATGAATTTTTCGCTAAAGCAGCACTGACCTCATTCTTATTAATTGAAGCAGTCACAGATTGTGCACGAGTTTTTAATTGTTCTGATAACTTTTGAATAATAGCATCACTGTTATCTGGATGAATCACCAACTCTTTTGCGGCAACTTTAATTTGCTCCTTTACCCATTCACCCTGCGCTTTTAAGAATTCGGGTTGCAATTCCTCAATCCCAGTTTTGTGCAATGCTTCAGACATCTTTTCATCACTATTTTCGAGCTTTGGTAAAGGAACTAACTCCTCAAATGCTTGAACTCCGATCTGAGTTAAATTAATGCCACCTTGACCAATTCCTGTTACTACACTACCCGCACCACTACTGACTGAACTAATCGCACTACCAGTAATTTTTGCCACGCCGCTAATGGTCATTGCACCAAACCAGATACCTAACAGCAATGAAAGTGACCAGACAATAAAGCCATGGATTGCACCATCAGCTTGAGCCAATTGACCTTCAACAAATCCACCAATAGCCAACGATACTAACAATGAAATAATTATCAAAACGCTTACTGCTATCCCTGAGCCATTTGTAATATCAGTGGTAGATTGTGGATCTAGGAGTGCAAAACCTAATGCATCACCAAGTAATGAGAATAAAATTGAAATAGCTAATACAACAATAACGCCAGCGAAAATACTCGCCCACGAAATTCGATTTTGGATCAGAACTTTTTCTTCGTACATTGTTGTGCCGCTTATTTGAATTATTCATAATTTATGTGATTTATACGCCAATGCCGCAATTCAAACTTAAGATAGGTCATGTGAATTTTATGTGACTTATTTATCATTTTAATGTTTATTTTGATAATTATTATATTATCATTTGTCAATATTGGTGCATCTCACCATTCAATCGACTCAGATTAACAATTCAGATTAATCATTAAATTTTGATAAAAATTTACTAATAATATTTTAATTGACAGACTATGTTTTGTTTGAAAAACATAAAAGAAATGGTGCGCTCAGCGCGCACCAAACTCAGGAACTATCATATTGTTTTATATTAATAAAAATTAAATACCGTTGAGCTTTACCGTAAAAAATACCGTAAAAAAATCTTTTAACTTATTCTAGAGAAGTTAGATTCCCTAAGATGACATGAATTTAGATCAAGGCATAAGCCACGGACTTTTGTTCAAATTTTTCTTGAGAATTTGAAATTGTATACTGAGTTTAACACGTAAATTCTCAATATAAAATGAAACAATATAACATCACATTTTATATTTATTTTTTTCATGTATCATTTAATGGTACAACTTCAGGGTTAAGGTTATGTTTGAAAATATTGATGCTTTAAAAATGAGATTAGATCAGCATCGTCCTCTTTCCTCTGCAATTGTAAAAAATCTACAAGAAGACCTTATTGTTCGTTGGACATATCACTCAAATGCAATAGAAGGCAATACACTTACATTGCTAGAGACCAAAGTCGTTTTGGAAGGCATAACTGTTGGTGGAAAAGCTTTACGAGAACATTTCGAGGCAATCAACCATAGAAATGCTATCTACTATGTTGAAGACATTATTCGCAAAGAAGAGCCTTTTTCTGAATGGCAGATTCGTAATATCCATCAACTTATTCTAAAAAATATTGATGATGACAATGCTGGACGTTATCGCCAACAAAACGTATTAATTTCAGGTGCTACGACTACCCCACCCGACTATACATTATTGAATGATAAGATGGCTCAACTTGTCGATTGGTACAACTCCGAAGCACATAAGTTACACCCCATTGAACGTGCAGCTAAAGTACATGCTGATTTTGTTGGAATTCATCCATTCATTGATGGAAATGGACGCACATCACGTCTTTTGATGAATCTTGAATTGCTCAAAGCAGGATATCCTCCTTGTGTTATTACGGTCGAAAATCGCTTAGCCTACTATGAAGCTTTGGATCAGTGGATGGCCTATGGCAAAACTGAGGCTTTCATTCAGTTGGTTGCTGAAGCTGTGCTAGAGGGGTTTAAACCATATCAATTAATTTTAGGAATCTAAAAATTCCCTATTATTTTTTCAGAATGATGATAGGGAAAATATTAGGTTATTGGCAACTCTGATATTTTAAACATTCACACTAGTCTATTAATTGCATTAACTCTTTACTGACATCCGTTTTCGGTTGAAGCATATCAGTTGCAAGTACGCGTTTAATCCCTAAAAGTCTATCCAATTTCACTTCAAAAGTTTCTAATTCCTCCCAATCAGGTGCAGAGATCGTTGGATAATACACATAAACTTCTTTCTGCTGACCGATACGATAAGCACGGTCAGTTGCTTGATCTTCTTTAGCGGGATTCCAGCTACGTGTATAGTGAATGACATGATTTGCCGCTTGAATATTTACGCCAAACCCCACAGCTGTTGTAGACAGAAGAATCACATTAAAGCCTGGCTTTTCTTGAAACTTATCAATTAAATTTTGTCTGGTTAAGCCACTTTTACTGCTTGTATTGGTATCCCCATTCACAGTCGTTACATTTAAACCAAAACGTTCCATTAAAATACGTTTCAGAAAGACTTGAATTTCTCTAAACTCCGTAAAAATAATGGCCTTTTCATTTCTTTGCTGAATCATTTGCAAGGTATTGAACAACCAATCTACTTTGGGTGAATCTTTTAGTGTTGCCATTGGATCTTCTGCTAAAGGATGTGCACAAATCATTCTCAATTTGTGTAAGCTACTTAGCATGGCACCACGATTTCCCTCAGCCGACAACTTATGAAAATGTTGAGCCACATCGGCATATAATTTTCTTTGTAAGTTAGAAATATGAATTTTTTTACAACTATTTACTTCAGTTTTAGGTGGTAAATCAGCCACCTCATTTTTCATTCGTCTTAGGACTTGAGGATCAATCAATGCTCTCAGCTCATTTAAGACTTTCTCATCACTGACTTCAGCATCTTCTATCGGTCTACGATATTTTTTCCCAAATTCATTTAACGGACCAAGTAAATTTTCCTGAATAAAATCGAATAGACACCATAAATCTGTCAAAGAGTTTTCTACAGGTGTACCGGTACAAGCAATTTTAAAATCCGCTTTTTGCGCTTTAGCTGCTTTAGTCACCATTGAGGTTGGTACTTTAATTTTTTGTGCTTCATCACATACCATGATCCCCCAGTCTTCCCGTGCCAAAGAGAATTCTAAATCACGTAAGGTTTCATAAGTGGTTAACACGATCTCTGCATCACCGCGCCAGTCTTCTTCTAATAGATGCGTAATACCATGATTTTCACGCAACTGTGCAGATATCAAATGTTTAGGAATTTTTCTTGTTTTGAGGTGATCGCCATATAAGCTTAAAATTTTAGGGAATTGGCGACTAAAAAAACGATTCGCTTCTGCTTCCCAGTTTTCAAGTAATGAAACAGGTGCAACCACGAGTACAGGCTTTTTATTTTTGGCATTTTCCAAATATTCGCCAATAAAACATAACAACTGTAAGGTTTTACCTAAACCCATATCATCCGCCAATAGACATCCACTGACCTGTTCAGGCGCATATTGATGCAGATGCTGTAGCCACGCAACACCATAACGTTGATGCTGTTTTAAACTAAATTCGCTTTGCCTAAAACTTGTTGGCAATCTTGGTGCAGGAAAATTGGTTCGATCAAATGCAAGTTGTGCTGCACGTTGTTTACTATACTCAGCCTCATCAATGTTGTTAGCAATTAAGAGCGTATCTCTCTTTTTTTTCTGAGCAGAATTTTCTTCTTGCCTCACTTCTTTGTTATTCAGTGCATGATGTTTTTGACGTAATTCTTCTAAAAGTTGTTTGCTTTGCTCAATTGACAACTTTTGATCCGCATGTGGCAACGCCACTTCTGTTAAACCATCCTGTTCTGCAGCTTGAATACATTTTTCAAGTGCAGTAACCATGTCATCTAGTTGAGCATCAGTATCAGTCTGATCATATAGATCTATTAAATGCTGTGGTAACCAACCTGATTCTCCACTGTTTCTCTGAATAAATTCTGAATGAAGCTTTGGTGCTTCACCAATGCCAATGACTCGATCACTATAGTTCGATAAATCCAAAACTTGCTGTGCTTGTGCTGCATCCTGATATTTTTGGATGGTCTCTAAGTCTTGCTTGAGTGTTTTTATCTCTTGGTCTAAAACACTTGTACGTTCAATTTCATAGCCCGCCCATACAAAAAAAGGCGTATTGCGTTCATATGCCTGAATGAAATATGCGCTTTGTTCTAGATTACTCAGCGCTAAGACAATTGGGTTTGTCTCTCTTTCAGAATTTTCGAGTAAGTTGAGCGTTGCTGAGGTATAGAGATTTAATTCATTGTAATTTTTGTGAATACTTAAGGTGTAGCTATAAATTTCAGCTTGTTGTTTGGCTGCTTCAAAACTTTCTGGTGTCACCACATCTAGGGCATCTTCGCCCAATTGTGCAAAGGGATTATGTAAAAATGCCTGAGCTTGCTCACCTGCCACACGCCGATTGGGCATTTTTTTAATTTCTTGCAGTACATGTTTTACCTCTGGCTCAATCACCACATGAGCAATGCCACCATCTGGTAAACCAATACTGTACTGATCCTGAACCTGCTGATATTGATCAAACGTTGTTAACCAATCATTTGGCGCTTCATCGAATACCGGCTGTACTTCGACTACCGCTTCTTGGCTAATCAGATTTTTTCTTAAATTTAATTGTAACTTTTCAGGTGCCAATACAATGGTTTTTCTTAAAAAATCATCTAAATTGGCATTGGCTTTATGTGCTAAATTTCTAATTTTGGCCCAATATTTTTGATTTAATGCTTTATCTTTATTTTGTAGTCTTGAAAATTCTTTTAGCTGCTCTACGACTTTAAAATTTTGTTCATTCAACAAGTATTCTTGACCATCTATTCTTAAAATGGCGCCAATACGCTCAGGCTGATTTTTGAGTCTAATATTTTGTTCATTCAGCCAACCATCTAAAATGATTTTAAAAGTTGAATCGCTTAAACCGCCTTCACTTTTAATGATTGGGCGTACATTGGCTTGTTTAGGCAAATGTAATAAATGAATCACACTTGCATGATCTTCATCATTCAAGATCTGGTATAGTTCTTCCCAAGGTAAGACATAGCCCTCATCCGTCAAATAAGCTAAAGCTTCTTCTTCAAGACTTTGCCAATAGTAATCTGTATCCGTCATAGCATTTTGTGAAATCGGATAAGTTAAGCCTAAATCATTGTAAGCCAATGATCGCAATGATGCTTGTGGCACTTGTGCTTCAATGATTTCAGACGACTTCTTTCTTTTCCAAAATGCTAATTTCATAACCTTTCCTAATACTTACCATGTCTATTATTAGATTTCTTTACTTTTTGATGATTAAGAAAAACCCCTAACTCTTCCATTCTCCTGTCAAAACGTGCTTGCCAACCTGGCGTATGAGTTAACTTCAGTAAATTATTCCACGGCTTTAAAGTATCTATATGTACTTCAAACTTGTTTTCGTTGTACGGAATTTTATTAACGATAAAACATGCATTACCAGTATCAGAAAAGTCGATCACATATAGATTTTCTATCTTTAGCATGAAAGCATTATTAGTCTGCGTAGATGACCCTGCTAATTTTTTCAATCGCCCACGATTCATTTCACGGAATTTTCTGTGTGACGCCTGCTGAGAATTTAATGCACTAGGTCCAAGAAAAATTTGTGAGAAACTAATCTTATCAATGAACTTCATCCAATAATCAAATCGGTTTACATCCGCTGTTCGACTAAATAATTTAAAGAACGCTTCTAAGTCGGCTTTGACAAACCATTGAACCACCATACGTTTCGTATCAGGATTGACATTATTCCAACCCGCAGAAGAATCATATTGTGGATTCCCCCATTGATCTAATGCCATCTGCTTGAGTATTTCATGTACCTTGTCACGTGCAGATGTTTTTGCATAACGCTCTAACAACGCCGCCAGAATATCTCGACTATATAAGCTATTCTGCTCTGATAACTTAATGAAACGTGCAATAAATTTAAAATAGTCTTTTTCATTCATCTGTCGAATGGACTGAATAGAAGATTTAATTAAGTCATCCCAAAACCAACTATTTGGTGCAATTCTTAGACTTTCGAGTTCATCCTGAATCCCACTCTTATCATCGTCTTGCAAGAATTGTTTCACAAATGCTTTGGTTGGTGTATCAGATAAAATGTCAGCATGATCAATTAAAGTTGTCATCCATTGTTTTGGACGTTGCGTACTTTTATAAACATTCGACTTATGACGATTCAATATATCTCGCAATGTCAACCAAACTGCTGGCTTCGCTGCAATATCTTCTTTCGCTAAAGCAAAATAACTATACAATAATGGAAAATAAACCAAGTTAATGATGCTCTGTTCTGCCTGATTAAAATGCTGAACAATACGTTTGCCAATATCATTAAAAATAAGTTTTTCTTGGGTATCCGGCAAAACCTTACTTAATGCCCAAGCTAAATTCTTCCAATCTCTTCGAGTAAATTGTTCAAATCCTGAATGCTCAAGTTTCGAAATCGTTTTGAATATTTTGACATCTAATGGAATTGAATTTTCAAGATCATCAAATTTTCGCTCCAATACCTGCAAGGTTTTTGTTAAACGTACAGGTTGAACGAAATTACTATATGTGGTTTCTTTTGGGAAAAGTAGGCTTAAACTTTGTTCTAACCGACGTTGCAAACGTTCTATTGTCATCGCATTACCTCGCCAACTGACAAGTTTCAACAGGAGATGAGACGAAATGTGGTTGTGGTTCAGCGTTTTCCTTTTCTTTTAAGCCATAAAACTGCATTCTTAATTCTACACGCCGCGAGGCTTCTTTACTGTCCTTTGCTGAATTAAATGAAACACCACCTGCTAAAAAAAGCTGTTTCACTTGCTGTTTTTCCTGCTCAGTTAAAGCTAAGCCAGAACTAAACTTTGGATCAAGTAAGCTACACATCACCCATTCTGAACGTCTTAAACTTAAATTAAGATTGTATAAATAAGAGCCATCCGTATCAGTAAAACCCTCAATGACAATTTGTTTAAACCATTTTTCACCTAAAGGATTATTCGCTTCCTCAAGGATAATGGGCACGATGGTATTGAGTCGGTTGCGCCCCACCTCATTTAAACGATAGTCATTATGTGCAAAACGTCCTGCTTCCCCAAAATTGATACGGTTGTTTTTACAGTCCACTTCAATGCCAGCATCTTTTAAACGTGCACTGTTCTGAATATTTTGACAAATATTTAAAATATCCGCATTACGCTGATCTTCTGCGTGAGTTGCTTCATTAATTTTCTTGGTCACAATCATTAAAGACACGGCCATAACCACAAGAAAAAGCGTCATTAAAGCCGTCATCAAATCGGCAAAAGAAATCCAGAATGGCTTTTCACCTTCGTCTTTAGATCGTAAAACATGGGAGTACCGATTACCAAACATGACTTAAGCACTCCAATATTAATGTTTCTTTTGAGTCACAATTTCTTCAAGCTCTTCAACGAAACCACTTAAACCTTCTATACCTGTTGATAAACGTTTAACTGCTTGATCAAGAGCATTGTCATATACCCCCAAGGTGTGATTAAGACTTGTTTCGACAGAATTACCAAAGCTTTCAAAGCTTTTCACCATCACGTCGCCAATTTGCGCTGAATAATCCTGCATTTCTTTCTTCACTTGATTTAGTGCAGAAGTCATCTGCTTCATATCATCAAGCATTTTGCTACTCATACCGACTTCTGTTTGTGCTTGTTGAATAAGCCCTTCAAGTGTCGCGATTGCCTTATTCACACTGTCTTGTGAGTTTTTATAATCACCGAGCAAGGAAATCAGATTGCTGCTTGCGCTTGTCAAATGAGTAGATGTTGTTGTGACCTCTGAAATCAACTGTGATGTTTTATCTGTAACCGTCGTTAACGATGAACCTGCCGTATTAAATTGATCTGCAGCAAGACGCATTTTTTCAGCACCCGTATTCATTCCTGAAATACTTTCTGTGGTCACTTGTGTCAGTTTATCTATATTGTCTTTATAGGCATTTACAGCATGTTGGCTCTGCACAATCAATTCTTTTATTTCTGTACCCAAGTGATCAATCAATGCTGAGGATTGCTCGTGCAATTTTTGTTGGTTGCTAGCAACTAATTCATCTTGTTCCATACGTTGTTTTGCAATATCTGCCATTACATTAGACATAGTGCCGCCCATATGACCAATTAACTCAGATACTTTGCCATTTAACTGCTCAATTGCAAATTGCCCCTGTTCTCCAATTTTTTTAGCGCCTTGTGATAAATGTTCCACCATTTGATTCATTTGCTCAGACATCGCATTTTGCTTCATCTGAATATCTTCAATCATTTTAGTAATCTGCATTTCCAAGTTTTGTGATGCACTTTCACTATTGAGTTTCATATCTGTAATGAGCTGACTAAACCCTAGTTGCATTTCTTTCATTGCAGATACAGATTGAGTCATCATGTCGCCCATGCCCTGCATCTGTGCACCAAAAGTAGATTCCAGTTTGGACATAAACCCTGTTAAAACATCGGTAATTAACTCTTGTACCCGACTACCCTGATCTCCACTGACCTGTTGTACACTTGATGCAATCTTGTCCAACGGTGCTTGTAAAGTATCTGTAATGGATTGACCAATTTGCGTCGCCATATCCTGACTTGTTTTGGCATAACTCTCGGTGAGTTGACTCGCAAATGCGAGTTGATTCTTTTTATTTTCCTCTACTAAGTTTGTCATCATGACTTTTAAATCATTGACTAAACTGTCTTTTAATTGACGTGCATTGGTTTCATTCGCTTGACTAGATTTTAAAAGTTGTGCGAGATACTCTTCACCTGTTTCATCAGGTTCAAAAACACTATCAATAGCAGTAGTTAGACTTTCAAGCTGGGCATAACACTTTCTTACCCAACTTTTTTCTTGCCATGTGATTATCATGGCCGTTACGATTGCAATGGCTGATGCAATAAAGGCCTCACTCACACCTGTTAACAGCAATCCTAAACTATCTTGAACTCTTGCCGGATCTCCTGCTGGATCGAATGTTAAGAGCCCCAACAATAAACCCAAAAATGTCGCAATAATACCAATACCAGTAATAATGCCGGGTAAATGTTTATAGAAATCTATGCCTAAAGGTGTATCGACAATAAGACCTTGGGAAAAAAATATTTCACTTCTTACAGTCGCTCTAGATTGTGTAAAAACACTTTCACCATCAATCACCTGCTGCTGATCATGTAATGTATTTTCATACATTGACCATGCATGTCTGAGCTCTGTTTGAGAGAATAGATTAGATAAAAAAGATTTATATTCATACTCTTTTAGAGTTGATTTTGTATCAAGAATTTCCTTGGTCCATTGCTGTAAATTATTACTTAGGCTTTTAGCTCGTTTTAAATAATTAGGTCGAAAAAGAATAAAGTATACACAACACATAACAACAAACATCATTACTGGTATTGCCCATACTTTTTGTGATATTTCAACAACTTTTAGTAATAACTCCATATTCTTCTCAATCTTGTATTAAAAATCTAAGTCAATTATTGGCTTATACAGCCTATATATACAAATACCCCATAAGGAGAAACAAAAACTGCCATTGTAATCGGTATGACATAATACCTTTGTAAAAATTCTGCTATTGTCAAAAAACTCACTGCATACCCCATAGTATTTTTATAAATTACAATTAGAAAATTATATCAAATAACTTAATATGAATATCTCTTCTTAACTATGGTTAGGATAAAGAAGGGATATTTTAGAAAAACTAATTAGTTTTTAAAGACAACTTTTCCAAGATTTTTAGCTTAGCTTGATCAAGTAAATCTGGATTAGTTTTTAGGCTTAATGACTCTCGTGCTTTATTACCCAAGAAATATGCAATTCTTTCAGCATTTGCACCAGATGGGTGTGGCAATCCAAACAATATCTGCTGGTCTTGTAATGATCCCTGCTGAATTAGATACTCAAAAACTTGGCTAACTTTAGGGCCGAGAGGAATATAAATTGCTTTCGGCAATTTGCTAATTTCTTCCATTAAATAGACATCAATCATGTCACGTAATAACGGGTGTTTCAGCATATTAGGTGTTGACCCACTATAATCTTTACCATTAATAAATACAGGGTGCCTTAGTACAGAAGTCGTATGCACTAAATAAGCATCTTTATCAAAAAGACTTGAAGTACTTGATATACCTAGCTTTTCATGTAAGCCAATATGGTCTAATAATTTGATCAAATTTTTACGTAGTGTTCCACTAAATGCCCCTTCATTCTTAGCTATTTTAAGAACATCCTCTTGCACTAGCCCTTTCATTAAAGATCTTTGCACAGATGATAAGGCATTAAATAATTGAGTTTTACCTGGAGTTATACCTACTAGGACTACTTTCGCTTTTTCTGATACATAATCAAACGGAATGTAGTAACTACTAATATTTCCATGTTCCAAGATTTTTAATGAATCTAAGGCTGATAAATCTTTCGAATTTTCCAGATTCACTTTTTTAATAGCAGTAAGCATTTCTGAGTAAGATTTAGTAGCCATATTTTCCTATTTAAAAAACTTATTAAGAAACAATTAAGTTAAAACATTTCTTGTAATCAATAAAAGTTATTCTTCAATTTTTATTATTTTTGAGATTGCGTCAATTGAACTCAAAACCTAAATCAATGATTTTAAATATTAATTTATATAATCTATAAATTTTGCACCCAATTTTTACCCAAATTAGATTTAGTTTATTGAATCCTGAAATTAATTTTGTTCAAAGTCCGTTTAAGGATTTGAACCTGTGTACTCAGATTAACACATGTAAATTGAATATAAAAAGAAATGCTATAACATTTCTTTTTTATATTTATTTATTTTCATGTATCATTTAAGAATTCAACTGCAGGGAAAAAGTTACGTTTGAAAATATTGATGCTTTAAAGAAAAAAATAAATTAGCATCGTCCTCTCTCCCCCCTGCAATGGTAAAAAATCTACAATATGTATCACATTATCAAAGCAATAGTTTTTTCTCCATACTCAATTTCTCTAGAAGTTCCAAAATAACGAAAAACAATTTGCTTCCTATTTAAAGCATTTAGAATAAAATTGGAAAGGGTACTATCACTTAATGCAAGACTAACACTGCCAAAAACCTCTTTACAATTTTGTAAATACCATTCTTCAAGCTCATTATCAGAGAACTTACCATAATCATGCTCAATAAAGGCATCAAATTTCTTTAGATACGATGTAAGACAAAGAGTGAAATAAGGATCAAGTCTTTCGGTCGCCCCTAAATCAGTAAAATCAATTGTTTTGTCAACAATTTTTTCTGGAAATAAATATAAATGCCCCGCATCAAACCAGAACTCAACAGCTATATAATCCCAATCAAGCAATGTGATTACTTGCGAGAATTCTTCGAAAAACATATGTATAGCTTTTTTACAATCAGAAGATAACTCATCACTGCCTTGATCCAACTTACCGACATGATCACTACTAAAAGTTAAAGAGTCATCATATTTCTCAATATCATATAATGCCATTACACTTACTCCAGTCTTGTCCCTTTCTTATCCATATTTCTCAAAGTTACTCTCATTTCACGATTAAAGTTAACAAGGTACTTTGCTGCCTCTTCATTCGTCATATTCGGATAGGTACGATTTACGTTATTCAAATAATTTTCAATCCTTATACTGTAATATTGATGTGGCCCCCTATGATTTGATAATCGTACACCATTCTCTGCGCCGTTTATATTAAACCCACCCTTTGAAGCTTTTTGTACTAATGGATTAGTTCTTAACTGCCAAGGAATTATATGGTGCGCTTGGCCTCCACTACCTGGCAAGTTACTTCTAAGTTCAGTACGTGCAGTATCCTCTCTAACATTTAATCTACTGGTGTAGTCTGTCTTATTTTCCCGCCATTTATCTTCATGATCAGGATCATTGGGTGGCATTCCAGTAGCTGAACTTCCTGAAGTTGATGGCAATGGGACTATCTGAACACTCTCATTATCCGGTTTCCCACTATTTATTGCGACCATAGCAAGCACATCCACACCAATTTGTGCTGCTTTTGTTCTACATACAGGATTTGTAGCACACAGCCTTGCAGAGCCAGCTGTTAACGTTGCGAGCCCTTCGAGAGCTGCAGGAATAAACATTAATGCATTGTTTTTTACCGCTACTTCAGCAGCATTGGCTGCAACAGCAACATCTTTATAGCCTGCATAAGCAACAACCAATCCAGCTGCTAATTGCGAATATTCTGCTATAGATTCAAAATACTTATTCACTTCATCAACTGAATTAAATTGCTTATTTTGATTCAGCATTACACCAGCAACTGTTTCTCCTACAGCAGCTCCTATTGCACCTGCTTCACATTGTGCTTTTTGTGCTGCTGCAGCCACACAACCTGCAGCCGCATGAGCAATTTTATGCAGTATAAATTCTACTTGTGTCCCAGTGAATCCATCTATATTTGAACCAATCAGCTGCGAAAGTCCTGCGTGTCCCACTGAAACAAAGCCAGATAATAATGCTTTTTCCAAGTTAGTTTTCAGATCACCGCCATTAACTGCACTTTGTATAAGAGCAGAACCTGTTGAATTGACAAAAGTATTCGTCATTTTGTCAGCTAATGCTGTGCTATTTGGTTTCAACTTTAATGCACTACTTACTTCACTCAATAGCCCTGCAGTTACAACACTTGTAGCTAAACTTTTAACAGATTCTTTGCTTCCCAAGTCTTTTAAGGTCTTACTTAGATCACCACCATTATTGATGGTACTGATACTAGCTTGTGTCAGGAGCGAAGTGACAGCTGCATTCGCCATTGCACCTAATGTTGAAGGAACAATGACTCCTGCTGCAGTAGTTGTTACACCCGCAGCCCCAATCATACTTGCACCTAGACCTACTGTTGTTCCACTAGCAGCAGCCCCTCCAGCAGCACCTGCTGCGGCTGCGGTACCACTTCCCATTGTTGCTATAGTAACAATAATGACAATGAGTGCAGCACCAGCACCCGTCAATCCTTGTGACTTATAATCCCAACTCTCTTGTGCAAGTTTTACTGCTTCCCAATTGACATCTTTACGAGCAATAAGACCTTTCAGATATTCATTACCAGGTTGATTGGATAGCTTGATCACTTCAGCACGAACATCATTATTCTGACCACTAATCACTGGAACTTGTACAGTCAGTCCACCTTTCGCAATAAACGTTGGTGCAACTGGCCCATTAAAACTTGGAAGTTTTGCAGTTTCCGTAATCGAACCCTTATCTTGCATAGACTGCCAAACAACACTGTTACTTTCTTTTTTCAAAGTTTCTGCGACGGTTTTGGAAGCTCCTTCCAGAGTAATATTTCCACCCGCTTCAATATTTGCCCCCTCCAAATAGTTAAATACTGTTCCTTTGAGACGAGTATCAAATCCAGATTTAGTTCCTATATAGTTGGCATTTAATTCTGAAGGTAATTCTGATTTTACATTTCGCGTCTTTGTGGTATGTGAGTTATTCAGTTTGACACCAAGAAATGAGCTTTTCTTAGTAATATCTGTTGTACTAAGTGTTACATCATCAGCAGTTAAGAAGTTTAGATCCCCTCCAGCCTGAATATTAATTTTTCCATCAATAGCATTTAGTTGACTAGAATACATATCAATACTCGTGCGATTCTGACCTGTCATCGAAGCTGTATTCTTTTCTTGACTTTTAATATTAATATTTTTTGCATCAATATCGACAGACAAGCCTCCACTTTTCTCATCGGTCTGCGTTGTTGTAATCGTTTTCTTTTTTCCGTACCATTTTCTTTTTGTTTCAGTTTTCTGAGATTTATTAAAACTATTATTAATCGCCACATCGAAAATTATATTTTTATAAGCTTCAATATTTACATCATTTTCTGAGGTAATCGATACTCCTTGTAAAACTAAATTATCTGTAGCCTGCTTACCCGTAGCTTTTATAGAAACCCCTTTAGTTCCATTAATAATTGTAGGGCTTACTGGGCTATACCAACGATAATTATTATCAGAGGCTTTCCCTTGTTCATACGAGTCTTGATTAGCATCAATAACTATACTGCCTTTAATAACACCTTTTTTTACACTGTTTTCAATAGGGTTATTATATTTTCCTTGAATATTATACCCATCACCATCCAAGGTTCCCGCAGCTTCAAGGCTGACCTTTCCATCTTTCGCATCAATAGATGAACCGCTAATACTTAAACCTTTATTTGATACAACCTGAATATTGCCTTTTTCACTAATAAATTCTGTACCAGTATGTACCTCTCCATTAACATAACCAACATTAAATAACTCTAACATTTCAGAATAAAAGTCTTTTTCTTCTCGTATTCGAATAGCTTTTGAAACATAATTCGGATATTGTTTTGTTCCTATAATTAAAATTTTTTCTACTTCCTTCCAGACAGCCTCACCTCCGGCTACTAATTCACCAGATTCAACTCTTTTACCTAATGTAGTTAATTCCTGCATTAAAAACGCCATAAAATCTTTATAATCATCTGATTCAAAAAGTAATTTTTCCTGGTTAATTAAACTATTTATTCTTGCTTTGTATTCATCAGTATGTTGATTAGTAATAGTATTCCGAACTCCATCAACAATTAAATCTCCACCAGTTGATACAATTGATAAATCTTTCGAAGCAGTTAATTTTGATCCCTGTAATTCAACCTTGTCACCTTGCAAGTTAATTCCACCACCTGCAGTATTGAGCTTGACCACTTGTTCAGAACCCTTACCTTGTGTGCCACCATAACCCACTAATTTTAATAAGCCGTTCTTTGCAATTAATTCAATATCGCCTACTGCCGATAGCTTAATAATCTTCGGATCAATGTTTAAACCATTTGCCCCTCTAGTCAGAATACTTAAGTCACCATTCAGGCTATTCAAATTGGTATCTTTTTTTAATAAGTCACTTCCTGTGGCATTGAATACTAGGCCCGGCTTAACAGATAAATTTGTGGTTTCTAATAAAATAGCACCACCTGTCATTTGGGCATTCTGCATTATTTGGTTGCCCGTGGCAGTAAGTGACAAGACTCCTTTTGCTGTTAAGTTGGTTTTAGCTGATGGGTGCCACACAGTAGCTGTCGGCGTATAATCTGCATTCAGATATAGGGTTCGTTTTGAATTGACTGCTAAATGTTGATCTGAGTTTGCTGTGATATTTTTAAGAGCCAAAATATCCTTGGCGTAAATTTCAGTATTTCCCTTCGACTGCAGCTTACTGTCTGCAACATTAAGCATACCTGCCTCACTGTTTAGATGTAGCTGGTTTACAGTTGAGGTCAAATCAGTATTCTTAATATCAATATTACCCTTTTTAGTTCCTATTGATACAGATTGGCCTTTGAGCTGATTGCTAAGAATAGTGTCATATCCATTATCTCCACCACCAACTACCACATCAATATTAGAATCCAGATTTACACCATTTTGTCCAAGGATCTTTAAATCACCTTTGGCTGTCGTTAAATCTGCTGAATTAACGCTGACTGTACCTTTTTCTGCACTGGCAAGTACAATCCCTTGAGCTGCGTCAATCACGGTCTTATCTGTAATCTGTTCATCACGATCGGCATGGGACATGGGCACAGTGGTTTGAACCGAATTCAAGTTGACATTTTCATGGGCGATGATCGATGTATGGCCCGTAGTTGAGTTTACTTTCAGACTTTGTGCCTGAATACTGCCCTGTAATGAGGCTAATTTGACATCTCTTACTGCATTTAACGCTGTACCTTGCGCGAGAGACATGGCACTAAGAGTAGTAAAGTCAATGCCTTGATCAGATTTTACAGTCGTGTTCAAATTTAAAGTATCAGACTGTATGGCAATACCATTGGCTGCATGCAGCGCCGTACCCGAGAGCTCTATGCCCTGCTTTGCTTCAAGTTGTAGTTTTCCTGAAATCTTAGCTAAGGGTTTCGCTTTATTATCCCAAATCAGATTTTTGCCACTGTAGACATTGATATTTTTTAAACGTGTAGCATTATTGACCAAATTAAAGCTTAAGTTTTTAAGACTGACATCACCTGTACCATAGATATTTAAGTCTTTACCGGCATAAAGTGTTCCACCATCTACTTGAAGCAGATGTGCCTCTTCAGCTGACTGGATATTGATTGAACCACTCGTGGCTTGTAAGGTATTTCCTATTAGTTTCAGGTCTTTATTGGCAGTTAAGTTTAAATCTTTCGCAGCAATCAGTCTTGCTGTGCTGTTACTCAACAGACTCTCATTGGCATTAATATTGGCAGAGCCTCGGTTACTACGTAGTTCTGAATTTGCTGCCAGACTGATCCCTTTAGCATCGATATATAAGTCGCCATTTGTACTGAGGTTGTTGATTTTGGTACCAGTGGCTAAGTTTAGATTACCTTGAGCTCCAATAATCAGTGCTGCTGAGTTGAGGGTTGTGGCATCATAATTTAGCGTAATATCTTTTGCATTCAGATTTAAATTATTGCCTGAATCAATATTAATTAAACCATAACTATTTACTGATCCACTTATAGCAATATCTGCAGCAGCTCCTGTTCCGGTGCTAGCAACGCTGACTAAACCATTCTTTTTATCTGTAGTTGAAATTGTTCCACTATGAACAATTTTACCAGTATTGGTCACCACTATATTATTTACAGCTTGGAGTGTACCGGCATTCGTGACACCTAAGCCCTTTTCATTCCCCATCAGGAAGATGTTATTGGCATACATCCCGCCCAAACTTTTAATATCCACTGCCAATGCAGGTGCTGCGACTGTTGAGGTTTTACTGTCAATGCTCTCAAGGTTGGCTGAGATTGTATTTGCACCTGTAATGACATTAATATCTTGATTTGCATGCATTTTTGCATTCAAGTCTAACGCACGTGCATAAATATCTACATAATCGGCATTATTGTTGTTCCCACCTAAACCTAAAGTTGAACCTGTGTTGGCTGTAACCGTCACCTTACCTTGGTCTACAACAAATTGCTTTAGGCTTCCATCCGCATTTAGCTGTGCCTTGCCTGTGGTAAAAATGGCCTTATTGGCATTAATGAAACCGCCACCTTTAATATTAATACCGGCTGGGTTAGCTATAATGACATCTGCACGTTGACCAGCAATCTCAAGATTTCCTTCAAAACGTGTTGCTGCAGTTGAATTGATTTCATTTAAAATAAGCCGTGCTTCACCTTTAGCTAAAAATGGGTTTGCCCCTACATTCCCAACAGTGATGGAACCAGCACCTGTACGGCTGTTATTCAGGACTACACCATTACTTAGCACATCCATTTGTTTATAGATATTATGGGAGACACCATTTACTGGGGTTTGAATGTTGACTACAGGTACATTTTGACCTTGGCTATTCTTTCCCACGCCCACGACTGGCCTGTTCGCTACATTAGCCGCCGGATCTGCTTGAATCTGTGAATATACAGGTGCTACAGACATCCATAAACTCATGCTGGCCACCAAACTTTTCACTACCCAATGCTGCTGTAAAATTTGACTATCTTGAGTCCCTGGAGAGATTGCTATTTTTGCACTCTTTCCAGCAGCTTTGGTTTTACTTTTACTATTTTCCCCTACAACGATGAACATATTGCGGGCTTTGCTGAAAATGATGCGATAAAGATTTTTATTCATTGAAAGTACTTCTATTTTTTAAATAATTTTTTAAATTAAAAGCTTTAAAAAGAATAATTCAGGCTAAAGCCCGCAATAAACTCTTTTTTTATACTCTGTGGAGTAACCAGTCCGTGTCCAACAAAAGCATCCAGATATAGCCCCTGGTAGTAGCTACGTATTCCCGTAACTCCCCCTGCTAAATAACGCTGCCCCGCAATACTGTGCTTCCCAGTAACCCACCCCTGATCTATCCCTAGATAGACTTGGCTGTTCAAGGGAGTATTGATATTTATTTCTTGCTGCAGAAAATGACCATTATCTCCAGATAACATGATTTCACCATCGAAGCCACGAACACTATAGCGACCACCAATATGGAGACGGTCTTGGGGCACCAAGACCTTGGGCGTATATTGCCCTTTCCAATTTATGCGGTATTGAGCTGCCTGATTGAATAAATTAAAAGGATAATTTATTCGCAAATCAGCACTCCAGAGTGGTGCACGTGAGTAACCTTCAACCGGAAGTGGATTTCCAAAAATGTCGGTAATTTCTTCTTCTGGCGCAGCAAGTGAATTAAAAGCGCCCACCCCTCTTCGATAATCTAATCCGACATCGACTAAGGTATTGCCAATATAGTGCTTATGCTGAATACCCGCATGCCAGCCAGCTGTACGTCGATGCTGAACACCGATTTCAATATCTTCAATATAGTTGCGGTTTTGTTTTTGATAAAATTTGCCATATACGGAAGTTTTATATTGGGTTCCGCGTAACAACATTTTAGACAAGGTGATATTAGCCTGCTGACTTTCACCACTGTATAAAATCGGACTCTCATAACCCGCAACATACTGATCGTATTCATACCAGTTGTAAGTTGCACTCAAGTCAAAAGTCTGGAACGGTAATTGATAGCTAGCAAAGTAACTTTTATTACGGTCTTGATCAAAATCATCAAGTGAATGGCTGAAATTAAGATACAGCCTGTCATTCATTCGGGCAGGATTATTCAGGGTCAGTCCAATGTTACCAATATATTGGCCAGTGCTTTTATTACCCGAATCATCTACAGACACGCTAACATTAAGTTTTTTATAAGGTTGCGTACTAATCAGAATATTACTGTGCCCTACTGCTGTTTCTTCTGTAGCGGGCTCTATTTGAATATCAACCTCTAATCCAGATACTTTTTTTAAATTTTCTAATGCTTGGTCTATTAAACGAATATTAAGAATATCGCCTTCTGTAAAAGGAAGGGCTGTCCTTAACTGCAGAACTGAAATATCAGGCCCATTATGACTGATCTTAGCTATACGTCCTGGCACCAATTCAAATCTTATTATCCCTTGAGTCATATCCTGTTCAGGCACCACAATTTGAGTCGTGACAAAACCTTTCTTGATCAATTCATTCTGAGCGAATCTCACCACATTCTGTAAACTCTTAGTACCTATACACTGCCCTATAATTTGACCATTTTTTTTATTGAGTAATTTAGTCAAAAAAACAAAAGCATCTGTCGTCTTAGGTTTCAAATCATCTACGTCTAAAACTATTCTTTGGATATCAAAACAAGGGATTTCATCAATAATTAGTGATTTCTGTATAGCTAAATTATAAGTTTTAGGTTTAACATTAGTTTGTGTATCTAGCTGCTGTTTTAAATCTTTTAACCGCTGGTCTTGCCTAATCAATTCGGGTAAAAAAATCTCTTCAGGAAATAAAGGCTTTACACTAGAAGTACTCACATTTTGACTAGCAGCACACACAGTATTTAAAGTAAAAAAACAACTCAAACTTAGATAAAAAAATTTTCTCATTTTTAACGATTATTATTATAAAATTAAACATTGTGACGAAATCTACTTTATTTATCCATAATCCTCAATACCACACATCTTTACTTTTTTTACTTTTTTGTTAATTTAGCTTCGTTGCACCATTTTTAGAGAGTATGACACTTATCGAAAATTCAATTACAATTAATTCCTCACCCTAAGTCTCTGTTACTTGAACAACGCACATCGACTGCTGCGAATCTGTTAGATGCATAGTGTAATTCTTCAGTACTTATATGGGGAGTTATTAGAACAGCTATATCAAATATATAATTTATTGTTTTTGATATTTTTTAATTTAGATTTTAAAAATTTACAGCTTCAATTAATTTTTTAATCGGAATTTTATTATTTTACAATGTAGTTAGCTTAGAGGTGGTGACAGTTTAACTCAGCTATTAAATCCTTTAATCTCAAGCATTATTTCAATTTTTATTTACCCTGATTTACCCATATAAAATAAAAGAGACCGTGGCATTTGCCACGGCCTCTTTTATTTAACTAAGAAGATTCCCGGCTTTTTCCGCCACATTCCCTCCAGCAATCAAATGCTGATAAAGATGAGCATCGGCATCTGTCCCTTTGATCATTCGATATTCAATATCACTCATACTCGCGTATTCTTTTGCAGCTTTAGCTTTTGCTAAAACGGTTGGATCTTCATACTGATGATCACCTTTAACTTCTACAATGATGTATTGGCCATTTTTCAATTGCACAAGAAAATCAGGGTAGTAGTTTCTTAAGGCATACGAGTCTGGATCAATATATTGGAAATAGAACTCAGTTTTCGACTTATCTGTAAACATACCTGTAAAGTAGATTTTCTCTACATCTTCATCCTTTAATAAATCCCAGAACAATGCATATTCAGGATTTGAATCAAAGGTATAAGTATCGAGATTGAAGCTTTTATCTCTCCATTCCTCTTGGGTAGTTGAGTAGCGTGATGTTCCCCCCTTACCTTCAGCAATTTCATAGAATGATAAGCCACCAACTGCAGGAGGTATGATTAACTGAACTTCTTTTTCAATCGTTTCTTTTTCAATTTCTTGATCGTAAATCGCTTTGAAAAGTCTCGGAATAACTACATCGTAAAGCAATTCATTAAACTCATTCACACAGTCTAGGATTTGCTGAAGGCCCTCTTTAGTCTGTTCAAGCATGGTTTCGATTCGAATAGGGCTCAAGTTGAGATAACGAGATATCTCAGCAACTAACGTCAAAGCTGAATATTCACCTTTCGTCTTCTCACTCGTCCGATCTGTCGTCTTACTATATTGAGCAGAATTAAAGTCTCTAGCTTCAAGATTTGTCGTAGTCACTTGGATGATTTTATAGTCTTTGGTTAGCTCATTCCAAGCATCAGCATTCGATGGATCAAGTTCTAGTGCTGTGCCTTTTACAAATTCTTTCTCTTTTAACTTGATGGTTTGCTTAACATGCTTCAATTTAATTTTGACATCTTCACGAACCTGAACATTGAGCATATTTCTGGTCGGGGGTTGATTGTCATTAAAATCTGAAGCCGTCATTCTAAAGTTAGCCTGAAGCTCAGCATCAAGGATGTCATAGTTCTCTTTGCTTAAGTAAATCGAACCCGTGTATTGTTGTTTGCCAATAGAACGTAAACAACGCATCGTTGCTTGAAGTACAAAAACTTTAGACTTTGGCGAGCGATACATTGCTACGCCAAACAAAGAGCGACAGTTCCATCCTTCTCGGCCTTTATTCACCAATAAAATGAATTGCTTATCTGCTCCTTCCGTACCTGCAACATCGAGATTATTGAAGTTACGGATATCATCCGACTTGGTAATTTTGTCATCACCAACGTTAACCAAAATCTTATCCGTAGAGATCCCATGAGCAGCTAACTGACGTTCTAACTCAGGCTTCAACTCTTCTGTAAGTTCTTCAACTGTTGATGCAAAGAAAGCAAGCTTCGGTAATAATCCTTCTGGCTTGATATCTTTTGTCGCATCTAAGAAATCTTTAACAGCGATCTTTACAAACTCTTCTGTACGTGTCGTTGTATAAGAGTGTACTGCTGGGCTTTTTAGATAATGTTCCTGAATCGCATTTTTTAAATTAAATGCATAGACCACTTCAGGAAGGACATCCTTACCTACATATGGTGTTCCCGTATAATTGAAACATGCAACAACCCGAGTGCCAGCTTCATTCAAATTCTTAGCAAGCTCATCGATCGTTCGACGTAAACTATTATCCGTCTTTGTCGTACCACCCATCATATCCTTTTTCAAAGCTTGGCCAAAAGAGTGATGTGCTTCATCTACGAAAATACCGAGCTGAGGCAGACGTGATAACTTCTCAAAACGTTGGTTTGTCTTTAGATCATCTTCATTGGCTGGCAGACCTAGATCACCATAAAGCTCTGCGAACTCGCCGTAATTAGGTTGGCTATTTTCAAATAATTGCTGTGTCGCCGTCTTTTCAGCATGTTGACGCTTCAAAATAATTTTTTGTGTATTTGATACGATCAAGTTGAACCTAGAGCCATCCAAAGTATTAAGTGATGTCCCAGCCTCATCTAAAAAAGTAATATTTAGGTTAGCTTCAAAAATACCCACATATTCTTTGGGAACTACTTTAGATTTGTCGAAAAATTCAATCTCTCGAAGAGACTGTAATACGGTTTTATCAGGTGCAAAGATCAAAGCGTTATGACAGTATTTTTCATCCTTTGGCCATTTATTTGCCAATAGGAATTCATAGAAAATACACGTCGCCATGAGTAAGGTCTTACCCGTACCCATGGTCAATGCAAAGATATAGTTAGGATAACTTCGACTGTTATCCTTCATTTTCTTTAAAACAGCTTGATAATTTTTAAGCTCGATGACATCACCCAGCAATAGATTGCCTTGCAATGAATCATCTTCGCCAAATCCAGTGGCTCTTCTGTTTTCAAATTGATTTTTTGAGTCGTACCAATCCTCAAAAATCTTCTCAACTTTGGCATTATTTAGAAACTCTTTTAGAAAGATATAAGTTTCCAAAGCCTCAAATTGAGGTCTTCGCAAAAATGCATCAGGACGATTACTCGGATCATTGTAATCAAGAAATTTTTTACTCAAATCACGGTAATTTTTTTTGATCGCGCCCTTATTTTCAGCATAGAAAGCCCATAAATAATTAAAGAAAGCAAAGTCTAGTGCCGCCGAAGAGTTAGGTTTTTTAGCCATTCGCTAACTCCTCATCTGTTAAATTACGCTCTAAT
Organism: Acinetobacter sp. 24-47-47; assembly: GCF_057737035.1. NCBI lineage: Bacteria > Pseudomonadati > Pseudomonadota > Gammaproteobacteria > Moraxellales > Moraxellaceae > Acinetobacter > Acinetobacter sp. 24-47-47. The sequence continues at coordinate 994,042 of NZ_CM173216.1, read as the reverse complement.
GACTCAGAAAGGAGATCTGTGATCTTAATACGAATCGTGCCAGCATCTTTAGGGATTGTATAAGTACCTTGGACAAGTTCATTTCTAGCTGGAATGTCTGTTAATGCTGGTTGGAATACCGCACCATCATAGTTCCAATCAATCATGATACTTTCGACCATTTCACGCCAATCAGATACGGTATCTTTGGTTTGTGAAAGTTTTTGTAGTAAGTTCATTGGATAGAATTTATCTACCACTAACTGGTCATTTTCAACTTTGAACAGTGCTTCGGAGTCACGTTTAAATTGTAGATCTGAACGGTCACGTAAGATATCAACCACTTGAATATCAAGTTTATAATTAATTGATTGTTCCACAAATGCAGCTAAATCAGGCTCATGCCCCATACAGATTAAAGTCATTTTTTCAACGGGCTGATTTGGCTTTTCTTCTTTACGTTTTTCAAATGCTTTATAGTCTACGTTATGAATTAAATCATCAACATCACCTTTAGTTGCAATATGGTTCACTGGCATAAGTTTGACCATTCGGCCATCTTTTTCACCGTCATAAATGCTGTTAGGAATTGGCTGAATATCTAAAGCTTGAATAAGCAGTTCTTTTGCTTGAACAGGGTTTCTGAATACGTCGTAATGGTTAACGTTGTAGACTTCAAAACCAGTGTAGAGTGCTTGCTCATCACCTAACTCAGGTTGAGTATTTTTGAGTTCCTCAGCAACTTTAATCAAACGCTTAGTTGTAGTTTGAATCGCACCTAAGTTAATGTCAGCACCAATAAACTTACGACCAAGTTTCATTGCAACGGCTTGAGTTGTTCCTGAACCCATAAAGCAATCGAAGACGATATCATTAGGATTTGTACATGCCTTGATAATTCGCTCTAACAATTTTTCAGGTTTCTGTGTTGGGTAGCCCACCCGTTCTGCAGATTGTGAATTTAACAATGAAATATCATTCCAAAAGTTTCCAATAGGTTTCCCTTTATCATCTTCTGGTCTAAGTTTTCGGAATGGTCTGTTATTAGAAGTCCAACCCAAATTACCTTTACGATCTAGCTCTTCAAGTTTTTCACGTGATAATCTCCAACCAGAGATCCCAGGAGTATATCCTTTATATTCATATACTAGATTTGGTCTAGCCCCCATTGAAGCCGAACACTCAATAGGACCATCGTAAAAAGGACCTATATCATCTGCACGATGATATTTTTCTTGCATTTCGTCTTCCGTCAAAGGAATGCGTATATCATCAGAATTAAAAGCATAATCATCGGTTTTAGATACAAAGTGAATCGTATCTGTAAACACATCAAATTTATTACTTATATGTTGAGAACCCTTTGGATTTGTTGATCTTACCCAAATAATCTCATTTCTATAATTTTGACTACCAAAAATCTCTTCTAATATTGCTCTAATATGGAAGTTTTTTCTCCAATCACAATGAACAAATAAAACACCTTTGTTACTAAGCAATTCTCTTAACAAACAGATCCTTTCAAAAATAAATTGAAGGTAATCATCATTTGCCCATATATCTGTATATTGTTTTTCTTCAAATGCTGTCTGATCATTTTCTGCTGTTCCAGCTCTTAAACTCACTTTTTTCTTATAGTCTGCTTTAGAATCAAAAGGTGGATCAATATAAATCAAATCAACTTTGCCACGAAACTCACGTAGCAAATGTGACATGACCTGAAGGTTATCACCCCAAAAAATCTTATTGAGCCAACCATTAACGGCTTCACCATGTTGTTCTTTTAATTGTGCTGGGTAATAGCGAGTCGAATTAAAAGGGCGCTTCCCTTTCCAATTCAACATCGGATAGCCTTTAATTGGCTCAACCTTAAATACACCCTCTTGAGGGTTTTCTTCAGGCAAATCTAAAGTATTATTTTCAGTCGTCATTTAAAGACTTTCCTTCACAAAATTCCAATTTTTACGATCGCAGTAAAAACGCATGTCACAGTTGGGGCAAAGCTTATCAGGTCTACACGTCATCCCATAATCTTTAGCTTCAATTCTAGATACTACTTGATCAAACTGTTTCACCGTTCTTTCAATCTGCTCTGTTTTTTTATCAAAGCTGACATACGGAGAGCCCTCTGATTCACCCGTGTAGTACAAGTGCATACGGCTTACCGTCTGCCCTGTCTTCTCTTCTAACAAGTGTGCATAGAGCTGAAGCTGACGTTGATACGTTTCCAATCTAGATTTCTCTTTCTCTAAATCAGGCTTACGCTCAGATTTAAAATCAATAATCTCAACTGTGCCATCTTCGCCACGAATTAAATCAATACTACCCTTCAAGATGTATTGATCTTTCACCAAGGAAATCTCAACTTCAGCTTCCTGCAATCGATGTAAATGCTGTTTCTCACGATCGTAGTAGTTAAGCACATGCTTCTCAATGGCCTTGATGGTACTAGGCGCCAAGAACTGTCGCTCTTTCTTAGACAAATATATATAGTTGGTGTTCAACCAACTTTGAATCTGCTCGTGAGTCACAAGATGACTTTCGTTACGCAATACTGCCTTATGAATGTCTTCAATCGTTTGATGCACCAACGTACCAAAGATCTGAGCACCCGCTCGAACAGGATGAAACTCAAGTTCTTTAAAGAATCGATATTGTTCAGGACATGCTTCGAATAAGAGAATATGTGAAGTAAAAGCGTACTCACGCTTCAAATTCATCTCTTTGACTTGAGAAAACTCAATTTGAGATAAATCAAGTCCCGGATGTCTCCAGTTCACTAGGCCATCGACAATCGGCTTAAAGTATTTGGATGGTGAAGCCCCATGACCCGTTTTAATTTCTGCAGATAAGACCAGTAAGTTTTGTGCGCGTGAAAATGCTGTGTAATACAAACGCCAAAAATCAAAGCTCTTAATTAAGTCGAATGGCTCATAGGGTGGTTTATTAAAATAATTATTCTCTAGAATCTCATCGAGTTGGCTATGACTCTTGCGAGGTACACCTTCCAAACTACAAGTGATTACCACTGGATATTCCAACCCCTTAGATTGGTGAATCGTCAGGAAAGATACACAGCCAGTTGGTGCATATTCAGAGTCATCTTCATACTCACCAATACCACCCTCTTTCAGGAATCGGAAGTATTGGTTAAATAAGTCTGTTAAGTTTTTATCGATAAACTCTTTTGAAATGACTGTTACATAGTGCAAATGTTCAAACTTGGCGAGTAGTGATGAAAATTTAGATAAGTTACGTGCTGCTCGGCCTTTATCTAAACCATTTAATGCTTCATCTGAGAAATAACGACTGAATAGTGGGAACTGCAACGCTTGATAAAATAATGCAGTGAAACCATAGTCTGTATTCTCAACCAACTGGTGATGTGTTCTTGCTCGCTCTACTGCCCATTTAAACAAGTCTTGGTTTTCAGTTTTTTGAAGTTCTTCTTTAATTAACGGAATACATTGCTGATCGTAGTAGTCCCAGATGGTCAATTTAAGATTTTCAGTCCACTTACAGATCTCAAAATATTTAGGGAATAAGAAAATAAAGAGACCAATGACCAATTTAATCTCTTCACGATCAAAGAACTGATTCGATCGTGGGGAATAAACAGGAATACCTTTTTCTTCTAAATAATTAGCAAGACCTACTGCACGTTCACTTTGAACAGAGCGGAATAAGAATGCCACTTGGTTCCAATCGGTCAAACCATCATTTTTTAAAGAGAGTAAAAACTGATAATTTTCTTCATACCACTCTTCACGGCCTGCTGCTGTGACTTTCAAAACAGAAGGAACATTTGGAAACTCATCATCTCGAGCGCGAATATTTTTGTCATAACGGAAGCGATTAGCACCTGATCCCCATTCAAGCCTTTGCATCCATTGACCAAAGAAATTCACAATATCAGGATGGGAACGATAGTTCGTTGTGAGCTGAATCTGCTTACAAGTATTTGAATCAAAATTTTTAGGAAACTCTAAAATATTTCGAATAGTCGCACCACGAAAACGATAGAGACCTTGGTCATCATCACCGACCACACAAAGGTTCTGAGCTTCCCCCATGAGTAATTTTAGAATACGCTCTTGAATCGTATTCGTATCTTGATATTCATCGACCATGAGATACTTTAATTTTTCTTGAAGTTCAGCCAATACGTGAGGCTGATTTTCTAAAAGTTTTAGGGTCTCATATTGAATGGTTGAAAAATCTAAGGCATTATTTTCTTCAAGTAACTCATGATATTTCTTCAAGCAATGACCAAGTACAGAAACTTCAATATCAGATGCTTCTATTAACTCTTCAGACGTAAGTGCTTCTTCAGTCACCTTATTTAAAAGTGAGAGAAGTTGGCTAGCCTTATTCCACCTAGACTGTTCCTCTTTAACTAAAAGATAGAAATCCTCTATCTCCGCAAAGTCTTTCATCTTTTTATAGATTAGAAATTGCTGATCAAATTGATCATACAAAGCAAAGCTTCGCTTAAGACGAGTAAACTGCTGATTTTCTTCTAAGACTCTTAAGCAAATTGAGTGAAATGTACCTAAATACATTTCATTCAAATTCAGGTCAATTTTTAACTCAAGCAGACGATTTGAAATACGTGTCGTTAACTCTCTCGCAGCTTTTTCAGTAAAGGTTACAACCAAAATCGATTCAGGCTGAACACCTTTAACTTGAATCAACTTCACAATACGTTCAACGAGGGTAAATGTCTTACCTGAGCCGGGGCCTGCAATAATGAGTACTGGCCCATCTAAGGTATTTAGAGCTTCTTGTTGAGCCTTATTGATATTCGACATCTTCCCCTCTTCTTCAAGAAAATTGGTAATTTTTATATTTAATAGATGGTGAAGTCCATATAGATGGACTTCACCATCAAATCACTTATTACAAATGATCACTTCATACATCTTCATGCTCTGTAACCATACCTTGTAACTCATCTTCTTCAATGCTATCAATTGATTGATAATATTTTTCAGGATTCCAAGTTTCTTTAATAAAGGCTACAAGATCTTTTTGGCGGCTCTTAATCGAATCAATTGTCCAATAATAAATGTCATCTCCTTTTAAAGCGTACTTCGTTAACTCTCCTTGGCTAAGGAAGGTAGAATGAGTACTTAATGCATCTAATTTATCAGAAAAATCATAGTCGCCTTTTGATGAATTTGCTGAGATGGAATCAATCACTAAATTCCCGATTCGATGAGTCGCAACTTCATAGAAGTGTTTCTGCTCGCCTTCATCCCACTCAACTACCGCATTACTGATAGGGTTATTTCTAGCAGCAATATGCTCCAAACTTAGTTTTGAAGCATTGTCTTTAGGCTTTAAATAGTGCTTCCACGACAAATGCTCAACTTTCCGACCTATCTGAGAGCGTAAATAATTTTCATAACGCCAAAGAATATAAGTCGCATCAATTCTGTTTTGATTATAGAAAGTAGGGCTTTCAATACTATTAGTAAACCTATTTTCCATACCCCACCATGATGACATCGAAAATAGTAAATCTTGTAACTCTTTATAATTACCTTTGAAATCTCTCGCACTTGCATAAAGTGTGGATAAGCCTGCATCTGAACGAATTCCGCTCAACGCATAACCTCTTACTGCAAATACCTCCATTAAACGCATCACTAAGCAAAATTGCTTTTTATTCGCTGTCTTGTCTAAAACAAATGTTTTGATCACAAGTGGCCAAAATACTGCCATCTTCTTGACCATGAGTAGATGCGTAAATTCAGTATAGGTATCAAGACTATCGAAAAGCTTAGTGAATACTTTATAAGTCTCTTCTAGATTTGATACAAATTCTAAAACCCAATTTTGAATTGAGTCAGGCTCCATTCTTTGGATAATCTTTTTGATCAGATCCTTAGGATGACGCCATTCGTCTGCTTGCCAACTTAAGTAGCTAACAGCATGGTAAGACAAAATAGAGTCTTCATTTGGAATTAGTTTATTTTCTAACTGTCTTTCAATATAACGATAAATATTTGAAAAATGAGTTTGCACAATCGCTAGGCTATCATTCGGATTTTTGGCATGCAGATAAATTAAGTGCATTAGATAACTTTTTAAAGCTTCTAAATCTGTAAGCCTTTTGCCTCGATCATTTTGCAATTCGAAGATAAGTGTCGCATCAGCCGAATCTTGCACTGAATACACCATCACTTTTGCATTAATGAGAACCTTTAATAATTTAACCCATTCATCTGGCTTCACTTCATTACTGAAAAAATCATAGGCTTCTTTCAAGCGCTTTGAGGAAGGCGATGCTTCAGTGGTATTCCCCTTTGTAGTTTTCAAAATTGCTGATCTAAAGAAAGCATTATCTTCGTGAATAGTATTAAATTTATGTACTTCCTCATCATCATCGAATATAAAATTTCTATATAAGGATTTCAGTTTTATCGTTGGATCATCGATCTTTTCTTTATTGTTTTCTAAAAAGTATAAGGCTGCTGCAATAAATATGACTGAAGTCGTTAAACGTTGCTGCCCATCCACAACATGAATATTTTTATCGTTGTTAAGAGGATCAACTTGATGAAGTAATAATGTACCAAGAAAATAACTTTTGTCTTGATTTCGATCCGTCGCAAAAGCTTGTTGCCTTAAATCATCTAAATATGTCGGGAGTTGCTTATCTTTTTCCCAAGCGTAGGCACGCTGATATTGAGGAATACTAAAAATTGAGATTTTAAAAATATTTTGTAAAGTATGGATTGTATTTTCCATTCAGATTTTACTCTTTTAAATAGGGCTATAATTTCAAGCTATCATGTTGATAAAAATAAATTTATCTAGTTATGATAAACGATTAATTTACCACGAATTCTAATTTCTCACTCTTAGATTTTTTATCCGTTCCACAGTAAATAATTATTTTCTATCCCCTGAGCATAAGCCCACTCCGCTACCTTATGCGAGCGCTCTTTATCTGTTAAAAATCCAAGTACAGAAATCCGATCTATAATAATCAAATCCTGTTCTTCATTCCGCTCCCGCCACTTATGCAAAAACTCATCTGATGCAAGTAGATTACTTTTCTTAGAATTACAACTGGAATCCGTCAACACAAAGTTATGCCCTGTGTCCGATGGGTACATCGACCAAGGGATAAAGTGATCGACTGCATAATTACCTTTTCGCATCGGCTTATTACAGTAGAAGCATTTACAGTCTTGTAGCTCAACCAAAACATTTGCTACAGCATTTAACTGACTTCGACTCGACTCAAACATGAATTGCTCAAGGTTAGGTAATTGATTCAAGATGGGTGCATTGGTGCTGTTCTTACGGATATAGTCGATCCAACGCTTCTGACAAAGCTCTTCAATGATCTCGCTGAATTGACGTAGGTAGTACATGACTTGAGGCATAAGAATGAGTTGCTTTCCACAGTAATCAAGCTGATATAAAAACTCAAAATTTTGACCATTGATATTTTGCAAGTAACGCACTGGCATGTCTTTGACAGTTCTTTCCACATCCTTTACTAGCTTCAACCATACCTGTGAATCTTGTCTTAACAGCCCAAGAGATGAGTAACTCTGCCGAAGTTCAATAATCCGCTTTACAATCGCTGCTTGCTTACCATTATTCTGATTTAAGATCAGTTGCCCTTCATCATTAAACACATACGGCACCGCTTGCTTCCAATACAGCTCAATAAATTTCTCAGCAATATCCGTATATTCAAGTGACAAGCTCCCACCTGTATCCTCACCTTTCTCAATCGCCAATCGGCTCAGGCTAATCAGTAATGCAAACTTGTAGGTACTGCTAAAACTACCTGATTGTAAAATTAGCTGAATATTTTTAAGGAACTTAAGTTGTTCTTGTGCACTCGGCACATCCATTCTCATTACTATTCACAACCCTGTATGATTCTTAATTCATGCTTTTTTGATTAGGCTACATCATTTGTTTAGTGACATCGAACTGATTAATAAAAAATTAATGATTAATTTTAAGCATCCCTTCCCAACTAAAGTAATTACGACTGAGACTTTCTCGCTTACCTGACCATTTACGGTTGGGCAGATAACAGCTTCCAACAGCGATTTTGGTCTTACCAAATCGTTGTTGAATCTGTTCATAGGTTTGCATCAGATTTTCATTGTTTTGGATACGCTCATGATCGGCAAATAAGGCAGGAATATAATGCTGCTTATCCAACATATCAGTCAAAATGACACCACATTTTTTATAAATGACCTCTTGTTTATAGACACGTTCTAAGAGTTGAAGTGCTGTACGTACAAGCATGGTGACACTATCCGTTGGCTCATCAAGGTCGATGGAAACACTCTTGCCATAATACGGCACATGTCGATCAAACGGATTAGACTGTACAAAGACAATGACGGTACCACAAAGTGCTTTTTCAGCTCTGAGTCTTTTCACAGCATCTTGTACATACTTGGCTAAAGCTTCTTTTAGATCATCGAGTGCTGTAATTTTTTCACCAAAAGATCGACTTGCGACAATTTGTTTACGTGGCTTTGGTGCATGCTCAAGCTCCATACAGGATTGCCCTTGCAGTTCCATCACGGTACGTTGCATCACCACTGAAAAAGCTTTTCCTAAACGATGTGGATTGCACTGTACCAAATCTAAAACCGTGTTGATCCCATATTGTTTGAGTTTTTGACTGTGCTTCCGTCCGACTCCCCAGACTTCGCTGACATCGATTAAACCCCAAAAGTAATCTCGATGTTTAGGATCCATCTCTACAAGATTACATACCCCATTAAATCGTTTAGCTTTTTTTGCCATATAGTTGGCAAGTTTAGCTTCCGTTTTGCTGCGACCAATCCCGACACAGACAGGCAAACCAATCCATTTTAGAATACGTGCTCGCATGTCTTGTGCATAGGTGTTTAAATCATAGTGCTGAGCATAAGCAGTGAGCTTCAGAAAAGACTCATCGATTGAATAAATTTCCTGTTCATCTGGCGCAACGTATTGCCCTAAGATGCGATGAAAGCGATGTGACATTTCTGCATAGAGGGCATAGTTACTTGACAGTACTTCGACCTTGTGCTGTTCCACAATGTCTTTGATCTGGAATAGAGGTACACCCATTTTGATGCCCAAGTCTTTGGCTTCTTGCGAACGTGCGACAGCACAACCATCGTTATTTGATAATACAATCACAGGACGATGGTTTAATTTAGGATTAAATAACCGCTCACATGAGACATAGCAATTATTGACATCAACGAGCGCATAGATTTCTTGTTGGCTCATTTAAAGTTCTTAATCAGTTTAGTGACCACGCCCCAAATTTCGAATTGTTGTCCTTCTAAGGGATGGATATCAGAATAGTCCTCATTCTCTGCTTTCAACCAACAACCCAGTGCATCCATAATCAGACGCTTTACCGTAAACTCGTTATCGACGAGAGCAATGACAATATCTCGATGTTTGGCTTCAATACTACGATCGACAATCAGCTCATCATTAATATCAATCCCGACATTCAGCATCGATTGTGAGTTCACACGAACAATAAAGGTCGCTGTTTCATTTTTAATTAAGTGTTCGTTTAAATCGAGTTTTTTATCAATATAGTCTTGTGCCGGTGATGGAAAACCTGCTTGGACACGCTCGGTTGCAAGTGGGATTTCAACATGAGTGACAGGATCAAGCTGACGAATATGTTGAATTTCATGCGCTAAGGGTTTGGCTTTTAAAAGTGCTTTAATATCAGGAATGCGTGCTTCAGGCACTCGAATGACTTTGGTCACTTGATCAGGCTTGGGTTTACGCCCTGCACCTTCTCGACGTCCACCATGCTGTTTTGGCTTATCTACGATTGACATCTGCTCCCCATTAAATTTTGAAAATTGTAACAATATTCAAGAATTCTATGCTGAACGATAAGGATGATTCAATAGCCCTTCTAACGACGCGGATATTAAGCCTTGTGTGATAAGGCGTATACAATTAAATTCCCGATGAATGGTATTAAGCTCTCTTTTTCCAAAGGAGATTCAACCATTTTTCTTGCCTATTAGGTCGCTGATCTATTGTGATCCACTGATTAATTTGTTGAACATCATCAAACTGCTCTCGTAAAGCCTCCGCTTGTTCTTCGTTTAAATCAGTAAATGCTCGACCTTCCTTTTCTCGATCACTATCACCATATTTAAATGACATGTACAACACACCATTGGGTTTTAATGCATTTACCAGCTTCCCTACAACCTCACCCAAGCGATCACGCTCACAATGCAATAATGATGCACATGCCCAAACTCCATCATAAACTTCATGCTCATCAATCTCATAAAAGCTCTGCAACTTCACTTGAACACCCGTAAGTAAGGTTGCTCTTTCCACAAGCTCTACTGAGTAATCTATTGCATCGACTTTATAACCCTTATTTTTAAAAGCCAAAGTGTCACGCCCAGATCCACAACCAATATCAAAGATGTAAGCGCACTCAGGCAACTCAGCTAAAAAAGGCTGATACAAGCTTTCCATATCTACGTTTAATGTCGCTTGTGTAAATTCATCCGCATATTGGTTATAATAATCTATTGTTTTCATATTTAAGGCTTAGGCTAAAGACTGACCTCAGTCTACTAAAAAACAAAAAAATAAGGGAGCGAAAGCCCCCTGCTTATTCTCGACTTGCCAACTTACTTTCAATCCATTGATGGATCTCGTAAGCTGACCAACCGATACGGTTTTGGGTAATTTTGACTTTCTTTGGAAAAGTCGGATCGTAGTAGGGTGAATTCTCATCCATCATTTCATAGATGGTGGAACGTCCTACCCCAACTAGCTCTACGACCTGCTTGATACTAATCAGTTGGTTCATTTGGAATGTTTGTCCTACAAATGTACTCATGGTGTTTACTCCGATCTCATGATGTCGAGCAACTCGCTCATGAGATACGGCAATCCCGTAAGGATTTACCCTGTCCGATTCAATTCAACGCAGTCACGGAACCTTTTAACCCCTGTTGAATATTAAAGGATTCATTTTGTACGACTGACTGCTGTTGCTCCTCTGTCTGATAAAACTCATCTACCACATCCAATCCCTCCTCTAAATCCATTTCAAACTTCGCATTAGCAAAGCCCTGTCTTGCTATCTGATCGAGTGCCTCTTGATTAAATCCTGCCTGCTTACTTTGCTGATCAATCTCATGTGCTGTGTGAGTCGCAGACTGCAAATCAACGCCTTCCCTCAATGTTAAATCCACGTAATACACCGGCTGACGATAACTTTGCGTTGTACTTTTACCTCGTAACGTCAATTGCAGTGGCAAGCATGAAAGCAAGCCATTCGACGCTGCATGGTAGTAGCTCAGTCGAGCTGCCAAAGTCCGTATGCTGTTAAAGCCTGTTGTTCTAAAAATGAATGTGCCGAATTCATCCGACTCATCTAAATTCACATGCAAACGACCATAAGGTTTGCAATGCCCGCCCTGAGCTAATGGACACAAATCAGGTGAAGGACACGGATGCTGTTCAACGCCTTGATTGGTTAAACGCCGACAGGTCTGACCATCACCGACACAGACAGGTCGTCCAGTCTGACGATCAAATAAGGTGTATTCTGCTCGTAGGTTCAGATCAGGATCATTAAAGATCATGCGTACAGGAATTGAACGGAGCTTCTGATTGGGTGAATTCGCTCGAAGCTGTTCATCTAATGGGTGCTTGACCCATCCTTCTTTATTTTGGATTTGTGAGGTAATAGTAAATTGGTCATCTTTCTCAGGTAGACGTTTACCATTCTTTTCCACGACTCGACCAATACTGATACGCCCAAGTGTAGGCGGTGTGATCGCTAGACCTTTAATCATTTTAATACTCCAATTAAATCTTTAAGGCGTAGGGTTCTTATATGTAAGTTTCAACGACTGCTATAAAGTAGACATAATTACTAAAAAGCGAGTGTTGACTGCAAAAATCGCGACCGATTTGCTCTCTACAAATGTTGTAGAGAGCGGGGAGCGATTTTTGTGCATTTTTGATGAGGTGAATGATGTGGGCTTAGTCGGTATAGATATTGAAGCGACGACTCCCCTGTCTTTTTAGTGGATATTGTTCAATAAGATCAGGCTGATGCTTGAGTAGAGCTTTGGTATCCAAACTGACACTGTCATTGGCTTTCTTCCAAACCACCGAACCACGACTGAATGTTGCACGCTGTGCATCCTTCATCATCATTTGGATTTGATGCTTTAGCCCATCAAAACGTTCTTGTTTATGCTGAATCTCTTCTTTCAGTTTGATCAGCTTATCGAACATGTGATTGGCTGTTTCATTCTGTGATAAATCTTCAACGGTCAGCGGCACATGGATTGGATACAACTGTTGGATGGCTTTGGCTGCCGATTCACTCGCATCTACTGAAGGGGGTGTATCCTTTTCCACACATTCCCAGAAGTAACGTTCTGCATTAATAATGTGCTGAATCACAGATTCAGAACGAGTGACTTTAAAGATTTTAGTTTCATGCCCACAGAGCAATACACACACATGGGCTGCCTGTTTTCCTGTCACTGCCAACTGGTGCTGTACTTGACAAAGTACATAGAGTGGCACACCATCACGCCACAACTTCGCCCCATGCTCCCCTGCTGTTTTACATTCAAGGATCTGAACTTGATCACTGCCCACTACGGAATAATCCAAGTTAGCTAACATGAAATGCTTGTCTGGATCAGGGTGCTGTAAAACTGCATTGACTCGACGTACCTTATTGTTGGTGTGCTTGCTGTAATACTCAGCCACCAATGGTTCAAGCTGTTTGCCCCAATACAGTGGGGCAACACCTGTGCTTTCATCTTCAATGGATTGTGTTTGACGACCTGTTTTGATCAGCCACAGTTCAAGCATCGACATATATGGGTTTAATCCACATGCCGTAGCTGCATCACTACTGCCAATACCTTGTTTACGGAATTCAAGCCAATCTTGATACGCCATATCTTTGGTACTGACTAAGCGTTTTGCAGAGTTAGCTCTTTTAGTTGTGGTTAATGGATTTAATGCTGTTTGAACACCTACCTGTATAGGCTGATTAGACATCGGTGCGATTTGATTCATGGTTCTATCCTTATAAATTTCAGTTTTTGTAAAAAAGAAACGCATAAAAAAGCCATACCCGACACGAGGTCGGGTATGGCGATATGGATGCTGATTCAGATTGTGGATTGTGAGTTGAAAGTAGAGCAAATTACGTGTGTGCTGTATTCAGCGATTGTTGAGACTTGTAGGGTTAAGGTTGGATGGATTACATGAGCTTAGGCTATCAAAGATAAAGCCTGTTCGAGTCCACGTTGTTTAAGACCTGCGCCTGCACCAAACCATGCTGAATCGAGACGATGATCCGTACTCATGGCACGACGTTCATGATCAACAAGTTCAGTGATCGAACAGAGTAAGCCATAAGCCGTACCTTTAGCAGATGAAAGTTCTGCTCCTCGTCCCTGACCATTAAACATGTCGAGTGCTTTAGTCATGGCTCTTCCATTGGGTTCAGTTTTGTTTTGCTGTGGTGGGTTGCTTGCTACCTGACGATAGAACTGAATGATGTTCTCTTCAGGATCGTTTATTGACATGGTGCTATTGTTGAACACAGCATCAAAGTAAGCTTTGGCTTCCTGTTGACTGACTTTACGTTGCGAGAGCTGTTTCATTTCATACATGTGCTCATCCCATGCACGCACTGAAATACCCAATTGCTGCTTCACCTTCTCTGCATCGAACTTGGTGCTGTGCGGCACTTTGACTACACCTGAACTTGCAGTTGCACCTTTCAGGGCTATCGCAAGCGTGTTGTTACACACGACTCGAATACTGGTGAATTGTGCTGTAGTTGCTAGCGTACCATCACATGCAGAGGCAAGGAGCACATAGCCATTACTAACATCCTTTCCTTTCAACGCTGTGCTTTGACCTGTACGTGCTAAAGCCCAGAACTTCTTACCACCTTTCAGCACGCCTGCTGTTTCTAACTCAAAGCCAGATTGTTCAGTCAGATCACGGTAGAACTCTAGAATTTCTTTAGGTTGTACTTCCTGATAACGCTGACTGACCACAGATAACGGTGCATGAGTATCTGAGCGATACAGCACACGTTGTTCTTCAAAGGGCATGATGATGCTTTGACCACGTTCATTCTGAGCCATGTAACTGACATTGGATGATTCGATGCGCCAATCCATGCCTGCTTGTTGTGCCCAAACCTCGAGTGGCTGATTTGGACTGAGTTGATTCCCTAAGCCATGCCAAGGGGTTTCGCCCACATAGGCCATTTGTTCTAATTGATGTGCCATGCTTTTAACCTCTATATTTGTGCAATCTTCAGCTGCATAAAAAAAGGCCTGCTGGGGAAGCAGACCAAACTTGGACATGTAGATATTCAATCACTGTGAAATCTACAAAAGATTCATTTAGATGTTATATATCTCTATTTTTTTATAATTGATGGATACATTTGTTTAAAATTCAGCTTAAAGTTTAGCTCGGTCAAATTGACCTAAACCCTTTCAACGATTATGATTCTAGCGCTGGCCTACATTGCCAGTCGGTTTTAGCAGACCGTAGATCCAAGCAAGAAATGGCTCAGGTTATTTCTTGGGAATCCTCTCGTCTCCCTTTTTTCTTAATGGTAGGACGGAAGGGGGACACCTACGGGTGTGCTGGTTCCTTGGATCCCAGTCTGCTAACCCCTTTTCGTTCTGCCACCATTAATTAGCAGTAATGCGGTAGAACTTCTTAATTCCAAGGAGTCAACCATGACCAATTTTTCTTATTTATATCCCTCGCCTTCATTGCAGCGAATGAATACCCAACGCTTTTGTATGGGTGTGTATTCACACAAATCAAAATAATTACATTCACCCACATTTTTTGGTGATTACTTTTTAACTTAGCCTTTCTTTGAGGAAGGTATGAGTGTTTTGTCATGAAAAAATTTTGCTTTTTGATGCTCATCATTTTTGGGATAAGTGCTTGTCATTCAGATTCGTCTTCACCTGTATCTGTACGTCTTGACCTCATGCCGAATCAATTCTATATCCCTAACAATCCCTATACCCCTGCTTATTTCAATTCCGTGAGTATTCAAGCAACTAAAGATCAAGTCACTATAGAAAACATTGTCATTAATCGTGGGCAATGTCCTTTATCTTCGTGGAGAAAACGCATGTCCACACTGAAGTTTGGGCAAAGCTATCAAAGTGTTATCGATTGCCACATTGAGCAAGTCAGAGAAGTCACCGTTAAGACCAATCAAGGTGAATTTACTTTTAATTTTTAACACGCTTTTACATCAATATTTATAAATAATGAGGACATAATAATGAAAGGTAAGATTTTAGATTTTTCAGTACAAGATCAAACAGGTCTAATTCTTGGCGACAATCAACAACGCTTTACATTCGACATTCACGAATGGAAGGATTCTCTCGCTCCAGTACGTGGACTATCGGTAGATTTCGACGTCAACTCAGAACAACAAGCAATAGCCATTTATCTGGATATCCATCAGCAACAACCGAGCCATGCATCTCAAACCCTTGGTTCCGACTCAAATAATACGCTTCAACAAGATGAATCTAGTCAGTCAAACCCATCATTGTTGGCTAAATTTGAAAAGTCTGAAAATCATTATCGTCAAGCCATTATCGCTTGCTTTAAAAAGTTTGCTGATTTTAAAGGCCGTGCACGTCGTCGTGAGTTTTGGTATTTCGAACTCTTTTGTGTATTGCTCAGTCTTTTGCTTAGTCTGTTTAGCGATAGCTTAGCCACTTTGGCAATGCTCATTACTTTCATTCCAAACCTTGCTGTCAGTGTAAGACGTTTGCATGACATCGGTCGTTCAGGCTGGTGGATGCTCTTGGTCTTTATTCCCATCATTGGCATTTTGTGGCTTTTGTTTTGGGCGACTCAAGAAGGCACTACAGATTCAAATCAATATGGTGAATCACCTAAAAACTAAAACACGATTCTTTATATTACTAATTCAAGGATTTCAGCATGAAAAAAAGAATTCTATTCCCTAGTTTGATCGTCTGTTTGGCATTATTCGGTTGCCAACAAAAAGATACAACGAATGATCAAGTAGACACACAGGCACAACAAAATAGTGAGCCTACACCACCATCGGGAATCAAACATTCTAAATTAGGAATAATGGCAATCGAAAGCTATGCTCAAGCTGAGCTACAAACATTGCTTGATTCTGAATTTCCCAATACTTATACCGCTTTACCTCTTCTCAATGTGCAATATCTTCGTCGAGATGATCAAGGTCTTTATCTCTATTCAAGCAGTTTAAGATTTAAAGAAAATAGTTCAGGGCAAATTCTGGGTTGTGATCAGTCTGAAATATCGTGGAATATTGACACCAATGACATTGGTATCGGACTTCAAGGTAGTTGCTTTAATGCTGTAGATGATCAGACTGAATATTCAGGAGATCATTCATCACAAACTATTCCCAAAGAATCACCTATTAAAATTAGCCTTGAGCCTAATCCTGCTCATAACTTTATGTCGATTCTCAAAATTCAATCTGTGGTGGATGAAGTAACGGTACAAGACGTTCATTTAAACCGTGGAAACTGTCCACTTTACGCAAAAATGAATAGTCCTCGCAAAGTCACTTTTGGCAACTGGATTTCAGTGGATGCCAATTGCAATAAAAATAAAATTATTGAAGTGACGATTTCAACAGATCAAGGTGACTGGATCTTTAAGCCTTAAGAAAACCAAAGTCACGTTAACAACATGGGAGCAATACCACTCCCATGTTTTTTTTAATTTAGTAAAACTTTTGTCCACAATGTTGGCAATGAAAATAAGAATGTGTCACTGCTGTAGATTGACTCCCAAATACATTATCTAACAGCCCACCTACAACAATGCCTGCAATACCTCCAACTAATGGTGAGATCGGTAAGCTTTTGGAGAGGGTCGCTCCGATTGTGGCAAATGATGCAGAGGATGAGAAAATATTCTGAGAAGGATGATTTGACGGTTGTGGCATGATACGGACAACATGCTCCGAATGGCAGTATGGACAGTTAATTTGCATAAAATATACCTCTATAAAAGAAAAAGGCTTATCACTAGATAAGCCTTGAAAGAGAAGATGTTTCTCATCTAGATGATATATATTCATAATGTTTTTTAATTAACGTTGAGACATGCCAAAGGTTCGCATTCTTTTACTGGTCTTCACTCTCAAATATTGATCTTTATCAGGTCGTGCTAAATAAGAAAGCGTTGAACGCATCTTCTTGGCTTGATAAGGAACATTACTAAAAATAACACCAACACCTAAAACATCTTGTTCTTCATATTGCTTTAAGTATCTACGATCATGACAGTTGAAGTAGTTACCATCACCTAATGTAATCTCTTCCCATAATTCACCTATAGCTTTGGCAATAGGCCATGCATTGGTTCGTTTACGCTCATCAAAAACTAATGCAATATGGCAGTGGTAACCTTTCCTCTCTCCCTGCTCTATTGCCCATACAAGAAGTAATAGGTCATCTCCATAAATAGATCGATTGATTCTTCTGCGCAGTACTTCTAAATCATGATCAACCTGCTCGATATCTGGACTCATCGAATAAGCTAAATCCACACGAACCACCAATAAAGCAGAATAATCTTCTTGCAGCTCAATCAATCGTGTATCTAGCTTATCTGCATTTAATCTTTCGTTATAACGGTGTTGACGTATTTCATTTAAGTGGTCAGCTCTTGCCTGTTTGAAATATTTTTGCCATTCATTAAATGACCTTTGTTTTAACCGATTGTAAAGGGAATGTTCTGTTTCACACCTCAAATCATAATCGTACAATAAACAACAAAAGAGATCGATTAAGCGTGAATAGCTAAAATCAGGATTGTAAACTTGATGAAAATCTAAAAGAAGATCTGTAAAGTTTTCATAGAATGATCTTGGTTGTCTTCTTGACTCCATGATTGATAGAACAAACCTCTCTATTTCTATTAATAATAATGCTTCTTTAATTTCATTATGGTTAAGGTTTACATTCATGTTCACTTACCTTTAGTTTGGGACTATAGGAAGTGACTAATGTGTATTTTTTAAAATATAAGTGAATGAATCATTCGCTTAGTGTTAGTAACTAAATAAATAACAAAGTCATTACACTAACACTTAGATCTTTTGTATATCAATAAATAGGCTTACCTATACGGCCTAGTCATTACTTACTTAGAATTTAGCATGATCTACATTAACTTTAATAGGTCAAGTTATCCGACACTTAAAAAATATCTAAAGGCCCATTTTTCGAAGTTCACAGTGTTGAGATTCCATAATATAAGTACACAAAAAAAATTAAACCATTGATAAATATTAAATTACAAATTAATAAAAAAAACAAAAATACTATATGATATACTACAGAAATACTACATATAAACTACGAAAATTATGCCTTTAAATTTTTACAAAAATGACTATTTTCATGAATTCTCCAAAGAGTTTAAAGAAGAGGAATTAATCTGGGCCGTGTACGAATGGTGTTTAATCCATCATAAAATGGATTATCAAAAATACTGGCTTTTTTTAAATGAAAAGCAAAGCTTCGAGTCATTATTAGAATTTATTAATCTAGAATTTACTCGGTGCTCACAAAGACAATTTGATTATTTTATTAATAGATGCCTGTCCAAAAGAAGAACACTCATTCCTTATCAGCAATTAAAGTTTTTATCGAATGATAGACGTTTATGCTGGCTAATTATTAATACTTTATTTAGGCTAAACTTAGATAATGACATTCCGATAGAAGATAATTTAATTACAATTAATCCTTATTTTTCACTTCTGTTTAATATCTTCAATGATGATGAAATAACACTTGAGCAGATACATTTCTACAGAAATAAATTGTACAGTGATTTGAAACCCGAATCAGTACTCAAAAAATACATAAACACATCTGATTTTAATGAATGGGCTTTAAATTATACAAAAAAAAATTATGACTGGCGTCTCGAACCTATCCAAAATAATCCTAAAAATAGTAAAGAAGCATATGATTTGTTTTTGATTTTTTGGGATAATCAATGTTTTCAGAATACTGATAAATATATTATAGACATTCAAAAATTAAAAAAAGCTTGGCAACAAAAACAATTTAGAGATAAGGGTGGTCTTAAAAAACAATACCATCTTCCTTTAACCAAAAAGACTAAATCACAATTAGTAGCACTAGCTGAAAAAATGAATATTTCTGAAACAAAAGTTTTAGAAAAATTAATTGAAGATGCGTACCAAAATGAGATGCTTGATGAAAAAGGAAAGGCTCTTTATTGAGCCATCCATTCTTTAACCTTATCTCCGTACCACTCCATGATCTTCACACGCTCATCCCAATACTGTGCTCGGTTATATGCAGAGCGAATACGGTTCTGTGGTACATGTGCAAGCTGGCGTTCAATGGCATCAGGATTAAATAAATTTGACTCATTTAATACTGTACTGAAAAGTGATCTAAAACCATGTGTTGTCATACGACCTGTATAACCTGAGCGCTTAATTACAGCCAAAATGGATTCACTACGCATGGGCTCTTTGTTATTCAAACGATGTGGAAATAATAAATCTTGATTATGTGTTTTACGTAATGCCTGAAGTTCATCTATCATCATATCTGTTAGGGGTACACGATGGGGTAAACCGTTCTTCATACGTTCCGCAGGGATATCCCATTTACGCTCTTCTAAATCAAACTCGTCCCAACGTGCTTTTAGTAACTCACTTACTCGAACGCCCGTCAACATGATCAAAATAATTGCATGATGCGTTTTCTCGTCGGCAGGATAGGCTTTAATACATCTAAGAAATTCAGGCATTTCATTTTCTGATAAAGAGGCTAAGTTCTTTACTTTTCTATTCTTAAGGGCATAAACCAAATCACTTGCTGGATTGTCATATCTATAGCCATGTGCAATGGCATATTTCATCACCATGCCACAACGGGATAACGTGCGTTTAGCAATTTCGGTAGATCCTCTTGCCTCAATCTTTTTGATGACTTGCAATATCTCCGGTGCTTGGATCTGATTGATGCGTTTATTGGCAAGCGTACTGTAAAGCTCATCTAAAGATGCTCGTACATTACTGATATGCTTGATTGACCAAGTCTCTCTTTGATTCTCAAACCAATCTTCAGCTACCTCTTTAAAAAATGGTTTGGTATCTTCATGCAAAACTGACTTAGAATGTTTGTATTTAAGTTCTAGTGCAAGCTCCCTTGCTCTTTTTAAACTCAAGTCAGGATATGGACCAAGCGACTCTGACTTTCGTTCACCATGAACGGTATAGCGTACATTCCAGTATTTTTGTCCTGCTGGCGTCACAAGAAGTGAAAGACCATTTTCATCTGAGAGACGGTATCGCTTTTCTTTTGGTGTCGCTTTCCTACATTCGGTATCGGTGAGTTTCATGTGTATTTACCCTTTATCAATCGTAAAATTATTGGGTAAATTTTCCCAATAATTACCCACTAAAGGCAAAAATTGGGTCACACAGCTTAGGATAAGGTCGGATAAGACAGCCAATAAAAAAGCCCTTAAACATTAAGTTTAAGGGCTTTTTACATTCAGTCGAACTTCTCTGAATTGAATTTTGGTGGAGATGGCGGAAACTGAATTCGCTTGCTACATTTAAGTTTACTGATCAGTCCACAGTCTTATACATTAACTTATCTAAATAATCAGACCATGCTTGCATCATAACCGTACGTTCTTCTAAGTATTTTGTACGGTTGTATGCTCTTCCATGCATATCACGAACCTGATGAGCAAGTTGCTGTTCAATCCGTTCGATAGGAAACTTTAATACTTCATCTAATAGTGTTCTGGCAGTCGCTCTAAAGCCATGACCTGTCGTTTCACCATTTTCAAAACCATATTGCTTTAATCGTTTGTTAATAGTTGACTCGCTAATCGTTTTAGACTGATCTCGCATCGATACAAAGCAATACTCCGTATAACCTGTTATCTGGTGCAATTCTTTGAACAAGGTCATAACTTGATCTGACAAAGGAACAATATGCTGTAATGCCGTTTGATTCTTTGTCTTTGAAGGGGTGTATTTCCAAACTCGATTTTCAAAATCAATGTCTGCCCACTTCGCTCCTCTTAATTCTCCTGGACGCACAAAAACATGAGGTAATATTTTCACGGCATAATCTATCGCGATATCACCACGGCCAACACTATTATTAATATTCCTCAATAACTGTCCTAGCTTTTGCTCATCTGTGATCGCTGATCTATGCTTGGTTTTACCAACTTTTAAGATCCCACTAATTTGATCTGCCACGTTAAATTGACACAAGCCTAAAGCAATCGCATAACGGAAGACTTGGGATGCTTTGCTTCTCATGCGCTTTGCTGAATCTGTCTTACCCTGCTTTTCGTAAATACGACAAACTTCTAAAATTTGTGATGGAGTAATACTATCTATTGGATAATCCCCAATTGCAGAATACAACTTACCCCAAACAAATTGATTCCGTCGTTGAGTACTAGGCTCTAATTCCTCTGTCTTTCTATATTCATCTGCGATTAAACCGAAAGTATTTTGGCCTAATTTAGCTTCTTCTTCATTTTTCTTCACAACCGCTGGATCTATATTTTGGGCGAGTAATTCTCGACATTCAGTTCTTTTTGCTCGTGCATTTAGCAACGATACCTCTGGGTATGTTCCAAAAGAAATGCTATTACGTTTTTTAGTGATTGGGCGAGCATAGTCCCACCTCCAATATGAGTTACCATTCTTATCAATGATAAAAAACAATCCTTTACCATCGGCTAGTTTGGTTTGAACATTGGTTGATAACTTTTTATGTGCATTTACAGCTGAACGAATCTGTGTATCTGTCAGATTTACAATTATTTTTGGCATTTTTACGGTAAGCCTTTGCAATAATTTTGAAATTACCGCAAAAATTACCGCAAAAAACTTAAATAACCTAAAACATGCTCGGACTGTATCGGACAAGATAAAAACATAAGTTGTTTATTTTTAATGATTTTCGTATTTATTCGGATGAGGTAAAACAGTGAAATGGTGCGCTCAGCGGGACTCGAACCCACGCCACAGGCTTCGGAGACCTGTACTCTATCCAGTTGAGCTATGAGCGCATTTTAGGAAGTGCGCACATCATAACAAAAAAAACTCTAAGGTAAAGCAACTATATATCTTTCGAATTTTTAGTGCTCATGCTTTATACAGCGTTTCAACATCAAAACAGAGAATTCTGATTACAAAGCTTGGTTTATTTTTCAAGATCACTCACAATATCTCAACTTTTCACCATTCGAGATATTCATGACTGATGCATTGACCTTAAGGGATTTGTCGAAGACCTATCGAAATGGTTTTCAAGCACTAAAAGGAATTAATTTAGATGTTCCAGAAGGTGAATTTTATGCACTTCTAGGCCCTAATGGTGCAGGTAAATCAACCACTATTGGCATCATCAGCTCTCTTACAAAAAAAACTGCAGGAACTGTCCAGATTTTTGGTCATAACCTCGATACACATCCTTCTCAAGCTAAACAATGCTTGGGTGTAGTCCCTCAAGAGTTTAACTTTGCGCAATTTGAAAAGACTTTCGATATTTTAGTCACACAAGCAGGTTATTACGGCATTCCAAAAAAAGTTGCTGAAACTCGTGCAGAGGAGTATCTGACCAAATTAGGTTTATGGGAAAAACGTTCTACTCAAGCACGTATGCTATCTGGAGGAATGAAACGCCGCCTTATGATTGCCCGAGCAATGATGCATGATCCGAAACTGTTAATTCTCGATGAACCGACTGCTGGTGTTGATATTGAACTACGTCGCTCGATGTGGGACTTCTTAACAGAAATGAATCAGAAAGGTACATCTATCATTCTCACAACACATTATTTAGAAGAAGCAGAAGTACTGTGTCGCAAAATTGCAATTATTGATCGTGGCGTCATTAAAGAAGACACCACCATGAAGAACTTCTTAAATCAATTAAATGAAGAATCTTTCATTTTTGATTTGGCTGAACCTATAGAACCGATACAACTTGACATTATTGGTGTGAAATTTAATTTGGTTGATCCAGTGACCTTAGAAATTACGCTTGATAAAGCACATAGCATGAATGATCTTTTCCAACTTCTAGAATCACAGAACATTCAAGTTCGAAGTATGCGTAATAAATCAAATCGTTTAGAAGAGTTATTCGTCAAAATGGTCGAAAAGAATCTTGATGGAGCTGCGCAATGAATTTTAACCAACTCGCTGTAGCTTTATATACGATTATCCATAAGGAAATTCGTAGATTTATGCGCATTTGGCCACAAACATTGTTACCACCAGCAATTACCATGTCACTGTATTTTGTGATTTTTGGAAATCTAGTTGGTTCAAGAATTGGGGAAATGGGTGGCTTTACCTACATGCAGTTCATAGTACCTGGTCTAATTATGATGGCTGTCATTACTAATAGTTATGCCAACGTTTCATCAAGCTTTTTTAGTTCTAAATTTCAAAAAAGTATTGAAGAACTGATCATGAGTCCTGTGCCATTACATGCCGTACTTTGGGGTTATGTGCTTGGTGGTGTTGCTCGAGGCTTATTGGTTGCTATCATTGTGACTGCGATGAGTTTATTTTTTACTGACTTATATATTACCAACTGGTTCGTCACAATTTATACCGTCCTGATTACGTCACTACTGTTTGCATTAGGTGGATTTATTAATGCGGTCTATGCAAAGTCATTTGATGATATTTCGATTATTCCCACTTTTGTTTTAACTCCGTTGACCTATTTAGGTGGGGTGTTCTATGCAATTTCTGCATTAAGTCCATTTTGGCAAAATCTATCTTTGATTAACCCTGTCGTATATATGGTCAATGCATTCCGTTATGGAATTCTTGGCCATAGCGATGTAAATGTATCTATTTCTTTATTAGTAATCACAGCGTGTTGCGCCGTGCTATATGCGGTCGCTTATCACTTACTCTCCCGTGGTTCAGGAATGCGTGAATAATGAGCGTTGAACAATCTCTTTTAGGCAAAGACACCAACTATCCAACTGAATATCAACCTGAGGTGCTATTTCCAATTGCTCGCGCAGAAGCACGAGCGAAGTACGCACATGTAGACGGTATTCAACAAGGAATAGATTGGTGGCATATTTTTGAAATTTCTTGGTTGAATCTGTCAGGGATTCCTCAAGTTGCGATTGGTCGAATGCATCTTCCAGCTTCATCACCCAATCTCATTGAGTCAAAATCTCTAAAACTATATTTCAATAGTCTTAATTTTGCTCAATTTGAATCTCAAAATCAGTTTATTGAGACAGTCGAGCGTGATCTTTCTAAAGCAGCCAATGCAGAAGTCAGACTTGAATTATTCGATGTTGATCAATTGAATATTGCTCAGCCTGTAGGAATATGTATCGACCATTATGAGCCTGAACGTCTTGAAAACCACCCTGATGCGAGCTTACTCAAACTCGATGCAGTGTCTTCCGAAGAAATCGTTGAAATTCAATTATATTCGCATTTATTAAGAAGTAACTGCCCAGTCACAGGTCAGCCTGATTGGGGCACAGTTTTTTTAAGATATCGTGGCAAAAAACCTTGTTATCGTTCAATTTTAGCTTATATTATCTCCTATCGTCAGCATAATGGCTTTCACGAACAATGCGTTGAACAAATCTACGCAGATATTTGGGAAAACTTTAATCCTGAAAAGTTGATGGTATATGCGACTTATACACGCCGTGGTGGTTTAGACATTAACCCTTGTCGTGTATCGGACTTTGCATGGATGCCAAGCCCAATTCGATTGGCGCGACAATAAATTGAAGAATAGTTGAGGTTATACGATGTCATATTTTGGTTTTATTCCATCTGAATCTTTGTTAAAGAATATTCAAACTGGAATTGAGAAAAAAAATTCAAACGAACCACTTTACCCTTTGCGTGATCAAACTGCACTCGCTATTAATGATGAAATTATCGATGCAATTTTAGTTGAACTTGTACGTCGTTTCCCTGCAAGTGACAAACGAGAAACAGCTGAAAAACTTGCTGGTTATATTAAATCAACAGTATCGGTACTACTTAAACAGTTATTGGGTAAAGCACCAAATGACGTCGTGAGACAATCGATTGAATTCTCTGAAAAGAGTTTATTCAAAGATCCAGAGGGTAATTATCGTGTCGGTGCTCCATTACCCGCTGATTTAGTGACAAACTTAAAAAATAGCTTTGCAGAAGTACGTGCAGGCAATGATGTCAATCGTGCAGTTCTGTCTGAACAATACAAACAATTCGGTGAAGCTGCAGTTCGTCACTTTATGAATGATTTTAATAAGACCCTAGATCTGGGTATGATTAAACGTAAGGCGTCTGATATCGCTTCTTCAGCGGTCATCAAAGCGGTTCATATTGCTATTGATAAGCTCATTCCTAACTTTACTAAAGAAGAATTGTTAGCTACAGCTGAATATCATGACACGCTATTTATTCAAGAATAAATCAGACTAATCAAAAACCTAGCTTCTGCTAGGTTTTTTTATGTTTTAAAAATAGTTCATCAATATTGAATAAATAAAAGACATAATTCATCCATTTTTACACTTTTTATGTAGGTTTTTGTGAATCCATCACGACCTAATGTTATCTTAATAAACATTGCGATTAATCAAATGATGTTGAACTTTTAATCCTTATCAACACTTATACCTTTGCATCTACCACCGATAATAATTGGATCTGCTGCTGTTATGTTATTTGAAAATTTTAATGTTAAATTACAACGTATTGCTTTAGCACTCAGTGCGTTTATGATCACAAGTTTTGTTCAAGCCAATGACTTCGCTCAACATCCTCAATATCAAAATTTTAAACTAAAAACGATGCAGACCTATGGTTTGAGTGCTGAGCAAGTTGACTGGGCCATGAATGGATCAAAAAACCTACCAAATATTATCCACATTATGAATCGCCCAGGAGAAAGCAAGCCTTGGTACGAATATAAAAAGAATTTTTTAGCAGAAAGTACAATTCAACGTGGTGTGCGTTTTAAAAATCAATATGCAGACACTTTAAATCGAGCAGAACAGCAGTTCGGTGTTCCCCAGTCCATCATTCTCGGTATTCTCGGCGTAGAGACAGGTTTTGGAGCAAATAAAGGTTCATTCATCACACGTGATGCACTAGCCACTTTAGGGTTTGGATATGAACGACGTGCACAATACTTTCAAGACGAATTAAGCGCTTTGATTGCATGGTCTTATAAGGACGGCATTCCAGCTAATTCAGTCGTTGGCTCTTATGCTGGTGCTGTGGGCTATCCTCAATTTATGCCAAGCAATATTCCGAAATTTGGTGTGGATTATGACGGTAATGGTCATATCGATCTCAGAAACTCTGCTGTAGATGCAATTGGTTCTATTGCAAATTATCTTGCTCAACATGGTTGGCAACGAGATCAACCGATTGCTTTTGCCGCACGCTACCAAGGAAATAATGCGGATGCCATCATAGCCAAAGACTTAACACAACCTACTCCATATGGTGCATTAAAAGTTCAAGGCATTAGCCCACTCAATCCTATTGTTAAAATAGATGACTTAGACATGGTCAATGTGATTCAACTACAAGAAAATTATGGACCAGCTTATTACCTTACATATCCTAATTTTCAAGTCATTACGACCTATAACCGTAGTCGAATGTATGCAACTGCACTGTGGCTTTTAGGGACTGAAATCGCGAGTAGATAAATATAAATCTACTTGTTTTCACAAAAGTCAATAAATATTTTTGTGATTAAGTTCACTATTTGCACATTTTACATATTTTGTTACACTATTGATTAATTTTTAACCATATTTTGTGATAATTTGTCGTTTTTGTAACTAAAGTGAAAATAAAGCTAGACACTTTTGTATCAGGATGAATATCATCCACTACCGTTAAATGCAGTTGCACAAGTAAATTTACAGACCATTTAGGTTAATTATCAGCAACTTAGATAATTAACTTAGGGTTCCAAGGAGTTAAACGATGCATGCTTCGCTGAAAATGTTATCAATATTAGGTATTAGTTTGGCTTTGACTCAAACTCATGCCGAGTTGGTTCAATCCTCTTATCTAAATAATGATGTTGACCAATCAAGTCTTGCTTCACGCGTGATTAGCAAAGACTCTACAAGTTTCAATTCACACTTCTCGAATTTAAACAGTTTAGCAATTACTGAAAGTTCAGGTGATAAAATTCGTCGTGAAACAATCGCAGCGAAAATTCAAGTACCTGTTGAAGAGCCTTCAGTGATTGACAAACTTAATAATGTTGCTTCAAACACTGTTCGTCGTTTTAGCCAAACAGGTGTTGCTTCTTGGTACGGTCGTCAATTTCATGGTCGTAAAACTGCAAGTGGCGAGACGTTTGATATGAATGCACTTACTGCAGCGCATCGTAGCTTACCGCTTAATTGCTATATTCGTGTAACAAATAAATCAAATGGTAAAAGCGTCGTTGTTAAAGTAAATGATCGCGGCCCATTTCATGGTAATCGTGTTGTAGATTTATCTTACGGTGCTGCGAAATCTCTTGGTATTACCAATGCTGGTACTGCGCGTGTCAGCATCGAACGTGTGGATGGTCCAAATTCTTAAGTTTTCATGATTCAGCGAAGCATTTAACGAAAAGCCACTCATCGAGTGGCTTTATTATTTTTAATTGTTTCGATGTGACCAATATACAAAAAAGAATCTTGATTTATCATCTTATGTCATACTGTCTTTTATAGAATAAATAAAATTCAAATAATCAGCGAAGGAAATAGGATGAAGACAATTACAGAATGGTTAGATGAATATAGTGATAGCCATCAAAACCCAACCAATAAAACATTACACTGGATTTGCGTACCCACGATTCTATTCTCGATCATTGGCATACTTGCTCATTTCAGCGCATTACTGACTACCCTTTTACTGGTGTTAACACTTATTTTTTATGCAAGATTAGATCTTGTACTCGCTGTTGCAATGGCAGCGTTATTATTGGTCATGTCTTGGCTTATTATTATTCTTCCATTCGGGAAAGGATTCTATATTGCTCTATTCGTTTTGGCTTGGATAGGTCAATTTTACGGGCACAAAATTGAAGGGAAAAAGCCATCTTTCTTTAAAGACCTCCAATTCCTTCTAATTGGCCCTCTATGGTGTATGGATGCCTACCTAGATAAGATACTACCCAATTGGAAATCACGCCAAATCAGCGCTTAAATTAGCAAATACAGCATGGGTTAAATTAGAATTTAATTTAGCCCGATGTTCATACTCTAATTAAGTAATTTATGAGATAGAAAAACAGTAAAGTAAAAACTAAATTACTGATAACTTTTTGACTTATTACCGCAAGCAGTACACAAAACATTGCTGCCCATAAATAGTGATTACTCGACATAACCCTTAATTCTGCTGCTTCATAAAACACAATCGGTACACATATTGCAGTCAACAAACATGGCGCAGAATATTTCAACA
This sequence comes from Acinetobacter sp. 24-47-47, assembly GCF_057737035.1. Classification (NCBI taxonomy): domain Bacteria; kingdom Pseudomonadati; phylum Pseudomonadota; class Gammaproteobacteria; order Moraxellales; family Moraxellaceae; genus Acinetobacter; species Acinetobacter sp. 24-47-47. Next base: position 965,454 of record NZ_CM173216.1, on the reverse strand, counting down.
TCTTTTTCAAAATTCTAGGAAGTGGCACATTTACCCTTGGCTCCAAGAATAAATATCGATTAATAAAGATCATGATCGACAACCCCAGCAAAAGTATCCAGCTCATTTTTAATCCCCTTCTGTTGTTTGCCATTTTTCAACTATCACACTGGCAAACATTCCACATAGACCAGAAATAATTAACGCTGCATTTACTTGGTAAGCTTCTAAAATTAAAGAAAAAATTATGGTAATCACAACACCAACAAGTATTGTAAGATTTTTTATCATTGGCACTATAATTAATATAAGCAGTGCAACGACTGAGAAATCAAGATGCAAATTTGATAAATTAGGAATGAAGTGAGCAAGCACAATCCCAAATAAACTAAATATCAGCCAAAAAATATATAAACAAAGTCCAGCTCCAAATAAATATGCGAATGAGCGTTGTGATTTATTTTTTACTCCAACCGCAAATAATTCATCCGTCAGCAGAAAGCCAAATACAATACGTTTAAATAGTGGAAATTTACTAACATCATTTCGAAAATTAAGCGCGTAAATTAAATGCTGACTCGTCAGAAAAAATATCGTCAGATAGATTGTCATCAGCGAAGCCTGCCCCGAAACCAATCCTAAGCTCACTAATTGTGCAGCACCAGCAAACATAAACAATGACATTGCAAAAGCTTGTATCGCATTCAATCCAGTCTGTATCGCCAAGGAGCCAGCCAATACCCCCATGGCATGACTGCAATTGCCAACGGCATAATACCCAGCACACCATGTATAAAATTCTTTTTTGTATCACTCATCTTTTTCATCAATACATCTTAATCTGATTCACTTATCGATTATTATCATCTGATGAGTAATGATTGATCTTGAATAATATTGCGGCGCAAATTTAAGGAAAATTAATAGTTCAAAAGATATTGTCTAGGCGTTACACCTATTGCACTTTTAAAATGTCGATTTAAATGACTCTGATCAGAAAATCCAGTGAGTTGTGCAACCTCAGTTATTCGCACCCCCTGCTTAAGCAATTGTTTGGCTTTTTGAATTCTTCTTTGAACAAGCCAACTATGTGGAGGCAATCCCGTATGTTTTTTAAATTCACGTAATAAATGCCATGGGCTTGTATCTACATATGCAGACAACTCGTGTAGAGAATAGTCATGTTCAGGAAAACTACTCATAAGTTCTTTTATTAGTTCAACTTTTTTTCTCATTTCTGGTGTGTTGATTGGACTCAATTTCGCCCGTCCATAGCAATAGATCAATCTGGCAAATGTCGTCAAATAGAGGCTTTCTTTAAGCAAAGTATCCTCGCCCTGCTCAAATAAATCGAATAAAAATACTAGTTGCCTCGCCAAACCCAAATCATGAATCACTGCATCCGAGAACCATGGAACTGCATTCTTGGTTGTAAAAAAATCTCGACTCAGATCTAATATCATTTCAGGTGTTGGGTAAATTGCTCGATATTTCCAACCAGTTTCCACAGCGGATGAACCAGTATGTATTTCATCAGCATTCACCAGAATAATATCGCCTTTAGGTGCGATATGAAGCTTTCCAGAGCGGTAAAAACTTTGTGCCCCATCTTCAATGACACCAATACAATAGCCCTCATGAGCATGTTTTGAAAATTGCTTACGTTGAAATTGAGCTTTTAATAATTCCAATCCGCCCAATTCTTTGAAATGAAGATAATTAGCAGACTCTTGCATCTTTTTTCTGGATATTACGCCTATAAAATTGCATAAAAACTATCACGCCTGCATTTTAAATCTAGAATGAAATTGCTCATCTCATATATTTATTTTTATAAAAATTATTGATAACTTCGACCCTGATGCTTTAACCAACCATCAATATGCAGTTTTTTAGGATCATGGTGAGTCCAATGAATTACACCACCCTTGTCGGTATATTCATATTCACCATAGAACTCGACGATATCCCCTTTTTGAATATTCTCAACACGTGGTGCCAAGTCTATATTATGAGCTACCAAAACTGTCTGACCATGATTAAGTTTTAAAATAAATTTCTGATGTCTAGATCCTTCATTATCATCATTTAATATTGCAACAACTTCTCCAGAAGCCCTAACTTGCACATCACTCATCTTTTTTTGAAAAAGTGTCGCTATTTTTGCGGCATCATCATTATCCGCAGAGGATAGTTCTCGTTGGTTAGCATCATTATATTGAGTACTTGCATCTGTAGGATTTAGTGCGTGCTCATTACTCTGTTTTAAATCCTGTTTTAAATCGACACCGAAATATGCTGCGACCAACACTGCAATTAACGCAACAATACTCATTTTTGATTTCTGAGACATATTGATCTCTAAGTTATATTTTTATTTCATCCTAAAGTTTATATCATTTAGACTCATCAAAAAAAAGAAAAAGCCCTTAAAGGGCTTTTTCTTTTTCAAAATAATTGAATCAATTATTTTGCAGCAGCTTGAGCAGCAGCAACTTCTTCAGCGAAAGAAAGTTCAGCTTTTTTCTCAATACCTTCACCCACTTCGAAACGTACGAATTGAGCAACAGTTGTACCTGTAGACTTAAGAACATCAGCAACTTTCTTGTCGTTGTCGATAACGTACATTTGACGCTCAAGAACAACTTCATTTAAGTATTTTTCAACTGAACCAGTTACCATTTTTTCAACGATATTCGCTGGTTTACCAGATTCAATTGCTTTTGCTTCAGCAATTTCTTTCTCTTTAGCGATTAACTCAGCAGAAACACCTTCAGCATTTACAGCAACTGGGTTGAACGCAGCAACGTGCATTGCGATACCTTTACCAGTAGCAGCATCACCAGCAAATGAAACTACAACACCGATTTTTAAACCGTGTTTGTAAACTGCAAGGTTTTCACCTTCAACGATTTGAGCACGACGAACTTGAATGTTTTCACCGATTTTTTGAACAAGCGCAATACGAGCTTCTTCTACAGTTGCACCATCTTCAAGTTTCAATTCAGCAATTTGAGCAGCATCAGTTACATTCGCAGCAAGCGCAGCAGCAGCAACTTTCGCAGAGAAACCAGCAAAGTTTTCGTCTTTAGCAACGAAGTCAGTTTGACAGTTTACTTCTAAAAGAATTGCTTTATTGCCTTCTTGAGCAATTGTAATCGCGCCATCAGCAGCAATGTTACCTGCTTTTTTAGCAGCTTTTGCTTGACCAGATTTACGAAGGTTGTCGATCGCTAACTCGATATCGCCACCAGCTTCTGTCAACGCTTTTTTACATTCCATCATTGCTAGACCAGTACGATCACGCAACTCTTTAACCATGCTTGCAGTAATAGCAGTCATGTTATTCTCCTAAATTCGGTCGAGATATGTATCTGTTAACAAAAACGGCCCAAATTAATCATCTGGGCCGTTTTCCTTGATTGATGCTTAAGATGCCACGATTACGTGTCGCAAAAATGACAAATCCGCATCAAATCGCATTAAGCCTCAGGAGCTTCTTTAGCAGCTTCTTCGCCTTTAGCTTGCGCATTAGCTTGAGTTTGAGCGTATTCTTTACCAGCAATAATCGCATCAGCCATCGCAGTAGCGTAAAGAGTTACAGCGCGGATCGCATCATCGTTACCAGGAATAACGAAATCAACGTTATCTGGGTTAGAGTTAGTATCAACGATACCGATTACTGGAATACCAAGGTTCTTAGCTTCTTTGATTGCAATCGCTTCGTGGTCAACGTCGATGATGAACAATGCGTCAGGTAAACCACCCATGTTCTTAACACCGCCAAGAGCACGTTCAAGTTTTTCCATTTCACGAGTACGCTCTAAAGCTTCACGTTTAGTAAGCTTAGCGAAAGTACCGTCAGTAGACTGAGTTTGAAGATCTTTAAGACGGTTGATTGATTGACGAAGAGTTTTCCAGTTCGTCAACATACCACCTAACCAACGGTGATCCACATATGGTTGACCAGCACGTTGAGCTTGTTCACGGATGATGTTAGAAGCAGCACGTTTAGTACCAACGAACAATACTTTGTTCTTTTTGCTTGCTAGGTTGTTAACAAAGTTCAATGCATCATTTAACGCAGGAACAGTGTGCTCAAGGTTGATGATGTGAATTTTGTTACGCGCACCAAAAATGTATTGACGCATTTTTGGGTTCCAGAAGCGAGTTTGGTGACCGAAGTGCGCACCAGCTTGAAGAAGGTCGCGCATGCTTACGTTGTAATCTGCCATTTTCTTTACCTTAAAAGTTTGGGTTAGGCCTCCATATGTCCGCATTCTCCACCCTTACGGGCACCCAGAGTAATGTGTCGACATATGTGCGGATTTTATTAACCAACATATCATCCGATTAAGTGAATCTATTCACGAAAAGCATTTGATAAATTGGGCGGCTATTTATACCATAGTCACACACAAATTTCCAAAAGTTTTTAAAGATCATGAACAGTACTTATGAAGCACCACGTCGTTTAATTAAATCTGCTGAAGATATCGAAAAGATGCGTGTGGCGGGACGACTAGCGGCAGAAGTTTTGGATATGATCAAACCGCATATCAAGCCTGGTGTGAGTACACTAGAATTGGATACGATTTGTCATGATTATATTGTGAATAAACAAGATGCCATTCCTGCTTGCCTAGGCTATGGTGCTGCGCCTGGCCGTCCTGCATTCCAGCATACGATTTGCACATCAGTAAACCATGTGGTTTGCCACGGTATTCCCTCTGAAAACAAAATCTTAAAGAAAGGTGACATCTTGAATATTGATGTCACAGTGATTAAAGATGGATTTCATGGTGATACCAACATGATGTACATCGTGGGTGGCGAGACTTCTATTCTTGCAGATCGCTTATGCAAAGTTGCACAAGAAGCAATGTATCGTGGTATTGCTACGGTAAAACCTGGTTCGACGATCGGTGATATTGGTCATGCGATTCAAAAATATGTTGAGTCAGAGCGTTTCAGTGTCGTTCGTGAATATTGTGGTCATGGTATTGGCACTGTTTTCCATGATGAACCTCAAGTGCTTCATTACGGTCAACCAAATTCAGGCATGGTTTTAGAAGAAGGTATGACATTTACAATTGAACCAATGGTCAATGCTGGTGTATGGCAAACTAAACTTCTTGGTGATAAATGGACAGTTGTAACGAAAGATCATAAATTATCTGCGCAATATGAACATACTGTTTTAGTCACTAAAACAGGTGTCGAGGTATTAACTGCTCGCCCTGAAGAGGATTTATCCCGATTTCAATAATTTTAGTTAATTAATAAAGTTAAAAAAGTCAGACCAATTTAAATTGATCTGACTTTTTATTTTGCTAAGTCACTCAATAAGAAATAAATTCACAAACAAACCTAACAAATGTTGGATTTTTAAAATTTAAATTCATGATTTTTAAAAATTTTTTATCACAAAAATGAGTAAAAACGCTTTTCAAACTGATTCATTTTATGTTTATATAACGCTTAAAGAATGTAAAACAACAACTAGCAACAAAATCGGACAGGGAGTCCAAAATGACGAAAAAAGCATTCTGGTGCATGGTCGTACCTATTGTTTTTGCATCTACAACTATTTATGCAGAATCATCATTTTTTAATCTGGATGAAACTGAAGGGTTTAAACGATATTCAATTTCAGTCGGACCATTACATGTTATGCCTCAAGGTAAAGCCAAGGCACCTAAAATTCGTACAGCAGTAAAAAATGGTGAAGTTGCAAAAAATGGTGATATTACACTTTCTACAGTTTTTGAGAACTTAGATCCTGATAAAGAAAAAGAAAATCAAAGTATGCAAGCACTTTTGAAGATCGTTGATGCTTTTAGTGATACTTATCCAGCCAGTCAAAGTGGAACTTCAACTGTAAGCGGCATTGAAAGTTGGAGTATGGATGGTTCTGGAATGACTGCAGATGATGTCACAACACTTGGCATCATGATCAATTACCATTTCAACGATAAGATCTCATTCGAGAGTAAAGCTGGATTCCCCCCAAAAGTAGATATTCAAGGTAAAGGTAAGATTACAGCACCATTTACAGCCGAAGCTAATTCAACACTTTTAGGTATACCTTTACCAACAATCTATCTTAAGAATGATCTGCCAATTACAGATCTTGAAAGTCATGGAAATTCTATTGCGACAGCTCGTGCATGGACCCCAATGTGGGAATTGCAGTACCATTTTGGACAGACTGGGATCAATAAATTTAGACCCTATGTTGGGCTTGGACTTATGGTCGCATACTTCAATGAATTAGAATTGAATCCAAGTCTTGAAAAAGACCTAATTGATTCAGGTCACATGATTGCCAATATGAAAAATGGACGCGGTGGCGATGCATTAATTAAAGGTAAAAAAAGTACAGCAAATCCCAAGGTTAAACTTGAGTCCGAATTGAGTTTTGCGCCAATAGCCACGCTTGGGTTTACTTACGACTTCAATCAGAACTGGTTTGCAGTTGCATCTATTAGTTATGCACATCTAACAGGTAAAACCACAATTGAAGTCAACGATGATAAACTCGGAACATTATTTTCATCGGAAGTTGATTTAGAAGTAAATCCTATCATTGGTTATGCTGGTGTAGGCTATCGCTTCTAAAACACTTGAGGCATATTGAAGCCATACCCCAATATGCCCAACCTATCACAAATAAAGAAAAAATAAGACAATTAACACACACTTTAAAATCCAACTTATATCATATTTTTCAATAATTTAACAATTGTAAATTAGGATAATAAATTTGATTTCAAGTGAACAAACTGCTTTGCATTTAGATGATTTAATGAATATAAAATGAACTAAAAATTGGACATGGAGTCCTTCAAACAATGAAGAAGTTTTTAGTTCCTACATTATTCGCAAGTTCATTCTTATCTACTCTGAGTTATGCGGAGTCAGGATATTTCAGCCTTTCTGATGAGGGGTTTAAGCGTTTTTCAATTTCAGTGGGTGCATTACATGTAATGCCGCAAGGTAAGGCCCAACCTTTTAATGTAAAAACAGTCATAAATGACAATTATGAATCTAAAGTTGGGGACATTAATGCTTCCACAGTAATCGATAACCTTGACCCAGATCGTAAACCAAATTATTTAGTAGAAGGTATTGTTAAATTAATTTCTGCTTTTCAAGGCAATGTCTCAGGGGCTATTAGTGGAAAATCCTATATTAATGGATTAGCTGAATGGGATAATCCGAATACTGGCTTGGAGGCTGATAAAGTTACAACAGTTGGCATCATGAGTAGTTATCACTTTACAGATAATTTGTCTGTGGAAATAAAAGGTGGAATTCCACCTAAAGTGGATATCAAAGGTATTGGAAATATTAAAGCCCCCTTCTCAGCTACTGCAGCACCGTTAGGTGGAATTGCGGGGAACTTAGACCTCAAAAATAATATTCATATTACTAATCTAGAACAATCTTCAAAAGCTGCTGAAGCTAGAGCATGGACCCCTGCTTTTGAATTACAATATCGTTTTGGTGAGACCGGGATTAATAAATTCCGCCCTTACATTGGCGTTGGATTAATGTACGCTTATTTTAATGAGCTAAAAATGGATCCAGGTATTGAAAAAGATTTAGTCGCCGCTGGGCATATGATCCAAAATATTATTAATCAAAATGCTGGTGCAGCACTCGATAAGAAAGATACCAATGGAAAAATGAAAGTTAATTTAGAAGCAACTGATGTTTTTGCACCTATAGCTACAGTTGGATTCACCTACGACTTTAATGATACATGGTATGCAGTAGCATCTATTAGTTACGCTCACTTGCAGAATGAAACGAAGATCACAGTCGTCAATGAAAATACTGGACAAGAGTTAATCAACTCAAAAGCTGATATCGAGATTAACCCGATATTGGGCTATGCTGGGGTTGGCATGCGTTTCTAACGCATAGAGTAAGAAAAGAGGCAATTGCCTCTTTTTTTTGTAATCAAACAAAAACCAAACATAATTGGCAAATTATTACTACAATGTGTCTAAAAATAAATTTGATAATAAAAATACAAAAATAATCACTCTTTATTTACAGTTTTGGACATGGAGTTCCATAATGAAAAAAAAACTAGCTTACTTAGTTGCATCTATCAGCGCGTTAAGTTTTCCAGTCTTCAGTTATGCAGATTCACCTTATTTTAGTTTAAAAGATGGCGATGGCTTTAAACGTTTTTCGGTTTCAGTGGGTGCATTACATGTAATGCCTCAGGGTAAAGCTCAACCGATTAATATTAACACCGCTGTACCAGAGGGTACCAAGTCTGAAGTTGGACGAATTTCAACATCTTCTGTACTAGGTGCTATTGATACTTCGACAGCAGATGGTGTTGATAAAAAACGTAAATTAGAGACACTTATAAACTCAGGTCTTGTTAGCCCATTAATCCTTGATGAAATCGATGGCGTAAAATATCTTAAGCCATCAGTTGGTGGCACTGCCGAAATTGATGGATTATCATCATGGACTGCTCAAGGGACAGGATTAGAAGCTGATGATGTCACTACCCTCGGAATCATGACTAATTACTTCTTTACAGATAATATTTCTTTAGAAGTCAAAGCAGGAATTCCACCTAAGGTTGATATTAAAGGTAAAGGGAATATATCAGCACCTCTCACAGGCTCAGTAGATCCTGGAAACGTCAATATCATTATTGCAGATATAGATGCAGGGAGTATTATTGGCGGCAATATTCCACTCAAACAAGATATCCAAGTAACAAATCTTGGAGCCCACGGTAAAGTCGCAGAAGCTCGTGCATGGACGCCAGCATTCGAATTCCAATACCATTTTGGTAAAACAGGCGTAAATAAATTTAGACCTTATGTAGGGCTTGGTTTGATGTATGCATACTTCAATGAATTGGAAATGAACTCCAACCTTGAAGCTGATCTAGTCGCTGCAGGTCATAAAATTGCGAACATCAAATTAGGTGAAGCTGGGAAAGCACTTGATGGAATTGAAAGTACTGCGAATCCTAAAGTTAAACTCGAAGCTAAAGATGCTTTCGCCCCTGTAGCTACTGCTGGTTTTACTTATGATTTCAATGATCGTTGGTTTGCAGTCGGATCAATTTCCTATGCGCATCTTAAAGGTGAAACAACAATTACCGTAAACGATGCTGAACTTGGTGAATTAATCAATGCAAAATCAGATATCGAAATTAATCCGATTCTGGGATATGCCGGTATTGGTTATCGATTCTAATTTCCATCAGTCTTCATAAAGCGGCCAAGTGCCGCTTTATTCATTCTAATAACTAAATTTTATTGATTGATAAATTTTTATTCTGTCGTCATGATGCTACTGATCTTTTAAAATTACAAAAAATGCTAAGCGGATTGACCATGTCAGAAACCAAATTTTCAAAACCCCTCATCTTTATGCTCATTGGGAGTGCTTTTATTTTGGCACTCTCCTTAGGTGTCAGACATGGATTTGGCTTGTATTTAGTTCCAATGAGTCATGAGTTTAATTGGAATCATCAAGTTTTCAGTTTAGCAATTGCCTTTCAAAATTTATTATGGGGTGCTGTTCAACCCTTTACGGGAGCGCTAGCAGATAAATATGGGAGTAAAAAAGTCGTTGCCGTAGGCGGCGCTTTATATGCGATTGGACTTGTGATGATGGCATTTAGCTCAACAGGGCTTCTCATCAATCTTAGTCTAGGTCTAATCATTGGTTTGGCTTTATCAGCTACTTCATTTTCTGTTTTGCTCTCTGCTGTCGGACGTGCAGCGCACCCAAGTCGACGTAGTATGGCTATGGGTATTGCCAGCGCAGCAGGCTCTTTTGGGCAATTTATTATGTTGCCAACCACACTTTTACTCTTACAAAATTTTGGTTGGTCATCGGCGCTACTCATCACAGCGATTTTAATTGCATTAATTGTACCCTTGGCTTGGATGCTAAAAGCTCCAATGTATCAAGCGCCTCAAGCAGTTGATGCGATTGCTAAACCTTCTTTAAGTTTTAAACAAATACTCATTGTTGCTAAAAACCACAAACCTTTTATCTGGTTGGCATTAGGATTTTTAGTTTGTGGATTTCAGGTCGTATTTTTGGGCATTCATTTGCCGGGTTATTTAACTGACCATGGTTTTAGCACCACCACTGGTACTATGTTTTTAGCCTTGGTTGGGCTATTTAATATTGTTGGAACTTACACTGCTGGTTGGCTGGGTGATAAATATTCCAAACCTAAATTGCTCATGTGGTTATATGGACTACGTGGCATCGCCATCATTTTATTCCTCGCATTGCCACTCTCGATCTTTACGATTTATAGTTTTGCCATCATTATGGGGTTGTTATGGTTATCAACCGTTCCTCTTACCAATGGTATTGTTGCCAATATGTTTGGGGTTAAGTATCTCACCATGCTAAGTGGAATTGTATTTTTTACTCACCAAGTCGGTTCATTTTTTGGAGGATGGTTGGGTGGCTTAAATCATGATATGACAGGCAATTACAATATTATTTGGATGATGTGTATTGCGCTCAGTATCTTCGGTGTATTCATTCATTTATTTGTTAATGAGGAGAATGTCGTCAATGACTAATCGCTTCAATCTGCTCAACATCAGCATATTCATCGGAGTCATCCTTCTGCTTAGTCTATCGATTACTTTGTGGATGAACACTCCTGATTTATTTACATATTTTAATCAAGCTTTTTGCGCACATTAATTCATATAATTTCATGGTTTTGACAGCTCAGTTTTTTAAATTCCTCAATCAAATAATCTAATAAACATCTCACGGCAGGCATCATGCCTTGTCGTGATGTATAGGCAACATGAATAACGCCACGTGGCAACTCCCATTCAGGGACTAATTCTACAAGAGTGCCTTGATTAAGCTCTTCATAAACAAACACTCTAGGTAATGATGCTATTCCAACACTGTTCAACACTGCAGATTTCATGGCAGCAAAATTATCAGTTTTGAGTCTTGGAAAGAATTCTACTTCTTGAAACTTATTAACTGTGTCAAATTTGGATTGAAATCTCCAAATCGATTTTGGGACATGAAAACCTATACTCGGAAGTTGTTCAAGGTTATCCAAATGGATAGGCTCATGAATCTGTTGAATTAATTCAGGCGTTGCCACTAACACATGTTGCCAAGCATCAAGCTCTCGTACAATCAAGTCGCTATCTTCAAGTGGTAAATTTCTCACCCTAACAGCCAAATCAATCCCCTCTTCTATGAGATCAATTTTACGATTTGTTGCGACCAGATGAACTTGAACACGTGGGTAATGTTGCATGAATTTAGCAATCATATTCCCCAATGGAAACTCAACCAAACCAATTGGACACGAGATTCGAATTAAACCTGAAGGCTCGCTCGACAAACTTTGCTCTACAAAATTTTCTGCCGCCTCCACTTGATCCAAAATCTTAATACAATATTCAAAAAATTCTTGACCAACTGCGGTTACGGCAAACTTTCGTGTATTTCGTTGCAATAATCTTACGTGTAAACGGTTTTCCAAATCTGAAATATGACGAGATAACTTAGATTTTGTAATACCTAAAGCTTCACTTGCCTTAGTAAAACCTTGATATTTAACGACTTGCACAAAATAGTAGTAATCATTTAAATTTTGCATAATTGTTTCATTTTTGGAATTATCTGTTGAGAGAATCGCCCTGTAATCTCATCAATATACCTCAATATCATGATTAGAACGATATATAGAGGAATACAAATGACACAAGTTCAGAAAGTCTATACCAGCGATCGAAGCACATGGGTGGGTGATGGTTTTCCAACAAACTCCATGTTACCCATGCATGAAATAGGAAATCATACCAGCCCATTCTTGGTAATGGGTTATACAGGTCAATATCGATTTTCTCCAAGTCACCACCAACGCGGTGTTGGTTTACACCCCCACCGTGGTTTTGAAACGGTGACGATTGTCTATGACGGCGAATTAGAGCATCGTGACTCAAAAGGCAATCATGGAAAAATTGGTCCAAACGAAGTGCAATGGATGACCGCAGGTAAAGGTATTCTGCATGAAGAACACCATTCGGAAGCTTTTGCAAAAACTGGCGGAGTTTTGGATATGGTTCAACTTTGGGTAAATCTACCAGAGCATGCCAAGATGACTGAGCCGAGATATCAGGAATTGACTGAGCAAAATATTCCTGAAGTTTTATCTCACGATGAGCAAACCAAGATTCGTGTTATTGCTGGTCAATATCAAATCGGCTCAACTGTTTATCAAGGACCAGCTCAAACATTTAGCAACATGAATGTTTATGACATTAGACTTAATCATGGAGCACGCCTTCCATTAAATCTTATGCCAAACTGGAATCATCTGATTTTCATCCTTGATGGAGAAGTTGAGATTGATGGTCAGATCTATACAGCCATGCAAACGCTTTATCTTGACCCAAAATCAACACAAGTCGAAATATTTGCTCATCGTACGGCGAAAATTCTTTGCTTAAGTGGTGAACCATTGAATGAACCCATTGTTGCCCACGGTCCTTTCGTCATGAATACTCAGGAAGAAATCGTGCAAGCATTTGATGATTTCAGAAATGGAAATTTTGCTTAATTTAACATCCACAAGCCTTATCATTTTCAAGATAAGGCTTACCCCTCCTCACTCCTTCATTAATTTCAAATACTTGTCATAATCGCCTATTAGACTTAGTTCAAAAACATCGTACGATTACTAAATGAAATCAGATAATTTTCCTAAAGTTAGCTTATCAGCACTATTTTTTATTTTTCTTAAATTAGGATGTATTTCATTTGGCGGTCCTGCAGCGCATTTAGTGTTATTTCATCGCACTTTTGTTGATCAACTCAAATGGTTAAGCTCTCATGAATATGGACAATTGGTCGCATTAGCGCAATTGTTGCCAGGTCCGACCAGTAGTCAAGTGGGGCTATCGATAGGATATTTATCCAAAGGATATTGGGGGGGCTTTATTGCTTGGTTAGGATTTACATTACCTGCCTTCATTCTAATGACTTCATTTGCTATTTTTGGTCAATATTTTTTTTCCGATGTACCTCTTGAACTCTTTCACGTCATCCATTTGATTGTAATAGCCGTCGTCATTTGGGCTTTTTTACAAATGTTCAAAAGCTTCTGTACTGAAATGTGGCAGTATGTCCTGATGCTGAGTTCTGCTTTTTTTATTTATTTTACACAGTGGAGCTATAGTCAAATTTTCTTAATTTTAGTGTCTGGATTCATTGGCTTAGCTTTTACAAAAAAAGGAAAATCTCAGCCATCACCTCGCTTAAAAACCACTCAGACATCTTCAAAATATCATTATCTCTGGCTCATCCTGTTTGTCGCTTTATTTATTTTTTTTCCTGCGCTGCAATTTATCTATTCATCAAGCTTGCTTAGAAATATAGAAAGCTTTTATCACACTGCTTCAATGGTTTTTGGGGGCGGTCATATCATCCTGCCACTCATGTATGAAGATTTTGTGCTTACTCAACACATCACTGCGGAACAATTTGACTTAGGCTATGCATTTGCTCAACTTATTCCAGGCCCTTTATTTAGCTTTGCAGGATACGTTGGCACATATTTAGGATTTAGCGCATCGCCTTTACTGAACGCTGCGATTGCAACCAGTATAATTTTCCTGCCCTCATTTCTGCTTATTTTCGGCACGCTCCCTTATTGGTCAAAATGGGTCAAAAACAAAAAGATTGCAGCAGCCGTCGCTGCTATTAATGCAGCGGTCATCGGATTATTACTCTGTTTAATTGCTCAAATGGCTGAAAAACATCTACACTCAATTTATGATTTTATTTTTATCGGCATTGTCATTCTTTTACTGAGATCAAAAATCCCTGTCATCATCTCTTTATTAGCGAGCTTTGTTAGCTATGGAGCTTTATTGTATTTTGTGATTTAAAGATCAAACTTAAATGCAAAAATAAAAAACTCGCAAGCCTGAACTTGCGAGTTTTTTGTCATCACGTTGCCTTAGAACAAGCGATTCATCCCGTTTAACGTTGCTACGCGATAAGCTTCAGCCATCGTTGGGTAGTTAAACGTTGTCTCAACAAAATACTTGATCGTGTTGTTCGGACTATTCATCACGGCTTGACCAATATGAATAATTTCAGAAGCATTATTACCGAAGCAATGCACACCTAAAATTTCTAAGGTTTCGCGATGGAACAAAATCTTTAACTCACCCACTGTATCTCCCGTGATTTGTGCACGAGCAAGGTGACGGAAAGACGCCTGACCAACTTCATAAGGAATTTTTTCTTCAGTTAATTCCTGCTCAGTTTTACCAATTGATGAAATCTCTGGAATGGTATAAATACCAGTAGGGATATCAACCACGGGTTGGATACCTTGTTCACCACTCATAATCGCGCCAGCACAGCGACCTTGGTCATATGCAGCTGAAGCTAGAGACGGCCAACCAATTACGTCACCCGCAGCATAAATATTTTCAACCTCAGTTTGATACTGCTCGTTCACTGATAGTTGTCCACGGCTGTTTGGTTTGATACCGACATTTTCCAAGCCAAGACCATCTGTATTACCAGATCGACCATTACACCATAGAATTGCATCAGCTTTAATTTTCTTGCCACTTTCAAGATGCAACACCACATGATCATCAAATGTTTCTAAGTGATCAATCTGCTCATTGTGGCGAATCAATACACCTTGTTCACGTAAGTGATATGACAATGCATCTGCAATTTCGTCATCTAAATAGCTCAATAATTTATGCTGAGTATTAATCAAATCAACTTTGTGATCTAAGCCAATAAAGATAGATGCATATTCACAGCCAATGACACCAGCGCCATAAATAATGATTTTTTGAATTGAAAAATCTAGATCTAAGATTTTGTCAGAATCAAACACACGTGGGTGATTAAAATCTAAAATTGAAGGACGATATGGACGACTACCTGTCGCAATCACCAACTGTTTAAAAATAATCGTTTCTTTCACACCTTCAGGCGTGAAAATCACCACCGTATTTTGATCTTGGATATAAGCACGACCGTGGAAAATATCAATGCGGTTACGGTCATAAAAACGCGAGTGTGTATCCACTTGCTGTTGGATCACTTTATGCGCATTACGAAGCACTTGCTTCATGGTGAATTGTTTCCAATCACCCACTTTTTGGAACATTGGATCACGTTGATAACGGATAATGCTAGAAACCGTTTGACGTAAAGCTTTACTTGGAATGGTTCCTACATGCGTACAGTTACCACCAAGTTGTTCACGCATATCAACTACTGCAACGCGCTTGCCTGATTTGGCAAGTTTCATTGCCGCACCTTCACCAGCAGGGCCTGAACCTAAAACGACTGCATCATATTTGACAAAGGTTCCACTCACGACCTCTTTCTTACGCGGCATTCAATGCTCCTATACAATTATCTCTTCATTTATCTAACTTATATTATGACTGAAAATGCATACATTTGCTGTATTTCAATACCATATATTGCTTGATAGCCACATTTATTTTATGAATATCGTTTTTGCCCAATTTATGCATAAATTCGCTATAATAAGAGACCTATTTTTAATATTTCCTCCCGTCACACATTAGTGGAATCGTTGAATATGTCAGAAAACCGTAAACCAGTACAGGGTGAAAAACTTCGTGGCGCTGAGAAAGTTGCACGTATTCCTGTAAAAGTGATTCCTACGGTTGAAGCACCTCGTAAACCAGACTGGATTCGCGTCAAAATGGCTGCACCAGAAGAGGTTCAACGCATTAAATCAACTTTACGTGAACAAAAATTACATACAGTGTGTGAAGAAGCTGCATGTCCAAATCTTCCTGAATGTTTTGGTGGTGGTACAGCAACTTTCATGATTATGGGTGACATTTGTACACGTCGTTGCCCATTTTGTGATGTGGCACATGGTCGTCCGAATGCATTAGACCCAGATGAACCACGCCACATGGCTGAGACAATTGCAAACTTAGGTTTGAAATACGCTGTCATAACATCTGTAGACCGTGATGATCTACTCGATGGTGGAGCGCAACACTTTGTTGATTGTATTAAAGAAGCGCGTGCTTTAAGTCCTAATACATTATTGGAAATTTTAGTACCTGATTTCCGTGGTCGTATGGATGTTGCATTACGCATCATGACGGAATGTCCTCCAGATGTGTTTAACCACAACATTGAAACCGTACCACGTTTATACAAAGCAATGCGTCCAGGTTCAGACTATCAACATTCCTTAAATCTTCTTAAAATGTTTAAAGAATACTGCCCAGATATTCCAACTAAATGTGGCTTGATGGTAGGTATTGGCGAAACTGAAGAAGAAGTTCTCGCACTTCTTGATGACCTCAAAGCACACGATGTTGACTACGTAACAATTGGTCAATATTTACAACCATCGAAAGAACATGCACCAATTGATCGCTTCGTCACACCTGAAGAGTTCGAACGCTATACAGCACATGGGCAAAAATTAGGCTTTAAAAATATTTGGGCTGCACCAATGGTACGTTCAAGTTATTTTGCTGATCGTCAATACTATGGCGAACCAGTACCAGCAGTTCGTCGTAAAGCTGATCCTGCAAAGAAAATTACTGTTCAAACAATCGAAGCATAATTCTTCTTACTTTAAAGCCCTCGTATGAGGGCTTTTTTGTTTGTGGTTTTTATAATTCTCAATTACTTATTGACACATTTCTTATCTCTCTTCTGCTTGAATTTTGAATATTTTTCAAACAATCTTATCCAATATAAGTATTAATATGCGTCCGTTTTAGAACTCAACGCTTTCGTTTCACATTTCATGATCCAATATCGCTGTAGATCTGATGTTTGTGCTTTGATTAAATTTACTGTGGGTATTGGCTCCATGACCAAATCATAAATGGAGCAGTTCATAATGTTTTTTATACTCAGTTTAATTATTCTATTTATAACACTCTGGGCTATTTTTTATTTCGAATTCTCAAGAACTTCTGGGGCTATCACACTCACAGTCGTATCTATTTTAGTTGCGTTGATCAGCCCTT
The DNA here is from genome assembly GCF_057737035.1 of Acinetobacter sp. 24-47-47. Classification (NCBI taxonomy): domain Bacteria; kingdom Pseudomonadati; phylum Pseudomonadota; class Gammaproteobacteria; order Moraxellales; family Moraxellaceae; genus Acinetobacter; species Acinetobacter sp. 24-47-47. The sequence continues at coordinate 948,409 of NZ_CM173216.1, read as the reverse complement.
GGTCGCTGATACTCGGTATTCCTTTTATCCTAATTTCATTGATTGTCAGTATTGATACGTTAAGGATGAAATTTATTACACAACCTGCCTATAAAGCTCTAGCCAATGCAATGCCAACAATGAGTAGTACCGAGCGTGAAGCATTAGATGCAGGAACCAGTTGGTGGGAAAAAGAATTATTTATGGGGGCACCAGACTGGAAGAAATTTGATCAGTATCCGTACCCCACACTGTCTGAAGAAGAACAATCATTTATCGATCATGAAGTCGAACAGCTCTGCCAGATGCTGGATGAATGGGATATTCACCATCATCGTAAAGACCTCCCTGAAGAAGTCTGGTCATTTATTAAATCCAAAGGTTTTCTGGGTTTAATTATCCCTAAAGAATACGGCGGTAAACAATTCAGCTCATTTGCGCAAAGCCGTATCATGAGTAAGATTGCCTCGCGCTCACTTACCACTGCTGTCAGTTGTATGGTGCCTAACTCTTTAGGTCCAGGAGAATTACTCTTACACTACGGTACTGAAGATCAAAAGAATCGTTATTTACCAGGTTTAGCAAAAGGTGAAGAAATTCCTTGTTTTGGTTTAACAAGCCCTGAAGCAGGTTCAGATGCAGGTGCAATTCCTGACACAGGTGTGGTTTGTTATGGTCAATTTGAAGGACAAGAAGTTCTTGGCCTAAAAATGAATTTTTCCAAACGTTGGATTACACTTGCCCCTGTTGCTACGGTGGTCGGTTTAGCTTTCAAATTATATGACCCTGAAGGTTTACTAGGTGATAAAAACAAAACTGAATACGGAATCACATGTGCCCTATTACCAGCTGATCATGAAGGTGTGATTGTAGGAGCACGCCATAATCCAGGTTCACCATTTATGAATGGTACCGTGGATGGTAAAGATGTCTTCATTCCGCTGGATTGGATTATTGGTGGTGTAGAAAATGCAGGTAAAGGCTGGCGTATGCTAATGGAATGTCTGGCAGTTGGCCGCGGTATTTCTCTTCCAGCATTATCAACAGCTGCTGGTGAAATGTGTTATTTAAATGTCGGCGCCTTTGCTCGTGTCCGTCAACAATTCAAAATTTCAGTCGGTAAATTCGAAGGTGTTCAAGAGGTTTCAAGTGATATCGCTAGCGATACCTATATGCTTGAAGCATTCCGTTACCTCGTCACTTGTGGCCTAAACCAAGGGGGTAAACCTGCAGTCATGACTGCAATGGCAAAATACTACGCAACAGAGACCATGCGTAAGATTGTTAATCATAGTATGGACATTGTGGGCGGGCGTGCTATTCAAATGGGTCCTCGTAACTTCTTGGCGCTCATGTACCAAGCGATCCCTGTTTCGATTACTGTTGAGGGTGCCAATATTCTGAGTCGTTCACTGATGATTTTTGGTCAAGGTTCGATGCGTTGTCATCCCTATTTATTTGAAGAATTACAACTTTTACAAGCCGAAAATAAAGATGCAGCATTAAAAGATTTTAATGACATTCTTTATAAGCATTTGGGGTATACATTTAATCGAACCGCTAAATCATTTGCTTATGGTTTTATAGGCGGATCAACAGAAGGCTCAGTAAAGGCTGATGATTTCAGTCGCCCTTACTACAAAACCATTAATCGTTTGAGTGCTAATTTTGCCTTAGTCGCAGATATGTGCTTAGGCCTCCTTGCAGGTGATATCAAACGCAAAGAAATGCTGTCTGGACGATTAGCAGATATGCATTCACACTTATTTATTGCGACTGCAATTCTTAAATTTTATGAAAATGGTCAACGTACTGAAGCTGAACAACTGCATGCTAAACTCGCACTTGAGAAAGCATTATATGCATCTCAAGAAGCGTTCTATGGTCTGTTTGATAACTTCCCTGTAAAAATTGCCGCAAGTTTAGTCAAACTTATTTGTTTCCCTTTTGGTCGTCCTATTACTCAACCATCGGATGCCTTGAAACTTAAATTAGGTGAACTAATTCTTCAGGAAAATGCTTTCCGCGATGAATTAAAAAAACATGTCTTCTATAGCACTGATCCCGATGATGTCAATGGACGCATGGAGTCTACATTCCAAATGTTGTTTCAAATTGAGGATTTATGGAATAAGTTTAAAAAGGCTGAATCTAAAGGCCAATTTAGAGGTCTGACTTTCGAAGAGCATATTGAATCTGCTCTTAAGGAGAATTTCATCACTCAAGCTGAAGCTGATCAGTTGCTTACGTATAACGCTAAACGTTTTGACAGTATGTTGACTGATGTTTTCGATACTGAACTTAACCAGAGTTTAGAACTTGAGAACCCTCACGCTCAGGCTCTGTCAAATTCTACACAATACTAGTCACTCAATTGCTTCTGAAAAAACGATCCTAAAGGGTCGTTTTTTATTTTTCATTCCACTTTTTATATTTCATTCCACTATGGTGTTATAGAAAACAACATCAAAATCAGCGAAATTAAATGAAAACAAAATAATGAATCTTTATTCATTTTTTATGATAATGTGATTACAACTAATAAAATAGCTGTCATTAAATTTTAAACATATGAAATTGACACGCATTTGAATCATATAAACTACAGGACAAGGATCAACGCTATGAGTCAAGAAATCGTATTAGTTGCAGGTAGCCGTACCGCTATGGGTAGCTTTCAGGGAGGACTTTCAAGCTTAACAGCCCCGCAACTTGGTGCTGAAGTCATTAAAGCCGTACTTGACCAATCTAAGCTTGCTGCAGACCAATTAGATGAAGTGATTATGGGCTGTGTTTTACCTGCGGGATTAAAACAAGGTCCTGCTCGTCAAGCGATGCGAATTGCAGGTGTACCAGATCATGTAGGTGCAACAACGATCAATAAAATCTGTGGGTCTGGCATGAAAGCCGTGATGCAAGCTGCAGATGCCATTAAAGCTGGCTCGGTAAATATTATCGTCGCTGGCGGAATGGAATCCATGTCGAATGCACCTTATCTCATGGACAAAGCACGCGCAGGTTACCGTATGGGACATGGCAAAGTGATTGATCACATGTTCCAAGAAGGTTTGGAAGATGCTGAAACTGGCTATTCAATGGGTATTCTTGCTCAAGAAATGGCAGATAAGAAAAACTACACACGTGAACAACAAGACGATTTCGCGATTCGCTCCTTAACTCGTGCTCAGAATGCGATTCAAAATAATTATTTCAAAGATGAAATCACCCCTGTTACAGTAAGTTCACGTAAAGGCGATGTCATCGTTGCCCAAGATGAAAATCCATTTACAGCAAAAATTGATAAAATTCCTACGCTACGCCCAGCATTTGCTAAAGACGGTACAATTACTGCAGCCAATGCCAGTTCAATTAGTGATGGTGCATCAGCATTTTTAGTGACTTCTGCTGAACTCGCAACAGCAAAGGGACTTTCAACTTTAGCAACGATTAAAGCTTACGCAACGCACTCTCAACACCCATCAGAATTTACCATCGCACCTGTTGGTGCAATAGAAAAAGTATTAAACAAAGCGGGTTGGACTGTTGAAGACGTGGATTTGTGGGAAATTAATGAAGCGTTTGCGATGGTGACCATGGCAGCGATCGATGCTTTTCATTTAGATCCTGAAAAAGTGAATATCCACGGTGGAGCTTGTGCACTCGGACATCCATTGGGGTCATCAGGTTCACGAATTATTTTGACTCTCATCCATGCACTAAAACGCTTAGGTAAAACAAAAGGTGTTGCCGCACTTTGCATTGGTGGTGGAGAAGCAACTGCGATTGCGATTGAAATCCCAGCTTAATATTTATGCTATAGCGCATCTCAAGATGCGCTTTTTTTATGAGGAAAAAAATGTCAAAACAAGATTATGAAAATGGTTTAAAAGTTCGTACAGAAGTGATGGGAGAAACTTTTGTCAAACGTGCACAAGACAATACAGTTCCATTTACTCAACCACTTCAAGATTGGATTAATGAGCATGCATGGGGTTCAACTTGGCAACGTGAAGGCGTTTTACCACGCAAGTATCGTTCGTTAATCACGATTGCATTTTTAACAGCCCAAAAAAGCCCAACAGAACTTAAAGGTCATGTACGTGGTGCTTTAAATAACGGCGCAACTGTTGAGGAAATCCAAGAGGTTCTTTTGCACAGCTTGCCGTACTGTGGTGCTCCAGCTACACAAGAAGCATTTAGAGCCGCGTTAGAAGTCATTAATGAATATCAACAAAGCTAATCTCATTGAGCATTCATAGATGAACCGCTTAATCTACATTAAGCGGTATTTAAGGTATTTGGACGCTAGATTTAACTTAATTCAATTTTAGATTGATGTTCAAGCACCTGAACCACAGCTGAAAAATCAGAATCTTGAGCTTTCACTTTTTCAATTTGCATATACTGATTTTGTATAAGTTGCATCGCTGGCAAATTCAACGCTTGCTCTTGAATTAGATCAGTCGCAATTCCTATATCCTTTTGTAAAAGAGCTAAGGCAAAGGTTTTTGGAAACGCACGACTCAGAACACGTTGCGCCATAATATTTTCAGACATTGAACTTTTACCACTAGAATGATTAATACAATTCAATGCACTATTCAAATCTACTCCTTTTGACTTTAATACCGTCAATCCTTCTGCGAGTGCCCATAGATGGGTTGCCATCAACGTGTTATTCACTGCTTTAACAGCAAATCCAGAACCACTCTCCCCGACATATTCAATTAATCCTGCAAATGCCTGAATAATCGGTTTTGCACGCTTATAAGCATCGACATCCCCCCCAACCATTACCGTCAATGTCCCTTTTTCAGCGCCTATAGTTTGCCCAGAAACGGGGGCATCTAAATATTCAACACCATTAAATTTCAACTGATTTGCAAGTTTTAAAGCACTTACAGGTACACCACTGGTACAGTCGATCCATACGCTCCCCTTGACCGGAGGATTTTGAGCAATAAGCTGTTCGACATCTGCACTGGTGGGTAAGCAACTGAAAATAAAATCTGCTTTCACTGCTTGATCGACAGAAGTCGCTTTAGTACCAAATGTTTGTGCATGTGCTTCTGCTTTTTCAAAATTACGGTTCCAAACTAAAACTTCAAATCCTAGTTTTGGTAAATGGCTCGCCATGTGCCATCCCATAGCACCTAAACCGATAAATGCAATTTTCATTTTTAATTTCACCTTAAATTTGAGTGTTAGGGAGTGCCGTTGCTTCTGCTGAATGCGGTTCGTTTTCGAGCTCTACTGTTTGCGCATTCTTATCTTCTCGATTTAAGAAAAGATTCAATAAAATAGCCGCTAATGTTGCAGTCCCTATTCCACCCAAATCAAAATGGCCAATTTGTAAACTATAATTGCCTGTCCCCATAATTAAGGTGACAGCAGCAATCAACAGAGTACTGTTTTTGGTAAAATCTACGCGGTTGTCCACCCAAATTTTAGCACCGGCCACTGTAATCAGACCAAAAACAACAATCGAAGCTCCCCCTAATAATGCGACAGGAATCGTACTAATAACCGCGCCAAATTTTGGTGATAGACCTAGCAAAATTGCAAATACGCCAGCAAATAAAAATATGGTGGTTGCGTAAATTTTGGTTACCGCCATAACACCAATGTTCTCAGCATATGTTGTCATTCCTGTTCCACCGATTGATGCAGACAAGGTCGTACATACACCATCTGCAAAGAAACCTCTTCCCATATATGGTGATAGATTACGTCCAGTCATTGCAGATACCGCTTTAAAATGTCCTAGATTCTCTGCAACTAAGATGATCGCTATGGGAGCAATAAGCAGCATGGCATTAAATTCAAACACTGGCGCATGAAAAGTAGGTAAACCGAACCAAGCTGCCTCACTGACTTCAGTAAAATCGATCGCTGTACCAAAACCCAAAACATTGGTGAGTAAAAAATAAATAAAGTAAGAAGCCACTAAGCCAATGAGCAATAACAATCTACGGATCATGCCCTTAGTAAATACGGCGATTACACTAATACAAATAATCGTGATTAGAGCCATCCATGAATCAAACTGATTAGCAGAGACACTTTTGATCGCCACTGGCGCTAAATGCAAACCAATGATCATCACAATTGCTCCAGTCACAATTGGTGGCATCAACTTTTCAATCCATGCTGTGCCAGTTTTCATCACGATCAAACCGATCAAGGCGTACAAAATACCGCATGCAATGGTACCGCCAAGTGCTAAGCCTAAGTTTGGATTTAAGCCAACACCGGTATAACCAGTGACTGCAATGACTGCTCCAATGAAAGCGAAGCTCGAACCTAAATAGCTCGGCATACGCCCCCCAGTCATTAGGAAAAATAATATTGTCCCAATACCCGTAATAAACATTGTAAGATTCGGATCGAAACCCATCAGTAATGGGGCAAGTACTGTTGCTCCAAACATTGCAAATGCATGCTGCAGCCCCAATACCATACTTTTACCTGGCGGCAAGTACTCATCTACTTGAACTGCGGTCGTGTCTAGATTTCCTTGGAAAGGTTTAAATTTTGGAAACCATGTTTCTTTTGTGCTCATCGACCTTCTCCTGATCAAGCATGCTGTTTTAGACCATTGGAACTGGCTCGCAATATACGCGGTTAAAATACATGAGGGCTTTTTCACCCGCTTGCTGTTTCATCCCCTTTACATGGCAGAACAAAACATCATGACTGCCTACCGATAAACTTTGTACGACTTCACAATCAAAACTCACTAGCGCACCTTCTAAAATAGGTGCACCTGTGACTAATGTTGACCAGTCCCCCTTTTCGAAACGTTCTGCCATTGGAGTTTTACCCCCAAACACATTCGATAAATGCTTTTGACTACTGCTTAAAGTATTGACACACAAAACCTGATTACTTTTAAATGTTTCAAATACAGATGCTGATCGATTTAGACATACCAGCAATGTTGGTGGCGTATCTGTCACACTACATACAGCTGAAGCTGTGAAGCCAGCTTTTCCTGCTAGACCAGCTGTAGTAATGACATTGACAGCTGCACCTAAATTCGACATTCCTTGTCTAAAAACCTGTTGGTCAATGTTGAGTGTGGCACTCACTGCCTCGGGTAAATTGATTGATTGCACATTTGCATTCATAGTGTTCTCCATCCCTCATCGCCTAAGCAGTCAGTGAGGGACTCATAATAGGGTGATGAAAGCTTTCAAATTAAACATGAGCAATTGAAGCAATTTCGATGAGTGCATCAGGTTTGACTAATCCTGTTTGAACACAGTAACGAGCTGGTTCTGCATTCGGAAAATATTCGGCATATACTTCATTCATTGCAGCGTAGTTTGCCCAATCTGTCAGAAAAATATGGTTGAAAGTAATGTCCGACATTGTTCCGCCAGCAGTTTCGATGACCTTCTTTATTGTTTCAAGGACATGGCGTGTCTGTGCTGCTACGTCTCCAACATGAACTACATTGTTGTTTTCATCAAAAGGCAAAGTGCCTGAAACATAGACAATGTTGTCTGCTTTAGTTGCTGGCGAATACGGTGCGAGTGGCTTACCTGAACCCACTGGAATAATGACTTCTTTTGACATGACTTATTTCCTAATTTTAGAATTTATAAATATCTATGCGCTTTCAGCGAGTGTTGGTTGATCTGCAAAACTACTGACAAAACTTTCTGTATCCGACACCCATCCAAAGAAGGTTTTTATGTTGTACATACTTGCGACATGGGCTTCTTTTGGCCCTGCTTGATGACAGGCATCGTCTAAAGCCACGCCAAAATATTCTAGAAAGAAGCCATCTCTGAGCGTCGATTCAACACATACATTGGTCGCGATACCGACAAAAACCAAATTACGAATTCCACGCACTCTGAGCATGCTGTCTAGCGCTGTGTTAAAGAATCCACTATAACGAGGCTTTTCAATCACAATATCTTGCGGAGCTGGCACCAACTCATCAATCAACTCAAAATCCCAATCCCCTTTTGCTAACAACTTTCCTTGTAGCTCAGGACGCTTACGCATGGTCTTCAGTGCATTTGATTTATGAAAGTTTGGTGAATCAATACCACCTGCTTCACGATATTGATTATCCCAACCGTTTTTGAAATAGATCACTTGAATACCAGCATCATGTGCTACAGAAACTGCCTTTTTAATATTTTCAACCACAGGTTTTGTCGTCGACACATCAAACCCAGCAAGATCTAAATAACCACCTTTTGACGTATACGCATTTTGCATATCAATCACGATTAGTGCTGTTTGCTCTGGTGCAAGCACAATATTTTCCGGTTCGGCTTTGAGTTTTACACCCGTACCCGCTTGTACAGTAAATCCAGCTTCAACGGTATTTTCTAAATGACTCATGCGATTTTCTCCAACACAGTTTCTGAACTCATTCCTTCAACCACAACATGTTCACGACATTTCATAAGCGGCTGAATCCGTTGTCCAAAACTTTCAACACCTTCAACAAAATCATCAAATGTCAGTAAAATGCCTTCAGTTCCTTTCACCTCACTAATCTCATCTAGCATTTTTGCGATAGTTTCGTAAGAACCCACCAACGTTCCCATATTGATGTTGACTGGTGATACTGATGAAGCCATTTGACGAATATTAGTATCTGCACCAGATTTAGTATCTTTTCCGCCTTGATTCATTAACCAGTTGATCGCTTCAATATCAGCGCCATCGTTGTAATGTTGCCACTTCGCCATCGCTTCTTCGTCTGTTTCAGCAGCGATAATCATGAACAAAACGTAGGTTTGAACATCACGACCCGTAATATCTGTTTTTGCTTTTAAACGATCGTTGATTTCTGCATATGCTGTTGGTGTATTAAGCCCTTTACCAAAAACAAAATTGTAATCAGCGTGTTTAGCAGAAAGTTCCAAACCTGTATCCGATTGACCAGCGCAGATAATTTTCATCTCTGCTTGCGGGCGTGGGCTAACTCGGCAATCATCCATTTGGAAATGGTCACCTTTAAAATCAGATTTACCTGTTGCCCATAATTCACGCAGAATTTGTACGTATTCAGATAAGTATTCGTAACGCTTTCCGAAATATTCATCACCGGGCCACATGCCCATTTGGGTATATTCTGGCGCTTGCCAACCTGTGACGACATTTAGGCCGAAACGACCATTCGAAATTGAATCAATCGTAGATGCCATGCGTGCAACTATGGCAGGCGGCATCACTAGCGTCGCAGCTGTTGCATAAATTTTTATTTTGCTGGTGACTGCAGCAAGACCCGCCATAAGCGTAAAAGTTTCTAAGTTGTGATCCCAAAACTCAGTTTTACCCCCGAAACCACGCAGCTTGATCATAGACAATGCAAAGTCAAAACCGTAATGCTCTGCGCGTTGGACAATTTTTTTATTTAACTCAAAACTTGGTTTGTATTGAGGAGCATTTTCTGAGAGTAACCAGCCATTATTTCCGATCGGACAAAAGACACCAATTTTCATATCTAACACTCCTAATTTAACGATCAGTTAAATTTTATTTAGTAGGATTAAGCCTTAGAGCTTGTATTAGATATTTAGCAAATGATGTGCCAATTATTATTTTATTATATATTACAACAACTTAATAATTTTATATTTTACCTTATGATAAATTAATCACATAATCCCAATACCCATTACTCCTAAATAACGTCATATAAAAGTGCACAAGATGTTCCAAAAAATACCATTTGGTAAAATAATTAAAAAAACCACGATCTCAATCGTGGTTTTTTATATGCAATTGAAAAGTTTCAAATGCTAGAGTGATCGAAGAAATTGAATAATTGCCTGATTAGTGATATCTGGCTCAGTCACAGTAGAAGCATGTGCACCTACATCAAAAATTGAGCATTGTGCATGTACAAAATTTTTCTGAAGATCAAGAGTCTTATGTACTGGAACCAAGAAATCATCACGATTTGCAATCAAGTGAATTGGAGTTCGTTGAAGTGCGGTGATATGTTCATTCGTTATTTTAAATTCCTTTAAAGCCTTCAGACGTCTCAATACATTCTCTTTTGGTGGAAAGTTTCGGAGTTGATTATTTTCTGCTTGTTGTATTTGATCGATATTAACAGAGATCCATACAGGTGGATAAAGAAATAATGCTTGAGCTCTAACATATGCCTCTGCACCAGCATTTTGTAATAACGATTCTCGAGCTTCAAAACATTTGAGCGTATGTGGATCTAGTGAGTCCCACGCATTAATACTGGTCAAACTCAACATTTCCAATTTTGTATTTTGAATTAAAACGGCTAACTCCGCTCCAATATGCCCACCTAAAGCATGACCGATAAAATGGAATTCATCGATCTTTAGATCCTCTAAAATCTGTATCACTTGTATTGCCATATCGGTCATTGAATAAGTTGGTGCTAGTAATGCAGCATCTGCATGACATCCTTGTTGATCATATGTAATGACATGAAAAAATCGAGTCAATATATCTAATTGAGGATGCCAAAAATGTCCATGCCCTCCTAACCCTGAAGATAACAACACAAATTGAGCATTAGGATTAGCTTTGCAGTAAAAAACTTGATACGTCATAAATTTTACCTATCGATAAAAAATAACTACAACGCTGCAATTAACATGCCCAAGCTAATTCAATTAAAAATTTATTTCTAAAATGCTAAATTTATAATTCTAAAGATAAACAATAATTGTTATCATTTACAATAATTACATACACTCACACTTTCTTACTTTTATGAACAGTACAGAATTCGAACTACCAGGCGAGTTAACACTTGGGAATCAAGTAAAAAAAACTCGTAGGACTACTAAATCAGTTTCTATCAGTTATCGCCTGATGGTGCTCTATCGTTTTTTATTGGCGGGTATTGGAGGTTATTTGCTTGCATCCCTCTCTGCTATCGTGATTGCACAAACATTTAGCACATATCAATCTAGCGCAGCGATGTCAGCAACGCTCATTGCTTTCTGTTTACAGTGTGCAGCGTTTATTTGGGTTTTTATGGTTCACAAAACCAGAAAAGCTACATTGGGCATCGTCTTACCTAGCCTTGCTTTATTTCTCATCTATAAAATCATGGGGAACTAATTCATGAGAAGTGATGCCAAAGCTGAAGGCCCACGCCAGTCTATGTCATGGTTACATACTTGGGCTAGTTTGATACTAGGATGGTTGCTGTATGCCATCTTTGTAACCGGTACTTTGAGTTTTTTCCAAGCAGAAATCAGCACATGGATGAAACCCGAGTATCACCAATCGATTCCAAGCCGATCTCAACTTGAGCAGACGCAAGTGGCTCTGCAATATTTGCAGAATAATCATGCTGATGCAGGGAGCTGGGGAATTCAATTACCCAATGCTCGTCAAAATTACACCACACTGAATATCCGGAGTGTCGGAGAAGATCCCAATGCTCGTCGCGGTGGTGAACGTGTGACGATTGACAGTGCCACAGGTAAAGTATTAGAAGCCCGTGAAACCCGTGGTGGTAGCTTTCTGTATCGTTTCCATTTTGAATTATACGGAATGCCACGTATATGGTCACGTTGGATTGTGGGCATAGCAACTATGTTTATGCTTGTTGCAATTATTAGTGGCATCATCACCCATAAGAAAATCTTTAAAGATTTCTTTACCTTTAGAACAGGTAAAGGACAGCGTTCTTGGTTAGACGCACATAATGCAACAGCTGTATTCGCACTTCCCTTTCATATCATGATCACTTTTAGTGGTTTACTTTTATTATTGTTTACCATCATGCCGTGGGGGGTACAGCAAATTTATGACAATCGTGGCGCCTTTCTACAAGACCAACGAAAATCCTTAATTCAAAATCCAGCAGAACCACAAGGGCAGACTCGTACTGATCAACCGCAAGGAAATCAGCGCTCGATGATGAATGCGCGTACAGAAATTGAGGCTCGTGGTACGCAGTCAGCATCAAATGAACATACTAACAAAATGGATGGTGAGAGAAAGAATCGAGGTGAAAGTCGACGTACGCGCAACCAAGATCGAAAAGCTGAACCTGCACCACTTACAGATATTGCTCCGATCCTCACTCAAGCTGAAGCGAAGTGGAAAAACAATCCGATTGGTTCGATCACAATTAAAGCACCAAATACATCGAAGGCGACCATTGAGTTACGTGCTTTACACGGCGCAAGTATCGCTCATCGTGGCGTATATGAAACTTTAGACTTCAATGGTGTGACAGGTCAAAACATTACAGATGATTCCACTCAACTCAAAAATCCTTCTATTCCCAATGGCATTTACAATGTTGCCACTGTTCTACATGAAGCACGAGGAGTTGATTTAGCCTTACGTTGGATACTCTTTTTTTCTGGTATCGTTGGCACGCTAATGGTCGCAACAGGATTAATTTTATGGTGCGTCAAACGTGCACCTCAACAAGCGAAACAAGGTTATAAATCCTTTGGGTATCGTACGGTCGAGATTACCAACATCGCTGCGATTATCGGCTTACCTATTGCTTGTGCAGCTTATTTTTATGCAAACCGTTTTATCCCTGCCAACATGGAAATGCGTTTAAACTGGGAAATCCGTACATTCTTTATTGTGTGGCTCTTCACACTTGTTTATGCTGTTTTTCGCACCCATCGCCAAGCTTGGCTTGAATTACTGGGTCTCGCTACCCTGCTTTTCGCTTTACTTCCGCTTGTAAACTTTATCACAGGTGGTCAACCTTTATGGCGTTCTATAGCTCACGGTCAATGGGTTATCGCTTCGTTCGATCTGGCGATGCTAGTTTTAGCAGTGGTTTTTTATTTTGCTCTTTACAAAGTTCAAAATCATCAAGGAACTCCATTAAAAATGAGTCAAGTTTTACCTAAGGTAGAGGGGTAATCACCATGAGCTTTTTTCTCCTCATTTGGGCAGTTTGTACTTTAGGTTTTATAGGTTTAGCCAGTGCAATGCAAAAGCATCAAAAACAAATTTTTGGTCAAACATTGAGTGCTAAACACCAGAAAATAGCCTCAATGGTTGGATGGGGATTCCTGTCGTTAGGGCTTATCCTCTGCATGAGCAAAGGACAAGTCAGTAATATGATGAGTTATTGGATTGGTGTACTGACATTCGCTGCGCTTTTTGTTGCACTTTGTCTGACCTATTTTGAGTCACAAATGAAAAAAATCATTTTGGGCGTATCCTTTATTGGATTCATCAGCTTGATCTTCCTCATCATTTAAATACTCTACTTGATAAAAAAACCGACCAATATTTCATTTCAATATGGGTCGGTTTTTTTCTTCTTAAATTAGCTTTAAACGTGAATCACGCTGTAGTTCTAGCAATTCAAACGTATAATCAACCTCATTTATTATGGCGATTAAGGATCGGTACGCATGGAACTTCGACATTTGAAATATTTCGTCTCAGTTGCCGAAGAACTTAATTTTACGCGTGCTGCAGAAAAACTCTTTATAGCGCAGCCCTCTTTAAGTCAGCAAATTAAAGATCTTGAAGCGGAATTAGGTACATCCCTGCTGATTCGTAAAAGCAGAAGCTTATCGCTCACAGAGGAAGGAGAAACTTTTTTAAAAGATGCTCGACATATTTTGAAACTTGCTCAAGACGCCAAACACAAGATTCAAATCATGGCGAATACCAAGAAAAATAAATTAAATATTGGCTTTTTACCTGTGGCAGAAATGAAAATTTTTCCCTATGTCATGCCTATTATTCGTGCACAACAGCCTGATTTAGATATTCAATTTCATAGTTTGAGCTGTGTACATCAAATCCAAGCACTTCGTGATCAAAAAATTGATGTCGCATTCACTCGCCAATGTATCGATGATGAGCATATTGCCTCTATTGAATTGTTTAGTGAGCCTCTGATCTTGCTGATTCCTCGTCATTCAGCCCATGCGCATTTAGACTGTATTTCAAAACAGGATTTAATTGCCCAAAAATTTATCATGAGCGAGGAAACTGCCTCACCGATCTTATTCCAAAAAATTCAAAACATTTTTGAAGCTCTAAATACATCTATTCAAGTTGCTCAATACTCGAGTAACATTTTAATGAATATTAATCTTGTAGCGATGCAAGTCGGTTGGACCATTGTTCCAAAATATGTTGAAAGCTTGCTCAGTGAAAATGTCTTAATTAAATCAACTGAAATCGATTTACCGAATATCAGCTTATATTTGAGTTTCAGAAAACAAGATCAAAGTAAGCATTTGCAAACTGTCAAAAATATTCTAAGCCAACACTTTCATTGTCATATTTTTTAAAAATTTGAACGCTATTTTAAAAATAAAAAACCTGCAAATTTGCAGGTTTTCTTTTAGATTAGTCTTAAACTTTTTGATTAAACGCCAAGTTTATCAAACAGCTTTTGACTGAGCTCTTCGCTCGTCTGAGGAATACTTAAGCCAGCGACAAATTTATCTGGTCTTAAAAATGCCATCGAGTATTGAGTACGACCAAACCATGCTCGAATCGCATGCTCCGTATCCCCAAGTGTCAATATTTCATCATCATGAGCATCAGTATTCAATTGTTCAGGTGGAACGACTTTAATAAATTTCACACCCAATGCTTTCCATTTTTGAATACTTGTTGGTGTGAGTCCCCAAGTCGGATCTACTCCCCAAGCAATAATAGCAAAGCCTTGACCAATAAAATCATCCAGTAATTTCACCTGACCTGTGCTGTCTTGCATTTTAGGTTGAATAAACATTTTACCGATTGGTGATGTCTTATTGACCTGTCCAACCAAAATACCAGATTTATATTGTGGCATTGGCTTAAAGCGCATTTCCAACAAATATTGTTTAACTGGTTTAATGTAATTTAGAACATATGAAATAGCATCACGCGCAGTACCTTGCCATTTTTTAGGCGGAGCTAGCACATGGCCTGCTGTAACAGATAAATCAATCATCGCTTTGGCATGATCATGACGCTCTTCTTGATAAGAATCTAGAACTTTAGCATCTACTTTACCTTGTACGACCATAGCCAGTTTCCAAGATAAATTGAACGCATCACGCATTCCACTGTTATAACCCTGTCCCTGCCATACTGGCATGATGTGCGCTGCATCTCCCGCAAGTAAGATACGACCTTCTTTAAATCTACTGGCAATACGTGCATTATGGGTATAAACACGATTTCGGATCACATCGATATTTTCAGTGTTTGGTAATACTTTGGATAAAAGTTTAGCCATGTTTTCAGGTTGACTCAGTTGCTCTTGCGTCTCCCCTGGCATCACCATAAATTCAAAACGACGGATACCATGTGGTAAAGCCGCTGACACATATGGACGTACTGGATCGCAACATAAGTAAATATGTGGTGTCGCCAATGGATCGTTTGCAATATCGACAACAATCCATTGGTTTGGTGCAGTTTTACCTTCAAAAGGAATATTCAACATACGGCGAACGTAGCTATTACCGCCATCACATGCCACAAGATACTTTGCAGTTATATATTCAATTGTTTTATCTTTATTTTGGATTTGAACTTCAACTTGATCTTCAGTCTGCTTAAAACTTTGAAGTTGACGAGAAAAAAGTACTTCCACATCATCAAAACGTTCTAAACCTTCCAATAATTCTGCATCAACATAAGGTTGTACGAATGCGTTACGACGAGGGAAACCAAACTCACGTGTTTTAGGTTGGATATCTGCAAAACAACGGCCTGAAGGCGTAAGAAAACGCATCGCATGATCGGGAGTGGTATGCGGCAATACTTTGTTGATCAAACCAATCGATTGCATTGTTCTTAGAGATTCATCATCAATACCAATTGCACGAGGATAATCAATCAATTGATCGAGCTGTTCAATCACTTTTACTTTTAAGCCCGCAAGGCCAAGGCCGTTCGCCATCGTTAAACCGACTGGGCCTGCACCAAGTACGATCACATCTGCTGAATAAGTGTTGGTCTGTGACATGGTCAATCTCCTCTAATATTCGCATTAGAGAGGATTTTCAGCATAGGAAAAAGTTATGCTAAGGTCTTATGAAATTTAAGAAATTGTCACTTTTACTTCAATTCCATCAAAAAACCTTAATTTATGTCGCTCATCTATAGCTTTTACCTATAGTTGAATTTGTAATTCATCTACAAAATATCTTAGTAAATAGGCTCGAACCATACTATTCAAGCTTTGAATCAGTTTTACAGTATAATCAGGGAACAACTTTAATATTTTTTGCTTCGCTTTGAAGCCATGGAATCCCACTATGACGAAACGTGTTACCGTCCCGATTGCTCTCGAAAATCGTGCTCATGCAGGTAATGCCGCTGCTCAATTTGAACTTGCTGAACTTTATATGACGAGTGAACACGATGAAGACATTGCGCTTGCAGAAGAATGGGCTTTACGTGCTGGTCAATTGGGTCATGTCGAAGCGATGTACTGGTTAGGGGAAGGTTATACCCATTATGCAAAAGAAGTTTTAGAAGAAGATCCTGAAGATGCAAAACTAAACTTTGAGTACGGTTTTAACTGGCTCACGCAAGCTAGTAAACATCAACATGCTGCTGCAATTTTAGAGCTCGCAGGTTATTACCGTCGTGGTAATGTGGTCGAAAAAGATGTACAAAAATCTGTTGAATTGGTGACTCAAGCCGCTGAACTTGGTGATACTCAAGCAATGCGTGATTTATCTGCCATCTTTGCACATGGTTTAGGTGTGGATATAAACGAGGAAAAAGCTGATTATTGGCAGGAAAAGGCTCAATCAAGCACTTAAGAGAAATCACGTTTTCTTTGCATCAAAAAGCCTTCATGATTGAAGGCTTTTTATTGAGCTACTTTAGATCTTTTTAACTATAACATACCTTAACATAGCAACATACTTTAAGATAGTGACATACTTTTAGATATTAATTAACTTCAGCGATGATGGCTTGTCTACAAATCCCATCTACTGCCCTTTGCTGTTCAAATACTTTTTTCGGCATTGCTTCAAAGCTATCAAAAAAGCAGATTTCTTCTTCATTGATGTCATATACCAATGAATGATTACCAATGCCTTCTAAAGTATCGTAATACACGATCACAAACTTATTGGCATCAAATGCGATTTGAATATCTTGATAGCTGATTGCGGGGGATATTTTTAGCGCAAGTTTTTCAGCTTCTAAATAACTTCGCTTTTCTTGCTCTTGAAGTGCATTGTCTTCATCTGTGGTAAATTCCACATCTAAGCCAAATTTTTTAAGTCCCACAGCTAGACCGATCGTGGTCGTTCCATCACCCTCTACATAACCACAGACTTCTTTTAGTTGTTCAATATCTGGGTCTAACCCAAGATGTTGAAAGAGCATCCATACGGCGTAAATGCCAGCATTAGCTTCGAGGTTAGCTAGTTCTTCGGGAATTTCCATCAAAAATATATATTATTTATTGAGCTATCAATTATAACAAATAATCTTCTTCAAAATTTAAGAAATTAAATACAAAATTCAAGCTCACTCATCTAAAAGTTTCAAAAAGTCTGGACATTGTAAATGGTCATCGTATGGACATTTTTCAACGTGTGTTAAAATTAAGAGTAAGTTATTTAAAGTCTCAATTTTATCTTTGATTTCGTTTTTTGCTTCCCTAACTTGATCTCGTTTAATTTTAATTTTTTCATGATCAATTGCCATATTTTTAATTTGGCTCAGCGTCATACCACCATTCTGGAAGATCTTGATTAATGAGATATTCTGTATTGCTCGGGATGAATACTGTCTTCTAAGCCCTTTCCTTCCAATAGATCGAATAAGTCCTTTTGATTCATAAAACCTAATCGTGGCAGTTGAAGTATTTGTCCGATCAACTAGATCACCTATATCTATTTCCATTAATGCACCTTGACTTCAAGTTAGCTTTAAGTTGCACACTAACATGACTTAAATTAGAGAGTCATCCTTTCATGAATATTTTAATTTACATTTTAGCCTTAGGCCTAAGCGCTACTTTAATTATGAATTTTTTAGGTTGGGTAAGAGCGATGATTTTTAAAATCCCCTCATTTAACTATGCTTATTTGGGTAGGTTTTTCTTTTTAGTTAAAAATAAAAAATACGTATACAGAAATATTACCGAAGCCCCTGTACACAAATTTGAATACATTACGGGTTGGGTATTTCATTATATAACCGGTATTTTTTTCGCTTTAATTTATACTTATATCGATAATTCACATACTACTTTGGAAGCTTTTATATCTTCTATTTTATTTGGACTTTCAACTGCTATTATCCCATTTTTGGTGATGCAACCTATTCTTGGATTTGGTTTCTTTGCGAGTAAAACGCCCAATCAATGGATCAGCATAAAAAATAGCTTAGTGGCACACTTAAACTTCGGAATCGGTTTATTTATAGCCCAAATTATTCAATCCTACATTTTCTCAACATTACACTAATGAAAGCTTGATAGATTGAATGATAAAAATTTTAAATTAAATTTCTAATACGTTGCCAAAATGAATAAATCAATCAAAGACAAAATTATTCGAATTTGTGATGAAAAAATCGATCGGAAGGGAGAATCTGTAGGTTTGTCATTTTATGCTTTCTTTTCAAATAAAAATAATGACCCCGATGCACTCATGGAAGTAGCTCATTGGTGGATCATGAAACATAAACTTGACCACTTTGAAAAAGCACAGAAAATAAAATCTCTAATATCATCGGAATCTGAAGTTGACGCGATTTAATTGAAATACTTTGAATCACCAATAACCAACTTAACATTGGAAATTCGCAAGTTTAGAAGTACAATACTGCCCTAGTCGAGGGATGCTGCGACGTTTTACAAGTAAAAAATGTAAAAGCGCCAGGCTCGACGATCGGTCAATCTGCTCAGATGGACCAACAACGGCATCCGCGAACATAATGATCAATTTTTGTTTTTTATAAGGAGATCGTGATGAACGCGGTTAATGCTTCATTTACAGATTATAAAGTTGCCGATATTTCACTTGCTGACTACGGCCGTAAAGAAATCAAACTTGCAGAAGCTGAAATGCCAGCCCTTATGGGTCTGCGTAAGCGTTACTCTGCGGCTAAACCACTTGCTGGTGCTAAAATTTTGGGTTGTATCCACATGACAATCCAAACAGCTGTTCTTATCGAAACTTTGGTAGAGCTTGGTGCTGAAGTTCGTTGGACATCTTGCAACATTTTCTCTACTCAAGACCACGCTGCGGCAGCTATTGCAGCTTCAGGTGTTCCTGTATTTGCTTGGAAAGGCGAAACTGAAGAAGAATACATGTGGTGTCTTGAACAACAAATTAATGTAAATGGTACGCCTTGGGATGCCAACATGATTTTGGACGACGGCGGTGACTTAACTGCGCTTGTTCATGAAAAATACCCAGAAGTACTCGCAAAAATCCATGGTATTACTGAAGAAACAACAACAGGTGTTCAACGTCTTCTCGAAATGTGGAAAGACGGTTCATTGAAAGTACCTGCGATCAACGTAAATGACTCAGTAACTAAATCTAAAAATGACAACAAATACGGTTGCCGTCACTCTCTAAACGATGCGATCAAACGTGCAACTGACATGCTGTTATCTGGTCGTCGTGCGCTTGTAATTGGTTACGGTGACGTAGGTAAAGGCT
Organism: Acinetobacter sp. 24-47-47; assembly: GCF_057737035.1. Taxonomy (NCBI): domain Bacteria; kingdom Pseudomonadati; phylum Pseudomonadota; class Gammaproteobacteria; order Moraxellales; family Moraxellaceae; genus Acinetobacter; species Acinetobacter sp. 24-47-47. The sequence continues at coordinate 928,817 of NZ_CM173216.1, read as the reverse complement.
CTGCACAATCACTTCGTCAAGAAGGCATGATCGTACGTGTTTCTGAAATCGATCCAATCTGTGCAATGCAAGCCTGCATGGACGGTTACGAAGTAGTTTCTCCATACAAAAATGGCGTACAAACAGGTAAAAAAGAAGACGTTAACGCTGACCTTCTTCAAAATACTGACTTAATCGTAACAACGACTGGTAACTACCACGTTTGTGACGCTGCAATGCTTGATACATTAAAAGCAGGTGCAGTAGTTTGTAATATCGGTCACTTTGACACTGAAATCGATACCAACTACTTACGTGGTTATAAATGGGTTGAAGTTAAACCACAAGTTCACCAAGTATATCGTTCAGAAAATGAAAATGATTACCTCATTCTTCTTTCTGAAGGTCGCTTAGTAAATCTTGGCAATGCAACTGGTCACCCATCACGCGTGATGGACGGTTCTTTTGCGAACCAAGTTTTAGGTCAAATGCACTTGTTCGCAGAGAAATTTGCTGATCTTCCTGAAGATCAAAAACAAGCAGCGATTCGTGTTGAACTTCTTCCTAAGAAATTAGATGAAGAAGTTGCTGCAGCAATGGTTGCAGGTTTCGGTGGTGTTCTGACTCAATTAACTCAAGAACAAGCGGACTACCTTGGGGTTGCTGTTGAAGGTCCATTCAAATCTGACGCTTATAAATACTAATCTTTGAACAAGCAGGCTGAACAGCCTGCTTTTCTTTGAATTCTATTTTGCTGAAATAAGTACAAAGGATTTGAACATGTCTAAACAGATTCCAATTTCTTTTGAGTTTTTCCCAACCAAAACTGATGCAGGTGCGGAAAAACTTAAGGTTGTTCACCAAGAACTGCAGTTGCTGAATCCAGAGTTTTTCTCTGTGACTTATGGTGCAGGTGGTTCTACACGTGAACGTACACTTTCGACTTTAGCTGATTTTAATGGCAAAGGCACGCCTGTTGCTCCTCACCTCTCTTGTATTGGTGATAGCAAAGAACGGATCGCTGAACTTTTAGATTTATACAAATCTCAAGGGATTGACCGTATAGTTGCACTACGTGGTGACTTACCTTCCGGTCAAGTTGGCTTAGGTGAATTACCGTATGCCCAGGATTTAGTACGCTTTATCCGTGAACATTCGGGTGACCACTTCCAAATTGAAGTTGCAGCTTACCCTGAAATGCATCCACAAGCAGATAGCTTTGATTTAGACATCAAACGCTTTTGTGAGAAAGCCAATGCAGGTGCAAATGCAGCCTTAACTCAATTCTTCTTTAATCCAGATGCGTATTTTTACTTTGTAGAGCGCATTCAAAAAGAAGGTGTGAATATTCCTGTTGCGCCGGGCATTATGCCAATTACCAATGCAAGCAATCTCATTCGTTTTGCGGATGGTACCGGTGCCGAAATCCCTCGTTGGATTCGTAAGCAACTTGCGGCTTATGGTGATGACACTGCTTCAATTAAAGCCTTTGGTCATGAAGTGATTGTGAAGCTATGTGAACGCCTCATTGCTGGTGGTGCGCCAAGCTTACACTTTTATACGATGAACACCACTGATCCAACTCGTCAACTTGTAAAAGACCTCGGTCTAGCATAAGTCTCCTGACTTCTTTTATCGACAGCTTAGGTTCACCTTATTTGATGTAGGGACTGAAGATAAAAGAAGTTTTTATTTTACCGATTTTAGAGTAATGCAGATGCCTCGTTTTTTTATTGAAGCAGACCTTAATGTAAATACAACAGTTGAACTGACTGAAACTGTATTTCATCATTGGGTCAAAGTTTTACGTGCACAAGTCGGTGAAAAAGCGACCCTGTTTAATGGTCAAGGTGGCGAATATCAAGTTGAATTAACTGAAGCCAATAAAAAAACAGGCTCGGTTCTAGTTCAAGAATTTAACCCAACCAATCGCACACCAAACTTTAATGCCTTACTTGGTCAAGTAATGAGTAAAGGTGACCGCATGGATTATGCTATTCAAAAAGCGGTTGAGTTAGGCGTATCTGAAATTCAACTTCTCACCTCTGAACGTTGCGAAATGCGTTTAAAGTACGACCGTGATCAGAAAAAACTTGATCATTGGCAAGGTGTAGCAATTGCAGCTTGCGAGCAGTGTGGAATGAATATTGTTCCAAAAATATTAGCTCCACTCCCTTTAGCACAATGGTTAAATAGCACACTCCCTGAAACGAAATTAGTCTTAGCCCCCAATAAAGATGAGGTCGATGTGTTAAATGATGCCTCCTCAAATATAGCGCTACTCATTGGTCCAGAAGGTGGATTAAGTGAAGCTGAAATCCAATCTGCAAATCAGCATGGATTTATCAATTGGTGTATTGGTGAACGTGTTTTACGTACAGAAACCGCACCAGTGGTTGCTTTATCGATCTTAAATTACAAATTTTAATAAATATTTTCTCAAAATTCCGTGATTTAACTCACAATAGAATTGATTTTCATCCAATTAGACAGTACTTTAATGAGAAAAGAGTTGTCGCGCTAAATTTATATTTTTTAAGTTCGTACTCAAAAATAATTCAAATAAAGTAGAAAGAAAATTAAGGTATTGCCAGTTATGAGTGAAGTTCAGGGAGAGCATGTTTCCAACTCTGTACTCGATAGCCAGATCAAAAGTGCGACTTCTAATTTGCATTTTTTTTTAGCGTGGGTGCTCTTTGCCTGTATCTATAATCAACTTATTTACTTCTTTTATTTCAAAAGCTTTTCAATACCTTATACCATTTGGCTCATTATATTTACCGCCATTCTTTTAATCTGTATTTGCTTTACCCTCTTTTTTAAAAAATCTAATCAAATTAGTATTTTTAACTTAGACATGTGGGCACAATTGGTTTGCTTAATTACTGGAGCTGGTCTAGCTATTGGTATTTATACCGTATTACAGCTTATGCCCGAACATAATCCAGAAGTCAAAGATATACATATGTTGACTTTAGCTGGGTTAATGTTATCTATTGTTTATACTTTTGCTATTGTATTTTTATCACAGCGTTTACGATACTTCCTTTATGTTTTTTTGCCTTCAGCTTCGGCCATAGTCCTTTCCAATTTCCTTTTTTTAGATAATACTCCTGATGTTTTTAGTTTAATCTTTAATATTTGGTTTGGTGTATTACTTATTTGTGCACTCCTTACCCATAAGATGTACCGCCGTCTTGGAATATTAAATAGTCACAATAAATTCTATCTATCTGAATCTAGAAAACATCTTATGGAGTCATCACTTCTCCAAGACAAGCTAAAAAATGAGATTGAAAAATCCAAAGAAATTGAAAGCCAATTACAAATGCATAATCAATTACTCGAACAAAAAGTAATTGAACGAACCTACGATATTAATAAGATCAACGATCGACTGCAGCACCATCAAGCTAATCTCGATTTTGCGCATGAAACTGCTGGAATTTCATCTTGGCTATGGAATATTGAGAAAAGAACCATTGAAATTTCAGGAATTAAATATGGTAATCAGGTTTTACACTACCAAAGTGCTACTGATCAAATTAACGATTTTATTCACCCAGAAGATCAAGAAAATTATCGTAAAGAGCTCCGTAGACATTTAAGAGGAAATACTGAACGTTTTGAAGCACATTATAGAACTAAAGTAAAAGATCAGTGGTTCTGGATTAAAGATATTGGTCGAGTTATTACACGTGATCCTAAAAATAATAAACCTCTTAAAATGGTGGGTATTTTCCAAGACATTGAGAGTGAAAAAAAAGCACAAGAAAAATTGAAATTAGCTTCGAATGTATTTAATCAAGTGGCCCAAGGAGTTTTCGTTTTAGACAATAACTTGTGTTTTTTAGAAGTTAATCCTTATTTTAGTGAATTGGTCAACATCCCACCGCAGGATATTATCTCAAAACACATCTTTGATATTACCAAATCTTCCACATCCCAACTCAGCCAACATCACGCCGATATAACTCAAACGGTGTTACTCACCGGACAATATGATGCTGAGGTCACAGAAGAATTTATTTCAGGAAAGATATTAACCTTGTGGCTGCATATCAATGCAGTTCGTGATGATAAAAATAGAATTTTAAATTATGTAGGCATCATTTCAGATTTGACTGAACGGAAACAAAATCTTGAAAGAATGGCCTACTTAGAGAATTACGATCTACTTACAGATTTACCTAACCGTGTTTATTTTAATTTACAGTTACACCAGTATCTAATTAGTAAATCTAAAATTCTGAGCCATTTTTCTATTATTCGTCTTAACATTGATCGATTTAGACATTTTAATGAGTTTATTAATCATCAAACTGGAGATGAAGTTCTCAAAGAAGTTTCCCGAAGACTGAAATATACCTGTTCTAAAGCTGTTCTGATTTCATATTTAAATAATGATGACTTTGCTATGATTTACAACTTAAATCATAGTCATTACACGATCCAACAAGTCGTCGATCAGATCCTTGAGGCCTTTGAAATACCCTTTATCATCGATGGGCAAGAACACATGATTCATGTCTCACTGGGTATCGCAATTTACCCCAATCATGGTAGACAAATTGGTAGCTTAAATAGTCACGCGGAAAGCGCTTTAACAGAAGCAAAAAAACTAGGGGGCAGCACAGCCTATTATTATGACAACAAGCCTGAATCCATTTTTGGCAGTGACATTGAGCTCGAAAGAGATTTACGACTTGCTATAAAAAATCAGGACTTAGAAATTTACTATCAACCTAAGATAGAAAGTAAAACGATGCAAGTGAGCGGCTTTGAAGCATTAATCCGCTGGAATCATCCAAAGTATGGCATCATCATGCCAGATCGTTTTATACCGATTGCTGAAATGACTAGTCTGATCTCAGATATCGGAAAATTTGTTATTTTCCAGACATGTAAGCAACTTAAAATATGGCATGAATTAGGATTTGATAAGTTACAAATTTCTATTAATGTCGTGGCGCAACAGATCCATCGTGGGGAATTTCTCAATTTTATTGATCAAGCCGTGCTCAAATACTCACTCAAACCCGAGTTTATAGAGTTTGAACTTACCGAGTCATCATTATTAGATAAATCATCTCATGTTTTTGATTTGTTAGACGAAATTAAGGATAAAAATTTCTTAATCGCCTTAGATGACTTTGGAACAGGCTATTCTTCACTTGCATATCTTGCCGACTATCCTATTGATACACTCAAGATTGATCGCGCCTTTATTTCAAAGATTGGCACTCGTAAAAATAATGCTATTGTCGATGCAATTATTTCAATGGGTAAAACGATGGGGATGAAATTAGTTGCTGAAGGTGTTGAGGATATCGAGCAAATTGAATATTTAAAAAAACAAGGTTGTGATTATTTCCAAGGTTATTATTTTTCGAGACCATTAAATAGCGCTGATAGCACTCAATTTCTGCAAAATGAATATCAATTCTCAAAAATCAAATAAAGGCTAGACCAAAGTCCTAAATATGTATGAAATTTCGACTTTTAACTGTGATCAATGTGCAACTAGTGGTATATTCGAACCGATATAACCAAAAAACCAGCAAGGCTGGAACATTGTAATAACTGGGATTCAGATGGACGATCAATCTTTAAAACAGCAAGCACTCTATTACCACGAATTTCCAACGCCAGGAAAAATCAGCGTTACTCCGAGTAAGCAACTCGTCAACCAACATGATCTAGCATTAGCATATTCCCCAGGTGTTGCAGTGCCATGTTTGGAAATTGAAAAAGACCCTTCTAAAGCAGCGCTTTATACTGCACGTGGTAACTTAGTCGCAGTCGTCAGTAATGGTACTGCAGTACTCGGTTTGGGTAATATTGGTCCCCTCGCCTCTAAACCAGTGATGGAAGGTAAAGGCGTCCTGTTTAAAAAGTTTGCAGGCGTTGATGTTTTCGATATCGAAATTGCAGAAAATGATCCAGATAAAATCGTAGATATTGTTGCTGCTCTTGAACCGACTTTCGGCGGTATTAACCTCGAGGACATTAAAGCTCCAGAATGTTTCTATATTGAACAGAAACTTCGCGAGCGTATGAATATCCCAGTTTTTCATGATGATCAGCATGGAACATCAATTATTGTAGGTTCAGCGCTTTTAAATGCTTTGCAATTGAACGGCAAAAAAATTGAAGATATCAAGATCGTCGCTTCTGGAGCAGGTGCTGCGGCACTATCATGTCTAGATCTTCTTTGTGCGCTTGGTGCTAAAAAAGAAAATATCATTGTTGCTGACTCTCGTGGACTCTTAACAAAAAAACGTGAAGGTTTAGACGAGTCTAAAAAACGCTATGTTCAAGATATCGAAGGTTCTCAGATTGGCGACGTAATTGCTGGTGCAGATATGTTCCTTGGTCTATCAGCTGCGGGTATTTTGACTAAAGAAATGGTCAAAGTCATGGCGAAGGATCCAATTATCTTCGCGCTTGCTAATCCAGATCCTGAAATTCTGCCTGAACATGCACATGAAGTTCGTGATGATGTCATCATGGCGACGGGTCGTTCAGACTATCCGAACCAAGTGAATAATGCGCTTTGCTTCCCATATATCTTCCGTGGTGCACTTGATGTAGGTGCAACAACCATTAACGAAGAAATGAAGATTGCATGTGTACACGCAATTGCTCGTATGGCACATGTAGAAGCTGATGCTGCATCTTATGGTGAAAAATCTGCATCATTTGGACGTGATTACCTAATTCCACGCCCACTAGATCAACGCTTGATTCTTGAAATTGCGCCTGCTGTTGCAAAAGCTGCGATGGATTCTGGTGTAGCGACTCGTCCAATCCAAGATTTCTCCGTGTATCATCAGCGTCTTTCTGAGTTCGTTTACAACTCAGCATTTATGATGAAACCAATTTTTGCTCAAGCGAAAACTGATCCTAAACGTATTGCTTATGCGGAAGGTGAAGATCTTCGTGTTCTTCGTGCTGTTCAAATTGCAGTAGACGAAGGCCTGGCAAAACCGATCTTGGTGGGTCGTACTGCTGTGATCGAAGCGAATATTAAGAAATTAGGTTTACGTTTAGAAAATGGTGTGAATATCACTATCGTTGATCAAGAAACAAATCCTGATTACGAAAAGTTTGCTGATGATTACTATAATCTGATGATGCGTAAAGGGGTAACACCTGAGTATGCACAACGTGAATCACGTCGTCGTTCGACCCTGATTGCAGCGATGTTAGTACGCCACGGCTTAGCAGATGGTATGCTATGTGGTACGTATTCTAGCTACGATATTCATTTAGATTTCGTGAGTAATGTCATTGGTTTAAAAGAAGGTCATAACACTTTCTTTACCTTAAATGCGTTGATGCTCGAAGATCGTAACTTGTTCATTGCAGATACATACATCAATCGTAATCCTACGGCTGAACAGCTTGCTGAAATGACTATTTTAGCAGCAGAAGAAGTCCGTCGTTTCGGTATTACTCCACGTGTAGCATTGTTGTCGCACTCAAGTTTTGGTTCTGACCAGACTGATCCTAGCGCTCAAAAAATGCGTAAAGTGTATGAAATTCTTTCTGAAATCGCACCTGAACTTGAAGTTGAAGGTGAAATGCATGCAGATGCAGCGCTTGATGAAAATATCCGTAGCTTTGCATTCCCGAACTCGCGCTTCAAAGGTTCTGCGAATCTATTGATTATGCCGAATTTAGATGCTGCAAATATTTCATTCAACCTGTTGAAGTCAACTTCAGGAAATAATGTAACAATTGGTCCAATCTTATTAGGTGCGGCTAAGCCAGTTCATATCTTAACACCAACAGCAACTACGCGCCGTGTTGTGAATATGACTGCATTAACTGTTGCAGAAATTCAAGAAGAGGAAAAAAACGCGCTCTAATCCTTTATTTAGGGCACGTTTTGTGACTTGAGAAAACCTCTATTCTGATGCATGATGGTGCTAAGAATAGAGGTTTTTTATGCAAGTTTATTTAGTAGGCGGCGCAGTACGAGATCAGTTGCTCGGACACCCCTATCACGAAAAAGATTATGTCGTTGTCGGTGCAACACCAGAACAACTTTTAAACCAAGGGTTCCAACCTGTTGGTAAAGATTTTCCTGTATTTCTACATCCCGAAACTAAAGATGAATACGCCCTCGCTCGTACTGAGCGTAAATCTGGGCATGGTTATCATGGCTTTGAATTTTTTACCGATCCCTCGGTAACCCTTGAAGATGATTTAATTCGTCGTGATTTGACCATAAATGCAATGGCCATGAATGACGATGGTGAGTTGTTCGACCCTTATCATGGTTATCAAGATTTGAATCAACGCATTTTACGTCACGTTTCTGATGCATTTGCAGAGGATCCACTACGAGTATTGCGTGTTGCCCGTTTTGCAGCTCGCTATCATCAGTATGGTTTTAAAGTAGCTGAAGAAACCATAGCCTTAATGAAAAATTTGGCTGATTCTGGTGAATTGCAAGCACTTACACCTGAACGTGTTTGGAAAGAAACTTCTCGTGCTTTAATGGAACGTGATGCTGATATTTACTTTGAAGTCCTTCGTCAGTGTGATTCTCTCAAAATCCTCTTTCCAGAAATCGAAGCATTATTTGGTGTACCACAACGTCCTGAATACCATCCTGAAATTGACTGTGGTATTCATACCTTGATGTCATTACAACAAGCTTGTAAAGCAGACTACTCGATGGATGTACGCTTCGCAGTATTAGTGCATGATCTGGGTAAAGCACTCACGCCTAAAGATGAGTTACCTCGCCATATCATGCATGAGGAACGTGGTGTTCAGCCCGTGACTGATTTATGTGAACGTCTTAAAGTTCCGACCCAAACCAAACAATTGGCAATTGCGGTGTGCAAAGAACATCTTAAATGCCATCAGGCGTTTACATTAAAACCAGGAACACTTTGGCGTCTATTACAACGTTTAGATGTATTACGCCGTCCTGAACGTGTTGAGGCTTTTGTACAAGCATGTGAATGTGATGCCAAAGGTCGCTTAGGTCTCGAAGACCGTGAATATCCTCAAGCAAAATATGTATTAGATGCGGTACAGATTGTTCGTTCAATTAAAGCATCTGATTTACCGCCTGAGATCAAAGGCCCTGATATTGGTGAAATGCTGATACAAAAAAGAATCGAGGCTTTGGCAACGCACCGAGAAAAACATCAATCCTTGGTAAACGCATAATATTTACCTCCTGAAACTCAGGAGGTAATCGTATTTTAAAAAAATGATTGTTGAAAATATTTAAAAGAATCAATCATTGGTTTAATGATTGAAGCCACTAATAGTAGCGCCATACTGTAATTGAAAATTCTTAGATGCTGTGGCGTACGCACCAAAGTTTGTAATTTTTCTCCGAGTATTCCCCAAGCTCCCGTGCATGGAATACAGACTAACCCAAACACAACACCCAAAATGATATACCAATAAAATTCACTGCCTGCAGCTAAATAAGTCGTCACCGCGCCCATTGCCATAATCCAAGCTTTTGGATTGACCCATTGAAATAATGCAGCTTGCAAAAAAGTAATGGGTTTCGCTTGAGTTTTATCTAATTCAACTGAGCCTGATTGAGCAATCTTAATAGCTAAATAGATTAAATAAGCAATACCGATCAACTTTAGAATTTCGTATACCAATTGATTTTGACTCAGTAATGTACCAATTCCTAAACCAACCAAAATCACCATGACCCCAAAACCGATCGCTACACCTAAAATGTGTCCATAAGTCGCACGGAGTCCAAAGTTCACTCCTGAGGTTGCGACCATCAAATTGTTAGGTCCAGGTGTTATGGATGTCACAATTGTATAAATTACAAAAGATAAAAATATAGAAAAAGACATATAGTCGCCTATGATTATTGTTTTAAATCTTCACGTTGAAAAATGAATTAAATCCAATATTAAAAGATAAAATATTAAATTTATCTAAACAAAATACATGAAAGATTAAATTATTTAAACATAGTTCAATTCATACTTATAAATCATGTTTCAATAGCCATGACAATACTGATTAAACCTGTAAATTTAAACCATGATGTTGCAGCGATCGCTGAATTGACTACCCAACTCGGCTATCCAACTCAAACAGAAGTTATGAAAGAACGTTTGATGAGGTTGCAAGCCCAGGAGCGTTATACAACCCTAGTATTTATCGATCATGGACAAGTTGTCGCATATATTGGTTTTGTTGAAGAAATATCATGTGAATGTGCTGATCCGTATTTTCGCATTCTAGTACTCATTGTAGATCAGGCGCATCGCGATAAAGGGATTGGTCAAAAACTGTTGGCTCACGTTGAACATATAGCCAGTCAACAAGGTATTCAAAAAATTGTGGTCAGTAGTGGTAATCGTGCTGAACGATTACCTGCACATCAGTTTTATTTAAATCACGGTTTTAAAGCGTATAGCACGACATTTGTCAAAATATTAGCTCCTCAAGATCGTCCTTTATCCTGAGGATAAAAAATCTTATGAGCGATCAGCAGGAAATGTAATCACTTGCTCTAATTTCATTTTCTCTGTTGCCACCATCAGTAAACGATCGATTCCTAATGCGATACCTGAGCATTCTGGCATTTTAGGCAATGCGGCTAAGAGATTTTCATCTATTGGCATAACATCTAAGCCTAATTTTTCGCGTTCAGCATTATCAGCTTCAAAACGGGAACGCAATACATCTGCATCAATCAACTCATCATAAGCATTTGCTAACTCTAAGCCCTCAATGTAAAGCTCAAAACGTGCTGCAACCAATTCCCCATCTTCATCAACTCGAGTTTTTGCAAGAGAAGCAAGTTCTGGTGGAAAATCCGTTAAAAATACAGGTGTATCAAAACCTAAGCTCGGTTCCACCATATGCGAAAATAACAGGTCGATATATCCTAGACGATCATCACCCAGATCTAGATTTAACCCAACACGATTACAACAATCCTTTAATTCCTCTAATGTGGATTTAAGTGGATTAAAATCTAAGCGATCTATAAATGCATGTTTATAACTTAAAATCGTAGGTCGCACTTCGCCAAAACGATGTGCCAAAGTGACATTGAGTAAATCTGTAACTTCAAACATCAAGTCTTTGAGACTAAAATCAGGTCTATACCACTCAAGCATGGTAAATTCACTGTTATGTTTACGGCCATGTTCATCATCACGAAAAACTTTACAGATTTGATAAATTGGCCCTACTCCTGCTGCCAACAGTCGTTTCATGGCAAATTCTGGTGAAGTTTGAAGATAGTGCTTTTTCAAATGACCATGTACATGACGGCTTGCCTCAACTGACGCCAAGTGGACATCAGTTACTCCAGCATGAGATAAAATTGGAGTTTCAACTTCCAAAACATCACGTTCTAAAAAAAATTGGCGAATCTGTTGATACATCCTCGCTCTGGCTTTCATGGCAGCAAAATCGCAAGTTGGTAGATAGCTCAGAGAGTCAGTCATGCCTGAGGCCCTCCATGAGCAGCCCATTCACGGCGTAATGGATATGTTTTGCGTAATTGATCAAATGAGGCTTGATCTACTTTCCCATCTTTGAGGCATGCTCTTAAGTTCTGATCATCTCTAAAGATATCGTAGATATGGTTTAATTGAGTTTTCAGCGTGTGCTTGAAATCACTATTGTTAAAATATTGTTCACATGTAGGCAATTGGGTTTCGAACTGTTTTGAAGATTTATGGCCGAAATGCTGACAGAAAGCATCATAAATCATCTGGGTACCACGCGCTTTACCCTCAAGACTATACCCCGCAATATGCGGTGTCACCAATTGCACAAGATCCAGTAACTCTTCCGTAATGACTGGTTCATGCTCAAAGACATCTAGTACAACTTTACGACCTGTTGCTCGAATATCTGCAATCAAAGCTTGTTCTTCAATGACTGACCCACGGGCAGAATTAATTAAAATTGTAGATGGTTTAAGCTTTTTTAAGGTCTCAGCATTAAACATATGTCGGGTTGCATGCATCCCTGAAGTGGTTAATGGCACATGGATAGAAATTGCATCTGCTTTTGAAAAAACTTCATCTAAAGTGACTTGCTGAATATTTTCTCTTTGTACAAAAGGATCAACCCCGATGACGTTCCATCCCAATAATTTCGCCATATGTGCGAGTCGTGAACCGACATTACCCAGTCCAATAATGGCTAAAGTGAAATCTTGTTCTGCATCTAGCAAATGAGGATTTAGAGCTAATAACGCAGTAATAACATATTCAGAAACAGCTTGGGCATTACATCCTGCAGCATTTGACCATTGAATATTTTGCTGTTCAATTGCTGGAATGTCCAAATGATCTGTTCCGATCGTTGCACTACCCACAAAGGTTAATGCAGTATTTTGAATGAGCGCAGAATTCACTTTCGTCACAGAACGTACTAATAAGGCTTCAGCATCGACCACATCTTCATGCTTTAAGGTACGACCAGCTTTATTATCAATATCGCCAAATTCTGAAAAGAAATAATCTGTGAATGCGAGATTTTCATCTGCAACGATTTTCATGAGCCTACCCATCAAGATTTTAGCATTATGATAACGCTTCTAGGAGGGTTAGGCTATGTGGCTCGCAGCTTGAGCGACTGACTACCAACCACATAGCACCATTCCTTAAATCAATCTAAATAGAACGTTTTTAAAGGTGGATAACCATTAAATTCGACCGAAGCATAAGAGGTTGTATAAGCTCCAGTACTTAACCAATAGAGTCGATCTCCAATGCTCAAGTTTTTAGGTAACTGATAAGGCACTTTTTCATACATGATATCAGTTGAATCACAGGTCGGGCCTGCAAGCACAACACTTGAATGCTCAGGTGCTGAATGCATTTTAGGTGTGTATATAGGATATTTGATCATCTCACCTAAAGTTTCAATTAGTCCATTAAAGACGCCCACATCCGTGTAGACCCATCGTTTATCATCATGTGCTGATTTATTGGCGATAAGAACAATCTCTGAAACAATCACTCCAGCATTACCCACCAATGATCTGCCTGGCTCCAAAAATAATATTACCTGATCATCAAAGTGTTCATCGAGATAGCGTTGAATCTCGTGCGCATAACTTTGGATACTGTCAACTTCAGCTAAGTAATGTGCTGGGAAACCACCACCCAAATTGATTAATTGTAAACTGATACCGTATTGGTCTTTCAAAGTATTAAATATTTGCTTCACTATCGTTAAAGCTGAACGCCATACAGTGACATCACGTTGCTGACTACCGACATGGAATGACACGCCAAAGGGTATTAAACCCAATTGTCTAGCTTTCACCATTAAATCAACCGCCATATCTGGATGGCATCCAAATTTACGTGACAGTGGCCAATCTGCTGTACCTCCCGACTCTACCATTGCCCTGACAAAGACTTTAGAGTTCGGTGCGAATTCGGCTATTTGGGCGAGATCTGCTTCCGCATCGGTAACAAATAAACGGATTCCTTTTCGGTAAGCGTATTCAACGTCTGAAGCTTTTTTAATAGTATTACCGTATGAAATACGATCTGGATGAATTCCACATTCAAGCGCTTTGTCTAACTCATAAATTGATGCAATATCAAAATATGAGCCAAGTTGATCAAGTTTATGAATAATTTCACGACCTGGATTTGCTTTCACTGCATAATAAATATGGGCTTTTGGAAAGCTATTTTGCAACTCAATAAATTGAGTTTGCACTTGATCTAAATCAACAACTAAAAAAGGGCTTTGCTTTGTTTCGGCAAAATTTTGGATTTTTTTCCATTGTTGATCAGAATAGTATTTTTCTAATTGCATGTAAGATCCACTCACGTTAGCGAATAATTTAACGAAAATGGCCTTTGGCTATAAGTACTTTGGCTAGGGCCGTTGATTGTGCATGTGTTGATTTTCAAGGTATGCACATTAGTCTTACATCAATCTCTATCCAATTTAAGACGATCACTCCATTCATTCAACGTTGGCTCCTCCACCAGATCTTGAAATTCAATTTGAAAGCCTTTTTCACGTAGCAATCCAACCAGCGTCATAAGACTGACTGAATCAAGTCCTAACATAAATAAATTATCCTCCTGCTGAATTTCATTTGCAGGTAAATTTAATTGATGAGCGACCATATTTTTTAACTCAAGCATGCTTAATTCATTCATGATCATTGCCCCTGACCTAAGTCATTAATCACAGTCTGAGTATCCATGACTTTTGCACAGCGTCCAGTCGCATATTTTAGTGCAAGATCATGTTCTTCTCGGCTAAAATCCGCCAAGGCATCACCCACCATAAATGCTTGAATATCCAGCATAAATGCTTCCGCAGCTGTTAATAAGCAACCAATATGGGCATATACTCCACAAATCACTAATTGATCGCGATTAGCTTGTTTGATTTGCTGCTCAAAATCACTTTTTTTAAATGCGCTATAGCGCCATTTTGTCAGCACGGTGTCTTCACTTTTTGGTTGAAGTGGATCAATAATTTTGGTCAATGCTGGATCAGCTGACAAACCTTTACCCCAAAAATCCGTTAATAGTTGACGATGTTCTTGCGTCTGATCTCCAGGTTGTGCCGTGTAATAGACTGGAATTCCTAGTGCATGTGCCTGATCAATAAGGGCTTTACAATTTCGGATTAATGTGGGAATGGGCGCTTGGGTCTGATCGTAAAAATCTAAAAAATATTGCTGAACATCATGTACCAATAAAACCGACCGTGACGCATCTAAAGTCCAATCAACTTTGTTAACTGGAAAATCTTGAGCAGATGGCATGGGATAACTTGCAATACGTGGGATTGCCATATTTTATTTCCTTCGTTAAATCGTGTCTTCGGTGAGGCGTTTTCTGAGTTGTTTCTTGTCGATTTTGCCCAATGCCGTATAAGGCATTTCTTCAATAAATTCGATGCGATCTGGGATCTTATAGGTCGCCAGACCGTATGCTTGAATGAATTGTCTAATTTGTAGTTTCAGCCTTGTTTCTGATGCATCTTGGTTGTTAGGTCGCCATTGAATAAATGCACAACTTTTTTCTCCTAACATTGGATCTGGTTGTGCAACCAAGGCGGACAAGATGATTTGTTGGTGTTGATTTAAAACCTGTTCGACTTCTTCCGTCGCGATTTTTTCACCGCCACGATTAATTTGTTCCTTACTTCGCCCTTCAACAATAATATTGCCTTCTGGCGTTAATCGAACTAAATCACCAGTGCGATAAAATCCATCTAAGGTAAAAGCACTTCGGTTATGTTCTGAAGCCCGATAATACCCTCTAATGGTATAAGGGCCGCGAGTTATAAGATGCCCCACCTCACCCAACGGCAGCTCGTGATCATCTTCATCGACGATTTTAATTTCATCATCTGGACTTATACGGGAACCTTGGGTACCTATAATGACTTCTTTCGGATCATCGTAACGCGTGTAATTCACCAAGCCTTCTGCCATACCAAATACTTGTTGTAATCGGCATTGGTATTGATCGATCAATTTTTCAGCTAAAGCATCTGGCAACCTTGCCCCACCGACCTGTAAAGCCGTTAATTTCTTAAAAATATTTGTTGCGCCGTTTTGAACTGCTTCCGACCATGTTGCTGCTAATGCAGGGACAAGAGCAACATACGTAATATGGTGCGCTTCAATGAGTGGAAATGCAGTTTGGGGAGAAGGATCTTTCGCTAAAACAAGTGTTCCACCTGCATAAAATAGACCCAATGAACCAGCCGAACTCATACTGAAATTATGTGCTACTGGAAGCACCATAAGCATACGGCTTTCTGTATCAAGTTCACAAATATCTGCACTGGCACGAACACTATACAAATAGTCATCATGTGTTCGTGGTATAAGTTTCGGTGTGCCAGTACTGCCCCCTGAAAGTTGAAAAAAAGCCACATGGCGAGCCGTTATTTTGGGCTTTGAAACCATATGATTTTTAAACGATGTAAGATTCGGCCAAGGATCAAAATCGCCTGCATCACCAACGACAATCACTTGCTGTAAAGTCGGACATCTGCGCTGGCACTCTTGCGCTAAGGATCTGTAATCAAAGCCTAGATGCTTATCTGCACAGATATACAATTTGGCATCTGTTTGCTGAATAAAATGACTTACTTCGGCATGACGGTGTGCTGGTAAACTCATCACTGGTCGCATCCCTATCCGCAAAGCTGCAAAATAAGCAATAAAAAACTCTGCTATATTTGGCATTTGAATCACAACAGCATCTGCCAGCCCATAGCCTTGTTTAGTCAAGAAGACTGCAAATTGTTCAATATTTTGATTCAGCTCTTGATAAGAATACTGGCGATCACCACAAATCAATGCCACCTGATTGGCAAATTTCTGGGCTGATTCTTGAAAAAACTCTGAAATGGTTTGACCTTTCCAATATCCCTTTTGAATGTACCGCTCTACGAATTCTTCTGGATATGGAACGATGCCATCCCAGAGTAAAGACTCGTCATTTACATTCGCATTCATTTTATTCCCCCATGATTTAAGTGCTGAGAATCTAAACCCAATGCATTTAACATCGTTTTAAATTTCACGATGGTTTCTGACAGTTCACTGGTCGGCTGTGAAGCTTCGACAATTCCTGCACCCGCATAAAGACGCGCATAATGGTCAAAGATACGCCCACAACGTACATTCACTGCCCAAGCACCATTCCCTCGGGCATCACACCACCCCATAGTTCCTGCGAATAGGTTACGGTTAAAAGGCTCTAGTTCCGAAATCAACTGGCGAGCCATAGGGGCTGGTTGTCCACAGACTGCTGGCGTTGGATGTAAAATTGAGACCACATCAAAGATATGTTGCTCTGGATCTTTCAACGTTCCCTGAATTTTGGTCGCCAAGTGCCAAACCGCCTCTGTTTTAATCAGTGAAGGTGATTTTGGGATATTGAGCGTTTTGCACAAGGGAGAGAGTTGATCTGCAATGGCTTCGATGACCACGGCGTGTTCATGCTGATCTTTTTGCGAAGCAAGCAATTTTTCAGCTTGTTGTTGATCCAGTGTTGGATCTGAATGACGTGCTAATGTTCCTGCAACTGGATGGCTAAACAAATATTCATTTTGCTTCGCAACGAGAAGTTCTGGACTTGCCCCCATAAACCAACCAGATTGTTTTGGGTTTTGGGCCAACGCAAATGTGTAGCCATCAGGATTAGAGGCCAACAACTGGTAAAATAAATCAATAATATTAATTTTGTGTTGGGTTTTAAGATCAATTGCCCGAGCCAATACTGCTTTTTCTAGCGGTGATGACTTCATCAATTCAACCAATTTAACGACACCAGCAATGTATTCCTCTTGTGCTGGGATGAGAGTCGCTTGCACTTGATCATTAAGAGAAGACTGAGCCGATTGATCAATGCGCTCATTTACAAATGTGTTTTTTGCTTCCGCAATCGAGATTTCTGGTAAATCTCGATGATCAAAAGGCAAGCTCCCGACCAAAATAAGATCTTTATTCGCTGTTAATTCGATTTTTTTTTGTAGTGCAGATTTTGCTTGTTCGAGCCACTGTGCTTGCTGCTGATTAAAATTTAAATGAGAAGCTCGATCAAATTCGATATGTTCAACTAACTTTTTACTTGAAATGGTCCCCGTTGGCGTTGCGAACACGAAACCAGGTTGATCTTCCTCAATTAACTCTTCCTTTTTTATGCCTATCATATTTTGAAAAACTGACGGTTCTATTGGCAACATATTTGTTCTCACGATTATCTGTTCACACTGCGTGCATCAAACTTTCAACATTCACAAAAGGACAACCTCTAGGAGTTGAACGCAACCAATATAATAATTATTATTCCCAATTGAAAATGATTATCGTTTCAATTTGTTAATAAAATTAAAGGATACTTAAATGGGTTTATATATCGTGACGGGTGCAGCCAGAGGAATTGGTGCTGAAATTTGTCGTCAACTATTGCAGAAGGATCATCAAGTCATCGCAATTGATCGGATTGATGACATCAATCAATGGGAACTTTTTAAATTAATTCCTGAAGCATCACTCAACCATCTAGACCACATCAGCTGTGACATTCGTAAGACCAATGAGATTATTCAGCACATTGAAAATTCGATACTTTTTAAAGGCACGATCACGGGGTTAGTGAATGCTGTGGGGGTCTTAGAAATGGGATCTTTATTAAATACATCTGTTGAACAATGGCATGAAAATTTGTCGATAAATTTCATTGGCCCTGCCGAACTTAGTCGTTGGGTCGCTCACCAAATGATTCCGCAAAGAGAAGGTGCGATTGTGAGCATCAGTTCAAATGCAGCCCTCATTCCAAGAATGAATATGGGTCTGTATGCCACGACCAAAGCTACAGTGAGTCACTATTTTAAAAATCTCGCGTTGGAACTCGCGCCTCACAATATTCGCTGTAACTTAGTTTTACCTGGCTCAACCCTTACACAAATGCAAAAACAACTATGGACTGAGGATCGCCCTCCAGCAGGCATTGTCAACGGAAATCTAGAACAATTCCGAAATGGTATTCCATTACAAAAAATTGCTGAGGCTGAAGATATTGCCAATGCAGTGATATTCTTACTTTCAGAGCAAGCACGCCAAATCACAATGCACGAATTAGTGGTTGATGGTGGAGCAACTCTAGGCGTGTAACAGCCCTATTGCCTCATTCAAAGGATAAACTGCCAGACTATTCTGGCAGTGGTTTGTGAATTTGAAGTTGTTCAAAAACAAGTTCTGGTTGAGCTAACCAAGTTTTCATCATCCCCATAAAATCATACCAATAAGCTTTGAGACTTGGCACATCATAAAGTTCTTTATGGCCGTCAACAGCTAGATACAAACGCTCAATACCATTAACAAACTTATTGGTAATCGCGGTATCAAAGTCTTCAATTGGGCCAGCGGATATGGTTGTTTTTGTTAACTTACACCCTTCGAAATGTTCAGGTAAAGGATAAGGAATCCAATTCACAATAGGTCCAAATAAGATATTTTCATAGGGATCAAAATCTTCTAATACAAATCGCATTTGCTCAAAATAGCTTTGCTGATGCGGTCGAATTTCGGCAAACCTTTTCGTTAATAATAAAATGATTTCTTTTAAGTTTTCCTGTCCAGTAATGCCCAACCTTAATGGCAGGATATTCATGACTAAGCACGGGATACGCATAGATGAAGTACCCAACCGAGACATAAAAGGTATCCCAAAGCATTGTTGAGGATCTTTAGACTGTTTCATTAAATAACTCATCATCACCGCCATAACGATAAGAGCACTGGGCAATTTTAATTCAGTTGCTAATGCATTTAATTGTAGCTGTGTAGACCAGTCTATTACCTCTTCATAACGTGGCCCTTGTGAAAATGGTTCTTTTAATTTTCGTTTAAGTCGTTTCTTAGGGGCTTTCTCATACGAAAAATTAGCCTTCCAAAAGTCTAAATCTTTTTTAGCTTTTTCAGAGTGAAGGTAGTGCTGTTCTTCTACAATAAACTTTTCATAATGATCGAACCGTTTAATTTTTAATTCAGTACCATTTTTGAGAGATTGATAATAATCAATAAATCGGCTAATCATCAGTCCGTAAGCGTAGCCATCTAATGCAACGTGATGCGCTTTAAAAAATAATCCATACTTTTGCTCACCTAAGTGTGCAAATACATAGTCATATAAATGACCCGATTCTAAATTAAATGCTGGTTCTACTTCTTTTTCAGCCCACGCTAAAATTTCCTCCTCATCAAGCTGAGATAAATCAACGAAGCTAGGTTTCCGTATCGTCACATCATCTACTCGATAGACGTGTTCACCCTGAACTAAAGCTCGCCAATGAAGCGATTTAGCTTCCTTTAATGTGAGATAAACTGCTTTTTGAAAAAGCTCTCGATCTAATGGTCCCTCAATAACCAACCACTCCGCCGTATGAAAAGGATAACTGCCATGATAATGATGTCCTTTCCACATACTGTGTTGTGCACAAGTTAATAGATCATGGGATTCATTGATTTGCATAAGACAACCGCATAAATTTAATTTTCATTATAAAATCAAAGTTTTACAAAATATTTAAACCTTCATATTTTGTGATTACACTTTGGCACAAAAAGATTATTAAATATAATGATTATCATTTGCAAATTAAATTTGTTTGATTTAGATTAATAACCATTCAAATCTGTCGACTGACGCACGTATTACGGTATCGACGATCTTCACTCCATTGATAAGTACAGAAGATTAAATAATGACGACACAATCTCCTCCTCTAGCTCGACATATTTCTGTCCATTCAACAGAACAAATTTCCACTCATTTACAGCGTATTAAGTTTAAAAGTGAAGATTTCACAGGTTATGCAAAATGTGATGGTGGTGCGCACATCAAATTGTTTTTTCCGAACCCTGATCAACAAGCACCTGACCTCCCGTTTCGAAATTCTTTAGGCAAAATTACGTGGCCAAATGGAAAGAAACCAATTACGCGGACATATACTGTTCGAGATTTCGATGAAGAACAGCAACTTTTAGTCATCGATTTTGTAAGACATGAAGATTTTGGTATAGCGGCTGATTGGGCAAAGCATGCGAGTCCAGGTGATCTGTTAGGTCTAGCCGGTCCAGGAGGACCAGCACGTTTTAAAATCGATGCAGAATATTGGATTTTTGTTGGAGATCTTTCAGCAATCCCGATGATCGCTGCCTCGCTTGAACAATTACCAAAAGACGCTTATGGTGAAGTTTGGATCGAAATCGAAGATGATTCAGACCAAATACATCTGAATAAACCTGAACACATTAAGCTTCATTGGTGCAAAGGCCCTCATGAATTGAATAATACCATCCGTCATTCTTTGCAAAACTTAGACTGGAAAAATAAAGATATTTCAGTATCACTGGCGGGTGAAAATTCAACGGTGGTTGAACTTCGTAAAATACTGAGACAGAACTTTCAGCTACCCAAAAGCAATTTATATGCTGTGCCTTATTGGAAGCAAGGTCACAACGAAGAGGCTTATCATGAGGAACGCCATCAAGTGATGGATGCCGTTGAATAAGTGAATAGAATTATTTTAATGAAATATGTAGAAAGATATGAAATATAAAATTGCAATTATATTGAGTGCTATCACTCTCTTCACAGCATGTTCTCAGTCGAATGAACCTTCTTCACGAGACAGTAAAGCGACGGTTGAATCTCAAATAAATACGACACGACAAATTGAAGATGCTTTAGGTCGTCAAGTTACGATTCCTGTTCAGCCACAACGTGTTGTGGTTTTAAGTGAACTTGATTTGGATAGTGCTATTGCGCTTGGAATAAAACCTATAGGCAGTAGTTATGTTCGAGGTCAAAGTAATTTTCCAGATTACCTCAAAAATGAAACACAACAGATCGCCTCCGTCGGTAACTTTGGACAACCGAGCATGGAACAAATTCTCACGTTACAACCTGACTTAATTATTGCTGGAAGCATGATTGATACACAAATGATTAATCAATTGCAGCAGATTGCACCCACTGCAGTCAGTTTTGCACGCGGAGAGCCATGGAAAGACAGTTTCAAAAAGGTAGCTCATTTATTAAACAAAGAACAACAAGCCCAAAAAGCTCTAGAAGCGTACGATCAATATGCGCAAGAAGCTCAACAGAAATTACATGCTCAACAAAGTCAATCAGTCAGTGTCATTCGTTGGACAGCCAATGGACCTGTGTATATGTTAAATGATTCATTTGCGAGCCAAATTTTAAAAGATATTGGCTTAACACGACCTCAACATCAGCAACAACCAGGTGCAAGCCATACGCCTCCAATCAGTCGAGAGCGTTTTGATCAAATTGATGCAGACTGGCTCATCATTGGCAGTCATCTAAACTCGGAAAAGCAACTGGCAGAACTAGAAAAATTACCAGAATTCCAACGTCTTAATGCTGCAAAAAACAAGCATTATTTCGTGGTTGATGCATCTATGTGGACTGGCATAGGTGGACCACATGCTGCTCGACATGCCATTGATGATGTAATGAAGCATCTCCATAATTAACATGCTGACGAATGCTACAACTGTACTTGACCGATTCCCGCTGATGGGAATCGTGCTTAGCTTGATTATTTTATGTTGCGCTGTTTTGTCGATCGCGTACGGCGCTGGTCAGCCCTACTTTACAGACAGTTTGCAACTTATTCTTCAGGCACTAAGTCAATGGTCCTTAGAACCAATCACTCCCCTATTGGAAATTAGAATTCCACGTACTATTGCGGCGGTGAGTGTCGGATTAGCTTTAGCGATCTCAGGCGTCATCCTTCAAAACTTGCTTAAAAACCCTTTGGCTGATAGTGGATTAATCGGAATTAATAGTGGCGCATCTCTTGCCATTGTTTTGGCCATTGTTCTTCAAATGGATACCTTCGGACTATTTTTTTGGGCGCTGATTGGTGCATTAGTGAGTGCCTTATTGGTCTTTGCCATCACCCCTCGTCAAATGACAGATCAAAGCTCACTTACACGTTTAGTCTTGGCTGGACTGGCAATCACCAGTACATTCCAAGGTTTTATGGCTGCCATTCTTCTGAGTTTCCAAAATGGTTTAGATGACTATCGTTTTTGGGTTTTAGGTTCGCTCAATCGCGTTGATATTCAATATCTCGGTCTTGCACTGATTTTAATGGCGATCGGACTCATCATCGCTATATTGGTAACACGCCCTCTAGGTCTTAGTTTAGTTGGTGATCAATTGGCGAATAGCTTAGGCTTAAATACGAAACTACTTGATGCATTCTGCATTTTAGCTGTGGTTTTATTAACTGGAAGTGCCGTTGCATTAACAGGGCCAATTGCCTTTTTAGGCTTGATTGCACCTTACTTTGCACGAGCTATTGGTGCTCAGAGTATTCAGAAACAATTCATCTATAGCGGACTATTTGGCATGTTGCTGTTGCTGATCGCGGATATCATTGCACGTGCAGTCGTGCAACCCTTCGAAGCCCCTGTCAGTATTCTTTTAGCCTTATTAGGCGCACCTATTTTAATATGGATGGTACGTCAAAATAACCTACAAAATATCATTCAAGCGGAGAAATAATATGTCTTCTCTCTTGAGTCGTTTAAAACAAAAATCAGTGATAAAGGCTTGGATAATCATTGCAATTCTACTGATATCACTTAGTTTATTTAGCCTGATGTACGGTGAAATCACATTAAATTTGAATACGCTATGGAATGTATTGACAGGCAATGCGTCAGCTCCACATCAACTTCTCGTTGAAAAGATTAGATTACCACGACTTTTGGCAGCCTTATTGATTGGTGCTGCACTCGCCTTATCTGGTCTCATTCTTCAAATTATCACCAAAAATCCTCTTGCGAGCCCAGATGTTTTTGGTATCAGTGACAGTGCAGTGCTTGCTTTGGCATTCACCATTCTCCTCTCAAGTTCTAGTATGTTAGGTCAATGGTGGCAAGCATTAGTGGGTGCGATCTTCTGTGTTTTTTTTATTTTAATTGCTTCAGGCGGCGTAGGAACACAGGGGTATCGTATTTTGGTCATCGGGGTCGGAATTGCAACACTCATGAAAGCCAGTTTTGACCTTATCCTTGCGACACTGCCAGTAATGCACACCAGTAATATTTTAATTTTTAGTAGTGGTAGTTTGATTGGTCGAAGCTACAGCATCTTGCTACCAACTTCGATTTTTATCATGCTGCTTGTCAGTATTATTGTGCTGTGGCGGCGACTATTTAGTGCAATGGTTCTCCCTGATTCTGTCATTGATAGTCTAGGAGAACCCTTACCTATAATTAGACTGATGCTCATTATTATTGCTGCGTTTCTCGCTGGGACCGCTGTCAGTATTGCAGGCCCCATTGGATTCGTGGCTATTGCCGCACCAATCATCGCATTTAAATCATTTTCTCATCATTTATTTCCGATTTTTCCAACCATGTGTATTGGTGCATTAATGGTTTTATGTGCCGATTTACTAGGAAAAAATTTGCTTGCCCCTGTCGAAATTCCCGCAGGCATTATTAGTGGCATGGTTGGTGGTCCACTGTTGTTGTGGTTGTTATATCGTCATTCTAGAAGTATGAGTCGTACATGAGTTTAATCATCAATCAATTAAGTGCTGGATATAATCATCATCAAGTTTTGAAGGGTATCAATGCTGAATTTCAGCAGGGTCAAGTCATCGTCCTCATTGGTCCAAATGGCTGTGGAAAATCGACCTTGTTAAAATGTATTGCTCAAATTCATCCATATGATCAAGGCGAAGTCATTTGGGAAAAAAATCAACTGAATATACTCAGTAAAAAGTTGCTCGCTAAACAACTTGCATTACTTCCACAGCATGTAACTACACCCAACGGCATGACAGTTGAGCAGTTAGTAAGCTTCGGTCGTTTTCCACATCAAGGTTGGTTTAAACGACTCAACATCGAGGACCAAAAAGCGATTGATGACGCTTTGTCTGCGACCCATTTAAGCGAATTAAAAAATCAAAATTTAAGTAATCTATCAGGAGGTCAACGTCAACGTGCATGGATCGCAATGGTACTCGCACAACAAACTCCTTTAATTCTTTTAGATGAACCAATCAGTATGCTCGATATCGGTCATCAAGCCGATATTTTAAATTTAGTCCGCTCTCTAGCCTCACAAGGTAAAACCATAGTGATGGTTCTACATGAATTAGCCACTGCTGCACGCTGTGCCGATTTTCTAGTTGCCATGAAAAATGGTCAAATCATTGCACAAGGAAAATCAGAAGATGTTCTAACAAAGCAATTAGTCCATCAACTCTATAACTTAGATGCTGAAGTCAGACTGGTTGAAGATGATCAACTCAAAAAAAGGTTACTGGTCATCCCAAATAAGTTTGGTGATTAATCTTCAATACCAATTCAATCCATCTCCATTAATGACAACGTAGATTTCTTATGGAAGAGCATTATTCCATTGCAAGCTTTTGAGATTAATTAGTGGTAATAAACTGAAATCATTTTCTTATCTTGCCCATTTACATTGCTTACTTGAACCACATAATGATCTAAACTTAAACGATCATCTTGAGTCACTTGATGATCTTTTAACTGCTGAATGAGTTCATGTAATTCAATACAATATTTTTCTAAAGAACTTTCAGAACAGCTATAATTTTCAATGACTGAACCTTGAAATTCAATATTTTGAGCATGCACGACGTGCACCGAAATGACCATATTTAGAATAAGTATAAATAATGATCGCATTGCCTTTCCCCAATAAAGCATACGATCTTTAAATTTACATAAAAATATAGTTAAAACAATATTATAAATTAAATATTTTTTGTTAATGTGAACTACATATCACTATTGATATTGGATTGTGACCGTTGCCTGACCTCTCACACGACCAGGTTCTACTTGGTTTTCAACTTGGATATAGCGTGCTTTCAATGGCAAGTTATATTGAACCGTTTGATTCGAGCTCACGGTGCCAAGTTGTATTGGCTCACCTTGAGTAATAACTTTATCTTGATTTTGATAATTGGAAATTAATTGTGTATTTACACCTTTGGCTCTGACATTTGACGCTGCATCATTTACGATTGAATTATTTCCATTTGAAGTGTAATCAAAGCTTAGGCTAATTCGGTTTGTTTCTGTCACACTCGTCGGATTATCTCCACCATTACATAAGATATTCATATCAAATGCCTGCTCACCCGCTGTAGATCCAACACCTTTAAAATCAGATTTATTTACTGTAGGTAAATTCACCGTTTTATTGATATTTCCTTGGATCTCACATGAACTTGAAGCAATCGTAATCGCATTACCGTATACTGTACTGGTTAAAAAAGCTTGCTGAGGATAGCCCTCTACATAATAAGTACTATAACGTCCCGGTGCTATTACACCTGAACCCGTATTCACTGCAGTTTTGATAATTTCGACAACAAAAAAACCATTATCTAAGTTATAAGTTGTATTAGCCGTTAACCTACGAGAGTATGGATAATAACCTGAAAAATTTTGATTATTTGCGGCTTCACGATAAAGCCTAATCCCAATACCTGGAATATTGGTTTCATAAACTGAATCCCCAGCGGGACTCAACTGACCATTTTGAATCAGTCTTGCATTAATATTTACAGGATTTCGATCACACCGAATACTTGAACCATTCGGTGAAATTGGAAACGTTTTTTTGGTTAAAACTCGGCCTACTGGATCAGATGGTCTGACTACGACTCTGCCAACAGCCATGCTAATATCAACTGTTCTAAAGTTAGCTTGAGGTGTACAAGCTGCTTGAACAGAAGTTATGGCAAAACCTGAGAGTACAACAGCACCTATTAAAATCTTAGTTTTCATTGACATAGTGCCTCTGTCGTAATCATATTTTCAGACTGATGCGCAGTGACATCATATTGGATTTGGCAACGATCATCTGGCTCATCACCCCAAACAATGTTTAAAGTATCTTTGAGTGCTGCGGTTCTGACATAAACCAAACCACCTTGAGCAACTAAACCAATGCTTTCTTGATTAGAATTGAATACTTCTGCTGCAAATGGTAAAGACTGTCCATCTTTTAGCGCACTTTTGATATAAATTGCCTTCCCTGATTTAGTCGCAAAATTCACTTTCGTTATCGCGCCTGAATAAGGTGCAATTCTTTGACTTGTTTGCATTAATTCTACATCTGTCGACATCTCTTCAGGGTTCAAGCTAATGTCATTCAGACGATATGGTGTGACATAAGGAATAATCGCATAACCAGATTTATTAATTTCTAAACCTGTCGAATTATTTACTTTTGCACCTGAGGCTTCAGGGGCATAGACTAAGACCATCGTTTGCCCCTGATCTGGTCCAAAATGTACGCCATCACGGTGTACAACTACATTGCCTCGGGCTGTGACTAACATTTGTTGATATTGATCCGCCAAACTATAAGACGCACCAAGAGTTGAATAATTTGTTCGATATTGTACGTTAGTGTTAAAACTTGGATTATTGCCATAATCCGCAGAAGTCGAAAATCCGTAATTGAATTTTTCGCCCACTGTACCACTCGCACCTACATTAATACGATCTTGCGTGGTAATTGAACTTAGATTTAAAGCACTCTTTTTAAATGTGAGCGGCAAAGAAAGCGTCAGCATATACTCCGTATCGCTGCTACGAATATTCGTATTATTATTTTCTAATTCTCGTTTAATGGCAGATAAACCATACGTCAGCAAATTATAAGTATTACTGTAGCCAACTTGATATTGTTTAGACTTTTGGTTGGTGTTCCAATAATCACTCCAAGAACCTGTAGCATAGAAATTGCCTAGATTATTTGGTAATCCTTGGTTTAACGTGATGGTAAACTCACTTCTCTGCTTACCTACATGACCTGAGCTTACCCCCTTTTCATCCAAATCTTGGATTAAAAAGGCATCTCGTAGTTTCAAAAAGTTTTCAGTTGAATAACGATAAGCAGCCAAAGTTAAATTCGTATTCGTCGGGCTAATTAATTTGCTGTAACTCAAACGATAACTTTGTCCAGTTTGATCTTTTCTTCGATCAAACTTAGCATCAGATTGCGTGATATCAATTGCAATCGCACCAATTGGTGTCGCAAAAGCTGTACCGACTAAATATGCCTGATAATTTTCAGAAAATTGTAGCCCTGTATAGGCTGTAATATAGTTATTGATCCCATGTTGATATTTTGCCTGACCAACCCATGGATCTAAATCAATATCCTTATCTCTAAACTCACCTATCGTAAATGAATAACGATTCATACCAGGTCTTAGCATTTGTACAACTGATGCATAAGGTACAGAAAAGCGCTGAATTTGACCGTCAGATTCAATGACTGAAACTTCTAATTCACCACCAAAGCCAGTGGGATAAAGATCATTAATTTCAAAACTACCCGGTGCAACTGTAGTTTGATAAATAATTTGACCTTGTTGTTTAATTTCGATTTTAGCATTCGTACGAGCATTACCACGAATTCGGGGCGCATAACCCGTCATGCTATTGGGTAACATCCGTTCATCACTTGTGAAATCTAGACCGCGATAACCTACAGAATCAAATAATTCACCATTGGTAAAATAATCACCGAGTGTCAACATACCTCGATATTGGGGAAAGGCACGTAGTACATAAGTCGTGACTGCATCGTAACTACTTTTATTACGCCCCTGATCTTCGTGATCAGACCATTTCCATTGACCATTATGACGGAGTTGCCACCCACCTAAATTTGCACCAGTTGCCAAAGACATGAAGGCATTGTTAATCTCAGGATTGGTTTCAGAGTTATTTTTTGTTTTATATGCTGAGGCACTGTATGAAATAAATCCAGCATTAATCCCTCGATCCCAAGCACTTGGGTCGATGTAGCCCTGAGCATTTTGTTGCATCGCAATTTGAGGGATAGAAATATCTAGTCTTAAACGAGCAGAATCAAACTCATAAAATGCATTTTTCACCCAATTTTCAATACGCTGACAAGATGTCGAAGTAGAATTAGACGGCTCAAAGTTTAAAATCTCTTTTTTGACACCAAACTGCATTAATGTTTTTGCATCAAAACACGTATAAGCATTTGCTGATTTATTATTTAATTCATTCTTGAATACAACTCGATGCTTACGATACCAGTTACCATTTACGTAAACATCAACATTATATTCACCTGGCAAAATAGGATTTCCAAACTTAAACCTATCTGTATTAATTGATTGTGCGTTTTCACCAATCAAAAAAGATGAGTCAAATTCCACACCATCCGCTGATGATTCGTTTGAAATCTCTTCACCATGTGCTGGCGTTAAATAAGTAAATCCGAACGTTATAGCCCCCAAAACAATCATAATTGTAGGAAGTTTTTTTTCATCATCTTGTTTTTGGTTACGGATCAGCATATTTTTGCCTACCTATTAATATTTAATAGGAATATTGATTCATTAATTTAGGGATTTAATTTCAAATCTGTCTGAATACGCCCACCAAAATCATTAATCGTTGTAAAACTCAACTTACTATGAGTGATAGCTGACTTTAGATTTATATTTTCACTTGATTTGGGGCTCACCATGATCCCTTCTTTCATCAAATCCACCAATTTTCCATTAGTTTGTTGACTTAATATCGATGTGATTGTGACGTGATAAGCCGTTGGATTAATCACCTGGAGTTGATTACCCACTTGCTTCCATTGTAATTTTGCTGGAGCTTCTGCAACCTTATCTTTCAAATTTGTTGGTCGATAAAATAATTTAATTCTTGAGCGTATTGCCAGTTGTAAAAAGTTATCTGGTTCCGTGCTTTGAGCATTGGCTTTAGGTTTAGGCGGAATATCTAAAACATTCAACCAAAACACAGTTTCTTGCTCACCACTTAATGATTTTGCATTTGGCAAAGCCGTGATTCGAAGCGATTGACTCTTGGTGGGATCAACACGCGAGATTGGCGGTGTAATAATAAAGGGAGCTTTAGATTGTTCAGGCTTACTCTTTGGATCACCCTCATCAATCCATGCTTGTACCAATGATGGTTTATCACCATTGTTACTGACCTGTAGTGTGATTTCTCTTGCATCTGCTGGGTATATTGCTCTTGTTCCATGAATAATGATTTCAGCATGAGCAAAACTTGTCGAAGCCAATAGCCCCAACGTCATTGTTATATTTTTAAATGAACCTAGCATGCAATTGATCTCTACTTAATACATTTGATTAGAGTCAAGTTAATCAATAACTTAACTCTATTTTAAAAACAAATTATTGATAAATAATCGTGTATTGAACTGAAGTAGTTACAGGACCTGCTGTAGAAGCACCAGTCGCATAGTATTCTGCATAGTAGTCAAGTGCAGCAGTTCCACCATCGACAACATCAACCCACTGAGAGTTAGTTTGCGCACCGTTCGCACCAGCCTGCTGAACTAAAATAGGTTGGTTGTTGCTTCCTAACAATTGAACTTGTACGTTTTTAGCACCATTAGCATCTTGGTTATTTAAACGACCAGTGTTGAAATCGACCGTTGCACCAGGTTCGAAATAAGTTGCGACTTTACCTTCTGAACAATCACTTAGATTGATCGTGAACGGTGTACGACCAGCGACTTCACCAGCTGTAGCGAGCGTTTGTTTTGAAACTGTAGGTAGAGTCACAGTAAAGTTTTTGCCTTGTGGCGTTACAATGTCACAAGTCTTATCTGTAACTAAACCGTTGATTGTAATTGTTCCATCAGCTGCATTTGCTTGTGCAATCGTAGCTAATAAAACTGCTGAAAATAATGCGATTTTTTTCATTAGTCTTACTCTAATTCGGGGAATGGTGGGATGTTTAAAAATGTCGATTGATATGCAAAAAATTGCAAAAGCATGGTATTACATTACAAAATAAGTGTAAATAAAGTCACATTTTGCCATTTTCATTAAAACCATTTCACATTTGTAAATTTATCTTTAACTCTTTATTTATTATTAATTAATTATTCATGTATTTTTTTGTAACTATGAATTTTAAAAAATTTAGTTTAATTACTCTATAAAATTAATAATTTTTAAAATATTTATATATATTAAAGCGATATTATGAAATTTTTGATTTAGACAAATTCTGTCATGATCCCGTCATAATTCTAAATATTCAATATGATGCAATGATGCAATGATGCAATGATGCAATGATGCAATGATGCAATGATGCAATGATGCACGATTATTTCGCTCATAAAAAAACCCTGACATTAGCCAGGGTTTTTGAATTTGGCGGAAGCGGTGAGATTCGAACTCACGGAGGACTCACACCCTCGTCGGTTTTCAAGACCGGTGCATTAAACCGCTCTGCCACGCTTCCATGTGCGCCATAATACGAAGCTTTTCATATCATGACAAGTAAAAATTACAATCAAACCATTCAAGTGAATATAGTTTCACCAAATGATTCAAATTTATTAAATTTTGGCTGCAATTTCAGCACCTTCACGAATCGCACGCTTAGCGTCAAGCTCAGCAGCAAGCTTTGCACCACCAATAATATGATATTTCGCTAAAGTTGTTTCAGTCTCTGATGGCATAATCTCTTTAACAGATTCTTGCCCTGCACAAACAACGATAGTATCGACTCGTAATAATTGATCATGCCCACCAACTTCGATCCACAGACCTTCATCACTCACTGATTTATATTGAACGCCACGCAACATTTTCACATGATGTTTTTTTAATTGGGCACGATGAACCCAACCAGAGGTTTTACCTAATCCTATACCCAAAGGCGTTGTCTTACGTTGCAATAAATATATTTCGCGAACTGGATGATCCACTTCAGCAGGTTGTAAACCACCTTCAGAAACATACTGAACATGTGGATCAACTCCCCACTCACGTTTCCATTCTGCCAAAGGTTGTGGCTGTGGCTGATGTTCAGGTTTTAATAAAAACTCTGACACATCAAATCCAATACCACCAGCACCAATTACTGCTACCTTTTGACCCACAGGCGCACCTCTTAATACTTCTGCATAAGATAAAACTTGTGGTGCATCACTTCCTTCGATCTTCAATGCACGTGGTACAACGCCTGTCGCAACAATCACTTCATCAAAGCCTTCACGCTCAAGCTGTTCACGATTAACTTTAGTATTTAAACGAAGTTCAACCCCAGTACGCTCAATTTGGACTTTAAAATAGCGAATGGTTTCATGAAATTCTTCTTTCCCAGGAACAACTTTCGCTAAGTTGAATTGTCCCCCTACATCATTAGTGGCTTCAAATAAAGTAACTAGATGACCACGACTGGCAGCAACAGTCGCTGCCGACATTCCAGCTACACCACCACCCACAACAGCTACTTTTTTTGGCTTCTTGGTTTTTAAATAAACCAGTTCAGTTTCATAGGCTGCACGTGGATTCACTAAACATGTGGCACGTTTATTTTTGAAAGTATGATCCAAACAAGCCTGATTACACGCAATACACGTATTGATTTCATCAACACGATTAGTTGCCGTTTTATTCACCCAGAAAGCATCCGCCAATAATGGACGAGCCATTTGAATCATGTCGGCTTTACCTTCAGCCAAAATAGCTTCGGCAGTTTCAGGCATATTGATTCGGTTGGATGCAATCACAGGCACAGACACATGTTTTTTCACCTCTGCGGTATAATCTACAAATGCCGCACGAGGAACAGAGGTTACAATTGTTGGAACACGAGCTTCATGCCAACCAATACCTGTATTCAATAATGTGATACCCGCTTCTTCTAGCGCTTTAGCAACCGTGATCACTTCATTCATTGTATTACCGTCATGAACTAAATCGAGCATAGATAAACGGAAACAAATGATAAATTTTTCGCCAACTTTCGCGCGAATTGCCTTAACAATTTCAACTGCAAAGCGCATACGGTTTTCTATTTCCCCGCCCCATTGGTCTGTACGCTGATTGACATGACGACTCATAAATTGGTTCAGCAAATAGCCTTCTGATCCCATGATTTCGACACCATCATAGCCAGCTTTTTTCGCGATACTTGCTGTAGCCGCATAATCTTGAATCGTATCCAGAATTTGTTTTTCTGACATCTGACGTGGTTTAAATGGTGAGATCGGCGATTTTATTGGGCTTGCAGAAACCACAAATGGTTGATAACCATAACGCCCTGAATGCAAAATTTGCATTAAAATTTTTGCACCATGTTTATGAACTGCATGTGTCACTAATCGGTGTGGGGCAACATCACCTAAGGTATTCATTGTGCCACCAGCTGGAAGCAGCCAGCCCTGACGGTTAGGGGAAATACCACCTGTAATGATGAGACCTACGCCCCCTTTAGCACGCTCACCAAAATATGCTGCTAATTTAGGATAATTATAAAAACGATCTTCTAGACCGGTATGCATCGATCCCATCACGACACGATTTTTTAGGGTAGTGAAACCAAGATCAAGAGGTTTTAATATATTTGCATAGCGAGTTGTCATGGCAATTCCTTATTTTATGGGCTTTGCAACTTGTTGCATAAAACTATACTTCTTTTTTCATAACTGTTTATGGCAATTTTTTTTCTTTTTCTATAATAAATTACCAACTATTGAATTAGATATTAATATTCAATCACTTACAAAAAATATTTTTCATTAAGTTCGCATTGAAAAATTGCAATAAAATAAATTGATGCATAAAAATCTTTACAAATACGCTGTGTTATTTTCAAGAGGAATCATGAATTAGATTAAGACTTGCTTATTACTTTTGAGTTTTGACGAAATATTGCTATTTATTCAAATATTTTTGCACCACGTATCTTTTTTTAAAAAAAATTACCAACGAAAAGTGCTATAATTGAAGAAATATATTTTTCAGGTTACCAATTTTCTAGGTGCCTATATTCTATCGTTAGGATGAACAATGTCTGATAATGCAACTATCTTACAGAATGTACCTGTAGGCAAAAAAGTTGGTATTGCCTTCTCTGGTGGTCTTGATACTTCTGCTGCTTTATTGTGGATGAAGCAAAAAGGTGCTGAACCTTATGCGTATACAGCAAACTTAGGTCAGCCAGATGAAGATGATTACGATGCTATTCCAAAGAAAGCTGAAGCTTATGGCGCTGTTAAAGCACGCTTAGTGGATTGCCGTTTACAACTTGCATTAGAAGGTATTGCAGCAATTCAATGTGGTGCATTCCATATTTCTACAGGTGGTGTACCTTACTTCAATACAACGCCACTTGGTCGTGCAGTCACAGGTACAATGCTTGTTACTGCGATGAAAGAAGATGACGTCAACATTTGGGGTGACGGATCTACTTATAAAGGTAACGACATTGAGCGTTTCTACCGTTATGGTCTATTAACGAACCCAGCACTTAAAATTTACAAACCTTGGTTAGACCAAACATTTATCGATGAACTTGGTGGCCGTGCAGAAATGTCACAGTTCCTCATCGACAACGGTTTTGACTATAAAATGTCAAAAGAAAAAGCATACTCAACAGACTCAAACATGCTTGGTGCAACTCACGAAGCGAAAGATCTTGAGTATCTTGATGCTGGTATCAAAATCGTTGAACCAATTATGGGTGTTGCATTCTGGAAAGAAGACGTTGAAATTGCACCTGAAGAAGTTTCAATCACATTTGAAGAAGGCTTCCCTGTTGCTCTTAACGGTCAACGTATTGAAGATCCAGTTGAGTTAATTCTTGAAGCGAACCGTATCGGTGGTCGTCATGGTCTAGGTATGTCTGACCAAATCGAAAACCGTATCATCGAAGCGAAATCTCGTGGTATTTATGAAGCTCCGGGTATGGCGCTTCTGCATATTGCTTACGAACGTCTTGTGACTGGTATTCATAACGAAGATACCATTGAACAGTACCGCATCAACGGTTTACGTTTAGGTCGTTTACTTTACCAAGGTCGTTGGTTCGACTCACAAGCGCTTATGCTTCGTGAAACTGCGCAACGTTGGGTTGCTAAAGCAATCACAGGTACTGTGACTTTAGAACTTCGTCGTGGTAACGATTACACCATTATGAACACTGAATCTGAGAACCTTACATACGAAGCTGAACGCTTAACTATGGAAAAAGGTGATTCTGTATTCACGCCAATGGATCGTATTGGTCAATTAACCATGCGTAACCTAGACATTACAGATACACGCGCTAAGTTAGGAATCTATACTGGTGCAGGTTTACTTGCTGTCGGTACAGGTTCTGCTGTTCCACAACTTAAAGACAAAAACTAAGATTTAGTTTAGTCCCAAAAAACCGCGCTTTGAGCGCGGTTTTTTATTTGGACGTGAAAATCTATTATTGTTCCCTAGATGGATAATGACTCATTCATCTAACGTATGCTTCATTTTTATATTAATCAGCACAAATAGATGTAAAACCCCTTTTATCGGCTTTTGTCGTTATCAATTTCAAGCAATATCGATTATCATCTATGTTATTTTTTCAGTAAGACTTGCCTTGAATACGATCACTTTAATCCAGCCAGATGATTGGCACGCTCATTTAAGAGATGGTTTAGCACTTCAACGTACTGTTCCTGATTTGGCGAAGCAATTTCATCGCGCAATCTGTATGCCAAATACAGTTCCACCTGTAAAAACTGTGGAAGAGGCACATGCCTATCGTGAAAGAATCATGGCGCATGTTCCTGAAAATGTAAAATTCGATCCTCGTATGGTGCTCTACTTTACGGATCATACTTCTCCTGAAGAAGTACAAAAAATTAAAAACTCTCCATATGTAAATGCAATTAAGCTTTACCCTGCTGGAGCAACCACAAATTCTGATAATGGCGTTAGTGATATACGTAAAGTGTATAGCGTCATTGAACAACTGGAAGAACATCAGGTTCCTCTCTTACTCCACGGCGAAGTAACACATCATCATGTTGATATTTTCGATCGTGAAAAACGTTTCTTAGATGAAGTTTTAGCACCGCTGCTTAAACAATTTCCAAAATTGAAATTAGTTTTAGAACATATCACCACAAGCGAAGCTGCACATTTTGTACTTGAGCAAGATCGCAATGTGGCAGCGACGATTACACCACAACATTTGTTATTCAATCGCAATGACATGTTGGTTGGTGGTGTTAAACCGCATTTCTATTGTTTGCCAATTTTAAAACGCCAGACACATCAGCAAACTTTGTTAGAAGTCGCAACAAGTGGCAACCCTAAATTTTTCTTAGGTACTGACAGCGCTCCGCATTCTAAAAATGCGAAAGAAAATGCCTGTGGATGTGCGGGATGCTATAGCGCTCCAACTGCAATTGAATTGTATGCTCAAGCATTCGATCAGGTAGGTAAAATTGAACGTCTTGAAGGTTTCGCTTCATTCTTTGGTGCGGATTTCTATGGTTTACCTCGTAATACTGAAACCATTACATTGATCAAAGAAGATCAAGTGATTCCTGAAAGCCTTGAATATTTAGATGGCGAACAGATCATTCCTCTTTATGCAGGTAAAACAATTCAATGGAGAAAAGTGTGACCACTGAAACATTACCTGTCATCGGTCAACGCTTCCGCGGGTTCCTACCCGTGGTTGTTGACGTGGAAACAGCTGGTTTTAATGCAGATACTGATGCATTGCTCGAAATAGCATGTATTCCAATCATTTACGACGAGTCTGGAAAGTTTGTACCTGGTCAAGCGCATCATGCACACATCAATCCATTTGAAGGTGCAAATTTAGATCGTCGCTCACTCGACTTCATTGGCATTGATCCTTTTAATCCAATGCGTGTAGCGATGGCAGAAGATGAAAAGTCTGCACTTAAACGTATGTTTAAAGCAATTAATGAGGTACGCAAACAACAACAATGCACACATGCTGTGCTAGTTGGACACAATGCTCATTTTGATCTTGGTTTTTTAAAAGCGGCAATTGCACGTACTGGAACTAAGAATCAAAATCCATTTCATAGTTTCTCGGTTTTTGATACGGTGACTTTGAGTGCTGTGATGTTCGGACAAACTGTTTTGGCTAAATCATGTATTCAAGCTGGCATCGAGTTTGATGGTAAAGAAGCCCACTCTGCTTTGTATGACACACAGAAAACAGCTGAATTATTCTGCTATATTTTAAATAAATTAGCGCCCCATTTACTTGAAACACTCGTTTCAGAGTAAAAATCTTTAAATACCCCAATATTTTAGAAATCTTGATCATCCTGTGGATTGATCTTAATTGAAAAGTATTGGGGCTTTTTGTTCCAATTTTTAACTATCGCTTTTTTATATTATGTTAATCGTAATATAGTATTGATAATTATTATCATTAATATTGTGAAATAAGTATTATTAAATGATAATCGCTATCGTTTTTATTCTCTCAATGTTAAATCATGTCATTTGTACGCTCAAAATTAAATTTAGCCATTCTTACGATTCTCTCAACTACAGTTTGTGCAAATGAAACAGAAATAAATTCAACAGCTAATGATGATTCAATCAAACTCAATACAATTGTAACGAATGCAACTGAGCAACAAGAAGTTGGAAAAAATCTTTATACGAAGGATGACTTAGACAAGACACCCAATAGTTCTAAGAACATTACTGATTTTTTAAAAGTAAATCCTAATGTGCAATTTGGTAATAATTTTAAAAGTGGCTTACAACAAGGTGAACTTAGCCCAGCCGAAATTAGCATCAATGGCGGTTTACCCTATGAAAATAAATTTCTAATCAATGGGATGAGCATCAACAATAATATTAACCCTGTGGGTGCAACAACATCGAACTCAAATAATGAACTACTCGGCTCTAGTCAAGCTGTTGCAGTCAATGCAGACCTGATTTGTAATATTAAACTGCTTGATAGCAATGTGAGCGCTGAATATGGTGAATTTACTGGCGGTGTAGTGAGTGCAGAAACCTGCGCACCAAAAACTGAGATAGGCAAAATTCACGGTAATATTACCTATGATTATACATCTGATTCTTGGTCTAAAATCAACTTTCCTAATCCAGAAAGCCAACAGGAATTTGAAACCTCCAACAGTGAAAAAAATCAACCTTTCTTTACTAAACAAGGAGTCAGTGCAACACTGTATGGTAATCTCACAGACCAATTAGGTTTCAATGCTTTTGGCTCTTTTCGACATTCCTTAATTCCATTAAAAACGAATTTTATTGAGCCAGCAGAATTAGACCAAACACGTGCTGCGAGCAATTATAGTGTCGAACTCTTCTATACACCTTCAGATAAAACCTCATTAAAAATAGGAACTCAGCTATTTGAAAATAAAGGTGAGTACTTCAATGCTACATTTTTAAACTCAGAAAACACGCAAATATCTGATAGTCAAAGTATTTATATCAATTTAAAAAATAAATTAAATGCTGTTCGGTTAGAACAACAACTTAATTATCAAACACAAAAAAACTCGCGACAGGCAGAACAGGATGCGTACGTGTGGGCTCGATCTTCAACAAAGAATTGGAATCCTAATTTAAGTACGCAATCTTATGGAAACTATGGTTCATTATCACAAGAAGAAAAAAAACTCGAATACTCAATCAAAGCCCTATTTGAACCAATAAACTTTGCGAACTCATCACACCAATTCAAAATGGGTGCAGGTTATGGTCATTATGAAGCGTATTGGGAAAGACCTGAAGTTTCTAATAATTATTACACAACTACTATCTCTTCCAAAAATATTGAAAACTTAAACTGTTACGCTTCTGATGGTCGTCGTTATGATGCTTGTGACGAAGGCAATTCAATTGACGGGCAATATTTAACGCAACGATTTAAATATGATGCAGGACAAATCAATGTACGCCAAGATCGTTGGCATGCATATCTCGAAGATTCAATTTATGTTAATCCATTTATTCAATCTAGTTTAGGCTTACGAGCTGATTATGATTCACTGACTCAAAACACCAATATTGCACCTCGTAGTTCATTTGTTTTGAAGCCATTTGGCAATGATCAATTATTTATCACGGCTGGTTGGAATCGCTATTATGGTTTAAACGCATTCGCCAACGAATTACAAGCTCAACGAGGTCGATTACAGACAAAATTTAAGAGAAATAGTCTTTCTGAAGATTGGGAACTCGACCCGACGTTTATGCCATCCTTCAAATCAAGGTCAGAGCTGGATACGCCGTTTTCAGATGAATCTGTATTTGCTTTTAACACCAATATTTGGAACATCAATACTGGTTTAAAATATGTTCAGCGAGAGAACAAAGACCAATTACGCCAGCAGCAAGGTAATAAGTCTTATAACAACTCAGGAAAATCTGAAGCTGAAATATTAACTTTCTCTTTAAAAAATATTAAACGACTTGTATTTAAAAATTCTGTGCATTATTTAAGCCTAAATGCCGATATGACAGATACAAATCGTAATTTTGATAGCTATGAAAGCAACTACTACACAGGTACATCACAAATTTATTATGATGGCAAACTGATTAATGCTGAAGATAAACCCACTGATAATTTCAATACTCCATGGACAGTTAGACTAGATTGGAATATTGGTTTTAATAATATTCCTTTAAATATTAATCATTATCTTAGCTATCGTGCAGGGACACCAGGTATGAAAAAAACCCTGAGTACCAGTAAAACTGAATTCGTCTATGAACTCGATGGTATGAAATATGACACTTACACTGCATACAAAACGAAAAATGCTTTGAATTGGGATATGCGTACTACCTACACAATACCGAGTTCAAAGAATACGCAAACTATTTTTGGTTTAACCATTAATAATGTACTTAACCGTAAAAATGAGTATTTTTCTTCCAATACATCCTCAGTGACACCAACACCAAGTCCTGAAATCGGTCGTCAATTCATTGCAGATGTTACATTTAAGTTCTAACTCATGATTCCCATAGAGCACTTAGGTGCTCTTTTTCATTTATGCCACGTTAAACTTTTGGATTGCATAAAGAAAAAACAATTCAAGACTTGAAAAATATCAATTATCCTCGATATTACATAAAGTAATTCACTCAATCTTAGAATGAGCATATGAACAATCAAAACAAACCTGAAATTATTACGATAGAAGATCAAAGCTTTGGTAGCCATGTAGAACATTGGGCGCTGTTAACTGATGATCCGACTGTTCAGGTTCCAAAATGGTTGAGTGAAGCACTAAATGCACCTGTCATGCCGATGGGGATTTGTGCTGAAGAACAAGATATGGATCCGAATGTTTGGCTAATTCAAGGACCTAAACAACAACCTATCCAATTGGTTCAAGTCATTGCTGTAGAAGACAATAAACCTAAAGCAGTCAAAACAGCCTTCCCTACTTTTGATAGTCCTTATACGTTGAACGCGACGATTGAACGCATCATTACATGTAAGTCCAACACGCAAGCAGTGTTACAATTAAAAGTTAGTGATAATAGTGTGGTTTATGCTTTTGATAGCTTATACAGTGTTAACCAAATTCAATACCAAAAAAATCAATCTTATAAAGTCCAATTAAATGCGTGGGCTTATGAGCTAGAAAAAGTTGCTGATCAAGAACAAATTGTTGTGGATGATCCAGCTTCAATTAAACACCATCGTGCTTTAAATGAAATTTTGAGTGAACACAATGGTGTAGCGCCAGATAATTTACAGCAGCTGATTGATGCTTGGGAACCTAAATCAGATGCCGATAAAGAACCTGTAACGGTCGATTTTTCGAAAATGGTGGCTTACTTGTACGGTGAAACCATGGGTCAGGAAGATGAGGCCTGGTTCCAAGGAAAAGTGGTTGGCAAGACCCAAATGCAGTTCAACGATCAATTTTATCAACTTTATGATGTAACACTTATTTTGGAAGAAAACCAACCTGCTACACTTATTCGTATCGCGACTAAGGATGAGAATTATAAAAATTTCGAAATTGGTCAATATATTCGTGGAAATATATGGATTCAGGCGAATATTTATGCTAAAAATACATCAAATAAATAGGATTTAACTATAAAGTAATATTTAGGCTCCTAGATGAAAATTATACCGGAACAATCAACAGGCTTAATGGAACAAGCACGCCCTCGTATTCGTGTAGACAAGGGTGCTTACTGTTTCTTTTTCTTAGGTGTTTTCCTCGCTGCTTTTATTTTCCACTTTACCAATCTTATTCCAGCATTTTAATAAATTAGCGTTGATTACTTTCATCTACGTTTTAGACACATAAAAAAGCCTGTCATATGACAGGCTTTTTTACGAACTGATTTTAAGCGTTACGCTTCGCAAAATCATCCATAAATTTCACAAGAGCTTGTACACCTTCAAGTGGCACTGCATTGTAAATACTCGCACGCATACCACCTACTGAACGATGTCCTGCAAGATTTAATAAATTATTTTCCTCTGCTTCTTTCAGGAATTGCTTTTCAAGTTCAGGCTTCGCCAATGTAAATGGCACATTCATAATTGAACGATATTCTTTCGCAATTGGATTTGCATAGAAGTCACTTGAATCAATATAACCATACAATAATTCAGCTTTTTGCTGGTTCACTTGATGAATTGCCTCTACACCACCCTGTTCAAGCAACCATTCAAATACTAAGCCTGATAAATACCAAGCATAAGTAGAAGGTGTATTCACCATAGAATCGTTCTTCGCTTGCGCTGAATACTTCAAGATGCTCGGAATTTCTTCTTTTGCTTGATCTAATAAATCATCGCGAATGATTACCAATGTTAAACCAGCAGGACCGATATTTTTTTGCGCACCCGCGTAAATAAGACCGAATTTTGAAACATCAATTGGTGCCGACAAAATACTAGAAGATAAATCTGCAACCAGTGGTTTATCCGTAGTTGGGATATTTTTAAATTGAATACCACCAATCGTTTCGTTATCTGCATAATGAACATAGGCAGCATCAGCAGATAAATTCCATGTACTTTCATCAGAAATTGCAAGATTACCATCTGCATCTTTAATACCAGCTTCGATCACGTTAATTTCGCCATAACGTTTTGCTTCTTTTAAAGCTTTTTCAGACCAAATGCCAGTATGGATATAATCTGCTTTGTTATTTTTCCCTAATAGATTCAATGGAATCGCAGAGAATTGTAGAGAAGCACCACCCTGTAAGAAAAGCACTTTGTAGTTCTCAGGAATATTCATCAACTTGCGTAAGTCTGCTTCTGCTTTTTCAGCAACAGCGACGTAGTCTGCACTACGATGACTCATTTCCATGATTGATAGGCCCTTACCCTGCCAATCAAGCATCTCAGCTTGAGCTTTTTCTAATACAGCAGTAGGTAATGCAGCAGGACCAGCACAGAAGTTGTACGCGCGCATGATTTTTCCTTTCAGAGTGAAACACAATAAAATGATGGCATTTAACCACAGATAACCATAGCTTGCAGTATATTCAACTTAAATAATTTCAATCTTGTTTTCACACTAAAGCTATTTTTTCAATAAGCTCTACATTTATCAGAGATTTATGTTTACTATATTTTGAGAGACACCGTAGTTAGTAAGTTTAAATCGCTCACTACAACAGCTCTCAATCTGACAAAAATTTATTATGACTATTTCGTTGTATTGTCTTTCATTTCATGCGAACAATTAAAACATCTCACCATACCATTCATAGCTGACTCTTTTAAAATGACTGTGTAATAAAAATCCATCTTTTATATCTTGATCTACAATTTCAACAACCATTTCATTATTTTTATCTCGAACTGCATCATAAAGCGCATCAGTATTTACAGCTGAATGTTTTGTTTATGAACAATATTCCTCAGATTCCCCTCTCTCCTTCATTCAGCTGAAATGAAAGGGTTCACTACATGCTGTTATAAACAGTGCTATTACAATCAGCAAGCTATAATTAAATTTGAGTTTCATTTTTAATTAAAATTCTTTTTTAGACTATTGTTAATTAAAAAAGGACGCTTCAGCGTCCTTTTTTAATTCCTACAAATTATTCATCTGTAGATTTTTCATCGCTATCAGTCGTATCAATTTCTTGAGTATCTACTGATTCATTAGATTCAATTGAAGCCTCTTCACCTTCAACTGATTCTATAAAATCATCTTCCTCAACAGCTTCAATCGCTTCAACACCAACCAATGTCTCGTTTTCACCTAAGCGGATTAAACGTACACCTTGTGCATTACGACCCGTCTGAGCTATTTCAGATGCACGAGTACGTACTAGCGTACCACCATCAGAAATCAGCATGACTTCTTTACTGACATCGATCGCTACGGCACCAACCAGCTCACCATTACGATCAGATGTCTTGATCGCAATGACGCCTTTACCACCACGTTTCTTGGTCGGGAAGTCATCCACTGGCGTACGCTTACCGTAACCATTAGCTGAAGCACATAGCACTTCACCTGTTGCCGGGACAACAACTAATGAAACAATACGGCTTAAGAAATTAGAATCCGTATCTTCATCTTCTGAATCTACATCATTGTCTTCAATTTCTTCCGCTTGAGCCAATCCAATGGTGACACGCATACCACGTACACCTTTCGCAGAACGACCCATTGCACGTACATCAGTTTCTGCAAATCGAATCGCTTTACCTTCATTCGAGAACAACATAATTTGTTGTTCACCGTCAGTAATCGCAACACCAATTAAACGGTCATCTCCAGCTAACTCGATTGCACGTAAACCATTTGAACGTACATTAGAGAACTGCTCAAGTTCAACTCGCTTGATCGTACCGTATTCCGTTGCCATAAAGACATAGAAGTTTTTACGTAAGTTTTCTGCAAGCTCAGCAAATTCAACTACTACTTCATCATCAAGATCTGTAGTTGATAATTCAACTCCTAACTCTTTCAGATGTGTACGCAATTCGTCCGATAGATCGTCACCATCTGCTAGATCAGCAAATGATTTTTCTAATGCATCATAGTGTGCAGCAATGATTTCGTTTTGCTGTAATTGAGCTTGATGAGATTTAACAAACTGACGGAAATCGGCTAGACGTTCTTTAAATTTCTTCGGTGCATCAATCACTGGCAGAATAGCAGTAATTGTCTCATTTTCATCTAATGGCAATAAGTTCACCATAGGGCGACCTTTTGCACCACGAGAAGCTTGAGGCACTTCAAAAACTTTTAAGCGATAGACTTTGCCGACATTGGTAAAGCATAAAACTGTTGCATGGTTAGATGTCACAATCAAATGTTGAATGTAATCATCTTCTTTCATAGACGTTGCTGATTTACCACGCCCACCACGACGTTGCGCAGCATAATCAGAAAGTGGCTGTGTTTTCGCATAGCCTGATTGAGAAACGGTTAAAACAACTTGTTCTTCTGGAATTAAATCCTCACGAGAGAAATCTACACGAGATTCTACAATCGCAGTACGACGCTCATCACCGTATTGCTGAAGAATAAGTGCAAGTTCTTCACGAATCACGTTCATCAACAATTCAAAATCATTAAGAATTGCTGTCAACTCCGCAATTTGTGCCAAAATTTCAGAATATTCTGCATGCAGCTTATCTTGTTCTAAACCAGTTAAACGATGCAAACGTAATTCTAAAATTG
This sequence comes from Acinetobacter sp. 24-47-47, assembly GCF_057737035.1. Classification (NCBI taxonomy): domain Bacteria; kingdom Pseudomonadati; phylum Pseudomonadota; class Gammaproteobacteria; order Moraxellales; family Moraxellaceae; genus Acinetobacter; species Acinetobacter sp. 24-47-47. The sequence continues at coordinate 884,781 of NZ_CM173216.1, read as the reverse complement.
CACCCACTTGAGTCGGCGAGAGACGATAAATATTGCCAGATAATCCAAACGGTTTATTAGGATCTTCACCCTCAATCTCATCTGGGCGAACAGAAACTGAACCTGCTTTTTCCAATAAAGCAACTACACCACCTGCAGACCATTCCCCTGCTTGCAAACGTTCACGTGCTTCTTGCGGATTCGCAGAGGTTTTAATGGTTTCGATGATGGCATCAATATTTGCTAAAGCAACCGTTAAACCTTCCAAGATATGACCACGTTCACGCGCTTTACGTAATTCGAACATCGTACGACGTGTTACAACTTCTTGACGATGGCGAATGAAAGCAGCAATGATGTCTTTTAAATTCATCAGCTTTGGCTGGCCATTATCCAAGCAAACCATATTAATACTGAATGAATTTTGAAGCTGAGTATTTTGGAATAAATTATTAACAATTACTTCAGCGTTTTCGCCACGCTTTAAGTCAATTGCAATACGCATCCCTTCTTTATCAGATTCGTCGCGTAACTCTGAAATACCTTCGAGCTTCTTCTCTTTCACAAGTTCAGCAATACGTTCAATCGTTTTTGCTTTGTTCACTTGATATGGAATTTCAGTGAATACAATCGTCGTACGACCTGTTTTTTGGTCTTCTTCTAAATGATACTTACCACGAATAAATAAACGACCTTTACCAGTACGGTAAGCATCAACAATACCCGATTTACCGTAGATGATGCCGCCTGTAGGAAAGTCTGGACCCGAAATATGTTCCATCAATCCTTCAATACTGATATTCGGATTATTGGCATAGGCTAAGCACGCATTGACCACTTCAGTCATATTATGCGGCGCCATATTGGTTGCCATACCTACAGCAATACCCGTGACACCATTAATGAGTAAATTTGGCACACGAGTTGGCATAACTTGTGGGATACGCTCTGAACCGTCGTAGTTATCTTCCCACTCTACTGTATCTTTTTCTAAATCAGCTAACAGTTCATGCGTTAATTTACGCATACGCACTTCGGTATAACGCATCGCTGCTGCACTGTCACCATCAACAGAGCCGAAGTTACCCTGACCATCAACCAACTGATAACGTAAACTGAAATCTTGTGCCATACGAACGATTGTTTCGTATACAGCAGAGTCACCATGAGGGTGGTATTTACCGATTACATCACCAACGACACGCGCTGATTTTTTGTAAGCTTTGTTATAATCATTTCCAAGCTCATGCATCGCATAAAGAACACGGCGATGAACTGGCTTTAAACCATCTCTAACGTCTGGTAGTGCACGAGAGACAATGACACTCATAGCATAGTCGAGATATGAGCTCTTCAGTTCATCCTCAATGGCAATCGGTCGAATTTCCGATACGCTCATGCATACTCCTTATTACAAACAGCTTGAAGAAACTGCTCGATTTATATAATCAATCTTGCAAAAAATTAGCCCAAAATCTATGGAGCTAAATTCTAAAACTCAGCCGAAAATTATAGCACAAATCCGTATTTTTGTCCCTAAATTTTATGGATGATCTGTTTAATTTTATTCATAAAAATGACTAAATTTTCAACACAAAATTCTTAAACAGTATTGCCCTAAAATGAATGATAAAAATCACTTTTTTGCTACTTATACATAAAAAAGATCCTCGTAAGGATCTTTATAAATACATGAATATTCTTCAATGATGAAGTTCGCGCTTGTCCGCTTTCATTAAACTAAAAGAAATTGCAAATAAGCTTAAAATCAACGGAAACTCATACAGCTCTTCGAGTAAGCTTTCATTACTATTTTCTGTGAGCAGGAGCATCCCTATAAAGCGATGATGCTCTATCGCATCAGAAACAACGAGCCCAATCACAGCCAAAAACAAGGCCCAAACTGGGATAATAGCTGTCTTAAACTTGTTCACAATCTCTGTGCGTAATTTTTGGTTCAATAGTGGAAAAACCACAGACCCAATCAATACAATTGAGATACCTCGAAAATAGATTTTTGGGACATCAGGGAAATAATCTCGCCCCCAACTGGTACTACGACCAAACAATAAAACCCACCAGCAAACAGCCCAAAGCCAAAACTCCTTCTTACCTTCTCTAAGCTGTAAAGGCTTTATGTAAAAATAGCTAATAACTGCAAAGGACAACAATAAAAGAGCCTGTAAATTTTCAATCAGACGCACGTCTTCCATACCAAACACATTGAAATGGACTTGATTAAATAATGGAAAAATTAAACATGAGACCGCGATTAGAACAAGCGGTAATGTTATTCGGGTGTCGACCAGCAAAACACAAACTCCCTCATTAATACATTGAAAGTATGAATGAGCTTAAAAAATGATGGCGAATCATATCACAATTACAAAAAACATATAAAACGGTAAATTCTGATCCCTTGATGAGAATAATCTATAATTTTGTTTTATGAGATTTTTTTATGATTAAATATAAAAATGCCCTGACCAAGTAAAATGAAATGAATCATTACTCGATCAGAGCATTCGTACAGCAATGCTGAATTAGATTTTAGAAACTAATTCTGGAACCACTGTATTTAAGTCACCTACTAACCAGTAGTCAGCTACTGCATTAATTGGAGCTTCTTCATCTTTGTTGATCGCAACGATCACCTTAGAATCTTTCATACCTGCCAAGTGCTGAATCGCACCAGAGATACCTACAGCAATATAAAGGTCTGGCGCAACGATTTTACCCGTTTGACCAACTTGCATATCGTTTGGAACGAAACCAGCATCTACTGCTGCACGAGATGCACCTTGAGCTGCACCAAGCTTATCAGCTAATGGATCAAGTACTTTATGGTAGTTCTCACCAGAACCTACACCACGTCCACCAGATACAACAATGCGAGCTGCTGTTAATTCTGGACGTTCTGATTTTACGATTTCTTCAGATACGAACTTAGAAATACCCGCATCACCAGTAGAAGTTGCAGCTTCAACCGCAGCAGATCCACCTTCAGCAGCAACTGCATCAAACGCTGTACCACGAACTGTACCAACAACAACTGATTCACCAGACTCTACAGTTGCAATCGCGTTACCAGCATAGATTGGACGCTTGAAAGTTTTAGGACCATCAACTGCAATAATGTCAGTAATCATACTTACATCAAGAAGTGCTGCAGCACGTGGAAGTACGTTTTTGCCCGTCGTTGTAGACGCCGCAAGAATGTGTGAATAACCTGTACCAATTGAAGCAACAAGCTTCGCTACATTTTCAGCCAATTGGTTTGCATATGCAGCATCGTCAGCTAAAAGAACTTTGCTTACACCAGCAACTTTAGCAGCTTCATCAGCAACTGCTTGAGCGCCTGAACCAGCAACTAATACAGTGATATCACCACCGATTTTTTGAGCCGCAGCTACAACGTTTAAAGTTGCACCGTTAAGTGCTTTGTTGTCGTGCTCAGCGATTACTAAAATACTCATGATTTTTATCCTTCTGTATTAGATCACTTTCGCTTCATTTTTTAGTTTTTCAACAAGCTCATCAACAGACTTCACTTGAACACCAGCTTTACGTTCAGCAGGCGCTTCAACTTTAACAGTCTTAAGCTTAGTTGCAGGATTAACACCAAAATCTGCAGGAGATTTAGTATCAAGCGGTTTCTTACGTGCTTTCATGATGTTTGGTAGAGCAGCATAACGTGGCTCATTCAAACGTAAGTCAGTCGTAATGATCGCTGGAAGTGCTAGTTCAACAGTTTGTAAACCACCGTCGATTTCACGAGTCACTTGTACTTTATCGCCTTCAACTTTAACTTCTGAAGCAAATGTACCTTGACCAGCACCAAGTAATGCACCAAGCATCTGACCAACTTGGTTAGAGTCGTCATCAATTGCTTGTTTACCAAGAAGGATAAGTTGTGGCTGTTCAGCGTCTACAACGCCTTTAAGAATCTTCGCAACTTCTAAAGCACCAAGTTGGCTATCATCAGCTTCAACTAGGATACCGCGGTCTGCACCAAGCGCCATTGCAGAACGGATTTGTTCTTGCGCTTCTTTAGGACCAATAGAAACAACAACGATTTCTGAAACAGTTCCTTTTTCTTTTAAGCGAACCGCTTCTTCCACTGCGATTTCACAGAATGGGTTAATTGACATTTTAACGTTAGTAAGGTCAACCCCACTATTGTCCGGCTTTACGCGAACTTTAACGTTGGCATCAACCACACGTTTTACAGCAACAAGAGCCTTCATGTAATCCTCGGCTGTTTTAACAGAAGTAAATATTCAGAAAAGTTATAATAACTCTTCATTTAAAATTTTTAGGTGTCCTATCTTGCAATGTGTTTGGCATTTCGGTCAAGTCACAATTCACAAAACTGCTGTAAAAAAGCGTAATTTTCGTTGAACGGAGCGTTCACAAAATTATTTTGTTAATAAATTTGTCAGCTTTTCAATATTTTTGTAAAAAATTAAACTTTGATTTTTAATATTTTTTTAATTTATTAACTACATCAGTTGAATTGATGCTGTAGACTCTTATTTTACGTTGAAAAGCGTTGGCGTGAGTCACCAAATTTGAGGTAAAAAATGTCATAACAGACAGCAAAAATTACAATAACAGCTATTCTTTTTGAGTATAATTTAACCAAAGTTAATTCTATTTGAATAGAAAGCGCAAACATTAGTTTGCGCTTTTTTAATGTTAATTCACAATGAGCCATGTTGCTGCCAATGAAAGCATCACTCCCGAACCACCATCAATCCATTTTTGACGTTTTTCATTTATCCCTGTTTTCTGTGTCAAAAATGCAAATACAAAACTCAATGATGAATAAATAATTAAGCATAATCCAATGAAGATTAGGGATAAGACAATCCCCTGTCCCATAATCGAAGAGGTATGCTGGTTAATAAATTGAGGCAAAATCGCAAAATAAATAAGCATACCTTTAGGATTAAGTAAGGATGTTATAAAACCGCGTCGAATCGGACTAATGACCTGACTTTGTTTAATTTCAATATTTTTGTGATTAAGCGCAGATCGAATCAAATTAAATGCCAAATAAAGCAAATAACAGATTCCTAACCATTTGATCGTTTCAAAAATAATAGGGAAAGAAATAATGATAGCCGCAATACCCACAACGACTAAAAAAGAATGGACGAAATAACCCAAACACACCCCTAAAGTCGCCATAACGCCTGCTTTCGCATTTTTACCCATTACCTGTGACAGAATAAATAACATATCCGGACCAGGCGTAAAAATAAGAGGGATAACTGTCAAAGCAAATAACCAATAGGTAGACATTTTCTTTCTTCCATCATTAATGAAAATGAAAAAAAAGTATCTTCGAATTTACATAAAATAGGATTTCAAATATTCTATTTATTCTTTAATTTTTAGAATTTAATTCCAATATATGAAAATAATATCTAAATCAATTTCAGTTAAATTAGATCGTATCGATAAAAGTATCATTCATGAACTTCAAACCAACGGTCGAATTCAAAATAATGATTTAGCCAAAGAGATTGGCTTATCACCATCCTCTTGTTTAAGACGCGTAAAAATTCTCGAAGATGCTGGAGTCATCCAGCAATACACAACCATTGTTGATCCTCAAAAAATCGGATTACAACTTATTCTATTTTCGCGTATTTGGTTGGTGGGACAAGACGCTGAAACCATCGATACTTTTATTGAAGCGATGAAAGAACTCCCTCAAGTCATGGAGTGCTATATTATTTTGGGCGAATGTGATGCGATGTTAAAAGTTGTCGTACCTGATTTGGAGAACTATCGTAAATTTCAGTCAGAACACTTAACCAAAAAAAATGGGATTACCAGTGTGAAAACGGATTTACCCAGTCAAATCATTAAACAAAGCTATCAACTGCCCCTGCAATCAATTTAATACCATTAAGCAATCGATCCGACTGACTTTTCAGATCGGACCGATTATCCATTTTGATCAAGTTAAAAAGTTAAATCTTCAATGCTTTAAGTTTTTTCAACCTCGATTTTTTCATTCAAAATTTTTTCTAAAAGTACATGCTGATCCACTGATTCACTCAATTTAGGATCACAAATTTTGAGTCTTCGTTTCAGCTCTTCCTGTAAATACAATTGATCCTCAAGCTCCAATTCAGTTTGACTAAGTTGCTGCGCAAAATATCGAATCACACCTTCAAGTCGTTGATTTTGCTTCAATATAACGTATGCATAACCCAATACAAGCCCTTTGAAAATTTCCTGATAAGGCTTACCACGTTGAAAATTGTATGCCAATGAAGATAGTACCCGCTCACCAAAACCTAACTTACGATATGGGTCTCGCGCCACTCGATCACATGGGTCTTTATAAGCCGTCTCACAAGAGTCGATAAAACTCTTTGCCAATAGTTCTAAATTTTCTTTTCGATGTGGTAGTAGATCCTTTAATCCAACTTTAACTTCATGGAGTACTGCCAACATAAATTTAGAAATTTGCTCATCAGACAGTGCAATCCCGATCGTTTCATATTGTCGAAAACTTGCAGCCCATGCTGTCATTGCATGCACACCATTCCACATGCGATTTTTGATTAACTGTATCTCTTCAATCTCTTCAACCAGAATCATTTGGCGCATTTTTGCCAATAAAGGACTGTTATTTTCCACATAAAGTGGCATATCTGTTTCGGCATGAAATAAGATCAATTCTAGATTTTGTAGAATATGCGCCGATTTGAATTTTTCGTATAGATCGTCAATATACTGAGTAGCCAATTGTTCTTGTTCAGCATTTAAACGCGTCCCTTCATCCACATCCGTCACGTCTAAATCATGCTCATGCTGCACATGTCTAAAAATATTGTATTTGATTTTTAACTGTCTAAATAGTTTTTGATCTGTAATTTTAGCTACCATTCGATTGACTACTGTATCGCAAAAATAGTGCTGCGACATGATGATATTGACTGTCTTCGCATCCGTAATTTCATGCAAAGCACTACAAATCTGTTGTTCAATTAATGATTTTGCGCCTACTTTGTTTAAAACAATTAAAACTGTTAGAGGATTCAACTGTTCTTCAAAATGGATATAACGCGCATACAACCCTTGAGCAATGGTTTTAGCCTCTTGCTCGATTGCCTTTTCAGGTAAACACAGTGCAATTAAACTTGATTCAATATACATGTGCTGCATCATTTCAATATTTGATGCATCTATGACGGTTATATTGTCTATTCGCTCGTCATGAGAGTGTTGCCCATAACGAATACTGTAACCACCAAAAGTATTCACACTATTTCTATAGAGTGAATTCCGAGTTGAAGCATAGATTTGTTTTGGTCGAGTATATCCATCCCAATGAGACAATACTTGGGCAATATAGCCACCACCTATTGCCCCAAAACCATGTATCCCCACGACATGCTGATTTAAAGTCTGAGGAAAAGAGTCAAATAGAGCAGGCATTTTTAATTTTGGTGTAAATTGATTCAAATCTTCCAGAAAATCATGCATGCTTTCGTAAAAGAAATTCGCTTTTTCGAGCATGGTTGAATTAGGTTCTTTGATATCTTGAAGTAATACCGTTAATCCACCCGCTTCAAACGCCGACATCACTCCATTTTCTGAGTCTTCAAACATTAAACATAAAGTTGGATCAATGTTCAGTTGCTCAGCAGCTTTTAAGAAAATTTCTGGGTGTGGTTTTCCATTATCAACCTCATCGCCGCATACGATAATGTCGAAAAACTTATATACATTGGCATTGATTAAATACTCTTCAGCTATTTCACGTCGACTCGAAGTTGCTACTGCCATTTTCAGATTGGACTTTCTTAAACGTTCAAGAACTTGCATGAGTCCAAATTTAATCGGCACTCCGTATTTTCTTACATGCTCAAGTTCTAGCTGATCTGCTCGCTTTCTGATTTCCGCATACGGTACTTCTTGACCATATTGCTGATTTGCCAGTTTTTCGGCACTACGAGCACTTAAACCCAAACAAGATAATAAATAGGCGTCTGTAAATTCGACACCAATGAGTTCTAATGATGCTTGCTTCAACGTTTGAAAACGAAGTCGCTCCGTATCAAACATTGTGCCATCCATATCAAAAATGGCGGCATGGATATTATTTTCATGAAATTTAATCATTTACCCCTCTCCAAAAAAATTCAAAATTATTAGACAAGTGTAAAGAATTTGACTGAATCGAATGAGCAGAATAAATATATGAAACAAAATTGAACGTTATTTAATCAATAATTTTATATTTATGTATTGAGTTGTTGGAAACGGGTAAATTTAATTTTCTATAAAGTAACAGAGCTAAAATTATTAGCCCTGTTTTTTAAATGATTTTTTTCAAACTTGATTGAGCGCCGCCAAGTAATCACGATGGACGTGACTCAATTCAATAATAGGATATTGTTCTAGTTCAAAAATTTTCCAAACTTCAATAAAGTCTTCTTTCAAATCAACTCCTTGATCTGCAATAGGTCTTTCTTGCCATTGCTGATCAGAAATCCACAAATAAGTCTTAGATGCTATTGGATCAATCGCTTGGATTTTTCCTTCAGTATTAATACCCTGCACATAGGCATTGTTGGGGAGAGCGGCCTCAATCATCGGTAAATTGATTTCCACAAAATGTTTCACCTGACGTAAACCATAACCTGCAAAAATGTCTTTTTGTGCTGAAGAGAGTTGCTGATACTTTTGATCAATATTGTCAATCATGGCTTGACCTAATCATTCCTGCAAAATATTTTTTAATTTGTATACAACTTAAATCCATCTATTAAAGTTATACCTTAAAAATCGTATTAAAAAAATTCAATTCGAAAAATTTAAGCTAAAGTTCAAGGGAAAATTATTTTTAAAAGCGCAGCTTTCAAAAGCTCAATCCCAACAATACATTATTTTTCAAATAATTTTATTCGCATTAAATTAACGCATTTTATTTATATCAATGGTTATTAGCTATTTTCTGGAGCATAAAACTGTAAATTTCATTCATTTTTAGAGTGGCACATTCATTGCTTAACCAGTTTGAACTTAATCTGGGGAATGCACATGATCACATTTAAAAAAACTCTGCTTGTTGTCACGATAGCAACTTTCTTAACAGCCTGTGGTGACAATGAAAGTAGCACAAATAATTCTAACACGCCGCCTCCTGTCCCGTTTAATCCTGTAGAAGCAACCATTAGTGATTTGCATAACTCGATTTTAAGCAAAGGTTCATCTTGTGTTGATGTTGTGCAAGGATATTTAAATCGTATATCAGCTTACGATCGACAAGGTCCAGAGCTCAATAGCATTATTTCTTTAAACCCAAATGCACTTAAAGAAGCAGAAGTGCTCGACCAACAATTTGCAAAAAATTCGAAACTTTCAGGACCTCTTCACTGTGTCACTGTACTCGCTAAAGACAATATTGATGCTGTAGATATGGCGAACACAGCAGGTTCTGTAGCATTAAAAGATAATTTTCCACATGATGATGCCTATATCATAAAAAATATCAAAGAAAATGGCGGAATCATTTTAGGAAAAGCCAATCTTGATGAGTTCGCTTTCGGCTTTGGTGGAAAATCAACTCTAGGTGATCAAACTAAAAATGTGTATGACTTAAGTAAAGGCCCAGGTGGTTCATCATCAGGAACTGGCGCTGCCATATCTGCAAGTTTTGCAATGGTGGGAATAGGAACTGATACGGGAGGGTCAATTCGTGTGCCTTCATCAGTACAGGGTCTTGTCGGTTTACGACCATCTTTACGTCTTTTGAGCCAAGATGGAATTATTCCACTGGCACCAACTCAAGATACTGCTGGACCAATGTGTAGACAAGCTATTGACTGTGCAAAATTAATGGATGCAATGATCGGATTCGATAGCTCATTAAGTTCAAATCAACGTAGTGAATTTGCACGCACTTCTCCTCTTCTAAAATCAGAGTCTGCTTACCGCGAATTGATTAATCAACCGAATAGCTACGTTCCTCATGACACTGTAAGTCTTGAAGGAAAGCGTATTGGTATAGTACAAGCACTTTACCCTTCCGAAGGTTCAACCACTCAACAGAAAGAAGACTACAATCTCGTTAAAGAAGCAATGGATAACGCAATTACTAAACTTGAAGAGGCAGGAGCGACTGTAGAAATAGTTACAATAAGCGATCTAAATACAATTTTGACACGTTATTCGAGTCTTTCAAGTGCTGAATTTAAAATATCACTTACAGAATATCTAAAGACCACAAGAAGTATTTACCAATCGTATGAAGATTTACTCGCTAGTGAACTAATGATCCGTAACTTCAGTGGCTATAATTCTGATCCAACAAGTGCTTCATATATTGAGAATTATGAGCGCAACACCACTGAAAGAAGTCCATTCGTGCGCTTACGCATGAACAGCGCTTTAAATAATGTTGAACTAGATGGTACTCGTAAAGGCGTACAATACGACGCTTTAGCCTACCCTTCTAATACTGGGTTCGCTGGTAATTTAGGAAGTAGCCCGACCACAGGTACCAATAATCGCCTAAGTCCGTTTAGTGGTTTTCCTGCATTATCTATGCCTGCTAAATCAGTCAACTCAAGTCGCAGTAGTTATCCTATGAATGTTAACATCGAGTTTATTGCTCGTGAATTTGATGAGCCGACTTTATTTGAAATCGCAGTCGCATTCCAAAAAGTGAATCCCGCACGTATGATACCTATACACACACCAGCACTTTAAACAGATAACTTTATCATTCAGTACAGTATTAAGTATATTCAATATACTTAATACTGAGGATTAAGATTTTTGGGCTCTAGGGTGAGCTTTATCATAGACTTGAGCCAAACGATCAAAATCTAACTGAGTATAAATTTGTGTCGTAGATAAATTACTATGACCTAGCATTTCTTGAACTGCTCGTAAATCACCACTGTTTGAAAGCAGATGACTAGCAAAACAGTGTCGCAGTAAGTGAGGATGTAAATCCACATTTACGCCCGCTCTTTGTGCTTGCAATTTGACTCGATTTTCAATCTGTCGATTCGTCAATCGACTCCCTTTTTTAGTAATAAAAACTGGGGAATCTAACTCAATTTCCCCACACCAGATACGATGGACTTTAAGCCATTCGATTAAACTCGTTTTCGCTTTCAAACCAAAAGGAACAACCCGAGTTTTATTTCCCTTACCCGTAATTCGAAGTAATTGTCGTGTAAAATCGATATCTCGAATATTCAATCCTTGTACTTCGGCTAATCGTAAACCACTTGAATAAAGCAGCTCCAAAATAGCTTTATCTCTTAACCACAAGAGATGATCTTGAGAGGATTCAGGTGCAGGTTGATCCAAAATTTGCTGAATCGTTTCGACATCAACCATACCCGGCAAAGGCCTTGGCTGTCTTTTTAACTTAAAATCATGAATGGGATTATTCGATAGATATTTCCCTTCCACAGCCCATTTCATGAATTGACGAATGGCTGTTAAATGACGTTGTAAACTTGCACTGTTGAGTTGATGTTGTTCAACCTTATAAGCCATATATTCTCGTAAATCAGATGCTTCAACTTGATTTAATTCAATTTTCTTTTCATAACAAAAGTCAATAAAACCAGACACATCACGGAAATACGCCTCAAGCGTATGCTCAGATTGATTTTGAATCTTTCTCTCTTTCAACCACATTGACAGCAATTGCATTGCGCCATATTGCATTTGGTTTTCTCTCTATTGAATCGATGCCTAATCATCAATACTCGTGGGCATTCCAACAAATCATAAAGTAAAAAGCCCTGAATTTCAGGGCTTTTTAGTCAGGAAATAAGTTTTATTGAAAATAACGTAGATCCAAACGACCTTCATAGACCGTTGCAGTTGGACCAGTCATCCAAACCACATCTCCCTCTTTCCATTCAATCAGCAATTTACCGCCGGCAAGTTCGATTTCCACATTGCTAGACAATAAACCACGGCGCATACCTGAGACAGCAGCAGCACATGCACCTGTACCACAAGCTAATGTTTCTCCCACACCACGTTCAAAAACTCGTAATCGAGCATGTTTTTCATCAACGATCTGCATAAATCCAGCATTTACACGCTCAGGAAAACGTTCGTGAGATTCCACTTGAGGGCCTATTTTAGCAACATCAGCAGTTAACACGTCTGGCACAATGGTCACTGCATGCGGATTTCCCATATTAACCACATCGATGCTGATCGTCTCATTATCCGCTAAAGCTAAATCATATAAAGCAGCAGGCGTTTCTGCTAAAAATGGGATTTGGTTCGGTAAGAACTTCGGATACCCCATGTTCACACGAACCCATCCATTCGCACCCAACTCAGGCTCGACAATCCCCGCCTTTGTTTGCACTTTGAATTTAGTTTTATTGGTTAAATGACGATCATGAACAAATTTGGCAAAACAACGAACCCCATTGCCACATTGCTCAACTTCAGAACCATCCGCATTAAAAATGCGATATTTGAAATCAACGTTCGGATGGTCTGGTGTTTCAACAATTAATAACTGATCAAAACCAATGCCAAAATTACGGTCAGCCAACCGGCGAATCATGACAGGATCTAGATAAGCACGTTGGCTGATTAAATCAACCACCATGAAGTCATTACCTAGACCATGCATTTTAGTAAATTCTAGCAACATCTATTGTCTCCTTAAGGCAATAAGGACTCACGTTCCCACAGAGACTCAATCGTTTCGCGTTGACGAATTAAGTGTGCTTGATCACCGTCAACCATCACCTCTGCTGCACGACCTCGGCTGTTGTAATTTGAACTCATCACAAAACCATAAGCACCTGCACCCAAAACAGCTAAATGATCGTTCGCTTGAATCGCAAGTTCACGCTCTTTACCGAGGAAGTCACCTGTTTCACAGATCGCACCAACCACATCCCAAACTTTTTTCTCAGTTTGCGAATTTTGATTAACTTCTTGGATATCCATCCAAGCTTCGTACAAAGAAGGACGAATCAAGTCATTCATTGCTGCATCAACAATTGCAAAATTGCGATGATTGGTTGGTTTTAAAAGATCAACTTTCGTCACCAATACGCCAGCATTCGCCGAAATACTACGCCCTGGCTCCATATACACTTTAAGACCTAGTTTTTCTAATGCAGGACGTAAAGCATTTGCATATTCTTCAACTGTCGGTGGAACTTCATTTTTATAAGTCACACCAAGACCACCACCAATATCAATATGTTTGAGGTTGATCCCTAATTTTTTCAATGCTTCAATCATGTTCATTACACGATCTAGCGCATCAACAAAAGGTTGAGTTTCAGTCAATTGTGAACCAATATGACAATCAATTCCTACGATATCTAAGTGACTTAAACTTGCTGCATACTGATAAGTTTCATATACCGAATCAGAAGGAATACCAAATTTATTTTCTTTAAGACCAGTCGAGATATATGGATGTGTTTTGGCATCAACATCTGGATTTACCCGAAGTGAAATTGGAGCTTTTACATTAAGTTCTGCTGCAACTTTTTGAATACGGTCAAGCTCTGCATATGATTCCACATTAAAACAAGCAATACCCACTTCTAATGCTTGACGAATGTCAGCTTCAGACTTGCCCAAACCAGAGAAGACAATTTTAGAAGCGTCACCACCTGCGCGTAAAACACGTGCTAATTCACCTCCAGTCACGATATCAAAACCGCAACCAAGTTTCGCCAACACATTTAGAACTGCGATATTTGAGTTTGACTTCACTGCAAAACAAATTTGGTGATCGATAAAGTTAAAAGCACGATCCATATCCAAATAATGTTTTTCAAAAGTTGCTTTTGAATAAACATAAAGTGGTGTACCAAATTGCTGAGCAAGTTGATCCAATGAACATTGTTCTGCGTGCAAAACCCCTTGAATGCGAGGGAAACTCATGGATGTATCCTTTCTAAATTGCGCTGGAGAAAAAAAATAAATGAATATTAATCTTGAGTAGGTGCAGCATCTGCTTTAGGTTCAGCTTGATCCTGACTTGGGCGATCATTGTTTTTATAAATTAAATATTGTGCTCGCTTGTCATAGTTTGGATCACTGGGTAGTTGTAATGCACCAGTCTGACCACATCCAGCCAAGATTGAAACAACGGCTGCACTGATAACTCCGATCAAAATACGCATACCTACACCTATCAGTAAAATTTATAGAAGTATACCTTGATCATCTAATTCACCAAAGTATTTAACGCAACAGATTAATAACAGAAATAAAAAAACGCCAGTAATTACTGACGTTTCTTTTGACCTAAATTGCAAATCATTTATAAGTTTTTATTTTTTCTTATAAAAACCAAAATAACCAATGATCAGAATAACAAACCAAATCGGGCTCACCATCAATGCACGGCGAGTATCATCTTCTAAAGCCAATACTCCAATCATGCCAACAAAGAATATAGCAACAATCGCACATGTCACCAATCCACCTGGTAGTTTAAATTTCGATTTGGCATGAAGTTCTGGGCGTGTTTTGTAATACACCACATAACTCCAAATAATCATCAACCATACACAAATAAATAAAATGGTGGAAAGTGTTGTCGCTAAAGTAAATGCTTCCACCGTATTCGGTACGAAGTATTGCAGTGCTGCCCCTAGTAACAAACATACTGCTGAGAAATACAAGGCATTCGCTGGCACAGCTCGCTTATTCAGTCTTCCAAAAGCTTCAGGAGCTTGAGTCTCGCGCGACAAGCCAAACAGCATGCGGCTGGTTGAGAATACGCCACTGTTCATCGATGACATCACTGAAGACAATACAACCAAATTCATAATAATAGCAGCGGCTGCAATACCTGCTTGACTAAACAAGTTTACAAATGGGGAAATATTCGGATCAATCTTATTCCATGGTGTAACCGACATCACCACCAGCAACGACAAAACATAGAAAATAATGATTCGAATAGGAATCGAGTTGACAGCTTTCGGCAAGTTCGTTTCAGGATCTTTAGTTTCAGCTGCGGTTGTACCCACCAGTTCTACACCCACAAAAGCAAAAATTGCGATTTGGAAGCCTGCCAAGAAACCGATTGCACCTGTTGGGAAGATCCCGCCGTTTGACCAAATATTGCTAAATGCTGCGATTTCACCTGATGTAGAAGTGAAACCTGTAAATATCATCCAAAAGCCAACGCCAATTAAAACCACAATTGCGATAATCTTGATTAAAGCAAACCAGAATTCTAATTCACCAAACAGTTTCACTGTAACAAGATTCAATCCCATAATAAATACGATTGCAGCGATGCTAATCATTACCCCTTCTTCAGGGCTAAAAGGCATCCCATTATTGAAGAACTGAAGGTAATAAATGATCGCCGATAAATCTGCAATACCGATGGTGATCCAACACAGCCAGTAGGTCCAGCCCACAAAGTAACCTGCCCATGGTCCAATTAAATCCGTGGCGAAATCTATAAACGACTTATATTGCAAATTTGAAAGCAACAATTCGCCTAGTGCTCGCATCACTAAAAAAACCATGAAACCGATGATCATGTAAATTACAAGAATTGAAGGACCAGCTAGGCTAATTGTTTTCCCAGAGCCCATGAACAAACCTGTTCCAATTGCGCCTCCAATTGCAATTAACTGCAAATGTCGATTGGATAGACTTCGTTGTAATTCACCATTTTGCTGAGGCGAATTTATATTTTGATCTGACATTTTCAAATTCACCAAATATATTAATCGGCACAACTTAACTGAAAAAAATCAGATTTCAAAAAGAAAATTAGCACGATCAATATTTTCTAATTAGTTTAAAGTATTAATTCATTTTTCTTATATATCACCAGAATGATCAATTATTCATCATATTTATTTATCTTATTTTGAGTAAAATATTGAAAATCTTGTTGTTATATGTAAAAAATATAAGTGCAAAAAATAATCAAAAGGAATGATGTGTTTGATCGCGCAAAAGTATGGCATATCCCTTGCTTGATCATGCATGTAAAAAACAATCAGGAAAATAAGAAGGTAATTTATGCAAGAAATACAATCAATCATGGAAACACTCAGCGGCTTAGTCTGGGGACCTTATATGCTGGTGCTGATTGTTGGGACAGGTGTTTTCTTAACATTCCGTCTACTTTTTTGGCAATTCAGGATGCTTCCATTGGCATTTAAACAAGTGTTCGGGAAACACCCAGATAAAAAAGACTCGGGAGATATCTCACAATTTGCCTCACTCATGACCGCACTTTCAGCCACGATTGGTACAGGTAATATCGCAGGGGTAGCGACTGCTTGTGTACTGGGTGGTCCGGGTGCTGTATTCTGGATGTGGATGACTGCTTTTTTCGGTATGGCAACCAAATACGGTGAAGGTGTTTTGGCGGTCAAATACCGTGTAAAAAATGAAAAAGGAGAAATGTCTGGTGGTCCAATGTACTACATTGAACGAGGACTTGGCGCGAAATGGAAGTGGCTCGCAGTCCTCTTCGCATTATTTGGTACATTAGCATCCTTTGGTATTGGTAGCTCAGTTCAATCAAACACAGTGGCACTAGCAGTAGAAAATAGTTTGGGTATAAGCACGCTCACCACTGCCATCATTATTACAATTTTCTCTGCATTGGTGATTTTAGGCGGTATTAAGTCTATTTCCAAAGCATCCTCAGTTATTGTTCCAGTCATGGCTCTAGGCTATGTCATTGGCGGGCTAATTATTATTTTCAATAACCTTGAATTAGTTGTTCCTGCTTTAAAAATGATCTTTACCTATGCATTCACAGGTGAAGCAGCAGCAGGTGGAGCCATCGGTGCAGCGATTCGTTACGGTGTTGCCCGTGGTGTATTTTCAAACGAAGCTGGTATGGGCTCTGCTCCAATTGCAGCGGCAGCAGCTAAAACTGATCACCCTGCCCGTCAAGGCCTAGTTTCAATGACAGGTACATTCATTGATACGATTATTGTGTGCTCAATTACGGGTATTGTTCTTGTTATGGGTTTCATCATGGCAGGACAAACATTTGGTGATCAAACTGGGGCTGTTTTGACCATTAGTGTTTTTGACAAATTACTACCAGGATTTGGGGGCTGGGTTGTTACGTTCGGAATCATCTTTTTTGCTTATTCAACTATTTTAGGTTGGAGTTATTACGGTGAAAAATGTTGCACCTATTTACTGGGTGAAAAGTCAGTATTTATCTATCGTCTCATTTATATTGCTTCGGTATTTGTAGGCTGTGTCGTCACACTTGATTTAGTTTGGCTTTTCGCAGACACCTTCAATGGGTTAATGGCAGCACCAAACTTAATTGCCTTATTATTACTTTCTGGAGTCATTGCAAAAGAATCTAAAGACTTTATTGAACGTCGAAAATCTGGTGAGCTTTATTAAACAAATTAATAGAATTAAACCAATAAAAAAGCCTCATTGATGAGGCTTTTTTATCTTTTCACGAAAATTTCTGCTCATTCAAATTTTGTTTTTCCTCTTGATCCTTTGCAATTTCTTCCGCAACCTCTAAGCTCAATACAAAAAATAGAACATGTTCAATTATCATATTGCCTTGTTCATCTTCAAGATAATTTTTAACCAGCTGATACTGCTTATTTTGCTCATCAAAAGGAATATCTAGATATAGGTCACCCAGATAGCTATCAATTTCATCCTCACCTGACAAACCTAGACATGGCTCAAATTCAATTTCATGTTGTTCAAGCCATGTAATCACAAGATCTCGAATATTTTCTTCCTCATTCTGATCATCCGTGTAATTCTCAAAATGAATAAACAGCACATCACGCTGTATTTCACGTGCGATGGCATCAATATGTTGGGCGTACAAGCGCATATCAAATAACTCAGTCGATTCTTGATATGAGTATAAATTAATTCATGATCGCTTTAATTCAATATCACGTTAAAGCACACGTCATGACTTGTCTTATTGTTTTTAAATTTGATCAATATTTTTTTGTTTTCGCGACCTTTACTCAGTATGCTCAGCATATAGAAAATCACAAAACCTATATCAAGTTATGGCTAAAGCAAAAAGTGTATATCGCTGTGAACAATGTGGCGCAGATCATCCTAAATGGGCAGGTCAATGCTCAGAATGCGGAGAATGGAACAGTTTAGTTGAAGTCACCATTGCCCCAGCGATTACGCATCGCGCAAATCCAAAAATTGCAGGCGGTTATGCTGGTCAAGCAGCATCAATCACTACATTGAATCAAGTTTCAGTTTCTCACGAAACACGTTTAGCAACAGGGATTGGAGAATTTGATCGCGTTTTAGGCGGAGGGCTTGTTACTGGTTCAGTTGTACTGATCGGTGGTGACCCTGGTATTGGTAAATCAACAATTCTTTTGCAGACGGCAACCCATATGGCTGCCGCGAAAAGTTCCGCCCTATATGTCACTGGTGAGGAATCTTTATCTCAAGTTGCATTACGTGCCAATCGTTTGGATCTTCCAACTGATCAATTAAAAGTGATGGCTGAGACGTGCGTAGAGCGTATTTGCGAAGTATTAGCGCATGAACGACCTGCTGTCGCGATCTTAGACTCGATTCAAACTTTATACACTGAAACTTTACAGTCTGCGCCAGGCGGCGTTTCTCAAATTCGAGAATCTGCAGCCCTTCTGACACGTTTTGCGAAGAACAGCGGAACAGCTTTATTTATTGTGGGTCATGTGACCAAAGAAGGTGCTTTAGCTGGCCCTCGTGTTTTAGAACACATGGTAGATTGCGTACTTTATTTTGAAGGTCAATCTGATTCACGTTATCGAATGATTCGAGCTGTTAAAAATCGTTTTGGTGCAGTCAATGAACTCGGTGTTTTTGGGATGACTGATAAAGGGCTTAGAGAGGTTGCCAATCCCTCAGCCATCTTTCTTAGCCGATATGATGAAGCGATTCCTGGTTCTATCGTCATGATTAGTCGAGAAGGCACACGTCCACTCTTAGTTGAAGTGCAAGCCCTAGTAGATGACGCGCATGGTCAACCTCGCCGTGTTGCATTGGGTCTTGAGCAAAACCGTTTGAATATGCTACTCGCCGTCATGCACCGTCATGGTGGTGTTCAAACTTCTGGTCAAGACGTATATGTGAATGTTGTTGGTGGCTTAAAAATTACTGAAACGGGTTCAGATCTCGCCGTCTTATTGGCCTGTGCTTCAAGTTTGAGAGCAAAAGCACTCCCTCAGCAATTGGCTGTATTTGGCGAAGTGGGATTATCGGGAGAGATTCGTCCCGTACCTAACGGGCAGGAACGGTTGAAGGAAGCAATTAAGCACGGGTTTAAATATATTATAGTCCCTAGAGCGAATGCACCACAAAAGGATATTCCTGGTGTTCGCATTATCGCCGTTGCCCGTCTACATGAAGCTTTAACTGAAGCGATGAGCTTAGCGGATGAACATTAATTCAGCTGATCAATTTATTTAACTATACACTGTGTATGAATACTGAAAAAAATTGAGGTTTAAGTTGAAATTTAAGCCAAAAGACTGCATAAATACAGTGTGAAATTAACTTTTTAAAATAGGAATTTTAGATGGAAGTTCGACAGCGTAGTTTAGTTGCGGGTATTTTAATGGCGACACTCATGGTAGCGCCTTTTGCAGAAGCAAAACGTGCTGGTGGTGGTAAAAGCCATGGTATGAGCCGTTCTGCTGCTCCAACCCAATCATATCAGCAACCACGTCAAGCTACTCCTGCCCAACAACCTGCTGCTCCAGCGACTGCGCCTCAAAAGTCTGGTCCTGGTGTGGGTGGTATGGTCGCTGCTGGTGTTGCTGGTGCTGCAATTGGTGCAGTCGCAGCAAATGCTTTAGCAGATGATGATACTGTTCCAGCAAGTCAAGCAGAAGTTGCTGCACAACCTGAGGAAGATGGTGGTATCCCAAGTTGGGTATGGTTGTTGATTATTGCTGCTGCTGCGTTCTTCATCTTCCGTAAATTCGGAGCAAAAAAAAAATTAGCGGCTAACAACCCTTATGCACCAAACAGTTCAGGTCCACAATCTGCACCGTTTGGTCAAACTGCTGCACCTCGCCCTTCAGTGTCTAATGACAATACCAATATTTTTGGTCAATCTGTGGGCGGTGGCACAGCTGCATCTCAAGCGCCATTTGGTCAAGCACCACAAGCTCCTTTTGGTGCAGCAACAATGTCTAGTGGAAGTCAGCTACCTGACGGAACTGAACCAGCTGCTTTCTTACGCATTGCACGCCAACGCTTCAACCATATTCAATCAATGAATACGGCAAGTAATATTGCTGAGATTCAACGTTATTTGACGCCTGATCTTTATCAATCGATGTATAACGATATTATGGGTAACCAAGATCAAGACGTAGCTGAGTTTTCAAATCTGAATGCTATGGTTGTTGATTCTGCGACTGAAAATGGTCAATACGTTGTCAGCGTTCGTTTCACGGGTACGGTAAGTGAAGACTTAAATAGCCTTCCACAACCGTTTGCTGAAGTTTGGCATTTCGTTAAACCAGCAGGTTCTAGTCAAGATTGGTTGGTTGCGGGTATTCAACAGGAAAGCTAATTTTATTCTCAAAAAAAGCCAGTGAACCACTGGCTTTTTTTGTTTCGTACACTGTTTAATCATTGTTGAGTGAATTCAATTTTGCATGTGTTAAAACTCTATCTCACCGTCACTTAGGAATGCATGACCGTATTTAATTATTAAATAGCAGATTTATTCAGATTCATTCAAAGGTATGAAACAATATAGAATCTAAGAATTATAAAAAAGCCCCATATTACTGGGGCTTGTTAATTTAACGACGAGGTAATGGAATATACTGGCTATTACGATCGCTGGTTTCAGCTGGTCGTTCACCAATAACCACTTCAGTATTGATGCTCTTACCTTCACGTAAAATCTCAATTTTTGCAGAGGTATTCGGTGATTGCATTGCAACATAATTAATCAATTGTGATGGATTGTTGATCTCCTGATCATTTACTTTCATGATCCGATCACCGACTTTAATCTTAGCTTTATCTGCAGGACCAGACTCATAGACGCTGCTCACAATTACACCCTTCTCACGAGGTTGTAATACATCGGGTTGCGTCGGATTCGCCAAACCAATACCTAGCCACCCTCGAATTACTCTGCCTTCTTTTAATATTGAATTCAGAACTTGCTGGCAGACTTTAGCAGGAATAGCAAAACCAATTCCTAAAGAACCACCCGATTGCGAGAAAATTGCAGTATTAATCCCAATCAAATTACCTGCAACATCAATGAGTGCTCCCCCAGAATTACCTGGATTAATAGCAGCATCGGTTTGAATAAAATCTTCATAGAAATTTATACCCAATCCCGAACGTTCTGTCGCAGATATGATCCCTTGCGTAACTGTTTGTCCCACGCCAAATGGATTACCAATTGCGAGTACAACATCTCCAACTTCATTTCCACTCAGTTTGAAAGGAAGCACTGGCAGTTTGTCCATTTCGATTTTAATGACTGCTAAATCCGTATCAGGATCTGTTCCAATTACTTTGGCTTCTGCTCGACGACCATCATACAAAGCCACAACAATCTGGTCAGCCTGTGCAATCACATGATTATTAGTCAGAATATAACCATCAGGCCGAACAATCACCCCCGAACCCAAACTATTTTCATTTGGTTCTTGTCCAAAACGTTCAGGTAATTGACCACCAAAAAATTCTCTAAAAACAGGATCATTTAAAATCGGATGATCCACTTTTTTTACAGTTTGTGTTGTAAAAATATTAACGACTGCAGGTGCTGCGACCTTTACCGCAGCATTGTATGACACTACTCCCCCAGAACGTGTCGTATCCACCAAAGGTTCTACTTTTTCAGCTGGCATTTTATATCCATCAGCTGCTATTTGAGGCTTTGGTTGATTTAGTTTTTGCCATGTGACAAAACTAATAATGACAATGATGAGTAACACCCATGGTAACCATGTAAAGGACCGGCGCACTTTAATATCCTCTGAGAATTTTAATTTATTGATGACAAAAGTATTTTATGACTGCATATTGTAATCAAAAAAAATTTATATACCTAAAATTGTGAAAATAGTTTTGTTCGGCTTTAGTTAAGATTAAAAATATGCTTTGATCTTTATATTTTCACAGACTTAAGAACATTATGGCAAAGCTAAACGACATTATCCAATGGTGTGATCAGACCCTAAAGGCCAATGAATTTAAAGATTACGCTCCCAATGGTCTGCAAATCGAAGGTAAAACAGAAGTAAAGCGAATTGTTTGTGCTGTATCGGCTTCTCAATCAGCCATTGATGCTGCAATCGAGCTGCAAGCTGATGTTTTATTGGTTCACCATGGCTATTTTTGGAAAGGTGAGCCATCTCCGATTACAGGAATGCGTGGCAAGCGAATTAAATCACTCATTCAACATGATATTTCACTATTAGCTTATCATTTACCTCTCGATAGCCACCCTAGCTTGGGAAATAATGCTGCGATAGCAGATTTACTTCATCTTGATCAAATTGAAGCACTTGATCCGAGTGAACGTCATCCCATTGGAAATATCGGCTATTTAAAAAATGCAATGACCCCAGATGAGTTCAAAGCTTTTGTGTCACAACAACTTAATTATGATGCGATACATTTGATGGCTGATAAACCAAGTATTCAAAAAGTTGGATTTTGTACTGGCGGTGCTCAAGACTTTATCACTAAAGCTGCCGAACAAAATTGCGATGCTTATATTTCAGGTGAAGTTAGTGAGCGTACCTTTTATCAAGCTTTAGAATTAGATGTGCATTATTACGCATGTGGACATCATGCGACTGAACGTTATGGTGTTCAACGACTAGGTCAAGCAATTTGTGAACAATTTGGTCTTGAATATCATTACGTTGAACTCAATAATCCTATTTAATTTGATTTAACCACGCGTTTTAAATTGGAGTGAGCTTATACGTATTAATTCACGCTTTATTCTGTATTCTTATTTATAAGTAATGCGCAAAATATGGTGAGAATCTATTACAATAAGTGCACTTCGATGTAAAACCCAGCACAATGCAAGGAACTTAAAACATGACAACGATTACTTTACCAGCTCTTCCGTACGGTTACGAAGATCTTGCTCCACACATCAGCAAAGAAACTTTAGAATACCACCACGACAAACACCACAATACTTACGTTGTTAATTTAAACAACCTTATTGCAGGTACTGATCTTGAAGGTAAAACGCTTGAAGAAATTATCAAAGCTTCTGCTGGTGATGCTTCTAAAGCGGGTATCTTCAACAACGCAGCACAAGTTTGGAACCACACATTCTACTGGAACTGTATGGCTAAAAACGGTGGCGGTAAAGCGACTGGTGCTTTAGCTGCTAAAATCGACGAAGCTTTCGGTTCTTACGAAAAATTTGCTGAAGAATTTGCTGCTGCTGCTACAACTCAATTCGGTTCAGGTTGGGCTTGGTTAGTTGCTGATGAAGTAAATGGTAAACTTTCTATCATGAAAACTTCAAATGCTGATACTCCACTTGCTCATGGTAAAGTAGCTGTACTAACGATCGATGTTTGGGAACATGCTTACTACATCGACTTCCGTAACGCTCGTCCTAAGTATATTTC
This sequence comes from Acinetobacter sp. 24-47-47, assembly GCF_057737035.1. Classification (NCBI taxonomy): domain Bacteria; kingdom Pseudomonadati; phylum Pseudomonadota; class Gammaproteobacteria; order Moraxellales; family Moraxellaceae; genus Acinetobacter; species Acinetobacter sp. 24-47-47. The sequence continues at coordinate 861,172 of NZ_CM173216.1, read as the reverse complement.
TACTTTCTTAGAAAGCTTAGTGAACTGGGATTACGCTAACGCAAAATATGCTGGTCAAGAAGCTGGCGTAGAAAAATAAGATTTAACCGTCTTATTAGGTTTAAAAAAACCATCCTTTTAGGATGGTTTTTTTGTTATTTACATCAATTTGAGTATTAATAAATCAAACTATTCATTTCTTTACAATAATTGGTTGACGACTAGTAATTTCAACCCTAAAATGCGCATCAGATTCTCCAATAGCTCAGTCGGTAGAGCGACGGACTGTTAATCCGCAGGTCCCTGGTTCGAGCCCAGGTTGGAGAGCCAATCTAATCTCCCATAGCTCAGTCGGTAGAGCGACGGACTGTTAATCCGCAGGTCCCTGGTTCGAGCCCAGGTGGGAGAGCCAAGTTTCTAAAAACCCAAGCATAATGACTTGGGTTTTTTTATGCCTAAATTTTTTGATTTATTATAGAATTATTCTAATTTTATAAAAAAGTCTAAAATGAATACACCTTGGCTTAAATCACTGATTTTCTGGTCTCTACTTGTTGGCAGTCTCATCTTTATATTTCAATGCACTCAGCAATCTGAACATAATAAAGTAGCCCCTGCACTTATGTATGAACGTCTGTATCACTGCACTTCAGAATTATCCTCTGAACACACACTCCTGATTAAAAAAATTCAAAACGAGGTAAATGTGGAATCATCACAACAAACCATGATGGAACTTATGAGTTTATGCCGTAAAGCGAATCCACTGAAAAGCAAAGCAGAGTATGTCCATTTATTAAAAAAGCTATAGATCGTTTCACTTAGATTAAATTTAAATCAGTTGATTCATATTTCTAATATTTTTCAATGTTAAGGCTTGACCTCTCTTCATTTGACTCATAGAATGCGTACCAGATTCTCCAATAGCTCAGTCGGTAGAGCGACGGACTGTTAATCCGCAGGTCCCTGGTTCGAGCCCAGGTTGGAGAGCCAAGATTCTAAAAACCCACTCAATCGAGTGGGTTTTTTCTTATATGTGCTTTTATTTACGAATTCCTGTGTTTCAATCCAGTCAAATTACTTTCTTAATTATTGGTGTTATTGCAACCCTTGCCCTGCTCACCATTATCTTTCAACAATTATTTAAAAAGCCACAACGCTTTTACCCCAAACGCATTATTACCGCATTTGAAAGTAAAATGTTTTTTAGATTAAAAGAGAGTTTTCCGCAATACCATGTGCTTGCTCAAGTCGCTTTTAGCGCTTTAATCACAAACCCCAGTCTAAAGATTCGAGCTAAATTTAATCGAAAAGTGACTGACTTTGTCTTACTGGATGATCAGCTTAAAGTTATCGCCATTATCGAGCTCGATGATCCCAGTCATCTTGGTAAGGAACAAGAAGATGCTGAACGCGATCAAATGTTTTATGAAGCAGGATATCGAGTATTTCGCTATAACGGTATCCCAAGTATTCAAAGTCTCAGAAAAGACATTCTTGCTAAAAAATAATTAGTTCAAAGGCTCCGCTACAGACGAAGCATTCTGCTCAAGTTGCTCTTGTTTTTCTCTAGCTTCAATTCGCGCGGCTTGTTCTGCACGTAAACGATCGTACTCTGCTTTGTTTTTTGCATCACTCTTTACTGCAAAAAAAGCAATCGCAATGATAAGCAACGGGATAAGGGGGCCTAGACTTGCCAATAAAATAAATTTAGTGGTGAATTTCTTTTTTGATGAAGTCATCGACAAAACCTGAGTCATTGAGTCCGAGGCAATATAACAGAATAAAGTCATAGAAAAAACTTTAGCTTTAAATGTCAACTAAGATGCAACACCCTAGCTGACCTAGTCACGTTTAACGCACCGGTAAATACGATTTAATAAAATCAACAACCTCATCATTTTTCTCAACAATCGCTTGTGTATGCGATGCTCCTGCCACAATATCTAATACAATTGGAGGTTGAGTCCCCAATCCATTTAACTGATTTACTAATTGTTGTGTTACTTGATATGGGACAGCGGTGTCATTTTCACCTTGAACCACATAAACCGGTTTCATGAGTTTTTGAGTTCCAGGCTGATTATTACTTAAAAAACTACTCACCACTGGATCATTTTCAAAACCAACCTTTAACCCAGGATAGTCCATTACTTTTTGTGTTGAATTTGATTCCAAATAAGTCTTAATATCTGTTCTAAACTCATCAATTAATGGCATCAAGCATATGCCATTTTCACCAGTCGCCCCCTCAGCTTTCTCTGCCACAGCTTGAGACCTAGATTGGAATATCGTTGCTAATGAAAATCTAGGTTCATATGCTTTAATCCCTACGCCTGTATAAGCAGCATAAGCTAATAGCTCTGAATAAATAGCGATTGCCAAATCTCTATTTTGACTTTCTATCGCTGAAATGGCATTTGGTGCGACTTGGGTAATAATGTAACCCAAACTGGATGCTGGAGCAGTCGCTACAGCCCCTTTGTAATACGGATCATTATTGGCATATTGTGCAATTCCTAATGATGCATGACCACCTTGGGATTGGCCGACAGACATCCAAGATTTATTTAATCGTGATGGATATGCTTGGTGAACTGACTTTATTGCATGAATCGCAGATTGTGCAGCACTAGATAGATGAAGATAAGGATGAATCCCTTTAACCCCCAAACCTTCATAATCAGGGGCTACAATGACATAACCTTCTTTAAGAAGATTGTTCGCTAAAATTTCAAAATTCGAATTGAGTACATTATTGCTTGGTGCACATTCGTCTCCAACACCAGTTGTTCCATGTGCCCATACCACCACTGGCCATCCTGCTGCTGGCTGAGCAGTCTTAGGAAACATGACCATTGCTGTAGCCTTAGTTTTCTGACCCAGAACATTCGGCATTAAATAAGTCATAATTTGGATTTTGGAAGCTTGCTCTAGACTATCTTTTTGATAAGCTTTCTCAGCAACAAACACTTTTTCTTGAAAAATATTTTTATCATCATCACTATTACAAGCTGTTAAGAGTAATGCTGCCGTACAGCACATTGCGATAACCGTTTTTTTAATTGTACTCTTCATAATTCTTTCCATTCATTATTATCACTCTCCATGAGTACTTTTAATTAAACATAAAAAAAAGCATCCGACTAGGATGCTTAATTAGTTTATTTTTATTTAATGTTAAGATTAAATTAATGCAATAAAAATCCCCATAAAGATCATCACCCCTACCCATCGGTTATGTCTAAATGCCCAGAAGCACCATTGCGGATCTTTATCACGTGTTTTGGTCCATTGATAGATGAAATCACCTACCACGAGCACTAATGCGATTAATCCAAAAGGGACAAGTATCTGTTCAAGCCATAGTGCAGCACCAATTAAAATGACACTCATCGCCTGCAATAAACTGATAATTTTAATATCATTTTTTCCAAACAAAATGGCCGTCGACTTAACCCCAATCTTTAAATCATATTCGCGATCCGTAATCGCATATTGAGTATCATAAGCTACAGTCCAAGCCAAATTACCGAAATAAAGTAGCCAACATGTCCAATCCAAAGGCTTACCCATTGCAGTAAATGACATCGGTATACCCCATGAGAATGCCATCCCCAGTACCACTTGAGGTAAATGTGTATAGCGCTTCATAAATGGATAGATGAAAGCAAGTACCAGCCCAATTAAGGCACAATAAAAAGTTTCAATAGGCAGGAAGAACAATGTACAAGCACTTGCAGCAACCAGTGCGATAAACACCCAAACTGCTTCTTTTGCAGAAATCACACCTGTGGCTAATGGACGATTTTTGGTTCTTTCTACGTGTGCATCCACTTTACGATCAGCAAAATCATTAATGGCACAACCCGCTGCACGCATAAATATAGTGCCACATACGATGGCAAGCAGTGTCACTAAATCAGGTATTCCACCAGCTGCAATCCACAGCGCCCATAAGGTGGGCCACAGGACTAACTCAGTACCAATTGGCTTATCGAAACGACATAAATAGTAATAAGCGCTTAAACGCTCGCGCCAGGTGATTGCTTGTGCGGTTGCCATAAAGTCTAGCTCAATGAGTTTTTATAAAACGTTCAAATGCTGGTAAAAATGTTTCTTGGACAATAAATTTACAGCCATGCCAAGTATAACAGCTCTGTCTGGTCCATCCATCCTCAAGTAGGATCACGCGACGTTGGCATTGCGGTTCTGTGCGTTGGAAGAGGAATCGACCTATAGGCTGATTTCCAATATGTTGAAAGAGACGTGCTTTTTTTTGAAGACTAGTAATTGGGAAAATAGATTTCGCTTTTACCCACGGTTCACACTCAGAACCAAATAAATGAGTCTCTCTAACCCAAGAAGTATGCTGATGAGATACACCCATCCAGCTGGCATCATGAAAATTTAAACGTTGAAATCGCTCTTGGATTCGTTGGACTTTAAATATTCCATCAGCTAAATCTGTCAGTTGTTGGGTAAGTGAGCCTGAGGCGTACAACCATTTTTTTAACTCAGGACACATTAATTTTTCCTGATGATTAAATTGACGGCTTTCAAGCATATTTCAGACTACCATTATTTTATACTCTCAAGTGTACCCAAGCTTTAGAACGAATGCACCAAACCTATGGTTTAGTTTAAGGCATCACACTCACACATTTCATACTGCACTCCCCCAAAAAATGCTATAAACATTCATTCGTAAACAACTTCATTAAACATGCTTAAATTTAGCTTGTACTTATTTATATCACTGTTATTTCTTTCCCAAGCTCATGCTCGTCAATTAGCACTGAGTTTTGATGATGGATTAAATCCAACTATCGATCCTACTGCTCCACACATTAATCAACAAATACTAGCGCATTTAAAATCCAAAAATATTCAATCGATCATTTTCCCAAGTTACATCAAAATCGGTGACAATGCGGGTAAAGACTTAATACGTCAATGGGATAAACACGGACACATTGTTGGCAATCACAGTGCTTTTCACGAAAATTTAAATAAACCTGAAATTTTGGCGAAAGACTACATCAAGAGCATTAAAATTAATGAATTGGTTTTTCATGATTTAAAAAACTATAGGAAAATTTTTAGATATCCCTATCTCAAAGAAGGCAATAATATTGCGAAAAGAGATCAAGTCCAACACTGGTTAAAACAAAATCATTACCAGCATGGTGGTGTCAGTATTGATGCAAGTGACTGGTTTTATAATCAAAAATATCTAGCGTATCTAAAAGCAGGAAAAACGTCACACATTAAAAGATTGAAGCGTGCTTATATTGATCATCTTCTTGATCGAGCTGAATATTATGACTCACTCGCATTGCAAACCCTTCAACACTCTCCTCAACATGTATTGTTACTCCATATGAATGCGATTAATGGACAGTTTCTAGGCGAGATCATTCTAGCCTTAGAAAGCAAAGGTTGGAAAATAATCAATGCAACAGATGCTTATACTAATCCACTATATAAGAATTTCAGCTCTAATATCCCCGCTGGAGAGAGTATTATATGGTCTATCGCCAAGAGCCAAAATATTGAAAATTTAAGATATCCTGCTGAGGATGCACCTTATGAGCGTGAAAACTTACTCAAATATGACTTGGATGATCACAAGGAATAAATCTTATTTTTTAGGCGCAGACACACACATTCAAGCACTGTCTGATTTTGCAATCACTTCAAATTTACCTTGCGCTGTTTTTACTAAAATAAAACCTTCGGCACTGATATAAAATTCATTTGGATAATCAAATTGTAAAGCCAAATCAGGATTTCTCAGTTCAAGAAATTGTGCCTGTTTATAGCCTTCCATGGTTCTGCCAACTTCCAAATAGGTCACTTCAGAAAAATTGAGCTTAAATCCTTTTTCGTGGTCACTTGGATCATTCCAAGGAAAAAATCCCGTGTGCTTTTTACGTGGCTTTGCCATGAAATATTTCTCATATTTGACTACATTTATTTTAACTCAAAACACAAAAAAACCCGCGCATTGCGCGGGTTTTTTACAGCGAAATTCGTGAACGAATTACAGGCTGTAGTACATATCAAATTCAACTGGGTGAGTTGTCGTATTAAGACGACGAACTTCTTCAGTTTTAAGCTCAATGTAAGCATCAAGCATTTCTTTAGTGAATACGCCACCTTTAAGAAGGTAATCGTGATCCGCTTGAAGAGCTTCTAAAGCCATATCCAAGCTGTGTGCAACTGTAGGAATTTTTGCTTCTTCTTCAGGAGGTAGATCATACAAATTCTTGTCTGAAGCTTCACCTGGATGAATCTTGTTTTGAATACCGTCGATACCCGCCATTAACAATGCAGCAAAACCTAAGTACGGGTTCATCATTGGATCTGGGAAACGTGCTTCAATACGTTTACCTTTCGGGCTAGAAACGTATGGAATACGGATAGAAGCTGAACGGTTACGCGCTGAGTAAGCAAGCATAATTGGCGCTTCATAATGTGGCACTAAACGCTTATACGAGTTTGTAGAAGGGTTAGTAATCGCATTTAATGAGCGTGCGTGCTTGATGATACCGCCAATGAAATACAATGCCATTTCTGAAAGGCCTGCATATTCATCACCAGCAAACAAGTTCTTGCCGTCTTTAGAAATTGACATATGAACGTGCATACCAGAACCGTTATCACCAACCATTGGTTTAGGCATAAACGTTGCAGTTTTAGCATATTGATGAGCAACGTTCCAAACAGCATATTTAAACTGTTGTACTTCATCAGCTTTACGAACCATTGTGTTGAAGCTCACACCAATTTCTAATTGGCAAGATGCAACTTCATGGTGATGTACTTCTACACGACCTGGCCCCATGATGTCTTCAATTTTCGCACACATTTCTGCACGCATATCGTGGTGAGAATCAACTGGAGGCACTGGGAAGTAACCACCTTTAACGCGTGGACGGTGGCCTGAGTTACCTGATTCGTAAGAATTACCTGTAGACCAAGCAGCTTCTTCAGCGATTAATGTATGGCGAGCACCAGACATATCGATGTCCCATTTAACTTCGTCAAATACGAAGAATTCTGGTTCTGGACCAAAGAAAGCAGTATCACCAATACCAGTAGATTTTAAATATTCTTCTGCACGGCGAGCAATTGAACGTGGGTCACGGTCATAACCTTGACCAGTAGATGGCTCAATAACATCACAAGTCACCACTACAGTTGGCTCTGCAAAAAACGGGTCGATAAAACCTGTTTCAGCATCTGGACGTAAGATCATGTCAGACGCTTCGATACCTTTCCAACCAGCAATTGAAGAACCGTCGAACATTTTACCATCTTCAAAAGTATCTTCATCGATAGTATCTGCTGGGTAAGTAACATGTTGTTCTTTACCCTTAGTGTCCGTAAAACGGAAGTCTACCCATTTTGCGCCACTTTCTTGGATGAGTTGTAGGACCTTGTTCGCCATGCTCATTTTGCTCCGATGATTTTTTGTTGCACATTTAGTGCGTGTTAGTAGTTGGTAGTTTTAAAGCAATTACCGTACCAACTTTTAAAAGCAAAGCTAAAATCTTGAAATCCTTATCAGATTAACAGCTTTATTCACTTTGCTTTGCGACTATTATACTGTGCTTAAAACTAAATGCACCATATTCAGGCACAGTTCATCGCAATAAAAAATATTTATTTACAACCTGTATCAAAATGGTGCATCTCAGAGCATGATCGTTTAATTATTAAACTTAAAGTCAAGTTTATTCAGGGATTTAATTACCTAATTTACCAAACGATATATTTTATAAATTTTTATAAATTAGAAAAATGGATCAAATTTTCAGACACATGCGTTTAACACATTGTTTTATATATCATTAAATAAAAAATTTTAATATTTTATTTTTATTTGGAAGACAAATAATCCAACTCAATCATAACTTTATTAATACACATCGAGCCATGATAAATCTAAATTTTGTGCATCATATTAGTTCAGTAAAATTAAATATCTTAGATAAATGATGTAAAAGTGAACGACCGCGAGACTAAATCTTATAAATTATAAATTTACTGAGTGCATTTTGTTTGTTTGTTTTTAACACAAATCTCACTCATCAAACACAATGATTAAAAAAACTTATGAATAACACGTATGAGCTTTTAGATTCAGATCAATATTTCATTTATTAGCGCTATTCACCTAGAACCATTCATTCACACATTAATTTGATTTAAGTGATCAATATTGCTGATGTTTTGAACCCCAAAATTTAACCTGCGCTGATAAAAGAATCTGCTATGATAACTGCCACTTAATCGCTTTGAGTTACTAGACAAGGATGCAGTCAACACCCTGTGATGCATCTTATCAATGTGAATAACAAAGCTAAATTAAGTTAAATTATAAATTTCAAGAGGTTAAGCTTAAAATGCTTCTGATGATCGACAACTATGACTCTTTTACCTACAACATCGTCCAATATTTTGGCGAGTTAAATCAGGAAGTAAAAGTGGTCCGTAATGATGCCGTGACTTTGGAGGATATTGAGCGATGGCAACCAAAATATCTCGTCATTGGACCTGGTCCCTGCTCTCCCTCTGAGGCAGGTATTTCAATCCCAGCGATTCAACACTTTTCAGGCAAGATTCCACTGCTTGGGGTGTGCTTAGGTCACCAAAGTATCGGGCAAGCATTTGGTGGAGATATTGTTCGTGCAAAAAAAGTAATGCACGGGCGTTTATCTGACATGTACCACTCTGATCAAGGGATCTTTAGCAATCTACCCTCTCCATTCTCAGCGACTCGCTATCACTCTTTAGTCATTGATCAAGCGACTTTACCTGAATGTTTAGAGGTGACGTGTTGGACCAATGAAGAAGATGGTTCTATGGAAGAAATTATGGGTGTGAAACATAAAACCCTTCCCGTTGAAGGTGTTCAGTTCCATCCAGAATCGATACTCAGCCAACATGGCCACAAAATTTTCCAAAACTTCTTAGAAATTTATGCGTAAGAGCAAGACATGAATATTCAACAAGCATTAAACAACATTACGAAAAATATTGAATTAACACAGCCTCAAATGGAAGCTGTTATGCGCACCATTATGGATGGTGAAGCGACTGATGCACAAATCGGTGCATTAATGATGGGTTTACGTTTAAAAGGCGAAAGTATTGACGAAATTACTGCTGCTGCACGCGTGATGCGTGAATATGCGATCAAGATTGATGTCAGTGATCTTCCATACTTAGTCGATATTGTTGGCACGGGTGGTGATGGACAAAACCTGTTTAATGTATCAACTGCATCAAGTTTTGTAATTGCAGCTGCAGGTGCAACGATTGCCAAACACGGTGGCCGAGGTGTGTCATCAAAATCAGGCTCGTCAGATCTATTAGAACAAGCTGGTATTAATCTCGACCTAAATATGGCACAGACTGAACGCTGTATCCGCGATTTGGGTGTGGGTTTTCTCTTTGCTCCAAACCATCATAAAGCAATGAAGTATGCAGCAGGTCCTCGTAAAGAATTGGGCTTCAGAAGCATTTTCAACTTACTTGGCCCGCTTACGAATCCGGCTGGTGTAAAGCGCTTTGTAATTGGCGTGTTCTCAACAGAATTATGTCGACCTATTGCTGAAGTTCTTAAGCAACTTGGTGCTGAGCACGTCATGGTTGTTCACTCTAAAGATGGGCTAGATGAAATCAGTCTTGCTTCATCCACCTATGTTGCTGAGTTAAAAAATGGTGAAATTACTGAATGGGAAATCCTCCCTGAGGATGTAGAGATTGAGTCTCAAACATTGACGCATTTATCTGTTGATAGCTCTGCTGAAAGTTTGGCACTGATCAAAGATGCACTAGGTAAGAAAAAATCACCGAAAGGTGAAAAAGCGGCCAGTATGATTGCATTAAATGCTGGTGCTGGTATTTATGTCTCAGGTTTAACTTCGAGTTATAAACAAGGTGTGGCATTAGCACATGACATCATTTATGGTGGTCAGGCACTTGAAAAGATGGATGTGCTTTCTGAATTCACAAAAACAATAAAACATTATGAAGCTTAATTAAGTCAGGACATTCTTATGTTAGATATCGCGAATACTATTCTTGGCAAAATTGTTGACCGTAAACAAGAAGAGTTTGCTGCACGATTAAAACAACGTAGTTATAAGGACGTCGAAGAACTCGCTCAAGCCGCTAGCCCTGTTCGCGGTTTTGCTCAAGCACTACAGCACAAACGTCCTGCTGTCATTGCTGAAATCAAAAAAGCATCTCCATCTAAAGGCATTATTCGAGAAAACTTCCATCCTGCTGAAATAGCTGAACAGTATCAATCAGCAGGTGCGGCATGTTTATCAGTACTTACAGATATTGATTTCTTCCAAGGTGCCGATGAGAACATTCATATTGCTCGTTCTCACTGTGATTTGCCTGCACTAAGAAAAGATTTCTTAATCGATCCTTATGGTGTGATTGAAGCTCGCGCATTGCATGCAGACTGTATCCTTCTCATTGTTGCATGTCTTTCAGATCAACAACTTGAGGAAATGTCGAAAACTGCATTTGAACATCATTTAGATGTACTGGTTGAAGTGCATGATGAATATGAACTAGAACGTGCTCTCAAATTATCAGATCGTTGTTTATTAGGCGTTAATAATCGTAATTTAAAAACTTTCGATGTTGATTTGAACACATCAATTCGTCTAAAAAAACAACTTGCACCATCTCGTTTATTAGTGACGGAAAGCGGCATTGCAACCTCAGCGGATGTCACCATGATGCAAGAAAATGACATTCACACTTTCCTTGTGGGTGAAAGTTTTATGAAACAGCCTCGTCCTGATCATGCCTTTACAGCATTATTTGGCGAACCTCAGAATATTTAACTCTAATATTCTGCGGTAAGGTTTTCAAATTCTAAGCTTTAGACCTGATAAGAATGGATTCCCGAATCCATTCTTGCCTCCATTAATTCCAACAACAATAGCTAGAACAAATTCAAAATAAATTTGATTAATAAACCATCAAACACTTATCATTATTTTTCAACAATAAATAGAACATAATCTTATGAAAACGAATCGCTTTAATCCCACATGGACCATTGCTATACCTATAGTTTCACTGGTTATTCTGGGTGTATATCATCTTGTTCCAAGCTTTCCATTTATTGTCACATTACTTTGTGTTGGTCTGATTGGCAGTGTAGTGACTGCTGTGCATCATGCAGAAGTTATTGCTCATAAAGTAGGAGAACCGTTTGGTACGTTAGTGTTGGCATTATCCGTCACGATTATCGAAGTTGCACTGATTGTTTCAATGATGATGTCAGGTGGTCCTGAAGCCATGGGGCTTGCACGTGATACGATTTTTGCAGCGGTGATGATCATCTTAAATGCAATCATTGGTCTAAGCTTATTATTAGGTGCCACTAAACATCAAGTTCAAGGCTTTAATTTAGAAGGTGTCACTGCTGCTTTAGGCACCATGACCGTCATTATTGTTATTGCCATGGTATTGCCAAATTATGTGACTAACTCACCAGCAATTGGCAGCTACAACAATTCACAATTATTTTTTATCGCCATCATTACTTTGATATTATTTTCAGCGTTTACTTTTTTCCAAACTGTACGTCATCGTGACTACTTCCTACCAGTAGAAGTCGATCAGAATGCTGTAGAAGAAGATGTCTTCATTCCTAGTATTCATACTGTCATGATCAGCTTAATAATGCTGATCGTCTCTTTGATTGCTGTGGTATTGTCAGCAAAAGGAATTTCTCCAACACTTGAAAGCCTACTGACTCAGTTTGGCGCACCGTTAGCGACCCTTGGGATCATAATTGCAGCAATTGTATTACTGCCAGAGTTTGGAGCTTCTATTCGTGCAGCAAAAGCAAATCGGCTTCAATCAAGTTTAAATTTAGCCATAGGTTCTGCAATTGCAAGTATCGGACTTACGATTCCTGTGGTGGCTTTTTTTGCGATCGGCATGGGCTGGACACTCGAGTTAGGTTTAGATGCAAAATCATTAGCATTACTCGTACTATCACTTTTTGTTGTTTCAAATTCTCTGCGTACTGGATACACCACCATTTTGCCAGGCATTGTACATCTGTGTATTTTTGCCACATACCTATTTTTTAGCTTTGTCCCTTAAGTTATCTCCACTTAATTTAACCTGTTAAAATCAACTTAAATACTCCTCACTACAAAGTTGAGGGGTTTTCGGATTATAATCACATTCATTCATCTTCCACTTTAAAGTTACAAACACGTTATGAGTAAACATGATTCTTCTTTATCAAAAGATCAATTTAATTTACTGAAACAGTTTAAGAAACAAATCAGTAATCCTGCTCCTCGTGTTGAAGCTCCTAAACCTATTGAAAAGACGGTTGAACAAGAGCATGAGGAAGATTTAGAACTCTTTCGTCAGCAGATGCAAGGTGTTCAAAAAATTGATCATGGCAATATTGCAAAAATTGAGAAACCATTAAAAAAGAAATTGGATGCTCAAACCTTAGCAAAACGTGCTGCTGCTGAAGGTCCAATGCATACTGATGAAACTGTGATGTCTGATACTCAAGCCATGCTCAATCCAGTTGGCAGTCAGGCTAGTCTCAGTTATCGAATTGCGACCTTACAACACAAAGTATTTGAAGATCTGAAAGCTGGAAATTTACGTTGGTTTGAAGCAGTTGATTTGCATGGCTGTACCGTAGAAGAAGCACGTTCAGCTGTATTGCAAATTATTCAGATAGCGAAAGAGCAAAATCAAAACGTCATTAAAATTGTTCATGGTAAAGGCCCTGAAGCTGTTTTAAAAACCTATGTTAATAGTTGGCTCAGACAACATCGTGATGTTTTGGCTTTTGTCAGTGCGCCTGAAAAACAAGGTGGCACTGGCGCGGTCTTAGTTCTGCTTAAACGTGCAGAAAAGAATCCAAAATTTACTCAATAATCGGAATTTTTTCTGAATATACGGCATTGTAATCGTTTTCTGATACAATGCCGTCCTTGTTCAACATCTGTGTAAGTGAACACGTCTTATGTCTATGCAGCAATCCTACGCCAACATTTTAACTGCCGTTGGCGAAGATCTTACTCGTCCTGGTCTTAAAGATACACCAATGCGTGCTGCTAAAGCTTTTTCGTATTTGACGTCAGGTTATAGCCAAACGCTTGAAGAAGTGACCAACAATGCGGTCTTCCCTTCAGACAACCGTGAAATGGTTTTGGTCAAGAACATCGAATTCTATTCGCTTTGTGAACATCATTTACTGCCGTTCTATGGACGTGTGCATATTGCCTACTTACCAGAAGGTCAAGTTTTAGGTTTATCTAAATTTGCACGTATTACTGAAATGTTTGCCCGTCGTCTACAGATTCAAGAAAATCTAACTCAACAGATTGCTGAAGCTGTGGCTCAAGTGACTGGTGCTAGAGGCGTAGCTGTTGTCATTGATTCAGCACATATGTGTATGATGATGCGTGGTGTAGGCAAACAAGAGTCAACCACTCGTACAGTATCATTTGTTGGGGACTTTAAAACTAACAAAGATGAACGTCGCGAGTTTCTGAGCGCTGTTCCAGAAAGTTATTAATTCATAAAAACCTCAACCCTGTTGAGGTTTTTTTTAGACCGTATTCCAAGGCTCAATTTCTTAAGGTGAATATATGACATCTCTTCATGTTGCAGGTCAAGGTCAACAACACGCAGAAAAATCAGTCGACTTCCCGCGTCCTGATCGTCTCGTCCAAGGCAATCCCGAACGTCACACCTACAGTCTTTATGAACACGAGCATATGGAATGTGGGATTTGGGAATGTGAAGTTGGTGCTTGGAATATTCAATTTGCCGACAATAAACAAGAATTCTTTCAAATTATAGAAGGAAAAGTTCGCATCCACACTCAAAACAAAAATCACTTTATCGAAGTTTCGGCAGGTCAAGCAGGTGTAATCCCACCAGGATTCATTGGCACATTTGAAGTCGTTGAGCAAGTAAAAAAGTACTATGTGAATGTAATCGTTTAAAAACAAGCTTCACCTTTCAGCACAGTACTTCCTAGTACTGTATATTTACCAATAGCGCGTAAATCCCAAACTAGTTTGATGCCAATCATGCTGTTTTTGTAATTGATAATTCCAGTGAATAGAGATAGCACTTTGCGAGTTAGGTGCATAATGAAGTGAGGATCTTAGTCCGAGCTGCCAAGCCTGCTGATCCTCCCAAAAAGGGATTTCAACTTGCACTAAACTATTCACTCGATCTGACCATAAACTTTGGCAACCTACAGTTGGCCCTAGCCCCAATCTCCAACCCTTTTCTAAACTTTTTCCAGCTTGAATATGATTTTGCATCTGCGCATAACACAGGTGTTCACGATCTGCATCTGCCCAACTATATCCAAACTGTGTTGATAGATTCAAAACACCATGTTGCTCGGTATCACTGAAATTTCCAGAATCATCAATTGAGAGTTGTTTCCAACCGAATCCAAATCCCCAACTCAACGGCGTCTTAAAAGGCGTAATTGGATTATAAGAATTCACTTCTAAAAGATCCAAATCAGCCAACTTGAGTTGATCATTCCGAAACTCAAGACTCCCCTCAAGAAATTTCAACTGCGTTCCAAGTCGGTATCCCCCCTGAAGATCAGATAAATCGTGATAGGCTTGTCGATGGTTGATCTGCACAAACGTATCGTCTTGCACTCGTCCAAATTCAATCGATGTTTTTCGAGCATGATGCCCATCCACAGGGTCAATTCGTGGTCTTGCCACTTCAGTACGTTGTTTTTCAACAGGGAGTTGGCTTCTTAAACTCAAAATTTGTCGTATTTTAGGTTGCGCAATACTCGCTTCGATTTTTTGAGAAATGAGCTGTAGATACAAATGATCATATGCCATCTCAAGAATACGCGCCTGATCCTTGGCCGTAAATTGAGCTAAAAATTCACGCATTTGTGCTGGTTGCACCAGCGTTAATTGATGTGCCGAATGTGCTAAGTCATTACCATGTTGTTTTGCTTGATGAAGTAACTGCGTTTCAAGTGCTGGGCGATAAACAGTATCTTTAATGAGGCCTTGCTGCTGCACCGCTTTGATGGTTTCGACTGGAATTGCAATATGACTAAACTGTGCTTGTAGATTGGCATCGGGTTTTACCAAATCAATGAGTCCCAATAAGCGGTAGGCACAATTATCACTTATAAAATAATAGGGAAATTGGACATGCTTTAACTCCCAGATATGTTGTACTAAACGTGTGGTTTCTTCTGGGTTTAATGCTAATTCGTATTCCCACAAATCACGGCTTTCGAAATCACCATACTCTTTTACTTTTCGATAGTAGGGCATTAACGAATATTCACCTGGATATTGACCCGTTAAGCCTTTCCAAGCAAAAGAAAAACTATCACTATTTTCGACCGTCGCAGCGTAGTTGACTGCATAAGAAATAAGATTAAGCTCTTTTTGATCTTTAGGATCAAGACGTAGCAAGGTATGACCAAACATCGAACTTGGATTTCCCATGAAATCTGTCGCATAAATCAATGTTGCTTGATACGGTTTAATCTGTCCAATCCATTCCTCTAGAGCAGGACAATCTGCTTTAGGAAGCTCCTCTTGTTTTATTTTCAGTTGTTCTATTAACCATGCAGAGCGAGCTGGGAAACGACATATAATGGATTGATCTTGTCCTCGATCTATAAATAATTCACGAATATTTGCATTCAGCTCATCTTCTAAATTATCTGCACCATTTGCACTAAAAAAAAATCCTGAATAGCTGACTTCACTCTTCGCTTGATGTGCATACATTAATCTTTGCCAAGTTTTATTTTTATCAAGCTGATGGTGTTGTGCTTGTGCAATATATTGTTCAACTGGAGAAGTATATGCATGTGTCAGAAAGCTACTGACAATCAAGGCAGAAAAAAAAGCAAATTTCATAAAATGAACTTAATAATGATGAAACAAAAAAACCCCGCCATAAGACAGGGTTTTCGCAATTAAACGTAAGCTTTTAAAACTTCGTCTTGAGACATAACAGTTTGAAGAGATGCAAGGACTTGGAATGCATCTTGATTGTCCGCTGAATAAATTTCAGAGAAATTTTCTTTTGATACTGCAAAGAAACGTGCTTTATCTTCAGATTTAATATTCAGAAGCTCTGCAAGGACGTTAAGACTTTCCCCCTCACCTACCGCCATATCACGTGCAAGAGCTTCGGAATTTTCATTTGTAAATGTTACTGCTTGTGCTGTTACTGTACCTGTACCACTACAGCCTAACGTCCCGAAAGTAATACCGAATAATTGGTTAGCAAATAAACCGTTGGTCGTACCTGCTAAGATTTTTGCAACTTTACCAGACTGACCTGCCCAAACTTGTGAACCGATACCACAACCCACATCACGGTCAGCAAATGCAGCTGTTGATCCTACTGCCAATACCGCAGCTAAAGCTAATTTTTTATACATAACATCACTCCAAACTTGATGTACTCAAGTGTTCTTTATTGTTTCAATTTTGTTCTTTTACGAACTTCTTTAACATAGCGATATCAAGCCAAGAACGCAAAACAAATCTTACCAATGCCATCAAGTATCGAGTTTTTTTGATGAATTAACTTATTCGCCCTTCAATCGCCACAAACCCTGTGAATTCCGTTCACCTAGGATTTTTAACACCAATACTAAACTCAGCATTAATAGGAGATACCAAGAGCCAAGTTTCCCCCATCCCACCATATGCCACTGTTCCACTTGCGTTGGATACAACCAAATTTGATAAAAAGTACTGATATTTTCAGCAATCCAAATAATAAATGCCAACAACAAAAGCACAGGAAGCATTGGCAAGGTCATTTCATGATATTTAAGCTTGAACGTTATTTTAGTTTTCCAAAATATCAATACGCTCCATGCAAACAATAAGTATCGTATATCTGGGATAAAGAACTTCGTCATAAAGTTTAAATAGGACAAGATCGCTAAACTCATCATATTGAAAAAACTAGGTAAGTTCTCAATTTCTACGCGATAGAGCCTGAGTGAACGAGCAAAAAAACTGCCTACAGCAGAATACATAAATCCCGCAAAAAGTGGTACGGTCATAATCTTAAATACCGCAGGTTGCGGATATTGCCATGATGCAATCTGTGGATGGGTCAGGAAAATCTCCATGACCATGGCCACCATATGAAAAATTGCAATAACTTTGGCTTCAGCCCAAGACTCTAACTTTAAAAGCAGTAAACAGACCTGAATAACCATTGCATAAATCAAGAGGTAGTCGTATCGGTACAATCCATAATATTCTTGATGCCCTATCGAAGCCGTCAAAGCAAAGGCTAGCAGTAATAAAATACCAAATAAGGCAGCGGATGCTGCCTTATAATGAAACTCAAATAATGATTTTAAAAAGCTCACACATTCATCCTAAATGCTTAGCCTAAATATTTTGCGCTGTACTCATGTACCGTATCAATGAAAACTTTAGGATTCGCAGGATCTACCCATTGGGTGATACCGTGTCCAAGGTTTGCAACATAACCCGTTTTTTCACCAGCAGCATATGCATCATCGAGCATTAATTTTACTGACTTTTCGATACTCGCAGGAGAGCCATATAATGTTGCAGGGTCTAAATTACCTTGTAGGGCAGCGCGACCAGCAACAGTTTGACGTGCAACATTTAAAGGGGTTGTCCAATCTAGTCCAAACGCATCTGCGCCAGTTGCGATCATAGGTTCTAACCATTGACCACCACCTTTGGTAAATAAAATTACTGGTACTTTGCGGCCTTCATTTTCACGATTTAAACCCTTCACGATTTTGTGCATATAATTGAGGGAAAATTCTTGATATTCTCGATGTGCAAGTGCACCACCCCAACTGTCAAAAATTTGAATCGCCTGCGCACCTGCCTCAATCTGTGCGTTCAAATAATCTATGACTGAATCAGCCAAATGATCTAACAAGGCATGTAAAACTTCAGGTTGTGCATACATCATTTGCTTGGTGTAACGGAAATCTTTACTCGACCCACCCTCGATCATATACGTCGCGAGTGTCCATGGACTCCCAGAAAACCCGATTAGCGGTACCTGGCCACCTAATGCTGATCGGATTGTCGACACTGCATTCATGACATAGTCTAAGTCCGATTTAGCATCAATTTTTGGTAATTGGGCTACATCCTGCTCAGTACGGACTGTTTTCTTAAATTTTGGTCCTTCCCCTGCTTCAAAATATAGTCCTAAGCCCAAAGCATCAGGAATAGTCAAAATATCTGAAAATAGGATGGCTGCATCTAAGTCATAGCGACGAAGCGGCTGTAAAGTCACTTCACAAGCAAAGTCATTATTTTTGCATAAAGAAAGAAAATCACCCGCAGTTGCGCGTGTCGCACGGTATTCAGGTAAATATCGACCAGCCTGACGCATCATCCAAACTGGCGTGCAGTCCACAGGTTCACGTAATAAGGCACGCAGAAAACGATCATTTTTTAAGGTCGTCATTTACTTTCTCGATGCAAAATTGAAATTCCATTCATCATACCAAAAAGCTGCACTTTAAAGTATTTAGTTAGAATGAAAATAAAGATTGAGACTATCGGAATTTATTTGATTTAAACAAAACAAATACTGCATATCCGTGTTTTTTCTGCAATACTTTATCCGTGTTTTTATAAATCAATATGAATAATTCTTAAGGTTGAATTACATGTTCGTTCGCTCAATTCTTGCTTTGAGTTTAAGTTGTATTATGTCTGGAACTGCATTGGCTGCTTCTGGTACTGCTGAACAACCGCTTTCTCCAATTACAAAAACGAGTTTAGATACTATTCAAGATCCAATTGATCCTCTCGCGGTAGAATCTAGCTCTGAAGCCCAAATTAGCCAGCAAGAGCAAAATGATCTAAATCAAGCTGCAGATACGCTTCAAAACCTAGAAAGAACTGAGGATAGCACTGCGGACATTGGCAGTGCACCTGCATCTTCAGCAGTGACAAATTCAGCTCCATCTACATCAGCACCTGCTACAGCAAATTCATGGACGCTAGACAGTCTGAATAATGCTGAATGGTATGAAAATATTGGCAAAGGTCAATTCCCTGTATATGCCCGTGCACATGTAATGTTAAATAATTCACATGCTTCACCAGGTGCTATTGACGGTACAAGTGGAAAAAATACACTTAAAGCAATTGCTTCATTCCAGCAAATGAATGGTTTAAAGGCTACAGGTGTTTTGACGAAAGAAACTTGGGATGCTCTAGTTGCACGCCAAGCTGGTAAACCTGCTTATGTTGAATATACGATTACCGAAGCAGACCTAAAAGGTCCTTATGCAGCCTCAATTCCTCATGACTATGCTTTACAAGCGAAAATGAAAGGTCTTTATTACACTCGTGTAAGTGAAATGCTGGCTGAAAAATTCCATATGGATGAAGAGTTTCTCAAGAAACTAAATCCTAAAGCGACATTTAAGAAAGCGGGTGAAAAGCTTATTGTGACCAACATTCGCAATGAACTTCCAGAAAATATTCATTTAATCGTGGCTCATAAAGGCGCTAAACAACTTTATTTATTTAACCAACAAAACCAAATGGTTGGCTCATTCCCAGCAACCATCGGTAGTGCTGACACCCCTTCTCCGACTGGAACATACAAAATTACTGGTGTAGCGAAAAACCCTTGGTATAGCTATTCACCAAGTAACTTTGTACAAGGTAAAAATTTGAAGCCACTTTCATTACCACCTGGTCCTAATGGCCCTGTAGGTAATATCTGGATCGGTTTAAGCAAAAAATCGTTCGGTATTCACGGCACACCTAACCCATCAAGTATTTCTAAGACAGCTTCACACGGTTGTATCCGCTTAACCAACTGGGATGCGAATGATCTGGGTAACAAAGTTCGTTCTGGCGTTACCGTAAAATTCTTAGAATAATCTAATTTTAAAAAGCCTGCTTCAAGCAGGCTTTTTTATCCTTTTTATGTTTCAAAATTAGAACGATACGTTGTCCTAACCTACTATCTTATTCATTTTAAACTATTAAAATAACATCATCTTTAAGAATAATGAAAGGAGCATCATCATGAATGCTTATTTACATCGCAGTGAATCACGTGGTCATGTAAAAATGGGTTGGTTAGAATCCAAACACAGCTTCTCATTTGGGAGCTGGTATGACCCTAACCACATGGGCATCAGTGCTCTCCGTGTCATTAATGATGACCTCATAGCTGGTCATCAAGGCTTCGGTACACATCCACACGACAATATGGAAATTCTCACCTGTGTATTGCAGGGAGCGATTACACATAAAGATAGTATGGGTAACCACGGTGATATCAAAGCTGGTGAATGGCAACTGATGAGTGCAGGTACAGGCATTCAACACAGTGAAATAAACCAAGGTGATGAAACAGTTCATTTACTGCAAATCTGGATTATTCCAAATCAGCGCGATGCAGAGCCGAATTACCAACAAATTCAACTCGATCCTGCTGAACAACCGAACAAATGGCATCTGATTTGTGGACCGACAGAACAAGCACCCATGCATATTCGCCAAAATGCGGAGGTTAAAACAGCTGTTTTGGAGAAAGGTCATTCACTTGAAGTTGTTGCAACACAACATGTCAGCTATCTACATGTGATTAGTGGTTCAATTCAAGTCGCTGAACACACTGTGAATGCTGGAGATGCTATTGCATTTATTGATCCAGCGCAGATTGAAGCATCAGAAGATGCTCGTGTGATTTGGTTCGATCTTCCAGAAAAAGTGGCTTAAACGCTGTAGAGAAACCACCTTAGGGTGGTTTTTTATGCCATGCTCAAAAAATTAAATCAAACAGTAAATATCAGTCTTAATATCGCACGAATATGAAGAAAATAAAAAAAGCCACTAATGATTAGTGGCTTTTTAAAAATTTGGCGGAAGCGGTGAGATTCGAACTCACGGAGGACTCACACCCTCGTCGGTTTTCAAGACCGGTGCATTAAACCGCTCTGCCACGCTTCCAATGGCGGCTATCATATAAATATTTTTTAAAATTGGCAAACACTTTTCTAAGAAATTTTGCTCGCCTGCCTATTTTTAAATCAGAAATTACTATTTTGATGAATTTTCGAGCTTTTCATAGCGAATTGAATTAATAAACCATGTTTTTTTTCCCAAGGGTGTATGTACCTCAAATTCATCATCTACTTGCTTACCTAACATTGCACGTGCCATAGGTGAATCTATTGAAATATGTTGAGGATGATGATCATAAATTTCATCTACACCGACAATCCGAATCGTCTTTAGTTGGCCTTCCTCGTTCTCGATGTCTACCCAAGCGCCAAAATATACTTTGCCCTCTTGTTCAGGAGAAAAATCGATAATCCGCAACTCTTCAAGTCGTTTACCGAGGTAACGAACACGACGGTCTATTTTTCGTAAAATTTGTTTATTGTATTGATAATCTGCGTTTTCAGAACGATCACCTAAACTGGCAGCCCAATTCACTTTTTTGGTGATTTCAGGTCGTTCCTCATGCCATAAGTATTGTAGTTCTGCGACCAATTTGTCATGCCCACTTCGGGTAATTAAATTCGATTTCATAGGCGATAAAATGAGTATTTTGCTTACGTTATAGCGACACATTGCAACATTTTATACCGCATTTCTACATGGAAAAATTTTATAAAGTTTTTTCTTTTTATTTATCAATATCTTAAAACCATGTTTTTTATTTTTTTTTGTACAAAATTTGACATGAGTAAAATTGACCATTAATATGCGCCCATGTTTTATCTTGATTACTTTTTGTACGAAGATCTTTTCTTCAATATTTTATCCACCCACACATGTCATTTTGAATGACGTTCATGACGCCCACCCTAATTGAATTTATCAACTTTAAATAAAAGTTTAAGGCGGTACTGCTTTTGCTTTTTTTGGGCATAAATTACTTGTAGCGGAGACAACATGCGCAGTAGTTCAAACACTGGATCGAGGCTTTGCCTTAATTCACTAACTTCTTCTCTCTCGTTTAAAGCGATGGTCCTCGCTACAGCATTTATCCCATTTCATGCATTAAATGCAACAAAGACCGACAACCAATACAACTCCATTGTAAATTCGAACAAGCTTACAGTGGTGGCCGTGTCAAATCCCACCGTGGTTTTTAAAGACGGTAACTTCAAACATGGCTTTGGCTATGACTTGGTGAGCAGTTACGCTCAAAACTTAAATGTAAAACTCGATTTTAAAACGGTTCAAAGTAATGAAGCCGCTTTGAAAATGGTGCAGCAAGGTAAAGCTCATTTCGCGGTGACCACAGCATCGATCATGACCATTGAGCAAAAGAATCTTTCAGGTTTTTCCGCATCATGTGGTGACCTTGAAAGCTTACGCAAAAATGGGCTTAATCCAGAAATCAATTGGGTTTTTAAAAATGCTGCTGATCCTTTAACAGATACTGCCAGCGGTTTTGTTTGTCAAAGCAAGCAAAATGGTGCTATCCGTCAAATGGCATCTTTCTACAACCGCAACGTGGTTAAACAAGATGATTGGGATACTATTCAGCGCAATCTGAAAACACGTATGCCAATTTATAAAGCTAGCTTTAAAAAGTCAGCCCAAACATACGACTTAGATTGGCACTTCCTCGCTGCGATAGGCTACCAAGAGTCGTTCTTAAAACCGAATTCTGTGTCTCCTACAGGTGTGCGTGGCATCATGATGCTCACCAACAACACAGCAAAAGCAATGGGTGTGTCAGATCGTGTTGATCCTGCTCAAAGTATTGCAGGTGGTGCGAAGTATTTTGATCTGATGATGTCGAAATATGATTATATTCCTAAACATGATCGTTATTGGTATGCCCTCGTGGCTTACAATATGGGGCCAGGTGCCACAGATGCGATTATGAAGCGCCTAAAAGCCCAAGGAAAAAATCCGAATGATTGGATACAGGTATATGATTTTCTTTACCGTAATCAATCGCACAATACGCGTTATAAGCAAGCGATCCAATACGTCACTCGTATTCGTGCTTATTTAGAACATATAAAAACGACACCAAGTTTGGTGAGTATTTAACAAAAAAAAGCTTACCTAAAGGTAAGCTTTTTTTTGTTTAAAAAGTCTTAAGTAGTTTGCTCTAAAACTTTTTTGAACAAATCTTTTTGTTCTTGGCTTGGCTTCGCTGTTTGTAAAGCCATCAATTGAGACATATCGCCTTGAACTTTGATTTTACCAGTCATAAATGCTTGCATAGCAGCAGCCATGTCAAACTCTAAGAATACTTTGCGTAAAGTATCCGCATCTAAGTTTAAAGTTGTTTTAGCATTCGCAGAAGCGCCTTTTTGGATCTTACCGCTATCAAGCGCTAATTCAGTCGTTCCTTCGCTACCTGTTACTACAAGATTCAATGCTAGATTTGCTAATGATGGTGGTAAGTTCAAATCACCAGCTTCAGCTGTAAGTTTCTCAACGTTTGCAAACCAATCATCAGTTAAAAATGCAGGCATGTTCTTTCCTCGATGTATTTATTCAATTTATTGCGTTACCTATCCAAGATAACAACATGTAGAAGCTTTACGCTTGAGAGAGTTATAGCATGATATTTTCCAAATGCGATACGTTTTTTTGTACTCTGCGTTCGATTTTTTTTGTAAATAAAACTAATCGCCTAAATATCATCAAATCTTTATTTTTTCACAAGTTTGTCAATGATTTTTTGTATCGGTACTACGACCTAAAGTGACAAAAAACATCATTTTGTAAATCGACTCAACACCTTCATTAAAATGTAAAAATCTAAGAAATAAAAAAAGCACTTCGAAAAGTGCTTTTTTTATTAAGACGAATTACTCAGCAGCAAAACCGAGATTGACCATGCTAATACGCTTATTTGGTGTGTCCCCTTCGGCTGTTGAACAAGTTACATCAAAATCAACTTCACGTTGTCCATCTAAGGCTTCAAAATCGAAAAGATCTCGGTCAGCCAATTGCGATGGCGAGACATTCTGTAACGCGCCAAAAATGCTGTGTAAACGTTTTGGATGAGCTTTATCCCATTCACGCAACATATCATTGATGATTGCGCGCTGTAAGTTTTCCTGCGAACCACACAAGTTACATGGAATAATTGGGAATTTGCGCATTTCAGCGTATTTGATGATGTCTTTCTCTTCAACATACGCCAAAGGACGAATCAAAATATTCTTTTTATCCGATGAAAGTAGTTTTGGTGGCATCGCCTTTAAACTACCGCCATGGAATAGGTTCAAGAAGAACGTTGCCATAATATCATCACGATGATGACCTAAAGCAACTTTGGTCGCGCCAATTTCTTGAGCAAAACCATATAAAGAACCACGGCGCAAGCGTGAGCACACTGCACAATAGGTTTTACCTTCAGGTGTAAGCTTTTTGGTAATGCTATATGTATCTTTTTCTAAGATGTAGTACGGAATGTTATTTTCTTCTAAATAACGGGGTAATACATCCTCAGGGAACCCTGGTTGTTTCTGATCAAGATTCACAGCTACAACATCAAAATTGATTGGTGCTATGCGTTTAAACTGCAGGAGAATGTCCAGCATGGTATAGCTATCTTTACCACCTGAAATACATACCATGACCTTATCGCCATCCTCAATCATTTTGTAGTCACGGATTGCATGACCTACTTGACGACGAAGTTTTTTTAATAAACGATAATATGCAGAACTTGTAGGTGGCTCTGGCTTAAAATTAAATCCTTGGTTGGATTCAACTGGCGAGTACATAGACGACATTAACCATAAAAAAAATACTGCGCAATTTTAGCCGATTCAGTGCTTAATCGCATCTAAAGAATCTGTTTTTTACATCTAATTTTTATTTTTTCATAACACTGTCTTATTCACACATCTAAAATGGACGCTTGGGTTCATTTTTTAGTCGAATTGCTTATCTTTTGGACTTTTCCACAGTTTTCCACAAAACCTGTGGATAAAATTGTGGACTTTTTAGGGGTTGACAAAGTTTTGGCAAGATAAGATGGTGCTTTCCCTTAGATTGGTCATTTTTTAACCACTATTCTATATCCTTAAAATTCAATAACTTATATGTGTCAAGCAGTTGTTTATAAATAAAAATAAATAATTTTTTTGGATATTAAGCCAACAATTAAGACTTGATTTTTTTACAACGAATTGTTAAAAAACATTACATAGTCGAGAGACATCTCCATTGCAGAAAATCACCCACATATCATTTAGGGACAAAAATAGTGTTCGAATGATGAAAACTACAAATAAAATAAAAGTCATAGCGTTATTTGGGTGTGTGAATTTTCTAATATTCTCGCCACAGGCTTCTGCAGGTCAAACAATCTATCAGCTGAAAGATTCAAACGGCACTACCGTACTGACCAACCGCAAAAACAAATACAACCATCTTAAAGTTGAAAAGAAAACCTACTATCCAGATAGCAATATTCATAGTTACAGCAATTGGGGAAGCAACGAAGCATCTGTTCTCCCAAGCCATAGTAAAAATCGAAATGCCTTTGATGGCTATATTCGCCAAGCAGCTCAACGACACGGCATTTCTGAAGGACTCATTAAAGCGGTGATGCACACAGAGTCTGGTTTTAATATACATGCACGCTCCCCTGTTGGTGCTCAGGGTCTTATGCAATTGATGCCTGCGACTGCACAACGATTTAATGTCAATAATGCATATGATCCTGAACAAAATATTTTCGCTGGTGCAAAATATTTGGCTTGGCTATTGAAACGCTTTAATGGCAATACGCAATTGGCATTAGCGGGTTATAATGCTGGCGAAGGAAATGTTGCTAAATATGGTGGAATTCCGCCCTTTCGTGAAACTCAAGACTATGTCAGACGTGTACTCAGTCGTTACAATAATTTATACGCCAATGGTGTAGGCTCAAATCCAACCAATAGTTATGCAGCTTCAGCATCCTCTAAGTTAAGTTCACCGAGCTATAACAATCAGAATTTATCAGCTCAAGTGACTGCACCATCTAAACCAAAGTCACCTCCTCGCCAAATTATTGTGGCCGCTGATGGCAGTTTTACTGACGCACCAGCTGGTTCATATTCTACAAATAATGCCACAGCATCAGCGAAGATCTATATTTCGAATTAATCTCAATTTTTTTCGTTATATTTTTTATTTTTTTCTTGAAATTTTCCCTATTCGAAAGCATATTTGACGTAGGTTTTTTAATTCAAAAAGCTTATTAAATTTTATTTATAAGAGGATTTTCTCGATGATGCGGATTGGTTTGTTTTTGCTGACCAACCTCGCGGTACTGGTGGTAGCTGGCATAATCTTGTCACTCTTCGGTGTCGGTAGTTACCATGGCGCGGGTGGCTTGAATCTTGGCAATTTACTTGTGATCTGTTTTGTCTTTGGTATGGTGGGTTCTTTAATCTCCCTATTCATGTCAAAGTGGATTGCAAAGAAAACCACAGGTACAGAGTTAATTGATCCCAATGCTCCACGCAACCAAGCGGAAGCATGGTTACTCAATGAAGTGGCACAACTTTCTCAACGTGCTGGTATTAAAATGCCAGAAGTTGGTATTTTCCCATCTTATCAATCAAATGCTTTCGCAACTGGTTGGAACAAAAACGATGCTTTAGTCGCTGTTTCAACAGGCTTATTGGAACGCATGAATAAAGATGAATTACGTGCAGTGTTGGCGCATGAAATTGGTCACGTTGCTAATGGTGACATGGTCACCCTTGCTTTAGTACAAGGTGTAGTCAACGCGTTTGTGATGTTCTTCGCGCGTATCGTCGGCGACTTTGTAGATCGCAATGTATTTGGTCGTGAAGAAGGTGAAGCACCGGGCTGGAGCTATTTCCTCATTACAATCGTGTTAGATATCGTATTCGGTATTCTTGCTTCGGCAATTGTGATGTGGTTCTCTCGCTATCGTGAATATCGTGCTGATGAGGCTGGCGCGCGTTTAGCAGGTAAACAAGCCATGATCAGTGCATTACTTCGCTTGCAAGCAGAAACTGAAATGCCAGATCAAATGCCTAAAGAAATGAAAGCTTTCTCAATTTCATCTGGTCGTGAAGAAGGATTCAGCCTTGCTGCACTCTTCCAAACACACCCAACAATTGAGCAACGTGTAGCAGCATTACAACAACTTGATTGTCCTTAATCTGCATCTAAAAAAAGCCTCCATAGGGAGGCTTTTTTATTGGACTCAATCTATAACACTTTAAATAGATTGAAACCATTGCCATAAGAACGTTACACCAAACCATAAGGCAACACCAAAAATAATTAAAAACAGAAGACCCAGTAAATCAGGAATATGAATCCAAATCCATGCCACGACAGGATTTCGCCAGAAGGCAGAGTTCTGCTGTTTACGCTCTAAGTTTTCATGTAAAAATGGGTGTACCACATGATGGTCTGAATGAATCTGATACTCTTCACGAATATGATCATGAACCACATCTAAAGCCTTGCGACTCGGTCGAATAAACACATCAAAGAGTGTACCTGCAACAGGGATTAAACCTACTACACCATCCATCACAGCAAGTTTAAGCACGCCATTCAATTTAGATTGGGGCACACCGATTTTTCGAGCTTGTAATACTGCATAACACGTAAGTACAAATCCAGCTACGTCACCCGCCACAGGAATCGTACTCAATGCTGCATCAGCCCCTACCCCTTGTTTAGTGAATGGAATTCTTACGACGGAATCCATCATGTTTGCGAACTTGGCAAGATCGCGTTCCATTTTGATGACTTCAGCTTGGGTTAATTTATTTTTATTTGTCATTTAAGCAACATCCTGCAAAGATACTCCATCAGTCATAGCCTTAGAATAAGAGTTGTGAAGCAATAAATAAATAGACCAATACACCAGTTGCATCACATATTGAAGTGACCAAGGGTGCAGATGCGCTTGCGGGATCGAGTCCTAGTTTATTGAGTACAAATGGTAAACTCATCCCGATCATACAGCCCATCATGACAATACCCATCATACTGATCGCAAGCACTAAAGCGACCATCATATCTCCACGGATATAGCCAAGAATTGAAACAGCTGCAGCCATCGTTGCACCCAAACATAGAGCAACCATCGCTTCACGACCAAGCAACACAAACCAATCCTTGGCTTTTACATCACCAGTTGCGATTGCTCGAACCATCAAGGTTGCAGATTGGGAGCCTGCGTTACCACCACTCCCAACCAATAGCGGTAAAAAGAAGACCAAAACAATATGCGCAGCAATGATGTCTTCATAATGGGCGATCCCAATACTCGAAAGTAGGCTGCCAAAGACCAGAAACACTAGCCAAAAAACACGTTGTCTAAATAAAAATAATATTGGTGCTGAACGAATACTGATATTTTCTTTAAGCTCTACCGCCCCACTTTTCAAAAAGTCCTCGGTAAATTCTTCTTGGAATACATCCATAGCATCATCATAAGTGACGATACCGAGTAGATGATCATCATGATCTAAAATGGGTAAGGCGATAAAATCATAGTGGCTTAATTTTTTTGCCACTGATTCCTGATCCTCATCTACCCGTCCGTAAATGACCTCAGTGGTCATGACTTCTTGGACTGTTTTATCCAAAGGTGCTTGCACAATTTCTCGAAGAGAAATTACACCCTCAAGTTTCTGAAATTGATTGGTAATATAGATCAGATATAAGGTTTCAGTATCTTTGGCGGAATGACGCAAAATCTCTAAAGCTTGTTGCATTGAGATGTCTGATGGCAAAGTGACATAATCAGATGTCATGATCGCACCAGCTGTTTCCTCAGCATACAATGCCAAAGATTGAACTTGCTGCTTCGTTTCTCGATCTAAATTCGCAAAAATAAATGTTTTAATTTGATCCGGTAAAGCTTTGTACAAATCTGTTCGAGCGTCTGAATGCATTGAACGAATTAACTGGACTGTACTTTTACCGTCCATTTTTTTAACCAACTGTACTTGATGATTGAGTGGCAAAAACTCAAATACATATGCTGCGTTTTCTAAATGGTGGATAAGTTGTATTTGTTGATCAATTTCTAATTGCTGTAAATACAAAGCCAAATCTGCAGGATTAATCGTATCCGCAATATGATCAATCTGAGCGACATCAGAATTGATCAATGCTTGTTGTAATGCTTCAATTTTATGATCTTGTTTAATTTGATCCATAATCGCTTCATTTATTATCGTTTAGAATTACGCAAGGCATGCTAACACTAATTGAAAATGTTAGTGCGTATTGATCTTGTCAAAAACTGATATTTAAAAGTGGATTAAATCAAACGCAGTACCATACTCTTTATACTGCGGATACCACATTAAGTTTCAGATGCTGATTTTGATTTATATTTGAAAATATTCCGAACGATAACAAACATAAAGGGAATAAAGGCTAGAACTAAAATTGTGCCGAAAATTACCCCACCAAGGACACTGACACCAATTTCTTGACGACTGGCAGCACCCGCACCTGAAGCAAATACCAAAGGTATAACCCCTGCACCAAAAGCAAGCGAGGTCATTAAAATTGGACGTAAGCGCAAACTTGCACCTTGTAAAGCAGCAGCAATCGCGTTAGCTCCACGCTCCTGAGCCATTGCCGCAAATTCAACAATTAAGATGGCATTTTTACATGACAACCCAATCGTCGTAAGTAACGCAATTTGGAAGTAAATATCGTTTGGAAATCCGACCAACCAACTAAAAATAATATTACCGCCAATACCCAATGGAATAGCAGCAATCACAACAGAAGGTATCGACCAACTTTCATATAAGGCAGCTAAACATAGAAAGATAAAGCCAACAGAGATGAGATAAAGCCAAATGGCTTGTGTACTCGATTGTTGCTCTTGAAACGATAATCCACTCCACGCTAGCCCAACCCCGTCCAATTGATCAACCATAGACTTGATATCACGCATTGCAGCACCACTGCTCACATTTTTTGCAGTGTCTGCTTCCATTTGTAGCGCGGAATAACCTTGGAAACGAGTCACCACATCAGGGCCTCCATCCCAATCCACAGTGGCAAAATTACCAAATGAAATCATTTGATTTTGATTATTTCGTACAGACCATAAATTGAGATCTTCAGGCTTTGAACGATACTCGGCATCCCCCTGCATCATGACGCGTTTAATACGTCCGCGATCAATAAAGTCGTTCACATAAGAACCACCCCAAGCTGCAGCCAAAGTGCTGTTAATCGCAGATTGTGAAAGACCATTCACCATCACTAATTTTTGATTGATATTCACTTTCAATTTGGCTTTATCTGGATTAGAGCGTTTGCCCAAATTTTCAAAAGTCGTGAAGTTGATTGCCTGTCGTTCTAGCGCTTGAAATTGATCTTCTAAATACTGTCGTCCTTGTCCATTTAAATCTTGCAGCCAAAACTCGATGCCGTTTGTATCGCCAAGACCACTTACAGAACCTGGCAAACTCACCATAATCCGAGCGCGACTGTCTTTTCTAAAGAACTCCATCGCTCGTTCACGAATGGATTGTGCAGAGTTTGCCTCACCTGGACGATCATCCCAATGATGTAATGCTACAAATCCTGTTCCTAAATTTTGACCCGTTCCTGAAAAATTTCGTCCATAACGAATTTGAACCAACCTAACATTCTGTTTTTCTTGTTCAAGAAAATACTCTCGAATACTTTCACCAACAAGCTGACTTTCTGTCATAGGTGCGCCTTCTGGTAAACTGAATTGGACACTGATAAAACCTTGATCTTCACTTGGAATAAAGCTGGTTGGAAGCGACTTATAAAACAAAGCAAAAATCACAATTAACCCAGCAAAACTGGTTAAAACGATCCATTTTAGTGACAGGCTTTTTTCAACCCACTTTAGATAATGCAATCGTAATGATTCCATTTTTGTATTAAACCATGTCGCCCATTTTGCTTCTTGTTGTTTAGGTTTAAGAATAATCGCACACAATGCTGGTGTGAGAATTAACGCGACCAATAATGACAGTGACATGGCTGCAATCAAGGTAATTGAAAACTGACGGTATATAACCCCTGTCGATCCTGTAAAAAAAGCCATGGGAATAAATACTGCAGTTAGCACCACTGTAATTCCAATTAAAGCCCCCGTCATCTCTTGCATAGATAAGATAGACGCTTGCTTTGCAGATAGCCCCTTTTCATGCATTAAACGTTCGACATTTTCGACCACCACAATTGCATCATCTACAAGTAATCCAATCGCAAGAACTAATGCAAAAAGTGTCAATGTATTGATGGTCATTCCGAGCGCAAATAAGACGGCGAAAGTGCCCAAAATAACAATTGGAACCGTGACCGTTGGAATAAGTGTTGCGCGCCAGCTTTGTAAAAAGATAAACATGACCAACACGACCAAGATAATGGCTTCAACTAAGGTCTTTACAACTTCTTTAATGGACTCTTGAACAAACGGCGTGTTATCTCGTGGGTAGACAATTTGGTAGCCTTCAGGAAGTTTTTTCTTGATGTCTTCAAGGACTTCTTTAATTTTTGCAGAGGTTGCCAAAGCATTCGCACCAGATGACATTGAAACAGCCAAGCCTGCTGAAGGTGATCCATTAATGGTATTAAAAGCTTGATAATTTTCAGCACCTAACTCAATGCGTGCTACATCTTTTAAATAAATAAAACTTCCATCAGGGGTCGCTTTGACAATGATATTTTTAAATTCATCGACTGTTCTTAGTCGTGATCCAGCGGTAACTTTTGCATTAAGATACTGGTCTGCTACTGTCGGTAAATCTCCGATTCCACCTGCAGCAACTTGTGTATTTTGTGCTTCAATTGCGGCACGAATATCACTAGGCATCAACTGATATTGTTTCAATAAGTTCGGATCTAGCCAAATACGCATGGCATATTGAGAACCAAAGACATCAACCTCACCAACACCTTCTACACGCGCAATTTCTGGTTCAATGTGATCAGCCAAATAATCGGACAACGCAATATTATTACTTTGGTTCGTAGTGTCATATAACCCCACCACCATAAAGGTGTCACCTAAGGATTTATAGACATTGACCCCTTGACGCTGCACGTCTTCAGGCAAACGATTGATCACCCCATTAATGCTATTTTGAACTTGGACTTGTGCTGTGTCTGGATCAGTTCCGTTTTCAAAACTTAAACTAATTCGACTATTCCCAGATGCATTACTGGTAGAGCTAAAATAAAGTAAGTTATCAATTCCTTTAATTTGTTGTTCTATGACCTGTGTGACACTTTCCTCAACTGTTTCGGCATCAGCTCCTGTGTAAGTTGCTGATACAGTAATTCTTGGCGGAGCAATATCAGGATAGCGTTCTACCGGTAAGCTCATCACCGCAAATATACCAATTGCCATGACAATGATCGCAAGTACGCCAGCAAAAATAGGTCGTTCAATAAAGAACTTAGATAACATAGTCGTTAAGCCGTCAAAAGAATTCTAGAAAGTGTTTTCATTAAAATATATAAAAATTTAATTGATATTCAGTGACTATGAATAAAAAAACAAGAACTAATAACAGAAACGATCAACATTGATTGAATTAAGAAGAGAATATGAAGCCCTCACCTATGAACCGCTTATCAGATCCTTCAAAAAAAATATGCGCAATTTCTCAAAAGTAAAAAACTTCTAAAATTAAGCAGCATTAATGCCATCACCCCCTCCCAATTTGAGGATAGTCATATTCAATTTTTTAAAACTATATTCGAGGTACAAAAATACGAATGATTTGGGGGAAATGATGAAAAAAGCTCTTCTAACACTGGCGCTCAGTACCTGTTTAGCAGCTTGTGGTGGTTCGGATAAATCCGCAAAAAATGATGATCAGATTAAAATAGGAATACTGACTGACAGCCCAGTAGCAGGTGCGACGTATATCGTGAATGGCAATAATGACAATGCGAAGAAAACCAATGCAAATGGGGAATTTGAATATCAAGATGGAGATGTCATTACATTTAAAATTGGTGATATCGAAATTGGTACTGTACAAGGTTTAGCTCGTGTGACACCAAATGAACTCGTGGATGAAGATTTAAATGCAGATGAACGTAACAAGAGAATTATCAATCTACTGATTTTTTTACAATCACTGGATATCGATGAGGATAAAGAGACCATACAAATCCCTGATGATGTTTCAACTCTCTCGCCTTCAGCGATTGATTTCAGCAACACGACAAGTGATTTTAGAGAGCGACTTCAAGCTCAAATTATCAATATTCCTGAAATTGCCTCCAATACAGTAGTCAGTGAAGAGCAAGCTAAAGAACATTTTAGCAGCTCACTGCTCAAAGACATTCAAGGCGTATGGTATGCAAAAAACAATGAGTCTGAAATTGTGTTATTTATTGGAGAGAATGGCGAATATATGCTTGGTGAACCAATCCCAAGTGAGCCCAATAGTTCTTCAAATGGCATGGAATACGCCAAGATTAATCTAGATGCTTTGAGTGGTAGCTTTTATACTTCTTCCATAGATAGTACTACGCCTGTGATTGACACAAATGAAGATTGGGGACTTCTCGATGATGGGGAATCACGTTCATTAAGGCTATCTTTTAATGGTTCTAAACTCAAAATTTTTGATGATAATAATCTTGATGAAAGTGCAGAATTTACGCGAGTTCCTCGAAATAATAGTGGAATTGTAGGCGCATGGCAGTCCTCAAGTGGTAAACAAATTTTCGTATTTAATTCTAATAACACTTTCATTATGGTAGATGCTATTGGCGATGATCAACCAGATCCATATGACGGACCTTGTGGTGGCCCTGGTATTGAGTATGGTCGTTATCAATTACGCGACAACAAGCTCTTTGTTACCACGCCCCTCAGCATTGATACAAATGGTTGTGCTGGATTATCCAATACAGACGCGCATTTAGGCTTACCATTACAAATTTCTACTCAAAGTTTAAGCTTTACCGTGGCAGATGAAGGCACATTTACACTGACCAGAATGAATTAATTTTATCCCCCTTCAACATCTTCGTTAAAGGGGGATTATTCAATATGCTGAAAAGCATCAATAAATTCGATCAAAATCCGCATCATTTCAGCTTGTGAGGAGCATCCTAACTTCTGATAAATCGTTTTCAGATATGTCCGCAGTGAACTCAGCGTAATCCCACATTTCAAAGCAATATTTTCAAGATGCTGATCGTCCATAAAATGCTGACAAATTTCAATTTCTCGAGCTGTCAGTTGGAATGTTGACTTCAGTAATATTTTAGACAAGCGTTTTCGATCCTGCATTTTTGATAAGAATAATGCAACTTGATTATTGTCTAAGATCATTAAATCTGACAGCACCTTAAGTGGTGAGACTGTGATTAAGTAAGCTGATTGATGTCGATCGCTATATAACTGCATTGCACCCCCAGCTTCTTCTTGATCATGCCTCTCTAATGAATAACGCTCATTCTTTTTGAATGTGCTCTGCACCAATTTTTTTAATTGAGTATTATAAGGCTCGATTATTTTTAATCTGTTATGCAAATCAATTTCAATCATACTCGTATCATTCAAACAATCCTTCGCATACTGATTCACAAATCTCACTTCTAGGTTAGATTGAACGATGAGCACACCCACATTCAACTTATCTAAAATTTCGGTGTAATTACTTCTATCATTTTGAAGAAACTTAATTTGTCGATGAATTTGAATCGCTCTTCTAAAGTGTTTTGCGAGTCTTTCTAAACTTTGTAATTCAGCAGCCTCATAAGCAACTGCATCTGAGGGTCGATGTACCGCAAGCACGCCCCATTTATATTTTCCATACTCTAGCAATACCCCACTGAGATAGCAGATGTTTGAAGGAACTAAACAATATTCATAAAAGCTTTTCAAATCCTCATTATCTGTTTCAGCATATGATCGACAATCAATTTGATAGGCATGCTCTAATCCATAGGTATTCATTAACTCACCATGAATACGCATGTCTACGACATCTAAGTTATACGTTTGATAATTTTGAATTCCATCAATCGGGATATTAATGGTGTAAATAAAATTTTGTTCGGGCCGAAGCTGATCAAAGTAAGTAAAGATCGCCGTTGAACTCTGTGTAAATTCCACGACATGTTTTAAAACATTTTCCCAGTGATGTGGCTTTAAGGCAGCCTCATAAATTTCTTCTATGATTTGATTTTCTTGAGCAGTTAACATCATCACCCCCCAATCATGGTGTTAATGTTCTTTGAGATTAGCGCTCAACTAGGCTTTTATTCAATATTTACAATAATATTCAAATATTTATCAGATAGATGACAAAAAAATCCCCGCTTAAAGCGGGGATTTTTTAGGCTGTGGGATGAATTACATCATACCGCCCATACCACCCATACCGCCCATGTCAGGCATAGCTGGTTTATCTTCTGGGATCTCTGTAATCATGCACTCAGTTGTTAACATTAAGCCCGCAACAGATGCAGCATGCTCAAGTGCAGAACGAGTAACTTTCGCTGGATCAAGGATACCCATCTCTAGCATATCGCCGTATTCACCAGTCGCAGCGTTATAACCGAAGTTGCCTTCGCCATTTTTAACTGCATTGATCACTACAGATGGTTCGTCACCTGCGTTAGATACGATTTGACGAAGTGGCGCTTCAATCGCACGACGAAGGATGTTGATACCTACGTTTTGATCATCGTTAATACCCGTTACACCGTCAAGTGCTTTAGCTGCACGTACTAATGCAACACCACCACCCGCAACAACACCTTCTTCAACAGCAGCACGAGTTGCATGAAGAGCATCGTCTACACGATCTTTCTTCTCTTTCATTTCAACTTCAGTTGCAGCACCGATTTTAATCACTGCTACACCGCCTGCTAATTTAGCAACACGCTCTTGAAGTTTTTCTTTGTCGTATTCTGAAGTTGATTCTTCGATTTGCGCACGAATTTGTTGAACACGCTCAGCAATTTGATTCGCATCGCCTGCACCATCAACAATCACTGTGTTTTCTTTAGATACAGTTACTTTGTGTGCAGTACCTAAATGTTCAAGTGTTGTTTGATCTAACTGCATACCGATTTCTTCAGAAATCACAGTACCACCAGTTAAGATCGCGATATCTTGAAGCATTGCTTTACGACGATCACCGAAGCCTGGTGCTTTAACAGCACATACTTTGATGATGCCACGCATATTGTTTACAACAAGCGTTGCGAGTGCTTCACCTTCAACATCTTCAGCGATGATAAGAAGTGGTTTACCTGTTTTCGCAACTGCCTCGAGAACAGTAATCAACTCACGGATGTTGCTTACTTTCTTATCAACAAGAAGGATAAATGGGTTTTCCAATTCAGCAGTCAATGTATCTTGTTTGTTTGCGAAGTATGGAGAAATATAACCACGGTCAAACTGCATACCCTCTACAACATCTAGAGAATCTTCAAAGCCTGAACCTTCTTCAACAGTGATTACACCTTCTTTACCCACTTTTTCCATCGCTTGAGCGATCAGTGAACCAACAGTCGTATCAGAGTTCGCAGAAATCGAACCCACTTGTTCAATCGCTTTAGAATCAGATGCTGGTTTAGCCGTTGCTTTAATATCTGCAACAACAGCTTTAACTGCAATATCAATACCGCGCTTCAAGTCCATTGGGTTCATACCCGCAGTTACTGACTTGATCCCTTCGTTCAAAATTGCTTGAGCTAAAACAGTTGCCGTTGTAGTACCGTCACCTGCGATGTCATTTGTTTTAGAAGAAACCTCACGAACAAGTTGAGCACCCATGTTTTCAAACTTGTCTTTTAATGTGATTTCTTTCGCTACAGAAACACCATCTTTAGTGATGTGTGGCGCACCGAATGAACGATCGATAACTACGTTGCGGCCTTTAGGACCAAGTGTAACTTTAACCGCATCTGCAAGGATATTCACACCTGCAATCATTTTTGTGCGAGCTGAATCACCAAACTTAACGTCTTTAGCTGACATATTTGACTCCGAATATTATTAAAATTACTAAATCTGATTGATTAAATGAGTAGTATTAAAAAGAATCAATTAGCCTTCTAAAACAGCTAAAATATCTGACTCTTTCATGATTAATAGTTCTTCGCCATCTACTTTCACAGTTGTTCCTGCATAAGTACCAAACAATACCTTGTCACCTACTTTTACATCTAAAGCGCGAACGCCATTGTCAGTGATCTGACCATTACCAACTGCAATAATTTCACCTTGAGCAGGTTTTTCTGCAGCAGAACCTGGCAATAAAATGCCGCCAGCTGTTTTTGTTTCTTCTTCAACACGACGAATTACTACACGGTCATGTAATGGACGAATGTTGCTCATAAAAATACTCCATCAGACTAAGTCTTTTGATTAATAGTCGTGATCTTAATTTCCTTAGATCACCACCAAAATTATTTGATGTCACTTTTGTGGG
This sequence comes from Acinetobacter sp. 24-47-47, assembly GCF_057737035.1. NCBI lineage: Bacteria > Pseudomonadati > Pseudomonadota > Gammaproteobacteria > Moraxellales > Moraxellaceae > Acinetobacter > Acinetobacter sp. 24-47-47. The sequence continues at coordinate 823,704 of NZ_CM173216.1, read as the reverse complement.
GATGGAAAAAATTGCTTCAAGGGGAAAATGAAAAAAAATTTAATTTTTTGTATTTTTTTTAGGCATTTCGATAATTTAGCCTTCATTCCGATTTGCAACTAAATAAAATTTCTTGAATCTCGAATCAAAGCGATATTCACGCACCTTCAGTTTTTCATCAATTAGATTAAAACTATTAGAAAAGTCATGATGTAAACGATGTGACGTAGCGGTACCTGCATGAATATCCAATATTGGATGTTGAGCATTAAGTTGGAAAATCTTATTCAGATCATAAACAGCAGATACATGTAAATGACCATGTAGAATTGCATTCAACCCTGAGCTTGCCCATGTCTTTAGGGCTTTTTCAGTATTTTTAGGACGATCTTTAGACATATTTATACCGTGATCACCACTATAGAAAGGTTGATGCGTAAGCAGAATTTTTAATTTATCTTGAGGAGCTTCCTTAATTTTTTGATCAACATCCTGAATTTGAAACTCAGTAATACGACCTTTGGTATGGTACTTAGGGTGAATTGTATTGATTCCTATAATATAAAAATGCTCAGTTTCTAAGGTCTGTTCCATGTCACCAAAAAACAACTTATACCGATGAAACGGACTTAAAAATCTGCGCCATAAATGAAACAAAGGAATATCGTGATTACCCGGAATCACAATATAAGGAACATTAAGTTCTTCTAGAAATTTTTTGCAGTGATAAAACTGTGAAAATCTTGCCCTTTGAGTGAGATCACCACTGACCACAACAGCTTCGATCAAATGTTCTGCAACAAAGTGAGTAATTGCATCTAAGCAATCTTGTTGCTCAGTCCCAAAATGCAAATCAGACAAATGTAAAATCATTGTGGCACCATTAAGGTCAGTGCATTTCTTTCAACATGAATATTTAATGGTGAATCCAGTTGAATAATTTCTCCATCGATTGCTACAGTCATCTTTTTTTGATGAGAACGTATGCGCACATGATCCGCACTAAAACTATATACGTCTGCTGCCTGATCTAATTTTCCACGAACGAGTTGGATGAGTGTTTTAAAAATACTCAGCTTATCCGTGCGAGCAAGTACAACTCCCGCAACCCGACCCTCTTCTGCCGTTTTAGCGATATTGAGGTTCATTTCTTTTAATTGAAGTTGGTTATTACCTAAAAATAATAAAGGGGTTTTAACTGCATAATTTACACCATCCACCTCAATTTCTAACTTTAATTCTTTACGATCACGAATCAACACGTCTAAGCCAGAAGTATAGGCATGTAATGGTAGACGCCCTAGTTTTTGGTTATATAACTCTCTTTTTTTAATAAACAATGGATAAAGACCCAAACTCGCATTATTTAGATAAATGGCATCATTAATTTTTGCCACATGTACCGCTTTAGGCTTACCTTCAACCACCAGTTTTGCAGCTTCGAGAATATCTAAAGGAATATTCAAAACCCGTGCAACATAATTGAACGTCCCTAAAGGTAAAATTGCCAAAGGGATGGTTTGATGTAATAAATAATTAGCCACAGAATTTAACGTTCCATCCCCGCCAGCAACCACAATCACCCCCTGATTATCATGATTTAAATGTCGAAGATGAACTTTTTCGATGAGTGCTTGAACACTCATTTCTGAAGCAATATCAAAAACTTGTATTTCAAAACCTAGATCTGTCCAATAATGCATAAGTTGTTCATAAATTTGATCATTATTGGTGGCATGAAATCCAGATTTTTCATTAAAAATCATAGACAAAGGCTTTAGCATTGAATTCATTTTATGAGTTTAAAAATTGAATTACTTTAAAATTTCGTCTATTTACTACTCAATTAAAAGCCAATTTATGTAATTTTTAAATGATGTTCATTTGATTTTTCGATGATGAGAATTGATCTCATATTTTAATTAAGTTTTTATTTTAAATGAATATTTTAACTATAAATACCAAACATAAAATTTAAAAATGAAAAAGAAATTACTCATTTTTTAAAAAAATATCAAATAATTACATAAACTTAACACCAAACAAGTCTTAAGCACTATTTAAGCCTTTGGTCTTATTTTTTTTAAGAAAATATGCTTTAATACAGCCACTTTTTTTCATACTGAATCTAGAGTCTGCAAACCAGCATCTAGATATTATTTGTACACCACATTGTACACTTTTGATATAGGCCTCACCATGACCCAAGTGAACGCACCAGAATTCGTTCGTCACCCTAAGCTTATTGCTTGGGTGGAAGAGATTGCTAAACTAACAAAACCAGCAAAAATTGAATGGTGTGACGGTAGCGCAGAAGAATATCAACGTTATATCGACTTGATGATCGCTAACGGCACAATGCAAGCGCTTAACCAAGAAAAGCACCCTGGTTCATATCTTGCAAACTCTGATCCTTCTGACGTTGCTCGTGTTGAAGACCGTACTTTTATCTGCTCTGAAAACAAAGAAGATGCTGGCGCAACTAACAACTGGGAAGCTCCAGCGGTTATGCGTGAAAAATTAAACGGTTTATTTGACGGCTCTATGAAAGGTCGTACTTTGTACGTTGTACCTTTCTCTATGGGACCTTTAGGTTCTCATATTGCTCACATTGGTATCGAACTTACTGACTCTCCTTATGTTGCAGTCAGCATGTCTAAAATGGCTCGCATGGGTAAAGCTGTTTATGACGTTCTAGGCACTGATGGCGAATTTGTTCCATGTGTACACACTGTAGGTGCACCATTGGAAGAAGGTCAAAAAGACGTTGCTTGGCCTTGCAACAAAGAAAAATACATCGTTCATTATCCAGAAACTCGTGAAATTTGGTCATTTGGTTCTGGTTATGGTGGTAACGCATTGCTTGGTAAAAAATGCTTAGCATTACGTATCGCATCATTCATGGGTCGTCAACAAGGCTGGTTAGCTGAACACATGCTCATCCTTGGTGTGACAAATCCACAAGGTGAAAAACATTACATCGCAGCTGCATTCCCATCTGCTTGTGGTAAAACAAACTTTGCAATGTTAATTCCACCAGCAGGTTATGAAGGTTGGAAAATTGAAACTGTAGGTGACGATATTGCTTGGATCAAACCAGGTGAAGATGGTCGCTTATATGCAATCAACCCTGAAGCAGGTTTCTTCGGTGTAGCGCCTGGTACTAACACGAAGACGAACCCGAACTGTATGGCTACGCTTCATAAAGACGTGATCTATACAAACGTTGCTGTGACTGACAACGGTGAAGTATGGTGGGAAGGTCTTTCTAAAGAAGCGCCTGCTAACCTAACTAACTGGAAAGGTCAACCACACACTGGTGAAGAAAAAGCGGCTCATCCAAATGCGCGTTTCACAGTTTCAGCTGGTCAATGCCCTTCTATTGATGCTGACTGGGAAAATCCAGCAGGTGTTCCAATCTCTGCGTTCATCTTTGGTGGTCGCCGTGCGGACACAGTGCCTCTAATTTCAGAAGCATTTGACTGGGTTGACGGTGTTTATAAAGCTGCAACGATGGGCTCTGAAACAACTGCTGCTGCTGTTGGTCAACAAGGTATTGTTCGTCGCGATCCATTTGCGATGCTTCCATTTGCTGGCTACAACATGGCTGACTACTTCACGCATTGGTTAGAAATGGGTGAGAAAGTTGGCGAGAAAGCTGCAGCTGCTGGTAACAAGCTTCCTGGTATTTACAACGTGAACTGGTTCCGTCGTGATGCTGAAGGCAACTTTGTATGGCCTGGTTTCGGTCAAAACATGCGTGTTCTTGAGTGGATTATCGATCGCTGTGAAGGTCGTGCTGACGCTGTTGAAACTCCAATTGGTCGTGTTCCAACATACGAACAGTTGAACTGGACTGGTTCTGACTTTACGAAAGAACAATTTGACCTTGTGACTTCTCAAGACAAAGATCAATGGATCAAAGAACTTGAAAGCCACACTGAATTATTCAACAAACTTGGTGATCGTTTACCAGAAGCGTTGAAAAAACGTCAAGCTGAGCTTTTAGAAGCGGTTAAATCTGCTTAAGCATGATGAGAAAAAAGGTCACTTCGGTGACCTTTTTTTTACTTCAAACAAACTGAATAAAGTGTATTTAGTAACGTTTATTAGTACCAATAAGTTGTCACACTTATGGCATACTGATTTAAACAGCTTATTAGGATCGAATAATGAAAAAAATAGAAATGATTGGCTCTTGTTTAATCGCCCTTATGCTTACAGCCTGTCAATCTGTTCCGCGACAGCACAATGGAGCTACAGGATATCAAATTGAAAATAAATCAGAGAATTCTGCCACTATTTCGTATACCCTCTCTGCACGTGCCAACCAAAATATTGATGAACACAAATTGCAACGCACTTGCCAACAAGTTTTAGGACATACTCAACAGTATAAAACCACCATTTTGAGTGTAAATGAAATTGCCAATCCCAATTACAAAACTCAAGAAACTCAACAGGTTCAAATTGGCCAATCACGAACATCTTTCGGACTCTCAAACACTCAAAGTCTATACAGCAATGAAGACTACAATACACGTCTTTCTTTAGAAACTAAGCCTAGTCTCTTACAAGTGGTTCGCTTTAACTGCACACTCTAAACTTAAGACACTCAATGTACTTCATTGAGTGTCTTATAAAAACTGACATTTCTAAATTCAGGTGATTCATCTAAGTCTGGCCATGTCGTTGCACTGCGCTCATCAAGCTTTTCATACTTCGGATGACTAAAGTTTTTCACACGACTATCCGCCACCCATACCTCGGGTGCAAATTTTAAAAACTCATCTAAGAAGAAACGATTGCAATGGTCATACAACACATCAGCCGCCAACAAGATATCAACCTGCTCAGCTTTATATAAGTCATCCAAATATTCAAGCTCAACATCATTCAATTCAGCATTGGCACGACACGCATCCAAACTAACTTGATCAATGTCACAACAAATGACTCGTTTTGCCCCAGCCATTTTCGCCGCAATAGCAACTACGCCTGAACCTGCGCCAAAGTCTAAAACCACTTTGTCTTTCACATGATGCGGTTCAGTCAATAACCATTGTGCCATTGCTAAACCTGATGCCCAACAGAAAATCCAATATGGAGTATCATTCCAAATACGACGAATAACTTCATCGTCTAGCTTATCGGTTGGAAAAATGGGTGGAATGAGCCAAAGTGAAATTGGTGTATCAGGCAATTGCTGTGCATGAAGTTCACAATGTGGAATCACATCATGTAAGGCTTTTAGTAAATGTTCAGGCGCTTTAGGAAATTGGAAAGTACAGCTCATTGGATTTTATTTTTAAATATACAAAATTTGAGTTTCAAATACGAAACCTAAATTAATAAAGAGAATTCCCTCTCCTTTTAAAGGAGAGGGTTAGCGAGAGGATTTATCTAACTCAATACCCTCACCCCGAACCTCTCCCTGAGCCGTATACGGCGCAAGAGAGGGAGATAATATTAACCTAAAGCTTTTTCAGCTGCTTCAACTGTTTGACGAATCAACGTTGTGATTGTCATTGGACCTACACCACCCGGTACTGGTGTGTAAGCTGAAGCAATATCTTCAATACCAACAAGTTGAATATCGCCCACACCACCGCCATCACGTGGATGGAAACCAGCATCAACAACTACTGCACCAGGTTTAATCCAATCTTTTTGAATCAATTCAGCTTTACCCACTGCACCCACAATGATATCCGCTTGCTTCACAAAGCTAGCAAGGTCTTGTGTTCGAGAGTGACAAATCGTTACAGTAGCATTCGCCTCGAGAAGCATAGCTGCCATTGGCTTACCCAAAATTGCAGAACGACCTACAACAACCGCATGCTTACCTGCGATTTCGATGTTGTTTTCTTTCAGAATCGTCATAATACCTGCAGGTGTCGCAGAACCGTAAGCCGCTTCACCCATTGCCATACGACCATAACCAAGGCAAGTAACACCATCCACATCTTTTTCAAGTGAGATCGCATCAAAACACGCTCGCTCATCAATTTGCGCTGGTACTGGATGTTGTAAAAGAATACCGTGAACATCAGGATTTGCATTGAGTTTTTCAATTTCAGCAAGCAATTGTTCTGTCGTCGTTTCTTTTGGTAGTTCAACTTTAAGTGAATCCATACCAACACGGCGGCATGCATTACCCTTCATACGCACATAAGTTGCAGATGCACCATCGTCACCTACTAAAATCGTCGCAAGAATTGGAGTACGTCCTGATTTTGCTTTTAACGCTTCTACGCGAGTTAACAAATCAGCCTCAATTTGTTTTGCCAATGCACGACCATCTAAAACTAATGCCACGGCACATCTCCCAAGTGTTGATATGAATCAATTTCGCACATTCTACATGAATATTTTAAATAATTTCCGTTATATGCTGTTTTTCTGCACATACGAATAAAAGCACTATTGTTTTTTTTTCAGAGCTTGTTAATATACGCATCAACAAGACATGGCGGGGTGGCAGAGTGGTCATGCAGCGGACTGCAACTCCGTGTACGCCGGTTCGATTCCGACCTCCGCCTCCATCTTGTTAAGCCCGAGTGGTGAAATCGGTAGACACAGGGGATTTAAAATCCCCCGCCCACAAAGCGTGCCAGTTCGAGTCTGGCCTCGGGCACCATTCTTCTAATAGAGAATAATGGTGTAAATAAAGAACCCAGCGTAAGCTGGTTTTTTTATGTCTGCATTTTCTTTAAACTCATCTGCTATAATCACTCATCTTCAGAATTTCATATTCAAATGAATCAAAATCAGCAAGTTGCTCAATATCTTCAAGAACTAAAACAACAATATCCTCAAGCGTTTAAAAAAAACTTCTTGCTCTATAGTCAGTTAAAGACCAAAGGGATTCTAGATGAGCGTAAAGAACTGATCCCGCTTGCACTTGCATTAATGATTTTCCTCCCTTGCTCATATTTGTTAACCCTTTTGCTTAAACAACACATTGTTTTTTTAGAAGGCTTTCAATCTGGCGGGAGTGCTGTGTTGTGTATCATGTTATTTTTTATGCTGATTACGCCAATCATCCTCAAACAGATCAAGCATAGTAGCATCTCAACTTACCAGCAACTTAAAAATACCCCATTCAAACTGACCATCCTCATTCTTTTACAAAGTTTAAATATCGCTTTTATGGAAAGTTGGTTCTTACAGGGAATTTTGTTTTATTTCGCTATGAATTTTGGTTTCGTTAAATTTTATAAAGAGAATTTATTCCGAGAAAATACTTCGAAAGAAAACTATTACTACATTCAAGAAATTCGTAGAGTGGCTTTCTGGAGTTATAAACAAAATTTTAAGCTTTACTTAAAACTAATCTTTTCATCCAAAAACTCAAAGCAGCATCAATTATTGATTGAACAAAAACAAAAAAATGCGCAACTTTATGTTCATTTGATGAACTATGAAAACAAATTGTGTATGCGCTACAAGCATACCGATATAGAAAAATATATCGATAGCATCATGTAGCGCTACGATCAACTTGCTTGCTGCATTACTTTAATTATATTCAAATTGGTATCATACGTTGTTGAGTGCAATCTGAGTTGATCAACTTGATACTTCTGTGAATGAATATCTGTTAAAAACAACCAATCTGCACTCAATTGCGTAGAATCAAAGCTCAATTTTAAATAGCCTCGTTGATTCAAATTACAAAAGCTTAATTCATCAATCAATTGGATAAACACTTGTTCAAATTGTTGCATTAAGTTCTCAGGTAAATTGAGATATTTCTCCATACCTGGTGAAGAAACTGAACTTGTTGCTAATTCAATCCCCACCTTCTCACCATTTTGTTGATGTAATGCAGACTCCCACGCATTATGTGTATCTCCAGCCAACACAACAACTTTCTTCTGATACTGCTCATACAAAGCATAAACACGCTCACGCTCAGCATAATAACCATCCCAAGCGTCTAAATTATAAGGAATCACGGTTAGGATTCTTAATAATTCAGCGTCAGTTAAGCTCGGGTCACTATTTTTATAACGCAATTTAATCGCGACCAACTCCATCAGACGTTTTTGAGCTTCTATTAAAAAGTTGTCATCTACCATTCCACTTTTGGCAACATTTAATATTTGCAATACTTCAGCAGGTACCAACATTTTCGCCATCAATACTTGCTGACCCAATACATTCCATATTGCACGAGAACTCTGAAGACTATTCGCCAACCAATTTAACTGATCTATCCCTATTAGCTGTCGCTGCTCATTCAATAATGCCGCTCTAAATTGCTCAACATTTAGATTTTCACCATCCATAAATGAAGCAAAAGCCAGTTGCTCATCTCGTGCCAACATACGTGTATCTAGCATATTAAGTTGAACTAAATCACCAAAATTAAACTGACGATAAATATGAAGAATATCGTTATTGCTTTTTTCGCGGATTGGCATCCACTCAAAATAAGCGGTTAGGGCTGCTGTTCTTCGTGCTACGAAATCTCCCTCTAAATCAGGTTGATGATTCTGCGCACCAGCTCTCCATGCATCATTTGTCAGCTCATGATCATCCCAAATCAGAATAAATGGATGACGTTGATGAACCGCTTGTAAATCAGGATCTGTTCGATATTTTGCATAACGTTTTCGATAATCTTCTAGACGGTAAATCTCGTTTTGATTATCCACATCGAGTGTTCTACCAAGCTTTTCGGCTTGTTCAGTTGCATACCCATCTTTGCCATATTCGTAAATATAGTCGCCCAGATGCAGCACAGCATCCACGTCCTGCTTCGCAATTTCACGATACACATAAAAATAACCAGCTGGATAATTTGAGCATGAGCATACGGCAAAGTTAACCGCATTGGTCTTGGTTGCTAAGGTCTTCGTACGACCAATTGGAGAATGTATCTGCCCATATTTAAATCGGTAATAATAACGAGTATCGGCACTCAAATTAAGTACATCGACTTTCAAGCAAAAGTCTTTTGCAGCAGAAGTCTTGATTTTCCCCATCTGAACAATATTTGAAAAATTCTCATCAAGTGCAATTTCCCAATCTAATTCATATGTTGCCGCCACATCTGTAGGTGTTATTCGCGACCAAAGAATTATTCGATCCTGTAATGGATCTCCACTCGCCACTCCATGCAAAAAATCAACTTTATGCTCATTGCTGGTTTGACCATCGCCATTACATGCTGTAATCAGAACAGGCAGTGAAATCGCACCTAATCCAGCCAATGAATTTTTAATTAATGCGCGTCTTGAGATTTTATTTTTCATTTTATTTATGAATTGGCGAGTTATTTTAACTTCGAACTTAAACCATATTTATGAAGTTAAAATTGCAATCAGATGACAATTTAATGTCCAAATATCTTAAACCATCGCCCCCAAAGTTATAATTTTTAACCTAATCAATGCAAGTTGATTGAAAAGAAAGCAAATAATACGATTTTCTCTTGCCAAGCTTAAAAGTGTCCTCTATTATTGCGCACATGCCCGAGTGGTGAAATCGGTAGACACAGGGGATTTAAAATCCCCCGCCCTCAAAGCGTGCCAGTTCGAGTCTGGCCTCGGGCACCATTCTTCTAATAGAGAATAATGGTGTAAATAAAAAACCCAGCGTAAGCTGGTTTTTTTATGCCTAACGTTTAGCCACAACAATAACAACACAAAAAAATAGAGAGCGATTTACCACTCTCTATTTGAAACAAGTTCTTCCATTTCGATATCTAAGAATCCCTCTTCCTGAACGACCATCATCATTGCCTCAGCAATATAGTCTGCTGCTGCATCATCAAGAGAAGAATCAAGATCTTCGAACTGAGGTTTCATCTCATTAATTTCCGCCACAATATCATTGGCGATTTGATAAATCTCAGCATCGGAATTCACCTTAGATACCTTTTTTGAGAATTTTTCAATGAGTTGCTGAATTTCAGCCACGAGAATATCAGGATAATATTCATCGTCGAACATCGGGAGAAGTACATCATTCAACATATTAAAGCTCAAGTAATAGCATTAACAAAAACCGAGCTTATATAACACAAGCTAGACATTAAACCAACAATAAAAACGAGGAGTAAATCTCACTTTGAGTCAAAGGATAACTAAGCTAATATTTTCATTGATGATTTTAACCGTCTTAAATCTGCCTTTAATTTAACTAACACTATTCATTGCTGCCCAAATTTGAATAGCTTGCACCATTTCTTTTACATCATGTGCTCTGACCATACATGCTCCTTGCTGTATGCTTAACAGATGCCCCGTCACCGAACCCACTGCACGTTCATGGGCAGGTACACCACCTAAAGCTTCACCAATAAATCGCTTACGAGATAATGCAGAAAGCATTGGATAGCCCAACTCATTTAATTTATACAACTCTTTTAATAATTTCAGGTTTTGATGTGCATTTTTTGCAAATCCGAAACCCGGATCAATCATGATATTTTCAGGTTTAATTCCTGCATTTAATGCTGCATCTAATCGAGTTTGCAATTCTGAAATCACATCTAAAGTAATATCATCATATTGATCCAACTGGTTCATTGTGGTTGGCTCACCACGCATATGCATGATAATGACTGGAATATCTAATTCCGCAGCTGTTTCTAAAGCATGTGGCTTTGTTAATGCTCTGACATCATTCCAAATATGTGCTCCAGCTTTAACCGCCTTTTTAATCACTTCTGGTTGAGAAGTGTCGATTGAGATCACTACATTCAATTTTGACAACGCTTCAACGACCGGAACTACACGATCTACTTCATCGTGAACATCAACAGCAGATGCGCCAGGGCGAGTTGACTCACCACCTACATCAATAACACTCGCCCCTTCAGCAATCATTTGCTTTGCTCTCTCTAGTGCCGCCTCTACACTATTGTGTTTACCACCATCGCTAAACGAATCTGGCGTTACATTTAACACACCCATTACATGAGGCTTTGACAAATCAAGTTCCAATGCACCACATTTAAGAATCTGATTAGGTAAAGAGATAAGTTGCATATTGATGTTCCTAGAAAATCTATTCACATGATATCAAGTAAAATTTAAACATGAGGGATAATTTCAACACAAAAAAAGAGCCTCATAAGAGGCTCCTTCATTTTAGCTTGCTGGTAAAGGTGGAGGCGTTGAAGGACCATCTGTAGGAGTTACATCTACAATTGGATTCTCAGCCACATATACCTTAGGTGGTTGAGGTTCACGACCTTCCATAATGTCCCGGATTTGATCACGATCAATCGTTTCCCACTCAAGCAAAGCTTTTACCATCGCATGGGCAATATCTTTATTATTTTCTAAGATATCACGTGCAACTTTGTACTGCTCATCTAGGATACGGCGAATTTCACGATCAACTTCAAGTTGAGTCGTTTCAGAAATAGTACGACCACCTAGACTACCCATAAATGACTGTTGAGCATCTTCTTCATAAACCATGACACCCATCTTGTCAGACATACCGTACTTAGTCACCATTGCACGCGCCATTTTTGTTGCACGTTCAAAGTCATTAGAAGCCCCAGTCGACATCTGATTAATGAAAATTTCTTCTGCAATACGACCACCAAACAGAATAGAAAGCTCATTCAACATTTTGTCTTTGTAATGACTGGTTTGATCAAACTCTGGAAGCTGCCAAGTTACACCTAATGCCCAACCACGTGGCATGATCGTGACTTTATGTACTGGGTCTGTGCCTGGAAGCATTTCAGCTACAATCGCATGACCTGCTTCATGATAAGCCGTTGCGCGACGCTCTTCTTCACGAAGAACCATTGATTTACGCTCTGGCCCCATATAAAGCTTATCTTTTGCATCTTCAAAGTCGTGCATATCGACCGTATTTTTATTACGACGTGCAGCAAATAACGCAGCTTCATTGACTAAGTTTGCCAATTGCGCACCAGAGAACCCTGGAGTACCACGTGCCAATACTTTGACATCCACACCAGTCACTGAAGGTAATTTTTTCAAATGCACATTCAGGATTTGCTCACGACCTTTAATATCTGGAAGTCCAACCATCACTTGACGGTCGAAACGTCCCGGACGAAGTAAAGCTTTATCTAGCACGTCAGCACGGTTAGTCGCAGCAATAACGATGATACCTTCATTACCTTCGAAACCATCCATTTCTACCAACATCTGGTTCAAGGTTTGTTCACGCTCATCATGACCACCGCCAGTACCTGAACCACGATGACGACCCACCGCATCAATTTCATCAATGAAAATGATACACGGCGCATGGCGTTTCGCTTGCTCAAACATATCACGTACACGTGATGCACCAACACCAACGAACATTTCTACGAAGTCTGAACCTGAGATACTAAAGAATGGAACCTTAGCCTCTCCAGCAATCGCTTTCGCAAGTAAAGTTTTACCTGTACCCGGTGGACCTACCATCAGGACACCGCGAGGAATGCTCGCACCAAGACGCTTAAACTTTGTTGGATCTTTCAAGAAATCAACAATTTCAACGACTTCTTGTTTCGCTTCGTCACAACCCGCAACATCTGTGAAAGTGACTTTGATTTGGTCTTCTGAAAGCATTTTTGCTTTTGACTTACCAAAACTCATCGGGCCGTTTTTACCACCAGCACCGCCACCCATGTTGCGCATAAAGAACATGAATAACAAAATGATTAAAAGTACTGGAAAGCTTGCGATCAAAAGCTGCATCAATAAACCTTGGCGTTGCGGAGCAGTGCCTTCAACAACGACATTATTTTTGATGAGATTCGGCATTAACTCAGGATCTTGAACCGCAGGACGAATACTCTCAAATGGAGAACCATTTACTTTTTCGCCACTAATTCGTTCACCGTCAATGGTAACTTGTTTAATTTGACCAGCATTAACCGCTGCAACAAATTCTGAATAGTTCAATGCAGCAGGCTTATCACGGTCACTAATGTTGCTGAAAATTAATATCAGCACACCAAGTATAACAAGCCATAAAACGGCATTCTTAAAGAGATCGCTCAAAGCTTTATTCCCATATCAATCTAATTTGATCATGCCCAAAATTGGGTGACCTTTAACAAAAAGCGAGTAAATCAATTTCGCAATAAAATATTCAAAAGGTACAAAATGCACATTTTTTAGCGACTTGGCAAGTCACTTTATTGCGAATTCTTTTTACGGCCCTGTCCAATTAAAAAAACTTCCTTCGAACGAGCACGCGAGGCAGCAGGCTTTGCAGTTTTTAATACTTCAAAACTGTCTACAACTTCCTTACGGAATTCGTCAAAACCAGTTCCTTGGAAAACTTTGACAACAAACTGTCCTTTCGGACCTAAAACTTTATTGGCAAAGTCTAATGCAAGTTCACACAAATAAATTTGTCGAGGTTGATCAACGGCCTTATTACCTGATGTATTGGGGGCCATATCTGAAATTACAACGTCTACAGTTCGTCCATTTAAAATATTTAACAATTTTTCGAAAACTTCCTCTTCTCGAAAGTCTCCTTGCAGGAACGTCACATCTGGAAGTGCATCCATTTCCAAAATATCTGATGCAATCACTAAACCTTTATCACCCACTAATTTTCCAGCGATTTGGGACCAACTACCAGGTGCAGCACCAAGGTCTACAACAGTCATACCAGGTTTAATGATTTTGTATTTCTCTTGGATTTCAAGCAATTTATATGCAGCACGCGCACGATAACCTTCCTTTTGTGCTTTTTTCACAAACGGGTCATCTAAATGCTCTCTCATCCACGCACGACTACTTTTGGATAACTTCTGATTGGTAATGCGTGTTGCCATAACTCTTTAAATACACGTAATCTTCTAACTTTTTATTGTACGTGAATTTTATCCCCCTTGCAGTATTCATCTGTATCTAATTCAAGATTATCGTTTATGTTTTTTTGATTTAAGTTGATCGATTATTTCTGAGAAACATAAGCGTTTGATCTCTTGATTTGCTATACTAAGTCGTTTTTAAAATTAGGTTATCTTTATGGCGGCTTTATCAATTCAGGAACGCAAACGTTTGCGTCAAATCGGACATGCACTTAACCCAGTGGTAATGTTAGGTGGTCAAGGTTTAACTGAAAATGTCATTGAAGAAACTCAACGTGCTTTAAATGATCATGAGTTAATTAAAGTAAAAATTGGCGGTGAAGATCGTGATGCTCGTGCAGCAGTCATTACTGAAATCGCCGAAGTTACTGGTGCAGAAGTTGTTCAAACCATTGGAAAAATTGCACTTTTATACAAGAAAGCGGCAAAACAAAATCCTAAACTTTCGAATCTTGTTCGCCACGCACATCTTTCTAATTAATTTGAGTTGCATTGAATGGCAAGTTACGAACTAAATTCTTTTGACCGTTACTTTGATATCTCCCTGGTTGGTGCAATTGAACAAGTGAGTCCATATACACTAAATGTGGGCTATTGGTTACGTGACCCAAATCAATACTTAGTCTATCCGGAAATTGTAGCTGGACATCCACGACGAGATTTTCTGTGGGAAGAAACTTGCTTTGAAATTTTCATTGGGGTGAAAGATCAGGACTTTTATCGTGAAGTCAATCTCTCCCCTTCTCAAGCTTGGCAAGCGTATCAATTTGAAGAGTATCGTTACCCTGAAGATATGCCACCACAAGCAGCTTATGACATAGAACTAAACTCACTCAAAAAGACGCACTATGGTTTAAATGTGAGCCTTGATTTAACGGAGTTTATGTTAAAACATAAATTGAAATGGCAGGATATTTTTATTGGCTTATCCGCTGTATTAAACACATCGCAAGCTAAACATTATTATGCGATGCAGCATAGTAGTCCTGAGGCTGACTTCCATAACAAGCGCGATTGGTTGCATCAGTTTTAAAAAAATAGTGAGATTTAATCTCACTATTTTTTTACCCCAATATTTAAGTTCTATAGTTGTAGACTCTTCCCACCTCTTTTAGAGTTAAGTTTTATACAACTGATCTCAACGTGTTATATCTAGTTATATTTGTAATTCCTGTTATTCATCTCTAATTTTCAAAATTGTCCTTAATCACTTGAACAGCCAAATCTGCTCTTAAATATTTCTTCACAAACACCGAAGTAGCCTCAAATCTATTTAAATTCGATCGGTTTAATTTTTAAATGCCATCATTCTAAATACCAATTTCATCTTTGAATAATTTAACCTACACTTTTAACAAACAATTCAATATTTACCTCAATTTTCCATGTTTAATTGATCTTTTCTAAAATACTTGTAGATAGACCTAATCAGTACTTTTTTCGAACTTTTAGAAAGCATCTGGAGCAACTTCAACATTTGTTCTATTTAACAAATCAGCTTTTTAGAAGCTTTGTTATTCTGTTTCAGAAACTTAGCTTATTAATTGTAAGTCTACATAAACTTTGATACATCGTGATAAAACTTAACTTTTGAATTATTAAACAATTCTTACATTCTTAGACTTTTGTCCAAAGTTTAAAAAGCAGACTTTTAAACAAATTACAAGGTATATATCTGACGAATTCAGGTTTATTTACGTGGACTTTGACAAGGTGTTTGCGTATAATGCCGTGTTAAGTTCAAGCGAGCAGATGTAAGGAGGGTGGGTTTTAAAGTAGCCTTCCTTTTTTTTCGTCTACTCGCTTTTTTACAGCCTAAATTTCAGGAGCTTTGGTTTGAGCACCCCAGCAATTTTAGCCCTTGCCGATGGTACGATCTTTAAAGGAACGTCAATCGGTGCATCGGGTAGTACGACTGGTGAAGTCGTTTTCAACACTGCCATGACTGGCTATCAAGAAATTTTGACTGACCCAAGTTATGCACAACAGCTTGTTACGCTTACCTATCCACACATTGGTAACACAGGTTGTAATGATGAAGACGCTGAGTCAGGTCGAATTCATAAAGTATGGGCAAACGGATTGATCATTCGTGACCTACCTTTATTGCACAGCAACTTCCGATCTACGCAATCTTTAGGCGAATACTTAAAATCTCACAATGTTGTCGCTATCGCTGACATTGATACACGTAAACTGACACGTATTTTACGTGCTAAAGGTGCACAAAACGGTTGTATCTTAGCTGGTGAAAATATTACAGAAGAAGAAGCTTTAGAAAAAGCTCGTGCATTCGGCGGTCTGAATGGTTTAGACCTTGCGAAAGAATGCTGTGATCCAAACGGTTTCGAATGGACTGAAGGTTCTTGGAAATTAGGTCAAGGTTTCTCCCAATCAGAAGCAAAATTCCATGTTGTTGCATATGATTACGGTGTCAAAACCAACATCTTACGTATGCTCGCAGACCGCGGTTGTAAATTAACTGTTGTGCCTGCACAAACTCCTGCTGAAAAAGTTCTTGCTCTAAATCCAGATGGCGTATTCTTATCGAATGGTCCTGGCGATCCTGCAGCATGTGACTATGCAATTGAAGCTGTAAAAACAATTGTTGAAGATGCCCGTAACGTACCTGTATTTGGTATTTGCTTGGGTCACCAAATTCTTGCTCTCGCTTCTGGCGCTAAAACGGTGAAAATGCCTCATGGTCACCATGGTGCTAACCATCCTGTACAAAACATCGAAGATGGTACAGTGATGATAACTTCTCAAAATCATGGCTTCGCAGTGGATGCAGAAACATTACCTGCAAACCTTAAAGCGACGCACAAATCATTGTTCGATCAAACTCTTCAAGGGATTCATCGTACAGATAAGCCTGCGTTTAGTTTCCAAGGTCACCCAGAAGCAAGCCCAGGTCCACATGACTGCGCACCATTGTTCGATCATTTCATCGAACTTATTGAAGCATCTAAGAAGTAATTGAGGAGCAAATAATGCCAAAGCGTACGGATATTAAAAGCATCTTAATTATTGGTGCTGGTCCAATTGTTATCGGTCAGGCGTGTGAGTTTGACTACTCAGGCGCACAAGCATGTAAAGCATTACGTGAAGAAGGTTACCGTGTAATTCTGGTAAACTCTAACCCTGCAACGATCATGACTGACCCTGCAATGGCAGATGCAACGTATATCGAGCCAATCACTTGGCAAACAGTTGCAGCGATCATTGAGAAAGAACGCCCAGACGCAGTTCTTCCAACAATGGGTGGTCAGACTGCATTGAACTGTGCCCTTGCCCTTGATGAGCATGGCATTTTAGAAAAATTCAATGTTGAATTGATTGGTGCAACGAAAGAAGCGATCGAAAAAGCGGAAGACCGTAAACTTTTCGACCAAGCAATGCGTAAAATTGGTCTTGAATGTCCAAAAGCAGCAATCGCTGAATCAATGGAAGAAGCTTTAGAAATTCAAGCACGTTTCGGCTTCCCAGTGATTATCCGTCCATCATTTACCATGGGTGGTTCAGGCGGTGGTATCGCATACAACAAAGAAGAATTCCTTGAAATCTGTGAACGTGGTTTCGACCTTTCTCCAACAAAACAATTATTGATCGATGAGTCTTTAATTGGTTGGAAAGAATACGAAATGGAAGTTGTTCGTGACAAAAACGACAACTGTATCATCGTCTGTTCGATTGAAAACTTTGACCCAATGGGCGTACACACAGGTGACTCAATCACTGTTGCACCTGCGCAAACATTAACAGATAAAGAATATCAGTTAATGCGTAATGCATCTTTAGCAGTGTTACGTGAGATTGGTGTAGAAACTGGTGGTTCTAACGTACAGTTCGGTATTTGTCCAAATACTGGCCGTATGGTTGTGATCGAGATGAACCCACGTGTATCTCGTTCTTCTGCATTGGCTTCAAAAGCAACTGGTTTCCCTATTGCGAAAATCGCTGCGAAATTAGCGGTTGGTTATACCCTTGATGAGCTTAAAAATGACATCACTGGTGGTACCACTCCAGCTTCCTTCGAACCTGCGATTGACTACGTTGTAACTAAAGTTCCACGTTTCAACTTTGAGAAATTCCCACAAGCTGACGCAACTTTAACCACACAGATGAAATCTGTTGGTGAGGTTATGGCAATTGGTCGTAACTTCCAAGAGTCTGTAAACAAAGCACTTCGTGGTCTTGAAGTAGGTGCAACTGGCTTTGATGAAAAAATCGAAGTGGGTGCTGAAGGCGCGCGTGAGAAAATCCTACAAGAATTACGTGTTCCGGGTCCTGAGCGTATTTGGTACGTGGCTGACGCATTCCGTCACGGCTTTACATTAGAAGATGTATTCCAAGCGACTAAGATCGACAAATGGTTCTTGATCCAAATCGAAGACATCATCAAAACAGAAAACCAAATCAAAACTTTAGGTTTTGGCGATCTAAATGCGGACAACATCCGTTCGTTCAAACGTAAAGGTTTATCTGACCTTCGCATTGCGAACTTGATGGGTATTTCACAAAAACAATTCCGTAAACACCGTTGGAACTTGGGCGTAACCCCTGTTTACAAACGTGTCGATACTTGTGCTGCTGAGTTTGAATCTGACACAGCGTATATGTATTCAACTTACGATGACGAATGTGAATCAAACCCGTCTAGCAAAGACAAGATCATGGTGATCGGTGGTGGTCCTAACCGTATTGGTCAAGGTATCGAATTCGATTACTGCTGTGTACACGCTGCTCTTGCAATGCGTGAAGACGGTTATGAAACCATCATGGTAAACTGTAACCCTGAAACGGTTTCTACTGACTATGACACATCTGATCGCCTGTACTTCGAACCAATTACACTTGAAGACGTATTAGAAATCGTACGTATTGAGAAGCCTAAAGGCATTATCGTTCAATACGGTGGTCAAACACCACTTAAATTGGCTCGTGCTTTAGAAGAAGCTGGTGCACCAATTATTGGTACATCTCCTGATGCGATTGACCGTGCAGAAGACCGTGAACGTTTCCAACAAATGATTCAACGTCTGCAACTTCGTCAACCAAATAACAGCATTGTAAAATCTGCTGAAGAAGGTATGGCTGAAGCAGCGAAAGTTGGCTATCCACTTGTAGTACGTCCATCTTATGTACTTGGTGGTCGTGCAATGGAAATCGTATATAACGACGAAGAATTACGTCGCTATTTACGTGATGCTGTTCAAGCTTCTAACGATGCCCCTGTTCTTCTTGACCGCTTCCTAGACGACGCGATCGAAGTTGACGTAGACTGCGTATCTGACGGTAAAGACGTTGTGATTGGCGGTATCATGCAGCACATCGAACAAGCAGGTATCCACTCAGGTGACTCTGCATGTTCGATCCCTCCTTACTCTCTTTCTAAAGAGATTCAGGACGAAATGCGCCGTCAAACTATCGCGATGGCGAAAGAGCTTGGTGTTGTTGGTTTAATGAACGTACAGTTTGCTGTTAAAGGCGAAGACGTTTACATTCTAGAAGTGAACCCACGTGCATCACGTACAGTTCCGTTTGTATCTAAGTGTATCGGTGAGTCTTTAGCGAAAGTCGCTGCACGTTGTATGGCGGGTCAATCTTTAGAGTCTCAAGGATTCACTACAGAGATTATCCCTGAGCACTTCTCTGTTAAAGAAGCAGTGTTCCCATTCAACAAGTTCCCTGGTGTTGATCCAATCCTTGGGCCTGAGATGAAATCTACAGGTGAAGTAATGGGCGTTGGTAAAACATTTGGTGAAGCGTTCTATAAAGCTGTATTAGGTGCAAATGAGCGTTTACCAGGTCTTCCAACGGAAGGTGAAGTTAAACATGCGTTCATCTCTGTACGTGATTCTGATAAACCACGTGCAGCAGGTATTGCAAAACAACTTGCTGGCTTTGGCTTCAAAATTCTTGCTACTGGTGGTACTTACGATGTCATCAAAGCGGCTGGTATTGAATGTGAACGTGTAAATAAAGTGACTGAAGGTCGTCCAAATATTGTGGACCGCTTGAAAAATGGCGAAATACACCTCATTATCAATACAACAGAAGGTAAACAAGCTCAGCAGGATTCGTTCTCAATCCGCCGTTCTGCACTTCAAGGTAAGGTCTATCATACGACTACCCTTAATGGTGCAGATGCAGTTTGCCAAGCTTTAGCAATCAAATTGCCAATGGATGTATATCGTTTGCAAGACTTACAAACAGTAGGTTAATACACTACCAAGAAGTCCCGTCACCTCTTGGTGGCGGGCTTTTTTTCATTTATAGACTTAGTATTTTTTCATACTTACTTTTTTGAGGGACAACTATGCAACGTTATCCTATGACACCTCAAGGCAAAGAAGCGCTTGAGAAAGAATTACACCAACTTAAAACTGTAGATCGTCCTCGCATTACAGCAGCGATTGCTGAAGCGCGTGAACACGGAGATCTTAAAGAAAACGCGGAATACCACGCTGCACGTGAGCAACAAGGTTTCTGTGAAGGCCGTATCCAAGATATCGAAGGAAAATTGGGTGCTGCACAAGTGATTGACGTTAAAGAGCTTGAGCAAAATGGACGCGTAGTTTTTGGCGTGACAGTTACAATTGAAAATTTGGATACTGAAGAACGTAAAACGTATCAAATCGTTGGTGATGACGAAGCAGATTTTAAAATTAACAAAATATCTGTGAACTCTCCTATAGCGCGTGGTCTTTTGGGTAAAAATGAAGGCGATGAAGTTAAGATTACGACACCTCAAGGTGAAGTTGAATACGAAATTGTGAGCGTAGAATATCTTTAATTCTTGATATTTTAGGTTAAAAACCTCTCTGATGAGGGGTTTTTTTATTCTCTTTTTAATTGATTCATTGTTTTTGCTAGATGCACTTTTCCAGCTTCATGAAGCTTCTTAATAACATTACGAAAATCTTTTTCCTCTCTATTTTGACTTAGTTTTGATTTAGCGATGATTCTTTCAATTTTAATTTCAAATACAACCAAATAGTCGAGCATTTCCAGCAAGTAATCTTTTGGTGCATCTGCCATTTTCCAAGCATTTTTACCATTCGTGATACGTTCATGTTGTTGAGTGAGTTGACCTAATACTGCAAGTTTAGTTTTCTGATCATGAAAAAACTGAATATCACCATTAATGTGTACGACTTGATAATTCCAAGTAGGTACTTTTTTGTGATCTTCAAATTTTGAAGGATAATAATTCGGTGAAATATAAGCATCCTCTGCTTTAAAGATGCATAGTATTTGATTATTCAAAATCGAATGATTGAATAGTGTATTCTGCAATGAAACATGTCCTCTCAATGTTTGTTCATCTACTAATATGAGCGGGATATGTTCAGCAATTAACCCTGTTTGGGTCTGTGCGACCAAAGATGCAAGAGGATACTCCTTTATTATTCTATATATTTCTTCAGGTCTATCTTCTCTAAATTCTGTTTCAACAAACATAGCTTTTCCATTCTTCTAATGCTCAATGAATATAAAAGTTTTTATTCAGGATGTAAGTTTTAATTGGTATATAATGCCCTAAAATATTCTCCTTTTATTTCACCATGTCTGAAAAGCTGATCAACTCCCCTATCAATCACTGGTGCGAATTCGAATTTATCTCTAAAACAGTCAAAAATCCGAATATTCATATTAAAGGCAATTACAGTTATTACTCAGCCTATTGGGATCAAGGTTTTGAGCGTTGTGTAGTGCGTTATCTACATGACAAAGCTTCGACACCAGAAAAACCCATCGATCAGCTTTATATTGGTAATTTTGTCTGTTTTGGCGCTGAGTGTGTCATCATGATGGGTGGAAATCAGTTACACCGTACCGACTGGATTTCAGCATTTCCTTTTGATACGCGTAGTTTTGTGCCTGCTGGCGATACTGTCATTGGTGATGGTTGTTGGATTGGTAGTCGTGCCATGATTATGCAAGGGGTAAAACTTGGTGAAGGTGCAGTCGTTGCTACAGGTGCAGTCGTGACCAAAGATGTACCGCCTTATGCTGTCGTCGGTGGTGTACCTGCTAAAATTATTAAATACCGTTTCCCTGAACAAGATATTAAAAAATTGCTTTCTCTTAAGTTATATGACTTAGATGAAAAGCAGTTTTTAAAAATGCGTGAACAGTTGCAGACCGATGATATTGAAAAATTATCAATATTTTTCAAATAGTCCTGTTTTTATATATTGCATCCAAATCGAATTAAAATCCTTAATATCTTTTAATTTACTAATACAATAAGGGCTCAAGAATCTTTGAAGAGTTTGATTTTTATGATCCTGTTGCCCTACAGTCTTAAATCTTTCTTCTATATCTAAAAGTGTTTCATACAAATTGCAAATAATAATGTCATCGATATTTTTTTCGTTCAATAATTGCTGTCGGATAAAATAAGATTTTGTCGTATATCCATTTTTATCGCCGTTTAAATAGTTGAATAAATAATCAATTATCTTATGCAAATAATTAGCTGAAATATTAAAATTTTCATCAAAGATGAAAGCATTTAAAATTAGATTAAGCTTGAAATCATTTGTTCTCAAGAGTGCATATTGATTAATTTTTTTCACCAACTCTCTAGAATTGTATTCTTTGCTAGATTGCAAACTTAAAATCCAAAAAAACAATTCATTTTTAGTATCTACAGATGTTAATTCGCCGATACGATATAACTGCTGTGCTATTACCTCTTCATACAACTGCGTCTTTCCTAAGTTAGGAAATTCAACAGTAAAATCAATAAACTTTGTTAAATATTCTTCACCAAGACTTTCATCATAACCATAGTTATGACAAACCACTTTTGAAAATTGGGTTTTATCCATTACCAAAACAAAAACAATTTTTGGAATGTCAAAAAAATGTTTAATCCTTTCAATTAAACGAATAGCAAAATCAGGTCGGCAACGATCTAGCTCATCAATAATAAATACCAATGGCTTTTCTAATTTTGCAGCAAGTTCAGCGAGCTCTTGCTTAAAATCTTGAATGGTTTGCTTTTCGATATGATGATTTTCAATCTTCTTCTCAATGTGCTCTTTAACTTTATTGGCTATTTCTTCACTTGCTGTGTCATATACATCTTTGCCCTCTTTATAGACCTCTTGTAAAGCTTCACCTGCACCGCCTAGTCCTACCAAATGCAAACCTGCTTTTGCAGCAATTAATGGCATGACAGCCGCCAAAGAAATTAATACCGAAGCAGTCTTAGAGTTAAAATCTTTAATATCAGCATCATCGATCTCATTTACATCGTTCAAAGCATGGCTAATCTCTGCTGCAATCGTCAAAAATGGATCATCTAAATAATCATTGGCGAAAGCATCTAAATAAACAACTTGGTGACTTTGATCTTCTAAATGCTTTTTCCAATGTCTGACAAACCAGGTCTTACCTTCACCCCAACGAGCATCTAAAGCTAGAACAGCACCACAATTTAAGCGATCTACATAACGTTCTAATTGCTCACCTAGACGACGGCGATCCCATAAATCGCCTTCCCAAGCGATTTCAATATTCTCTAAATCTTCATGAATGATATTTACTGGATAATCTTTCATTGTTGTTAAAATTCAGTTGCTTATTTTCCAAATATCTTATCATTATCACTCTTAAAGACATAAAAAAACCCACTCAAACGGAGTGGGTTTTCAAAATATAGTCGCTAAAGTAAGGCTAATACTTTTTTTAATTCTAAATATCAACTCTAGAGTTTATAGAGATCTGAAACACCCATAATTACATCTCTACTCATTACAATACTTTCAAATTGATCTTTTTATGATTCAGTTAATCAAATTTCATTCTTCATAGTTCGTTACTATCTTATATCTCTAAAATTTAAGATAATAAATCAAAAACAATAACTTAATATAAAAAACCATAGATTTACACTTGGTTTTATTTTGAACAATTAAGGTCTATGATGAACTTATACACTTTTAATTAAAACGGTTAAAAAAGGAGAACAACATGAGTTATCAACATATCCTCGTTCCAGTGGATGGTTCAGAAGTAGCACTCAACGTCGTTCAGCATGCTGTTGATTTGGCTAAAGCATTTAACAGCAACATTACTGTTGTTCAAGTGATGACACTCGATCCCTATATCGCAGCAGAATATCTCTCAGATGGGCAGTCGAATCTTTTAATAGAACGAGCACGAAAATTTATTGAAGATAACCTAGCTCAAGCTAAAGCAAAGTTTAATGAATATGGAGTAGACGTAGAGACTAAAATACTCGAAGGAGAAAGTATTCACCGCACAATAATGAAGTCAATTGATGAGCTTAATATTGATCTGATTGTTATCAGCTCGCACGGTCGCTCAGGATTCAAGAAATTAATTATGGGCAGTGTCGCACAAAGCCTCATCACTGAAGTCAATGTACCTGTTTTTGTCGTAAAGCAATAATAACTGATAGCTCCGTATACCATCATACGGAGCTACTCGAACCATCCAAAAACTTTAAAATCTATTTTGCCATTGTTAAACACAATACCCTCTTTAAGCAATCTAGCTTGCTGGCAATTAAAACCTTGATCATCCAAACGCAGATGACTAATTTTACCTTGCGCATTAATGACACGATGCCAAGGCAAGTCGCTACTCACATCTAATTGATTCAAAACACGACCAACCAAACGGGCATGTTTAGGCAGTCCTGACATCGCAGCAATTTGACCATAACTGGCTACTTTCCCATAAGGAATTTGTGATACTGTGGCCAAGATCAACTGTGCCATTTCCGCTGATACTGATCGATTCATCAATAATTGACCTATAGTTTATCGGATGATTGATTTGAGCAAATGCATTTCATAACAGACTCACTTAATCTAAATTTGCACAATAACAATACACAGAGAAATACAATGAAAAGGATATTTTCACACTTACTTGCTGCTTCAATTGCAGTCGGTACAATCTCTATTACATCGACAACTCAAGCCGCGCCAAGCAGTATAAATATACAAAATATTTTACAACAAGAACGTGCTTGGGCTGGACTGAATACCAAGCGCATTAAAGTCTCCGACATCGATTGGGCTTACAGTGAAGGTGGAACCAAAGGCAAACCAGTACTTATGCTTGTTCATGGTCTTGCAGGCAGTCGGGATAATTGGAACCGAGTCGCTCGCTATCTGACACCACATTATCACGTCATTATCCCTGATTTACCTGGACAAGGTGATAGTAAAGTAGCTGCAGATTTTGATTATTCAATTCCAAATCTAACCGAAAAATTACGTCGCTTTGCGGAAGCCATTCATGTTGATCAAAATCTAAATGTTGCCGGTCACTCCATGGGCGGTGCTGTAGCATTACTTTATGCTGCGCAGTATCCAATCGATACTAAATCATTACTACTCATTAACAGTGCAGGTGTATTTAAATCTGCCAATACGCCTTACTTAAAAGACCCAAACTTACTCAAAAATTTTATCGTTTCTAAACCTGGAGATTTTGATCGATTATTTAAAATTGCTACGCAGCAACCTCCATTTATACCGAACGAACTGAAAGTCGAACAAGAAAAGCTCATGATATCCAATGTTACGAATAACACGAAACTCGTTGAGCAACTTATTCTCATGTCCAAATCATTTACACCTGAAACATTTGCGCTAGCTGCTCGTTCAATCGATCAACCAACACTCATCATTTGGGGAGATCGTGATCAAATTATTAATGTAGAAGCTGCAGCTGAACTGAAAGGATTACTGAAAAATGCTCAAGAGCCTATCATCTTAAAAGGTGTAGGTCATACACCAATATTGGAACAAGAACAAATCCTCGTACAACATTATTTAAATTTTCTTAATCTACTCAAATAAGTTATAGACAATGAATGGGACATTTTAAATGTCCCATTTTTTTTATTCTTGAATAAAAAAAGAGGAACCGAAGTTCCTCTTTTTCACATTAGTCTATTAGAACAACAAGTGGTTTTTGTTCAACAAGTCTTGAAGTGAAACATCAGTATTGTTGAAAGTAATTAGGTCAACCTTGTTATAAGTTGTACCTGCGCCATCACGATCAATACTTAACTTCGTATTGTTTCCGTCTTTCTCGACAAAGATGAATTTATCAATGTTTTGAGCAGTTGCACTATCAGATAACAACTCAGAAACATCAATCTTCACATTGCTGCCTAATTGGAAGTCATTGATTGTGTCAACGCCGTTACCACCGTTATGGCTGTTGTCATTTAACACATTAAAGATCAACTTATCCAAACCTTTAGCAGAAACTGTTTCATTCAAGTAAGTAGAATTAAACTTACCTGCTGTTTCATTCGCCAATGCATCAGCATCATTCGCGTTTGCTTCTGGTGTGAATTTGCTCCAAGCCAATGGTGAACCTGATTTAGAATCAATTTGAAGTACTAATTGAGCTGTATCAGACTTACCAGTTACAGGATCAGTAATCGTGTATTTAAATACATCCGTTTTACCAATCGCGTTAAGGTTTGCATTTGGCTTATAAGCATATGTACCGTTTGCATCAATAGTTAATGTACCAAACTCGCCTTTAATTGTTGTTGCACCATTAATCGCAACACCATTTACAGCTTTCACAACAGCACCGGCAACTACAAGATCTTTACCATGTACAGCATCAAGATCAGTAATGACATTACCCTTCGCTTCAGTGATTGACTTCACAACAGGCGTTGTACTTGTATTAGTTTCTTTAATTACTAAATTAGTCTGTACATAACCTGGTAAAGAAGCAAGGTTACCATTACTCATTTCTATGCAATATTTACCTGCAGGTAAATCTTCTAAATTGATATGAGCAACTTCTCCAAATAAGCCGATGAAATCAAATAATCCTGCAGATTTATTATTGGCAATTGGTACCCACTTACCAGAACTATTTTGCTGGTAAAGAACAATTGATACTGAGTCTAATAATGTTCCCCATGATGCTGATTTTACTTGAAGCTGCACATCTGCAGTTTTGTTTGCACCAATTGTAAACTCTGTAGCACCACTTGTTTTACCAATCGCAAAACCGGCGAAGCCAATCAACCAATTATAAGAAATTGCATCTTTAATGAATTTCTCTGTAACAGGATACTCGTATTCAATACCAGCTTTAGCAACATTATCAATGGCATCCAACGGAATGTTTGGAGCAGTCACTTGACGTGGTGCAGATTCACCCGCTACATCAGAAGCGGTCACAGATACATTTTGTCCATCATTCAAACTTGGTATCAACTTAATTGAGTAGTTTCCATTGCTATCCGCAGTGGTTGTACCAATCACGTTGTTGTTTGCATCTTTTACTTTAACAGTTGATAAAGCTTGTGCAGTACCTGTTACTAATGAACCATCTGCATTAAATGTTGCCGTTGGAGCATCTGGAGGAGTTACATCCAAATCGAAGCCGATGCTTGATGAAGGACCGATATTTCCAGCTTCATCAATCGCTTTAGCTTCAACGATAATTGTACCTTCTGGTAAATTATTGTTGATTGGATATGTCCAATTACCATTTTGATCAGCAGGAACAAGTGCAGAATCAATAATTCGACCTGTAGAGTCCTTAATCACTAATTCGACAGTAGTATTCGCTTCAGCTTTACCTGTTAATACTGGTTTCAAGTCACTTGGATCTGTAATTGGATTAATAATCACAGCATCAGGAGCTTGAGTATCAACTGTTAATTGCTGAGTTTCAGTTTTTTTGTTCTTAGCTAAATCAGTAGATGTTACTTCAACTGTGTAATTTCCATCCGCTAAATCTCTTGGCGGTGTAAATGTCCAATTGCCTGAGCTATCTACAGAAGCTGGTGCATCTACAACAGTATTTCCATTCTTATCTTTAATCACGACTTGAACTTTAGAATATTGTTCAGTTGAACCAGAAATTGCTGGAGTAGTATCGTTTGTAGGATATAACTCTTCAACTGACAAATCAGGTGAAAGTGTATCTACACCAAATTTTAAAGAAACTGTACGGCTAGTATTACCAGCAGCATCACGTGCAGTGGCTACAAGTGTATATATACCATCTGCTAAAGGTTCTGCTGGTTTATAACTCCAACGGCCTGCAGACAACACTGCTAAACCACTAGATACCACAGCACCGTTAGCATCTTTAATCTCTACAGCAACCTCTTTAGGATTATTTACTGTATTACCACTAATCGTACGTTGTGGATCATTAGTATAATTAATACTTGGATCAACCGCCGTTACTTGAGATGCTGTTACTACTGGTTCAGCAATAAATAATGAGCGTGCAGCGAAAGCAGAGAATGCAGCAATTTGAGGCTCAGCAGCTAATGATACTGCCTGTACAGATGCAGCTTCACTCACATCCCATGCAGCTTCTTCATCATCCCAAGGATCGATATCTAACCAAGGATCATTATCATCTTCCCACGGATCAATATCGATATCTGGTGGTGTCAAGTCGATTACAAAATCTTGTTCAGTTGGATTACCTACGTTTCCAGCTTCATCTTTAGGAGTAGCTTCGATTTTGTAGTCACCTTCTTCCAACTCAGCTTCTGGTTTATACGACCATTTACCATCTTCTCCAACTTCAACAGTGGCCTTCTCTTCGAAGCCATCTGGACCGGTGATCACGATATCCACTAGCGAACCTTTCTCACCTGTTCCTGTAATTTCAGGTTGAGGATCATTCGATTCGAAATCATCACCACCAATTGGATCAATAGTAATGTCAGAAGGAGGTGTTGTATCAACTTCTAACTGTTCTTTAGAAGTATCACCTTTGTTACCCGCTTTATCAGTCGGAGTTACTTCAATATCGTAATGACCTTCTGGTAATTCTTCAGTCGGTGTATACGTCCAGTTACCTTCTGGATCAACTTCTGCTTTACCTTCAGAGACAATTTCACCGTCTTTGTCTTTGATCACAACATCAACTATCGCTCCTGGTTCTGTTTTACCAGTAATTTCAGGAGTGGTATCGTTTGTTGGCTTAAGCTCATCGATGGTTAATTCAGGCGCTACGGTGTCAACCTCGAAGCTCTCTGGCTGAGATTCACCTGTGTTACCTGCTTGATCTGTTGCTTTTGCAACTACGTCATATTCGCCATCTGCCAATTCAACTGATGGTGTATATGTCCATGTGTCACCTGTAACTGTCGCTGGACCTTCTGCAACAACTTGACCGTCTTTGTCTTTAACAACGACATTTACTGTTGTTCCTGGTTCAGTTGTACCTGTGATTTCTGGTGTTGTATCGTTTGTATCCGCAATTGGATCAATTGTTACATCGGTATCAGATGGTGCAGTTGTATCTACAGTTAATTTACCATCCGCAGTTTCAGTAGCAGTATTACCCACCGCATCTTTCGCTTCAGCTTTAACTGTATATTCACCTTCTGGTAATTCTTCAGTCGGTGTGAACGTCCAGTTACCTTCTGGATCTACAGTCGCATCACCTGTTGCTACAGGGTTGCCATCTTTGTCTAAGATTTCAACTTTTACTGTTGCACCTGGCTCAGTCTTACCTGAGATTGTTGGTGTAGTATCGTTTGTTGGCTTAAGCTCATCGATGGTTAATTCAGGCGCTACTGTGTCAACCTCGAAGCTCTCTGGCTGAGATTCACCTGTGTTACCTGCTTGATCTGTTGCTTTTGCAACTACGTCATATTCGCCATCTGCCAATTCAACTGATGGTGTATATGTCCATGTGTCACCTGTAACTGTCGCTGGACCTTCTGCAACAACTTGACCGTCTTTGTCTTTAACAACGACATTTACTGTTGTTCCTGGTTCAGTTGTACCTGTGATTTCTGGTGTTGTATCGTTTGTATCCGCAATTGGATCAATTGTTACATCGGTATCAGATGGTGCAGTTGTATCTACAGTTAATTTGCCATCCGCAGTTTCAGTAGCAGTATTACCCACCGCATCTTTCGCTTCAGCTTTAACTGTATATTCACCTTCTGGTAATTCTTCAGTCGGTGTATACGACCAGTTACCTTCTGGATCTACAGTCGCATCACCTGTTGCTACAGGGTTGCCATCTTTGTCTAAGATTTCAACTTTTACTGTTGCACCTGGCTCAGTCTTACCTGAGATTGTTGGTGTAGTATCGTTTGTTGGCTTAAGCTCATCGATGGTTAATTCAGGTGCTACTGTGTCAACCTCGAAGCTCTCTGGCTGAGATTCACCTGTGTTACCTGCTTGATCTGTTGCTTTTGCAACTACGTCATATTCGCCATCTGCCAATTCAACTGATGGTGTATATGTCCATGTGTCACCTGTAACTGTCGCTGGACCTTCTGCAACAACTTGACCGTCTTTGTCTTTAACAACGACATTTACTGTTGTTCCTGGTTCAGTTGTACCTGTGATTTCTGGTGTTGTATCGTTTGTATCCGCAATTGGATCAATCGTTACATCGGTATCAGATGGTGCAGTTGTATCTACAGTTAATTTGCCATCCGCAGTTTCAGTAGTAGTATTACCCACCGCATCTTTCGCTTCAGCTTTAACTGTATATTCACCTTCTGGTAATTCTTCAGTCGGTGTGAACGTCCAGTTACCTTCTGGATCTACAGTCGCATCACCTGTTGCTACAGGGTTGCCATCTTTGTCTAAGATTTCAACTTTTACTGTTGCACCTGGCTCAGTCTTACCTGAGATTGTTGGTGTAGTATCGTTTGTTGGCTTAAGCTCATCGATGGTTAATTCAGGCGCTACTGTGTCAACCTCGAAGCTCTCTGGCTGAGATTCACCTGTGTTACCTGCTTGATCTGTTGCTTTTGCAACTACGTCATATTCGCCATCTGCCAATTCAACTGATGGTGTATATGTCCATGTGTCACCTGTAACTGTCGCTGGACCTTCTGCAACAACTTGACCGTCTTTGTCTTTAACAACGACATTTACTGTTGTTCCTGGTTCAGTTGTACCTGTGATTTCTGGTGTTGTATCGTTTGTATCCGCAATTGGATCAATCGTTACATCGGTATCAGATGGTGCAGTTGTATCTACAGTTAATTTACCATCCGCAGTTTCAGTAGCAGTATTACCCACCGCATCTTTCGCTTCAGCTTTAACTGTATATTCACCTTCTGGTAATTCTTCAGTCGGTGTGAACGACCAGTTACCTTCTGGATCTACAGTCGCATCACCTGTTGCTACAGGGTTGCCATCTTTGTCTAAGATTTCAACTTTTACTGTTGCACCTGGCTCAGTCTTACCTGAGATTGTTGGTGTAGTATCGTTTGTTGGCTTAAGCTCATCGATGGTTAATTCAGGTGCTACTGTGTCAACCTCGAAGCTCTCTGGCTGAGATTCACCTGTGTTACCTGCTTGATCTGTTGCTTTTGCAACTACGTCATATTCGCCATCTGCCAATTCAACTGATGGTGTATATGTCCATGTGTCACCTGTAACTGTCGCTGGACCTTCTGCAACAACTTGACCGTCTTTGTCTTTAACAACGACATTTACTGTTGTTCCTGGTTCAGTTGTACCTGTGATTTCTGGTGTTGTATCGTTTGTATCTGCAATTGGATCGATCGCTACATCTGTATCAGTTGTATCTACAGTTAATTTGCCATCCGCAGTTTCAGTAGCAGTATTACCCACCGCATCTTTCGCTTCAGCTTTAACTGTATATTCACCTTCTGGTAATTCTTCAGTCGGTGTGAACGACCAGTTACCTTCTGGATCTACAGTCGCATCACCTGTTGCTACAGGGTTGCCATCTTTGTCTAAGATTTCAACTTTTACTGTTGCACCTGGCTCAGTCTTACCTGAGATTGTTGGTGTAGTATCGTTTGTTGGCTTAAGCTCATCGATGGTTAATTCAGGTGCTACTGTGTCAACCTCGAAGCTCTCTGGCTGAGATTCACCTGTGTTACCTGCTTGATCTGTTGCTTTTGCAACTACGTCATATTCGCCATCTGCCAATTCAACTGATGGTGTATATGTCCATGTGTCACCTGTAACTGTCGCTGGACCTTCTGCAACAACTTGACCGTCTTTGTCTTTAACAACGACATTTACTGTTGTTCCTGGTTCAGTTGTACCTGTGATTTCTGGTGTTGTATCGTTTGTATCCGCAATTGGATCAATCGTTACATCGGTATCAGATGGTGCAGTTGTATCAACTTTAAATGAGCCATTAGATGTCGCTTCACCAACGTTACCAGCTTTATCTTTCGCTTCAGCTTTAACTGTATATTCACCTTCTGGTAGTGCTTCAGTCGGTGTATACGACCAGTTACCTTCAGGATCTACAGTCGCATCACCTGTTGCTACAGGGTTGCCATCTTTGTCTAAGATTTCAACTTTTACTGTTGCGCCTGGTTCAGTCTTACCATTAATTTCAGGAGTTGTATCACTAGTATCTTCTAGAGGATCGATTGTAATTTCCGGATCGATTGTATCAACTTCAACCGTAGTTTTAGCAGGTTGACTTACATTTCCTACCGCATCACGAGCTGAAGCCTCGACACTATATGTACCATCTGGTAACGCTTTAGATGGCTTATATGTCCAGCTACCATCGGCTGCAACATTCACAACTGCAGATTGAACAACCTTGCCAGCCGCATCCTTGATTTCAACACGTACTTGTGTTGCACCATCTTCAGTTTTACCTTTAAAGGTAGGCGCATCAATGTTAGTAAGTGGTAACTCTTCAATCGTTACTTTAGGTGGAGTAATATCCACAGTAAAGCTTGAAGTAGCGAATTTACTATTACCAGCCGCGTCATATGCTGTCGCTTCTAGTTTATAGTCACCTTCAGCTAATGTTACAGGTGATTTAAACTGCCATTTACCGTTGGTCACTATAGCAGGACCTTCTGCGATAATCTTACCTGAACTATCGCGAATCACTACTTTTACGCTCTCACTATCTTTAGTGGTTCCCGTAAATGTAGGAGTTTGATTTTTAGTTGTAGTCACTGGATTATTCTCCGATTCCGAAAGAGTATTTGCGATTGCAGCGATTGCAAAAGTTGATTGATTCGTTGCTGTATCCCAACCCTCAGGTTCAGGATCAGTAGGGATTGGATCGATGTCTATGTCTGGAGGAGTTAAGTCAACATTGAATTCTTGTTTTTCTTCTTCACCTTTATTTCCTGATTTATCAATAGGCGTTACGATAACTTCGTATTTACCTTCATCCAGGTTTTTCTCAGGTGTATATTCCCATTTACCATCTTTATCAACAGGAACAGTTTCTTTATCAACCACGTTCCCATCTTTATCTTTAATTTCTATTTCAACATTAGATTCTGGCTCACCTTCACCTGATAATTTAGGTGTTTCTGAGTTTGTTTCACCCTTATTTCCAATTTCATCAATAGTGATGTCTGATGGTGGGACAGTATCAAGCGTGATTGTCTTAATCGGTGATTTATCACTTTCTTGACCACTTACAGTTTGTGTGACAGAAAGCTCATAGATACCATCTTTTAAATCTTGATCAGGTGTAAAACTCCAATCACCATTAGACAATGCAACCGTCTCACCAATTAGTTCATCGCCATTATAGATTTTGATGATTGCACCAGGTTGAGCTCCAGAACCTTTGATTTCTGGACGAGCATCATTTGTTACACCACCATCAGCAACTTCACCGATATGCTCTGGTACATCATCAATGACGATTGGTGCATTTAATAATGCATTTGGCTTTGGCTGAGGGTTAGGCGTAGGATTAGAGTCAGAACCATTATCTGCGACTGCCGCAATTGCACCAGCTGCACCAGCACCAATTAACCAAGGGAGAATACCACCGATAAAATCATCGGAATAAAGAAGAGGTTCGATTTCTTCGATTGGGTAATACAGAATTGTTTCTGCAATTGAGCCATCTTCATTGGTAAATTTAACCCAATAAAGTTGACCACTTTCATCTTGGAATACGAGGCTGTTATCAGCAAATGAAGGATTGAAATAGTTTTCAATCACAATCACTTCACCATTACGCAAATTGATTAGAGCATTATTATTATCACGAGTGATTGAAGCTACATCATCTTTAGATACTTGAACGACAACTACAGAGTTTTCGTTAAGCCCCACTTGACTAGAGTTGACATTCTCTAATACCTGATGACTCTCTTTAGATATTACGGAGATATTAGCCATGGTAAATTCTCACTTATAAATTTTATTTTTATCGATCTTTCTACATCTAAGATACAAAAAAGATAGACACTATTATCTATAAGTGAGATTTATATCACATTTTTAAGATTTAATGCGAATAGATTTTACGTCTTTTATCAGCTTTTTGTAACCGCTCATCCACAATCAAAATATATCTTTTATTTACAAATACTTATGACATAAGAATTAATATGTTTAC
The DNA here is from genome assembly GCF_057737035.1 of Acinetobacter sp. 24-47-47. Taxonomy (NCBI): domain Bacteria; kingdom Pseudomonadati; phylum Pseudomonadota; class Gammaproteobacteria; order Moraxellales; family Moraxellaceae; genus Acinetobacter; species Acinetobacter sp. 24-47-47. The sequence goes on along the minus strand of NZ_CM173216.1, from coordinate 789,557 downwards.
TTACTTTTAGGATATTACAGGTCACCAAATTTCAAAGGCTTACTTATCATAATTTCTGCTATATTTAGCTTAACTACATACGGTAACTTGCTCACCTAACATTTTAATGTTAGTAAACTAGTATACTTTTCATTTTATATTGAAAATTAATACTTACTTTTTAGTAAGTTAAGAAATAAAATTTGCTTTAAATATGATGTAATTTTCACATTTTAATTTTATATTTCATCGATAAAATTCTGCGTAACTGAATAAAATATTTAAACAATATCACTGTTATCTTCTGCATTGATCATGCTTAATTCATAAAAAAAAGAGCAAGCACTATCATGCTTGCTTCAATTAAATATAATTTTTTTAGAAATTTTCGGGATTTTCTAACTTCTTCACCTCTTCAGCTTTAGCGGGATGATGGACGATTGCCACACCATCATCAGAAGTCCGATCTAATATCACTTCAGGATTATAAATCGTAATAATCTCATTACCTTTACTATCTTCACCAACAATATATTTAAATCCTTTACGATTAAGCTTATTACATAATCGCTGATATATTCCCTTTAAGCCCTCTTTTTCCTCATTAGGGTTGTAATAGAAAGCATTCATGACTGCTGGCAAACCTAAACCACATACTACGCCCGATAATAAAACAACAATAAAAGTATAACCAATCAAGATACTACTGTATTGCCTTAACTCTGGGACATTAGCAACCGCAAGAATTAGAGCCAATGAAATCCCCCCTCTTACTCCCCCCCATGATAAAATTGCTAGGCTACCGTTATAGCTTTTCTTACGAAAAGATGGGAAGAATGCAAAAGCCAGAAAGTTCGCAGCAAAACGTGAAATATGTAAAATTACAAATGCGATAATACCGCCAAGTATCATGCTGGCATTAAGATCAAGAATAAACAGCTCTAAACCAATTAAAGTAAATAAAAAAGAATTAATGATACCTTCAACTGTATGCCAAAAGTGATTTACTTCTTGGATTTCACGATTTTGTAAAATTTCTTTCCATTTATTACCAACAATAAGTCCACCAATCACACATGCGATTGGTGCTGATGCATGAGCAAATAAAGCAACCAAATATGAACCACAAGCCAGTAAAGCTGTCGTTAGGATTAATGATTCCATTTCATGCTTCCCGCGAAGCAATCGTAAAATCCCCCAACCAAATACCAAACCAATAATTACAGCTACCACAATTTCATAAAGGAGTGTTTGTAGTGTCAGCAACAGACTAAAATGCTCGCCTTCAAGCACATTCAACAATGTCATAAATACAGCGATACACATTGCATCATTGAACAGTGATTCACCCTCCAATTTCACCATTAAATGATGTGGTGCACGTACAGAACTGAGTACCCCTTTGATTCCGATTGGATCTGTAGCCCCTAAAGCAGAACCGAGTAATAAAAGTACGAGTATTGGTACAGGGTTACCAATCAAATATTGAAATCCAAATAATAATCCACCAAACAATGCTGCACACAAAACCAGAGCAATAGTGGCAAGAATACTAATTGGCTTCCAATACACTTTTAGATCAGACACTTTAAATTTCAATGCCGACGATGTAAGAATGAAGCAAATAACACCATTTACGAGAAAATCATAAAAATCAATATGACGGACTGCTTCTTCAATATTTGCCAAATTAATGGTGATAAAACGATTATCCCCTAATAAATTGGCAGCCCATTGCAGAATAAAGACAAAAATTGCTGAAACAATTGGCACCCCTATCGCTTGGGGAAAACCTAGAATTCGTTTATTGAATATGGTTGTGGCAATTGAGAGGGCAAAAACCACTGTAAATACTTGGAGAAAAAAAAAGTTGCCCATTTTGCACTCTATGATATGTTTTATTTAAATGAGATCATTTAAATTTTAAATGAAAAAACTATAGCCATTTATTTATTTTATATAAAGAATGTTTACTCGCAATCCCTTTTTTTTAAAGATGTGTAGCCTTCCTAATAAATTATTCCATTAGCAGGCTACATGTATTAACTTTGCAAAAAAATCAATCGATTCTGCTTGGTAGATTTAGATTGAGGTATTGAATGTATCACATTGGTTCACATCACCTGTTTTCATGCCACGATCGAACCAATACATTCTTTGTTGGCTTGTGCCGTGGGTAAAGCTATCAGGAACCACATGTCCTCTAGCCTTTTTCTGAAGATAATCATCACCAATCTTATGCGCCGCATCCATTGCCTCTTCAACATCACCTTGCTCCAAGAATTGAGTTCGTTGATGTGTATCTTTTGCCCACACACCAGCTAGACAATCAGCTTGCAATTCCAAACGGACTGATAATTGGTTCCCTTGAGCTTCAGTAGCTCGTTGTCTAGCTTGTTGGACTTGAGTTGAAATACCTAAAAGATTTTGAATATGATGTCCGACTTCATGCGCAATCACATAAGCTTGTGCAAAGTCACCAGCAGCATTTTGTGTAGATAATTCTGATTGATTTCGTTCACCCGATATACCCATTTGCTGACGCATATCTTTAAAAAAATCAGTATCAATATAGATTTTTTGGTCTGCAGGACAATAAAATGGCCCCATCGCTGACTGGGCTGTACCACAGCCTGAATTGACTACACCACTAAACATCACTAGTTTCGGTGCTTGGTATTGCATTCCCTGTTTTTGAAAAACGGTGGTCCATGTATCTTCAGTATCAGCGAGTACCGTACCAACAAATGCCGCTGTTTCTTGTTGCTCGGGTGTTGGGTTTTCAATCCCTATCGCTTGTTGCTGATTGTTAGAAGTCACTTGTTTAGTTGCCTGATAGGCTTGTTGTGGATCAACCCCAAAAAATTTCCAAGCAACAAATGCAACAACTAAACCGAGAATACTAATTCCACCAGCTTTAGCCCCACCGCCTCCACGGCGATCTTCTAAATTACTACTTACTCTCCGGCCTTTCCAACGCATAATCTCAGCCCTTTTTAATCATATAACTTCATATAATACGTTATTTCATCAAACTCTAAACTTTTCTAGCGTTCCATAGTTTTTGTATTCCTGAAACAACGACCAAAACGATAAGTCCTGCAATAAAACCTATGACAAAGTTTAAGAGCGTCGGGGTTAAAGCACCGATGATACTGCCTATATTTGGAATATGTTCAATATAATCGACGGAATCTTCAGTAAAATGATGAAATAATGGGATGGTATGATTAATAATACCACCACCAACCAAGAACATCGCGATTGTTCCGACAATGGTTAGTGTCTTCATAAGTTTAGGCGCAAAAGCAATTAAGCCCTGACCAATTCTCTGTTTCAATGTAGACGTTTGTTTGACGAGATAAAATCCCAAATCATCAATTTTAACAATCATAGCAACTAAACCATAAACACCAATCGTCATTAAAATTGCGATGACTGACAAGACTGCAACCTTTATTCCAAAAGTAGCTGCTGCAACTGTACCCAATGAAATCACGATAATTTCAGCAGATAAAATAAAGTCTGTTCGTATCGCGCCTTTGATTTTATCTTTCTCAAAAGTTGCTAGATCTACATTTAAGTTTTCGAGTTCTTTTTCGGCCTGTTCAGATGTTTTAGCTTTTTTATGGTGTAATGAGTGAATTACTTTTTCTACACCTTCATAACATAAAAATAATCCACCTAACATCAATAAAGGATTTATAAGCCAAGGTGCAATCACACTAATTAATAATGCTAATGGAACCAAAATTAATTTATTAACAAATGAGCCTTTTGCAACAGACCAAACGACAGGCAATTCACGGTCGGCTTTCACACCACTAACTTGTTGAGCATTGAGTGCCAAGTCATCACCCAATACACCGGCCGTTTTTTTTGCAGCCATTTTACTCATCAGCGCAACATCATCAAGAATGGTGGCTATATCATCTAATAGCACCAATAAACTATTTGCCATTATTGTTATCCTTCTTTGTTTTTTGGAATTTTATTCTTCTATTTCAATTTATTCTGTATCAACATTATTAATACTATCTCAAATAAGGCGTTTTTAATTCGATTCTTTCGATGCTTTATGCTGACATAAAAAAAAATAATGCCGTACAATATTGCGAAATTTTAAAAATTCAGCCCTAGTGTTGATGACTTTGGTATAGAAAATGAGTAATCAAGATAATCGCCCTGTTATTTTGACAGGTGACCGTCCAACTGGACAACTTCATTTAGGCCACTTTGTCGGTTCTTTACGTTCACGAGTAGGTTTGCAAGATTCCCATCACCAACATCTATTATTGGCTGATGCACAAGCTTTTACAGACAATGCTGATAACTTCGAAAAAGTTAGACGTAATATTATTGAAGTTGCAACTGACTATCTCGCTGTTGGGATCGACCCGACAAAAACAACAATTTGCGTTCAATCAAGCTTGCCAGCTTTGAATGAGCTGACCATGCTTTATTTAAACTTTGTCACAGTTTCAAGACTAGAACGAAATCCTACGATTAAGTCTGAAATACAAATGCGTGGGTTCGAGCGTGACATCCCAGCTGGATTCTTATGCTATCCAGTTGCTCAAGCAGCTGATATCACTGCTTTTAAAGCATCGATTGTGCCCGTAGGTGAAGACCAAATTCCAATGATTGAACAAACAAATGAAATTGTTCGTCGTTTAAATCGTCAGATTGGGCAAGAGCTTTTGCCTGAATGTAAAGCTTTGCTATCGAATGTTGGTCGATTACCAGGATTTGATGGTAAAGCTAAAATGTCTAAATCATTGGGCAATACAATTGTTTTAGATGCTTCTGATAAAGACATTAAAAAAGCTGTAAATGCTATGTATACAGATCCTAACCATCTTCGTATTGAAGATCCAGGTCAGGTGGAAGGTAATGTTGTATTTACTTATTTAGATGCTTTTGATCCAAATCCAGAAGAAGTAGCAGAGCTTAAAGATCACTATCGTCGTGGTGGTTTAGGTGATGGTACAGTCAAAAAACGCCTTGAAGGTGTTTTAAAAGAGTTGATCACGCCTATTCGTGAACGTCGTATGGAGCTTGCTAAGGATCCTGATTATATTATGGATATCTTAAAAACTGGTACAGACAAGTGTCGTGATATTACGCAAGCAACATTGGATGAAGTCAAAGCTGGATTAGGTGTTTTTAAATTTTAATCCCCAAAAAATAAGCACACTTAAAGCCGCATCACATTGCGGCTTTTTTTATGGCTATTTATTAACCTAATTAAAATTAACCTTCAATTAAACTTATTAACGTAATCTTACACGTTTTAACCCGACTACCAATGAGTTGCTAAATGAAATTGAATATCATTTAATTACTGTTATGAATACCCCCAAAATTCATAACATTTCTCCTTAACCGAAACTGTGTAAGCAGATTCGTTGTTCTGCGCAGTGATCACCCCAATCACTGCGTATTTTTTTATGTTGAATCCATTCAAAATGAAATCAATATTATATAATTGATAATTAGGTCACTTTATTTTATTATTTTGATTAAAATTTGTTAAAAATTCTAATATCTATAAGAGACTACCCATGTGGGACATGTTTATAAATCCGTCGAACCTATTCTTCAGTATTAGTATCTGCTTGATGTTTTTTATAGGCATTCTTGAAGTCTTTCTATTAATAACAGGTCTCAGTAGTCAAGGATTTTTAGAGCAATTTCTACCTAGTTCATTAGATTCTTCTCCTGAAATGATCGTTGACCATCAATCTAGTATTTGGATGCAATTTTTAGATTGGCTTTATCTTGGACGTATTCCTGTATTAATTTGGCTGATCATCTTTCTCACGACCTTTTCAATTGTTGGCTTCTTAGCCCAATCTATCATCCATCATGTATTTGGATCATTTTTAACAGTCTGGCTCATTACTCCACTGGTTCTTGTGGTCTGTATGCCATTCGTACGTCTATTCTCAAAATGGATAGCAAAGATCATCCCTAAAGATGAAACCACAGCAATTCATAGCGACGATTTAATTGGACTTCGAGCAGAAATCGTTTTAGGCACTGCTCGACTGCACTATCCTGCGCAAGCAAAACTCAAAGATCGCTTTGGTCAAACACATTACATTTTAGTCGAACCTGAAGCTGACGAAATATTCGTACAAGGTCAGCAAGTCTTACTTACACAACGTAGTCTCAAAGGCTTTCAAGCCATTTCACAATAAATCAACTTAGAGAAAAAAATGTTTAGTTCAAGTTTTTATCAAATTATTATAATTGCAGGACTTATTCTCATTGCGCTGGTTGTCAACGGAACCATTATTGCAAGACTATATAAACGCTCAAGCAAGGAAGTTTCATTTGTCAGAACTGGTTTTGGTGGGGAAAAAGTTATATTGGGAGGTGGTGCAATTGTACTTCCTGTTTTACATGAAGTCATTCCTGTCAATATGAATACCCTTCGCTTAGAAGTTAAACGTGCAGCTGATCAAGCCTTGATTACGCGTGATCGAATGCGTGTAGATGTGATGGCTGAGTTCTATGTTCGTGTTAAGCCAACAGCTGAATCGATTGCTACCGCGGCACAAACTTTGGGTCAAAAAACCATGTCACCAAATGAATTAAAAGATTTGGTTGAAGGTAAATTTGTAGATTCCCTGCGTGCAGTAGCAGCAGAAATGGCTATGGAAGAGTTACATGAAAAACGTGTCGACTTCGTTCAGAAAGTTCAACAAGTTGTTTCAGAAGATCTGTTCAAAAATGGTTTAGAACTCGAAACTGTATCTTTAACAGGTCTTGATCAGACCAGCTTTAAATTTTTTAATCCACAAAATGCATTTGATGCAGAAGGTTTAACAAAATTAACAGAAACTATTGAAGATCGTCGAAAAAAACGTAACGATATTGAACAAGATGCTGACTTAGCCATTAAAGCGAAAAATTTAGAAGCTGAACAAGCACGCCTTCAAATCCTGCGTGAAGAAGAATACGCAAAGATGCAACAAGAGCGTGAAATTTCGATTCGAAAAGCTGAACAACTTGCTGAAATTGCAACACAAGAAGCTGCCAAAAAGCGTGAGGCAGAAGAAGCCCAAATCGCTGCAGAACGTGAAATTGAATTAAAACGTATTTCAGCTGCACGTGATGTCGAAAATCAAAATATTCAAAAAGCACAAATTATTGAACAAGCGCAAGTAGAACAAAAGAAAACCATTGAACTTGCGGAACAAGATCGCGCAATCGCGATTGCCGAGAAATCTCGTGCTGAATCTGAAGCCAAAGCACTTGCTGACCAAGCCCGTGCGCAAGCAGTGAAAGCCGAGGAAGAAGTTGTGACTGTTCGTGAAACACAGCGAGCTGAGCGTATTAAAGCGGTTGAACTTGTTGCTGCAAAACAGGCTGCAGAAACTGATGCTATTTCAATTACTGTGGCTGCCGAGGCATCAAAACAAGCTGCTGTAGATGAGGCTGAAGCTGTGCGTACTGCGGCTGAAGCAGAAGCAGAAAAAGTTCGCCTAAAAGCTAAAGGTGAAGCTGATGCTAAAATTTTATTGGCTCAAGCTTTAGAAAAACAATACCAAGTCGATGCTGAAGGGACACGCGCAGTCAATGAAGCAAATAATATCTTGTCGAGTGAACAAGTTGAGATGCAAATTCGTTTGGCACTTTTGAAGTATTTGCCTGAAATCATCCGTGAAAGTGTTAAACCAATGGAAAATATTGATGATATCAAGATATTACAAGTGAATGGTCTTGCTGGCATTACTGGCACCACAACTTCAGCTGATCAATCAGATCAATCACAATCCGTTGCACTTTCAGATCAAGTGGTGAATAGCGCACTCAGATATCGTTCGCAAGCCCCTCTTATTGACAGCTTAATGAGTGAACTCGGTATTCAGGGTGGAGACATCAACGGTCTAACACAAAACCTAAAACCTAAAACCAATTAATAATAAAAGCCCTGATTTTCAGGGCTTTTATTCGCTTTACTGCTAGCTATTGCTGTTCTTATTATTTTTAAGATAACAAATATTATTTTAGGATTGATCAGTTTTCCTTATCCGACGATCTCATGCATTTTTCTTTTACTCCTGCTTTAGCAATTGATGCAGTCACCTTATGACGTTATGTATCTTTATTCTAGGCGCAATTTTTGCTGGATTTATTCAAGGTCTCACAGGTTTTGCCTTCGCTCTTATTGCGATGTCTTTTTGGGTATGGATTCTACCGCCTCAGATCACCGCCCCCTTGGTCGTTTGTGCATCACTATGGTGTCATATCATTTCAATGTATAAAGAACCAAGAACCTTTATAAAGCCCTCTATCGTTTGGGTCTATATTATCGCTGGCTTAATTGGGGTACCTTTGGGTACTTTTTTGCTTCATTATATCAATGCAGACACGTTCAAATTACTACTTGGGATATTTTTATTAATTTGGTGTCCACTCATGTTTTTTAATCCGCAACTACATTGCTTAAAAGATACCGAACTCAGGATGGACGGCTTGATTGGTTTTTTGGGTGGAATTTTAGGTGGGCTCGGTGGATTCTGTGGTGCAATTCCCTCAGCTTGGGTGATGCTAAAACAACTTCCTAAACATGAGCAACGCAACATTCTTCGACATTTTAATTTCGCCATTCAACTGTTTACTTTGCTCATCTATTTATTTAACCAGACCATTAACGTAAATCACTTGTCCTATTTGTGGATTTTGATCTTCACGGTCAGCCTACCAGCGATCATTGGAGCAAAAATTTTTTATCAAATATCTGAGCAAAAATTTAAGTCGATTGTCTTAACTTTATTGTTTTTTTCAGGCTTTATTTTAACCTTAAACGCAATTTTCTTGTATTAAAAAAGGCAGATTGTTCTGCCTTCTCCATATATTAACTGTTGTGTGAATATCGTTGGTCAACACTAAATTTTTCGGGGAATTTAGCTGAAATCTTTGAATAAAATTCCATAATTTCTGCCATATCCACTTCTATATCTCCAGTAGGATAAATAATTTTACCTACACCGCATTTTTTTTGACTGTAATCCATATATGCTAAAGCGATTGGGACATTCGCTGTAATTGCCACATGGTAAAAACCCGTTTTCCATTTTTCTTGTTTTGACCTTGTTCCCTCGGGCGTCACCAACATGACCAATTTTGGATGATCTTTAAAAAGATCTGCCATTAATTGCACCATGCTTGGTCTTTCCTCTCCCTCTTTCTTTGGTCGGCGATTAATTCCGATCCCTCCCATAGCCCGGACAAAAGGACCAAATGGAAACTTCATATAGCTGTCTTTAATTGTAATTCTGACATTTACACCTAAAGCTTTGAGCGCTAATCGCGCGTATAAAGCATCCCAGTTACTGGTGTGTGGTGCAGCAATCATGACACATTGGTCTAAATCTAAGGGCCAATGGTTATCAATTTCCCAACCTAATGCATTTAAACTCTGTTCAGCAAATTTTTCAAACATATAAATATACAAATGTAAATTTTCGGGATTGTAACAGCTTTGGCATTACTTTTATTCAAAATATGTATTAGGTTTTACTACCGCTGTTTTTCTATCTATACATCAATTAAATTGGCTCATGTATTTAGTTAAATAATTTCATTAACAATAAAAAAACCCTGCTTACGCAGGGTTTTTTTGAATTAGTTCAGTGCTTATGCAGAGAATTGGTTCATTGTATTTTTCGCATCGTCACCCGCTTTAAGCGCGTTGTCGCCAGCGAAGATTTCTTTATGGTCATCACCGATGTCTGAACCAGCCATTGCTTGATGTTTAACACAAGCGATACCACCACGGATTTCTTTACGTTGTACACCAGCAACATAAGCCAACATACCTTCAGAACCGAAGTAACCTTCTGCAAGCTCATGTGTAGAAAGCGCAGCAGTGTGGTAAGTCGGAAGTGTAATCAAGTGATGGAATACACCTGCTTCACGAGAAGCATCAGCTTGGAACGTACGGATCTTCGCATCAGCATCAGCAGCTAATTCAGTATTGTCATACTCAGCGCTCATTAACTTAGCACGGTCGTAAGCAGATACGTCTTTACCTTCAGCAACCCAACGGTCGTAAGCTTGTTGACGGAAGTTTAACGTCCAGTTGAATGATGGTGAGTTGTTATAAACAAGTTTTGCATTTGGCACAACTTCACGTACACGGTTCACCATGTGAGCGATTTCTTCAACGTTTGGCGTTGCAGTTTCGATCCAAAGAAGGTCAGCACCGTTCTGTAAACTTGTTACACAGTCAAGTACAACACGGTCAATTTGAGTACCTTCACGGAATTGATATAGACCAGAAGCTAAACGCTTAGGACGGTGTAATTTACCATCACGTTTGATTAGGATTTCGTCTTCTTGCGCTTCTGAAATATCAATTTCAGTAGTGTCTAAGTAGCTGATGTATTGAGAAGCGATATCGCCTGGCTCTTTAACCACTGGGATTTTTTGAGTCAAGTCAGCGCCTTCAGAGTCAGTACGTGCAACGATGATACCGTCGTCAAGACCCATTTCTAAGAATGCATAGCGAAGTGCATGGATTTTCGCAATGAAGTCTTCGTGTGGAACAGTTACTTTACCTGCTTGGTGACCACATTGTTTCGCGTCAGAAACTTGGTTTTCGATTTGAAGTGCACATGCACCCGCTTCGATCATTTTCTTTGCAAGTAAGTAAGTTGCTTCTTCGTTACCGAAACCAGCATCGATGTCGGCAATAATTGGCACAACGTGAGTTTGGAAGTTGTCGATTTGTGAAGTGATTTCAGCAGCTTTAGCAGTATCACCCGCTTCTTGCGCTTTTTTAAGTGCACGGAATAAGTCGTTTAATTCTTTTGCGTCTGCTTGACGTAAGAATGTGTAGATTTCTTCGATCAATGCAGGAACTGAAGTTTTTTCGTGCATAGATTGGTCAGGAAGTGGACCAAACTCAGAACGAAGTGCAGCAACCATCCAACCAGAAAGGTAGATGTAACGGCGTTCAGTAGTGCCGAAGTATTTTTTGTTCGCAATCATTTTTTGTTGTGCGATGAAACCATGCCAGCAACCCAAAGATTGAGTATATTTGCTAGAATCAGCATCATAAGCAGCCATATCACGACGCATAATCGCAGCTGTGTATTTCGCAATATCTAAACCAGTTTTGAAACGGTTTTGAAGTTGCATACGTGCAGCATCTTCAGGACTGATGTCTGCCCAAGTGTTGCCGAATTTTGCTTTTAATTCGCGGATTGCATCAATCGCTGTTTGGTATGTAGTCATGATATTTTACCCTGTATATAATTTTAGGATTTATCAATCGAAGGACTAAATCTACTCGGTATTAATTGTTCAGATTTAGAGCGCTTCGTTGCTATGGACTTAGCTTAGATTGACTCTAGAAATTAATCCAATATTTTCGTTTAATTCTCAGTATTTATTTAAAAAATATGTAGATTAAAGTCGTAATATAAATGAAATACCATTCAATAAATTATTGATTTTAATAAAATTTATAAAATAAGTATTTGTACACTTTTAACACAATTTGAGTAATTCTTATTCATTAGACTTAAGTATCAAGCTCACAATTACGTTTATTTTTTCTTCAAACATCTTTAGATTTTACCCTTCAATTGACTTTTTTGACAGAGCATCATTAATAAACTGTTAGTTTTAAATGAATATTTTTTAAACTGTGAACCATATTGATGGAATCAACAATAAAGCATTTAAATTGAGATAAACCTAAAAACAATTTAGAACATAGCATGGTAATTTCAAAAACAACTAAAGCCCTATTTCTTAAATAAATGTATAGGTACTGCCTTATGACAAAAATAACGTAAATTTGATGAATATATGTTAAATTCTGCTGAAAAAATCAGCATAAAAACACACAAACCTAAGCGCTTATGGCATAATTCTCCACGATTTCAAAAATTTATTTTCGGTATTTTTTTTATGAATCTTGAGCGGGTTGATCTCAATCTCTTAATTTACTTAGATGTTCTTTTGCGAGAGAAGAATGTTACACGTGCAGCAGAACAATTGGGTGTTACTCAGCCTGCAATGAGTAATATTTTACGTCGTCTTCGTAACTTATTTAATGATCCGCTTTTAATTCGCTCTTCTGAAGGAATGACTCCTACAGAAAGGGCTTTAGAACTACAGCCTCGTATTCGTGATGCCCTTTCTGATCTATCTATGATCTTAGAACCACGAACAGAATTTAGACCTTATACGTCAAATCGTGTTTTCCGCATCATGACTTCAGATTATGCTGAAGCGACACTTGTGCCTCGCTTAGTTAAGGCTCTGCGTTCAGAAGCACCAAATGTTGTTTTAGATTTTCTAACACCGAGTGATGTATCTTATCGTGATATGGAACAAGGTAAAGTTGATCTTGCCATCAACCGTTTCAACGAAATACCACAAAGTTTTCATCAGGTTCTGGTGTGGCGTGACAGCTTTTCATGCTTACTGAATAATAAGCATCCTGCCGTAAATAATTTGAATCTAAAAAGTTATCTAGATGCGCAACATATCTGGGTTTCTAAAACTGGGATGGGGGTAGGATTTGGTGTTAACCCAGAGAAACAAGCCGGTTTAGGTTGGATTGATCAAGCTTTAGAGCGTATTGGTCAAAAACGCAAAATTTCGGTATTTACACGTCATTATCAAATGCCAGGTTTATTAGCGTCTAATGTTGATCTCATTGCGACATTACCGACGAAAATCGCTCGCCTACAAGCTAAAAGTCAAAACTTGATGCTCAAAGACCCTCCATTTTACATTCCTGAATTTGAACTCAAAATGGCGTGGTGCCCTCTATTACATCATCATCCTGCTCATCGTTGGTTACGTCAGTTGATTTTATATGTTGCTCGTCAAATGACTGAGGAAGAAAATCGTGAATTTCTTTCAAATAACAATACCCACTTCTCACAATTTTGATTGAGTAGAGCTGATTTAAATCAATACTTTAAAATTTTTTACTCAATAACTATGATATTGAGGTAGTGTAAAAATTCACTACCTCTATGTTTTTTGTGATAAAACTTTCCTCATAAATAATTTAAAAACAAAGGTGTTCGTGTGAGCCTCTTTCAGAATTTCGTGATCATTATGATTTTGATTGCTGGAGCTGGATTCTTATCATTAAGTGAAATCGCACTTGCAGGATCACGTAAAGTGAAACTGAAAATTTTGGCTGAGTCTGGTGATGATCGTGCACAAAAGGTGCTTACGCTTCAAGAGAATTCAGCTGATTTCTTTGCTGCCTCGCAAATCGGCTTAAATGCTATTGCAATTTTGGGGGGGATTTTAGGTGAAGCTGCATTTAGACCTTATTTTGTGATTTTGGTCGATCGTTTCTATGATGGTCCTTGGTCACAATCAATTGGTTTTGCATTATCATTTACTTTAGTGACATCACTGTTTATTTTATTTGCTGATCTTATGCCTAAACGATTGGCAATGATTGCACCTGAAAAAATCGCTGTCTCTTTAATTAATCCTATTCAGGTATTCATTACTGTTTGTCGTCCATTAGCTTGGTTTATTAATGCAATTGCCAACCTCTTATTCCGTTTATTCAAAGTAAATACTACTCGTGATGATAATATTACTTTTGATGATATTTCCGCGGTAATGGATGCAGGGGCACAAGCAGGTGTCTTACAAAAACAAGAACATCACTTTATTGAAAATGTATTTGAACTTGAAGAACGAAATGTTCCTTCGAGCATGACTACACGTGAAAACGTAGTTTTCTTTACCATCAATGAATCAGAAGAAAGTATTCGTCAAAAACTGGCTGAATTTCCCTATTCAAAATATTTAGTCTGCAATGAAAATATTGATCAAGTGATTGGCTATGTTGATGCTAAAGATATCTTGATTCGTATTTTAAATAATCAAAAATTTAATCAGTTGAATGAATCCACTATCCGTAATGTATTAACGATTCCAGATACACTTACACTATCAGAATTACTTGATCGCTTCAGATCTAGTAAAGAAAAGTTTGCCGTAGTCATCAATGAATATGCCTTGGTGGTTGGTGTTATTACCCTATCTGATATTATGATTACCGTGATGGGTGACTGGGTTACGCCAACGGATGAAGATCTTCAAATTATCAAGCGGGATGATCATTCTTGGCTGATTGAAGGCAGTACACCTATTGAAGATGTCAAGCATGCATTAGAAATTGATGAAATGCCTGATGATGAAAACTATGAAACTTTAGCTGGGTTTATGATGTTTAAACTTCGTAAGATTCCACGTCCTGCTGATAGTGTAGTATTTAATGGTTATAAATTTGAGGTGGTCGATGTTGACCATTTTAAAATTGACCAACTACTCGTGACCAGATTACTTGATGAAAAAGCAGAATTAGAATCAACTGTTGAATAAGACACTATCCACCACTCAGGTGGATTTTTTATTCAGTTTATCTAATTAAACTTGAGATTTTTCGCCTTCAAAAATTATTAAAATTAGAATTTATACTCAATTTTTACTACAACTATCACACTTAAAAATCATTTTTAATGTCTCCAATCACAAAATATAAATTTTAAACTTATGAATTTTAACTACTATTTTTTATAAAAATTATGGTTATTTTAATATTTTCTAAACAATATTTAGTTTAATCATAAATTTCTCTAAGATGGTCGGCGTTTTCGAAGATAACAAATACTGTAATAGAAACAATATTGATTAAAACGCTAATCTAAGGATAGATCCATGTTGACCTTGCTTGGTTTGGGCATGATTTTGTGCTTTATGTACCTCATTATGTCTAGACGTATGACTCCCCTCGTCGCACTCACGCTTATTCCCGTTCTTTTTGCGCTAATTGCATATGGATTAGGTTTTTTTGTAGATAGTTTGAACCATATTCAACTTAATGAACTTGGTGAAATGATGTTAGATGGTGTTAAAAAGTTAGCACCTACCGGCGTCATGTTGCTATTTGCTATCTTGTATTTTGCCATCATGATTGATACAGGTTTATTCGATCCATCAGTGAAATTTATTCTCAGATTGGTAAAAGGTGATCCCCTCAAAGTAGTATTAGGTACGATTACCTTAACATTGATCGTGTCTTTAGATGGTGATGGCTCTACCACTTATATGATCTGTGTTGCTGCCATGTTACCGCTTTACAAGCGATTAGGCATGAGCCCTTTAATTATGGCCTGTCTCATGATGTTAGCCAGTGGAATCATGAATTTAACGCCATGGGGTGGACCTACTGCACGTGCGGCAAGTGCACTCCATGTAGATCCTAGCGATGTGTTTGTTCCTATGATTTTACCGATGCTGTTCGCCATTGGTTGGTTGTACTTTTTAGGAACCATGTATGGCCGAATGGAGCGAAAAAGATTAGGCATCATGGAATTGGATATTAGCCATGGCGACAATATTCAAATTTCATCAAACCCAGAGGCAAATCGAGCGCATTTGAGATGGTTCAATGGATTATTGACTCTTGCACTGATGGCCAGCCTAGTCATGGGTATTTTGCCTATGCCTATTTTATTTATGATTGCATTGTGTATTGCTTTAGTCGTGAACTATCGTGATATTGATATGCAAAAAAGCCTAGTCGCTCATCATGCTGGTAGTGCTTTAAATGTCGTTGGTATTATTTTTGCCGCTGGTATTTTTACAGGTTTACTCACTGGCACGGGTATGGTTGATGCCATGTCAAAAGAGTTAGTAGCGATTATTCCAGATAGTATGGGTCCATATTTGGCACCAATCACAGCCGTTTTAAGCATGCCTTTAACGTTCTTTATGTCAAATGATGCTTTTTACTATGGTGTTCTGCCCATCTTATCTGAAGCTGCAGCACATTATGGCATCTCTCCTGTGGAAATGGCACGTGCATCGATTGTTGGTCAACCCGTTCATCTGCTCTCACCCTTAGTTCCATCTACCTTTTTACTCTGCGGGCTTGCTGGGATTGAGTTTGGTCAACACCAAAAATTTACCATTAAATGGGCGATTATTACGTGCTTAGTGATGCTTGCAAGTGGATTAATATTTGGGATGTTCCCATTCTATTCTGCTATTTAATTGTATCTCGAGTTTCGGAGTGATTTTTTGATCACTCCATTCTCTTATTTATAAAAACTTATTGAGCTCGTGTCTCATTCCAAATATTCAAATTTCCCATGTTAGATAGAAGTTGATACCTCACCACTAAAAACTCTGTCAACAAGGTGGAATAATTCATTTTTGCTTCACTTAACACATTCTGAGCATTAAGCACTTCTAGTAAATTTCCTACACCCGCTTTATAACGTCCTTGAGCGACTTCATAGGCTTCTGAAGCACTTTGATTCAATATCGTTAGCGCCTTAATATTGTCATGAATTGCATTTAGCTCATTATAGTTTTTCCAGATTTCAGCATTAATTTCAAGCTTCAATCTCTCCTGCTCTAATAGCTTTAATTTTAAGTTTTCTTGAGCAATGACAATTTGATTTTTTCGATTATAACCATCAAACAATGGGAAATTGACTTGCACACCCGCTTGTAGAGATTGGCGATCACTTCCATAACTTTCACTCGTTTGTTTTTGCTGATCATAAATGCCATTAAAACTAATAGATGGATATCTAGACCGCTGTATTGCCTTAATTTTATTTTCAGCTCCGAGTGAATCATACTGTGCAGCTTTAAACTTTGGATGCATTTTTTCAGCATCCTGAATGAGGATTTCAATCGGTTTAAGATCTAGCTCTTTTGGAATTTTTAATTGATTATTAATTTTGAAATTTTGGTATGCAGGCTCACCCATTAATGATGCTAAAAGTCCTTTTGCTATTTTTAAATCACCTAAAAATTTAGTTTGATCTGACTTTGCTTTCGCCAAATTTGCGGACATTTGTAATGCATCTGATTTGATACCAACACCCGCACGATATCGAGCATTTGCAATTTCATAGTTTTTTTCTGCAAGTACAACCAACTCATTAATATTATTTAACTTTAACTCAGCCTGAATAATTTGATAATAAGTCGAAATCGTTTTGATGATCATATTTTGCAAAGCTACATCATGCTGTGCCAAAGACATCGCTAATAATTTTTCGGCTTCTTCTGCTTGATAAAATCGACTACCAAAATCATAAAGTAGCCAATTGGCTCTTATTCCAAGTCCGTAACGGCGTAAGTCAGTGTCATAACTCAAAACAGGACGATCTTTTACTTGATTATCATCACGTGACCAATCGTAATTCAAGGTGCTATTCACTTGAGGATAATAATTTGCTTTAGAGATTTTAAGCTGAGCAGCTTGAATACGCGTTTGTGCCCAAGTACTTTTTGTCTCAGGATTACGACAAACTGCACGTTCAATGGCATCAAGGAGCTCTATCTGCTGTTCATTCTTGAGACTATTTTGAGATAAACAATGTTGAGGTTGACTTAACATTTTCTGATTTTGAAGGTCAAGTGACACACTTTGATTGAGTTGTTGTTCTATTTGCTTACGTTTTGTCTCATTCTCACGGGCTTTATGCTGAGCCGTGAGCTCATCAAACCATAAAGTCTCGCGCTGTTTTTTTAGATTTGGAGTCAGTTTTGACAACCAACTCTCTGCATAAGCCAACGAACTATGTACGAATAGCGACTCAGCAACAACAATGAAAGCGATGTATGGAATTTTCATTTAGGTTGCAAATCCTTGGTCAACATATCACGGACAATCACGCCATCTTGTAAAGCGATAATCCGCTCAGCAGATGAAATCGTTTCTGGACGGTGTGCAATAATCAATTTGGTAATATTCAAATGCTTGAGATTTGCATTGACCTCTTGTTCTTTTAATACGTCTAAACTACTGGTCGCCTCATCCATAAATAAAATCTTTGGTTTTTTATAGATAGCACGAGCCAATAAAATTCGTTGTTTCTGTCCTCCTGACAACATATTACCAATATCCCCCACTAAGGTTTGATATCCCATTGGCATACGGCTAATGTCATCATGAATTGCGGCATATGCTGCACATTGTTGTACCCATTGCATATCTGGATTTGAATCAAAAAAGCAAATGTTTTCTGCGATTGAACCAGCAAATAGAATGTCATCTTGTAACACTGTCGCGACTTGATCTCGCACAGCGTTTAATCCTAATTGTTCAAAGTCACGCCCCATGATTTTGACTTCACCTTCATTCTGTTTAAATACGCCTAACAGAACATGTAGCAGTGTGGTCTTACCGCAACCTGTTGCCCCGACAATGGCGACAGATTGATTTTGGGGAATCTTAAAACTAATCCCCTTGAGTACATAAGGGTCATTTTCTGAATATTTAAAGTGCAGATTTTCGACTTCAATTGCATTCTCAACCTGATCTACATTTGTGATTTCAGCATCACCGTATAATTTTTCTTGTTCTGTTAACACAATATCGGATAAACGCTCTACATCAATTTGAAGCATTTTAACTTCGATAAACTTATCGATTAGTCCTGCAACCCGACTATCAAATTGGCCTTTATACGCCATAAATGCCATCAGCACACCAACTGTAAAATTACCCTCCAATACCAATGTGGCACCTAACCAAATAATTAGAATGTTCTGAATCCCAAATAAGACTCCATTCGCCAATGAGAATCCTAAACCTAACTTTTGGGTCGTTAATCCAGCATTGACTTGATTGACCATAAGGTTTAACCAAGTCGAACGGCGAACATCTTGTCGCTGGAACAGTTTTATGGTTTTAGCTCCACGCACAGTTTCCATAAAATGGCTGCTTTGCTTCGCTGCATGAATAATTTGCGCTTCAGTCGCTCGCTTCAAAGGTGCATACCAAATCCATCGGATTAAGGCGTATAAGCCCATGGTAAAAATTGCAATCCAAGCTAACTTCGGACTGTATACAAACATTAAAATCAACGTAAATACTGTCATTAATCCATCAAGAATCGCAGCTAAGAACGTTGTGGTGAGCGTGGTTTGAATGTTACCAATTGATCCAAATCGCGAAACAATGTCACCGAGTGATCGTCTTTCAAAATAAGAGACAGGAACATTAATCATGTGATTAAAGACGTTGGCTTGCCACTGCACACTTAAATGTGTGCTCATATACATCATGATCCAAGAACGAAGTAGCCCGATAAACTGCTGAAGCAACATCAACATGCCAAACCCAATAGCCAGTATCGTTAAGAGATCCCGATCTGCAGATACGATCACATGGTCGATCACCCATTGCATAAAAAATGGGCTAATTAATGAAAAAACTTCTAAGGCTAAGGCCAAGATTAAAATTTGCCCGAGAGATTTCCATAAACCACGAACATGACCGATTAGACCTTTAAGCTGAATCTGATTTTTATCTTCTTTTTTTTCAAATTCAGTATCTGGCCAAAGCTCTAATGCAACACCCGTAAAATGTTCAGACACCTCATTGAGTGTCAGTACACGTTTACCAAATGCTGGATCTAAAATCGTGACTTTATTGGCACTGACTTCTTGCAATACCACAAAGTGGTTGAAATCCCAATGTAAAATACACGGGGTTTTAAGCTGATCTAAATCTTCTAAATCCAGCTTTAATGGGCGTGTTACCATTTTCAACTGATTACTAATTTTGATCAGCTGATTGAGATTTGAACCCTTTTGAGAAACTGAAAAACGACGTCTTAACGTTAATAAATCAGACTCATAGCCATAATAATGCGCAATCATCGCAATACAGGCTAATCCACATTCTGTCGCTTCCGTCTGTAAAATGGTTGGAATTTTCCGTCCAAATCCAAGAGAAATTTTGTCTAATATCTGCATGTTATTTCTTCTTATATCTTGCCAGTGATGCTATATAACGGTTCGAGTACCCATTCATATAGTTTTCTTTTTTCTTGCATGATATCTGCATCAAAGGCCATGCCCACTTTAAGAGGCTTACTTTCACCATAGGCTTTTACAAACTGTTGTTCTAATTTGACTTTGACTAAATACACAGGTTCACTTTGGTTAAGTGTTACACCCTGACTTAACTCGCCTAAATTGGTCAGTTCTTGTGGGTTCATCGTCGTCGCTGAGATTGAATGAATCACACCTTCACCTTGACCAAATTTTTGGTAAGGATAGGCTTGAAAACGAAGTTTTACGGTTTGACCAGTCCTTATAAATCCAATTGCTGAACTGGGTACAAAAAGATGTGCTTCTAAATAAGAAGGCGTCGGAACAATATTCATAACAGGAATATTAGGAGAAATAAACTGACCAACCTCTGCATTAATCGATGCTATTTTTCCTGTCGCATTGGCTTGTAATAGCAAACTATCCCG
This sequence comes from Acinetobacter sp. 24-47-47, assembly GCF_057737035.1. Lineage (NCBI taxonomy): Bacteria > Pseudomonadati > Pseudomonadota > Gammaproteobacteria > Moraxellales > Moraxellaceae > Acinetobacter > Acinetobacter sp. 24-47-47. The sequence continues at coordinate 769,278 of NZ_CM173216.1, read as the reverse complement.
CGCTTTATTTTCTAAAAATTCTTGCTGATTCGAAGCTAATTGACGATCGACCAAAGTCAGCTCACTTTCCAACTTCGATGCTAGTCCTTGCTGAGCCAATAATTTATTTTCTAATTCAGCTTGTTTAGTATTTTTTTCACGCTCATAACTCTGTAATGCAACTTTTAGGCTGATATAGTTATCTTGCTTCAGTTGATATTCTTCAATCGAAATATATTCTTTATCTTTTAAATCTCGATAACGATGTGCATTTTCTTGTGCAAGTGCTAGACGTTGGCGTTGCTCGGCAATTAAGCCATCTAATTTTATTAAATCTAAACGTATAGATTGAATTTCTGCATTTAATTGTTGAACATTATTTAAATGTAAGTCTTTTAGTTTATTTTTTTCAGTATCTAAACTTTGTTTTTTTAACTCAATTTGTTTTTGTACAGACTCATTATAGTTACCTGTACTATTATAACGCGTCATTTTTAATGTAATTAATGGTGTCCCTTTCTCCACTAATTGACCTTCTTTGACGAATTTTTCACTGACTGTACCCCCTTCAGCACTATAAACTCGGATTAAACCTGTATTAGGAATCAATAATCCTTTAACACTCGTCCTCTTCGTATAGCTTCCAAAAAAAATAAAACTCACTAATAAAACAGTAAAAATGGCGACAACAATCGTGAGTACCGTAAATGAAAATGGTCGAATCAAAATGACTTCACCAATCCACTTTGACTTTTGTGCATCAATCGCTTTGTCTCTAAACAGCTTATTTGTCATATATATTTGTAATTAATTTTTCAAGTACGGGTTTTTATATTGAATTTTCATCAAGTTGACTACATTTCAACAGCGTGCTTAAAAGAGACAAACACAAACCAAAAGTTTTCAATAAAATAGTCATGATCTGTGTTGTCTCCTGTTCTATCCCACACTTCGCTCAGCTAAATCTGCTTTGAATAAACTCAGTTGGATACTGATTTCAATAGATTAAAAACGAAGCGTTCATCTTGTTTTATTTCAAAACTCGATTGACTAAAGGTGCTGTGAACAAAGCATGAGGATCATATTGCTTTAAAATATGACTACTCGACTGAATGGTTAAATGATTAGATTGACCCTGAGCATGGACGCGTGGAATTTCGTAATCGATATAAGTTGAACTATCCCAAGCTTTTTGATTGGTATAGCCCCACCCTTTAGACCATTCTGGTCGCATCAAAGAATCACCTTGATAACGTTGTGACATCCACTCCTCAACTTCTGTGTAAAATTGCGCTGAGAATGGCGTACCTGGCAAGGTTAAAATATCAAACCAAACGGCACAGTCCCATTCAGGATGATCAGGACAAGGTTTAATGGCTGATAATGCTGCTGTTTGAGCGCCGTGAACAATTGAATCTTCTGGATGATCCAAGCCCGTAACTCGAATTTCAACAGGTCCATTCATTGGGAAACGACCCATTTTTTGATATTGCTTCATCTTAATGCCGTAATAATCACAAAAATCAGCAATAACCCGTTGAACGTTTGCACGACTGGTAATGACAGCATAGCCATTTGCCGTAACACGCAAAGTTGTTGGTTTGACATACAGTAAAACGTTTTTTGACGTTCCCCATAAATCATAAGTTTGAGTGGAAGCCAAACCACCAGTCAAAATCGTCGTGATTCCAGATAATGGCGTACCATTTAAACCTAGTTTAGAGATTTCATACTGAGTAAAACCGAAGGTTGGCGTGAGATAAGTACTTTTATTGACGATGATTTTATGAATCAAATCAGTAATAGGTTTGATCAAATTATCTGAGAACCAATAATTGAATGGTTTGACTGTCTGTCGAGCAGTCAAAGGACGATACGGAGTAACAGTCCAAACTTTTAACCAAGGATAATCGGTGAATGGAAACCAAATTGCTTCTGCACGACCAGATTTATCCAGAAAATGAGAGAAGGTACGTCCAGCATGCTTATCTTGAGCGAATAGCTCATTGATATGAATGTCGGTATAGCTTTCACAACGAATATATTGATTTTTTGACGTTTGTAATTGTGCAGATAAAATAAATGCACGACCTATATGAACTAAAAATGCACCAATTTCTGGATCATTTCGCAGGAAGGTTTTCGCAACATATCGACCTTCTCGTTGGTCGAAAACAGCAGCAGTGATCGATACCACTAAATTACTGATCGAACCATAAGTTTGACCTTCTTGTTTTATTTCCCCTACGGCAGGTACACCTGTGCCATGACCATCAATGGCCAACACACCACCCAAAGTTAAATCTCCAGGTGCGGGCACTGCTACAAATCCACGATTACGGTATTCCATTGCGGTTAACAATGCTTCCATTTGAATGCCTGCTTCGGCAGTCACAATACCTTTTGCATCAATACTGACTTTGTTGATATGCGTTGGCATATCAATCAATAAAATTTTAGTAATCTTGTCTTGATCATCCAACAATAAAGGTGACCAATTATGTGACATCCCTTTGGGTCTGACTTTATAGCCATTTTGATATGCCCAGTTAATGGCTTTTAAAACTTGTTCTTGATTTCTCGGTGATGCTGTCCATGCATTTTCATAACGAGATTCCCCAGACCAATTTTCATATTTCTGTTTAAAAATTGAGATTTCAGTTGGGAAATTTACTAATCTTTCTTGTAAAGGAAAAAACCAAGCTTCTGCCTTTTGTGTTGGAAGCCATGCTGAAACAGCACCAACAGCAGCTAAGCTACCCATTGTTTTTAGAAAGTTTCTTTTATCGTGATCTATTTGTTCTGATGAATTCTGCATTGTTATAGCCACCAAAAGTTTAGCTTTATTATTTCTGTTACTGAAAGCAGACCAGTACTCATGACCAGTCTGCCTTTAACACTTTATTTAAAACTTATGAAAGCCAAGCACGAACGCCATTTAAAGTCGGAAGAAGTTTATATTGACCTTCTGCCTTTTCTTTTTCGTAATGGTTTGGAGTTTCAGCTACATCGCCACCAAGTGCACGACCAAGACCAATTAATGTTTTTGATGCCACTAAACCAGTAGTATCAGCAGCTTGGTGTACTAGCCCTAAACCTACTGCACTAAATACAACACCAACTGATGAAATCAGTTTTGAATTAAGTGTTTGATTGAATAAGTTCACACCGTGGATGATTGAGTCACCAATCAATGTTCCAGCACCAGATACTTCATTGATTTCTTCTTGCTTTAATTCTACTAAGCTCATGATTAAAACCTCGTTATAAAGAATTTATGTTAGATACACCTAACTTTTGTTAAGCACTTTTTAATATACAGAATGAATTGTGTATCTATAATGAAAACTGTATGACACTATTTAATTATTTTGTGATTTATTTAACATTAATTTTGATAATTCGATTGACTCAATATTCTTGAAAATAACAGCCCAATTTCAAATAATAGATAGATCATTGTGCCCCCAATCGCCATTGATAATATGTCTGGCGGCGTTACAAACATGGCAATAAAAAAACAAAAGATAAAAATGTAAGGTCTATTTTTTTGGATGGTCTCAATGTCTACTAATCCAAAATACACCGTGATCATAATGACCAATGGCACTTGAAAAATCAGCCCTAAGACGAAGAAAAACTTAATACAAAACAATAAGTATTGTTGAATATCTGTCATAGGGGTCACACTATCTGGCGAAACTCCAATAAAGAATCCCAATACAGCGGGCAGAATAAAAAAGTATCCCAGTGCAATGCCCGAGTAAAACAACACAATACTTGAGGGAAAAAAGAAAAAGAAAATTTTACGTTCTTTCAGATAAAGCGCATGTTTTAAAAAAACATATAATTTATAAAAAATAAAAGGAAAAAGGATGATCAGCGTGACAAAAAATACCAACTTAATGGGTGCTACAAATGTACTGGTAATATCTGTCGCAATCATATGCGCATTTGCAGGTAATTTAGCTTGTAGAGGCAGTGCGATCGCGTTATAAATTTTGTTCGCGAATGGCACTAATCCAACAAAAATAACTAAAAAGCCGATAACGACATGAATTAAATTTCGCCTAAATTCTTCAAAATAATCAGAAAAATGACTCAGTGTTTTTTTGAGGTCGGAAGTTTCAGACATATCTCACTCCCATTACATGTATATCAACACACGACCAATGCGCTAAATGAGTCATTAGAAAATCTGTTTTATAAGGTGCTGGAACATAAAACTTTTGTATTGGGAAATATTGTTTTTGTTTCTGATCAATTTGATCATCTAGATGCGCGAAATATTCCTGCATTTGAGTTTCAAGCTGTTTAACATTCTGAATTTCGTCTTTTAATTCTTCACGAAGTTGATGAAGCTCAAGTTCTAGATCTACTTTCTGTTTAATATCGGATTTTATTTCACTTATTTTTTTCAAGCTTCGAAGCGCAAAACGAATCGCATCGGGTAAACGATCAGGACCCAAGACCACAATTACAATCAGTCCAAGAAAGAGTAGTTCTCCAAACCCAACATCAAACATAGGTTAAAACACCACAATATTGCTTTGAATATTGTTTAAAAAAGATTATTGATGAGTGTCTTTTTTATCTTCGCGAACAGCATCTTTAAAATCTTTTACAGCGCCGCCGACATCTTTGCCAAAATTCTTTAATTTAGCTGTACCGAAAATGACCAAAATAATTATGGCAAATAGTGCGATATGACCAATTGAAAGACCCATCATTATAGTTATCCTTATTTTTTAATATTGCTTAATAATAACAGACCAACAATGCATAGAACTCTTGAAATGTCTAACAATCTCAGCATACATATTTGAGTCTGTTAAGATTTTTTATTCTGCTTTCAAAATATAAGCTACTGATAAAAGTAAAAAAACCGATTTAAGCCTTTGCTTAAATCGGTTTTCAGTCACTTGGTTCGCTAAACTACGTTTTCAATTCTTTGTTTAACTTGAATAATAAAGTATTAGCGATCATAGATTTCTAAAAGTTTATCTAAAGTTGCTTGATAATGAATATCGATATCTTCAGCTAAAATAGCATACGCATTATCTAACTGAACCATTGGCCAGCCTTCTTTCCAAAATGGAAAAATATTGTGTAGATCATGTGTTACGATTGCTTCTTCACGTGTAATCGCCTGTGCAACCTGCGATAAAACTTGTGCTGTTTCAGCACCATCAATCTCAAGATAATCAATACCACGCGCTTTAAGAATACGAATTCTGTCTTTTTTATATTTAATTTTTTTTGCTTGTGCTTCATTTAAGCCTAGCGCAAGTGTCACTGCTTCAACAAACTTTTCTTCAAAAGATTGATGTAATGCAACCAAGGCTTTTTTATGTGCTTCCTGACGCCCCTCTTTACCACCACTTCGAATCAGTTTATTCGCCTCAACATTAAGTTCGTCAGATTTCATTGACTGCAAAATATCTAAAATTTCGATATCACTTAAAGATTCAGCATTGTGGTGTGTCATGGGAGTACTTCAATTCAACTTAATCTTGCATTTTCTCATAATTCAACACAAATACATAATCTAATTCAAATTGAATCGATAAACTTTCAAATGATTCTAAATATTTGGAATTATACTTCTGAGTTTTAGTGCAATATTAAAGTCAAAACGATGGGTAGTGTGATTGCAGCACCGATAATTTGCAGACTAATTATGCCAGCCATTAATTGACTGTCACCACCCAATACTTTTGTCAGAATATAAGCAGCTGAAGCCGTTGGTAATGCAAAATATAAAATAAAGATTTGCGTCTCTAAAGCATTGAAGCCCAGCATTTTACAGACCAGCCAAGCCAAAATCGGCATTAAACATAAACGCGATAGCGTGTTGATCATTAGAGGTAATGATTCTTTTTTAAGAGCCACAAATTGCAATGCAGCACCGACACACATTAGTCCCATAGGTAAGCTACATATCGCAAGTTGGTAAATTAATGACTCTGCACCTTTCCATAATGGCAGCCCGGATACATTGTAGAGCACCCCAACCAGACAACCTAAAATTAAAGGATTTTTGAGTAACGATATAATCACTGCGCGAAAATTCATATTTTCATCATCGGTCAGTGCCAATACCGAGATGATATTCACAACAGGAATACTGATCGCCAACAGTAATGCAAAAATCGTCATGCCTTCTGCTGGAAAAAGCGAAGCAACAACTGCTAAACCAATATAGGTATTAAAACGTACATTACTTTGAACATAGACTCCAAATCTTCGTGTTGGGGTCTGAAAAATTCTTTTTAAAATATATAAAACCGCACAAGCAATTGGAAAGACCACGAGTAAAATGACTAAAATTTTACTCACCATCTCCATATGAATATCAGCTTGAGCCAAATTACCAAAAAGCATGGCAGGAAAAAACACAAAATAGTTAAGTTTCTCTGCACCCGCCCAAAACTCGTCTGTTAAATATGATTTCTGTTTAAGAAAATATCCAATTAATATGAGTCCTATCAGCGGCACTAAGGATAAAACAATGCTGTACATAAATGATGAGCCTAATCGAGTGCAGATCGCTCAGCCCTAATACGCTCAATCAACCACAGTAGTTTATTGCATGCATTTTGAACTGATCATTTTATATTACACTGCATCAAGCTGATCGTCTCAAAAATTCATCATTTACATCATGCATTGACTTGTTTTATATACGCTAAAATTTCAGGCAAAGTCTGAATTGTTTTATTTAAGGGCGGTTGATGTTCAGCCAAGGATTGGTGGAACCCCGCCAAATATAGCCCATCTAATCCAGCCTGAGTAGCAGCCCAATAATCATTCACTGGATGATCACCAACATAAAGACAATGGTCAGGTGCAATTCCTAATTGTTGACAAGTCATATGAAATATTTCTGCTTGAGGCTTTGACACACCTGCCTTCTCAGAACTCATGATTACATCAAAATAATGCGCGATTCCTAAACCTTCGATAATTTTGTGTCGAGTGAAATGTCCTCCATTCGAAATGATTGCCAACTTAAATCCCTCGCTTCTAAGCTGATCAAGCGTCTGAATAGCATTTGGCATCATGACTGCGTTTAGTCCAAATTGATTAAACCAATAGTCACTTAATTCATCTAATTCTGGTGCTTTTTTCCATTTCAACTGATTGAGTAATGCATGAGCGACGGAACCACCAATGGTAGGTGCAGTCATTCTTTCTCGGATGGGATAGCCACCATGATCAATATATCGAATCGTTTCGAGAATCTCAGCTTGCGCAGACGAGGCAGATTGATCGATTTGCTGTTTATAAGTATTAAATAATGCCCGACTAAAAGTTTGAACACTTAAATCTCGGTGTGTCAGTGTATTGTCCAAATCAAAAATAACAGCTTGAATTTTCATAGTGCTTAGAGGAGTGTATTCATTTGCCCATGCTATCAACTCTCCGCAATCTCGATTATTCCTTTTTATTTCATCCTAAGCATGAAAATGAATAAAAGATAGATTACAGACTAATTCCATGGATGTTTGTTTTGAACTGTATACCGACTCCATACTAAAATTGGTATGAACAAAAATAATCCTAATATACAGATCAAAATGAGATATGAGGTATAACCAAGCCAATCGCCTAATATGCCACTCAAGGTATACAGTGCTCCCGCAATAGAAGCCATCAATGCGACTTGGAAAGTAAAATCTGTTCCTGCAAATTCTTTCCGACTGTATTGCATCACCAAGGTTAGAATAATCACCAATAACATCGCAGCGAACATATCTTCTAAAGCATTGATGATATAGATCCACACGACGTTCAATTCAGAAGGTCGAGCCTCATAATGCGATAACCATGCAAATCCAATGAGACTCAATAATTTAAGCAGTGAAAAAGTAATTAAAGCACTTTGACGCGAATAAAACCTAAGTAGCCAACCTGCAATACCTGCTCCGATCAAAGCAGCAAATGCTCCAAGCATGGTCACATTGACACCAATTTGCGTCTTAGATAGTCCTAAATCGACCAACAATGGTTTAAGAATAGGTCCAGACAATCCATCCGTCACTTTAATGCTACACAATACAAAAAACCAAAGTCTGAGTTCTCGATTTTGAAAAAAATATTTTAAGTAATGACTTAAAGCTTTCACGAAACTTTGAGTTTTAGATGATGAATCATCATCTTGATGATTATTGATGCTTTGTGAAGTATGTTGAGGCTCACGATACAATAATACGGGTAGCGTATTAAATGCCACCAAAATAGCCAAGCATAAAAAAGTGGTTTGCCAAGTCAATGCATCTAATACCCACAATATCGCACCGCCTCCCACAATAAAGCCCAACCTTGAACCAATCACTTGGAACATATTGCCTAAATGCTGTTGTTCACCTTTTAGAATATTCACAGCTAAGCCATCGGTTGCTATATCTTGAGTCGCTCCGAAACTATTCATCATCAACAATGCCACGAAAAATCCAAAGAGATATTGAGGTTGATTCAGTGATTGAATGGGGATAAATGATAAGATAATCAATGTGATAATTGTGAGTAACTGAGTGGGTATAATCCAACTGCGGTAATGCCCTTGATTGAACAAATGAAGGCGATCAACCAATGGAGCCCATAAAACTTTGAGTGCCCACGGAGCCATCAGCAATCCAAATCCACCAATATGCGTTAAGGAAACACCTTCAGCACGCAGAATCACGGGCAAAGCATGTGTCATAAATCCTACTGGCAATCCTTGCGCCCAATAGAGTGAAAATAAAAGCACATACATTTTGGTATTTGGTGACATGAAAGAGGTATCCTGCAACTGATGTTTTCTTAATCAATCCGTATTGAGATGTCCTTGTCACTTGATTCTTATTCTGCCAATGTATCTCATACACAAGGTCTTTATAATAAGTTTAAAAAGCAATTATACAACGCACAATGAACAATAGATTTCCAAAATCACCATCACAAGTTCCTCAACGCGGTTCAAAGTTGAGTCGAGCAGCGTTCAAACAGCTTTATCTTCGACAAGGCTGGTCTTTTGAAGGAGAATTTCCAAATTTTCCCAAAGCTGTCGCAATTGTGTCCCCCCATACATCAAATTATGATGGACTGTATGCCTTTCTCGCGATGCTTGGCATTGGCATTGAAGTCACAATCTTTGGAAAAGATAGTCTGTTCAAATCTCCACTCAAACATTTACTCAAATGGATCGGGGTGATTCCGGTAAAACGCGATACCCCCCAAGGCTTGACTCAACAAATTGTTCAAGCTATTCATAAACGAGATAGAATTTGGGTGGCAATGGCACCTGAAGGTACACGAAAAAGTGCTAAAAACATTCGCAGCGGTTTTTATCACATTGCCTTAGGTGCAAATATACCAGTGGTAATGTTTGCATTTGATTATGATCATAAAATCATTCGATGTTTAGGAAGCCTCGAAATGACGGGAGACTATGAATCTGATCTGCACAAAATATTAGAATATTATCGTGGAAAAATTTCTCCTAAAAATATGAATCGTTTAGCATTACCCTTTAAAGAACTTTTGTAAAAATGCTAGAAAAATAGACAGCAATCTGTTGAGATATGCCTAAAATTTTGACACTTTTTAGCAGATTAATGTCTATGTCATTGCTCCTCAATCTTCCCAAAATCAGCTTCATTGGCCTGAGTTTATTGGCGCTATCAGGCTGTAACTCTACTGTAAAAAATCCTACACAATCCACTCAAATTCAAGCACGCGAGCCAGTGATCGCTATTGCTCTAGGCGGTGGTGGTGCAAAAGGTTTTGCGCATATTGGTGTATTAAAGGTTTTAGAATCTCATGGTATAAAACCCAAAATTGTTACGGGTACAAGTGCTGGAAGTTTTGTCGGTAGTATTTATGCTTCAGGCAAATCTCCCTATCAACTACAGCAAATTGCACTTCAACTGAAAGAGTCCGATATTCGTGATTTAACTTTAAATCGACAGGGTGTGGTCCTCGGTCAAAAGCTCCAAGATTATGTCAATCGACAGGTTGGGAACAAACCGATTGAACTATTCCCGATTCGATTTGCTGCAGTTGCCACACGTTTAGATAATGGTAAACGCGCTGATTTCGTCAAAGGTAATACAGGTCAAGCCGTAAGAGCGTCATGTAGTATCCCTAACGTCTTTGTTCCAACAACGATTGGCAAAACCAAATATGTTGATGGTGGACTCGTGAGTCCAATTCCAGTTCAAACTGCCAAAAATATGGGTGCAGATATTGTGATAGCAGTTGATATTTCTGCACGCCCTGCAGGCAATAAGCCGATGAGCATGTGGGGACTGTTGGATCAAACGATTAATATTATGGGTCAACAAAGTATCAATACTGAACTCAATGCAGCTACAGTCGTGATTCAGCCAAAAGTTGGCCATTTAGGAACTTTGGATTTGAAAGCCAGCAATGAGGCAATACTTGAAGGTGAGAAAGCAGCGCAACTGAAAATTAAATCAATAGATACCGCAATTGCCAATTTCAAAAAATCTCCTGCTGCTTTCAAACCTGCACCAACAGCTCGCTTTTAAGCATTTTTTATAGGCTTCTCTGCCCTAGTCTGTTATCTTGATATAGATGTTTTCGTCTATAACAAGATAACGATTAGAGTAGATGTATGGACTTATTGATTGAACCTTGGCATTGGTTTGTATTAGGTATTTTGCTCATCCTGTCTGAGCTCATTTTACCGGCCTTTGCTGCACTGTGGTTTGGTATAGCTGCAGTCATTATTAGCATACTGGTGTGGCTATTTCCTTCTATGGGGCTTCCAGCTCAAATTATTTTATGGGTTGTCCTATCGATTTCATGTACGGTGATTTGGTTTAAATTTATTAAACCACTTTCCGTTGATAAGACTAAAGCGGGGCTCTCACGTGAAGCGACAATCGGACAAGTTGGGATGGTGATTCAAATTGGTCATGAACCTGAATTAGTCAAAGTTCGGTTTCAGCTTCCAGTTCTCGGCTCTGACGAATGGAATTGCAGAACACTGAACCCTGTTCAGGTCGGTGATCGTGTCAGAGTTACAGATATTTTAGGTAATGAGCTGGTCGTTCAAGCGCACAATAACCTCAACTCACCGTTATAAACAATAATTCTTAAAGGAGTAGAAATGTCTGGTTCAATTATTGCCATCGCATTTTTGGCATTCGTCGGGATCACTATTTTTAAAGGGGTTCGTATTGTTCCTCAAGGCTATAAATGGATCGTACAACGTCTGGGTAAATACCATACAACCTTAAGTCCAGGTCTAAACTTTGTGATTCCTTATGTTGATGAAGTCGCATATAAAGTCACGACAAAAGATATCGTTCTCGATATTCCATCTCAGGAAGTGATTACAAGAGATAACGCAGTTCTTTTAATGAACGCTGTTGCCTATATCAACATTACTACACCAGAAAAAGCAGTCTACGGTATCGAAAACTATACTTGGGCAATCCAAAACCTTGTCCAAACTTCTTTACGTTCAATCGTAGGTGAAATGGACTTGGATGATGCTTTATCTTCACGTGATCACATTAAAGCGAAGCTAAAAGCAGCAATTTCTGATGATATTTCAGATTGGGGAATTACGCTTAAAACGGTTGAAATCCAAGATATTCAACCATCAGGTACAATGCAATCCGCAATGGAAGCCCAAGCCGCAGCTGAACGTCAGCGTCGTGCGACAGTGACACGTGCTGATGGTGAAAAACAAGCTGCGATTCTTGAAGCTGAAGGTCGTCTTGAAGCATCACGTCGTGATGCTGAGGCTCAAGTTGTACTCGCTGAAGCTTCAGAAAAAGCCATTAATATGGTTACCAATGCTGTAGGCGACAAAGAGATCCCTGTCGCTTATCTACTTGGTGAACAATATGTAAAAGCAATGCAGGATATGGCTAAATCTAATAATGCTAAAACTGTGGTATTGCCTGCTGACATCATGAATACGATTCGTGGGGTAATGGGTCGTAATAATCCTTAAATCGCTCAAACACTCTTCAAAATTTAAAAAGGCAGCTTCGGCTGCCTTTGTTATTGATATGACTCAAGATTCAATTCTTCAGCATTTATTTTAAATTTATGGTTAAATTTCGCATCCTGAAAGATTGCATGAAAACAATCTATCGTCTAACTGCATCATGGAAATTGTATGAGCACCTTTGATCCCACCTTAATCACTTTCTTGTTCTATATTGTCGCCATGGTCGTGATTGGTTTAATCGCGTATCGAGCGACCACGAACTTTTCAGATTATATTTTGGGTGGACGACGTTTGGGAAGTTTTGTAACAGCCCTTTCAGCTGGTGCTTCTGACATGAGTGGCTGGTTACTTATGGGTTTGCCAGGTGCTATTTATCTTTCTGGTCTATCAGAAATGTGGATTGCAATTGGTTTAATTATTGGTGCATGGCTCAACTGGCTGTTAGTAGCAGGACGTCTCAGAGTTCATACTGAAGTTCAACACAATGCCCTTACACTCCCAGATTACTTTTCCAATCGTTTTAATGATCAGAAAAAAATTCTACGAATCGTTTCTGCATTTGTCATTTTAATCTTCTTTGCCATTTATTGTGCTTCAGGCATGGTGGCAGGCGCTCGATTATTTGAAAGTATGTTTGATCTTTCTTACAGCACTGCCCTTTGGATTAGTGCAATTGCAACGATCAGTTACGTTTTTATTGGTGGGTTCTTAGCTGTTTCTTGGACAGACACCATCCAAGCGGGATTAATGATTTTTGCCTTATTGCTTACCCCCATCGTGGCTTTACTGACTTTTTCCGATTTATCTCAAGTGAATCTAGCACTTGAAGCAGCGCGACCAGAAGCAAGCAGTTTAATGGGTAACTTAAGTACCGTCGCAATTATTTCATTACTGGCTTGGGGTTTAGGCTATTTCGGACAACCTCATATTCTCGTACGTTTTATGGCTGCTGATTCAGTTAAATCGATTCCTAATGCTCGTCGTATTGGTATGACTTGGATGATTCTGTGCCTTGGTGGTGCAGTGGCTGCTGGATATGTCGGTATTGCTTATTTTCAGCAAAATCCACAGTTCGCTAATATTGTGAATGCTAACCCTGAAACTGTATTTATGGAGTTAACGAAAGTTCTATTTAACCCATGGATCGCAGGCATTGTATTAGCTGCAATTTTGGCTGCGGTAATGAGTACATTGAGTTGTCAACTTCTTGTATGTTCAAGCACTTTAACCGAAGATTTTTATAAATCTTTCATCCGTAAAACTGCTTCTCAAAAAGAACTGGTTTGGGTGGGTCGCTTGATGGTGCTACTGATAGCTTTACTTGCGATTGTTTTAGCGTCAAACCCTGAATCTAAAGTACTTGGTCTAGTTGCCTACGCTTGGGCAGGCTTTGGGGCAGCATTTGGCCCGCTCATTATTCTGTCTTTATTCTGGAAACGCATGACATTAAATGGCGCTTTGGCGGGGATGATCATTGGTGCAGTGACCGTTATTGTATGGAAAAATATTTGGGCTGATACTGGAATCTATGAAATCATTCCTGGCTTTATTTGCTCCCTCATCGCAATCATTGTTGTGAGTTTATTAGGTAAGCAACCAAATTCTGATGTTACTGACCGATTTGACGAAGCAGACCGATTATATAAAGCGACAAAATAACAAATAAAAAAGAGGACATTCAGTCCTCTTTTTTTTAACTCTTTCGAGCAAGTAAAAAAGCTGAAATCTGTTTAAGTTCAGATGCTGAATCACCAAAATAATCTAAAGCACTAATCGCTTGCTGATGAAGCTTATTTGCATATTCTTTTGCAGCATCTAAACCCAATAAAGCTGGATATGTCGATTTTTCGACAAGTTCATCTTTTCCAGCGGTCTTTCCAAGCGTTTCAGTATCTGAAACTATATCTAAAATATCATCTTGAACTTGAAATGCTAAACCTAATGCTTGACCAAATTCACGCAATTTTGGAATGCCTGCATCTACACCGTCCATCACTGTCACTGCTGACATCATGATTGCCGCCTGAATCAGTGCACCAGTTTTATTACGATGAATATTTTCCAATGCTTCCTGATCAATTTTCTTGCCTTCCGCTTGCAAATCTAGGACTTGACCACAAACCATCTTAGAAGATGATGTCGCCAATATCTGCATTTGCTTCAACACAATAGAAGGATCTACAGTGACTTGTGTATCAAAAAGGCGACTTCCTAAAACCTCAAATGCCATCGACTGCAAGATATCTCCCGCAAGTAGTGCTGTATCTTCACCATATGCAACATGGCAAGTTGGTTGACCACGACGCAACAAATCATTATCCATACATGGTAAGTCGTCATGAGCAAGTGAATAGCAATGAATTAACTCGACTGCAACTGCTGCACGTCGCACAGCAGCAAAATTTTTATGATCTTCACTTAATTCTGCTGTTGCATACGCTAAAGCTGGACGAACCCGTTTTCCACCTAACATGACTGCATGATTTACAGCACTTTTCAAAGGCTCTGGAATGAAAAAAGCATCTAGGGCAATTTTCAGATCCTGTTGGATTTGCTGTTGAGCACGTTGTAATACTTCACTATTCACAGAGATATGTACTGTCACTGCCGTCTTTGAACCTCAAGTTATACCGTTTCATGTCGGTATATATAAAATTGTCTTTATTCTACAACCAATTGTGATTGCTACAATACACAATGCTGATTTGTTTTATTTAGTGATAGGTTTAAATGAAGAGTGACTATTCATCTAACACATGAATCGAGTTTCGACCCAATACATGTGCAATGTCAACAGCCCGATCTAAGGTTTCTAATATTTGCTTTTCTGAGTACATTTTCTGGCAATTAGGATGAAAAATCCCAATCGCACACGTGAGTACCTCATCCTCTTGAGGATCGAAATAAATTTTTTCACGGACCAATGTTTGTTTTAGGCGTTCAGCAATGGTGAGAATTTTCCAAGGAGTCGATTCTTGAATCACCAAGATAAAACTTGCAGAATTCAAACGATAGACTTCTGCTAAATCTTGATTCAACTCCTCTTTAATCAGAGATCCAATACGACTCAAAATTTCATCGCCAATGGTATAACTATTGAGCTGATTAAACTTTTTAAAATTTTCGACTTCAAACTTGATAAAAGAATAATTTTTCCGATCTTGAATAAGGAAGCGATCTTTTAAAAACTGTTCAAATGCCAGCTTATTGTTCATCCCAGTCACAGGATCCAAATATAGCTCTTCAAACAACCTTTTATTATTTTGGATCAAGACACGTTCACGTCTTTTCAATTTTGTTATATCTGCACATACGATCAACACGCAATCCAAAGAGGTTGATTTATCTCTTAAAGCACTAAAATAAATTTGAAAAAAATGCCCTTTTGAATAGAATTCATTTTCAATTTTGTATAAGCGTGAATCATGTCGAAACAATTGCAGCGCATCTTGAAATAATTGGTAAACCGTCGTTGATACGAAACCTAATTTCTTTCCGAGTAAATAGAGTGCATCACTCTCATAGATATCAGCAAATAATTGATTTGCACTAATAAATACACCATCATGCTGAACTAGCGCCACAGGCACAGGGATTTTGGCAATCACAGATACCAAATCTAATTTATTTGTAGCATGAATTTGGTTTAGAAACTCTTGATCAATCTTGGGCGTATCCTGCTCAAAATTATTATCCTTCTTCATTGGTCTTTCTCATTTTAATTATTCGTGGAGCGAAGGCTATTCAGCAACTTAATTTTATGAATTCGGTGAATATAATCACGTTGACTTATTTCCTTAATATAACATGTCAAAATTGTCATAGTCTTATTTATTTATGAGTGAATCGTACTGTTAGTAATGCTTCCAGACTAATTTAGTATACTTATCACATATTTTAAGCGCGTAAAAAAACCACTCGAAAGTGGTTTTTTCATCTTAAAACGTATCGCCAGGAATTCGCACCCATCCTTCCATGAGTACTCGAGCACTGCGACTCATAATGGCCTTTTTTACCGTCCATTGGTCATTAATTTTCTCCGCTTCAGCGCCTACTCTGAGTGTTCCAGAAGGATGCCCAAATCTGACTGATTTTTTTTCACCACCACCTGAGGCTAAATTGACTAATGTTCCAGGAATTGCAGCGGCGGTTCCAATCGCTACAGCTGCGGTTCCCATCATGGCATGGTGTAGTTTACCCATTGATAAAGCACGAACCGTCAAGTCGATCTCATCAGCTTGTACTGCTTTTCCGCTAGATGAGATGTAATTTTTAGGCGCAGATACAAATGCAATTTTAGGTGTATGCTGACGTTGAACCGCTTCATCAATATGCTGAATAATACCCATCTTTACAGCACCATAAGCACGAATTTTTTCAAACTTGGCCAAGGCCTCGACATCATTATTGATATGATCCTGAAGTTCAGTTCCTTCATACCCTAAGTCTGAAGCACACATAAAAATAGTTGGAATACCCGCATTAATCAGCGTCACCTGAAAGCGACCAATATCTGGGACTTCCAGCTCATCAACCACATTTCCTGTGGGAAACATTGCAGCCCCATCCTCTCCATCATCTGCGGGATCTAAAAATTCTATTTGCACCTCTGCAGCTGGAAATGTTACCCCATCAAGCTCGAAATCACCTGTTTCCTGAACATGACCATTTGTAATTGGGACATGCGCGATAATCGATTTCTGGATATTGACCTGCCAAATCTTTACCGTACAAATCCCATTCTCTGGAATCTTTTCTGCACTCACGAGACCATTTGAAATCGCAAATGAGCCTACTGCTGCCGTAAGATTGCCACAGTTGCCACTCCAATCGACAAATGGTCGATCAATCGCAACCTGTCCAAAAAGATAATCTACATCATGATCAGATTGAGCGCTTTTAGAGAGAATGACTGTCTTACTGGTACTAGATGAAGCACCACCCATTCCATCGATTTGTTTGCCATAAGGATCAGGGCTTCCTATCACACGTAATAAGATCTGATCTCTTGCTTTACCTGGAACTTGAGCTTCTTTAGGTAAATCATTTAAGTTAAAGAAAACACCTTTACTCGTTCCTCCACGCATATAAGTGGCTGGAATTTTAATTTGTGGTGTTGAACTCATAGCTCATTCCTTCTCTTTTAATATTTGTTATCAATCGTGATTTTTAGTTCAACACAGTATAAATGATTTTTTATGTGAACATGAGCACTTAACACTATGGTATGAATTTCCATCAATTACGATAGATTAAATTTAATTCACTCTCACAAAAATAAATTCTAATAAAATTAAATGATTGATTAAAAAATAATTAAATCAATTTTCTATAATAATTTTATTTTATTAAAATCATAAAACACATTCATGAACGCTGACGTACTAGGCTAATGCAATTTGATCTATTACAATCTTGTAACTTATTTCAATCGTCGGGCTGAATACTTTGAATAACAAGTCTTCACAACTTCAGCGTGGCTTAAAGAATCGTCATATCCAATTAATCGCTATGGGTGGTGCAATTGGTACAGGCTTATTTTTAGGTTCCGCACACGTGATCCAATCTGCCGGCCCATCTATTATTTTGGGTTATGCAATTGGTGGTTTAATCGCTTTTTTAATTATGCGCCAATTAGGCGAAATGATTGTTCATGAACCTGTTGCTGGATCATTTAGTCATTTTGCAAATAAATATTGGGGTAAGTTTCCTGGATTCCTAGCAGGTTGGAACTATTGGATTCTTTATATTTTGGTCGCGATGACCGAATTAACAGCTGTTGCAAAATATATTAACTATTGGTGGCCTCACATTCCTGCTTGGTCATCAGTTCTTTTCTTCTTTATTATCATTACCTTAGTTAACCTCTGTAATGTTAAATTTTATGGAGAATCAGAGTTTTGGCTGTCTATTATTAAAGTAGCAGCTGTCGTGTCGATGATTGTCTTCGGTCTATTCTTGTTGTTTACAGCAGGATCTGACTCTACTGCATCATTCAGTAATCTTTGGACTCACGGTGGTTTCTTCCCTCATGGATTCGAAGGTTTATTCTTCATGTTGGCATTCCTGATGTTCGCCTTTGGTGGCATTGAACTGATTGGTATGGCGGCAGCTGAGGCTGAAAATCCAGAGAAAACGATTCCTAAAGCAATTAATCAAGTTGTTTTCCGTATTCTGATTTTCTATGTTGGGTCGCTTACAATTCTTCTTTCTTTAGTTCCATGGAATCAACTACAACTTGGTGGTCTAGATAAAAGTCCATTCGTAATGATCTTCAGTCAACTGGGTATTGATTGGGCTGCTCACCTGCTCAACTTTATTATTTTGACTGCTGCGCTATCGGTATATAACAGTGGAATGTACGCGAATAGCCGTATGCTTTTTGGTTTAGCAAAACAAGGGAATGCCCCTAAAATTTTTGAAAAAACCAATAAACAAGGTGTACCTGTTCCTGCGGTATTGTTGTCAGCAGTGTTAATTTTCGGATGTGTTTTATTAAACTATTTTGCACCTGAAGATGCTTTAAGTAATTTAATTTATATTGTTGTTGGTGCTCTAGTACTTAACTGGGCGATGATTGCGTTGACTCACTTGAAATTTAAACAAGCGATGAAACTGTCAAATACCACTTCAAAATTTCCTGCTCTATGGTCACCAGCCAGTAACTATTTGGTTCTTGGGTTTATTATTGTCGTGCTTTACATCATGTGGACTCAGGGCTTAAGCGGTGCTGTGATCATGATTCCGATCTGGATTATCCTGATGTTGGTATTATTTAAATTACTTTACCGAAAATAGTAAGACGCATTAAAAAAGTTATTGCTAAGCAATAACTTTTTTTCAGAAATTTATTTGATCAGATTAGTATGCGTCCTTAGCTTAACTGGATAGAGCAGTTGCCTCCTAAGTGACCGGCGTGGGTTCGAGTCCCGCAGGGCGCACCATTTTCTAAGATTAATACACTTATCAACAAATTGACCCAAAATAAAAAAAATAATGTCATTTCAGTCAAATTTTTGTTGCATCTCATTACCTTTATGATATGTTGTTTGTAGAGTAAAAAATAAACATTTTAGCATAAATCGTTTATTTATCAGCTCTTAAGGAAATAACTAAAAAAATTCTATTAAATTAAAAATTCACATTATCTAAGGATAGATAACATGAAATTAAAAACCATCAGTGTATCTGTATTATTTGCTTTATTACCGATTTCTGGGGCTTATGCAGCCGCTATGGATCGCTCAGGTCAATCGATAGGAGCATTTTTACAACCGAATAACTATTTTGAAGCTGGTATCTCCATTATTGACCCTGATGTATCTGGTAAAAACCAACTTGGAAATATCAGTGATATGGCTGAGGATTATTACTTCCCAAGTGCTGCATTAAAACTGCAATTAAATGAAAAATTCTCTTTCGGCTTACTCTATGATCAACCCTTTGGAGCATCAGCCTATTACACAGATGGATTACTTCCAGGATTACTGCCAGATAGTACACTTCCTCTCTCTTCAACAGAGGTTAAAGTAAATTCAAATAACATATCAGCTATTGTTGGGTTTCAACCTAATGAAAATTTGAATATTTATGGCGGTGGTGTATATCAGGATGTGAGAGGTAATTTAACTTTATCTAGTTTAGCGAATTATCAGGCTCATTTTAAAAGAGATGAAGGTTATGGTTGGTTAGCTGGTGTTGCATATCAAATCCCTGAAATAGCGTTAAAAGCATCCTTAACATATAGATCTGAAATTGACCATAGTTTGGAAACTACGGAAGATGCCAATGGTTTGATAAACGCTTATTCAAGTTATTTTGGTTATCCTAGTTTTATTGTTGAGAGCATAGTTGGACCTCAAGTAGCTCAAGTACTAACTAATCTTAAAAATTTAGATTCGAGTGGGGCATTAAATACACCTTCTCAGAATACTAAAATCAGCACTCCACAATCAGTTAATTTAGACTTTCAAACAGGCATCATGGCAAACACCGTTGCTTTTGCAAATGTTCGATGGGTTGAATGGGGAGGTCTAAAAATTGATATTGATAAATTTAGATTGTTAACACAAGCTGTTACTGGTCAAGGACAAAATATTATTGAATATGATAAAGATCAATGGTCTGCAACGGTTGGCGTTGGTCGTAAGATTAATGAAAAATGGGGCGGTGCATTATCCGCAGGTTGGGATTCTGGAGCTGGGAATCCAGTAACCGCACTTGGACCAACAGAAGGCTACTGGAATCTAGGTTTGAGTGCTCAGTTTAGCCCTACTCCTGCAACCTTTATCGGTGGCGGTGTAAAATATTTTTGGTTAGGAGATGCTGATGGTCGATCTGTTGGTCGTGAAGTGGGTAAGTTTGAAGATAACAATGCTTGGGCATATGGCCTAAAAATGGGTTATCGTTTCTAAACTCTATTCATTTTTTGAAGAGCACTTAAGTGCTCTTTTTTATTTAATCATGAATGCCGTTGACTGACTGTATAGTTCATTTATAAATTAACGATAAGATACTGTCATTCAAAATTAAATAATTCATAAATTCAATAATTTATATAAAAATAAAATTCCTATTATTTTTATCAGAATTAAAATTCAATTATAAATTTATTTCCTTAGAGTATTTACTCTGATTCTTAATGTGTTATTTTGTGAACATAAGATTTAGGATCAGTTTAAGATAACTAATCCTCAATTCAATTGGAAAATACAAAATAATTCATTGAAGAAGATCAGGGAAAATTCAAGTGAAATTAACAAAATTATCAGCTGCTGTATTATTCGGTTTAGCATCATCAGGCACTTTTGCTGCTGCATTAGATCGTTCTGGACAATCTATTTCATCATTCCTTCAACCAGGAAATTACTTTGAAGCAGGTATCTCAATTTTAGATCCATCTGTCTCTGGTAAAGATTTATCGGGTAATCATACTGGAGATATGGCTGGTGATTACTACTTCCCTACCGCAGCTTTAAAAATACAAGCGACTGATAATATTTCAGTGGGTCTTTTATATGATCAACCTTTTGGTGCAGATGCTGAATACACAGGAACAAATAATTTTGTCGCTAGCCCAGCCGATGGTGTATTACCTGGAACTGCTTTGACAAATGGATTACCAGTAGTGACTGCTAATCCAACAGGAAGCTTTAACGGTATACCTGTAATCACAGATCCGTCTACTGGATTACCAGTTGCAATCGGTTTAGGAACTCAAATAACTGGAAACACATCTGTCGAAGTTGATACTCAAAACTTATCACTGATTTTAGGCTACCAACCTACAGAAAATTTTAACTTTTATGGTGGTGCAGTCTATCAAACAGTTAAAGGTAACGTAAAACTTCGTGGTTCAGCATATAGCTTATTTAATGGTTATGATGCTGATATTCCTGAAGACAATGCCTTTGGATGGTTAGCTGGCGCAGCATATCAAATTCCTGAGATTGCGCTTAAAGCATCGATTACTTATCGTTCCGAAATTGATCATAAAGTCAATGTTAATGAAAGTATTCCTCTCATTGCGCCTCTAGGTTCTTTACTAGTGGCTTCTGGAGCATTACCAGGTTCAGCTTTGGCAGGTCTTAATTCATCTGGTGAAACTAAAATCACTACACCACAATCTGTAAATTTAGATTTACAATCTGGCATTATGGCTAACACGGTTGCTTTCGCTAATATCCGTTGGGTAGACTGGTCAAGTTTCTCTATACGCCCTCATAAATTTGGTCAATTATCAGAGCTTGCTGGTGGACTATTACCATCTTTGGGCAAACCTAATGGATTTAACCTAGTTGATTATTCTAAAGATCAATGGTCTGTAACAACAGGTGTAGGTCGTAAATTTAACGAGCAATGGGCTGGTAATGTTTCAGTTGGATGGGACTCAGGTGCAGGCAATCCTGTAACGACACTTGGACCAACAGAAGGTTATTGGAACGTAGGTTTAGGTCTTCAATATAGCCCTACTCCAGCTACGTTTATTGCAGGTGGTGTTAAATACTTCTGGTTAGGTGATGCTGATGCTCAGACAGGTGCACATAGCGCAGCAGGAAAGTTTGAAGACAATGACGCTTTAGCTTATGGTCTTAAAATCGGCTATAAATTCTAATCATTCATCAATAAAAAAAGACCACATGATTGTGGTCTTTTTTATTTTTATACAAGTATAAAGTAATTGTTTGTTATATCATCATTTAAAATAAAAAAACGACACAAACTACAATTCCTTTTTTGCTCAATAATACTTTTTAAAAACATGGACATAATTATTTAGCCTCATAATTTGATCATGAAGTAATATAAATTTGATTATATTTCAACCACTTCTGAGTATTTACACTTTTTTTATTTATGTTATTTTTCATGCAATTTTTTCGCCATATGGCATTCATGGATGAACATCATGAAATTTAAAGTACTTTCATACTCAATCTTATTGTCTACGCTCCCATTAACTTCAATTTACGCCGCAGGATTAGATCGTTCAGGTCAGTCGATTTCAGCATTTCTCCAATCAGGTAATTATGCAGAAGCTGGCATTTCTGTTTTAGATCCCACCGTTAAAGGTTCTTCCACAGTGATTAATAAAATCACTGGTCAGGATTTAACAGGCGAAAAAATTACCGATATGGGCAGTGATTATTATTTTGTAAACACTGCTCTTAAACTACAGATTACTGACCAAGTTTCTTTAGGATTAATTTACGATCAGCCTTTTGGTGCAGATGCATTATACGATGCTAAAAATCAATCATTTGGCAATAGTTTAAGTGGTACATCAGTTGAAGTTAAGACACAAAATTTAACAGCACTCATTGGCTATCAACCCACTGAAAATTGGAATTTTTATGCTGGTCCAGTATGGCAAACAGTTGAAGCTGATATCAATTTAAAAGGTAGTGCATACCAAGTCTTAAATGGCTATAACATCCATGTAGACCAAAAAGAAGCCTACGGCTGGATTGCAGGTACTGCATACCAAATTCCAAAAATTGCATTAAAAGCATCTATCACTTATCGGTCTGAGATTAAACACAAAGCTCAGTCAAATGAAACCTCGCTCCTTCCACTTTACGCCGATGCATTAAAAAAGCCTGAGTTTAATAGATTAGATAAGATCGCTGCAGTAACTGAAGCAGTTACTCCACAATCTGTAAATATTGATTTACAGTCTGGAATTGCAACAAACACTTTGGCGTTTGCTAACCTGCGTTGGGTTCATTGGGATCAATTTACGGTTACACCTAAATTACTTGGATTAGTTGGACAGGATCTCATTTCGTATTCCGATGATCAGTACTCTGCAACCTTAGGTGTTGCACATAAATTTAATGATCAATGGGCAGCAACCACAACTGTAGGCTATGACTCTGGAGCTGGAAACCCTGTAACCACTTTAGGTCCAACTGAAGGTTATTGGAGTGTAGGCTTAGGTGGTCAATTCAACCCATCACAGCAAAGCTTTATTCAAGCTGGTGTTAAATATTTCTGGTTAGGCGATGCAACTGCACAAACGGGTGGCATAAATGTTGGAGAATTCAGCAACAATTATGCATTAGGTTATGGCATGAAAATCGGGTATCGATTCTAACAATTGTTATAAAAAAAGGACGCTAAAGCGTCCTTTTTTTCAAAGTAATAACTTAGGCTGGAATATCACGTACAGAAGCGTTGCGGATCGCTTCTTTCAATGCAGCATAACCATTAATCGCAGGAAATTGTGGGAATTCTGCAATTACATTATCCGGCGCATCAAATAAGAAACCTTGATCTGCTTCACCGAGCATCGTAGTATCGTTATACGAGTCGCCTGCAGCAATTACACGGAAATTTAAACCGTGTAAAGCTTGCACTGCTTTACGTTTTTGATCAGGTTGACGTAGTTTATAATTTGTAATCATACCATTTTCGTCAGTTTCTAATTTGTGACAGAAAATCGTAGGCCAACCTAACTGCTTCATCAATGGATGAGCAAATTCATAGAATGTGTCAGATAAAATGATGAGTTGGAAATGAGTACGTACCCACTCGACAAACTCCTTAGCGCCTTCAAACGGTCCCATATCTGCAATAACAGCTTGAATGTCATTTAAACCTAAACCATGTTGTTTAAGAATATTTAAACGCTGAGTCATGAGCACATCGTAGTCTGGAATATCTCGAGTTGTTGCTTCAAGCTCTTTAATTCCTGTTTTTTTTGCAAAATTAATCCAAATTTCAGGAACCAAAACGCCTTCAAGATCTAGACAAACGATTTCCATGATACTGCCCTCAGCATTAATAAAATTTGCAATATCATAGCCGAAGATTGTTGAATATCGATGTAATTTTTTAAATCTATTTTATTCATAAGTATTTATTTTTATTTCATAAGATAAATCTCTGAATTCAACTAAAATATACATCAAATATTTTAATATAGGACTTGTTGTTTCCAAGCCTATATCGCCAGGATTCTCATGACTACCATTCCAAGCATAGATTTAATTGATGCACTTGCATCAGAGTATGAAGATAAATCCCCTTCGGAAATTATAGCCTTAGCTTTAAATCAAACAGGTGAAATTGCCATTTCATTTTCAGGTGCTGAAGATGTTGTATTGATTGATATGGCTGCAAATTTAGGTAAACCTTTTCGCGTGTTTAGTCTAGATACAGGTCGCTTGCATTCAGAAACTTATCAATTTATTGAGACTGTTCGTAAGCACTATAATATCAACATTGAAATATGTTTCCCGGAAGCTGAAGCTGTTCAGAATCTGGTCAACGAAAAAGGACTGTTTAGCTTTTATCAAGATGATCATAAAGAGTGTTGTGGTATCCGTAAGGTTCAACCTCTTCGTAAAAAGTTAGCAGCACTTGATGGTTGGATCACGGGTCAACGTAAAGATCAAAGTCCGGGTACACGTACTGAAATTCCAGTGATTCAAGCTGATCTAGGTTTTTCAGGTGAAGGTAAACAACTCATTAAATACAACCCTTTGGCGAATTGGACGAGTGCTGACGTTTGGAATTATATTCGCATGATGGAAATTCCATATAATCCATTGCATGAAAAAGGTTTTATTTCAATTGGATGTGAACCATGCACGCGTCCAGTACTTCCAAATCAGCACGAGCGTGAAGGTCGTTGGTGGTGGGAAGAAGCAACGCATAAAGAATGTGGTTTACATTCAGGTAATTTAAAAAAGTAAAAACTGTCTCACAAAGTTTTAAGCCACTGATTTAAAGTGGCTTTTTTGTACTGACCATTCATTAAAAAAATTTATGCCCCCTCCAACAAATACGTCTATACTGATCTCTTGGATTGATAATTCTAAAAAACAATTTTAGAAATTTGCAGTGAGGCAAACCTAGACTATGCGCCCATTACACCCGCTTGATTTTATTTTCTTATCTTTGGAAAAAAGACAACAGCCCATGCATGTTGGCGGATTATTTTTATTTGAAATTCCAGAAGATGCGCCACCAACCTTTATTCAAGATTTAGTGGCAGATATTCGCAACTCAAAATCTATTCCAATTCCACCGTTTAATAATAAATTAAACGGACTGTTTTGGGACACAGACACTGAATTCGATCTTGATCATCACTTCAGACATATTGCTCTACCACATCCTGGTCGTATTCGTGAGCTACTCACCTACATTTCCCAAGAGCACAGTTCATTAATTGATCGAGCTAAGCCATTATGGATGTGTCATATCATTGAGGGCATTGAAGGCAATCGTTTCGCCATGTATTTCAAAATACATCATGGGATGGTCGATGGTATTGCAGGCATGCGTTTAATTGAAAAATCACTCTCTCATGATCCAAATGCAAGAAGTATCGTTCCGCCATGGTGTGTCGAAGGTCCGCGTGCTAAGCGACTTAAAACACCTAAAGTAAGCCGTGCAAAACAAATATTGTCTAATTTGAAAGGTCAAGTGCAGTCTACACCGGGTGTATTCAAAGTGCTGTCTGAAACTGTCTTTAAGGATATGGGACGTAATCCGGACTATGTATCTAGTTTCCAAGCCCCAAGTAGTATTCTGAATCAAAAAGTCAGCTCATCGCGTCGTTTCGCTGCTCAGTCATATGAGTTTAAGCGCCTCAACCATATTTCAAAATCACTGGGTGTGACCATTAACGATATTGTTCTCGCGATTTGCTCTGGTGCTTTGCGTGAATACTTAATCAGTCAAAGTGCTTTACCTGAGAAACCATTAATCGCTATGGTTCCTGTCTCCGTTCGTACGGATGATTCAGATATGTCAAATCGTATAACGATGATTCTGGCCAACTTAGCGACACATAAAGCCGATCCATTAGAACGACTCGATCTTATTCGTCGTAGCGTAATGAATGCGAAACAAAAATTCAAACGCATGACTTCAGATCAGATTCTCAACTATAGTGCCTTCGTATATGGTCCTGCAGGTTTAAATATCATCTCTGGTTTAGCACCTAAACGTCAGGCATTTAACCTCGTTATTTCTAACGTACCAGGGCCTAAAGAGCCGCTATATTGGAATGGTGCACGTTTGGACGCACTCTACCCTGCTTCTATCGTACTTGATGGTCAAGCATTGAATATTACAATGACCAGTTATATGGATAAATTAGAAGTCGGTTTAACCGCATGTCGAAATGCTTTGCCTAAGATGCAAAATTTATTGACCCATTTAGAAGATGAGATTCAAAGATTTGAAAAAATTGTGGGTCTACCTGAAGATGACAAACCGCAGATTATGAAAAAGGCTACTAAGCGTAGTGTAACAAAGAAACAAGTCGTAGCGGATATAGAAGTTGCAAATGAAAAACCAGCTTAAGGCTGTATATTTCGATATTTACAAAAAAATTAAGGGGCTTTAAAAAGGCCCCTTAATTTTTAATATTACGACACTGCTTGATTAATTGCTGACAGAGCGAAACGACCATCGCTTGTGTAACTCGAACTTCTTGACCTTGATCGTTGAGCATCAAGCAAGCGCTTTTGTTTGAATCCACAATTTGACGATGGCTACCCGCTAATTGTTCCGTTAAATTCATACCCACTTTGACCTCACTTTGCTAAGACAACATCGCTGTCTTTGGCTATTCGATTTGATTTCTTAAGTATTGAGAAATCGAGATCGAATGTAAAATCTCAGTTGTAACAAGTGTTTAACGATATTCTGTTACAATTTCAATTCAAAATGATATCGTATTGCTCTTGCGTGTATAAATTTTCGACTTGGAACTTAATGACACGTTTCACAAAATGCTCTAAATCAGAGACGGCCGCAGCTTCTACGGTTAATAATCGATCCACAACCGATGGATGCGCAACGACAGTAAAGTCAGTCTGAGACTCAAAATCTCGAGCATATCTTAATATCTCTCGAAAGATTTCGTAACAAACAGTCTCGGCACTTTTTACATAACCACGTCCCTGACACGTTGGACAAGACTCACATAACAAATGTTCAAGTGATTCACGCGTCCGTTTACGCGTCATTTCTACCAAGCCAAGCTCAGACACTTGAGTGATTTTAGTTTTTGCATGGTCACGTTCTAAGACTTTTTCAAATTGCTTAAGCACTTCATCACGGTGTGAGGCCTCTTGCATATCAATAAAGTCAATAATGATAATTCCACCTAAGTTGCGCAGTCTGAGTTGACGCACAATGACTTGTGTCGCTTCCATGTTGGTCTTAAAGACGGTGTCCTCAAGAGAGCGTCCACCTACATATGAGCCTGTATTGACGTCAATAGTGGTCATGGCCTCCGTCTGATCAATCATGAGATAACCACCAGACTTTAAAGCAACACGTGTTTGCAGTGCTTTTTGAATATCTGTTTCAACATTGTATAAGTCGAATATCGGACACTCACCAGGATAATGTTTCAGACGATCAACCATATTTGGTACAAACTCAGCCACGAACTCTTGTAGCTTGCCAAACACTTCTCTTGAATCGACTTGAATTTTTACCGTATCTTCATTTGCCAGATCACGGATGATACGTTGAGGAAGTGGTAGCTCTTCAAAGATAAGTGATGGCACCACGACACTTTTTTGTTTACGCTGAATAAATTCCCAAAGTTTTGCCAAATACGCCATATCTTGCGCAATAGCGGCTTCTTCGATCCCCTCTGCTGCAGTTCGTACAATGACAGAACCGGGTAACTTATGTTCAGCTTGAATACGCTCAATGATCGAACGTAAACGATCACGCTCTTCTTCTGATTCAATTCGCTGAGACACGCCAGTATGATGTCCATAAGGCATCATCACCAAATAGCGAGAAGGAATGGAAAGATCAGTACTTAAACGCGCACCTTTCGTGCCTAACATATCTTTCATGACCTGCACTGTCAGAATCTGACCTGGTTGCAGAAGATCAAAGACATTTGGCGTCGGTTGATTACGAGGCCAAATCATGTCATTGATATGTAAAAAAGCAGTACGAGATAAGCCAATGTCTACAAATGCCGCTTGCATACCAGGCAATACACGTACAACTTTGGCTTTATAAATATTCCCGACTAAACCACGTTTAGCGTTGCGTTCAACAAATAGTTCGTTGACCGTCCCATTTTCAACTAACGCCACCCGACACTCCATTGGGGTGACGTTAATCAACAACTCGTCAGACATAAAAAACACTCAAAACATTATAAAAATTTTTTAAAAGGTTAATTTAGTGCCTTAACCACTTTTCAATATTTGATTCAGTAACTGTGATGTTTCATGTAAAGGCAAACCCACCACATTGGTGTAGCTACCTTCAATACGAGGAACGAACTTTGCGGCGATTCCTTGTATTGCGTAAGCCCCTGCTTTTCCTACAGGTTCCCCAGTTGACCAATATTCTTCCATATCATGATGACTGAGTGATTGAAAATCAACCTTTGTGCTCACTACCGTACTTATTGTTTTATGTTGTGAAGCCACACAAAGGCCACTGAGAACTTCATGCTGACGCCCTGACAAGGATTGCCAAATTTCAAACGCATGTTGCTTCGAGTCAGGTTTGCCAATAATTTGCCCATCTAAACTGAGGCTTGTATCTGCAGCAATGACCACCGCATCTGGAAATTGTGCTAAAACAACCTGAGCTTTTTGTTCTGCCAAACGTCGAACATAATCATGTGCTTGCTCACCATCATGTACAGACTCATCGATTTCTG
Source organism: Acinetobacter sp. 24-47-47 (assembly GCF_057737035.1). Taxonomy (NCBI): domain Bacteria; kingdom Pseudomonadati; phylum Pseudomonadota; class Gammaproteobacteria; order Moraxellales; family Moraxellaceae; genus Acinetobacter; species Acinetobacter sp. 24-47-47. Next base: position 740,158 of record NZ_CM173216.1, on the reverse strand, counting down.
GACTAAAAATATCAAATTTAAGTCCAAGCTGTGCAAGCAGTTCTTTACGCCGAGGCGAGCTCGACGCCAGGATTAAATTCGCCATTTTCTAAGCAAATAATACAAGATGGGCCAAGTTAAAATACTGCTCATTAGTGGCTGCCAATGACGAGTTATCGAAAATTGCATATCGGAAATAATTTGTGCAAAAAGGACGTAAATCAAATGTGCCAATATAGCAACACTAGCGATTGCCCAAGTATTTCCAAACGTCATTAAACGGCGTTCACGCACAAACCAACGGATGCTAAATGTTAGTAAAACGAAGCTTAACGCATGTAATCCAAGGGGTGCATCAAGCAGTAAATCGGTAAATAATCCGACTGCAAAAGCAAACCAAACACCACACCATGTCGGTTGAAGCAAGATCCAATACATCGTAATCATCAGCATGATCAGCGGTCGCCATCCTGCCAATGAATAAGACAGCGGATACACCACCAAGACTGAACCAATAATGATTGAAAGCACGATGATCCATAGTGGATCACGTGTTTTAACTGATGATATTTTTTTAGCGCTGAGCATGAGGTTGCTCCATGGCTAATGAGTCTGAGAACAGTACCACTACATGGTGTCCACCGGCCAACTGAGCTGCAGGTTTCACGTCTATCTGCGCAAACTCACCGGTATTTTCACGCTTAACTTTGGACACTGTTCCGACCAAATAACCCGCAGGAAAATGTTGTCCTAAACCTGAACTATACACCTTGTCCCCGACTTTGACGTTAGCGCTGGTCGGTACATATTCCATTTTCAGACGACCTAAATCACCAGTGCCTGACACAATGGCACGCATGCCAGAGTTTTCAAGACGTACTGATAGGGAGTGTTCTTTATCAGACAATAACATGACACGGCTACTGTGCGGATAAACATTGATGATCTGCCCCATGATACCGTTATCATCCAACACCGTTTGCCCGACACGCAGTTGGCTCGCAGCACCGCGGTTAATGATAATGATATGACGTAATGGATCAGCATCTGTGCCGATCACCTCAGAGATTTCCATACGACCGTCAATGATCAAAGGCGTATCCAATAATCCACGTAAGCGCGTATTTTCAGCGGAGAGTTCTGAGAGTTTTTGAAGGCGAACCTGAGCCTGAAGCAGCTCTGCCTGCATCGCAGTATTCTCACGACGCAATTGCGCTTCAGACTTGGTTTGTTGACTGAGCCATTCTTTCGATAAAACGGGATAACTTGCAATGGCATAAATGGGATTGTATGCCGCGTACAAGACATCTCTTGCTGGTTGAATCAAGTGTGGAGCACGCCAATTAAACATTAACACGAACAAACACACGATGACTGCAATGATGAAAGAGCGAAAAGATGGCGGTTGTCTTGAAAACAGATTCGGTTGCACCGCCTCGTCCTTAAATTAAATTACAGAAAATTAACCAACAAACAGCATGTCATGGTTCGGGTTGTCAAAGAGTTCTAAGACTTTACCACCACCACGTGTTACGCAAGAAAGTGGATCTTCAGCAACTACTACTGGCAAACCTGTTTCTTGTGACAATAACTTGTCTAAGTTACGTAATAACGCACCACCACCAGTCAATACAATACCGCGCTCCGCGATATCTGATGACAACTCAGGAGGTGTTTGTTCAAGCGCAGATTTCACTGCAGAGACAATGCTTTGCAATGGATCAGTGATTGCTTGAGTAATTTCATCAGAAGTCACCGTAATCGCGCGAGGAACACCTTCCGCCAAGTTACGACCACGAACTTCGATTTCTAGCACTTTGCCATCTTCATCCGGAAGCGCCATACCCACTTCTTTCTTAATGGTTTCAGCCGTTGTTTCACCAATGACGCAACCGTGTGCTTTACGAACATAATGAATAATTTGTTCGTCAAAAACATCACCACCAATGCGCAATGAATCTGCATAGACACAACCTTGCAATGAAATGATTGCAATTTCAGTTGTACCACCACCTACGTCTACGACCATCGAACCACATGCTTGCTCAACTGGCATGCCTGCACCAATCGCTGCTGCCATTGGCTCTTCGATTAAACGTACATCACGTGCGCCTGCATTGAATACAGCCTCACGAATCGCACGACGTTCAACCAAAGTTGATTTACATGGCACACACACCACAACACGCGGCGCTGGTGGGAAAAGACGCTTTTCATGCACTTTACCAATAAATTGGTTTAACATGGTCTCAGTGACTTCGAAATCCGCAATCACGCCATCTTTCATTGGACGAATTGCAGAAATATTCGCAGGGGTACGACCAAGCATTTGCTTAGCATCCAAGCCAACAGCGGCAACTATTTTTTGTGAACCACTGTGACGAATTGCCACAACAGTCGGTTCATTTAATATAATGCCCCGTCCTGGCGCATAAATTAGTGTATTAGCGGTGCCTAAATCTATGGCTAGATCTGGCGAAAACAAGCCAATTAGTCGTTTTAGAATCACGGGTCGTTCTCAGTTCAACGTTATATAGACGTAAGATGGCAACTTTAACTAAATGTGATGCTTTGGACAAGTCAATCGCTTATTATAACGCATGATATTTTGAATATTTTTATTACTGATTAGGTGAGACAGCATGTCAGCATCAGATGCTCAGCAATCTGCAGATTTAAATGCACAAACCGTTTCAAGCATTGCACACTTAGCACGCTTGTCTTTGGATGACACTCAATCTGCTGAATATGCTCAAAGTTTGAATAAAATTTTAGGAATGATGGAAACCTTGAAAGGCATTGATACCGAAGGTGTTGAGCCATTAAAGAGCCCATTTGACCATCCGCAGCCATTACGTGAAGACGCTGTGTCTGAACAAAACCATCGTGATGACTATCAAGCCGTTGCACCAGCTGTGCAAGACGGTTTGTATCTTGTTCCACGTGTAATTGAATAATTGTTCAGTTTTGCCCTATTTAAATTTTAGTTAAGAATTTTTCTCATGACAGATTTACATCGCTTATCGGTTCGTGAACTTATCGATGGTTTAGCAACCGCTAAATTCTCTTCACGTGAATTGACGCAACATTATTTAAACCGTATTGAAAAAATTGATGCGCAAGTCAAATCTTATGTCACTGTGACTGCTGAACAAGCATTGGCTCAAGCTGATGCAGCTGATGCAGCGATCAAAGCAGGAACAGCGATCGCTTTGACGGGTTTACCTATTGCACATAAAGATATTTTCTGTACGCAAGGCATTAAAACCACGGCTGGTTCTAAAATGCTAGACAACTTTATCTCTCCGTACGACGCAACCGTTGTAGCGAAAGGTAAAGCTGCGGGCCTAGTGACTTTAGGTAAAGTGAACATGGACGAATTTGCCATGGGTTCTACATCAGAATCATCTTACTTCGGTGCAACGGCGAACCCTTGGGCTTTAGATCGTGTCCCAGGCGGGTCATCAGGTGGTTCTGCTGCGGCTGTAGCAGCTGACCTTGCACCGTTTGCGACTGGTACAGATACAGGTGGTTCAATCCGTCAACCTGCATCGTTCTGTGGCCTTACAGGCTTAAAACCAACCTATGGTCGTGTATCACGTTTCGGTATGATTGCCTATGCATCATCACTTGACCAAGGCGGTCCAATGGCGCGTTCGGCAGAAGACTGTGCTTACCTCATGAACGTGATGGCAGGACATGACGCAAAAGATTCAACCTCTGTACAAAAAGATGCTGATGACTACGTTGCAAACTTGAACGGCACGTCTGTAAAAGGTTTACGCATTGGTATTCCAAAACAGTACTTTAATGTTGAAGGTTTAGCTGCTGACGTTAAAGCACGTGTTGAAGAATCTCTAAAAAAATTGGAAGAGATGGGCGCAACGCTTGTTGAAATTGACCTCAACATGACTGAGGCATATGTTCCAACCTATTACCTGATTGCCCCTGCTGAAGCATCTTCTAACTTGTCACGTTTTGACGGCGTACGTTATGGCTACCGCTGTGAAGATCCAAAAGACATCATGGACTTGTACAAACGTTCTCGTTCTGAAGGTTTTGGTGCTGAAGTTCAACGCCGTATCTTGATTGGCACTTATGCGCTGTCTGCAGGTTATTACGATGCGTACTATGTCAAAGCACAAAAAGTACGTCGTTTAATCCAACAAGATTTCTTAAAAGCATTCGAGTCTGTTGACGTGATTGCTGCGCCTTCTGCGCCGACAACGGCGTATAAGATTGGTGCAAACCTTTCTCCAGTTGAAATGTACTTGGGCGATATCTATACCATCGCGGTCAACCTTGCAGGTCTTCCTGCGATTAACGCGCCTGTTGGTTTTGATCAAAATAATTTACCTGTTGGCTTACAGTTGATTGGTAACTACTGGTCAGAATCTCAATTGTTGTCTGTGGTGCACCAATACCAACAAGCAACTGATTGGCACACCAAACGCGCTGCAATTGCTGAGGAGAATGCATAATGGCGAAGAACAATGCAAAACCTAAGTCAAATTTGATTGATGGTTGGGAAGTCGTTATTGGTATTGAGATTCACACTCAACTTGCGACTAAATCTAAAATCTTCTCAGGTTCTTCAACTGAATTTGGTCAAGCCCCAAATACACAAGCGAGCCTTGTTGATTTGGCAATGCCGGGCGTACTGCCTGTATTGAACAAAGAAGTGGTTGATCTTGCCATTCGCTTTGGTTTGGGTATCGATGCTTACATCGACCAAGCGTCAGTATTTGCACGTAAAAACTACTTCTACCCTGACTCTCCAAAAGGCTACCAAATCAGCCAAATGGACAACCCAATTGTGGGCTTGGGTCATATCGACATCCAACTTGAAGATGGCACAGTTAAACGCATTGGCGTAACCCGTGCGCACCTTGAGGAAGATGCAGGTAAATCGATCCATGACCAATTTGAAGGGATGTCAGGTATCGACTTAAACCGTGCAGGTACGCCGCTTTTAGAAATCGTATCTGAACCAGATATGCGTTCGGTTGAAGAAGCTGTTGCTTACATTAAAGCGATTCACACCCTTGTGCGTTGGTTAGGCATTTCTGACGGCAACATGGCAGAAGGTTCGTTCCGTGCCGACTGTAACGTGTCTTTACGTCGTCCGGGTCAGCCGTTTGGTACACGTTGTGAGCTTAAAAACCTCAACTCATTCCGTTTCATTGAACAAGCGATCAATGTTGAAATTGAACGTCAAATGGAAATCTTGGAATGGGATGGCACCATCGACCAAGAAACTCGTTTGTTCGACCCTGTGAAAATGGAAACGCGTTCAATGCGTTCTAAAGAAGAAGCGAACGATTACCGCTACTTCCCTGACCCAGACTTGTTGCCTGTGATCATTGCAGATGAGCAAATCGAAGCGATTAAAGCGGCTATGCCTGAGCTTCCTGCTGCACGTCGTGCGCGTTTTGTGGCGGACTTTGGTGTAACTGAGTACGATGCGCACGTATTGACGCTAACTCGTGAAATGTCAGAGTTTTATGAAGAAGTTGTTAAGGCTGCGGGCGGTGCTGCACAAGGTAAAATTGCAGCGAACTGGGTGATGGGTGAATTCTCAGGTGCTTTAAACAAAGCGGGCTTAGAATTGGCGGACTCTCCTGTATCTGCAGAAAAACTTGGCGGTATGATTGCGCGTATTGTGGACAACACAATTAACGGTAAGATTGCCAAGCAAGTATTCGGCTTTATGTGGGAAGAAGGCAAAACTGCGGACGAGATTATTGCGGAAAAAGGCTTAAAACAGGAAACTGATACAGGCGCAATTGAAGCAATTATTAAGGACGTGCTTGCTGCCAACGAGAAGATGGTTGAAGAGTATAAATCTGGTAAAGAGAAAGCCTTTAACGGTCTTGTGGGTCAAGTGATGAAAGCAGCGAAAGGTAAAGCCAACCCTGCTCAAGTGAATGAATTGATGAAGAAATTAATTGGTTAATTTTATTCATTAATCAATGGAATTCATGATATAAAAACCTCGCTTAATGCGGGGTTTTTTTATATGTCTAATAAACAACAAATCAAAATTGACAATTTCTTTAGGAAATTATTAAAAGAATTACAAATTACTGAAACTATTAATGATTTCGAATTATTAGCTTTTGAAACCCTTGTAAATAAAGAAAATCCAGATCAAATCATTAATTCTATTAAAAAGACTGGCTTTTTTAGACCATCAAAATATGATTTCAATGTCAAAACTATCTTGTTTTTACTAAATATTATGAAGAAAAATACTAAATTTAATAGTTTTAATTGTTATTTCCTTCAAATCGATTGCTTGTTAACTTTGGCAAAAGAAATGCAAAGAAGTTTAAAAAAAATTAGAGAAATTCTATTATCTAATAACAACTTAGTGAAATTTTTATTCGCAAAAGCAGATGATGTTTTTTATGAAAATGCTGGTAAATCTAATCCAGAAATAATTTTAGAGTGCATTTCTTTCCTAATACTTGAATGTAGAAAAAATCAATATTCTCATGGTATAAATTTAACATTTATAAGTACACTTAACGAAGCAGACTTCAATAAACTTATTAAATTGTCAAAAGAAATTTTAATTTTCAAAAAAATGGAAATTAAATTAGACTTTTTTGGTTATGAAATTAAACAGAAAAACAAGCATACATACCTTTTATCCAATCCAAGCTTCGAAAAAAACTTATCATTCTCTTATTTAAATTATGATCTACAAAGATATGTTATACAAAAGAAAACATTAGATGATACTGATAATGAAAAAACATTCTCCGAAATAATTAATAAATTTGTAAAAAAATTAAATACGCAATCAATTGCAGATATTAGAAAAGAACCTTTTACACGAATATGTGTAAAGTTTATTTTACACCCATCTATAATTGAATTATTTACAACTAACTATATATATTTAGATGAAAGATACGCACTTAATTCTTTCTTCCAAGATAACTTCTTAGATGCAACCGATATTAATTTAAGGATTTACAAAGACTTTACTCTATTAGACATAATTAAAGTGCAACGCTTTTATAAATATCTAAGTATAGTATATAGACAAGTGATAGTTAACAAATTTAATAACAAAAAAAATAAAAAAATAGTCTTGCTCTCATCAATCATCCCTATTACAACTAAGTCAGAATTGAATAAAACCTTAAATAAAATATATGGAACCACGAATAAAAATTTTTATGAAATAATATATGATTTAATGTCTATTGATTTTTATAAATTAGACGATTTTCTTGATATTCAATATAATCCAGCTATTGCTTTTGGTAATGAATTACTAGTTTCCCCGTCAATTTTAAGTGAATCAAATCTCATTAGAAGTTGTTTACTAAAATTAAATATAAATCTATCTATAAAAGAAAAAAATGATCAAATGATATCCTTAATTAAAGAAAAACTAGTAAAATCAGGTTTCTCTGTTGGTATTGAAGTTAAAATAGGAGAATTTGAAATTGATATTATTGCAAAAAAAGGTACAGAAGTTTTCATTTTCGAATGTAAGAATTGCTATCACCCCGTTAATGAGTTTGAATTAAGGAATGTTTATTCACACATTGTAAAAGCATCAAATCAACTAGAAAATCTCAAAATAAAAATTTCAGACACTCCTACAAGAAGAAATTTATCACGAAATATCGGTTTCTCTTTGTATAAATGTAATTTTCACTATGCAATTATTAATTCAAATAGAATATTCAATGGTTATTTACAAAACAATTATCGTTGTATCAATTCCAATATTTTAATGAACCTACTCGATGAAGGCACTATTCGTATCAATAATAATAAGTATAGTCTTTGGCAGAACTCAAATTTTAATGAATATGATCTAGTTTCAATAATAAATGGAAAATTTATTAGTGATTATGAAAAATTAGCACATGAGGATGTACTGACATACAAGCTACAAAATTGCACACTAAATTTACAACGCTTTGGATATAACTTAGAAGAATTAGTCGAAAACATTAAATGTAAATACAAGAGAATTAATTAAAAAATATCATATTATATCAATTATTTAAAATCAAAATAGAAACTCTGTTATGCTTTTTAGCTTAAAGCATTTTCAATGGCTTTGACAAGTAATATAAGAAGCTTTTCATTCCTAATCCCTCATAAATCCCCCTTTGTAACGGGTATAACTTCGCAACTCAATCTATTTGAGAGGCAATGCTCCCTCTCCTTTTAGGAGGTGAGAAGCACTGCTTCACAAAGGAGAGTATCTAATAAAAACAAGAAAACACTGTCCTATTTTTAGCTCTTCAATCTCCTCACTTTTGCTCTCTATAATCAATCCATACATTGCAAACCACGCAAAGCAAACTAGGCAAATAAAAATGAACAGTACAATTCTTCTTGCACAAAGCTACGGACAACCCGAAGTCCTTGAATTTACAGACTACACACTCCCACCATTAAACCCTGACATGGCACGCATCCAAGTCAAAGCCGCAGGGATTAACCCCATTGATGCACGTCGCATGACAGGCGAATTCAAACACGCACAACTCCCACAAACCTTTGGAACTGAATTTGCTGGAGTAATCGTAGAAGTACCTGAAAACAGTGTATGGAAAGTCGGTGACGAAGTGTTGGGTTCAGGTGGTGCATTTACCCATGCCACAGTGATAGACGTTCCTCTCGCCAATTTAGTCGCAAAACCTAAAAATCTAGAATGGTCAATTGCAGGCTCGATTGCAGGAGCAGCTCAAACTGCCATGACTATTTTAGATGAAATTGGTCCAATGCAAAGCTTATTGGTACATGGTGGGTCAGGCGGTGTGGGTTCGATCACCATTCAATTGGCAGTGAGTCGTGGCATTACCGTCGTAGCAACGGCATCAGCAAAAAACCAAGACTATATCCGCAGTTTAGGGGCGATTCCTGTCGTGTACGGCAAAGGATTGATTGAGCGTCTGAAACAAGTCCATCCAGATCAATTTGATGCTTCAATTGATATGGCAGGCAACGAAGATGCCACTCAAGCCTCATTGGCAACAGTGAAAAATGGCGGATTTATGGGCACGATTGCAGGACGCAAACTGTCATCCGCTAAAATTCAAGCGGTCTGGGTTAAACGTAATGTTTCCAATTTAAAACACGTGGTTGAAGGCGTTGCAAATAACACCTTCAATTGGACAGTCAGTCGTGAATATCCTTTTACAGAAGCACAGCAAGCCTATCGAGACATTTTAGAGGGTCATACGCAAGGTAAAAGTGTGCTGCTATTCAAATAATTTCTATGCGTACAATGTCAAAAGGCAGGATATCATCCTGCCTTTTCTTTAGTTTGAATTTTGATATTGAGTAACTCTACCCTACATTCATCAATCGCAAAATTATGTATATTCTTACGATTGATTGAAATCAGAGATTAGCGAGTGATCCCAAGCTTGTTCCAAATATCTGGGGTAAGGAATGTTGTCACCAATTTATTTAAATCAATATAACGCACCACCCCTTTTAGCTGATTATTCACTTCAGGATTTTTAATGATTTCTTCGCCTGCACTCCGACCCAATGCTTGGAAACTTTCACCAACAGCTTGAATACCCTCAGCTTGAATCACCGCTTTGGTCTGTGTTGAACATTGTTCTACGATCACACGTTGCAAGACTTGCGCTAACTTTTGATCCAATGCCGTACGTTGTTCAGCACTGACATTACTAAAGCCTTTTAAATCAGGATGAGTAGACAATGCTGAATATGTCCACTGTAGTACTGTTGTTTTATCAGCAGCGGTCGTCGACTTGACCAAACAATCACTCAATTGATCTACAGCGGGTCCCGCATTCGAAAATGTCGATACGCCCATGATCAAAGCCGATGCACACAGTGTACGTAAAGCAGTTTTATTCATTTTTAATGTCATCACTTAAACTCAATTTTCATCGTTGTCATTATTTTTTTGTTGTATCACATCCTGAACGCATTTCCCTACAGATACACTGTAAAACAAGTAAGCACATGAAAATTTAGGTAGTAAATTTGCTAAATCATGCACATGAATGATCATATATTGACAATAAAGCTTCTAAACCAGTGGGAATAAACGTCAAATTCAAACTATCAATTTTTTAAATAGTTTCCACCAAAATATATAAATTGGATAAGTAGTTAAAAATCAGTAATGATCTTATTCAGGGCAAAAAACTCGGAATTGAATCATGGAAAGAAGAATTAAGATTGCGCTCATTGGTGGTGGTATTGCTGGATTAGCTTTAATGACCAACCTAGTAAAAAATAAAAAATTTGATGTGCATTTATATGAGTCAGCAGCACAGTTTTCAGAAATTGGCGCAGGCATTTCATTTGGTGCCAATGCTGTTAAAGCAATTGAGCTTCTAGGCTTGGGTGAAGAATATCACGCCATTGCGGATACAGTTGCTGCGCCTTATCAAGATATCTGGTTCCAATGGCGTAATGGCTATACCGATGAATACCTATCGGCTTCAATCGCACCTCAAGTCGGTCAATCTTCAGTGCATCGTGCTGATTTTTTAGATGCACTTATTCCATTTGTTCCTTCACAAAATGCACATTTCAATAAACGTGTGCAATCTGTTGAAGCTTCGAGCTCTGGTGTTCGTTTAACTTTCCAAGATGGTGAAGTGGTTGAAGCAGATTACGTGATTGGTTGTGATGGTATCCATTCTGTTGTGCGTGATCATGTATTGGCATCGCATCAACTTCCAAAAGTCGATCCTCAGTTTTCAGGAACATGGGCTTATCGCGGCATTATCAAATATTTAGATTTTAAACAGGTCATTGCAGAACTTGGACACGATCCTGAACTTGCAGATGTCCCACAAATGTTATTGGGTAAAGACAAACACATCTTAACTTTCCCTATTCGTAAAGGTGAAGAAATCAATATTGTTGCCTTTAAGTCAGATCGCAAGAATACAACTCTGCCAGAAGGGACTCCTTGGACACGATCAACAACCAAAACTGAAATGCTGGCTGATTTTGCGGATTGGAGTGAGAGCTGTCGCGCATTACTGAACTTAATTGAAAAACCTACCATCTGGGCCCTTCATGAGATTGAGCCACTTAAGACCTATCAGAACAGTGAACACAATGTCATTCTGATTGGTGATGCTGCACATGCCATGTTGCCACACCAAGGAGCTGGTGCTGGTCAAGGTCTTGAAGATGCTTTAATTCTTTCTGCATTATTCAAACATCTGGAACAACACCCTGCGCAAATTTGCACTGAAGATCTTGCACAACTCTCTCATGTCTATGAGCAACTGCGTAAAGAGCGTGCCATCCGTGTACAAAATACGTCGCGCGAATCTGGTGAGATTTACGAATTATATTCGCCGCTATATCCAGATTTTGACAGTGTAGGTCAACATTTGGCACACCGTTTTGATTGGTTATGGCAACACGATTTAGAGAAAGACGTTGAACTTGCACAACAACGCTTAGGCCAAGCAATAGAGAAACATCTCGTGGCTGAAGCCATATAAATAAGCAAAAACATTAACAGGACTGTTATCAACCGATTCATTGACCAGGGAGGTCTCCATGAATACGTTAAATGCAAATGAAATTATTGATCATGCCAAACTCAAAGCCATTCACTGGCGAGTCATCTTACTCAGTGCATTGATTATTATTTTTGATGGCTATGACTTAGTCATCTACGGTGTGGCATTGCCTAAACTCATGCAAGAATGGGCAATCGATCCAATGACGGCGGGCTTCTTAGGAAGTCTTGCCCTCTTTGGCATGATGTTTGGAGCCATCATTTTTGGCAGTATGAGTGACAAACTTGAAAAATATGGCTTTAGCCGTAAGAAACTGATTGCAGTTTGTATTGTCATTTTTAGTGGTTTTACCGTGATGTGTGGCCTAGCGAGCAATCCTCAAGAGTTCGGGATCTATCGCTTTATTGCTGGCTTAGGTCTTGGTGGCGTGATGCCGAACGTTATTACACTAATGACGGAGTATGCGCCTAAACGTTTACGCTCCACCTTAGTGTCATTGATGTTTAGTGGTTACGCTGTAGGCGGAATGTGCTCTGCCATTTTAGGCATGTGGCTAGTACCGCAGTTTGGTTGGAAAATCATGTTTATGATTGCAGGTATTCCACTCATTCTATTGCCAATCATTTGGAAGTTATTGCCTGAATCCATCGATTACTTGGTTCGTCAAAATAAGCATAAAGAAGCTGCTCACATCTTAGAACAAATTGACACAAATCTAAGAATTCCTGCTGATATGCGCATTAGTCTGCATCAAGAAAACCAAGAGTCGTCTAAATCACCAGTGAAAGACTTATTTACTGAAAGTCGTGGTGTAACTACTGTTCTATTCTGGGCAAGTGTCTTTATGGCATTGGTATTGGTATATGCACTTGGTAACTGGTTACCTAAACTGATGATGGAAGCTGGCTACAACCTCTCAACCAGTTTAGTGTTCCTATTTGCGCTCAATATTGGTGGGATGCTGGGTGCAATTTTTGGTGGTTTTTTTGCTGATAAATTCAGTTTACCTAAAGTTCTTTGTACCTTGTTTGTGAGCGGCGCAATTTCCCTATTCTTGTTAAGCTATAACTTGCCAACCATGGTGCTTTACTTCTGTGTAGCAGTCGCAGGTGCAGCATCGATTGGCGGACAAATTTTATTGTTGGCTTATATGTCACAGTATTATTCATCTAACATACGTGCGACAGGTCTAGGTATGGCACTTGGCGTAGGTCGTTTAGGCGCAATTTTGGGTCCAATCTTATGTGGATGGTTACTTAGCCTTAATTTGCCAGTGCAATATAATTTCATTGCCTTATCTATCCCTTGTATGATTGCAGTGATCAGTGTGACTGCGATCCATCTCCGCAATAAAAAAATTGCAGGTGCAGCAAACAGCGTTAAAAACGTGGCTTATGAGTAGATGATTCATCAATAACATGTAAGTCATTAAAAAATAAAAGAGAGAGTTAACTCTCTCTTTTTTTGTTACATTGGTTATTCGATATAGCAACTGTCTCTAAATATTTACAAGGAATGTAAAGTTGATCGATTTAAGTCTGATTAAAGTTTTTATTATTATTTATCAAACTCAAAATATCAGTCACGCCGCAGAGCGCTTGAATCTCAGCCAACCTTCTGTCACCTATAATTTAAATCGACTGCGGAAAATGCTGAATGATCAGCTTTTTGTACGTGACAAGTTTGGTGTTAAACCCACAAAACTCGCACAAAGTCTTTATCCAAGTTTCTACGAAGCGATTGTAAAAATTGATATGGCGATTGATTCTGCCAAGCATTTTGACCCGCTAACCTCTTCAAAAGTATTTCGTTTAGGCATTTCTGATTTAGGAGAAATTTGTTTACTTCCCTCTCTGATTGAATATTTAGAACAACATGCTCCCCATATCAAACTTGAAATTGAGGAAATTCACTCAGAAAAAGTAGAGGAATGGCTGGTTGAAGGCTTTTTGGATGTGGCCGTTTTTAATAGCAGTCACACCATTATGCCCAATATTGAATCTCGAAATTTGTTTGAGGAACGTTATGTCTGTATCGCTAAAAAAGAGCACCCTCGCATACAGCACAAACTCAGCATGGAAGACTATTTATCGGAAAAACATGTTGCGATCAAATCGAGTACTGGTCATATTGAAATTGATCAGCGTTTAAAAGAGCTTGGTCATTCTCGTCAGATCATGCTTGAAGTCCCCCATTTCAGTGTTTTGCAGAACGTGGTGAAACACTCAGAACTTCTGGTTACTTTGCCTTCGAGAGCCGCGAAGGTTTATCAACAGCATACGGATATCCAAATTTTTGAACTCCCGTTTGAAGTTCGCCCATTCAATGTCAGTGTTAACTGGTATAACCATAAGGATGACTTAGACGCACGTAAGTGGTTTTGTAAGATTCTAAAAAATATTTTCAGCACGCTCTAAATCCACACTCAGATATAAAAAGGCTCGTCTATACGAGCCTTTTTTTAATAATTTAAATCCATGATGGACACTACTTATCCAAAATAGATTCAAATGCTTTTAGACGTTTACGGATAGAAAGTAGCTCAATAATCGTTTTCCACGAACTCACCAAATATTGGAATGACTCACGAACACGATTGAATACACCCATAATTTGTTGGATCAATCCCAGTGTCAACAGGCCTGCTGCAATCGCGGGGAACAACACAAATAACATATAGAGATTGTCCAGTTGTCCATACCAACGTGCAAACAAGTTGAAATAGGCATAATGGAAATACAATTTAAAATAGTTAGCACGAATATTCTTAAAAAGTTGTTTTAAGGTTGCAGGTTGCGCACGATTTTCATGGTCTTCGCCGTACACCAACTCTTTACGATATGCCGCTTCCACTTTTTGATTATTAAATTCTAATCCTGGCAGTTTCATACCCACCACCATCAATAAGACAGTACCAAATACCGCCCATCCAATCGCAGCCCATACTAAAGAATATTGCAACTCACCAATAAACGGTAAAACAGGCACTTTCGCAGACAATGCAAATAATAAAGGAAGAAAGGCAATTAACATCAGTACTGCACGGACTAACTCAACCCCTAAATCCTCAACGATCGTTGCAAAACGCATGGTGTCTTCCTGTACACGTTGCGAAGCACCTTCGATATGACGCAATTTCTCCCAATGCTGAACATAGTATTCGTTCATTGCTGTACGCCATCTAAAAATATAGTGACTGGTAAAGAAAGCGCTGATGACGCCTGATGTCACTGAAATACTGGCCAAGCTGATAAAGGTCCATGATTCCGCATAGAGTTTATCCACCTCACCACCACCAGAATTTAAAATCTGTTGAATAGAATCCCAAAATGGTACATACCATGCATTCACTGCAACGCTGACTTGTACCGTTAACCAAATATTAAATAGGATAAATGCAGATCCCCATACTGACCAACGCTGCCACGGATTGTCTGATTTTATTTTCCAAAACAGTGCAAATAAGGCGGTCGCCACCAAGAACCATAAATAGAACCACAAAAATTGCGGTGACCAAAAACGACTGATATTAATCGCAAGTTCAGCTTCTGCATAACCTTGAGGAAAACCTAAATATTCGCCCCATTGTTTTCCATCCGCAAAAAACCATAAAGCGAGATTAATAAAAAACCATAAGACGACAGAGAGAAAAAACCACTTTGGGTTCGGAAAAAATGACTTAAACATTCAGCGCTTATATCCCTAATTTTGTTTGAATGAATTTTCTGAATAGTAATCCTAATTCTGCTGAGTCGGTGCGTTTTTTAGAAATTTTTTGTTATATCTATTGCACGCTCAGCATTGTTGTAACATAAAAAAGCCCCGCAATGCAGGGCTTTTCATCGACTTTAATTAATCACGAGTTTTTACATCGTACAATTCAATTTCAAAGATTAGATTAGAATTGGCTGGGATAATATTCCCCATTTTACGATCACCATAAGCCAAATGTGCAGGCACAATCAGTTTACGCTTACCCCCAACTTTCATTCCAATAATACCTTGATCCCAACCTTTAATGACACGACCTGTACCAATCACAGTCTCAAAGTAATTACCACGGTCTAATGATGAATCAAACTTCGTACCATCTTCCAACCAACCAGTATAATGAGTGGTAATTAAAGCACCTTTTACAGCCTCTTTACCTTCACCTACCATCAAGTCAATAATTTCTAATTCAGCCGTCATGTGCTTACTCCAAATTTAATCTTTAAAATCTTAGTGGCTTACTGTAATTTAGTCCACTCAATCTCAGCTTGACCTTGATCTGAAATCAATGTCCACTCGCCATCCATCACATTTAATTGCAGTTGCATTGTACGTTCGCACAATGCTTGGATTTGTGCCGTTGTTTTTTCACTGAGTTGCCAGATTTTCACATTTTTCAATGTTTTCAATTTACTGTTGCGCTTATACCATTCATCCACTGATGATCCATAAGTGACCACCGCAACTTCCTTACAACGCGCACTCGCTTTTTTTACTTTATCTTCGTCTGGACTACCCACTTCAATCCATTTTTCTAACTGACCTGTTAAATCTTTCTGCCAAAGTGCCGGCTCATCAGTTTCAAATAAATCTTTAGTAAATTCTAAATGCTCATCTGCAAAACGAGCATATGCCAATACTCGAACCATCAAACGCTCAATCGTTTCCGACGGATGTAGAGCCATCGTTAACTGATAGTCGCCATATTGATGAACATCCATATTGGCTATGTTTAAATCTGCTTTATAAATCGTCGCTTTTAACGCCATAAGGGGTATCCTCAAATTTGGTGCTAAGCATACCCGATTCAGCGCACATTGAGAAAATGCATTTCAATCCGTCTGTATTCTGAGTTGAATGATCTAACGTATTTATTGATCATCGATTCGTGCCTTAAGAATTGATTGCTCTAAATGCTCCCAATCTTGATTCTGCTGGGTTATCACTTCAATCCGATTATCAATATTCTCTTCACCTGATTTGTAATTGAATTGATCAGGATTAAAATTGAATGTCATCCAACCTTTGTTGGTATTGAAGATGCCTTTAATACGTACCCAGTGTTTTAGCTCACAAAGGATGTCTAATAATTCATAAAAATCAAACTGCCAACGTTTTGGAAGCTTCCATCCTGCCACAATATACCCTTGAGCCTGTTCGACGTAATGATATGGAAGTTGCTTTACAGCTGGCATTTCCTCATCAGCTTTGAACTGTCGCTGAACCTTGAATAAGGGTTGCATTGAACGCTGAATTCCCACATAAGGATAATCAATTTGTTCTAAGCGAATATTGCCTTGATCAGCTTCAAGCCAATGTGGAATATAAGCTAAATATTGTTGTTTTAAATCAGCCAATTCTTTTCGATCCATGTCATTCATGTCCGAAGCATGAGACACAACCACAACTTGAGCCGCTTTTAACTGATCTTGATATAAACTCTGCCTCATCCAATCAGAGTCATGTAAACGAGATCCATCAATCACGGTCACTACAGAACGCATGGCAACTAGATGTTGCCAATGTGGTTCAGTCAGTTGTTCAACCAACTGTGCAGGATGACCCAACCCTGTCGGCTCTATAAATAGCCGATCTGGGTGAGATTCTTGTAATAACCGAGACAATGCAATTTGCATTGGCAATTGACTTGTACAACACAGACATCCACCCAATAGCTCTTTGATTTCATAGCCATCATTATTTGGCAATAACTGTTGATCAACGCCAATTTGACCAAACTCATTCATCAATACAGCCCATCGCTCATTTTTAGGTTTAAATTTGAGAAGTTGTTGTAAAAGCGTGGTTTTCCCTGCACCTAAAAAACCTGTAATGATATGTGTAGGCACTGACTGAGTTGCAAGTACTTTCAAAATGGATCTCTGAATTTGAAGAGGTGTACGGATTCTTGTCGGAATTTATCTAAAAAACAAGTCTAGGATAATTTTCCTCATAATTTATATGAATGCATGAATTCAAAAGACTAAATGATTGGAATTAAATAGGATAAGTGAACTGTTGAATCAAAATTGAAAATATGTAAATCTATTTCACAGATCATTACTCTGAATTTAATTCAAAACTTCAATTTTGATTTTCTAATTTAACCTTTTCAAATGTAAAACTAAGTAAAAAAATTGCTGTTTTTTTCTTCACCATGACATATTTTTTGACAACTTTATGAGGCATATTGACTCTCATTGAGACAAAAAAACTACATTACACCTTGGTTTGTTAGTCGTGCGTTAACTATCGTGTTTCACTTTGTTGCATTGATTGCCCAATTGAGCTTCTGGACTTAGGATGAATTTCGTTGACTCGCTAACCGTATTAGATGCGATTCAGCTTTTAACATTTTACGCGATGATCTAGATTTAATTTCATATTCGCTTCTCTCCTCGGAAAGCTTATGAGATTAAATTCTAATTTATTTTATTGAATAAGGATGCCACTCATGAATTTAGTTAAAACTTTATTAGCAACTACACTTGCCTTCACAGCTTTCTCAACATTTGCTGCAACAGAAGCAAAAGATGAAAAAAAACAGGAAGTGTTGATTTCTTCTCAAGAACAACCAGTGAATGCTGAAACTACTGCTGCTGGTCAACCAACAGCTGCTCAACCGGGTACAGAGGTTGCAGCTGAAGAAGGTACTGAAGCTCCTATAGCTCAACCTGCTCAGTAATTAATCAAAAATAAATTGACTGAATTTTAGACCAAGTCTTCCCCCGATGGCTTGATCTGATTAAAAGTAGAGCTTTGCTACAGCTCTACTTTTTTATGCCTGTTTTTTTTTTGAATAATTCTCTATAAATTACGATAAACACATATACATAATTATTATCAAACGATATAAATGAAAAATAAATCACATATTTTAACCAAAAAGCCAATTTAATTCTAAGCACGTGACATGAAAATGAAGAAATTTCTTGGGATAGCTATACTCAGCCTATGGCTGGTTGCATGTTCCAAACCTTTACCAGAGGATAAACTGGATTATGTAGGACATTGGATTAGCGCGGACAGTCGTGTTCAATTGAATATTACTGCTAATGGTCGTATAGAATATAGTAACAATCAGCTCAGTAAAAAAACCGCCGTTTCAGCTCCAATTAAACAGTTTTCAGATACTGGATTTGAAACAGGTTTAGGTCCTATCAACACGAAATTTATTGTCACTCGTCACCCCTACAAGGATGCACAAGGGAATTGGTACATGATTGTCGATGGACATACCCTCGCCAAGCTACAAAATCCATAAAAAAAGACTTCACCATGTGAAGTCTTTTTTCTTAAACCGATTTCTTATATATGCTGCAAGAAGGATGATGATTTTCATTCAAACGAGCAATTTTACGATGCTCAGCAGCTTCAAAACGACAGCGTTTCCAGTCATTATCTAGGTTTAGCGGTGGAATTTGTTTTGGTTTCCCATGTTCATCCACAGCGACCATTGTGAAATAACAACTATTGGTATGTCGTACCGTACGTTTTTGAATATTTTGTGCTTCAACGCGGATCCCAATTTCCATTGAGGTACGCCCCACATGATTCACACTGGCTAAAAAAGTCACCAACTCACCCACGTGGATTGGTTCTTTAAAGTTCACTTTATCAACAGATAAAGTTACCACATAAGAACCTGAATATCGACTTGCACACGCATAAGCAACTTGGTCAAGCAGCTTTAAAATTGTTCCACCATGTACATTACCTGAGAAATTCGCCATATCCGGCGTCATTAATACAGACATCGTTAATTCAGACTGATCATCTGCAAGCGGTAACGCTTGGTTAAATTCGGACATAAATATTAGAACTCAATCATGACAGGAGATTTAATACACTATTATAACTTTTTTCTTGATTATAAAATGTTTAAATCAGAAACAAACTCCAATAATTTCAAGACTTGATAGCTTAAAAGTATCAGAGGAAATCATTCACTCTCAGAAACTATGATAAATTTGCTTAAAATTTATTCATCTTTGACTAAACGAAGCATCTCAGCAGAAATATTATCGTATTTTAACTTTAACGATGCTTGATTCTTGACTTGGATTTCATAGGTTTCATCATAGTTAATTCGTATTATTTCGAATGTAATATCTGAATTTGACGCTAAATAAACAATTTGACCAACTTGAAAAACTGACACACTACACCTTAATTTATATTTCATCTTTTTAAGGGTTAGATAAAGTACTAACCCTCATTTTTATGACCCCAATATAACAATCATTCAATTTATAACAATGATTTTACTTATTTTTTATATATATTTTATGAGACAATTAAGATCTGATTCAATTTAGCAATTTAAACAAACAGCTCTTTTACTATCATCATGGGCAGGATACTGATGAGCATCATATTGTCCTATCGTCCGATGACGTATCTGATCTAATAAACTAACTTTGTTCAATGCTGCAGTCATACCTGCTTGAATCGTATTTTCACGACCCTTAACATCAAAGATATGTGCTTTTTCTCTTAGATCTGGCTGTATCACAATATCTGCATTTTTTAGCTCGTTATACGCGATCTTATTTTGCATAATATTTATATTTTGATTAAACATCCCCCACACATTCGAGGTTTCCGTGTGCTCTGGCTGGGCCAAAATATCAACAGCAATGACAATATCTGCCCCTAATTCTCTCGCCACATTGACTGGTACAGGACTCACTAAACCGCCATCAACATAATCCTTATCAGCAATTTTTACGGGAATAAACATACTTGGAATAGAGATAGAAGCTCTCACTGCTTGCCCAGTATTACCATAGTTAAATACTGTTAAATTTCCATTTTTTAACTCTGTTGCCACCACATACATTGGAATAGGAAGCTGTTCTAAGGGCATAAAGTCCACTTGTTTATTGACATAGTTCTCAACCTTAGCGCCATCAAAAAATCCTTGAATACCAATGTTAAAATCACGTACATCATTGACTTGCATATTTAATGCAACTTCACGTAACGATTTTGCTGATTTTCCACTGGCATATATTGACCCGACTATACTCCCTGCGCTGGTACCAACAATAAAATCAGGCTTGATTCCACGTTGCTCTAAAACTTCAATGACACCAATATGCGCATAGCCTCGCGCTCCCCCACTCCCAAGCACCAATGCAATACTTGGAGCATCAGTTTTCTTATGCTTATTTTTAATGATATGAGATGAAGCATCCACCAAAGGTGTAGACACAGATTTTGAAAGCTGAGCTTTGGCTACAACCTGTTGACAGGCTTGTAAGCCAATCAAAGGTAAGAGGGAAATCAGGAGTACAAACTTCTTCATTGCATCAGAAATTAAAAATCAAAACTGAATGAAAGCATATCATTGACAAGTCGTCTGTATGAATTTTTTATGACAAAAAGCCCCAGATGCGGGGCTTTTTGTACATGACATTTTATTAAGAAGATTTTATGTTAAGCAAAGAATTTTAAAATCATCTGAATTACAGTTGCATTAATTAAGTCAACAAAAAATGCGCCACATAAAGGTACAATGAGGAATGCTTTATGTGAAGGACCATACATATTTGTAATCGCCTGCATGTTTGCAACAGCTGTTGGTGTTGCTCCCATACCGAAACCACAGTGACCTGCTGCAAGAACTGCTGCATCGTAGTTTTTACCCATCACACGGAAAGTGATAAATGCTGCGTACAAAGCCATAGTTAAGGTTTGAGCTGTTAAGATTACAACCAATGGGCCTGCAAGATCAGCCAATTGCCACAACTTAAGTGAAAGAAGTGCCATTGCTAGGTATAACGATAAAGAGGCATTACCAAATACATCAATTGCACGATCGAAGATTTCCACTTTCATGAGACCTTCGAGGATGTTACGCAGGATAACACCACCACCTAATGCCCAAACGAAAGTTGGAAGCTCAAACCAAGTGCCTTTACTATAACCTGTCATAAATTCAGCAAATGCCAAACACGCAGCAAATAACCCTAATGTGGTAATCGCATTGTCCGCAGTGATTAAACGAACTTGATTACGGTTTTCAAAAGGCACAAACTCGCCTTGATCATTCGGATTTGCAATTGCATTCGCATCACGTGTGTCTTTTTCAACCGAATTCGTCACTGGTGATGAAAGCTGGTGCTTATTAATCAATAATTTCGCTAATGGACCACCAATCAAACCACCAATAATCAAACCAAATGTCGCACTTGCCATACCCAGTGCTAAAGCACCTTGAATACCATGCTCGACTTCTAAAATCTCACCCCATGCACCAGCAGTACCATGACCACCCGTTAAGGTAATAGAACCTGCAATTAAACCTATAAGTGGATCAATACCAAGTAACGTTGCAAGGCTCATACCGACAAAGTTTTGTACGATAATAAATGATGCGACACAGATCAGGAAGATCACCAGTCCCATACCACCTTCTTTGAGTTTGGCGAAGTTTGCACTCAAACCAATCGAGGCAAAAAACACCAACATGAAACTGGTTTGCAATTCACTACTCGTGGTAATGCTGTAACCCCACAAATTGTGAACAATTA
Source organism: Acinetobacter sp. 24-47-47 (assembly GCF_057737035.1). Classification (NCBI taxonomy): domain Bacteria; kingdom Pseudomonadati; phylum Pseudomonadota; class Gammaproteobacteria; order Moraxellales; family Moraxellaceae; genus Acinetobacter; species Acinetobacter sp. 24-47-47. The sequence continues at coordinate 718,140 of NZ_CM173216.1, read as the reverse complement.
ACGAAACTATGGCAGCAACCAAACCACCAGCTACAGGCTCTGGGATATTGTATTTTTTTAAGAAGTCGATTTTGTTGACAAGAAAACGGCCAAGCAATAAAACTATTACTGCAGCAATTAACGTGTAAAAAGCGTTAAAAGTAAATTCCATCATTAATTCTCAGCAAATACAGATGACTGTTAATTCATATTATGCTTGTTTTTTAATCAATAAGATTTATTTCGAATCTCACATCCAAAAATAAACATATCCTTATTCAATATTGATTATCTAAAAGAATAGATAAAATTTTTAATTGAGTAACAATATATTAATTCCTCGATTTCATTGGATTCAATCTTGTTAATAAAAAACATACACTTTTCAAAATAAATCAGTTGCTCAAAACGCACTCTATTCTTAGACATACGTTTGGCTAGATACAATTGATTTATGGCTCAAACAAACACTTAAATATGTTTTAGTGAACTTAAAATGATTAAGAAATTCCTGATGATCAGGACTGCTCACTGTTTAAGCCGAACATTATGCACTTTTTTTTATAATTCGCATTACTTTTGTTTATTCAATCAGCAAAATTCAGACATTCTTTAGTCTGAACTGATGAATGACAAGTGAATAAAAAAACCGAGACTATGCTCGGTTTTTTATAACTCATGCTTAGAAGCTGTATTTCGCCATTAAGCCTACACGGTCATCATTATAGCTTTGACCTGCGAAAGTTTCACGCTTACCATTGATATATTCAACACCTAAATCAACAGGTTTCACAGGTGTATAGATAAAGTTAATCCATGCTTGTTGAACAGTTTCATTTGCACTTGTGTTCGCTTTAGCATATCCCGTGCTGTCATCAGCATAGTGTGCGCCATAAGCCAGTGTTGAGCGTAACTGAGGTGAGAACTTATATGTAGCACCAAGTTGGGTTGCAATAAACTCATTTTGTTCAATATTGTTATTTGCATCGACAACATAAGCACTATTTGAGCCATATAAATAGTTGCTGTTTCCTTTTACATAAGACACGTCAGCAGATACTTTGAGTGGTTCGCTAATTTGGTAATTTGTACCGATCGCTACACCAAAACCAGTCTTATCATCACCAGCGGTATCAGATTTATAATTTTCGATTAAGGCACGAGCTGAAGCATTACCTTTACCCTCTGCATAAGCTTGCGTGACTTTTGCAGTTAAAGTTGGAAGACGGTATTTAATACCATCTCCAGTAGAATTACCCTCTTCAGCTGAAATAAATAATTGAGTTGTTGGCGCTAATTTGTGAGACCAACGCACTTGCGGTAAACGGTTTGTTCCGCCACCAATGTTGGTACCAAAATCGATCATTTCTGGAGCATGATTTGACAAGAAGTTTGAAGTAGTTTGACCGAATAACCAATTATTTAGTGTTAAATACGCATGACGAATACGTAATGCTTCATTTGAGCCTGCAAAGTCCACTTCTACTTTACCACCAACGTCTGCCCCTTCTACTTTAGATTTGAAATCTAAACCAAGACGTGTTGTTTTTGCAGTTGCACGTAATTTATCTTCAACTAACGGATTATTACTCGTTCCAACGCTGTTTACAGCATTAAAGTCATTGTCAGCACCTTCAATGATATAGTTCGCATCCCCACGTACAAAACCATATAGATTCACTTCAGCACCTGCTTTAGTTTTCAAGTTTGTAGGCGCTGCTGCTACTGGTTGAGCTTTAACTTCAGCCAATTGTACTTGCTGCTGTTGTTGTACTTGATGTTGCTGTTGAATTAAAGCTTTTAACGCTTCAACTTCTTGGCGTAATTTTTGAATTTCATCTTTTTCAGTCGCTGCTTGTGCAGTAGAAACTGCACAAGCAGCGACTGCGATTGCTAAACTTTTCTTTAAAAATGTTTGATGTTTTGATTGACTCATTAAAAATCTCCAATTTTTTCATCTTGCATCCGTGCATATATGCTTGGTCAACCTGCTGAATCCCAATCACAACGTTTGATTAATTTAAAATAATCAACGATGCACTAAACTGCTTTTTTTTAAATTTGATGAATTGATTAAAATAAATACGTAACATAATGTGTATTCGTTGTAACTTAATCTAGCAACTTATGTTTCATAATTAAATGTTTTTTATTGTCAAAACCAATTTTCTCAATCACAATTTCTGATGATGAATTGAAAAAAGTTTATATCTGTATAATTTATAAAATCTTTATTTAAAAGCATATTCAAAATTATACCTTAGTCGTAGAGACATCATGGATCATCCAAAATTATTCAAATAGGAGTTGCAATGTCCACAGAACATACTCAAGCCGTTGATGAAGTGATCACTGGCCGCCAATCTATACGTGCCTTTTTAGATCACCCCGTAGACACAAAACTTATCCAAGAAATCTTAGAAGTCGCATCAAGAGCACCTTCTGGCACAAATACTCAACCCTGGAAAGTCTATGTGGTGACAGGCGCACGTCGTCAACGTTTAATTGATCAAGTTTGTCATGCACAAATGCAACTTTATCAAAACCCTGAACTTGCTCAACAATACAACGAGACTTTTGCTTATTATCCAGAAACATGGATTTCCCCGTATATCGATCGTCGTCGTGAAAATGGTTGGGGACTTTATGGGTTGCTGGGCATTCAAAAAGGTGAAAAGGATAAGATGGCTGCACAACATCTTAGAAACTATCAATTATTTGATGCACCTGTTGGCATTTTCTTTACCGTGGATAAAGCCATGGGCATTGGCTCTAAAATGGATATTTCCATGATGATTCAAAATGTTATGCTAGCAGCAAAAGCACGTGGTTTAGATACATGCCCTCAAGCGGCATGGAATCATTTTCATCAAATCGTCACTGATGTTCTGGATGCTCCTGCCAACGAAGAACTCGTTTGTGGGATGGCTTTAGGCTATGCCGACCCTGATGCGCTTGTGAATACTTTCAGAACACCTCGAGTTCCAGTTGAAGCGTTTGCTGTTTTCTTGGAAGACTGATTTTTTAAGGATCAAAACGCTCATTCAGTTAGGGTGGTTTAATACAGACAAACAGTTAATTTCAAGCATATAATCCCTATTTAAATTAGATGAATATTCAACTTATATTCATCTCCCCCTATCCTCTATTCATAAAGGATTCTGGTTTGAACAAATGGCTGATTCAGCTTAAAAAAGCGACCTATAATACTTCATTTATGTATAACCTGCGGATGATCGTCGCTTTCGCAGGTACCGCGTTTATTCCCTATCTGTTAGATCAGCAATTGATGACGATCCCATTAACATTAGGGGTTGTTGCTGCTGGGCTGAGCGACATCGATGATCGCTTCTCAGTACGTATCATGAATCTGATTTATACCTATATTGGTTTCTTTATTGCGGCAGCTTCTGTTCAACTGTTATTCCCGTATCCTGTGCTTTTTGCTTCAGGCCTGATCATCTCTTGTATTGGTCTCATTTTACTAGGCTCATTAGGCAGACGTTATGCCACCATCTCATATGGTTGCTTAGTAATTTCTGTCTATGCCATGCTAGGTGTTGATATTTTTGACGAATGGTACATACAACCTAGTCTTTTGGTGATTGGTGCCATTTGGTATGGGATTTTGTCTACGCTTAGTTTCTTAATTTTTCCAGCTCGACAAGTTCAAGATCAGCTCTCGAAAAGCTATTCTTCACTCGGTGATTTCCTTTTTGCTAAATCCAATCTCTTTGATGTGGATATGACAGCGAATAGCTACCAAAAAAGTATGATCAGCTTGTCGCTGGAAAATGGGAAATTAGTAGGTATCTTTAATGATATGAAAACCACACTCCTTACCCGATTAAAAGGAGATCGTGGTCAAAGTGATACCCGTCGCAGCTTACAATATTATTTTATTGCACAGGACATTCACGAGCGAGCTGACTCTGCACATATTGATTATCCACAATTAACCAAAGCCTTTGAACATAGTGATATTTTATTTCGCTTCCAACGTATTCTTACACTGCAAGCAAAAGCATGTAAAGATTTAAGTGAAAGCATCTTAAATCGCACAACTTACCAGCATAATCCACGTTTTGAACATGCATTTAGTAATCTCAGAAAGTCATTAGAAAAAATCCGTGATGAACAAAAACATGATCTTATCTGGGTTAATGCTCTTTTTGCCTTACTCCAGAACTTAAAAGCCATCGATGCTCAATTACGAAATCTTGAAACTGAACGGCATATTAAATTTGACCGCACTAAACATTTAGAAAACCAACTTAAAGATGACGATCTGAAAGGTTGGGAAGATATCGTTTCTCGTATCAAACAAAATTTAACCCCTGAATCCGTACTCTTTCGACATGCAATTCGTGTTTCCATCGTACTTTTCATCGGATATGTTTTTGTTCAAGTCACCAATATCGAATACGGTTATTGGGTACTGTTAACAGCCCTATTTGTTAGTCAACCAAACTTCAACGCCACAAAACGTCGACTCAGACTCAGGATCATGGGAACACTCGGTGGCATTATTCTTGGTTTTGCAATTCTGTATTTCGTTCCTTCTGTCGAAGGTCAACTCTTATTATTAATTGTGAGTGGCGTCCTATTTTTTGAATTACGCAGTAAGCAATATGCGCAAGCCACTGCCTTTATTACGATCTTAGCCTTAATTAATTTCAATTTGGACGGTTTAGGTTTCCAAGCGGCATTTCCTCGAATGTTAGATACTTTAATTGGCTGTGCATTGGCATGGTTTGGGGTGAGCTTTATTTTTCCAGATTGGAAATTCAGACGACTCCCCCATTCAATCAGACGTTCACTTGAAGCTCAATGCCAGTATCTTACTGAAGTCGTCCAACAGTACCATCATGGACGTAATAACAGTTTGAACTACCGCGTAGTCCGCCGCACTGCACATAATCGTGATGCTGATGTTGCATCACTCATATCGACATTAGCAACAGAACCTGATTTTGATCCAACACAAAAAGCTTTAGCATTTGAGTTCCTCTGTCTCAATCATACATTTATCAGCTATATTGCTGCGCTAGGTGCACACCGTGAAAAAATTCAAGATCAGTCAACATTAGAGCTACTTCAGCAAGCGTTAAATGATATCCAAGGTGCTTTTTTGCGAGATGAATTCCCTGAGCTAAATCTGACAAATTTGGAGTCCGCGATTCGTGAACGTTTGAATAAAGATGATCAGGATTCACATAAATCATTGATTGTTTTACAGCAACTTTCTTTAATGCTTGGTGTATTAAGACGATTGAGTACCTTAAAACAAAGTTTAAGTCATGAACATGATACTCAATCCAGCGCATTGGCATCACTGTAAATGTTGAATTTTCAAGGCAGTAAATTAGTACAATATACTCCCTGATTGTATTAATTTAATGCTAAACTCTGCTCAGATATACACATTTTGTTAACGAAACTATGACTGCAAAAAACTTATACGCCTACACTTTACAACCCGTTCCTTACGAGGTTACTGAAGCTGAACAACGCCATGCGCAACTCGCAATCTGGCGCAGCACAAATAAAATTGGAACTAAAGCTTGGGCTATTATGGGTGCAATTACTGCGCTTGCAATTTTGGGTCTAATTTTTATTAAAAATTACTCTACTGTATTTTGCTGGGTGGCTTTAGTCTGTGTGCTGACATACTTTTTAGTGCGAAAGTTTGGACTAGAATGGTACGCTAAACGTAAAATGAATGAGTTTCCAGTACAAGAAATTACTGGAATTAAATTAGGTGTTCAGCCTCATGGTATCGTGATGCGTCAAAAAATGGGACTACAAGAAGGTGTAGGTTCAATTGGTTGGAAAGATATCTATGAGTGGTATAACACGCCAGATTTCATTTTGGTGAACTTTAAAGTTAAAGGTCAGCAAGGCGCTTATATCTTGCCAAAACGAATGAACAGCAAAAATTTCTCTTTCGAGACCATCCGTAAACATCTCAAAGAAAGCGTTGGTGAGCCAAAATCACTGTAAATACGGCTTTATATTAAAACCTCCAACTTTGGAGGTTTTTTTATCACAATTTTTTATATGAGAATGAGAATAAATATTATCTTCAAATACATTCCACTTTTTTTGAGTTAGGTTATAATCGCACCATTCAAAAATTCCAATTCACTCAGACCCTTATGTTCAAGAAAATATTTTTCCAGTTACACTGGTTTTTCGGAATAACAGCAGGCCTTATTTTGGCACTTATGGGTGTCACTGGGGCGATATATTCTTATGAGCAGCAAATTATCAAGCTGATCAATCAGGAAAGTTTTACAGTTGTTGCTGAACAACGCCCAAAATTAACACCAGCTGAAATTTATCAACATTTCCAGCAGGAGCATCCTGATCTTAAAATCAATAGCATTACAATTGCTGCTCAACCTACTGACTCATCGAGTATCAATGTTGCGAAAGAAGGCGAACGTCGTGGTTTGACCATGATGATCAATCCCTACAGTGCTGAATTACTACCTGAAATTAAAGGTCGAAAATTCTTCGCATTCGTACAACAACTACATCGTAACTTGACAGTCGGACCAGTTGGAAAACAAATTACCGGTGCATGTACACTGATTCTTATTTTCTTTGTCCTCAGTGGCTTATATCTACGTTGGCCGAAAAAACACAGTTTCAAACAATGGTTTTCAGTTAAACCCAAATTAAAAGGTCGAAACTTTATTTGGGATTTACACGCAGTCGTTGGAACATGGGTGGCCATTTTCTATCTCATGTTGGCTTGTACAGGTTTATATTGGTCATATGACTGGTGGCGCAACGGCATGTTTAAAGTGCTTGGTGTTGAGCGCCCACAACCCCAAATGCAAGCGGGTGGTCCTGGTTCAAATGCTGGACCAAACGCTCAACGTGAAGGACGTGAAGGACGTGAAGGACGTGAAGGACGTGAAGGACGTGAAGGACGTGAAGAGCGTAAATCACTCCAAACAGAACAGATTCAATTTGCGCTCAACCAATCTTGGTCTACATTTGAACAACAGTTTAAAAATCAATTTTCTTCCGTAACCTTCACCATTCCTAAACGTGCAAACGGTGAATTAGAACTGAGTTTCGTTGATCCTATTCCGCAACATGAACGCGCTCGTAACAAAGCGACTGTCGACTTAAATACGAATCAATTGAAAGATGTTGAATTGTACGAAGACAAAAAGCTCAATGAAAAAATCATGAGCAGCATGTTACCTGTACACCGTGGCAGCTTCTTTGGTCCTATTTACCAGTTCTTCGCGATGTTAGCTGCACTCGCTATGCCGTTATTCTTTGTGACTGGCTGGATGCTCTATCTCAAACGCCGCAAGCAAAAACAATTAACCCGTGAAGCGAAGCAAAATTTAGCAGTGGTTGATATTGATCCAAATGCAAAACCTTGGCTCATCGCTTATGCAAGTCAAACTGGTGTATCCGAGCAATTGGCTTGGCGTACAGCTTCAATTCTGCAATCAGCACGCCAACCCGTTACTGTTAAATCAGTGCAAAGCCTGACCACTAATGAGCTACAAACAGCATCTCAAATTCTGGTGGTCGCGAGTACTTACGGTACAGGTGAAGCTCCAGACTTAGCTACAAGTTTTGAAAAGAAATTAATGTCTCATCCACTGAATCTAAGTCATGTTCAATTTGCAGTTATGGCACTTGGTTCACGTGAATATCCTGACACTTATTGTAGTTTTGGTCATCGTATCTATGATTGGTTCAATGCATCTGGTGCAACTCCACTCTTTAATGTGATTGAAGTAGAAAATGCCAATAACCAAGATATTCAAAAATGGACAGATGCACTCGCACAAGCTGCTCAATTGGAATTAGCAACATTATCTATTGATAAAGTCTTTGATCAATGGAAACTGCAAAAACGCACACTGCTCAATCCAAACAGTTTGGGTCAACCTGCTTATAATTTAGAGCTTGAGTCTGATCACGACGCGATCTGGCAAGCTGGAGATATTGCGGAAATTCAACCCGGCAATAGCATTGAACGTATTCAAGCATTTTTACAACAGCACAACTTAGATGAGGCTTTAGTTCTCACAACTACAGGTCAAACCTTAGTTGAAAGCCTGTGGAATAAAAATTTAAATAGTGAGGTTCAGCCATTTAATACAGCTGAAGAACTCGTTAAGCAGCTTGAAAATTTACCTACTCGTGAATATTCGATTGCTAGTATTCCGACTCAAGGCATGATGCGATTGGTGGTACGTCAACAACTTGATGAACTGCAGCAACTCGGCTTAGGCTCAGGCTGGTTAACACATCATGTTGCGGTTGGTGCTCAGGTACAACTTCGTATTCGAACCAATGAATCATTCCATTTAATTGATGATAATCGACCGATTATCTGTATCGGTAACGGGACAGGGATCGCAGGGCTAATGAGCTTGATTTCAGCTCGCGTACGCTTGGACTACACTGACAACTGGCTCATCTTCGGTGAACGTCAACGCGAACATGATTTCTTTTATAAAGAAACAATCGAAGCTTGGCAAAATACAGCGATGTTAAAGCGGATTGATCTTGCGTTCTCTCGAGACCAACCAGAAAAAGTCTATGTACACCATATTCTGCGTCAAAATGCGGATGAAGTCGTTAAATGGATTCATCAAGGTGCTGTCATCTATGTGTGCGGCAGTATCAATGGTATGGCAAGCGATGTTGATCTAGCCTTAATTGAAATCTTGGGTGAAACTACTGTAGATGAATTAAGACAAGCTGGTCGCTACCGTAGAGACGTTTACTAACAAGGTTATTATGATCAAAACCGAGTACGATTTTTATTTAATCTGCTCGGTTTTTTTATGCGATATACTTTTTCTCAATTCCCACCAGTGATGACATCCAATGTATATAAGGATTTTAAAATTTTTCGCTTGGTTAATAGCATTGATACTATTAATCGATGGAATCATTTTAATCAGTCAAAATAAAATTCATTTGGGTACTGTACTTCCGGCCTTTAATGGCATAGTGATCATTTTATGTCTGTTTTTTAATAAGAAAATCCAACACTACCGTTTGAATCATTCTAACTTTAACTTGTTTTGGAAAATGGGATGGACAATTTTTTCCATCTGGTTAATCAGCTTGGCTATTTTTTTTATTTTTTTAGCTAAATCAAATCATTCCCCCATCATGAATACACCACCTGATGCGATTATTATTTTGGGTAGTGGTTTAATCAATAACCAACCCTCCCCAACGCTTCAGGCTCGATTAGACCAAGGTGCAACGATCGCCGCTCAATATCCCAGTAGTTCTGTTATTGTAACTGGTGGTTTGGGATTTGATCAGAAAATTACTGAAGCTGCAGTGATGAAAGCATATTTGATCAACAAATATCGTATTCACCCACAGCGTATAGTTGAAGAAAGTCAAAGCACCAGCACCGAACTCAATTTAAAAAACAGTGTTCCGCTGCTAAACAAAATAGACTTAAACCAAGATAGTCATATTGTAGTTGTGACTAGTGATTTTCATACACCACGTGCTGCAGCCATTGCCCGATTTCAAGGTTATACCCAAATCACATCAGTCAGTGCTGAAACTCCTTTAGGCACACGATATAACGCATGGCTTAGAGAATATTTTGCTTATATTAGTGGCTGGATCTTAAGAGAATACTAAATTTTCTATTTATCATGTATTCGAATTTTTCGAGGCGAAGGAACCCCTTCTTTATTTAATTTTTCAGGTTGATCGATCGATAACTGATATAGATAAGCTTTTAGGTCAATTAGAAATTGTCGCCCCGATACCAAAACATTTTGACCTTCTGGCATCAAGTTAAGTGATAAATGAGTATTGTGTTGTCGAATATAAGGAACAACTTGTTCAATAAATGGTATCAGTTGGATTTCCTCCACATGATATTTTTCCCACTTATCACGAACCAATAATTGTGCCATACCTTTACTTTGCCAAACAGCAAGCGTGCGCTGACCAGATGGAGTGGAGCACAATGCCCAGCCATCATTATATAAACTATAAACTTTAGCCTGAGCGACAATTGTTTCCATAAATTGTTGGTATTGTTCTTTTGGAGAGACAACTGTAGAGGCAATAGAGGTACTTGAAGGCTTACGCTGGTATGGATTTCTCATAATTCTATTATAAACATGAATTCATCATATTTTATATAAATTATAGAAACTTAAAAGACATTTTATAGAAAGAATATGGTGGGCGCTGACGGGATCGAACCGCCGACATTCTGCTTGTAAGGCAGACGCTCTACCAACTGAGCTAAGCGCCCTTGAGGAATAAAAATAGCACCGCTATTTTTAAGATGCAAGAAAGAAATCTTGCTGATTTAAACCATTATATCTAGACAAGGGATCTAGAAAATGGCGCAGCGGACGGGACTCGAACCCGCGACCCTCGGCGTGACAGGCCGATATTCTAACCAACTGAACTACCGCTGCAACGGCAACTGCTTACGCAATTAGGGTCATATAAGCTTTACAGCTTGAATATGGTGGGCGCTGACGGGATCGAACCGCCGACATTCTGCTTGTAAGGCAGACGCTCTACCAACTGAGCTAAGCGCCCTTATTAGGCTTTGATTTTTAGGATGGCGCAGCGGACGGGACTCGAACCCGCGACCCTCGGCGTGACAGGCCGATATTCTAACCAACTGAACTACCGCTGCATCACAAAAAATCTGGTGGGCGCTGACGGGATCGAACCGCCGACATTCTGCTTGTAAGGCAGACGCTCTACCAACTGAGCTAAGCGCCCTTAATAAGGTCATTACATAGATTGGCGCAGCGGACGGGACTCGAACCCGCGACCCTCGGCGTGACAGGCCGATATTCTAACCAACTGAACTACCGCTGCACTTATGTAATATCTCTATTAAAGTACAAACAATCTATTAAGCTTAAAGTGGCGCAGCGGACGGGACTCGAACCCGCGACCCTCGGCGTGACAGGCCGATATTCTAACCAACTGAACTACCGCTGCACTAAAACTTAACGTAAAGGCTTGGTGGGCGCTGACGGGATCGAACCGCCGACATTCTGCTTGTAAGGCAGACGCTCTACCAACTGAGCTAAGCGCCCTTTACGACTTCATCGTTTGTGTGGTGCATTATAGAGAATCCTCAGATACTGTCAAACGCTTTTCTACAGGTTTCTCAGTTTTTCAGTTTGAATGATTAAAAAATAGATCATTTCTCTTAAAAAATCGCTTTTTTGTCTATTATTTGCCTAATTAGAGATATGTTTTTATTTTTATTCAAAGTTTTTATCACAACACATTTTACGATTCTGATTTAAATTTGATCCAATTCGATCTCTTGTTCTGAAATATAGACTAAAGCACCTTCGTCCAATGTATCAAATAGCTCAATGACATCTGCACTGTGCATTCGAATACATCCATGTGATTTAGGAATGCCTAAAGGTTCTGACTCTGGCGTACCATGAATATAGATATATCGATTATAGGTATCACAACCCTCCCCTTGATTAAAACCAGATTCTAAACCTGCTAACCAAAGAATTCGCGTTAGAATCCAGTCACGTTCTGGAAATTGCTCGCCAAGTTCCACATCATAGATCTCCCCAGTCCAAATACGTGCTTTAAAAACAGCATTGATTGGGTGATCATCGCCAATTTTTTGTTCAATACGATGCCATCCCCTTGGGGTTTTACCTGAATTTTCCTGTTCACCTATACCGTTCAATCCAGTAGACACCAAATAGCTTTTTTTCAAGCGTGGGACATATAGAACTTGTTTCGCCATATCAATCAGGATATCCGCCTGACTTAAGTTATAACTTTCAAGATTTGGGTTCATACAAAACTCAGCGTTAAAATATTTTAATCATTCATTTAAACAGTATTTTTTGATTCAGGTCTTAACCACAACCAAATCGCGACAATTAGCATGGTGACATTCGTAAAAATTTTTACTAAATCAGGAGCATTGGTATAAAGCATGAGAATACCGCTGATCAACATCATCATCGAGGCGAGCCATTTTGCTTTGCGTGGAACTGTGCCATGCTCACGCCAATTTCTCAGTGTTGGTCCATATTTAGGATGATTGAGTAGCCAATCATCAACCTGTGGCCAACCTTTTGAAGCAGCCCATGCGGCAAGAATTAAAAAGACTGTGGTTGGCAATCCTGGCAATAGCGCACCAATAAAACCTAGAGTCACAAAAATAATGACCAAGCTCCGCCAAAACACGATTTTCATACCGCAACTCATTCAGTTGAATCTCACTAGTATATATGCTTTTGTGGTAGTGTCTGATTGTAAATTTATTTTCAGTTTTGAATTCTAGTTGGAGAAGCGGTGCAATCTGATTTTTATGAGCCATGGCAGAACTTTCATCATGCAATTGTACGCCAACTGGCTTTTGTCATCGCAAGTCCTAATATTATTCGTTTTGCGCCTAAAGAATTAACGATCGTTCATCCTTTTGAACTGCACCATGAACTATTTTGGCAAACTCAGTACGAAAAATATATCTCCAGACTTCATGATCTAGATCAAAACCCACAAGAACTGATTGATTTTATTCAGCAACTTAAAAGTACTCGTCTAGGTTTGCGCTTTGAATATTTAATGTGGTTCTGGCTACAAGATGATCAACGCGATCAAGCTGATTTTTCGCTGTTAGATCACAGTGTTCAAATCATTGATGGCCGCCATACTTTGGGTGAAATTGACTTTGTGATATTAAATCATCACACCCAAGAAATTGAACAATGGGAAGTTGCACTGAAATTTTATTTAGCAGAACAAGACTTTCAACTTCAACATTGGTACGGATTAAATCGAAGCGACACTCTATTTAGAAAGCTCAATCATTTTACGCAAAAGCAATTTCAATTTACTCAAGCCAATACTTATAAAATTGATCGAAAAATTGCGGTGATGAAAGGTCAACTCTACTTTCCGTATCATACCGAACTTCAAACCTTACCCAACTGGGTCAGCCCACATCGTCGTATAGGCACATGGGGACATCAATTACGATCATCTTTTTATCGACTGGAAAGACAGGAATGGATTTGTCCGAATGCGAGTCAGACTTCAAATGAAGCACATTGGTGGAGCAATGGGCTTTATCACAATGTACAGACAAATCAGTTTTATATGTACCGTCAACCAGCATTAAAGCTTCCTTACGTGTAGTTCGTGTAATAAAAAAATGTATCGAATACAATTAATAACATTCTGATAATAAAACTCTCATATTCTTCTAAATGATTAATTTTTATTCTGATTAAGCATCAAAATAATTTACAATCATTGGAGATAATGATGAAAAAAGTATTAGCCGCTTCATTCGTAGTTGCATTTGTATTAACTGGTTGTAATACATTCAAAGGTTTTGGACAAGACGTTTCAAAAGCTGGGGAAACTGTAACAAATACTGCTGAAAAAACTTCAAACGAAATTCGTAACAACTAATTCGAAGTTGAAGCTAAAAGCCCTATTTTTTAATAGGGCTTTTTTTATTTAAATTTGATTTCCTTGAATGATTAATATTTTGCATCAAATTCAACATACTTTATGATAGATCAACTTTGACCAATTCGATTTCTCTCCATGACCCAGTCTGCAACACTCGATTTAAGCTTACAATTACTTCGCCAACCTTCAGTGACCCCTGTCGATCATAACTGTCAAAATATTATGGCTGATCGATTATCAAAGATTGGTTTTAACATTGAAAATATGCGTTTTGAAGATGTAGATAACTTATGGGCTCGTCGCGGGACTGAATCACCTGTGTTTTGTTTTGCGGGTCATACTGATGTTGTTCCTACAGGCAATCTAGAAGCGTGGAACTCCGATCCATTCGCCCCAGAAATTAGAGATGGAAAGTTATACGGGCGTGGCAGTGCAGATATGAAAACGGCGTTGGCAGCCATGGTAATTGCCTCTGAACGTTTCGTTGCTAAGCATCCAGACCACAAAGGTTCGATTGCTTTTTTGATCACTTCAGATGAAGAAGGTCCATCTATCAATGGAACAGTGAAAGTTGTAGAAACTTTAGAAGCACGCCAAGAAAAAATGACATGGTGTTTGGTCGGTGAACCGTCAAGTACGAATACTTTAGGTGACATTGTTAAAAATGGCCGTCGTGGGTCTCTCAATGCCAATTTAACAGTGAAAGGTAAGCAAGGGCATGTGGCCTATCCACATTTGGCAATTAACCCAATTCATAAAGCCTCAAAAGCAATTGCTGAATTATGTGAGACAGAATGGGATCAAGGCAATGAGTATTTCCCTGCAACGTCTTTCCAAATCTCCAATATTTCTGCTGGAACGGGTGCAACCAATGTTGTGCCTGGCACGATGAACTTATTATTTAACTTCCGTTATTCTACAGAAGTTACTGCTGATGAATTAAAAGCACGTACACATGAAATTTTAGATCGCCACGGCGTTGAGTATGATATCGAGTGGACACTATCAGGTTTACCATTCCTTACCCCTGTTGGAGAGCTCGTCAATGCTGCCAAAAAAGCGATTTTGGATGTGACTGGTACGACAACAGAATTATCAACCAGTGGTGGTACATCAGATGGCCGCTTTATCGCACCAACTGGAGCTCAGGTACTCGAACTGGGCGTACTTAATGCCACAATCCATCAAATTAATGAACATGTTGAAATCGCACATTTGGAACCTTTAGCTGAAATTTATGAAAAAATCTTAATTGAGTTATTGGCATAACGCTAAAATTTAAGAGCAACGAAATATAAAAAAGGATGCGAATGCATCCTTTTTTAATTCGCTTAAAATACTTCAATCCTGTTTTAAAAGCTGATTGATCTGCTCAATCAACACTGCTTCTTGGAAAGGTTTACCCATATAAGCCGATACACCAAGCTCAAGAGCATGTTGTTTATGCTTATCCCCCACTCGTGAAGTGATCATAACCACAGGTAAGTTCTGCAAATGTGATTGATTTCTCAGCCATTGCATCACTTCAAAACCATCCATTCTTGGCATTTCAACATCAATTAACATTAAGGCAGGTGTTGAATGCTGTAAATATTCAAGTGCTTCAATGCCATCTGTAGCTGTGACAATCTGGTAAGCATAACGCTCCAGTAGCTTAGATGTCACTTTTCGAACTGTGACCGAATCATCAACCACTAAAATCGTAGGTGCCTCATTGTCATGTTTTAAATTTGAGAGCTTCGACTCTGGATGTACAGGCCAATCCTGCTGAGTGAGATATTGAACCACACGATTTACATTTAAAATTGGGCAAATTTCTCCACTGCCCATAATGGTTACACCGCTGAGATAATCAATTTGATGGATCAGCCCTCCAGTCTGTTTCACAATAATTTGTGAATTAGTTCCTAAGACCTCATCAACGAATAAAGCCACAGGTTGAGACTGGTGCATATTTACCAAAATCACTGGAACTTTTGGGGTTTCTGAATATGGTGAGTTTCTTTTTATATGTTGATTTAACAATACGAAGTCAGCCAAATCATTTAATTGATAACTTGCTTCATGCACTCTCAACAACTGACCCTGTTGTTTCGCATGATTTAAATCATGTCTATCGATCATTTCAACACGTTGTATTTGATGTAACGGTAAGGCAAAGAATTGGTCCGCAACTTTTACCATTAATGCTTCAGTAATAATTGAAGATTTAGGAATTCTGATTTCAAAACAAGTTCCTTGTCCTCTTTCCGAAGAAACATGAACATGCCCACCCAATGCCTGTATTTCACTTTTTACGACATCTAAACCGACACCACGTCCTGAAACCGTTGTTAATTTTGCAGCAGTGGTAAAGCCTGGTCTAAAAATCAATTGTAATAGTTCAGTTTCAGAATATTCCCGTTCAGCATTGAGCCAACCAAATTCAACAGCTTTTTGCTTAATCTCTTGTGAATCAATTCCTCGACCATCATCCTTGATCAAAATACTCAGCTCATTGTGATGATTCACCAGTGTCAGTTGCATGACTGCTTGTTCAGGTTTATTTAATTTCAACCGCTGTTCTGCTGACTCAATTCCGTGATCAATCGCATTACGCAGAATATGCTCAAGTGAGGTGATCAACTTTTCAAGAATACTACGATCTAACTCGATGTCTGCATGTTCAATCTGTAACTGAACAGATTTATTCAGATTCATCGAAAGTTGCTTGCATAAGCGTTCAAGACGCATTTGTATCGTCTTGAATGGTACGACACGAGTACGCATCAACGAGTGTTGGATGTTGTTTTGTATTCTTGCCTGCTGAATCAATATACTTTCCGCAGATTGAAGCTTTTCATGCAGAGAGTTTCTGATATCTAACAAGTCTGATGTTGACTCTGATATTGATTTTGAGAGTTGATTAAGTGATGAATATTGATCCATTTCTAAGGGATCAAATCCATGCTCGGCGGAATTATGTGATCTACGTTGTAATAAAATTTGGGATTCTAATTCCCCTTCCATCCGTCTCAATTGTGAAGTAAGGCGCTGAATGGTTTGATCCATTTCTACCAAATTTGACCGATATGATTTTAATTCTACTTCGACTTGCGAACGTTGAATCAAATCCTCCCCAATCAAATTAAGGGTTGCTTCAATTACAGCAGTAGAGACTGAAAGTGTCTCGTTCGCTACGGCAGATTGCACAAACTTTTGCAAATTACTACTCATTGGAGGCGGTAAAACACTCTCCTTAGCGTTAGATGGTTCAATCTGATGTGAGTTTTGCTGAATGGAAGAAGAGTCAAACTTTGATGAATTATTATGCGTAGTGACTAAATCACTTAAATTGGTTTCAAGGTCCGCTGATAAAGTTGAATGAATACTAAAATCTGAAGACATGTGGTGAGTGATATCATTTTGCATCGAATGTACTAAGTTCAGCTTCGAGTCACCACCCTTAAGATTTAAATGTCCAAGCTCAATTAAACCCTGAATAATCCTTGATGCCTGCTCTATCGGATAATCGACAGACTCAATTTTAATGATATTGACACGCCGTACCAAATCCTGCTGTAAGGCTTTAATCAAAATAATGAAACTTTTTATATCAATGTGTTGCTCTGAAATGAGTTGAAGATATACAGATTCAAGCTCATGGATTAGATTTGCAAAGTAATCTGCTTGCAACATGTATGCACCACCTTTCAACGTGTGCAGTTGCCGCATAATTTTTTGGATACACGTAGCATCTTCTTGATACTCTAACCATGTATTGAACAAGTCTTCGATTTGAGACAAAATTTCTTCCGCTTCCTCGACAAAAAAACCACTTACTTCGCGATCTAAGCCCTGTTTTGCTTTCGCTGAATCTTTGAGTGCGTAATCTATATTGAGTAATGTCAGAATTGTTTCATCTAAGGATCGAGCAGATACTTCGCTCTCCTGCTCTATAGTACCACTACAATTCGATTGATTGGAAAAACTGAAGTATTCATGATTAAGTTGTTTTAAATCATCTAATAGTTGCTGAGAAGCCTCATTATTTTGAGCCAATTGACCTATAGCAAGTTCATCAAATATTTCTAAGAGTTTTTCATGCCCTTGTTGTAAAACTCGGTGGACATTTGAGTAGGCAATTGAATTCGGTTCTCTTGCAATGTTGGAGTGAATTGAACTCAAAATTTCTGAAATTTTTCGAAGGAGATCAAAATCAACTTTAATGGCAAATTTAGCAATTGAACTGAGTTGTTGACTCAGTAAGCTCGAACGTTTAGTAGTACGTGTAGAGCTAACGAGGTTAGAAATACCATCTTGTACAAAGGTATCGATAAGGAAAACATCTTCTACACCCAAATCTACAATTTTCTTGAGTAAATCATGCGGATCAAGATTTGGATCGTTCTGTGTAATCTGTTCTGAGAAGTCTCTCAATGCGATTAAAAAAGTATGCTCTAATGCCTGAAACTGTTGTTGTCTCGTTACGTTGTCACCTGTTGTTTGCAAGCTTTCTAAGTAATACTGGATTAAATCAATATACTGCGTTGTGAGCGCTTGCAATTCTTTATTGTTGGTATCAAGAAATGGATTACGTTGTATTATTTTTTCGAATGACTGACTCAATACTTCAATTTTCTCAAGTCCAACAATTGCAGAACTCCCCCTGAGAGAATGAACAACACGTGCAAGCGTATCCACCTGAAATTGTTGATTGGATTTATCCAACATATCTTGCAGGGATTTCAATTGTTCTGAAGCTTCAGCATAAAAACTTTGCAGAACCTCGTTATCCCATATTTGAGTATTCTCCATTGTGGCTGCTGCTGAGAGTGAATTTGAGTCATTCAAACAATGACATTCAATCCTGAAATCTAGATCTAGCTGTGTGAGATGAGCGTTGATCGCCAACAAAGGATGCAATGATTGATCTATGATATTTGAATGTTCTAATTGCCGACCTAAAAGCAATAGAGGTTTAACATCTAATTGAATCGCTTGTTTCACTGTTAAACTAGGCACAATGATGTAGCGATATATACGAGAGATCAGCTCAACATACTCAAGGACCAGTTGACTCCATGAACGTTGCTGATCCAGCCTAATATTCAGTATTGTCTCAACGGTCCATGCAAGCTCAGAAACTGAGTTGAATCCAAGCATTCGACCTGAACCCTTTAAGGTATGAAAATTACGGCGCAATGCTTGCCAAATATTTACCTGTTCTAAATCATTCGATAAGACTTGAAGATTTTCTGATATTTCTAGAAGTAATTCCTTAAGCTCTTCAGCAAAGGTGGTAATAAGCTCCTCATCTTCAAAATTTGATTCATCCTGAGGAAGCTGCATATCTATATATGCACGATGGAGTGCTTCTGAAAGATATAATTGTATTTTATTAGGATTATTATTTTTCATGGCTCAATCACTCAGGTAATTTGAAGTTTGCAACTGATTTCCTTAAAGAATCAGCCATTTGAGTGAGTTCTGCTATCGATTGAGCAGTATCTAAGGTTGAAGCATGATTTTCTCGTGTGACATCTTGCACAAGCGACATTGTCTTCGCAATTTGACCCGCAGCAGCTGACTGAACTTTTGAGGATGCTGAAATATTCGCAATCAGTTGAGCCAACTGTTTTGAAATCAACTGAATATCTGCAAGTGCTGCTCCTGCATCTTGAGCAAGTCCAGTCCCCTTAACCACCTCAGAAGTTGTTTGCTCCATAGACCGAACGGCCTCATGCGTATCTAATTGAATATTTTTTACCAATATCTCAATATGTTTGGTCGCAGCAGTTGAACGTTCAGCTAAACGCTGCACCTCATCAGCAACACTCGCGAAACCTCGTCCAGCATCGCCTGCCATTGCGGCTTGAATGGCTGCATTCAAAGCCAACAGATGCGTTTGCCCTGCAATGTCTTCAATGGTTGCAACAAAGTTACCAATCTCTTGAGTAGATTCACCCAGCCTTTTAATTTTTTTAGATGTTTCTTGAATCTGCCCTCGTATTTGATCCATTCCATCTATTGATCGTTCAACCACTTCCCCACCCTTCGCTGCGATAAGTACAGCGCGCTGAGCAACTTTTGCAGATTGCGCTGCATTTTCATAAACGTGATCAATTGAGTCCGCCATGTCATGAATGGCGAGCGATGTATTTTGGATTTCACGAGCTTGCAGCTCTGAAGATTGCGCCAATTGTGAACTCATGTGCTGAGTTTGATGAATATATTGGGTAACTTGTTGAGAAGCCTGATTAATTCTCATCACCAAATCACGCAAATGATCTATCGCTACATTAATTGAATCCGCGATTGTCCCCGTAAAATCTGCAGAAACCGCAGCATATTTGGTCAAATCGCCTTCAGCTAAATCCCCAATTTCATCTAAAAGCCGATAAATCGCCGTTTGATTCTTCTTATCTTTATCCACTAGCTCCATCAAACGCAGACGATCTTCTTGGCTTCTCAAAATAAAAAGTTTAATCACTGCAAAGGTGAAGCTCGATAAACTAATCAACAATAAGAGTGACAGTAAAATCAGTAACCACGTAGAACCTGTGCGAATTTCATTGAGGGCTACTTGAATTTTTTGTAACTGAGACTCCGTGATATTGCTTTGAGACTCTAACCATAGTCGATCTACTTCATTTAAAGCCGGACTATAAAAATAAACTGATTTTACATTTTCAAGTTGTGAACTAAAAATAAGCTGAGAGTTTTTGAGAATCTGTAATGTGTAATCTGTAGGATTATCCTCAAACTGTTGAGTCTGAATAATCATCATTTGATTGAGATATTTCAGTTCCCCCACCCCACGACTTTGCTCTACCGTGCGTGGGAGATTAAACATAAGAAACAATAAAATCAGAAAAGCACAAACGAGGCTAATAATAGCCATGATTAAATAAGACTTCGTTTGGGCAGATTGCCCAAACAGCTCTGAAAACTGTTCAAGTTTTAACTTAAGTGAAGCTTTCCATCCCTGTGTGTTGGAATCTGAATCATTCACATTCCGACTGGTCTTTTTTAACCGTAAACTCACTCAGCTCCCCCAAAAAACTATTGCTGACTACACATTAAATTGAATTTGATGTGAACATGTGCTTTAGACGATCATGCTCATATAGCAGACTCATCATCAGCACAGCTACAGGTGTTGAATGATCGAGAAAATAACCTTGGCAAAACGATCTATATGGTTCTGCGATCAAATCCGAACTGGTGCTATAGGTATTATTCTTATAATGTTTTACACCAAGGACTTCATCCACAAGCAATCCAACACAGTCTTGCCCCACGTTAAAACATAAAATTTTCACATTAGCGTGTAATTGTGTTGATTTACTCAAAGCAAATTGCTTTAGATCTAATACGGACAGTACTCGACCTCGCAAATTCGCCAAACCTAAATACCACGGCGGCGTAAGTGGTAATGAGGTAATGCTCAGTAAAGGGCTAACCTCCGCAATATCACCAAGTGGGGTAATAAATTGCTGCTGCTCAACTTTAAAACATACACCAGACCAGAGGTCCTGATTTTGCACATCACGGTACTCATTTGCTTGAGCCGACTTAGCATTACTGGCTTGCGTTAACCAGTGTTGTTGATCACTTTCATCTTGAGTGATCATGCTGTGCCTGTATTTAAATATTGCTGAATGACATCAAGTAATCTTGATTCATCTACAGGTTTGATCAGGTAGTCGACAGCGCCTTGTCTTTTGCCCCAAATTCGATCCGTATCCTGATCTTTGGTACTGACAATGACAACTGGAATATGCTTCGTTACATCAGCTCTTGCAATTTGCCGAGTTGCTTGAAATCCATTCACACCAGGCATCACCACATCCATAAGTACAAGATCTGGTTGCTCTGCTTGCGCTAAGGTAACACCATCTGCACCATTGGTTGCTTCTAGCACTTCATAGCCATTTTTGGACAGAATTTCTTTAAATCTAAACATTTCTGTTGGAGAGTCATCTACCACTAAGATACGTGTCATATTTTATTTTCCCAGTACTTAACGTGAAGCGACAAGTTTACGAATCGCATTCAATAGCTCATCTTTACTGAATGGTTTCGTGAGGTATTCATCAGATCCAACAACTCGTCCTTTTGCCTGATCAAACATACCATCTTTACTGGATAACATGACCACTGGAATATGTTGGAAATTTTGTGAGTTTTTTAACAATGCGCACGTTTGATACCCATCTAAACGCGGCATCATAATATCTACAAAAATAATATCAGGTCGAGTTTCAGCAATTTTAGATAATGCTTCAAATCCATCTACTGCAGTTACAACGTCATATCCTTCACGCTGTAATAAAGTTTCTGCGGTCCGACGAATCGTTTTTGAATCATCAATGACCATCACTTTAATATTTTGCAGATTATCATCCATTGAATGATCCTTCCTGAGATGAGATTTAAAGAAAAATGAAACGCTTAATTTAGAGAATAACCATTATTTTCTAACATAACATTACATTGATTTTCAATGCAGTTGAGTACTCGCGGAGAGATTGTGTCACAAAGCTTCATAGAATTTAAGGGTGAATCAGATTAAGCGTAAATTATTTAACGGTTTATATTTATAAATTTACCAAAACCTCATAAAATGCTTGTTATTAAAAGCAAAAATTAAAAAATTGAATTGATATCACGGGGGCCAATTCCAATGTTTAATCTTTCGCACAAATCAAGAATTGGGTTAAAGCATCTTCATCATAAAACATTCTTAGTGATCATGATGACATTTGGTTTATGTATCAGTGAAGCAATTGCTAATACCACAGTGACCAAACCGTCTTGGTATCGTTATTATGATAAAAATGGCGTAGCTAATATTAGTAGCTCGGTAACACCCGAGCATATTCGTCACGGTTATGAAGCACTTGACCGTAATATGCAAGTGATTAAAAAAAATCGACCTTATGATGCCGATAAAGAACAGCAACAAAGTGCTGTACGTACGCAACAAGCCAAACAACATGAACAAGATCTACGCTTAAAACGTGCTTATGGTTCTAGTAAAGTGGCTGCGAACAAACGTGATGATATGTTGAAAAACATCAACAAACAAATCACCTTTCAAAAACAACAGTACCAACAACTGGAGCAAGATCGAATATTGTTTAAAAAGCAGGAACAGACCTATATCAAAAAAGGGAATCCTGTCCCTAAAAACTTACAAGATCGAATCACTTATAATGCGCAGAATATGAGTAATATCCAAAAAAATATTGAATCTTTACAAACAAACTATCGAAATACTCAGTCACAATACGACAGTATTATCAAGCGCTTAAAAACTCTTGAATAAAGAAGAGTTTGTCTGAATGGAAAGGAATTATCACATGCCGAATGCGACTCGACACAGCAGTCAGTTTAAGAAATATCTCGTATTAGGAACGCTGTGTACGAGTTGTCTTTTAGCCGCTTGTCAAAAAAATGACGAAATTGTACAGCCAACCTCATCTACCCCTCAAAAAATTGAATTAATACAACAGGACTTAGTCAAAGTTGAAAATGGGGTCTCAAATCTGAAATTTGCTTTCACAGGCACCATACGCGCTGTGAATCAAAGTACAATTCAAGCGCAAGTGACTGCCACTGCTAGTCAAGTCTCTGTACAAGTCGGTGAAAGGGTGAGTAAAGGACAAGTCTTGGTACGTTTAAATAATCAAGATAATGCAGCCCGACTCGCACAAGCTCGCGCTAATCTTGCTTCTGCACAAGCGCAGGCACAACAAGCTGCAAATATGGTCACTCGAAAAAAACGACTTTATGATCAAGGATTTGTTTCTAAGGTTGAATATGAACAAAGTCAAGTTGAGCATAAAGCTCAACTCGAAACTGTACGAGCTCAGCAAGCAAATGTGGATATCGCACTGAAAGCCGATGCTGATGGATTAATTCGTAGCCCCATTTCTGGCGTGATTACCAAACGTCAAGTTGAACCTGGTCAAACCGTTTCAATGGGTCAAACACTATTTGAAATCGTAGATCCACAAAAATTAGAGATTCAAGCAAAACTCCCTGTCGAATCTCAACATGCGCTCAACATTGGAAACAATATTGAATATAAAATTCAAGGGACTACCCAAAATTATGCTGCCAAGTTAACACGCATTTCCCCAATGGCCGATCAAATCAGTCGTCAGGTTGAGTTTTTTGCTCAACCGAATGAATCAATCAATTCACTGAGTATTGGTGCTTTTGTCGAAGGTTTCATTTTAGATGACAAACAAATTCAGGGGCAAAAAGTTCCGCTTGATACTATTCAAGATGCAGATGGCAAACCTTATCTGTGGATCATCCGTGATCAGAAAATTCAGAAAGCCAATATTCGAATTCTAGATCGACAACCCAACGAGAATATTGCAATGATCAGTGGTCTTCAGCCAACGGATTACATCAGTAGAATTAAGTTTAATAATGATGACTTAAATAAAACAGTCTCAATTGCTTCAAAGTAAGACAGGATCTGAACTATGTGGTTAACTCGAATCAGTGTGAAATATCCTGTCTTTACGATCATGATGATGCTATGCCTGATGGTATTGGGCTTATCATCATGGCAACGAATGGGAGTTGAAGAATTCCCTGATGTCGATTTCCCATTTGTGGTCGTGTATACCACTTACCCAGGTGCTTCTCCTGAAACTGTTGAATCTGAAATTACCAAAAAGATGGAAGATCAGATCAATACAATTTCAGGTGTTAAACAAGTGATATCGCAGTCGAGTGAAGGACTCTCTACAATTATCACTGAGTTTAATTTGGATGTTCCTTCAACCGTTGCAGCTCAAGATATTCGAGACAAAATTGCGCCAGTGACAGCTGAATTTCGTGATGAAATTACTGATCCTATTGTTGAGCGCTATGACCCTTCAGCAGGTGCCATCATGTCGGTGGTATTTGAGTCTGAGAATATGTCACTCCGAGAGCTCAGCTCTTATTTAGATCAAAAAATTGTTCCTCAATTGAGAACTGTTCGTGGGGTAGGTACAGTTAACCTGCTAGGTGACTCGCAGCGTCAAATTCGTATTGAAGTTAATCCACAAAAATTACAAAGTCTTGGTGTTGGCGTTGATCAAGTCATTAACACACTAAAAGGCGAAAACATTGAAGTCCCTGGGGGCACACTCAAACAGTCAAATTCAGAGCTGGTCGTTGAAATTAAATCAAGAGTAATTCATCCCCAATCCTTTGGGGATCTCATCGTCGCGAGTAAAAATGGCACGCCAATCTACTTAAAACAAGTAGCTGAAATTTACGACAGCCAAGCTGAACTCGAGTCGAGTGCATTCATTAACGGTCAAAATGCTGTCGCGTTGGATATTCTCAGAAGCTCTGATTCAAATGTAATTGATGTTGTAGATGCGGCTTATAAAACACTAAACCGTATAGAACAACAACTCCCGAAAGGGACAACATTGAAAGTAGTTGTCGATACATCTCGAGGCATACGAGCAAGTATTGGTGATGTTGCCCGTACAATTATTGAAGGTGGTGTACTTGCGGTTATCATCGTTCTACTGTTTTTAGGTTCATTTAGATCGACGATTATTACAGGCCTTACCCTGCCAATCGCCTTACTTGGTACATTAACGTTCATTTGGGCTTTTGGTTTTACCATCAATATGATGACTCTTCTTGCCCTGTCTTTAAGTATTGGTCTTCTTATTGATGATGCAATTGTGGTACGTGAAAATATTGTCCGCCATGCTGATATGGGGAAAGATCATGTGACTGCTGCTTTAGATGGAACCAAAGAAATTGGGCTGGCAGTTCTCGCAACCACTTTGACTATTGTTGCGGTGTTCTTACCAGTTGCATTCATGGGCGGTATTATCGGTCGTTTCTTCTACCAATTTGGCGTGACAGTGAGTACCGCCGTACTGATCTCAATGTTTGTCAGTTTTACGCTCGATCCAATGCTCTCAGCTCACTGGGCTGAACGTCATCATCCAAATAAAAAACCGAGCGCATTGAAACGCTTCTTCAATGGGATCTCAAATAAACTTGATTCATTAAATGAAGTGTACGAGAAGCTGCTAAAACTGGCTCTAAGATTCCGCTTTATAACAATTGTCGTTGCTGTTGCTTCACTGTTTGGCGCGCTCGCGCTATCAAAAATGGTGGGAACAGAGTTTGTACCAGTTCCAGATAAAGGTGAAATTCGGATCAAATTTGAAACGCCCGTAGATGCTTCACTCGAATACTCTCAGGCAAAGTTAAAACAAGTTGAATCTATTATTCGCCAGCATCCAGAGGTTAAAGGAACGTACGGCGTTATTAATGGGGTGACTGATCGCGGGAAAAACCACGTAAGCATCCGAGTCAGTTTAAGTCCTCGCCAAGAGCGCTCTCAGACACTGACTGATTTAACCAATGAGTTTCGTGATCGACTACAAACAGTGGCGGGTATTACCCTCACCTCTATAGCTTCAGCGGATGAAACTGTGTCTGGTGGTCAAAAGCCTGTCATGATTTCCATCAAAGGGCCTGAGCTAGATGAATTACAAAAAATTTCTGATCGCTTCATGGTGGAAATGGCAAAAATTGATGGTGTCGTCGATTTAGAAAGCTCGCTCAAAGAGCCTAAACCTACCCTTGAAGTGCATGTAAATCGTGTACTTGCAAACGATTTAGGATTATCAGTCAGCCAAATTGCCAATGTGATCCGTCCTCTCCTTGCTGGTGATGATGTAACGACGTGGAAAGACGAAAAAGGTGAAACCTATGATGTCAATTTGCGCCTCTCTGAAGATCAACGTACGCTTCCAAGTGACATCAATAATTTATATTTAAAATCGCAAAAAGTGGATGCGAATAATCAACCGATCTTGGTTCCGCTCTCAAGCGTAACAAGCACACAAGAAAGTTATGGTGCATCTCAAATCAACCGTCGTGATTTAGCACGTGAAGTCATGGTTGAAGCCAATACTTCAGGTCGACCTGCAGGTGATATTGGTCGAGATATTAAAGCATTACAAGATAACTTCGAGATGCCTGCCGGCTATGGTTTTGAAACACAAGGTGCAAACGCAGATATGGAAGAATCGATTGGGTACGCTGTTACAGCTGTTACACTTTCTATTGTATTTATCTATATTGTTTTAGGCTCTCAATTCAATAGTTTTATTCATCCTGCGGCGATCATGGCCTCATTACCATTGTCATTGGTCGGGGTATTCCTTGCATTATTCTTATTTAACTCAACAATGAATTTATTTTCCATTATTGGCATCATCATGTTAATGGGATTAGTAACCAAGAATGCGATTCTCCTCATTGACTTTATTAAGAAAGCTATTGATCGCGGTCAGACACGTTTTGATGCCATTATTGCTGCAGGTAAAACACGACTTAGACCCATTTTGATGACCACGAGTGCGATGGTCATGGGTATGGTGCCATTGGCATTAGGCTTGGGTGAAGGAGGTGAACAAAGTGCTCCGATGGCGCATGCTGTCATTGGGGGCGTCATTACCTCTACCCTGCTGACCTTAGTTGTCGTTCCCGTTATCTTTACTTACTTAGATGACTTTAAGAATTTTATGGTACGTCAAACACGAAAATTCATGTCATAATGTAGAGAATTGTCATGAGGTGTCATTCAAAATGCTCACCTCATTTTTTATCGTATAATCTTATGCTTTAACGCTCATTATTAGGACAAATTCCATGCGCGCGAGTCGCTTTTTATTTGCAACGTTAAGAGAAACCCCAAGTGATGCTGAAGTAATCTCTCATCAGCTGATGCTTCGTGCGGGTATGATTCGTAAATTGGCTTCAGGATTATATTCTTGGTTGCCAATGGGCGTACGTGTGTTAAATAAAGTCGAAGCGATTGTTCGCGAAGAAATGGACCGTGCTGGTTCACTACAAGTATTGATGCCTGTGACCCAACCAGCAAGTTTATGGGAAGAATCTGGTCGCTATGTGCAATATGGTCCAGAACTTTTACGCTTTAATGACCGTCACAACAACCCGTTTGTTCTCGGTCCTACACATGAAGAAGTCATTACTGATTTAGCACGTAACGAACTCAAAAGTTATAAACAATTACCCGCTAATTTCTACCAAGTTCAAACTAAATTCCGTGATGAAGTGCGTCCTCGTTTTGGCGTTATGCGCTCTCGTGAATTCGTGATGAAAGATGCCTACTCATTCCATGCAGATCAAGCCTCATTACAAGAAACTTACGACACGATGTACGATGCCTATTGCCGTATTTTTACTCGTTTAGGTTTAGACTTCCGTCCAGTTCAGGCGGATACAGGTTCAATTGGCGGTTCAGGTTCGCATGAATTCCATGTATTGGCATCTAGCGGTGAAGATGATATTGCATTCTCAACTGAATCAGATTATGCAGCCAATATTGAAATGGCTGAAGCGATTCTTGTAGGTGAGCGTGCTGCACCAACTCAAGAATTAAAAATTGTTGAAACACCAAATCAAAAAACTATAGCCGATGTATCCGCTTTCTTAGGTACTGATGCAAAACAGTCTGTCAAAGCTTTGTTGGTACAAGGAGTCGCTGAAGAAGGTAAAACTGCGCCTGTCGTGGCACTGTTCCTTCGTGGTGACCATGAGCTAAACGAAATCAAAGCTGAGAAACATCCGCTGATTGCATCACCACTTGCATTTGCAACTGAAGAACAACTGAGTGCTTTAGGCTTAACCGCTGGTTTTGTTGGTCCTCAAGGTTTAGTCGAAAAAGGGATTAATGTCATCGTTGACCGAGCAGCATCAGTTTTGTCTGATTTTGTTGCAGGTGCAAACGAAGCAAACAAACATGCGACGGGTGTGAACTGGGAGCGTGATGCTCAATTCACTGAAGTTTATGATCTTCGCAATGTTGTTGAGGGTGATCCATCTCCAGATGGTAAAGGTGTACTTCAAATTAAACGTGGTATTGAAGTTGGTCATATTTTCCAATTAGGTCAAAAATACTCTGAAGCTCTGGGCTGCAAAGTATTAGGTAAGGATGGTAAACCATTCACTGTAACAATGGGTTGTTATGGAATTGGGGTGACTCGCGTAGTCGCGGCTGCCATTGAACAAAATTACGATGAAAAAGGAATTATTTGGCCTGCTGCTATTGCACCTTTCCATGTCGCAATCGTTCCGATGAATGCTCATAAATCACCTCGTACTGTAGAGGCTGCTGAAGCACTTTATACAGAACTTCAAGCTGCTGGTTATGACGTGCTTTTAGATGACCGTGATGAACGACCAGGCGTTAAATTCTCCGATATCGAAATTACAGGTATTCCGCACCGTATTGTTATCGGTGAAAAAGGTTTAGATGCTGGTACTTTTGAGTACAAAGGTCGTTCTGATACTGAATCAAGCAACCTGAGTAAAGAAGAAATACTCGCTAAAATCGCCCAATAATTTGAGCATAAAAAATCCCGCTATTCGCGGGATTTTTTATAGACCGTTGATATTCACTTTCAAATCTTTCACAGATGTACCAATAGCCCCAAAGCTCCCCATTGAGCCATTCGCTAAACCATTAAAGACCGTCGGACTACTCGCCCCCTCACGTCCCAAGATCACATTGTTGAGACCAACATTCATTTTACTAGATTGTCCTGTATTTCCGATGTAAATACCTAAAGGTGCAACACCTGCATGGAAACCAGATAATGAAAAGCCATTGTTTTGATCAGTAGCTTTAGCCTGAAAATCGAATTTTGCAGAAGAATTACCAGATACGAATGCAATAGGACAGCCTGAGCCTGTGCCACAGATTGATTGTATTGCGCCTCCAAACTGGACCATGTAGCCTTGTGGCACATTGCCTAATTGAACATTGATCTGAGGACGTTGGGATTGATTTAATGTAATTTCAAAGTTTCTATCAGCACTGCCTATTTCTAAAATTTTAGCGACACCAGGCACCAATTGCTTCAGATCATTATAAATCGATTTAGTTTGTGTAGCACTAGACACCTGATTACTGCTGGCGATATAAAGTGCGAATGGACTCAATTTAAACCCTGTAATTTGCTCCGCAAAAGTGATACCTATATTGGCAAATGGCGTGCCATTGCCTCCGTCTGTATCAATTTTTGCATTGATTGTAGACGAACCAGGGGTATGACCTAAAAATTGAACCTGAATTGGATTACCAGTTGGACCTGCGACCACTAATCCAGCTGCTTGTGAATAATTTTTTCCTAATATTGGATCTTTAATTCCGTCTTGATCAATGATCGCAGCCTGTGTGAACTCGATCTCATCCATTCCAATACCAATGCTGATCCCATCTTGACCAGTAGTAGATGAAAGAGACTGATCATCTAATGGTTGCATAGCAAAACACGAGAATCCCACCGCAGTGGTCAAAATAAGCAAACTGAATCGTTTTGTTTTTATCATATTCATGAGTCTGTCCCTCAACTTTCCATATTTACTTATTAATTTCGAGGTGTAATGCGCAATTCACTATTCAAGCGACCGCCAGTAATAGCCAATTCGCCTAAACGAGCGCCAGCACCTACAGTTGGAGGATAGAAGTTGATGTCTCTTGCTCTAAAAACACCCGAAGTTGTCTTTTGAGGATTGAACATCAAGGCAGCATTCACACCAAATTGTCCCGCACCATTTTGATCTTTACTAACAACCAATGCATTATTAAATGCAATTTTACCTGTCAAACGGTCTAAACCAAGTGTTGAACCATTATGAGGATCGGTAATTTGAAAGGTGTTATTGTCACCTTTCAGCTCTAATTCACCTACAAAATTTAAGTTCTGACCATCTTCAGCAGCATTATTTGGAATTAAAGAAAAATCAACATCACCACCAAGACGTGATTTGACAACAAACATCACATCATCAGCTAAAGCAAAATTGTTGTCTGGTGATGAACTTCGCGTAGCACATCCTGCTGCTCCACTATTTAATTTACAGGTTTTATAAATGGTACCTGGCAGATATCCCGCAGCAACTTCTGTTGATAGAACAATCAACATATCGCGCAAGCTGACATTTACACTACCATTTTCTACGCCCATATTTCCTGTGCCCTTCGCGTACAGATCAATATTACGTAAACCCATATAGTAATCTGTTGATGTTGTCGTATCTCCACTGCCTACCTTACCGCCATCAACCACTAAAATTGACGTGGTTTTATTACCTAGCGCTTGACCATTAGCTCGGTCTACCCCAGAGGTACTCATTGCAAAAGACAAACCAATTCTTGAGGTATTACCCGTTGTAGCAATCATGTTTTTAACAACATTGGAGCCTGCTAAAGTGTAATAAAAAGCTTGATCTGCACGAACTGATGTTCCATATAGAGCAAGATTGGCATTCAGATTATAAAAAGGCAGTGCCAAACCCCACTCATTTTTAACATTTGTATTCGCAAACAAGTTAGCTGCTGGTGTTCCTGCACTATTGGTAAAACGTCCACGGCGGGAAATAGACTGAAATTCAGCACCACGAATCGTAGCAATCAAGCTGTATGGATTATCACCTGTTACTGCATTATGAATTTGGTGCTGATAATCAGTTGCTAAGGTTAAATAACTTCCATTACCAAAACGACTTTTTTGGAACACTTCGTTTTCAGGTAAGCGCAGTGTTTTTGTATCGGCTAAATTGAGATACACATTACCACTGTCAAAAGATGCTCGAGTATTTGGTCTTAACCCTGTTAAGTTACTAAACTCAAAACCGTATGCATTTAGACCTGCCCCACCAATTTCTAAAGTCGTTGCTTGTCCATCACTTCCGAGCATTGAATCATTGTCTTTGGTAAAGTCAGCTTTCATACGGAATCCGATTCCAGAATCACCAATTACACTATTACTGGATGAAGCCGTTGGACTATTGGCATTTCCTAGAACACTTTCATTGCCTTTTGTACCACGAAATTGCAACGATGAATTGACCATTCGCCCGCTGGCACCTACACGTATGAGACCTTTAGCTCCTTGAGGATTATTCGTATTGCTATTTAAAGCATATGGGTCATTTGAACTCACGTTCTTATTCAACATTACTTCAATATTTAGACCTGAGTTTGTTGTTTCACCCTCAGCACCTGACTTACCATTGCCATAGGTTCCTGTGTTAATAAATCCTGCTTTTTTTGAAGCCGAATTTGCAACACGGTTTAAATCCACATAACCCAAATTATCATTAGGCGTACTACTCATACCGGCAACATTATCTGTCGACCCTGTACGTGTATTCGACTGCATTCTCAATCCCTCAACTTCATCCACAAACATGGCACCACGTGCTTTGAAGTTGAAATTGAAGTTGTTTAAAACAAGTTGGTTGAGTTGGTTTCGTGCGTCAGTCTGCCCTAAATAGATATTGGCATTTTTAATCCCTAGTGCGATTTCGCTAAGATTCTCTTTGCTGAATAATCCGTGAATCGTTCTAAGTGATAAATCAGTATTCGAAGTAGTTTGTAAAGCCAATTGACCCATTGAAAAACTACAACGGCTTGAACTCTCGTTATCACAAATTCTGAGATTATTCATGGTCACTAAAGCAGGTGTCACACTGGCATTGAAGTCTAAACCTGCTTGGTTCGCATTGCTTCCAGCATTAATTTTAATATCTGCCCCTAATGTTTGATTAGAGACATTACTTTTTCGAATAGAGACATTATCTGCTGTTGCCTTCAATGTATTATTGGTTGCTCCACTACTACCACGACCAGCTTGATCTTGCCAATAGACCTGATCCATGTTGGCTTCAGTCAATGTTGTCGAGATATGCACACCATCTTGACCATTTACATTTCGCAAAGCTTCATCATGCATCACTTCTAAAGCTATGGCATGACCACTTGCAAGCAAGATACTCAGGCTTAATGCATTCATAACCAGCAATGAGCTGTGATTATATTTTTTATTGTTCATCACATTTCCTTATGCATGTTTAATTTCAACAACGCTGGTGACTGCCGTCACAACCAAACATCATGACTTTACCCTGAACAGCTAAATTACCATTCATTTTTAAACCCATAAAACCAGTTTCTCGCCCATGGTCATATGCAGAACGAGGAGCATTAGATGAATCATAACGTGTCACTTGCAGGTAACCATAGTCAGCAGGACTTGTTCCTACACCCTCAGTGGTGGCATTACTGGTAAATTTATCCTGACCAAAAGCCAAAGCATCAAAACCAAAATTACGAATTTGAATTGGCTTCGATGCATCAAAGCTCAGTTGCATCGCTGCTTTAAGCTGATCAGTACCAGAATCATTTTTATAGCTGAGATCTACACCATCCAAGCCAATCTTTTGAATATTTAGAGTGCCCTGAATCCCTTTAAAAACAAGCCATAATTTAAAACCATCCGTACTACTTGCTTGACCATCTTTGATATAGCGATTATTGACAGCAAGCGCGAGACGACAATATTCAACATCCTTACACAGTGCATCATCAAACACATAACGTTGAACATTATTCTCAGTCACTAACTTTTGGTTTAAAGAAAGTTTTAATGAGAGATCAGCTCCAGCTTGTCCTTCAACATTTTTTAAAGCTTCATCTGACATGGGCTCAAGAGCATAAGTCATTGATGCTATAACACTGAATAGGACAGCGACTAATGAATTTTTCATGAATGCTCTCCTATAATCCTTTTGTGGTGATTTTCATATGCTGAATAAGAACACCATCAATAACCGCAGAACCCATATTTTTAAAATTTGAAGGTGGCAATGCGGCATTAGGCGTTTGGGGAATTGGATTGACTGCACCAAAACTTACACCTACTGCATCTGATCCTTTATAAGCACTTAAAGTATTATTCGCAGCGTTATAAGAAGTACTTCCAATAGTGATACTGCTATGTGTTGCATTCGTCCCTTGATAGCCATTCAAACCATTGTTACCACATTTATAAAAGTTACAGGTTGAGCCCGCATATTCTGTCGAGTTTGGATTGCTATAATCTGTGTATATTTTTTTATAAATTTCAGGTTTATTTGGAATACGCGTGAGTTCCAAACTAAAGTTTTTACCATCAGATCCTAGAATCAAAGGCTGATAGAGTGAACCCAATACGATATTGGCATTCAAATTATGAATAAAGATACCCTCATTGGCATCAAATACTGGTGCCAGAGTATTGTTGATGGCAGGGGTTTGTAAATTAGGAGTGTCTGATGTTTCACGCGTACTCAATCTGAGAATATTGGCTGTTTTATTCCCCGTCGTCAGATTTTGACCATCACCTGAGTTCAAACGCACAAGTCCAGCAACACCCAAGGTGTTGTTATAAAATGCACTCATGCCTGCTTGGTTACTTGCACCATTTAAAGTTTGAAAGATTTTTATATTACTTCCATTAATGGAAAAATTATTCCAAATGGCCTGTAAACGAAGTCGATTAGCACGATCCGCATTACTCGTTCCTGCTTTTTCACCCAATTGGTAAAGTAGTGGATCCCCTTCTTTACGAGAAGGATCAAGCACAAAAGCATCCGCCCACATGGCCATCTTCAATCTGTAAGCATCAAGACCACTGGCTGCATCCGTAGGACGAACTGTGTCCATCAATGGAGCTTCAAGCGTCAAGAATGGAACCTGACAGCTAGGATCATTACTTATACATGTTTTATTTAAATCAAAATTTGGAACCTGATTTTCAGTACCAACTCGAAGTAGCCATGGATTGGTTGCTGTTCCCCATGATCCTATACGTGCATCTTTGTCTGTCGCAGCTAAGCGCGTATTATGATTATTATCAGATTTAGACAATGCGAGACCATACACGAACAAATCAGCCTTACCCACGGAATGATCTTCTGAACCTACTGTTCCATTTTTATTGGTATCCAATGCCGCATCCGTTAAAGGACCCACTGGAATGAGATGAATATATCCGGTATCTTTTTGGCGATTCATTAAATCTGCCGCAGTTGAATTTTCCCCTTGAAAAACAAAATAAGCATCTTGAGGAATCATGGCGACACCCTCACCAGTCGTCGCACTTAAATTTTCATCCGAAAGAGGCTGCAATGCATAGACCGAAACCGTAGTAAGCGTCATTAAACTTGCAAGTAAAGTCTGATTAAATATGTTCGTATAATTAAGTGCCATCTCGACCTTCCCGTATACGATGCCTTGCACCATATTTATATTTTTAATTGTTCAGAGAAGAATTCCATGCTTCTCTTTTAATATTAAGATTACATCACAATTTATAGTATATAAATGAAGTAGAATTTGCAAAAAATTGCGATTGGGTTGGCATTTTTTCCGATAAATGAATAAATTCAATTTTTCAAATACTTATAAAAAAAGCAAACTCATTGAGTTTGCTTTTTGCATGAAGTCTTACAATTCAATACTTAGGTTTTAGGTAAAGTTACACCTGTTTGACCTTGATATTTTCCACCACGATCTTTATAAGATGTTTCGCACACTTCATCAGACTCAAAGAACAACATTTGAGCAACACCTTCACCAGCATAAATACGTGCAGGTAAATTGGTTGTATTTGAAAATTCCAAGGTCACATGACCTTCCCACTCAGGCTCAAGTGGCGTCACGTTTACAATAATACCGCAACGCGCATAGGTTGATTTACCTAAACACACCGTCAAGACATTACGTGGGATACGGAAGTATTCTACTGTACGAGCAAGCGCAAATGAGTTAGGTGGAATAATACACACGTCAGCTTCGATATCGATAAAACTTTTATCATCGAAATTTTTTGGGTCAACAATAGCAGAGTGAACGTTTGTGAACACTTTGAACTCACGCGCACAACGAACATCATAACCATAGCTTGAAACGCCATATGAAATGAGTTTTTGACCATTTTCATCTAAACGAACTTGGTTTTCTGCATACGGTTCAATCATGCCGTGTTTTTCGCTCATTTCGCGAATCCAACGATCAGACTTAATAGCCATTTATTTATTCCCAGAATACATATTCAATTACTGCGCTGTACTTTAACTGAAAACCCCGTCAATGGAAATAACCCACGATTTGTATTCCTGTTCAGTCTGCTGCGGTGAATCATCTTAAAGACTTAACAATGCAGAATAACTCATTGGAATTGAGAAACTCATCAGGACTAAGGATGCTGTTTTTTGCATATTGGACTGGTTTACCCATTTAATTTTATTATTGGCTAACAGCGACCCAATGAGTGTCCAAATAAAAGCGATGGGTAGGATCAATAAAATAAACATCAACATGTGCGCAATATAATAATCTACACTCACCCAAACAATAGCAGGGAAAATAGCCGAGGCAAAAAGCAAAGCTTTAGGATTGAGTAAAGTTGCACAGAATAATTCAGAAGCTTTGATGGTGGGCTGATTCAACTGATGTTCTACGTTGGCAGTGCGCCATAATTTGATGGCCAGATAGATAATATAGAATGAACTAAATAATTTTAATATCACTGGCAAAATTGGCAAATGAGTGGTGACACGACCAATTAAAAATCCCCATGCAGTGATGGCAATAAGATAGCCTAATGCTTCCGCGGGTATTAAGCGAAATGACTTTTTAATACCTACCTGTATGCCTGAAGATGCAAGTAAAGTATTGGTTGGTCCGGGTGTGAATAAAATCGTGGTAACCAACGCAATAAAGAGCCATGAAATCATAGGATGACCTCGCTGATAATGCGCTCAGATTAATCAGGATTATTTCAATTGGCAAAATATTATTTGTGTGAAAATTTCTCAAGAATGAAACACAATTTTTTTGTAATATTTTTCATCAGGTTAGTTTGTCATTTAAATTATAACTCTGAAGTCACGCAATGTGATCGAATTTAAAAACATGATGTACTCTTGCAAAAATGCTTATAGCACGTTCTTCATCGATGAAATTCAGCATCACAGTCCATTCACGCTGTGATGCTGAGTTCAAACATTAGTTTGACTGTTGTTCAGCTTCTTGAACCTGAATATTTAAAGATTTCTTTTGGAATTCTTCAGGATAATCAACATAAGGAATAATGGCAGCAGAAGCTGTCGTTGACAGAATGAGAGAAATCATAACCATCTTCATTGCAGTGATTGAACGCATTTCTATACCCATATAACGTGAAATTTCACAAAATATTTTAGGTAGAAAAATTAGAGTAAATAATCCTAAAACGACGAACGGTCAACAAAAAAACCTGCCTAAGTCAGACTTAGACAGGTTTAACATCGAGTCTTTTCAAATACTTAGAAAATCCGACTTTGATCTCTTTCAGCTTTAGGCAATGCAGCTGCAATCTTCTGTGCAATTTCAATATAACTATCTGCTGCATCATCACCAATCAATACAGATGGTTTACCTTCATCGGCATGCTCTCGGATTTTCGCATTCAATGGTAAACGTCCAAGTAATGGAATATCGTATTGTTCCGATAACTTATCGCCACCACCAGTACCAAAGATTTGCTCTTCATGGCCACAGTTTGAACAAATATGTGTCGACATATTTTCCACCACGCCCATCACAGGAATTTGAACACGGTTAAACAATTCAATACCTTTGGTCGCATCCATCAATGCGACATTTTGTGGTGTCGTCACGATCACTGCACCGGTCACTGGAATACGTTGTGCCAGAGTTAATTGAATATCCCCTGTTCCTGGTGGCATGTCGATCATTAATACATCAAGATCAGGCCAAAGGGTTTGGTTGAACAGTTGCATCAATGCGCCTGTTGCTTTTGGACCACGCCAAGCCACAGGAGTATTGTGATCTCCTGTCAGATGACCAATTGACAACACCGCCATACCAAAAGCATCCAACGGTACAAAATGTTCTGCCTCGATCATTGGGGTTTTACCGGCATTGCCAAGCATCGTTGGGATACTTGGACCATAGATATCTGCATCCAACACACCTACTTTCAGCCCGAGCTTTTGTAATGCCAGAGCTAAATTTACCGTAGTGGTTGATTTCCCTACACCACCCTTACCTGACGAAACTAAAATCACGTTCTGGATACGTGGATGCTTAGGTACATCACGTTGCTGTGGTGCAGCTTTTTGAATCGGTGCTTCTTCTTGTTGAGGTTGGTAATTCGCATTCGCTTGTTTTACCGCATCTTGGCTTGCAGATGCATCTACAACAGGAGGCAGATTAGATTTTGGGGCCTCAGCTTTTTTACTTGAACAGCTTTCACCTGCTGCATGGTTGTGCCCACAGCCACCTTGTTGTTGAGCATGACTTCCTGTTTTCTGCTGAATGACATGCATATTCAGCTCTTTAATCCCACACTTTTCCAAAGCATCAGCAAGTTCATCGTGAATTTGCTGTAACTGATCTTTTTCACTTGGCACGGTATTAATGGTAATTTGCAGTACATCACCTTCAACATTGACCTGTGTGATTCGATCTTTCAAAAAATTGTCAGAATTCGGCAAAACGTAGTGTTGTAATACGTGTTGTACAGCCTCTTCATTCACCTCCTTTGAGGGTGAAAAAACAGATTTGAGTGAAGAAAGCCACGACATACCGTACTCCAAGTCTGGACAGAAACTGATAAAGGAATAGTTTAACGAGAAATATCAACAAGGTTAAGCAACAATATATTGACCCCCGTTTGATTAGAAATATGTTAGTCGAATTCCAACTAAATTCGTCAGCTTTTTTATTTTTTTTATTGGCGTATTGCGAATGCTGTCATTGATACAGGCTATAAACTTGATTTCACTGTTAAACGCCTTGATTCATGTTGCAAGTGATTCATGCTTTCAACAAATAGCAACACAATAGCGAATTTTTCAAATTAAAATTGAAAAGAATATAAAACCAAGATAACACTTCGATATGTCTTTAAAACAAAGAAATCTGAAACTTAAATTAAATACACGCTCAATAACTGCCTTAATGAGCACAATGCTGCTTCTACCAATTTTAAGCTATGCCGCCAATGAATCCCGAAGTTTTCGTACTCCTTCTGGACAAATCATCAGCTTAGGTGACTCTTATGCAAAATTAAGCTCACACATGAAGCAGACGCCGACTTCAACACAAAATTATGAATGGAAAGAAGGAAAAAATCGTTTTATGGCGTATAGCTATACCTACGAATTTCATGATCTGATTTACACCTTTACTGTGGTGAATAATGAAATTAGAAAAATCGAATGGATTAGAAAAAATTAAAAAATAAAGCTCATCTGATGATGAGCTTTTTTGTGATCAATTTACTTTTTCAGTTGATCAATTTTCTCTGATGCTTTTGCTTTAAGATCCGCAAATTTTTCACTCGCTTGATCTTTCAGGTCATGCAATTTATCTGCTGCTTGCTCTTTTAAATCTACAGCTTTATGTTTTAAATCATCTAAAGTTGAATGCGCTTCAGAAGAATTTTGCTGCGTATCATGTTTAAGATCATTCAGTTTTTTTTCACCTTCAAGCTTGGCTTCTGCTGCACCATGCTTCACTTGATCCAATGCTTTCTCGCCTTTCAGCTCAGCTTCTTTCGCCTTCAATTTCAGATCATCGCCGAGTTCTGAAGCTTTGTTTTTTAAGTCATCAATTTTATTATTCGACATCTTCAATCCTCTTTATCGCTTTGATAGTGAATCTTAGTTATATCGAAGATTTGCAGTGCTCATCGTAAATGTTTCGAATCACTACAATTTCTCACATGATGATGTAGAACAACACTACGCTGTAACTTTTGATTTGAAAATGATGAATTTAGGAGCGAATACTCGACATAAAGTTCAATGCAGAAAACAACCAAATAAATAAAATAAAGCTTCGTGCTTGTGTGAAATGCTCGACATCCGTGCCATGCAAAATATTATGACGTGTCGCAGTCACATTCGAGCTTGAATCCATTTTATAAGCCGCGAGTTCTGCAAAGTACGGATTAAGCTCAATGGCAATCTTAGATTTATGCCAAAGGCTCTTAATTTCATTGCCTTTCAAACCCGGTACAATTTTATAAACATCGACTAACTTCGTGCCATTTTGCTTTAAGAAACCTTGTTGAATCAGCACATCTGTCAGTAAACCTTCAAGTTGGGCATAAAGTAATGGTACACAACCTGCATAACAGCCGAGTTTATACATTTTAAAAGCTTCTATAATCACAGGACGACGCAAGGCTTTATTCTGCTCATCGATCTGCATAGCATCGAAAGCGGTCAACACATCTTTTTGAAAAGCTTCAGTGTTAATAACATCAAGTAAGTTAAAACTTTGCACATCTTCATAAGCATGAATTTGTTGCCAAAAGCGCATCAGATTTAACGCATCATTGGCAACTTTCGAACCGACAGGTTGATCCAACTGATCGGCAAGCACATTAAAATATTCATCTTGCTGGGCAAGTTCACGTAAATGATTGACTAAAAGTGTATGTTCGCCTTGTGAGATTTGATCAAGATAATCCTGTGCCTGATTAAGAATTTGCTTACCCAGAGTTGGTAAGCCCTGCACATTCAATTTGATGCGTTTTACAGGTTGCTCATCTTCATAATCATCAAAATCGTCATACATCGTCAAACACTCAGGTGAATAGCAGGATATCTATTATCCCTGATAAGTATGTAACAAAGTAGCCTTTCCACGTGCTCTAACTTTGTTAATAAATAAGAATTCATCAAAAGGCTTATGCAAGTCTCGCCTATCTCATGTAAAATTATCGCCCATTGCATAAAATACGAATGAGAGAGTCAGATCCGTGCGTAATATCTTAGTCACTAACGCCCTTCCATACGCCAATGGCCCGATCCATATGGGTCACTTACTCGGTTATATCCAAGCAGATATTTGGGTACGTGCGATGCGTGCAATGGGTCATAACGTGACTTATGTCTGCGCGGACGATGCTCACGGCACAGCAATTATGCTACGTGCCGAAGCCAACGGCATTACTCCAGAACAGCAAATTGCCAATGTGCAAAAAGAACATGAGCGTGACTTTGCCGGCTTCAAGGTTGATTTCGATCACTACGACTCAACCAACAGCGCTGAAAACCAAGCACGTGCTTCTGAGATTTATATTAAGAACCGTGAAGCAGGAAATATTGCAGTTCGTCCTGTAACCCAGTTATTCGACCCTGAAAAAGGCATGTTCTTGTCTGACCGTTTTATTAAAGGCACCTGCCCGAAATGTAAAGCGGAAGATCAATACGGCGACTCATGTGAAGTATGTGGTACAACCTACAACGCAACTGAATTACTCAATCCAAAATCAACTTTGAGCGGTGCGACACCTGTCGAGAAATCTTCAGATCACTACTTCTTTAAACTGCCTAACTTTGGTGAATACCTACAAAAATGGACACGTGACGAAGGTCGTTTACCTGTATCGATTGCCAACAAACTTGATGAATGGTTTGAAGCAGGTTTGTCAGATTGGGATATCTCGCGTGATGCGCCTTACTTTGGTTTTGAAATCCCTGATGCACCGAACAAATATTTCTACGTTTGGGTGGATGCGCCAATCGGCTATATGTCGAGCTTTGAAAATTACATCAAAACTAAACGTCCTGACTTAAGCTTTGATGACTATTGGAAAAAAGATTCTAAAAATGAGGTGTATCACTTCATTGGTAAAGACATCGTGTATTTCCACGCATTGTTCTGGCCTGCAATGCTTGAAGGTGCCAACTACCGTACACCGACAAGCCTATTCGTAAACGGTTTCTTGACTGTAAACGGTCAGAAGATGTCAAAATCTCGTGGTACGTTCATTAAAGCGGAAACGTATTTAGAGCATTTAAACCCTGAATATTTACGTTACTACTTTGCGTCTAAACTTTCTGACAAAGTTGAAGATTCTGACTTGAACCTTGATGATTTCGTTCAAAAAGTGAATTCTGACCTTGTTGGTAAAGTGGTGAACATCGCAAGTCGTTGTGCGAAATTCATTAACACGAAATTTGACAATAAATTGTCTGCGACTTGTGCAGAGCCTGAGTTGGTTCAAAGCTTTATTGATGCTGGTGATTCAATTGCTCAGGCTTATGAAGCTCGTGAGTTCTCAACTGCGATTCGTGAAATCATGGCGCTTGCGGACAAAGCTAACCAATATATTGATGAGAAAAAGCCTTGGGCTTTAGCAAAAATTGAAGGTGAAGAACAACAAGTTCATGATGTGTGTTCAGTGGGTATTAACCTATTCCGTCAATTGGCGGTGTACCTTGCGCCTGTATTGCCAACATTGGCAGAACAAGTTCAAGCGTTCTTACAGCTTGACAGCTTCAATTTTGAATCTCGTAAGCAAGTATTGGTTGCACACGAAATTGCATTGTTCCAACCATTGATGCAACGTGTTGATCCGAAAGCTGTGGCTGCTATGGTCGATGCATCTAAAGATTCTTTAGCTGCGCCTGCTGAAGCACCAAAAGCTGAGAAGAAAAAAGAGAAGAAAGTAGCTGAAAAGAAACCTGAACCTAAAGTTGGCGAAGCTGAAATTATCGGTATCGAAGACTTTATGAAAGTTGACCTACGTGTGGCTGAAGTTTTAGAAGCGGCTCACGTTGAAGGTTCGGATAAACTTCTTCAATTGACTTTAAATGTTGGTGAAGCTGAGCCACGTAACGTGTTTAGCGGTATCCGTGAGTTCTATCAACCTGAAGACTTAAAAGGCAAATTGGTAGTAATGGTGGCGAACCTTGCTCCACGTAAGATGCGTTTCGGTATTTCTAACGGTATGGTGCTCGCTGCGGGTAATGGCGACGGTGTTTGGGTGATTTCACCTGAATCTGGTGCTAAACCGGGTGATAAAGTGTCTTAATTATTAGATTAAGATGAAAAAAGCCTCTACTGATGTAGGGGCTTTTTTTATTTTAAATAGATAGTTTATTTTGAACGTAATTTTAGAAAATCTTGAATGGCTTGTTGAACAGTCTCATCTTCTAGACCTTTCATCGATTGAGCTATTTCATACCACGTTTTTTGATTGAGATCAGGATCAATTAAATCAGGCTCAAACACACCATCTTGCATCATTTTATATTCTGCCTTTAAAAGTCTTTCATCTAGCCAATTAAGATTTAGATTTAACCATTGAATTAGTTCAAAAAAATCTTCAGCTGCATCATTTCCAACTTTTTCTACCATATGAGTTTGTAAATCAATTGGATACTTATTTATTTTTGCTTTTTCTAAAATATCAAATACGATCATTAAAAGTTGAGCACCTGAAAAACATCCCAATTCATAGATTTCACCTCTCAAACCATAATCTTTTCGGATTCTTTTTGCATGTGAAAAATACCTAGTATGGAGCAATCTTGCTCTACGAACATAAGTATCAAGAATTTCGTTCTGAATATAACTCTTACTAAGACTAACGAATTGCTCAAATGTATATAGTTGAATATTTGTATTTTGACATGCCTCAATTGCTCCTGACTGAAATCCAACTTGTGAGATAATAAATCCTTTATCTGCCCCAATATCATCGACAATAGTGCGTAGAGCTAGCACTTTTTCCTTCGGTACTTTTGTCTGCCAATATTTAGCTTCTATCACCCACTTGATATTAGTTCCCAAGTATTTTGAAGTTACATAGACATCTAAATCATGCTCTGTCCTTACGCCTTTGATTGTTTTATTTGTTTCAGCTTGGACACCTAAGATTCTAAAGTGCTGTGCAATTTTTTCCTGAAAATTAAACCATTCTTTTTTCATTTTTTTCAATTTGTTAAGTACATCCTGCCATAAATTACATTTTTTAATCTAATTCGCATACTAATTAAACCTTAAAAATAATAAACCTC
Organism: Acinetobacter sp. 24-47-47; assembly: GCF_057737035.1. NCBI lineage: Bacteria > Pseudomonadati > Pseudomonadota > Gammaproteobacteria > Moraxellales > Moraxellaceae > Acinetobacter > Acinetobacter sp. 24-47-47. The sequence continues at coordinate 674,985 of NZ_CM173216.1, read as the reverse complement.
AATGTAGGCCTCGCCTATAAAAAGAAAATTCTTTTTAAACTCCAAAACAATATTCGATCAGATAATTTGCGACATGGATGTCGCCCGTTCGTTAGGGGCACACGGACGTGCCCTCTAACGAACAAAGGGGTTTTGTTACTTTTGCCCCGACAAAAGTAAGGCAAACATTTTAATTATTAGAATTCCCTCATCCCAACCTTCTCCCAAAGGGAGAAGGAGCATTCCACTAGTTTTAATTTTTCGCGATAAATATGATAAAAAGAAGCAATCCCTTAAAACCGAAAAGAACATATGAAAACTTTAAAACCCTTATTCTTTATATTTGCTCTAAGCACCACAGCCCTCACCACCCAAGCAGTTGAACCCACTACCATCCCAGCGCAAAAACAAGTCGCTGGCTACTACCATCACCAAATCGGTAATACCCAAATCACCGCCCTACTCGATGGTACAAACTACCTCAATCCATCTATGTTTAAAGGCTTAAGCGACAGTGAAAAAACCGAGATTCTTAAAAAATACGCTGCGGTGAATGACAAAGGCATCCAAACCTCAGTCAATGCCTTTCTCATTAATACAGGCAATCAACTTTTAATGGTCGACAGCGGTGCGGCTAGCTGCTTTGGCACTCATTTAGGTTCAATCTATAACAACCTTAAAGCATCGGGCTATGAGCCTACGCAAGTGAATGGCATCTTCCTCACTCACTTACACCCTGACCATGTTTGCGGTATTTCAAACAATGGCGTAGCGAATTATCCAAACGCCACCCTGCATATTTCAAAAACGGAATATGACTATTGGATGAGTCCAAATACGGTTAAAAAACTACCAAAAGACAAACAAGCAGGTTTTTTAGGAACAGTAGAAAAAATCAAAGCAGCGCTTGCACCATATGAAAAAGCCAAACAGATTAAAGTCTTCTCAGACAAATCTTTACGCTTCGGCGATGTCGAATTTAAACCATCCTTTGGTCATACACCAGGACATTACAGCTTTAAATTGAAAGCTGATGGACAAGAAGTGGTGTTTATTGGTGACATCGTACATTCACATACCTTGCAGTTCGACAAACCTGAAACCGCGATTGAGTTTGATATCGATCCACAAACGGCAATCCAAACTCGCTTAAAGTACTTTGCTGAATATGCCAAAGATGGACAGTTGATTGCAGCACCGCATTTACCATTCCCGGGGCTTGGGCACATTTATTCCAAAGATGGACAAAGCTATCAGTGGGTGCCAGTTCACTTTAAAGATTAAACTAAAGTCACGCAATGGTTGAAATTTCAAGTATTTTTATTTAAAGTTCCCTCGCTTAAAAACGGGGGTAAACTAATGAAAAAATTATTAATTTCAATTATCGCAGCAACTTCAGTATTGGCGACAGGCTGTTCAGTTCGTATGGCGGATATGACAGTTGCTTCAACTAAAAACTACAATCTTAACTCTAATCAGTTCGTGAAAGGTGAACGTGTAACAGGTGAAGATAAGGTCCCAGTTGTCTTGTTCCCTTTAGGGGTTCCAAACTTTAAAACTGCTGTAGATCGTGCTATTGAAAAAAATCGTTGCGCTGTGGCTCTTTCTGATGTGGTGATCACTCAATTGAATCAAGCATTCATTGTTGGTCAAATTGGTTATCGTGTAGAAGGTACACAAGTAATTGACCGTTCACAGCCTGAATGTAAGAAATAAGATTTTAAAAAAGCCTCTAATACGTTTAGAGGCTTTTTTATGGGCATATTTAAATCAAAAATTAGGTGTCTAAATTTACGTTCTGTCTTCGGTCGATATATTCAACATAACCTCGCCCCTTACGTTCAGTTCCATTCAGCAAACCACTCCACTGATAAGAACTCACATAACCTGCAGCTAAACCATAACAATATTCCGTATCTGCCACCGCAAGAATATCTAACACTTTCTCACCTTGATGATGTGCAATCCATCTGAAAGACTGAGGCACCTCCATTTCAAAACCGTCAGGTGTTATTTTCGGATCAGGCTTTAATGCGATCACTTGAAAAGCAACCTCACCATCATATTGAATAGAAGTACCATCAATATGGCGATAAGACACGGCGGTATAAGTAGGTTCACCTGCAAAACCGATATAGGCCAAGACCAATTGTGACTCATCATCTATGTTGATGACTTGATAACTAAAACTGTCTAAAGGCACCAATCCTGTGGTCGGTTTAATGGGAGTCGGCAACATTGAGCTTGAGACTGCTTTCCAATGTTCCAGTGTACATAACCCTTTAACTTCAACACGTTTTCCATGTTGGGTCAAATGACCGTCATATTGCATCAATACACTAAAGTGCTGATATAACATGCTATGTGCAAACCACGTAATGGCAGGCGTTGGGGTTAACCAAAGATCAACTTGCAGATCATCACGTTCAGATACTAGATGATAACTCCCTTCTATTTCAGCAAGGAAAGATTCTCGACCAAACTCAACCTTAAATGGCTTTTGATGGAATACAATTTCGTCTTGAATGTTATAAATGCGAAAGGCTTCTTCATCTGTCGATAAGGCTGTTCCATGGACCAAAGTAGCGGTATTTTCAGGACTAAGACCCGAAATCGACTTGGGTAAATGCGTTATCTTCGCACCGACATCACCAATGACAGAAGCATAGGACAGATATCGAAAAGGCTCAGGCAAATCTGGAATCATGATTCCATAATGCGTACTCGCGAATTGACGATGAAAAACATGCGCGTCTAAATTATATTCGCGCGGTAAAAGTGCTTGTTCTTCTGGCTCTACTGCACCCAAAAGGTTTTTGGCCATTTGACCCAATTGATAGTAGAACTTTTGTTGTAGACTTTTATTTTTTGAATGACTACTGAGGAGAGAATACATAACAAACTCACAAACAATGAGAGATGTTTACACCCTAAACAACCTCTCCTCAGTTCTTTATAGCTGATCAGGACTGGCAAATGTGAATTCAGGTCAGATCATAAAAATTGTTAGACAAGATTAAAAATGTGATCTACTTCACACCAAAAATCAATTTCAATCCGAGCACAGACATCACAATGCCCGCACCACGATCAAATACTTTCTTAAATTTTAAATACACCGCACGTGGCTTTTCTGCTGATAAAGCAACCGCCACCAACGAGCACCAACCAGCATCGATAAAAAAGCACAGCATTGGTAACACAAAGTAAAAATACAACGGAATCTCTTTGGGTAATAAAGCTGTGAAAATACTGGCAAGTACAATGGCAATTTTAGGATTCGACAATTGAGTAATTAAGCCTGTGGTAAATGCACGTCGTAAACTCATCGGATGCGATGCAGAATGATCAGCTTCGATTGGATCTTTGGCATGTTTAATAATTTTATATGCCAAAAACAATAAATATAATCCACCGCAGATTTTCAAAGCCAAATATGCTGAAGGCACTGCAAGTAAGAATGCCTGTAAGCCTAATACTGCCAATAAACCAAAAATCGCAGCACCGAGACCAGTTCCCAGTGCAGTAAATAAACCATGTTTACGCGAAATAGCGATTGAATTTTTAGCGACATAGATTGAAGTCGGCCCCGGACTCATTGCGCCCAGTAAAAGTGCTGCTGCAATCGAACCTAAAATCCAAATTGATTCCACATTAATTCCATAGTAGATGATTGATTTATCGCGTTATTCTACTTGGAAGCCTTATGAATATTTCCCTAATTATTTGAGTGATTTTTTTAAATATTAAAATTATTCACTATTTATTTTATTATTTTTAGCGAATTAGTTTACTGTATAAATTAAATACAATTGATTTTATAAAAATAGCCAAGTCATGCTAATCATCATCTGACAGTGCTTCATTATATGCAGTTTCGTGCGGAGACAAACGATAGTCCCTTTCCTGTACAGGTACGCCAGCAATAATCATACTTCGTGCTTCAGTTTTCGGTTTGTTTAGAAAGTCCTGCTCACAGCCTAAGGCCGTTAAAACAAACAAACCCAATAATAAAATGGATAGAGATTGCTTCATCCCACCCTCCCAAAATTCCGTTTTCTTTCAGATTAGCACTTTTGATTATTTTTTAAACATATTTTTCACTGTTTTTCAATTTCTCCAAGTAAGAGCTAAGATTCGAAATCCGATATACTCTTAAAAAACCAAATACTCGCACTATGTTTGATACGATTGCCCAACAGGTTCAAGATCAGGAAATTTCTTTAAATGGTTTAAACATCACCGTACGCCGTTTAGACCAAATTCATCCACATATCTCTGGAAATAAGTTTTATAAACTGAAATACAATTTTATTGAGGCAAAACGTCAAGGCTTTCAAAAAGTAATGACCTTTGGTGGGGCTTATTCAAATCATATTGCCGCCACAGCGTTTGCTGCGCATCAATTTGGCTTTCAGTCTATTGGGATCATTCGTGGTGAAGAGCTCAAAAACTCAGCCCGCAATCACACCCTCGCCACCGCAGAACGTTTTGGTATGGCGCTGCATTTTATCTCACGAGAAGCATATCGACACAAAAATGATCCTGAGTTTTTAGCTCACTTAGCGCAACGCTTTCCTGAAAGTTATTTAATTCCAGAAGGTGGCACCAACTCGCTTGCCATTCAGGGCACTCAAGAAATTTTAAAAGATGCTGATCAGACCTTTGACTTCATTTGTTGTGCTGTCGGAACAGGCGGTACGATTTCAGGATTGATTGAGCGCAGTTTAAACCGTCAAAGAATTATTGGATTTTCTGCATTAAAAGGCAATTTTCTGAATGATGAAGTAAAACTACTGACGGGTAAAAACAACTGGCATATCACTGATGATTATTGCTTCGGAGGCTATGCCAAAACCCGACCTGAACTGATTCAATTTATTGAAAAGTTTGAATATGAATACCGTATTCCACTTGAACAAGTCTATACCGGAAAAATGATGTTTGGCATTCATGATCTTATACAACAAAACTATTTCCCCAAAAACGCTAAAGTTTTAGTCATTCATTCGGGCGGGCTTCAAGGTCGAACGATTTAGTTGATCTTGCTTCTGCTTCTGTTCGCTTGAATTAATCCGATAATGCTCAGTTCATCTTAATTTACCGTTATAATTGCGCTGTTTCGTTTTTTGATTATTTTCATGTCTTCCAAGCAATACGATGTTTTAGTAATAGGTGCGGGTGCATCTGGTTTAATGACCGCATATATGGCTGCTCAACGTGGGCGTCGTGTCGTGGTGGTTGAAAAATCCAATAAAGTGGGGAAAAAAATTCTCATGTCAGGTGGCGGTAAATGTAACTTTACCAATCTGTATGTTGAGCCTGATAACTATATTTCACATAACCCACATTTTGTTATCTCAGCACTCACTCGTTATACCAATTGGGATTTCATTGGCTTGGTCTGCGAATATGGCATTGAATACGAAGAACGTAAACACGGTCAGCTCTTTACCCTCAACGGCGCGAAAGAAATCTTAGCCATGTTACTGGCTGAATGTGACAAAACTGGTCTAGTCGACATCAAAACCAGTTGCGAGGTGAAAGCCGTCAACGCTTTTGAGGAGCACGGTTTTCAAGTAGCAACCAATTTAGGTTATTTTGAAGTTGAATCTGTCGTGGTCGCATCTGGTGGTCTCTCAATTCCGACGCTTGGAGGCTCAGGCATTGGCTATGAGATTGCTAAGCAATTTGGACACTATGTTTATCCGACTCGTGCAGGTCTAGTCCCCTTTACTTTTTCTGATGGTTTCAAAGAAGTGACGACACGACTCAGTGGCAATGCTGTTGAAGCGACATTAAGCAATCATCTCAATAGCTTTACTGAAGCACTCTTGTTTACGCACCGTGGTTTAAGTGGTCCAAGTTCTTTACAGCTCTCAAACTATTGGGATGTGGGTCAAAGTTTTAAAGTCGACTTTTTACCGAGTCTTGATCTCTTGGATTTTTTTAAAACTAGAAAACAAAATCAACCTAAAGTGTTACTCCGCACCTTACTCGCTGAACACTTACCCAAGAGTGTCGTAGTTGAATTGCAACAGTTGATTTGGATGGATCAAGCTGAAATATCAATCGGTAATATCAGTGATGAGAAGTTAGAGGCGATTGCCCAGCGCCTTCATGCATTTGAAGTTAAACCTTCTGGGACTGAAGGATACCGTACGGCTGAGGTGACTTTAGGTGGAGTTGATACCACTGAAGTTTCCTCAAAAACAATGGAAAGTAAAAAGCAAAAAGGACTTTTCTTCGTCGGTGAAATACTCGATGTAACTGGCCATTTAGGTGGATTTAACTTTCAATGGGCTTGGTCATCTGCACATGCCGCATCTGAGTATGTCTAATTAACAACGAGTATTGTTCATTTTTTCATTAAAGGGGGCATCCTTTGCCCTCTTTGAATATCGTCCCTATTGATCAATCGAATGCTTCATTATTGATTTATCTTTTCTAAAGGAAGTAATTTATGAGGGTCTTTGGGCGTTGGTATCAGTTGAATCAATCATTTGTGTGGTTGGATCTGTTACTACATCATCAATAGATGGTGTATTGAGTCTGTTGTTTTCAGTAGCTTTTGAATTTGCAAAAACAAAGCGGTAAGCGCTTGCTAAAAAACCCACGGTGATACCCGCAATCACTATTGGGGCGAATAATTTATTAAATTTCTTACTCATAATTTTTACTCTTTTTCATGAGGATCAGCCAAACCATGCTGACTGATCCTGACACAAATTTACATGTTATTTAGGGTCATTTTTTGATGGTGTATTTTGATCCGACTCTCCTGTAGATCCATAAGGATTATTCAATGGTTGAGTTGGTGCCTCTACATCAATTTGCGTGGGTGGAATGTCTTCGTCTTGATATTCTTCCGCAACAGTTGAAGCATCCATTTGCTCAGTAAGTGGTGGAGTGACTTGTTCAGGCTGATTTGGTCTTGGCTTATTCGCGTCAGATTTCGCTTTATCGATTAAGTCAGTCAACAATCGCTCTGCAGGTTGGCGACCACCTAGACCAAAAGCAAGCGCAAAAGCGACAGCAACCGCTCCAAGTGTTAATCCAAAGGCTAAGTTTACGATTGAGTCAGCGATTCCCATTGCACGCAAGCCCATTGCCACGACTAAACCAATGATCAGTACTCGGACAAGATTCGCTAACCAATGTGCGCTATTGGTCTCACCACGCTTCACCACATTGGCAACAAGATTTGCTAACCAGAAACCAATGACGAGGATAACTGCACCTAAAAGTACATTCGCTCCGAAATAAATGAACATCGCAATCAAATCACTAATTTGATCGAAGCCCAAACGATTCGCAGCTTCAGACACCGCAAAGAGCATGGTGAAGAATACAATCAAATGACCGACAACTTTTGATATTTTGGTTTGACCCAAAAAGCGTTGCATATCGAGCTTTTGAGGAATGTTATCAATACCTGTCCCAGCGATTACTTCAACCACAAGATTAGATACGAAACGTGAGACCACATAAGCAATGATCAGGATTAAACCTGCTGCGATGATATGCGGAATTGCATTCATAATTTCATACAACATTGCTGTTGCTGGTTGTGAAATCGCGTCTACACCCAAAGCCTCAAACGCAATAATCATTGAAGTAATGATGACTAAGGCAAATACAAATGATCCTAATAGCTTAGGCAGATTGGAATTTTTAAAAATTCCGATTTTTTCAGCTTGCTGTTGAACATTCAAACTTGAAAGTAGTCCTTCGACAATACCGCGTACAATTTTTGCCAAAATGTAACCAACAAATAAAATCACACCTGCCATAAAGATATTTGGCAAGTATGCAACGGCTTCAGTCACCATATTCTGAACTGGATATAACAAACCATTTAAGCCCAAAATAGACAGCACGATCGGTAAGAACAGCAATAAAATGAGCCAGTAAACAATTTCACTGATATTTTGGCTAAATGAGCTCACACCAACGTCTTGACTGAGCTTTTCATCCAATTGTGTACGACTGAGTAGTCGAGTTAATCCAACTTTGACTAAATTTGCTACGATCCATCCAATAAAACCAACTGCTACCGCAGCCAATAATTGTGGGATAAATAGTAAGAATTGTTGAACCATATTACTAAACGGACCACTCACACTGGTCAGGTTTAAAACGTTGAGTGAACCGATAACAGCAATAATGAGGATCAGCCAGAAAACGACTCTGGAGATGATATTTTCTATATTTGAGCGATGTCCTGTCGCGCTACTCAATTTTTGATTGGTATTTAATTTTGCAAGTACCTTCTTAACCCCTGCGGCAACGATTAAAGCGATGATCCATCCTATGAGTAAAATGGCCACTGCAGCAATAATTGGTTGGAATTGCTCCCAATAATACATTGCATCAAAGCCCCCATTTCGAGTGAAGCCGTTATATTCATCATTCATTGGTTACGCCTCTTCTTATGTTAAGTGTTCTGAATTACGATTGATTTAATTCCTTTCCCTAGATCATTTTTCGATCGCGTCATCACACCATAAATTTCGAATATTTTTTAATCAACTCAAAGCATCATAAATACAACACATTGTTGCAAATCAAGAAAAAACCCAGCCTAAGCTGGGTTTAAACATGAAAAGTGTAGTGGTTTATTGATCGTTTGCGACCGCAGTAACGGTATTATCCACTGCTGAATCTGTTGCCGTTGCTGTATCTGCATTATCTTGAGTTGCAGGAATAGTCGTATCAGCAGGAATTTGACCTGGTGTTGGTTCACGATCAGCGAGCATATAGAAAATGAAGGCTGCTAAAAAAATACCAACGATAATCAGAATATACACTGGGATCTTACTTTTCTTCTTTTGATCATTATGGGTCGGATGATTGGATTGATCTACCATGATGCCCCTCTTATGTATTTTGATGATTTTTTATACTAGCAATCTATCATGTTGTTTTGTGTGAAAAAACATTATCAATTCGTACCGATCAAAGCACATGAGCTGTGATGCAAAATAGAGTATAATATGCACCCTCCTCATTTTTATTGTCGATCTGTATGACCTATCGCCGACAAAGTGTCTCTTTAGATTTAGACACAGATGTCACTCATGCCTGTTCTTTGCATCATACCCGTGATGGGCATTTGATTGGAATTATTGAGTTTACGAAACCAAGCTATGTGCTGAAGTGGGGTGACTTAGAGTATTTCCGCCGTCGCACTGAAGAATTTTCAGTGATGCCCTTTCCTGAATGTGTCAACGGCATGATCATCGACATTCGTAACATCGCTTGCTTCTTAGATAATGAAGTGCCCATTATTCCTTGGCGTTTACTCGAGGAAGAATGCCCAATTCGTTTAGTGGTTCCACACGATCGTTTGGAACATTATGCAGGTTTATTTGAACCGACTTGGCTCACGAGTGATGTCGATACTGCGATTCAAGAGATTCGTGAATTTATGGATATGTTTGTCCATTAAGTATGTCGCATAGTATTCCTATGTAATTAGAAAAAAACCTCCGAGATGGAGGTTTTTTTTGTGCCGTAATTCACTCTCCCAAAGGGAGAGGGTGATTAGGACTTACCAATAGTTCTCTACTGCAATATTTCCTTCACCACGGCGATTCATGGTTAGACCACGGGCTTTCAGTGCCTCTTTTGTATCTTCAACCATTTGGGGATTCCCACACAGCATGATATGTGACGTTTGCGGATTAAAATCGACACCTACGGTTTTCTCTAACGCTCTATTTTCGATCAATACTGGCAATCGATCATGCAATGGTGCATTTGGATCACGTGTAATAATTGGCACAAATTTAAATCCTGTATGACCTTCACCAAAGGTATCCGCGACTTCCTGAATTCGGTCTACGTAAGCCAATTCACTTGCTGTTCTCACACTGTAAACCAAATGAATATTTTTATATTTTTGCCATACTTCAAAGTCTTGCAACATAGAAATAAATGGTGCGAGCCCCGTGCCTGTCGCCAATAACCACAGGTCATTTGGCATAGGTAACTGGTAACGTGCTAACGTCAAAAATCCATAAGGAATCTTTTCCAAATAAAGTTCATCACCAACTTTGAGATGTTGTAAATTTGATGTAAAAGCACCATCTGGTACAACAATTGAAAAGAATTCTAAGGTTTCATCAAAAGGCGATGAAACGACAGAATACGCACGTACCACTAAATCATCGCCAACTTTCAAACCAATACGCGCGAACTGCCCTGCGGTAAATTTAAAATGTGCGGGACGCGTCATGGTAAAGCTAAATAAAGTGTTGGTCCAACGATGTACAGAAAGGACTTTTTCTACGCTAAATTTTTCAATTGACATAATTTCTACGTGGCATGACAGACTGCGCTCATGGTAGCATGACAATATAATTTATTAATATTTTTTCACATTAAGGCTTCATTCATGCGCATGACATTACGCCAACTGGCTGTTTTCGTAGCTGTCGCTCAAGAGGGTACAGTAACTAAAGCAAGTGATGCTGTACGACTCACACAAAGTGCTGCAAGTATGGCGTTAGCAGATCTTGAAGATGGTCTCGGTGCACCATTATTTGATCGCTTAGGAAAACGACTTCAACTGAATGACTTGGGTCGTTTTTTACTCCCACAGGCGCTTGAAATTTTAGGTCGATGTGAATCATTTGAACAAGCGGCAAAAGGCGAGCTTCAAAGTATTGATCTCCGTATTGGGGCGACTTTGACCATTAGTGATTATTTGATGCCTGATTTAATGGCTGATTTTCTTCAATTACAACCACAAGCACATTTGCAACTTCAAGTGGGCAATACGCGTCAAATGATTGAAGCTGTTAATCAATTCCAACTTGATTTAGCCCTTATTGAAGGTTCATGTCACTTACCTCAATTACAATCGATCCACTGGCGTGATGATGAGCTTGCTGTGTGTTGCTCACCAGATCATCCCCTAGCGAAATTAGACCGCCCTCTGACCATTGAAGACTTTAAACAGGCTGAATGGATTTTACGTGAAGAAGGTTCAGGGACTCGTGAAGTCTTTGACAACGCAATCCTGCAAGACTTACCGAATGCCAATATTCGTTTAACTTTGGGTCATAATGAAGCTATTTTGAAAATTGTTGCTGGTGGTTTAGGCATGTCATGTATTTCAAAATTAGCCATTGAACCATTAAGAGAGAAACAGCAACTGGTGATTTTAGAAACGCCGTTCTGGCAACTCACACGCCCTTTATTTATGTTAGTACACCGTCAAAAATATCAGGGACCTGGTTTAAAAGCCTTTATGAAATTCTGTGATGCTTAATAAAAAAAGCTCCTCATTGGAGCTTTTTTTATTTCTCAGCTTCTTTCTTTTGTTCTTTGATAATGTGTTCTTGTTCTACCGCATAAATTTTTGCTTTTGCGTCTTGCTCTTCTCTGTATTGCTCATATTTTTGAAATCCCCAAACACCCAGATTAATGAACACTAAAATAGGGACAATACTTGCAAATATCCATGGATTAAATTGCTTGTTTGGATCTTTTATCTTCTTGGCTTTTTTCTTTGATTTTTTATCAGCTCCGAATTCATCAACACGCGAACTCGTAATGAATTTTTGCGCATTAAATTTTAATTGAAAATGCGTTTTAACATCAGGGAGTTCTTTACGTACAACTTTTGGTGGGCGCCCTTTTGCATGGGTTGGCTCGGGTAGATGATCATCTACGTTCTCTTCAGGCGTACTCTCATTCAATGGTTGAACTTTCGTAAGTGGTACGACAGCTGACTCATCTAAGACTGGCACACGGCGACTTGGCTTTGATTCGAGCATTTCTTTAATTTGCTCTTCCTCAACAGGTTCACCTAAGGAAATTTTAGATACTGGATCTGAAACTTGATCTGCATGATGTTCAGCACCAGAACCATCCAACACGATTGATTCTTTACTCAGTGTATTAAAATTTAGTTCAAAATCTTGGATTTGTGTTTGTGAGTCAAGCGTACTTTCCTGATCTGCAAGACGCTTTTCGATCAGCTCATCTAGCTCTTGTTCAAACTTCTTAGACTCACCTTCTAAATCTTCGTGCGCACGATAAAAAAGTTGATTCAAGGGTTGTTCGACGCGTGCATGTTTATTGTCCAACCGCACGATAAATTTTGCATGACGTTGGTCGTCTTTATCGACCACGATACATTTCACACGCTCACCAATTTGAGGCGCGATACTGGAATTTGCCATGTCATTCAATACGAAATGTACATCAAAATCATGATCATTGATTTTGATAATTCCTGCTTTCAATGCAGGGTCGTACGAATGTAAAACACCCCTGTAAAACATGTTATTTCCCCAGCATAAAAAAGATTGATTCTTAGTAATTAGTTTTTTTAAATTTATCGTTGAATCAAAATCTTAATAAAAAAGGAGGCCTTAGCCTCCTCTATAATTTAATCAAATTTTAATCTTTTTGTACAGAACCAAAAATTTTATCGCCAGCATCCCCAAGACCCGGAACGATATAACCATTCTCGTTTAAACCGTTGTCTACAGCTGCGGTAAAAATGACAACATCAGGATGTGCTTCTTCCACACGTTTAATGCCTTCTGGTGCTGCAACCAAAACCATCACTCGGATATCTTTACAACCACTCGCTTTAAGGACATCAATAGCAGCAACCAATGATGATCCAGTCGCAAGCATTGGATCAATAATCATCGCTATACGGTTTTGTACATCAGGTACCAATTTCTTATAGTATGTACGTGCTTCTAATGTTTCCTCATCACGCTCTAAACCAAGAACAGAAACTTTTGCACTTGGAATAAGATTTAAGAAACCATCAAGCATACCAATGCCAGCACGTAAAATTGGTACAACAGTAATTTTTTTACCTGCAATACGCTGGGTTGTCACCGGGCCATTCCAGCCATTAATTTCGTGATCTACAACAGGTAAATCTTTGGTTGCTTCATAAGTCAGTAACATTGTGACTTCTTGCGCTAACTCACGGAAGTTCTTCGTGCTGATATCTGCACGGCGTAATAAACCTAATTTATGACGAATGAGCGGATGACGAATTTCTTGGATTGGCACGGGAGAACACCTGAAGCATAAATGTAAATTCTGTCTATTATAAATGTTTTTAATATAAGAAATAAGAAAAGCCCTCAATGAATGAGGGCTTTTTTTGTTAACAACAATAGTTTTTTTAGATTAATCGATCAACTATTGAAGAACGATATGTAATGGCGCGATCAATTGTGCTTGATTTGCCATCGCAATGACTGGATCTGGATATACACCGATTACAAGCACTGCAAGCGCAGCAAGCAATACCATAATACCACCCACTTTTTGACCCCAATGTTTATCAGCATCAATACGTGGAGTGTCTGGTGGCGTCATATACATGACGATCATGACACGTAGGTAATAGTATAGACCAATACCAGAACCCACAATGATCATCGCAGCGAAGAACCAATGTGCTTCAGACACAACTGTCATGATCAGCATGAATTTACCAATGAAGCCTGCAGTTAACGGAATACCTGCAAGAGATAGCATCATCACAGTCAGTGTTGCCGTCAATACTGGACGACGCCAGAATAGACCACGGTAGTCTGCAAGTGATTCTGCTTCGTCATTGTTGTTGTATGGGCTAGACATCAACGCTACAGCACCAAACGCACCAATCGTCGTTAATACATACGTTAATACATATAAACTTACTGAAGTTAAGCTTAAGAAAGATGTCGTAACAACAGCAAGGAATAAGTAACCAAAATGCGCAATTGACGAGTATGCCAAAATACGTTTTAAGTTCACTTGTTTCACTGCAAGCATGTTACCAATCAAGATTGATAACACTGCAATGACGATCAAAATCGTTTTGATCGATTCGATACCAATTACACCTGAAGACAGTAAGTAACGTACGAATAAACCAATCATTGCAACTTTAGCTACAGTAGCAAGGAATGTTGCAATTGGTGCTGGAGCACCTGCATACACATCTGGCGTCCATTTATGGAATGGCGCTAAAGACAATTTAAATGCAACAGCTGCGATGATTAAACCAAGACCTAAGATTCCAAATACAGTGGTAAGTTTCTCACCAAATTGAGGAATATAAGATTGCAGCGCCATCATCAATTGAGGATCTTGAGACTTAGTTAACGCCCAGAACATATCATCCACTTGACCCGCAAATGATAATGAACCTAGAACTGAGTAAACATAAGCCATACCCATCAACAACATTGCAGAAGCAGTTGCTGAAAGTACAAGATATTTAATACCCGCTTCGAGTGACTTACCGCGTTGGTAGGTATAAGCAATCAGACCGTACACTGGAATCGACATTAACTCTAAGCTAATGAAGAATGATGCAAAGTGTGAACTTGTTACCATTAACATTGCCCCTGAAACAGAGATCAACATTAATAGATAAAGTTCTTCACGATTATCTTTATAGGTTTCGATATATGCATGTGACAGTGTGCAACAAGCCAATGCAGCAATCAAAATAATCACTTGATAGAACAGACCAAAAGCATCAACCATAAATAGGTTCATGACATTTGGTGAGATCTGAGAACCTGTAAACAACGTGAATAGAATATTCAACAATGCAAGGTTAAGACCGATAACAGATACTGTCGCAATCAAATTATGATTACGTTTGATTGCAGTCAAAATCATTACGATGATTGCTGTTAAAGCTACAATCATCACAGGAGCTAATGGCATTAGCTCAGAAAATGATAGTGTGAAGTTCATGACTTATTGCATCTCCACATTTTCGAGTTGAGTTGTGGCTTGTTCAACCACTTCAACTACTTCTTGTACTGGAATGTAGCTATTCGCAATCCAAGCCAAACTTGATTCTGAAATATCAAGAAAGCTTTGTGGATACAAACCAAGCCATAACAGACCGAACGCACAAATTAACAAAATACCAAGCTCACGCACATTAAGATCTTTTAATGGGTTCGCATAGTGTTGTTTTTGCTCTTCGTTTGGCACACCAAATAACGCTTTATGAATCAGGATTAAACCATATAGACCCGCAAATACTAAGCTGATCGCAGCAATAATCGTGAATGTAGGGAATTGAGCAAATGCACCCATCAAGATGAGGAACTCACCAATGAAGTTACCTAAGCCAGGGATACCTACAAGCGCAGCAATAAAGAACATCAAGAAGAATGGTAAATACTGGAATTGACCACGAATACCACCCATCAAGCGTAAATCACGTGTGTGAAGACGCTCATACACTTGACCACACATAATGAATAATGCTGCTGACGATAAACCGTGAGCCAACATCATGATCATCAGACCTTGGAAAGTCAGGATGTTACCTGCGTAGATTGCAAGTAAAACAAAGCCCATGTGTGAAATCGACGTATACGCCAATAAACGTTTCATATCGGTTTGCTGGAAAGCACACCAAGCACCGTAGAAGATACCGATTAAACCGAAAATGATTGCTACATCAGCAAACTGCGCTGAAGCAACTGGGAAGAATGGAATGACGAAACGAAGTAAACCGTAAGCCGCTGTCTTAATTAAGATACCCGCAAGGTCTACAGAACCTGCTGTAGGTGCTTGTGCGTGCGCGTCTGGTAACCAACCATGCAATGGGAAAACAGGAAGTTTGACTGCAAAACCAATAAACAAACAAATCATAAATGCAAAGGCAATTGATGACGTTTGTGGGTTAGCATCCAATGTATTCGCAACAGCGAGTAAATGGTTATAACTGAAGCTGATTGTATCTGTCATCATAAAACCGTAGATCACAAGACCTAAGATACCAATCAACATGATCAGACCAGCCACCTGCGTGTAAATAAAGAATTTAGTCGCAGCGTAAACACGAGATTTACCAGAAGCACCTTTGTGGCCCCAGAGTGCAATCAAGAAGTAGATTGGAACGAGCATCATCTCCCAGAAGAAGAAGAACAAGAACAAATCAACAGCCAAGAATACACCGATCACGCCACCTAAAGACCATAAAAGGTTTAAGTGGAAGAAACCAACGTTCTTCTGAATTTCACCCCAAGAACAGCCAACCGCCAATACACCTAGTAAAGCAGTTAAACCGACCATGAGAAGTGAAAGACCATCCACCGCTAAGTGGATGTTAATGCCAAGGGTTTGAATCCAAGGTACATAGAACTCTGCAGACCAAGTCGGTATAGTTTCACCAATTTGGTAGCTGTAGGTACCTGATTGCCATAAAGCAACGGTCATGCCCAAAGTAATGAGCATACCCACAAGTGCGATATAACGTGGTAGGTGTTGATCTAATTTATCAACGACCCAACAAATAAAACCAGCAATGAACGGAATGAGGATCAGCGCGGGTAAATACCAGTTATTGATGTTTTCCATCTTATTTCCCCACGATCTGAGTCACGATCAGAATCATGATAATCACCACGATACCGAACGCCATGCTCGATGCGTACTCACGCAAAGAACCTGTTTGACGTGAACTAGTGAAGCTATGACCACCTTTAACAATCGCTGGCAATACAAGCCATACGCCATCAATCGGGTCACGACCAATCATTTTTGCAATAAATAAGTAAGGTTTTACAAACACGAGGTCATATAACGCATCGAAACCAAGCGCATTACGACAGATATTTGCAAGTCCAGCACCCAATGAAGTGCGAGCAAAACCTTGAACTGCTTTATAAGCAAAAGCAAATAAGACAACACCAACCGCTAAACCAGCAAGTGCGATTGCAATAGCGACATATTCTGCACCATGCGCACCAGCTTCTAGCGCTTGAGGAATAACAAATGCAGGGATTTGTGCTGCATCAAGAATACTCATGACTGGCGCTTTAAGTACGATAGCCAAACCTGTAGAAAGGACAGCGAGAATCGCTAAAGGAGCCCAGTAAGTTGCACCTTTGATTTGGTGATAAGGCGTTTTCTCTTCGCCAAAGAACACAATCCAAATTAAACGGAAAGTATAGATTGATGTTAAGAATGCACCAGCAACACCGACCCAATACAATGTATTGAATACAGGTAAACCTGCGATATGACTTTGTGTCCACACAGCCGCCAAGATTGCGTCTTTTGAGAAGAAACCAATCGTTAAGAATGGAATCGCTGCTAAGGCACCTCCACCGATCGCGAAACAAGCAAATAAGAATTTATTACGCTTGAACAAACCACCCATTTTGAAAATGTTTTGTTCGTGATGGTATGCAAGAATCACCGCACCTGATGACAAGAACAACAACGCTTTGAAGAATGCGTGAGTGAGCATGTGGAACAAGCCTGCTTGGTATGCTTCAGCACCTACAGCCATAAACATGTAACCGAGCTGACTCATTGTAGAGTAAGCAAGAATACGTTTGATGTCTGTTTGAACCAGTGCAGCAAAACCTGCAACTAATAATGTTACCGCACCTGTGATTGAGATAAACACCATGACTTCTGGTGCCATTTCAAATACAGAGAACATACGGCAGCATAGGTAAACACCTGCTGTTACCATTGTTGCAGCATGGATTAATGCAGATACTGGTGTAGGACCCGCCATCGCGTCTGCTAACCATGTTTGTAATGGGATTTGCGCAGATTTACCTGCAGCACCCAAGAACAACATTAATGCAGTCCAAATGGTTAACGATGAGCTTTGTGTCATTACCACAGGCGCAGCAGCAACGATTTCAGCAATATTCAATGTTCCAAATTGTTGGAAAATTAAGAATAATGCGATGAGTAAGAAAACGTCACCAATACGTGTCACCGTGAATGCTTTAATTGCAGCAGCACCATTTGCTGGATTTTGGTAGTAATAACCAATCAGCAAGTATGAGCACAGACCAACACCTTCCCAACCTAAGAATAACAACGCAAGGTTGTCACCCAACACAAGCAATAACATGCTTGCTACGAATAAGTTGAAGTAAGAGAAGAAACGTGCAAAGTCTTCTTCACCACGCATATACCATGATGCAAAGATATGAATTAAGAAACCCACACCCGTAATCATGCCAAGCATAAGTAAAGATAAACCATCTAAGTGCAAGCTAATACCTGGCTCAAAACCACCCACACTGAACCAAGTCCAAAGGTGAGTCACTTGAGATGTTTCACCGCTGTTGATGAAATTCATACCAGCCAATAATGCACATAGTGCTGAAAGACCAACTGAACCCACACCAATAATGGCAGCTACAATTTCAGGAAGCTTATTACGCCCCGCCGCTAAAAGGATAAAACCAATGAGCGGAAATAATATGGTTAATGCTAATAAACTCATCCGCGCATCTCACTAGCAGCATCTACATCCAAATGATGGAAGCGATGATAGAACTGAAGGACGATCGCAAGCCCGATACACGCCTCTGCCGCAGCAAGCGTTAAGATCAAGATAAACATGATCTGACCATCTGGTTGCACCCATGCACTACCAGCAAGGACGAATGCAAGCGCTGCTGCATTCATCATGATCTCAAGGCTCATTAACATAAATAAAAGGTTGCGTCGCACCATTACACCGTAGAAACCGAGTGCAAAAAGAATGGTTGCAACAATCAAACCATGCTCTAAAGGGATATTACCCATTATTCTTTTTCCTCTTCTGCACTTGGTTCACGTTTGCCTAAGTGGAATGCAGCAACTAACGCAGCAAGCAATAACATTGCGGCAACTTCAACCAATAATAAATATTGTGTAAAGAGTGCTTGACCAACTTCTTTAGGGCCTACAACTTCTGTACCCATTAAAGGACCAGAAATGCTGTGCTCTGAAGTCATTGTCCAAACTAAAACCAGACCCATTAAAAAGCTCATCAATGCAGGGTAAGCCCAAGCATCTGATGTTAACCATTTACGTTCTTGTTCAACAGTTTGAGAACCAAGGTTCAACATCATCACAACGAAGACGAAAAGAACCATAATGGCACCAGCGTAAACAATAATCTCAAGTGCACCTGCAAATGGTGCACCAACGATCATGAACATACCAGCAACTGCAAGTAACGAAACGATTAAGCTTAAAAGTGCGTGTACTGGATTCGCATTAGTAACAACACGAACCGTAGAAACGATGGCCACAAGTGCCATCAAATAAAATGGCCACATCATGGTAATAAGCTCCGTACATCGACAGGTGCGCTTTCACGCTGAGCCTGACCTTTGTCTTTACCAGCTACAGCCATACCAGTTACACGGTAGAAGTTATAGTCTGGATATTTACCAGGACCAGAAATGAGCAAGTTTTCTTTCTCATAAACTAAGTCTTGACGAACGTATTCACTGAGTTCGAAATCAGGTGTCATCTGAATAGCAGTTGTAGGACATGCTTCTTCACACATACCGCAGAAAATACAACGAGAGAAGTTGATACGGAAAAATTCCGGATACCAACGACCATCTTCTTTTTCAGCTTTCTGTAATGAAATACAGCCAACAGGGCAAGCTACAGCACACAAGTTACAAGCTACACAACGCTCTTCACCATCTGGGTCACGTGTCAATACGATACGGCCACGGAATCGTGGTGGAACGATTTCTTCAGCTTTAACTTCAGGGTATAAAATAGTGTCACGTTTACGTGTTGCGTGGCTAAATACCATCCACAACGAACGTACAATTGACCCAAACCCAGCTAGAATTTTATACATAATGTTCTCCCTGCTGTCCTAGGCCTGATTCATCAGAATCACAGCACCAGTCACCAACAAGTTGACCAACGCTAAAGGCAAACAAATCTTCCAACCAAAGTTCATCACTTGGTCATAACGTGGACGCATTAATGAACCACGTGCCAAGACAAACATCATCACAAAGAATGCTGTTTTAATCATGAACCAAAATGCTGGAGGTAGGAAATCTAGACCAAATGGTGCTAACCAACCACCGAAGAATAAGGTTACGATCAAAGCTGAGATCAGGACAACGTTGACGTATTCCGCAACGAAGAACATCCCCCATTTCATACCACCATATTCGACATGGTAACCTTCCGCCAATTCTTGTTCCGCTTCTGGTTGGTCAAATGGGTGACGATGCGTTACCGCAACACCTGCAACCACGAAGATGAGGAAACCTAAGAATTGTGGAATGACAAACCATACATCTTTTTGAGCTTCTACGATTTCACGCATGTTGAATGAGCCTGCAATTGCAACCACACCCATCAAGGAAATACCTAAAAAGACCTCATAAGAGATCGTTTGAGCTGCTGAACGAAGACCACCGAGTAATGCATATTTATTGTTTGATGACCAACCACCAAATAAAACTGCATACACTGCAATACCCGCCATTGCCATAAAGAACAATAGACCGATACTCATGTCTGCAACACCTAAATAAGGTGATACAGGGATAACCATGAACGATAACACCGCAGTTGCCATTGCAACTGCTGGAGCTAAACGGAAAGTCAATTTATCTGCAAACTTTGGTGTCCAGTCTTCTTTGAACATGATTTTCAGCATGTCGGCAACAATCTGGAACATCCCCCCAGGACCTACACGGTTTGGACCGTAACGGTCTTGCCATAAGCCAAGTAAACGACGCTCAATGAAAGACATCAACGCAGCAATCAAAACTACAACGAGCAAGATCACAATCGCTTGAACTACAGAGTAGGCAATTGGCCAGTTCTCAGCCCAAAGCGGCGTTTGACGGATTAATTCTTGTTCCATGAATTATGCTCCTACCGCGACTGATACAGGCTCAGCTAACGATACCGTTGGCGCGAGACCAATTGGGTAACCAATATAACCTGTAGGTAAATATTCAATGACTTGAACAGGAAGAACGATCGAAGCCTCACCTGCTTTCACAGTAATGTTTTGGCCGTCTTTCACATTCAAGCGCGCTGCATCTTGCTCACCCACTGCAAATACCGCTTCTGGAATACGAGACTCCATTGCAGGTGTTTTCACTGTGAATTCACCAGAACCAAAAATATGATGCATTGGAACAAGGCGGAAACTCTCAGCATTTACAAGAACTGGTGCTGGTGCAACGTATGTGCGTGCTGGTAATTTCGCAAGGCGATCAAATAAACGAATACCTGAATCACCACCTTTTAAAGAACCGCCCACTGATTCTTGGAACTTATTCCAAGCTTGTGGCGAGTTCCAACCTGCTGACCATGCAAATGGAACTAACGCTGACGGCGTTTGGTTCCCGACATAACCTTCCATAGAGAATGTTAATGCAGAGTCTTGATCAGTTGGTTGTTTAGGCTCATGGACAGATAACGGCGCACGAAGTGAAGTACGACCAGAGTAACGACGTGGTTCACGTGCCACTTTAAGACCATGGACACGGAATCCTGCATCTGGTGCTACATCTTGAATCGCTTCAAGCGCAGGTACATTCTTGGCAACTGATTCGATGACATCATCAAGCACAGTCCAAGAAATTGCTTTGCCTTTCACGCCAGTTTCAATGGCATGTAACCAACGCCAAGATTCTTTGATCGCAAGTTCTGGTTTGTAGTAACTTGGGTCATATACTTGATAGAAACGTTGTGCACGGCCTTCTTGAGATACCACAGTACCGTCACCTTCAGCAAAGCTCGCTGCAGAAAGAACGATATTCGCTTTTTTCACCGTTTCAGTTTCTGAATGGTCAAGCACGATCACGTCTTTACCAGACAAAGCAGCATCTACTTGCACTGCAGGTAAACGACGATAAAGGTCGTTTTCTACAATCACGACAGTGTCATAGTCTTGTGCAAATGCTTGCTCAAGGCTGTTACCGCCAAAGATTGCTAAGCCCATTGAGTTCACTTCAGGAACAGTCAAAGTTAGACCCGCATTACCCAGATTCTGTGCAACTTGTGCAGCAGCTTCCATAATTGCAGCTTCTTGCAAGCTTGTACCAGAGATAATCAATGGTTTTTTTGCAGCTTTTAAAGTGTCAGCAATGGTTTGAGCAAATGCTTTTGCATCTTCTTCTAAACCGGTAATACTTTCACCTTTCACCGCCGCAGCAACAGCAAAACCTAAACGTGCGATATCATTTGGAGAAGCAACGACTTCACCAGTAGCTACGTCAGATAAACGTGTTTGAGTCGCAGCCAAGATATAAATTGGTGATTTTTCGTCTTGAGCAATACGTTGTACTGGCTCAGCCAACCATTCTTGTGTACGGCGTTCTGCAGCCATTTCTTTGGCTTTGTTTTTCGCAGCTTGACGTACAGACAATGCCATACGTGGTGCAGTTTGAGTTAAATCTTCACCGAGAATTAAGACAGCATCGTAACTTTCAATTTCACGCATACCTGGGTTATATACACCCTCGGTTTGCATAATTGATGCAGCAAGTTCAACCAAGTTTTGCTCTTTTTGAGACATACCTGTTGAATAGTTTGCTTGTCCAACCAATTCACGAAGCGCAAAGTTAGACTCAAGAGATGCACGTGGAGAACCAATACCCAATACTTTTTTGCCTTGGATTTTCTCAATCACGGTGTCTAACGCTGTATCAACTGAAACAGTCTCTACATTGCTACCTGAACGGAATTGCGGTTGACGTGGACGGTCTTCACGGTTCACATAACCCGTACCGAAACGGCCTTTATCGCACAGGAAGTATTGGTTGACTTCACCGTTAAAACGGTTTTCTACACGGCGTAATTCACCATAACGCTCACCCGGAGAGATGTTACAACCTGAAGAACAGCCTTGGCAGACGCTTGGCGCATACTGCATGTCCCATTTACGGTTATAACGTGCAGAGTGTGTTTTGTCTGTGAATACGCCCGTCGGACATACTTCAGTTAAGTTACCCGAGAACTCAGACTCTAAAGTACCTGATTCTGGACGACCAAAATAAACACGTGAAGCGTTTGCATACACACCGAAGTCTGTACCACCTGCGTAGTCTTTATAGTAACGAACACAACGGTAACATGCGATACAACGGTTCATCTCGTGTGCAATGAACGAACCAAGTTCTTGGTTGTAATGCGTACGTTTCGTGAAACGGTAACGACGACGGTCATGTTGTGTCATCACAGTCATATCTTGGAGGTGACAGTGACCACCTTCCTCACAGACTGGACAGTCATGTGGGTGGTTCGTCATCAAGAATTCAACAATAGACGCACGGAAATCTTTTGCTTCTTTGTCTTCAATCGAGATGTAGGTATTGTCAGCTGCAGGTGTCATACATGACATAACTAAACGACCGCGAGTATCTTCTGGATTCGCGTATTGAGTTACAGCACATTGACGGCAAGAACCGACAGAACCTAAGGATGGATGCCAACAAAAGTACGGGATATCAATACCCAAAGACAAGCATGCTTGTAGCAAGTTCTCTGAGCCATTGACTTCATACGATTTGCCATCGACATGAATTGTAGCCATAGTCGAATTCCTTAAGCTTGTTCTACGTTGCTAACTTGAGCAGCGGCATTCACCACTTTCGCTTCAAATTCGCCACGGAAATATTTGAGTGCACCCATGAGTGGTTCCATAGCACCAGGAGCGTGAGCACAGAAAGTCTTACCAATCCAAAGCTTACGTGTAAGCTCTTGCAAATGATCGATGTCTTCTTTCTTGCCTGTACCATCTTCAAGTGCTTTAAGCGCTTTCACCGCCCAAGGTAAACCATCACGACATGGTGTACAGAAACCACATGATTCACGCGCAAAGAATTCTTCTAAGTTACGTGTTGCTGAAACCATACATTGAGTTTCATCAACCACCATGAGCAAACACGTACCTAAACGCGAACCTGCTTTCATGATGCTTTCCGCATCCATTGGAAGATCGATGTGTTCAGCTGCTAAAAAGTCAGTTGATGCACCACCTGGTAACCATGCTTTAAGCTTTAAGCCATCACGCATACCACCCGCATGTTCTTCAATCACTTCACGTGCAGTTGTACCGAATGGAAGCTCCCAAAGACCAGGGAATTTCACTTTACCTGATGCACCATAAATTTTAGTGCCTGGATCTTTCGACTTACCTGCAGATAAATTGATATACCACTCAGGACCACGCAGCATAATTGCAGGTAAGTTATTGTAAGTCTCTACGTTGTTCACAATCGTAGGACGACCCCAAGCACCTGCAACTTGTGGGAATGGTGGTTTTGTACGAGGATTTGCACGGCGACCTTCAAGCGAGTTGATCAATGCAGTTTCTTCACCACAGATATAACGACCCGCACCAGTGTGCACATGTAGTTCAAAGTTCCAGCCAGAACCAAGGATGTTTTCACCCAAGTAACCTTTGGCACGAATTTGCTCTAAAGCTTGGTTCAAATACTTCGCAGCTTCGATGTATTCACCACGGATAAAAATATAACCATGGGTTGCTTCAAGTGTATAACCTGCAATTAACATCCCTTCGATCAATTGATGAGGAAGCTTTTCCATCAACAAACGGTCTTTGAATGTACCTGGTTCCATCTCATCGGCATTACAAATCAAGTAACGAGGACCTGAATTGTCATTTGGCGCCATGAGCGACCATTTAATCCCTGCAGGGAAACCAGCACCACCACGACCTTTCACAGTCGCTGCTTTAATGATTTCCAATACATCTTTAGGCGGCATTGTGAGTGCTTTCTTGAAACCCTCATACCCTTCAAGAGATTCATAGTCTTCTACACTATGAACAAATTCTTGCTTGCTCAAACGCCATGTTAATGGGTGAGTTTCTGGGTTACCGTCGCCATAAATCGGTTTTGGTTCAGTATTCATACATACTTCTCCAATAACTGTTTCACTGAAGAAACTTCTACTAGACCGTGAGTATCTTCATTAATCATCAAGGTTGGACCCTTATCACAGTTTCCTAAACAGCAAATCGGGAGCAAAGTAAAACGACCATCAGCAGTCGTTTGACCAAATGAAATCCCGAGTTCGCGTTGGAATGCTTCTGCTAAAGTTTCTGCACCCATCAAGAAGCAAGCTATAGAATCACAAAGCAAAATTACGTTGCGACCTACTGGCTGGCGGTAAATACGGTTATAGAATGTTGCCACACCTTCCAAATCAGCAAGGCTCATTGACAACATCTGCGCAATCGCATTCATTTGCGCATCATCCACCCAACCATTACGACGTTGAACGCATTTAAGCGCATCTAAACATGCCGCACGTGGGTATGGGTAATGACCAATGTGATGCTCGATTTCGTGGATTTCTTCCGCAGTTAAAATCCCTTCGACATTCACACGTGGCTTTTTATCAGTCAAAATCATCATAATGCGTACCCCTTAGCGATCCACGTCAGCCATTACGACATCAATCGTCGCTAAATAAATGATTAAGTCAGATACAAGACTGCCGTTAATTACAGAAGGAATTTGCTGTAAGTGCGTGAAGGTTGGTGTACGAATACGGGTACGGTAACTCATCGTTGACTTGTCTGAAGTCAAGTAGTAGTTCGATGCACCTTTTACCACTTCCGCCATAACAGATGCTTCACCTGCTGGCATGACAGGACCCCATGACACGCTTAAGAAGTGCGTAATCAAAGTTTCAATGTCTTGTAGTGTCTTATCTTTCGGTGGTGGAACAGCCAATGGGTGATCCGCTTTATAAGGACCAGATGGCATGTTATCCAAGCACTGCTTGATGATTTTTAAAGATTGTTCGATTTCACGGTAGTGAACGATCACACGTGCATATGCATCGCCTTCGTATTCTACAGGCACTTCGAAGTCGTAATTTTCATAACCGCTATATGGACGATATTTACGTACGTCAAAATCAATACCTGTTGCACGTAAACCTGTACCTGTTACACCCCATGCCAATGCAGATTTTGCATCGTATTGCGCAACATTACGGGTACGACCTTCAAATACCGAGTTTTTAAGTGCTGCAGTATGATATTCCTTCAAACGTTTAGGCATCCAATCCAAAATTTCACGGATCAAATGTTGCCAGTTGTTTGGAAGATCGTGTGCAGTACCACCGATACGGAACCATGCTGGGTGCATACGGTAACCAGTGATTGCTTCAATCGCGTCATAGATCTTTTGACGATCGGCGAACATATAGAATACTGGGGTCATACCGCCGGCATCCTGAATCGCTGTACCGATATAAAGCAAGTGGTTATTAATACGGAATAGTTCCGACATCATGACACGAATACATTGCGCACGTTCTGGCACAGTGATCCCTGCCATCTGCTCCACACCCATCACATAAGGCATGTTTTGCGCACAACCACCTAAGTAGTCAACACGGTCAGTATACGGAATGAATGAATGCCAAGTTTGACGTTCAGCCATCTTTTCCACACCACGGTGGTGATAACCGATATCAGGCACACAGTCTTTCACTTCTTCGCCATCTAACTGCAAGATCACACGGAATGCACCATGCGCAGATGGATGGTTAGGACCCAAGTTCAAGAACATGAAGTCTTCATCAGCATTACCGCGTTTTAGACCCCAATCTTCAGGTACAAAACGTAAATGCTCTTGTTCGAAATCTTGTTTCGCTTGGTTCTGACGATAAGGTGTGTATTCAGTCGCACGTGCAGAATATTCTTTACGCAACGGATGACCTTCCCAATACGTTGGCAATAAAATACGACGGAGCATTGGATGCCCTTCGAAGTTAATGCCGAACATATCGTAAGCTTCACGTTCGTACCAGTTGGCATTTGGCCAAATGTTGGTTGCTGTTGGAATATTGAGATCAGACTCATTCAACGCAACTTTAATACGAATATCCGTATTACGCTCTAGTGACAACAAGTGATAGAACACAGTGAAGTCAGACGCAGGTAACCCATCGCGGTGAGTACGTAAACGCTCATCTACCGCTGACAAGTCAAACAACATCACGTAAGGACGTGACACTGTACGCAAGAACATTAATACGTCTTGTACACGTGAGCGCTCAACCCAGACTGTTGGAAAGTCTTCAAAAGTCGTTTGCACGTAGAAATTCTCACCAAACTTGGTTTTGAGCTCTTCTACAATTGCAAATGCTGGGCGTGAATCAACTGGAGTTGATTCTGGCATAGCAATGTCAGTTTCAGCCATTGGCTTGGCTTCCTATTTAATACAAATTCATTCAACCAAAACGACAATTACACCCAAGCGGGTGCATCAATATTATTTGTCGTTAAGATTATTTAATTTCATCCATAGAGCGTAAGTGTTTTACTGCAATACGTTCAGCATTCTTACGGTCACGTTCAGGCTGCATCTTTGGCTTATAAACTGGCTTAAGATCATCACCGATCACCGCAGAAAGCGGACGACGCTCTAATTGAATTTGGTCTTGCAATAACATCAACGCTTGGATTAATGCTTCAGGACGCGGTGGGCAACCTGGAATATACACATCCACTGGAATGATTTTATCAACACCTTGTACAACCGAGTAAATGTCATACATACCGCCAGAGTTTGCGCATGCACCCATTGAGATCACCCATTTAGGTTCTAACATTTGCTCATAAAGGCGTTGAATTACAGGTGCCATCTTGACGAAGCATGTACCCGCAACAATCATCAAGTCCGCTTGACGTGGTGAAGCACGAATTACTTCGGCACCAAAACGTGACAAGTCATGCACGCCTGTTAAAGTCGTTGCATACTCTACGTAGCAGCAAGATGTACCAAAGTTGAACGGCCAAACTGAGTTTTTACGACCCCAGTTTACTGCTGTATGCGCCAAATCCTCTAAACGAGTCATGAACACATTCTTATTCACTTCTTCTTGTAGAAGCGGATCTTCTACAACGATACGCTCTTGAAGTGGATACTGATCAGCATCCGGATTCGCACGGGTTAATGTATATTTCATCCCGTATTACTCCTTATCAGATGATGTAGTCGTTGGCGAAGCTTTTACACGACCAGATGATTGCGCTGGAATTTGACCTGTAGGGTCAACCACCAACTCCTCAATTGAGTTGAAGCGAGTAATTTCTGCGAGATCCATATTTGGCGAACCAATTTTAGGTTTAATCCCTGCTGCTTTACGCTTATCAGATGGCGCCCAATTTAATGCACCAGTAGACAACTCATAAATCAAGCCAACGAGTAAAACTAAAATAAATACAGCTGCTGCTGCAAAACCGATCCAACCCACTTCACGAACTGACGCAGCCCATGCATAGAGATAGAGCGCTTCTAAGTCAAACACAACGAAGAAGATTGCAACCAAATAGAATTTTGCAGATAGACGAATTCGTGCTCCACCAGCACTAACTACGCCTGACTCGAACTGCTCTTGCTTAGCACGTCCCCACGATTTACCCCCTAGGAGTAGCGGGACAGTGAGCATAAAGACGCATAAAAATGTAACGCCGATCACGAAGGCAATTATTGCCCAATCGTATGGAGTAATGGCACTCATGCGGGGATAACTCCTGGCAGGCCTATTTATTAACAAAGAATGTATGTATTGGCCTTCAAATACACCAAACACAAAATTAATCCCGCCAATTGTACCTGATTTATGATTTCTGTTGCTAGCCAATCCCTCTAAGTCTTTAGGATGAATTTTGCCCTTTTTCCAGATTTCATGGTGATTAAAGTCAATAAAACCTTATTTAATCGTAGAAAGTTATCAAGGTGATACAACTGATTATTTTTTCCGAATAATCATTCAAAAAATTCAAGAGGCGTCAATCCACACACTATCACTTTTTTAGTTTTACCATTCGTGTTAGGTCAGCTTTTTTGCACCAATATGGCTCAATTATTTTTGATTTATTCTATTTTAAAAGTTTTAAATTTTAATTGCTTACAATGTTTTAATTAACTTTATACAAATCGTGCTGATTTTCGTTATATGCTCAATTAAATAATAAGGAGAAGATCTATGAGTCTAGAATTCACACACAAACCTAACTATTTTTTATTTGCTCAGTTGATCGTCCATCATTTAGACAGCTATATCAAAAAACATCCTGATGCAACGAATGCTATTTTTGATTTACGCGATATTTATCAAATTTTCCGCCAAGACCTCGCCTCTACAACCACTAATCTTGATGCTATTCTCAACATCGCAGATGAATATACAGTTGAGACCATTCACGGCGATCAAAAACTGATTAGCAATTATCATGTTGATGCAATCAATAACAGTTTACTGATCGATTTCAATGCCGATGCCTTAAATGCACTTAAGGAAGGAAAACGCATCATTGAACCGAATGCCAATAATTACCAATAAAAGGCAATATAAATTATAAGAAAAGCGCTTAATCGCGCTTTTTTTTAATTCTCGCTTTACTCTGATGTTTGACTGGTTTGAACAATCTTCTTCTTTTTAAATCTTTTAGCTGGCCATTGCATAGTAAATCGTGCACCGCCCATTTTAGGACTTTGATCCACTTGAATCGTACCACCAAACCAATAGGCGATTCGGCTTACAATAGATAAGCCCAAACCATATCCACCTGAGGCACGTGTACGACTATCATCCAAGCGAGCAAAAGCTTCAAACACTCGCTTACGATCCTCTTCTGGAATCCCTGGACCATCATCTTCAACTGAAATATAGGCCATTCCCTGAGCATCAATTCCACCAGTGATCAGCACTGTATCATCGCAGTACCGGATCGCATTTCCGACTAAGTTTTGTACTACACGATGCAAATAACGGCGTTCCGCATCCACCACCAAAGCTTGTGATGGCAAGTGTAATTGAATATTTTTATTGGTTTTTAATGCTTTAGTTTCAATAGCGACTTGCTCAAGCACTTCGTATAGTCGAATTTCCTCAAAATCAATAGAGGGCATGCCTTGCTCAAGTTTAGCATAGGTCATAATTTCATCAATGAGCGTGTTTAAAGCCTCAATGTCTTTATCAATCATTTCTACTTGTTGCTGACGATACTCATAATCCTCTTCATCAACCAACATTTCCATACCAAAGCGAATACGTGCGACTGGCGTTCGCAGCTCATGTGATACAGCTCTCATTAACTCTCGCTGAGCTTCGATCAAACGCTGTATATGATCTGACATACTGTTATAGCTGGCTGCCAAATGTGCTAACTCATCATATCCTTCGACAGGAACGCGAACGGACATATCCCCTTTTTGCATAACATTTAAGGCTGAGTTAACTTGCTTCAACTTGCGTTGCATTGGGACAATCAGACCATACACACCAAGCGACAAAATAAACATACTCAGCAAAGTAATCCCTGCCGCCAATTGGAATGGCATCCAATTGAACATTGGCACTGGTCCCATCACCAATACGTCACCAGACGAATTCGTCATTGGAGAAATGACAGAAATCGTAGTACCACGAATGCTAGCGCTATCCTGATACAGGATAACCCCTTGATCCGCACGTAAACGACCAATTTGCTCGGAATCTAAATTGAGATCAGAAAGATTTTGAATGCTTAAATCATAAGAAAAGTGTTGCTTAATTTTTGCAAGATATTCCCTTTCCTGCCCTGGATAATAAACCAAGTATTCCCATACAAAGATTGGCAAGGCCTTCATTTGACGCTCACCAATATTATCCACTTTCACATAAAGTAAATGCTCAGGGTCATCTATTAAACCAATAATGACATAAGCAATACTTTCTTTGGCGTCATACCGCACCACTGCTTTGCGCTTTTCTAAACGATATTTTTCGGTGCGTGAAAGTTCGACTTTATCAGATTCTAGATAATAGATTGGAAGTTCGAGCAAATCAGATGCATCTGATATCCAATCCATTCTTTGTTGCATGGTTTGTTGTCTTGAAACACCCTCGCTAATGACGTACGAAATCCCATCAGTCAATGACTCACGGTATTCCTGCGCGCGTTGATAGTTGATGATTTGCACAAGCAAATAACCAAATATGGCAACCAGCACCACCAAAATGACGAGACCTGCGTAGATACGCAGGAATATACTGTGTTTAGACACTAAGGTATGACCTTCTGAGGAGTGAGGGCATTACCGCGGGGATGTGATTACATCCCGTTGGTTTCTTTAACGAATAAATATCCTTTACTACGCACGGTTTTAATACGTTTAGGATTTTCAGGATCATCACCAATTTTTGGACGGATACGAGAAATACGAACATCAATTGAGCGGTCTTGACCATCATATTCAATACCACGTAGACGCTCAAAAATGTCTTCACGTGAAAGGATACGACCAGCATTAGATGCCAACAACCATAATAAGTCATATTCTGCACTTGTGAAATCTACAAGCTCACCGTTTAAGGTTACAGAACGACCACCATTATCAATCACTAAATCATCAAATTCGATACGTTGAGCAACTTCATCCTCTGGTGTTTTGTCTGTACGACGAAGCAAAGCACGAATACGCGCTAATAGAACGCGTGGCTGAACTGGTTTCGCAACATAATCGTCTGCACCCATTTCAAGACCCAATACTTGATCCATGTCTTCAGTACGAGCAGTCAACATTAAAATCGGTTGATGATAATGTGGACGAACCTCACGACAAACAGTTAGACCATCAGCACCAGGAAGCATAACATCCAGCACCACCATATCCGGTTGCTCTGCGATAATACGACGGATTGCACGATTACCGTCTGGTTCTACCCCAACTTCTAATCCATTACGA
Source organism: Acinetobacter sp. 24-47-47 (assembly GCF_057737035.1). Lineage (NCBI taxonomy): Bacteria > Pseudomonadati > Pseudomonadota > Gammaproteobacteria > Moraxellales > Moraxellaceae > Acinetobacter > Acinetobacter sp. 24-47-47. The sequence goes on along the minus strand of NZ_CM173216.1, from coordinate 643,486 downwards.
ATTAAATACTCTTGCGTTAAACGCGCAAGACGCTCGTCATCTTCAACGATCAAAATCTTTGGTAACTTTTCTTCTTGGCTCATAGAATGCCCCTATATTGTTACGATATCTGCTGATTAAACTTCACAGATTTACATCGATATGTTTTGCAATATACACACGTTTACATTGTAAACAAGAGCCTGTTCACGAAACTGATACACGAGCGTAGTCTTTTGTTATCTTTTTATTAACTATTGATAAATAGATAGTTTTGCCAAGTCGATCAATATTTTCAATCAACTTTAAACTTTCAAACACAAATCAATTTGATGATATTTTAAACAAAATATTTCAAAAAAATTATTTTCGAGAAGCAATTTGCACTTTCAGAGTTATCCACAAACTTATCTATAAGCACTCTAAAAAGTCTCTGTTATGCTTAGCACCCTGTGACGCTGACTACATAACAAAATGGCTGAACATGGAAAAAGTATAGGGAAATTTGAGTGTTAAACTCAGAAAAAAAATTATCAAAATGTCAATATTGATCTACCCTGAAATTTACCGTATCTTGTGTCTTAATTTACATTAAACCACTAAGTCTTGTGTTTACCCTCAAATATCGCGATAGCTCATTTTTTGAGTTTGTATCCGATTCAAATGGTCCATAAGCATAAAAATGATGAGAATGGAGCGACGCTGAAATGAGCGCTAATACAACCCCTGGTCAACTTCAAGTGATTAAACGCACTGGTGATGTTGCCACTTTTGATGCAGATAAAATCTCTGTAGCAATTGGTAAAGCATTTTTGGCTGTTGAAGGTCAACCAAGTGCAGATTCGAGCAGAATTCACGATCGTATTACTCAGCTGACTGAGATGGTGATGAACACGTTTAAGCGTCGTTTACCTTCAGGTGGCACGATTCATATTGAAGAAATTCAAGATCAAGTTGAATTAGCTTTAATGCGCACAGGTGAACAAAAAGTGGCACGTGCATACGTGATCTATCGTGAACAACGTGCTGAAGCGCGTAAAGAGTTAGGTGCTCATCATCACCCTACTCTTCAGATCACAGGTCAAAATGGTCAGCTCCAACCATTAGATTTGAGTCGTTTACAAGCGAAGATTGAAAAAGCTAGCGAAGGCTTAGAAGGCATTGATGTTCAAGCAATCATCGATGAAACTGTAAAAAACCTATACAACGGTGTTAAAGCATCAGACATCTCTACAACGATGATGATGGCGACACGTACACGTATTGAACAAGAACCAAACTATACGTACGTCACTGCACGTTTATTGCGTGATAACTTAGTTGCAACAGGTCTTGAGTTTCTTGGTCTATCTAAAGACACGCTTGAAAATGATGCGCTTGAAACCTTCTTGAAAAAAGGTGTTGAGCTAGAGCTTCTTTCTCCAGAATTATTAAATTTTGATCTTGTAAAATTAGCGGCTGCGATTAAACCTGAACGCTCTAATCAATTTACATATTTAGGCCTTCAAACATTATTTGATCGTTACTTCATCCACTCTGATGGCGTACGTTTCGAATTACCACAATTATTCTTTATGCGTGTTTCTATGGGCTTGTCGCTCAATGAAGACAACCGTGAAGATCGTGCAATCGAATTCTATAACTTACTTTCTAGCTTCGATTACATGGCATCTACGCCGACTCTATTTAACTCAGGTACATTACGTCCTCAGTTATCAAGCTGTTATTTAACAACGATTGATGACGACTTGTTCGATATTTATGGCGCTATGCGTGATAACGCAATGTTGTCTAAATGGGCAGGCGGTTTAGGTAATGACTGGACACCAGTTCGTGCCTTGAACTCATACATCAAAGGTACTAACGGTAAATCGCAAGGTGTTGTTCCATTCCTTAAAGTAGCGAACGATACAGCTGTTGCAGTTAACCAAGGTGGTAAGCGTAAAGGTGCGGTATGTGCATATCTTGAAACTTGGCACTTGGATATCGAAGAATTCCTAGAGCTTCGTAAAAACACGGGTGATGACCGCCGTCGTACACACGATATGAACACTGCAAACTGGGTTCCAGATTTGTTCATGCAACGTGTATTTGAAGATGCTGAATGGACACTATTCACCCCGTCTGAAACACCAGATCTTCACGATTTAACGGGTGCTGAATTCGCAGAACGTTATGCTTACTACGAAAGCATTGCGAAAGAAACAGACATGCTTCATAAGAAAGTCCGTGCGAAAGACTTATGGCGCAAAATGTTATCAATGTTATTTGAAACAGGTCACCCGTGGATCACATTTAAAGACGTATGTAACTTACGTTCACCGCAACAACACGTAGGTGTGGTGCACTCTTCTAACTTGTGTACTGAAATTACGTTGAACACAAGCAAGGATGAAATTGCGGTATGTAACTTAGGTTCAATCAACCTTGTTCAACACGTTCAAGGTGGTCAATTAGACCGTGAGAAACTTGCTCGCACGATTAAAACTGCAGTTCGTATGCTCGATAACGTCATCGACATTAACTACTATGCAGTTCCACAAGCGCGTAATTCAAACTTGAAACACCGTCCAGTGGGTATGGGTATCATGGGCTTCCAAGATGCACTATACGAAATGAAGATTGCTTACGGTTCTGATGCTGCGGTTGAGTTTGCAGATGAGTCTATGGAAGTGATTTCTTACTACGCGATTCAAACTTCAAGCGATTTGGCGGTTGAACGTGGTACGTATGAAACATTTAAAGGCTCATTGTGGGATCAAGGTATTTTACCAATTGACTCTCTTGAGCTCGTTGCGAAATCTCGCCCAGAACGTATGTTTGAAGTCGATCGTACACAACGTTTGGATTGGGACACGTTACGTGCCAAAGTCCAAAAAGATGGTATGCGTAACTCGAATGTGATGGCCATTGCACCAACTGCAACCATTTCAAATATTTGTGGTGTATCTCAATCTATTGAGCCAACATTCCAAAACTTATATGTGAAATCGAACTTGTCTGGTGAGTTCACTGTCATCAACCCTTACCTCGTTCGTGCATTAAAAGAACGTGGTCTTTGGGATTCTGTGATGGTCAATGATCTAAAACATTTCGAAGGTTCAGTACAAAAAATTGCGCGTATTCCTGAAGAGTTAAAAGCAATTTTCGCGACAGCATTTGAAGTTGAAGCACGCTGGATTGTTGATGCTGCATCACGTCGTCAAAAATGGATCGACCAAGCACAATCTCTTAACCTTTACATCTCTGGTGCAAACGGTAAGAAATTGGACATCACATATAAGATGGCATGGTTACGTGGTCTTAAGACGACTTATTACCTTCGTGCATTAGGTGCGACATCTGCTGAGAAATCTACGATTAACACAGGTGCATTAAACGCAGTTAAACCTGCGACAGTTGCAGCACCAGTAGCAGCAGTTGCTCAAGAAGCTAAACCTGAAGCAGCAGCGTCAGAAGAAGGCTTCGAACAAGCAGCGCCAGTGCCAATGGCATGTTCAATTGACAATCCTGATTGCGAGGCTTGTCAGTAATCTGACAGTTTTTAAATCCTCCCCGACCCTTTTAATAAAGGAGGGAGATTCCTCGAAGCAAATGGCGGGATACATGTCCCCCTTTGCAAAAGGGGGACTTAGGGGGATTAAAAAAATTTAGGCAATAAAAAAGCCCTCTACAGGCCGATCAAAACTCGTAGAAGGCTTTTCAATCTCGATGTGATATCAAAATGGTCACAAAGAGGCTGGCATACCAATGCGAGATAGATTGTAGCACTGAAAACTATCTCGAGCCAGTACAAGTCATTTTCTTTGAGAAAGGAGGAATAGACTATGTCTAAGCGCGTGATTTATAAAAGTGCCATTGATGGTCGCTTCGTGACTAAAGCTTATGCTTTAGCTCATCCAAAAACGACGATTAAACAAATTCTTAAAATCAAGTAATTATTTTGAGAGTTTAACGTGGATTTCTAGATTATTCCGGAAGTCCACTATTTAGAAATGAAGGAAACCACCATGCACCATATGACGCATAACTATATGTTAGGACTTGCTGTATTGGTCTTTGCCTTTATTTTCTTTTACACGCCGATGGTCTATGCATTTTTAGCCATTCGCAAACAACAGAAGCGTAAGCAAAATAAGTAGTGCGGAAATTCAATCTACTCAAACGAACAAATTGAGTACATTCATCGGCAAAACTTAATTTTGCTTACACAATATAAGCGTATAGTAGGATGTCTCACGTTGAGATGTCTGAATAAAAAGATATAAGCAACGTAGAGAGAATTGATATGTCTATCCTCAGTTGGGACGATTTCGAAGATGATGAACCGAAACAAACTGCACAAGCACAGCAGTCTGCGCCCATCGAACCGCAAAAAGCGCCTAATCCACAAGTGGTATCTGATGCACGCAACGAACCGACGCGTGTGGCAGCTGCACAACCCGCTCGAACCAGTTCAAACGGAACAACAAATTCAGCCGATCCGTTGGCAAGAGCATCTAACGCCTTAGAACATTTGGACGTTGCTCCAGGTCTTGAAGAGTTAGAAATGGGCGCTCAACGTGTTCAAGTTGATGATAAAGCAATGATCAACTGTCGCGCTGACTTGAACCAACTTGTTCCATTCAAATACGAATGGGCTTGGCAAAAATATCTCGATGGTTGTGCAAACCACTGGATGCCACAAGAAGTTAACATGAACCACGATATCGCACTTTGGAAGTCAGAAGATGGCTTAACTGAAGATGAGCGTACCATCGTGATGCGTTCTTTAGGCTTCTTCTCTACTGCCGATTCGTTGGTTGCAAATAATTTGGTTCTTGCGATTTACCGACACATTACTAACCCTGAATGCCGTCAGTACATCTTGCGTCAATCATTTGAAGAAGCGATTCACACGCATGCTTACCAATACTGCATCGAATCTTTAGGTATGGATGAAGGCGAAGTCTTCAACATGTACCGCGAAGTTCCATCAGTTGCGCGTAAAGCTGCATGGGGCTTGAAGTACACTCAAGAATTAAGTGATCCAACATTCAAAACAGGCACACCTGAAACAGATCAAATCTTGCTTCGCAACTTGATCGCATTCTACTGTGTTCTTGAAGGTATTTTCTTCTACTGTGGTTTCTCTCAAATCTTGTCAATGGGTCGTCGTAACAAGATGAATGGTGTTGCTGAGCAATTCCAGTACATCTTACGTGATGAGTCAATGCACTTGAACTTTGGTATCGATATGATTAACCAAATCAAGATTGAGAACCCACATTTGTGGACTGCTGAGTTCCAAGAAGAAATCATTCAAATGATTCTTGAAGGTACGATGCTTGAAATCGAATATGCACGTGACACAATGCCACGCGGTGTATTAGGTATGAATGCTGCAATGATGGAAGAATACTTGAAGTTCATCGCAAATCGTCGTTTAGCTCAATTAGGTTTACCTGAGCAATTTGCTGGTGTGAACAATCCATTCCAGTGGATGTCAGAAATGATGGACTTACGTAAAGAGAAGAATTTCTTCGAAACTCGCGTAACAGACTATCAAACTGGTGGTGCGTTAAGCTGGTAATAGATCACGTTATTGTATCTAAAAATAAAAGAGCCTTATATGGCTCTTTTATTTTTTTTACTCAAGCAGGTTTAGTATGTTCAAGAATAAAAAAATAAAATAGCAGGGTTAAGTTTTAAGATTCTTAGATTAACATTTGAAGTGCAACACCATGTTGTTGCCATGATACTTGACTCGGACTTTTAAAGCCGAGTCTTTTCTTAGCCGATGATTCAAACGTTGAGTGATTTCTGAGATGTATTCATCCGTATAGATATTTAAATCACTCCCTTTTTTAAGGTATTGCCTGATTAGACCATTGGTATTTTCATTTGTGCCTCGTTGCCAAGCATTATAAAGATCAGCAAAACACCAGTCTATGTCTAATTCTTGAGCAGTATACTCATGCAGGCTGAACTCCTTACCATTATTTGCGTTGATTGTTTTGAGATGACCTTTGATCGGCTCAAATAGACGGATAGTTGTTTGGCAAACTTCTTCTGCCTTTCGTGAGCTACACTTTTTGAGCCATAGATAACCTGTCTTGCGATCTACAATCGAGACCAAGGATTGCTGATAGTTCTTACCTACAATCGTGTTTATTTCCAGATCACCAAAGCGAGTCCGATGCTCAATCTCAATAGGTCTATTATGAATGCATCTACGGGTTTCATGAAAGCCGTACTTTCGTTTCCTTTGATTTCTGAAACGTAGGTTGTGAAAGAGTGTGCCACCCTTATTTCTATCCTGCCGAATGAAGCGATAAATTGAATGCAAACTGACTGAAACACGAGAAGCGATCTGTTCAGGACTCCATAGAAGATAAGAGATAACTTGTGCCTATATTTCACAAGGGATTATTTTAGAATTGGAACAATGGCGTCTTCGAGCGAGTGTATTAGCATGTGTAGGGAAGTAACCATTTCTCGCTCGATTACGTTTAATTTCTCTAGAAATAGTTGAAGGTGACCGATTGAGTCTCCAAGCGATATAATGTTTAAAAAAACCTTCACGTAATAATATATAAATCTGATATCTTTCTTCTTAGGTAAGATGAGTATAGTTCATGAAGCAATTTTGACTTTGGATGGTCGGAAGCAAAATGCTAAATCATCTTACTTCCTTCCAATAACTTAATCATTCAAAAATTTTATTGTGAATGTTTTTTTTCCTTAGTACCACATACCGATTAGAAATATAAATCTCTGCTTTAAAAAATAACACTATATAGTCACCTGCCTAATCACTGTAGTCATATTAATTGTAATTTTTCTAAATAATTCAACTTATACGACCTAGAAAATGCATTCAATAGTGCTTGGATAGATGCGGAAGCAATATCAGTATCAATTGCAATTCCCCAATACGTATTTCCACTGTAGTCTATACAACGAATATAACTAATAGACCGGCTACTACTCTGCTTCCCTAAAGTATGTTCTGAATACTCAGCAATCGTTATTTTACAAGGCCATTTCTTATTTAAAGCATTGACTGAGGCAGATAATAATCCATTTCCACAACCTACTAGATTGATAATCTCACCATGTAACTCAATAGATAGTTTGACTTCATAAACATCATCTTTTTTATCCGATTGATAACTTACAAGTTCAAAATTATCTTCATTAGCGTTTATACCATATTCCGTTCTAAATACTGTCCAAATTTCAGCATGAGATAACTCTTTCTTATTGTTATCCGTCATCTTTTGCACGATTTGGCTAAAATCTTTTTGTAACTTTAGTGGTAAATCTATGCCATGATTTTGCTGCAATATCCAAGCGGCACCACTTTTACCAGATTGACTATTTACACGAATTACAGCCTCATAACTGCACCCTAAATCAGCTGGATCTATAGGCAGATATGGAACTTCCCAAAATGAATGATCTTGAACATTTCTCCCTTTAAAACCCTTTTTAATTGCATCCTGATGACTACCTGAAAAAGCTGTAAATACTAATTCACCTACATAAGGATGCCTTGGGTGAATCGGAAGTTCATTACATTCTTTCACGATCTCTGCCACTTTCTTGATGTCAGAAAAATCAAGTTCAGGATAAATGCCTTGTGTGTACATATTCAAAGCAATATTCACAAGATCAACGTTCCCTGTACGTTCACCATTACCAAATAGACAGCCCTCAACACGGTCTGCACCTGCAAGTAATGCTAATTCAGCAGTTGCAACGCCTGTTCCCCTATCATTATGAGGGTGCACACTGATACAAACCTGTCCTCGTTTAGTAAAATTTTTACAAAAAAATTCAATCTGATCGGCGAAAATATTAGGTGTACTGACTTCAACGGTAGTGGGCAAATTAATAATCATTGGATTTTTAGGACTTGGAGCCCAAACTTCAGCTACGGCTTCACAAATTTCTAGCGCAAACTCAATTTCGGTAAAGCAAAAAGTCTCCGGAGAATATTCATAAGTCCATTTAGTTGCTGGATATTGCTTACATAGAGATTTCACCTGTTGTGTTGAAGCAACGGCTAGTTCAATAATTTCCTGTTTAGACTTTTGAAAGACAATTCTGCGGAATACTTCTGCCGTGGCATTGTAAACATGAACAATCGCTTGCTTTGCTCCCATCAGAGACTCAAAGGTTCTTTCAATTAGGTCTGGTCGGGCTTGAGTCATAACCTGAATACAAACATCATTTGGAATCTGATCATGTTCGATGAGGTAACGAACAAAATTAAAATCAGTTTCTGATGCCGCAGGGAACGCAACCTCAATTTGCTTGAATCCACATTCAACAAGCATTTGGAAAAATTTAAGTTTCCTATCGTGATCCATAGGATTGGCCAATGCCTGATTACCGTCTCTTAAATCGGTTGAACACCAAACAGGAGGGTGAGTAATTTTTTTACTTGGCCATGTTCTATCAGTAAAATCGGAAAAATCGAATGGACGATATTTATTTTGAGGATGAGTTAACATGATGTGATCCTATGACTTTAATCACATCATCATGAATCATCATTTTTTGTCTTTCTTTCGATTTAAAGACAAATACCATCTAGAAAAAGACAAAATCTAATCTGATTTTTTCTTTATATATTCTGTAGGCGTCATTCCCATTTGTCTTTTAAACATATAGGAGAAAGCACTAGGACTCTCATAGCCTAAATCTAAAGCGATATTGAGTATTGGCTTTCTCATTTCCAAATCAGTCAAGGCTTGCAGCAATTTTGCTTGCTTCAGCCATACACTAAAATTCATATTGAGTTCTTTCTGGAAAAGTCTTGAAAGTGTTTTAGAGCTAAAAGCATGCTGTTCGGCAACCATCTCTAAATGGTTGGTTCCAGAGAGATCTGCTTTGATATTTTCACAAATTTCTTTGAGTATCTCTGACTTTGCTTCTGGCAACTGAAATGGAATTTCTTCTAAAAAGCGCAACTCATCTAATATGAGTTCCAAAAGCCGTTCGTTTCTAGTATGAGGTAAGATTTCTTCTTTTATCTGTACAGCCTGATTAATAAGTTCTGACAGAAGTTTTGGAATAGCAACAACACTACATTGCTTATTGAAATCAGCACGGGCAAAGGGATCAACAAATATTCCTCGGGCTTCCACATTACCAAATATCTTGATTGAATGTTTTTTGTTTTCAGGTATCCATATACCTTTAGATGGAGGGATGACCCATATTCCTTCTGATGTTCGTACATGAATGACTCCAGAAAGAGTATGTAGTAACTGGATTCTGTCATGTTGATGAGTCCCTTCTACATAACCATGAGCATACGACTGTGCATAAGCATAGACTGGATAACTAAGCTGACCATGAGAATAATGCACGAGATGTATCTCCTTAATGCTCGAATTCATATTTTATAGATGATCGAGAAATAAAAAATATTTATAGGGAGCTTTGTAGTTGACTTAATGGCTGATATATGAATAGATTAAAGTAATTGTTATAGTTTTCTTAGTCTAAGAACTATTTTCGGAAAATAACACAGGTTGTGTCGCTATATCCAAAAAAATGACATAGGTTGTGTCGCTAAAATTGTCATTATGTGTCACAAATATTACGAAGCTTTTTGAATTTATTAAAAGGGAAATGACAACTTATGTGTCGCGTGATGCAAGCTATTGTATCTAAAAACAAAATAGCAGGGTTAAGTTTTCAGATTAAAATTTTCATATTCACATGTTTATTTAAGCATCAAAATCAATCAAAGTTAAAGCACTGAGTTTTCAACCAATTTAAGAATATCGAATTATGCAAGCACTCCTTTAAATCCAATGTGAATAATGAGTAATGAGCGGATTATTCTTCAAACTCAGGCAAAATGATCTCTATAACCTAATTCTGCAACACATATCGAGTTATAAAATTAGACATTACTACTACCCCCATACTAGCCACCTGAAAACACAAATAAAAATGAGCAAGGTTAACTTTTTTTAACGGAGCGAGTGTTTATTTCTATATTCTATTTAATAACGTTCAAAAAACAGGTCTAAATATAGAGATGAAAATCTCTTTGGAGTAGGAATTTAATTTTTTTAATCATTACCATTTTTTATTATCAATAAATCCTAAACAACATTTTTTTATGATTAAGTCTACCCCTGATAACTAACACATAAAGCTCTATAAAATGGTGCTTGGATATGATTTTTTTGTTGCAATCGCGTCTCCATAATGAATTTTATTTTATTAGAATATTTTTCAAATGACGAAATAACAAATAAAATTTTTGTTCTTCAAAAATTAATTTATTCAAATTATTAGAATTTTATTTTTTTCATACCAATTACTTTTGATTTCACATTTTTAAAAATAAAAAGAGGTCTCGAAAGACCTCTTTTCATTTGTTTAATTAAATTTGATTATATTTTAACAGATCATCGATCGCATAAAGACTGCTATCTGTATTTTGCAGAACAATAAGCTCAGTTGGGTTATATTTCGTTTTAGCCCCATCAGTATCAACACTAATCACCGTATTTGCACCATCTTGTTTGATCGTTACAAATTCACCAATGTTAGACGATGTAACATTCTGATCTTTTAATAAAGCAGAAATATCAACTCGATCACCTTCAGCTTGATTAAAGTCAGTCCAAATATCTGGACTTTCGGTATGTTGAGCTTGATTGAGCACATCATAAAGGACTGTATCAGCACCTTCACCAAGAGTAAAAGTATCGATTGAAGCAGATGCTTGTACGGTATCTGCCTCATCACTTCCAGTTAACGTCATCGAAACATTAATTTCAAGTGTTGCAGATTGTGATGTTCCCGCTTTAGAAACTGTTGTATAGGTGAATGTTTCAAGACCTCCACTTAAACCTGATGGTTGATACTCATAGGTGCCATCTTTGAACACAGTAAGGACACCGTGCTTACCTTGAACTGTGAACTCTTGACCACCTTTAGCTGGATCATTTACATAAAGCTCTTTAGATCCAATTTTCAGAATATCAATTTGGTCGATAGCTGTATCATTTTCAAATAAATCACCCTCGAGCAATGGTGTATCAGTTGGAGTAATATTATTGACCATTATTCCAGTAATTGATGCACTAGATACATTCACTGAATTAAATGTACTACTCGTTGTGTTAATTGAAATAACATAATCACCTGCATCGAGCACTTTGCCATCATCTAAAATAATTTCTGAGGCATAAGTCGTTGATGTCGAAGGATTCAATATTGTTCCAGCTGGCCATGTAATACTAACATTTCCGGTATAAACTTGTTCAAGCACTTGCTGTTCAACGCCGTTGACAAGCTGAGTAGTCACCTTATTAATCACAACACTCATTGAAGGATTATCATTAGTTAAAGTACGAGTGATATTCCCTTGGAGATCTAAGCTACTAATATAAGATCCTTCTTCAACTTTAAATTCTAATGTACGACTTGCAGATCCAATAATTCCAGACTCTACAGATTCATTGAGCGTTGAATAGTTTGCAGCTTGAACGTCTACAACTTCTGCATCGTTAGCTACTGTATTGGTATCAATCTTAATATTGAGAACTTCAATGTAAGTTGTACCATCTGCTCGTTCCACTACAACCTCAAAACGATCAATCTCACCATATGGTGGAGTCCAACCCACTGTGCTTTGTGGAACTGTAACATTGTAGGTATAAGTACCGTCAGTATTAATATTGAGTGAGCCATATTGACCCTGTACAACTAAAGCTTCACCTTCAACCACATCAGTGTTATTTACCAATATTAATTTATCTGTCGTAATCGGAGTCGCATCACCTTGAACTGATCCAGTTATCGTTTCTGGGTTTGCATAATCGTAAATATTGACATCTGTAACTTGAGCTGAAGCTCCTCCAATTACGTTTACACCACTAGTTTGCTTGATAATACCAACGTAAGTACCCTCACCAAAACTCAATGTTACCGGGGTTGAAACACCACCGCCAATGAGCACTTGAACAAAATTTGGAATTTCGTGTACTTGAACCAACTGTTCAGTATTCTCATCTAAACGATAGATAACCAAACTAAATGTTGAAAGTATCGTTACCCCGCCCGCGGAACCGGTAAAGGTCATTTCTTGGAAAGTACCGTCTTCAACAGTGAAGTCCATGACACCTTCCGTACCAATTACACTTGCAGACAACACATCACCAGCAATACCTAGATCAAGTAAATTCAATGCGACTGCATTTGAAATACCTAATTCTTCGCCTGTGGTTTCAGTTAAATCAGGAGTAACATCAAGTAATACTGTATTATCAATGATGGCATTTTCATCTGTGGCAACACGCACTAATTCAATATTTAATTCAGCTGTGCGTTTTTCACCATTTGGTGCCGTTACCTCATATACAAAACGATCAACTTCACCGTAATCTCTAAATAATGGATCTACTGTATATGTATATTGTCCATTTTCAGAGATAGTTAAAGTGCCATACTCCCCTTTAATTGTTGCAATACCATCTGTAAATTGATTAATGGTATTTTCACCATGAGTAACTCCACTGATTTTACTACCCTCTGGGACGACATCTGTACCATTTTGATAATCCTGATCCGTAATCACATTACCGTTTATTGTTCCTGTCACAGCTTCTGGATTATTAAAATCACGTACAGCATCTGATTCAAATCTTAATGTATACCCCGTAACAGCTGACAACCCTTGGCCGTTACCTAATACAATGAGCCACTCTCCTTCATCTAAAGAACGACTTATCGTTTCTGACACACCACCTAATACAACGAGATACCAATTATCAATTTTTTCTTTTAATTCATATTCACCAGTTGACTCATTTAACTTATACATAAATAAGTTCATCGTCCCTGCTGTAAGACCACCAGCATCAGCATAGAAACTAATATCTCTTTCGGTGCCTTCTTCGACTGAAAGGGAAACTGAGGAGCTAAATACGCTTTCAAGCACACTTGCATTTAACACTGGACCTAAGCCAACAGAACCCACTGTAAATCCTGTTGAGTTAAGCTCTGTTGGTGTTTCATTAACATCTACAGTCGGTGTGATATCCAATACCAATTGCACATCATTATTCGCTGTTGCAAATGGCTCAGGTACCTCAATATCTACGAGATCATCTATTCTTTCTTGCAATAGAGCTTTTGCAGCTTCAATCGCGTCTGAAGTTTGATCAATATTGTCTAATGCTTGTTGTGCAAGAGTTTTTGCTGCCTGAGCAGCTTCTAGGGACTCTTGCAATTTATCAGCCTCTGCCTGTGTTACAGTACCGTCTTGCAAGGCGTCAGCTAAATCCTCTTCAGCCGTTGTATAAGCTTCTTCAGCACTTTCTATTAAAGCTTCGACCCCCGCTAGTAAAGTATCAATATCATCAGAAATATCATTTTCATTTTGATCATTTACTGTTGGTAAAGTGATATCAACCAGGTCATTTAAACGACCTTGTAGCGCATCTTTTTCTGCTTGTACTGCCTCAGGTAACGCTGTCACTTTTGTTTGTGCTTCTTCTTTAGCAGTAAGCGCATCATCACGTGCTTGAGTCAGTGCAGTAAGTTCTGTTGGAGTGATGAGCCCATTGGCATTTGCATCGATCAGCGCTTGTTCTGCCGCAGCGTATGCTGCTTCAGCCGCCTCTACTGCTGCTTCGGCATCTGCCAATACTTGTTCGTACTCATCTGCTACGCCATCTTCGTTTTCATCATTTACAGCTGGTAAGGTGATATCGACTAGATCATCTAAGCGTGCATCCAATGCGTCTTTGTCTGCTCCTTCTGGAAGTGCATCAACTTTCGCTTGTGCATCTTCTTTAGCAGTAAGCGCATCATCACGTGCTTGAGTCAGCTCAGCAAGTTCTGTTGGCGTGATTAAACCATCTGCTTCTGCATCTGCTAGTGCTTGCTCTGCCTCAGCATATGCTGCTTCAGCCGCCTCTACTGCCTCTGTCGCTTCTTCAAGTGCTGCAACTGCATCATCCACACCATCTTCATTTTCATCATTTACGGCTGGTAAGGTGATGTCGACTAGATCATCTAAGCGTGCATCCAATGCGTCTTTGTCTGCTCCTTCTGGAAGTGCATCAACTTTCGCTTGTGCATCTTCTTTAGCAGCAAGTGCATCATCACGTGCTTGAGTCAGCTCAGCAAGTTCTGTTGGGGTGATTAAACCATCTGCTTCTGCATCTGCTAGTGCTTGCTCTGCCTCTGCATATGCTGCTTCTGCCGCCTCTACTGCTTCTGTCGCTTCTTCAAGTGCTGCAACTGCATCATCCACACCATCTTCGTTTTCATCATTTACTGCTGGTAAGGTAATGTCGACTAGATCATTTAAACGACCTTGTAGCGCATCTTTTTCTGCTTGTACCGCCTCAGGTAATGCTGTCACTTTTGTTTGTGCTTCTGTTTTCGCAGCAAGTGCATCATCACGTGCTTGAGTCAGTGCAGTAAGTTCTGTTGGAGTGATGAGGCCATTGGCATTTGCATCGATCAGCGCTTGTTCCGCCGCAGCGTATGCTGCTTCTGCTGCCTCTACTGCTGCTTCAGCCGCTGCTAGAGCTTCTCCAATATCATCAACAACACCATCTTCATCTTCGTCATTTACTGTTGGTAAAGTGATATCAACCAGATCATTTAAACGACCTTGTAGCGCATCTTTTTCTGCTTGTACTGCCTCAGGTAACGCTGTCACTTTTGTTTGTGCTTCTGTTTTCGCAGCAAGTGCATCATCACGTGCTTGAGTCAGTGCAGTAAGTTCTGTTGGAGTGATGAGCCCATTGGCATTTGCATCGATCAGCGCTTGTTCTGCCGCAGCGTATGCTGCTTCAGCCGCCTCTACTGCTGCTTCGGCATCTGCCAATACTTGTTCGTACTCATCTGCTACGCCATCTTCGTTTTCATCATTTACTGCTGGTAAGGTGATGTCGACTAGATCATCTAAGCGTGCATCCAATGCGTCTTTGTCTGCTCCTTCTGGAAGTGCATCAACTTTCGCTTGTGCATCTTCTTTAGCAGTAAGCGCATCATCACGTGCTTGAGTCAGCTCAGCAAGTTCTGTTGGGGTGATTAAACCATCTGCTTCTGCATCTGCTAGTGCTTGCTCTGCCTCTGCATATGCTGCTTCAGCCGCCTCTACTGCTTCTGTCGCTTCTTCAAGTGCTGCAACTGCATCATCCACACCATCTTCGTTTTCATCATTTACTGCTGGTAAGGTAATGTCGACTAGATCATTTAAACGACCTTGTAGCGCATCTTTTTCTGCTTGTACCGCCTCAGGTAATGCTGTCACTTTTGTTTGTGCTTCTGTTTTCGCAGCAAGTGCATCATCACGTGCTTGAGTCAATGCAGTAAGTTCTGTTGGAGTGATGAGGCCATTGGCATTTGCATCGATCAGCGCTTGTTCTGCCGCAGCGTATGCTGCTTCAGCCGCCTCTACTGCTGCTTCGGCATCTGCCAATACTTGTTCGTACTCATCTGCTACGCCATCTTCGTTTTCATCATTTACAGCTGGTAAGGTGATATCGACTAGATCATCTAAGCGTGCATCCAATGCGTCTTTGTCTGCTCCTTCTGGAAGTGCATCAACTTTCGCTTGTGCATCTTCTTTAGCAGCAAGTGCATCATCACGTGCTTGAGTCAGCTCAGCAAGTTCTGTTGGGGTGATTAAACCATCTGCTTCTGCATCTGCTAGTGCTTGCTCTGCCTCTGCATATGCTGCTTCTGCCGCCTCTACTGCTTCTGTCGCTTCTTCAAGTGCTGCAACTGCATCATCCACACCATCTTCGTTTTCATCATTTACTGCTGGTAAGGTAATGTCGACTAGATCATTTAAACGACCTTGTAGCGCATCTTTTTCTGCTTGTACCGCCTCAGGTAATGCTGTCACTTTTGTTTGTGCTTCTGTTTTCGCAGCAAGTGCATCATCACGTGCTTGAGTCAGTGCAGTAAGTTCTGTTGGAGTGATGAGGCCATTGGCATTTGCATCGATCAGCGCTTGTTCCGCCGCAGCGTATGCTGCTTCTGCTGCCTCTACTGCTGCTTCAGCCGCTGCTAGAGCTTCTCCAATATCATCAACAACACCATCTTCATCTTCGTCATTTACTGTTGGTAAAGTGATATCAACCAGATCATTTAAACGACCTTGTAGCGCATCTTTTTCTGCTTGTACTGCCTCAGGTAACGCTGTCACTTTTGTTTGTGCTTCTGTTTTCGCAGCAAGTGCATCATCACGTGCTTGAGTCAGTGCAGTAAGTTCTGTTGGAGTGATGAGCCCATTGGCATTTGCATCGATCAGCGCTTGTTCTGCCGCAGCGTATGCTGCTTCAGCCGCCTCTACTGCTGCTTCGGCATCTGCCAATACTTGTTCGTACTCATCTGCTACGCCATCTTCGTTTTCATCATTTACTGCTGGTAAGGTAATGTCGACTAGATCATTTAAACGACCTTGTAGCGCATCTTTTTCTGCTTGTACTGCCTCAGGTAATGCTGTCACTTTTGTTTGTGCTTCTGTTTTCGCAGCAAGTGCATCATCACGTGCTTGAGTCAGTGCAGTAAGTTCTGTTGGAGTGATGAGGCCATTGGCATTTGCATCGATCAGCGCTTGTTCCGCCGCAGCGTATGCTGCTTCTGCTGCCTCTACTGCTGCTTCAGCCGCTGCTAGAGCTTCTCCAATATCATCAACAACACCATCTTCGTTTTCATCATTTACTGCTGGTAAGGTAATGTCGACTAGATCATTTAAACGACCTTGTAGCGCATCTTTTTCTGCTTGTACCGCCTCAGGTAATGCTGTCACTTTTGTTTGTGCTTCTGTTTTCGCAGCAAGTGCATCATCACGTGCTTGAGTCAATGCAGTAAGTTCTGTTGGGGTGATGAGGCCATTGGCATTTGCATCGATCAGCGCTTGTTCTGCCGCAGCGTATGCTGCTTCAGCCGCCTCTACTGCTGCTTCGGCATCTGCCAATACTTGTTCGTACTCATCTGCTATGCCATCTTCGTTTTCATCATTTACTGTTGGTAAGATGATGTCGACTAGATCATCTAAGCGTGCATCCAGTGCGTCTTTGTCTGCTCCTTCTGGAAGTGCATCAACTTTCGCTTGTGCATCTTCTTTAGCAGTAAGCGCATCATCACGTGCTTGAGTCAGCTCAGTAAGTTCTGTTGGCGTGATTAAACCATCTGATTCGGCATCTGCTAGTGCTTGCTCTGCCTCAGCATATGCTGCTTCAGCCGCCTCTACTGCTTCTGTCGCTTCTTCAAGTGCTGCAACTGCATCATCCACACCATCTTCGTTTTCATCATTTACTGCTGGTAAAGTGATATCAACCAGATCATTTAAACGACCTTGTAGCGCATCTTTTTCTGCTTGTACTGCCTCAGGTAACGCTGTCACTTTTGTTTGTGCTTCTGTTTTCGCAGCAAGTGCATCATCACGTGCTTGAGTCAGTGCAGTGAGTTCTGTTGGAGTGATGAGGCCATTGGCATTTGCATCGATCAGCGCTTGTTCCGCCACAGCGTATGCTGCTTCTGCTGCCTCTACTGCTGCTTCAGCCGCTGCTAGAGCTTCTCCAATATCATCAACAACACCATCTTCATCTTCGTCATTTACTGTTGGTAAAGTGATATCAACCAGATCATTCAAACGACCTTGTAGCACATCTTTTTCTGCTTGTACTGCCTCAGGTAATGCTGTCACTTTTGTTTGTGCTTCTGTTTTCGCAGCAAGTGCATCATCACGTGCTTGAGTCAATGCAGTAAGTTCTGTTGGGGTGATGAGGCCATTGGCATTTGCATCGATCAGCGCTTGTTCTGCCGCAGCGTATGCTGCTTCTGCTGCCTCTACTGCTGCTTCGGCATCTGCCAATACTTGTTCGTACTCATCTGCTACGCCATCTTCGTTTTCATCATTTACTGTTGGTAAGGTGATGTCGACTAGATCATCTAAGCGTGCATCCAATGCGTCTTTGTCTGCTCCTTCTGGAAGTGCATCAACTTTCGCTTGTGCATCTTCTTTAGCAGTAAGCGCATCATCACGTGCTTGAGTCAGCTCAGCAAGTTCTGTTGGCGTGATTAAACCATCTGCTTCGGCATCTGCTAGTGCTTGCTCTGCCTCAGCATATGCTGCTTCAGCCGCCTCTACTGCCTCTGTCGCTTCTTCAAGTGCTGCAACTGCATCATCCACACCATCTTCGTTTTCATCATTTACTGCTGGTAAAGTGATATCAACCAGATCATTTAAACGACCTTGTAGCGCATCTTTTTCTGCTTGTACCGCCTCAGGTAATGCTGTCACTTTTGTTTGTGCTTCTGTTTTCGCAGCAAGTGCATCATCACGTGCTTGAGTCAGTGCAGTAAGTTCTGTTGGCGTGATTAAACCATCTGATTCTGCATCTGCTAGTGCTTGCTCTGCCTCAGCATATGCTGCTTCAGCCGCCTCTACTGCCTCTGTTGCTTCTTCAAGTGTAATATCTTCGCCGTCTGGTACGCCATCACCATCTGCATCATTGACTTCAGGTAAGTCAATATTTACAAGAGCATCTAGACGATCTTGTAAACCATCTTTAATCGCTCCATTTGGCAATACATTTACCTTATCTTGAGCAACTTCTTTTGCATCAAGTGCAGCCTGTACTTTCTGTTCAAGAATACTGAGTTCAAGCGGGTTAATTAAGCCATCTTTTTGAGCCAAAGCTAAATTATTAAGAGCTTCAGCATATTTAGCTTCAGCTTCTTCTACAGCTGACTGAGCTTCCTGAATCGCTTCTGGTAAGCCATCTACAATGCCATCACCATCTGCGTCATTTACTGCAGGCAAACTTATGTCAGTCAGATCATCTAATCGATTTTGAAAGGCATCTTTCTGTTCCTGAACAGATTCAGGTAGAGCATTTACTTTACTTTGAGCAGTTGACTTAGCAATTTGTGCCTGCTCTAAAGCATTCTGTAAAGCATTAAGCTCTGTTGGATTAATTAATCCATCACGATTTGCAACAGTTAAAGCATTTTCAGCAGCTGCATACTTTGCTTCAGCCTCCGCAACAGCCAACTCTGCTTCAATGAGTGCTTCAGCGATATCATCTACGATACCATCATCATTTTCATCATTAATTTCAGGTAGGATGATATCCACTAAATCTTCAAGACGTTCCTGCAAAGCATCTTTTTGAGATTGAACTGATTCTGGTAATAAATTTGTTTTAGTTTCTGCTAAGGCTTTGGCACTCTCGAAAGCCTCTTTAGCTTGATCTAATTCCGCTCTTTCAGCAGGTGTAATCAGGCCGTTTTCATTCTTCTCTAAAATTAAATCTTTTAATGCTTCGTACGCTTGTTCAGCATTGGCTACAGCTTCTTCAGCATCTAGTAAAGCTTGCTCGAGATCATCTGGTACACCATCACCATTTTGATCATTAATTGGTGGCAACTCTTCATCAACCAAATCATCTAGTCGATCTTGTAAATCAGATTTTTCCTCGCCATCTACCAAGTTATCGACTTTATCTTGAGCAGCATCTTTAGCATCCTTTGCATCTTGTAATGCTTCCTCTAATTCAGCTTTTTCCTCAGGAGTAATTAACCCATCATTTAATTTATCTTCAATCAAATCTTTAAGATCTTTATAAGCTTTCTCTGCATCATTAACGAGCTGTTTTGCTTCTTCTAATTCATCGTTAATTGGTGGTTCTGGTTCCGGCGATACAGAATTAAATTTTTTATCTGAATCACTCATATTATCTGCAATAGCAACTACTCCAGCAGCTAATCCCCCTGCAATTAACCATGGAGTTAACCCTGTCAAAGCTGTACTTGAGTTTCCAGCGATAAGTGCTGAAATATCATCAATTGGATAATATTTAATAGTCGAAGCTATTTCATTGGCAGCATCTGTGAACTCAACCCAATAAAGCTGACCATTGTCATTAAATAAAATATTATGACTATTTAAGGGATCGTCAAAATAACTTTCTACAACTAATTGTTCGCCATTTTTAAAATTAATAACTAAAGAATTTCCTTCTTTCTGAAAATTTAAGACCTCTTCGATTGATGCATCAATTTTCACAATTGAGTTCTGGTTTAATACGATTTTATTAGCAGTAGTCTTTTCTAAAACCGCCCCATCGTTTTTTGATAGTATTTCTAAATTTTTCATGACGTCACCCAGTATTATTAAGATATTCTTTAACCCTCTATTTTTTTATCAGATTGAGAATCAATGTAAACGTCATAAAAAGTCAGTTGAAAATCAACAAAAATTCATAGTTAAAAAAAATTTTTTACACCCCATTCGAAATTCTTAAAGCAATGTTTTTATTGAGAATATTTAATTTTAAACAAAGTCACAATTTATAAATTAATAGTGAAAAAAATCTCATTATTTATTATTTTATATAAGTTAGACATAAAATTTTTAAATATTGCAAAAAAACACCAGAAACAAAATTACACTATTACTTAATTAAAGTTACATAATAAAACCCAATGAAACAATATTTTATTTCTTGAAACAAATTAAATTTTATTTATTTTCAAACACTTATTTTTACTAATTTATTTTTTCTATATAAAACATAAAGTTAGGATTAATGAGTTTATTTCAATTTTTTATTCTTATTACTTCGAAATAACTTAAAAAATGGCCAAAAACACCATTGCAATATGGAAGTTAAAATATATTTATAGAAATTTTCTAGGCGTTAAAATATTGTTTTATATTGATAATTTAGAAATCAGTTTTAAATTATTAAGTTACTTTAAAATAAAAAACCGAGATTTAAATCTCGGTCTTTTAGATTCACTAATATTTTAGTTTGGAATTCTTAGAACCTGTCCCGGGAAAATATCATCTGCATTTTTAAGTAATGGTCGGTTTGCTTCAAAAATTTTGTTGTACTGATTTGCATCACCATAAAACTCTTTAGAAATTTTTGAAAGATTATCCCCTGATTTTACTGTATAGAATTTACTTTCAGGCTCTGGAGATGAAACAGTAAGTTGGTCATCGACTTGAGCAACATGATCAATATTTCCCACAGCCAAGATGATCTTTTCACGATCTGCTTGAGTTTGCACTTGTCCTTTTACAGTCGCTAAATCACTGCTTGCATTATAAGTCACAGACAGTCCTGTTACTGGTAAGCCAAGTGATTTAATATGCCCCAATAATTTATTCGCAATTTCTTGAGCAGATGGCTCTGCTGGCGTTGCTGGTGTAGCTTGTTGCTCAGCTGGTGCGGTATTCTTTTTCCCAATACCTTTCACAAAATCAAAAAGACCCATTGTTATTCTCCTATTGTTATTTCAGTTTGGTGATCAAATAATTTAGATCCCTTAATTTTTATACAGAAGAACTATACCTAACGCCGTTATCTTTCTTAAACTTAAGGTAACTTAATGTAATATTGCAATTTAATCCTTAATAAAAAAAAGCCACCATAAAGGTAGCTTTTAAGTTCGAAAAGAACTGAATCTGATGATTAAGCTAATTTCTTAGTTACATAATCGATAGCAGATTGAACAGTTGTAATTTCGTTAGAGTCTTCATCAGGAATAGTAATGTCGAAATCATTTTCGAAAGACATTACAAGCTCAACTAGATCTAGAGAGTCAGCACCTAAGTCATCCATGAAAGATGCTTCGTTTTTAATCTCTTCAGCTTTTAAGCCAAGTTGTTCAGCTACTGCTTGTTTGATACGTTGTTCGATATCGCTCACAGGAATTCTCCTCATTGCTTGTGGCGGCGTATAATGCCTATAGTTTAATTGAATCTTGATATATTTGAAAGTTTATACATCGCATTACGCCATGTATAAACCGCCATTCACGTGTAATACCGTACCAGTAATGTAACTTGCTTTATCAGAAGCAAGGAAACTTACTGCATTTGCGATATCTTGAGGCTGACCAAAACGGTTCAATGCCACTTGATCACTCATTTTTTTCTGAATTTCATCACTTAACTGTTCAGTCATCTCAGTTGCAATAAAGCCAGGCGCGATACTATTGACAGTAATTTGACGACTGCCCATTTCTTTAGCCAAACTGCGGCTAAAAGCTTCAATCCCAGCCTTCGCAGCTGAATAATTTGCTTGACCTGGATTTGCAAAATGCGCAACGACAGAACTAATATTGATAATTCGTCCAAATCTCGCTTTCGTCATACCTTTCAATACACGTTTAGAGAGACGGAACACTGCTTTAAGATGAATATTTTGGATATCATCCCAATCATCTTCAGACATACGAAGCAGTAGATTATCTTTTGTGATACCTGCATTATTCACAAGAACAAGTACAGGACCAAAACTTTGTTCAATATCTGTAATGAGTGCATCAATTGCAGCTCCATCACGAACATCGAGTACTTTTCCTGCACCATGTTCAGCAAATTGTGTAGATAATTTTTCAGCACCAGAATCAGATGTAGCCGTACCTACAACAAAAAAGCCATCTTCGATCAGCTGTTGTGCAATCGCAGCACCAATACCACGGCTTGCACCTGTCACTAACGCGACTTTACGTTCCTGCGTCATGCAATTTTCCCTTCTGCAACTAATACAGTATTTAAAGCATCTTCTAAACGAGATTTAGTATCTAAAGGCAATGCTTTTTCAACATGTGCTAGACGTTTTGCTAAATTTGTTAATACATTCCCAGGACCACATTCAACAACATAGCTCACATCTTGATCAGCCAATACTTGAAGTGTTTTAGTCCATTGGACAGACTGATAAAGTTGTGATGTCAACGCTGTACGCAATTCATCAACACTGTCAGCCACTTGTGCATTGACATTTTGAATCACTGGAATGCGAGGTAATTGAATATCAACATCTGCTAAAGCTTTGGCAAACTCTGCTGCCGCTGGCTTCATTAATGAACAATGTGATGGTACTGATACTGGTAACGCAATTGCTTTTGCACCTTGCTCTTTTACCAAAGCTATTAACGCTTCAACTCGTGAAGTATCACCTGCCACCACAACTTGACCCTGTGCATTATAGTTTGCAGCCTCCACCGAACCCTCACCTTGAGCGGTGACTTGAGCACACAGTTCTACAACCTTAGCATCATCAAGACCAAGAATCGCAGCCATAGCACCTTGCCCCTGAGGGACAGCATCTTGCATCAACTTACCTCGTAAGTTCACCAATTTAACTGCATCTTTTAAGCTTAAAGATTCTGCAGCAACCAATGCACTGTATTCACCCAGTGAATGTCCCGCTAAAT
Organism: Acinetobacter sp. 24-47-47; assembly: GCF_057737035.1. NCBI lineage: Bacteria > Pseudomonadati > Pseudomonadota > Gammaproteobacteria > Moraxellales > Moraxellaceae > Acinetobacter > Acinetobacter sp. 24-47-47. The sequence continues at coordinate 620,281 of NZ_CM173216.1, read as the reverse complement.
ATTTAGGAACGACACCACCAAGCTCTAACCATACACGCCATAAAGCAATGCTTGCTGTGAGCAGTACTGGTTGTGTAAATTCAGTTTGGTTTAACCCTTCACCACTTTGCGCAATGTGCCATAAATCAAAGCCGAGTGCTTCAGAAGCTTCAGCAAACGTTTCTTGCACACTACTAAACTGTTCTGCAAGCTCCGCTAACATTCCTGCTTTTTGAGAACCCTGTCCAGGAAAAACAAATGCAGTTTTGGTCGCAAGAACGGCTTGCTCGAGGCGTTTAGCAGACATATAAAAATCCTTTATTCAGAGCTTGACTATTCAATTTTGATTAATTTCGATCATCTTGAACATCAAACTCAAGTCTTAACTGATTTGATGGAGCGAAATTTATCATTAAAAAAAAGCTTTGGTAATTGCCAAATACAACAAAAAATACAAATAAAAAAAGGGAGCTTACGCTCCCATTTTTTCTACTAAGCTTGACGCTTAATACATCACCAATTATTCAGCATCAGCTGCTTTAGCGAATAATTGGCGACCACGGTAGACACCATCTTTAGTTACGTGGTGACGACGGTGAGTTTCACCAGTCGTTTGGTCTACTGTTAATGCATTCTCGGTTAAAGCGTCATGTGAACGGCGCATGTCACGGCGAGAGCGACTTTTACGGTTTTGCTGAACGGCCATGATGGCTCCTTACAAAGATCGAAAAAATGGATCAGAACAAATTCGATTGTCTTATACCTAAGAGTATAACACAAAAATTAGTTAAGTTTACCCTTCAAAGCTGCCAAAACACCAAACGGATTATCTCGTTTTTCTTCAACAACTTCTTCTTGGGCAGGTTGATGCTTATGCTCACAAGACTCATGTCTTGGTGACAAAGGAATCAACAATAACAATTCATCTTCTATGAGAGAAAGTAAATCAGCGGTTGCAGGTGCATCAAATGAACCTTTTGTCGTTGCTTCACTCTCACCTAAGACGATGAAATCAGCATCCTCATCCAAGCGCTCTATCAGTGACTCATCATCGACTAAAGCCAGATGAAAGTCCAATTCGAGAGGTAATTCAACAGTATCCAAACAACGTTGGCATTCCATTGGAACCTTCGTTTCAACACTACCATCAAGCCAAACGATACGATGATACGCATCCATTGATAGCTTACAGTCTATGTTGATCAATTGATTATCAATTGACCCAACAGCTTCACGGGATATACGAACAAAGCGCGACAATGGCAGTGTACCTGACCATGTGAAGCCCTGTTCAGCCCATTTAAACGGCTCAATCTGTGCCGGAAAGGTATTTGCTGACATAATTAAGGCGGCAATTCTACAAATTCATAAGTACTCTGTCAAAGATTAAGATACAATTTTGCACTTATTCAGACAGATCATTTGGGTTAATCAAGTCATGCATCAGTTGCAGCCGCAACCTGAAGTCACAACTTCATTACAGTTACACTATCCTTCGACCTCAAATTTGACCGATCACTTAGACCGCGTGCAACTCGCACCTTGGGTAAATCTGCAAACAGAAGCTCAACAGGTAGACTGGCTTATCTTACACTTTAATCATTGGTTTTCCCACTTAAATGTCACATTAGTCAAAGGCGACTTTGAACCTGAATACTTCCCTGCCTCAGACCAACAACCCGCTCGCATCCAATTCGCACATGGATTTTTCAATAGTGCTTTACATGAAATAAGTCATTGGACAATCGCAGGAGATCATCGTCGCACTCTTCCTGATCTTGGCTACTGGTATGCACCAGATGGTCGAACCGCTGAACAACAAGCCCTATTTGAACAAGTCGAAATTAAACCTCAAGCAATAGAATGGATGTTTGCCACAGCCTTTGGTCGAAAATTCCGCGTTTCTCTGGACAATTTAACGGGTGAAGGTGGTGATGGACAGTCTTTTAAAGACAATGTTTATGCTCAAGTACAGCGCTATTTTTCAGGTGACGCTCAGCTTCCAAGAGATGCTCAACACTTTATTCAGTGCATCTGTAAGTGTCTCAGAAGTGGCAAAACATTACATTTGGATGAATTTTCTCGTGCATCGCTAGATTAAGTCTAGTAAATATATATTCATGACATTGAAGTGAATGTCTATGCACGCAATAATACGAAAAAATAATCAGGAGAAAATAAAATGCTTCATTTAAGAGTACATCCTGACAATCCACAATCTCGACTTATTACTCAAGCAGTAGAAAGAATACGTGCAGGCGATGTCGTGGTTTATCCAACAGATGCGGCCTATGCCATCGGATGCCAAATTGGTAATAAGCAAGCAATGGAACGAATTGCTCAAATCCGTGATCTTGGTGCTAAGCATCAATATGCGATCTTATGTGCGGATCTCTCAGATATTGCAACGTATGCAAAAGTGGATAATGCAACTTATCGTCTGCTTAAAAATAATACACCTGCGATTACCACCTTTATTTTGCAAGCGACAAGTGAAGTCCCTCGTCGCTTGATGCACCCCAAAAAGAAAACCATTGGTTTACGTGTACCGAGCAACCCAGTCTGTCAAATGCTTCTTAAAGAGCTGGGTGAGCCTTTACTCACCAGCACCCTGATTCTTCCAGGTCAAACTGAGCCTTTGGATGATCCATATGAAATAGAACAACAATTAAGTAAAAGAATTGATGTTTTTATTGATAGTGGACTTGGCACATTAACAACAACAAGTATTGTTGATCTCTCAGGAAGTCAACCTGAAATTATCCGCCGTGGCGTGGGTGATGTGAGTGCTTTTGAGTAAAATGCCTCACCATTCATCTCGCTTTATTTAATTTACGCTGATTTTTCTTTATAAATTACTTGGAGGGTCTTTATTTGTTGACCCTCTTGCGTAAAGTTGCTTGGTTCAAGCCAAGCTAAATAACTTTCTTTTAAAGTCAGCCACTCTTCATCCAACATTGAAAACCAAAGCGTGTTTCGGTTTCTTCCCTTGACCACTTTATGTTGTCTAAACATTCCTTCATATTGAAAACCGAATCGTAGCGCGGCTTTTTTGGAAGCTAAGTTCAACTCATGACACTTCCACTCTATACGCCTAAATCCTAAAGTAAAACACTCATTCAACAGTAAAAATAATAATTCTGTAGCAGCTCTAGACCGTTTTAAATCTGCTGAGAAGTATACATTCCCAATTTCAACCACTCCATCATCCAACCCGATATTCATCAATGCGATCCACCCCACTGGTTTTTTCGCTATGCGAATAACATAATAAATATTCACTTGTGTACCAAATTACGATGAGAGTTTATATGACAAATCTTCAATCGAAGTTGGCGCATCGTAAGGCAAATAGGTAAAGCTTGAAATAAACTCATCTGTAATCTTGAGTGGGAATAGATCTCTTGCAAGCTCTTCAATATTTTGAATTAAATTTAAGGGATATAAATTTACATACGTTCCACTCAACGCTTTGAATGAGTCTATAGGGTGAGTATATGAGTGAACTTTTATACCTACACTTTGTTCATATACATTTTGTTCTACTTTTTGAAAATTATTCATACTCTTTTACTTCTCGTCGAATACACGCTAACAATGAATACCAGTTTACATTTATTAGTTAAAACACTAAATATATCTATATAACCTTAAAAAATACTACCTATTTATTTCAAATTTTTTATCGTAAAACTGCGGATAAAGATATATTCAGCACTCGATTTAATTTAGAATACCCATATTGTTTTTATGCTATTCGAATCACTGTCCTTTTACTGATTTCGATATGTGATCTCCTGAATCGCCCAACATGCTTTTGAAAATTCGCGTGGCTAATAATTGTAATGACTCAAGCTATCCATAATCCCATGGACGCACTTCCACACATCCGTGTTTTAGATGAGTGGCAAGATACGATTCCTGAAGATTTATATATACCGCCTGCAGCATTCGAAATTCTATTAGAACATTTCGAAGGACCACTCGACTTTTTAATTTACCTCATCCAAAAAAACGGTTTCGATCTACTTCAGCTCGATATAGCTCCGATTGCAACGCAATATTTGTCATATATTGACAGTATGAAGTCACTCAATATTGAGTTAACCGCAGATTATATGGTGATGGCGGCATTATTAGCAGATTTAAAATCACGCTTACTGCTTCCTAAACCTAAATCAATTCAAATTGAAAAAGATCCAAAACAAGAATTAATAGATCGCTTAGAGACATATTTAAGGATCAAGCAAGCTGCTGAGCGTCTCGGTCAAATGCCAATTTTAGACCGTGATACTTTTCTACCCAACGTTAGTCTTGGACAAATTAATACAGTAAATGAAGGTTATGAAGCCTCTCTTCTGCGCGATGCAATGTTTTGTATTTTTAATCGCCCAGAGCCTGTTACACACCAGATTACTCAAGAACCTGTTTTGCTTGAAGAACGTATTGCCTATATTGAACAGATGACAAAATCAGGTGAAGTTTTGAAATTTGATCAACTTTTAAAACCAAGTCAAGGCCGTATGGGGTTAGTGGTGACGTTTATGGCAATATTAGAGCTAACACGTCAGCAAAAAGTTCAAATTATTGCATCAGGTATTGAAGCCCCGCTGGCAATTCAAGGGCTGATGATATGACCATTGATCAATCAAACTCCTTTCAAGTTGATGAGTTACACCACGAAGTGCTCATGCAGCTCGAAGCTATTATTTTTGCCAGTGAAGCGCCTGTTTCTATTGCACGCTTGAAAGAGGCATTTCAAAACCAATTTTCCAAACAACAACTGCGCGCATATTTGCAACAGCTTGCAGTGTTACAACACGGTCGTTCAATTGAGCTGACTGAAACAGCTCAAGGTTTTCGCTTTCAAGTTCGTGCTAAGTATCGACAAGTGATTGCACAAACTTGGCCAGAACGTCCAACTAAATTATCACCATCATTGTTAGAAACTCTAGCAGTGATTGCTTATCATCAGCCCGTTACCCGAGCCGATATTGAGCAAATTCGAGGAGTCACGAATAACAGTCAGCAACTCAGAACGTTATTCGATTGGAACTGGATTAAAGAGTCTGGTTTCCGGGAACTTCCAGGAAGACCCGCGTTGTTGGTTACAACGCCACAATTTTTAAATGCTTTTGGTTTAAGTGATTTAAATCAACTGCCTCCCCTACAGGATGCCAAGGAAGCTTTTATGGCATTGGATGCTCACGCACCCAAGTCGTAAATAGGTGAACTGTTGATGATTATTTCTAAGGTTATGCTGTTATGAGTGAAAAATTGCAAAAGGTATTGGCACGTGTAGGTTTGGGCTCTCGCCGCTATATGGAAGAAGTCATTGCTGCCGGTCGTGTTAGTGTCAACGGTCAAGTTGCTCAAGTAGGTGAACGTATCGAACCAACCGATGAGCTTCGTATCGATGGTCGTAAAGTACAGTTCCAAATTGAAGATGAAATCCGTCGTCGTGTATTGATTTACTACAAACCTGAAGGTGAAATCTGTTCACGTAACGACCCTGAAAATCGCCCAACTGTATTTGATCAATTACCATCAATTCCGGGTGATCGTTGGGTCATGGTTGGTCGTTTAGATATCAACTCAACAGGATTATTACTTTTCACAAACGATGGCGAGCTTGCAAACCGCTTAATGCATCCATCTAGTGAAATTGAACGCGAATATGCTGTACGTGTGATGGGTGAAGTGACCCCTCAACTGAAAAAGAACATGACAGATGGTGTCATGCTCGATGATGGTCCAGCAAAATTTGAGTCATTCTCGGAAATTGGTGGTGAAGGGATTAACCGTTGGTATCAAGTGGTTGTAAAAGAAGGACGTAACCGTGAAGTACGCCGCATCTTTGAATCACAAGGTCTAAAAGTCAGCCGTCTATTACGTACACGTTATGGTACAGTCATTCTGCCACGTGAATTACGTACAGGTCGTTGGATTGAACTTGATAAAAATGACATTGATAACTTAACTAAGTCTGTTGAACTCAAACCACGTCAAGGTACTGGTCTTTACGGTATGGCGAAACGCCGCAATGAACGTATGCAAGAGAAACCACTTGCAGCACGTCGTGGTGGTTATTTACGCCAACAACGCCGTGACGAAGGCGAGCATCAAGAACCACGCCGTGACTTCCGTCAAGGTGGTGCTGATCAAAGCCGCAGCGATAATCGATTTAACAATCGCGCACCGCGTCAAGAAGGCTCAGAAAACCGTTTCAATGCACGTGCGCCACGTCAAGAAGGCTTTGAGAATCGATTCAACAATCGTGCCCCTCGCACTGAAAATCAGGATTTCCGCAATAAGCGTCCTGAAAACAAAGGTGAAGTAAACGGCAATTCTGTTGATTACAAACCACGTAATGAAAATAAATTTGGTCAACGCAAACCTTTTGGTATTAACAAAGGTTTTAAAAAGTTTTAATTAAAACTTGAATCAAAAAGCCACTATTTTTATAGTGGCTTTTTTCATAATAACCATTCAAAATCATGATAAAAAATTATACTACTCTCCTGTATCTCTTCATCATTTATCTATTGGCTTGCTGTTATATCGCTTATGAAGGGCAATTCCTTTCAAGCTATTTACAATCAAGAGGATTATTACAAGATGAATATCAATATCCTTGGGCAGGAGTATTGTTTTGTTGCGGATTATATTTTTTCGTAATTCTTAACTATATACCATTATTTACAATGAAATTCAGTCAAAATAATCCTGCTAAAAGCTATATATTAGCCAGCATCGCTCCCATATCCATCACTCTATACTCTTTATTGGGGGCTATGCATGCCTCGAGTTTCTCGGGCGCATTTATAATGGTTATGCTAGTAACCATATTAGTCCATTTTTTTGTTTTACCTTTTATACTCAAGTACGCCAATAAAAATTTAAAAGCACGAAATAGAAAATCATTCAGATCAATCTAATTTAGGTATATCGACCCATCGTGCTGTTGGAAAATGTTGCGATAAATAATTTTTTAAGTAGGTAGATGTATCACGTGAAATAAGCTCATCGTCAGATTCAGCATTCAAATTATATGCTAGAGCATATAACTCAAGCCCACGATGCTTCAGTGCCTCTAAGCTCAACAAAGTATGGTTGATGCTTCCCAAACGCCCCGAACTCACCAAAATTATGGGATATTTTTTATCCACCAAATAATCAATGGTTAAATATTGTGTTGTTAGAGGGACCATCAAGCCACCCGCCCCTTCAAGTAAAACAACTTCATATGAAGAGGACAACTGTTGAGTCGCTTGTTCAATTTTAGCGAAATCAATACTTCGCCCATCTATACGTGTCGCTAAGTGAGGCGATGCAGGATAACTGAAAATTTCAGGCATAGTGAGTTTTTGAGTATCTTCCTCTAACCAACCACACCCCATAATTTCACGATGTTTTTCAATATCTTCAGAAACATCCACATTACCCGTTTGAATTAATTTCTGAGTAATGACATTCCGCCCTTGTTCACGCCAAATTTTTGCCAAATAACCAGTGACATATGTTTTTCCAATTCCAGTATCAATACCGCTCACAAAGTAGATTTGAGCACTCATGACTTACTCCGTGCGATAAAAAATATAGGGTGATACGTTAAAGGATATACAAGATTCTCTTGCTCATCAGTCGCAATAAATTGTCGGTAACCTAGATAAAACTGATTCAAACTTTCCTTCGTCCAACGAAACCCCTGTGAGGTTGCCGTCACACCTGTGGCCTGTAAATGTTTTAGGACCAATTTTGGGTGCGCGAAGTGTAATTGAGCCAATTGTTGTTCACAGTGCATCACTTCAAATCCGTTCTGCTCTAGTAAGCTTTTAATTTGGCTTTGATCAAAATATTTTAATCCTTGTCCAGTTAAGGATTTAATTTCTTTTAAGTTCTGAGGCCCATAAGTTGAAAAGCAAAAATAACCATTGGGCTTTAAAGCCGAATAAATTTTCTGTATCAATCTTTCAAACTCAGACATCCACTGTAATGCAGAGCTTGAGGCACATAAATCAAGGTCTTTGGGTAACTCAATTTTTTCGACATCACCAATACGCCACTCGACAGGCTGATGATGACTGATGGTATGCTCAACATCAGCATATAAATCATTCAAAATGACTTGATCCATTTTAAAATGATGAAACATCTCTTGAGTTAGATTTCCAGTTCCACATCCAATTTCAAATACTTTAGCAAGCTCAGAAGATGAAACATAAAGACGCATCAGCTCGCTTAAATGCTTCGCTACATTTTGTTGAATACGTGCCTGATCTGCATAAGTCCAATGCGATTTTGCAAATCGAGTAGCAATCATTTCTTTTTGAATAAATTTGTTCAACATAGAGTCATTCATAATTGTTCTTTCAACCGCTCCAATTCATCTTGATTCAGCTGAGAATTCATACAAATTCTCAGGCGTGAACTTCCTTGTGGAACCGTTGGTGGCCGAACCGGCAAAATATAAAAACCAGATTGTTGTAATTGTTGTGCGCGCTCAAGTGCACGCTGAGAATCACCTAAAATTAAAGGAATAATCTGCGAGCTTGAAGGACATTCGTAACCTTGCTCAAGAATATATTGACGCAGTTGCAGACTCAAATCACTTAAATGAGCACGTTGCTCCTGCATTTTTTTCATTTTATTCCAAATAAAATGCGTCCAAGCCATGTTGATGGGTGGTTGTGCGGTACTAAAAATCAAAGAGCGCATTTTGTTGATTAAATAATCTTTTAAGATTGGATGACACACAATGTATCCACCAACAGATGCGAGTGCTTTCCCGAATGTTCCGACTAAAAAATCGATATCATCTATGACAGCATATTGTTCAGCACAACCGAGCCCTTGCTCTCCCCGAACACCAATAGCATGTGCTTCATCAACATATAACATGATTTTACTGAACTGATATTTCAGACTCACCAACGCAGTTAAATCAGTTTCATCACCATCCATACTAAAAATTGATTCAGTTACCACAATGATTCTTTGATACAAGGGATCATCATGATATTGCTCGATCAATTGCTTTAAATGAAGCAGATCATTATGTCGATAACGTATCAGCTTCGCTTTACTTAAGCGAATCCCATCAATCATGCTGGCGTGAATCAATTTATCCGAAAGAATTAAAGTCTGACTATCAGCAATCGCAGGCAAAATACCAATATTCATGTGATAGCCACTGTTGAATAACAGGACTGCCCTTTGATTGAATGATTGACTCATGTCATCTTCAAATTGCTCATATTCAGGATAATTTCCTGTGAGTAATCTTGAAGATGAAGAGCTCATTCTTTTTGAATCTACTGAACAATGATCAAAAAATGCTTCTCTTATTTGTAGATCTGACGCAATTCCTAAATAATCATTACTCGATAGATTCAACATTCTTTGTTGCTGAAGCTCAACCCATTTTCCATGCTGAACGATGGATTTAAACTGCCGAAAATTTCCAGTTTGTTTTAATGAGTCTAACTGCTCTGCGTAGTGGTCCAACAGATTCATCTCATTTCCTCTGCAAGTTCCATCACAACACTTACCAACTGCGTTAATAATTCAGTGAGTTCGACATCTGAAATCACAAAAGGTGGCATGACATAAACTAATTTTCCAAAAGGACGAATCCACACGCCTCGTTCTACGAAACGCTGTTGCAGCGTTTTCATATCAACATTTTGTTTAAGCTCAACAACACCGATAGCACCGAGCACACGAACATCTTGAATATGCGCTTGATCATCTAATCTATGTAAATAATGTTTTAGAATTTGCTCTATTCTTTGAATATTGGACTGCCAATCTTGTGACAATAAAAGCTCAGTACTCTTTAAGGCGACAGCACAAGCCAAGGGGTTCGCCATAAATGTAGGTCCATGCATAAATACGCCAGCTTCACCAGAGCTGATCACTTCAGCGACATGTCGTGTGGTCAGTGTTGCAGATAAAGTCATATACCCACCGGTCAGCGCCTTACCAATACACATGATGTCTGGTTCAACTTGAGCGTGTTCCCAAGCAAATAATTTACCTGTTCGCCCAAACCCCGTGGCAATTTCATCAAATATCATTAACACCTGATATTGATCGCATAGCCTCTTGGCTTCGCGTAAATATTCAGGATGATAGAAACGCATGCCTCCAGCACCTTGCACAATCGGCTCAACAATCATGGCAGCGATAGTGGCATGATGGTTTTTTAAAGTTTCTGCCAATACAAGAATATCTGCTGGATTCCAATCTTCATCAAATCTAGTCTGCGGTGCAGGAACAAAATAACGAGAAGGTAAACTAGAACCAAAGACCTGATGCATCCCAGTAACTGGATCACATACTGACATTGCATTCCATGTATCACCATGGTAACCAGAACGCGTCGTGATAAAACTGGTTTTATCTTTCTTATTTTGTGCGGTCCAATATTGAACTGCCATCTTTAGTGCGACTTCAACAGCGACAGAACCTGAGTCCGCATAGAATATTTTATCTAATTGAGGTGGTGTAATTTTTAATAATGCCTTCCCTAATTCAATCGCAGGATCATGAGTTAGCCCACCAAACATAATGTGTGACATGTGCTGCAATTGATCCGACACAGCTTGATTAAGTTGAGGATGGTTATATCCGTGAATGGCACACCACCAAGATGACATACCATCAATGAGTTGACGGCCATCTTCAAGTTCAATCATCACCCCTGTAGCCTTTTTTACTTTATATGTCGGCAGTGGGTTTAACATCGAAGTATAAGGGTGCCATAAGTGTGCTAAATCGAATTCGTCAACCATCCTGGAAGAATTTCCTTATTAATCTAGACAGAGCATAACGCGAATTATTTTTGTTATGAATTGCCTGATTAGACAATATTCATCAGGATTTCTCATTCTTTCTTAGATATTGAACGATTTTGTCACTTAGTTGTGTAGCTCTAAAAATTGAAAAGCAGTGAGAGCCTGGGATAATTTCGAATTTAAAAAACTTTGCATCTATCTTTCGGATATTATCTAGAACTTTGTTACTAACTAATCCATCATCATCAGCAAATACATGTAATTGTTTTCCGACATAATTTTTCAATATCTCGACAGTATTAAGATGATATAGTAAATCCAAGCCCTGCTTTTTTAAATCTAGCTCTTCACTCGTAATTGAATTTTGCAAAGATTGCCAATCTTGTTTAGCAGTTTGGCTGCCCTGTGAGACCAGATAACAAAATCGCTTTAAAGTGGTCATGGGGTCATTTTCAAAAGACTCTCTAAAACTTTGAAAAGTAGAAAGCGGCATACCTGTAGACCAGCGTTCATTGGCAACGAAGCAAGGATTCGATGCTAAAGTAATTAACGTTTTTGCCTGACCTGAAAGCTCGAAAACCTTTTGGGTGAGCAATGTTGCTAATTGCCCGCCTAAAGACCACCCTATAATGACATCGACTTTTTTAGCTAACTCAACATGTTTAGATAATTCAACAGGGTCGAGTGCATTAAAGATATTAATCAGATCGATTTGAAATCCTGCCATATCCAAAGCAGTTTTTAAGTTTTCGAGTGGTTTTGTTCCGAGTCCCCAACCGGTAATTAATAAGATTTTACTCATGATTGCCAATCCTTAGCTGATCGTTTTCGGTCAGTATATAAAGCCAAGCACAATAACTCATTGAGCAAATCATTCAATTTCACTTTGATTTTTAGATAATTATAAAAAATGAGTCAATTCAGGCAAAACTGAGGTATAAAAAAACCCAGCCTTGCTGGGTTTTAACTTACATTTGAGACTGAATATAGTTTTGTAAACCAATTAGTTCAATTAAGCGAAGCTGTTTTTCCAACCAATAGGTATGATCTTCTTCGGTATCCGACATTTGTTGACGCAACATATCACGTGTCACGTAATCGCCTTTTTCCTCACAAAGCTTTACACCTTGCGCTAATTTTTCACGCACTTCGTACTCAAGCTTTAAATCGGCTTTTAAACATGAAACAACGTCTTCACCTACTTCAATATCATCACGACTCATATTCGGTGTGCCTTCCAAGAATAAGACACGGCGAATAATAGCATCAGCATGTTGTGCTTCTTCTTGCATTTCGTGATCGATACGCTCAAAAATCTTAGTGAGACCCCAATCTTCATACATACGTGAATGAATGAGATATTGATCACGAGCAGCCAGTTCACCACCGATCAACATATTTAAGTAATCTACGACTTCTGGATTGCCACGCATTTCAATCACTCCATTCTTTAATAGCAACATTATGAACAATAAGAGCTTATTTTGCAAAAAATATAATGTGTAAGTTTATGATTTTTATATAATTAAAATGAGAAACATACGCATTTGCAGTTTGAATCACTTATTTTTTACTTAAAAAATAACCCCTTGCATACAGTTAAAAAAATTCGAGAGCAGTTTTAAACAAATTTTAGCTCTATTTAATTTTGTAACCAATCGAAGTGACTCTCATTACATTTGAGTTGATGTTGAAAATGATCAAGGACAAATCCTTTTTTTAATTTTAGAATGAATCTATTTGACCATCAGGCAATAACAATGATGACGACTACTGCCCCGATTTTGGTGACAGGTGCAACTGGCTATATTGCTGGTTGGGTAATTAAACAATTATTAGAACAAGGATACACCGTTCACGCCACTGTACGAGACTTAACTAAAAGTTCAAGTTTTCAACATTTAGAACAAATCGCATCTCAAACTTCAGGCGCTTTAAAGTTATTTCAAGCAAATCTCTTAGAAGAAGGTTCGTTTGATGAAGCAATGAAAGACTGTGAAATTGTGATCCATATGGCGTCACCTTTTTTAGTGACTAACTTTAAAGATCCAATCACAGACTTGATTGACCCTGCACTAAAAGGTACGACCAATGTACTGAACAGTGTCAATCGTACAGATACAGTAAAACGTGTCGTTGTCACATCTAGTATTGCTTCAACTTATGGCGATGCAGTGGATATTTTGAAAACTGAGCAGAACCAGTTTGAAGAAAGCCATTGGAATACCACCAGTAGTGCCGAACACCAACCTTATTTTTACTCTAAAGTCGCAGCAGAACGCAAAGCATGGGATATGCAAAAGGCACAATCTCGATGGAATTTAGTGTGTATCAATCCCTCATTGGTTGTTGGACCATCACTCACACCTTCTACACAATCTGGAAGTGTTGAAGTCATTCAACAATTTGGAAATGGCATGACATTATTTGGTGTTCCTCCAATGTGGAATGGTTTAGTCGATGTTCGAGATGTCGCTCATGCGCATATCCAAGCAGCACATCACCCTAAAGCACATGGACGATATATTATTAATGCTAAAACGATGACCCTACTCGAAATGGGTAAAACATTACGACAACATTATGGTGGACGCTATCCTTTCCCACGAATGATTGCTCCCAAGTTTTTATTCAAATTACTCGCTCCTCTGTTTGGCTATACGCGAAAATTCGTTGACTTGAATGTGGGTTACCCCATTTATTTCAATGCTGAGCGTAGTAAGCAAGAATTAGGCATGCAATATCGTGACGTTGAGACAAGTATCGTAGAACATTTTCAACAGCTACTTGACGATGGCATTATCAAAAAACGTGGTTAATATCTAATTACTCGAGAAAAAAGGGCATCTATTGATGCCCTTCGTTATGTGCAAGATACACTTAAGACTCAGGTTCAGTGAGCTGACCATGCTGAATCATAAATGCAATAAACTCAGCCTCATTCATCACCGGAATACCTAGTTTTTCTGCTTTTTCAAGTTTGGAACCCGCCTTTTCACCAGCAACCAAGCATTTCGTTTTACTGGATACACTACCACTCACACGTGCACCTAATGCCTGTAAGAGTTGAGTCGCTTCATCTCGTCCCATACTGCTTAAAGTACCAGTCACCACCCAGCTCTCACCATTTAAAGGTTGTCGAGTCGGTGCTATCGGTGCATCCCAATGAATTCCAGCCTCAATTAATCGATTTAATACTTCAATATTATGTTCAGCTTTGAAAAAGTCTAATATCCATTCTGCAGTAATATCACCTACATCAGGGGTTTTCTTCAATGCTTCTAAATCAGCAGATTTCAGCGCATCTAAAGTCTGGAAAGTATTGGCTAACATTCGAGCCGTAGTCTCGCCTACTCCTCGAATGCCTAGTGCGTAAATAAATGCCGCTAATGTTGTTTTTTTACTACTTTCAATTGAGTCGATGAGATTTTGTACAGATTTCTCACCCATTTTTTCAATAGTCAGTAATTTTTCACGATGCTCGTGCAAGTGATAAATGTCTGCAACATCTTTGAGGAGTTCAAGATGTAATAAAGACTCAACCCAACGATCACCCAAACCTTCGATGTCCATTGCTTTACGTGATACAAAATGACGTATCGCCTCTATACGCTGCGCTGCACAATAAAGCCCACCTGAACATCGTGCTAAAGCTTCGCCTTCGGGCATCACAACTGGAGAAGCACATACAGGACATTGTTCTGGCAATTGAATTTCAGTGGTTTCTAGAGGTCGAAATTCTGGCCAAACCTTTTCAACTTTAGGAATAACATCTCCGCTACGATAGACACTCACCGTATCTCCAACGCGCACGTCCAAGCGATGTATTTCACCAATATTATGTAAAGTCACGTTTGATACTGTGACTCCGCCAACCGATACAGGATTTAATCGCGCTACAGGCGTTAAAGTACCTGTACGCCCTACCTGCCAATCAATATTTTCAACTGTGGTTAGCGCAGCCACTGCAGGGAACTTATATGCTGTTGCCCATCGAGGTTCACGACTTAAAAAGCCTAATTGTTGTTGTTGCTTCAAATCATTGACTTTGATGACCATCCCGTCAATTTCAACTGACAGGTTTGGACGCTCCTGATTTACAGATTCATAAGCCGCTTGAACCTCTTCAATACTGTCACAAACAAAATGTTTTTCCCCAACAGCAAAGCCCAACTGTTCAAGCCAATTTAAGCTCTCTGACATCGTGCTCAGACCATGATGTGGCATGCATTGCGCAATTCCATAAGCATAGAATGCAAGTGGTCGTGATGCTGCTATGGTCGGATCAAGTTGACGCAAACTCCCTGCTGCTGCATTTCTTGGGTTAGCAAAAGTTTTCTCACCTTTGGCCTCATTTTCAGCATTTAACTTTACAAATCCAGCTTTAGGCATTAGTACTTCGCCACGAACTTCTAACAACGCTGGTGGTACACCTTGAGACATCATGAGTACTTTAGGCAAATTACGAATTGTTTTTACATTTTGGGTTATGACTTCTCCTGTTTCACCATCCCCACGTGTAACCGCTCGAATCAACACACCATGTTCATACCATAGTGAGATCGCAAGCCCATCAAATTTAAGTTCGACGTCGTATTGGATTTTCTGGTTAGGTAAACGCTCTTCAATTCTGCGTGCAAAGGCAAAAAGTTCATCCCGATTAAACACATTACCCAAAGACAACATTGGAACAGTATGTGTAATATTTTCAAACTTAGATAAAGGTTTATCACCGACTTTATTGGTCGGTGTATCCGTCTGTACTAAATCAGGATATTGTTCTTCTAAGTTTTTTAGTTGATAAAACAATTGATCATATTCACTGTCTTCAATTGTCGGCTGATCCATCACATAATAAGCATGGTTATGCCGAGCCAGTAATTGAATGAGTTGGCGCATTTGCGCAACGACAGCGTTCCGATCCATATTTTCACCATATAAAAGGGCGGAAAATTCCGCCCAATAATTTCAACCTAAACAGTATAAATGACTTTACACAAATTCAGTAAGTCACCTAGGTGATTAAACAGCTTGACCTGATCTATAGTCGATCGCTTTATGGCGCCAGTGTTCTTTTAACTGCGGTGTAAATTCAAGATTATTTTCATCATAGACGGTACCATCTGTTTCACGTGCAATAAGCCCTGCAATACTCACCATACTGTCATAGCCTTTTTGAACATTATGATGCGGTAATGCTAAGAAGAATGCTAAACCTTGAACTTGTTCACCAGATAATGTTTCTAAATCGAAACCTGCAGGGCCCTGATCTGTGATTCTGAGTACGGAAAACAGCAATGGGCTGACTGCATCAGGAGTTTCATAACGATGGAAACAGTTCATTTCGCCAAAGCGCAATCCATATTTCATTAAAACTTTCAAAGCTTTATCACCAGAAAGTGCTTTTCGAGGGTTCGGATACATATTCAAACTAATAATGTATTCGGCATTTGCTAAAGCACTTTCATCATCAAAACGTTGCTGTTCATGTAAATGCACATCCAAGATGCTGCTTTCTTCTTCAAATTCTTTGATTTCAGCAGTTTGAATATTAGGATTTAATACAAAACTTGGCTCAACTTTTTTCACGTCTTCAGTTGTAGTTTCTACGATTGAATCTTTGGAAATAATATCTGCACTTTGAGTGTCTGTTACACCATCAATCGACTGAGCTTTACTCTCGACTGTTTCTGTATTTTTTTCTAGTGGGTCAGTCTCAGTGCTGTCCGAGTTTTTACTGGAGTCGAGCAGAGATTTACTTTCTTTCTCTGCAAGGTCTACCGAAGTATTCAATTGCACTGTATCTATCACTTCTACAGTTTCTTGAATATTTTCAGGCGTCTTTGTAGCTTGTTGAACAGCTGTTTGATCCAATTGAGCCACTTCACTCGCTTCAATGTCTTTCAAACTTGGTTCTACGCGCTCAGAAGAAGCCAATGGAGCGGCTTGCGCCTGTAAAAGACTACGAACATGACGCGGAATGACGGGTTGATTACATTGTTCATTTATATGTAATTCAGCATCTAATGACGGTGCTGCATCACTCGGCTTGCGCAGGATCATAAACAACCCTATGCAACAGATCACGATTGCGATCACAATTCCGATAATGGTACTGATTTCCATATTAAGACTCCGCAGCTAAACCGTATTCTTTCGCTTCTTCTAGATCAACAGTGACTAACTTCGATGTTCCTGGCTCAGGCATTGTTACACCAAGTAAGTCAGTAGCCATCGTCATCGCAACTTTATTGTGTGTAATGTAAATGAATTGGACCTGTTCAGAAAGCTCTTTTACTAAATTACAAAAACGTCCAACATTTGCATCATCTAAAGGTGCATCAACCTCATCCAATACACAAAATGGTGCTGGATTCAGTCGAAATATAGCAAAAACTAATGCTAGTGCTGTTAGTGCTTTTTCACCGCCTGATAACAATGCTAAAGAGCTATTTCGCTTTCCTGGTGGTCGAGCCATTAGCTTTACACCAGATTGCCAATCATCTTCTAAACTTAAACTTGCTTCACCACCATTAAACACCTTTGGGAATAAGTTTTGCAATTCCGCATTTACTTGATTAAAGGTAGTCATGAATAGCTTTTTAGTTTCTTGATCAATGCTTTTCATCGCATCTTTTAATTGTGCGACTGTTTTTTCAAGATCTTCAATTTGATGGCTTAAATCTTCATAGCGCTTTGATACTTCTTCATACTCTTCTGAAGCTGCTAAGTTCACAGCGCCTATTTTGTCAAACTGACGCTGTGCTTGCTCTAACTGCTGTTGGTGCTGACTCAGATCGATTTGCATATTTTCTAATAATTCAGCATTAAGCTCTTTTAATTGTTCAGCATAATGTTGTAAATCAGATTTAGCCACTTGCCATGCTAAACGCTTCTCTTCTAACTGGGTTCTAAAGTGCTCATCACTTTGCTGATGATTTAATCGTAGCTCCGTCAATTTTTGTTGCTTAGACTGTATTTCATTAAGTTCGACTTGCCATGAGGACCAAGTCTTTTGTAACTTTTCAGTCTGCTGCTTTTGAACCTCATACTGGCTTTGCAAAGTGGGTAATTCTAATTGAATCGGATCCACGAAATTTTTAGCTTGTGTAATTTGAGTGATGATCTGCTGATATTGCGTTTTTAGAAAACTTGCATCTTTTTCCAACAGCTCAATTTGTTGCTGATTTTGCGTATGAGTACGGCGGTTTGTTTCTAACTCTTGTTGTTTTTTGTAGACTAAGTCCTGAAGATGCTCAACCTGATCATTCAATTCTTCAACTTGAAACTCTAAGGTTTTGTAGTGTGGAAGATTGTGTTCAATTTTAAGCATCAATGCATGTAAATCGATTTCCAAATCATCTTTTTGCATCGCATCTTCTTCAAGCTGCGCATCAAGTTGAGCAATTTGTGACTCGATGTGTAGATTTTGCGATTCAAAAGCTTGCTGAGCCATTTGCTGTTTTGCAATCTTCACTTCAAATTGGTGAGCAAGAGCTTGATGATTTTTTAACGCTTTTTGTAACTCCGTAAATTCACTATTTTTTTGTTCAAGCTTTAATTGCATCTCAGCGAGTTCGAGCGTCATTGACTCATGCGCTTTCACCATTTGTGTCAACTCTGAATCAATTTCATCTAATCGAATTCGGTGGCTAAGTGCTCCTTGAGCATCTTGACTCGACTCATCAAAGTACAGACCAATCATCCAGTCAGGACCAATATGATAGCCATCCAAACTTAAAATAGACTCACCTTGTTTTAATTGAGGCTGTAATTGAAGCGCCTGCTCAAAATCTTGAGCTATCGCAACGTTTAACCATAATGAGTTTTGGGGGAAATCAATCCAGCTCGCTAATGTGGGTACACCAAGTACAGTCCCAGATACATCTTGCTGAATAACTTTTAATTGACGGGCAGATTCGGTCTGAAATAAATCTTCACTCTTTAACGTATTCGCATGCAGCCACTTTGACAGAAATTTTTCGACCAATGCTGCAAATGGTTTCGCCTGATCTTTTAGCTTCAAAATTTGCATTAAAGGGTCATTGCTCTTCGATGCATGTCGACTGACTTTCACCACAAGCTGTTGTAATTGTTTTTGTTCAGATTTCAAAATCTGTATGTGTGAATTCAAATCTGTGCATTTACTTTTTTGCTCAGTCAATGAGATTTGATCACGTTTCAATTGAGTTTCTAATTTCTCAATTCTTTCTTCTAGACGAACGATTTCAATCTGTACATCATTTTTTTCATGCAGGAGATTGTCAATATCATCCTGTTCATACTGTGCTTGATTTTGAGATTTTTGTTCGAGCAAAGTTTGTTTTTGCTGCTCAATTCGAAGCACATTTTTAGCCAATTGATCACTCTGCGCCAACATTTGTGCACGTTGCTGTTGTTGCTTTTCAACCAATGCTTTTATTTCAGAAAATGATTTTTGCGCTTCAAGTTGCTTTGCCTTCAGCTCATTGAATTGTTGTAAATCAAGCTGTGCATTTGATTCAGTATCACTCAATGTTGTTGCTTGATGTTCTTGCTGGAGGATCAAATCTTCCAACTGAATATCAATCAGTTGCATCCGCTCTTTGGTTTGTATTTTTTGCTCTTCAAGCTGCTTTAAAGTTAAAGTATTTTGAGCAAACAATTGCTGTTTTTGATCCAAATTGGCTTGTAATTCAGCCAGCTTTTTTTCAGCTTGTTGCCATTCTTGCTGAAGTGGTGTGGATTGTTGCATTAATCGCTGAAATAACTCATTTGTTGCTGTTAAATCATGCTCAACAGTGGTGAGTTCAGAACGAACAAGCTTAAATTGCTCACCCAATTCAGTCATTTCAGTTGTATATTCTTGTTGAATTCGTTCACTTTGATGGCATTGAAATGAAAGTATCTCAACTTTCAAAGTTCGAATTTCAATCTCTAAGGCTTTATATTGAAGTGCAGCTTCTGCTTGACGCTTTAGTGTCTTTAATTGGGATTTTAATTCAACAGCAATGTCATTTAGACGACTTAAATTTTGATGAGTATGTTCTAAATGTTGCATCGTCTCACGACGACGTGCTTGATAACGTGATACTCCAGCAGCTTCTTCGATATAAACGCGCATTTCATCTGGTTTTGCATCGACCAAACGGTTAATCATGCCTTGCTCAATAATCGCATACGAACGAGGACCTAAGCCTGTTCCTAAAAAAATATCTGTAATATCACGGCGGCGGCATTTTGTACCATTAAGAAAATATTCAGATTTACCATCGCGATTGACTTGGCGACGTACCGCCAACTCACTATAAGCGTTATATGCTCCACCTAGTTTTCCATAGGTGTTTTCGAAGCGTAATTCTACACTCGCCATTCCCACTGGTTTACGCTTTGCTGTCCCAGTAAAAATGACATCCTGCATACTTCCACCACGTAACTGGCGTGCGCTTGACTCTCCCATCACCCATCGGATTGCATCGATGACGTTGGATTTACCACAACCATTTGGTCCCACGACTGCGGTACGGTTAGCTTTAAATTGTAAGGTGCTGCTATCCGCAAAAGATTTAAAGCCAGAGAGTTTTAAGCTGCTTAATCGCATAGTGTCCTGATTATCTGCGCGATCTCCGCGCCCAAGCTAGTTCAATTTGTTTCATTCGTGTCAGTGACTCTAACACTAGATTGCGCAAGTGTCGGCAAAAATCTTCCATAAATAAAGTAGCTTGTTGTGATTTTCGGATCAAAATTGCATCGATCACGAGCTTAATTAATTCAAGTGCTTCTTGGAGCTCTCTACGCGAAGTATTTAAGGTTAAAAAATAACTACGACGTATAGATGGCAACAGTTCGCGATAAAACTTCATTAAGTATGGGTTGGCTACCATATCTTGTTGCTTAGCTAAAAATTGAAATACACCATCGTAAAATTTTTCAGTATTACTTTGTTTAACTTGTTCAATTAAATATTGCAAAAGTTGCTGAAGCGCCTCAGCTTCATGATTACGCCAAGTTTCACTCATACGCTGGACGATCTGCCCTAACATAAGAGCACTCGTATCAAATAAAGCTCGCACTTGTTGGGCAGACATTTCTGACACAATTGCGCCGCGTCTTGGATAAATTTCAATTAAATGCGTGCGTTCAAGTAATAATAAAGCTTCACGTACCGAACCTCGACTCACGTCTAATTCTTTAGCGATACGCAATTCTTGTATACGTTCACCTTCGACCAATTCGCCACTAATAATCTGTTCACTTATATGTCTGGCTATTTGCTCTGAAAGGCTGTCCACTTCTTCCAATTGCATAATATTCCTATTTATTTTTTTACTCACACTTCATCAAGCATGATGCTATTTTATTGTTTTTATACCAATAGCATCATACTGACTATGTCTTTGTCTGACAATTTATCAAATTTTTAAGTCAATACACATCACTATTTTTGAGAGTTATTTGGCATATTTTTCTCAAAATACGCCTTGATAAATAAAATAAATACCTACAGTTGTAAGCAAAGCTGCAAAACATTTTTTCAACATCGCTGCTGACAGTTTATGTGCAACTTTTGCTCCTACTTTTGCGGTGATAAAACTCATTACACTAATGCCAATGAATGCATAAACATGAACATATCCAATGGCATTTTCGATTTCAGCAGGTGCTTGTTGTCCATAGAATATAAATCCAAATGCACCTGCTAAAGCAATCGGCAGTCCACATGCAGCAGATGTTGCAACAGCTTTTTGCATCACCACCCCATGATGATTCAAATAAGGTACGGTTAAACTTCCTCCACCGATCCCAAAAATTGCTGAAGCCACCCCAATTCCACTTCCCGCAGCCAATTGAGCAGGTACAGAAGGTAGTTGCTTAGATTGATCGACCACCACATTAGCTCCACGGAACATACGGTATGCAACCCAAATTGCGAAACAACCGATAATCAATTGCAGCACTTGTCCAGAGATAATACTGGCCAATCCAGCACCAAAAAATGAGCCCAGTACCAAACCTGGCGCTAAATTTTTAAATACTGACCATAACACTGCACCTTTTTTATGATGTGCCATAACCGAGCTAATCGATGTGACCACAATCGTAGCTAATGATGTTCCAAGCGCCATGTGCATAATGACAGTTGGGTCATAACCCATTTGGGTAAATACAATAAATAAAATGGGTACGATGATTAATCCACCGCCCACGCCAAACAACCCTGCAGTAAAACCAGCGATTGCACCAATAGCTAAATATATGATTAACTCCATAAATCTTTTACTCTTCTCAGATTCAACATGGATTTAGAGACTCGCCACCTCAGTCAGCTTTTAACTGAAGCTCAACAACTTCCAGAAGTTTTACTGTTAAAACAGAGCACCACTTCAACCAATGATGAAGTACGTGCACTCATCAGAAAAGGTGTACAGGGGATTCTTGTATGCAGTGAGACTCAAACTCAGGGACGTGGACAACATCAACGACAATGGGTTTCCCCAGTCGGGAATATTTATTTAAGCACATTGCTAGAAACCAAAACACCCTTAGATGGTCGACTATCCCTTGAAATTGCACTTAATATTTTGCAAATTCCTTCATTTAAGTCATTGGATCATTTACAAATCAAATGGCCAAATGACCTTTATAGTGTGCAAGGTAAATGGGGTGGCATTTTGGTAGAGCCTGTAACCCCACATCAGGCGATTGTTGGCGTTGGTGTTAATTTATTGCCTGTTTCTGATGCAGCAATCGAACAGCAAACCACATCCATTATGCAATTGGGTTTAGCTCATCCAAATCGAATTAAGATTATTTCAGAACTTTATCTCGCCATCATGCAAGCCGGACAATGGTTTGAGCACGGAAGTTATAATCTCTCAGGACGTTTCAATCACTATGCTGCTTTTATGAATCAGACTGTAGAGTTTGAGCAAGTGAATAAAACAGTACAAGGTATCTTTAAAGGTATTGGAGATGATGGTCGAATTAATATTTTGACTGAACAAGGTTTAATCGGTTTGTATCAAGGGCGTTTACGCTTAAAAAAATAAAGAAAAGATAGGTCAGCGAATACATGATGAAACGTCTTTGGTTAGATATAGGCAATACGCGTTTAAAATATTGGATCACGGAAGGTGAGCAAATCTTGGAGCATGTGGCGGAGCTTCATCTACAATCTCCTGCGGACTTAATGTTGGGTCTCATCCAACACTTTAAATCTCAAAACCTATCAGAAGTCGGTATCTCATCTGTTCAAGACAAGAAAAATAACGATCGTATACTCAAAATTTTAAAACTGCTAGATATCCCAATTGTCGTTGCTAAAGTTCATCAAGAATATGCAGGACTTCAATGCGGATATACAGAACCGAATCAATTGGGTATCGATCGTTGGCTACAAGTTCTAGCGGTCGTCACTGATCCTCAAGAGAAATATTGCGTGATCAGTTGTGGAACGGCCTTAACGATTGATTTAGCAGATGGATTTAAACATCTAGGTGGATATATCGTACCAAATCTCTATCTACAGCGAGATTCACTTATTCAAAATACCAAAGGGATCAAAATCCCTGATGCTGCATTTGATGAGTTAAGTCCTGGGCAAAATACAATGGATGCTGTTCATCATGGTATTTTATTGGGATTGGTCAGTATGATCGAAAAAGTTTTAATAACATCACCAAGAAAATTAATTCTTACTGGTGGTGATGCTGCACTCTTTGCTCATTATTTACAATCTTATGACCCGCAAATCGAAACCGATTTATTATTAAAAGGCTTACAACGCTATCTTGCTGTTGCGCAACAAAAAACATAACTTGGTCATCAGGTCTGCTGAACTGAGTGTCTCTTAAAACAAAAAATTATTCACTCAGTATCAGTACACACACCCAAAATATAAAAAGTAGGCTGAACAACATGAATAACAAGACGTTAAATGCTTGGAATATTGCGAAGAAACTTCCCTTAGGGAAAGCGCTTTTCAATCAAATGATTCAACTCAAAGCACCTTATTTCAAATCGATTCGCACGAAAATTATTGAATTGAGACCAGATTTTTGTCAGGTCCAGATGTCTAAAGAAAAAAGGGTTTTAAATCACCTTAATACTGTACATGCGATTGCATTGTGTAATTTGGCAGAGCTTACTGGTGGCCTAATGACAGAAGTTACTCTTCCACCAAGTCATCGATGGATACCCGACGGTATGCAAGTCAAATATATTAAAAAAGCTACGACCAATTTAATAGCAGTTGCTTATCCTCTGACGCCAATTCAAGCGGGGCAATCCATACCAAATAGATTTGTAGCGTGTGTCGAAGTCCATGATCAAAACCAAGCGCTTGTCTTTAGAGCAGAAATTAATATGTGGGTGACATCACGTTAAACACGTCAGTGAGAGCTTATAGCTTCTGAATTAATCTCGAATAATCTCAGCCCAGACCTCAGGCAATGCCGTACAACCTTCTGAATCAATAAAATGGCCTTGATGTTCAGCAGCAACGACATGTGCATCAATACTTTCAGCTTGCTGGAAACTAAATTTAGGCAGAACGCGCTCATCACCTTCAGAATAAATGACCACGCGATCATGAACTTGGTCACGAATGAGTTCAAAATCTATATCAGCAGCATCAATAAATGGATTGACTTGCTCAAGACGCCCTAAACGTCCATTGAAACCAGCAACTAGAATTAATTTTTTGATTTTTTGGTTTAAAAGCACTTGGCTTAAGTAATGTAAAGTTGCAATACACCCGAGACTGTGAGCAACAAAAATTGTTTGATCATCAATTTGAGCTATTTGCTCTTTCATTTGTTGTTCCCACGTTCCTAATTGTGGCGTCTCAGAAGGATCTAATCTCAATACTTTTAATGGAATACCATACTGATCAGCTTGTTGTTGTATCCATGGAAACCAATTTTCTTCAGGGCTTGCCGTATATCCATGCACAACATAAACCTGTGTCATTTTCTTGCACTCTTGACTATATTCTCAACATCATGAATTGATTATTTTTTAAACTAAATAGTAAGTTTGCAAAATTATGTAGCATGAAAAAAGGCGCCAAAGCGCCTTTTTAAATTATGGGAGTTATTTTGGATCTTTGCCACCAAATAACGGACCAACGCCACCGCCGCCACCAAATTTCTTTTGCATACCGCTTAATGATTTCATCATTTTCGCCATACCCGATGGATTCGCAAATTTTTTCATCATTTTTGCCATTTGGGCATGTTGTTTGATCAGCTTATTGACTTCAGCAACATCCATACCACAACCTGCTGCGATACGTTTTTTACGGCTTGGATTCATCAAGTCAGGATTGCGACGCTCTTTGATGGTCATCGATTGAATAATCGCTTCCATTTTCTTCACTTGCTTTTCAGGATTTGCTTGAGCAATCGCATCCTGAATTCCTGAGTTACTCATGCCAGGCAACTTGTCTAAGAAGCCCATCATACCGCCCATTTTATTCATTTGTTCAAACTGCATCAGCATATCTTCAAAGTTGAAGCTGCCACCTTTTTGCAGTTTTTTCGCCATTTTTTCAGCTTTTTCTTTGTCGACTTTACGTTCAAGCTCTTCGACCAAAGAAAGCACATCACCCATACCTAAGATACGTTGTGCTACACGCTCAGGATGGAATGGTTCAAGGGCATCGAGTTTCTCCCCCATCCCCAAGAATTTAATAGGCTTACCAGTAATTGCACGAACAGAAAGTGCCGCACCACCACGCGCATCACCATCAGTTTTTGTAAGAATCACACCGGTTAAAGGCAATGCATCATTGAATGCTTTTGCTGTATTTGCAGCATCCTGACCGGTCATTGCATCTACAACGAACAGTGTTTCTGTAGGATTAATCGCTGCATGCAATTCTTTAATTTCGCCCATCATATCGTCATCGATATGTAAACGACCTGCAGTATCGACAATCAATACATCCGCAAATTGAATTTTGGCTTGTTCAATTGCTCGGTTTGCAATCGTAATTGGCTTTTCATCAGCACTTGATTCAAAGAAAATCGCGCCGACTTCACCTGCTACAGTCTGGAGCTGCTTAATCGCTGCAGGACGATAGACGTCGGCAGAAACCATTGCGACTTTTTTCTTTTGACGCTCTTGTAAAAAACGAGCTAATTTTGCAGCAGTCGTCGTTTTACCTGCACCTTGTAAACCAGCCAATAAAACAACAACGGGAGGCTTTGCAGCAAGATCAAGACTTTCATTTGCCTCACCCATCATTTTGGTGAGTTCATCATGAACAATTTTGACGAATGCTTGGCCTGGAGATAACTGTGTCATCACCTCTTGACCTAATGCCTCTTCCTTAACTTTCGCGATAAATTCACGAGTTACAGGAAGTGCAACATCGGCTTCAAGAAGTGCCATACGCACTTCACGTAACGTATCTTTAATATTGTCTTCGGTCAGTTGCCCAGAGCCAGTAACATTTCTTAAACTCTGCGTGAGTCGTTCTGTTAAGGTATCAAACATTGCAAAATCCGCTTAAAATGGTTGTTGCAAAAAAATCTTTCTTAAAATAGAAAATTTATGCATAAGATGCTATAGGATACTGTAGTTCGTTTGGAATTTATATCTTATTAGATGAATATTCAGCATCCATAAAAAGGTTTGACATGATTAGCCTCCCTTTGGTTTACACAATTTTAGCATTGATCGCCTATACCACTGCCTTTTGGTATTTATTTACCCATTTAATGACTAAACGTGTCCCTAATCATTGGTTTATCAGTCTCGTAGCTGGATTAGGCTTGATCTTGCATGCTGTCGTCTTATTGATAGATATGAAAACGCCTTTCGGCATTAACTATAACGTTTTTAATCTCCTTTCATTTACTTCAGCACTCATGCTGTTATTGAGCCTGCTTTATAGCACTTATCGACCTGTACTTGCGCTAAATCTGATTGGAATACCAGTAGCTGCATTGGGTTTAATTTTAGGCTATTCCCTGAGCCAGCCTATACTTACACTTAAACAGAACACGTTTGGACTTGATGTCCATATTATTTTGTCACTCTCAGCTTATGCAGTGCTATTAATGGCAACAATTCACGCAGTTTTGTTGTGGTTACAAGATCGTGAGTTAAAAAACAAACAGAAACATCGTGTTTGGGTAAATCTATTACCCTCCTATCAAGCAATGGAATCTCTGTTATTCGATATGCTTGTTACAGGTTTCATTTTATTGAGTACTGCACTTATCTTCGGCTTTTTTACGATTGATGATTTTTTTGCACAACATTTGGCACATAAAACAGCATTTAGTATTGTCTCTTGGTTTGTTTACGGTGCACTTTTATTTGGACATTATCGTTTTGGTTGGCGCGGTCAAAAAGCGAGACGCTTTACCATTATTGGTTTTATTTTACTTGCAATAGGCTTTATTGGATCAAAATTTGTATTAGAAATGATTTTAGGAAAATAACTATTGTGTGATTTAAATCACAATAAATAATAATAATTTAATAAATATCACATCATTATTAAATTTTATATACTTTAAATACATTTAAAATATAGGTAAATAAATTTTAAGTATAAATAAATTTTTTATATTAAAAATAACAATTAAAATCAATTACTTATAATAGAAAACCATATTAAACCTTTATGATGATTTAATAAATAATAGTTAATATTATTTGAATTATTTAATTAATTAATATTAATAATCTGTTCATCGCTTAATACCCCCCATTAGTCTCCTATAAGTTGTTATTATTTAGGTTAGTAACTAATGTTACAGTTAGTAAATGGATATTTTTGATGATTATTTTGGGGTATGTATGAAATTGCAAAAAGGTTTTACCTTAATCGAATTAATGATCGTCATCATTATTGTTGCAATCTTGGCCGCAATTGCAGTACCTAGTTATCAAAACTACGTCACCAAAGCAAAAATCAAAGAAGCTCAATCGAATTTAATCGCACTTTCATTAGGTGCTGAAAATGCATATCAAAGAACACTAAACTACCCTAAAGAAACCTTATCAAATACCAATGCAGTAAAAACTAAATTTACAACTTGGAATCCAAGTTCTGATTCATTTAATTTTACGTACACTTCATCAGATGGTGTGAATTATGCGGTTCAGGCAATAGGAACTGAAGCAAGAGTTTTAGGTTGTACATTAACACTCAAAAATGATGGAACTCGTACCGTGTCCGGTTGTGGTTCATATACTGACTGGGTGAAATAATATGCAAAATACTGGTTATAGAAAACAACTTGGTTTCACGCTGATCGAACTAATGATTACGATCGTTGTACTGGCTATTTTGTTATTTGTAGGTACTTCTTTAACCAGAGCTTGGGTTGATCAAAGTCATGTTGATGAAGCGCTAGCAGGTATTAAAAATGCGACTTATCAAGCCCGTTCTGCAGCAATTCGAAACACGAATAATCAAGAGTCTTCACTTGCAGCAACATCTGTTTGTATAGATAAAACCCATCAAGAAATTAGAGTCATTCGTGTTGCTAAAGACAGTACTGATGCGTGTTCAACAAGTGACGGCAACTCGCCTGACCAAAACTATATCCTTCAAAAAATCCCCTATGCATCGAATGTATTTTTCAAAGTAAACAATACAGAGTTTTATTGTCTATCTTTTAACTCGAATGGGATGTTGGTTGCTGCAAGTTCAGCATCAGCAACGTGCAATTCAAATTTAAATTTAACCGTTACAGTTGAGAAGAATAATGAATCAGCAAACATTCAAATCAACTAATCAACGTGGTTTCACATTGTTGGAGTCTCTTGTTGGTTTACTTATATTCTCGATTATTGTTTTTGGTAGCGGTTTAGCAATCAGCAAAATGTTGAACACGCAACGATATATGAACATTGACAATATAGTGATAAACGAACTGCAAAATCGCTTACAAACCATCACTATATCAACTGACTCAACTGATGTTTGTGCTTCATTCAATAACCAATCTACCGAAAGTAAATCGTTCACATTAAATGGTAATACCTACTACATTTACTGCAATTTGAATTCTGAAAATATTAGTGAAACGAGCGGTGTCGCAGGTACAAAAATTACATGGCCTGTGTTAGCTGCGAGTACAAATCAATCTAATGCCAAGACCTGCGCTGAAGACAGTATGGAAGGCTTAGATTGTTATCGAGTCGGGAGATAAATCATGAGTCAAAAAGGATTTACGCTCGTTGAGTTGATGGTTGGATTAGTCATTGCAATGTTATGCATGCTAATGATGCTCATGCTTTTTAAACAGACGACTCAAATTGGTATTAGTTCTTCTCGTGATTCGGAATACGATGCTCAAATACGTACAGCATTATCAGTTGCACAGAAGCTCGTTCAAAATGCCGGCTATGGTTCAGGAAAAACATCCGATATTGCTGTAGGAGTGGACACTCAAAATTTACCTGCTGTTTTCTGGCGAATGAATCCAGATCCTGTAACAAGCTTAATGTCTGCAAATACAACGATTAATTACAACTGTGAAGCATTAACTCAAGAAAAAGAAGGTGATACATATCGCTTAATCTTTCTTAAAAAGAATAACTGTGGTTCTGAAGCAGTATTAAATATTGGAACTTTTAGCCAACCTGATGAAAAACAGCATATTGTTTCCTTTAAGACCTTAGAAACAGGCACCGTTTTTAACTTTGTATTAACACCGGGAAATTGTACACCTTTTGGAATTGATAAAAACAACTCCAAAGGTACGCGCCAACTGACGATTACTGCCAATCGTCAATACGCAGATGAAATGCAAAATTCAAATATTGGTCAAACAGTGAGTAATACTGTTTGTCTTAATAACATTGTTAACCTTTAAGAGCGAGATTAAAGATGAATAGTTTAAGAAAGCAGCAAGGCATGGCCACTATTCTTTTGGTCTTGCTCATCGGGCTTACAGTGATGATCATAACATCGACTGTTGCAAAATCACTGATCTCCAACAAAGAAGCAAATGTTGCTGCGCATGCACAAACCAACGTACAACTCATGGGATGGTCAGGTGTTAGTGCCTTTCGTGAATATTTATTAAAAAAATATAAGGATACCGATATTAATGACTTTCGCCAAAGCTTATTAAATACAGGTGAAATTCAGCTTTTAAATGATGATACCAACCAACGTTATGTCACGGTTGAAGTAAAAGATGTAAAAGGTTGCAATGGTTTAACCAATAACCCAGATGGTTCTACTGGAACCAAATGTATTGTCATCGCAAATATTCTGTCGAAAAGTGGGTCAGCTCAATCAGCTACTACGATACAAGCAATCTATGATCTTGCAGCAGACCTGATTAAGTACAAGAGTGTTATTAATTTCACTGGTCAAACATTTATGTCTGGCACTACTATTTCCGGCGAAGATCCAACTAAACCAGATGAATATGTCGAACTGAATGTCGATGGTGGCAGCCTGTCCTTACAAGCTGGTTTTAAAATACAAAATATCAAAAACTTAACTATTAACGTTAAAAAAGACAAAGATGGCAAAGGTGGAAATGTCTATATTGATTGTTTAATTGATGCCTGTGGTACAAGAAATGGCGCTGTAATTAACATCAATGCTGAGGGCTATGTTCACATTATTAACGGCGGAAATTTTGGCAATATTTCATCTGGTGAGTGGGTTAAACTGTTAACCAATGTCAAAGCAGAAAATATTAAAGCAATTGGTGATGTCACACTTTCTCTTGGTTCTAAAGCTCAAAATATTTCCACTGACGGAAATATTAGTCTTACAGAAGGAGGCTATGCTGCAAACTTACATACCAATAAAGATGTAACACTACGCACGAATGTCGAAGTGTCTTCTATTACCACACACCAAGGGAATGTCAATATTTCCGTTTCTAGTAAAGTCAACGGAAATGTCATGGCAGGTGGCAACGTAACAATGATCGGAACTAGTGTTGTTACGGGTGATATTACATCAGGCGGGAAAGTTAATATTTCTAGTAGTGACGTTAAGGGCAGTGTAAGAGCCAAAGAATTTATTGACCTTGATACCTTCTCCAAAATTGAACAATCGGCCTATGCTCACAATCAGTCGCAACAAGGGGTTGGCGCGTACAAGGCTGGAGTCCGCTTAAGTACAAGTTGGATTGGTGGAAATGTGTATTCTAACGGTCCATTACGCTTACTAGATGGTCTTATTACTGAAGACGTAAAAGGTGATGTCTATCTTGCCAACTTTAGTACTTCAAACCAGAATGGTGTAGTTGAAGGATTTAAGAATGCAATTAGTGGAAAAATTTATGAAAAACTCACAAGCATCCCTCAGCTCAGTACTTTTCCAGATATTCCTAAATACGATGTTTCTGAAACCATAGCCAGTATTCAAGAAGCAATTCAAAATATGACGTTTGAAACCAGAGTCGATGTTCGTCAATATCGAAATGATGCAAACTATATTTTCGTACGTGAATATGGCGCTGCTCGCGTATATTTAAATCATCTTCGCAATGAGAGCTCTAAAATCACTTACATGTATGAGTATGATGCTACTAATAATATTCACAAACAGTTTGCTGTAGATGCTTCAGGAAATAAAACTCAAATCATGAAAATTGACCCTGAGAACTCAAACTCAGGCTCACGAGGTTTCTATTTAGGGAAATACACCTTGAATAGCAAAGATTATGTGGGTGCTATTTGTGAAACTATTCATGAAGAACAGATCATGACCAATAGTTTAGGTCTACGTACTGACCATAAAAGCGGTTATTGTACAAGTCAAATTATCGGATATCTTCCACGTGTCAGTTTAGATTTTAATGGTCTTGATGGTAAAGACCGAACAATATTTGGTTGGCCTAAAGATTACGATTATACATTACCAGACACTTGGTATATTCGTTCAATGGATACATCTACATTCGATAACGCAAGTTTTGCTCCAGGTATTCTGTATTTCGAAGGTAAATTAATTATTTCTGGTAAAGCGAATCTTGCGGCGGATAGTACTGATTCTGTATTCACCAATACATTCCTTGCTGAAGGTGATATTGATGCGATTGCGATGTCTCCTCGCATTTATTCGCCTCGTAATATTACGCGAAATCCAAATGCAACAGATGCCTTAATTTGTTCACGTAACTTAGGCACTACGTCTAATACTAAGTTTAGTGTTAGTCCACCTGCAACAACACCTGCAACTTTATCGAACAAATTCTTGACGCCAGTGAATTTGTGCCAAGATGCGAATACGATGTATAAAAACACCAATAGATTACCTAACGGTACACTTGATACAGTGACTATTGATAATAAAGAAATAACAAAGTTAGAACTTGGTTTGGTTGCCTTGATGTCTAATCAAGTTGTGCGTATTGGTGCATGTGCACAAATTTATGGTGACGTATTAGCAAGAAGTAATGTTGAAGGTAGTGCAGCATGTGGTATCGGTGAAAAAAATGGAATCTTTGGTAATATCAGCTCTCAAGGTGTCCCACCGTATACTAGTGTTCAACAACACAATACAATGGGTGCTGGTACAAATATTTATATTCCCAAAAATGAATATAAAAATTTAAATAAAGTTGACGATGTGAATGCAAATGATTTCATCGCCATTAAAAATGCAGACCTACAATGGGCTAAATATCAATAATTGGAAGCGAATAGCCCAAACATAAGTTTGGGCTTTTTTTTGTGTGAAATTTCTGACTAGACAAGCTATACAAAACACCGTATAACACCGTTTTTCCCATATTCAGGTGACCAAGTGAAACTCGTTTTAGCACCCATGGAAGGTTTAACTGATCCCATCATGCGTGATGTTCTCACACATGTCGGCAGCTTCGACTGGTGTGTAACTGAGTTTATCCGTGTCACTGATTCTGTCCTCCCAGATCACATCTATCATTCTTACTGTCCCGAATTATTGAACGATGGCAAAACAGCAGCAGGAACACCCGTTCATGTTCAATTTTTAGGGAATAATCCAACCATGTTGGCTGCAAATGCCGTTCGAGCGGTGGAGTTAGGTGCACCTGCAATTGATATGAATTTTGGCTGTCCAGCTAAAACAGTGAACAGGCATCGAGGTGGTTCTGTATTATTGGATGAACCTGAAACAGTGTATCAACTGGTTAAAGCTGTACGTGATGCAGTGCCTGCTGAAATACCAGTTTCAGCAAAAATGCGTTTAGGTTATATGGATCGTAATTTCACCCTGGAAAATGCACATGCTATAGAAGATGCTGGTGCCGCTTGGGTTACCGTTCATGCACGAACAAAAGCAGATGGCTATACCCCACCCGCCTTTTGGGATCAACTTCAACCCATTCGTCATGCGCTTAGCATTAATGTGATAGCCAATGGTGAAATCTGGAATAACCAAGATGCGCGCCAGTGTTTACTAGAGTCGGGTTGTGAAGATCTAATGATTGGTCGTGCAGCAGTGACAACACCCGATGTCACACAATGCATCCGACAAAATAAAGACGAAGCGATATTACAATGGAGCGATTTAATTACACTCCAAATTCGCTTCTTAAATGGTTCTTATAAAAAAGAAATGAATATGGTCGGACGTTACAAGCAATGGCTAGGTATGATGTCTAAACATTATCCTGAAGCAAAACTGTTATGGGATGAAGTGAAACGCCTGAAACAAGTTGATGAAATCATTG
The DNA here is from genome assembly GCF_057737035.1 of Acinetobacter sp. 24-47-47. Taxonomy (NCBI): domain Bacteria; kingdom Pseudomonadati; phylum Pseudomonadota; class Gammaproteobacteria; order Moraxellales; family Moraxellaceae; genus Acinetobacter; species Acinetobacter sp. 24-47-47. The sequence goes on along the minus strand of NZ_CM173216.1, from coordinate 586,869 downwards.
CTAAGCTCAATCATTTTCAAAACATTATACCAACTGTCTAATTTCTAAATTCTAGAATGAATAACTCCGAACTTCACCTTGAAAATTCAGACAGTCTTGAACGCGAGTACGTTGAACCTCAGACAGTTGCTCTGGACTTAACCATGCATATTCCGTATGTTCCTCAGAGAGTTGAATTTGGGCATTATTTTCAATCACGCATCTAAAGATAAAGGTATGTGAGTTTACCTGTGCGTGATAGTAGACCCCAGATAAATATTGGATACTTACATCACAACCTATTTCTTCTTTACACTCTCTGAGCAAAGCTTGATGTATGGTTTCACCTTGATCTAAACCACCACCAGGCAACCCCCAACTGTAATTGGCATAGTTTGCTTTCAGTAATAAGACTTGTCCCTCTGGGTTGGTGATCACCGCATGAGAACTCAAACGATAAAAATCATAAAATCCCATGACACGTCTCCAGAATTTAACTCATTCATGAAAGATAACACTGTTTAAGCCCATCTAAATGCTCAAGATTAGCTAAACCACAAGCCTTAATTTAGATTTATCCTTCAAGATGATAGCCTTTCCCGTTGCTAAGTCTACAGGCATAGAAATATGTTGGTGTACCATCACCCACTGTTCATTAGTTTTTTGTAGACATAGTGTTGTACGACACCAAGGCATTTGCAGCTGACCTTTTAAGGCTTTATGTTCCACTTTAGAGTGACAATGTAATACAACCAAATGATCACTCGCATGCACTTTTACATCACGGCGAGTGATTTGCATTCCATCGAAGAAATAGGGGCTAAATTTTTGCCATTCTTTTCGATAAGCTTCAGCTCCCTCAAGTTGGGTGCTGACATCAAACATACTTACATTTTGCGCACATTGTTCGATTAACGCATCAACATTATTACCCACTAATGCTGAATCCCATTCTTTTAATTGCGCTAATACTTCATGAGCAGCAACAACATTACCCTCAATCTGAATAGACATGATGTGACCTTATTGTTATTAGTGTGATGAAGTTAACACTTTTAAAGAAAAACTGTAATGTTATTTTGTGCCAAGCAAAGAAATTTTTATTCTAATTTGTATCTAAAATTCAATTTAAATTGATAAAAAACAACCATTATTTATTAAAACTTATCATTATGATCAGATTAAAACCAACGACGAGTTATTATCACATAAAAAAATTGGCCCCAGTTTCACTGAAGCCATTATAAAAAGCTTATGCTTTCTTTACATATTCGGACTTAAGTTTCATTGCGCCAAAACCATCTACTTTACAATCAATATCATGACCATCCGTTGCATCTGGCAACAAACGAATACTTTTTGCTTTAGTACCGACTTTGATTACGGATGATGAACCTTTAATTTTTAAATCTTTGATAACCGTTACGGTATCGCCATCTGCAAGAAGATTGCCATTTGCATCTTTGATCTGAACCACTTCTTCGAGTGTCTCTCCTTCTTTCCATTCATGTGAACATTCTGGACAGATCAAGAGGTCCCCATCTTCATAAGTATATTCAGAGGAACATTTTGGGCAATTTGGCAAAGACATAAAAAATCCAAAAAATTAAAAAAATTTTGCTCAATATACCACTTTCAACTAGCGAATAGAAAAAAACCTTAAATTTTATAAGGTTTAAATAAAAAACCTAAGTTCAATCACTTAGGTTCTTTTATTGGCTCTAGCCTTGTTTAGCTTTGAAACTCATCTTCTATATCTTCATCATCATATACATATGCCATACATCCCCATCCATCGTACTCACCATCATAGTCATTGGCTATTTTGGTAAACCACTCTTCCAAATCCACAATATCTGTGTATTCTGGCTCCATGTACACGTAAATCGTGATAATCCATTCTGCGGATTCAGACTCTTCATCAATAAATAAACTGATCTTTTGTTCTTCCTGAAGCAAGAACAAGGCACATTTTTCAGCTTTTTCTTTAGAGCTAAAAGCAATTGAGTACTCAATCTCATGCGGCTCGCTTAAATCATCTCCATCCTGGAACATTTGCCACAGTACATCGCCATTATCATCATTAGGAAATTGTTCTAAATCACGGCTCATACATTCATCCTTATTGTGGTTATTGCGTATACAATATCCTAGAGTAGCCTATATTTATTTCATTTTGGAGAAGAATTCATTAGAAATTGTTCTTAAACTTATATGATCGTAATTGTTAAATTTTAGTTAGGCACTCACATTACATATTCTGCTTGAAGCGTTTCATTCAAAATGGAACTTCACTCACAATTTTAATTTCAATACCACTCAACGGTTGTTGAAACTCTAAATAACTTGCATGCAAAGCCATACGCCCTAAATCACTGAGTTTAGGGTTTGGATGATAGAGTTTATCACCTGTGATCGGATGACCTATGGCTTGCATATGTACGCGTAATTGATGTGAACGCCCCGTAATTGGCGTCAACAAGACACGACTAACATCTAAATGCGCATCATAAGCGACCAATTCAAACAGTGTTAAGGCTGGTTTTCCAAATTCAAAATGAACGATTTGTTTCGGTCTATTTTCCCAGTCCGTAATTAAAGGCAAGTCTACTTGTCCCTGTTGTGCAATTTTACCTTGCACCAGTGCCACATAATTTTTTTTCACGGTGCGTGCTTGGAACATTTTGCTCACAGCCACTTCAGCATCACGATGTTTTGCAAACATCAAAATTCCAGAGGTTGCCATATCTAAACGATGGGTAATTTTTGCATTTGGATATTGAGCTATCACTCTAAAATACGCACTGTCATGATGTTCAGGCAAGCGTCCTGGCACAGACAATAATCCTGCTGGTTTATCAATGACCACCAAATCATCATCTTCATAGACGATGTTAAGCGGACCTTGAGGTGGCATATATACAAAATTATCGTCTAAAGGCATGTGAACAGAGCATTTCTTTGGGATGCGGAAAAATAGCAACTGATCAACTCAGTGTCAATTTATAAGATGAGCGATTTGAGATTTGAGATTTGAGAATTGAGAATTGAGAATTGAGAATGAAAATTTTTTTTAAGAGAATTTTGAGGGTGTCAGGGAAAACATGTTGTTTACTTCAACTATTATAACTTTGTAAGTTATAACCCTATTGCCTATAAACTTCTGGTTTATAGCGTCCTAAGCCGAATCAAGACCTTTTGGGTAAGTACTACACGCACGTTGTACGCAACTGGTAGCAATCTACTCTTTTCGATCCCGTCACACCCTTGAGATATATAATAGCGAGACTGCGTCGGGATTAATTTCCTAAGATTAACGAATTTTAGCATCGAATAAAAAATTATTTCATTTCATCTTATAAATACAATATTTTTTCCCAAATAGGCTCATTGATACACTTTTTTTAGCGTTTTTGAGCTAAATATTGCAATTAAAATTCAAGTCGACTTTTGATTTTAGAGACTGGCTTGAATCCAAGATGCAATGCTCCACCACAACATCATGGCAAACATGCCACACATAAGATTAGCGAGTACTTTTTGTAGTTGAGATAATTCAGATTTGTAAATTTTGAGGTTAATCACATACGCAACGATGCCCAGTACCACTCCTACTGCGCCACCAATGAGTAACAGTAATATTGGCCAGCCTGCCATAAATTGAACTTTAACACCTAAAGACGTTTTTTCATTTTCAGCTATGCTGCTCATTTCCATGTGATTCTTCCTCTTGGAATCATTTTTACTGTAAATAATCAAGCAAAATTCGCACCAACCTTATTAAAAAAGTTATTCAAAATTGAGCTCATCAAAGTCCTTGATTTTGGACAGATAGATTGGTGAATAATTCACTTTGGACCAGGTATGCTTAAATTTTTCCTGAAGATCCCGATCTGCCAAATTGATATTTTGTGAATGCTTTTTTTGATGACTGAGAAAATTAATACTTACTCTATAATCAGTATATGGGCCATAATTACTAGAAAGATCATAACCAATCAAACGCATATCCTGCTGCTCTAAACGAAACTTATAACTCCAATAGCCATAACGACCGTGTCCATAATGGATCCCCAGAATATTCTTGCGGATATCAGCACTGAGTTCTGGCGGAAAATAAACACCACCCTCTTCATTTTCTGATGAAAATGCAGTCAGATTCTGCATCAGTTTTTGATATTTGAATTGATCCTGTAATAGCACCAGAATGCCACGTCGGTTACGATCCAGCTTGCCCTGATCAGGATGGTTCACCCACCCTTTGGGATCAATTTTTTTTACAATCAGTACGGCATCCTTTTGGCCATCCTGATTCAAATCACCTTCTACGGCATCGAACAGAAAGTATTGGTCTGGAATAAAGTCCTTAAATTTTTTTGCCTGCAGTTGAAGTTTGATTTCTTCTGGGCTTAGTGTTTTCTGCTGTGGAGTGTTCGCCCATAACGGTACTGAAGCAATCGAACATGCCATAAGTATCACGACTGATATACCATGACGCTTTAATATTTTTAGCACAGGCATCTGCTGAGCTCCTTTATAATTTTTATAATGTTTTTAGCCAATATAATTTTTAGATGAACTGGAATGGTAATCGTGATTCAACATATTTTTACGATGTTCCATTGAGATTTTACAGGGGACTTTCGGCATTCTTTACCATGCGTCTTTTCTGATGAATCCAGCGTACTGCCCAAACCACACCGATTATTAAAACGATCACTACCAATACGGGTATAAAAAATGACAATACGGAAATCACCAATGCGCTGACCCACTCACCTGTAGATACCACAGGATTTGCCACGCCACCCGTGGTTGCGGTCGATACACCCCGTGCTGCCACTGTCCCAAGTTGCACTGCTCCTGCTGTTCCACCACCGACGATGATTGCGGCAGCCCAACTTGCAAATTGCGACATTTCACCAGAGCTTACCGCCATGGTTGTCAATGTTCCAGCCACCATCGCGGCAGGTGTTGCAATGGTATCGAGTAAGTTGTCTACCCATGGGATGTAATAAGCGCCTATTTCACACAGTGTGGCAAAACCGAGTGCAATGCAGACCGATGGCATCGCCAACCATTCAAAACCTTTGATGGGTTCAAAAATGCCCATAATGGCAGCAATACTCATCACCAATAATGGAACAAATACGCGGAAGCCACATGCAGCACTTAATCCTATACCAAGACATAAACCGAGTATCGTTTCCATAGTGACCCTTTTTATTAATATGTTTTTAATTTTCTTAAGGTAACAAAAAAGCCCTATGGAGTAATAGGGCTTTTGTTTCAAACAGTGGTGTCTGTTTTAGTGTGTTTGCTTGAGCGAATTATTTTTTAAATTGATTGCTTAAACATTTGGTACACGGTGGTAAACGATCAGTACCAATTTCTAAGTAAGCACGATGCCCACATTGAACGCAAAAATAGAAACCTGTTCCCGGTTTAGAGCCAGCTGTAACCATTTTTGTTCTCCGTATAATTTTAGAAATGGTGACACCACTATAACGAACAATGAATGACTTTTTATTGTCCATTTCGACAGATGATGGTGTCGATTGGGCGAACATAAACTTCACGGTTTATACTTTTCTAAAAAGCTGTGAGTAAGTAAATTAACATCTTTAAAAAGTTTGGGACTCTTATCTAAATCGTAAAGAACCTCTGTGGGCTTTAAACCTTTTTTTACACAGGAATAATAAAGTTCAGTTTCATAATGTAGTCGACCCACAAAAACTATTAAGTGGCATTTCCATTTATCTTCTACAGATAAATTTTCTCTAATCCTATTCCCTTTTATTAGTAAATCTTCTATTTTTACTGATCTAGATTTAATACTATTCACTAACTTATCTCTGTTTTCTTCGATATCCCATCTATGAGCAAAATCATTTCTCACCTTCCTAAGGGCATTTAACTCTATTAATATATCCTTACTAATCAAGTCAAATACATACGCTATTTGAATTCGATTTGAAAAACTTGATAAGCTACCAAAGCCATCTAATAATGATTTCGCTCCTCCAGGTGTGTCTTTGGGCACGATTCTTTTGATCATACTTTCAAAACATTCATCAGCGTAAGAACATATTACAATAGGGAGGTATTTACTTTCTTCATTAGAAATTAAATTCATTACCCTTTCTAAATTTTTTAGACTCAAATACTGCTTATTATCACAATCCTCAACAAATAATTTTATTTGATTTTCTATAAATGCATTTTGGTAATTTCGATAAACCTGTAATCCATTTTTCTCAAAATCACTAATATTTAAGTTTTTTATATCTTTATCATAATCCATACATTGACCTATTAAACAAACTTATAAATTATTAAATTTAAAACACTCCCTCCTAACAAGGGCTGTGCAAAGCATTGCAACATCTACCCGCTTCATACACATATACTTCTTTTTCGGTATCCGAACGACAGGTTACAGGAATCTCAAGGATTTAATTGACACCCTCAGTCGATGAACGCTCAACCACCAAAATCAACATAGAACTGTGAAACCCAACTAGCCGTTATTCAGTAAGTGTATGCAAGCATCAGTACCATAACTTTGCCAAACTATAAAAATCTGGTATTTATCCGTATTAAATCTTTGCTTGTAATTTTGATCTCGCTCACCTGCTTGTGATACAGGCTGAGATATGACAATTTCATTCCATGCATCTTTGCAATAAATATGATCATATTGCGTCTTTTCTACAAGTTGCCAAGTTTGTGTTAATTGCTTCTCAATTCGACTTAAATCATCTCTGGATAAAGCATTCTTGTCGATATCCATAAAGATATATTCAATATTTTTTTTACTTGCTTCGGAGCTTACTTTATAAGGGATTCTCCCCAAAATTTGCTGAGCAGTTACTTTGGGATCTAACTTTTGACTTAAATTTACAGGTTTATTTAAATGATTTAATTTCCAAGACATTGTAATAACAAGGATTAAAAAAAATATTAAAAACAATTTATTGCGTATTTTCATCAATTCTTATTGTTCTAAAAATATATATGTAAATATTATCTAAATTTTGAATTTTTAAAAGTCTAAACATACTTTATCAATGTTCAAAATAACTTTAATCCTCCCCAAGCCTCCTTTAAAAGGAGGGAATTCCCCTCTTTTAAAAGAGGGGTTTGGGGAGATTTTCAACTTATAAACTACGCTACATTCCCTTCTAAGAAATCCTGTGCAAAGCGTTGTAACACCCCACCCGCTTCATATACAGATACTTCTTCTTCGGTATCCAAACGACACGTAACAGGCACTTCAATCGTTTGATTTTTACCATCCGCCGTTGAGCGCTCAATAACTAAAGTCAAAGTCGAACGAGGTGCAATATTACCAATCACGCTATACAGCTCAGTACCATCCAAACCTAAAGTTTTACGGTCAGTCCCTGCTTTAAACTCAAGTGGTAATACACCCATACCCACCAAGTTGGTACGGTGAATACGTTCAAAACCTTCTGCCACAATCGCTTCAACCCCTGCAAGGCGAACACCTTTCGCAGCCCAGTCACGGCTAGAACCTTGACCGTAGTCTTTACCTGCCACAATGATCAAAGGCTGTTTACGGTTCATGTAGGTTTCAATGGCTTCCCACATACGCATCACTTCGCCTTCAGGCTCTACACGCGCTTTTGAACCTTGCTTAATCCTACCGTCCGAACGTACCACCATTTCGTTATACAATTTCGGATTGGCAAAGGTCGCACGTTGTGCCGTTAAGTGGTCACCACGGTGCGTTGCGTATGAGTTAAAGTCTTCTTCAGGCACGCCCATTTTATGTAGATATTCACCTGCTGCCGAATCCATCATAATCGCATTCGATGGTGATAAATGGTCTGTGGTAATGTTGTCACCTAAAATCGCAAGCGGACGCATATTGGCTAAAGTACGTGGTGCAGCAAGTGCGCCTTCCCAATATGGCGGACGGCGGATATACGTACTTTGTGGACGCCAGTCATATAATGGGCTTGCCGCTTGAACCTTCTCACCCAAATCAAACATTGGGATATACACTTTCTTAAATTGCTCAGGTTTTACCGCAACTTTAACCAACGCATCAATTTCTTCATCAGATGGCCAAATGTCTTTTAAATAAATTGGGTTGCCATCTTTATCGTTTCCTAATGCATCGGTTTCGATGTCAAAACGAATCGTACCTGCAATCGCATAAGCCACAACTAAAGGTGGAGATGCCAAGAATGCTTGTTTTGCATAAGGATGGATACGACCATCAAAGTTACGGTTACCAGACAATACCGCCGTTGCGTAGAGGTCACGGTCAATAATTTCTTGCTGGATTTTTGGATCTAACGCACCTGACATCCCGTTACATGTGGTACATGCATACGCCACGATACCAAAACCGAGTTTTTCTAAATCACCGAGTACACCTGCTTCTTCTAAATACAATGCTGCTGCTTTAGAACCCGGTGCAAAAGATGATTTCACCCACGGCTTACGCACTAAGCCGAGTTCATTCGCTTTACGAGCAAGCAAGCCAGCTGCAACCGTATTACGTGGGTTAGAGGTATTGGTACAAGAGGTAATCGCAGCGATGATGATTGCACCATCAGGCATTAAGCCTTCTGCTTCTTGCGCACGAGCAGCGTCTAAATTACCTGCAATACCTTTTGCTTTTAAATCGCTTGTCGATACACGCGCATGTGGGTTTGATGGCCCAGCAATGTTACGAGTCACAGTCGATAAATCAAAACGTAATACGCGTGGGTACTCAGCTTTAGTCATATCACTTGCCCACAGACCAATTTCTTTGGCGTAGGTTTCTACAAGCTTCACTTGCTCAGGCTCACGACCTGTCAGTGTTAGATAATCAATGGTGTTTTGGTCGATATAGAACATCGCAGCCGTTGCACCGTATTCAGGGGTCATATTGGAGATGGTTGCGCGGTCACCAATCGACATGGTGTCTGCACCTTCACCAAAGAACTCTAAATATGCACCGACGACTCGCTCTTTACGCAAGAACTCTGTTAAAGCCAATACGATATCAGTTGCCGTAATGCCCGGCTTACGCTGACCAACAAGCTCTACACCAATAATGTCAGGTAAACGCATCCAAGATGCACGACCAAGCATCACGTTTTCAGCTTCTAAACCACCGACACCAATGGAGATCACACCCAAAGCATCCGTATGTGGTGTATGTGAATCTGTGCCCACACACGTGTCAGGGAAAGCCACGCCACCACGGTTTTGAATCACTGGAGACATTTTCTCCAAGTTGATTTGATGCATGATGCCATTACCCGCAGGAATCACATCAACATTTTCAAAGGCAGTTTTGGTCCACTCAATAAAATGGAAACGGTCTTCATTACGACGATCTTCCACCGCACGGTTTTTCTCAAATGCATCAGGATCAAAACCACCGTACTCGACTGCGAGTGAGTGATCGACAATCAGCTGAGTTGGTACCACGGGATTGACTTTAGATGGGTCTCCACCTTGATCGGCAATCGCATCACGCAAACCTGCAAGGTCCACCAATGCTGTTTGACCTAAAATATCGTGGCAAACCACACGTGCTGGATACCAAGGGAAATCGTGGTCTTGTTTATTAAAGATTAATTCTTTAAGAGACTGCTCTAAAATTGCAGGGTCGCAACGGCGTACCAATTGCTCTGCAAGCACTTTAGAAGTATATGGGAGTTTTGCGTATGCGCCTGGCTGAATATCTTCAACGGCTTGACGCACATCATAATATTCGAGCTGGGTACCTTGCAGTGGTTTACGGTAGTTGTTATTCATCGCGTTCCTGCCTTGCCTTGAGCATCTTTTTTCTAAACTTTCTAAACATTTTGTTGTTGATGAGACTTCATCATTTGTGATGGCATAGTACACTGCTGAAAGTCAATTTCCCAAATCTTATATATTTCATCGACTTAGGTATAAAAAATAGGGTTTTTGAAATATTTTGTTTCAAATAACGCAGATAAATAAGCAGTTATGTGCTTTTTTTTGAAAAATAGTGGAAAATTGGGATAATTCTTTAGTATTAGATTCAGATTCGAGCATAGAAAATGAACAATTTATCTTTCTCCTCATTTACGCTTAATGGCGTGGATGCTCAAAAATTTTTACAAGGTCAAGTGACGTTGCATGTTGAACGCCTTGAAGAAAATATCACGCGCTACACAGCAATTTGTGATTTAAAAGGTCGAATTCACTTTGGTTTATGGCTAACAAAGCTGAATCCTGAAAGCTTTGTCATTGTAACCACTCAAGATCAAGCTGAAGAATTTTCCAAACACATTAAAAAATTCGGTGCTTTTTCCAAAATGAAACTTGAAGAAGCTAGTCAGGTCTATCCTACGCTTCAAGGTGACACCACAACGTTCTCAGCAGAAGTAACAGATATTGCCGCTTGGCAAGTTCAGGCCATTCAACAGGGTCAAGCTTACATTGATCAAGCCATAGAACACGTGTTCCAACCCCAAGAACTCCGTTTACATCAACGTGAAGGCGTTCACTATGACAAGGGTTGTTACTTGGGTCAGGAAGTCATTGCACGCTTATGGTTTAAAGCCAAACCGAAAGCGTGGTTACATCTGATTCAAGGTACAGGTGCTGTGCCTGCAGAAGCGGAACAACTCGATAAAAGCGTACAAGTGGTCAATAGTGCTGCATTTGAAAATGGTTATATCGCTTTGGTGGTGGCACGCCCTGAAGCATTAGCAGAGTTAGACGTGACTGTTTTAGATTTGCCTGAGTATTTAAATGGTGATGTGGCTAGACCACAGTAAAATAATCTAAAAAAAACCTCCATTTAGGAGGTTTTTTATTAACCATTAGGCTGAGGATTTGGAACATATTTCCGGTAAATAATCAGGTTTAATATGACCAATACCGCACAACACCAGTACATAAATTCAAAGCTCCATTGTGCGATAACTAATCCCATCACAACTGAACCAATCGCTAGACCAATATCAAAACAAATAAAGAATGTTGATATTGCATGCCCCATCCGATGTTTATCTACGGTTTGAATGGTGAGCGTTTGCAAACAAGGAAATACTGAACCATATCCAATTCCAATAAAAATTGCAGATAACCACAACATCCATTGATCATTGACCAATGTTACGACCATAAGCCCAATCGCAAAAAATATAAAAGAAGGAACAATAACAGCACTCGGACCTTGACGGTCATAAATTTTACCGACCCAAGGTCTTACAATTAACATCGACGCCGCAAACAATATAAAAAATACACTGGTGTACGCCAGCAGTTGTTTGCTCTCACTATAAACCGTAATAAAACTGGTAATACTCGAGTAAGCAAAAGCTGTAAGTAAAGCAACACCACTTACAGCAAAAACTTTAGGCTCAAGAAAATCGTCTAGCTTAAAACCTTTTTTATTCATTTTATGTTGCTGAGGTATCTGATTCGCTGGAATATTTAATAGCCAGCTAAAAATTAGACCTAAACTGATGAGCACCGCGAGAGCACCGAATAAAATTTGGAAGCTATAAAATTGAATCATGGTAAGAGCAATTAACGGTCCAAATACCACACCTAGGTTAGTGGACATCACATAATAACCCATGCCTTCACCTTTACGATGCTCAGGAATGAAGTCATTCGCGACTGGAACAGCCACAGTGGTCAACACACTAAACCATATCCCATGTAAAAATCGTATAAGCAACAATGACCACATGTTATCAATGAATAAATAAGCAAATGCAAAGACCGCAAAAAACGTGCTCGATCCACGCATAGTGAGTCGCTTACCCATTTTTTGAATGATCATACCTGAAAATGGTCGTACTGCTATTGATGAGGCGAGAAAAAGCGTTAACGCTAATCCTGCTTCTTCAACTGATCCCGCTAAGTCCTTCACAATGTAAATCGGAAGGACAGCCAACATGGCAAAGTAGTAAATAAAAACAAATAAATTATTTAATACACACAAGATAAATGAACGATTCCAAAGTCGCTCGGTGGTTACACTCATGAAAATCTACTCTTGTCGCATTAATGTTTGGGCTTGAGGGCGTAATGGATCTAAACTCAGTTTGACCAATTGACGGATATAGTGCTCATCAGGCAAATGATTAAAGAAAATAATTTGGTAATGAATAGGACCATACAGTCGATCAAGTACCAAATCATAGTGATCATGTTCTATCAGCTCCCCCACCTCAATCGCCTGTTGGATCAGTTGATGCAGTTGAACTCGTTTAGGTAACAAATATTGCTTGAAGAATGTTGCAGCCAATTCACGATGATTCGCCATAACCACCAACATCGCACGTCCCACTGGATGATCTAAAGCCTTAGCCAAACGAAGCAATTGTTGATTAAGATTTTGTTCAAGATCGAATTCTGGCTCAAACTCAAAAATTGAGAGTGTGAGCTCCTTAAACGTGTCTAGAACCAATTCAGATTTATGTGACCACCATCGATAAATAGTCGACTTTCCCACCCCAGCACGTGAAGCAATGTCTTCTACTGTCAGTTGGTGATATTCCACTTCATTCAAAGCCTGTTTGACTGAAGCTAAAATACATGATCGGCGTCGTGCACTTTTGTCTTCGCTTGTCATGAAATTCTCACAAATAAAACGATACGTTTCGTATCGTTTTATAATAGAGTTTTTTTATTGATAAAGATATGAAAATAAGACCAAGGCGTTAGATGGAATAGATTTTAACTCTCAATCGATTGAGAGATGACTCATAAAAAAACCTCCTATATCGCTAGGAGGTTTTATTCTAAAAGCCATGAAATAATTTATTCATATCCTTCACCACATAATCTTTAAAATGAAATGCTCTCGCGTGTTTAGCATCAAACTTTACGGTTAAATCACCTTTTTGGAATACATACACTCGATTCTCCTGACTCACCAAATACTGCTCGCCAAGTTTTAATAAGAGCGCATCTATCTTTTGTTCATCTGGGATTGAATCATCTTGAAAAACTTTATCGTAATTACGTTTAATGCCTTTTATAAACATCGTTGACCACCTCATTGCACAATGCGTATTTAAGCAAAACCATCGAAGAACTACTAGTGGATTAAAATTTTGGTTAAATCCATATATTCAAGGCTGAACAACATAAATCCAGTGTCGTTTATATGCTTATACTGCAATACACACACTTTATTCACAAAGCGAAGCTAAATTTGAAGGATGTATACATATTCTATATTTACATTCACATAATTCGGACTATGATGAAATGGTGTAAAACTCTATTTACATCAAATAAATAGGGTTGCTTTTAAGATAGGTATAAAACAATTATGAAAAAAATATTATGTGGTGCTTTACTCGCTGTTGCCACCTCATTTAGCTTCGCTGCCGCACCAGTCGATCCTGCATTCAGCAAAGTACAGGAACTGATTCAAGCAAAGAATTACAATGCGGCCTACCAAGAACTTGAACGCTTATCAAAAGCAGGGAATCCTCAAGCGACTTATAACTTGGCATATCTCACTCAAGCTGGTCAAGGAACCAAACAAGACAACAAAAAAGCAGTACAACTTTATGAACAAGCTGGCACTGCAGGCTATCCTTTAGCCAATTATGTATTGGCGCAAAACTATGCCACTGGCGGCTTGGGGCTGACCAAAAATGAGAAAAAATCTCGTGAATACTTAGATAAAGCTGCAGCTCAAGGTTTTGAAGATGCGATTGTTGAATCTGCTGTTCTACTGTTCTCTGAAGGTAAAGAACAATCTGATAAGCTCGCTTTGCAAAAACTTGATCCTTTAATTAAGAAAGGAAGTTATCCAGCCATTCATGCTCGTGCTTTATACGATATTTCATTAGGCTTCAAAACCAAAACTGAAGCGCCTGTGAAAAAAGGTTTAGCGAGCATTCAAGATTTAGGTAAAAAAGGATACATCCCTGCGCTTATGGCCATTGGTAACATGTTCGTAAACGGAAATATCGTTCCGCAAAACCTACCTGAGGCAAAAAAAATATTTAGTGCTTTAGCAGATGAAAATATTCCTCAAGCCAAAGAAAATCTAGCGATCGTGAACAAACTGATTGCTGAGAATGCAAAAAAACCTGCAGCAAATACGAAAGCTAAATCATAAGCATTAATTTAAATTTTAAACCGCTGCTCAAATACAAAAACCCTATCACGAGATAGGGTTTTCTTATATGAAAAGGATATTTATGATTACATTTTAGGTTTTACTCAATTACCACCATAAAATAATTAATCCAGCAGTCACAATAAATCCAATTACTGTACTCATCAATAAAGGTGTAATTGCACGATCATTGAGCCCATATGCTTGTCCCAACATTCCAAATAATGCAGGTGTAGGTAAAGCTGCAATCAATGTCCCTACATACACGATATCCATTGGTGCTTGAGCAATAAATCGTAGAGTCAAATACATGAGTATTGGAAAAATAAAGTTGGACGATAGAACAATATAAAGACTCTGCTGATTGACATATTTTAGGGTTAAAACTGCGATGCTTCCGCCAATCACAAATAACGCCAAAGGAGATGCCGTCTGACCAATCATTAAGAAAACTTGATCTATATAATGCGGCAGTTTAACCTGAAAAACCGCGCACACAATTCCGATTACCACACCAATAAACAATGGATTTTTACATAGGATTATAAAGTTATTTTTTAATGTATTGAGTAGTGCTTGCTGATTTTGAGCTTGCAATCCCGCAATAAATAAAGCTGCTGGAACAAGAAAAACACTTTCGATAATTACGATTAAAGAAGTAAAGGCAAGCGCGATATGACCAATCAATAGACTTAAAATGGCCGTACCAAGTAGTCCAGTATTAGACATTGACGCTCCAATTGAGAGAATGGCAGCATCACTTAAATTGTTTTTAAAATGCTTTACCAAAATCCATAAAGCGATTGCAAATACAAAGGCAGTCACCACAATATAACTGTAGAAAAGTTCAGGTTGCCATATCGCATCAAGATCTTTTGATGAAAGCGCTTGTAAAAATAGAGCAGGTAAAGCGACTCGAATGACGAATGTACCAACAATAGAGACTTGTTCCTTGCTAAGTAAATTCAGTTTAACCGAGGCATATCCCGAAAAAAGCAGTAAAAAAATCGGAATAATGACCGATAAAACCATGACTTAGCATCCCTAGCTATTGTATGAGTTAGTCAAATTATCATACAACAGCCGTAATTACCCAGGATGACTTTTTAAGTATACCTTTATGCCTATTTTATCTATCAGCATATGGCTTAAATAATGATTTCACATCATGCGGTTGGCATCGTAAATATTGCGGACTAATTTCAACCTCTGCTTTTAATTGAGCAGCAGCATGCCATGGCCATCTTGGATTAAATAGTATTACCCTTGCGAGCCCGATTGCATCAGCTTTGCCTTGTTGTAAGACATCTTCCGCCTGTTGAGGTTCAGTGATCAGCCCAACAGCAATCACTGGAATGTCTACGTGTTTCTTGATTGCTTCCGCAAATGGAACTTGGTAATTAGGACCAATCTGAATATTTTGATCGACATGTAATCCACCAGATGATGCATGGATATAAACGGCACCAAGTTTTTCTAATGCCTTTGATAACCCAATTGAGTCATCAATATTCCATCCCTTTTCTTGCTCCATCCAGTCTGTTGCAGACAAACGAACACCGATTGGATAGTTGTCTGGAACAGCATTTTTGATCGCCTGAAAAACCTCTAAAGTTAGACGAATGCGATTCTCAAAACTTCCACCATATTCATCTGTTCTTCGATTAGATAAAGGGGACATAAATTGATGTAATAGATAACCATGAGCCGCGTGGACTTCGATGAGATCAAAACCTGCATCTACAGATCTGACTGCTGCAGTTGCAAAGTCATCGATAATTTTTTCGATTTCCTCGATACTTAATTCATGAGGAGCCTGATCATCTGGATTAAATGGTAAATCACTTGCAGATACCGTTTGCCAGCCATGTTCATGATTCGATGAGAATTGACCACGTCCCAACCATGGTTTATCAGTTGAAGCTTTACGTCCCGCGTGCGCTAACTGAATGGCGATTGGCGTTGGAGCAATCGATTTTACCTTATCAATCAATGCTTTTAATTGTGCACGTTGTAAATCATTCCACAACCCTAAATCTGCAAAACTGATACGACCTACAGCTTGTACCGCAGTTGCTTCAATAATATATAATCCAGCACCCGACAATGCATAACTCGCCCATTGTTGTTCATGCCAAAAACTATGCTCCCCTGCTTCATTCGCAGAATACTGACACATGGGAGCAACAATAATTCTATTTTTGAGTGATAAATTTCCGAATTGAATTGGCTCAAATAATTTTGCCACACTGAATCTCCCTGATTTTAAATTGATTTATTTGTAGCAGTGTACAACGCATTTACGTGATAAATCATCTAAGTTCATTTCATCATTGAATGCTTTAAAAAACATTTTAAAACTTAACCATGAAGGCACTAGATGGATTGTGTATCATATTCTGTTCAAGCGTAATATCTTGTAGTTCACTCGATGCTGCTTGCAATATCCTCATTTAACCCAATATTTTTCTACTCGCCCATTTAACAGAGTTTCCATGCCTGAATTACCTGAAGTTGAAACCACGAAAACCAGCTTGCTCCCTTTGCTGAATCAAAAAGTACTTTCTGTTCAAGTCAATAATTCAAGTCTGAGATGGCCTATACCAAATGATGTAAATCAATTGGTCGGTCAACGACTGATAGGGCTAACACGTCGATCCAAATATATTTTGGCACAATTTGAAAATGTGACCATGTTATGGCACTTGGGAATGTCTGGAAGCTTTCGTTTGAGTGATTCACGTGATGCGTTGAGAAAGCATGATCATTTCATCATTCAATTCGATGATATCCAATTACGCTACCACGATCCTCGTCGTTTTGGTTGCATTTTATGGCTGGATGATCATGCTCAATCCAAACTTTTAGATACGCTTGGACCTGAACCTTTAAGTGAATCTTTCAATGCTGACTATCTAGAGCAGAAATTTAAAAATAAGAGTGTTGCAGTCAAAGTTGCAATTATGGATAACCACATTGTTGTGGGTGTTGGAAATATTTACGCAACTGAAAGTCTGTTTAATTTGGGCATTCATCCTGCACAACCCGCCTCTAGTCTTACACGGTCACAAATTGAAAAATTTGTCATTGAAATCAAACGAATCCTTAAACAAGCAATTGATTTAGGCGGATCTACTTTACGTGATTACACCAATGCCATGGGCGAAAATGGCTACTTTCAACAAACGCTATTGGCTTATGGGCGCGCTGGTGAAATGTGCATCAACTGTGAAACAACTTTAGAAAATATTAAGCTCGGGCAACGTGCTTCTGTTTTTTGCCCTGAGTGTCAACCGCTTAAGCGACCTCAAGCCTCAAATAATCCTGTATCAAAGGTAAAATCCAAATGAAATCAGCAATTGTTCGGCATATTTTAGTCAAAGATAAAGACCTGTGTATCCAACTTAAACAAAAGCTTAAAGACGGTGCTGATTTTGCTAAAATTGCTAAGCAACACTCAACTTGTCCCTCAGGAAAAAAAGGAGGGGAATTAGGTGAGGTAAAGAAAGGACAATTGGTTGGTCCTATCGATAAGGCAGTTTTTAGTTTGGCTGAACGTGAATTACATGGACCAATTAAGAGTCAATTCGGCTGGCATTTACTCGAAATTAAATTTCGTATGGATTTTTAAACTTCCTGGATTTCCCTCTCCTTTTAGGAGATGAGAAGCATCGCTTCGCAAGGGAGAGCTAAGAATCAATACCTCCCAGCCTCCCTTTGACAAAGGGGGATTTCGGGCGATTTTAAAAAAATGATGAGATATAAAAAACGGCGCATTTAGCGCCGTTTTCATTGTAAAAGCATTAACCTTTACGTTTTAATTCGTCACGAATTTCACGAAGTAATTCGATATCTTCTGGAGTAGCTTCAGGTGCTGGAGCTTCCTCCTCTTGCTTACGACGCATTTTATTCATCAATTTCACTAACCAGAATACCACCCATGCAAGCAGGATGAAGTTGATGAGAATCGTCAAGAAATTACCGTAAGCCAAAACATTTAAACCCGCTTCTTGAGCGGCAGCAAGCGTTGTAAGGTTATTTGGATTATCTCCTAATACAACAAACCAGTTTGAATAATCAACATCACCGCCTAAGATCCAACTGATAATTGGCATGATGACATCTTTCACCATTGAATCGATGATTTTACCAAACGCCCCACCAATGATCACACCGACCGCCAGATCCATTACATTGCCTTTCACGGCAAATTCTTTAAACTCTTTAATAATGCTCATTTTTTCTCCAAAATTTTTCTATGCATTAATGTGACATAATATACATTATTCTTAATGATATTTCCGTCTAAACTCGTTGGTTTTCCACCAAAATCATAAGTATCTCTGTTTAAATAAACAAGATCTTGTCCAAATCAACTACAACAATTCAACACCTTTTATTTCATATCTTAAATGATGTAGTCAAGATATAAAAAAACCGCTCTTTTGAGCGGTTTTTTTATTTAAATTAATTAAGATTTATTACGTTTACGTTCGTTTTCAGTCAACCAACGCTTACGAATACGAATTGATTTAGGTGTAACTTCAACAAGCTCATCATCTTGAATAAATTCAAGTGCTTGTTCTAACGTATATTCAATTGCAGGAACAAGTGTTAATGCATCATCAGTACCTGATGCACGAACGTTTGTTAATTGTTTCGCTTTAGTTGGGTTTACAACCATATCGTCAGAACGAGAGTTAATACCAATAATCATACCTTCGTAAACTTCTAACTGAGGTTTAGCAAATAGACGACCACGGTCTTGTAAACTGAACAATGCATAGCCCAAGCATGTACCTTGAACCATAGAAATCAACACACCGTTTTGACGTTTTGCAACAGAACCTTGTTTCATTGGTCCATAGTGCGAGAAACTTGAGGTCATGATACCAGTACCTGAAGTCATGGTCATGAATTCTGAACGGAAACCAATCAAGCCACGTGAAGGTACAGTTGCTTCAATACGAATACGACCTTTACCGTCGACTTCCATATTGGTCATTTCACCTTTACGGTTACCCATTTGTTCCATTACAGCACCTTGATGCTGTTCTTCTACGTCAAATGTTACGTTTTCGTATGGCTCTTGCATTTCGCCGTCAATCTCTTTCAAGATTACTTGCGGACGAGATACACCCATCTCGAAGCCTTCACGACGCATGTTTTCGATCAATACCGAAAGGTGAAGTTCACCACGGCCCGACACTTTAAAACGGTCAGGACTGTCAGTATCTTCTACACGAAGTGCTACGTTGTGAATTAATTCGCGATCTAGACGTTCACGGATGTTACGTGAGGTCACAAACTTACCTTCTTTACCGGCGAATGGTGAGTTGTTAACTTGGAATGTCATCGATACTGTAGGCTCATCTACAGAAAGCGGTGGCAATGCTTCAACATGTTTAGGATCACAAATCGTGTCAGAGATATGAAGTTCGTCCATACCTGTTACACATACGATGTCACCTGCAGAAGCAGATTCAACGTCAATACGCTCCAAACCATGGTAACCCATGATTTTTAAGATACGACCGTTACGTGTTTTACCATCTTTGTCGATTACCGTTACAGGTGTGTTCAATTTCACTGAACCACGTTGGATACGACCAACACCAATAACACCAACGAAGCTGTTATAGTCAAGTGAAGACACTTGCATTTGGAATGGACCATCAACATCCACTGCTGGCGGCTCAACGATGTCTACGATTGTTTGGAACAACGGAGTCATGTCTTCAGCCAATTCTTCTGGTGAAGGACCTGCTACACCACGAAGACCAGAAGCATAAACCACAGGGAAGTCTAACTGTTCGTCAGTACCACCAAGGTTATCAAATAAATCGAATACTTGATCGATTACCCAGTCAGGACGCGCATTAGGCTTGTCAACTTTGTTGATAATTACGATTGGTTTCAAACCACGTGCGAACGCTTTTTGCGTTACGAAACGAGTTTGTGGCATTGGACCTTCTTGTGAGTCTACCAAAAGAAGTACACAGTCAACCATCGACATTACACGTTCAACTTCACCACCGAAGTCGGCGTGTCCCGGGGTATCCACGATGTTGATACGGTATTCAGTATCAGTACGTTTATCTAACCATTTGATTGCAGTATTTTTTGCAAGAATGGTAATACCACGTTCACTTTCAATAGCGCCTGAATCCATGACACGCTCGATCTCACCCGCGCGTTCACCCAAAGCACCTGATTGTTGTAAAAGTTTGTCGACAAGAGTCGTTTTACCATGGTCGACGTGTGCGATGATGGCAATATTACGGAGAGTTTTAATATCTGACATGTAAATTCGATACGCTTTAAATTTGAGGGCAAATTATACAGAAAAATCCTAAACTTTTATAGTGACTGTTTCTTTACAATTTCATTTTTTTTTGACGAATGGTTATGTTTCGGTTTTGTAAACCCATGTAACTCGATTAGAATGTCGGCACTTTCGCTTAATCTAGATGGTATAGACCATGTCTGCTCCCGACCAATCTCAAGAACCGAAACTCGATCTTGTTTATGGTTTAGACGATAAACCAAAACCGTTCATCGCTTTTCTCGCTGCCATTCAGCATTTACTTGCCATTATTGTTCCGATTGTTACTCCTGGTCTATTGATCTGTTTGGCTTTAGGTGTTTCTAAAGAAGATACAAACATGATCCTCTCCATGTCATTGGTGATTTCAGGTATTGCGACATTCTTACAAAGTAAAAAGGTTGGTCCTTTCGGTGCAGGCTTACTAATTGTTCAAGGTACAAGTTTTAACTTTATCGGTCCTATTATTGGGATTGGCTCAGCAATGGTTGCCGCGGGAACTCCAGTTGAAACTGTTATGGGTTCAATTTTTGGTGTCGTGATTGCAGGCTCATTCATTGAAATGGGAGTTTCACGCATATTACCATGGGTGAAAAAACTCATTACTCCACTTGTGACTGGTATTGTTGTACTTCTCATTGGCTTAACCTTGATTAAAGAAGGTTTAATCTCAATGGGTGGTGGTTACCAAGCGATGGGGAATAACACTTTTGCCAATACAGACAATCTCATTATGTCTTGTACTGTTTTGGCATTAATCATTCTCTTAAACCGCTTAAATGTTACATGGGTTAAGAGTAGTGCGATATTAATTGCACTGATCGTAGGTTATGCGCTAGCAGGCTTCATGGGCCATTTAGATTTTTCTGGCTTAGAAAATGCACCTTTGGTTCAAATCCCTACACCAATGCACTTTGGCTTAGACTTCTCTTGGAGTTTATTTATACCAATGGCATTTATTTATCTGGTTACTTCATTAGAAGCGATTGGTGATATCACCGCGACTTCTAAGTTATCTAATCAACCTGTTGATGGTCCGAAATGGATGGAGCGCATTAAAGGTGGTGTACTCGTCAACGGTGCAAACTCCTTACTCGCAGGCTTATTTAATACTTTCCCGAGTTCTGTTTTTGCTCAAAACAACGGAGTAATCCAATTAACTGGTGTCGCTAGTCGCCACGTGGGTATATGGATCGCCGCGCTATTAGTTATTTTGGGTTTACTACCTGCAGTGGCTGCCATCATCCAAGCTGTTCCTCAAGCTGTACTGGGGGGCGCTGTCATGGTGATGTTTGGGGCTGTTGCAGCATCAGGGATTAATATCCTTTCTGGTATTCAGCTTGACCGCCGTGCATTGCTTATTATTGCAATTTCACTTGCTCTTGGTTTAGGTGTTGCTCAAGTTCCACAGATTCTTGAACATATGCCTGAACTCATTCGTAATATATTTAGCTCTGGTGTAGCAACTGGCGGCATTGCAGCCTTGATCTTGAACTTCGTTCTACCTGAAGCAAAGAAATAATTTAGATTGAATCAAAGACTGCCCAGCATTGTCTGGGCTCTTTTATTCTGTGGAGAAATATATGGTTCCTCAAAGTGAAGTTGTTATTCGTCAACATAACTTTCTGAAAGGTCGAATATTATTAGTCAATGCACCAACTGATGACTTAAGCACTCAGCTCGATAAAAATATTCAGGCTTCAGTATGGACATGGAATTATAACGACTTTCTATTTTTCCAAAATCAAAATATTCCTGTTCATTTTGGGACGGATATGCCTGAAGCAGAATATGATCAAGTTATTGTTTTTGTGCCTAAAGCCAAAGAGCTTTTGAATTACTTACTACACAGTGTGGTATTAAAACTCGGTCTTGGTGCATCAATTTTTCTTGTCGGTGAAAAGAAAGGTGGCGTTGAACGAGCAGCAAAACAACTCGTTCCATTTGGCAAATGTGTCAAACTTGATAGCGCTCGTCATTGTCAAATGTGGCAATTAATTATCGATCAGACTCCTACGCCTCGAACTTTAGAAAATTGGGCTCAACAATATACAATTCCAACACCGAATGGCGAATTACAGATTTATGCTTTACCTGGTGTATTTAGTCAAAATAAACTTGATATTGGTACAGCTGTATTTCTCCCCTACCTCAATCGAGTGAGTTCAGGTAAAATCGCTGACTTCGGTTGTGGTGCTGGCATTATCAGTGCATATTTAGCCAAATTGAATCCCAAAAATCGTATTTTTGCGCTTGATGTGGATGCTTTTGCGCTCGCCTCCACCCGCCTAACATTTGAAAAAAATAATTTGTCACCAGAACAGCTCGAAATCAAAGCTGTGACTGGCATTGAAGATGCGCCACTATTTTTACATGCCATCGTCAGTAACCCTCCTTTCCACCAGGGTATATACACTGATTACAATGCGAGTGAGAATCTTTGTAATACATCACGTCGCCATCTAAAATCTGGTGGTGAACTTTGGATCGTGGCAAATCGTTTTTTAAACTACCCAACTCTCATTGAGCAAAATTTTGGTCAATGTGAAACTTTGACTGATCAACAAGGCTTTAAAGTACTGTTTGCAAGTACTCAAAAGAAATCATAAGGAACTTTCGATGAGCGAAACCGGTCAACTTAAGCGAAAGCTTGGAGCACGCCATCTTAATATGATCGCCATTGGTGGTTCTATCGGTACAGGACTATTCCTAGCTTCGGGTGCAACAATTGCCAATGCGGGCCCTGGTGGTGCATTACTTGCCTATTGTTTAATTGGCGTAATGATTTACTTCCTCATGACCAGCTTAGGCGAACTCGCAACACACAATCCAACATCAGGTGCTTTCTTCACCTATGGCACCAAATATGTCGAAGGTGGGTTTGGATTCGCACTAGGCTGGAACTATTGGTACAACTGGGCGATAACCGTCGCATTTGAACTTGTTGCAGTTCAATTCATCATGAAATTTTGGTTTCCTGATATCCCAGGTTTCTATTGGAGTGCCATTTTCCTTGCTATCGTTTTTGGTATTAACGCCTTAACAGTCAAAGGTTTTGGTGAGTCTGAGTTCTTTTTCTCACTCATTAAAGTTCTTGCCATCATTGCATTTATCATCATTGGTATTTTCATGATTGCCAAAATCATGATGACACCCAATGTTGCAACTTTCGCAAATTGGTCAAAGGGTGAAGCGCCATTTGTAGGTGGTTTGTCAGCATTAATTGGTGTCGCGATGATCGCAGGATTCTCATTTCAAGGTACTGAAATGGTTGGTGTTGCCGCTGGTGAGTCGAAAGATCCGAAGAAAACCATTCCTATTGCGATTAAACAGATCTTCTGGCGGATTCTCTTATTCTATATCGTTTGTATTTTTATTATCGGTACATTGATTGCGTATGATGATCCTCGTCTAATGCAAGCTGCTTCAGATGAGAATATTGCATTATCACCTTTTACTTTACTCTATGAACAAGCAGGCTTTGCTTTCGCTGCAAGTGTCATGAATGCAGTCATTCTTACGGCTATCCTTTCTGCCGGAAATTCAGGAATGTACTCTTCCACACGAATGCTGTTTGATATGGCAAAAAATGGAAGTGCACCCAAAGTTTTCTCCAAACTTGATGGCCGCGGTGTACCAATGAATGCACTTTATGCTACGACAGCAATCGCAGCACTATGCTTCTTGACGACATTTATTGGTGAAGAGGAAGTATTTAATTGGCTTCTGAATATGTCTGGTATGTGTGGCTTTATCGTATGGCTCGGTATCGCAATCTCTCATTACCGATTCAGGAAAGGCTATTTGGCTCAAGGATATAAGTTAGAAGATTTAGCATATCGTGCAAAATTTTTCCCTTTTGCACCGTGGTTCGCTTTTATTTTGTGTGCAATCGTGGTGTTAGGTCAAAATTATCAAGCCGTACTTGATGGGGAGTGGATCGCAGTAGTCTCCACATATATTGGGATCTTCTTATTCTTAGCAATATGGCTAGTGTATAAGTTCAAGTACAAAACCAAGTTGATTCAATATCAAGATATGGATGTAAAACCGATTCAAGTCGAACAAGACTAATAAAAAACAGCTCAAATTGAGCTGTTTTTTTTATTATTAGATTCTGATCTTATTGTATTTTTAAGGTTAAATTCACTCGACGATTCAATGCTCGACCCTCTTCTGTCGTGTTATCAGCGATTGGCTGATTTGGGCCATAACCTTGAGTCGAAATTTGTTTAGGATCAACATTATATTGCATCACCAATTCATTACGGACAGCATTTGCTCGCTCAAGTGATACTTTTTGATTCGCTGCTATAGACCCTCGATTATCTGTATGCCCATCTACTTGAAGTATAAAACTTTTATTCTGCGCCAGAATTTTTGAAGCTGCTGTTAAATAAGGTTCATATCGGACATCTATTTGACGGGAATTGTGATTAAAATACAGCGGTAGACCTTGTTTTAATTCAATTAATATCTTTTGATCCAAGTCTTGTACACCATTAGTTGATTGCATCTTTGTCGTTGTACAAGCTGCCAAAGTTAAAGCAATGCATAAGCTTGCTATTAAACTATATTTCATCTTTATTCTCATTGTGTAGTTGATTATATTTTGTGAAATATATCACATTTACAAAAAAGGGGTAAAAAAAAACAGCTCCTAAGAGCTGTTTTTTACAATCTATTAAAGATTATTGAGCTGCTGCTTCAGGTTGAGCAACTACTGTACGGCTACCAGAAATCGTAGCGAATACACGACGGTTCATCGCACGACCTTCTTTAGTTGCGTTGTCAGCAATTGGTTGATCCCAAGCGAAACCTTGAGTCGCTAAACGAGAAGCGTCAATGTTGTATTCGCTTACAAGAGCAGATTTCACAGAGTTAGCACGAGCTAAAGATAAACGTTCGTTCAACGCACGTGGACCAGTATTATCAGTGTGACCTTCAATACGAGCAGTTGCATTTGGATATTCGTTTAATTTTTCAGCTACTTTAGCAATTTCAGGCTTGTACTGATCTTTGATGTTAGACTTGTTCGTATCGAAGAATACGCGAAGTTCCATGTTAAGATCTTCAGTCAACTCTTGTGGAGCTGGTTGAACTGGAGCTGGAGCTGGTTGAACTGGAGCAACTTCTACTACTTCAGCAGCAGGCTTCAAGTGACCGCCTAAAACTACGTTAAGACCAGCAAGTGCTGTGTAGTTCCAGAAATCTTCGTCGATGTTATAAGTTGCACGAGCTTCTGTACGAAGAGATAGAGCATCATTTAAGCGCCAGAAAGCACCTACACCTGCATTACCTAAAGTACCTTCGTCATCTTTAAGATTTACACCATCGTATTCATATTTGTAGTGACCAGCACCCAAAAGAACGTATGGCTTAATTTTGCTGTCATAGTTCTTAGTGATTAAATCAGAAGTAACATAGAAGTTACCATTGATTTGAGTTTGCTTGTACTCGCCAACATCATTACCAGTAATTGTGCCTTCGATATCACCTTTTACTTGGTTATATTCAGCTTCAAAACCCAACCATGGAGTAAGTTCAATACCTAACGCAGCACCAACGAATAAATCGTCTTGTAATTCGATAATGCTGTCAGATAAGTGATCAGCAGCACCGTTGTTGTGTTGAGTGTCTTGGAATGTGTAACCCACTAATAGTGGAGTAACAGTTACACCAGCATTAGCAGCAGCGAATGGAGCAGCAACAAGCATAGCAAGTGCGATACGACTCAATTTCATGGATATCCTCCAGAGATAACAATTGTTTTTCAAGCTCAGCCTAAAATAATTATGGCTTCCTGAGATAGGCTTTTTTATACCCCAGTATTTTTTTTAAGCTACTCATGTTGAATCATACAAACACTTAAAGTGAATTCCAAGTGTTTGATTACTTTAATCAAGTAAATTATTGACAAAATTACTTACAATTTCCGTTGTAATTCGGTAATTTTTTACTCAATTTATCCGCATGAATAACTTATCTTTTCATTTTTGGTATATTAACAGCATTCAAAGGTGATAGTAATCATTTTTTAGCACTTCAGCTTATAATATAACTTCACCAAGATTATCTATAAATTCAAATAATTAACAAATACTAGAAGCTTTAAAATGTATTCCTATTGTAAATCTCTTGCTTTTACCCTTTTAGAACTCATTTTCACGATCGTCATTATTAGTATTCTTGTGATGATAGCACTCCCTCATTATCATGAATTTCGTGAAAATCAAGAAAGGGCGCAAATTCTTAGCACGGTACGGCAAGCCATCAGCCAAGCTAAAGCCAATGCTGTAAGTTACCGAAGCCCTGTGATGATCTGTGCTTCTCAAGATTTAAAATCGTGTAAGAACAGTCAATGGCATAAAGGGTTTATCATCTTTCTAGATCAGAATCACAATCAACAATTCGATCCTCACGAAAAGCTTATTCAAGCAACTTCGACAGATTACCAATATGGTGATTTCAGTTGGAAAGGTGGTGTTACCAGCAAGAATACGATCACCTTCCAACCAGACTCTGGTTTACCACGTGGATCAATGGGACATTTTAAATACTGTGCACATTCAAATAAATCAAATCTAATCGTTAGACTTTCAATGATGGGACAGACTCGTCTTGAAGAAACTAAGACATGTGAATGACAACTTATCAGTCACATTTTACACACTATAGCCAATATTAATTGGCCTGATATTACATATACTCAAGCTGTAAAACAAAGCTAAATAAATTGGAGAGAATAATGACTGATATCGTCATCCTTAATGGTGCACGTACGGCAATGGGCGGCTTTCAGGGAAGTTTATCAAGTGTGACTGCACCAGAACTGGGTGCAGTGACCATTAAAGAGGCTATCTCACGCTCGGGTTTGCAGCCAGCAGACATTGAAGAAGTCATTATGGGTTGCGTTTTGCCTGCAGGTTTAAAACAAGGCCCTGCTCGCCAAGCCATGCGCAAAGCTGGACTACCTGACTCGACAGGTGCAGTGACAATCAATAAATTATGTGGGTCAGGCATGAAAGCTGTGATGCAAGCAGCTGATATGATTAAAGCTGGTTCAGCAAATTTTGTGGTTGCAGGCGGTATGGAGTCTATGACCAACGCTCCTTACGTCTTACCTAAAGCACGTGGTGGTTACCGCATGGGTCACGGTGAAATCAAAGATCATATGTTCTTCGATGGTTTAGAAGATGCTGAAACTGGTCGTTTGATGGGCTCATTTGCTCAAGATATGGCCAACACTAAAGGCTATACCCGTGAGCAAATGGATGACTTTGCAATACGTTCATTAAAGCGTGCTCAAACTGCGATTACTGAAGGCTACTTCAACGATGAAATCGTTCCTGTGACTGTGTCAACTCGTAAAGGAGATGTCGTTGTAGATAAAGATGAGCAACCTTTTAACGCAAACATCGATAAAATACCAACACTTCGCCCAGCTTTTGCTAAAGATGGTACGATCACTGCTGCCAATGCCAGCTCGATCTCTGATGGTGCTTCAGCCTTGGTTATCAGTTCATCTGAACAAGCACATACAAAGGGTTTAAATCCTTTAGCCAAAATTGTGGCATATGCCTCTAATTCACAACATCCCTCTGAGTTTACGATTGCACCAGTCGGTGCAATCCAAAAGGTTCTCGATAAAACAGGTTGGAATGTCGCAGAAGTCGACCTTTGGGAAATCAACGAAGCTTTTGCAATGGTCACAATGTGTCCTATTGATGAGTTCAAACTCGACCCTGAAAAAGTAAATATCAACGGTGGAGCATGTGCTTTAGGACATCCAGTAGGATCTACAGGTTCACGGATTATTTTAACGTTAATCCATGCACTTAAACGCACAGGTGGTCAACGTGGTATTGCTGCGCTTTGTATCGGTGGTGGCGAAGCAACTGCAGTGGCGATTGAGTTAATCTAAAGCGTCTAAAGCCCCTATTTTTCAAAGAGGGGCTTGAGGGAGATTTAAATGATCAATCCTCCCCTAAACCCTTCTTGACTAAAGGAGGGTAAATAAAAAAGCCTCTACTTAGCTAGAGGCTTTTTTATAATCTCAATTCAAAGCATAGCTTTGAATTATTAGACTTAAAGAATTTCTTTACGAAGTTGCTCTGGAGATTTCATTGACAATAAGCCTGGTGCAACGTCAAATGCAGTTTTCGCGCCATATTGACCCATTTGATTCATGCGGTAGCATGCACGTGCATAAGCCACAAGTACACTTGCAGTAAACTCAGGATTGCTATCTAATTTCAACGAAAACTCCATTACTTGAGTCTGCTCTGCACTACTATTACCACTGCGAATGACAAATCCACCGTGGGGCATACGATTATGCTCGTTACGAAGCGTTTCTTCATCAATGAAGTTCACAGTCGTGTTGTACTCTGCAAAATAGTCTGGCATGGTCACAATCGCCTGCTTTACAGCTTCAGCGTCAGCACCATTTTCAAGCACAACATAACATTCACGAGTATGTTTTTCTTTAGTGGTTAATATAGGACGTGAACCACTACGAACTTTATCAATCGCATCTTGTGATGGAATAGTATATTGAACACCTGCTTTAACACCCGCCACACGGCGAATCGCATCTGAGTGACCTTGACTCAAACCCTTACCCCAGAAAGTATAGGTTTCACCATCTGGTAATAATGCCTCACCAAATAAACGATTAATTGAGAACATGCCTGGATCCCATCCAATCGAAATCATTGCCGTTTTTTTGTTAGCAAGTGCAGGCTCATTCACTGCTTCAAAAAACTCAGGAATACGTGCATGCGTATCAAAACTATCTACTGTGTTGAATTTACTTGCCAATTCTGGTGTTTGTTTTGGAAGATCATCTTTAGATCCACCACATAAGATCAACACATCAATTTTGTCTTGAAGGTCATTTAAGTCATCCATATGAAAAACTTTCGTGTCACTAAAGCAAGGAGACACTGATTCAGGTACACGGCGTGTAAAAATTCCCACAAGCTCTAAATCTGGGTTCTTTTGAATTGACGTTTCAACGCCACGACCGAGGTTGCCATAACCGACAATACCAATACGAATCAAATTTTGCATAACAACTGCTTCACTATTTAAATGATGGTAAGATCACTAGACTGAGTACTAAACATATACAGCAAAACAGTCTGATTGAATGGAGAAAAACCCGCACCAAAAATGATCAAATGAATACTAACATACTACAATAAACTGCACTTTTTTGGAGCAAATTTATCATTTAAATCAGTGTTAATCGATCAATTGAATCATATAAAAAACCGCTGCACTAAAGGCTTTGTCGCTATATATTTCTGAATGAATTAAAAAATTCTGCTCTAAATAGACTTAGGATTAAACTTTGACCTTCTATGTGTCATTTTGAATAGCGCTTAGGCTGAACTATGAATACCTAAATCCTGTTTCCATAAAATAAAAAAGCTGAACCCAAGTTCAGCTTTTTTTATCACTTAATAAAATTAAGCACCCGTTTGATAATTTGGTTTTGGTACAGCAGTCGACGCTTGGTAAGGTTGAGTAAAGTCGTTTAAACCTGCCGCTGCTTCTGCAATGTCTTTACCTTCTTTAATCACGAAAGTATCGAAACCAGCACGCTTCATGTAGTTCAACACGTCTTTGAATACATCACCTGTTGCACGAAGTTCGCCTTGGAAGCCTTGGCGACGTAACAATGCGGCAAATGAATATCCACGACCATCATTAAAACCTGCAAACTCAATAAAAATTGCATCAAGCTGATCAAGTGGGAATTCATTGTTTTCAGGTGAGGCATCTACGGTTAGGTAAAGTGCTTTTTTACCTGAAACATTGGCAAGCTGGTCTAACTGCTCCACCGTTAAAACCACATCACCTTGTGGCAATACGCCATCTTCACCAATCAGTTGATAAGTATTGTCTGCAATCGTGCCATCCTTAGAGAGCACTTGTAGTGCGGTATTAAGCATATGCACGCTCCTTAAATGGTTGAATGCCGACACGGCGATAAGTATCAATGAACTCTTCACCTTCTTGACGTAAATCAAGATAAGTGTTCAAAATTTCTTCCACCACATCTGGTACTTTTTCAGCAGCAAATGATGGTCCTAAGATGTCACCGATTGAGGCATCATGGTCTGCATTACCACCCAATGTAATTTGGTAGAATTCTGCGCCTTTCTTATCGACACCTAAAATACCAATATTACCCACATGGTGATGACCACAGGCATTCATACAACCTGAGATGTTCAAGTCTAATTTACCTAAGTTGTAAATCGTATCTAGATCATCAAAACGGCGTGAAATCGCTTCAGAAATCGGAATAGATTTCGCATTTGCCAACGAACAGAAATCACCACCTGGACAGCAGATAATGTCGGTTAAAAAACCAATGTGCGCGCGAGCCAAGTTATTCTTTTCAAGAATCGTCCAAAGCTCAAATAAATCTTTTTGCGGTACATCGACAAGGGCAATGTTTTGCTCATGCGTGGTACGCAATTCACCAAAAGTGTACTTATCTGCAAGATCAGCAATCAAGTTCATTTCTTCAGTGGTCACGTCACCTGGTGCGACGCCTGCACGTTTCAATGAAATTGTTACGATGCGGTAACCTTTCACTTTGTGTGCATTGGTATTGATGTTAAACCACTGTTTGAATTTCGGATGTGCAGCAAACAGTTCTGAGAAATCTTCATCTGCATAATCTTGGTACACAAATGGTGTAAAGTTCTGGTCCATTTTCGCCAGAGTATCTGCATCAACTTTTAAAGTTTTAATTGTATGTGCAAATTCAGCTTCAACTTTTTCAGCAAAAACTTCAGGTGTTAAAGCTTTTACCAAGATTTTGATACGAGCTTTATATTTGTTATCACGACGACCGTGTAAGTTATACACACGAAGTACTGCTTCTAAGTAAGCAATAAGGTCTTCACGTGGTAACCACTCTTTGATCACAGCACCAATGATCGGTGTACGACCTAAACCACCGCCAACCATGATTTTGTAGCCCATTTCTCCCGCTTCATTGCGAACGATATACACTCCGATATCATGAAATGCCGTTGCAGCACGGTCGATTTCAGCAAGTGCAGAAACTGCGATCTTGAACTTACGTGGCAAGAATGCAAATTCTGGATGGAAAGTTGACCACTGACGAATCAACTCACATGTCGGTCTTGGATCTTCAATTTCACCAGCAACGACACCTGCATATTGGTCTGTTGTTGTATTACGAATACAGTTACCAGATGTTTGAATCGCATGCATTTGAACTGATGCCAACTCTTGCAACATGTCTGGCACATTTTCTAATGCTGGCCAGTTAAATTGAAAGTTTTGACGAGTAGAAACGTGTGCATAACCACGGTCATACGCTTTAGCGAGTTCAGCAATTTTACGAAGCTGTTTAGAGTTCATCAAACCATAAGGTACAGCGACGCGAAGCATCGGCGCATAACGCTGAACATATAATCCATTTTGTAAACGTAATGGACGATATTCATCTTCAGTAAGCTTTCCAGCTAAATAACGTTCCGTTTGATCACGGAATTGTGCAACACGTTCATTGATCAGTTGCTGATCGAAATCAGTATATAAATACATGGCGTACAGCTAGTAGTTTAATTTTAACGAAGCACAGCATAGCTTTTATTCATCTATCAATAAAATGCGTTTTTTACATATTTAATAGCGGTTTTATTGATATGTAATCACTCGAATCACTGATATATAGACAAGCTCTGGATTTCAGCACTTATTCCACATAAAGATTTTATTTAGCCATTCTTAGCACATAAATTCATATAGATAGTAAATTTGTTCTTTATTAAAAATTATACGATCGTGATGTATGTATTTTCCCAGTACCCTTCTTTAAATTGACCCTCAATCAATTGCACATAACGACCATGCACATGATCAATGGCAATACAATCATCAACGTCCAAAACCCGATCTGTATGCTGTTTTTGCCAATCTTTTCCAAAGAATGATTTTCCACGCTCTTTAGCCGATGCAGTATTTAAAGCGGGTACTAATACATAACGATGTAGCTCTCCGAACTCATTAACGTGGTACCCACCCAAATTAATCAACCAGAGTTTCATTTCGTTTTCATTAGGAGCTGCATCTGTAAAATGGATTTGGAATTGCTGCTCATTATATTCCACTCCATTTACCTTCGCCCAAGCATCAATATGTAAGCCTTTCTGCTCACCAAACCAAGCATTTTTGAGTTGAGGATAGACTTCTTCTAGTGAATCCCCAACAGCCAAAACCACATCATGCACTTCAGTATTGGCACGTGCATGACGACCACCGAGCATTAC
Organism: Acinetobacter sp. 24-47-47; assembly: GCF_057737035.1. Classification (NCBI taxonomy): domain Bacteria; kingdom Pseudomonadati; phylum Pseudomonadota; class Gammaproteobacteria; order Moraxellales; family Moraxellaceae; genus Acinetobacter; species Acinetobacter sp. 24-47-47. The sequence continues at coordinate 554,144 of NZ_CM173216.1, read as the reverse complement.
AAGAAATAGGCTTGGCATGGTTGATTTCCTTTGGCTTTGACAAGACCATTAATCATACCTGAATTTGGATTTGCCACTACTGAAAAGAATGGATTGGCTGTGTTACTGATTTTTATACAGGGTTTAAAGATTAACCTGACCAATTCAACGATAATGGATACGTGGTGGCGACATGGATGTCCCCCGTTGAGCAGTATTACAAGAATGTAATATCTGCTCAACAGAAAGCCTTCGGTTACTTTGGGCTTTTCCAAAGTAACGTAAAAGTAAGTCCATGAAATAGCTCTTCAAATCTGAATCTCAAATAGATTCACACTCCAAACTGCCTTACTTTTTTCGGTAAAAGTAACAAAATCATTTTGTATTTCTGATGTTACTTGCCTGTATCACAGAAATACAGACGACATCCATGTCACCGATCCAAAAATCAAATTTTAGGAAAATATTTTAGCTTTTCTAGAGCGCATAAAAAAATCGCATCCAATGGCTTAAATGCGATTTTCTAAATAGCACCTCTCCCCTTACGAAGCAGTGCTTCTCATTCCAAAGGGAGAGGCTTAAAGGGTGAATTACATCTCTACCATTTCCACGCCATCAATGCGTGCAACTGTCATTAAGTCTTTATCACCACGACCTGAAACCGTCGCAATAATAATTTGATCTTTAGACATCGTTGGAGCCAACTTAGTCACATATGCCATCGCATGCGAACTTTCAAGTGCAGGAATAATACCTTCAATCTTAGTTAAGTCACGGAAGCCTTGTAATGCTTCATTGTCATTAATTGGAACATACTCAACACGCTTCATATCTTTTAAGAAGCTATGCTCTGGGCCTACACCAGGATAATCCAAACCTGCTGAAATTGAGTGTGTTTCAATAATCTGACCTTGCGCATCTGACATCAGATAAGTACGGTTACCATGCAGCACACCAACATGACCAGCATTTAATGGAGCAGAGTGTTTGCCAGTTTCAATACCGTAACCAGCAGCTTCAACACCGTACATTTTCACCTCTTGATCATTCAGGAATGGATAGAACAAGCCCATCGCATTTGAACCACCGCCGACACAAGCAACCAATGCATCCGGTAGACGACCTGCTTGCTCTTGAATTTGACGGCGTGCTTCACGACCAATGATCGATTGGAAATCACGTACCAATTGAGGATATGGATGTGGACCTGCAACTGTACCAATCACGTAATAGGTAGAATCGACATTTGTTACCCAATCACGCATGGCTTCATTCATGGCATCTTTTAATGTTTTAGAACCACTTTCGACAGGAACAACAGTCGCGCCCAATAAACGCATACGATATACATTCATCGCTTGGCGTTTCACATCATCTGCACCCATGTATACAACACATTCAAGCCCTAAACGCGCTGCGATGGTCGCTGTTGCCACACCATGTTGACCTGCACCAGTCTCAGCAATAATACGTTTTTTGCCTGATAACTTCGCCAGTAAAGCCTGACCAATCGTGTTATTTACTTTATGGGAGCCAGTATGGTTCAAGTCTTCTCGTTTTAAATAGATTTGTGCACCACCCAACTCCTTTGACCATCGCTCAGCATAATAAAGCGGACTTGGACGACCTACATAAAAAGCGAGGTCACGGTCGAATTCTGCCAAAAACTGTTCGTCATTTTTCATTCGGAAATACAGTTGCTCTAGATCTTCTAGTGCAGCCATTAGAGTTTCTGACACAAAACGTCCGCCATGGATACCGAAATGCCCTTTTGCATCAGGGTATTGGGTATAGTCAATCACTTGATCTTGTTGATTAACGGTTTGCTGATCCACGATGGACTCCTTGCATAAAGCGTTCTACGAGTTGTTGGTCTTTTATACCTTTTGCGGACTCTACACCGCCGCTCACATCCACAGCATATGCTTGTGTTGTAAGAATTGCTTGCTCGATATTGTCAGGGTTTAGTCCTCCTGCCAAGATCAATGGAATATTTAATTTTGGAAATGTTGTCCAATCAAAGCTGTGGCCTGTTCCGCCCTTTAAATCTGGATGCCATGCATCCAACAACACAGCACTCGCACCAAACTTTTGATATTTATTGATTTCTTCAACGATATCTAGTTCTGGTTTTACTTGAATTGCTTTATACCAGCGGCGACCCACTGCTTGAGCAATTTGTTTGCACTGTTCTGGACTTTCATCGCCATGAAACTGCAAAATATCTAAAGGGACTTTTTTAAGTATGTTTTGGATCTCTTCGGCTGAACTATTAACAAATAATCCAACTGATTGCACATAAGCAGGAATCGCTTGAACCAACAGTGATGCTTGCTCAACATCTACGTGTCTTGGACTTGGTGGAAAAAACACAAATCCTATGGCATCCGCACCAGCTTGCACAACAGCTTGGACATCTTCTAATCGGGTAATTCCGCATATTTTTGCACGAGTTCGCATCTATTCTAGCTCTAATCCACCCTCATCATAGCCGATCTATCATTTTTGGGCGCTTCATTGTAAAGCAATTTTTTCATCTTGCGTAAAGTTCACTCAGAATATTCGGTGTGAAGATTGTTTAAATGAGAAGCGCTCTTTATACTGCGCTCAAATTGCAACAAGTCAAAGCAATCGCTTTAGGGAAGTTGGTGAAAATCCAACACTGCCCCCGCAACGGTAAAAAATGAAAAGCATTTCTCAATAGATTTCTGATTTTTAGAGATCTACACCACTGCATGTCATATGTGGGAAGGTGGAAATGTAAGTAATCCAGTTACTACATTTGAGTCCGGATACCTGCTTGTTGTGTTCTTTCACTCAATCATTCACGGGGAAGTGAATGTATGGAGCACGTTATGTCTATTCAATGTCAACCAACAGCTTTGGTTGGTGCAATCGCTATTGCGATGGGTTTTTCAACGTCTGTAACAGCAACGACTGAAGCTCAAACTTCTGCAAAATCTTCTTTAAGTACGATTGTGGTTACAGCTTCTCGTAGTGAACAAAATATTGAAAATGTGCCTGCGCGGATTTCAATTATTGAGCCTAAAGTTTTAGATCAATCCCCTATTGTATCTTTACCTCACTTATTAATTAATGATGCATCAATCAATATGGTTCAGACTGGCGGATATGGACAGCAAGCTTCTATTTTTTTACGTGGAACTGAGTCTGACCATACTTTAGTCATGCGTGATGGTGTTCGTTTAAATACACCCTCTCAGGGTTCAGCATCAATTCAATTTATTGACACAACAGACCTGAAGCAAATTGAAGTTCTTAAAGGACCGGCATCTGTACTTTATGGTACTGATGCTATTGGTGGTGTCATACAACTTGTATCTAAAACACCGGTAAAAACAGGTGCATTTGTTACAGGCGAAATTGGTGAAAACAAAACTTATAAATCAATTGTAGGTGCCGACTTTGCTGAAAATGGTTTGTATGCACAAATTCGCGGTCAACGTTTAGAATCTGATGGCACTGAAGTATTAAGCAACAGTAATCAAAAATATGCATATGATCAAAAAGGATACAGCGCAAAATTTGGTGTCGACAAAGAAGCTTTTTCTGCATCTTTAGATTACACCCAAAATGAAGGAAATGGTGCTTACAACTTAAACGGCAATTTAGTTTCCCAAGATTTTCAAAATGAAATTGTGAACTTAAAGGGTAAGGTTAAAATCACATCAGATCTTGAATTAAATGCCCGTTTATCACAGTTTAAAGATGATTTAGACCAAATGGACAAGCCTGACTTTGTTCACAATACCTCTAAAGAAGCTGAAGTTTATGGAAAATGGCAATTCACACCTTCTCAAAATATTCTAATGGGGGTAACTCATAAAAATATTGAAGCAGATATTTTATCTAAAAGTGATTGGGATCCTATGTACGATGTTGAATATAGTCGTAAAAACAACAGCACAGGCTATTTTGCTCAACATCAATACCAAGCAAATAATATCGATGCGCAATTTGGCATTCGCTTAGAAGATGATGAACGTTTCGGCTCACATACCGTTGGTCAAGGGGCTGTAAGATATCACTTTAGCCCATCTATAAGTATCTATACCAATATTGGTAGCTCATTTAGAGCACCAAGTATGAATGATTTATATGCAAAAAATTGGGGTGGCAACCCAAACCTAAAACCTGAAGAAGGCTTTTCATATGAAGTTGGTTTAGATCATAAAGTTACAGAAAACTCCTTAATTTCTTTATCTGTATATCGTAATGAAGTAGACAATCTGATTACTTCAAAAAATAGCACCCTCATAAATGTAAATAAGTCTAAATTTACAGGTGGTGAAGTTTCTTATAAATGGAATACAGATGATTTATTCTTAAATGCTTCATACGCTTATGTGCAAGCAAAAAATGTAGAAACAGATGAAGATTTGCAAAAGCGCCCTCGTAAAAAAGCAACACTATCAGCAGGCTTACAAAATGAGGTTTACGGAATTAGCACTTCTATAGTTGGTAGCTCTAAGTCTAAAAGTTACAGCACTCAATACAATAATCCTGGTTATGCAACCATCGATGTAAATGCTTACTGGAATATAAACCCCAATATTAAACTATTCACTAATATTGAAAACATTGGTGATGTTCAATATGAAACTGAATACTCTAGTGGGAATGGTATTTATTACATCAATGGTGGTCGCCAAGCTTCCGTTGGTGTTACGTTCAAGTACTAATTTCATCAACCTATAGCTAAATACTTTTTGAGGATAATGTCACAGCTGTAGCATTATCCTTTTTAAATTGCGATATCTGAATATTAAGGAAATAACATGGGTCACCGTTTAAGTAAAATTTATACCCGCACGGGAGATACGGGCACTACCGGACTAGGCGATGGTTCACGTGTACCTAAAGATGATTTACGTATCGATGCGTTAGGTGATGTCGATGAACTCAATGCGACCATTGGTGTATTACGTTCGCACATTGCTTTAAGTAGCATTGAAGACAAAGCTCAATGGGATAAATCACTCAGTCTGATTCAACATTGGTTATTTGATTTAGGCGGCGAAGTCTGCATTCCTGGATTTAACTTGGTTCAACCAGTATGTATTGAATTTTTAGAAAATGATATTGATCGTATGAACGAAGCATTACCCATGCTAAAAGACTTTATTTTGCCAGCTGGTACATTAGTCTGCAGTTTTGCTCATCAAGCACGTGCTGTCTGCCGTAGAGCTGAACGTAGCGTGATGTCTGTTCATCAACGTGATCAAAATATCCAAGCCACATCATTGCAACTTTTGAACCGCTTATCTGATTGGTTATTCGTCGCATCTCGTACCTTACAACGTGCTGAAGGTGGCTCAGAAGTGCTTTGGCAAAAGAATATCAATGAGACGATTGAGGCCTGACCTTAAAAGTGTAAAAAGGTCTGCATGTTGATTGCCCCATCCACTTAAAATGCTTTTTTAATCAAAATTTTGATTAAAAATCGTCATATTTCATTCATGATTTAGCACTAAAATCACCCTGAAATTTCAGGGTATTTTATGAAAATAATTGGTCATCGTGGTGCGCGTGGGGAAGCACCTGAAAACACCCTCGGTGGATTTCAATATATTCAAGATATTGGTATCCGCGCTGTAGAATTTGACGTTCGTCAACTCAAAGATAATGCTCTGATCGTGATGCATGATGATGACTTTATTCGTACTACAGGCCAAGCTAAACATTTATACGAATGTGATGAGCAAGATTTAGCGCAGTATAATCATGCCGTAACGTGGTCTGAATGGAATAAAGTCGAAGCTACGCCTCTACTCGATCAAACCCTCAAAATTATTCATAATTTTAATCATATTGAAGTTGAGGTCAAAGCTGTTGAATCGATGAAGGCCGCAGAAAAGATTGTCGAAGCCTTAGATCAACAATTAATAGGCTTTGAAGATTCCGCCATTATCACCAGTTTCGATCCTAAAATTCATCAAGCCCTTCAACAGCAAAAATCAAGGTTTAAGCGTGGATTACTGGTTGAAACCGATATAAAGCATGCAGCCATTGATCAAGCTTTGAAATTTGAATGTTGTCAAATTGGTTGGATGAACGAACTTGCTACAAATGAGATCATTGCCTCCACACTTTCCGCAAATTTAAATATTAGTATTTGGACAGTCAATCATATAGATCGTGCTAAACAGCTTAAGGATTTAGGAGTTCAAGGCTTAATTACTGATTATCCCAAGTTAATGATGTCTCACCTATAATATTTTCAAATTCAAAAACTTATTTGATTATTTTTTCTAATTTATTTTTTGGAATTCGTCCAAAGTCGAATTTATACAATGATGTATTCTGTTACGGTTTAAACAATACAACTGTACAATAATGCTAGTGAACACATGTTCGCCCATGTTAGTATTAACGAGTCTAACCTCACAAATTTGTGAGTGGATTTAGTTTTAACCTATTAAAGGTTCTAGGAGTGCTGTTGGAGATGAATGCTCCCCTACCCAAAGCCCCAATCAACTGGATTGCAGTATTTGCATTGGTGTTTTTACCTATTGTCGCCGTTATTGCGATTCCACTTTATGCTTATCATCATGATTTCTCGCTTGCTGCGTGGATCAGTATGTTTGCGCTGTTGGGTCTGAGCAGTCTTGGCATTACCGCAGGTTATCACCGCTTATGGGCACATCGTGCTTATGAAGCGACTGTACCACTCAAAATCATTTTAATGATTATGGGAACCTTTGCTGTACAAAACAGCATTTTGTATTGGGCCTCAGGTCACCGTACCCATCATCGTCATGTTGATGATGTAGAAAAAGATCCCTACTCAATTAACAATGGCTTCTGGTACGCGCACATCGGTTGGATGCTACGCAACTATCCAGCAGCTGAAGCAAATTACAAAAACGCCCCTGATTTATTGGCTGACAAAATTGTCATGTTCCAAGATAAATATTACATCCCTCTCGTGATTGTCGTTCATGCCGCTATTCTTCTTCCTATTGGATGGGCAGTTGGTGATGTCTGGGGAGTATTATTGTTGGGTGGTTTAATGCGCTTAATTTTAAGCCATCATGTGACTTTCTTTATCAACTCGCTATGCCATATGTGGGGCAAACGTCCGTACACAGATGAAAATACTGCACGTGACAACTTTGTTCTTGCTATTGCGACTTGGGGTGAGGGTTATCATAACTACCATCATATCTTCCAATACGACTATCGCAATGGCGTAAAATGGTGGCAGTACGACCCAACTAAATGGTTGATCTGGACGTGTTCAAAACTAGGGCTCGCAAAAAACTTACGACGTATTCCAAGTTTTAATATTAAAAAAGCTGAGCTTGCAATGAAGTTTAAATATGCCCAACAAGATCTCGCTGTTTACGGCCATAACGTGAATGATGATATCGTGACAGTTAAAACAAAAATTGCTCAAGAATATGAAGCATTTACGCAAACTTTAAATGATTGGGCGAAGCTTAAAGAGCAAGAAATTAATGCCAAAAAAGCAGCTGTTGCTGAAAAAATTCACCTAATGGATAGTAAACTGAAAGTTGAATTCCAATTGGTTGAACAACGTTTATCTCATCATAGAGAGACATTGAACTTATTGGTTCGTAATTTAAAGAAATCACCAGTATCTGAATAACTCATTCAAGAGACTCTTCAGTTACTCCAAAGCTCCGTTGATCGGGGCTTTTTTTATTTTTTCGATACCATTTCCAATGTAGCAGTCACAGTTTTATGTATCGAATTTTGCTATAGTCAAAGTTGTTCATCACATTTTGAAAAATTATATGCAGTTCAATTCTCGCTATAACACACTACCCGCTCGACTGTATCATCATCAACAACCTCTTCCGCTAAAAGGGGCTAAACCTGGTCATTTTAATGAAGCACTTGCAGATGAGTTACTGTGGACTCAAGAAGATAAGATGAACTGGGTAGAAATCTGTAGCGGGCAAAAAACTTTTGCTGAGTTTGAACCTTTGGCGATGGTATACGCGGGTCACCAATTTGGACAATGGGCTGGACAGCTTGGTGACGGTCGCGGTTTACTCATTGCTCAAATCCTGGATCAAAATAACAACACGGTCGATTTACATCTTAAAGGTGCTGGCTCTACCCCCTATTCTCGGAGAGGCGATGGTCGTGCAGTGTTACGTTCCGTTATTCGTGAATATTTGGCTGGACACGCCCTCAATGCCCTAGGTGTTCAATCCAGTAATGCGATTGGTTTTGTATCATCAGATCAAGGTGTACAACGAGAAAAACTTGAACGTGGCGCGATGATGTTGCGTACGTGTGATACACATATTCGCTTAGGTCACTTTGAGTGGATTAATCAATTTCAGCCAGATCTACTGCAAGAATTTACACAAAAGTGCATTGAATGGCACTACCCTGAATGTTTGGAGACAGAACAACCTGTTCTTTCTTTTGCAACTCAAGTCATTCAACGTACTGCGATCATGATCGCCAAGTGGCAACTGATTGGTTTTGCGCACGGGGTCATGAATACTGACAACCTGAATATTACCGGCTCAACTTTAGATTTCGGACCTTATGGTTTTATGGAGCTTTTCCGTCCTAATTGGATCAACAATCATTCTGATTACCAAGGACGCTATACGTATCAGAACCAACCGAGTATCGGGCACTGGAATTTATGGACTTGGTTAAATAGTCTCATTCATCTTTGTCCAGAAAATTATGATCGAGAGCAATGGAAACAAGACTTGTCTTACTGTTTAGAACACTATGAACCAACGTTCCTGGAACACTATAAACTTGGTTTAAGTCAAAAAATGGGATTACCAAGTTTTCATAAAGATAGCTTTGATTGTGGTATGGCTTTTCTACATATTTTACAAACAGAACAACTTGATTACACCCAAAGTTTTATTCGTTTACAGAATAAAGCGTATGAACAAATCAAAGATGATTGCCTTGATCGTATCGCATTTGAGCGGTTTCTTCACCAATATCTCTCAATACGAGAAAATCAAGACACTGACGATCTCGATCAAGCGATGTTAACAGCCAATCCACACTACGTTCTACGAAACCATATGGCACAGAAAGCAATTGAACTTGCTGAACGTGATGATTTCTCTGAAGTTGATCGCTTGTTCAAACTTCTTCAAACACCATACACCAAACAAGAACGTCTTGAACAACCAGAAGACTTAGGCCCTTTAGCTAGTGATGTCCCTGAAATTCAAGTCAGTTGTTCATCATAAGTTATTCACAAACCTCTCTCATTCTGTGGATAATTTAATCATTATCCACAATAACCATTCGTTTTGACTATGCATTTACATCAATTGGCAGCATCACAAGCTTTAAAATTTCCTGAAGTCACTGTCAGTCAACCGTTTGGTGAGGGATGTGATGTTTATAAAATTATGGATAAAGTCTTTTTGCTCGCATTTCATTTAAAAGGCAAAGCTGCGATTAATTTAAAAGTCGAACCAGATCATGGACATATGTTAAAAGATATTTATCCTTATATTCGATCTGGATGGCACATGAATAAACGACACTGGGTTTCCATCTATGATGAATCTGAATTGGATGAAGAGCTTATCAAAGATTTGATCTCCAATTCCTATAATCTTGTGGTATCGAAGCTTAAAAAAGCCGAACAAAAGCATATCGCTTTACTCAGAGTCATTTGAATAAAGTTAAAAATTGCTTTTCTATAACAATAATTACGCTAAATTAATAAATAGTAGTAATACGAAAAACTCATTCTATATTTGGGTTATATCATTACAACTCTATGAGTACGATATTCATTATGGATATAGAACAACTTTTTGGATTATCAACTCAGATGATCTTAGAGCTAAAACAAGAAATTATTAATAGTGACATTATCGATTGTGGGCCGCGTTTGGACTTAGTTGAACAATGTATTTACATCTCATTTGAGCATGGGCTTGGAGTAAGTGGTTTATTATCTTCAAATCTACCAACACAAGCTATGATTTTACTTAGATCACAATTTGAAGCTGTAGTCAGAGCATATTGGTTATTATTTCTTGCAAGTAATCATCAAATATCAAAATTGCAATTTAGTTACACATTTGAAGAGCAATTTGAATCCGACACATGTCCAATGATTTCTGAAATGCTTGATAAGCTTGGTGCTGCAAACTTACCTGCTCAGCCAATAATTTTGGTGGCTATTCACCCTTTGTGATTTCAAAAAATATCATTTGAAGCAACTTAACTCCATAGTACATACTGTAAAACAGTCATTTACTAGAGATGTTATGGGATATGAAGATGAGATGCTGATCACCTTGACACGCCAATCAAATAACTTAATAACCGTAGCTGCACAGATAATCTTAAAGCACACAGTTCCTGATAAACAAAAATATATTAGTGTTTTGATCGAAAAATATAGATATTGTTTTTATATGGTTGATGATGTTGATCCTATAGTAAAAGCTAGAGTCGAAGCTTACTTTAAATAAAAATACGATAGCCACCTTTAATAAGCTTATATCCTAACAAAGTTACATGAAAGTTGCATATGAAATGGCCAATTGTAGAGACCCTAACCAAAACCAACGCACCAAAAAAAAGCGAACTTCTAGATTCGCTTTTTTTTATCACAAAGAATCAATCTTCAGGATATTCGAAACGATATCCCACCCCATAAACAGCTTGAACCCATTCATGGCGATTACCTGTTTCCGCGGCATCCGAGATTTTACGGCGCAAGTTTTTGATATGGCTATCAATCACACGATCTGCCACTTCAAAACTGTCTGGGTTGATATGATCCAATAATTGCGCACGAGAGTACACCTGACCTACGTGTTCTAAAAATAATTCAAGAAGTCGAAATTCTGTAGGTGTCAAATTTAAAGATTTGTTTTGATACCAAATTCGTTGTTGACCTTTGTCCATACGGAATAAATTATTTTCTTCAGGTTCTGCTTTACGATCTAAACGTCGCAACACTGCTTGAACACGAGCAACTAACTCTTTAGGGCTAAATGGTTTACAAACATAATCATCCGCCCCCATATTCAAACCAAGTACACGATCAATCTCTTCCGTTCGTGCTGTCACCATGATAATAGGCAAATCAGACTGCTCACGGACTTTACGGGTGATCGTGAGACCATCCATACGAGGTACCATCAAATCTAAAACCATTAGACTTGGTTTACGTTGTAAAAAGCTATCATAAGCCTCTTGACCATCGTGAAACATACTGACTTCAAAGCCAGCTGCTTCAAGATAATCTCGCACCAATTGAGCAAGTTCTACTTCATCTTCAACCAGCATCACATGTTTCATATGTCACCCTTCTTCAATTTAAAACGATTTCTTTGGAAATGTGAGGATGCAGCGCAATCCACCCAATGGTGAGTGGTCAAACTTCAAGGAGCCCTTCATGCCTTGTGCAATTTTGCACGATAATGCTAGACCTAATCCAGTTCCGCCAGTACTACGTGTTCTAGAATCATCCGCTCGATAGAAACGCTCACCTAAATGAGCCAATTGCTCATCAGTAAGACCTAATGGGCTATCGTCAACAATCACCGACCAAGTCTTATCGTTTTCGATCGTATGCACATGAATTCTTCCACCGGCTTCCGTATAGCGAATAGTATTACCGAGTAAGTTGACCATAATTTGTTTAAAACGATCTACATCTAATTGTAATTTCGTTCCATGCCCCTCTGCGCTAATCGTGAGATCGGCTTGTTCAAATTTAGGTTTGAAATTTTCAATCTCATTTAACACGACACTCCAAGGGTCAATTTCATTGAAATCAAAATTGAGTTGTTGTGCTTCAGCTTGTGCTAACGCAGCCAAATCTTGTGTTAATTTTTTCAGACTCGAAACTTGTGCCAACATTGAAGCAAAATGTTCAGGCGTTGGTTTACGTATTCCATCTTGCATTGCTTCAATTTGTGCTTGCAAAACAGCCAGCGGCGTTTTTAACTCATGCGAAGTGTCTGCAACCCACTGCTTTCTAGAGTTTTCATGCTGATCTAGAATCACAGCTAACTGATTAATTTCAGTCGAAAGATCGCCAAGCTCATCGTTACGATTTACTTTCACCTGATGCTGAAAATTTCCTTTGGTTAATTCTCGTGTTGCATTTAATAAGCGTTGAATTGGCTTTCTAAAATAAGTTGCTAATAATAAGGCAGCAACCAAACTCGAAATAAATGTCAGAATATATATTAAAAATAAATAACGCTTTTGATTGCTAAAGAAATTAATACTTAAAGCATCATCTTGATCTAAAACAGGTCTTAGCCCGAGATACCCCACAATATTGCCATCAACTGTGATCGGTCGATACGACACCATATTCTCTGATGGTTCCCCCAAGATAAACTGTTGTTTTGCATCATATAAGGAAAGTCTAGAACTTAAACCCAAGTGATCAGACATAGATATAAATAGTTTCTTGCCCTGCTGGTATTCAGAAGTTCTCAAACTAGAAAGCTTATTTTCATGTGATTTATCAGAACTGTTCGTCGTTCTTGTCTGATTCTGATTTGAACTTAATGGGAAACGCAATCCTTCAAATGGCTGAAATGCAGAAGGTAAATTTTCTTCTAAGACTTTCAGCTCTTCAGGGCTAATAGTTTGCGTTCTTTGTGACTCAATTTCGCTAATTAATGTATGCTCTTTGAAATAACGCTGTTGCAATGCAATATCATATTGGCGACGTAACCACCAACGTGATAGTCGATCATAATCATCGGGTGCAGCTTCACCTTCAATTTGTAAAATCTGAGCTTGAACGGCATTTCCCCAATCCTGATAAACAGAGAATACGCCCGCTAAATTATCGATCAGATGATCAAGCTTTTGCATTTCTACATCAGCTACATATTTGGTGAAGTTTTTTTGCATCGTCCAATGCAGCACACTTAAGCTAACCGTCGTAATGAGCAATGTCGTTAACAGTACTGTAAAAAATAAGCGTAGTGCGATTGGTACGCGACGTATATTCAAATTTAACTCACATTATTTCTTCGTTTTTCAGTATTGTATCTAACACTGATTCAAAAAACTCTCCATTGTTTCTTCATCTTTATTATTTAATCTTTACCTATACCGAATCCAAACAACTTTGGGGATAAACATAATGAAAGCGATGAACAAAATTGTATTGGTGACCACTGGTTTAATCAGTATGGGCGCACTTACTGCATGTCAAACAACAACTCAAGCACCTCAAGAAGTTAAAAAGGGTCACTTTGATAAAAAACATCATCATAAAGAACGTTTAACACCTGAACAACGCGAGCAATTCAAACAAGCGCGTGCTGACCGTAAAGCGATGATGCAGCAAATTCGTCAAGCATGCGACGGCAAAGTTGTAGGTCAAACTGTTCAACTCAAAACTGATAAACAAAATATTGATGGTACTTGTCATATCCGTTTCATAGCGGATCGTGCTGATATGAAAAAAATGCATGAGCAAGCACGTGCCCAATTTAAAGCTGGAAAGCCAACTTCGGCCCAAGCTAACCGTTCACAAAAAGGTGAACCGCTCACAGATGCCAAACGTGCTGAGCTTGTTCAAAAATTTGATCAACGTTTGATGCAACAGCAAGTTAGTCAAAATGCAAAACTTCAAGCATGCAATGGACAAACTGACGGTAAAAAAGTTCAAATCAAAGTGGGTGAACAGACTATCAACGGTGTATGTAAAGTTTATTTCAAACCAAATCAACCACTCGTTAAACCAGACTTAAAAAAATCCGCATAATTCAATTCAACTCACTACTAAGTGATTGAATATTAAAAAGGCGCATGTTGCGCCTTTTTTTATGTCATAACTTATTACGTTTTTGACTATTCTGTTCACATATAATTCACGAAAAAACTTTATACTCTAAACACTTAGCCAAAATTAATATTTTTTCTTTGACTTTACAGTCACACAGAATATGGCTATAAAACTTGTACCAAGCAATAACTTATTGCACGATGTAATAGAACAAAATAGGTGTCGTAGATGACACGACATTTTTTATTAGGATTATAAATCTGGTTTAACCAGTATTGAGGAACCCGATATGCCACAATACAAAGCGCCCTTACGTGATATGCAATTCGTTTTGCATGAATTATTAAATGCTGAAGAACACTTTTCAAAACTCCCTGCATTCCAAGAAAACGTAAGCCGTGAGTTGGTTGATCAATATTTAGAAGCTGCTGCAGATTTCTGTGAAAACGAATTATCTCCACTCAACCAAGTAGGTGACCGCGAAGGTTGTACTTGGAATGATGGTGTAGTTACTACTCCAACAGGCTTCAAAGAAGCATATAAAAAATATGTAGAATTAGGATTCCCATCTTTAGCTGCTGAAGAACAATATGGTGGTCAAGGTTTACCAAACTCTTTAGGCATTATCATTTCTGAAATGATCGGCTCTTCGAACTGGGCATGGGGTATGTACCCAGGTCTATCTCATGGTGCAGTTCGTACAATTGAGCACCATGGTACGGAAGAGCAAAAAAATACTTACTTACCAAAACTGATTTCAGGTGAGTGGACAGGTACCATGTGTTTAACAGAATCTCATGCGGGTTCTGACCTTGGTATTATCCGCACAAAAGCTGAACCTAATGCAGATGGTAGTTTTGCAATTTCAGGTGAGAAAATCTTTATTTCCGCTGGTGAGCATGACATGGCGGACAACATTGTTCACATCGTTCTTGCGCGTTTACCAGGTGCTCCTAAGGGAACAAAAGGGATCTCATTATTCATCGTACCTAAGTTTAACTTAACTGCTGATGGTGAAGTTGGCGAGCGCAACGCTGTTCGTTGTGGTTCGATTGAACATAAAATGGGTATCCATGGTAACGCAACATGTGTGATCAATTTTGATCGTGCAACAGGTTACTTGATTGGCCCTGAAAACCGCGGTCTGAATGCAATGTTCACCTTCATGAACACTGCACGTATTGGTACAGCTGTACAAGGTTTGTCTGCTGCTGAATCATCTTTCCAAGGTGCTTTGGCATATGCGAAAGATCGTTTAGCAATGCGTTCACTTTCTGGTCCTAAAGCACCTGAAAAAGAAGCAGATCCAATTATTGTGCATCCAGCAGTTCGCAACTTAATCTTAACGCAAAAAGCATTTGCTGAAGGTGGTCGAGCTCTAGTGTACTACCTTGCTCACTATGCTGATATCGTTGAGAAAGGCGCGACTGAAGAAGAACGTAAATTTGCAGATAATATTCTGTCATTATTAACGCCAATTGCTAAAGCATTCTTAACTGAAGTTGGTTATGAAGCTGCAAACAAAGGCGTACAAGTATTTGGTGGTCACGGCTTCATTTCAGAGCATGGTATGGAGCAAATTGTTCGTGATACACGTATTGCTTGCTTATATGAAGGTACCACTGAAATTCAGGCACTTGATTTGTTAGGTCGTAAAGTACTGCAAACTCAAGGTGCGATGTTGAAAGATTTCACCAAAATCATTCACAAATTCGCTGAAGCAAACAAAGATAATGCAGACTTGAAAGAGTTTGTTGAACCTTTGGCTGCACTCAACAAAGAATGGGGCGATTTAACCATGCAGATCGGTATGCGCGCGATGCAAAACCCTGATGAAGTCGGTGCTGCTGCAGTAGATTACCTATACTTCTCTGGTTATGTAACGCTAGCATTCTTATGGGCTCGCATGGCTCAAGTTGCTCAACAACAACTTGCAGCAGGTTCAACTGAAGTTGACTTCTACAATGCGAAAATCACAACAGCTCGCTTCTACTTCAAGAAGATCCTTCCACGCGTTCGCTCACATGTTGACGTAATTGCAGGTGGATTAGAACCATTAATGACTTTGGATGCTGAACATTTTGCATTCTAATGATCCATATTAAATATGTGTAAAAGAAAAAGGACAGTCATAGATTTGGCCGTCCTTTTTCTTTATAAATAAATTCGAGATATTAACCTTTAGTCGTCTAACAAGTCCTAATATGCTTCGATAGACTGCTAAGAACTAAAGATATTTAAACAAAAAAAAGGTGAACGAAAATGCCAATCTATAATGCGCCTCTTACAGATATGAAGTTCATTTTGAATGATGTATTTCAAGCTGAACAATTTTGGCAATCAAATGAGAATTTAGCTCATATTGATGCTGCGACAGCTGAAGCTATTTTAGAAGAGATGGCTAAATTCGCTCAAAACGTAACCCTTCCCCTAAATCGCACAGGTGATGAAGAAGGCGCAACTTATAATAATGGATCTGTTACCACACCAGCGGGCTTTAAAGAAGCGTTCCAACAATATGCAGAAGGTGGTTGGATTGGCTTAGGTGCTGACGAAGAATGGGGCGGTCAAGGCATGCCAAAAATGCTGACTGTGCTTGCAGATGAAATGCTTTTTGCAACCAACCCATCATTTATGCTTTACCCACTTCTTTCTGTGGGTGCGGGTATGGCATTAAATAGCTATGCTTCTCAAGAACAAAAAGAAACCTATCTTCCTAAAATCTATTCAGGTGAATGGTCAGGTACGATGTGTCTCACAGAGCCTCACGCAGGTACTGATTTAGGCATTATTAAAACTAAGGCTGAACGTAATGAAGATGGTACTTACAACATCACAGGTACTAAAATTTTTATTACCGGTGGTGACCATGATTTAGCTGAAAATATTATTCACCTTGTATTAGCAAAAACGCCTGATGCTCCTGCTGGTTCACGCGGTATTTCTCTGTTCATTGTACCTAAATTCTTAGTGAATGAAGATGGTACCTTGGGTGATCGTAACCCTGTAGGCCCTGGTTCTATTGAACACAAAATGGGGATCAAAGCCTCTGCAACATGTGTGATGAACTTTGACGGTGCAAAAGGCTATTTAGTCGGTAAAGAAAACGAAGGTCTTGCTGCAATGTTCGTGATGATGAACTATGAACGTTTGTCCATGGGTATCCAAGGTTTAGGCGCTTCAGAATTTGCTTATCAAAATGCTGCTCAATACGCCACTGATCGTTTACAAGGTCGTAGTGCAACAGGTGTGAAATCTCCGAATAAACCTGCTGATAGTATTCTTGTACACGGTGATGTACGTCGTATGCTCTTAAATGCGCGTGCGAACAATGAAGCATCACGTGCATTTGCAGTATATGTAGGTCAACAACTGGATATTACAAAGTTCTCGACGGATCCAGAAGCAGTTGCAAAAGCAAATAATCGTGTTGCTTTGCTCACACCAATCGCAAAAGCATATTTAACAGACACTGCTTTCAATGCGACACTAGATGCCCAAATGGTCTTTGGTGGTCACGGCTATATTCGTGAATGGGGTATGGAACAATGTATCCGTGATCTTCGTATCTCACAAATTTATGAAGGCACGAACGGCGTTCAATCACAAGATTTGATTGGTCGTAAAACGATTAAATGTAATGGTCAATTCATCGCAGAATATATCGAAGAAATTCGTGACTTTGCAAATGCATTAGATGCGGACTTAAATTACATCAAAGATGCCACTCTTGATGCTGCAACTGAACTTGAATCGATTACACAAGTTGTTCTTGAACGTGCTGCTGAAAATCCTGATTATGCGAATGCTGCTGCGGTGGATTATTTACATGCGGTAGGCTTACTCAGCTTTACCTATATGTTTGCTAAAATTGCTAAAGCTGCGAGTGAAAAATCAGGTGAGTTCTATGAGAACAAATTATCTTTGGTGAACTACTACATCCAACGCGTTTTACCTGAATTAAATACACGTTTAGCTCGCATCAAAGCTAGCTCTGAAATCGTGATGGGATTTAGCGAAGATTACTTCACAAATCAATCATAAGTTTTATCTTAAAAAAGCCTGATTCTTCAGGCTTTTTTTATCTGAAATTTGCTTATTTTCAAATCACCTCATAATAGTCTTCCCTGCTTAGGCATAAGATGAGCATGAATTTTGCATCACTCCAATGAAACCATCAGGTTTTTTCAAAGGAGGAGATGTCATGAGTAAAAAAGATATTAGCGTAGCAAAATTCGAATCCTTATTAGATCGTTTTGGAAATCTAGCAGTTGAGAGCTTCCACTATATTGCGCTCTTTATTATTGGCTGCATGGTAATTTGGTCTGCAGGACATACCGTGATTGATATTCTTACGGTAAAACAATATGCAACGATTGATGACATTCTGTTGTTATTTATCTATTTAGAGCTAGGCGCGATGGTAGGTATTTATTTTAAGACCAATCATATGCCCGTCAGATTTCTGATCTATATCGCCATCACTGCCCTGACACGTCTGTTAATTTCAGATATTCAACATGACCATAAAGCTGATATTGATTTAGTCATTATTACAGGATCAATTTTAATCCTAGCATTCGCTATATTGGTCGTGCGTTTTGCTTCTTGGAATTTTCCATCAGTGATCCGAGATAAACACCAAGATAAACCTTTACCATTTGGAAAAACACCACGCCCTGAAGATGATGAGTTGGCTTAGATAGAGATGGTTTAGGCAAGTTTGAACAAGCATCTAACGATCATTTGGCATCTGGATATATCGACCATTTTGGTATATCCAATGCATTCCAACTTGTGGTGCAGGAAGACCATAACGACGCCAATCTGAAATCAGCATATACTGACTCATTTCAATAGTACCACCCTGCCCATTTACGAAACTTGACTGCTTGCTAGAATATGTCGTCGTGGTCGGTAAAGACTGTTGATAGATCACTGTAATCCCATTCTGCTGCGGATACGCTGGATAAGGAGGATATGGTCGCTGTAATTGAGGTCTATTCTGAGCAAAACGTGGTTGTTGCAATGGGACTGGCTTACTTAGACGATCTGCATTACCAGTATATATTGGAGTCTGTGTTGGTTTTACAGGTCGAACCTTAGAACCTTGGTAATTACCCCAACTATCTGCAAAAGTATGACTCGTTATTAAAAGAATCACTGAACCCAATAGAGTCTTAACCAATAATGTATTGTTCATCTCTATTACCTCATTCCAAATTTAAGATTACTTTTATTTTCAAAATTCATTCTAAAGCTTAAATATAGATCAATCATGTAGAAATCTTGAACATTATTTAAAATTTTAAATTTAATACTTTAGACCTTTTATTTATCTGCATGAGTCTGTTTGTAAATCTGCTAGACTAACCATTTTTAACTTTGCGAGATTATCCACCGTGCCTGAAATGAGTTTTGATCGCCTGCACCAATTTTTTTGTAAAGTTCCGAGTGTCCAAGAAAACTATATCGATTCTTATGGCACTGATGGTGAACATGCATGGTGGTTTAAATTTCAAATCAATATCGACCATGCCTTAGCTTGGCAAACGGTTCAAGAACTTGGTCATGTATTAAATTACATTTCTAAAAATGAACGCCTACCCACTCAGTTTTTACCAGTGTCTCCTCCACCCTATATGAATGGTGAGGCGAAACAATTCTTATCTTGGGTGATTCAGTGTAATCATCCTGATTTTACGCCAGATGTGGTTTGTGATTGGTTAGAAGCACGTTTACCTCAACCTGTTGAGGATGAGTCTAAGTGGAAAATTAAAACCGATATTAAAGAGCTCGATCAGATTGATGATAAGGAACTCGATAAATTAGTTCCACCGAATCCATAAATGAAAAAATCCCTCTTTCGAGGGATTTTTTTAGAAGGTTGAGAGACCACTCCATTCCATGAATCGATAAATGGCATATTTCATTATTGAATCTTCTGCATATTCTGAGTAATCAACACTCATTTGCTTACCCTCTAAATTCATCCAAGCAGTATCAAAATACTGTACTGCATCTTTAAAAACTTGCTGATTTGAAGAGCCAATAACACGTAAATCAGTTTCTAAATTATAATTTTTCAAATTACGAGCAGTAAAATTAGCCGACCCCAAAATCAGTTCAACCTGATTTGAACTACGCTTAATAATCATTTTTGAATGGCACTGCTCACCTTGTGTATTACACCAGCGTACGTCTATTCCAGCTTTATAGAGCTCTGTCGCGACAGGACGATTTGGAATACCATTTTTAGTACGTCCAAATGCATCTTTGTTCGGGTCTAGTAATACACGAACTTCAACACCGCGTTGGTGAGCTTTAATTAAGGCTTCAATAATTTCTCGCTCTGATAAATAGAACATTGCCAAATCTATTTTTGCATCAGCACCTTGAGCAGATTCAATCAGTTTCAGCAGTTCATCATATATTGCTTTTTCTGTCAGTACTTGCACTTGCGGCAACAGTTTATCTTCTGGCACATCTCCCACAATAACCATTGGAATATTTGCTTTAGAAAATAAAGCCACTGATTGTTCAGTTTTTAAAATATCGACAGCTGTATGCCCTTCGACCACAAGTGCTACATTGGAATGGCGTGAGCTTCCATCATGTGGGTTCATCGAAGTCACTAGTGTTTTCCATCCCTCGGATGTATCCACTACGATGGTTTTACGATGGTTCGCTTTAAAATTAAAAAGATTTAAATAACTTCGAATGGTAATTTTTTCTTCCCCGAAAGGATTATTTAACCAACCTTTCTCAGCATTATTACCTAAACTCTGACAACAAAAATACCAAATGCCCGACCACAGTGGATTCGATGCGCGTAATGGTGATAAATCTGTTTCTATGACATCAATTCCTGCTTGTCTGAGTTGTCGATAGTGCTCTGGGATTATTCCACCATAAACTGAATTTATAGGATCAGTGATTAATTTAATTTCAATATTCGGTGTTAGACGCTTTTTTTGAATGAGTGCTTGGGTCAGTTCTTGTGTTAAGGCGCGATGTTGATTTTGAGACTGACCAGTTTCAGGATTGAACAGAAACATATCTAACACAATTGTGGTTTGCGCTTGCTCAATAAGATTGAGAATTTCATCAAAAATCTGATGCTGCTGTCGCTGACCCGCCGTATCTATATAAGTTTGGTCTGCTAGGAATTTCACATTTGCATGCCGTAATTTACCGGAATAATTAAGCCCTTCTGGTAATGGTTTATAAATATGATATAGCGCTGAGGCTAAATAGCCGATGGTCAGCATACCGAGAATCAGACCAACATAACGTCGGTTTGACCAATTTAATTTTTGGTGAATTCGTTTAAATAGACGCATAACAAAAAACCTAGTCCGATACTTTCAGACTAGGTTTTAATTTACGTTTTTTCAAGCATTAAACTGTTTTTAACACGTTGAATTAAATTAGAACCCGTATTCAACGCCGACGGTAAAATTACGTCCAATTTGTGGAATATTCGATAAAAATGAATTGTGCGAATAAACCTGATCATCCAACAAGTTATTTGCTTTTAAATAAACCCGATAATCGTTGCGATTGTTTAACTGCCCAGCATAAGACACACCAACATTGACCATGTTATAACCTTGGGTTTCTTTTTCAAAGTCAGCAAATTTATCTTGCGTGAATACATGATAATACTCAGCTAAACCAGACCAACCATCAGCAAAATTGGTTTCCACCTTTGTACCAAGTCGTCCAGCAGGAACACGTGGAGCATTTTCCCCCTCTATCTTGCCTCTTACATAATCACCAAACACACTCACCTTGTAAGTATCATTAATTTGATAGCCTAGCTGAGCCTCAGTTCCATAAAAACGTGCCTTATCCTGCGTATATTTAAGTCCACGTAAATTGCCTTGTTGAGCTACAGTTGCACCATAAATATAGTCTTCAAACCAATTGTGATAAACATGAACATGATAATCGAGCTGATCACCTTCATAATGGAGACCCAACTCTAGATTATTTGATGTTTCCTTATCAATATCTGGATTACCTAGCTCATATGTGTTTGTTGCAAAATGAAGACCATCTGCATATAACTCTTGAGCTAGCGGTAAACGTTGTTGATGAGACCCCACTAGAGACAACTTATAATTTGGCGCGAACTCCCAATTAGCTGCAGCTGATCCTGAAACAGCAGTCCCTGAGTAGTTCTTTTGATTGGAATCGACATCAATTTTTTGATGGTCTACACGAGCGCCCAATTCGACATGCACAGGACCAAGCTGTTTATGTTCTAGTGCAAATAAACTGTACTTATTGGTTTTTGTATCCGCCATCAGAACATCATGACTATGACCATGATGTTCATGATCGTGATCACTATGATCATGGTCACCATGATCAACTTCATCATGGTCATGTCCCTCAGGCGCATTAAGTTTTATTTTTTGCTGAGATGCTTGTACACCTACAACACCCTCCCAACCTAACAACGGTATATGAACCAACTCTAAACGACCATCATAACCCTTACTTTTAAAGTTACTAATAACTTCATTTTCTTCTAGTTCATCATGCTCGTAATCTGTAAAACTTAAATGAGCTCGCAGCTTTTCAAATCCTTTTAATGGATCATTTAATTCAGTTCGCAAATCATAGCGTTCAGATTTTAAGTCAACCCATGGACCTGCAGCATTTTCGTGTTCATGGTCGTGCGCTGAATTAGGTGGTGGACAATGGAAATGATCTCCATGCAATTCACATCCATGATATTCATGACTATGACCAGGTAATCCATATTTATCTTGTCGATTACTATATGACAGCCCCACAAAACCTCGATCATGGATCCATGAGCCGCCGACATTAACTGTTTGACCTTCTGAGAAGGTATTTTCTACACGTTTAGCACTTTCACGATGAGGCTCTGTCTCACCCTCATGATGATGTTCAGTGAAGTAACCTTTGAAAGGGATATAATCACTGGCTTTATGCTTCGTGCCTTCAACACGAAGTGCAAAATTTTCACCTATAGCTGCTGTTACACCTGCACTCGCAAGTTTTTCATCACTCCCAGAGTTGTAGCGGACGCCCACTTGCCCCTCTAGACCATTAGCTGGCATTTGTGTCGGTATTTTTTGATCAGTCACGTTGACTAAACCACCCACAGTTCCAGCTGCGTACAGTAATGTTGAAGGTCCTCGGATAACTTCCACTTGCTTCGCCAAAATAGGATCAACCGTTACGGCATGGTCAGGAGAAAGTGTTGATACATCTGCAGTTTCAGAAGCATGCTGTAAAACTTTTACACGCGGTCCATCTTGGCCACGAATCACAGGACGACTTGCACCTGTTCCATACTGATTAGAATAAACACCCAACTCATCGGCTAACGCATCACCTATGGTTGTTGGTCTTTCAGATAATTTTTTTTGATCAATTACATGATCCGCTACAGCGAAGTCAGCAGCTGTTTGAACCAATGGATGTGCGGTAGAAGAAATTGTATCTAATTGAACATTTTTTTGTTTTTGATCAGCATGTGCTGCGGATGCTATCACTGCCAAGACGGAGGCAGTAATGATATTTTTATGAAAGTTCATACGACAAGCTCAAAATTCGAGAATTTACAATTGTTGTTATAATATAACATTTCAACCAAACTTCAATCATATTTCATTCATTTACTCCAAATTAATTACCTTCATATAATTAAACCAATGGGTTACATATCAATGTTAATCTATAAAATTCGGATAGCATTTTTTTGATATATTTCAGCAATGCCCTTTACAATTTCACATGCTGTACTCGCACCAATTTTGCATAAAGCATCGAAAGGAACACTTCCTATTTCTGCTCTAGCAATTGGTGGCATGGTCCCTGACTTATTTCGTCTTTTTACAGACGAACATATCCAAATCTCACATCAATGGAGCGCATTGCTATATCCCAATTTATTGGTGGGAATGGCATTCTGTCTATTATGGTATGCACTATTACGACCTACTTTTTTTAGATGGGTTGGTATTTACAATCCCTTAAAACTCTCGAACTTTAGATCTGTCTTTCAATTCTTGGTGCTGATCAATATTTCATTAATCTTGGGTATCAGCAGTCATATCCTTTGGGATGGTTTAACTCATGTTGATTACAGAACCTTTGCTTTTCATGACCTATTAGCTAAACAAATCAATCTTTTCGGACAACACTACCCCCTCCATCGAATTTTACAGGTCGGTACCTCTATTATTGTTTTGCCCTTTATTTTATGGTTTGCAAAACAGTATTTTTGTACTTACCGTCAATCATTCAGAGTAACCCGTTCTATCACTATTTTTGCTGTGGTATCCGTGCTAATTTCAATATTAGGTGGATTATTTGGATTTATTCATTTCTACTCTAATTACAATACAGCCATTTTAAATGACCTATATGGTTACATTGGCTTCTCAATTAATTATTTCTTTAGAGGCTTTCTATTGACGTTTGCGATTTGTACGCTTGTTTTTCAAATCTTAGATCAATTGGAATTATTCGAAGGATCGTCTTAATTTTAAATTTGCATTAAATAATAGTGCTTTCATAATCTTCTCCTTGTGACTGTAGTCTCAAAGAGGCATAATTCACCCTTTGTATAAAGGCGTTACGCTGTTTACGTATACGCTTTCATTAACCCATATAGTTGGATTTTTAACGCTATGATGCGAACTCATTACTGCGGTTCATTAACCGAAGCTCAAATTGATCAAACCGTTACACTTTGCGGATGGGTACACCGTCGCCGTGACCATGGTGGTGTAATTTTCCTTGATATGCGTGACCGTGATGGTCTAGTTCAAGTGGTTATTGATCCTGATACACCAGAAGCTTTCGAAACAGCTGATAAAGCTCGTTCTGAATTTGTATTAAAAATTACTGGTCGTGTTCGCCGTCGTTATGCTGGTACTGAAAATGCCAACATGGTGAGTGGTCAAATCGAAGTATTAGGTAAAGAAATTGAAGTTCTAGCAGCGTCTGAAACTCCACCATTTCCATTAAATGATGATAATACTAATATTTCAGAAGAAATTCGTTTGAAATATCGTTTCTTGGACATTCGTCGTCCAGAAATGTTAGAGCGTTTACGTTTCCGTTCTAAATTAACAAACCTTATTCGTAACTATTTCGAAGAAAATGGATTCTTAGACGTTGAAACACCTATTTTGACACGTGCGACTCCTGAGGGTGCGCGTGACTATTTAGTTCCAAGCCGTGTATCAAATGGTAGTTTCTACGCTCTTCCGCAATCACCACAGTTGTTTAAACAATTGTTAATGGTGGGTGGTATTGATCGTTATTACCAAATTGCTAAATGTTTCCGTGACGAAGACTTACGTGCTGACCGTCAGCCTGAATTTACACAAATCGACGTTGAAACATCGTTCATGAGTGACGATGACATCATGGATTTAATGGAACGTTTAACAGTTAAGATGTTTAAAGAACTTCTTAATGTTCAATTTGATAAGTTCCCACGTATGACCTATGCAGATGCAATGCGCGACTATGCGTCTGACAAGCCTGACTTACGTATTCCACTTAAACTCGTTGACGTTGCAGATTTAATGCAAGACGTAGAGTTCAAAGTATTCGCTGGCCCTGCTAAAGATCCTAAAGGTCGTATTGTTGCATTACGTGTTCCAGGTGCAGGCTCTCTTCCACGTAGCCAAATCGACGAGTACACTAAATTTGTTGGCATCTACGGTGCAAAAGGTTTGGCGTATATCAAAGTTAACGAACTTGAAAAAGGTATCGAAGGCTTACAATCTCCTATCGTGAAATTCATCGAGCCAATCGTTCTTGATCTATTAAAACGTGTGGGTGCTGAAAATGGCGATATCGTATTCTTCGGTGCAGATAAAGCGAAAGTTGTAAACGATGCAATGGGTGCCTTACGTATCAAAGTCGGTCATGACATGAAGATGGCAACTTGCGAGTGGGCACCACTTTGGGTTGTTGATTTCCCAATGTTTGAAGAAACTGATGATGGTAAATGGACCTCTGTTCACCACCCATTCACATTACCAAAATCTAGCGTTGAAGAAGTGAAGAATAACCCAGGTGCAGCATTATCTGTTGCTTACGATATGGTACTTAACGGTACTGAAATCGGTGGTGGTTCGCTTCGTATTCATAACCTAGAAATGCAAAAAGCAATTTTTGAAGCATTAGGTATTGGTGAAGAAGAGGCAGAAGAGAAATTCAGCTTCTTATTGAACGCTTTACGTTATGGTGCACCTCCACACGGTGGTTTAGCATTCGGTTTAGACCGTCTTGTGATGTTAATGACTGGCGGTTCTTCTATTCGTGATGTGATTGCATTCCCGAAAACGAAAACTGCGGAATGTCCTTTAACACAAGCTCCTGCACCAGTTGAATCAACTCAACTTCGTGATCTTGGTATTCGCTTACGTGAAAAACCAAAAGCTGAATCACAAGAATAACGTTTGTTGATCTAAATAAAAACCCTGCAACTGCAGGGTTTTTATTTCATTGAGATAAACGCTCAAAAATGGCATAATCTCAGAAAATATTTAAGAGTTCATTCATATGGCTATGCGTCCTGATGTTCGTCGTCATACAATCATTATTATTGTATTTTGCATCGTGCAATGGGCATTTATGCGTTATATCTTGAATGAACAATTATTTAACCTCACCACTTATCAGCGTATAGTGTTCTTTAGTACGAGTAGTTTTATTGCAGCTTTTGGTTCAATCGCCGCACTTATTTATATGGTGATTAAAGGAAATGCGGATAATAAATAATAGAACACTGTAAATACCCTATTATATTTATTTATGTTTTCTAAGACCTAGCCAATTTTTGTATAGGTAAAAAAATTTAGGGGTTTTCAACATCCACCTTACTTTCCAATGCAACTCATTTGAATTATTTTTAATATAATTCAAATCTTTAAACTTAATTGAGTTGATAAAACGACAATACTTTTTAAAATTCATTTTTATATAATTATTAAATAATCCTAATATTAAATGAATATACACTTGTTTAAAATGACACTTATCACGATTTTCTCTAAACAAATCCACCCCATAAAATAAACTCTCTAAGTGTTTTTCATTAACACTACAATTACTTATACTAGATGGTCTATACCTATAAAAAATTAGTGTTTTATTTAATTCATAAATTTTTATATTTTCATTATATAAAAACGGCACAGCAAGCATATCTTCAAAATAATAACCTTTAGGAAATCTAATGTTTTTTAATAAGTCTTTTTTATAAACCCTCAACCATGCATACCACTTGTTTTTTTTAAAAATTCTCTTTAAGTACTCTTCATTTACATTATTAACTAACTGTATTTGATCAGCTAATACAAGTGGTTTTTGAGTTAAAAATTTGTTTTCCTCGATCGCATTAAAATGTATAAGATCAACATTCTTGTTATGATCAATCACATTAATTATTTCTTCTATATAATCATTTAGGACATAATCATCAGAATCAATAAAAGATACATAATCTCCTTCAGCTAAATCAACACCATTATTACGTGCCATACTTAGCCCTTGATTATCCTGATCAATAATCCTAATATTTTTTTTAAAGGATTGTTTATTTAAAAAATTCTTTAAAATATCAATAGATCTATCTTTTGAACCATCATTAATAAAAATACATTCCACCTCCTTAGTTAATTGACTATAAAGTGATGATATACAGTCTTCAATATAGTCTTCTACACCATAAACAGGAATAATGACAGATAACTTGATTTTTTCTTCAACTTTGTACACTACAATCACCAAGGCTTAAATATTCATCAACAGCCGTTTGAACTTTAAATTTTCGAGATAAACTAGGATTATAGATTTTATCGCATGATGAAATTTCAGACATCTTACTAGCTAACTTATCAATATTACCAACTGGAACTAAAAAATTTTTATCTAAAATTTCACTAGGACCAGATGGACAATCCGTACTTAAAACCGGCGTATTTAAAGCTAATGCTTCTAAAATTGCAATACTAAATCCCTCAAAGTCTGAGGATACGACCATCGCCTGTGCACGTTGAATAAACGGATACGGATTATTTTGAAAGCCGATAAAGTGAACTTTATCCGATACCCCTAGTTCTTGACATAAACGCTGATTGTCAGCCATCAGCTCGCCTGTACCCACCAAGACCAAAGGCAGATCCAGCTGTGCTTGTGCATACGCACGAATCAACACATCATGACGTTTTTGCTGCTTAAATTTACCAACATTGACCAAATAAGGCTGAGGTAGATCAGGAATAAATTCTGATGCAGCGTGTCGAACAGCATCGACATCAATTGGATTGTAGATTGTCTGAACCCTGCTATCAGCACCAAAAATATCTTTAAAATCAGCTTCCACCCCTTTGCTAACCGCTACACAAGGCTTGGCTAAATACACTTTGGCCAACTGCTTTTTAAAGGCCTTAGTCAGACGTTGTCCATACTCCAAACTAGTGGTGTTATGAATTACCAAATGTACATTAGGCAACTGACTACGACTTAAAATAAAATCGACTGGATATAAGTTGGACAGTACCAAATTTGGCTCACCAATCTGTTGACGCACAAAGCGATCAAAGGCTTTGGCAGCGATACTTTGGCGCATAAATTTAGGTATGCCACGAAATTTTTGATAATTAAAGAAGTGTGTCTCTACTCCATCAGGAATAGGTAAATCTATAATATCTTTGAAATAAACAATATGTGCTTCATGCCCTGCATTATTTATTCCTTTAGCTAAAGTTAATGCGAACCGTTCAGCACCGTTACCTTGTAAAGTAAAAATAGCAAGTACAACCTTTTTTTTCTTCATAATTCGATATTCAATATTGTTAAAAATGTGCCTTATCAAGACGAATAAATCGCTTTTGCGCTTTAAATATGACTTGCATATAGCGACATCCCATAGCCAACTGACCGATGATCCGTCTCTTTCTAAATACTCTTTTTTCCATAGCAGAAGAATAAATTGGCTTGTGATGTTCTGAACGTCCGATCACTGATTCAAACTGCTCAGCAGGTACAAGACCATAAGCTACCATTTGATCTTCTTGAATAATTGCGGCAGGCTCAGCTTGTAAACTCTTCAATCCATAATGGCTAAAAATAAAACCATCAGCAATTGCAGGTGAGGTTTCTGCTAAACGTTGTAATAACTTCTTTGCGCCCGATGGATAGAGTAAATATCCTGCTGCACCTGTTCGGTCTTGATATAGAGTATATAGCGCAGTTTGTCCAGCGACTAATTGATATTCTGGTTTTTTAGAAATAATTTTTTTACGACTACGTACTTCAAAATTAATTAAATCTATATCTTTAAAATTATAATTTTGTATTTCTTCAAGTAACTGAGGAATATGACATGATAAGACTGCATCATCCTCTAATATCAATGCTGGTTCATTAGTTTTAATAACAGTTTCCCAAGCTTTCTGATGACTCAAAAAACATGCTACCTCCACCTTACGCAAAGGTCTTTGCCAACCAAACCCTAATAATTGATATTGTGAATCATTGATATCATCAACTGATACAGCAGCTAAACGCTGAAAAGATAAACCCAAATCATCAAACTGTTGAGTCTGAAAAGCCAAACGCTCTTTTGAACGCTCAAGATTTATAATCAAGATCTGCATGGATTACCACCAACGTGTTTTTTCACGCGTATGTCTTTTTTTAAAACGCACATAGACAGTATCATTAACGTCTTGATTAATCCGCTCAAAAATTTCAATAACCAATTGACCTAATGGATGATCAGTACATATCTGGTCTAAACGCCAACGCATATTTCTCAATGTATCATCAGTACCCACTGCAAAAGCAGATGTACCATCAAATAGAGCATAACGTTGTGACTGTAAATGATTTAGACACTCTAGATTTTCTTCCATCTGATGATCACATAAATAGCGTTCCGTTTCCTGAAGCTTTAAAGTATTAATAAGAACCACAGCATTCATCAAAATTGCTTTCAGAAGAGAATCTTCATCATGATCAATGAAAGTATCACACGCTGAAATTAACCATCGTATATTTAAGGATTTCAGTAAAAAATCTCGCTCTTTAAGCCATAAAGATTTAAATTTTAGATAGTTATCTGTCGTATCAACATCTCGGCGCATCAATACAATTAGACTAGCATGATAATGATTCAACGCAGGTTGACCTACGAACTCATCTTTGAGCTGCTCTATATGCTGCTTCAAATCTTTCGCTGATCCATGGGTATAGCGTGTTTCATCACCTTCAATCAAGTTTTCTTTCAACGCATTAATATCTATACCTTCAAATTGCGCATAGACCTCATCTGCACCAAAACGACGTTGATGCCGACTAAAGGAGAACCATTGTTCGAATTTACTTTTTTTTCTAACAGGCATTATAAACCACCATTAAAAGGCAACTATTATTGCCAAGCATCCTTAATCCATTGACTTGGCAACACATAGCGGTACCATTTACCACCGCCACCATTCACAGCATCAGGTGGATTAATCTCACCATGGAAAATAATAATTTTAGCACCTTCAGGTTTTACTGGTGGCTTAAAAAACGCCATTGGGATTTTTTGTAAACAGTGATATTTATAACTTTTACACCAGCTATCTGGCCAATAGGTTTGCTTCGCATGTTTATCTACATACCATGACAAATAGGCTTGTTCATTACGGAATTTTTTTCGGATCTCATCAAAGTTCTCACGAAAATATGGTAATAATCCAGGGAAAGCGCCCAATTTAAAACGATATACTGAGCTATTACCTGTGATTCGCCATGGTCGTTTCCAGTCGTGAATAATTAAAAAATCACCTGGATAAGTGAAAAAATCATCCATGTTATCAACGATAACAACATCCAAATCTAAAAATAGCGCGTTACCCTTTAAGCCATATAAGTCAGGCTCAAAAGTTGAAAGTTTGTTCCAACCACGCTCAGGCGCGCCTTCAGGCAATGCTAACGGTGGAATAGGAAAGCATTTAACATTTGGATCAATTCCTTCTGTACGGTCAGTGAGACAAACCATCTGGAAATCAACAGTCGTGTGTCGTTTCACCATATTATAAAGACGATTCACATACTCAGAACCATATTTGGTTCCCCACTTCATACACAAAACAATGTTCTGTTCTTGTGCAATCTCTTCTTCTAATAAGACATTGTTTTCATGTATTGACATGCCGTTTTATTCCACCTAATCAATAGCTGCATCATACCACAGAGTTAAAATATTCTTGAACGATAAGAATTCAAACTCGTCAAAATTGAAATCAAATCTTCATTAAATTGTCACGTCTTAGAAACCCTATTTTGTCAAATTAAATTTAATCTGGCTTGAACTAAAATAATGAAAATTACTATTGTCGGCACTGGGTACGTCGGTCTCTCAAATGCGATGATTTTAGCGCAACATCATGAAGTCACCGCCTTAGACATTGATCAAAATAAAGTAAATTTATTGAACAAGAAAATCTCACCTATACAAGACACAGAAATCTCTGATTTTCTAAGTAATAAACCATTAAACTTTAAAGCAACAACTAATGCTGTGGATGCATATTTTCAGGCAGACTATATTCTTATTGCGACACCAACTGATTATGACCCTACAACCAATTATTTTGACACTTCAAGTGTTGAATCTGTGATCACTGAGATTTTAAGTATCAATCCATTAGCGACGATCATTATCAAATCGACAGTTCCTGTAGGTTACACCCAACAACTAAAAAGTAAATTTGAAACACAGAATATTATATTTTCACCTGAGTTTCTCAGAGAAGGAAAAGCATTGCTGGATAACTTATATCCTTCAAGAATTATAATGGGTGAAAATTCTGAACGAGCACATCAATTTGCAAACATGCTCATAGAGGGTGCTTATAAAAAAGATTGTCCAGTCTTGTTCACTGACTCCACCGAGGCAGAAGCAATCAAACTTTTTGCAAACACCTATTTAGCTATGCGCGTTGCATTCTTCAATGAACTAGATACTTACGCTCAAATATACCGATTGGACACTCGCCAAATGATCGAGGGTGTTTGTTTAGATCCTCGAATTGGTAAATTTTATAACAATCCATCATTCGGATACGGCGGATATTGTCTTCCTAAAGATACTAAACAATTACTCGCCAACTACGACCAAGTTCCAAGCAATTTAATTCAAGCCATTGTAGACGCGAATATTACTCGCAAAGATTTTATTGCACAGTCTATTTTGGAGAGATGCCCTAGCGTTGTTGGGATATATCGTTTGGTCATGAAAAGTGGTTCAGACAATTTTCGATCGTCAGCAATACAAGGTGTTATGCGTCGTCTCAAAGCACAAGGAATCAAGATCATTATTTACGAACCCACACTTTCAGAGAAAAAATTTCAAAACTCAAAAATCATCAAAACACTGGAAGAATTTAAAAAAAGAGCAGATTTAATTATTAGTAATCGTCATTGCGATAAACTAAATGATGTTGCAGATAAAGTGTATACCAGAGATATTTTTGGTAAAGATGATTAAAAAAGGACTCAATTGAGTCCTTTTTTCAAAGCATTAATTACTTCACATATGTTAACCAGTGAGCATATTTAGGGTCTTTACCTTGTACGGCATCGAAGTATGCTTTTTGGATTTGTGTTGTGATTGGACCACGAACACCTTCACCGATTTGACGATCATCATATTCACGGATTGGCGTTACTTCTGCCGCTGTACCTGTAAAAAATGCCTCATCAGCGATATAGAATTCATCACGTGTGATACGGCGCTCTACAACGTCATATCCAAGGTCTTTCGCAATCGTAATAATGGTTTGACGAGTAATACCATCAAGAGCACCACCAGCGATATCAGGGGTATGAATCACGCCATCACGCACTAAGAATACGTTTTCACCTGAACCTTGACACACATAACCTTGTGGATCAAGTAACATTGCTTCGTCATAACCTGAGTGCGCAACTTCTTGGTGTGCCAAAATAGACAGCGTATAGTTTCCTGATGCTTTCGCCTTACACATCGTCACGTTAGGGTGATGGTGTGTAAAAGAAGAAGTTTTTACACGAATACCCTTCGCCATTGCTTCTTCACCAAGGTAAGCGCCCCAGCTCCACGCAGCAACCACTGCATGAATTGTATTATCCGTCGCTGCAATACCTAGCTTTTCCGAACCAATAAAGATAATTGGACGTAAATAGCAAGAAGCTAATTTATTTTCACGCACCACATCAATTTGAGCTTGTTCTAATGCCGCCTGATCAAACGGAACTTTCATTTGATAAATTTTGGCAGAGTTTAAAAGACGTTTAGTGTGTTCTTTTAAACGGAAAATTGCCGTTCCATTCGGAGTTTCGTAGGCACGGACACCCTCAAATACACCCATACTGTAGTGTAAAGTGTGTGTTAAGACGTGAGTTTTTGCTTCACGCCAATCAACTAATTGTCCATCTTGCCAAATAAAACCATCACGATCAGCCAAATTCATGACCTAAACTCCAAATTTTTATACACAGTCATTTCTATCCAACTACTGATGCAGTTGGATCTATTAATCTTTGCCATAGCTTGCAAACGACCTTACGGGTATCGAGCCAATTCGCAGCACTCACTTGCATGGATTGATTTGCAAGGGCTAAACGATGACTCTCGGCACGTTCACGGAGATAAGCTTGAATCAATGCTGTCGCATCGGCGCTGGATAAGCAGCCAGTTTTTGCGGCATCCTCAAGGATTCGTACATTGTCGGAGTAATGGGCGAGATCAGGATTCGTCCCACTCCATGCTAATACTGCATACTGTGCCATAAATTCGATATCAACGATACCACCTGCATCCTGTTTTAAATGAAAAATTCCATCTTTTTTTTGCTCATTTGATGAGCCTAAATGGTCTTTCATTTTTTGACGCATTTTTAGCACTTCTGCTCTCACCGTTTCTTCATTTCGAGGCAAAGTTAAAATACGACAGCGTAATTCCTCAAACTTTTCTCTTAAGCTTTGCTCACCCGCTATACTACGCGCACGAACAATCGCTTGATGCTCCCAAAGCCATGCATTTTTAAGTTGGTATTGCTCAAAAGCCTTAAGGCTTGTGACGAGAAGCCCAGCTTCTCCTGAAGGACGCAATCGTGTATCAATCTCATACACACGACCATCTAAAGTTTGGGTTGTCATCAGCGACATGAGCTTTTGCCCAACACGCATCGCAAATTCAAAACCACTAATTGGTTTCAAGCCATCTGTATCTGCCTGCTCATCCATATAGTGGATAAAGACTAAATCAAGGTCTGAACCATACCCAAGTTCAATACCGCCTAATTTCCCATACCCAATGACACTGAATGCCATATGATTTTTTGAACAACGTTGACCATCTGCATCTACTGGGTAACCATGTTTTTTTGCTGTAATTTGATATGCTAAATTCAAAGTTGCTTGAACTGAAACCTCAGCAATATCGGTGAGCGCATCAGACACACGCATCAGTGGACTTTCAGCCAATACATCACTTGCTGCTACAGTCAAAACATTCGATTTTTTGAATAAGCGCAATACGCGCATTTGATCTTCCACTTGATCAATTTCAATACGCAGCAGCTGCTGTCTGAGTGAATCCTCCAAATCTTGGCGTTTAGGTAGCTCAAAATCCATTGATAAAAACTCATCGAGTAAAACTGGATAATGGGTTAGCTCTTCACAAATCCATGGGCTTACAGTCGCCATTTTAACGAGTCGCTGTAATGCTCCTTTGCTTTCAATCAACATCACTAGATAGACTGTTCGCCGCATCACAGATTCAACCAGTGGCATCAGCCTTACCAAAGCGACTTGTGGATTATCCGATTCAAGAACAGCTTGAATCAGATGAGGCCAAAACTCTTTTAAACGATTAACTGCTTTAGCGGGTAATTTTTTGATGGCATGTCCATACCAAAATTCACGAACCAAATTTTTAGCAGACTCATCTAAAACTTCATTCAATTGCTGCTCTATTTGGCTAAAGCTTTCAACCAATGGATCTACTTCTTTTTCTTTAATTAAATGCTCAAACTGATAAGTTACTATAGCGCGCTTCTCATTGAGAACATCTAAGAACGCATCCCAACTTTCAAATCCAAGTGTTTCTACGATGCGATTTCTTTGGTCAACCTCAGTAGGCAGTGATTGTGTTTGTTGGTCATTTAAGGCTTGAATGGCATGTTCCACACGACGCAAGAATAAATAAGCATTTTCAAGCTCATCCACCACTTCAGGTTCAAGTAATCCAACAACCCCCAAATGATGTAGACTCACTAAACATTGACGGTCTTGTAGCTCAAGTTTTGAACCACCATAAATCAACTGGAAAACTTGAACGATAAACTCGACTTCACGAATACCACCTGCACCAAGTTTAATATCATCTTCAATATTTCTACGTTGAACTTCACGCTCAATCATCGCTTTCATTTCACGCATCGCTGCAAAAGCAGTGTAGTCCACATAACGGCGGAATACAAAAGGTCGAGTCATTTCCAGAAGCTCATCCCCTTCCTTTCCTCCTGTAACAATACGCGCCTTTATCCATGCATAACGCTCCCACTCACGCCCATGTTGACTGAGATACTTTTCAAGTGCCGCATGACTGATTGCTAGTGCTGAACCATCACCCCATGGTCGCAATCGCATATCCACTCGGAATACAAATCCATCTGCGGTGATATGTTCCAACAAATAAATAATTTTTTGCCCCCAAAGGATGCAAAATTGCTGAACATCAATACATTTACGACCATTGGTTTCACCTTGCTCATCGAAGGCAAATATAAGATCAATATCACTGGATAAATTAAGTTCCTGAGCCCCCAATTTACCCATTGCAATCACGATAAGGTCTTGAAGCTTACCGTTATAGCCGATCGGCTCTCCATGTTTGGCTTGCAATGGACGATAAGCGAAGCTTTTGGCTGCATCAATACTGGCATCGGCAAAGTCTGAAAGCTCACGAGTCAATGTAATAACTGAAATGAGGCGGTTCGCATCCTGCCAAATCCACCGAAACATTAACCGTGCTCGCAAAATTCGAATTTTTTGCATCCATTCTTTTTCATCCTGAATGTCAGCAAGTTCTTTTTGTACAATGTGATAGATTTGTTCAGTACTTAAAAATTTATTAAATTGATCAGATGAATAATCTTGTTCTAATAATGTTTGATGTAAATTATAAACTTGTTCCGCGTATTGACTGGCTCTAAGAGTTTTTTGCAACTGATCAGCATTCATTTGAAAAAAAGCCTGAATAAATCTAAAACTCTTTTATATCAGTCCTTACGCAATTTGTGGACTATTTAGTTCACTTTTTCCAAAGATGTTTGATTACTCGTATTTGGGGTGGCAGGTAACGCTGCATGAGTGTCTGCTTCAGGTAATATGACTTTAAAAGTCGTACCTTGACCTTGTTGAGAACTGACACCAATTTCACCATGATTCAAATCAACAAATCTTTTACATAACACCAAACCTAAACCAGCACCTTTTTCACCAGATGTACCACGAATAGATACCTTCAAATCCGGTTGAAAAAGCTTCTCAATTTGCTGTGGTGTCATACCTAAACCTGTATCTCGAATGGCAATTTCGACACCTTGATCGCATTTTGATGCTTCGATATAAACTTTTCCAGTTCCATCCACATGAGTAAACTTCAAAGCATTGGATACCAAGTTTTGAATCACTGATGTGATCATATTAATGTCGGCAAAGACTTTTAACTCTTGCGGCACACTTTCAATTAATTGAATATTTTTTTTCACAGCCAACGTGTTTAAAACATCAAAAACGATTTTTGTCACCTGTTTAAGCTCAAACTGAATAGGATGATAGACAAATCTCCCGCCTTCAGCCATTGCCCAATTTAATAGGCTTTCCAATAAGTTATAAGTCGATTGAGCGGTATCATGTAGATACTCAGCGATATTCTGTACACTGTCCTCATCCAAACTTTCACGTTCATTGGCCAATACATCAGAAAAACCTAATAAGCCATGAAATGGTGCGCGTAAATCGTGTGCAATGATTTGAAAGAATTTTGTTTTACTGAAATTAAGCGCCGATTGTTGTTCATATAATTCTTTGAGTTCCGCATAATCCGAATGAAGCTCTAATATACGAATTAAGCTCATTGAAAAATCATAAACCAGTTCTAAATTTTGATCATCAAAAGGTTGGTGCTGATTATCAAATAAAATCACTTGACCAATTGAAAAATCATCATTCACTTTTAAATCAATGGCTATAATTCGCTCGTGATCAACTCCGAGTTGATGAATATGTGCTGAAAAAGATGAATAATTAGGATGATCACGACTGATCGAAGTTTGACCCGCGAAATATGGTAATAATTTTGCTTTTTTATTGGCATTAAAAGCTTTAAATCCATTTGGAGAAGAATGCCACACATATGGTTCATCATGAAAAGCTAAGATTGCTGACTCCGCATTTAAAATGCCACGCGCAAATCTTAAAAAACTCTCAAGTTGATTTTTTGGCGTTGATACACCGAGTAAAAGAGACATTTTGCAGGCACTGAGCTGATCAGCTTGATCGACATCTATAAATTCTATTTTCATGTCTACATCCTGCCATGGAGTAAAGGGGAATAATGATCGATTACATTTTATTTTTTCATTTCACAGTAAAGAAATGAAACCTTATTTCATCAAGACTAATACATTCTCAAATATTAAGAAAGTGCATTTTTGAGGACTGAATATCTAGCTAAAGCATGAGTCATACTTTATAAAACGTAAGCGTCTAGTGAAGATCGATTGAATAAACC
This sequence comes from Acinetobacter sp. 24-47-47, assembly GCF_057737035.1. NCBI lineage: Bacteria > Pseudomonadati > Pseudomonadota > Gammaproteobacteria > Moraxellales > Moraxellaceae > Acinetobacter > Acinetobacter sp. 24-47-47. The sequence continues at coordinate 516,552 of NZ_CM173216.1, read as the reverse complement.
ATAACTATTTATTATTAAAATAAAATTTACTCAATCCTTATCTTATATTATTCATCAAATCTTCATTTGAAATTTTAAAATTCCTTAATTTATTTAAAACAAATAAAAAGGCCCTCAAGTCTGAATATGCTTGAAGGCCTTTAAGTATTTGGTCCCGAGGGTCGGACTCGAACCGACACGTCATCTCTGACAGCGGATTTTGAGTCCGCCGCGTCTACCAATTTCACCACCTCGGGAAAGGTTGTGTTCGGTATGATATCGTTTTTCTTTTCTTTGTCAATGCAAAACCTGACTCAAGCGCCTATTTTTAAATCAATAGCATGCATTATGCTTTTTTAACCACCAAACTCAACTCGAACTGGGCAAAAAAAGCATATACTAATGCCAAAATTTTTGCTGATTCCATTTTTATATTCTTATGCAACTTTCTGATTTTAACTTTGAACTCCCTGACGAACTTATTGCCCGTTACCCTCTTGAAGAGCGAAGCGCTTCTCGCTTACTTCATCTTAAAGCCGATGGTCAATATGACGATCACCAATTTACCGATATTTTAGACCTGTTTAATGAAGGTGATTTATTAGTTCTCAATGATACTAAGGTAATGAAAGCTCGCTTGAAAGGTAAGCGTGCTTCGGGTGGTGCGATTGAGGTTCTGGTTGAAAGAATGCTTGATCAATTTATTGCTCATTGCCATATCAAAGCAAGTAACTCACCAAAACCAGGTGCTGAGCTTTTTGTCGGATCAGACGAGGTTAAAGTTACGGTTCAAGGGCGCCATGAAAATCTCTATGTGGTGGAATTTTCCAAACCAATCTTAGATGTATTGGATCAGTATGGTGCATTGCCTATTCCACCTTACTTCAACCGAGAAGCAGAAGATATTGATACTGTTCGTTATCAAACCGTATTTAATGATCCTACAAAAATTGCTAGCGTTGCTGCTCCAACGGCGTCTCTACATTTTGATGAACAACTATTAAAAAAACTTGAAGATAAAGGTGTAAACAAGACATTTGTCACCTTACATGTGGGTGCAGGTACCTTCTTACCAGTACGCACCACTGATATCGAAAATCACATCATGCACAGTGAATGGTGCCAAGTCAGCGATGAAGCTATGGCGTTGATTAAGGCGACTAAAGATCGAGGCAATAAAGTGATTGCCGTCGGAACGACTGCAACACGGGCAACTGAAAGTGCGGCTCAAGCCAATGATGGCCAACTGAAGGGCTGGACTGGTGATACTCAGATTTTTATTTATCCTGGTTATGAATTTAAAGTAGTAGATCGCTTAATTACTAACTTCCACCTTCCAGAATCAACATTATTAATGCTTGTCTCAGCCCTGTCCAATCGTGATTATATTTTGAATGCGTATCAACATGCTGTAAAAGAACGCTATCGTTTCTTTAGTTATGGTGACGCAATGTTGATTGACCAAGCAAAAGATTAGGATCTGATCTATGCCGATTGATTCTGTTCAGCAACTGCTTCACCTTCGTACCCGAAAGAACAAGCAAATTATGGCCAGTATTGATCGGCTTTGGGCTCTTGGACGTTCTGCTCAACATTCTGATGACATCCTACAAGGATTACATCCATGGGGTTCGAATACCCAACTCTTTTTTCACAATGGCATACCTAAATTTTTAGTTACGCTTGCCATCATATTCATTGTTTTTTCGCTCTTTCCTATTTTTGACACATTAAAATGGATGGCATATAGCTCAGCGGCGATACTTATCCTGATTGCATATATAATTTATGAACCGAATAAACCTATTCATGAAGTGATTTCATTTCTTGAAGAGCGAATGATTGGTTTTAAATTCGGTATAGAAGCTTATTCAACGCCATCACACCTTGGAACAAATAGACATAACACCTTGATCATAAGTCAGCTAAGGCAAAAATTTCCTTTGTTTAACCAAGGCAACCATGCCAATGACATTTTAAAATTTGCCTCTACCACGTGGAAAAACGCTCAAAACCAAGATTTCCCTGTTATGCTTTTTCATTACCGATTTATTGATGAAGTCAATCTGCCTGAGCAAAACAAAACACCACAAAAATTAAAAAAAATTGAACGTCATCGTTGGGGCGTATTTGTATTTGATATATCACCACTAGGATTAGCGACGACCAGTAGAAAGAAAGGGTTCACCACACCATATACAGAGCGCTGGGAGAGCAGTGATTTAGAGCTACGTAAAAAAGTTCAGATTTACGGTACAGATCGTTTACAACTCGCAAAGATCATGACGCCATCAACCACACTCAAACTGATTGAATTTTATCGACTGCACCACGGCGACTTAATTTTCCACCCTCATGACCAAATCATGTGCTATTTGGGAGAGCGCGATTTATTTGAAGTCACGCACAAGCTTGAAATCAAAGACATTAAAAATATATCCGCTTTGCGCGGTTACTTAAGAACATTAACCATGCCAAATTATCAACAACTCAAACAGAGCATGCTAAACTTAGTTGCATAATAACGATCATATTAGGTAATGCGTGTGGGCTTATTCATTTTTCTTTCCATCTTTGTTTTGATTATTGTCTGGGGAATATGGGTTCGAAATAATATCGTTCGATATTTGAATGCTTCTCAGCGTGCTTGGTCAGATGTCGCAAATTTTGAACGTCAGAAAATTAAAACATTAGAGCATCTTGAGCAAAATTTATCTCAATACACTGAGTTTGAAAAATCAACACTAGAAAATATCACAGCCTTACGCCAACAAATCCTAAATCTCAATACACAATCAACTGATGTAGCTCAGCTTCAGCATATTGAAGCGCTAAGTCAGTCGTTAATGAAAAGTTTAAATGTGGTTGTTGAGAATTATCCAGATCTCAAAGCTGATCAGCTTTACAACCAAATGATGCATGACATTCAAGAGCAAAATGAAAATGTCAGCGCTGCAATTTCAATATTCAATCGAAATGTCGAAGAGTTTAATAACTTGATTCAAGTTTTTCCAAATAACTTAATCAACAGTATCAGCCTCGCAAAGAAACCTATTCGCCCATTTACAGATCATAAAGCGCAACAAAATTTTGATTATCGCCCTAATTTCAAATAAGGATTCCACCTTAAAAAGTGGCAATATCTTAGAGAATCACATTGTTTATCTATTACGATTTATTCATATTAAGATACGCTAAAAACTGTACATCTGAGCAAAGAATAAGCAGGTTTCTTCATTGTTTAGCAAGATCATGAATCTCTTGTAATTTTTCATATACAAAAATCCAAGTCGTTAAGAATAATGTAATTTTTCTAGCATAAACTGCGCGAATCTAGGAAAATAGAGCGCTTTATCGCTATCAATCAGCGAACTGTTTTTTCGCCTCGATTTGGACAATTTATGAAGTTTGAAAAATTAGGTCAGTCTGGTCGCGCTCGACGCGGACGCTTAACCTTGGAACATGGTGTCGTTGAAACACCGATGTTTATGCCTGTCGGAACTTACGGCACTGTTAAAGGCATGCTCCCACGTGATATTGAAGAAATTAAATCACAGGTCATTTTAGGGAATACCTTTCATTTATATCTACGCCCCGGCCTAGATGTCATTCGTGAGCACGGTGGTCTACATGGTTTTATGAAATGGAATAAACCAATTTTGACTGACTCTGGTGGCTTCCAAGTATTTAGCTTAGGCGCAATGCGTAGTATCAAAGAAGACGGCGTAACATTCCGCTCTCCAATTGATGGCTCTAAAGTCTTTCTTTCTCCTGAAATTTCGATGGATATTCAACATACATTGAATTCAGATATCGTGATGATTTTTGATGAATGTACACCCTATCCAGCGACTCACGAAGAAGCTCAGAAATCTCTACAACTTTCATTGCGTTGGGCAAAGCGTTGTAAGACTCAACATCATGATGTGTTAAAAAACCGCAATGCTCTGTTTGGTATTATTCAAGGCGGCATGTATGAAGACCTCCGCCAAGAATCACTAAATGGATTAAAAGAAATCGGTTTTGATGGTTATGCGATTGGCGGTCTTTCTGTAGGCGAGCCAAAAGAAGAGATGATCAAAGTCCTTGATTATCTTCCAGAGCAAATGCCTGCGGATAAACCACGTTATTTAATGGGTGTTGGCAAACCAGAAGACATCGTTGAAGCTGTTCGTCGTGGTGTAGACATGTTTGACTGTGTAATGCCAACTCGTAACGCACGTAATGGACATTATTTTGTTACGGACGGTTTAGTGCGTATACGAAATGCGAAATACCGCCATGATCAAAGCCCACTTGATCCGCATTGTGATTGTTACACTTGTACCAACTTTACCCGTTCGTATCTATACCATTTAGAAAAATGTGGTGAGATGCTTGCATCAATGCTTGGCACAATCCATAACCTCCGTTATTACTTGCGTTTAGCAGAAATGATGCGTGATGCATTAGATAACGGAACATTTGATGATTTTGTTCACGATTTTTATGCACGCCGTGGGCTTGAAGTACCACCTTGTCCGCAAGATTAATACATCAGTATTTGCGCTGAGCAAAAAGACAATGTAAATTGCTGAACAAGCCGATTTTTTATCATCTTTTTTGATATTTTTAGTTTAGGAAAATGAAATGAGCCTTTTTATTTCGACTGCACACGCAGCTGGTGAAGCTGCACAACAACCAAGCTTAGTTGCTAACTTATTGATGATTGCAGTATTCATTGCAATTTTCTACTTCTTAATTTGGCGTCCTCAAGCAAAACGTGCGAAAGAACATCGCACTTTGGTTGAGAGCTTAGGCGTTGGCAGCGAAATCGTTTTTGCAGGCGGTTTAATGGGCCGTATTACTAAACTCGAAGGTGATTTCGCTGTGGTTGAATTAAACCGTGGCAACGAAGTTAAAATTCAGCGTGCAAGTGTCATTTCAGTATTACCTGAAGGCACTCTAAATAACCTTTAATTATAAAATAGTCGTGCAGCTGCACGACTTTTTTCATTTTAAGAAGAAAGCGAATGCGTTACCCAGCATGGAAATATTTACTCATTCTAGTTGTACTAGTCGTGAGTACATTATATGCCCTGCCAAGTTTGTATCCTGATGAACCAGCTGTCCAAATTTCTGGTGCAAAAGCTGGTTCTGTCATTGATGACACAGTGATTCAAAAAGCAGAGCAACTATTAAAAAGCAACAATATCCAATCCCACAATAACAGCTTTACTCAAAATGCTGCCCTTCTACGTTTAGACAGTTCTGAAGCCCAATTAAAAGCAAAAGATATCCTACGTGAAGGTCTGGGTGAAAACTATGTTGTTGCATTAAACCTCGCACCAACAACACCTGAATGGTTACAGAAAATCGGTGCACGACCAATGAAACTTGGTCTTGATTTGCGTGGTGGTGTCCACTTCCTCCTTGAGGTGGATATGGACAAAGCGATTGCGCAGCGCATGGAAACATCGGCTGCTGATTTGCGACGCGAATTCCGTGAGAACAAGATCAAATTCAATAGTCTTTCATTAAATAACAATGCGATCACTGTTCAATTTGCTAACAATGAAGATCGTGCAGCAGCGATGGATCAACTTCGTCGTAACGGTAATAAATATACTCAACAAGCACTTGCAACTGAAAATGGTGCCAGTCTTCGTTTAACCTATACAGATACCACAAAGCAAGAAATTCAGTCGTATGCGTTAGATCAAAACTTAACAACACTTCGTAATCGTATTAATGAACTTGGTGTTGCAGAAGCATTGGTTCAAACCCAAGGTAGCAACCGTATTGTGGTTGAATTACCAGGTGTCCAAGACACAGCTGAAGCAAAACGTATCTTAGGTCGTACAGCAAACTTAGAATTCCGTTTGGTGTCTGATCTAAATGATCAATATGTTGATCCTTATTCAGGGAAATATAATGGTCAACCCTTACCTCCAGGGACAGAAGTATTCGCCTATGAGTCTTTAGACAGTGGTCGTGAACTTTTACTTAACCGTAATCGTATTCTGACGGGTGAGCGTGTACAAAATGCTTCTTCAGGCTTTGGACAAGATAGTGGTACAGCAGAAGTTAACATTACCCTTGATAATGCAGGTGGTAAGTTAATGTCAGATGCGACTCGTAGCGCTGTTGGTAAGCGTATGGCGGTACTGTTCATTGAGAATAAACAACATATCAGTTACGTTGAAGATCCTGAAACAGGTGCACAAACTGAAGTACGCACACCATATACTGAATCTGTCGTCATTAATGCAGCAAATATTCAAGCAGTACTGGGTTCACAGTTCCGTATTACTGGTTTAGATTCACCTCAAGAAGCAGCTGAGCTAGCTTTAATGCTTCGTGCAGGTGCGCTCGCTGCGCCAATGTACTTTGTTGAAGAGCGTGTTATCGGTCCAAGCTTAGGTCAAGAAAACATCGATAAGGGTGTACTATCCACTCAAATTGGATTCATCTTGGTCGCAATTTGGATGGTGGTATTCTTCCGTTTATTCGGTGTCATTGCGAACTTCGCTCTAGTATTCAACTTAGCAATGATCTTGACGGTTATGTCTTGGATCGGTGCTTCATTAACGCTGCCAGGTATTGCAGGTATCGTTATTACCATCGGTATGGCGGTGGATGCAAACGTTCTAATTTGCGAGCGAATACGCGAGGAAATCAAATGGGGAGCATCGCCTAAACAGGCGATTGTTGCAGGTTATGATCGAGCTTATAACACCATCTTTGACTCGAACTTAACCACATTCCTTGTTGCATTTATCCTCTTTGCCATTGGTACTGGCCCGATCAAAGGATTTGCCGTGACACTCATGATTGGTATTGTTTGCTCGATGTTTACTGCGATTACAGTAACCCGTGCAATTGTACAGATCATTTACGGTAAAAAACGTAACTTGAAAAAGTTGAGCATTTAGGAGATCTATCATGACTGAAAATACTCAACTCGAATCAAAACAATACGGCCGTCCAGACAACGAACGCGTAATTCCTTTCATGAAGATTGCAAAGCCAGCAGCTTGGCTTTCAATCATCCTGACTATTGCAAGTATCTTCTTTATCGCGACTAAAGGTCTGAATTTAGGATTAGACTTTACTGGCGGTGTTGCAGCTGAACTGAATTATGCCAATCCTGTAAAACCCTCTGAAGTGACGCAAGCATTAAGTGATGCGGGTTTTAATGATGCTGTTGTTCAAACCTTAGGTTCTGAACGAGATTTAATGGTTCGTATGCCCGTACAAGAAGATATTGAAGCGGAAGATCTAACCAAAGCAATTACCACCGCAGTTCAATTAGACAATAATACCGTGACTGTACCTAAGGTAGATGTTGTTGGTGGTCAAGTCGGAAACGAACTTTACATTAAATCAGCAGGTGCTGTGGCTTTGGCTCTGATTATCATGCTGATTTATGTGACGATTCGCTTCGAATTCAAGTTGGCAATGGGTGCAGTTCTATCGCTATTTCACGATATTATCGTGACTCTTGGTATTTTTGCATTGATGCAGTGGCCATTTGACCTAACCGTTTTAGCTGCTCTTCTAGCGATTATTGGTTTCTCATTAAACGATAATATTGTTGTCTCGGATCGTATTCGTGAGAACTTCCGTAAAATTCGTGGGGCAGAACCTCTTGAGATCATCAATATTGCATTGACTGAAACCTTACGTCGTACCATCCACACTTCGATGACGCTATTGCTTGTGGTCGTTGCTATGATGATCATGGGCGGCGATGGTTTGAAATGGTTCTCGATTGCAATGTTTGTCGGTGTTTTTGTCGGAACATATTCTTCGATTTATATCGGTACTGCATTTGCATTGTGGCGTGGTCTGAACCGCCAAGACTTTATTGTTCAAGTAAAACCTGAATTCGAAGAGGAAGAAGAAATTCCTCAATAAACCTTCAGTACAAAAAAGCCCATCAAATGATGGGCTTTTTTAATGTTGAGTGATTTGAATTTGAGGAATTGCAAAACCACGGCAAGAGTATTCACTTCGCCATGCGACTGTCAGCATACAATTCATGATTTCAAAATTCTGATACGCAAATACCCCTAAGACTGGATGCTCACAAATCCCACCCATATGTGTGATATGGGCATTGGTATTCAACTCATTTAAGCTCATGCGTATTCCCATCCCATGTGCCTTCAAAACTGCTTCCTTAATGGTCCAGACTTTAAACCAATAGCGAGAATCAAAATCCAATTCTGCCCATATCGCATATTCCTGTGGATGAAATGCATGTTTTGCTAAGGCTTCGAATCGAATTGATCGATTCAGCTCCTCAATATCCACACCCAAATCTCGGATGATATGTGAGGTAGCTAAAGCATAATAATGTTGACTATGACTATGATTAAACTCAAAGTTTGAAAATTCCTTCAAAAAAGGTTTTCCATCTTTTGTTAGGTCAATATCCTCATTTTTTATTGTTCTGTTTAATTTACTTCCTAGTAAGCTGTTGCGATATTGGTAAATCATGTTTTTTCTAAGACTGATTTCTTCTGTGCGTGTGAGATTTTCAGAAACTTGAAAAAAAGAAGAAATTTTTGAAATATCAATTTGAATATGACGGGTCATAATAGGGTTCTCAATGATTCCATTTATCTTAATTTATTCGCATCATAAAAAAAGCCCAAACTTCACATTTGGGCTTTCTGAACTGAATTTACAATTGATTAACCGCGTTTGAACTTCTTCTCGGCTTTCTTAAACTTCTGTACATAACGACGTTTTCGTGCCGCAGTACGTTCATCAATTTGAGATTTACGACCTTCAAATGGGTTTTCTGAAGTTTTGAATTCAATTTTTACAGGTGTACCTTCAAGTTTATACACTTTACGGAACACGTTTTCTAAGTAACGACGATAGTCAGCTGGGGTTTTATCAACTTTATTACCGTGAATCACAATCGTAGGTGGGTTTTGACCACCAATATGCGCATAACGCATTTTAATTGCACGACCTTGAACTTTAGGTGGATGATGCGCATCTGTTGCATCTTTTAAGATCTCAGTGATTTTCGCTGGAGATACTTTCAAACGTGAAGATTCATATGCACGGTGGATTGAAGGATAAAGCTCCCCCACACCTGTACCATGCAAAGCAGAAATTAAATGGATTTTTGCCCATGGAATAAAGTCAAAACGACGCTCAACATCCAATTTACATTGTTTGCGATCATATTCTGACATATTGTCCCATTTATTGATCGCAATCACCATCGCACGACCAGCTTCAATCGCATATCCAATCAAATGCAAGTCTTGCTCAACAATACCTTCACGCGCATCAACAACAACAACAACAACGTTGGCATCTTTCATTGCTTGTAAAGTCTTTACGATTGAGAATTTCTCAATCATTTCATCCACTTTGCCTTTACGACGAACACCAGCAGTGTCAATGAGCGTATATTTTCGACCATCACGCTCAAATGGGATGTAAATTGAGTCACGTGTAGTACCAGGCTGGTCAAAAGCAACGACACGCTCTTCACCTAACAGGCGATTAACTAATGTTGACTTACCTACGTTCGGACGACCGATAATCGCTAGACGGAGCCCAGTATCTTCATCACGCTGTTCACTTAGGTCATCTTCTGGTACATCTTCAAGTACTTCTTCGAGCATTTGTTGAACACCACGCCCATGGCTTGCAGCCACTTGCATCGGTTCACCCATACCCAATTTAAAGAACTCAACCAATGCTGCCTCTGCATGAACACCATCAACTTTGTTGGCAACTAAAAATACTTTTTTACCGAGTGTACGTAACTCACGCGCAATCTGTTCATCAGATGCTAGAAGACCTGCACGCGCATCGACAACAAAGATAATCATATCTGCTTCATGAATCGCAGTTTTAGACTGCTCTGCCATGTAAGAGTCGATCCCACCTTCGTTTTCACCGATACCGCCAGTATCTACAACGATAAATGATTTATTTTGGTATACTGCATCACCATATTTACGGTCACGAGTAAGACCGGCAAAGTCTGCAACAAGCGCGTCACGACTTTTGGTAATCTGGTTAAACAGCGTTGATTTTCCGACGTTCGGACGACCAATGAGCGCAATAACGGGTTTCATAGATTAACCTTTAACAAGATCAGCCAACTCAATTGGCCTGAACATCAGAAACTGTGGAAGAAGTTAGACGAATCATCTACTTAAAAATAAAAATGTCGGGGTCTGAAAATTCAACACCCCGAACTTAAAATATGTATTCAGCGACTAGTTTACCATAAGCAGAGAAAAAATTAACGATTCTGCCAAATTGTAAGTGCGCCTGTACGTGTCACTGAGTAAAGCTGATTGTTCACTACACGTAACGAACGTACTTCACCACGCGTTTTTTCACGACCAACAAGTTGACCATTTTTAGGATCTACAAGGTGGAGTACCCCCTCATAATCACCTACCACTAAATACTGACCTAACATTACGGGGTTGCTTAATTGACGGTTAAGCAATTGATCATTAGTCCATAACGGCTGGCCCGTCACCAGATCAAACGATACAATTTTACCATCTGTTTGCGTGACGAAGACTTGGCGACCTGCAACTTCAGCACGATTAATACTGCTTGCATCTTCACTCCAAATCACACGTTGCGAAACTAGATCTAGTACAGTGACTTGGCCTTGATAGCTAGTGGTTACAACCAATTGTCCTGCAACGATTGGATCTGCATCCACATCAACTAAACGCTGTATATCAGAACGACCATCGCTGACTGCCACACGTCTTTGCATACGCAAAGTTCCAGTGAGACTATCAATTGCGTACACGTATGCATTTGACGAGGCCACTAACACTGTTCGTGGGTCTAAGCGCACAGGTGAAGCTTGACCGCGTAAGCTCAATTGTTCGTTTGGCATACGATAGGTCCACACTTGTTGACCTGTTTTTTCATCCATACCAAACACCGTACCGTCATTTGCAACAACGATCACTCGACCAGTCTGAATAAGCGCCGCACTCAAAATTGCACCACTTAATTGCGCAGTCCAACGGATATCACCCGTTTTTTGATCGAGAGCAAACAGTTGACCTTTCTTGTTGCCGACGATCACTAACCCATTGGCCGCTTCAACACCTGAACTTAAACCAAGCTTGGTAACTTGTTTTTCCCAGACACGCTGCTTACCTTGATATGCAGAAACCTGTCCCTTAGGATCTAAAAAGTATAAAACACCTTGATCATTCGCCATTCTCAAACGCAATGGATCAGCAGCATCCGTCGCTGAAACATTATGTGAAAAAATAGGTGCTAAGCTCACCGATTGCTGAATTTTAGGCAACGGATTAGGTTTCACCTTTTCTTCTTTCACCGTATTGCTTGTACACGCCATTAGTGCACACGACAATGTCGCTAGAACAAAAGAAATTTTATACTTTCTATCCATTAAGACTCATCCGTTTGTATATCTAAAATTGGGCGCTCAATTTCAGGATCATCTACTAATATGCCAACACTTTCGAGTTTAATTTGTAAGATTTGGCGTTCTTGTTTAGTTGCAATTAAGTTATCCCACGCGCTCTGATAAGCTTTTTTCGCATTTTCAATATCATTCTTAGCAATATAAATATCGCCACGTGCTTCATCTACAGTTGTTTTGAAAGCGGGCAAAGTCAAACCAGACAATGTTTTTAAAGCTTCATCATATTTTTTTTGTGCCAGTTGAGCATCTGCTAAACGAAGCTTAATGATGTGTTGTAAACCTTCATCTTTGATTTGAGCATTTTCAATTTTTTTCAATTCACGTTCAGCTTTGGCATAATTCTCTTGGTCATAAGCCAATTTTGCCATTACAAATTGCGTTTGAACCGCATGAATCGAATCAGGATTTTCTTTTACAATTTTTTCAGCAGTTCCATCCAAAGCAGTCGCTACTTTAGGATCAGTTGTTGCAGCTTTCGCTTCATCAACCAAGAGCTGTACTTTAGCAGTCTGTATTTGATCTTCTGCTACGTTTTTCTTCTTCCAATATTCCCATCCGAAAAAGGCGATCAGGGCAAGAAGAATCAGCGTAATCAACGCCGATCCATATTTCTTAAAAAACGACTTTGCTGTATGCAGTTGTTCTTCGTCAGTCATTGCGCTCATATGATCGCCCTTTCCTTATGTTCTTAAATTTATTTTGAAGATAGTTTATCAATGATGAACGGCACAATGTCATTGACCGCTACTTGTGTCTGCTCTGCTGTAGCCAACTCTTTGACTGAAAGTTGTTGCACCTCAGCTTCACGCTCACCAAAGATTAAGGCATAAATTGCACCAGACTGATCCGCTTTTTTCATTTGACTTTTCATCGAGCCTTGAGAGCCAACTTTCAGACGCACTGAACTACTTGCAGCTTCAAGTTGATCTCGAATTTGCTCAGCCAAAACTAAAGCTTTACCTTGCGTCCCAGGATCTGCAAGTAAAAATACTTCACAATCACGTACTGGTATATTGTCTTCTACTTGTTCTAAAAGAAGCAATAAACGCTCAATACCCATTGCAAAACCAACCGCAGGAACCGATTGATCTGGTTTACCTTTTAACTGACCCACTAAACCATCATAACGACCACCAGCACAAACCGTACCCTGTGAACCGAGATGTGTCGTCGTCCATTCAAATACAGTTTTATTATAGTAATCCAAGCCACGAACCAACTTTTGGTTAATGACAAATGAAATACCTGCATCGGTTAGATATTGCTGTAATTGTTGGAAATGTGCCAGCGTCTCTTCACCCATAAAGTCATGAAGTTTAGGCGCATTTTCTAAAATGCTTTGAGTTTTTGCATCTTTAGAGTCCAAAATACGCAGTGGATTCGTCGTTAAACGACGCTGCGAATCTTCATCTAAATCTGACTTATGTGATTCTAAAAACTCAACCAAGGCTGCGCGATAAGCTGCACGCTCATCTGACTCACCTAAAGTATTGAGCTCTAATTGAACTTTGTCCGCAACACCCATCCGTTTCCACAGACGCGCAGTCATCAAAATCAGTTCAGCATCTTGATCAGGAGTTGCAACACCAAACGTTTCCACACCAAATTGATGGAATTGACGGTAACGACCTTTTTGCGGTTTTTCATAACGGAACATCGGTCCAATATACCAAACACGCGGTGTCGCACCACGAAGCAAATTATGTTCGAGCATAGCACGTACACAACCCGCAGTACCTTCAGGACGTAAAGTCAAAGACTCAGGAGGATTACCTTTATCTAAAAACGTATACATCTCTTTTTCAACGATATCCGTTGCATCACCAATAGAACGCTTGAACAAGTTTGTCTGTTCAACCATCGGCAAACGAATTTGTTGATAGCCATAGGCATCCATCAAACCAGACAGATGCTGTTCAAGACGTCTCCAAGCTGGGGTTTGCGTTGGGAGAATGTCATTAAAACCTTTGATTGCGACGATTGAACTCATGATCTACTCAGAAAAACCTGTGCGAATAATCTCTTTTGATTTAGCTTTTTCAAGCTCGTTAACACGTTGACGAACCATATTTTCGATTTCATCAACTAATTGATTTGTGTCAATTAAATGACTCTTTTCACCATTACGATACACCAGTGAACGTGGACTTGCGCCCACTACACCAATATCAGCTTCTTTAGCTTCACCAGGACCGTTGACTTTACACCCGATGACAGAAACATCCATTGGAGTACGTACATCTTCCAAACGCTCTTCAAGCATTTGCATCACTTTGATGACATTAAATTCTTGACGTGAACAACTTGGGCAAGCAATAAAGTTAATACCATTTGAACGTAAGCCCAAAGATTTAAGAATATCAAAACCAATTTTGATTTCTTCCTCAGGTTCCGCTGCTAATGAAATTCGCATGGTGTCGCCAATGCCTTCCATTAACAATCCGCCCAGTGCAATTGCCGACTTCACCGAACCAGTACGGTAAATTCCAGCTTCAGTCACCCCTAAATGTAAAGGATTGTCAATTTGTTGTGACAACAAACGATAAGCATCCATCGTCAAAAAGACATTCGATGCTTTCACTGACACTTTAAACTCTTGGAAATCCAAACGATCTAAAATATCAATATGACGCATTGCTGACTCAAGCAAAGCTTGACCTGTTGGCTCACCATATTTCTTTTGAATATCTTTTTCGAGAGAGCCTGCATTGACACCAATTCGCATTGAAATATCGTTGTGACGAGCCGCAGCAACCACTTCGCGAATTTTTGCTTCTGAACCGATATTCCCTGGGTTGATACGCAGACAATCTGCACCCAAATCTGCAACAGCCAAAGCAATTTTATAGTCAAAATGGATATCGGCAACGAGTGGAACTTGCACTTGTTTACGGATTTCTCCAAAAGCAGCAGCGGCTTCCATACTCGGTACAGACACACGCATAATATCTGCGCCAGCATCCACACAACGTTGAATTTGTGCAACTGTTGCAGCTACATCACAAGTTTCAGTATTGGTCATGCTTTGAATACTGATTGGCGCATCGCCACCCACATACACAGAACCTACGCGAATTTTACGTGTTGGTTTGCGTCGAATCGGATTCTCGATCATCGTTTTACCTTTAACCCATTAACGTGATAAACGGAATTCAGCTTTTCCGTTTACGGTATATGGTGACAATGAAATATTTTCATTATTTAAACTCAATGAAACGGCTTGAGCATCATCTAATCGAATTTGGAATGGAGACTGTCCATTCAAACTAATCGCAGTTGATTGGCGTCCAGTTGCTAAAACTTTACCCGTACTGTCCACAATGTGTACTGATGTAGGGCGGCTAAAACTGAGATTCATCGTATCGCCTGATACTGCTTCAGTCGTGCCTGTACCATTGTTTAAGGTCAGAATTTGGACATTGTTGGATTGATTCGTATCAGTGTTTAACGAATCACCTTTAGCAGCCCATTTTTGGATTGCGGAGATTAATAGCCAAGCCACGCCCAAAATAATTAACGCAATCACGATGCGTTTAATCCACTTGCGATTACGTACGCTTTTCGAGCCAGGAAGTTTCCCCATAATTTTAATTGGAGAATTGTTCAAAGCATGATTTGGCAGTAAACCTGTATCATTTTGATAGATTTCATCAAAACGTTGAATCAAAGCAGAGGCATCAACTTTGAGATACTTCGCATACGAACGATAGTATCCCTTAATGAAAGTCGCTTCTGGCAACGATTTGTATTCGTCTTGCTCTAACGCTTCAAGCGTTTTTACTGGCATTTTCAAATCACCAGCAACTTTGACCAGATCACGTTGTTGAGAAATACGGATTTGACGCAAATACTCGCCAGGGCGTTGAATATTTCCTAAAGCATTAGGTGCTACGTTTGAACCAGTAGGTTGCTGTGAATTAGGATTTACTTCCATACGGCCTCAGTATTGAACTGTAATTGCAAATAACGTTGAAATTCTTGACTATTTGGAAATAAAGTACGCAACTGATTCACCAGCACATACATTCCCGTTCTATCACCATTGGCACGTGCGATACGTAAACCAATCCAGAGTGCTCGCGCACCTTGATTTTGCTGGCCAACTTTGAGTACAAATTGCTCATATAGCTGACGCGCGGCAATATTATTCTTTTGCAGATAAAATATCTCTGCTAACTCTATCATTGAAATAGTCGAGTCACGATTGACTTGCAGTGCTTGTTTGAACGTTTTTTCAGCATTCGGTATATCCCCTAGAATGAGATAAATCCGTCCAAGGTTTTCTAATGCACGATGACGTTGGTCATATCCAAGCGTTGCGCCTGCAATTGAAAGCTGTTTAACAGCATCATTATATCGCTTCACTTGATACAAATACGTACCATAGTTGTTACGTGCTTGCGCATTTTTAGGATCAATTGAAATAGCACGAGAAAAATAATGATCTGCACGTTGCATGTTGATGTCACTTCCTTCTTGCTGAAGCAACACCCCCATCATCATATTTGCAGTTGAATCGCGCGAATTAACCTCTAATGCCTGATCAAGCACACGTTTGGCAGCATCTAAATTTCCATTCCGAATATATTCAGCCGCCATTTGGGTACGAACTTTCACTGATTTCTCAGGATCCTTTTTGCTCGTATCGCCACTGGTAGTTTGGCATCCAAAGAAAAGCAATCCAGATAAAGCGACTGTCATCGTCATGACTATTTTTTTATACATCGGCTTGCTCAAATGATGCCTCCCTCTTTTTAATCATTCACATCTAAATGATACAACTAGCCTTGTGAACGCATAATTTCATTACGTTCTAGCACTTTTTTCTTCCATTGTTCTGCACGACGAGTACGGTCAGCCACTTGACCTACCAATTGACCACAAGCTGCGTCAATATCATCCCCACGTGTCTGACGAATCGTACACACAAAACCAGCATCAGACAAAGTTTTTTGGAAAGAAATGATGCGATTTCGGCTCGAACGCCCGTATGGTGCATGTGGGAATGGATTAAATGGAATCAAGTTAATTTTACTTGGTAAATTTTTCAACAACTTAATCATCTGCTGTGCATGTTCGGGATGATCGTTGACCCCGTCTAACATGACATACTCAATTGTGACATGCTTACGTGCACTTTCATTACCATCTTTAGTGATGTAACGCTGACACGCTGCAATGAGTTGCTCTAAGGGATATTTTTTATTAATTGGTACTAATTCGTTACGTAACTCATCATTGGTTGCATGTAATGAAATTGCAAGCGCAACATCAATGTCTTGAGCCAATTGATCTATCTTCGGCACAACCCCTGACGTTGACAATGTGACACGGCGTTTAGACATTCCATAGGCGAAATCATCAAGCATGATACGCATTGAGTTAAGCACAGCATCATAGTTCAATAATGGTTCGCCCATACCCATCATTACCACGTTGGTCACAGAACGCTCACGCTCAGCAACAGGCACATCTTCCATATAGGAATAGTTCGCCATCCACAACTGACCAATAATTTCAGCCTGTGTTAAATCGCGTTGGAAACCTTGTTTTCCTGTTGAACAGAACGAACAGTCCAAAGCACAACCGACTTGTGATGAAATACATAAGGTTTTACGCGAACCCGTTTTATCCTCAGCAGGAATCAGTACTGTTTCAACCAAAGAACCCGCACCATCACCTACACGGAATACCCACTTACGTGTTCCATCTTTAGAATAGTTTTTATGCACGACTTCTGGTGCTTTAATTTCACAAATCTTTTCAAGTTTTTCACGTAATTTCCCTGAAATATTGGTCATTTCAGCAAAATCAGTAACGAAGAACTGATGAATCCATTTCATCACCTGACCCGCACGGAACTTTTTCTCCCCCATATCCTCAAAGAATTTTTCCATTTGCGGACGTGACAGGCCAAGTAAATTCACTTTCTGTACAGTATCAGCCTGCTGCACTTGAACAGTAGTGGGCTGTTGTTCATCTAAATTGACGGATGAAGCGACAACTTCAGAATTCATGAGTATTACCTAAACCATAATGTGGGATAAAAGAACATGCTCAATTTTCAAGCAATAAAATCTTTCAGAAATAAAAAAACCAGATAAGCAGTATAGCACTTATCTGGTTTGAATACTGCGAATTAACGAGTACGTGGAGCGATCTCAGTTTGAGCGAAGAAGTAGTTAACTTCACGATCAGCAGATGCTACAGAGTCAGAACCGTGAGCAGCATTTTCGTCGATGCTTACAGCGAAGTCAGCGCGGATTGTACCTGGAGCAGCTTCTTTAGGGTTAGTAGCGCCAAGGATGTCACGGTGAGCAAGAACTGCGTTTTCACCTTCAAGAACTGATACAACAACTGGACCAGAAGTCATGAACGCAACGAGGTCAGCAAAGAAACCACGTTCTTTGTGCTCAGCATAGAAGCCTTCAGCTTCAGCTTGAGTTAAATGTTTCATTTTAGTCGCAACGATTTTAAGACCAGCTTTTTCGAAACGAGCAAAGATGTCACCGATGTGGTTTTTAGCAACTGCATCTGGTTTAACGATAGATAAAGTACGTTCAATAGCCATGATTGGCTCCTTTAGTCAAATTGACATGAAAATTTTGGCGCATTATACCGAATAATGCGCGATTATCTGCTTTTCGCGTGTAAAAAAATGGTTTTTTTCGACCGATGAATTATCGAGCTTCGTCAATCCAAGCCATTTGAATTGCTTCTAACAATCCTTCTGTTGATTTGTTTGGATCATCTTCGAACTCTGGAAGCGCACAAACCCATGCATGAAGATCAGTAAAACGGATCCATTGTGGATCTACATCTGGATGGGCTTCATACAGTTCAATTGCGATATCAAGGGTGTCTGTCCAACGTAAACCCATACTTATTCCTAAATCATCTTTGGTAAATTCATGGCTTAATTTTAGCAAAAAGCAAATCAAGACGTACAATTATATTGCTTTTGTACGCCTCACCATGCAATCAACTTACCCTCACAATATGATATTCAATGCTGGAGCAGCCAAGATAATACCACTCGCAACCGTCGCCCCAATTAAGGCACCAACTAAAACATCAGTTGGGTAATGCAATCCCAATACCATGCGCGACAACGCAACCAAAATGGTAAATGGCATCATCATAATCAGCAAGACAGGCTCTACATAACCCAATACGATTGTTGCCATTACTGCATGCAATGTATGACCAGATGGAAAACTAAAATGATCTAGTGGTCTTTCGCCGATATGAATAACTTGGTGAACTTGGTATGGTCGTGGACGTACTGTTTTTGTTTTTAAAATTTTATAAATCAGCGTACCTAACGAAGCAGCAACAACAATATATAAAATTTGAATAGTGTATTGCGGTCCTTGCAGTAGCCACACCAACGCCACCATCATGTACCAAAAAACTCCATCTCCGAGCCGACTAATAATTTTAAATATGAGTGCAATACTTTGTGTATGCGATAGATTATTGAAATAGAGACATCCTCTTAGATCAAGATCGAGTATTTTTATTTTGGTATTTTTAAAATTCATTACACTCTACTCCTATCGTTCAGGCCGTAAGCGTTTTCTGCTGCACGACACGATAAAATGCATGTTCGAGTTGTTGAACTGGATGTTGCCATCCGACTTGTTGTACTTTTTTCATTGCTTGCATCCCCATTGCATGCAAGCGTTTGTTCTGGGGCAGATTAATAATATATTGAACCAAGGTTGCAGGCTCACCCAAAGGTGCTAACCATGCTGTTTCCGCATCTAAATACTGCTTAGCACAAGCATAATCATAAGCAACCACAGGCAATGCACTCGCCATCGCTTCAAGCACGACATTGCCAAAAGTCTCTACTTGACTGGCAAAAACAAATACATCTGCGCTTGCAAATGATTCAGCAAGATTTGTACCACTTAAGCTTCCAGTAAAGATGATATCGGTATGTTTGCTTTGACGAACCAAACGCGAATAATCGGGCCCATCCCCCACGATGACCAACTTAAATCTGCGCGTTGTTTGTGTTTTAAGTTTTAAATAGGCATCAATTAACACCTGAATTTCTTTTTCAGGTGAAACACGACCAACATAAAGCAGGACAGTTGTATTCTCACAAGCATCCCATTGTCGTCTGAGTTGCACACTTCGAAAAGTAGGTGAAAACTTTTCAACATCCACCCCAGTCTTAATCACTTCAACTTGACATGTAACACCAAAGTTACGTATCGCATCAGCCGAGTCCTGACTTGGTACACAGGTCAATTGCGTATTGTTATGAAACCATTTGAGATAGTGCTGAATCGGCTTGACCATAAATGCAAGATCATAAAAACGACTAAAGTCATGAAAAGCAGAATGAAAACCACTACTCACAGGAATCTTTTTGTTTTTTGAGAGCTGAAGTACCGCTAAACCTAATGGTCCTTCCGTCACGATATGCACCAAATCTGGTTGAAATTCATCAAAAGCTTTAGCCACTTTGCCATACTGTGGCCAGCCAAATTGCATATGGGCATACTTCGGAATGGTTTGACCATTCACCAAACACTCACGATTCGGTGAAAATTCCGAACATATTTGTTTTTGTGAAGGTCGCACCAATAGAATTTTGTGACCAAGTTTCTGTAGACCTTTGCAAATCTGTAGTAAAGACAATGAAACACCATTCAGTTCTGGCGGCCATGTCTCCGTAACGACAGCTATTTTTAATCTAGATCGCCCCAATTGCTCAAGCACCGATACATCACGATCGGAGTTTTGATTTTTAAATTTTAGCCTCTGGTGATCATATTGCGTTGTCGATCTAGGCAATACAGTGTCCATGATTCCCATCATCACACCTCTTTTGTATTTTTTTCATACTTTTACTTTAGAGATGGATCATTTCATTATGATGATGATTTCATTAAATACTTGTCATAATTAGAATAGATGACTGATTCACCGACCACCCTCAAACACGCGACAAGAATCTACAAATTCAAGATAACTTAGTGAAATAAAGTACGATGCACAGCAAAAAATAACGCTTGCTCAAAATCAATAACAGGTTTCAACCATCCTGTTGCAGCAACTGCAAGATGCGCTTTCTCACCCATTATTTTTAAATCGGATTGATTCAATGTTGCTGTCATTGCTCGTTCGAACATATCTAGATCACCGAGAGGGATCAGCCATCCCGTTTCATTGTGCACAACATGCAGTTTGGCACATGCATAATCATAAGCCACCACAGGCAAGCCACTTGCCAATGCTTCAAGCGCGACATTTCCAAAGGTTTCAACTTGACTTGGAAAAATAAACACATCTGCACTGGCATATGCACATGCCAAATCATCACCAGTCAAACTTCCCATAAAAATAATATCAGGGTGATGATTCGCAAGGTCTTCAAGCCTTACTCGATCTGGCCCATCTCCGACAATGACCAATTTAGTATAATGATCAACCTCACCTTTCTTTTTCAAAAAAGTCCGAATAATCTGGTCTACTTCTTTTTCAGGTGACAACCGACCAACGGAAATCAGAACTCGTGTATGCTCATTTGCATTCCATTGCTCTCTGAGCAACTCCGATCTTTTATTCGGATTAAATAATTGGGTATCAACACCTCTCCCCACCACCCTTAACTCACCGCTTACTCCCATTTGTTTTAAAGCATGCTGTGTATCTAAACTTGGCACACAAGTCACGTCTGTCTTATTGTGAAACCATGTTAAATATTTTGAGATAGGTTTAACGAGAAAAGGAAACTCAAAGTATCGACTAAACTCTTGAAAGGCAGAGTGAAAACCACTTGAAACAGGAATATTCTGAGATTTAGCTACCATTAGACTCGCAAATCCCAATGGTCCCTCTGTCACAATATGCACAACATCTGGCTGAAATACCTCAACCGCTTTTGAGATTTTAGAAAACTGTGGCCAACCGAATTGTAAGGTGGGATATTTCGGAATCGCCTGAGCATGCACCCAACACTCTGCATCAGGTTTAAACCGTTTACATTTCACTTTGGGTTGGGGACGAATCAACAAAATTTGATGACCTCGCTTCTGCAAACCCAGACATAAATTCATCAGTGAGTTTGCAACACCATTAATCTCTGGTGACCATGTCTCTGTCACAATGGCAATTTTTAATTGAGGATGTCGTTTAGGCTGATCAGCATCAGGAAGAAGAATAAAATCCTCAAATGACGTATTTTTTTTAATGTCCAATAATTCAAATAATTTTTTTTGTTGTGTTGCTTGTAAATTTAGGAGTGCCATCATCACACCTTTTATTAATGTTATCCCTAAAATTTAAAAGAACATAATGTCAATATGATGATGGTTTTATGACAGCCTTGTCATAAGACTCATTCAGATTTTCACATTTTTAAGGCTCTTGCTCTTGACCAGAGTTCACTGGTGGTTCTTCAATCCGTTTTTCCAAGTTTTCTCCTTGAAGTGCTACAGAGGATTCTGATGATGTCCGATCTTCTAATTGTTTAGTTTCTTGTTCAGCATTAACTGCTACTGGTTTCAAACTGCCTTCAACAATTGTATAAACCTGTCCATTAGAAAAATCGATGTGCTGTTTATCACCATGTAACAGTGGAAATCCAACGATTTGCTCGTACTGCTCTGCACGGTTAAATTTTTGTTGAACAGAATCATAAATTCAGTAAATAAAACGACGATCTTGAAGCGTTTTATCCTCTGACAGATCAGAGAGCACTACATCATAGTAACCATCAAAATTCACATCCATATAACCAATACTATTGGGAAACGCTTGAAAGCCTTCAAGTATTTGCAATCTTTTTTGATTGACTTTGTCAAACACCTCGATACGTGTCATTAATCGTTTGAAAGGATGGTCAGCTTTAGATATGCCGTAGAAATTAAAACTCACATCAGGCATATTTTTTACTTTAAAAGCAGGCTCGAATTTCTTTGTTCGAATCACACCCGCATGATTGACCAATGTAGATTTAAACACATTCGTTTTATAGTTAAGCTGTTCTTTAAACTCTTGAAATGTATTTGAATCATCACTCGATTGTTCTGCTTTAAAAAAACTTGATCGCCTTTTTGCTCCCCTTTAAATTGGATAGCGACGTTGTCTTTGAGCGAAGTAAGCGTTGCGTTTGGATGAAGCACATCCAAATAAAGACTCAAAAAATATTCGTTATCTGTTGACCTTAATAATCGCTGCATTGATAAGCGAACATTATCCAAGACAAGCTCAGCATCACTATTTGGCGTTTTTTTCTCAATATCAATGGTTTGTTGCGCCCATCTACAGATGGGCTAAATCGCCAATAAGTAACATACAAACGATAATTTCATTCCCAACCTCAATCCTTGAGTTATTAAGTATTCTTGTTAGATACTAATTATTATGTTTAGCTAAGCCTCACTCAGCTAAAACTTGATCTACCTGTCATTGAGTTACTTTTTAATGACTATTTTTATCATGCCTGTCGTCTTTTTTTAATGCATTACAAAAAAGACAAGTCTCAGGATTCAAGGTTCCTAAAATAGTGGTAACCTATTATCAATAATCCAAGGTATGAACGAGTACAAAACACTGTTTTTTTACGAAGTGCAAGGAAGCAGTGCCCTACTTTGAATAAAATACAAGAAATGAAAAACACTGCCTTACCTTGAGGCACACAATTTTAATTAATAATCTGATCCATTTTTTAAGACAAAAAAAGCCCACTCATTTTGAGTGGGCTTTCGCATTCAAATCAGATGATTCGAGAAATTAGTTTTTCTCTTTATCAACGATTTTGTTTGCTTGAATCCAAGGCATCATCGCACGCAATTTAGCACCAGTTACTTCGATACCGTGAGCAGCGTTTTGACGACGACGAGCAGTCATAGATGGGTAGTTCAACGCACCTTCTTGGATGAACATCTTCGCATATTCACCAGATTGAATACGTTTAAGCGCATTACGCATCGCTTCACGAGACTGTTCATTGATTACTTCAACGCCAGTTACATATTCACCGTACTCAGCATTGTTAGATACAGAGTAGTTCATGTCCGCGATACCGCCTTCGAACATTAAGTCAACGATCAATTTAAGTTCGTGTAGACATTCGAAGTAAGCCATTTCTGGCGCATAACCAGCTTCAACAAGAGTTTCGAAGCCCATTTTAACCAATTCAACAGCACCACCACAAAGAACTGCTTGCTCACCGAAAAGGTCAGTTTCAGTTTCTTCACGGAAAGAAGTTTCGATAATACCTGTACGACCGCCACCAACACCTGAAGCGTAAGAAAGCGCAAGGTTACGTGCATTACCAGAAGCATCTTGGTGAATCGCGATAAGATCAGGAACACCTGAACCACGTTGGTATTCAGAACGTACAGTGTGACCAGGTGCTTTTGGAGCAACCATGATTACGTCTAAGTCAGCACGTGGAACAACTTGGTTATAAAGAACAGAGAAACCATGAGCAAATGCAAGAGTAGCACCTTGCTTGATGTTTGGCTCAATTACATCACGGTAAAGTTGAGCTTGGAATTCATCTGGAGTCAAGATCATTACTACGTCAGCTTGAGCTACAGCAGCAGGAACTTCAGCAACTTTAAGACCAGAATTTTCAGCTTTTTTCCAAGAAGCAGAACCAGCACGTAAACCAACAGTTACGTCAACGCCAGAATCTTTAAGGTTAAGCGCGTGAGCGTGACCTTGTGAACCGTAACCAATGATTGCTACTTTCTTAGATTGGATGATAGATAAGTCGCAGTCTTTATCATAAAAAATTTGCATTGCTGTCTCCGCTAAAATGCTTTGGCTTCCGTTTGATTAGCGAATGTTAATGTGGTTCGCCAACCCCCTCCTCTCGGAGGAGGGAAGAATTTGTTAATAAAAAATTAGATTGTTAAAACTTTTTCGCCACGTGCGATACCAGACACACCTGAACGTACAACTTCAAGAATGGTATTCTCTGCCAAAGCATCAATAAAACCATCAATTTTCTCAGTTGTACCCGCGATTTGAATCGTGTAAGTCGTTGGTGTTACATCCACGATTTGTCCGCGGAAGATATCTGCTGTGCGTTTAATTTCAGCACGCGCAGAACCCAAAGCTTTTACTTTGATTAACATCAATTCACGTTCAATGTGTGAACCTTCAGAAAGGTCAACCACTTTAACCACTTCAACAAGTTTGTTGAGTTGTTTTGTGATTTGCTCAATCTTGTGATCATCACCATAAGTCGTCAATGTCAAACGAGACATTGTTGGGTCTTCTGTTGGCGCAACGTTCAAAGTTTCAATGTTATAACCACGTTGTGAGAACAAACCCACTAAACGTGAAAGCGCGCCAGATTCGTTCTCAATGAGAACAGAGATGATATGTCTCATGCTGTGCGCTCCCCTTTAGATAACCACATATCTGTCATAGATTGACCCGCGATTAACATCGGATAAACATGCTCAGTACGGTCAACCATCACGTTGATGAATACACATTTATCATTAATCGCCATTGCTTCTGCAAGCTTCGATTCAAGCTCATCCGCATGATCAATTTGAATACCTACATGTCCGTAAGCTTCCATCAACTTCGCAAAGTCAGGCAATGACTCAACATATGAACTTGAGTGACGACCTTCATAATTCATATCTTGCCATTGTTTCACCATACCTAAAGCACGGTTGTTTAAGCACAAGATTTTAACATTTAGGCCATATTGCTTACATGTTGAGAGCTCTTGGATACACATCTGAATGGATGCTTCACCTGTAATACAAACAACTTGTTGGTCAGGGAATGCAAGCTTAGCCGCCATCGCATATGGAAGACCAACACCCATCGTGCCTAAGCCACCTGAGTTAATCCATTGACGTGGACGTGTGTATTTGTAATACAACGCACCAAACATCTGATGTTGACCAACATCAGAAGTGATGATTGCTTGGCTGTTCGTTACTTTATCTAAAGCTTGAACAACTTGTTGAGGTTTCATCGTACCGTCAGTTGGTTTTTCATATTTCAAACCATGAACTTGACGCCACTCATTGATTTGTTTCCACCAATCCGCAATAGCTTCAGGGTTCGGCTTAGAAATATTCAGCTGTTTTAATTGCGCTAACATTTCTTGAAGAACTGGCTCTACCGCACCCACGATTGGGATATGCGCCATGATTGTTTTTGAAATCGTCGCAGGATCGATATCAATGTGAATCACTTTCGCATTTGGACAGAATTTTGCAGGATTATTGGTTACACGGTCATCGAAACGCGCACCAACACATAGAATCACATCAGCGTGACCCATGGTCATGTTCGCTTCATATGTCCCATGCATACCCAACATACCAATAAATTGAGGATCATTACCGGGGAATGCACCTAGCCCCATCAATGTATTGGTTACTGGATAACCCAATAGATGCGCTAATTCAGTCAATAAATGTGATGCATTGCCTTGAACAACACCACCGCCCGTATAAATAATAGGACGTTTAGCATTGATCAATTCATCAATAGCTTTGCGGATCTGTCCAGTATGACCACGATGTGGCGGCTGGTAAGAGCGCATTTTTACTTTTTCAGGATATTCGTATGCAAATTTTTCAGCAGGGTTTGTTGCATCTTTTGGAATATCAACAACCACAGGACCTGGACGACCTGATGACGCGATATAGAAAGCTTTTTTAATAACCGCTGGAATTTCACTCGCATGACGCACTTGGAAACTGTGTTTCACGATTGGACGAGAAATACCAACCATATCCGTTTCTTGGAATGCATCTTCACCAATCAAATGGCTTGCAACCTGACCAGACAAAATCACCATTGGGATTGAGTCCATGTAAGCTGTCGCAATTGGTGTCACAGTGTTAGTCGCACCTGGACCCGAAGTCACCAGTACAACACCTGTCTTACCTGTTACGCGCGAGTATGCATCTGCCATATGACCAGCAGCTTGCTCATGACGCACGAGGTAATGATTAATTTTGTCTTGTTTGAATAGCGCGTCGTAAATGTGTAAAACTGCGCCGCCTGGATATCCAAAAACATGTTCAACGCCTTCGTCCGCCAATGCGCGAACAAGCATTTCACCACCAGATAAAAGTTCCAACGTATTCACCCTAATCTTATTTCCACGACGGTTATGGGAGACATAAGTCGTGTTTCATTCATTCGTTTGTATGCACTGTTATAGCACACATATTTCATCGTTTTTGCTGCAATAATAAAATTTTTCGATCACAACCGTTTGAGTTGCGACTGCATATTCAACATGTTGGGATAAACATATTTCTGCTATTTCATTGTCTCGGCTTAGAGACAACGTTATTGCAAGCTATGATATTTATTCGAAGGGTGATCGAACAAAACATATAAAACTAGAGCAGCATTTTTAGTTTTTTCACGACCAAAGTCAAGGTTTGCCGAAACCTTTTTATTGTTTATTTACCAACCGATTATTTTTCAAACGATAACTTTTGGTTGGATGATTTATAAAAAAAATTTCAAACACTTATTTTTAATATTTATATAAAACAATTTATACGCAAAATGATTTTTTTGATTAAAATAAAACCAATTAATCTTCATCAGTATCCAGCAAAATGCTGCGATATAAACGTGTAAAAGAACTCACTCCCCTCATATTTCTTTATAGGTGAAGTCATGAATTCACTAGCATCATCTTTAAAACTTTCTTGTTTAGCATCAACGGTTGTTTTCGTTTCTATTTATTCATCTATGGTGCAGGCAAAAGAATATTACAAATGGGTCGATCAAAATGGTTCAACCCACTACACCACTACCCCGCCACCAAAATCAGCAAAAAAGAAAGGTAAAGTTGAAACATATGGTTGGAAAGCACCAACAACCTCAGTCAATACCAATACAAACCCGAGCGAAGCTCCTCAAACCTCACAGACTCAAACGATACCAACGCAACAGCACACAAACGGTGCTTCAAATACTGAGTCACAAAACACAAATGCTGCTCCATTAAGCGAAACTCAAGTTTCAAATGAGTGAAATTGTCTTTTTGATCTTAATTTAAGTTTTGCATCCATTTTCAGTCTGTAAAATTCACTTTTAGGTGCGTTTTGCGCTATGCTGTGCGCTAAATTTTTTAACCGTTCTCTTGTATTACGTATATGACTACTCACATTGACTCTGAATACCAAGCCAGTGCGATTGAGCCCCAAGTTCAACAGAACTGGGAATCTCGCAAAGCCTTTAAAGTTGCCGACACTGTAGAAGGTCCACGTCGATATATCCTCTCGATGTTCCCTTACCCAAGTGGCAAACTGCATATGGGTCATGTACGTAACTACACGATTGGTGACGTGATCAGCCGCTTCCACCGTTTAAAAGGTGAAACTGTATTACAACCAATGGGTTGGGATGCGTTTGGTTTACCTGCTGAAAATGCTGCGATTGCACACCAAGTTGCACCGGCAAAATGGACCTTTGAAAATATCGATTACATGCGTAATCAGCTTAAAAAATTAGGTCTTGCGGTTGATTGGGATCGTGAATTTGCAACGTGTACACCAGAATATTATCGTTGGGAACAATGGTTATTCGTTCAGCTTTATAAAAAAGGCTTAATTTATCGTAAGCTTTCAACAGTGAACTGGGACCCTGTAGACCAAACTGTACTTGCAAATGAACAAGTAGAAAATGGTCGTGGTTGGCGTTCAGGTGCCTTGGTTGAAAAACGTGATATTCCAATGTACTACTTCCGCATCACTGACTATGCGCAAGAATTACTTGACGATTTAGACACACTCAAAGACGGTTGGCCACAACAAGTCCTTACGATGCAACGTAACTGGATTGGTCGCTCACAAGGGATGGAAATCACCTTCCCTTCAGCGAACCCAGACGTTTATGCAGATGGTTTAACAGTCTTTACCACACGTGCCGATACATTAATGGGTGTGACTTATGTTGCAGTTGCAGCAGAACATCCAATGGCATTAAAAGCTGCGGAAAATAACCCTGAACTTGCTGCATTTATCGAAGAATGCCGTATGGGTTCAGTGGCAGAAGCTGACCTTGCAACTGCTGAGAAAAAAGGCATGGCAACAGGTCTTTCTGTGAAGCACCCTGTAACAGGCGAAGAAGTTCCTGTTTGGATCGCAAACTATGTATTGATGTCATACGGTTCAGGTGCGGTGATGGCGGTTCCATCACACGATGAACGTGACTTCGAATTTGCCAATAAGTATGGCTTAACTATTAAGCAAGTCATTGATGCCAAAGGCGTTGATGATAATGATTTTGATGCGAAAGAATGGCAAGAATGGTACGGTTCAAAAGAAGGTAAATTGGTCAATTCAGGCGAATTTGACGGTTTAGACTTCCAAGGTGCATTTGATGCTTTCCTTGCAAAATTAGAACCACAAGGTCTTGCGAATGTAAAAGTTCAATTCCGTTTACGTGACTGGGGTGTATCTCGTCAGCGTTATTGGGGTTGTCCGATTCCAATGATTAACTGCCCAACCTGTGGTCAAGTGCCAGTTCCTGAAGATCAACTTCCTGTTGTACTTCCAACTGACGTTGTACCTGATGGTTCAGGTAACCCTCTCAACAAGATGCCTGAGTTCTATGAAACGAAATGTCCAAGCTGTAACGGTGATGCACGTCGTGAAACAGATACGCTGGATACATTTGTAGAATCATCTTGGTACTATGCACGTTATGCATCTCCAGACTTTACTGGCGGCATGGTAAAACCTGAAGCAGGTCAAACGTGGTTGCCTGTAAACCAATACATCGGTGGCGTTGAACACGCGATTCTGCATTTGTTATATGCACGCTTCTTCCACAAATTGATGCGTGATGAAGGCGTGGTACAAGGTAACGAACCATTCACCAACTTGTTAACGCAAGGTATGGTACTTGCTGATACCTATTACCGCGAATCTGAATCAGGTAAAAAAACGTGGTTCAACCCTGCTGACATCGAACTTGAGCGTGATGAAAAAGGTCGTATCACATCTGCAAAATACAAAGGTGATGGTCAAGACGTTATCGTTGGCGGTCAAGAAAAAATGTCGAAATCGAAAAATAACGGTATCGACCCACAAGCGATTATTGACCAATACGGCGCAGATACTGCACGTGTATTTATGATGTTCGCTGCACCACCTGATCAATCACTTGAATGGTCAGATGCAGGTGTGGAAGGTGCAAACCGCTTCTTAAAACGTGTATGGCGCTTGGCAACTGGTTTCCTTGAACAAGGTAATACTGCATCAGCGATTGATAAAGCTGCGCTTTCAACTGCGGCTCAAGACTTACGTCGTAAGACTCACGAAACCATCCAAAAAGTGGGTGATGACATCGAACGTCGTCATGCATTTAACACTGCGATTGCAGCGATGATGGAACTTCTGAATGCGAACAATAAGT
Source organism: Acinetobacter sp. 24-47-47 (assembly GCF_057737035.1). Classification (NCBI taxonomy): domain Bacteria; kingdom Pseudomonadati; phylum Pseudomonadota; class Gammaproteobacteria; order Moraxellales; family Moraxellaceae; genus Acinetobacter; species Acinetobacter sp. 24-47-47. Next base: position 486,731 of record NZ_CM173216.1, on the reverse strand, counting down.
TTGAAGCGAAAGATGACAACGATGTTGCTGTTGCACGTGAATCTATTACAACGCTTTTAACTTTGCTTGCACCATTTGCACCGCATTTAAGTGAAACGTTATTGGCGCAGTTTGGTATCGAGTTAAATGCAACATTATTCCCTCAAGTGGATGAATCTGCATTAACACGTAATACACAAACCATCGTGGTTCAAGTGAACGGTAAGCTTCGTGGCAAACTTGAAGTGCCTGTCGATGCATCGAAAGATGACATTCTGGCGCAAGCAAAAGCATTGCCTGAAGTACAACAATTCTTAACAGGTCCAACCAAGAAAGAAATCGTTGTTCCGAATAAATTAGTGAATTTGGTGGTTTAAGAACCTTAAAGCCTCACTGAGTAAGATATAAAGCACAGCTTTAGATCAAAGCGCAAGAAAGGGAGGTTTGGAGGGATTTAATCTCCCTTGCGAAGCATTGCTTCTCACCTCTTTTAAAAGGAGGGGAATATAAGGATTTCACAATTCCCAAACAAAGCCCGTTGCCAGTCAACGGGCTTTGCACATACAATCAGAATATTCAAAATTTATCCTGCGTCTCAGGAAATACACAGAGGATCTACAATGCATTTGAGCAAACGTTTAGCTATTGCTGTTCTAACTTTAGGCTTAAGCGCAACTATGGTCGGCTGTGGATTTCATCTAAAAGGGACCAATCCAACTTCAACGCCACTGGCTTATACAAAGCTTGAATTGGCACTCCCTGCCAATACTTCAGATTTAGAGCGTAAACTCAGTGTTTATCTCACTGCTGCAGGTGTGCAACTGAGTAATTCCAACGATGCATATGTATTACGTATCATCGACTATAAGCCAATTCGCCATGAGCTCAACGGCAAACTCATTGAAGTTCTACTCAGACTTTCTGTGACTTTCCAAATCGAAGATCGTCAAGGTAACTTGGTGACAAAACCTCGAACTTTAACTGCGACACGTACATATCAATATAATGTTGCAACCGTGAACACAGATGATCAACAAAATAAATATCTCAGTGAAATCTTAATTGACGATGTTGCTCAACAGATCTCTCGTCAAATTGCTGCAAACCGTCTGCCAAAAGCAGAAGCAAATGTACTGTTACCTGTGCAACAAACTTTTGAACCTACTGCCTCTGAAAATCCGTAACTCAGAATGAAGTTAGATTATCTACAAGCATTAAAACGTGTAAACGAAGCACGTGGTGCATGGGTATTACATGGTCAAGAACCTTTACTTGAGCAAAATCTTTTAGATGCTTTCCGTCAAAGTTGGATCATCAATCACGTGGAAAGAGAACGCTATGACATCCAAAGCGTTGCTGATTGGAAAAATGTATTTAATGCACTCAACAGCCTTTCTCTTTTTTCACAAAATCTCGCAGTAGAGGTCCATGGCAACATTAAGCCAGATGCCAATGCGTTAAAGTTACTCAAGCATTATATCCAGCATAATGAACACAACTTGTTGTTGATCATTATGCCTAAGCAAGATAGCAGTAGCTTAAAGTCGGCGTTTTTTCAAACGATTGAAGCCAATGGCGTCTTGGTTCCTCTTACAGCAACTTATGCGCAAGATCGTCAGCGTATACTCAGCATAGAAGCTGATAAAATTGGGATTCAACTGAGCCAAGATGCATGGCAATGGCTCGAAGTCCACCACGAACATAATTTATTGGCTGCTAAAAACAGCTTAATGCGTCTGGCAGACACGTTCCCCGATGTACAGCATCTTGAAATGCAACATTTGCTCGAATGCTTACAAGATCAATCACGCTATACCACTTTTGACTTAAGCGATGCATTAATTTCAGGCAACCTAAGTCAAGCGATCAAAATATACCAATATTTAGTCGAAGCTGGCGAACCACACAGTTTAGTATTATGGACGGTAAGCAAAGAAATGCGCTTACTGATGCAACTTTTTGAGCAACCACAAAATGCATTACAACTCGGCATCTGGAAAACCAAAGTCAGTCTTTATCAACAAGCCTTGAGACGTCTTAATCCCAAGCAATTTCTCACATGGCCACAATTGCTATTAAGAATCGATGCTGCCATCAAAGGCAAAAATAATGAAAATCCAGAACACCTCATGCAACAAGCCATTGCTGAATTATGTGGAAAAACCTTGTTTGCTTAGTTAACGAGCAAGGTCTATTTATAACTATAAAAATGATTATTGATTTTATTTAAGAAAAATACACTTTTTATCCTTATTTCATCATTATAATTCGCTTAATTTCCGTCATTTTTCAATATCGCCATGCAAAAAATAAAACCAACGAAATTGATTATCATCGCGATCATTACGATTGCAGCTATCGCTTTAGCTTGGTATTTCTTTAAACCTAAAGATGAGCAACCTCAGTTTATTACCGCTGAAGTGACACGTGGTGATATTGAAAACTCTGTCCTTGCAACAGGTGTATTAGAAGCGACCAAAATGGTTAGCGTTGGTGCACAGGTTTCAGGTCAGGTGAAAAAAATGTATGTGCAATTGGGCGACCAAGTCAAACAAGGTCAACTGATTGCTCAAATCGACTCCGTTCGTCAGGAAAATGATCTAAAAACAGCTGAAGCCAGCATTAAAAATCAGTTGGCTCAATTGGCAGTCAAACAAGCAAATCTGACTAAAGTTGAGGCGGAATATAATCGCCAAAAAGCCATGTATGCCCAAGATGCAACTTCTCGTGCCGAATATGAGTCCGCATTAGCAAGTTATAAAACTGCTCAAGCCGATATCGTCGCGATGAATGCTCAAATCGAGCAATCTCGATTGTCACTGGCGACGACCAAAGAAGATTTAGGCTATACCCGTATCGTTGCTCCGATGGATGGCACAATTGTGGCAATTGTGACTGAAGAAGGTCAAACAGTGAACGCGAATCAAAGCGCGCCAACCATCGTGAAATTAGCAAAACTTGACACCATGACGGTTAAGGCTGAAATTTCTGAAGCAGATGTTATGCGTGTTGAGGAAGGTCAAACTGTTTATTTCACTACTTTAGGTAATAGCGAGAAAAAGCATTACGCAACACTGCGTCAAGTTGAACCTGCACCTAACTCAATCAATACAGAAACCAACAACTCAAATTCATCTTCATCAAGCACAGCTGTGTATTACAACGCTCTATTCGATGTTCCTAATGAAGATGGAAAATTGCGTATTGATATGACTGCTCAAGTTTATATCGTGTTAGATGAAGTAAAGAATGCACTGACTATTCCATCTTCTGCTGTTCAAAGCTCTAATCGTCCTGCTCGCCAGCGTGGTGCAAATGCGGGTTCCAATGCTCAAGAACGTAATGAACAAGCTCGTGGTGAAGGGCGTGCCGAACGTTCATCAGCTGATCGTCCTAAGCGTTTAGAATTAACCGCTGAGGAAAAGAAATTAGTCGATCAAGGTAAAGCTTCCATGGCTATGGTACGCGTACTTCAAGCAGATGGCACAGCCAAACCGACCCCTGTTCTTATCGGTCTAAATAACCGTGCAACAGCACAAGTTTTACGCGGTTTAAAATTAGGCGATAAAGTTGTAATTGCGGATGGCTCTGATTCATCAAATGACTCAGCTAAACGTGGCGCACGTGGTGGCGCTGGTCCAATGAGAATGTAATTATGAGTCAGACGAGAACACCTCTACTCGAGGTCAAAAACCTGACCCGTGAATTCCCTGCTGGTGAATCTACTGTGCAAATTCTAAAAGGGGTAAATCTTGAGATTTATCCTGGAGAATTGGTTGCCATTGTAGGTCAATCAGGCTCAGGAAAATCAACACTGATGAACATCTTAGGATGTTTAGATAAACCGACCAATGGTAGCTACAAGGTTAAGGGCCGCGAAACACGTGAGCTAGAACCTGATGAACTTGCTCAATTACGCCGTGAATATTTCGGATTCATCTTCCAGCGCTACCATTTACTTGGTGACTTAAATGCAGCTGGTAATGTCGAAGTCCCTGCGATCTATGCCGGCGCTGAGGCTTCTGAACGCCATGATCGTGCAGTTCAGCTTTTGTCCGATTTAGGTCTAGGTGAAAAAACCCAAAACCGCCCGAGCCAACTTTCGGGCGGTCAGCAACAGCGTGTCTCAATTGCTCGCGCGTTGATGAATGGCGGTGATGTTATTCTCGCCGATGAGCCTACTGGGGCATTAGATAAAAACAGCGGTATTGAAGTGATGCGTATTTTACGCGAACTGAATGCCAAAGGTCATACCATCATTCTCGTTACTCATGATCACAATGTTGCCAAAAATGCGACTCGTATTATTGAGATTTCAGACGGTAATATTATTTCAGATGAACCCAATGTTCCTGAGATTGATGATGGCTTTGAACGTGAAGAATTGATTCGTGCTGAGCAAAAGAAAACATCGTCTTGGCGTTCAGCTTTAGACCGTTTAGGTGAAGCTTTCCGCATGGCGCTTCTGGCCATGAATGCTCATCGAATGCGTACTTTTTTGACCATGCTCGGAATCATTATCGGGATCGCATCTGTCGTTTCGGTTGTCGCACTTGGTAATGGATCACAAAAACAAATTTTAGAAAATATTAGTAGTTTGGGCACCAATACCATTACGGTCTACCAAGGACGTGGTTTTGGTGATAACTCCCGATCTTCTCAGGCTAAGACCTTAATCCCTGCTGATGCTGATGCGTTAGCGGAACAGCCTTACGTAGATGGTGTAAGTCCTTCAGTCAATAGTTCTGTCACGGGAAGATATAAAGATGTAGAGGCATCCACGACAGTCAATGGCGTGAGTGAAGACTTTTTCTATGTGCGTGGTTTAACATTTAAATCAGGTCAACCATTTGACAAACATAGTGTTACTGAACAAGCCCAAGATGTTGTGATTGATACCAATACCCAAAAGACATTCTTTAGCGATGGTACGGATCCTATTGGTCAAGTAATTCTATTGGGCAGTGTACCTAGTCGTATTATTGGTATTGTAGATGCTCAACAAGGTGCAATGGGTAATTCAGATAGTCTCAATGTCTATCTCCCTTACTCAACCGTCATGAGTCGAATGCTTGGACAATCGAATGTGAGAAGCATCATCGTTCGTGTAAAAGATGAATATTCAAGCACAGCTGCTGAAAATGCAATCTTGAATTTACTCGTTCAACGTCATGGTGCTCAAGATGTCTTCACACAAAATGCGGACAGTATTCGTGAAACCATCCAGCAAACTACCGCTACAATGACTTTACTTATTTCTGCGATTGCTGTGATTTCTTTGGTCGTTGGTGGTATCGGTGTCATGAACATTATGTTGGTGTCTGTCACTGAACGAACGCAAGAAATTGGTGTACGAATGGCCGTGGGTGCTCGACAAAGCGATATTTTGCAACAATTCCTGATTGAAGCCGTATTGGTCTGTATTTTAGGCGGTATCCTTGGGGTGTTGTTGTCACTGGGAATTGGTCAACTGATTACACACTTTGCTGGTGGCACGTTCCAAATGGCGTATTCAACCACATCAATAATAGCTGCATTCGTTTGTTCAAGTTTAATCGGGATCGTATTCGGTTTTATCCCAGCACGAAATGCTGCTCGTTTAAATCCTGTCGATGCACTGTCAAGAGAATAATAAGGTATAACTATGCGTAATCAACTTCATAAACTGTTCATGACCTTAGCATTAACAGGCTCTTTAGTCGGCTGTGCGGCTGTAGTGAAAACGCCTTATCAAGCTCCTGCAGTCAATATTCCACAGGGCTTTCAAAACAGCCAGCAACTCAGCCAAAATATCCACCAACAGGCTTTTCATGATCAATGGTGGACATTATTTGGTGATGCACAGCTCAACCAATTGGTTGAACAAGTAATTGCCCGTAATACTGATTTAGCTGTTGCTGGGATTAATTTGCAACAAGCACGCATTCAAGCCAAGCAATCTGAAAGTCAGCAAGGTGTGCGTATTGGCAATGCAGGTGCATCGGTCGGTCATCGCTTTAGTTTAGATGGTGATGGCGATTCTTCAAATGGTATTTCACTGAACTATCCTGGCTTAAGCTATGAGCTAGACTTGTTCGGTAAATTGGCCAATCAAACTGAAGCCTCTCGATGGGAAGCGCTTGCGACTGAGCAAGATTTACAAGCCACTGCACAAAGCCTGATTGCGACAACTGCACAATTGTATTGGCAATTGGGATATCTCAACGAACGCCTATCTGTGGCTCAACAAAATTTGGCGAGTACGCAGAAAACTTATGAATTAGTGCAAACCCAGTATCGAGCTGGGGCGGTATCAGGTCTTGATTTAACATCAGCTGAACAAGCTGTTCAAAGTCAAAAAGCTACGTTAAGTCAGATCGAACAGCAAAAAGTTGAAACTCGAACTGCTCTTGCGGTATTGCTCAATCAACCTGTGCAACAGTTGAATATCTCGGAGCCACAGCGTTTACCACACTCTGCCCTACCGCAAATTCAATCGGGCTTACCAGCTGAGCTTTTATCGCGCCGTCCTGATTTGCAAGCAGCCGAGTTACGTTTACGCAAAGCACTTGCCAATAAAGATGCGAATAAAGCCAGTTATTACCCTTCGATTAATTTAACGGGTAGTATAGCTACTGGAGGCTCAAGCACTTCGCTCAGCAATGTTCTGTCGAATCCTGCGGCAATATTGGGTGCGGGTCTTACACTACCCTTCTTGCAATGGAATGACATGAAACGTGATTTACGTGTGAACGAATTGGATTATGAAAAGTCAATTATTCAATACCGTCAGACCTTATACAAAGCTTTTGCCGATGTTGAAAATGCGTTATCTGCACGCAATGAAATAGACAAACAAGTCGCTTTACAAGAACGTAATGTTCAACTCGCTGAGAAAACGGAACAACTCACGCAAGTGCGTTATAAGAATGGTGCGATTGCGCTGAAGAACTTGATCGATGCCCAGCGCACTACTCGTGAAGCACGTTTGAGTTTGGTTCAAGCCAAACAGACTCAGTACAATGCTTATGTGATGTTACTGCAAGCATTGGGTGGCAGTCCGATTCAGCAGTTACCGTGATTTCAAGTAAAAAAGCCCGCAAGGGCTTTTTTTAAACTGATCTATTTTCAAGTTGTCTTTCAAACTACAAATACCAAAAATTTGATCATCACAATATTACAAAACCGAACTTTCTCTATTTTTATACTTTTATTATGATATCTAATATAATTTCTTTAATTTGCTGAATAATAAGATGATCAAACAAAATTTAGTTGCTCTTTTATGTTCTACAATTGCTCTGACTGCTTGTGCAAAATCTAAGACTGAATCAGCAATTTCAGAGCCAACATCAAAACATTCTGTAAGTTCTAAACAAGACCCTGTTTTACAAAAGAGAATTGATCAGCTAGTTGAAAAAACTAAAAAGAATATGATTTTTGTTGAAGGTGGCGAATATCTCATGGGAGACTTCGGACTTGTTACTCCTGAACTTGAAAAAACTGTTCCAAATAGTGCAGCTTTAAAAAATCCAAAAGGAAATACTTTAGATCCTCACGAACAAAAACTACCTTTTACTCCTGATGATGATAATAAGCCTCCTCACAAGGTAATACTTGATTCATTTGAAATGACTAATAATAAAATTACATTAGCTGATTTTTTAATTTATCTAGATGCAAATAACATTACTCATCCAGAATATTTAGACGATTATCCTAAAGCAGTATTCGATAAATTGCCAGCTGGTGCCAATTGGCAACAAAGTCAAAATTATTGTATATGGTTAGGTAAACAAATAGGGAAAAAAATGAATTTGCCAACTGAAGCACAATGGGAATATGCAGCTCGTAATAAAGGGCAATATGTTGCCTATGCAACCAACAATGGCAATATAGAAAATGGCGTTAATGTTTTCAGCTTTTCTCAATATAGAGAAATTGGTGAGAAATATGGATATCATAACTTTAGTCACCTGCCTGTATTAGGAGAAACTCCACCTAATCCTTTAGGTTTCTATGATATGGTCACTAATAATAAAGAATGGGTCCTCGATTGGTATGATGAAGATTATTATAAAACATCCGAGATAAATAACCCTAAAGGACCTAAATTTGGACAATTTAAATCTGTAAGAAGTTCAGCGGCTCAAGGAGGTGATAATGCAAAACATGGAGAGGGTATCAACATAGTTAGGAAAAAAGCTGATCCTAAAGCTGTAAGTGAAGGCACTGATGGTAAAATCCGCGATGCAAGTAAATCTTTTTCATTTAGATGCACAGCTTAAATTTTTAATGAGATTCTAATTTCCTAATTTAAATTTAGAATCTCATGAAATTAAGCGTTATAAGATTGATGAGGATTATCATTTTCTAAATCATCAAACATTTCTATATCTGAAGCTATTAGTAAATCATTGTCACTACCAGAATTATCACTTTCAAAAGCAATTAAGTTATATTCTGGGCTATCTAGAGTTACAATTGCTGCACCTAATGGATATTTTTCTATTAACGAGCATCTGAGTCGAATATACTCATCTAAGAGTGAATTGCCTGTTTTTGGTGGGGATATACATGATCGACCTTCACTAATTGCATCATTTACCTCATACTGGTTGGCTAACATTCTACCATTATTGAGAAAGAAGATAACTCGAGACTCCATCCAAGCAATTGACTCTTTAGACTTCGCACCATTAGGAGTCATATGTTGCAATGTATTATCCCAAGCTGATTTAGTCACAATAGATTTAAAAATTGTTATAATCGCTTTTTTCCGCTCAGGCATGAAATGCAGTTCTATATTATTTACGTCTATTTTTGGCCGATCGAATAGATTTGAAAAAGTCTCGTCATTCATTAATGCAAATAACAAAATACCTTTTGCTTCAGGTGTCGCATAAAGTAAAAAGTTAGAACTATTATTAATTCTTATAGCAAGTTCTTTTATCTCTCTCGATTTTTTGAACTTATTAGATAAAGTGATATACATTTCTTCAATTTGTTCAACTGTATGGTACGCAAGTTTTATACCCTCAATAATTGTTACCAGCTGAATTTCCTTCCAATAAGTAAATGCATCTTCAGCAATATAAGGTAATAATTTAGTCCCATTTTGAATTAGTTGATAATTTAAACATTTATTGAATTGAACTAACGTATTTGCACCGACAGTTAGTTCAATTTCCCCTTTAGCTCCAACGCCTGCACAAAGTGAGGCTTTAGCTTTAACTCGAAATTGCCCATCTCTAAAATAAATTTCAAAATTATATCCTGCGCCACCACCAATCTGACCAGTTAATTTTGGTGTTACAGACGCAATATTTTCAAATTTTTTGGATTCTGGTGACAGCCATTCTAGGCCTACTCCAACTTTTATCCCTCCCTCTGCACCAGCAAATACATCTATTCCTGCTTTAGCATTAGCATTCACACCTTTCTGTGATTTAACTTCTTCCCCTTCTTTAGCAACAACAAAAGTCGGGCGTTTATTCCTATTATCATAGTTTTCTGATAATGAACTTGAATTATGCTCTATGTTCCCATCTGCAGAAAGCTCAGGTTCACCTGCTAAACTGAAACCTAAATTAAGACCAATTCCCAAAGCAGCCTTAGCACCTACAAAGGCACTTACTTCACCACTAATTATAGATCTCATCGCTCCCAAATAAATATCTCTATATTTAAGACTAAATCCTGCTCGACTGGGAATACATAAATTAGCTTTGAAGGCTTTTTCAACTAGTATAAGCTTTCCTTGTGCAGTTGCATTAACTTTAACTCCAATCTCTCCTTTTAGAGGATTCCAATTAGCACTACCTGATGCAGATGCGCCACCTACTGCTCTTAACCATTGCGCATCCCTAGTTGTATCAAACGAATCGGAATGTTGAATATTCTCATAGAAAGCGCCACCTACACCATTTGGCCAATCTGCATACCCATCTTTTTTAAACCATTCATATTTAACCAGATCTAAATTCACTTTCTTAAGTTCTTCAAATCCAGCCTTTTGTAATTCTGGCGTGATTTTCTTATTCTTAACAGAATCTTGAAGTCCTTGGGTCAATTTATCTATTTTAAAATTAGCTTTGTTAAGACGTTCAAGCTTGTATTTTTGGTAACGAGACATTCTCAGATATTTGCGTTTAAAGCCCGATTGAACTCGATTAGAATCTTTAACGGAATGCGACGTAGCAACAAATAATTCCACCAAATCATTTTTGGCTTTATAATTTGTATTTAAATGAGTTTGTATTTTTTTATCTACTTCATCTATCTCTTTATCTAATTTCGCAATCTCTGCTTGATTTGCTTCACGGTTCTCTAGCAATAAAGCTCTTCTTTCTTTAAGCTCGACTGAATTATATATAACAGTCTCCAATTCCGAACTTTCTTTCTCAAACTTTGCAAAATTTTGAGGATCTAAAACACATACTTCACAGTTTAACAAATCAAATAGAAACGGTAATTTTGTAGATTGTTGCAAATTTGCTTTTGTATCAGCAGGTTTTTCAGTTTGAGCTTTAACAGCAGGCCATTTTATAGTTTGATAATTATTTGTTGAAAATGAAAAATATGGCGTAATCGAATCTAATTCCACTTGTTTTTCAATCTCCCCCTTTTTAAATTTTACAAAAATCACCTCACCTTTAATGGTATAAATAACAGGAGTTAACCCCTTAATATTTGTCTTTTTAATTTTTATATCACTTCTAGAAATTTTTTTAGGTTTGTTATTTTCCAATGTATATAAATCAAATTCTACATTTGATAATGGTTTTTGAGTATTTGCATCGATAAGCTTATAGCAATAGTACTGCTTCACTTGAATATCTAAACTTATTAATGAATTAACATTTTTAGTGATTTCAAAACCATGCAATAAAATATCAGAGTTTTGTTTAATCCGTGAAATCTTATTAGTTTGACCATTTCGTGATAACCATATTGCATACTTACCTATGGGTAAATCAATAATTTCTGTATAGCCATCATTATTTGTCTTTGAAGATCTACTTTTATAATGAGAAATAATCTCTTTTCTATCAGGAAATATATTTTTTGGGTTACCTAATTTTATTTTTTGATCTAATATATATTTATTAAACTCTTTAACATTATGTTCAGCTTTCTCAATATTAGCTAGTGTAGGTATACCAAAAATAGAATTTTGTTTTTCTTTTTCAAAATCATTTATACTCTGATCATATTTAGTAATTATATAATTTGTATTTGAAATATTTGTAACCTTACCAGTCGGTAACTCTTTAATAAATAATTTTAATCTTATTTTACTCATTTGTATTTTCTCTTAAGATTTGATAGCTATTATTTTCTTCTGGTAAATCCTCAAGTGTAATAGACACTTGCTGTGGTCCTTTTGTAACAATTTTTTTCGTTCTACCCTGATCATTAGTTTTACCTGCTATTTCCTCACCACTTGGCAAAGTAATTACATACTTACGATTTTTTATAGGTTTACCTACGGCATTTTTTGCAATATAGGTTAGATAATAATCAGGTAGTAAAGCTAATTCAGGCTGTCGTGTATTGACTTTCTCACCTCCAATAAACTTATGTTGCCCCGCCTTCGCTTCAAACTTCCCGCCCGTGGTTGGTAATATCCCAGAACTATTTAGTTTCACTTGAGAGCCGCCTGCAGTTAGATTAATTTCATTCGGACTGGTGATATAAATCGTATCTTCCGTGGAAATAATCTGCACACCCTTTCTGGCAATCAGATCAGCACCATCCCCTTGAGCTTGAATCTCGATCTTGCCTTTCCCTGCATACAGTCGTGCTCCTTCTTGAGCGGCAAATAAGCTGATCTTTTTACTGGCATGACTGAGGATGCTGTCTTGGGTGCTGGTGTTAACGCTTCCTTGTGCAATCTGGTTGATCTGCCCATCTGCACTGAGGTGGATGTCTTCGTTACTTTCTATTGCAATTGAACTTGGTGAAGCCAAGAGCATGATCGCTTGTTTGAAAGCTGCGGCTTTGCTTTGGTCTTCGCTCTCTAAGTTCTTGAGATAGCCCTGTAGGTTTTCGAGTAAGCTGAGTGGATCAGTTTGTTGATTTTTTGCCACTTCACTTAAGGCTTTGGCGTTGTTTAAGCTACTTTCGAGTTGTTGTTTAGCTTCACTTGCATCTAAATGGTTTGCTTTGGCTTGTTCTTGTTTGTAGGTGGAGATGAGTATGCCTTCGCCCGCTCGTACTGCACCCCATTGGTCAGTTCTGAGTTCGAAGCCTTCGCCTCGTCCTTCACTTTCTGCGGTTGCTTTGGGATGACTGAGATTCCCTAGGTTAAGTTGGCTCGCCCCGTGGGTGTTTTGCAGTTGAGTGGAAATTTGTCCTGTGGTGTCATCAAAGCGGAGTTGTCCATAACCTTCGCCTTGGACTTCTTTACTTTTAATCCCTGCGAGTTTTTTGGTGTCCGGCAGTTGGCCTTGACTGTCGAATCGGGTTGGGCTGCGTTGGGCTTCATGTAGGCGGCCCACCACAAAGGGACGGTCGATGTTGCCGTCAAAGAAGTCGATAACCACGATTTCATTGATTCGAGGAAGGAAGCGTGCGCCATAGCCTTCGCCTGCCCATGGGGTCAGTACATCGACCCAAGCTGAATCGGTGTCGTTGTTGTTACTGCCGGCACCGCCATCAAATTGGTGGTCTTCTGCTCGGGTAAACAGGAAGCGTACTTTGATGCGTCCCCATTCATCGACATGGATTTCTTCTCCTGCAGGTCCCACCACTTTGGCGCGTTGCGGATGGGTGCTGGGTCGATGTTGTAAGGGGTTGTATTCGGGTACGGTTTTGATGTTGCGTCGTTGTAGGATGAGTTCGCTGGCTTGGCGTTCTTGATCCTTGTGGGTTGCTTGGTTGGTGTTTGTCTTGTGTTTTGGCGTCCATTGGCTGCGTTGTAGCAGTTGTTGGACTTGTTGGTCTAAGTCTTTGGGTAGGTTGTTTTGGTTGTAGTAGCGTTTGCCAACAATGAGGAATTCTTGGTCAGCTCCGCTGTGTTGTGCAATTTCTGGGTGTCCATCGAGTTTGAACCAGTAGCCGACTTGGCTGTCTCTGACGCTGGCTTTGGCGATGAATTGTTTGCTTTGTCCGGCGTAGTAGTCGCTGAGGTGTTGGTTGAGTTTTTCGACTTGGCTGTTGCCTGATGCGGTGGCTTGGTCTTCGCCTTTGAGGTCTTGGATCCATGCAGGGCTGATGTGCCATGCTTGTTCGAGGCCTAGGCTGGCATTGTCTTGGTGGTCACTGTGTTGGTGTTTGCTTTGGACTGAGCCTGCACCTTCTTCTTGTTCGAGGGCTGTGGCTTGCCAGCGTTGTAGGTGGACTGCGGTGGGTTGTAGGCTACGTTGTCCGATAAAGCTGGTGATGCTATCAAATTGTTCTGTCGCATCACTGCGGTGGTAGCGAATGTTGCGTCGGTTAAGGGCTTGGTATTGGCTGTTGTCGTCAATCAGGCGGAGCTTTTGTGCTTCGATCGGGCTGTTGTTGCTCGGTACAATCAGTTGGGCTTCATCAATGAGCCAGTTAATGCCTTCACTGCGTAGTAAGCGAGTCAGAAAGTCGTAGTCGCTTTCGTTGCTTTGCATGATGAAGGGTCGGATGTCGTATTGTTGTTGTAGTCCACTGTGGTCTAGGCTGAGGCTCGAGGCAAAGAGTGGGCTTTTGTTTTGCCATTCTTCAAAGAGGATTTCCACCACTTCGACCACGGATTTATTCATAAATACGCGGCTGTTGCGGCGTTTGTGCCACAAGTTTGTTGCATCGTTGAGCGTGAGTTTGTAGAGGGTCAGTGCCCCATCGCTTTGTCCTTGTGAGGCTTCGGTGATGATGCCAGTGGTTCTAAACAGGGTTCCTTGATCAGTGACTTGATCGACGGCGACTTGTGTGCCGATGAATTGTTTGAGTGGAATTAAGGCATTGGTCGAGAGACAGACGAGTTCTGCTTGCACGCCTTCGTTAAGGGCATGGCTGCCATTGATACGTTGTAGGAAGACTTGGCTATTCAGCTGTGAATGACTGAATTGGATGTGGAGGGCTCTGTTTTGGGCGGTTAGGCCGAGCTGTTCCAATGCCGAAAAGATGTTGGCAAGCATGGTTATTATCTGTCTTTTATAATTTAATAAAGCTAAAGAATTTCTTAATATTTAATCAAAAAAAATACGATTTACCTAGTCTTGGTTACATAAATGAACTTTAAAAAATGTAAAAAAATCGGCAATAAAATTGCCGATTTTTATTTCTTCTTACGATGAGATTTATTCTGTTAGCATTAAATCTGCACTCATACCAACCGTATTGTAACCAGCATCTACATATAAAATTTCGCCAGTAATACCATTTGCCCATGGTGAACACAAGAACAATGCCGCATTACCTACATCTTCAATCGTGACATTACGCTTTAAAGGTGCAACCTTTTCATTCAGATCAAGCATCTTACGGAAAGACTTGATACCTGAAGCCGCAAGCGTACGAATTGGACCAGCTGAAATCGCATTTACACGAATTCCTTCAGCACCCAAACTTGAAGCCAAGTAACGAACGCCAGCCTCTAAAGATGCTTTCGCCAATCCCATAACATTATAGTTTGGCATCACACGCTCTGAACCTTGGTAAGTGAGTGTGAGCAAACAGCCCTGACGAGCAGTTAAAAGTGGTTTTGCCGCACGAGCCATGGCAATAAAGCTATAGGCACTGATGTCATGCGCGATTTTAAAACCTTCACGATCAGTAACTTCAGTAAAATCACCATCTAAAGTATGTGCTGGTGCAAAACCAATTGAATGCACTACGCCATCCAAACCATCCCAATGTTTTGCTAATTCAGCAAATGCCTGTTCGATTTCAGCATCAACAGCAACATCACATGGAAAAACTAGTTTTGAACCAAACTGTTCAGCAAAGTCATCAACACGCTTCTTCATTTTTTCATTAGGATAGGTAAATGCCAATTCTGCACCTTCACGGTGTAAAGCTTCTGCAACACCGAATGCAATCGACAATTTACTCGCAACACCCGCGATTAAAAAACGTTTACCTGCTAATAGTCCTTGTGCCATGTGACTCTCACTTAAATTAATTTTCATGCATGATGCCAAGTCTAGAGCATTTACGAAATTGCATAATGCATCTTTTTTCAAAAAATTGTTAAACCGAATTAGACGCTAAAAAAAGATCAGACATCAGTCTGATCTTTTTACACGCCTTAGCTGAACGACATTAGTCATTACTAGACAGTAGACCAATTAAACGCAAGAAAGAGAAATACATCCAAACTAAAGTGGCTAACAAGGCAATACCGCATAGCCACTCCATCGCTTTAGGCGCGTATTGAGCTGCGGCATTTTCAATCAAGTCGAAATCTAAAATTAGATTTAATGATGCAATAATGGCCACAAAAGCTGCAAATCCTAAACCTAGCCAATTATTATCAAATATATATGGAATGCTCGAACCAAAAGCTAGACTCATAATAAATTGGAGAACAAATACAATCGCAATCGCAATGGTGGCTGACAACACAACCGCTTTAAATTTCTCAGTCGCACGAATAATTTGAAAACGATAAAGCGTGAACATCACCAAAGTCGTGACAAATGTTGCGAGCAAAGCCTTTAAAGGAACACCAGGATATTTCAGTTGAAATATGACTGAAATCCCCCCTAAAAATGCACCTTGAAATAAAGCATATGGAATAGCCAAAGTTCGAGCAGTATTCGGCTTAAAAGTAGTAATGAGTGCCAGAATGAATCCACCAATCGCCCCCACCATCGCACTGGCATAAGCGAGTGAGACATTTAAAGTCATAAAGCTATAAATAAACAGCGCGATACCCACCGCTGCAGAAATCACAGTTAATACAACTGATTTCTGAATCGCGCCTTGAATGGTCATGGGTTGTTGATAATTGGATACAGTCTCTACACGGGTTAAAATCGGATTACTACTTTGCATAACTTAGTCTCTGTTATCATTCTTAAATTTTCACTATTCTGGGATCTATCAGCATAAAAGTCAGTTTATTTTTTGCTATCAACTTTTAAACATTTTAATTAATACTTTGTTCTTTAGATCATTTATAAAATCTATAAAAAAGAGGCCTTAGCCCCTTTTCTAAAATTTCAACAGAACGTTTTAATTATTTGAGATGAAAAAATATTGACGGTAATACTTCAATTCAGCAATTGAGTCACGAATATCATCCATCGCAAGATGAGAAGCATTTTTCTTTAAACCACTCATAATTTCTGGGCGCCAGCGTTTTGCTAACTCTTTAACAGAAGACACATCCAAATTACGGTAATGGAAGAACTGCTCAAGCTCTGGCATTAAACGATGTAAGAAACGGCGATCTTGGCAAATTGAGTTTCCACACATTGGAGATGATTTTGGATTGACCCATTTTTTTAAGAATTCAAGTGTTTGTTGCTCAGCATCTTGCGCAGTTAACTTACTACGGCGTACGCGTTCAATAAGTCCAGATTGCCCGTGCTGACGTGTATTCCATTCATCCATCGCATTTAAAATAATATCTGACTGATGTACAGCTAACACTGGGCCTTCAGCAAGAATATTTAAATGATCATCCGTAATAATCGTTGCAATTTCAATAATCTGATCATTGTCTGTATCTAACCCTGTCATTTCAAGGTCGATCCAAATTAAGCGGGTATCAGGGGTGCTGCTCATAAAGTGCAATCTTATTGGGCTAAATTAAAGATGGATAGTAGCAAATTATTCCGATCTTGGCTGTAAATCCATGGCTCATCATGCTATTTTTGCCATCTAAATTTCAAGGTTTTTTAGGTTGTGAATGGCTTTAATTCGTAAGCGTCGTTTGACAGAGCAACAACAACGTCGTATTCAGAAACAACATCAAACACGTCAAGAAGAACTCGACACGTCTCACGACTTAGAAGGCTTAGTCGTCCAACACTATGGTCGACAACTCGAAGTACAAGCCCTCTCCTTGCCTGATCAACATCCAATAAAACCAGATACCAAAGAAGGTGAGCCAGAACCTTTTTGGAAACCTATTGAGCTGAATAGCGTTTGGCGTTGTCATACCCGTACCAATTTAGAATTATTGGTTACAGGTGATCGCGTAAAATGGCAAGCAGATCCAAATACTGGCTTAGGTATTATCACAGCGATTCAACCGCGACAATCCTTGTTGACTCGCCCAGATCGTTATCACAAAGTAAAACCTGTAGCTGCAAATATCAGCCTGATCGTCATTGTGATTGCACCGTTACCAGAACCTGCACCAACCCTAATTGATCGTTATTTGGTTGCATGTGAAGATGCCAATATTCCTGCTTTATTAGTATTAAACAAATGTGATTTACTGAAAGAAAATGATCCAATTTTGCTGTTAGCAGAAGAATATCGTCAACTTGGTTATGATTTCATCCTGACCCAATCCAATGGTAATTTAGATGAGTTGATTCAACGTATTGACAACCAAACTGTTGCATTTGTAGGTCAATCAGGTGTTGGGAAAAGTACACTTATTAATGCCATCATTCCTGATGCTGATCAAAAAACCAATGTCATTTCAGAAAACTCCGCACTCGGTCAACATACCACGACCTCAACACGTTTAATTCGTTTTGGTGAAAATGGTGCTTTAATCGATTCCCCAGGTATTCGTGAATTTGGCTTATGGCATCTAGATCATGAGAAAATCGATGGTGGCTTTCCTGAAATTTCTGCACTCTTAGGACATTGTCAGTATCGCAATTGCACCCATACGCACGAAAAGCAATGTGCGCTTAAAGAAGGTGTCAAAAATGGTGATATTTTACAAAGACGTTTAGAAAGTTATTTACGTCTAATTGATGAGATTACTGAGGCGCAACAAAAAAATTAGTTTTCTTTAAGTGCACCCTTGAAGCGGTGATTTTGATCACCATATATATACGTTATACTCAACGCAGTTTTTAATTAGTCATTAGGTGATTTGTGGAACGTTGGTTCGAATTTATGGGGAATCACCCCTTTTTATTTGCAATTTTAGGGGCCCTTATTGTTTTGTTTTTCGTTTTTGAAGGACAACGTAGTGGTCGTAAAATTTCTCCACAATCGCTCGGAATTTTAGTGAAAGCTAAAAATGCGATGCTGATTGATTTGCGCGATGCTAAAGATTTCCGTGAAGGTCATATTAGCGGTAGTCGTAATATTCCATATAGTCAAATTGCTGCAAATGTTGAAGAATTAAAAGCTGCGGACCGTCCATTGGTATTCATTTGTAATTTAGGCCAAGTTGCAGGCTCTGCTCTACAACAAGTCGGTCATACAGATAGTTATCGTTTAGACGGTGGCATCAGTAACTGGAAAGCTCAAGGCTTACCTTTAGTAAAAAGCAAAAAAGCTTAAGGAGTTTGTAAAATGACAGCTCAAGTGACTGTATATTCAACAACGATGTGTCCTTATTGCGTACGTGCAAAGCAACTCCTTGAACGTAAAGGCATTGAGTACAAAGAAATTAATTTATCAAAAGAAGCACCTGAGGTTCGTGTTGAGTTAATGCAAAAAACCAACCACCGCACAGTGCCACAAATTTTCATTAAAGATCAATTCATCGGTGGTTTCGACCAACTTTATGCTTTAGAGCGTGAAGGTAAACTAGACGAATTATTGGCATAATCACTAAATCTAAGGAATTAAGAATGAGTGAAGAACAACAAGTTCAACCACAATTAGCATTAGAACGTATTTATACAAAAGACATTTCTTTTGAAGTTCCTGGTGCTGCGGTTTTTACAAAAGAATGGCAACCTGAGTTAAACATCAATCTTTCTTCATCAGCTGAAAAAGTAGATCCAACTCATTTTGAAGTTTCTTTAAAAGTGGTTGTACAAGCTGCGAATGCAGGTGAAACTGCATTTATCGTAGACGTAACACAATCAGGTATTTTCTTGATTGATGGCGTTGAAGATGAACGTCTTCCGTACATTCTTGGTGCTTATTGCCCTAATATTTTGTTCCCATTCCTTCGTGAAGCGGTGAACGATCTTGTAACTAAAGGTAGCTTCCCTCAATTACTTCTTACACCGATTAACTTTGATGCTGAGTTTGAGGCGAACATGCAACGCGCTCAAGCTGCAGCTGCTGAAGGTCAAGCTTAATCGTCTGATTAAGTTTACCCTTATAAAAAAGACCGCATTTGCGGTCTTTTTTATATCCTACATTTAAACAGGTCGTTTTTCTTGATGTAATGCATCATGGATAGCTTCAACCAATTGTTGTGCAATTTCTTGCTTTGAAGCTTTTTCAAGATCACGTTTTTCCATTTCATATTGTTCAGCAAAAAACACAGTCATCGCATTTTCATCTGAAGCAAAACCAATATCCGCTCTTGAAACATCATTGCATGCGATCATATCTAGTTTCTTAGCCACCAATTTACCTGCGGCATATTCTTCAACATTACGCGTTTCAGCTGCAAAACCGACCATAAATGGACGTTTGTCTTGCAAAGCTATCGTCGCCACGATATCAGGATTTTTAACAAGAGAGACAGCTAACTCATCACCAGCTTTTTTGATTTTATGTTCCGCAACTTCTGCAACACGATAATCCGCTACGGCAGCTGTCGCAATAAATACATCACATCCTGTTTCCAACTGATTCATGCTTAAATCAAGCATCTGCCTCGCTGAAGATACATTTAAACGCTTCACCCCATTCGGTGTATCTAAACTGACAGGACCCGCGATCAGTGTCACCTCAGCACCTGCTGAATAACATGCAGCAGCAATAGCAAACCCCATTTTTCCAGTGCTGTGATTTGAAATATAGCGCACTGGATCAATTGCCTCTCGAGTGGGACCTGCTGTAATCGTCACTTTTTTACCCGCCAGCAAGCCAAATTTTTCTGCAATTGCACGCTGCGCTTTATGGAAATATTCTCGTACCTGTTCAGCTAAATCTTCAGGCTCAGGCATACGTCCTAATCCAACATCGCCACACGCTTGAGAACCCGCCTCAGGCATAATGACATGCACACCATCATCGACCAAAGTACTCAAATTGCGCTGTGTTGCTTTAGCCGCCCACATTTGTTGATTCATGGCTGGTGCGATCCAAACAGGTGCTTTTGTTGCCAAATAGAGTGTACTGAGTAAATCATCCGCTAGTCCGCAAGCAAATTTAGCAATACTGTCACAACTGGCAGGAGCGACAAGCACCAAATCCGCCCATCGTGCTAATTCGATATGCCCCATTCCAGCTTCAGCTTCTGTATCTAGAAGTTCAGTATGTACTGGATTACCCGACAATGCTTGAAAGGTAAGCGGCGTAATAAAAGCTTGGGCACCTTGAGTCATTACAACTCGGACATTAAATCCGTAATCTTTAAGTCGGCGTACTAAGATGGCACTTTTATAAGCAGCAATACCACCAGTAACAGCAAGAATAATATTTTTATTGGAGAACACACTAAGATCAAAACTCAAGATCACGTCACCTTTTTATTGCAGTGGCGCTCACAATAGCATTAAATATTCTGCCACCCAAGATATACCTTGGTGAATATTCAAAAGTTAAAATAATTTAAAACAGTGAATAATAATGAATAATTCGATCAAACAATGGCCCGAACAAGAACGACCGCGAGAAAGATTACTCCGCCAAGGTGCTCATAGCCTCTCTGATGCAGAACTCCTCGCCATCTTTTTAAGATCAGGATCTCAACAACATTCTGCGGTCGAATTAGCAAGATTGATGTTGCAACATTTTGGAAGCTTAAATGCAGTGTTTGATGCATCGATAGACGAAATTCGCATGTTCCATGGCATGGGAGACACTAAATACTCTCAATTGATGGCTGTAAAAGAGCTTGGACGGCGTTACTTGCAACATCAATTGAACCAACAAATTGATTTAAGTCGCTCTGATTTAATTCAAGATTATCTTCGCTATGAACTTATTGGCGAATCTCAAGAGATTTTCGCGGTACTCTGTTTAGATGCAAGGCTCAGAAAAATTAATTTTAAAAAATTATTCTTTGGTTCTACTAACCACTGTGCAGTTTCAATTAATCAGTTTATTCGACATATCATCCACACTCAGGCGAGTGCTGTGATTATTGCACACAATCATCCTTTAGGAATTCCTCAGCCCTCAATTGACGATATCAATTTGACGAAATCTTTAAGTAGAGCTTGCAATTTAATTGAGGTTAAATTACTCGATCATGTCATCATTTCCACCGAAGGCAGCTACTCTTTTATGGAGCACCAACTGATCCGAGAATAAGTCTATAAATTACAGAATAAAATTGCTCGAAGTTTCCATTTTTTATCATTGACAATACTCGCTGAACTAGTGAAGATCATAGAAAAATGAAAGATTGATTTACATGATTGTTCGTGATCAAACCGATACGCTAAAACTATTATTTTCATGGCGTGGAACCATCTTACCGAAGGTATTACCTCCACTTGGAATCGTTATGCTGATTTCAGCAATCGTGGGGGGAATTGAATATATAAATCTCTATAGATTCCCTGAAATTCCTTTGGTTGGGTTTACACTGATCGGAGTAGTATTGTCGATTTTTTTAGGTTTCAAAAATTCGGCATGTTATGACCGTTGGTGGGAAGCGCGTAAATTATGGGGAAGCTTAATCGCCAATGCTCGACATTTCGATCGAGACTGCCGGATCTTGCCGCAAGGTCGTCGTGAACGTGTAATTCAGCATATGATTGTTTTTGCTAACGTACTGCGTGACCGTCTTCGTCATCAAACAGTCAGTCCCGATGCTTTGCATCAAACCAGTGGCATGAGCCCACAAGCTTTAACTCAACTTTACCAGCAAGCCAATGCACCACAATACACATTAAGTTTGATTCAATGGGAGTTGATGCAGTCACTGAAAGAAGGCGAAATTTCAGACATTATTTATACACAAATGAACCAACATGTAACTGAATTAAGTTTGGTTCAAACAGGCTGTGATCGTATTGCTACAACTCCTTTACCTTATGCTTATTCAGTACTCTTAAACCGTACCGTTTATTTTTTCTGTTTTATGCTTCCATTTAGTTTAGGCTCGGTGCTCGGTTTGGCGACGCCACTTTTAGTCGGTATTTTAGCATATACGTTTTTGGGGCTTGATGCGCTCAGCTCTGAAATAGAAGAGCCTTTTGGTACGCAAAGTAATGATCTTCCACTCGATGCCATGGTTCGTACAATCGAGATTGAACTACTCGGGACTTTAGGAAAACCAACTCCTCCACCGATCCAAGCCCAAGATCACAACTTACTTTGATTCATGACAACTTAATGTCTGATCAACGCCTAAAATTCTCTTATCCGTTGTTATAAGAGAATTTCTATACAATAAAACTTTCCCAGATGCCAACCTGTCCCTCTTTCACTTGAGGGATATTCCCCAATTTTATCCATGGCATATTATCTCCATGGAAATCACTTCCAACTGATACTTTAAGCCCAAATTCGGCAATCATTCGGTCTACCATTTGTCGCGTCGAGGTAGGCTCAATCGCAGGTGGCAACTCAACTGCGTCGCCTCCGTAACGTGCAAATATTTCAATCAAATAACGAATGTTCGTCGCAGATAAATCATAACGGGTAGGATGTGCCAAAACAGCAAACCCTTGAGCCTCATGAATTACACGTATCGTTTCCTCCAGACCAAGTCCTTCAAACTGAACATAAGCTTTTTTACCTTCCTTGATATATTTGTCAAAAGCTTGTTGCGGACGTGAAACATGACCCTTCTCGACCAGCGTCTTCGCAATATGGGTTCGTGTCACACGATCAGGTATACCCTCGACCTTCGCAACCACATCCGCGTAAATATCCTCTCCAATAAGAGGCTTCAACAATTCACAGATGAGTTGAGCACGTTCAGCTCGAATTATCTTTTGTTGTTCTAGTAGCTTATGCAAAGGATCAGGTGATTGCATATTCAGTGCGACCACATGCACACCATAACTTTTTTTGGTCGAAGGTCTAGACCACTGACTTGAAATTTCCACACCTGAAATAATTTGAATTGGTTGATTTTTTGCAACTTTTTCAGCCAAAACCAAACCATCCATGCTATCGTGGTCAGTCAGTGCAAGGGTATGTATCCCTTTTTCGAGCGCAGCTTGAACCAGTAACTCTGGCGACAAAGTTCCATCAGAAATATTACTATGTGTGTGTAAATCTACGCCTTGCATCTTTTATACTAATCCATCCACCTGAACTGCATAGATACTTTAACATGAAAGCACTTTTAGACTTTGTGCCACTCATAATTTTCTTTTGGCTTTACAAAACTGTCGATCCCAAAGATAACAATCACCCTTTACTGCAATGGATCGGCTCTGCAGGTGGCGTCGATAATAACCATATTCTCGTTGCTACAACGGGCTTAATCATTTCTATGCTCGTGGTCTACGGCGCATTATTTGTCCGTCAAAAATTTCACCTTGATAAACAACAATGGATTGTTTTATTTATGACGGTGATTTTTGGTGGGATTACTCTCATGTTGAGTGATGATTTTTATATTCGTCTCAAAGCAGCGATCTTGAATTTTGTATTTGCTGGTGCTTTCTTAATTTCACCTTATTTTGGTAAAGACCGCAAACCTCTCATTCAACGCTTATTTGGTCCTATTTTAAATTTAACACCGCAGGGATGGAAAAATTTAAACTATGCTTGGGCCGCGATGTTTGTTGGTATGGCATCATTGCATATTTTCTTTGCTTTCGTGTTCATGGATGGAAAATATTGGGGTGAATTTACTGCTTTTGGTGACATGATTGTGATGTTTTCATTTATCATTATTCAATTCATCATTTTACGAAAACACTTTAAATCTGCAGAAGAATAATCGTGTTGAAAGAGGATATAGAGATTTCGCCATGCCCTTATTTGTAGTGACGTGTACCGACCAAGAAGGTACTGTTGAAAAACGCTTAGCAACACGCCCACAACACCTTGCACGCCTTGAAAAACTGGCTGAGGAAGGTCGCGTAATCGTCGCTGGCGCGATGCCAAAAGTTCGTAATAACCCACAAGCTGGATTTTATGGCAGCACCCTTATTTTAGATTTTGAAAGCCGTGAAGCGTTAGATGAATGGTTAGCAGATGAGCCTTTTTTAAAAGAAGGTATTTATGCCAGCATTGACGTAAAACCTTTTAATAAAGCATTACCACATGAATAAGATGATGAATTTGACACGCTCTGCTCTTTTCATCAGTTTTGCATTGGTATCTTCAGCTTGGGCTGAACCCGCAGCAACTACTGCTGCACCAGCGAATCCAGTTGCACAGTCTCAGCCAGCAACAGCTACGCCTGCAAAGCCACTTACAGCTGAACAAATTGCACGAAATAAAGCGCTTCAAGAAGCAAAAGTAAAGGCTTTAGTCAAAGACCAAGCAACACGTCTCCAACAGCTTGAAAAAGCAAACCTAGAAGCTTTAGCACAGAATCAAGAATTACAACTAAAAAATGATAATTTAGGTGTACAAATTCAGGTGCTTCAAAGTGAACGTAGTGCTCAAATGTTTTTGTACGGTGCAGCAACAATGGCTGTCGGTATTTTTGTCGGCTTTATTATTGCCAGTTACATCTATACAAAACGACGTCGTCAGTGGTAAACCACTGACACGCTTTTCAAAGGTTTCAAATTTTGACTCAGGCCATTCAAACTGCTGATCTCGATTGGCAACTCGTTGATGGAATCGATATTCCAGTTTCTAAAATTTTCGGTGATGTTTATTTTTCAAAAGCCAATGGCCTTCTTGAAACTCGTCATGTCTTTATCAATGGTAATGATCTACATGAACGCCTATCGGACTTAAAACCATTTGAACATTTCACAGTCGGAGAAACTGGCTTCGGCACGGGTTTAAATATCCTCACTCTTTGGCAACTTTGGCAATTAATTCGTCCAAATAATCATAGTCAACTGCATGTCATTACGGTGGAAAAATTTCCACTGAGCAAGGCTGATCTGATCCGAGCTTTAAATGCTTGGCCTGAACTGAAACATTTATCAGATCAACTCATTGCCCAATATCCACTGCCGATTGCAGGATGCCACCGCCTTCATTTTCCAGATGAGCGTTTTAGTATTGATATTTGGTTAGGTGATGCACACGATGTTTTTCCAGCCATTGCCAAAACTAGCACTGTCAATGCATGGTTTTTAGATGGATTTGCTCCTGCCTGTAATCCAGATATGTGGGAAGAACAAGTTCTGAATCAAATTATTCGACTATCAGATATTGGAACTACTTTTGCCTCTTTCAGTGTTGCTGGCATCCTCAAAAGAGGATTAAAAAAACACAGCGTGAAAATTACACGCCCAAAAGGGTTCGGACACAAACGTGAAATGCTAAAGGGAGTTTTACTGCCTTTAGACGAAGAGGCTGAAAAAAGTGAACTCTCTCCCGAAGATTACCAATACAAACCACACTCAAGTTCTCAACGCCGTATAGGCATTGTAGGCGCTGGAATTGCGGGTTTAAGTTGTGCCTATGCCTTTGCATTAAGAGGTCACCGCGTCCGCCTATTTGACCACCATGAGCCATTAAGTGGCGCGTCAGGAAATCCTCTGGCTTTATTGAATCCCAAACTCTGCCCTATTGAACAAAGTGCCGATCATTTGATGACATTAGCATGGCAACATGCGATGAACCATTATTCAAAATTTAAAGCCTTTGACGAAGCACAAGTCCATCAAATCCCTCTTAAACACGTTGATGAACTTCTCGATCTTGCAAATCAATATCCAGAAAACATACTCGAAGCAAATTCTGCCGCTGAAAACAGCCTGTTCAACCAAGCATTCCTCACCCTGAAACAGGCTGGAACAATCAGACCGCATGATTTGGCTAAAGAAATTTTATCGAATGAACTGATCGAATTTCAGCAAGCGACAATCAAATCGTGGGACCGACTTGCCAATCATCAAGTCGGTATAACAGATCATGTTGGACAACAATATCAATTTGACCACGTGATTATTTGTTGTGCCCGTGAAAGTATGAATCTCTTTGATGATTTTCCAATTTTAAAACCGATACGTGGTCAAGTTAGCTGGTTTAATCATGTTTCATCTTCACAGTTCAAGAAACATGAAGCATATAGCTATGGTGGCTACTGTATGCCTTTAAATGATCATCAAATCATTTTAGGTGCTTCTTTTTACCCTAATCGAGATGATCAAGATGTTCTTGATGAAGATCATGAACATAACTACAGGTTACTTGCAGATCTCGCACCAGATATTGCTGCACAATTTCCTGACCATCATTCTTGGCATGGTAGAGCTTCTGTTCGTGCACAAAGTCAGGATTATTTTCCGCTTTTAGGTCAGGTTGAATCTGATACTGAGATTTATACACTCTCAGGTTTGGGCTCTAAAGGCTTTTTATTTGCTCCTTTGTGTGCTGAAATTCTAGTGGCTCAAATCTTAAAAACAGCATGCCCTGTATCTGAAACTTTACTCAATAAACTCAATGTTCATCGATTTAGAAAGAAAATAAGAATAAAGAAGCCATATTTTCAGGCTAAAACTCAATCACCATGATTTATTGAAACTAAAAAAGCGCCATAAGGCGCTTTTTCTCAACCATGATTAACCTTGCTCTAAAGGTAATCCTGCCTCACGAGCAGCACGAGTACCACCCATTAAGACCACATATTCACGTGAACTATCAAAGCCTTCTAATAGTTCTGCAGCACGTGGTGCTTTACTTCCGCCGCCACATAAAATGTAAATCGGTTGATCCGCTGCAACTTGAGTCAGGCTTTCTGCTGAAAGTGTGGAAATCGGTTGGTTCACCGCTCCTTTCACATGTGCTTCAGCATAAGCACTTGTATCACGTACATCCCAGATAATCGCGTCAGCTGGGAACTCAAATGTTGTAATTTCTTGTTTACGGATCATTGCGCACTCCTTTGATGTAAACAACACTTGGCAAATGAAGAAAACATCCCTAGCATCTCAGATATTCTTTCTATTTGTAAAGGTCTAAACTATGCCATCTTTCGATATTGTTTCAGAATTAGAGATTTTTGAAGTAAATCATGCAGTTCAAAACACACAAAAGGAAATCGGAACGCGTTTCGACTTCCGTGGTCAAGACGTTTCGATCGAATTAAACGAAAAAAATAAAGAAATTAAGATCTCGACTGAAAGTGACTTCCAATGTGAGCAAGTTTACAACATGCTGGAAAATCATTTTTATAAACGCAAGGTCGACGTTCAAGCACTAGATCCGCAAAAAATGACAGCATCTGGCAAAAATGTCATTCAAGTGATTAAACTTAAAGACGGTCTTGACTCTGATACAGCAAAAAAAATTAATAAAGCCATTAAAGAAAGTGGTATCAAAGTGCAATCTTCTATTCAGGGCGATAAAATCCGAGTCACTGACAAGAAGCGCGATACTTTACAACAAGTTATGGCGTTCTTAAAAGAACAACAATTCGGTATCCCACTTCAATTTAACAATTTCAAAGACTAATCTCTTTGCTCCATCATAGGAACTGATCATGGCAAAAGGCAATCGTTTATCTAAGTTAGTAAAAGCGACTTCTAAGTTTCCACAAGGTATCCGTAGTACTTTATGGAGCAAAGCTTTCGGCCGTGTCGTTCCAATGGTGGGAACCGCTAAATTACGTTATCTTGAAGTTAGTCATGCTAAAGTTGTCGTTAAAATCGAAAACCATAAAGCAATGCAAAATCATATTGGTCAAGTGCATGCATGCGCAATGGCGCTGATCGCTGAAACAGCTACAGGCTTTGTTACGGGCATGAATGTACCCGATACCTCAATCGTATTAATAAAAAGTTTAAAAGTAGATTTCAAACGCCCATCTAAAGGTGCGATGACTGCAGTCGCTACATTGACTGATGATCAACAAAAACAGATGCAAGAGTCTGAAAAAGGTGAAACCCCTGTCAAGGTGATCGTGACAGATGAATCTGGCGAAGAGCCAATTCAATGTGAAATGCTCTGGGCTTGGATTGCAAAATCTCAACTTAAGCAATAAAGCTCATGATCATATTGATCCTAAAAAAAGTTTCCCTAATAAAAAATCCCAACGATGTTGGGATTTTTTGTGATTAGATGCTTAGAGATTCTTGAAACTTTTGTTTAACATCATCTGGAATCTGGCGTTTTGCCCCTTTCACATCCACCGCAACAAAAGTGAAAACACCTTCTGTCACTCTTTTCGCTGGACGTGAAGAGTCGTGACTATCCCATACTTCAATTTGCATTTGAATTGAGGTATTTCCGAGCTTTAAAATTTTAGTATAACAACTAATGACATCACCCACCTTAACAGGCACAAGGAATGTCATTTGATTAATTGCAATGGTTGCACAGCGACCTTTTGTATAACGCTCTGCATGAATAGCTCCAGCCAAATCCATTTGTGAAACAATCCAACCACCAAAAACATCCCCACTCCAGTTGGTATCTGCAGGCATAGCAATGGTTTGAAGGGATAATGTACCTTCTGGCTTAAGTTGAGAATCTGACACAGTCACTCCAAATATTGGCCTATTGGTTAAGCATTTAATTGCTGATTTAACCAATCTCGTAATTGATTTGCACGTAATGCACCACTTATTCTAGCAATTTCATTCGTTTTATTCATCAATACCAACGTTGGAATACTACGAACATTAAAGGCAGCACTTAAGCGCGGATTCGCTTCAGTATCTATCTTCGCAAAAACCACATGCGGATTTGATTTGGCTACTTCAGCAAAATGCGGTGCCATCATTTTACAAGGCCCGCACCATTCTGCCCAAAGATCAATCAATACTGGTAAATCACTGTTGGTAATAAAGTTACTAAAGTTTTGCTCATTCAGCTCAATAGGGGCAAGCGGAATCAAATGCTCATGACATTGACCACAATTCGGCTGAGATTGAATTTTATCTTCAGGTACACGATTTTTTGCGCCACAAGATGGACAAACAACAATCATGAGTTTACTCCTCTATTTTGATCTAAGAATTCTAATTGAAGCTTGATTGCGCTTTCCATCCAATTTGCTTGATAAATATCAAAATGTGTCATATTCCACTCATGGTATTCCACATAAGGTGCCATATTGGTTGCAGTTTCACGACTAATCTCTATGGGAATAACTGCATCTTTCTTGGCAGCTATAAATAACACAGGAATTTTAATACTTCTTGCCGTAGTAATCGGTCGAAATCGTATGACGTCTAACATAGCTCTTGCAGGCACCTCACCGCTCCAATAATAGTTTGAATCAACGATCGACATATACCCTTGATAACTATCCTGACTCGGGTAAAAACTTAATGCATAAGGATGAACGACAGGCATTGTTTTTCCAACACGTCCTACTTTGGCTGCCATTAAATCCTGACTCGATAACTTTAAAGCCTGCGCCATATGTTGAATTGGATAAATTTTACTGCTGGCATTTCCGTCCACAAAGGGTACTTGCGCTATTGCAGCCCGAATCCCATTTAACTCAGATGCAAGTTTTAGAACATATCCGCCACTCAGACCCGTTCCCCATAAGAAAAGGTGGTGTCCATCAACCAAAGGGAATAATTTGATATGCGCAATCACAGCATACCAATCTTCTAGCTGCTGACGGATAGAGACCATTTCTCGTGGTTTACCCGTACTTCCTCCCCAACAACGATAGTCAAAGAGTACAACTGCAAAACCTGATTGAGCAAAACGTTGCGCATATTGGATTAATTTGAATTGACGTAATCCTGCAAAACCATGCGCCATAATAAGCACAGGAGGTCTTTTAACTTTGACAGGCAAATAAAGGTCAGCAGCGATCAACTCATTTGCTTTTTGTACGTACAACGGCTCTACGGTGTAATCGTACATAGGTGCTCCATGCATATATTCATACGATTTTTATTTTAAATTTTTTGTGTCGATCAAAGCTCATATCTGAGCGAGATGCTATGATAGTAGCATAGTCTTTTAATTTATTTTGGGAGTGACGCAATGAGTGAAAATGTAGGTTTTGCTGGTCAAATTGGGCCAGAACATTTAGTTCAAGTTGTTGAAAAAGGATTTAAATCTGTGATTAATAATCGCCCCGATATGGAAGGCGGACCAGAACAGCCAACAAGTGCCCAAATTGAAGAAGCTGCACGCGCTCAAGGCTTAGATTATGTATATCAACCTGTAGTTGCAGGTCAAATTACTGAGCTTGATGTTCGTACTTTTGCAAATCATTTCAATGAGCTACCAAAACCAGTATTAATGTTCTGTCGTACGGGAAATCGCTCTAACAATCTCTACCAATTAGCAAAACAAATGGATTTGCTTGATGACTAAGATGTGGTTTAGATTCATCCTTTCCATCTTCATTTTTAGTATCGTAACGCTAAGTCATTCAGCATCAGAACCGCTCAGTAAAGCACTTAATCCATCTGTGAGTGTATCGGGTCATATGACGGCTACAAAATTCAATGCCTTAATGCAGCAGGGATTTAAGTCTGTGATCGTTAACCGTCCTGATCAAGAATCAGGTAACGAAACAACTGCAAGTGAATTAAGAGCTTTAGCCGAAAAGTCTAAAATCAGTTTGATTTACCAACCTGTTATTTCAGGTCAAATAACAGATGCAGATGTTCATGAGTTTGCGAAGTATTACAATAGTCTACCTAAACCTATACTTTTAGTATGTAAGTCAGGTAGTCGTTCTACGTTACTATTTAATAAAGCAAATTCATTAGGACTCATTCATGAATAAAATTTGTATTGCATTATGTTGTTCGTTTCTTTTACTCGGTTGCACATCGATGAATGTAAAACCAACTGTTGGTGTGCATGCAGGTACATCATTATAAGATAAATGTATCTTATTCATTTTAAAGGCGCACAAGCGCCTTTTTCTTTCATCTTATTTCAATAACAACCATTAAAATACTTAGTTTTAAATAATACAAATTTTCAATAATGTGGATATCACCAAAAGTTAAAGGTTTAAGTGTAATAAATTGAAAAAAAAACTTCTTCATCGAAGGTTTTTTTATATAGTGAATTCAAATCATTCTTAGTCAATACAATATGTACGATATCATTATTATTGGAGCTGGTACTGCTGGTATTTCAGCTTATAAAGAAGCCATTAAAACTACACAAAATATACTTATTGTGAACGACGGTCCGTGGGATACCACTTGTGCTCGAGTAGGTTGTATGCCGAGTAAAGTTCTAATTTCATCAGCTAATCTTGCCTATAATGCGAGAACTTCAGAACAACTTGGGCTAAAAATTTCTTCTCAAATTGACACTAAAGATGTTATGCAACATGTACAGCAATTACGTGATCGATTTACAAAAGCAACACTGAAGGACGTTAATTCATGGCCTACAGCGCACAAAATTTCAGGTCGCGCAACATTTGTAAATGCAAACACAATCAATGTTAATAATAAGAAATACCAAGCTAAATCGTTCATTATCGCTGTTGGTTCAAGACCAACAGTAAATCAAGATTGGCAACAAAAACTTGGTCATTTATATTTAACTTCTGATCAAGTCTTTGAAATACCTACTTTACCAAAAAGTTTAGCTGTAATTGGAAGCGGTGTAATTGCAATCGAACTTGCACAAGCCATGCAGCGTCTAGGTGTGGAAACTACAGTTTTTGCTCGCAGTAAAAAAATTGGTTCATTGACTAGCCCAGACTTACAAACGCTTGCTCAAGAAATATTCTCAAAAGAATTAAATATCAAATATGAGATTTTACCCGAGCAGGTTGAGAAATTAGGCGAAGATAAGGTTCAAATTAACTTTATCGAAAATGGTAGCAATAAAGCTATAGAAGTTGATTACCTATTATCTGCGACTGGTCGTACCACGAATTTAGATTCTTTAAATATTCAGTATATAAATGATAAATTCATTGATCTAAAGCAACTACCTGTTGATCCAACCACTAAACAGCTTGGTGACTACCCCATTTACATCGTAGGTGATGCTTTTACTGCAACGCCTATCCAGCATGAAGCATCTTATGAAGGTAAATTGGCAGTTCATAATTGCCTCAATCAACATCAATCGAGTCAGAAAAAAAGTCTTACCCGATTGGGTATTATGTTTAGCTCACCAGAAATGGCAGGGGTCGGCTCCAATTATCAAACACTGCGTAAAGCCAATCATAAGTTCGTTACGGGTATCGTATCGTACGAAAAGCAAGGACGAGCGATTGTCAATGGACAAAATATTGGGGCTGTAGAGGTTTACGTCGATCGACACTCACGTAAACTTCTCGGAGCAGAGTTTCTTTGTTATTCAGCAGAACATTTAGCACATTTGCTCGCTTGGGCTATCTCCAGTGATCTTACTGTTGATGAAATTCTAGATCACCCTTTCTACCATCCAACGCTAGAGGAAGGCCTAAGAACTGCGTTAAAACACGCTCGACGACAACTTTAATCTATTGTTTGATGTAAGGCCCTATGATTAGGGCTTATATTTTACATTCTAATTCATTCTTTACTGCATAAAAAAACACCCCCTTCGAATGAAGGGGGTGTTTAGAATAATGAGCTGGCGATGACTTACTCTCACATGGGTAACCCCACACTACCATTAGCGCTAAGAGGTTTCACTTCTGAGTTCGGGAAGGGATCAGGTGGTTCACTCTTGCTATTGTCGCCAGCACAACTGTTGTGACTTTGCTTGGGTCTTATTCGCATATATTGTTTGCGTGCCTTTGCTTGGTCAAAGAAGTTATTAACAGCTATTTGAGTTGCTTTAGTTTGTGCAGTTTAGCGTTTTATCTAACTAAATCAAGTTATTTGTCATGATTTGAACCACAACACCAACTGTTTGGGTGTTGTATAGTCAAGCCTCACGAGTAATTAGTATTGGTCAGCTTCATACGTCACCGTACTTCCACATCCAACCTATCAACGTTGTAGTCTTCAACGGCTCTTTAGAGGACATAAAGTCCTTGGGAAATCTAATCTTGAGGTAGGCTTCCCGCTTAGATGCTTTCAGCGGTTATCCCTTCCGAACATAGCTACCCGGCGATGCGACTGGCGTCA
Organism: Acinetobacter sp. 24-47-47; assembly: GCF_057737035.1. Lineage (NCBI taxonomy): Bacteria > Pseudomonadati > Pseudomonadota > Gammaproteobacteria > Moraxellales > Moraxellaceae > Acinetobacter > Acinetobacter sp. 24-47-47. The sequence goes on along the minus strand of NZ_CM173216.1, from coordinate 453,696 downwards.
CAACCGGTACACCAGAGGTTCGTCCACTCTGGTCCTCTCGTACTAGGAGCAGATCCTCTCAAATTTCCAACGCCCACGGTAGATAGGGACCGAACTGTCTCACGACGTTCTAAACCCAGCTCGCGTACCTCTTTAAATGGCGAACAGCCATACCCTTGGGACCTGCTTCAGCCCCAGGATGAGATGAGCCGACATCGAGGTGCCAAACACCGCCGTCGATATGAACTCTTGGGCGGTATCAGCCTGTTATCCCCAGAGTACCTTTTATCCGTTGAGCGATGGCCCTTCCATACAGAACCACCGGATCACTAAGACCTACTTTCGTACCTGCTCGACTTGTGGGTCTCGCAGTTAAGCGCGCTTTTGCCTTTATACTCTACGCGTGATTTCCGACCACGCTGAGCGCACCTTCGTACTCCTCCGTTACTCTTTAGGAGGAGACCGCCCCAGTCAAACTACCCACCAGACATGGTCCTCGCTCCAGATAATGGAGCAGAGTTAGAACCTCAATATTACCAGGGTGGTATTTCAAGGACGGCTCCATAGAAACTGGCGTTTCTACTTCAAAGCCTCCCACCTATCCTACACAAGTAAGATCAAAGTTCAATGTCAAGCTGCAGTAAAGGTTCACGGGGTCTTTCCGTCTAGCCGCGGGTACACCGCATCTTCACGGCGAATTCGATTTCACTGAGCCTCTGCTGGAGACAGCGCCGCCATCATTATGCCATTCGTGCAGGTCGGAACTTACCCGACAAGGAATTTCGCTACCTTAGGACCGTTATAGTTACGGCCGCCGTTTACTGGGGCTTCGATCAAGAGCTTCGCTTACGCTAACCCCATCAATTAACCTTCCAGCACCGGGCAGGCATCACACCCTATACGTCCACTTTCGTGTTTGCAGAGTGCTATGTTTTTAATAAACAGTTGCAGCGGCCTGGTTTCTGAGGCTGCCAGTAGCTCAAGGAGCAAGTCCTATCACCGCCGGCAGCGTACCTTCTCCCGAAGTTACGGTACCATTTTGCCTAGTTCCTTCAGCAGAGTTCTCTCAAGCGCTTTGGTCTACTCGACCTGACCACCTGTGTCGGTTTCGGGTACGATTCCTGTGTAACTGAAGCTTAGAGACTTTTCCTGGAAGTATGGTATCAGCCACTTCGCTAGTAAACTAGCTTGCTATCGATTCTCAGCATAGAGTACCCCGGATTTGCCTAAGATACATGCCTACAATCTTCCACCTGGACAACCAACGCCAGGCTGACTTAACCTTCTCCGTCCTCTCATCGCATTACACAGAAGTATTGGAATATTAACCAATTTCCCATCGACTACGCCTCTCGGCCTCGCCTTAGGGGTCGACTCACCCAGCCCCGATTAACGTTGGACTGGAACCCTTGGTCTTTCAGCGAACGGGTTTTTCACCCGTTTTATCGTTACTCACGTCAGCATTCGCACTTCTGATACCTCCAGCAGACTTCTCAATCCACCTTCATCGGCTTACAGAACGCTCCCCTACCACTTGCAATAAATTGCAAATCCGCAGCTTCGGTACATAGTTTTAGCCCCGTTACATCTTCCGCGCAGGCCGACTCGACTAGTGAGCTATTACGCTTTCTTTAAAGGGTGGCTGCTTCTAAGCCAACCTCCTAGCTGTCTATGCCTTCCCACATCGTTTCCCACTTAACTATGATTTAGGGACCTTAGCTGGCGGTCTGGATTGTTTTCCTCTTGACTACGGACGTTAGCACCCGCAGTCTGTCTCCCGGATAGTACTCATTGGTATTCGGAGTTTGCATCGGTTTGGTAAGTCGGGATGACCCCCTAGCCGAAACAGTGCTCTACCCCCAATGGTATTCGTCCGAGGCGCTACCTAAATAGCTTTCGGGGAGAACCAGCTATCACCAGGCTTGATTAGCCTTTCACCCCTATCCACAAGTCATCCCCTGGCTTTTCAACGACAGTGGGTTCGGTCCTCCAGTAAGTGTTACCTCACCTTCAACCTGCTCATGGATAGATCGCCTGGTTTCGGGTCTACACCCAGCAACTAAACGCCCTATTAAGACTCGATTTCTCTACGGCTCCCCTATTCGGTTAACCTTGCTACTGAATGTAAGTCGCTGACCCATTATACAAAAGGTACGCAGTCACATCACGAAGATGCTCCCACTGCTTGTATGCATGCGGTTTCAGGATCTATTTCACTCCCCTCACAGGGGTTCTTTTCGCCTTTCCCTCACGGTACTGGTTCACTATCGGTCAGTCAGGAGTATTTAGCCTTGGAGGATGGTCCCCCCATATTCAGACAAGGTTTCACGTGCCCCGCCCTACTCGACATCATCATGTAAGCCCTTTCGTGTACAGGACTATCACCTACTATGGTTGCACTTCCCAGAGCATTCCACTAAAGCTTACATAACTTAATGGGCTTTTCCCCTTTCGCTCGCCGCTACTGAGGGAATCTCAATTGATTTCTTTTCCTACGGGTACTGAGATGTTTCACTTCCCCGCGTTTGCCTTGCAACACTATGTATTCATGTTGCAATACCTATCTTATGATAGGTGGGTTCCCCCATTCAGATATCTCCGGATCACAGGATATTTGCCGCCTCCCCGGAGCTTTTCGCAGGCTATCACGTCTTTCATCGCCTCTGACTGCCAAGGCATCCACCACATGCACTTAATTACTTGACTATACAACCCCAAACAGTCGTTCGATCCTACAAGTAGATCGTTCAACATTACAGTTTGAAGTACTGTGTATCTAAACACTGTACAGCTTCAATTCAAATTCATATACCAAAACGCTTGATTCAGTTAATTTCGCTAGTTCTCATTTCAATCACTTCAACTCAATAACTTACGTTATCTCGTTTCCGCTCTTTCTATGAGTATGAACAAATTATTTCAACTCAAATATATGCTGTTAATGATTCACTACGTCTTCGTCAGATCGCAGTCAACTGTGATAAATCACAGAGCTTAATAATCAAGGCGTGCAGTATACACAGCTTTATTACTAAGCTCTATAAGCTATCAACTCGTTTGCTTACTACGTATTCGAATGAATACGTGGTGGAGACTAGGAGAGTCGAACTCCTGACCTCCTGCGTGCAAAGCAGGCGCTCTACCAACTAAGCTAAGTCCCCAGCTTATCATTTAGATCAATGTATCTTTCTTCTGTATGAATTGCTTCGTCAGTAGTGGTGGGTCTGACAAGACTTGAACTTGTGACCCCACGCTTATCAAGCGTGTGCTCTAACCAACTGAGCTACAGACCCTCAGATACATCGTCATGAAGAACAACTTGTTGTGGATTCTTACCAATCGTCAATCTTTCGTTAAGGAGGTGATCCAGCCGCAGGTTCCCCTACGGCTACCTTGTTACGACTTCACCCCAGTCATCGGCCACACCGTGGTAAGCGTCCTCCTTACGGTTAGACTACCTACTTCTGGTGCAACAAACTCCCATGGTGTGACGGGCGGTGTGTACAAGGCCCGGGAACGTATTCACCGCGGCATTCTGATCCGCGATTACTAGCGATTCCGACTTCATGGAGTCGAGTTGCAGACTCCAATCCGGACTACGATCGGCTTTTTGAGATTAGCATCCTATCGCTAGGTAGCAACCCTTTGTACCGACCATTGTAGCACGTGTGTAGCCCTGGTCGTAAGGGCCATGATGACTTGACGTCGTCCCCGCCTTCCTCCAGTTTGTCACTGGCAGTATCCTTAAAGTTCCCGGCTTAACCCGCTGGCAAATAAGGAAAAGGGTTGCGCTCGTTGCGGGACTTAACCCAACATCTCACGACACGAGCTGACGACAGCCATGCAGCACCTGTATGTAAGTTCCCGAAGGCACCAATCCATCTCTGGAAAGTTCTTACTATGTCAAGACCAGGTAAGGTTCTTCGCGTTGCATCGAATTAAACCACATGCTCCACCGCTTGTGCGGGCCCCCGTCAATTCATTTGAGTTTTAGTCTTGCGACCGTACTCCCCAGGCGGTCTACTTATCGCGTTAGCTGCGCCACTAAAGCCTCAAAGGCCCCAACGGCTAGTAGACATCGTTTACGGCATGGACTACCAGGGTATCTAATCCTGTTTGCTCCCCATGCTTTCGTACCTCAGCGTCAGTATTAGGCCAGATGGCTGCCTTCGCCATCGGTATTCCTCCAGATCTCTACGCATTTCACCGCTACACCTGGAATTCTACCATCCTCTCCCATACTCTAGCTTCCCAGTATCGAATGCAATTCCCAAGTTAAGCTCGGGGATTTCACATCCGACTTAAAAAGCCGCCTACGCACGCTTTACGCCCAGTAAATCCGATTAACGCTCGCACCCTCTGTATTACCGCGGCTGCTGGCACAGAGTTAGCCGGTGCTTATTCTGCGAGTAACGTCCACTATCCAAGAGTATTAATCTTAGTAGCCTCCTCCTCGCTTAAAGTGCTTTACAACCAAAAGGCCTTCTTCACACACGCGGCATGGCTGGATCAGGCTTCCGCCCATTGTCCAATATTCCCCACTGCTGCCTCCCGTAGGAGTCTGGGCCGTGTCTCAGTCCCAGTGTGGCGGATCATCCTCTCAGACCCGCTACAGATCGTCGCCTTGGTAGGCCTTTACCCCACCAACTAGCTAATCCGACTTAGGCTCATCTATTAGCGCAAGGCCCGAAGGTCCCCTGCTTTCTCCCGTAGGACGTATGCGGTATTAGCATCCCTTTCGAGATGTTGTCCCCCACTAATAGGCAGATTCCTAAGCATTACTCACCCGTCCGCCGCTAGGTCCAGTAGCAAGCTACCTTCCCCCGCTCGACTTGCATGTGTTAAGCCTGCCGCCAGCGTTCAATCTGAGCCATGATCAAACTCTTCAGTTTAAAATCAATAGTACCTAAAGGGTACCAATCTTGGCTCATCAATTACTGACAAAAAATTTGCTCAAATAAACTTCGAGAAATTTCTACCAATTATTAATGATAATATATATCGATCAATCAACCAGTAAAAATCCACACAAGTTGTTCTTCATAATCTCTTAATGATCTTCTTAATGCTTCGTCAGCATCAAGCTAGGTCGGCTATATTACCCTTTCTTTTCAGAAAGTCAACTAGCAATGTTAATTTATTTTCTAACTCATTCTCAAAACTTAGATCCAACATATTCAGCTAAATCCTTGTTTTTCAACAAGTTTTAATCAACATCACCGCCGATGGATGTGCATTCTACAGTATTCCTCCCCCAATGCAACCATGTTTTTTAAATATTTAAAAAAAATATGATTAACTGGATATTTATTGTTCAATTTACGTGATTTTTATGCTTTTGGAGCTATTTTTTAAGCGTGCATGGCACAATACTTGCAAAATTATCCATTAATTTTTCATCTTTATTAATTTCTTGCCACTTTAAACTACGGCAATCTATATATTCACAATACCCAGATTGTCCCACTTCTTTAATTCCATCAATCTGCACCTGATAACTAAAACTACCGACATAACCTGCGGCAAGACCGAATTTAAAATCTCCACGACTTTCACCTTTCACGATTATTTTTCTTTTTTTATTTTCAAATGACCATTCAAATACGCGCGCTAAATACATCTCATGTCCATTAGGGGTCTTTATTTTTGGGTATACACGATGGACTTTGAAATAAACATCATCAAACATTTCAGATGTCTGAGCTTTTAAATCTCTTAGATACATCCTTGATTGCACAATTTGATTTAAACCATTGCGTATATGAGCAAGAAGTAACTGTCTTTGGTTGATTAAGTTAATTATCTGATAGGTAAAAAAATGAAGCGGTAGATAAGGAATATTGATCGCTCTGGCAAATTCAAATGATCCTAACTGGTCAATTTTATATGTTTGTTCTTTATAGGTTACTGTTCCTTTGCATTGACACACTAATGACCAGTGATCAAATAAACCTAATTTTAGTTTGGTAAAGTGCGAAATAATTGGCTGAGTTTGAATATTCAGATCAACGGAAAGTTCATTGTCCTTTCTTATTAATTTGAAGTTTGGGATTGAGCCTTCTAGTTGCTCTCTTTGTCCGAATACAAATCTATTCTCTTTAATCTCGCAATCATTGATGATTGAATAACCATGAAAATGTCCAACCATATGTGGACTAATGCTCGTAATGAGTGAAACAGTATCCAAGGCTCTTGTTTTAATTGCATAATCATTACGCAGCATTGGAACATTCGGCTGTCCGATAATGGTTAAAAAATTAAAATAATAAAGTGGAGATGGTAATCCTGGAATCATCAGTCCTTGATGAATAATTTTATAGATTCCTCGTGGACCGTGATAATCCAACCGAAGAGGAAAAGGAGCCTGATTCAGCTGTTTTGAATCGTCCGCTAAACTCATCAACAACTGCATACCAAACTCCTTTTTTATTTATATTGTCTTTTCTCGAGCCAAAAATGTAGTGACGAAACCTGAAAGTGCATAAATAATCGAAAGCACTAAAATACCGACAGGAATATTGTACGTAATCGCAGCAAAGATAAACACAACAATAGGCAAGACTGCAAACGGCACACGTTTACGATCTACGGTTTTAAACGAATAGTATTTAATATTCGAAATCATCAGCAAGCCAACTGCAATAATAATGACTGCATTTATGGTCTGAATCATTGGATCAGATAGGACAAAAATTTCAGGGAAATCACGCCCCACCCAAACCAAAGAAATGATCATTACTGCGGCTAGAGGACTAGCTACACCAATAAAATAGCGTTTATCAACCACACCTATTTGCACATTGAAACGTGCCAATCGGAATGCAGCACAAGCAGTATAGACAAAACATGCAGCCAAACCGATTCGACCTAGATCATGGAGGCTCCAGCTATACATCAAAATTGCAGGCGCAACACCAAATGCCAACATATCTGATAATGAATCAAACTGCTCACCAAAAGGGCTTTGCGCTCCAATTGCTCGTGCGACCCGACCATCTAAACCATCAAATAAAGCAGCGATAAAAATGGCATAAATAGCTTGTGTGAATTCGCCATTCATACTTGCAATAATTGAGTAAAACCCTGACAACAATGCCGCAGTAGTAATCAGATTTGGCCACAGATAAATCCCACGACGCTTAACCTTTTGCCCTTCTTGCGTATGTTCCTCTTCTTCAACTTCGAAAGTAATACCATCAAAGCCCGGAACATTTCTTGGAGAAGATTCAGTTTCAGGTTTATTTATATTTGTCATTGTCATTCGTCCTAACTGTAGCCTTATCTCTCAATATTCTTATTCGCCGACCAACCAACGAACGGCAGCATGACCACCATTTTCACTCATTCTTAAGTGCGGGAAAAGCCATTGCAATGCTTCATCTGCATCTTCAGAAAACTTCCAAGGTGGATTAATCACCAATAAACCACAACCGTTTAATCCTACAGGTGTATCGTCTGGCCATACACATACTTCACAAACCAATTGACGGCGAATACCAGTCTTAATCATTTTTTTCTCAAAACGATCAATCATTGCGCGATCTTTAATTGGGTACCAAATTGCAAATACGCCTGTAGGCCATTTCTTATATGCCGTAGCGATGAGTTCAACCAACTGCGGAAAATCCTTTCGCTCCACCTCATATGGTGGATCAATCATGACCAATCCACGTTTTTCTTTTGGAGGAATCACACCGAGCAAACCTTCATAAGCATCACGCTCATGCAAACCTGCCCGACGATCACGCACATTCATGTAAAGTTGCTGAAATACATCTCGTTGCATCTCAAAAATTGTTGCTTTATCTGTTTCGCGCATTCCTTCCAAAGCGAACCATGGCGAACCCGGATAAGCGCCTTTTCCGGCACCTGCACGCATATCTTCTACAACTTTAAGATATTGCTTAACACCTTCAGGGGCATTACGCTTAATTGAGTCATCAAGTTTAACTAAACGGTGAATACCATTTAAAAACTCTCCCGACTTCTGTGCTGCAGACGTTGATAAATCGTATTTACCTGCACCACCATGTGTATCAATGTAACGATACGGCTTATCTTTTTGATTAAGACGTGACAAAATCTGAAGCAACAATACATGCTTCATGACATCGGCAAAGTTTCCAGCATGGAAATGGTGACGGTAATTCATGTTTCAATTATTCCTAAGATCAACAATCATTTTAACATGAAAAAGTGTTTCATTCAGAATCGATTATTACTCTAAAATAGCTGACCTTTTTTTTATACAGTAAATAGCGAGATAAATATGGAAGCAGTTGTCATCCCAGGGGATTGGAATGTTGATCAAATCCTTGATGATTTAGATCAACATGGCTTCAGTATCATCGATCATGCATACCCACCAAGCTATTTAAAAAACGTTGTAAATGAATGCCAAATCCATCTTGATGATTTTCGAAATGCAGCAATTCAAAATGGCATTGTCAGCACAATCCGCAGCGATCACATTTTGTGGTTAGATCCAAAACTATCAATTTCCCATCAACACATAAAAACCTTAGATTTACTCTCTCAGGAATTAAATCGTGCATTTTATCTAGGCATTCAAGAAGTCGAAGCCCACTTCGCTTGTTATAATCCTGGTGATTTCTATGCTTTACATCGAGACAACCCTCAAGGCAAAAATGGTCGTGTGATGTCGACAGTTTTTTATCTGCATGAGGAATGGCATCAGCATTGGGGTGGTCAACTAAAGCTCCAAGATAAGAATAATCAGTGGCATATTATTGAACCTAAACCTAATCGCATCGCTCTATTTCAAAGCGATTTATTACATGAAGTTCTTGTTGCACACCACCAACGTCTTTCGATTACAGCTTGGTTAAGGACCGCACGAACTTTAATTTAGCGCTTTATTTTTTCGAAGTTGCCTCCATATAGGTTTTAAACCTGATGAGGACTCATCCATGCAATCAAATACCAAGCTAATTATTCAACGCATTGGTGAAACAGACCAACTTTACTTACAAAAAAATACGCCTGAGCTTGCCTTTGAACGTGCCGAATTGCGTTTAGAGCTGGTCAGTATGAGTAAGCTTCGTCAGGAACAAATTCATTTTCTTCAAGAAGCGATTGTTCTTCTTGAACAAGGTCGAGTAGATTTCGAAGAAATGCCAATGCGTTTGTATATTAATCTTACCCTGATGTTAGCCAGAGCCTACATGATGTATTTTGAGATTACTCAAGATGAAAAATTTGCGATCATCACTCAGCAAATTTTAAAATCATTAACATCGACCAATCATAGTGATGTTTATTTTAATCTCGCGTATGCTTGCGCTTCTCGTAAAGAATCAGCACTTACACGCCATTGGCTAAATAAATATTTTAAAACTATTGATCATGATTTAGAGGTGATAAGAACTCACCCTGCTTTCAAACAATTTCATGACCAAGAGTGGTTTATCCAGTTAACCAAACCTAAGATGCATTAAAAAAAGCCCCATGAAAGGGGCTTTTTTTTAGGCCATTCTTAATTTATATGCATCCATATGTAATTGTTGATTAAGTTCATCTATCCATATTGCCCAATCATCATCTTGTACTAAATGACTAATTAAGAAGTCACGCTGACCTTTATTCCAAAATGGTGCATCATGTAAATTTTGTTGCGCGGAAAGCTGATGTGTACGGATATAGAGTTCAATTGCCGCTGGACTATTTGCCAACCCCAATTGAGAAAATAATAACGCTAAGGAAGGTTTATGTTCCATCAAGAGACTCCCCTTATCAGATTTTAATAAAATTATTATTTAAATAACTTATAAAAAATCCATGAAAAAACCCAGCTTTTAGTCTGGGTTTATTGTTTCAATTTGTGATTATATTTTCATCACTTTGTATCGTTTGTGAGCTGCTCACTCAATTGGTCAATGACAATGGCCCATTCATTATCTTTTTTCCAATGACTAATAATAAAATCGCGTTGCGATGGATTCCAAAAATCAGCTTCATGCATCGGCGTATTGGGATCAAGCCGATGTGTTTGTATAAATTGATCAATCCCTTCAGGTGAGCTATCTAAGCCCAATTGCTCAAAAAGTAATTCTTGATTTACTTCCATATCCAACATGGATTGCTCCTTGAATTTTCATGATTTTGTTCAAGATAACATGTCAGTACAAAGTTCTATGTAGAAGGATTTCTTAAGCATTGTTAAGTTTTGTGCATTAAAAAAGCACTCCATTCGGAGTGCTTTTTTAATTTAGTTGAAAACTAAATTATTTAACCATGTCAGCAATCGCTGCACGTTCTTCTTCTAACTCATTAAGCGTGAAGTTGATACGCTCACGGCTGAATTCGTCAATTTCAAGACCTTGAACGATTTTGTACTCGCCATTTTCACAAGTTACAGGGAAACCGAACATTACGCCTTCAGGGATACCGTAAGAACCATCAGAAGGAATACCCATAGTTACCCATTCGCCGTTTGTGCCAAGAGCCCAATCGCGCATATGGTCGATTGCAGCGTTTGCAGCAGAAGCAGCAGAAGAAAGACCACGTGCTTCGATGATCGCAGCACCACGCTTACCAACAGTTGGAAGGAATACGTCTTTATTCCATGCAGCATCGTTGATTTTGTCTTTTAAGCTTTCGCCGTTTACGTTAGCAAAACGGTAGTCAGCATACATTGTTGGAGAGTGGTTACCCCAAACTGTCATGTTTTTGATGTCTGAAACTGCAACACCAGCTTTTTGAGCAAGTTGAGTTAACGCACGGTTGTGGTCAAGACGTAACATTGCTGTGAAGTTTTTCGCTGGAAGATCTGGAGCAGATTTCATTGCGATATAAGCATTCGTGTTAGCAGGGTTACCTACAACGAGAACTTTAACGTCACGGCTAGCAACTTCGTTAAGCGCTTGACCTTGACCGATGAAGATTTCACCGTTGACTTTAAGAAGGTCAGCACGTTCCATACCAGGACCACGTGGACGTGAACCAACAAGAAGCGCGTAGTCAGCATCTTTGAATGCAACTTTAGGATCATCAGTACCGATCATGCCAGCCAATAATGGGAAAGCACAGTCGTCAAGTTCCATCATCACGCCTTTAAGCGCTTGTTGAGCTTTCTCAACAGGAATTTCTAATAATTGAAGAATAACTGGTTGGTCTTTACCCAACATTTCACCGCTAGCGATACGGAATAAAAGGCTGTAACCAATTTGACCAGCAGCGCCAGTAACGGCAACGCGAACAGGTTGCTTCATGTAATTATCTCCAGTTGAGAGGATAGTCAATGCGATTAAATAGCTGTTCTATCTAATCTTAATAATCATAAACGGCGAAGATTGTACTCCAATACTTTGACAGATGCATTGAAAAGAGAATGAATTTCAACAAAAGTCTGATAGGAAATATAAATTAACTTCGCGGAAATAAATTAGTAGGCGCCCTCTATGTCAAATGTATTTGGGCATGTTGAGACAATATCAGATGCACATGACTTGAATTGACCATTCGTGCGATAACAGATTTCAACCCCCGTTAACACCGGGCGACCATTTAAGCTTTGGCATTGAAATTCAATACCTTGGCTGGGTAATTTTGGGTTGAGTTTGATGAATTGCGATCGTAATGTCGCGATAGAGACTGTTTTACGATCCACTCCTGTTAAGTAATCAGGAACTTTTAATTGGTCTGCATGATTAATAATGGTACGAAAATACTGACTGGCATTCATTGGAACGCAACCACCATAGTTGGCCCACAGCCTAATTCTAGCCTGCTCATCAGGCATCACCCTAGCAACAACCCTCTTCTGTAGCGGTGCCAAGGTGGCAGATGAACTCGTTTGGCAATCATGACGACTGGTTTCTGGGATAAGACCCTTTATCGTCAGTGAATATCCTTCTAGGCATTTACGGTGTTTCGCTTTTGTTCGATCTAATGCACAAATGGCAGGTGTCATCTGTACTTGAAGCACATATCCTTGTAAACCTTTCCCTGATGCCATCACATCTGCTGAACACAACAAAGCCCCTACGCTCAAACTACTGAGGAGGTAAGTGTGTTGACGACTAAACAGCAGTTTTGTGTGATTCATCAAAGCTCACAAAAATAGTTGAAATGCTATTGCGTATTTCTTACTGGAATAGGCGGCATACGACTTTCGATCGCTTGCGGCCCCTGTCCAAGCAAAACACCATAATGAGCAGCATTGGTCATAACTTTCTTCACATAGTCACGTGTTTCATGAAGTGGTATTGACTCTGTGTATTGATCCGCCGCAATACTTTTAAACTCTGGTTGCCAACGGCGTGCTCTAGTCAGCCCTGCATTATAGCCAGCCGTAGCTAGAACTGGACTGTTACTCAGCATACCTTGAATCATTGACAGGTAATATGTCCCATAACGAATATTGGTATTCGGATCTGATAATGCAGCAGGATTATACGTTTCACCCATTTTTCGTGCCACATCTTTTGCTGTTGCAGGCATAATTTGCATCAATCCACCAGCACCTACATGTGAACGGGCCGTGGTTACAAAGCGACTTTCTTGACGCATTAAACCATAAGCCCACGAAGGATCAATCCCTGCATTTTTACTATGCGTCACCACTAGATTTTGATGTGGTGTCGCATAACGATATGCATAGTTATGACGTTTAAGTGTTCTTTCCGCCGCATAAATAGCACGGTCATACCACCCCATTTCTGTGGCACGTTTTGCCGCAGCCAGTAATAGACCATCATCTTGCTTAAGATAAGCTTGGCGGACAGCCCAATTCCATTCACGGTTTGTGTAAGTTGCTGAAGCATTGATATTGCGTAATGCAAAAGCACGTCTAAAGTGAATATCTTGATCTAAACGTTGAATATCCTGTGCGCTTGGTTGTGCCCGATCATGTGCTTCATTATAACGAATACCTAAATGATCTTTTGCCAACAGATTGTGATAATCATCGCCAGCGGCAGCTAATCGTTGATAAATACTTTTTGCAGCTTGCTTGGAAGCTTGATCTTTGCGATTTTCATACGCTCTCGCCATCCAATATTGCCAGCGATCTTCTTGTTTTTGCGTAACGCTCATACTATCTATGGCGCGCAACACACTTTCCCACTCACCAAAACGAATCGCTTGACGCGCGTAAATTTCAGCCTCTTCTGGTGTAAAAGGCACGCCATAACTGTAATCAAAGTTCTTCAGCACTTCAGGATTAAAATTATTTTTCATCACTGTCGTGCCTCCAATATACGCCACCGTGCGGTACATATACTTTTGAACATCTGCAGGAACACCTTGCACGACACGAGGAAGATTTTGAAGCGCCGTGTTCAAGTCAGCATCTGCAGCACGACCTAAAGCAAACACCAAATAAGCATAATCTACTGTTGTTCCTTTGGTCGCAGACCATAAATAATTCAAAGGATCTGCCTGAATTTGATTTAATTGTGCTAATGACAAGTTTAAACCCAGAGTTTGTGCTGTTGCGATCGCTGGACCAGACTGGCCCGCTCTAAGTTGCGCAAACAAGCGCTGTTGACGATCAGTGGTGGTGAGTAAGGGACTACTTAGCATTAAGCGACCTAAACCATTACACGATTCTGGCTGCGACTCTGTTGTAAGCCAGACATCTTTGTATTCCGCGTACACCAATGTATCGCCATTTTTTGCTCGTACTTGCGCAACCGCACAGCTTTCAGCTTGGTCAGGATTGGTGACATAAGGTAAAACAGGTTGAGCTGTCTTGAAATCCGCTTGTTTTACCTTTTCTTCGACATAATCAGCAGCTAATTTTTCAGCCATTGCAGATTGAGGATAGCGCTGTGCAAAGCTGATAATATTCGTTGCGGGTTGGAAGCCTAAATTATTATTCAACATCCAATATTCTGGATAATATCCAAGCGCATCATTTTGCATTGCAGAACGATAATATTCGAGCTGAGCTGTATTACCCGAGTTCGCAAATTTAATCGCCTCATTAAATTGCTCTTCAGCCGCATGAGCAACGGGCAAACAACCTAGTGTTATCAGCCCCATTAAATATTGTTTTAACTGGTTTTGCTTCACTGCTTTTTTTAACACGCTTCTCTTCTCAACTTTAACTCGTCGCTACATTTGGACATGCTTTTTTGCATGATCAACTCTTTTGCAGCGCTTGGCAATTTTAAAATGTATTTTAAATACTCTAATGATCAAGTACTGTTCTGTTATGTAAAGCGCTGATTAACCACTATTATTTTAAAGTATTTTTACTGTAAATCCATAAACTTGATCTGATTTATATATTTGTTCAACCCGTAGTACAAATACTGTAAAATAGCTCGCTTTTATCGAGTGTGGGATTCCCCCATACTTCACCGGAACATATTTATCCCTTTTTATAGGATAGGAGCCTTCATGACGGTTCAAACCTTCATTCCGAATAGTGCCCCAGCTGCCTCAGAAAACACTGTTACCCAGCCACAGCACACCCCAGCCATCGATGGTGCAGTCAAAAAACTGTATATCGAAACGCAAGGGTGTCAGATGAATGAGTATGACAGTCATCGTATGGCCGACTTGCTAGGTGATTCACACGGTTATGTATTAACAACAGACCCTGCTGATGCAGATATTCTTTTAATGAATACCTGTTCAATTCGTGAAAAAGCGCAAGAAAAAGTATTTTCAGAATTAGGTCGCTGGCGCAAGCTGAAAGAAAAAAATCCTGATTTGGTGATTGGTGTAGGTGGATGTGTTGCATCTCAAGAAGGTGACAATATCCAAAAACGTGCACCTTATGTCGACATGGTATTTGGTCCACAAACACTTCACCGTTTGCCACAAATGCTTGATCAGCATACGGATCAAATTGAAAAGCCGAAAAAAGAGAAAATCAAACTGGTAGACATCTCATTTCCAGATATCGAAAAGTTCGACTTCTTACCTGAACCTCGCGTTGAAGGTTATAAAGCTTTCGTATCGATTATGGAAGGCTGTTCAAAATACTGTTCATTCTGCGTGGTGCCATACACTCGTGGTGAGGAAGTCTCTCGTCCCCTAGATGATGTACTTGCTGAAATTGCTGGTCTTGCGGAAAAGGGCGTACGTGAGGTTTCTTTACTCGGTCAAAACGTAAATGGTTACCGCGGAGAAACATTCGAAGGTGAAATCTGTACGTTTGCTGATCTTCTTCGTCTAGTGGCGGAAATTCCAGGCATTGGTCGTATTCGCTATACGACATCTCATCCATTAGAATTCAATGATGACCTTATCCAATGCTATCGTGACCTACCACAGATGGTTTCTCACCTTCATTTACCAGTTCAAAGTGGTTCAAATGATGTATTGAAGGCGATGAAGCGTAACCACACGATTGACGTTTATATCGATAAGATTGCTAAATTACGCCAGGTACGCCCTGATATGCATTTGTCTTCAGACTTTATTATTGGCTTCCCTGGTGAAACTGATGCTAACTTTGAAGAGACATATCAATTTATTCAAGACTTAGATTTTGATCATTCTTATAGTTTCATCTACTCGAAACGTCCTGGTACACCAGCATCAGAGCTGGAAGATTTAACACCTGAAGATGTTAAAAAAGAGCGCTTGGCTAAAGTTCAACAATGGATTAAGCAGTCAAGTATCCAAAAAACTGATGCTATGCTTGGTACTGTCCAACGTGTGCTCATTGAGAGCGTTTCAAAACACGATCCAAACTTATTGGTAGGAACCGCAGACAATACACGTTTAGTAACATTTATTGGTGATGCCTCTTGGCTTGGACGCTTTGCAGAGATTGAGATTACAGAGATTAAAACCTTAAATTTAGTTTACGGTGAACTCTTGAATCTTGAACCTGACGTGGCGTAATGTAGAGGTATAGATTAATAGACTCTAAAGGAAATCTCTTGACTGCAGCGATTCGACGTACAGTGGCTTTTCCCGGTGTTTCAATGGACCGTTTACAAACCATGCTTGGCGCGTACAACGGTCATATGAAACAAATTGAACAACGTTTAGATGTAAAAATCAGTCAGCGTGGCGATAGTTTTTTTATTGACGGTGGAATTGATGAAGTCGAGAGAGTTGAAAGCTTACTTCAGCGCTTATACGCCGAAGCTGAAGTTTCTCAACAAATCAGCTCTGATTTGATTCATTTAATGATTCAAGGCAGCCAGACTGATCATGAATTACAATTGGATCCTAATCAAGAACACACAGGACTTGACGAAGTCTGGCTCCAAACCCGTAAGGGCCGCATTAATCCACGGGGGGCCAACCAAAAACGCTATGTACAACGTATTCTTCAAAGTGATATTTCTTTCGGGATTGGTCCAGCGGGTACAGGTAAGACCTATTTGGCTGTAGCTGCTGCCGTTGATATGCTTGAACGCAATGAAATTCAACGTATTCTTTTAGTTCGCCCTGCTGTGGAAGCTGGTGAAAAACTTGGCTTCTTGCCAGGTGACTTATCACAGAAAATTGATCCTTATTTACGCCCACTCTATGATGCCCTGTATGAAATGCTTGGCTTTGAAAAAGTGGCAAAATTAATTGAGCGTCAAATTATTGAAGTAGCCCCACTTGCATATATGCGTGGTCGTACACTCAATCACTCCTTTGTCATTTTAGATGAAGCTCAAAATACAACGCCAGAACAGATGAAAATGTTCTTAACTCGTCTTGGTTTTGGTTCGCGTGCAGTCATTACCGGTGACATTACTCAAGTGGATTTACCACGTGGACAACAGTCTGGTTTGGCACATTCATTACGTGTGCTTGAAAAGATTAAAGAAATCCATATCACACGTTTTCACTCACGTGATGTTGTAAGACACCAGCTTGTACAAAAAATTGTAGAAGCATACGAAGGTTGGGACAGTGAACAACATCGTTTAACTGCTGAAGCACGTGCGGAACGTAAAGCGCGTCAAGAAGTACTCATATCAGAAAATGATTCTGCTGCTGATGCTCAGCATCAAGATGCAGAGTAATTTAAATCTAATCACGCTCAAGGCAAGATTTTGAAACTCAGTCTCTCATTACAACAATCGTTTGAAGCATCAAGCTTGGTGCTCAAACGTGCGTATGTTAAAAAAATTATTGAAACCACCCTTCGTCATATTGATACACAAAGCGATTGTGAAATTGGTATAGCTTGCGTAGATGTCGAAGAAAGTCACAAACTTAACCTTGAATATCGTGGTAAAGATAAGCCAACCAATGTTTTATCTTTTCCAAGCGACTTACCAGATGAAATGGCTGAAATTCTAGACAGTTTCCCTATCGGAGATCTGGTGATTTGTATTCCCGTTGTGCTTCGTGAAGCAGAAGAACAATTTAAAGCACCATTAACACATTTCACTCATATGTTGGTTCACGGTACTTTACATCTGATGGGCTATGATCATGAAACTTCTGAACAAGATGCTGAGGAAATGGAAGCAATTGAGATTGAGATTTTACAAAAACTAGGTTTTGAAAATCCTTACCTGCTTTTGGATGACGAATAACACTCCTCAATGACTTCGGTCTATGCTTCCCGTTATTCGGGAAGCAAATTAAAATAATAAATGAGTATTCAAAAATGAACTTCGTTGTCATCTTCAAAGCTAAAATAAAAAATATTGATGATGAATATGTAATATTGGCTAGCCAAATGCGGCATAAAGCGATGCATGATTACCATTGTACAAAGTTTGAAAGCTATCAAGAGAAGGATAATGAAGTCAGTCTTTCTTATTGGAGTCGGTTAGAAGATATTCAAGCTTGGCATCAAGACACCCAACATCTTTATGCCCAACAAAAAGGTCGCCTATCATGGTATGACACGTATTCGATTGAGGTCTGTCAGATTCAGCGCGCTTATCAATCTGAATAAATCGAGTTGATCTTTATATTGATGACATATTTTAGACAAATGAGTTAAATATTGAGCAAGTTCTTCAGATAAAATAAGATAAAGTCATGCGAAACCAATAGATTAAACTTAAATAACGCCTGACCATCAAAACCATAATAAACGTCTTTGTAAACATTACATCGCAATTGGATAAGCTGTTATCCTTCGGCAGTAATCACCTACAAGATATACACTAGCTGACATCTCACAAGATTTAGAGGTAATGGAACTTCACTTATGCCAACGATTATTTCAAATATCGCGAACAAATTTCGTAAAGTCTATCAAAAGGCTGAAGGGTTTATTGAAGAAGAACGTGAATTTCCTGTCTCTCAAGTTTTTTTAAATGCGACTTTCAAGCGCTTTGTGACCGACAATGTCAGCATCCTTGAAGACTTACATGCTGATTTACACGACGATTGGCTTCGACTCTATGCCACTTTGAATGTGAAAGGGCTTTATACCATTCTCTCTGTAGATTTAAAGCTGATTCAAATGGAATTGAATAAAGATGTACAACTGATTGTATTTGAACAAATTAGTGAAACCGAAGTCATTGAAGCAAAATTTCAAACCTTTTGGATGAAAATTGCATTCCGCTCTGCCCTATTTTTCTATCAAAAAATTCTTCGTAAAGATCCACTTGGCATGATTTTAGAGCGGTTTAATGTCATTAAAGTCAAGGACGATCTCTTACATCTCGATTTAAATCAGTGGCTCGGAAAAAATCGCTCGATCATTGAAACATTGGGCAAAGTACACGTCAACCATGCAGAACTTCGTGAAACAGAATTGGTGGTGATTGGTAATGTAAATTTGATGGCTTTATTCAGCAAAATGAATACTGATCGATTCAAATCTAAATCTGATGAAGTGGAAAGTGATCACATTACACCAATTAAACAAAAGGACGACTAGAGCGCAGCGTTTTGATGTCGTCATAAAGCTTAAGCTACAGAAAAATACATTTTCACTGTGATTATTGATTATTTCTCCTTATTTATCAGAGATAATAAAACTTCAAGTGATCCTTCGATACGAAGGTAAAGGAAAATATTTATGGCATTTAAATCGTTTAAAACTTTGAGTGTGATTGCAAGTGTAGGTACAGCCGTGCTTTTCACAGGCTATTCAAGTCAAGCGCTTGCCATGACGCCCTTCCAAGCCTCTTATCAGTTTGCATACAATGGTAAAAACTTGGGGTCAGCAACACGAACCTTGAAAAAATCAGGTAACACATGGAATTACGTTTTTGCAGCTAAAGCAGGTGGTATTGCTTCAGCGACTGAAACCAGTAACTTCACATTCAACAATAATCAGATTCAATCATCCAATTTCAGTCGCACCAGTAAAATTTTGGTTCATAACAATACAATGAGCATTAAATTTAATCCGAGTGCCAAAACCATTAACACCACCAAAGATAAAGAGCAACGCTCATTTGCATGGAAATCTGGTGTACTGGATGAGTTAAATGCAGAATTGCAAATTCGTGAAGACCTCAAAAATAACGGTTTAAAATCGCAATATTGGATTGCAGATGCTAAAGAAGTTGAATCACGTCGATTCGTCAAACAAGGCACTGAAAAAGTGGAAACCAAGTACGGCACGTTTGATACCATCAAAGTAGTGATGAAACATGATAAACCAGGTCGTGAAACGATTTTTTGGCTGTCTCCGAAATTGGACTATCTACCAGTGAAAGTCACACACCAAGATAAGAAATCTTCATACGGGCTCTTACTGACAGGGTATAACGGTCCACAAAATTAAGGCATTTTTTACTTGCTTTTTTGCAGATGCTTTTTAAAATACGTCTTTGCTTAAAAAGGCACCTGCCCTAGAGGATTCTCCCGTGTACGCACTAGAACAGAAAATCTTAAACGAAGGTATCGTTCTATCTGATCAGGTTTTAAAAGTTGATTCTTTTCTAAACCACCAAATCGACCCAGTGATGATGCAACAAATTGGTCAAGAATTTGCTCGTCTATTCAAAGATGCAGGCATCACCAAAATCATCACAATTGAAGCTTCAGGTATCGCACCTGCTGTGATGGCTGGCTTGGAACTTGGTGTACCGGTAATTTTTGCACGTAAGTATCAATCTTTAACTTTAAAAGATGATTTATATCGTTCAAAAGTATTCTCTTTTACAAAGCAAGTAGAAAGCACAATTGCTATTTCTAAGAAGCACATTGCAGCAACAGATAAGGTTCTTGTGATCGATGACTTTCTTGCGAATGGACAAGCAGCTTTAGGTTTAGCTGATTTGATTCACCAAGCTGAAGCTGAGGTTGTCGGGATTGGTATCGTGATTGAAAAGTCGTTCCAACCTGGCCGTGATCTTTTACTTGAAAAAGGTTACCGAGTTGAGTCACTTGCTCGTGTTGAATCACTTGCAAATGGGACAGTGACTTTTGTTCAAGAATAATTTTGAACATTAAAAAAAGCGCCTAACGGCGCTTTTTTTATTTTAATGTGGCAGGATCTAGTTGAATGCCCAATTTTGTACCACCAAAATGCTTTTGAATATAATCCTCAACGTAAGGCTGATGGTAAAGATTTGAAAGTTTTTGAAATTTTGGATCATTCAATCGGTCTTTACGCACTGCAAGTATATTGACATTTTCTAAAGCTTTATCAGTGACCTCTTCTTTAAATATCGCATTTGTTATTACATTTAGTCCACTTTCCAGAGCAATAGTATTTCCAATTGCGGCTAAATCCACCTCAGACAAGACACGTGGGAGTTGCGCACCTTTGACCAATTTAAATTGGAGTGATTTCGGATTTGACTGGATACTTTCAAGAGTTCCAGAAATCGTATTAAAATCTGGCTTAAGTTGAATCAACTGAGCACGTTCTAATAGTCTTAATGCACGTGCTGTATTCGCCACATCATTTGGAATTGCAATTAAGGCCCGATCAGGCAAAGCAGTTAGTGACTTGTAGTTTTGAGAATATAAACCCATAGGCTCTAAATAAGTGGTCGCCAAGACAGCAAGCTTATGATGATTCAAGTCATTAAATTCTTTGAAATACGCCCAAGATTGAAATGCATTTACATCAATTTCACCATCGAGCAAAGCTTGATTCAAAGCCACACCGTCATTAATTTCTTTCACCTCAATGTCAACATTTGCTGTTTTCGCCTGATCAGAATCCGCGATATATCTCCAAATATCAACATCCGATCCATGTGATCCGATCACGATTGTTTGTTGTGTTTGCTTTGTTTTTTGAGGTTCAGGTTGAGCACTACATGCACTGATAATGAGAATTGCAAAAATAATAAATAAAAATTGGGCGTATTTTGACTTCATGATTTACTCGATATTGTTGTTGATTGTTTGAGTTGTTTAAATTGCGCTGGATAATATTTTTCTGTAACGTCTAGATGAGATCTAAGTCGACCTTTGATACAGTTTTCTCCTACATTTCTCAGTAAAGGATTCAGCGGATCTGTCTCTGGTCCTTGTGCAAGCGCTTTTAAATTATCTGCAAGATTTAAAAGCGGAATTTCACCAGCAAATAAATTGGGAGAAAGAAAATAAGCAACCGAATACCGATCTGCATTCGTTGGAGATATGACTCGATGTTGATTTGCAATCAAATAACCATTCGTAGCAAGCTCTAAAACCTCACCGATATTGACGACAAATGCGTGTTCAACAAATGGTACTTCAATCCATTTGCCTTGACTTAAGACCTGAAGTCCTCCGATCTGGTCTTGTAAAAGTAAAGTTAAAATATTGGAGTCTTTATGAGGCCCTACACCCTGATGATTCATTTGATCAATTGGGGGATAATGAATCAGCTTGAGTAGTTCATGTGGACTGCCTGTAATCAATTGATCAAGTGCTGTGTCCTGCTGCCCCAATGAAAGCAACAAAGCTTTTAATAATTTAATTGCAACTTGTCTGAGATCTCGTTGCCATGCGGTGACTAGGCGTTGAAACTCAGGCCAATTCGAAGGCCACTGATTTGGTCCCTGCAAACGTCTCCATATCGGTCCAGTTTCAGGTTCTAATGCTGCTAGTTCAAAACCAATGTCTATTTGTTCTCTAAAATCAGGTTGCAGACGTGTAACTTCGGCATTTACTCGACTATACCCTCGAAAATGCGGGGAATGAATCATAGCGATTTCATCTTTTTGTTCTTGTGGCAGCGAAAAAAACTGCCGAGTAATACGCTGAATCTCTGAAATTTTTACAGCTGAAATGCCATGACCTGTCAAATAAAAAAAACCAATATCCTTGGCGATATGTGCAAGTCGTTGCAGAAAATCTGCTTGCGTTGATGATTGATCAAATTGACTTAAATTCAGAATAGGAAATGCGTTTAAGCTTTGTTTTAATGGTTGAGTCATGATGCACTCATCTTTCTAATACTTCATTGTATTAATGACTGAAAGATGAATGCTTTTGAAATCATTTAAATTGGATACTTATGCGTCTATAAAAATATGATTCACGTTCAATCACTTACTCTTGCCCAGTCCACACATGATCTTTTAAAGACACGGCATTCGGAATGAGTTTAAGTTGATAAAACAAATCTGCAATTTTTTGTTGCGCCGTGACTGTATCTGTATCGACCAGTTTGGCATAAGCAGGAATATTTCTTTTTTCTAAAACCAGTTTGGTAATATTTTCGTCCAAGCTTGTACTTTGCGCCAAAATTTTTGCGGCTTGATCTGGGTGTTGATTGATCCAATCATCTACTTGATTTAATGTTTGCACAAATTTTTGGGCTTCAACCGCATGTTGTTTTAAAAATTTTGGAGAAGACAAATAGAAGCTATACGCTAATGGCAAAGCTTTTGAATCAATAAGAACACGTGTATCACCTTTAAGCGAAGCAGCACTTGCATAAGGATCCCAAATCGCCCAAGCATCGAGTGATTTTTTATCAATAGCAGCTCGGGCATCTGCAGGCGTTAACCAGACGGGTTGAATATCAGACCAGCTCAATTGAGCTTGATCTAATATTTGTGAGAGAAAGTAATGCGCACTTGAACCTTGTGTAACACCAATGCGCTTACCTTTTAGATCCTTTAAGCTTTGAATCGTACTGTCTTTGGGTAAGAGCAAGCTATGTGAGTTTTTAGATCCATTTTCATAAGCTAAATATTGAATTGGTTTACCTGCAGAAAGTGCGAAAATTACAGGTGTATCCCCTGTATACCCCACATCAATAGCACCGACATTTAATGCTTCTAGTGTTTGAGGACCTGCCGGGAATTCTTTCCATTGAATTTTCACACCAGGGAATGCCTGCTCAAAAGTTTTATTTTGTTTTGCAACGATGAATTTAAGCGCCGCTTTTTGATAGCCAATATTCAAGGTTGTTAACTTTTCTTTTGATTCATCTTGCCCCTTAAGCTCAGTAGGCTTTTCTTTTGAGCATGCAATAAGGCTAAAACTCAATGTCACAATGGTGCTTAGTACAAATAATTTTTTCATTGTCTTGGTAATTTTTTGATTGGAATAAAAAAATAAGCCAAACTTCGAAAAAAATTAAATCACTATTTGCGCTTAGTTATTCAGTTCAAGAT
Organism: Acinetobacter sp. 24-47-47; assembly: GCF_057737035.1. NCBI lineage: Bacteria > Pseudomonadati > Pseudomonadota > Gammaproteobacteria > Moraxellales > Moraxellaceae > Acinetobacter > Acinetobacter sp. 24-47-47. The sequence continues at coordinate 430,303 of NZ_CM173216.1, read as the reverse complement.
CTAAGCCATCCTGCTCATAAAATATGGTTTTATCCTTAAAAATTAAATTAATCTATTTTCAAATCAATTTTTTATTTTATCTGCCATTACAGTTTTTCTACATTCGGCCATGTTGCAACTTTAAGCGCAATGCTAGAATCTTTTAAATAAATGGATGTATAGATTAGAGCAATCCTAAATGACTGAAAACTTAGAAATACACTGCCCAAAATGCGGTTCAACTGATATTGAAAAACGCAACCATGAACAATTACTGCAAAAAACAGGTGGTGTTCTTCTTTCCGCAGCGGGTACAACTGCGGGTACTGTGGGTGGTGCTGCATCAGGGGCTTCTATTGGTGCTTCCATTGGTGCTGTTGCGGGCCCTTTAGGTGTAATCATGGGTGGCACAATTGGCACTTTTGTTGGTGCAATCAGTGTGGGTGTGACTGGTGGCTTTTTAGGTCATCGTTTTGGAAAAAAAGCGGGAGAAATCGTCGATAAAAATGTTTTCCTCGATTACCAATGCAAAAAGTGCAAACACCGCTTTGAACAAAAACATATTTCAAAATAAAAGTGAGCGAGAAGCTCACTTTTTTATGCCTGATAAAATAATCTTTAAAATTATTTCTTTAACATTTGCAACGCCACTTCACCTAATCGTTTCCCTTGCTCGATACACAGTGATTTTTCATCTTGGCTTAGAGATTGATCGTGTCTAGGACCACTGACATGTGTAGCACCATAGGGTGTCCCACCTGATTTTGTATTCGATAAAGCTGGGTTGGCATTGGTTAAACCCAAAATCAACATTCCATGATGAAACAAAGGTGGCAACATAGTCAGTAATGTACTTTCCTGCCCGCCGTGCATAGAGCCCGATGAACCAAATACACAAGCAGGTTTATTATGCAATGCACCACTGAGCCATAAACTCGTTGTTTGATCCCAAAAATATTTCATTTCTGATGCCATATTGCCAAATCGAGTTGGTGATCCTAATGCAAGTCCCGAACAATGTTGAAGATCATCCAAAGTCGCATAAATATCGCCCTCCTCTGGAATACTTGGTGCTGCTTCGGTCACCACTGTTGCCAACTGTGGAACTGTTCTAATTTTCGCAAGCATTCCAGTAGATTCAATTCCTTGAGCAATTAAATGTGCCATTTCCTTGGTTGAACCATATTTGCTGTAATACAAAACTAGAACATATGCTTGCATAAAAAGATCATCCAATGAAAAAAAGAAAACTATACGGTATTTTTTTTAAAATTTGGTTAAGCTGTGCAACGAACGTACAGAATTTTAACTAAAAAATACTCGAGACTCATTATTTATGGCGGAAATCTTAAAAAAGTTACCTTTCTACAATAAAACATGGTTTCAGTTTATTTTGTTTGTACTACGACGCTTTGAAGCTAACAATTGTCGTGAGCAAGCAGGCTCTTTAACTTACACCACACTTTTCGCTGTCGTGCCGATGTTGACCGTATTCTTGGTTATCATTTCATCGATTAAAGCATTAGAACCTGCTCGGCAACAATTACAACAATTGATCTACAGTAATTTTCTGCCTAAAACCAGTATCGCGTTTGACAAAGCATTGAATGCATTTACTGACAATTCGAGCAACTTAACCATTATTGGTGTGCTGTTTTTATTCTTTACCACAGTAATGATGCTCACTAGCATTGAGACAGCATTCAATCGTATTTGGCGTGTGACAGAAACGCGTAATGGCATTATTGGTTTTATGCGCTATTGGACCATCATTTCACTGGGACCAATCCTGCTGGGTTCGGCTTTTGTGATTTCATCGACTTTAGCGTCTATGAACATCCTAAGTAATAATTTTGCAGGTTATGAATTGAATGGGACGTTTATTTTGTGGGTCATCTCATTTGCACTCACCGCATTTGGTTTTTTTGCCTTGTATTGGACGATTCCAAACCGCTCTGTTCCAATAAAAGCAGCCATGATTGCTGCGATTTTTAGTGCTGTTACCTTCGAGTTACTGAAAAATTTATTCGGCTTCGTTATGACTAACTTTACCAGTTATCAGTTGGTTTACGGTGCTTTTGCAGCAGTTCCAATTTTCCTGTTGTGGATTTATCTCTCTTGGAACATCGTACTGCTTGGTGTTGAGATAAGTTATGCTCTCACAGCATTTCATACAGGTAAAACTGAAACGCGCCATCCAATTCTCATGCTTCTAGATATGCTTGAGTTATTCTATAAACAACAAAAACAAGGTAAAACCGTAACCGATCTGGAGGCACTTGATATTTTAGGACGCGGTGAAATTGGCCGCTGGCCTAAATATGTCAATCTATTGGAAGAACAGAATATTATTAAACGTACAGATAATAATGAATATGTTTTGGTTAGAAATTTAGATCATCTTGATTTTTGGTCATTTTATAAATCATTGCCTTATACACTGCCAGATAAAAATGATATCGGACAAATCCATGAAGATGATGTATGGATGAACCGTATTGGTCCAGCACTGATTGAAGCTGATGATTATCTGGCTGCAAAGCTCTCCGTACCGCTATCGACCATACTTGAAGAAAAATAAACTCTTGCAATAAGAAAAGACCTCTATAGGTCTTTTTCTTATTGCATAGATGGATTATATAGACGTGTAGATTGCCAACAAATAAGTGCGCCTAAGGTCACTAAGACACAACCGATCCAAAAGCTCATTAGAGGTTGCACATCTAGAATCAGCATCGACATCAGACTTGAAAAAATGGGCATAAAATACGTTGTCAAAATTAAAATTTTGAGATTCCCATATTGCATGCTTTGGTTCCAATTGCTGTAAGCCAAGCCAATTAAGCTACCAATGACTACAACCATCAGCCATGTCATCAAATTCATCTCAACAAACGGTTCTCGCATCACAAAATGTACAGCCCACAATCCAACTGCAGTCATTAGAAATAGAAATGGAACAGCATTATGACCTTCTGCATATTTCTTGGTAAATATACTGTACAAAGGCCATAGCACGGCGCCAATGAAAGCAAATGAGTACGCCAATGGATTTTCAAGCACGGCCACCAATATGCGTTTCGGCTCGAGAATATCTGGATTAACAACCATCATTAACCCAAGAATGGCACATGCAAAGCCAGCAATCACCCAAATATTCGCGCTCAATTGCCGTGCAAGAATCGAAAATACAATCAGCAAAGGAGGCCAAAGATAATTAATCATTGCAATAATTAATACCTGTTCTCGATGTGTTGAAAGAGCAATCGAAATTAAAAATAGGATTTCATAGCCCACAAAAAGAGCACCACAGCCCAATAGGTATTTTTTAGGCATGAGTGAAAGCTTGGGAAAACCATTTTTCCATAACATGAACAATGCACTAAAACTATAGATCAGTGCCACCGCCTGTACCGGGCTTAATGATTCAGTTACAAGTTTCACCACCGCAACCAACGAGGCCCAAATCAAAATCGAGCTTAATCCCAGCCATGTATACTGATTCAATGGAATGCTCCAATTCTTGCGCTGATTCGATCAAGATAAATTCTCAAATAGCGGTGCAAAGATACAATTATAATCCCTGCAAGAACCATACAAGAACCGAACAAGAAACTCGTTTCGATCTCCTCATCTAACAGCCATACACCAAACAACATGCCGAACATGGGGGTCAAAAACGAAAACACACCTAAGCCATTTGCTAAATAAGTTCGTAACAACCAAAACCATAGCAGCAAACTTAAAAAAGACATGACAACCGCATGAAATGTTAAGCTCAGAAACGTCAGTTGTGACCAGCGTACATCTGCTTGTCCAGTCCAAAAAGCTAAGGGTAATAAAAAAATAAAGCCCCCAAGCAATTGATAAAATAATGTTTGAGTGGGCGGCGCCTCAGAAAGCGTTGAAAATTTTAAAGAAATCGTAGTCAATGCCCACATCATCCCTGCCATTACAGCAAGAAAATCTCCCCATAAAATATGGTTGAGTTGACTTTGAGCTTGATCACGCACTAAAAAAGTATAAGCGATGCCAAAAAATGCGAACAAAATACCAAACCACTGCAAGTGATTCAATTTTTCAGCTTTGACTTTCCAATGTAAGCCTAAAGCCACAAAAATAGGCGCGGTATAGAGCAGAACAACAGTGTGCGCAGCACTGGTGTACCTGAGTGCCTCAGCAACCAAATAAAATTCTGCAGAAAATAAAAAGGCTAACCAAATTCCAGGAACAACATAACGGTAATGAAACAGTTGTCGCACTCGTTGTCGATACAATAATGGAACGACAAGCAAGGTTGCCAAACCACAGCGCAATGCGATTTGCATCAGAGGACTAATATCAGTAGCTGCAAGTTTCAAGATAATTTGCTGTAAACCCCAGACTAAACACAATACGATCATTAAGCTTGACGCCTGAAGGTTAAGACCTCTTCGCTCACCCATGAGTGGCACTCTTCACACAAACAAGTTGTCACTATACTGCTGACTGAATTAGAATATATAATTCAAAACAGACAACAAATACATTTATTCAGGCAATTTAATATGCCAAAACGCCATCCACATGAACCATTCGTTCAGTTAGATAATTATGAACATATCCAAGAGAATCTTTGGCTAACATTCCGTAATGATCCAGCCCATTCGGAATATCCTAAACACGGTCATGCATGGGGCGAATTTATCTATGCATTTGATGGTGTAATGGAAGTTCATATTGATCAAAATCAATATTTAACACCTCCGCCCTACGGAATTTGGCTACCGCCGCATCTGCATCACAGCAGTATTAATCTCACAGCTGTTTCTCATGCCACCTTATACGTGCATGAAAGCCTGTGTGATGCACTGCCCAAACAAGCAGGTATTTTACTAAGCTCCCCCTTAGTGACGGCGCTACTCAATGAACTCAGAAAAACTTATTTCAAACATGATCAACCCGAATATCAACGACTTTTAATGGTTTTACTGGATCAATTAAAAAGCTCATCCCTGCTCAAAAGCTACTTGCCCCATTCTGATCATCCTGCATTACAAACGATATTTACCTACATCCATGAGCATCTCAGTGATCAGCGTCCACTGAGAGATTATGCTCAAATGGTGAATATGAGTGAGCGCACTTTATCTCGCCTATGTGAAGCTGAAATTTCGATGTCGCTCAATGAATGGCGTCAACGCTTTAAAATTACACGAGCATTAAGCTTATTGTCTGAAAATAAAACTGTTGAACATATTGCTCTAGATTTGGGCTATGCCAACGCCTCAGCCTTTATCAATATGTTTAAACGCTGGATGCACATCACGCCCCAACAGTTTCGTAAAAACATCAATTCAGACAATCTCTAGCCATAAAAAAAGGATGAACCAACATCCTTTTTAATTGAGCTTGATGCATCATTAATGCACTTGCGTAGTCCACACAAAATCTTCATTTAAGCCAGTCAAAGTCATTTTGAGCTGATCACCCGATTCTAATGGTCCTACACCTGCAGGCGTACCCGTCATGACAACATCACCAGGCATTAAGCTAAAGTTTTGACTGATTTCTGCCAAAAGCGCTCCTAATTTAAAAATCAGTAAACCCGTATCGCCATGTTGTCTAAGTTCATCATTAATTTCGAGCTTAAACTGGAGTTGATCTAATGCTGGAACCTGATCAAGCGAAATCCAATCTGCCAGAATACAAGATCCATCAAATGCTTTAGCACGTTCCCAAGGTTGTCCTTTCTTTTTAAGCTGATCTTGTTGATCTCTTAAAGTCAAATCCAAACCAAGGGTGACTGCGCCTACTGCTGCTAATGCCTCTTGAGGATCCGTAACGTTTTTGAGCGGTCGATCTATTCGTAATGAAAGTTCACATTCATGATGACACTGTCCCAATGCACGATTCCAATCAATCCCTTCTGCTAAGGACACCAAGCTACTCGGCGGCTTGATAAATAAGACAGGTTGATCAGGAATCGCATTACCTAATTCTTGAGCATGCGCAGCATAACTGCGACCGACACATACAATTTTTGATGGAACTGCACTCATGAAAATCTCTCTTATTTATAGTTTGAGTAATGAACTCATCAAAACTTAACGTTTTTGGAATGTATTTTCAAACAGTGTTCTGTCTACATCAGACTCAAATGCACGTTTTGGAATAATGACCACTGTATGATTTTTAAGTTCAAGCATATAGGTCAATTTACCCACTACAAATTTTTGTACTTCACTGTAGGCAAATGCTTGTTTAGGACGACCACTTGAAAAAAGCTCGGCAGAGTTTTGAAACAAATCGATACCTTGTTCAGTCTTACCAAATTGATATTTTTCAAACTGACGCTTGAACATCATAGGTAAGAACCAGTAACGCATAACGATTTGTAACAAGATAAAGAACGTGCCTAAAGCCACGTAATAGCGCCCTACTCCCTCTAATCCAAGATAAAGCCCCCAAATCACGATCGCAATACTGACAAGTGGCGTTAAAAAACGCGTAAATTGTTTTTTGCCAAAAGTAGCTAATGCAAAACCATCCTGAGACTCTTGTAAATTTAAGAAGTAACGGACAGATAAAACTGGTTGAGTATCAGACATAGGGGATTCAACAATCGATTTTCTTAAGCAAAGATATTACACCACTTTACCTGAAATCGAATTGTCGTTTTAATGAATACTGTTGATTACATCATCGCACTATTGATGAAAGCATCACACGATTTACAATGACACAAAATAAAAAGTCTAACTTCATAGTTCAGGATGAAAATGAAATACTTTAACTATCGAGCATTGTGCTTAAGCCTTATTTTTATACCCAGCTTGTCGTACAGCGCGATTATTGAATGGAAAGAAAATATACCCAGTGCGTTAAAACCATTTCAAAATAATAGTACCGAACTCGCTAGCATCGCCAAAGATCAGATTCTCATCTATGCGCACACAAATATTCAAACATCTATTCCGACACGCAAAAAACAACCCAATCCAAATGTGAAGTTCACATCATCTGCCATCGTATTGCCTGTTAATGAAGAAAAGGTCGCCAAAACGCTTTCACAGTTTGAAAATTTTGTTGGATTATTCCCGACATTGAAATCAGCTAAAATATTAAATCAAGAAAAAAATATCACTCAGGTTCAATATAAAATTTCCATTCCAACACCAATACCAGTGCTCAACTTTAATGAGACCATAGTGTTTCAGCATCATATTGAAGCCAATAGTATTTCGAGTTTGATTGTGGATGCACCTGTTCCTTATGGTCTAGGCAAATTTGAATGGTTCAAATTGGATCAGAATCATACCCTTCTAACCCTAACGCAATGGGGAGATTTAAACCAACCTAAAGGTTTTCTATTTAGCAAAGTTCTGAATGCAGTGCCTGAAGCAAAAATGGGAATTCCAAGTGGTACACATGCATTTTTACTTGAATCAATTCGAAAAAAATTAACAGCGCCTTCTTCGAGTGCGCTCAAACCAGGGCAATTTCCATCCGACCAATTAACGACAAATCAATTGGCCAAAATCGCACAAATCAGTCGTATCACCGGACACCCTGTAAGTTTTGTCCATACACCGACAACCTTGCCTTATCAGCACGGTGCAGAATCAATGCGTTTTGTGACGACGTATCAGTATTATTCCCAACCAGTGCAACAATTACAAAAATGGACACAGCCTGTACATTATAAAAAGCTGTTTCCCCGCCAACTCAAATCTATTGATATCGAAACCCTAAAAGACCAAACACAATTGGCAGATTTTAAAGTTGAACTCGGGTTAGGAGTTATTCAAATTCCATTCCGATTTAAACTAAATTTTAGCTTTCCTCATTCGAATCAGAATAGTTTTTATGCTCAAGGCGGTGATCTGAAATACATTAAAGGAAAAATGCAATTTGATAAGTTTCAACAAGGTACTTTATTGAAAATGACGAATGCTGGAAAAATAGATGAAAAAGCACCGTTCCTGATTCGTGCAGCACGGAGCTTGCCTTATCATGATGTGCTCCCTACAGTTGGGGCGAATGTCGTCTTTGCATTGAAAGTCAAAAACGAAGAGCAGAAGAAATAAGATAAAAAAATAGACACAAAAAAACCGCAATTAAGCGGTTTCTTCTCTTTTTTACATCTTAGAGATGATCAAGTTGGTGCGCTCAGAGAGATTCGAACTCCCGACCCCTTAGTTCGTAGCCAAGTGCTCTATCCAGCTGAGCTATGAGCGCGACGTCTTGATGGAGTGCATTATATATGAATATTATTATTTGTTAAGTACTTTTTAATAAAATTTAAATCAAGCGAACAGTATTTATACGTAAATGTAAATTATGGCTAGATAATCAACAATTTAAGAGATGGTCAACAAGATCAATCCAAATTCCAAACAATCCTGAGTTGGATTGATGATGTTTTTATAAGAGCTAATATCTATTAATTAAAAATAATATGTGTAGAAATTTTAAAATTTATTTCTTTCTTAAGTAGCTAATAAAATATGATGATTTATAGCATCACTTCATTCTAGAAACAAAAAAACCGCAATTAAGCGGTTTCTTCTCTTTTTTACATCTTAGAGATGATCAAGTTGGTGCGCTCAGAGAGATTCGAACTCCCGACCCCTTAGTTCGTAGCCAAGTGCTCTATCCAGCTGAGCTATGAGCGCGTACTTGAGTGTCTTACGACTTCGTTACATCGATTAACTTGATTGGTGCGCTCAGAGAGATTCGAACTCCCGACCCCTTAGTTCGTAGCCAAGTGCTCTATCCAGCTGAGCTATGAGCGCATTTCAAGTTTATCGTTGGCGGTGAGAGAGGGATTCGAACCCTCGATACCAGTAATAGGTATGCTTCCTTAGCAGGGAAGTGATTTCAGCCACTCATCCACCTCACCGTAACGAGACGCCATAATACAAACTTCGTCCCTACTCTTCAAGTGAGAATTTAAAAAATTCTATGTTTTTTGTTCAATCATATATTTTTTAAACAATTTTCAGGTTTTTTGCCTTTAATCTGCATTAATTTCACTTTAATACTGTCTATTCTGCATCTCTTTTATAATTTATGAACTAAAAACACTTTATTGCAATCATTTACGTGCAGTATTTCTCATCATGTCTTATGCTAAACTTATCTTCTGATATGAAGCCAAAGACATTATGAAAAATTGGGTCGACCCTGAAGCCAAAGCGGAAGCTGAACGTTACGATAATCCTATTCCAAGCCGTGTTCTGATTCTAGAAACGATTGAGAATAAGAAAAAAGCATTGTCTCATGCAGACCTTGTGGAACACTTCGAAATTGCGGATCAAAAAAGTATTGAAGCACTTAGTCACCGTTTAAGTGCGATGGTTCGTGATGGTCAATTGACGAAAGAAGGTTATAAGTTCCAGCTTATGGCAGATCAACCTGTTCATGATGCGACCATCTATATCAATAGCAAAGGTTTAGGGGTTGCGAGTATAGATGGTAAGAAAGAAGAATATTTGTTACCTGAGCGTGAATTACGTCAAGTCTTCCATGGTGACCGAGTTAAAGTTCAACAGACCTCTGTTGACCGTAAAGGTAAACCATGGGGTTTCATTACTGAAATTACCCAACGACGCGTCAAACAAATCATTGGGAAACTCGCAGAATATGAAGGTGAATACTTCATTCAACCAGCAAATCCAAATGCGCATCAACCGATTACCTTAGAAAAAGAACTCATTGCGCATGCGAAAGCTAAAGTTGGTGATTCTCTTCGAGTTGAAATTGATGATTTTCCAAATCGTGAAGAGTTTGCTACAGGTCATATTATTCAATCTATGGCCGACAAATCTGATACTGAAATTATTATTCCTCAAACCATTTTAGAATATGGTTTACCTTACGAATTTCCAGAAGAAGTAGTTCAAGAAGCTGAAAGTTTTAAAGAACCGACAGCACGAGATCGTCAAGGACGCATTGATTTAAGAGATTTACCCTTAGTCACAATTGACGGTGAAGATGCGCGTGACTTCGACGATGCTGTCTATGCAGAAAAACGTCCTGGTGGCGGCTATCGCGTCGTGGTTGCAATTGCAGATGTCAGTCATTATGTTCGTATTGGTAAACCTTTAGATGATGAAGCACAAGAACGCGGTACGTCTGTGTACTTCCCTCACTTTGTCTTACCGATGTTGCCTGAAGCACTTTCAAATGGCTTATGCTCACTCAACCCAAATGTCGATCGTCTATGTATGGTCTGTGATTTGAATTTAAGTCGCGCAGGTAAAGTCACAAAATTTGAATTCTATCCGTCGGTGATGCACTCTAAAGCACGACTCACCTATGACCAAGTTGCAAAATATTTTGAAGGTGATAGTCAAGCTGTACCTGAAGATCGTACAGTGCGTAAATCACTGAATACATTATTCCAACTTTACCAAGTATTAAAAGGTTTACGTGCAGAACGCCATGCAATGGAATTTGAAACCGTTGAAACGTACATGACCTTTGATGAACTTGGTGGAATTAAAGAAATTCTACCAAGATCACGTAACGATGCTCATAAACTCATTGAAGAATGTATGTTGTTAGCCAATGTCGCTGCTGCTGAATTTGCTTTAAAACACGAAATTCCAATGTTGTATCGTGTGCATGAGCCACCTGAATTCTCACGCATTCAAAAAGTTCGCGACTTTGTTAAGTTATTAGGTTTGAAATTCCCTGATCAACCTACGCAAGCGGACTACCAAGCGGTCATTGAAGCCACTAAAGACCGTATTGATGCGCCAAGTATTCATGCTGTGCTTCTTCGCTCCATGATGCAAGCTTATTATGGGCCAAATAACGCTGGTCACTATGGTTTGGCGTATGAGGCATACACTCATTTCACCTCTCCAATTCGTCGTTATCCAGATTTATTATTACATCGTGCTATCAAAGCACACCTGAAAAATAAACCTGCACCAGTCTCAGGTGGCGCACTAGAAGAAGCCGGTAATCATTTCTCGGCAACAGAACGTCGAGCTGATGAAGCTTCTCGCTCAGTAACCACTTGGTTAAAATGCCATTATATGCAACAGCATCTTGGTGAAGAGTTTGTTGGCGTCATTAGTGCTACGGCTGAGTTTGGTCTATTTGTCACTTTAAAAGATTTATATGTCGATGGTATGGTCCATGTAAGCCAGCTTGGCGATGACTTCTTTGTCTTCGATCAAGCGAGTCAAAGTTTAGTTGGGCAAAATCGTGGTCAGACCTTCGGTTTGGGTGATGAAGTACGCATCAAGGTTGCAGGTGTCAATTTAGAAGAACGTAAGATTGATTTTGAATTGATTCAACAACTCAGCCATGCAGGTCGCGCTATTCGTAGTCGAGCACCACGTGTCGTAAAGGAAAAACCGGTCACCAAGCAAGAAGCGTTAAATCGCATGTTGAATGAGCCTGTCGAACTCCTAAAAGATAAAGATGAAAACGGTGAACGCCCTGTTCGTAAGAAAAAGTCCAAGGCAAAACCAAGCTCTTATTCTAAAAAATCAGACAAAAAATCTGATGGAAAAGTAAAAGATAAAGCGAAAAAGAAAGCTAAAGTGAAAAAGAAAAAGTCGAATGCGAAAGCTAAATTAGACTAAATCTTTAAAGAGCGCTACGGCGCTCTTTTTTTTAAGCTTTATTTTTTTAATTTATAATCAAGTGCACCGATTCTTTATTTAGCACTTACGTAAATAATTGAATGTATCACTTGATTTAAAGTCCATAAACCCCTACATCTAAATGAAGTAAATGAATCAATTAGGTCCTTGAATGACTTTAGAAAAGGCAACTTTGCCTGTACCCGATTTTTCTCAAATTACACTTGATCAACTTAAAGCACAGATTGAACAAGCGATTCAAAATGGTCAACACTTTATAAACCAACTCGAGAAAGTCCCAGACACGGTACAATTACAACTAAATGTGCTCGATCAAATCGATGAATTAGAAAACCAAATGAGCGAATCTTGGGGAATTTTGTCTCACTTAAATGCTGTGATGAACAATCCTGAAACCCGCGAGATTTATCAGTCTCTTTTACCTAGCTTAAGTGAATACTACACACAATTAGGGCAACATACTGCGCTCTATCAAACCTACCAACATGTGCATGATGCACCTATTTTTTCGGATTTACCAGAAGCTCAACAGAGTGCGATTAAACTTGCACTTAGAGACTTTAAACTCTCAGGCGTGGCTCTAGAAGGCGATGCAAAAAAACGCTACGCAGAAATATCAGCTCGTTTATCGCAGCTTTCTTCAGATTTTTCTAACCACGTTCTTGATGCCACACAATCATATTTCAAACCATTAACTGAAGATGAACTTGCTGGTTTACCTGCGAGCAGTATCGAACTGCTAAAGCAATACGGTCAACAACGTGAACTCGATCAAGCCGTGGCGACATTGGATTTCCCTTCTTATCTTGCGATCATGACTTACGCAGATAATCGAGAGCTTCGCGAAGCCTTATATAAAGCATATACCACGCGAGCGTCGGATCAGTCAGATCACCCTGAATATGACAATACTGCGGTGATGGAAGAAATTCTCAAATTGCGCCAAGAAATGGCTCAACTTTTAGGTTTTGATCATTATGCAGCATATTCACTGGCAAGTAAGATGGCTCCAAGTGTTGAAGCTGTAGATCAATTCCTGATTGAGTTGGCAGAACATGCTCGTAAACCTGCCCTACAAGAAATTGAGGCATTAAAAGCAATTGCTCAATCTCATGGTGTAGATGAACTACAACCTTGGGACACCACGTATTTCTCGGAAAAACTCAAAGTTCAACAGTTTAATCTGTCTCAGGAAGCACTTAAGCCATACTTCCCTACCCCTGTCGTCATTCAAGGTTTATTTAAAATTGTGGAGCGTTTATATGGTATTCAAGTCATTGAACGTGAAGCACCAGTATGGCATCCAGATGCACGATATTATGAGCTTGAAGATCAAGGCAGTGTCATAGGTGGATTCTATTTTGACTTGTACGCTAGAAGTGGGAAACGTGGTGGAGCATGGATGAGCGGATTCCGCTCACGTATGCAAACCAACAATGGCATGCAGAAACCGATTTGTTACATGGTCGGTAATTTTACACCACCGATTGGTCAACAATCTGCGCTTTTGACACATGATGAAGTCGTTACTCTTTTCCATGAGTTTGGACATGGTCTGCATCATATGCTCACAGAAGTAGATCATATCTCTGTAGCAGGCACACATGGTGTCGCTTGGGATGCCGTCGAGCTGCCAAGTCAGTTTATGGAATTCTGGACTTGGGATAATGAAAGCTTGGCTTTAATCAGCCAACACATTGAAACCAAAACACCGTTACCTGAAGAACTCCTTAAGTCTCTTTTGGATGCGAGATTTTTCCAATCAGGCATGCAAACCCTTCGACAGCTTGAGTTTGCCATGTTTGATTTGAATATACATAAACAATCTCCTGCTTTAGATGCAACAGGTATTCAACAATCCTTAAACGAAATTCGTGAACAATATGCTGTTCTCCCTACAGCACCATACAACCGATTCCAAAATAGTTTTAGCCATATTTTCGCAGGGGGTTATGCCGCAGGCTACTACTCTTACAAATGGGCTGAAGTTTTAGCAAGTGATGCATTCGATCGCTTTGAACAAGAAGGGATCTTCAACCAAGAGACTGGACTTGCTTTCCGCAAGGCAGTGCTGGCTGTAGGCGGTAAAGATACAGCGCTTGATGCCTTTGTTAAATTTAGAGGTCGTGAGCCTAAAATTGATGCATTATTACGCCATCAAGGTTGGACGAATGACACTAAAACTGCTTAAACTACGCTACTAATTTTTGAAGGTGAGAGTCATTATGTCGATCAAACGTCGTTTCATTGCAGGTGCAAAATGTCCGAAATGTGAAGCTATGGATCGTATTGTCATGCTCACTTCAGGTGATTCAGAATGGATCGAATGTATTGAATGCAACTATTCTGAAAATCGTCCGACACACATTGACGAACCTCAAATGCCTGAGGTTGCAGACGAAATTGGTGTTATTCAATTTAAACCTAGTCCAAGAAATTAAGATGCTTAAAGTCAATAAAGCCAGCTCTATAGAGCTGGCTTTATTGTAAATTCATTAAAAAATAAGCACCCGAAGGTGCTTATTTTATTTAATTATTGATACCAACCAAATAACTTAAAGATATAAGGTACATAGGCGATAATTAACATAGCTGGAATCATCACAATCAGAGGAAGAATCCAACGTTCGTATTTGTAGTAGAACGTTTTATCTTTCACTTCTGCATCGGCAGCAGCCACCTCTTCATCACCAATCGACTGCCTTGCGAGCAAGTGATTGAGTGCAACTGGAGGTGATACATAACCCAATTCGAAACCAATTAAAGCAATCATCCAGAAGTGAACAGGATCTATACCATAAGCGTAGGCGACAGGAGCAACTGTTGCTGAAATTAAGATGACAGCACCAAACGGATCCATAATCATCCCGACGAATACCATGAGACATACGATCAAGGTAATCACGATATAGATATTTTCAATATCCGTTGGGAAGTGTTCCATCAACTCGATACGCTCTAAGTATCCACCAACGCTGACAGACAATGCCATTAAGATCACAAGCGCCCCGATATGTCCGACTGTTTCACTTGCAGATACATGAATTGACTTCCAGAAACTCACTTTACGTGCAGGATTGTCTGGACTATCCTGTGCTGCAATTTCAGATGCTGACACTCGCGCCTTAGCTGCTTCTTGTTCAACCGAAGTATGGCTTAATGTCGTATCCCAATGTCCTACTGGTGCGAGCGGTGCTGGTTCATGACGTAATTTTTCATAAAGCACCATGACAAGTAAGATGATTGGCATCATGACTGGTGCAGTAAACTCATTCAAGTTGGTATTTAACGCATACTTGTAGAATGCCCACACAATCAGGAATACGATCACATAAGGAACTACTGCCACTAATGCCTTAGCTGAATTCGGGAATGCAACTGATGGCGCTGCAATACGGAATTTTTGCTCAGCAAAGAACAGTGAAATCAATAAGAACAAAGTTGAAGTGATGAGGAAAACACCAATACCATATTGGTATAACAAGTCAGTCGTCACTTCTTTGTTCAGCGATGCAACAACAACAATCAATAGACATGGACGGAGTACCACACCAAGCGAACCTGACATTGCAGCCGTAGCCAAAGCGAATTGACGGCGTCCGCCCGCATTCCAAACTTCTTTATAAATGATCGCACCTGCAGCGATTACAAAAATACCTGATGCACCTGTATAAGCTGTAGGTAATGCAGCAGCAAGTAAGATTAACCAGGTAAGCGTTTCAGGCGCTAGATTCCATGGACGTAAAATGTTTAGGAATTTATCAACAATCAAGGTCTGCTTTAGCAGCATACCTGCCCAAATGAACAGTGATAAATTAAGGAAAATGGTAGAGAACTCAACCAGCTGCCCTAAATAAATCCCTTGACCCATTGGATAGTCCATCACAAAGGTAAAGTTAAATCCTGTTGTGATCGCCATATAGGCATAAAGTGGGACTGACAATAATGCCATGCCAATCGTACCACCTGGCTTCGCATTTTCTGGTACACGGAACAATTGGTACAAACTAATTAATGTCAGTGTACTGAACAAGATTATCCATAACCAATAGATGATTGTCATCTCACTGGTTGGCGGAACACCAGAGTTCAATACAGATCTATACTGACTGATCGCTGAACTGGTTAAGAAACTGTTCGCAAGTATCATTGCGACAGCGTAAACCCGATAATCTAAAACAGAACTTGGACCGCGTAGACCAATGTGGTGGATTTTAAGTGTTGCAGTTATCGCTGCAAGTACCACCATGATAATCAATAGAACTGCCTTATTTTCCGTACCAAATTGGAAAATACCAAAGAAAGTTGTTTCCATGGTTCGGTAAGTTCGTATTGAAGGATTATCTTCTAAATACTGAATTGATTTATCGTAGAAGGCATATTTTTCTTCACATAACTGTTGACCAGCCAATACAGAGGCACGAACATCTTCTTCAGACGTTGTACCAAAGATATCTGCAAATTCATCTTTTGCATTGGCTTGCATTTGGTTTTGAACCAAAAGGTCAATATTTGGATTTCGATCACAGACTGGCTTTTCAGGTTCGGCACGCAAGAATGAATACTGCATACCAATTTTTTCGTCACCGTATAGACTTTCACCTATACGTAACATCTGCCCGTGAATCATTTCTCCTGTCCCGATGATGAGCGTCAGTAACAGTAGAAGCAAAATCGTAAACGCAGATATCCACTCAGTCCATATATAACTAAGTAGACCTAACCCAGATCTCTTTTTAGAAGGCTCTTGCATTGTTATTCCATTATTTAATACTGCTATACATTGCCTGTACAGCTCATCTTTTCTAATTCGGGCTTAGGCAAAATCCTTTACCTAATTTCCTTACCACTTTTATCACATGAATCTGACTGATTTTTTTTTAAAAAAGAATGACTGACTTTTCCATTTTTTTTAAATTTATGCCAATTTTCATCAATTCACCTCTTAAGAGCGAGATAAAAACCAACTAAATCAGTAGGCTATACCATACTGTATTTCTTTTTTTAAACAAATATGACCTTAAAAAAATAAATGCAAAAGATTTGAATCTGATCACACATTAAAAAAGTGATAATTAAGCATCAGAGGAATTAAGAGATGTGTGTGTCCTTCACGGAGATATGCTGATAAATTAAAAAGAGCATGCTGAGTAATGCCCCCCATATTGCACCTGTTAAATGTGCTTCAACCAATACTGGGCTACCAATCATTTGCGCAGTATCGAGAGAACCAAAGATATTTTCCCACAAAATTTTGCCCGTGATTAAAGCTAATACAAGCAGCGAGAATTTACGTTCTTTTTCAAATTTTAAAAAATAAACTGCCAAAGCCGTATACATACCATGTAGTACCCCTGATAGACCTGCATAAGCTTCAACGTGAGGATAAACATAATAAAAACTTAAACTAACTAATGGCGGGAGTGCGATCAACAAGTACAACATGTACCTAATTTTGACATATGGGAAGATGAATGGCAGACAGGCTAAACCCACCATATTCAATGCATAGTGTATCCAGCCCACATGTACATAGTGGGCTGTCCATACTCGCCAAATTTCTTCATCCAATACAGGACGCCAATAGAAAAAATACTCCTGAAAAATCTGCAAACTAGCAGCAATACTGATACAGCATGCAATAAACAGTATTTTTCGAATCAGGATAGTATCTTTCATCTTTCGTATTCCTAAAAGAAAAAGAGCTTTAAGCTCTTTTTCTTGAATAACTCCATTTTTAATTTTGAACAAAATTAAAAAACCTTATTCGCCTAATGTGTTCTCGAAAAGATCATCGGCTTCATTGGTCGCTTGATCATCCCAGAAGCTCGACATTCCATCTGCTTCAGTTCGAACACCTGTATTCTCCGTCCAATAACGGTCTGAGATCGCTTGAATCATTTGTCCTGCCATATTATCCAATAACTTAAACTCTGGATTTACAGGAACTTCTTCTGCACGTGAAGCAGCATAAGAACGTAATGCATCACGTATTTTTGCATCGTCACCACTGGCTTGTGCTGCAACAGCATACAAGGCATGCGATAAGCGTACTCCTTTTTGCTCACCAATTTGCATAGATTGTTTAAGCGTTTGGTATGGATCTGGTTTGCCTGCATCAGCTCCAGGTAATAATGTCCAAATCACTGCTCGAGTAGCATTCGGTACGCCCCAGAACTTGTTGTTATCGAGGCAGACCATGCCACGTTCAACAATTGCTGCGATATCTTTAGGAACATGCACTTGACCACCAGAAGCAATATCATTGGTCATCGCTTGTAAGCCACTTAACATACCTAACAGATATACTGTTTGGTCAAGATTACGACGCATAGTTGGACATGAGTCACCTAAATTATATTTATATTTAGACTGCCAACGCTCCGCAAACAATTGATAACCCGTATATTGACGTTCGGCAGCAACAGCAGCCCAACGCTTTTGTTCAATACGCGCATCTTGTGCTTCTGTCACTTGACCTGCTTTTGATGCTCTTAGGTATCTTAATTCTGCATCTAAGGCACGATTTTCTGCGCACATCCCTGAAGCTGAATATAAAAGAACTGCCATACGGGTCGGATCAGCACCCATATCTTTAGTCGCCATAATCACAGGAGTCAAAGCTGTGCCCTGATTACACACCATATCCACATCACCCATTGAGAGTACTGGCGGTAAGATGTGTTTTTCACTAAACGCAAGTGATGCATTCGCACCAGTTTTGATTACGTATGAACATCCAGATAAAGTTGTAGCTGCTACAACCGCAATTGCCGTGAAAAGACCTTGAGTCTTTAATTTAGACATACTTCCTGTCCTCAATTTTATAATTTTGTCATCCTTGCGATTTAAAATATCAGATGCAATCGCTGAATAAAAGTGCAGCAATGCACTTCATTAACAATTAGTCTGTCATTGATCTGAATTGAAATAATTGACTTATTTTTTGAATTGTTAAAATTTTGGGCAAAAAAAAGTAGCATTGCGACGGTTCGGCACATGCTACTTATTAAATGGTAAACTCAAGAGAGTTTATTTTGTTCGTTGTTGTGGTGTTCAATTCGTTCCTTCAGCACAGTTCCTAGTCTTCCAATTATAATTGCCATAACAGCAGCAACCACTAGAAACAACCACATATGAATTTCGCTCATTTTGAAATTCCTCATTAGCTGTTGGTATATTTAATGTACTTTAGAAATTTAGATTTCATCGCATTTTTGTCTAACAATTTGATTTTCTTTCATTTTCGTCAAACAATTCATTTTTTTGTTCATACTATACGTTTTTAAATAATTGTTTTTTATTATGTTTTAAATTTTAAAATAAAGCACTTTTTGTCTAACAATTAGCCAAAATTTGCATGAGTAATCAAGCTTTTCCATTGTTTTTCATCTATTTGATCTCTCCAAATCACCAAAGAATCTAATTTCTTTTCGTTAAAACTGAGTACCACCAAGTAATGAAAATGAAAAACTCGAGTCAGTTTTGCTTGGTATATTTTTGGATTTGAAGTCATTTGAATCGACCATAAATCTTTGTCTAGTTTTTGTAATTCACTTAATTGTGGTTTTTTTCTAAAACTCCACCAGATAATCAGTATAAATATAATACTGCTTAAAGCATAAATGAGCTCAATACTGATTAATAAAGTAATACTCATGATGAACATAAAGAAAGCGTGAAACACAGCTGAATAAAGGCTGTGTTTCAGTGAATAACGCTCATGGATTATGGACATAATCTTTTAATTTTTGAATAAATTGGCGCAATTCAGGTCGAGGTGGTTCAGAAACCTCCATAAACCAATCCAATAAATCAGGATCTTCTTGTTCAACCAGTTCAGCAAACATTGCTTTCTCTTCTGGTTCAGCTTGCAAATAGTATTGCTTTACATAAGGATCAAAATACACGTCAATTTCTTTTAAACCACGACGTGCGCGATAGATAACTTTACGCTCTTCAAGCGTTAATTCATCGTACATTTTTATCCCCTAATCTGTGTTCATTCCATTTTAACTGAAGCCATGAGCTTTGTGTTTTAAAAATATCAATTGACCAAATTCATCAGCAATTCTTGTGTTTTGAGCATTCAACACATTGCACCAATGTTCAGGCTCTCTTATGTTGTGGCTATTCTAATAACACTTATGGAAATATAAATATGCAATCAGGCGCAATTCGACCAATTCCTAATATGTTGCCTCGAAAATTATTCAATGCAGAACATGAAGCCTTTCGTGATACTGTCCGAAAATTCTATGAAAAAGAAGTCGTTCCAAATATTGCCAAATACGAAGAACAACAACATGTAGATCGTGACTTATGGAATAAAGCGGGTGAAATGGGTCTATTGTGCACCACAATGCCTGAAGAATATGGTGGATATGGTGTAGATCGACTCTACAGTATGATCCTCATTGAAGAACAAGCTTATGCAATGGATTCATCAACTGGTTTTTCATTGCATTCGGATATTGTTGCGAACTACCTGAATAATTTTGCCAACGAAGAGCAGAAGAAAAAATGGCTCCCTAAAATGGCTTCTGGCGAAGTTGTCACTGCCATTGCGATGACGGAGCCTGGTACAGGTTCAGACTTACAAGCTGTACGAACTTCTGCAGTTTTAGATGGCGATGAATATGTCATCAATGGTTCTAAAATTTTTATTACTAATGGTTATCTATGTGACATGGCGATTGTTGTGTGCAAGACAGGTAATAGTGATAAAGGTTCAGCCAACTTATCGCTTATCATTGTCGAAGCTGATCGAGCAGGATTCACCAAAGGTAAACCACTCAATAAAATTGGTATGAAAGGACAAGATACTTGCGAATTGTTCTTTGATAATGTTCGTGTACCAAAGGAAAATTTAATTGGTATGGAAGGCATGGGCTTCATCATGCTTATGAAAGAACTCGCATGGGAACGTATGCTTGTTGCAATCATCTGCCAAGCAGGTGCAGAAGCTGCCTTTGCGCACACAGTACAATATACAAAAGATCGTAAAGCATTTGGTAAGCCAATTGGTGCATTTCAAAATACACGTTTTAAGCTAGCAGAACTTCGAACTGAAATAGACTTCTGTCGTTCTTATTTAGATCGTTGTATGGAATTACAACTTGAGGGTACGTTAGGTGTAGATGCGGCCGCAGCTGCAAAATATAAAATTTCTGATATGTTCTCTAAAGTCGTCGATGAATGCTTGCAGTTACATGGTGGCTATGGCTTCATGCTTGAATACCCTATTGCACGCGCATATATTGATAACCGTGCAAATCGTATATATGCAGGCACCAATGAAATCATGAAAGAACTCATATCACGTTCTTTATAAATAGAAAAAGGAAGCTTTCGCTTCCTTTTTTATTTTAATAGCTATTCATTAAGATACTAATTTAGGCTTTTTTACAGACTGTGCGGGAGCCTTCGAAAATTTTAAAATACCATCGTTAAAAGTCGCATTTTTGAGATCTTTACGATCAGCTAAATAGTTATGCGTTGCCATCCAAGGTGCCTTAGTACCTTGTTTTGGAAGTTGATCAGCCGCTCGCGCGATATAACCTGATGACATTTCACCCATAACTGTTTCATCGAGCATTGCAGAATGGTCAGTTGGTGCGACAACTTCATCATAACCGTTCTGATCCATATATTTGAATAAACGGCAAATATAATCAGCAACGACATCTACTTTTAAGGTCCATGACGCGTTCACATAACCAATAACCATCGCCATATTTGGTACATCACTTACCATCACACCATTATAAAGCATATGTTCGCTAGTCTTGATCGGCTGACCATCAACAGTCGCTTTGATACCGCCCATAATTTGAATTTCTAGACCAGTTGCAGAAACAATGATATCTGCATCTAAGTGTTTACCAGATTTTAATTGAATACCATTTTCAGTGAAGGATTCAATATGATCTGTTTCAACACTTGCTTTACCACTACGTAAAATTTTGAATAAATCACCGTCTGGCACTACACATAAACGTTGATCCCAAGGATTGTAACTTGGGGTAAAGTGCTTCATATCCACTTTACCTTTCAACTGCATTTCAATAGATTTAAGAAGTAACTTGCGAACAAGTTGAGGTTGTTTTTTTGACAAAGCAAAAATCGCACGTTGCATTCCGATATTACGAGCACGCGTGAACTTATATGCCATGTCCTCTGTCATAAATTTACGTGTTTTGTCATAAACAAAATCAATCGAAGGAATTGAAGCAATATACGTTGGTGAACGTTGTAACATTGTTACATGCCCAGCCCCACCTTTTGCCATTGCTGGTACTAAAGTGATTGCAGTTGCTCCACTACCAATGATAACTACTTTCTTACCGGTATAATCTAAATTTTCAGGCCAAAATTGTGGATGAATCAATTGACCTTTAAATTTATCTTGATTTGGAAAATCAGGTTGGAAACCTTGATCGTAGTTATAATAGCCTGTACATCCTAAGACGAAATTAGCTTGCCAAGTTTGTTTCTTTTCATTTTGATCTTCGATTTCTACAATCCATTTTTTAATTGAAGTATCGTAATTCGCTGAAAGGACACGATGTTCAAAATGAATTTTTTCTTTAATATTGTACTCACTAACAACTTCGCCCAAGTAACCTTTAATCGAAGCGCCATCTGCAAGCACATTCGCTTTACGCCATGGCTTAAAATTGTAGCCAAAAGTAGACATATCTGAGTCGGAGCGAATACCTGGGTATTTAAACAAATCCCACGTTCCACCGAAACTTTTACGACGTTCGAGTATTTCAAATTTACGGTTCGGATTATTTTTAATTAAATGTGCTGCAATTCCAATTCCAGAGATACCAGCACCAACAATAAGAATATCGACTTGCTTATCCATTTCTTTTATTAACCTTTTTATAAGAACATTTTTATTAAAACATATTTTTGACAATACACAATGTCAAGTTTGACTAAAAGTTGCAAAAAACATATCAATTCAGGTCAAGTAATGCCAATTGTTAGACAAAAAAAGGCCGGTTTATTCAACCGACCTTTTTTGAACAACTTGCGATGTTCTACACGAAATTATTTAACTTCGCGATCTACTAGCTCAACGTAAGCCATCGGTGCAGCATCACCTGCACGGAAGCCCGCTTTAAGAACACGTAGATAACCGCCGTTACGTTCTTTGTAACGAGGGCCAAGAACGGTAAATAATTTACCAACAGTTGCTGCTGAACGAGTACGAGCAAACGCTAAACGACGGTTTGCTACTGTATCGACTTTAGCTAAAGTGATTAAAGGCTCAGCTACACGACGTAACTCTTTTGCTTTAGGCACAGTTGTTTTGATCAACTCGTGTTCAAACAAAGAATTAGCCATGTTTTGGAACATCGCTTTACGATGACTGCTTGTACGGCCTAATTTCACACCACTATTACGATGACGCATGGTGATAGTCCTACTTAATTAACGACTACGATAGGCAAAACGATCGTCCATACGTAAACTAGCTGGTGGCCAGTTTTCTAAACGCATGCCGAGTTGTAAGCCTTTTGAAGCCAGAACATCTTTGATCTCAGTCAACGATTTTTTACCTAAGTTAGGAGTTTTTAACAACTCAACCTCAGTACGTTGAACAAGATCACCAATGTAGTAAATATTTTCTGCTTTCAAACAGTTAGCAGAACGAACAGTAAGCTCTAGATCATCTACTGGACGAAGCAAGATTGGGTCAACTTCTTCACGAGGTTCTTGAGCAACTGGAGCTTGATCTTTCTGAAGATCAACAAAGATTGCAATTTGTTGTTGCAAGATTGTTGCCGCTTTACGGATCGCTTCTTCAGGATCAACAGTCCCGTTTGTTTCAAGATCAATGACCAACTTGTCAAGGTCTGTACGTTGTTCTACACGAGCATTTTCAACTGTGTAAGAAACACGTTTAATCGGGCTATAAGACGCATCTAATTGTAAACGTCCCACTGGGCGAGTTTCACCTTCTGGGAAGCGAGAATCAGAAGTCTCATAACCACGACCTTGAACAACTTTCAAGCGCATTTTCAATGAGCCTGAAGCACTTAACGTGCCGATCAAATGTTCAGGGTTAACCACTTCAACATTGTGAGGTAAACGAAGATCAGCGGCAGTTACATCGCCAGGACCTTGTTTCTCTAATGTCAAATATGCTTCATTTTGATCGAACAGCTTAATAGACAATCCTTTAAGGTTCAGCAAGAGCTCGACGATGTCCTGCTGCAAGCCTTCTAAAGTACTGTACTCGTGCTCGACGCCTTCAATCTCAACTTCAACCACAGCAGCGCCAGGTAAAGATGATAAAAGAATGCGACGTAAAGCATTACCTAGAGTATGACCAAAGCCACGCTCTAAAGGTTCTAGAATCACTTTTGCCGAGGTCCCGCTTGCCGCTTCGACCTTGATCGCTTGCGGAGTTAGAAACTCGTTTGCAGTACGCGTCATTATTGCTACCTCAAGGATTATTTAGAATACAATTCAACAATCAAGCTTTCGTTGATTTCAGCAGGTAAATCAGAACGATCAGGTGCAGATTTGAATGTACCTTCTAATTTAGAATGGTCAACTTCCATCCAAGAAGGAGTTCCACGTTGAGCAGCCAATTCAATTGCGTTTTTAATACGTAATTGTTGTTTAGCGCCTTCGTGTACTGCAATCACGTCACCAGCTTTAACTTGGATTGACGCGATGTTAACACGACGACCATTTAAAGTGATTGAACGGTGAGATACAAGCTGACGAGCTTCTGCACGTGTAGAACCAAAGCCCATACGATAAACAACGTTATCTAAACGGCTTTCAAGCAATTTCAACAAGTTTTCACCTGTTGCGCCTTTAACACGAGCAGCTTCTTTATAGTAGTTACTAAATTGACGTTCTAAAACACCGTACATACGACGTACTTTTTGTTTTTCACGTAATTGTAGTGAGTACTCTGATTGTTTACCACCACGAGCTCCACCATGTTGGCCAGGAGCTTTAGCATGTTTTTTTGTCTTAACATCAAACGGTTTAACGCCTGATTTAAGTTGCAGGTCTGTCCCTTCGCGGCGAGAGAGTTTGCATTTTGGACCAATATAACGAGCCATGAATGTTTCTCCTTACACGCGACGTTTTTTAGGTGGACGGCAACCGTTGTGAGGAATTGGAGTCACATCGGTAATGCTATTAATTTTATAACCCACTGCACCTAAAGCACGAACCGCAGATTCACGACCTGGACCAGGACCTTTAACAAGGACGTCCAAGTTTTTCAAACCGTAATCTAAAGCAGCTTTACCAGCAACTTCAGCAGCTACCTGAGCAGCAAACGGAGTTGATTTACGTGATCCACGGAAGCCTTGTCCACCTGAAGTGGCCCAAGCCAGTGCATTACCTTGACGATCGGTAATAGTCACAATGGTGTTATTAAAAGAAGCGTGAATGTGTGCAACACCTTCAGAGACGGTACGAGTGACCTTCTTGCGTGTGCGAGTATCTTTAGCCATCTTTTAGCTTCCAGAAATCTTATTTCTTAATAGGTTTGCGCGGACCTTTACGGGTACGTGCGTTAGTTTTGGTGCGTTGTCCGCGGACAGGCAAGCTGCGACGATGACGAAGACCGCGGTAGCAGCCTAAATCCATTAAACGTTTAATGTTCATGGAAATTTCGCGACGTAAGTCACCTTCGGTCGGAACCTTAGCAACTTCTGCACGAATCGCATCAAGCTGAGCGTCATCTAATTCACGGATCTTAGTAGTTGGTGCAATACCAGTTGCAGCTAAGATTTGCTTAGCAGTATGGCGACCAATACCAAAGATATACGTAAGAGAGATAACAGCATGCTTGTTATCCGGAATGTTTACACCGGCAATACGAGCCATTCACTTTCTCCAAAAAGGCAGTAGAGATAATCAACCGCCCCACAAAATCTTTGAGGGGCGGATAATAACCTAATTAGCCTACTGAAATCAACAGGTCTTGATCAGATTAACCTTGACGCTGCTTATGACGAGGTTCAGCGCTACAAATCACGCGGATTACCCCATTACGACGGATAACTTTACAGCTACCACAAATTTTCTTTACAGAAGCTTGAACTTTCATGATGAAACCTCTAAGTGCGCTTATCCCTTAGGATGAGCAGTCGTTTTACTCATTAGTGTTTGATTATCATATTGGCGCGATGTGAGGTGTGCCTGTAGCTGAGCCATAAAGTCCATAACTACAACAACCACGATCAACAGCGATGTACCACCCAAATGGAATGGAATACCGAAAGAACTTTGAAGCACCATCGGCATTAAACATACAACAGTGATATAAATCGAACCGATAAATGTTAAACGACTAAGAATATGATCTAAATAACGAGCAGTTTGCTCACCTGGGCGGATACCAGGTACATAAGCTCCACTACGCTTTAAGTTTTCTGATACTTCTTTAGGACTGAAAACTAGTGCCGTATAAAAATAACAGAAGAAAATAATAAGCGCACCGAATAGCACCAAATATAATGGTTGTCCAGGCGATAAAACTAATGCCAAATCTTGTAGTGTACGCTTAACGATCCCTGCATTAGGATCAGAACTACCTAACCATTGACCTAAACTTGCAGGAAACAGCAATAACGAACTTGCGAAAATTGCTGGAATTACACCCGCCATATTTATTTTTAATGGTAAGTGAGTCTGCTGTGCAGTAAATACTCGGCGACCTTGCTGCTTTTGAGCATAGTTAACAGGTATACGACGTTGTGCTTTTTCAATAAACACAATCGCAGCTAAAACAGCTAAAGACAATAAGCCAAATATAGCAATACCAATTAAACTTGATTGACCATTTTCCACAAGGGTAAATGATTGCACAACCATACTTGGTAAACCAGCAACAATACCTGCAAAGATGATCATAGAGATCCCATTACCAACACCACGTTCGGTAATTTGCTCTCCCAACCACATTAAGAACATGGTACCTGCAACTAAAGACGTTAATGCAGGAATATAGAATGCTAAACCTGAAGTAAAGGTAATCCCTTGACTGATCAGACCCGCACACATACCAATACCTTGTACAATTGCAAGGAATAATGTGCCGTAACGCGTATATTGGTTAATCTTACGCTTGCCCTGCTCGCCTTCTTTTTTCAATGCTTCCAGCGAAGGAACAACCGTTGACATTAACTGCACGATAATCGATGCAGAAATATACGGCATGATCCCCAACGCAAGAATGGACATTCGTTCCAATGCCCCGCCTGAGAACATATTAAACAAACCAAGGAAAGTACCCTGGTTTGCATTAAAGAAACGTTCTAAAGCGACATTATCAATACCTGGCAGCGGAATATGCGCTCCTAGTCGAAAGACCACCAAAGCACCAATTAAAAACATTAATCGGCGTATAATTTCACGATATTTAACGTGAAATGGTTGACCTTTCATCATGTGAACATGACCTGTAGAACTAGGAGACATAGACACTCGCGATTACTCCTCGACTTTACCGCCAGCAGCTTCAACAGCAGCTTTAGCGCCTTTAGTCAATGCAACACCTTGAACAGTGAATGCACGAGTGATTTCACCAGAAAGAACGATACGAGCACGAATCATATCTTTACGTACAACGTTCGCTGCTTTTAAAGTTTCAAGAGACACGATATCGCCTTCAACTTTGTTAAGTTCAGACAAACGTACTTCAGCAGTTTTCAAAGCCAATTGACTAGTGAAACCGAACTTAGGTAGACGACGATATAATGCAGTTTGACCACCCTCAAAACCTGGACGAGTACCACCGCTCTTACGTGAGTTTTGACCTTTGACACCACGGCCACCAGTCTTACCAACGCCAGAACCAATACCACGGCCTAAACGAAGGTTATCACGTTTAGCACCTTCTGCAGGTGCAATTGTATTTAAACGCAGAGTCATGGCTTATTCCTCTACACTAACCATATAGTAAACTTGATTGATCATACCACGGTTAGAAGGAGTATCTTGAACTTCTACAGTGTGACCAATACGACGCAGACCTAAACCTTTAAGGCTAAGCTTGTGATTTTTCAAGCGATGCGATGCAGATTTAGTCTGGGTAACTTTAATCGTTTTCATGATTGATTACCCTTGAATTTGTGCTACTGAAAGACCACGTTTCGCAGCAACTTTCTCAGGAGAAGTCATATCACGCAGACCATTAAAAGTCGCGTTTACTACGTTCGCAGCGTTAGTAGAACCATAACATTTAGTTAATACGTTACGTACACCAACAGCTTCTAAAACAGCACGCATAGCGCCACCAGCAATTACACCAGTACCTTCAGAAGCAGGTTGCATGTAAACACGGCTAGCACCGTGACGAGCGTTGATAGGGTGCTGAACAGTACCATCAACAAGTTCAACAGTAATCATGTTGCGACGAGCAGCTTCAAGTGCTTTAGAAATAGCAGCTGGAACTTCACGAGCTTTACCACGACCAAAACCTACGCGACCATTACCATCACCCACAACAGTTAATGCTGTGAAAGAGAAGATACGACCACCCTTAACAACTTTGGCTACACGATCAACGGCAACCAGCTTTTCAACAAGACCTTCGTTTTGTTCAACTTTAGCCATGATTAGAACTCCAAGCCGTTTTCACGAGCAGCATCAGCCAAGGCTTTGATACGACCATGATATTTGAAACCAGAACGGTCAAATGCAACTTTAGTTACGCCAGCTGCTTTAGCACGTTCAGCGATTAAAGCACCAACTTTAGTAGCTGCTTCAACGTTACCTGTAGTACCACTACGTAACGTAGCATCTAAAGTAGAAGCTTGCGCTAATACTTTGCCACCATCTGCTGAGATTACTTGAGCATAGATGTGACGCGGAGTGCGGTTTACACACAAACGAGTCGCACCCAATGCACGGATGTGCAAGCGTGTGCTTTTCGCACGACGCAAACGGGTTTGTTTCTTTTCGTTCATAAGAACCTCGCGCCTTATTTCTTCTTAGCTTCTTTACGAAGTACAACTTCATCAGAATAACGAACACCTTTACCTTTATATGGCTCTGGTGGACGGTAACCACGGATATCTGCAGCAACTTGACCTAAAGCTGCTTTATCAGCAGATTTAAGCACGATTTCAGTAGCTGTAGGAGTTTCAGCAGTTACACCTTCAGGAAGGTTGTAATCGATCGGGTGAGAGAAACCTAGGTTAAGGTGAACTGTGTTCCCTTTAACCGCAGCTTTATAACCAACACCGATAAGTTGTAACTTACGTTCGAAACCTTCGCTAACACCTTTAACAAGGTTGTTAAGCACAGCGCGAGCAGTACCAGCTTGCATCCAAGCATCTTTAGATTCAGCTTTAGGAGCAACAGCTAGAATACCGTCTTCCTGTTTTAGCTCGACCAGCGCATGCAGGTTGAAAGACAAAGTACCTTTGCTGCCTTTCACTTCGACCTGCCGGCCGTTCTGAGTAACTGTTACACCGTTAGGTACAGTTACTGGGGCTTTAGCCACACGAGACATGAGGAATCACCTATTAAGAAACAAAAGCAATAACTTCACCACCGATACCTGCAGCACGTGCAGCGCGATCAGTCATGATGCCTTTGCTTGTAGAAACAATTGCAATACCTAAACCCTGCTTAACGCTTGGAAGGTTATCTTTACCGCGATATTGACGTAAACCTGGACGGCTAACGCGCTTCACAGTTTCAATAACTGGTTTGCCTTCGAAATATTTTAAAGTCAAAGTAAGTGTTGGTTTGCCTTCAGCATCTGCAACAGCTACATCAGCGATATAACCTTCTTGTTGAAGAACGTTAGCAATCGCAACTTTTAACTTTGAGTTTGGCATAGAAACAGTTTGTTTCTTCGCCATTTGTGCGTTACGAACACGTGTTAACATGTCGGCAACGGTATCTTGCATACTCATTTATAGTGCTCCTTACCAGCTTGCCTTAACAACGCCCGGTACATCACCTTGCATTACTGTGTCACGTAATTTGTTACGGCTTAAACCGAACTTACGGAAGTAACCATGAGGACGACCAGTTAAACCACAACGGTTACGAAGACGTACTGGAGATGCATTACGTGGTAATGCTTGTAACTTCATCATCGCTTCGAAACGCTCTTCGTCGCTTGCATTTACGTTTGCAATAACAGCTTTTAATTCAGCACGTTTTGCAGCGTATTTAGCAACAGTAGCTTCGCGTTTCAATTCGCGATTAATCATACCTTTCTTAGCCATATCGACCTCTTATTTGAACGGGAAGCCGAATGCACGCATAAGCGCACGGCCTTCGTCATCGGTGCGAGCAGTCGTAGTGATGGTAATATCCATACCACGAATACGGTCAATCTTATCAAAATCGATCTCAGGGAACATGATCTGTTCTTTAAGACCCATAGAGTAGTTACCACGACCGTCAAATGATTTCGCAGAGAAACCACGGAAGTCACGGATACGAGGGATCGCGATAGAGATCAAACGGTCTAAGAATTCGTACATGCGTTCGCCGCGTAAAGTAACTTTACAACCAATCGGCCAACCATCACGGATTTTGAAACCAGCGATAGATTTACGAGCTAACGTAAGAACTGGTTTTTGACCAGCGATAGCTTGCATATCAGAAAGAGCACCATCAAGGAGTTTTTTGTCAGCAGCTGCTGCACCAACACCCATATTGATCGTGATTTTAGTGATGCGAGGGATCTCCATCACATTCTTAACGCCCAATTGTTCTTGTAATTGAGCTTTAAGTTCGTCGTTGTAACGCGCTTTAAGTCTGGCCATTGCCTATTTCAACCTATTACTTCGCTACCGCCACTGATTCACCATTTGATTTGTAAACGCGAGTTTTCACGCCATCAATCACTTGGTAACCAACACGGTCAGCCTTTTGGGTTGTAGCATTAAAAATTGCCACGTTAGAGATATGAAGCAAAGCTTCTTGTGTAACGATAGCGCCTTCAGCACCTGTTGCACGGTTAGGCTTTTGATGCTTCTTAACTAAGTTAAGACCTTCAACCTTAACTCGGTCATTAGAAACAGACAAAACAGTACCTTGTTTGCCTTTTTCTTTACCTGCGATCACGATTACTTGATCGCCTTTTTTAATCTTAGCCATGATTGCCTCTATTATAGAACTTCAGGAGCCAATGAAATGATTTTCATGAACTGTTCAGTACGAAGTTCACGAGTCACTGGTCCGAAAATACGAGTAGCAATCGGAGCTTTGTTGTTGTTCAAAATAACAGCAGCGTTATCATCGAAACGAATAACAGAACCATCTGGACGACGGATACCGAATTTTGTACGTACAACTACTGCATTCATTACGTCGCCTTTTTTAACACGGCCACGTGGAATTGCTTCTTTTACAGTAACTTTAATAATGTCGCCAACTGAAGCATAACGACGATGTGAACCACCAAGTACTTTAATACATTGTACGCGGCGAGCACCACTGTTGTCTGCTACGTCGAGCATAGTTTCGGTCTGAATCATTGCCCTACTCCAAAACCGAGCATCACCGGTCACAATTTCGAAAGGCTCAAAGAGTACTCGAAATTGACCGATGATGCAACAAGAACGTTATTTACTCAGCAGCTGCTTCAACAACTTCAACTAAAGTCCAAGACTTAGTTTTAGAAATTGGGCGGCTTTCTTTGATAGTTACAACATCGCCAGTTTTAGCAGTGTTGTTCTCATCATGAGCGTGTAATTTTGTTGAACGGCGGATTGATTTGCCATACAACGGGTGTTGAACGCGGCGTTCGATAAGAACAACGATAGACTTGTCCATCTTGTCGCTTACTACTTTGCCTGTTAACGTGCGAACTGTTTGCTCACTCATTGTGCGTTCCCCTGTTTTTCGGTAAGGAGGGTCTTGATGCGAGCAATAGTTTTACGAGTTAATTGCACTTCGTGCGATTTACCCAATTGACCAGTTGCTTTAGCCATGCGAAGACGGAATTGGTTCAACTGTTGCTCATCAAGCAAAGCTGTCAATTCTTCTACCGACTTTTCACGTAGATCTTTAGTTTTCATTACATTACCGTCCGAGTCACGATAGTGGTTTTAAACGGAAGTTTAGCAGCAGCAAGCGTAAATGCTTCACGCGCTAATTCTTCGTTCACACCTTCCATTTCGTACAGGATCTTACCTGGTTTGATTTCACAAACCCAATATTCCACAGAACCTTTACCTTTACCCATACGAACTTCTAATGGTTTTTCAGTAATTGGTTTGTCCGGGAATACACGGATAAAGATCTTACCACCACGTTTTACACGACGGCTGATTGTACGACGCGCTGCTTCAATTTGACGCGCAGTCATGCGACCACGTTCAACTGATTTAAGTGCGATAGTACCAAAAGATACTGTGCTACCGCGATGTGCTAGACCAGTGTTACGGCCTTTTTGCACTTTACGGAATTTAGTACGTTTAGGTTGCAACATGGATTATTCTCCTTTTTCAGCAGAACGATCATTGCGACGACCACGACGCTCTTGACCTTCACCACGACCGCGACCACGTTTAGCTGGACGTTCTTCAGCTGGAGCTGGGTTCATGACTTGTTTCATGCCGCCCAAGATCTCACCACGGAAGATCCAAACTTTAACGCCGATCGTACCGTAAGTAGTTTCTGCGCGAACCGCTGAATAGTCGATGTCAGCACGAAGAGTATGTAGAGGTACACGACCCTCACGATACCATTCAGTACGTGCAATCTCTGCACCGCCTAAACGACCAGAAACCTCAACTTTG
The DNA here is from genome assembly GCF_057737035.1 of Acinetobacter sp. 24-47-47. Lineage (NCBI taxonomy): Bacteria > Pseudomonadati > Pseudomonadota > Gammaproteobacteria > Moraxellales > Moraxellaceae > Acinetobacter > Acinetobacter sp. 24-47-47. Next base: position 397,959 of record NZ_CM173216.1, on the reverse strand, counting down.
ATACCTTTCGCACCAGCACGCATAGTGTTTTGAACCGCACGCTTCATAGCACGACGGAACATTACACGTTTTTCTAATTGAGAAGCAATTGCTTCACCAACTAGACGAGCGTCTAAATCTGGACGATCAATTTCGTTGATGCTTACTTGCGCTGGAACACCCATAATATTGGTAAGTTCGCGCTGTAATTTTTCAATGTCTTCGCCTTTTTTACCGATCACGATACCAGGACGAGCAGTGCTAATTGTTACTTTAGCAGCGCCTGTTGGACGTTCGATAAGAATATTGCTCACCATCGCATTCTTAAGTTTTTTGTTTAAAAACTCACGAACTTGAAGATCTTTAAGCAAGTATTCAGCGTATTGTTTCGGATTCGCATACCAGTTAGCGTTATGACGTTTCACAACACCTAGGCGGATACCGATTGGATGAACCTTCTGACCCATATCAAACCCCTACCTTAACGGTGATGTGACAAGTACGCTTAGTAATACGATCTGCACGGCCTTTAGCACGTGGCAAAATACGTTTAAGGCTCATGCCTTCATCAACGTAGATCGTAGAAACTTTAAGATCGTCTACATCTAAACTGTTATTATGTTCAGCATTTGCAATCGCAGATTCCAACGCTTTCTTAACTAAAACTGCAGCTTTTTTGTTGCTGAAGTTTAGGATGTTAAGAGCGTGCGCAACAGATTTGCCGCGAATCAAGTCTGCAACCAAACGAGCTTTTTGTGCCGAGATAGCGGCACCGCGTAATTTAGCAGTTACTTCCATCATAGCACCTATTAACGTTTAGATTTCTTGTCAACACCGTGACCACGGTAAGTACGAGTCGGTGCAAATTCACCAAGCTTGTGACCAACCATATGCTCAGATACGATTACCGGAACATGGTTACGACCATTGTGTACAGAAATTGTTAAACCAACAAAATCCGGGAGGATCATCGAACGACGCGACCAAGTTTTGATCGGCTTACGGTTATTAGCCGCGATAGCCGCTTCAACCTTAGCGAACAAGTGCGCATCGACGAATGGGCCTTTTTTCAGAGAACGAGGCATTGTCAGATTCCTTTACTTGTTACTTAACGCGACGGTCGCGAATGATCATCTTAGTCGTACGCTTATTGGTACGTGTCTTGTACCCTTTAGCTTTTTGACCCCATGGGCTTACAGGTTGAATACCTTTGTTACGCCCTTCACCACCACCATGCGGGTGATCTACCGGGTTCATCGCCATACCACGAACGGTAGGACGAACACCACGCCAGCGTGAAGCACCAGCTTTACCTAGTGAACGTAAGTTGCTTTCTTGGTTAGAAACTTCACCAAGAACTGCGCGACATTCAACGTGTACTTTACGCATTTCGCCAGAACGTAGACGAATAATTGCGTAAGAACCGTCACGACCCAATAACTGAGCAGAAGCACCAGCAGAACGCACTAATTGAGCGCCTTTACCGATTTTAAGCTCGATATTGTGAAGAGTAGAACCGATAGGCATGTTACGAAGTGGTAAGCAGTTACCTGGACGAATTGGAGCATCGTTACCAGATTGAACTTTATCACCAGCACGTAGACCTTTAGGCGCAATGATATAACGACGCTCACCGTCAGCATACAAAACTAATGCAATGTGTGCAGTACGGTTAGGATCGTATTCGATACGCTCTACAGTCGCAGGAATGCCATCTTTGTTACGTTTAAAGTCAACAATACGGTAATGTTGCTTGTGACCACCACCAACGTGACGTGTAGTAATGTGACCGTTGTTATTACGACCACCAGTACGTTTTTTAGCTTCTACCAACGGAGCATAAGGCGCACCTTTGTGAAGATGGTCGTGAACGACTTTCTCTACAAAGCGACGTCCTGGAGACGTTGGCTTACATTTTTGAATAGGCATAATTCTCGTCCTTATTCCGCTGTGCTTTCAGCGGTATCGCCCAAGTCAGCCATTTCTACATCTTGGCCAGCTTTCAGGGTGACGTATGCTTTTTTAACATCAGAACGACGTCCGATAGTTTTACCAAAGCGTTTAGTCTTACCTTTAGTGATAGTCGTGTTAACTTTAACAACTTCTACACCAAATAATTGTTCAACTGCTTTTTTGATTTCAAGTTTGTTTGCATCGATAGCAACTTTAAACACTTGAACACCAGCAGTTTCACCTAAAACTTGTGCTTTTTCTGAGAATACAGGTCCTTTTAGGACTTGATAGATACGTTCGTTGTTCATCCGAGTTCTACCTCAATTTTCTTAGCAGCAGCTACAGACATAACAACTTTATCGAACGCGATCAAGCTAACAGGATCGATAGCAGCAGCATCAACCACATCAACGTGTGGAAGGTTACGAGCAGCTAGATACAAGTTCTCATCAACAGCATCAGTAACGATTAATGCACGAGTAGCATTCAAGTCGTTAAGTTTTGCAAGCAATTCTTTAGTTTTTGGAGCAGCTACAGCAAACTCTTCAACTAAAACTAAGCGATCTTGACGAACAAGTTCAGCTAGGATGCATTGCATAGCACCGCGATACATTTTACGGTTTACTTTTTGAGACCAGTCTTGTGGACGAGCAGCAAAAGTTTTACCACCGCCAACCCAGATTGGGCTACGAATAGAACCAGCACGAGCGCGACCAGTACCTTTTTGACGGAATGGTTTTTTACCACCGCCAGAAACGTCTGCACGTGATTTCTGAGCTTTTGAACCTTGACGACCACCAGCTAAATAAGCTGTAACAACTTGGTGTACAAGAGCTTCATTGAATTCACGACCGAACGCAACTTCTGATAATTCAACAGCAGAGCCGGAAACAGTATTTAAATTCACGTTATTTCCCCTCAAGCCTTGATAGTAGGACGAACAGTTACGTCACCACCGGTAGCACCAGGAACCGCGCCTTTAACTACAAGAACTGAACGCTCTGTATCGATAGCAACGATTTCAAGACCCTGTGTAGTTACGCGTTCAGCACCTAAATGGCCAGCCATTTTTTTGCCTTTGAATACGCGACCAGGAGTCTGGTTTTGACCTGTAGAACCTAGAACACGGTGAGAAACAGAGTTACCGTGAGTAGCGTCTTGAGTACGGAAGTTCCAACGCTTAACACCACCTTGGAAACCTTTACCTTTAGACTGACCAGTTACGTCAACGATTTGACCCACTGTGAACAAATCTACACCGATAGTTCCGCCAACTTCACGACCTTCAAGATCAGCTTCTGTAACACGGAACTCTTGAACTAAACGACCAGCAGCAACACCCGCTTTAGCGAAGTGACCTTTCTGAGCATTAGTAACGCGAGATTCGCGACGTTCACCAGTAGTGATTTGAATCGCTTGATAACCATCAGTTTCAAGCGTTTTGATTTGAGTGATGCGGTTAGGATCAACCTCAATCACTGTAACAGGTACAGAAACACCAGCATCTGTAAAGATACGTGTCATACCGCACTTGCGACCGACTAAACCAATAGCCATGTGCATAAACCTCTAAAAAAGCGGCTTAATTAACTTAGAGTGTTAATTAACCGAAAGCCTTAACCCAATGCGATCTGAACGTCTACACCAGCTGCAAGATCTAATTTCATCAATGCATCTACAGTTTTGTCTGTAGGTTGAACGATGTCGATCAAACGCTTGTAAGTGCGGATTTCATACTGATCACGCGCGTCTTTGTTAACGTGCGGTGAAGTTAGAACGTTAAAACGCTCGATGCGAGTTGGCATCGGGATTGGACCACAAACTTGTGCGCCAGTACGTTTTGCTGTTTCTACGATCTCTTGAGAAGATTGATCAATTAAACGGTGATCAAAAGACTTCAAACGGATACGGATTCTCTGGTTAGACATACCAGTAAACTCCAAGCCAAATATATAAAGAATCACCCATGACGCATCTCACCCTGTCCGAAAACAAGGCAAGTGTCAGAGGCAGTGAAAATCACTAAGGTCGTGATCGATGCCACGACTGTAACGATCTAAACAACAATCAACGTTGTTTAGCCCTTAATATCAAAGGGTCGCCCATTATAACGATTGTTTAACTGTTAAGCAAACCTATTTATCATTTTTTCTCAATTTACGGTTAAGCGTTGGCGGCTTTCTTTTGTACACCCTGCCCGAACCCCAATACATAATTAATTGCATCGATCAGCAATTCATTCCCTTTTTGAAACCTCGTTTTTTTTGTTTGTTTTAAGGTATCTAATGATTGTACATAAGTGCCAGAAAATACCTTCTCATGCTCTTCATTCTCAATATACATTTGTAAAACTTTCGGCGTTATTTCTGGATGAAACTGAAAACCCAGCACATTCTTTCCAATTTGGTACATTTGGTTTGCACACACATTATTTTCAGCCAGTCTGACGCCTCCTTTAGGAATCTCAAAAGTTTCACTGTGCCATTGCATTATTTCCAATTCTTTAGGTATTTCAAAGTAATCTGATAAACCATGTTGAGTTCTGAAGACTTTAGTCCAACCTAACTCTTGTTGTTCATTTAAACGTACACTTGCTCCCAAAGCATTGGCTATAAGCTGACCTCCGAGACACAAACCAATTGCTGGCTTGCCTAGTGATAAATATCGACGGATCCATCTTTTTTCTATTTTTAGCCATGGATAATTTGCCTCATCATTTACACTCATTGCTCCACCCATGATGATTAGTAAATCAATATCTTCAATTGCTGGTAACGCCTCGATTTCTAATGCCATCTCAACAGGTAATGCAAAAAACTCGGTAGCACTAATTTGTGCTCCAATTGATTTTAAATACTCATAACAACTTCCGAACCCTTCACCAGCAATATGCTGAAAGTAATGCACTTTTAATGGCTTCATTTTCCAACCCGAACTTTTCTTATATTGCACTAGCAGTTGCAAAAATGAAGCCAACCTATAGGCTGTTAAATAATTTTAAACAAAGCACAGCTATGCAGTTTTTTAGTAGTATGTTTTGTTAGTTATAAAATGACGGTTTATACAGGTAAATTGTGAAAATAAATACGCAAACTCAACTCATACATAGCCCTAGAAAAGCACCTCAACTTTTAAATAGTATTCAACCTCCTATTTATCGTGCATCAACGATCATTTTTGAAAATACCGATGCTCTTTTCAATCGCCATTGGACCAATGCTTATGACTATAGTTACGGAACGCATGGCACCCCCACTACGTTTACGCTAGGCGACAATATTGCACAATTAGAAGGCGGAGAATACTGCCTCCTTGCACCAAGCGGACTCTCTGCAATCAACTTGGTGAATTCTTGTTTTTTAGCACATGGTGATGAAGTTTGGGTCGCTGACAATATTTACGGTCCAAATATGGAGCATTTGCGAAACCTAGAATCACGTTATGGTATTGCCGTTAAGGTCTATAACCCAATTGATGTTGAGAGCTTTAAACCCAGTGATAAAGCTAAGTTAATTTGGTTAGAAGCTGCAGGATCTGTAACACTCGAATTTCCAGATTTAAAGAATCTGGTCAAAAAAGCTCAAACGCATAAGATCCTTACCGCACTTGATAATACTTGGGGAGCAGGTCTGGCTTTTAATGCTTTTGATTTTGGTACAGAACATTTAGCAGTCGATATCACCGTCCATGCACTCACCAAATATCCAAGCGGTGGTGGTGACATTCTCATGGGGAGTGTCGTTACAAAAACCAAGGATTTATACCACAAGCTATTTCGTATGCATGCAATTCAAGGGATTTCAATATCAGGCGATGATACTGCACAGATTCAGCGCAGCCTATCTTCAATGGAACTCCGTTATACGCACCAATCTAAATCAGCGCTAACTTTATTGAGCTGGCTTCAACAGCAAAATGAGTTTGCACAAGTGTTACACCCTGCCAATCCAAAATCTGCAGGTCATACTTTTTGGAAGGAAGTTTGCATATCAGAATTAAGTGCAGGTTTAATCAGTGTAATTTTTGATAAAAAATATAATCTTCAAGATATACGCCATTTTTGTGATGCTCTCCACCTGTTTAAATTAGGTTTTAGCTGGGGTGGCCCAGTGAGTTTAGTAATGCTCTATCAAATTGATCAAATGCGTGAGCTTGCACATCCACATTTACAAGAAGGAATATTGGTTCGTTTTTGTATAGGACTGGAACATCCTCACGATTTGATAGAAGATATTCAACAAGCACTCAAAATAATGCAACAACAAAAGATCGAATAAAAAGGAATAATTATGGGCACACCAATTGTCATCGCAAAAAAAACCTCAGATACATCCCAAGAGATTGTTTTACATTCGCAACTGGCAAACCGACATGGCTTGATTGCCGGCGCAACAGGCACAGGCAAAACAGTCACTTTAAAGGTCTTGGCAGAAAACTTTTCTCGTATTGGTGTGCCGGTATTTTTAGCCGATGCAAAAGGTGATGTCTCTAGCCTTGCCAAAGCAGGTGAAAATAATTCAAAATTTGATGAACGCATCAAGAGCCTCAATATTGAATCAATCCCATTTCGCGCATCACCTGTGGTTTTTTGGGATTTATTTGGCGAACAAGGTCACCCGATTCGGACTACAGTATCAGAAATTGGTCCATTGCTTTTAGCCCGAATGCTGAATTTGAATGACACCCAAGAAGGTGTGCTTTCTGCGATTTTCCGCATCGCGGATGATCAAGGTTTATTACTGATCGACTTTAAAGACCTCAAAGCGATGATCACTTATGTGACTGAGCATGCAGCTGACTTTAAAGCAGAATACGGCAATCTTTCCCCTGCCAGCCTGGGTGCAATCCAACGTAATTTGCTAGCACTGTCCGATCAAGGCGGTGATCAATTTTTTGGTGAGCCTGCATTAGACCTCATGGATTTTATCCAAACCGATGCACAAGGTCACGGCAATATTAATTTGCTCGCTGCCGATAAATTAATGAATACCCCAAAGCTTTATGCGACTTTCTTACTGTGGATGCTTTCCGAACTCTTTGAACAATTACCTGAAGTCGGTGATATGGATAAACCGAAATTGGTATTTTTCTTCGATGAAGCTCATTTACTGTTTGACAATGCCAGCCCTGCTTTGCAAGAAAAGATCGAACAAGTGGTACGCTTAATCCGCTCTAAGGGAGTAGGTATTTATTTTGTCACCCAAAATCCTCTGGATTTACCTGAAAGTGTTTTAGGACAACTGGGCAACCGTGTTCAGCATGCACTTCGTGCCTTCACACCAAAAGATCAAAAAGCAGTAAAAACTGCAGCTGATACTTTTAGAGCAAATCCTGCATTCAATGTACAAGATGCTATTACGGAGCTGGCAGTTGGTGAAGCGCTGATTAGCTGTCTAGATGAGCAAGGTACGCCACAAATGGTTGAACGCGGTTGGGTTATGCCCCCATATTCATCTTTTACACCTATCACGCTTGAAGAGCGTAAGACGCTCATGACAAACAGTGTGATTGCAGGTGTTTATGAGCAAGTACTTGATCGAGAAAGTGCTTTTGAAATGCTGCAAAACAAAGTAGTTCAGCGTCAACAACAATCCGAACAAGAAGCGTTAGCAAAACAACAAGCTAAGGAACAAGAGGCCTACGCGAAGCAAATTGCTAAAGAGCAAGAAGCTTTCGCAAAACAGCAAGCCAAAGAACAAGAACGCCTTGCCCGTGAACAACAAAAAGAAGCAGAACGTGCAGCCAAACAACGCGAAAAACTCACCCAAGATATTGTCGGTACGTTTGCTAAAAGTGCTGCACGAAGCCTCGGCGGAAGCACTGGGCAAAAAATCGTACGCGGTCTACTGGGCTCATTATTTGGAAAAAAATAGCCCTCCCTTTACCCATCATTTCTAACTTCATTATGGGATATTTTAATATCCCATAATTATTTTAAGGTTTTCTATGCAAGTCATATTGCAGCTCGACCCTAAAAGATGTATTTTAAATATATCTTTTAATAAAACTAAAGTTGAAGCTCATGACGCCACAACATATTGAACTTGTAAAAGCGACTGTTCCCGTCCTGCGTGAGAATGGTGTAGCCCTTACAACCTATTTCTATAATCGCATGCTGAACAACAACCCCGAGTTAAAAAATACATTTAACATGGATCACCAAAGTACTGGTCGTCAGCCACGTGCTTTAGCTGCTGCTGTTTTGGCATATGCTGAAAATATTGAAAATCCTACAGTTTTGGCAAAAGCGATTGAGCGAATTACCACTAAACACGTAAGTTTAGACATTCAAGCGGATCAATACTCGATTGTGGGTGAAAACCTTCTGCATTCAATCAGCGAAGTATTAGATGTGCCAATGGACTCTGATCTGATTGCTGCTTGGAAAGCCGCGTATATGCAATTGGCAGACATTTTAATCGGTGTCGAAAAATCAAAATATGAAGCTTTGACTGCACAAGATGGCGGTTGGGCTGGCTGGCGTGAATTTAAAATTACAGCGATTGAAGCTGAAGCTAACACCAAAACCTTAACTTTAGCTGCCAAAGACGGTCACACCATTGCGACGGCTGAAGCAGGTGAATATATTTCGGTGCGAGTCCAAGTACCGGGGCAAGAGATTCGCCAACCACAACAATTTAGCTTTGATGCTGCACAAGCTGACCAGTATCAAATCACAGTAAAAGCGGTAGATGAAGCAACTGAATATTCTGTGGCAAATATCTTATTAAACCACTATCAAGTAGGTGATGTGGTTGAGGTATCTGCACCACTAAAAAATTAATTCATCTAAATCTTTAACCGAAATAAGATTTTAAGAGATCATTGAAAGCTCCGTTCGCGGGGCTTTCAATGTTAAGATAGAAATAAGCTATCTTTGATGATGATCTATGCAACTGAATAAATTTACCGACTATGCGCTGCGTATATTGATGTATGTCGCACACCCTCGCGACTTGCCTTATACCATTGCAGAACTGGCAAACCAATTGCAGGTCTCAGAAAACCACGCCATGAAAATCGTTCACTATATGGCAAAACAAAGTTGGCTAATAACCACTCGAGGCAAAGGTGGCGGTATACGTCTAGCCCCTCAAACTCTGAATATCTCATTAGGGACTTTAGTGAGAACACTTCAAGGCGATCAGCAAATTGTTGAGTGTCATAATCCACCATGCATATTAAGAAGTGACTGTGGATTAAAAGGCATTTTAGATCATGCAGTCCAACAGTTTTATCAGCATTTAGATCAATTTAAACTGAAGGATGTTATAACCACCTCAGGTATAAAATTCAATTCAGATTCACCCATTCCTTTCATTCAAGTTACACCATAGATTGACTCAATTCGATTGAGTATTCGCTTGCATGCGCGACTTCCTTTATAATAGCTGATTGTAAATTGAGTTATTGAAGTTGAGCTATGCATCACAGCAGAGGAAAGTCGAAAAACAGTAAGGCGTCAAATGCCCCAAAGCAAAAGATCAGCTATGAGAAAAAAGCCGATCCAGCGATTACTGAATATTCGGTTCAAGCGCTCAACTGGTTGCGCAAAGCCGAATTCTTAATGAGTGCACCAAAACTGAATTTATGTGTAGAAGACACAGGTTATGAGATTGCTTTTGCAGGTCGCTCGAATGCTGGTAAATCGAGTGCGATTAATGCATTAACCAATCAAAAACAACTTGCACGTGCGTCTAAAAAACCTGGTCGCACACAAATGATTAACTTTTTTAGCATGGGCAATGCCGAACAAAGATTAGTTGACCTTCCTGGATATGGCTATGCTGCTGTACCTGAAAGCATGAAAATCGTTTGGCAAAAAGAGCTTGAAAACTACCTCATTCATCGTGAAAGTTTACAAGGGCTTGTACTGTTAATGGACATACGACACCCTTTACAACATTTCGATGTTATGATGTTAGAATGGGCTTATTCACGTAAATTATTTGTCCATGTTTTATTAACAAAATCAGATAAGTTAAATCGTGGTCCAGCTTCCAAAGCATTGCAAGAAGTCAAAGCTCAATTAAAGAAAATGAAGCTTAACTTCTCTATCCAATTGTTCTCATCCCTCAATAAGCATGGTCTTGAAGAACTCGCAAGCGTTATTGCTGGTCGTTTAAATTTTACGCTTGAGCAGCCTAACGGATTTGATCTAAGTGCAATTCCTGAAGTAAGTGAATCAGACATCGATGAAGATTTTGATCATGTTATTCAAGAAGATGATGAATCACCAAGCGAAACAACCGAACTAAAATCCAACAAAGCCGAATAGTATCTACCCTACCGAATGGTTAAATCATTACATTCACTAATTGATACATCAATGTCCCCAAATGCTAAGGTTATTTGAGGGCATTTTTTTATACTGAAAAATGATAATCACAACAAAAATTCAGGAAAGTGTGATGAAATTATTGTCTCGATTAAGAAATAGTAAGATTGGATCTTCTATTGAGTATCACATCAAACCTCGTAAAGTTAAATTTGAGTGGGCGGATACACCAGTAGATTGGGTTCCAAATCAGCCTTTCGTTAGTTATTTTATCAATGAAATCAATAACATCTTACCAGCAGGCGAATTCTGGTTTTGTCGTCTGTACAACAAAGTTTTGCCCAAAATTACTGATGAAAAACTTGCAGAAGATGTGAAAGCTTTTATTCGCCAAGAAGCGATGCACGCTCAAGCACATAATTCAGCAAATAAAGAATATCTCAGCGCACGTCATATCGATATTCAACGTAACCTCGATATCATGGACTTTCTTTTTGGAAAACTTTTAGCGGATAAACCTTTAGGTCTAAACATCCCAAAAGCCTTAGATCATCAGTGGGATTTATTCAGATTAGGTATTATTGCTACTGTTGAACATATGACTTGTGTCCTCGGCAAATATGCCTTGTACAACAAAAAATGGGGTGAATTGGGCGCTGATGCCAATATGCTCGATCTCGTAAAATGGCATGGTGCTGAGGAAATTGAACACCGTACCGTTGCATTTGACTTATATCGTCATCTCGGCGGTGGTTATATTTCTCGTTATTATCAAAGTGTAGTTGTGATTGCTGCTGTATTAGGTTTATGGGTTGATGGTGCTGCTCATATTATGGGTCAAGACCCTCGCTTTAAATCAATTAAACCAGCTGTTTACAAACCTTGGATTTGGCGTGAATGGGCACGAATTGCCCAAAAAGACAATGGTTTACTCCCACACCCATTCTGGCTTGTTTCTCAACAACTCGGCTATTTAATGCCTTGGTACGACCCTGTTCATGAAGCAAAAACTGAAGATGCGATCAACTATCTAAATCAATCACCAGCAGCGGAACGCGCAGCACTGAAAGTTGCATAATGTATTCAATAAAAATGCAGGGTGATCCCTGCTTTTTTTATATCTGATCTAATCTTTTAAGCTGTATTTTTTGCAATGGGTTCATGATCAGGATTCGTGTAACGATCTACAACAACACTAATCATCATATCCCCTTGCACATTCACCACTGTTCTGACAGTATCTAATAAACGGTCAATCGGCAATAATATCGCGATTGCTTCTGCTGGGAGTCCAACTGATTGTAAAACCATAATCATGGTAACCATACCTGCGCTAGGTATACCTGGTGCCCCTAAAGATGCAATCATTGCTGTCGCACACACAATCAATTGTTGTCCTAACGTTAAGTCAAGCCCCATTAAATTCGCAATAAACAGCGCCGCCGCAGCCTCATACAATGCCGTCCCATCCATATTCAACTGTGTCCCGAGAGGGATCACAAATCCTGCAGTCTGGGGTCTTACTCCTAAATTTTCCTGAGCACACTTCATTGATAGCGGCATGGTTGCGGAACTTGAGCTGGTAGCAAACGCCGTAATCAAGGCTGCTCGTGTTCCCTTAAAAAATGTAATTGGATTCATTCTCCCGAAAATCCAGAGCAACAAAGGCAAAACAACAAGACCATGAAAGATGGTCGTTCCCGTGACTACTGCTGCAAATTCTGCTAATCGACTCAGAACAGATAGGTCCTCCGTCGCGATTAACTTTGCCAGTAACGCAAAAATCCCTATTGGTGCGAGCTTCATCACCCAACCAATCATCAACATCATGATTTCAAAAAATTGCTGACTCAACGCTTTCACTGTTTCAAATTTTTCACCACCTTTAACAAGAGCCACCCCAATTAAAAGTGCAAAAACGACAACGGCTAACACATTACCTTCAGCAAATGCTTTAAACGGGTTTATTAGTGTATTTTGGATAAAGTTGGTAAAAAAACTCGAGGGCGTCAAAGTATCAGGCGTCTGATGCTGATTCATGGTCTCTTGAAAAATAGTGATGTCTACACCCTTCCCGACCTCAAAAAGATGCGCACACGCAAGCCCCAAAATCAGCGCCAACGTTGTGGTTGTGACACAACAAGCGAGGGTAATTTTCCAAGTTCTACCAAGTTGGCCACCAGTCTGTAGATTGGAAACTCCGACAACAATAGAACTAAAAATGAGAGGAATCAGTAATAGTTTCAGTAGGCCGATAAAGATACTACTGGCAATCCCTAAGCCATATAAACTTCCGTTAAAAAATGCTGTATGAGGGAATACATTTAACAAGAAGCCAAAAGCCACACCTAAAATTGCAGCAATTAAAATTTGCGTATTTAGACTCATGTCATGTGCTTTTCATTTTGATTTATTAGTCGCACTATGCCATGAGCGCCCTCAAGAATCGATCATTTTTTCTTGTTAGCTTTGCAACCGAAACGAATAATTTATAAATACAAATATGAAGTAAAAAGCCAAATCTGAAGATTTGGCTTGAAGCATGGATCAATTATCTTATTGCGTTTCGATTTCACGAATTCGAATTAGACCTTCTTGCACTGTACTACAGACCAATTGTCCATTTTGCCACATTCTTCCAAAGTTCAATCCTCTAGAACTTGCACTAATCGTTGCTTCCATGTCATAGAGCATCCAATCATCTACACGAAATGGTTTATGAAAGTACATGGTATGGTCAATGCTGGCACATTGTAAACTCGGTGAAATATAACTGAGTCCGTGTGGTCGTAGTGCAGTTGTCATCAAAGTAAAGTCTGAATAAAAAGCAGCGATCGCCTGATGTAATGCATTTTCATCTACATCATCAGCCAAACGATCGTGTGTACGAATATAGTGCGCGTAAGACGGCGCTTCAGGTTGTGGTTGGAATGGATTGACTGGCATTACAGGCTTAATTTCAACATGACGATCACGCATAAAGCTGGCACGCACATTCTCTGGTACGAAATCGACAATCATTTTCTTGAGTTCAGCTTCAGATTTTAGCCCATCTACTGGCGGGTATTCTGGTTCAGCAACTTGATAATTGAGACCCTCTTCTTGGTCTGCAAAAGATACCATACACATGAATATCGTCTTGCCATGTTGAATCGCACGAACTTGGCGACTCACGAAACTACGCCCATCTCGGATTCGATCTACTTCATAAATAATGGGTGCATTAACATCTCCACCAAATAAGAAATATGCATGCAATGAATGTGCAGGGCGATCAGTTGTATATGAAGCAGCACGTAAAGCTTGACCTAGAACTTGTCCACCAAAGACGCGTTTGCCAACCAAATTTTGGCTTTTGCCTCTAAAAATGTTTTCTTCAAGTCGTTCTAGCGTGAGTAAATCTACGAGTTCTTGCGTGAGCTGATTCATATCGGACCTATATATTTCATTGCTACGACATTAAATTGGTCCTGTTGAATTTAAACAGATTTTCCAATTTAATGACTCAATCTCTATCTTGCCATAATTTCCGAGTAAACAACTAAACTTTGCTTGACTATATTGTCATAAAACAAATTTGATATTTTGGCTAAAAATACGATTATTAACGAAAATTCATCCAAATTCTGTGCATTTTGTTAGAAAATGACATATTGTTTTGATCACAGATTTAAGAAAATAATTGCCTTCATTCGCGTCATGCGAAATTCGTCTTTGGCTAGGAGTATGTATGTCCAAGAATGGCTTTGGTCAAATGTATCGTCGACTTTCCAGTAAGTTGCTTGACCTCGTAGTAACACCGCATGTTCTTGGAGAGGTTCCTACTGAAACCCAACCTTCAACACCACCCACTGAAAATAACACGACTCACAAAAAAGTGGTGTGCTATGTATTACAAAATTACTCGCGTAGTAATGCGTTAGTGGTTGACGGCGAAACTCGTCGATTAAATCTCGCGCCAGCACTTGACCCACTCATGATCGGGGACCATAAAGAGAAAGCTGCTGTATTATTTTTACAACATCAAGATGAAACAAACTTACTTAATCCGCCACCCCATGCATTTCCACCTCGTCTCCTCAGATTGATCGAGATATTGGATAAGCACCCAGATACTGACATTGAACTTGTACCAGTGACTGTATTGTGGGGCCGCTCACCGGACAAAGAAGATTCATTATTTAAATTGCTATTTACGGACACTTGGGCAACACCAAGTACTGTTAAACAACTGATGAATATTGGTTTACATGGTCGCCAATCTTTTCTTGAATTCCATGAACCAAAATCACTGCGCGAATTGGTAGATTACGCACGTGTAACACATCCAAACTTGTCTCCTGCAACATATATCGTCAATCAACTCAATGATTATCTAGATCGTCAGCGTGAAGTTGTATTAGGTCCAGATTTGTCAGATCGTCGAAACGTGATGCAATCATTGATTAAATCTCAAGATGTTCAGGACGGAATTCGCAAAGAAAGTATTCGCTCTAAAATCAGTTTGATTGAAGCTGAGCGCCGTGCGATCGGCTACGTGAATGAAATTGCATCAGACTATTCTCATGCAACCGTACGTTTTGCAGAACAAGCCCTGACGCGTCTTTGGACTCAACTCTATGACGGCGTAGAAGTACATAATTTCAATACAGTTCGTGAATTAGCGAAAGACTACGAAATTATTTATACACCTTGTCATCGTAGCCATATTGACTACCTATTACTCTCTTATGTGATTTATAAGCGTGGGATGATGGTACCGTACATTGCTGCAGGTGATAACCTGAATATGCCATTCGTTGGTCAGCTTTTACGTGGTGGCGGTGCATTTTTTATACGTCGAACCTTCCGTGGAAATGCGTTATACACCACTGTATTCAAAGAATATCTATACAGTATCCTATCGCGCAACACGCCATTAGAATACTTTATTGAAGGTGGACGTTCACGTACTGGACGTTTATTACCGCCGAAAACAGGTATGTTGGCAATGACTGTGCATAGTCATTTGCGTGGTCGTGCTAAACCTATTGTATTTGTCCCGACCTATTTTGGTTATGAACGCCTGATGGAAGGTGCAACTTACGTCGGTGAAATGAATGGTAAGCCTAAAGAGGCCGAATCTATCTTTGGTATTTTACAAACCTTAAGAAAGATTGAACGCATCTTCGGTAAAGTACACGTAAACTTTGGTGAACCCGTCTTCCTTGATGAGATTTTGAAACAGCATGGTGCTGAAAATATCAAAATTGAGAAGAATGATGACCCGATTCCTCAAGAAGTTTCTGATGCAGTCAACACCTCAGCAAATGCAATTCTTGAAAATATTAACCGTGCTGCTGTTATCAACCCAGTTTCGTTATTGTCACTTATTCTTTTATCGACTTCCAAGCACACGCTTGATGAAGAGATTTGCATTAAACAGTTAGATACCTATCGCAATCTTCTAACAGCTTTACCTTATGATCATCGAGTTCAAATCACACCACTGTCTGGTAAAGAAATCATTGCTTATGGTTTAAAACTCAAGTTGATTAAGCGTGTAAAACATGTCCTTGGCGACATCATTGCGATTGAAGATGGTCAAGCAGTATTACTGACATATTTCCGCAATAATATTTTGCATGCTTATGTCTTGCCATCACTGATTGCTGCGATGGTCGAGCACAATGGTAAAATTTCACAGGGCGATTTGATTAATGTCATTCGTACACTTTATCCATTCTTGAAAGCTGAACTTTTCCTTAAGTGGAATACGGATGAACTTAAAGAACAGATCTGTAACTATGTTCAAGGTCTGGTAGAAGCACAGTTGATTACGATTGATGAACATGGAAATTTATGTAGCCCTGCACCTAACTCTGAACAACACAATCAGTTAGTCGTGCTTGCTGCTCCAGTGAAGCAAAGTATTGAACGCTACTACATGACACTTGCCCTAATTACTCAACGTGGCTCTGGAAATATTACGACCAAGCAGGTCGAAGATTTAAGCCATCTATTAGGTCAGCGTTTATCTGTACTTTATGAGTTCAACTCACCTGAATTCTTTGATAAAGCGCTCTTCCAAAGTTTTATCAAAGTTCTGACTCAACAAGGCTATATCAGTAATAACGAAGAAGGCGCAATAGTCTTTGATGCACAATTCAAAGAGGTTGCTCAATATGCCAACTTGGTACTAGATGATGTAACCTTACAAATGTTGCAACATATCACTTCATTTAACGATGAAGAGCTCAAAGAAGCTTTGGATGCAGTTGCTGATCAACAAGCCAAAAAACGCTTAAAACGCAAGAAAAAATAGTATCTAAAACCCTCCCCAGCGAGGGTTTTTTTATGCCTAAATGAGTTCTCGATAATCCTTAAAAAATTGATTATGTTTCAATTTAAAACCAGTGCTTAACATTCGAGAGGCATAAATTTTCTTTCCATGCTGTGCCTCACTCAATAATTTTAATGGAAGGATGTTTAACTGCTTTTGGAACCACAGAATAATTTCATGTAATGGAATGGGTTGATTATTACTACAAATATAAGTTTTTTCTGGATGTTCCACGTGAAGTAAATGGACAAGAAAACCCGCTAAATCTTCGATATGAATTCGATTCGACCAATGCACATTGGGATAGGTCATTGTATTTTGAGCAAGCTGCATCATTCTCTTCACGGATACGCCATAAATACCAGTGGGTCTCACAATGATACATTGCTGTGGGAAGGCGTCTTGCCAAAGTTTCTCCATTGTGGCTAACACTAATGCTTTCTCATCTTTCGGATTGATCTCTGTTTGGTCATCAATCTCCTCCCCTTGATCTTGTCCGTAAACGCGTGTTGATGAGACAACAATAATCTTTTGGATGGGATGCAATGCCAGCTGATTTCTCATATGTGGAATCGCATCTATGAAAGCAGCTTTATACCCGTCTAGTGATGGGTCTTTGGGTGCAATCAACACGTATACTGCATCAATAGGCGACAATGTCGATAAATCAAGTTGGTGTATATCTTGTTGAAGATGCATAGCACCTGCTTGATCTTTCCTGCTTAAACTGACTGTGGTAATTTGATGTCTTTGTTGAAATAATTGTTTAGCAACATGTTGGGATGTTTTACCATAACCGATAAATAGAATATGCATGTAAGACCTATTCTCTAGTGTTATAAAGTCAATTTAAGCAAAGTTGAGGGGACATGACTGCAGTCCATCAGTTGCAAGGTGTAGGAAACGCCGCTGCCGCTTTACTCGAAAAATTAAATATCTGGAATACGGATGATCTTTTGTTTCATCTGCCTCGAGATTATGAAGATCGCAGTACTATTGTGCCCATGAATCAACTTCAAGTAGGTCGAAGCTATTTACTTGAAGGCACTGTCGCATCAATGGATATGCCGCCCGGTAAACGCAAATCCATGGCAATATTATTACAAGATGATTTTGGAAAAGTCACCTTACGTTTTTATCATATTTATAAAGCATTGATGGATCGCGCAAAGCCTGGAAATCGTTTAAGAGTGTTTGGTGAAGTCCGAGTAGGCGCTCGTGGCCTAGAAATGTATCACCCAGAAATTCAATTGATTACGGAGCATACCCCACTTCCCAAAACGCAGCTAACCGCAATTTACCCATCAACGGAAGGACTCACTCAACCTAAACTGCGCGAATATATTAAACAAGCTTTAGCACAACATGCCCATGATTTACCAGAACTGATTCCTGCAAAATTTACCAATGGGTATGCTTTAAAAGAAGCACTAGAATATATTCATCACCCTCCCACCGATGCCAATATGTTGCAACTGGCTGAAGGGCAGCATCCTGCGCAGCAACGTCTCATCTTTGAAGAATTAGTCAGTCATCAAATTAGTTTGTTGACTCGTCGTGCATACATTCAACAGATCTCCGCACCTGCATTTTCAGCCAGTCGAACATTTGCCAAACAACTTCTCTCCACACTTCCCTTTGAAATGACGAATGCTCAAAAACGTGTTTCAAATGAAATTGTGAAAGATCTTAAACAAAACAAACCGATGCTCAGACTGGTGCAAGGTGATGTAGGCGCAGGCAAAACCCTAGTAGCAGGCATTGCGGCATGTCATCCACTCGAAGAGGGATGGCAAGTTGCTCTTATGGCACCGACTGAAATCCTCGCAGAACAACATTATTTAAATTTTAAAAAATGGTTCGAACCACTCAGCATCCAAGTTTCTTGGTTATCAGGCAAACAAAAAGGGAAAGCACGCGCTGCTGCAGAACAGCAGATTAGAGAAGGCTCTGCCCAATTGGTCGTCGGCACTCATGCACTATTTCAGGATAACGTCCAGTTTCATAAATTGGGTCTTGTCATCATTGATGAACAGCATCGGTTTGGAGTTGACCAGCGTCTAGCATTACGAAATAAAGGGGCACAGGATACGACACCACATCAGTTAGTAATGACCGCCACCCCTATCCCACGTACGTTAGCAATGTCAGCGTACGGAGATTTAGATACTTCTGTGATTGATGAGTTACCCCCAGGGCGTACCCCAATCCAAACAGTCACTATTCCACTCGATCGTCGTGAAGAGGTCCTGCAGCGTATTGCGACAAACTGCGCTGAAGGTAAGCAGGCTTATTGGGTCTGTACATTAGTGGAACAATCAGAGACGTTAGATGCCCAAGCTGCTGAAGCGACTTATCAGGAGATTAAAGAACGCTTTCCGCACCTCAATATTGGTTTGGTTCATGGCAAAATGAAAGCTGATGAAAAACAAGCTGTCATGCAACAGTTCAAAGACAATCAATTACAACTGCTGATCGCAACAACTGTGATCGAAGTTGGAGTGGATGTACCAAATGCATCCATCATGGTCATTGAAAATGCGGAGCGACTGGGTCTATCTCAACTACATCAATTAAGGGGCCGTGTGGGTCGAGGTGCTAAAGCAAGTTTTTGCGCATTATTATATAAAAGTCCTTTATCGCAGAATGGACAAGAGCGTTTACGCATTATGCGTGAAACCAATGATGGCTTTTTAATAGCAGAAAAAGATTTGGAAATCCGCGGCCCAGGCGAACTGTTAGGAACGAAACAGACTGGAGACATGGGCTTTCGCGTGGCTAAATTGGAACGGGATGACCATCTGTTAACTCAAGCGCACTATGTCGCGACTCAAATTTTAAAAGATTACCCACATCAAGCGGATGCTCTTCTTAAACGATGGTTACCAGAAGCGCCTAGATATGCGTATGTTTAATATGTTCCTTAATCAACGAGCTCAGTTATAATCATAGGTACTCACAATAAAAATAACTTGAGCCATGATGCTGAGCCCTATTCATAACCTCTATCACACATTATTATCACGACGCGCTTGCCAATTATGCGGATTCTCTCCAACTCAAACCCACAGACTATGTGATGACTGTTGGACAATGCTTCCATGGAAAAGCCCTTCACTCATTCATCGACATGAAAGAAATATTTATGCTTGTTTCGACTATAGCTTTCCTATAGATCGCATTATTCACTTATTCAAATATGAACAACAACTTCATTATCAAACTTTTCTAGCACACACATTGCTAGAACTTAAACTGAAACGTTTTCAAGCGATTGTACCTATGCCTATTTCAAACGAGCGCTTGAAAGAGCGTGGTTATAATCAAATGATGGTCATCGGAAAAATTCTTTCCAAAAAACTGCAAATACCCATTTGGCAGCCAATTGAACGTTCAGCACAACACTCACAGAAAGGCTTAACACGTGTAGAAAGAATCGAGGATATTCAATCTCAATTCAAACCTATACGTTCAGAAAAAGGAAAGTTTAGAAATATCCTGATTATTGACGATGTCGTGACCACAGGGAGTTCAGTCAATGCGTTGACCAATGCACTAGAAAAGCTCGGCTGTCAGAACATTCAGATCGCATGCATTGCAGCCGCAGAATATTGACACAGTCACTTTAAGTTTTAATCGGCATTAAAATGCTGCCTACACCAAGGAATCACGATTTCTCGAGTTAACGGTGCTAAAGGCGTAGCATCATCATCTAAATCGATCCATTTCATTTCAGCAATTTCTGCATGAATGTGAGGCTCTTGTTTAAGCTGAACTCGATAGAGATAACTAATCAACTGATGATCCGCTTCATTTGCAGCTTTGGTTTCAAAACGACCTATATATTGATCTATTACTGCCTCAGCGCCAATTTCTTCTTTAATTTCTCGCAGAATCGTGTCTTCAGAAGGCTCATTCTCCTCTAACTTCCCACCAACTTGCATGAAAAACTGGGTATTCTTTTTTCGAACCAACAACAACTGCTGATCCTTATTGGAAATAATCGCTGCTGCGACAGTAATGATTTTGCTCATGTATCTAGTTTCACCAAATCTTCTCGATCTTGGACACCCCATTTCGGTTGTGGTGCCTGATAAGACTCGAATTTTGACACAATATCCTCGATTGAAGTTGAATTGATTAATGCATTGGTAAAGCGAGCTCGAGTAAACTCTTGATCTGTCGTATGTTGAATGAATTGTAATAGAACATCATAAAACCCGTTAATGTTTAAAAATGCGCAGGGTTTAAGATGAATACCGAGTTGCGCCCATGTCCATTGTTCAAAAATTTCTTCAATTGTTCCTGCACCACCCGGTAAGGCAATAAAACCATCCGACAAATCTGCCATCAGCGTTTTACGCTCATGCATACTGGTAACAACGTGAAGTTCAGTCAAATTTGGATGTGCTAATTCACGATCCACCAATCCTTGTGGAATCACGCCAATGACCTTTCCACCAGCCTCTAATGCACTATCCGCAACAATCCCCATTAATCCTGAACGACCGCCACCATACACCAAGGTCTTGCCTTGTTGCGCTAAATATTTCCCTGTTTTCTTTGCTGCATCAGCATAAACAGGATCGGAACCTAATGTTGAACCACAAAATATTGCAATAGAATTCATTTAAAATTAGCCTTAAGTTTTTATAACAACAATTAAAATGATATGTTCTGTGTTTTTTAACCTAATTAATGATGGAATCAGTTTTTTTTCATGGCATCCTTGTCTAAAATACACCCATCGTTCACACACAAACTGCGCAAGGGAGAAAAGATAAAATGCTTGAAGCCTTTTATGCCACAGAGCGCGGTAGTCTAGAAGATGCAACGATCAATGGTGGGTTTGATTTACACCCTGAATTGGTTTGGATCGATTTAATTGCACCCTCTCAAGATGAGCAAGAATGGGTTTTAGATGCCTATAAACAAAATCTTCCAACACTAAAATCATTAGAAGATATTTCATCATCTGCGCGATTCTACCGTGATGATGATGGCATTTTACATATCAGTACGTATTTTTTAACGAAAAATAAAAACTACCAAGTCGATGGTGACCCTGAAGAGTCATCCAATATGCTAGGAACGGTTCAAACCGTTGCATTTATTTTACATAAAGATCGACTATTTACTTTACGTGGTGAAAAGCTCGTTGCTTTCCGTGCCTTTCGAGCACGTGCTCGCCGTAATGATTACGACATTGACTATAAAGATCCGACTTGGATACTTTTGGGTTTACTCGAAGCTAAACTCGATGAGCTTGCGGATATCTTAGAAGATATCCACAAGGATCTAGAACTCTACTCTACAGAAGTATTGAATGTTCGCCACCGTGAACAAATTCTTGATCTCGATGATATGATTACCCGTCTTGCTCAAAAAGAAGATATGTTGGGTAAAGCACAACTCTGTTTGATTGACTTACGCCGCGTCCTGACGTTCTTAGCAAGACCCCGTGCCTTAGGCAGTCATATTTATGATGCTGATATTCGAGAACTCAGTGAGGATGTTCGCTCATTAGTAGAACATGATGCATTCTTGTTCCAAAAGGTTCGATTCTTATTGGATACCACTTCCGGTTTCATTAATACTGAACAGAATGATACGATTCGTCGATTCTCGATTTTACCTAGTATGCTTGCTCCCCCGATGTTGGTGGCCAGTATTTATGGTATGAATACTGATGTACTGCCCTTTGCTCAAGGGACGACGAGCTTTGTTGTTGTCAGTCTGATTATCCTAGTGTTCTTATTTGGACCACTGATTTATTTTAGATGGAAAAAATGGATTTGAGCACGCTTGGATGTCGCGTTTTTTAAACAACGTATGAAGTACTTTCTGTTGAGTAAATTACTATTTTATAGCGATAAAAAAGCACCCTAAGGTGCTTTTTTATTTTTCAATCAAATCAATTTTAAATCATTTTCTAAATGGCAAGATTGAATGATTTTCATCATTTTTTCTGGCACAGATTTAAAATGTAAACTCGATGTTCCAGGTGCTTGACGCAATAAACGCACTAAAACAGCTAGCGCCAGAGTACTACCATGTTCAAGACCTGATAAATTTACAGTAAGTGGAAACTGCTTTGCCTGCTGAATCAACATTAAACCTTGTTGATAATACTGTTCAGCATTGTCGAAGCTAATTTTTCCAGAAACCATAATTTCTTGATCTTTGAGTGAAATCACAATTGTTCTCTGTTATTTTTTCTCAACTGCAGCTTCAGCATCAGGCTTGAAGTTTGCAATTGCTTTATTAATATCGCCACCATTACGCTTCACAGTAGCAGCAAACTGATTACGGAATTGCAAACCTAAGTCAATTCCAGAAACGTTGATATTGCGAATCTTCCACTGATCACCTTTATCAGCCAATTGGAACGATACAGGGATCTTCTCACCCTTGTTAATAAAATCAATCGTTACAACAGGGTTTTTAGTGTTAGATGCTTTATACGGACGAATTGTATATGTCTGATTAGAAAACTTAGAGAAAGCACTGCCATAGTTTTCAATCAATGTTTCACGGAAGTTCTTCTCAAACTGTGCGCGTTGAGCAGCATTACTATATTGATTCGTCGCATAAGTTCCCATCACGATACGAGTAAATGATTGCGAATCAATATATGGATCTAAATTTTGACGAACAATTGCGCGTACCGCAGCAGGATTATTTTGTAACTTAGCTTGGTCTGCTTTTAAACGTGAAATTAAGCCATCAGCTACTTTTTTGATAAATGCAGGAGGAGTCTCCGTAGGTGCAGCAAATGCTGTACTCGCAATCATCGTCGATAAAACGCTAACAGTCAGTGTTTGCTTTACGAACGTATTCATTTATTTTTCCTCTATTTAATCATTCAACAAAAGAAGCAGTTTCATCTGTGAATTCTACAGTTTCTGCATCTGATGAACCATTTGAATCTTTTTTCGCAGCTGAATCACCAGCACCACCAGTCACAAATTTAGACACTAAGTCTTCAATTTCCATTGTGCTTTGTGTGTTGCCAATTTGATCACCACGTTTTAAATAATTTAAACCACCACCTGGAACAATTTTGAGATACTTCTCGCCCAGTAAGCCATTTGTCGCTACCATAATGTAAGCATCTTCATCAATATTGGTGATGGAGTTCATGTTAGCGATCAGTTGCTTTTCCATTTCTTTTTGTTGCGATGGCGTCGCAACTTCATAGTCACTGCTATAACGCAACTCTTCTAAAGCACCTTCTTGCACAGTTTTAAGTTGTTCATCATTGAAAGATGTCAGCTCACCATCTAAATTAATTTTCACTGTTGCAAGACGTGTTAACGGATCTAATGTGATTGACTCAACTTCACCAACTTTTACACCGCTCAGTGCAACTTTAGCACGTGGTTTAATACCATTCACATTATCGAAAGTTGCGGTCATGCTATAACTGTCTTTTAAATTTGTCCCAGCTAAGCCACTTACTTTCATTGCCAAGAAAAATAATGCACAACCAAATAGAATCACGAATATTCCAACTGCGAGCTCACTCGTACGTGATTTCATTACACACCTCCAAACATGACCGCAGTCAAAACAAAATCAAATCCTAAAACACATAGTGATGAATACACTACCGTTCTTGTTGTTGCTGTCGCAATGCCTTCTGATGTAGGCTCGCATGAATACCCCTGATATACGGCAATCCACGTACAGATTAAAGCAAATACAAAGCTTTTGATGATCGTGCCATTAAAGACATCTTTATAAAATTGAACGGCACTTTCCATACCGCTCCAATACGAACCTTCATCAGCACCTAAAAAATCCACACCGACCATTTTTCCGCCCATGATCCCCACAGCAGCAAAAATTACGGCAAGCATAGGCAAACTAAATATACCCGCCCATAAACGTGGTGAAATAATGCGTTTAAGTGGATCAACACCGATCATTTCCATACTAGACAATTGCTCAGTCGCTTTCATCAAACCAATTTCGGCGGTTAAAGCAGATCCTGCACGCCCCGCAAAAAGAAGTGCAGCAACCACTGGCGCAAGTTCACGCAACAAGGTCAACGAAACTGCTGCACCAAGCATCGCTTCACTGCCGAAAGTGACCAAAATGCTATACATCTGTAAACCCAAGACTGCACCTATAAACAGCCCTGACACCACAATGATAAGCAATGATAATACGCCAACACGATACATTTGATAGATAAAGAGTTTGACTCCAATCCAAGTTGGCATCGAAAATAAAATTTGAACTAGCATAATGGCTGCAACGCCAATACCTTGAACACGTTCTATAACGCGTCTACCTAGTGAGGCTATCGCATTCATGTACGCACCTCATCACTTAAATATGCTTGATGACTAAATTGATAATCCACAGGACCTTCGACCGAACCTGTTAAGAATTGACGGACGAAAGGCGAACTATGATTCTTTAACTGATCAGGTGTGCCCTCGCCTTGTACTTTACCTTCCGCAACCACATAAATGTAATCTGCGATCGATAATGTTTCAGCAACATCGTGAGACACAATAATGGTCGTTAGGTCTAACGCTTCTCGTAAAGAACGAATCAATCGGGTTAAAACCCCCATTACGATGGGATCCTGACCAGCAAATGGTTCATCGTACATAATCAAATCTGGATCTAGTGCAATTGCACGAGCTAACGCCACACGACGATTCATCCCCCCTGAAAGCTCAGAAGGCATCATTTGCTCAGCGCCACGTAATCCCACAGATTCGAGTTTTAAAGCGACCAGTTCTGCAATCAGATGTTCAGGCAATTGAGTATGGGCGCGGATAGGGAAAGCTACATTTTCATAGACAGTCATATCAGTGAAAAGCGCACCACTTTGAAAGAGCATCCCCATACGAGCACGTGCTTTAAACAATTCCTGACGACTCATTTGGCTAATATTTTTGCCATCCAACAAGACCTCGCCTGCATCAGGTACAAGTTGCCCCCCAATGAGTCTAAGAAGCGTGGTTTTACCCGTCCCTGAAGGCCCCATAATGGCAGTAATTTGACCCTTACGAATCTTTAAATTGACTTGGTCGTAAATAACACGATCACCACGATTAAAGCTTAGATTTTTTACTTCGATCAACGCTTGCTCATCGATTTGTATTTGATTATTCATAGCTGAGCGTGTTCCTACAATTTTTCAGCTTGCATACTATACTCTGAAATAACTGAATTTAAATGTTATTTATAAAATACAAGGTTAAGCGGACATTGTAGCATTATTGATCATTTTTATTAATTTTGCTTATAGAAAGATGTGTTTTATTTATGAAACAATGATTTGAAATTATTCTTTTTTATAAATTTATAATGTGATACTAAAAAAGTAATAGGCAAGATTAAGTAATACCAATAAAAAGAACACGTACATCATGATTGCACCAACATTCATTTGCTTCGTCTCAATCATTATAATCTTATTATTCATATTTTACATTTACCATAAATAATGTGAACTTATTCACTTTTATTCTAACAGATTTTTTTATATGAGCAATAAAAAACCAGCCCGAAGGCTGGTTTTTATTTAGCTTTACCGATTAGTCGTTAAATTTACGACGTGGGCGATCGCTATTGAATTCACGCTTTGGACGGTCATCACCTAATGTACGTTTTGGACGATCAAAACCACCTTCACGACGTGCTGGACGGTCACCGAAATCACGTTTTGGGCGGTCACCAAAACTGTTTTCACGAGGTTTATAATCTACACGGTTACCACGATTGTCATCGTTAGAACGAGGGCGATCACCGAAATCACGCTTTGGACGATCATCAAATGAACGTTGCGGACGGTCACCGAAATCGCGACGTGGACGATCTTCGCCATTAAACTCACGACGTGGACGGTCATTGTTAAACTCGCGACGTGGACGATCTTCACTATTGAATTCACGACGTGGACGATCGTTGTTGAACTCGCGACGCGGACGATCTTCGCCATTAAATTCACGACGTGGACGGTCGTTGTTAAACTCGCGACGTGGACGATCCTCACCATTGAATTCACGACGTGGACGATCTTCACCAAACGAACGGCGTTCGCCATCACGGTTACCTTCGCGACGTTTGAAGTTTGATTCACCTTCAAAACGACGACCACCACCGAAACCACCACGGCCACGGCCTTCACCACCACGGCCACGACCGCGACCAGCGCCATCACGACTACCGCGTGCTGGAGGTGGAGATGGCTCAAGACCTTCAATTTCAGAAACTTCTAGACGTGCATCTAAGTAGTCTTCTAAAGCACGAATTTTACCACGTTCACGGTAAGTCGCTAATGTGATTGCTTTACCAGTACGACCTGCGCGACCTGTACGACCAATACGGTGTACATAATCTTCGTTCTTCATTGGAAGACCAAAGTTAATCACGTGTGAAATTGTTGGTACATCTAGACCACGTGCTGCAACATCAGTTGCAACTAAAATTTTTGCGCGACCTTCACGGATGCTGCGCAAACGACGGTTACGTACAGTCTGTGGCATTGCACCATGAAGTGCTACAACTGAAAGACCAGCTTCAGACAGTTCTTCTGCAAGCATATCTGTATCTTCTTGCGTAGAAGCAAATACAACAGCTTGATCAAGATCTTCTTCATTTAACCAATGTGTTAAAAGCTTTTTCTTGTGCTCAAAACCATCAGTCCAATGTAGAGTCTGAGTGATGTCAGTATTCGTCGTGTGACCAGTTTCTATCGCAATACGTTCTGGCTCATTCATCATACGTTCTGCCAACGTAATAATACGTGGTGCGAACGTCGCAGAGAACATTAATGTTTGATCACGGTTACCCGCTAAATCACTGATCGCCTCTAAATCTTCAGAGAAACCAAGATCAAGCATACGGTCTGCTTCATCTACAATTAATGATTTAACTTTGTCCAATTTGATTTGACGACGGTTTACTAGATCAAGTAAACGACCTGGAGTCGCCACAACAACTTGTGCACCTTTTAATTGTTGGATTTGTTTACCAAAAGGCATACCACCCATAATCGCAGCAATACGAACACCTTTCATGTGACGTACAAATGCAATCGCATCTTGGCTCACCTGTTGAGCCAATTCACGTGTTGGGCAAAGTACTAAAATTGTAGGTGCAGTTACAGCACGCATACGCTCTTTGAAAGAAAGCAACGTATCTTCACTACCCGCTAAAGCGTGAAGTGTAGGTAATAAGAATGCAGCAGTTTTACCAGAACCTGTTTGGCTTGATACTAAAAGATCTTTACCATCTAAAGCAGCAGGAATTGATTGTTCCTGAACAGGAGTAGGCGATGTAAAGCCTAATGCTTGTAATGCTTGTTGAAGTGATTCGTGTAGTGGAAAATCAGCAAAAGTTTTGCTCATAGAGTTTTTCACCCGAAAATTGGGTGCTCCATTAAATAAAGTCTGATGGACATCGGCAAAAAGCGGTACAGCAATAATCGCTGAAAATATAGAATCAGCGGCGATCCGAGAACGACGATGCGTATAACGCACACATGATTACAGCCTGAACCTGAAGGAATCGCTTTTAGCGATTGGGTGGGGCGCGAAATAATGTCCTCTCTTTGGACCGGACGCGCATACACAATATAGAAGAGAAATGTTCAGGTAATGAACGAAATTTAGTGCGTGCGCGGAGTATAACAGATTTTTTTATAATGTCATTAAGTTTAATTGCTTTTTGGTGCATTCAAGTACAAATATTCAGATTTATCATGTTTTGGACATAAAAAAGCTCCCAGTTAGGGAGCTATCATAAATTTGATCTGCTTATTTAGCAGCAGCACCCCAAGCTGGGACAACTGCTTGCATCAATGGTTTCAATAATTTCATAGAACAAGCCAAGACTTGACCATTTTCCATTGAATTTGAACCACCGCGCGCATCAACTACTGTACCACCAGCCTCTTTAACAATTAGCTCACCCGCTGCGATATCCCATGGTTTCAAACCAAGTTCGAAATAACCATCGTAACGACCAGCAGCAACATAAGCTAAGTCAAGTGCTGCCGAACCTAAACGGCGGAATTGAGCACCTTGTTCAGATACAGCCAACAAAGAATCGAAGTGATTTTTTGCATAAGAAACTACTTCGCCATCGCGTTTAGCACGATATGCATGACCAACAGCCAAGAATGTACGATCTAAACTATCTTTTACATTCACACGAATACGACGTTGGTTCATCATTGCACCGCGACCGCGACTCGCAGAGAACAATTCATCTTTGATTGGGTCATACACAACACCGTGTTGAGTCACGCCTTTGTGTTGAACTGCAATAGAAATACAGAAGTGTGGGACACCATTAATGAAGTTTAAAGTACCATCTAAAGGATCGATCACCCAACACCAGTCAGCATCGTGACCTTTACCTTCTTGCATACCAAACTCTTCACCAAGGAAGCTGTGATTTTTATAGCTTTTGCGCAAGATATCGATCGTCAACTCTTCAACATAGCGATCAACGCGAGTCACAGGACCTTCGATACCTTTTTCTTCAACTTGCAGATCAAGTTTATGACGATTCTGATGCGCTTTTAAAAGCTCTTGACCAACTGTTTGAGCCGCACGCGCAGCCATCACCACCATAGGTTCCATTGAACACCCACTACAAATTTGAAGATACTGATAAAGAATAATGCATAAAAGCGCCGACATTTTATCAAATATCGGCGCTTTTAGGTAAAAAATGTTTCTAAAATTTTATGACTTGTATTTAAACCACCTGTACAAGCTTCAACCAAGCTTGTTGAATTGAAGATTGGATACCTTCTGCATCCAATCCACAATCTTTAAGCATCTCACCATGACTGGCTTGTGCTAAGAATTGATCAGGTAAGCCTATGTTCAAAACTGGCTTGAGAATGTGTTCGGCCATTATAAATTCATTCACAGCACTTCCAGCACCACCCATGACTGCATGCTCTTCAACCGTTACAAAAAGTTGGGTTTGATCTGCATATTGTCGAATGATTTGACCATCTAGGGGTTTAACAAAACGCATATTCAAAACGCGTACTGCAACATCCAATTGATCAACTAAAAGCTGAGCAGCATTTTCTGCAACACTCACGCGGCTACCGAAAGCTAAAATAGTAATCACTTCTTCGGCTTTTACATTCAGCTCCAAAGTTAACTCAGCTTTACCAATTTCAAGCGCTGTCAGTTCTTTTTGAATTTCAACACCTAAACCATTTCCGCGTGGATAACGTACTGCAGCAGGACCCGGGTGCAAATAAGCGGTATGTAGCATTTGACGGCATTCATTTTCATCTTTTGGTGCCATAATCACGATATTCGGAACTGTACGCATAAATGCGTAATCATATGCACCAGCATGAGTTGGTCCATCCTCACCTACTAAACCTGCACGATCGATACCAAATGTGACATCAAGGTTTTGTAATGCCACATCATGAATGAGCTGATCATAACCACGCTGTAAGAAGGTTGAATAAATTGCCACTACTGGTTTTAAACCTTCACATGCCATACCAGCAGCTAAGGTCACTGCATGTTGTTCTGCAATTGCCACATCAAAGTAACGATCAGGATATTGTTTGGCGAATTGCACCATACCTGAACCTTCACACATGGCAGGTGTAATGGCTAACAACTTATCATCCAACTGGGCTTCATCACACAACCATTGCCCAAAAACATCAGAATATTTGGGTGCTTTTGTTGAAGCTGATGCAGCATTTAATTTAGCAATTGCGTGATATTTTATTTGATCTACTTCAGCAGGTGCGAAGCCCTTACCTTTCTTGGTATAGATATGAATTAAGCGCGGCCCCTTACGTTTTTTTAAGGCACTAAATACATTAACAAGTTCATCGACATTATGACCATCGAATGGACCAAAATAGTCAAATCCAATCGCTTTAAATAAGTTATCTGCAGCCTCTGTAGCAGCACAATGTAAGCGTGAAGTGTAGTCCCACTCAGGATAATCCCGAATAAATGGATTACCCTGCTCATCAATGTGTACAGATTGCCCTTTTTCCCAAATAGCAGCCAAATGTTTTGCAAAACCACCCGTGCTACATGAAATCGACATATCATTATCGTTCAGTACCACCATGAGATCAGCATTATGTGCAACAGCATCATTCATGGCTTCGAATGCCATCCCTGCTGTCATTGCACCATCACCGATAATTGCAACTACTTCACAAGGATCTTTTTGATAACGACGAGCTAAAGCCATTCCCAAACCCGCTGAAATAGCAGTTGATGAGTGGCCCACACCAAAAGTATCAAACTCAGACTCTTCACGAGCGGGGAACGCCGCTAAGCCATTTTTTGCACGAATTGTTGTTAGTTGCTCACGACGTCCAGTCAAAGCTTTATGTGGATATGCTTGATGACCCACATCCCAAATAAGACGATCATGTGGTGTATTGAAACAATAATGCAAGGCAACAGTTAATTCGATTACACCCAGATTGGCACCGAAATGCCCACCACTTTGTCCAGCAGCATACAAAATAAATTGACGTAGCTCGTCCGACACTTGACTCAATTGTTCTTTGGCTAGTTGACGCAATTGCATTGGATGATCAATCGCATCCAACAAAGGCGTAACAGGACGTTGACTAGGTATTTCGGTATACAACATATGTGGCAATGCCTTCTAAAGCCTGGCAAATCCTAAGCTAGGTAAATGGGTTAGCTCGATTCTTCTTATTGATCGAGAAATCGAAAAAAAACACCTTAAATCAACCACATTTATATTGGTCCAGTGTTGAGCTTTCGCTAAACGGGCGTTGTTAGGTAGCTAGATTATCCTGAATATCGATGCTACTTATCAACTATTATCTTGTGCTTTGCAAAAAAAAGGAAATCTTCTGTGTAAATTTGCACAATGATACTCAACTATGGTCTGATCATTCAGCTATACTTTAGCCAAATTATGAACATGTAATGGAAGTCGCTGTGCCTATAGAGTTTGTTGCCACATCTAAATTACCCACTGCCTTTGGTGATTTTAAAATCACTGTTTTTCAAGATCCTAAAACAGGTGAAGAACACGTAGCATTGTCAAAAGGATTAGATACAGCACCCACCTCTCCTGTCTTGGTACGAATCCATTCCGAATGTTTAACAGGTGATGCTTTTGCTTCATTAAAATGTGATTGTGGCCCACAACTTCAAGCAACTCAAAAACTGATTAACGAAGCAGGACAAGGCGTAATTTTATATTTACGTCAAGAAGGTCGTGGTATTGGTTTAACCAATAAAATTCGTGCTTATGCCTTGCAAGATCAAGGACATGACACAGTGGATGCCAACCTGATGCTCAACTTACCCGCTGATGCGCGTAAATACGATATGTGCAGTATCATGCTGGATCACTTACAAGTGAAAAAAGTCAAACTGGTTACGAATAATCCTCTCAAAATTAAAGCTTTAACTGATTTAGGAATTGATGTGGTTGATCGTGTCCCGTTAACGGTCGGTTTGAATAAATTCAATGAAGAATACTTAAAAACCAAACATGAGCGCATGTCACATATGTATCAAAAGGATGATTTTTAACTACAGCATAATTTAATCGTTGTAAAAAAATACCCCGATGCTTAGGGGTATTTTTTCACTTAGACTCAATCTAATTTGTGAAGATGACTATATCGTCATAGAAAATATCCGATTTTCAGGTTTGTTTCTTTTTAACCTTAAATCGAAAGCCATACAGATATTTCGTACAAATGGTTTTCCAGCTTTCGTTACCTTCAATCCATATTCACTCATCTTCACAAGTTGGTCATTTTGCATTTCAGCTAAATCTTCTAAAACTTGTGGTCGCTGTGCAAAATCCATGTCACCTTGCCAATTCGTCTCAAAGTGGCACATGAGATTTAAAATGTGTTTTCTGATTTTCAAATCTTCTTCTGTTAAAAGATGGCCTTTAAAAACTGGAATTTCATTTTGTTCTAATCGAGCATAATAATTTTCAAGCGTCTTTTCATTTTGGGCAAAACCTTGCCAACAATCGCCAATAGCTGACATCCCTAAGCCAATCATCACTTCTGTTTTTGAAACGGTATATCCCATAAAATTACGATGTAACTGTTGTGCTTGAAATACCTGATACATATCATCATGCTCAAGCGCAAAATGATCCATTCCTATTTCATGATATCCAGCAGACAATAATTTTTGTTTTCCTTGCTCATAACACTGTCTTTTCTCTTCATCGCGCGGAACATCATGGTCTTTAAAACCACGTTGCCCATTGCCTTTGATCCATGGTACATGCGCATAACTGTAAAAGGCTAAACGATCTGGCTTAATTTGAATGGTTTGATCAATTGTGTTTAAAACATCATCTAAATATTGAAAGGGCAGCCCGTAGACCAAATCATGCGAAATAGAGGTATAACCAATTTCACGCGCCCATTCTGTAACCTGCTTTACGTGTTCAAAAGATTGAATTCGGTGGATCGCTTTCTGCACGGTTTCATTATAATCCTGCACGCCAAAGCTAACGCGTCTAAAACCCAATTCAAACAGCGTCTTTAAATGATCGTAAGAAGTATTATTAGGATGTCCTTCAAAACTAAATTGATGATCTTCAGCTACTTGTGATAACGCTAAAAGCCCATCAATCAACTGTTTAAGATGCTGAGGAGAAAAAAATGTAGGTGTCCCCCCCCCTAGATGTATCTCTTTAATCAAAGGACGCTCTATAAATAACTCACAATACAATTTCCATTCTTTTAACAAAGCCAAAATATAGGGCTGTTCCATTTCATGTTTTTTAGTGATTTTTTTATGACATCCACAAAAAGTACATAAGGACTCGCAAAAAGGTAAGTGAATGTAAAGGCTAATACCATGTTGGCTATTCGATTTATCAAAACGTATTTTTAGTTTTTGCTGCCATAGTACTCGATCAAAAGTCGACTGCTCCCAATACGGAACTGTGGGATAGCTCGTATATCGAGGACCTGGAACATTATATTTTTGCACCAGTGAAACAACGTTTTCGAACATATCCCCACCTTTAAAATCACCACATATTAAAAGCTTAACTGCTTTCAGTCGTCCTATTTTGAGGAGCTTATTCTTTTAATTCAACCTAGTATCTTGGTCAGGATTCATAAGCAAATTCAAATCACAAAGTACGTTTACCCTGACTAAACTTAAATCTCGATCTGCTATATCGATAAAATCGCCTTAATCTTTCATACAATTTATGTTTTGATGTAGCTAGTTTTTCATTGCCCAAGAGGCTTGGTATGTCACACCCGACTTCTGCAGATATTCAACGTGTTCGTGAATTTTTACTCGACTTACAAACTCGAATTTGTGCTGCGCTTGAACAACAAGAACAACAAGGTGGCGGTAATGCCCGATTTGAGATCGATGATTGGGAACGTCCCGAAGGTGGTGGTGGCAGATCACGCGTATTACAAGATGGTACAGTGATCGAAAAAGGTGGTGTGATGTTCTCGCACATCAATATCTCAAAGTTACCAGCATCTGCTACCGAACGGCACCCACATATAGCTGGCGCACAAGCACAAGCCATGGGGGTTTCTTTAGTGATCCATCCTAGAAATCCAAATGTGCCGACCTCACATGCCAACGTAAGACTATTTGTCGCAGAAAAAGAAGGACAAGATCCTATTTGGTGGTTTGGCGGCGGTTTTGATTTAACGCCATTTTATCCGAATGATGAAGATGTTAAATCATGGCATCAAACTGCGCACGATCTTTGTGCACCTTTTGGCGATCATGTCTACCAAGATCATAAAAAATGGTGTGATGATTATTTTTATTTGAAGCATCGTGATGAACAACGTGGTGTCGGTGGGTTATTTTTTGATGACTTAAATCAGTGGGATTTCGAAACTTGTTTTAAATACATGCAAGCTGTAGGCAATGGATATCTCAATGCGATTCTACCAATCTTCCAACGTAATCAAGATAAACCCTATAGTGAAGCTCAACGCGATTTCCAATTGTATCGTCGTGGGCGCTATGTGGAATATAACTTAGTTTACGATCGAGGGACGTTATTTGGATTACAAACTGGCGGTCGAATTGAGTCTATTTTAGTAAGTCTTCCTCCATTAACGGGTTGGAAATACAGACCTGAATGGGATGAAGGCTCTGCTGAAAAAAAATTAACCGACTACTATTTAAAACCCAGAGATTGGCTCGCTGAACTGCATTAATTGCAAATCACTCGCCCTGTTAAAACAGGGCTTTTTTGTTGAGCAATATATTCATCCCATTGTCTAACGAAATTGAATAATTCCATTACATTCTCTTAGAAAAAAAGGCACAATAGATAAAATTGATTAAATTTTGTCACACTTCTGACACAGCTCTTAAGTTTAATTTAAGCAAAGTACTGTACAATCAATTTTTAATTGTATTACTCATGGAAGTTTTTACTTCTGCATAAGGAATCGATATGCAACACAACTCTATTCGCGCACGTGTTGTCGTATTTTGGACACTGGTTATTGCTCTTTTGAGTGCAATCAGTACCACTATATTTTCAGAAACACTACTCAATGATAGCTTTGGTTTTAGCTTGATGGTGTTTGCAGCTGTTGGTCTACTGCTCAACATTGCGCATATTTTACTTCATACCCTATTTGAAATTTGTAACCCAAGTCATTAATACACTTCATTAAATATGTTCATATTGGGAACTTTCTGCATTTGACGTATATTGTTTGCCACTTCTTCATCAGGAATTAGAGCAATGCGCAAACAATTTGCCGTAATTGGAAATCCCATTGAACAATCTCGATCTCCAGAGCTTCATCATGCGTTCGCACAAAAGACTGGGGTGATCCTTGAATATAGCAAACGCCTTGCTCCTCTAGATGGTTTTACACAGAGTATCAATGAATTTTTTAAGGCTGGTGGTATTGGTCTGAATGTCACGGTGCCGTTTAAAGAACAAGCTTTTGCACAATGTGATGTACTCACTGAACGTGCCAAAATTGCAAAAGCAGTAAATACACTATGGATGAAAGATGGTGTATTGCATGGCGACAATACCGATGGCCAAGGACTTGTTGCAGCCATTCAACATTTAAATTGGCCTCTTGAGCAAGCAAGCGTGCTTATTTTAGGCGCAGGTGGTGCAACACGTGGCGTGATTTATCCACTGCATAAAGCTGGTGTAAATAAAATCATGATTGCTAATCGAACGGTTGCTCGCGCAGAGCAATTGATTGAGGACTTACAACCTGCTGTCCCAGATCTAGAGCTAAACGCTTGTGGTCTTGATCACATAGCAGGTGAATTTGATATTGTTATTAATGCTACCTCGGCAAGCTTATCTGGCGATGCAATCAATCTACCCCAACAGTTAAAATTCAAATATGCCTATGAAATGGCCTATGGCAAACCTTCCACTTTCCTTGATCAAGCGAAACAGCGTGGAATTCCGACTGCAGAAGGATTTGGAATGCTCGTTGGACAAGCGATTGAATCTTTCGCGATTTGGAATGGTGTGCGTCCAGAATTAAAAGATTTTATTTAGTTTTTGCACACGTTTAGTGCCTTGTGAATAGTGCAATTTTTTAAATTGCACTTTTTTCTCTATATAATATCGATTAAATCTCTTCGAATTGATTTTAGTGACATATTTTTAGTGCATATTCAAATTGAATAAATTCAAATTAAACATATGGTCATCCACACAACAAAACCAACCTAAGCTTATGTATTAATAATATTATTGTTTCTAATAAACTCCTACTACAACAAATGAATTCAGTTTATATTCATTCAAGAGCCTAAACACTAATTCGCAATTCTGACATTTATTTCCGTGACTTACATCAATGTTTTTTTAGTGTTGTAGGTCAATAATCGGATCATCTAAAAAGTATTTTCTCTATTCAAATTAGGAAAAGTTCAATGCCTGCATATAAAGCGCCCGTACGTGATATTCGTTTCTTAATGAACGAAGTTTTTGATTATCCTGCGCACTATAAAACTCTAAGCAACGGCGAAGCTGCTGACTCTGATACTGTCGATATGATTATCGAAGGTGCTGCAGATTTCTGTGAAAATGTATTATCTCCACTTAATCAGCCTGGAGATGAAGAAGGCTGTCATTTTAAAGATGGCGAAGTCAAAACGCCTAAAGGTTTCAAAGAAGCTTACGAGCAGTTTGTACAAGGTGGCTGGCAAGGTCTTTCGTATCCTGAAGAGTTTGGTGGTCAAGCACTGCCTATGTCGCTGAACCTGATCAAATCAGAAATGATGGGTACAGCAAACTGGTCTTTCACGATGTATCCGGGCTTAAGTATGGGTTGTATGAATACCATCATGCAATTTGGTACTGAAGAACAGAAAAACACCTACATGCCTCACCTCACTGCTGGTACATGGTCAGGCACAATGTGTTTAACTGAACCACAATGTGGTACAGACTTGGGTCAAGTTAAAACTAAAGCTGAGCCTAAAGGTGACGGTACTTATGCTATCACAGGTACTAAAATCTTTATTTCTGCGGGTGAGCACGATTTAACTGAAAATATCATTCATATTGTGTTGGCACGTCTTCCAGACTCTCCAGCTGGTACACGTGGTATTTCTTTATTCATTGTTCCAAAATTCATCCCAACTGCTGATGGTGGTGTAGGCGAACGCAATCCTGTGACTTGCGGTTCTATTGAACACAAAATGGGGATCAGAGCGTCTGCTACTGCCGTACTGAACTTTGATGCTGCAACGGGTTATCTGATTGGTGAAGTCAACAAAGGCTTACACGCAATGTTTACCTTCATGAATACGGCGCGTATCGGAACTGCTGTTCAAGGTTTAGCACATGCAGAACTTGCATTCCAAGGTGCATTACCTTATGCAAAAGAACGTATGTCAATGCGCGCACTCTCAGGTAAAAAAGAGCCTGAAAAAGTAGCTGACTCAATTATCCATCATGCTGATGTTCGTCGTATGCTTTTGACTCAAAAAGCGATTGCTGAAGGTGGCCGTGCAATGATCTATCATGCTGCACAGCTTGCTGACAAAATGACTGATGCTTTAGCTCAAGGTGATCAAGCGAAGTTTGATGATTACGATGATAAACTAGGTTTCTACACACCAATTTTGAAAGGCTTCTTAACTGAGTTAGGCTTAGAAGCAGCAAATCACGGTATGCAAGTCTTTGGTGGCCATGGTTATATCAAAGAACATGGTATGGAGCAGATCGTTCGTGACGCGCGTATTTCAACGCTTTACGAAGGTACAACTGGTGTTCAAGCACTAGACTTAATCGGTCGTAAAGTACTGTTATCTTCTAAAGGTAAAGTCGTTCGTGACTATACAGCTGAAATCTTAAAATTCTGTGGCCAGCACGCACGCAATAAATACATGCGCCGTTTTGCTTGGGACTTAACTAAGATTTGTGCACAATGGAACGCATTAACTGTACGTATTATGCTTGCTGCACGCAAAGATCGCGACATCGTTTCAAGTGCTTCTGTGGATTACTTAATGTTCTCTGGTTATGCAATGATGGCATATTACTGGGCTCAACAAGCGGCAGTGGCATCAGCGAAGTTAGCATCAGGTGATGGTCAAGAAACTCCTGAGTTTTATAAAGCGAAAATCAAAGTTGCAGATTTCTACTTTGAGCGTTTACTTCCACGTGCCCAAGGTCATGCTGAATCTATGGTTAACCCTTCGAAAACTTTAATGTCTTTAGAAGCTGAACACTTCAGTTTTGATTACTAAGATTTCATAGAAAAAAAGACCGCCAAGGCGGTCTTTTTTTATTAATTCAATAAACCATTGTACTTTAAGAATACGAAATTACATTTAGAGCAAGAATACAACAGTGGTATCTTGATCAAGCGATATAAATATTCCAAATGAGCTTTTATCAATATACAAAAAGGAAAATAATATGCATAAGACATTGATCTCCTTCTCTTTACTCAGTGCAGTCTTTCTCGCTACAAATAGCTTCGCTGAATCGGATATTAAAAATCACAAAAAAACCACGACGTATTCAACAAAGCATTTGAATTACTCGACGAGTGGATCTGCTGAGGTCATTATTCATCGCCCTGTGAGTGAAGTCTTCAATATTTTAACCAATGTGAATCTTTGGCCAAAAATTAATGTGGGTGCAACTCAAGCCATTGAGCCTAAGAATATTCGTGTTCAAAAAGGTACGACTTTCAAAGAATTTATTAGCAGCCCGATTCCAGGCATAAAAGATTGGAGTAATGAATGGCATGTGATTGAGTTTGAGAAAGATAAGAAGTTTGTTATCGCAACCATAGAACAATTTGCTCAAGTCCCAATCCATTCAAAAATTACCTATGAATTTGATCGTATCAACGCCAATAGCACAGAATTTGAACGAACTATTGAAGTAACTTTAGACGATCAATTTATTCAAGGCGCGACAAAACAAGAAGTTGAAGCCCTGTATCGTTTTATTGGTTCTCAGTGGGAAATGGCCAATCATTTAAAAAAGTATGTTGAAGATCAAAGCTCAAATTAAGGAATTAAAAAAGCACCTGATTGAACAACCAATCAGGTGTTGTAAATTAATGCATATATTTTAATGCTCACGGTACTCTTTAATCTCTATTGGCTTATCTTTCACGAGTTCAACTGTTCCCTCATTCAAACCATTGAAATTTTTAAAATGAATTGAAATACCATCTCTATTTGCAAGTTTTACACCACTTGCAGCAACCGCGCTCTTCAAGTGATAAACCGCATCCGAGTTATCCCTGAGTTCTGCCGTCTGAAAATTGTCTTTTGTTTTTAGCTCTAATGTTAAATCCATTGGTCCAGTAAAATGGATCACCTGTTCACCTTCAGCACGAGCAACTTGATCAACAGGCGCTGAAGCTTCAGCATTTAAATGCGCTGGTCTCTCTTGTTCTGACATTTGATCACTATTTTTGTTTTTATCAGCACAACCAACGAATGCCAATCCCAAGATTGAAGCCACTAGAACCAATTTCATTTTTAATACCTATCGTGATGAGAACCATTAAAAGACTCATCATTATTTTCACAGTAAAAAAGCGAAATAAATGTGGATTTAACAGTTTCAGTGTTAAAAATTACATTGGAGTTTAACTATAGAACTTACAGAAACTCCTCAAGCAATGAGTTCAAATATAAATGTCCTTGAGCAGTGCATGACAAACGATTTCGATCATCTACCATTAATTTTCTGTCAATCAATGATTGAACTTGATCTTGGATTGTTTGCAAAGATAAACCTGTACGAGCTTCATAATGTGAGGTTGGTACACCTTGATTAAGTCGAAGTGCATTCATCATAAATTCGAATGGCATTTCATCAGCTTCAATTTTCTTAAACTGTAAATGCTCTGCAGGGACTTTCGCCAGATAATCTTTCGGTAATCGTGTTTTTTGGTAACGATATACACCATCACTTAGCGTCACTTTAGCATGCGCACCAGCACCAATTGCTAAGTAATCGCCAAATTGCCAATAATTTAAATTATGTGCTGAAGGTTTTTCTTTACGCCAAGCCGACACTTCGTAGTTAGTAAAACCATTTTCGATTAAATAGGCCTCACCCTGTACCTGAATTTCTTCTAATACATCATCGACAGGCAATATAGGTTGAGTTCGAAAAAATACGGTATTGGGCTCAATGGTTAACTGATACCACGAGATATGTGTAGCACCGTGCTCCACGGCAAGTTTTAAGTCAAGTAATGCTTGTTCAAGCGTTTGTTCAGGTAAGCCGTGCATTAAATCGACATTAATTCGCTTAAAGCCTGCATCTTTCGCCAAACCAATTGCTGAAATTGCATCTTGGTTGGAATGAATACGCCCCAGTTTTTGAAGATGATTCGAGTTAAAGCTTTGGACACCTAAAGACAACCGATTGATCCCCGCCTTTAAATAATCTGCAAATGGATCATGTTCTACCGTTCCCGGGTTGGCTTCTAAGGTAATTTCACAATCATCCTCAAACGGAATCAAAGCGCTTAGCTGAGCAAATAGCCATTGATACCCTTGAGCAGAAATGAGAGAAGGAGTACCTCCACCTATGAACACGCTATGAATTTGACGACCCTGAGCAAAATTTATCTGTGTTTTGAAATCCTCAACCAATGCTTGTAAATATTCTTTCTCCAACGCCATGGACAATGCCCCATTGGGTACTGCATGCGAATTAAAGTCGCAATATGGACATTTACGCACACACCACGGCATATGAATATAAAGTGACAATGGAATATCTTGTGGATTCAAAGTAGCCAAACGTACAGCTCAAAACTTAAAAAACTTATTTTAACATGACTACACCATAACGCTCAGAACTGATTCAGTTTTTACTTTACACTCAATATAAAACAAGGACGTGGGTGCATTTATGTTTAAAGTCGCGAGCCAATTTTTATTCTTTATCCCTTTAGCGCTGGGGATCGGAATCGCAATGACCTTCCAAACTGCGATTAACACACAATTACGTGAATATTTATATTCTCCATTACAAGCTGCACTTTTATCATTTTTGATTGGTACAATAGTTCTCGCAATACTGGTTTTTTTTCAACAGACTGAAAAACCACAATTGAGCGAAATTGTACAAATTCCTTGGCATCTTTGGCTTGGCGGTTTTTTAGGTGTTTATGCCATCAGTATTAGTATTTATTCCGCACCTAAATTAGGTTTCTTAACCTTATCGGCATTAATTATTTTTGGACAGATTGTTATGTCCATGATAGTCGACCATTTTGGAATTTTAGGTACAGAAAAAATTGCCATTAATTGGCAGCGCATTTTGGGTGGCGTGGTGATTTTTATAGGTGTGCTTCTCACTTTACAACGCTAAACCTTCATTCTAAGCACATAAAAACGATGAGTAATTTTTGTGTCTAATGTGACTGCAACTTCCAACATCAGTTATGAATTAAAAAAACTATTTCATCTCATGATCCCAATCTTGATTACGCAATTTTCGCAAGCAGGATTAGGACTGATTGATACCATTATGGCAGGACATTTATCTGCATTAGACTTAGCGGCAATTGCTGTCGGGGTCGGTCTTTGGATTCCTGTCATGTTGCTATTTAGCGGTATTATGATTGCAACAACGCCGTTGGTTGCTGAAGCAAACGGTGCGAGGACTCCAGAGAAAATTGCCACTATTACACGACAAGCATTATGGGTTGCTTTAGTTCTCGGGATTATTGCTGGTCTAGTCTTACAGATTCTTCCCTATACGCTTCCTCTTCTTGGCGTTCCAGATTCACTTCACCATAAAGCTGGCCTATTTTTACATGCGATTGGATTCGGTATGCCAGCGGTCACCATGTTTGCTGCACTACGAGGATACTCTGAGGCGATTGGTAATCCACGCCCAGTGACTGTGATCAGTTTAATGGCCTTAGTCGTACTTATTCCGCTTAATTTTGTGTTTATGTATGGTCTAGGTCCAATTCCTGCATTGGGAAGTGCTGGATGTGGATTTGCAACGGCAATTCTACAGTGGCTGATGCTGATCACGTTGGCATTGTATATCTTGAATAATCAGGCATATCAAAAAACCCAACCCTTTAGTCATTTTGAAAAAATTGATCGCTACTGGTTAAAACGCATCCTTGCTTTAGGTTTCCCAATTGGATTGGCTATCTTCTTTGAAGTCAGTATTTTCAGTACTGCAGCAATTGTATTGAGTCCATTGGGTGAAATTACGGTAGCAGCGCATCAGATCGCCATCTCCATTACGTCACAATTATTTATGATCCCGATGTCTCTCGCGATCGCACTTACCATCCGAGTGGGAACGTATTATGGTGAAAAGGATTACCAATCTATGCGTAAAGTCCAATGGTTGGGTTTAGCAACAAGTACTGTACTGGCAGTAATGACCATGGTTTTATTGTGGGTCTTCCGCCATCAAATTGTCGCGTTATATACCTCTGATGTATTGGTGACTCAAATTGCGGTTTACTTGGTGCTATTCGCTGTTGCTTACCAACTGATGGACGCTTGGCAAATCAGTGCTGCAGGATGTCTAAGAGGCATGCAAGATACGAAGGGTCCTATGTGGATTACTATGCTTGCCTATTGGGTGATTGCATTCCCTGTAGGCGTATATCTCTCTAGATTTACCAACATTGGTCCTGCGGGTGTATGGATTGGATTGATCGTGGGGTTAAGTATTGCCTGTGTACTCTTACTCGGACGTTTATATATGAATAATCAGCGACTTGAGCGTAGTCAATCATCATGAACAATAAATCCCGAATGCTCGGGATTTATTTTTTTATGCCAATCATTTACTTACAACTCATTAACAATTTCAAATATGCATCTTTTGATTTGTCGCCTATGATCAAATCAGAAGATGAAAATAATGAATCGAGGTTCTCAACTCATGGCAAACAAAGCGAGCTCTCCCGGCCGTCGTTTCATGAAACTCGCAGGTATGACTGCAAGTATTGCTACTAAAACCGTGTCCAACTCTATCCGCACCTTTAATGCAGATGATGATAAAAAAAACGAAGCACGCAGTAAGCTCTTTCAAGACATTGGTGTTCAAATTGCAGACACCCTTGGGGAAATGAAAGGTGCTGTAATGAAAGTTGGTCAAATTGCATCACAATACAAAGATATTTTCCCGCCTGAAGTCGCAAAGGCTATTGCTAAATTACAACGTCAAGCCCCTGCGATGCCCTTCCAGCAAATCAAGCAACAAGTTGAAAAAGAACTTGGTCAGCCACTGTTAGATGTTTTTAAAACATTTGATGAACAACCTTTTGCAGCAGCTTCGATTGGGCAAGTTCATAAAGCAACCTTAAAAAATGGCCAAGAAGTCGTTGTAAAAGTACAGTACCCAGGCGTAGATGAAGCATGCGAAAGCGATTTAAAACAAGTCCGCTTGGCTTTACGTTTGATGGGTGTATTAAAAGTCGATAAAAAATTACAAGATCGATTATTTGCAGAAATTCAAGACAGCTTACACGAAGAGCTCAACTATGAAATTGAAGCGCAAAATTTAGAGGTATTTAGAACCTTCCATCAAGCATTGGATTCTAAAATTATTATCCCACAAGTTTTCAAAGATTATTCCAGCAGACGAGTTCTTACATTGAGCTTAGAAGCAGGTGACAATATTGAAACCGCAAGCACTTGGCCGCTTGAAACACGTAACGAAATTGGTCGTCGACTAATTCAGGCTCTTGGCCATCAGATTTTCTATCTAAAACGCTTTCATTGTGATCCGCATCCTGGCAATTTTGCTTTCCGCTCAGATGGTAGTGTCATCATCTATGATTTTGGTGGTGTTAAAACCTTATCTGCTGAACTGGTGGATCGATTTAAAAAATTAGTTCGCGCTGGTCGTGCTGAAAATATCCAAGAGATTGAACAACATCTATTCGCGTTGGATGCTCTTGCTGAAACAGGAAAATTCCCTGAGGAACTTTACAAACAATGGTTAGAAGTGTTGCTCAGACCCCTTACCACTCAATACAATTTTGCTGAAAACTCATCTCATCATGATGGCGTCATTTTAGTGAAAAAATCACTTAAGTATTGGGATACATTTAAGCCCTCTCCAGACACATTAATGGTCAATCGTACGATTTCTGGACACTATTGGAATCTGATTAACTTAAAGGTCGATGACAATCTCAATGATTTGTTTGAAACGCTCGTTCCGATTTGAAAAAACTAACAAGACCTTACAATCCTCATTATTGTTATGTTATATTATAACATTATATAAATAATTCGGAGTGTTTTCATGCGTCCCAATATTCATCCTGAATACCATGAAGTACTATTTCATGATACCAACGCAGATCAGTATTTCATCATCGGTAGTACGATTCAGTCAAAGCAAACAAAAGAATATCAAGGGAAAACTTACCCCTATGTCACGCTAGATATTTCAAGTGCTTCGCACCCTTTCTATACTGGTGAGGTCCGTCAGGCCAATAATGAAGGTCGTGTGGCAAGTTTCAATAAGCGTTTCGGTCGCTTTAAACGTAAATAAAAAAATTTTCGACTCTCACTATTTTAAAGCCTAAATTTACTCCTCCAATTTAGGCTTTTTTTTATTCTTATCGTTATTTATTGGTTAAATAAAATTGAGTAAAGAAAAAACTCAAAACCAATCCCAAGAGTCCAATC
Source organism: Acinetobacter sp. 24-47-47 (assembly GCF_057737035.1). NCBI lineage: Bacteria > Pseudomonadati > Pseudomonadota > Gammaproteobacteria > Moraxellales > Moraxellaceae > Acinetobacter > Acinetobacter sp. 24-47-47. The sequence continues at coordinate 353,279 of NZ_CM173216.1, read as the reverse complement.
ATGATACTACTCACAACATACATCAGTGCCAAATTGTATTGCCCAGATTTTATCAATTGAAAAGTTTCCAAGCCAAAACTTGAGAATGTGGTAAAACCACCTAATATGCCAACCATAAAAAATAGGCGAGCCTCATGTTGTAATACAGGATATTGTAAACTGAATGCAAAAAATCCCCCTGCTAGAACACAGCCCAAGATATTCACAATCCAAGTTGCCCATGGAAATTGATCTGCATTTTGCATGAACCACATACTGGTCATATATCGAAGTGTTGCACCAATCGCTCCACCACATGCTACCCATAACCAACTCATATTATGTCCGTTCTCGTGTATTGATCATATTTTTACCTTAAAAAGTAACGAATTATTGTCTTGGATTCACGCTTTTTTCGTTAAGATGTAGCAAATTTAAACGTGTAAGGACTCAATTATGGCTCAAGCATTATTGGAACAATTAAAAAATGGCGAAGCAAAATTTGCCGACGTAATTTCATTTATTGAAGCAGGTTATACACATACGCCAACCGCATTTAGTAATGGTCAACAATATAATGCCAGTAATGAAAATCAAGGGAGTGCTAAAGTTTTTTCCTTTGCCAAATTAAATGGTCTTTCTCAAGAACAAACATTACAGCTTTTTGCAGAACACTACGCTTCTGTTCTGGCGACACCTGAAGCATCAGATCATCAAAATATCCGTCAATTCATGATTCATGGATGGGATGGCATTAAATTTGAAGGAAATGCACTCACTGCGAAATAATCATAAATAAAGACTAGCGCTTGGCTAGTCTTTTTCAACAGTTTTATTTAGGTATTCAATTACACCTAATCCTGCTGCTCGACCTGTTGCAAAACATGCTGTAAGTAAATAACCACCTGTCGGGGCATCCCAATCCAACATCTCTCCACAGCAGAAAACAATTGGATTACTTTTCAACTGTAACTGTTTAGTCAAGGCAATTTCCCGTACACCACCTGCGCAGCTAATGGCTTCTTCAATGGGTCTAAAACCATCTAGTTTGATAGATAAATGTTTAATATGCTGAGCCATTTTCTCTGCAATCGCCCAATCATGCTTTGGGGTTAATTCACGTAATAAATTTGACTTTGCAGTGTCTAATCCCATTTTTCGCCAAATATTATTAATACTTTGCTTCTTAGCATTCTTAAGTTTAGAGATGATTTCATGCTCAGATAATTCTGGCAGTAAATCTAAATTTAAAACCATGGAATCTTGATATTGCAATTGTGTTCGAAGTGCCCGACCATGCTTATAGACCAACCCACTCTCCAAACCATAATGGGTGATCACGATATCACCCTTAGCTTTGGGCTGATGATCCACCCAAGCTTCAACTCGTTTGAGTGGCGAGCCAAATATAGGTTCCATATACGAAGACCAAGCTCTGACTACACCAGCATTACTCGGGGAAAACGCTTTTAACTCTTCTTTAGCCAACCATGACTGCCAAGCCCCATCACTACCCAACTGTGCCCATGACACAGCGCCACACGCCAATACAATCGCATCAAATTGCTCAGTTCGTATTGAATTGGATTGAGTATCAAAAACTGTCAGTTCATTTTGATTAAGCGCGGTAATTTGATGCCGATAATGAAAATTGACCTTGGTATCTACTAAACTTTTTAACCAAGCACGCAGTAATGGAGCTGCTTTCATTTCATTGGGAAATATACGACCAGAGCTTCCAACATAGGATTCAATCCCTAGGTTTTTCATCCAATTTCGAATCCAACGCGCATCCCATTTTTTTACCCAAGGTGCAAGCCATTCGGCATGATCATAACGACCAATAAATTGATCGATAGGTTCGGCATGAGAAATATTTAAACCTGTTTTACCTGCCATCAAAAATTTACGTGCAGCTGAAGGCTTTTGTTCAAAAATATGAACTTCAAATGCAGGATGAGCAGATAAAACTTCAGCAGCCATTAAACCTGCTGGACCTGCGCCTACGATTGCGATTCGCTTTGAATATTCCAAATTCATAGATTATTCGTTTGTTGATTTTCAGAAGAGATCGGCATTTGCCCTTGCAGAGGCATAAAGTGATCGAAGCGAGTTTGGTACGCTTCAGGTTTTTGAATAATCAACTGCTGGCATAATTCACCACGCTCTAGATACTTTACTTCAAAATGCGTTCTTGCCGAAGTTGAAGAGATTCGTTCTTTAACATAAGAAAGGTTCCAAACATTAATCAGTTGTTGCTCTGCCTCGTCAATATATTCAGGAATATTGCTGGCTAAAGTGATCGTACCATTCGGTTGCAATCGAGACAGTAAAAATTCAAAAAAAGGCATATTCAACCAACGTTGCGCTGGATTATGAGGTTCAGGATTCGGATATAAAATAAAAAAATCTTCAACTTGCTGTGGAAATAGCGCATGTACGATCCAAGGGATTGCATCTGCATGTACAGGTCGCAAATTGGTTTGTCCCTCTAGTTGATGCTGTTTTTGCATCGCTAGAAATTTTTCTCTAGTTCGTTCAATCGCGATTAGTTGTCTTTGCGGATTTTGTTGCGTAAACAATAAAGCATGTTTACCTTTACCCGCCCCAATCTCAACACATAGTGGTTCAGCTAGAATCGGTTGAAAGTCGCGTGGCGCATGCATACGCTGTGCTTGAAATTGACGAATCGGCATAATCAGATCAAACTTATGAAAACGCGACAAGTCTAGCAACTCTAGATGCTTTTGCCTATTTTAGCTGTTTTATTTTACTAGGATTCATTTATGTCAAAAACATTTCCGTGCCCACGCTGTGGACAGCCTAGTCAATGGACTGGCAATGAATTTCGTCCATTTTGTTCTGAACGATGCAAACTTATCGATTTAGGGGCTTGGGCAAATGATGAATATCGCCTTCCGACACAGGATTCTCCTCAAGCTGATCAAGGGGAATATCATGAATAATGCCAACTTTGCTCAATATTAAAAGAATAATTCAATTATATTTACACAAACAAAAAAATTAGCTTTTTTAAGAAAACTCAATAAATGTGATTTTATTTAAGTTTATGTTGTGATATTGTGATGATAATCACATTAAAACAACAATTCTACCTTCATAAATACATGAGACTTTATAAATTCACATTCACACTCAGTATAATTTTATCTTGCCTAGGCCTCCTTTTTGCAGGTCTAGGCATTTATCAACATGATTTCGTCTTGATTTTAATCTCTGCACTATTTGTGTTAGCCGCTGCCCTTCTCTTTTGGGAATTGAATGACATCAATCGAGATCACTTTTTTCGTTTTTAATTAACCAGCTTTACCTGCCACAAACGGGTTAAACTTTTTCTCATAGCCAATGGTACTGATTGGACCATGCCCTGAAATAAACTGTGTTTCATCTGGCAAACTAAAACATTCTCTCTCAATCGAATCCAGCAACTGTTGATGATTTCCCTTGGGAAAATCTGTTCGACCAATTGAACCCTTGAAAAGAACATCGCCAGTCCATAACAAGCCATAGTTAGCATTATAGAACATGACGTGGCCAGGCGTATGACCGGGAGCGAATCGAACCTCAAAGGACTCATCCCCCAATTTTAAAGTTTCACCACCTTCAAGCCACTGATCAACCACAACAGGTTCAGGTATCGGAAACCCATATCGTGCTGAAACTTCCTGAATCATATCTAACCAAAATGCATCTTCTTTATGAGGACCAATTACTGGAATACCCCACTCTCGCGCCAATGCTCCGACCGCACCAGCATGATCAAGATGACCATGAGTTAACCATAGCTCCTTCACGGTTAAGTCTAACTCTTGCACAACTTGCATAATTTTTTCAGGCTCACCTCCAGCATCAATTAACACAGCTTCTTTGGTCTCTTGATCCCAAACCAAGGAACAATTTTGCTGAAATGCTGTCACAGGAATAATTTTAACTTGAAGCATAGGAACCTTTAAATTTATGCAGAATGTTGAAGGGTAATCTTGAGTGCATCCAGTTGAGCTTCTACTAAATCGACCAACAAATCAATATGTGCTGCATCAGTGTTTAATGCTGGAATATAGACATAATCTTTCCCGCCAGCCGTTTTAAAGGTTTCGGCATTTTCCACAGCCAACTCTTCTAAAGTCTCTAAGCAATCTGCTGAAAAAGCAGGGCTGAGCACATGGACAGATTGAACTCCTTGTTGTCCCCATTCAGTCAGCAACGCATCTGTATATGGCTTGACCCACTCCTGTTTACCGAATCGTGATTGGAAACTGATAGCCCATTCATCGTCACGTAATCCCAGAGCCTCTGCGACTTTTTTCGCTGTAACTCTACAACGGTCGGCATATGGATCACCTTTATCTGCATAAGGCTGAGGAATCCCATGGAAAGACATTAATAATTTTTCCGCTTTACCGTGTTGCGCCTGAAAAACCTGAACACTCTTTGCCAAAGCCTGAATAAATTTTGGATGTTGATAATAATCGCGTATTAAACTTAAGCCAGGTAAATTTCTCTGCGTTAAAACCCATTTCGCCAATGCATCATACAAAGGTGCTGTAGATGTCGCTGAATATTGAGGAAAAAGTGGAAATAAAATGACGTGATCTTGCGGTGTCTGAGAGAGTTTTTTTAGAACATCATGAATACTAGGATGACCATAAGTCATCGCAGGAACGACCTGAACCTCAAAATCTGGATAATCTTGAATAACTTTTTGACGGATTAAATCTGTTTGCTTTAACAGAATTTCACGCATAGGTGAATCTTCATTCCACACCTGCGCATATGCTTCAGAAACATGCTTTGGTCGAAATGGTAAAACAAAACAATGTAAGATAATTTTCCACAAAAACGATGGAATCTCAATCACACGCTGATCAGATAAAAACTGTTTTAGAAAAGTTCGTACCGCAGGCACTGTAGGGGCATCTGGTGTTCCCAAGTTGGCAATAATTACGGTGATTTTCGGCTTTAACTCAGACATCTGATCCACATCAATTCACTGTTTAATTAAGAAATACTTTATCAGAGTCTAAGTAAATTCGGCGTGATTTTATGATTGCTTTTTAAAATGTGAATGAAAGAGAAAAACTATCATATGAACTTGATCTATTTATTCATGCATTTCCATAACATCCGCTGACGATCATCTCGTCCTACAGGAACGATCCATTCATTATTACGCATTTGTTGCTTGATGGTATGCAATGCACGTACATTAATCTGTGCTCTAGATACCATATGTGCCTTAGGAAGTTGCAATTGAGCATCGACCAGCCCCGTATCAGTCAAATACTGATTCAACACTTTAGAATAAAAATCTTCTGGTGTTGCTTGGGAAAATTGAGACTCAAGAACAGTATAAATTTCATGCCATCGCATGGAACGTATACAAATAATTTCTTTAAAATGACTATCAACATAGGCATGCATACGATAATCAAAACTGAATTGATCATCCCACTCTATTCTAGGCAAAGATAGAAAAGGATCGACTTCAGATTTGGTTTGTTCCATTTTTGCTTGTGCCAGCTGAGCTCTTAATCGATCAATCTCATCTTGTTTTGCTTGAATGCTTTGTGGTCTTACCCAACCCAAAACAGGGTAACGCTCAAGCATTTGAGGCATATGAGACCTGAGTGCAAGCTCTAATTCACGAGCACTTTTAAAACATACGACCTGATCAACTTCTTTCACGATCTGTTGACGGAAATTTTGAAAGCGCTGTTGAAGATCCGCTTCATGCTCTCGTAAATGCTCCGCACGCGATTCTGGCTGTTCATGCATAAATACAATGATGGGCTTTTGCTTAGTCACTGCATAGATATATTCCAAGTGCATGTAACTAATGCCAGAGACAGATTGCTCACCATACTGGCTTCCTAAAAGCAGAAGTACATAATCACAATCATCAATTTGACGGCGTGCAAAAGCGGTTGTTACAGGTGTTCTTTGTTCTAAACCCCATGAAAAAAAACCCATACCGATCAGCGTTTGAGACACAACCATACGTTCTGGCTGCATCTCTTTACCAGAAGTTGTAATAAACACTTGGTAACGCTTATCTAGCATGCCTTAATCCAATCCTGCATCTAGGTAAAAATGCCTTACTCATAAGGCTTAAAATATATAGCTTGATATTGATCATTCTTCTTCGAATGTATCAGTTAAATTTTCAATTGACCATAGTATTTCATGCCCGATCATATTTTGAAGTACAGGCTGAAGTTCAAGCGCATTTCCGCCACTGACGACACAACGCAACTGCACTGATTTGTCATATGGTTGAGTAGCATTGAATTTATTTTTGATAAGGACTCTTGCTGTTTGGCGTGCAACAGCAAATCCTGAATCAACCAAAGTCAGTCGCTCTGTATAAAGATGCTCAATTGCTGATTTTAAAAATGGATAATGCGTACAACCCAACACCAAATAATCGGCTTGATCTTGCATGACGGGATCAAGTATCCGTTGTAATGTTGCAATACAGGCTTGCGAATTTTGTTGCCCTGCTTCCACGAAAGGAACCAAATCCAAACTGGTGACTTGATGAACTTTAACACCTAAAGGATCTGCAAAATTCTGCATTACATCCTTGATTAACTGGCCTCTAAAAGTCGCTGGAGTCGCCAATACAGCCACTACTTTAGACTGTGTCTGTAACACTGCAGGTTTTAACGCAGGAACCAACCCAATGATCGGAAATCGCTCACCATAATGTGTCCTTAAGTAATCCAGACTAAAAGCTGATGCCGTATTACACGCAACAACCGCAACTTTACATCCTTGACGATACAACCACTCAATTGCATGTGCTGTGAGCTGACGAATATCTTGATCTTCGCGCGGACCATAAGGGACATGAGCTGTATCTGCATAGTAAAGGATATGCTCATTGGGTAAATATTTTGCTATTTCCAATGCAACTGATAAACCACCAATCCCCGAGTCGAAAATCCCAATAGGGGCATGTTCAAGTGCATGAGGCATAGGCTCATTAGAGCTCGGTTGGGGTAAAATTGCAGACATCTCAACGACTACTTTTATAATGCTTAAATGAATGGGCTAAGCTTAAACCTCAAGTCCCTAATTGCAATAGCAGATTACCACTTTTTAAATTCAAAACTGATTCACCTTGCTCATTTTCGCTCAACTCCCCCATTTCAACTAAATGAAAAAAAGTTGATCGTTGTATCAATGCGTTGATGCCGAAACGCACATGCACGTAAGGACGCATCTCTCCTTGAAAATCACGCATAAAGATTGGATGATCTTGATCCACAATAATGAGATCTTGAGTGGTCGTTGTTAGCTGTAGATAAGAAAGCCCTTGAATCTCGACTTGATCTACCTGATTGACCAATAAAGGTTCATCTTCGACTTCAATTTCGATTTGCTCAACGGGTGTTTTTAAGTAAAATTTGTTGTCTTCTTTCCACAGTACTGTCGAGAATAGGTCAATGAGGCTTTGTCTTTTAATCAATTGACCTTCGTGCCACCATTCACCATTCGCTTTTACTTTCAAATCCATTGAGCCACAATGCTTTGGGTTCCATTGTTCAAGAGGTGGGATTGACCTTTTGTGACTTGACTGTGCATCTTTTAGATATTGTACGATATTGATTAAGTTTTTATCATCAGGTACAAGTGAATCAGGCTGTGCTGTTATAGAATCATTTTGTTTTACCATGGTTTATGCCCTGCTGACGGAAAATAAAGCGACTCAGCCAATTGGCTTGATCAAGGTTTGAACCTATACTAGCGCAAAATATATAAAAGGTACGAGAGCAAAATTGTACCTGCAACTAAGAACACTCATGGCAGCACCGTCGGAATTATCGGTTGCCACCCTTTACTTTATGAGGAGTCCTTTATGGAACACATCGAACGTGAATCGATGGAGTTTGACGTTGTAATCGTTGGAGCGGGCCCTGCGGGTCTTTCAGCTGCGATCAAAATCCGTCAACTTGCAATTGAAAACAACCTCAACGATTTATCTGTATGTGTCGTTGAAAAAGGCTCTGAAGTAGGTGCGCATATTCTTTCTGGTGCTGTGCTTGAACCACGCGCTATTAATGAATTGTTCCCAAATTGGAAAGAAGAAGGTGCGCCTTTAAACGTACCTGTTACAGAAGATGAAACGTACTTCCTTCTTTCAGATCAAAAATCTCAAAAAATGCCTCATGCTTTTGTGCCTAAAACAATGCACAACGACGGTAACTATATCATCTCTCTTGGTAACGTCGTACGCTGGTTAGGACAAAAAGCTGAAGAGCTTGAAGTATCCATTTTCCCGGGCTTCGCAGCAGCGGAAATTCTGTATCATGCTGATGGTACTGTAAAAGGTATCCAAACAGGTGATATGGGTATTGGTAAAGATGGTGAGCCAACACATAACTTTACCCCAGGCTATGAGCTCCATGCGAAATACACGTTATTCGCTGAAGGCTGCCGTGGTCATTTAGGTAAACGCCTAATCGCTCAATTCGGCTTAGATAAAGACGCTGATCCTCAACATTACGGTATCGGTATTAAAGAACTTTGGGAAATCGATCCAGCGAAGCACAAATCAGGTAAAGTCATGCACGGTGCGGGTTGGCCTTTAACTGAAACTGGTTCATCTGGTGGTTGGTGGTTATATCACGCTGAAAATAACCAAGTATCATTGGGTATGATTGTCGACTTATCTTACCAAAACCCTCATATGTATCCATTCATGGAAATGCAACGTTGGAAAACACATCCATTAATTAAAGATGTATTGGAAGGCGGTAAACGTATTTCTTACGGTGCACGTGCAGTGGTTAAAGGTGGTTTTAACTCTCTTCCTAAATTCACCTTCCCAGGTGGAAGCTTAATTGGTGATGATGCTGGCTTCTTGAACTTTGCAAAAATTAAAGGTTCACACACAGCTATGAAATCAGGCATGTTATGTGGTGAAGCTGTATTTGAAGCAATTAAAGCTGGTGTAGAAAAAGGCGGTGACCTTGCAATTGCTCGTGTGACAGAAGGCGAAGATTTCTTTGCTAAAGAGTTAACGTCATATACAGAGAAATTTAACAACAGTTGGTTAAAAGAAGAGTTATATAATGCTCGTAACTTTGGCCCTGCAATGCATAAGTTTGGTACATTCTTCGGTGGTGCATTCAACTTTATCGATCAAAATGTATTTAAAGTTCCGTTCACTTTACGTGATTTGACACCTGACTACAGTGCTTTAAAAACTGTTGATGCAGTGAACTTCAAACCAAACTATCCAAAACCAGATGGTAAGCTTACATTTGACCGTTTATCTTCAGTGTTTGTTTCAAATACAGTACACGAAGAAAACCAGCCAGCGCATTTAAAATTAACTGATCCATCAATTCCAGTAAACGTTAACCTTCCTCAATGGGATGAGCCTGCTCAGCGCTACTGTCCTGCTGGCGTATACGAAATCATGGAAAATGATGATGGTTCTAAGCGTTTCCAAATTAATGCTGCGAACTGTGTTCACTGTAAGACTTGTGATATTAAAGATCCGTCACAAAACATTACTTGGGTTGTACCTGAGGGTGCGGGTGGTCCGAACTATCCGAATATGTAATCTCGTTTGAGATCAAAAAACCCGCGTAAGCGGGTTTTTTATTAAACTTCGATAAATACGAAAGTTTCCCCTTGAGCGATATAGTTTTATTCTTCACCATCAAAATACCAATATACTTGACCCCAGTCTTGTTCTGAAAGCATTGGTAAAATGTCACCTTTATTAAAGTGCAGACGTTGATTTGGCTGAGCAGGTGTCGTCCAAAAACCAGTTTTAGAACATTTTTCACCGCCTCGTACTTTAATTTTTTCTACCGAATCTTGTGCTTGTACTTTTTCTGATTGTGCTTTAGCAAAATCGACTAAATCTTTTGGATAAAATTGATGCTCTCGATAAATGGTGTCATCAATATCTAATAGCCATGTCACTGCTGCTGCTTCCCATGACCAATAACCATAATAACTCCTACCAGATCTTAAGTCGGTTTCTGGGTGCTGTTCAAAGTATGGTTCACGCCGACTGGCTTCATACCAATCTTCTAAGTATTGCAACATCATCGCTGGACGTTTTTCAGGTGCAGTATCAAAAACTTTAATGAGCTTACGATAAGGTAAATGACGACGTGCTTCATTTGGTGGTATGCCTCGATCTGTTACAAATGGAGCAACCAATCGCTCGATTAAGCCATCTTTTTCTTGTCCTTCAGGCGTTGCTTCTGTGTAGTCGATAATCGTCATAATTCGACTCATTTGATCTGCATACCCTGTCAGTAAACCAAAGCATATCAGTCGTAAAGCAATATACCAATAATCTTCAGTTCCCAAGGAAATATGCCAGACATAACGTCCACCTGCATCAGGGCTTAAATTATAAAGATGACTCGTTTCAGCATATTCTTCTGTCCAATGAAGAAGATATGGATAAAGTTCTTTTATAAAATTTAAATCCCCGCCTGCTGAATATTGTAAAGATATCAAGTTCAGAACATCTTTTAATCTTTGATGACCAGATGCTATATATCCACCAAATTTAGAATCATTTTTATAATGGCTAAATCCATCAACAACTGTATATATACCATTAACAAACGTATCAAATCTCTTGTGATACATTTCTTGCTCAAGCAACTTATCTCTAAATAAACTTGTATCTTTTACTTCTAAACTCAACCATTTTTGCCAATCTATTTCTTGATCATTTACTTGTATTGACATACTTTCATCTCTCCAACATCTCGTTTGGTAAAACAAATTCTAATTTAATACCGTGTGCAGTTACTGTCCGTGTACACTTAGGTTTATTTAAGCCTTTACATTTTTCATGATGATCGAATTTATCACCAGTAATAGTGACCAAACTTCGATCATATGGGCATCGAATTGCGATGGTTTTACCTAGTTTTCTTTCTGTGGATGGTTTGAATTTAACTCGTCGCCAATCTTCTATTTTATCCAATAAATTGTCATGTTTTGATACTATTTTGGCTGAATCTATTTTACTAGCAATCCATAAATGCGACATCTGCACACCATCACTCACAGTCGTCCCCACTGAACGCTTAACCTTATCATCTTGGTCTGATGCCATATAAACATCGAGACCCATTTTCAATGCCATCATGGCTGCCTTTGGTGTCATGAGTGTTCTATGGCTTAGTGCATTGGTCGCTTTACTGTCTGTAATACGATACTTATGTGCTAGTCGAGCACTATGCCATACATGATCAAGTCCGTTATGACCCGTATCGTGATATTCGTACAGCACGCCATTATTATTAATTTTAGAGCGACTTTTCATGCGTTTTACATAGTAATAATCCGTAATGTGCTCACCACCTGAACCAAGTTCTTGATTCGATCTTCGCTTACGTTTTAATTGTTGCCGTTTAGTTGACGTATTTTGACGCCCTGGACTTGCATTATTACCACCAGTATTTCTTGGAACATTGCCATTTTGCTGAGTTCGTGGGGCTGGATTTTGATTTGGTCTACTGGTTGTTGTCGGTGTTCGAGTCGTAATTGGAGCTCTAGCTGTAGTGTTAGGATAAGGAGTTGCTAGTGCCTTTTTATGGGCTGCTTGCATTTCTTTCATAACCATATCAATTTTTTGATTGGCAACTTTCTTCATTTGCTGAAGCTGAGTTACTAATGTTTTTAACTTAGCATTGCCGAGAACAGCTCGTGTCATCCAACTATCAAAAACGCCAATTAAACCATCAATAATTTTATTACTAGTTGTTTGCAGCTCTCTTGTGTATGTATTCCAATTTAAGGTTCTAAACCATTTATCTACATCACCACGTAATGTTTTGCTTGGTATTGCATCCAAAATAGCTCCCATAGCTTTACCTGAACGCAATTGTTTAAAAACAATTTTTAATCCATCACCAGCAATTGGAACAAATGCAACAAGATTAAATACCAAATCAAACCAATTCTCTTTATTATCTGGCTTTTCTGATATTTTAACGACTGAGACAATCACATTCCCGACATCAACGCCTTGACCAACAAAGGGTATACAACCTATCACAACTGCAACAATAATTTGAGCGGGACTGGAGCCACTACCATCAAGTACACCTTTAATCCATTGAGCCGCCGATTCTTCCCCTTTAGCTGTTACTCTTACAGCTTGCGTTGAACCCTTGGCTACGGCAGTATTCATTGTTTATCTCCTAGGTCTAATCTAGAAGTAGAATCATCTGTAAGTAAAATTTCTTCTAAATCATCTGCTATTGCATCATCTACATTATTTTGTTGTGGTATTAATTGTTCTTCATAATCGCTTACATGATCATCGTATTCGATATTATTCGACATGAGCATGTCTTCAATTTCATCAGGGAAATATTCATCTAATAATGCATCTAATTCTTGTTGGTTGTATTGCTCAATAAGTTGTTCAGCTTCACTAACACTCATCACTTTTTGATCTTTAAAAGGATTATCAATTTTTTCTCTATCTGGTTTCGCCTCAACACTACTAAAGCCATAGTAGACTTTAGGTTGAGTTTTATCACTAGGAATAGTGACTTTGGCATAACCTTCGGCATCCAATACACCTTCTTGGGCAGAACCATCAGCAAAAATCAGTTTAAATGGAGCTTGTGCAACAGGTTTTAAGTCATCATAAATGTATTTTAATTCCACTTTATTAGGTAATAATTTAAAGGTAGGTAAAGCTGGAAATTTTGCTGATACATTCTTTCCATTCACAAACTGATGCTGCCCTGCCTTAACCTCAAACTTACCGCCAGTCGTAGGAAATACCCCTGAAGCGTTTATTTTTAGCTGTGAACCACCTGCGGTCAGTACGATTTCTTTCGCACTGGTGATATCGACATTTGCCTCCGTCGAAATAATCTGCACACCCTTTCTAGCAATCAGATCAGCACCATCCCCTTGCGCTTGAATCTCAATCTTGCCTTTGCCTGCATACAGTCGTGCCCCTTCTTGCGCTGCAAATAAACTGATCTTTTTGCTGGCATGTCCGATGATGCTGTCTTGGGTGCTGGTGTTAATGCTTCCTTGTGCAATTTGGTTGATCTGCCCATCTGCACTGAGGTGGATGTCTTCGTTACTTTCTACGGCAATGGAGCTTGGTGAAGCCAAGAGCATGATCGCTTGTTTAAAAGCCGCGGCTTTGCTTTGGTCTTCGCTCTCTAAGTTCTTGAGATAGCCCTGTAGGTTTTCGAGTAAGCTGAGTGGATCAGTTTGTTGATTTTTTGCCACTTCACTTAAGGCTTTGGCGTTGTTTAAGCTACTTTCGAGTTGTTGTTTGGCTTCGCTTGCATCTAAATGGTTTGCTTTGGCTTGTTCTTGTTTGTAGGTGGAGATGAGTATGCCTTCGCCCGCTCGTACTGCACCCCATTGGTCAGTTCTGAGTTCGAAGCCTTCGCCTCGTCCTTCACTTTCTGCGGTTGCTTTGGGATGACTGAGATTCCCTAGGTTAAGTTGGCTCGCCCCGTGGGTGTTTTGCAGTTGGGTGGAGATTTGTCCTGTGGTGTCATCAAAGCGGAGTTGTCCATAACCTTCGCCTTGGACTTCTTTACTTTTAATCCCTGCGAGTTTTTTTGTGTCCGGCAGTTGGCCTTGACTGTCAAATCGGGTTGGGCTGCGTTGGGCTTCATGTAGGCGGCCCACCACAAAGGGACGGTCGATGTTGCCGTCAAAGAAGTCGATAACCACGATTTCATTGATTCGAGGAAGGAAGCGTGCGCCATAGCCTTCGCCTGCCCATGGGGTCAGTACATCGACCCAAGCTGAATCGGTATCGTTGTTGTTACTGCCTGCACCGCCATCAAATTGGTGGTCTTCTGCTCGGGTAAACAGGAAGCGTACTTTGATGCGTCCCCATTCATCGACATGGATTTCTTCTCCTGCAGGTCCCACCACTTTGGCGCGTTGCGGATGGGTGCTGGGTCGATGTTGTAAGGGGTTGTATTCGGGTACGGTTTTGATGTTGCGTCGTTGTAGGATGAGTTCGCTGGCTTGGCGTTCTTGATCCTTGTGGGTTGCTTGGTTGGTGTTTGTCTTGTGTTTTGGCGTCCATTGGCTGCGTTGTAGCAGTTGTTGGACTTGTTGGTCTAAGTCTTTGGGTAGGTTGTTTTGGTTGTAGTAGCGTTTGCCAACAATGAGGAATTCTTGGTCAGCTCCGCTGTGTTGTGCAATTTCTGGGTGTCCATCGAGTTTGAACCAGTAGCCGACTTGGCTGTCTCTGACGCTGGCTTTGGCGATGAATTGTTTGCTTTGTCCGGCGTAGTAGTCGCTGAGGTGTTGGTTGAGTTTTTCGACTTGGCTGTTGCCTGAGGCGGTGGCTTGGTCTTCGCCTTTGAGGTCCTGGATCCATGCAGGGCTGATGTGCCATGCTTGTTCGAGGCCTAGGCTGGCATTGTCTTGGTGGTCACTGTGTTGGTGTTTGCTTTGGACTGAGCCTGCGCCTTCTTCTTGTTCGAGGGCTGTGGCTTGCCAGCGTTGTAGGTGAACTGCGGTGGGTTGTAAGCTGCGTTGTCCGATAAAACTGGTGATGGTATCAAATTGTTCTGTCGCATCACTACGGTGGTAGCGGATGTTGCGTCGGTTAAGCGCTTGGTATTGGCTGTTGTCATCAATCAGGCGGAGCTTTTGTGCTTCGATCGGGCTGTTGTTGCTCGGTACAATCGGTTGGGCTTCATCAATGAGCCAGTTAATGCCTTCACTGCGTAGTAAGCGAGTCAGAAAGTCGTAGTCGCTTTCGTTGCTTTGCATGATGAAGGGTCGGATGTCGTATTGTTGTTGCAATCCACTGTGGTCTAGGCTGAGGCTAGAGGCAAAGAGTGGGCTTTTGTTTTGCCATTCTTCAAAGAGGATTTCGACCACTTCGACCACGGATTTGTTCATAAATACGCGGCTGTTGCGGCGTTTGTGCCAAAGTGAAGTTGCATCGTTAAACGTAAGTTTGTAGAGGGTCAGTGCCCCATCGCTTTGTCCTTGTGAGGCTTCGGTGATGATGCCAGTGGTTCTAAACAGGGTGCCTTGATCAGTGACTTGATCGACGGCCACTTGTGTGCCGATGAATTGTTTGAGTGGAATTAAGGCATTGGTCGAGAGACAGACGAGTTCTGCTTGCACGCCTTCGTTGAGGGCATGGCTGCCATCGATGCGTTGTAGGAAGACTTGGCTATTCAGCTGTGAATGACTGAATTGGATGTGGAGGGCTCTGTTTTGGGCAGTTAGACCGAGCTGTTCAATCGTACGCTGAATATTATTGATGAAATTCTTCATGTCAAAATGAGTTAATCATTATTATTTAGATATTCTTAACCCAAATTGTACACGAAAAAATCAATTTTAAACGATATGAATTGTTTCAACCGTTAATTCACGACGGGCTAACCTTTTTTTACCAAATAATGAAATTCTTTGTTCCCATTGTCATCTAAACGTTCTTCTTGCAACAGCAATTCATGACCAAGATGCATACAGAATTTAGGAATATCCCAAGAAGTTGAATTATCTGTTGCAAATACTTCCACCACATCACCAGACTTAGATTTACGAATGGCTTGATGTAACATCATCACCGGTTCTGGACAACGTAAACCACGTGTATTCAACTGGATTTGAGGTTGAACTTGAGAATCAGACATTCAATATCGCCCTTAAAAGATTGGGCGATTATTTTATCATAATTCAATCTTTTCACTCCCAAATTCAGAAAAAGACTCCAAATACAGTGGTCTATGATCAAATAGATCATTAGGAATCAAAATTTTACCAATAGACAAGCGTATTTTCTTCGGTATGATTAAAACTTATTTTTTCAATTGAAGAGTCTTTAGGAAAGATCATGCAAGAGGAATCAGGTACATCGTGGGGTATGCGTGGCTTACGCAAATGGTTAGGCACAGCCCCAGAAACCCGAGATGAACTGTTAAAAATTGTACAAGATTCACGTCGACTACTCGAACCAGATACAGTAGCGATGCTCGAGGGAATCTTTGACCTTCCAGCGACTAAAATTCGTGAAGTCATGACGCCACGAACTTCAATGGTCAGCTTACAAGAAGATGATGAGTTATTGGATATTCTTGATGTTCTCATCGAGTCAGCGCACTCACGTTTCCCTGTATTTTCAACAGATCAACCTGATAACGTCATTGGTATCCTTTTGGCAAAGGACCTCTTACCTTTCTTAAAAGATCGTGATTCGAAAGTAAATGTACATTCGCTGATGCGCCAACCGATCTTTGTGCCTGAAAGCGCGCGTTCTGATCAAGTGCTCCGAATGCTAAAAAACACTCAAACACATATTGCGATTGTGATTGATGAGTACGGTTCTACTTCGGGTTTAGTGACACTTGAGGATATTCTTGAAGAAATTGTGGGTGAAATTGAAGATGAACATGACAATGTCGATGAAGAAGCCAATTTCATCGTTCCAGATCAAACCAGCGACAGTAGTAACACGTGGTTAGTTCAAGCACTTACACCAATTGAACATTTTAACAATGTTTTAAATGCTGAATTTTCCGATGATGAAGTGGAAACTGTGGGTGGACTATTACTGCAAGAAATTGGTTTAGTCAGCGATCTTCAAGGCCAAGTGATTGAATTGGGAGATTGGGAATTTACCATTGTGGAAGCAGATGTCCGTACTATCCATCTGATTCGAGCTGTGCGTAAATGAGAGCCTATTTTCAAAAATTATTGAGTCCTTCAGAAAAACAAAAATCATTACCTTTCATTTATCCACTCCTTATTGCTTTAACAGCAGGTGCGACTTTTAGTCTCGCACTTGCACCTTTTTATTGGTGGTGGCTGGCAATATTATCGCCAGCATTGCTATATGCCACACTCAGTAAGCGAAATCCTAAACAAGCATTCCTCATCGGTTGGACTTACGGTTTTGGTTTATGGTTTGTTGGTGCATTCTGGTTATACACTTCTATCCATGTGTATGGTGATACATCTGCGTTTTTAAGTGTCATCATGATTGCGATTATGGCCTTGGTGATGGGGCTATTTACAGCAATACAAACTTGGATATATCGTCGATTCTTTCCAGAAACACCACTTACTTTTGCCCCTTTATGGGTATTCTTTGAATGGGCAAAAACTTGGGTATTTACTGGTTTCCCTTGGTTATTTGCAGGTTATGCTTTTACCGAGCGTTTCTTAGATAGCTATGCACCTTTATTTGGTGTATTTGCAGTTTCTTTCGTGGTCATTCTCATTGCATCTGCACTTGTTGAACTCCTACGAAAACGCTACTTTTGGGCTATTCCAGTTTCAATTGTATTGCTAGGTGCATGGGGCGCATCCTATTTAACTTTTGTAGAAGAAAAAAAATCAGCACCGCTGAGCGTTTCTTTAATCCAAGGTAATATTCCTCAAGATTTAAAGTGGTTAACTGAGTATCAAGTAAAGACACTTGAAATCTATGCACAATTAACACGATCAGAATGGGGACGTGACTTGGTGGTTTGGCCTGAATCATCTATCCCAATGTTTCAATCAGATATTGAACCCTTTTTAGATGCAATGGATCAGCAAGCCAAAAGTACCAACACAGCTTGGGTAACAGGCATTCCTTATTGGGATTTAAATGAATCTAAGGCATTGGGTTATCCGCGTTATTACAACTCCATGATAGCATCTGGTGATGAAGCTACAGGCTTATATAAAAAACAGCGTCTCGTTCCTTTTGGTGAATATATTCCGCTGTCTGGCCTGTTAAGTTGGGTGTTACCTGCGCTTCAAAATGATCCTTCAATGAGCGGTTTTTCACGTGGTCCGCAGGATCAAGCTCCTTTTTCAATTCACAACCACAAATTAGCTGCTGCGATTTGTTATGAGGTTGCCTATCCGAACCTAACCCGACGCAATGCACTAAATAGTGATTTCCTCGTCACCGTTTCAAATGATGCGTGGTTTACGGGTACGGCTGGTCCGTGGCAACATTTACAAATGGTACAAATGCGAGCAAAAGAAAATGGACGCTGGTTTATTCGTGCAACCAATACAGGTGTAACTGCTTTTATCAACCACAAAGGGGAAATCGTCAGCCAAGCCCCAATTGATCAAAAAGCGGTTCTTCGTGGTGATCTACCTGCAATGGAAGGGCAAACTTGGTATACGAGATTCAGTGATTGGCCAATATTGGGATTGTCATTGATTTTATTGGTGATGGGTTGGTTCTTTAGACCACGTGTTGTCGATGTCAGTTTTAAATCTCGTCGATAACACTTGGTTCAAATCAAATATACGTTCTATATCAAAAAAACCGAGCAAATATGCTCGGTTTTTTTAAATTTGTGTTGTGAGGTAAGACAGCATTGCCATCAAACTCAACATCGGAATAGATCGATAAATTTTAATGAGCAGCGCTTCAAATGTTGAAGATACATCAGACAGCGTCAAAACAGATGCTTTAAGTGCACTATAAAAACTTAAAATCGTAATCGCACTAAATACACTAATCGCCATAAATCCGATCATGATTTGACTGCTTGCATCTGCATTTGACCAAAGATCAATAAATAGATGACTAATAGGCAATAAGCTCAAAATAAGCAGTGCAGACTTGAGCACAGTCCAATGAAATAAATTGATTTCATCTGACAATATTAATGCTTTCATCATTCCCCCTTATTATCAAGCTAATCTGTTGGCTCCATTATGCAGGGAAAAATTAAAATAAAAAGCCTAATTTTCTTCATATTTTCTGTTTCTTGTAACCATTAAATATGGGAATAATTCTTATTATAAATCTCAAAAACCAATTATTTATAAACATTATAATTATCAATGACTTGGGTTAATATTTACAAATAATAAAGATTATCACTTCACTCAATATTTATTAATTCGATTAAGTGAAGTGATTAATACCATGAATGGTTTTTAATAATGATTTTCATTTATGGTGTGTAAAAGATATCAGCATCATTTCCTTCACCACCCTGCTTTCCATCTGCGCCGAATGAATAAAGATCATATGCACGACCTTCCGAACCAGGGATCACATATTGCAAATCATTATCCCAACTATCTTTAGGATAACCACCCTTCACATAACCACCAGGTAACCAATTTTTTGCTGAAGCTGGTTGATTGACTAAGGCATCCAAGCCACCATCTTGCATCGATGGATATTGGTTATTGTCTAATTTGTATTGATCTAATGCACCTGCAACACCTTTCAGCGTAATGATTGTGGTATCAACCTTAGCTTTCTCACCACGACCCATGACATTAGGCACAATCAGTGCTGCCAGCACACCTAAAATCACAATCACCACCATCACTTCGATCAGGGTAAAACCAGATTGTTTTCGCATTTTCATCTTGTTTCGCATATTTTCACTCGCTATTTCATTCATTATTAGAATTTATTGAATCTGTTTAAATCATATTGTTCATGTTGACGATTGGCAACATGACAGCAATCACGATCACCAATACTATCGCAGCCATTAACACCAACATTAGTGGTTCCAACAACGCCAATAATGTTGAGATCAATGTAGTAACTTCTCGATCTTGCATCGTCGAAGCTCTTTCTAACATTCGATCCAACTCACCCGAGGCTTCACCACTTTTGATCATTTGCACCATCATCGGTGGAAAATAACCACAGCGCTCAAGTTGCGTCGCCAGATTTCCACCCTCTGTGACTTTTTCAGCCGCGACATTGACTGCATCTCGAATAACCCAATTGCTACTTACTGCTGCACCAATTTTCAACGCGTCGACCAAAGGAACACCAGATTGCGTTAAGATAGATAAGGTACTTGAAAAGCGGGCTGCATTAATACCTCGTGATAGTTTTCCAAATAATGGCAACTTCAACGTGAGACGATCAAAAGCATAATGCCCTGCGGCAGTCCTTAAAAAACGCACCAATATAATGAATCCCAACGCCGACGCGACCAATACAAATGGCCAAGCTTGACGTATAAAATCACTGGCTTTCATTAAAGCAACCGTAATCCAAGGTAGCGCATCTTTACTTTGGTCAAAGGTTTTAACGATGTCTGGCACTACATAGGTCATGAGTCCCATCACGATACCGAAAGACATCAACATCAAAATAATAGGATAAATCATTGCACCTTGAATCTTCTTTTGCATCGCAAAGCGATTTTCAGTGTAATCAGCCAATTGATCGAGAATAAGATCTAAGTGTCCTGATCGCTCACCAGCAGCAATCGTTGCAATATAAAGTTCAGGGAATCTGCCAGATTGTTGCATCCCTTGAGCCAAGGAATGACCTTCTAAAACCTTTGATCTTACAGATAACATCAAATTTTGCACGTGAGCTTTTTCGCTTTGTTTGGCAACTGCTCTTAATGCTTCCTCAAGTGGGATCCCCGCTGCAACTAATACGGATAATTGGCGAGTCATCAAAGCTAAGTCATAAGCTGTAAATTTTTTTTGAAAAAAACCACCAGTTCGATGCTTGTCTTTTTGTTCTACAGCATCAACTTGTACTGGAATCCATTGTTTATCCCGAAGCTGTTGTCGAATCTGTCGGGCTGAATCACCTTCTAGCACACCCTTTTGCTGCTTTCCTGAAGCATCGATGGCAGTATATTGATATGCGGGCATGATAATGCTCTAATTTTCCTAATTATGATGTCTTAAGAGTTGCCTTAGACCGTTCTCTTCATTCATATTGATCACTTGCAACAACTTGAACACTCTATCACAAGCATTGGTTATCCACGATAAGTTTTCACCATATTGATTGACGACTATATATGACAAATATTTCAGAATTAAGCCAAATTGTTTATCGAGTGCGCATCGCGGTGCCAGTTTATCTATATGATTGTTTTGATTATGAAGTTTCTGCAGAACAATACCAAACTATACACATAGGTGGGCGTGTTCTTGTTTCGTTTGGTCGTCAAAACTTAGTCGGAATCGTACTTGAAAAGATCGCACCGGAAACGCCATTAGATCCGAAAATCAAACTGAAACCCATCACTGAAATCTTGGATCTGCAACCCATACTCAATCCTACGATCATTCAGCTCGCGCAGTGGTCTGCTCAATATTATCAATTCCCCATTGGGGAAGTCATGCATACCACTTTGCCGACATTTTTAAGGCAGGGTAAACCCTATAATTTATTAGCTCACTCTTGGAAAGTTTTAAATTTAGACGCTGAAAAGAAAGTGGCTCGATCTTTAAAACAACAAGAGGCTTATAAAATTTTAAAGCTACACCCTCAAGGGACTGCCGAGACGATACTGAATTTGAGTGGTGTGGAAACAGCAACATTAAAAGCGCTTGAAAAGAAAGAAATCGTCGAATGTAAATTGATTCAGCAGGACTTTAGTCCTGAACCTGTACAGCTGGCTCAAATGCCATTGACTGCAAATGATGATCAAAAAAAAGCAATTCAATCCATTTTAAAAGCACAAAATCGCTATCAAGCATTTTTACTCGATGGTTTAACTGGAAGCGGAAAAACTGAAGTTTATTTGCAAGTCATGCAAGAGGTTTTACAAAAAGGTCAGCAAGTATTGGTACTGGTACCAGAAATTGGCTTAACCCCTCAAACTATCAGTCGATTTCAATCTCGCTTTCACTGCAATATTGTCTTGTTGCATTCCGGACTGAATGACACAAAGCGCCTCCAAGCTTGGCAATATGCTCAAACAGGGAAGGCCTCCATTATTCTAGGTACACGCTCTGCGATTTACACCCCCATGCCAAATTTAGGGCTCATTATCTTAGATGAGGAGCATGACCTGTCATTCAAACAACAAGAAGGTTTTCGCTACCATGCACGTGATGTTGCTCTCTATCGCGCTTATTTAGAGCAATGCCCCATTGTCCTTGGCTCAGCAACACCAAGTATTGACTCATATCATTTGGTGGAGCAAAAAAAATTAACGATTCTGAAACTCGATGAACGTGCCGCAGGTGCAAGCTTACCTAAAATTCATTTAATTGATCTAAAGATTGCTCAAAAACAGCATGGTATAAGCGAACAACTCATTAAAGAAATTCAAAAAAGACTCAATCAAGAAGAACAGGTACTGATCTTTTTAAACAGACGTGGTTATGCACCTGTCCTGATCTGCGAAAGCTGTGGATGGCAAGCCAATTGTCCCCATTGTGATGCACATTTTACGCTTCATAAAAAACCATATGAGCACCTGCATTGCCATCACTGTGGGACAATTAATCGACTGCCTGATCAATGCCCCTCTTGTCAGCAACACACCTTGAAGCCTATTGGAATGGGCACGGCAAAAGTTGAAGAGAATTTACAACTTTTATTTCCAGACTTTCCTGTGGTCAGAGTAGATCGTGATTCCACGAGCCGTGTCGGGAGTTGGCAAAAAATTTACGAGCAAATTCATCAAAGTAAACCGATGATTTTACTTGGTACGCAAATGTTAGCCAAAGGCCATCACTTTCCGTATGTAACCTTAGTTGCAATCTTAGATATTGATAGTGGCCTACTCAGTGTTGATTTCAGAGCAACGGAACGAACAGCCCAATTGATTGTTCAAGTTGCAGGTCGTGCAGGACGAGGTGAAAAAAAAGGTGAGGTTTATCTACAAACTTTACGACCTGATCACCCTCTACTCAACACGCTCATTAATAAAGACTATCGTGCTTTTGCTCGTGAAACACTTCATGATCGTCAAGCTGCTTTACTCCCTCCAATGCGCTATGCAGCATTAATACGTTGTGAATCGCGTAGTCAGGAAGAAAATCTCAATTTTTTAACCAATATGACACAATCGCTCCAACAACATACTGGTGAGCTGATTGAGATTTGGGGTCCAATTCCTGCGCCAATGGAGCGAAAGGCTGGGCGTTATCAGGCACATGTGGTTTTATTGTCATCAGATCGTGCAAAAATGCATTTCTATATACGAGAATGGTGGCCATTTGTGCTTCAACAAAAACCTTCAACGATGAAGCTCAGTATTGATATAGATCCTCAAGAGCTAAGCTAATCATGAATAGAGTTAAATTATCAAAGTCGAAGACCTGAATTAAATTTACACAGCTAAAGCAGACACGATTACAATTTCATCAGTCCAACATTCCACTTTAGGGAAGGCCAATGCCATTGTTGTTACAAATCACAATTTTTCTAGCTGCCGCATTAATTTTTGTTCCGCTCGGAAAAAAAATTGGTATTGCGACAGTCTTAGGTTATTTGTTTACAGGAATATTACTTGGTCCAAGTGCATTGAATGTGACCAATGATGCCGAAACATTAATGAAATTAGCTGAGTACGGCGTGATTTTTTTGATGTTCTTAATCGGCCTAGAATTACGCCCTCAGCGCTTGTGGAATATGCGTCACTCTATATTTGTGATTGGAAGTGCTCAAGTCTTGATCACAGGTATAATTCTTGTCGCAACCATTTGGCTGTTCTTCCAACAGCATCTTGCTGCTAGTGTCGTAATTGGTCTTGCCCTTGCTTTATCATCTACAGCATTTGTCATGCAATTACTTGCAGAAAAGCAGCAGCTGAATACCGCGCATGGTCAGCAATCTTTCTCTATTTTACTGTTTCAAGATATTGCCGCTATTCCTTTACTCGCCCTGATTCCCCTACTCGCGGGAAATCAGTCTACACATCATGGTATTGCTTATTTTGCCGCTGTTGTTGCAACGTTTACTGGCTTATTTTTATTTAGTCGCTATGTAATGCGACCATTTTTTAGATTCATTGTACAGAGCGGTGCAACTGAACTCATTACGGCTGCTGGACTCTTCATTGTTTTAGCTGTCGTTCTGTTTATGGATATGCTCGGATTAAGCACCACGCTCGGTGCTTTTCTGACAGGTGTGTTACTCGCGGATTCTGAGTTTCGCCATGAACTGGAATCGAGCATTCAACCCTTCAAAGGTTTATTACTCGGTTTATTCTTTATGAGCGTAGGCATGATAACACCGATTGATCTCCTCGTAGATCAGCCGCTATTCATTTTTGGTGGGGCATTCGTGCTGATCATCATAAAAATATTAAGCATGGTTGCAATCGCACGATATTTTAAATTTCAATGGAAAACCAGTGTATTGATTGCCATTTGTCTTGCTCAAGGAGGAGAATTTGCTTATGTAATCTTAGCTGTTGCGAATACCGAAGGTTTAATTACTCAAGCAGTGTTATCCCCTACGATTCTGATCATTGCAATTTCGATGGCACTCACCCCTGTCATTTTCTGGCTTGCACAACGATGGCTCATTCCATATCTTGATCGAAAGACTGATAGCGCTGAAGATGTCCCATTACCAGACACTCATTCAACATTAATCATTGCAGGTTTTGGACGCGTCGGACAAATAGTGGCGCGCGTTGCTTATCTCAATCATGTCAGCTTTACAGCCATTGATAATAATTTAGAAAAAATTGATTTTGTGAGAAAGTACGGTGGTAAAATTTATTATGGAGACGCCTCCTCCCCTGATTTATT
Source organism: Acinetobacter sp. 24-47-47 (assembly GCF_057737035.1). Classification (NCBI taxonomy): domain Bacteria; kingdom Pseudomonadati; phylum Pseudomonadota; class Gammaproteobacteria; order Moraxellales; family Moraxellaceae; genus Acinetobacter; species Acinetobacter sp. 24-47-47. The sequence goes on along the minus strand of NZ_CM173216.1, from coordinate 328,823 downwards.
GAGATCTGCAGGCATCGAGCATGCTAAGGCATTTGTACTTGCTGTAGACGATGTGGAAATGTCGATGAATATTGCTCGCCATTTACGTTTGAATTATCCAACGCTCAAACTCATCGTCCGTGCCCGTGATCGACATCATATGCATTTACTTAAAGACTTAGGCATTGAGCATATTTGGCGTGAAACTTTTCTATCTTCACTCGGTATGGCATTTCGCACCTTAACCGCGTTAGGTTTAAGTCAAGAACATGCTCAACATAGTATTGAAATATTTAGAGACTATGATGAGCGTCTATTAGCTGAGCAACAACGCATCTATACGGATGATCAAAAAGTCTTTGAAAGCTATCGAAATTTCTTAGCGGAACTCGAACAAATTTTTGAAAATGATGCTCAACAACATCAACCACTTTCAGAAAGTTTAGATGAAACCATTGATTCTGAAGTAAGTTCTATAGAACGACGCGCTAAGCACTCGCAAAACCAAATTAATGTTTGTCGAGATGAAGAATTTTAACTTGTGATTTACAATATCGTCACCATCTAGACAGGGATTTGGAGAATTTTATGTCTGATTTACGTCAACGTTTTTTTATTGATAACAGCCCTGTTCGTGGTGAAGTCGTACATCTTGAAGATACGCTTAAAACAATTTTAGCGCAACGCGCCTATGCACCTGCGATTCAAATTTTATTGGGCGAAATGCTCAGTGCAACTGCATTGTTGGCCAGCACACTTAAAATTAAGGGACGTATTAGCCTCCAAATTCAAGCTTCTGGCACCTTAAAATGGGCTATGGCTGAATGTAATCACCTCGGTGAAGTACGCGGATTAGCTGAATATGAAGCTGATCCACGTTTTGAAGAAGCATCAGACAGCAGCATCGTTCTGAAAACTTTGGTCAGTCCAGTTTTATTTATTAATATTGAACCTGAATTTGGCGAACGCTATCAGGGTATCGTGCCTTTAGATCAGCCGAATTTAGCTAAATGCCTCATGCAGTATTATGATTTATCTGCCCAAATCCCAACCAAGATCGTTTTAGCTAGTACTGCTCAACGCGCTGGTGGTCTTTTGATTCAATTATTACCGCGTAACAATGATGAAGAGCAGCAAAAGGTTGATGAAGATATCTGGCCTCGTCTAACCATGCTCACTGAAACTTTAAAAACAGATGAACTTACTGAGCTGGATGCGCAAGAAATTTTGTATCGCTTATATAATGAAGAAGAAGTCAGACTACCTGAAGCTGAACAACTTCAATTTGGCTGTACATGTTCTAAAGAGCGTTGCTCTACAGCATTAATTCAGGTGGGTGCTGAATCTGTGCGTGAAATTTTAGAACAACAGAACCCTATTACCATGGACTGTCAATTCTGTAACACTCAATACAGATTTACTGCTGAAGAAGCTCTTGGTTTATTCGGCGAGCACCTCAGTTAATCCTAAACAGTTCTCTTCGAAAATCAGCAAGTTTTACTTGCTGATTTTTTTTTGTTGTAAGAAATTGAAACAATTATTCACCATCTGAACATATTGTAGTCTTCGAAAGTCTGCTCATAATGATTAAAAGTTAATCAACGGTTATTTTTGCTTAATGGCAAATAATTATTATGAGGAACTCGGACTAGATCGCGATGCGAGTCCTGAGGAAATAAAAAAATCATATCGAAAACTGGCTCGGAAATACCATCCCGATATCAGTCAAGCACCTGATGCCGAAAAAAAAATGCAGGCGATTAATACGGCTTATGACACATTAAGTGATCCTTTAAAAAAACAAGAGTACGATCAACAACTCGATCAGTTGAATAGTCAGTCTCCTTTCTCGGATAGTGAAAACCATACAAATCATGAATTTTCTGGCTTTGAAGATTTGTTTGGGCGTTTTGGTACAGGTTTTGGTGGAGGTTATGCACAGCGCTCACACCAATATAAATCCCAGCCAATTCGTGGTGAAGATCAACATGCCAGTATAGAAGTGCCCTTACAAGTCGCTTTTGAAGGTGTCACTCAATCCATCCAATTGCGTATACCCACTTTTAATGCATATGGACAACCTGAAGTTCAGCGAAAAACCCTTGAAATTAGAATCCCGAAAGGGATGAAAAACGGTCAACAAATTCGGCTCAAAGGTCAAGGACAAGCTGGTTTATCGGGCGGTGAAAATGGAGATCTTTATATACAGATCCATTATCAAACCACTGACAGCATATATGTCGATCAGGCAGACATTTACTATCACATTAACATTAGTCCTTGGGAAGCTGCTTTAGGCCAAGACATCGAGCTAAAAACCCCCTCTGGAAAGATTAAAGTCAGCATTCCTCAACATACAATTTATGGCAAACAACTCCGTATTAAAGAAAATGGGATTCCCTCTTCCCCCCCGGGACACCTTTATCTAATCCTGAATATTGTTTATCCAAGAGCAGAATCCCCGCAGCAAAAACAGGCATATGAGCAATTTGCTCAAGCATTTACACATTTCAACCCTCGTGATGAAGGAGGTGAATCATGACAACGATTCAGTACCGAGAAGTGTACAAAAATGGATATTTAGAGGCTGAAATCATTGATGAACAATATATTTTTGATTTAAAGCATTTTGCCCAAGCATGTGGACAAAGTCCTGAATGGGTTTTGCAATTACTTGAATATGAAATTCTACCAGCTCGTTCTGAGCAAAAAATCCATCAATTTTTTGGTGAAGAACTTACTCGAGCACGGAGAGCTTATCGCTTGCAACGGGATTTTGAAGCAAGTCTCCCTGCCGTCGCCATGATGATGGATCTGATAGATGAAGTACAACAATTGCGCAAGCAAGTGAAATACTTCAAATAAAGCAAGCCCACATAAATGCATGTACTGTTACATGCATTTATTTTTTATTGATTAGAATGAAAGGATTAAACCATCAATGAAAGTTAAAGAATGCAATAAAAAGCTGAAAAACCTTTTCCCTGAGTTCCGTGAACTTATTCAGCCTTTAAGAGAAGAAAACCCTCACTTCGCTAAAATTTTCGAGGAACATGAAACGTTAGATCATGAAATTACGCATTTGGAACTAAATCCAGTTAATGTAATTAATGATGATATTGAGTTTCTAAAGCGAAAAAAACTTAAATTAAAAGATGAAATGTATCGTTTGCTCAAACAAGCGCAGACGAACCTTACCCAGTAATTTCAATTTAATATTATAAAATAACGGTGAATCTGGCACTTATCATTCTGACTTAAAGCATAAGTGCCTTATATGACGTTGACTATTTTAATCGAGTCCAACGTCCCATTTCTCGGAGCGTACCTTTCAATGTTTTTTGAATCGGTTCATACTCCAAAAATGCAAACAAACCGAGTTGTTGCTGCTGGTTTTGTTGAGCCAACAATTCCATCACACTTTTTTCACCGCGCCCGACCATTTGTCTACGATAAAAATACCAAATTAACAAAAGTGTTGTCACACACATGGCTGTGAGCATATACCAAAAGCCATGCGGTGAGTTTAATCCTGGAATAAATTCAAAATTCATTCCGTAAATACCTGTAAGAAGAGTCAGTGGTGCAAATACAGCGGTGATAATTGCTAAAATTCTCATATTTTCATTGGTTTGATTGGCCACTGCTGAAAAGTGCAAATCGATAGCGGCTTGTACTGCATGGTTTAACCGAACACTGTGCTTTTGTATTCTTTCAATATGGCTAATTAAATCATCCATTCGGACGAGCATTAAATTTTGCTTCTCTGCCTTACGTTTAGCTTTAATATGATGATAATTTTCGACAACTTCATCTCTTAATTCTTGTAGGCATTCAACCTGTTCTTCACACAAATTTTCAACTTGTTGAAAAGCCGTGATCTCTTGCAGCAGTTGATTCCATCGATTAAATTTTTGATTTCCTTGTAATAGTTCTCTTTGCCAAAATTCCACACGTTTGGTTAGTGGCACACGTAAACCTAAATAGCCATCCACCATCATATTCAGTAATCTAAGCACAATATCTACAGGGCTCTGTGCTAATTTTCGTGGAATATTTTGTTGCTCTATAGGTCGTGTTTGAATCGCCTGCACTCTTTCAAGATATGTTTCAAATACACGATTACCTCGTTCATGCACTGTGATTAAAACATTTGATGTCATGACAAAACTTACCGGCGTTGTAACAATGTCCGCAGTTTGTTGTTCAGCTGAATGACCATTCTGAATTTGAATGTGGTCATCTGGGGTGATTAATTTTTTAAATATCAATAAATCATAATCATCCAATGCATCAAATACGCAAGGATGCTCAATGTTTTGAATATCTTTAAGATGAAATTCGTTCAACAGAATTCCAGTGTTCTCAAAAATATATCGTTGCCACGTCTCTGTATTTTGAATCAATTCGTGGCGTTCAAAACTCAACCATATAAATTCTGCATCAACATCAGTCGATAATTCTTCACTCAGATAAATATACCCGTCACCTTGATGATAATAATAATTAAACTTTTGCATTTTAGTTATTTTTAAATGAGAACATTTTGATCATGCCATAAAAAAAGCCTTGTGTAACACTCGTTTAAACGAAGCACCACACAAGGCTTAGAATTAGCTTAAATGATTAAGCTTGTTCAATGTCTTTCATTGTAAGTTTGATACGACCACGGTTATCAACATCCGCAACTTGTACCTTAACTTCTTGACCTTCAGTAAGAACGTCTGTCACATTCGCAATACGCTCGTTCGAGATTTGTGAAATGTGAAGCAAGCCATCAGTACCAGGAAGGATATTGACGAACGCACCGAATTCAACGATACGAATGACTTTACCTGTGTAAATTGTACCTGGTTCAATTTCTGCTGTAAGCGCTTGGATTTTCGCTACTGCAGCCATTGCCGCTGCTTTAGTTTCACCAAATACACGTACTGTACCGTTATCTTCGATATCGATCGCTGCTTTGGTTTCTTCAGTGATTTGACGAATAGTTGCGCCGCCTTTACCAATCACGTCACGGATCTTATCAGGATTGATGCTGATCACTTGGAATGTTGGTGCGTGCATTGAGATTTCAGGACGAGCACGTGAAATCACTTGATTCATCTCATTCAAGATATGCATACGACCTGCATACGCTTGATTCAATGCAACTTCCATGATCTCTTCAGTAATACCTTCGATCTTGATGTCCATTTGAAGTGCAGTAATACCGTTTGCAGAACCTGCTACTTTAAAGTCCATGTCGCCAAGGTGATCCTCGTCGCCTAGAATGTCTGAAAGAACTGCGAAACGTTCACCTTCTTTCACTAGACCCATTGCAATACCTGCAACTGGCGCTTTAAGTGGAACACCTGCATCCATAAGTGATAAAGAAGCACCACACACAGACGCCATTGAAGACGAACCATTCGATTCAGTGATGTCAGATACGATACGAATCACGTACGGGAAGCGATCAGCTGGTGGAAGAACTGCTTGAACACCACGACGTGCCAAACGACCATGACCAATTTCACGACGTTTAGGACCAGATTCACGACCAGTTTCACCTACAGAGTATGCAGGGAAGTTGTAGTGAAGCATGAAGTTATCAGTCTTCGTACCTGCAAGGGTATCCACCATTAATGCATCACGCGTGTTACCCAAAGTTGTTGTTACAAGTGCTTGAGTTTCACCACGTGTAAACAATGCAGAACCATGAGCGCGATCTAATACGCCCACTTGTACGTCGATTGCACGAACAGTTTTAGTATCACGACCATCAATACGTGGTTTACCAGACAAGATATTGTCACGAACTGTACGATATTTAAGGTCTTCAAATAATTCGTTAACTTCGTCAGCAATACCTGTTTCGTCATTTTCTGGAACGAATTGAGCAACCGCTTCAGCATGAAGTGCATCAAGTGCTGCATAACGGTCTTGCTTAACCGCAATCGTATACGCTTCAGAGATTTTCGCTTCAAAAGCTGCTTTCAATTGACTACGAAGGTCTTCGTTTTTCGCTGGAGCAACCCAGTCAGATTCCTTCGCGCCAGCAGCTGCAGCAAATTCTTTGATCGCTTGAATTGCAATTTGCATTTCGTCGTGACCGAACAATACAGCACCCAACATTTGGTCTTCTGAAAGTTCTTTCGCTTCAGATTCAACCATAAGAACAGCAGCTTCTGTACCTGCAACCACAAGGTCAAGGTCAGATTGAGCAAGTTGTTCATGACTTGGGTTAAGAACGTATTCACCGTTAATTAAACCAACGCGTGCAGCACCAATTGGACCACGGAATGGTGTACCTGCAATTGCGAGTGCAGCAGAGGTACCTAACATTGCAGCAATATCAGCTTCCATAGTTTTGTCAGATGATACAACTGTTGCAGTCACTTGGATTTCGTTGTAATAACCTTCTGGGAACAACGGACGAATTGGGCGGTCGATCAAACGTGAAATTAAAGTTTCAGCTTCAGATGCACGGCCTTCACGCTTACCATAACCACCTGGGATACGACCTGCAGCATATTGTTTTTCTTGGTAGTTAACAGTCAGTGGGAAAAAGTCTTGACCTGCTTTCGCAGTTGGTTGAGCAACAACAGCAACCAATACAGTCACACCACCCATGGTAATCACTACTGTATTTGCTTGACGCGCCACACGGCCTGTTTCAAGCACAACTTGGTGCTGACCGAATTGGAATTCTTTACGAATAATATTAAACATCGACATGTTCTATTTTTTCCTGATTTTATTCTAGTGGAGACCCCTAAGGTTTGGCATTCACAACACAGGTTTTAAATGACAAAGCTTAGAAGCCGACCTCACTAGAAACACTATTTTTAAACACAAAGAAGGAGCGAAACTATTCGCCCCTTCCCCATGATCTAGTCGAAACTAGATCGCCTTTAGTTTTCAGCAATACAGCATTCAACATGCAATAATCCGAAAATAAAGTTTAAATCGAATTAACGACGTAAACCTAAAGCAGCAATCAAATCGCTGTAACGAGTAGCATCTTTACCTTTAAGGTAGTCAAGAAGCTTACGACGTTGGTTAACCATACGGATAAGACCGCGACGGCTATGGTGGTCGTGTTTGTGCTCTTTGAAGTGACCTTGTAAGTCATTGATTTGAGCAGATAAAAGAGCTACTTGAACTTCTGGTGAACCAGTGTCGTTTTCAGCGCGAGCAAATTTAGCAATGATCTCTGCGCGATCTGCGTTTGTTAAAGCCATTCGATTTCTCCGAGATGCTTATTTAAAAGTATTTGATACAAATCAATGACGCTCTTCAAAGCGGAATTGACTGCCGTGCATCACTACAGCAGCGTGCTATTTTAAAGGAACCCCCCTCAAAAAGCAAAATTATCCGCTCAATAACTTCTGGCAGAAACAATCATCAATTCATGTCGTTAAAGATACTGACTTTTGTTTTTTGGCAGGGCAAACTTGCCTGTTATAAAAACAATGAAACATGGAATGAACGTGAAATTACTCTCTACAAATACGTGCATAGCACCAAAAGACTTAACTACGATCACTCGTCATAAAGACGAAGTTGCGCCAGAATTTGGGGGAATGACGCAACAGCAAATTGATAAAATTTGGCACAGTGTTGAAGCACTTTATCGTACTGGCAATCATCCAATGATCAGTATGTGTTTACGTCGCAAGGGTCAGATATTAATTAATCGCAGTATTGGTTACACAGAACTTGGTCCAAACTATCAAACAGACCCTTCTAAAGTTGCGACACCAGAAACACCGGTCTGTATGTTTTCTGCCTCTAAAATCGTTAATGCCATGTTAGTGCATTTGTTAGATCAACAAGGGAAAATTAACTTACTTGATCCAGTGAGTCGCTATATTCCAGAGTTTGGTGTTAACGGTAAACGACGCGCCACCATATTTCATTTGTTATCACACCGTGGCGGTATTCCTAAAATTGAAACTGAGGTCACTCCAGAGCTTTTATTTGATCGTCAAGGGATCCTGGAGCATCTTTATGCAGCAAAACCGATTGCACCCGTAGGCTCGCAACTCTCTTATCATGCTGTAACTGCTGGATATATTTTAGGAGAATTGGTTGAACGTGTAACAGGACAAGATATTCGTGATTACTTGCACGAACATATTGAAAAACCAATGAATTTACCTTTCTTCAACTATGGTTTAAAACCAGAACTACGTCATTTAGTTGCAAAAAATTATCCAACTGGGATTCACCCTGTTTTGGGGACTGACCTATATCTCAATCGTGTATTAGGCGGAGGACTGCAACTGGCAGTGGATGTCACCAATGATCCCCGTTTTATGGATACCGTCTGCCCTGCAGGAAATATTTATACCAGTGCTGAACAAGCCAATCGTTTTTTTGAAATGTTACTTAATGGTGGTCGTTATCAAGATCAGCAAATTATCAATTCAGAAACGGTCTTCAGAGCAACACTCCCTACATCCAATACAACAATAGACCGCAACCTTTTAGCACCTATGCGTTATGCACTTGGTCCGATGTTAGGCAGTAATCCAATCGGTGTATTTGGCCCAAACACTGGACAAGCTTTTGGACATCTAGGTTTCTCGAATATTTTATGTTGGGCAGACCCTCAACGGGATATCAGTGTATCATTCTTAAATACAGGAAAATCTGTGTTAGGCACACATTTAGCCGCTTTAGCAAAAGTGCTATATCAAATATCCAACCAATGCCCAAGTATTCCTAAGGAAAAAAGACGCGCGTTATTTGGAGCTGATCAATCTGAAACTGAACGTGTTTAATATCAATGTAAAAAAGGCATCATTTAGATGCCTTTTTTTAAAGTTTTCATCTATTAGCTATTAATTAACCACTACAGATTGTCACAAAAAAGAAAGTACGACAGTTACGTTTTGGTGCTGGCGTTGGTGTTGGCGTAGGAGTTGGCGTCACTACAGGTGGGTCAATAACAGGGGGTTGTGGTGCTGGAGTAGATGGAGCACCATTTAACGCAGCAATTAAATTCAAACGAGGTGTTCGAATTGAGTTACGATGATCCGTAACCAAAGTTCCCGTAGACGTCATACGTGCAACAATTTGATCCAGAGATTCATTCGGGAAAGCATTATTCGCACGTAACACAGCAACAGCACCAGCAATGTGAGGTGCAGCCATTGAAGTACCATCCATTGTATATCCGCCAGCGGTGATACGTGAACCAGGCGCCAATAAAGTTAAATTACGACTAGAGTTACTGAAACACGTTACTTTGTCGCTGTAAGTTGCACTGTCAGAGCAATTGCTAAATGCAATCGAACCTACGTTAGCATCATAAACTGCCCCTACACTGACTGCACCCGCAGTACATGCTGGATAGGATATACCACTCAGATGGCCATCATTGCCAGATGCAACTACTGGTAATACCCCATAGCCTCTCAACTTCGAAAAAGAATCTGTAAGTACGGAACTAGTACAAGTTGAGGAATAACTACGTCCATTACCAATGCTTAAGTTTACTGATTTAATGTTTTTGCTTTGGGCATGGTTCGCTACCCAGTTCAAGGCACCAATTATGTCATAATCGGTTGCGCCACCACCAGTTCTAGCTGTACTGCCGGTGAACACATCAAGCATCACAATTTTTGCATCTGGTGCAACTTTAGAAGCAATTGCTGCAACGTTAGTTCCATGTCCATTAACATCTAATTCTAATGTATCGTCTTCTTGAGCAATTTCAATAGAATCCGAAACTTTGCAAGTGGATGATGGTACACCTGGCGCTGTACAATTACCAAAGTCTGAATGGTGGTAATTAATACCTGTATCTAAGATAGCAATTGTTGTCCCTGCACCAGTATAGCCTTGCGCAGCTGCAGGCACTTGACCAATTAATGGTAGACTTTGAGATGCTGTCGTATAAGAAATATTATTTGGATAAATTGCTTTTACATTCGGGTCATTCAATAAGCTTACGAGCGTGTCACGCTTTTGAACGCGATGAAAACTATATGGTAAGGCATTATAATCGCGTAGTAATTGAATACCACCTAAACGCTTAAAGTTCGATTGAATCGATTGCTTCTTTTGAGCAAGATGTTCACGAAGTTGAGCGCGATTATTTTCTAAATGATTAATGTCAATATGATATTCAACGATTAGATCATTTGAACTGTTGTTCAATAATGCCGACAGATTAATACCACCTTTCGACACTTTTTGTTTTGCCTGATTGTTCAATTGAGCGTTAGCTGCTACAGGACTCATTTGAGCCATTGCAGTACCGACCATCAAAACACTCAAACATGCGCTTAATGATAAAGTTTTAAACATAATTATTCTCCGTTGTTATGTTTTTAGTGCGCAGGGTAAGAAATTACACTTGATTGGCTGGATCAGTTTCTGGATCAATAGGCTTAATCGAAAAATCGCTCTTCGGATCTACTAAATCTGGAGAATCAGTAACAGGCATCTTCTCAGACTCATTTAAATCTTCGACTTGATCTTCGTTAGGCGATATTGGCGTTTGCTGTCCACTCTCAAGAGCAGATAGAGAATCAATCTGAGCGACTGAGGAAGTGATTTGATCTGCAGGCTTAAAACATTTATACAACCCAAACAGAACAACACTCACCAAAATGATTAAAATTATGAATTTTTTCATGGTTTTTTTGTAAAGTGATAATTTTTACACACTTTAATAGAATCGTTAAGTCAAAACAAGTATAAAAATGCCTAAAAATTAAGATTGAGATAAACGGTTAAAAAAGGCCCTATGACAAGTCATAGGGCCTTTTTTGCGCTGTAGATTCTTATATTTTAGTTATGATTCTGTTATTTATATTTTTATTGTAAGTGCTGCACACACATTTATTATTAATACGGTCCTTGTTCTTAAGGTTTCATTTCCTTATATGACTATTTTGCCAGATTCATTATGCAACACAAGTCGCAGTTTTCTGATCTTTATGTAAGAAATTGCGTACATTATGTAATCAATTTAATCTTATATGTATATAAAAAAGCCCTGTAGTCTCTCCCAAAACTACAAGGCTTAGCGGCTGTAAGTTTCCTCTTTTATCACTTACATCATTGTAAGTTCGCAGTCTCTCGACTATAAATTATTGTAATTATGCGATATTGCTCAACTTTCCGTGTTGAACCTTTTATGTAAGCAATCATCGCAAAAAATTGTACGAAGCTCTATGCGCCAATTTCTCGAATCCTTGTAAGATATTTCCTACAAAGGTTTTCTATTTTCAACCAATCGTTAAATATTAGATATAAATAAAGTGTTTAATTTATTCAATAAACCTGTTTTTCTTATTGTTTTAATGTTTATTGCCTCAAATAATGCATCAGTATCCACCAATAAACTGACTGCTTTTTTTGCCCTCGTAATCGCGGTATACAATAATTCTTGGCTCAATAGACGTGACGCAAACTCATCTAATACAACTGCAGTGTGTTTAAATTCAGAACCTTGCGACTTATGAATGCTCAGCGCATAACAGGTTTGCATTGACTTTGGTAAACGTGATGCTGGAAACCATTGTTCAAGACTTGGAAAATATACTTCAAATTGATCAGCAAACTGGCGATGTCTGAGACATATCCCAATATCACCATTAGAAAGCCCGAGTTGATAATCGTTATATGTCATCATGACAGGGCGACCAATATACCAAAGGTCGTGTCGTGATATCCGCATGTGCTGAAATAGCTCCCTTTCAATTTCATCATTCAAACGATTCAATCCCAAATGTCCATGTCTCACTGCAGCTAAGATCCTATAATCATCAAATTTTTGGATAATTTCAGCCACATCCTGCTGCTGATATCCATTTCTGACATAAAGGTTGAGTGCTTTAAAGTAATCCGTAAACCCCGAGCTTAATTTAAGGTAATAGGCTTTTAAATCTTGATCTGAATATTCTTTATTCAAATACTCTAGTTGAACAAGATCCTCTTGAAGCTCAGCTAAATTAATCTGTTGGATTTCAGATGCTCTACAAATCTCCTTCTCAAATTTAGCCAATACCTCAACTTTCGAGCTTTGTGGTGAGCATTGATGTGACTGGATGAACCTTGCCAAATCACCGATTTTTGCACCTGCTTTGAATCTTCGACTGGTCACTAAATTGACGTGATGGTCATTAAGCGCTTTTACTTGTTGTAAATCCGCCAATACCATCCCCACATCAACCGAGGCCAACTGCTGTGCATCCCCTAACAAGATCAAACGACATTGGTCTGGAATTGCTTCAAAAAGCATCGTCGCGAGATTGAGATCGAGCATTGAGGCTTCATCAATCACCACCACATCATAGGGTAATGGCTTTTTCAGACTGTATTTAGGTTGAGCGCTATGCCCTAAACCCAGAAGACGGTGAATCGTTAACGTATTTTGCTGCTTTAAGTGGGCAATATCCAAACCCATATTGAGCATTGCATCGTCATTTAATGAGTTTTGCAATGCTTCTTTCATTCGCTGTGCAGCTTTCCCTGTCGGTGCAGCCATTGCGATTCTTAACTGATGATTCGACTCATTTAATACGGCAATAATACGCGCTAGAGTATACGTTTTCCCTGTACCCGGACCACCTGTAATCATACTCAGCGCTTGCCTTGATACTATTTCTAAGGCTTGCTTTTGAAATGGATCGATTAATAATTTTTCATATTTTGTGCAATCTACAGGCACTATCGTTTGCTGCTTTAAACGATAAACTTGTTGAGCTAAACGCTGCTCTAATTGCCAATAGCGATATAAATACAAATAGTTCTGATCATAAACAAAAGGCGCGACCTGTTGTTCTGCAAGCTCTGCGCTCACGAGCAACTTACTCAGATCTTGGATAACCTCCCCTTTCAAATCAATACAACTATCGCCGACAGTAGATGCCATCAGAACTTGTTCAATGGTGTTAATGGATTGTTCATTTAAATCATCTGATGAAAGATACTGATTTAGGATATATTCAGCCCAAGTTGTTACCCATTGAGGAACATCAACTTTTTCATTCTGGTTAATTTCCACACAGTTATCCTCATAGTTATCTACACATTTATCATCAATATTATCCACAAGATAAATTAATGATTAATAATAAATTCATTTAAATATTCATGCTATTTTGCTGTTTTTATCCTCAGCAAAATAGCCCAATATTGCATCTAATCTTAGAATAAATTCTGAACTAGGACGCCAATAATTAAATCCATATTGGTCAGTGCCATTCATCCCACGTAAATATAAATAACTGGCACCACCAAGATCTCGATCGATGTTGTAGTCATCAATATGAATACTTAAATAGCGATGTAATGCCACCAAATATAGGGCTGCTTGTAGCCAATAACTTGCATGCGTCATGCTCAGCTGAATAGCTTGAGCTGAATAGTCTTCCACATGATTTCCGAGATAATTACTCTTATAGTCGGCAATGTGATAGCGCTTCCCATCATAATAAACCAAGTCAATTGAACCATTGAGGTAACGTGCTGAATTTGCAGCATTGAATTCGGGCATATTAAGCCCAAACTCTAAAAATAATTGCTGAATACGCTGAATACCAAATATTCGGTCTGCTAAAGCCAAATAGAATGGAAATTCAGCCAAATGTGCTTCAGGTACTAATTGTTTGAGTCGAAATTCAGGTTGAATAGGTGTCTCTAAAACCTCTGCTAACCATTCAGCCATCATTTCTAACAGATGTTGCTCGGCATCATGATGTTGATGAAAATCTGATTGAAATTTAGCGAATAATTGCTCCCATAAACTCGAATAGGCATTTTTAAAACGGCGGCGAATTTCTAATGTCCAATCTCGGCGATCTTGAAAATCGATATGTTCAAAAATTTCATGTAGGAAATTTCCAGCTAATGTTCCCATCGGAAAATGAGCACGAATCCAACTCAAAGGTTGTTGATGATCCAAATCCTCAAATTGATATGGAGTCACGAGCGTCACAGCATTGACCTCATCACTCGCATGATGTTCAATCATATCTTGAGCCGCCATACGATCTTTAATTTGTTGATGACTCAAATGTTGTGCGAGATAACTAAAACTGGTTTTGGCTCTAGGATAAAAATGAACTTGAGGATATTTCTGCGCAATCATTTGAACATTATGATGTTCTTTTTTTGCGATTACTTTCTCAGGGCATTGCTCTAAACATGGCTCATCTAAACTGAAAGCATGCTGAAATTGGTTCGCACCATGACCACGCCAAAACGCCAAGCCATAAATAGATTGCCCTTTTTGATCACTCATCATTGAATAAACGCGGTGTTGTGCTCGAGTTAAGGCCACATACCATAATCGTCGATGCTCTGCCAAAGCACGTTGGTCATGTTGCTCAACCTCTAATGGTTCCAATAATTCTTCACGCTTTAACGCCACGACACGTTGTGCGACGGACTTTCCAGTTCCATGATCCTGCACTTCACGAATTGAAAAGTTAAGTTCGCTTCGATCTGACAGTTTACGATCTGCGCCAAGCAAGAATACAATCTTAAACTCCAATCCTTTAGATTGGTGAATAGTTAAAAGGTGAACGCCCGCTTGATTACTCAACTGTCTTTCAATTTCCCACTCTCTTTCCATCGGATTTGAAAGCTGCCGCATATACCAATGATAAAGGGTATGCATACCTCTTAACTCATCACTGTTTTGGCTCAACAACTCTGAAATGTGTCGTAGATTGACCACTTCGCGTTCATTGTCATAGCTGAATTGCTCAACCAAGTTTGTCCAAACTTTGAATTCTGTGAGGAAACTTTGCCATGCTGTTAAAAAGCCTTGGCCCATCCACATTTCACGAATTTCTTCAAATTTCATGATAAATAAACTTAAGCCATCTGCTTGAATTTGAAGTTGCAAAAAACGATGTAAATTAAAACCCATCAATCGTGTAAGTAAAGCTCTCTTTAATTTAGCTTCATCAAATGGATTCATGATGGCTGTCAAAATTGCACCAACATCTCGAGCAATTCCACTTTTGAAGACACTTTTTCGTGAAGGTCGATTTACAGGAATGCCTAACATCAATAAGTGATGATGAACTTTATCTAAATCAGGATTGTTACGAGACAAAACAGCAATATCATCTGCCTGAAGCTCAATACGTTGCCCCTGCTTTTCGAAATATAGCTGACTTTGGGCAGCCTGATTGAGCAAATCCAGTATCTTCCAAGCAACCTGCTCTAACTCGTGTTCCTTATCATTTACTTGAACCCAACGAAGCGGAGCATAATTTTCTAAACCGGATTGGATCAATAATGGATGCGATCGAGTACCTGCTGTAACAGGCGTATATTCAACTTGTTCACCAAAATCCATTTGTTGTTGAAACAATGCATCGACGACTTCGACCAATGGTTTCACTGAGCGATGATTATGCACAAGTTGGTAAAAACGCCCTGCTTTAGTTTCAACATCTTGATATGCTTTTAGGAACGTGAGCATGTCTCCACCGCGGAAACCGTAGATCGCTTGCTTACGGTCTCCCACCATAATCATACAACCCTGCTTCACACGACTTGGATGTCTCCAAATCTGCGCCAACATATCATCTTGATCTTGGTTGGTATCCTGAAACTCATCCACTAAAATAAGTGGGTAACGCGCGTGAACGTACTTTGCAAACTCCTGACCTTGCGCTCCCTGCAGTGCTTCGGCCAAAGTTCGAATTTGCTGTGAAAATGTGGTTTCGGATTTTTGCTGTAGCAATTCTGGCAGACGTTGTTTTACTTGCTGCGCTAAATAATATTGTAAATAACTCTCCAAATGCTCGAGTTGTTGGTTGAGCTTATCAAAGTGTTTAAAAAACTCAGCAAGTTCAACAATAATAGGATGTTGCTCAAATGCCGCCAAAACATCGACGGGACATTTATTGAGAACTTTTTTTCTTAATTCATTCAACTGACTAAGATGAGTGCTGAGATGCGACGCAAAAATGACTTCAACGCCTTGGGATTTAACTTGATCAAGGAATTCAGGCAACAACTGCGTGAGTGTAATTTTTAATTTATCTTGATCGCGCCACTTCTTTGCGACTACAGCATAATACTGCCCTTCAGAATCATAAAAGTCTGTTAATGAATCTAGCGTTTCAAGCTCGATCTGCATGAAGCGCTCTGCATGAGTCTCGAAAGCATCTACATCTATGGTCGGCGCTGGCACTGCTTTGAAATAAGCAGAGGAAAAATTCAAACTGGTTTCAATTAAATCGATATAAGCATCTTGTGACTTAATTTTTTTCTTAAGCAGCAAATAATCTACAGTTGATTGAGGCTGCTGTTGAATCCATGCCCGTAATTCATCATGAATTAACTCAACCGTATATTGTTTTGCATCATTGGTGATTTGCATTCGTTCAATTTTACCGCTCTCAAATGCAAACTCACGAAGAAGCTTTTGGCTAAAGCTATCTAAGGTCCCAACAAAGAGTTCTTCAAGCTGATCTATTACCAGTTTTAAACGTGCACACGCATGTGCAATCAAGCCAGAAAATTGATTTAAAATCACTTGATATAAAATATCTGATTCTAATTTTGCACGCGCTTGAACTTGATCTTGAGTTAACTCACGACATGACTCTAAAAGTCCAAGTACCTCGATTAAACGTGCACGAATTCGACTTTTCAATTCAGCCGCTGCTTTGCGTGTAAATGTCGTCGCAATAATCTGCTTTGGTAAATATTCTTCTAATAAAATTCTGACCATGAGGCTGGAGAGCGTATACGTTTTTCCAGTTCCTGCAGATGCCTCAATCCAATGCAATCCAGTGAAATGCATATCCACAATTGGCTGATATGAGACTGTAGGCTTTTGACTCATATTTCAGCCTCCGATTGATACATATATATCGGCTGATATAAGACATAAGCAAACTGATCACACGCTTGTTTTAATAAGTGCTCAGCATCTAAATCCTGTAAAATATACTGCCAATCTCGGTGCAAATGACTTTCTTCACTGTCATTTAAACTATAACTCAGAAAGGCATCGCTTTTATTCCACTCATTTAATAGCTTATCGAAGTTATTTAACTGCTGATGACCCTCTTCATCAGTGACCCATTCTAATGCTTTTCCATCTACAGCAAGTTTCATCAGCAATGCTGCAGGTAAAACGAGAGGCTCTATTTGGGCTTGTTTATATGCCTGAATCCATTGAGAAAGCATATCCTGAGCTTGTTTCGTCGTCAGGCCAGTACACATGATGGTTTTATCGCTAAAGATTTGGATGCGCTGCATTTCAGTTGCAAGGTGATCTGGTAAGTCTCGATAACTTAACCAAAGTAAGTATTCTAACCACACATGTGCTCGTCGTTGTGCGCGTGCACTGGATGTTGAAACACTCACCCAACTCGTCTCATCCCCTTGAGGAACGGTCACTTGAAGCTGTATATCATCTATTGCTATGACGTGCTGAGTGATTTTGGTCGGCTCATCAACATAGCACTTTTGCCTTTTTAATAACTGTTGATGCTCTAACAGACTCATTTTCAAACTGACTTCTTGTAATTTGCCGACAGGAAGCTGGTCACTGAGTAATTCAGTCTGAAGCTTCGAAACATTTGGCTGCTGTTGTAAAAAGTCACGAATAGAGTATCGCGCCAATCCATCTAATAACAACGGCTCATTCACCTCAGGTAAATCCTGATCCTTTAAATTAGATACGCCCAAGGTTTTTAAATAAAGACGCGCAGGAAAACAGATATCTTTGATCCATTGTTCAGCATCCAAGACCATGATGTCCTGATTCAATTCAAGCGTGGTATTAATCCAAGCCTCTCTATGACCACGTTGATCCTGACGATTGAGGTTAGAAGCCACAGCATACCATTCATCTTCATAGCGCTGATGCTGTTGCTGAAAACCATCAGGATCAAAGGGTTGCAAAGGATGTACCGTGTAGAGTGTGCTCAAATTCTGATGAACTTGAATGCCATCAATATCAATGAGAGGATTCGAGGAAGATTGATCTGATGTTTTTATGATCCACGCGAGATGTTGGAGTAATTCCTGAACACTACTCGATGGATCTCGTACTTCACCATCGGCTACATCAAAACCATTATAGAATAGCCAGAGATTATCTTTGGCCAATAACAAAGCGTCTAAAAAAGCACCTTGATCATCGTCTAAACGTGATCGATCACCAATCATTGGCTTGAGTAAATCCATTAAATCAAAAGGTAAATGGCTCTCCCGATTTGGAAACTTCCCCCCATCTAAATTCATCATGACAATTAACTTATACGGTATTGGCCGAATCAAACCAATTTGACTAAATGTAATTTGTCCAGTTGGCAATGCATAATCAAGTTGCGATTCAAGGGTGCTTTGAATTTCAGTCAGAATATAGCTCAAAGGCAAACGTATGTTTTTAAGAATGGCTTGATCATGTTCTTCATAGAAATTTGCCAGCGTTAGCATTCTTATTTGCTTTTGAATAATCTCTTTAATCATCTCTAACGAGCTTACACCAGCGCTTTCAAACTCATTAACTTCTAAAATTAAACGATTGAGCCAAAATTCAACATGCTCTGACGTCTCTTGATCATTTTCGATTTCAATCATCGTGAGCCAATCTCGACGCTCTACAAAGTGCTTATATATTTCAATGAGCGTGGCAATTAAGTGAAAATCACCCGAGTCCACTATATGAGAACTTAAGGTCTCCTGAAACATCGCATGAACTGGAACAGCCACACCCAGCGCCAAACGATCTAAGGCATACTTAAAACTGAACCGATAGTCTTGATCATACTCCGCCAATGTTTTTTGCAGATGTTGCTCATCCAAACCTCGTCGAAATCCCGCTTGTCTCAACAACGATAAGATGCGCTCAGTCCCGTTAATGTCTAAGCAATATCTCACCTGGGTCGCTGCTAAGTTCAACCAATCAGCAAAATCATCAATGGTAAATCGACTTTGTATCAGCTCAATTCGCCCTAACACTGAACGCCATGCCAATACTGTATCTAACTGCGTGATACCAGCTAGCTTTACTGGCAGATAAACACCTGTTGCAGTATTTTTTTGCGGAAACACACTCCGTATCAAAGGCTCAATTTGTTTCAGATCAGGCGCAAGAACTAAAATATCACTCGGACGGCGTGGTGCTTCTGCTGTTGACTGAGCAAGCCATCGGGTCAATTGATCTTTTAAGACTTCAAGCTGTCGTACAGCGGAATGACAAACATGAATGTGGATTGAATCGTCTGCTGGATCTAATACATAACTTTGAGCTTGAGGTTCAACCAAATGTAAAATATCTGATTGCAATTGGCTCAGTAAATGCTGCGGTGCTTCATCCACAAAAGCATCTATCCATTGCCCCTCATCACCCGAGGAAAGGTTAGACAACAGAGAAAAGTGATCACGTGCCTGCTTTCCCATTCGTGTTAATAAGGGATGTCTGGACTCACGTGCCAGCCCATTAAAGCTCAGACTAAAATTCTCAAAAAACTGCTCAACTTCATTATCAGCTGGTTTTCTTTGATGCTTTTGCTGAAACTTTTCGATATATCGCTCTTTGAGCTTTAAATCATATTGTTTTTTCCAATTCGGATCGACACTATCCGCCCAATATTCTTGTGAGGGATTGTAATGCAAAATCAACACATCAATGTACTGACCCAAACGGCGCAAAAACTGTAATTGACTTGGTGGTAAATCCAAGAGTGTAAAAACGATCAGTTGCTGTGGTAGTTTTTTGAGGGCTATTTTCTGTTGCTGTTCATCACGAAGTACACCCCAAAAATCATGATCAATACTTTGCATTTCAACAAAGTCTTCATGAAAAATATTGAGCCATAACCAACGTTGCCAAGCCTCTAATTGTTGTGCCTGCGAAAATTTAAAACTGGAATCTTGATCGTTTAGATATTGTAATTGTTGTTCAATATTGAGTGCTTCATTACGCCCCCATACCTGAATCCAATTTTCAGGACAACGACAATCATATTCACATGCTCGGCGACAATCTGCTCGATAAATCATGTAATTGCTGAACAATTTTGACACTTGATCAGACACCCAATACAACATGCTCATTTTTTTTCGATATTGTTCATTTGACTGTTCAATACGTGCTGCGCTGTCATAGATACGTGTGATTAATGGGAATAAAGGATGTTCAACCTCAAGCTGATTATGCGCACGCTGTATAAAAGGTTTGAGTGCTTGGAAAATACGCCACTTCATAATCAGACGTGGAATATTCGCTTTACGTACTTTATCTTTGTCACTCAAAATTTGCTGGTAGGCATACCATTGAAAGCCACGAATACGTTGATGGAAAAATGTATTTGCACTGATGCCTTGGTGCTCAGATAACCGTTGGGTTAACCACTCTTGCATTGCCGCAGAAGGCACCACAAAATGTTGTTGCTGTAGGACTGCAAATGGGTTGTTCGTGGGACGCTTTTGAGTTGTGATGATGCCTTGTACCAAAACTTCAATGCGCTGACTTTGAATTACATGAATTCCCATAAGGTCCCTTTCACCATACAACGAACACGTTATGAAGTTGTGTGAACAAAATCATAAACATAAATTACTATACATCTTAATCTGACTATGTCACTTTTACTTTATGACTTTAATAAAACTTTCATCTCGCGCTATGTTCATCATGTGATGGATCGAGAACCATAGACTTTGATTAGGTGATAAATAAATGAAAATTGATAAAATTCCAGAAACAATCGACCCAAATTTAAATTTAGAACAAATTCGAGATGAATGTCTTGAACTCGTCAAAAAACGCTCTTATGTTTCAGCAGGTGTTGCTGTCATTCCTGTGCCCTTTTTAGATGTTGTGATTGACGTAGGTATGTTGTCAATTTTAATTCCAGAAATTAATGCTCGCTTTGGCTTAGCTCCTGAACAAATCAGCGTTTTTGATCCTCAAACCAAAAAAATCCATTGGAACGAACTACGCAAACGCGGTTTCGAGTTTTCTGGTCTAGTCGTGGCTCGTACTGCCGCTAAAGCTTCGCTGAACAATATGGCAGCCAAAGTGTTGACCAAGCAAGTGACTAAGTTTATTCCATTGGGCGGTTCAATTATTGCAGCTAGCTTGGGTTATATTGTCATGAAAAAAGTGGCTGAGGCTCATGTTGAAGAAAGCTATAAACTTGCCAAAAGCATTCAACAAAAACAACAAGCAAATGTTGTGAAATACGCTTAACCCATAAAACCTTAGACGTATAAATAAAGCCCTGTAAGGGCTTTATTTATATCTCTCACCAGTTCTACACATCTACTTTTAATTGTTTCAAAATTGCCTTCAAAATTTCAAGGCGTGCAGTATATTTATCATTGGTAGCAATGATATACCACGGCGCATCTTCGGTATTTGTTCGATGGAGCATGTCTGCTGCAGCCAATAAATAATCATCCCAACGTTTGCGATTACGCCAATCTTCAGCCGTAATTTTAAAACGCTTATGCGGTGTTTCCTCTCGTGCTTTGAAACGATTGGCTTGCTCTTCTTGACTGATGGCCAACCAAAACTTAATAACGACTGTTTGCGTATCTACTAGATCTTTTTCAAAGCGATTAATCTCATCATATGCACGTTTCCACTCTACATCCGTTGCAAAACCTTCAACTCTTTCCACCAATACACGACCGTACCAAGAACGATCGAAAATCGAGATTTTTTCATCTTCAAGCAGTTTATTCCAAAAACGCCAGAGATAAGGCCGCGCCAATTCATACTTTTCGGGCGCAGAAATGTTATAAATTCCATATTCTCTTGGATCGAGCTTTTTCACAATACGCTTGATCGCACCACCTTTACCTGCGGCATCCATCCCCTCAAAAACGATCACCGTTTTTTGTCCTTCTGCGCGTAATGCTTCAGCGACCTTCTTGGTCAGTTTCTTGAGTTCAGCCTTATACTGATCTTTTTCAAGTACTGCTTCATTGGGGGACGTTAAAATTTCTGGGATATCCGCTTGATGCCATTTTTGGCGCATTTTTTGAGGATGATTTGGCAAATCTTTCAGTCGCGCTAATACAACTTCTGCGAATTTCTGATCACGACATACTTCATCTTCACAATCGATAATGACCCAGTCTTGGGTAAATTTTTGACGCAATCGTTGTACATTTTCATATTGTTTTTTATTGCGCCAATCCAGCCCATGCAATTTATGCCAACGCTGCTCCGAAGGTTCAATTTTATCTAAACGCTTCTGTAATGATTTCCACGATAAATCAAACCAAACTTTCACGACATCAACATGATTATTTTTTAAATCCTGCTCAAAACTTTGCATTTGCTGCAAATAATTTTCGAACATGGTTTCATCAAATGGTTGTGAAACATGTAAGGATGTGGCTAAGAGATCACTATACCAATTCCCAAACATGACGATCATTTGCCCTTCAGCAGGAATATAACGTGCATAAGGTTGCCAATATGGGATATTTGGCTGAATAAGATGAGGAGGGTCAGCTTTGACTTTCAAATATCGTGGATCGACCCATTCTCTTAATTGCTTAACCGATTCTCCTTTACCTGCTAACTCGATGCCACTTACCAACACCACTAAGCTTTTGGCATTTTTTTTACCGCGTGTATCTTTGAGTACATATTGTGCTTCAATTAAGTCCAAATTGATCTGATCTGCATCAAATGTTTTGTTCTTATCTTCGGGTTGATCAGTATTTTTATCAGATTGTTGTTTTGGTTCAGACATAGCCCACTCAAAATTATTGTATTTTCGACAGTATACTCAAGGAACAGTATCAACTTAAATCTTCAGGTACAATTTATTGCAATTGTCTTTTCATCCATGACTGACCTGAAAGGTTTTATTTTAGATTTCAACAGTCATAGTCGAGCGCAATCCAACCTATTATGCTTTTTTCAGTCCTTTTAATTGAGCTAGAACATGTCCAAACTTGCTGCATTAGATCAACTTTTAGAACAATACAAACAACTCAATTATCATCAGGATCCGGCACTTAAACAAAGGTTAAATGGTGCTCAAAATTGGCTAAAACAGCGCATACTTCACACACATGCTGAGTTATTCGCTGAAGATAAAAATAAGCTGATGGCTCAATATTTTATTAACCGTCTTTATGGTGGCCCAGAATTTGATGACCTAGCATTGCAAATCGAACGTTTACTAAAATACGCACACAAAGCTGAAAAAATCATTCCAGAAAATGCCATTAAAACCGGATTAAAGTCTGTAGGACTAGCGGTCTTGGCAATGCAATTGGATGAACAAGTTGCACAGTATTTACTCCAACATTATCCAAAAGACCAACCCATTACTGATGAAATGATGCGTGAAACTCTAGTGGCTTTAGATCAAGAGCAAGCGCGCCATGAACAACTCAATCTGTTGGATGAGCTCGGTCTGAGTCTGGACAAATACATGCGTTCATTCATCATGCACACAGCGTTTAAAATGTGTAAAGGTGCAGCAAGCAAATATAATTTTGAACTGATGTATGACTTTATTGGTGAAGGCTTTGTCGCTATGAAACCAATGAAATCGGCTGCCACCTTCATTCGGAGTTTTACTGAAAAAGAGCGAATCATTGTAAATAATGTCCACACAGGGAAAGAAAATCCCTTCCAAATCGCTTAATTAAAATTCATCAGCCAAGATTCTGATCAGCCAAAAAAGCGTAAAAGCGTCTGGTCAGAATATCGAAAATAAAAGAACATCTTCTCATTTCATGGATGAAACTTCGCTTTAATTCTGTATATTATTCATATCAATTGCATAATCTAGACTGAAAAAAACTGAAGAATCTGTCATTATGCAGTTTAATTCAGATTTAATATTATTTGTGTTCAGGAGTGACTCGAATGTCTAATGAAAATCAACAGCCTCATGCTCAGGTTGAGCCGGCAAATAATAAAGACAACGTGAGTCCTTTTTTAACAGATCCATTACCAACTGGCGCACCTCAAGGTCAGCAACAATCGCTACAAGAGCAACTGACAGATACGCCAGTACATTCTTCAGTGCCGAAATATAATTTGCCACGTGGTGCGAATACTGGAAACGTTGGACCAACGACACACTTCGGTTATAAAACCGTAAATTCTGAAGAGAAAGCGCAAAAAGTCGCTGAAGTTTTCCATTCAGTTGCCGCGAAATACGACATTATGAATGACTTAATGTCATTTGGTATTCATCGTTTGTGGAAACGTTTTGCCATTAATATGTCTGGCGTTCGCCGTGGGCAACGCGTTTTAGATATCGCTGGTGGTACTGGTGATTTAGCGAAAGTATTTAGCCGTGAAGTTGGTCCTACTGGGCATGTTGTATTATCTGATATTAATGAATCCATGCTGAATGTAGGTCGCGACCGTCTGATCGACGCGGGTTGTACCAACGTTGATTTTGTACTGGCGAATGCTGAAACCCTCGAGCCTTTCGAAGACAACAGTTTTGATTTACTCACCATCAGTTTTGGTCTACGTAATGTAACAGACAAAGATGCAGCGCTTGCAGCAATGTATCGTGTACTTAAACCAGGTGGTCGCTTACTTGTATTAGAGTTTTCAAAACCAGTGTTTGAGCCTTTCTCAAAACTCTATGATTTGTACTCATTCACTGCTTTACCAATCATGGGTAAAATTGTGGCAAATGATGCTGAAAGCTATAAATATCTTGCTGAATCAATTCGTATGCACCCAGATCAACGCACATTGAAAAGCATGATGGAAAATGCGGGCTTCCAAAACTGCGATTATCACAATTTAACAGGTGGTATTGTTGCAGTTCACCGTGGTTTTAAACTCTAACCGCAGGTAGCACTTCGTCATGTGGTCAATCTTAGCACTGGGTGCAGTTGAAAAAACCATACATCATTGGATTAATTTGGATGCGATTACTCGTATCCAATTTAACCAGTTACAAGGGAAAATCCTTCGTGTTGTGATTGATACACCACAGCTTTCCGTTGATGTGTTTTTTGATGAAAATAAAGTTCGTTTAGAACCAACAGTAACAGGTCATAGCACTCAACCCTCTATTTTCGAACAGCGGCCTTGGGAGCAAGCTCACACGATTACTGAAGCAGATTCCACATTGCATGTTAATAATGTGGTCGACTTGTGCAAACTATTTCTAGCAGATGACATTGGCAATATCCCCGTTCAAGGTGACTATCACCTTCTGCAAGACATTCAAAAAATTATACAAAATGCTGAGCCAGACCTCGCTTCGCAATTGAGTGATTGGATCGGACCTAATCTTGCAAGTCAAATCGGCAAGGTTCAATTAGCACCACAACATTTAATTAAGTCACTTCAATCTCATCTTTTTTTTGCGGAAGACTTTTTAAAAGAAGATACCGGACTATTCGCACCACGTTGGCAAATGGACGATCTTCTCCACGGAACTCGCCAGCTTAATCAAGATATTGATCGACTAGAAGCAAAAATTCAGCTTTTAAAATCAAAATTTAACCCTTCGTAGATTTCAGGTAATTGCATATATGATTCCGCACATTAGACGTTTAATCGAACTTTGGCGTATAGCTGCGCACTATAGACTCGACACGTTGGTTCCTGCGGAAGATATTCCTGCAAAGGTTCGCCCCCTACTGAATCTTATACGTTTGCATCCTGCTGCACTTTCTAGTCGAGAACGTAAAAATCCTTTAAAGCTTAAAGAAGCTTTAGAAGAAATGGGGCCACTCGCAATTAAATTAGGGCAGCTCCTCTCTACGCGTCGCGATCTAATTCCACCAGAAATATTACAACAATTGGTGTTATTACAAGATCGTGTTAAACCTTTCGATCTTGGAGTGGCTAAGCAAAGAATTCAAGATTCGCTTAAAGCAGATGTTTCCACATTATTTGCGCGCTTCGATGATAAGCCGCTAGCTGCTGCTTCAATTGCTCAAGTACATACCGCTGCTCTTCACAATGGTCGTGAAGTTGTCGTGAAAGTAACTCGCCCCAATATACGTGCTCAAATTATTCAAGATTTTGAAATTTTAGAATGGCTTGGTCACTATTTAGAAAAAAGGCTAGAAGCTGCCCGTGCTTTACATCTATCAGAAATTATTCAAGATTATCGTCAAATCATTTTAAATGAACTCGACTTGACTCTTGAAGCCGAAAATACACGACGTATGCGCCATTATTTTACTGGCTCAAGCATGATGTATGTGCCTGAAGTGTATATGGATAGTCTGGATGTGATGGTCGCAGAGCGCATCACCGGTGTGCCTATATCAGATACTGCGACCTTTGATCGTTTAGGAATGAATCGTGCAGACTTAGCAGAAAAAGGCTTAACAATCTTCTTTACTCAAGTGTTTCGCGATAATTTTTTCCATGCAGATATGCATCCGGGTAATGTTTTCGTAGAAACGATTAATCCGCAAAATCCAAGATTTATTGCGCTCGATTGCGCCATCATGGGCGAGCTTTCCAAGCACGATCAAATGACGATAGCACGTATGTTGCTGGCAGTCATGAACAGTGATTTCATGCAATTGATTCAGATTGTGCATCAAGCAGGTTGGATTCCACCAGGCACGGATCAAGATGCTTTAGCACGTGAAATGCGTCGTACAGTAGGACCTATGGTTTCGAAACCGATGCATGAGTTAGATTTCGCAGGCATATTGATCCAAGTGATGGACATCGCTCGACGTTTTCATCTAGAAATTCCACCACAACTGATGTTATTGCTTAAAACCTTAGTACATGTTGAAGGCTTAGGTACAGACCTTTATCCTGAATTAGATATTTGGAAGTTAGCAAAGCCAATTCTAACGGATTGGGTTAAAGCCCAAATGAATCCTCAAAAAAATATTAAAGAATTAGGACAAAAAATTCCCGACTTATTATTAGGTGCTCAGGATTTACCAACTTTACTGATTGACAGTCTTAACGGTTTAAAAAATCAGTCTGCATGGCATGCTAAACAATTGAATGAACTTCAAACGCTGCGCTTGCAAATGGAACATCAGCAAAAGCGTAGTTGGATTTTCGGAAGTGTAATCGCAATTTTGCTCTCAATCGCTGTGATTGCACCATGGTTCATCTCCATGATTTTAATTGTGTTGGCATCCTTCATTGCTATGTGGCGTATGGTGAAATAAGTTCACTATCTCATGTCAAAACTTACTACTTCAATAGGTTTTAGTCGCTGAATTGCTTATGATACAGATCCTCAAGACCACTCAACCTTGCTTGAATATTCATGTAGGTTATAAAGCAAAACAGATCATTCAAGAACAAGGTCTACAAGCCAGTGCGGTTGATTTTGTTCCTGGAGCAGCAGGTGGTCCCAAAGGTATTGGAATTCAAGGATTGGACCAAGCTGTTTTTGGTGAGTTCTTTGCTCAAGCACCGAAAAAGCGAACTTTAATAGGCTCATCCATTGGGAGTTGGCGTTTTGCAAGTATTGCAGCGCATGGTGCACAAGCAGGCACATCCAAATTAGCAGACTTATATATCCATCTTGAATTTCGACCTAAGATGAATATTATTGAAGTTGGAGACGTCTGTCGCGGCATGCTTAAAACCCTCCTTCAAGGTAAAACCAATCAAATTATTGATCATCCCGACTACCATTTGGCTATTTTGTCAGTAAAGTCATCAAAAAAATTTCAAAGTGATCATCCTCTTATGCTTGCCCGTGCAGTTGCTGGCATTATCGGTTTCAATACTTTTTCGAGAGCTAAAATTGGGCACTTCATGCAACGTACAATTGCCCAACCACACAACGCTTCACGACTTTCACTCATCAAAAATGAATTCGAACATCTTGATTATGCGTTGACTGAAAAAAATTTAGAAGATTGGTTAATGGCATCTGCATCCATTCCATTTGTGATGCCGGCGGTCAGAATTATCGAAGGTGCAGATGTCGCTGCTTATCGTGATGGCGGGCTAATCGATTATCATATTGATCTACCTTTACCGAGTCATGGGATTGTCCTCTACCCTCATTTTACAGATCAAATAACACCTGGTTGGTTCGATAAGTTCCTCAAAAAACGTAGATCTAATGCTGAATATCAAGCACGAACCGTATTGATTTCACCCTCTGAGTCTTATTTAAGATCACTTCCTTTAGGACGTCTTCCTGATCGCAAAGATTTCAAACTGAAAGGGCTTGATCAAAAAAAACGAATCGAGCTTTGGAAACAGTCTGTAGCTGAAAGTCAACGATTAGGGGATGCATTCCTAGAAATGATCCATAAGCAAAACTTTGAAGAATACATGCAAGATCTTAAATAAATTAATTTCTACTCTCCCCTACAAAGATTTATTCGCTTAAACTAATGACCTACAATTTTGTAGTGTCTCATTTAATTCTGGTGAAATCCTTATGAACAATACGCAATGGCTCGATGAAGTAAAATTTAACGAACAAGGTTTAATCCCTGCCATTGCTCAGCATCATCAAACAGGTCGAGTGTTGATGGTGGCTTGGATGAATCGTGAGTCTTTGGCACTTACAGCAGAAAAAAATCAAGCTGTTTACTACTCTCGTTCACGCAGCAAATTGTGGCATAAAGGCGAAGAATCAGGTCACTTCCAAACTGTGCATGAAATTCGTTTAGATTGTGATGCTGATGTGATCGTTCTTCAAATTGAGCAACATGGTGGCATTGCTTGCCATACGGGACGTGAATCATGTTTTTATCGCCGCTTAACATCAAACGGTTGGGAAATTGTAGACGCTCAATTGAAAGATCCGAACCAAATTTATGGCGAAAAGTCTGAGAATGCGCATAGTAAAGTAATGAATGCATCAACAGCTCAAGCTGAGCAAGTCGATGTATTACATTATCTTGGTCAAATGATGGCAGAACGTAAATCTGCAGATCCTGACTCTTCTTATGTGGCAAAGCTTTATCATAAAGGTCTCAATAAAATACTAGAAAAAATTGGTGAAGAAAGTTTTGAAACGGTAATTGCTGCTAAAGATTTCAAACAAGAAGCGACACTGGATCACCAAAATGATTTAATTTATGAAGTTGCTGATGTTTGGTTCCATACCATAGTCATGCTGGGTTACTTCGATCTTGATATTCAACTCGTTTTAAATGAGCTTGCACGACGTCAGGGTCTGTCAGGACTTGTTGAAAAAGCGAATCGCACGCATTAATTTACCCTTATAAAGCCATGTTCAAACATGGCTTTTTTATTTAGTTCGGCTTTTTAAATCGCCCAAGACTCCCCATCCAAAAAGAAGAAGATTGAACTCTCCCCCTTGTAAATTCTTGCTATACTCACTGATCATTTTTAAAACCATTGAAGATTTATCAACCTGTGTCTGTCATTGTCAAACCTACCTTAGAACAAGAAATTGCGATTCAACAAGCGCAATCTGGTCAATCCTTCAAAGTGATTGCCTATGCAGGTACAGGTAAAACAACAACGCTTAAATTAGTCAGTGATGCGATGCAACAGCGTCGCGGTATGTATCTTGCCTTTAACAAAGCGATTGCCAGCGAGGCTCAACAAAAATTTCATCAGCGCGTGGATTGTCGTACATTCCACTCTTTAGCATTTCGAAGCGTTCCACGTGGAGTGACAGATAAACTTAGACTCCCTCGCTTGAGCCCGAGCTTTATTGCCAAAGAATACCGTTTGCAACCCATCACATTACGCCGACTCATGGGGGGGCGTTACGAAAAATATGCGCTTATGCCTAGTCGTTTGGCGGGCTTAGTTGCAAATGCTGTCAGTTATTTCTGTTCAACAAGCTCGCAATATCCTGCACCCCGCCATATTCAAGCACCAAGTTGGCTACATGCTGACGATATTGCGGTATTACAGCAACACCTCTATCCTGCAGTCGAACGTCGTTGGTTAGAATCAATCGACCCTAATCATCAGGCTGGCATTGGACATGACATCTATCTCAAATTATGGGCTTTATCAGATCCTTTTATACCCGCAGACTATGTATTGTTTGATGAAGCACAGGATGCTGACCCCCTGATGCTGGGGATTTTACTCAAGCAAAAAAGTACGCAAGTCATCTATGTCGGCGATGCACATCAACAAATTTATGCATGGCGTGGGGCAGTCAATGCGATGCAACAAATGCCTTTACCCGAATCGCGCCTAACCACTTCATTCCGTTTTGGTGATGATATCGCTGAAGTTGCTAATCACTTATTAGGCGCACTCAATGAGACTGTTCCGTTGATTGGCAACCCCGAACTCCAATCAAAAGTCGTCAACAAGCCTCATACCAAAATGCGAGATGCGATTTTATGCCGTACTAACGCACGCGCGATGGAACTTTTACTCTCAGGATTAGTTCAAGGAGACAAAGTGAGCCTGCAAGCCGATCATGCGAAATTAAATCGCTTTGTTGACGCTGCAAGCTTACTTAAACAAGGTAAAAGAGTAACGGACGTTCCTGAGTTAGCTTGGTTCAACTCTTGGCATGATGTACATGAATATTGTGAAACTAATGATGGTAGTGACATCAAGCCTTTGGTTAAATTGGTTGATGAACATGGTACAGATCCACTCAAACGAGCTCTTGCCAAAATCACACCCATTGAACAAGCGGACTATGTAATTTCAACCGCTCATAAAGCCAAAGGTTTAGAGTGGAATCGCGTGCATTTAGAAGATGATTACCAATTTAAAATTAATGGACTAGAACATAAAATCAGCGATGAAGAATTACGTTTACTTTATGTCGCATGTACACGAGCAAAAAGCAGCTTAAATATTCATCATATTTATGATTTAATACAACAACTCAAACTTAAATCCACGATTAAAACGAAAGCAACAGCATAATCCCCTACGATAAGTTGCAGGCAAAATATGAAAGTTCAATCTATTCAGTTACGTCACTGTTATCATTTTTCAGATATAAAAATTAAATTTGATCCAACTCAAAGACCAATATCTATTATTTTAGGTGATCAGGCCTCTGGTAAAACTGCGATTATTAAAAATATTTATCAAGCTTTAACGTGGTTTGCTGCACGTGCCAAAGATTTAAGAACCGCTGGTGTAGTCATGCTTGATTCTGATATTAAGCACAAACACATTCAAGCCAAAATAGATATTTGTGTTCAATATCCCACTGATATTGGATCTATTGAACAGGCTGCGACTGTGCAACACAATGAAGATGGTTTGTGCGAATGGCAACTCTATAAAACATTAACCAGTAAAGGTGTAGGTCATAGTAAAGCGCTAACGACTCAATTAGAATCACTCGTTCATCTTTATCAACAAGCGATCAAACAAGATCCTGCTCAAGGCATGCCTATGGTGGCCTACTATCCTTCTGATCGCTTTATCAACGAAGTGAATTTGCTAAGCAAAAATAATCCTGCTGTATTACAAACACACGCAGCCTATGAACTTGCAGCACTCCCTTACACAACCTTTGCTCGGTTCTTCGAATGGTTTCGTGAAATTAGCGACATCGAAAATGCACGATTAGCACAAGTTTTTCAAAAAATTCAAACCAATCAAAAATTATCCTCTCATCATGACCAAGAGGATTTAGTTGCAAAATTATTGAATCTTGAAGCAGAGATGCAACTACCATCACTCAAAGCACTCAAGAAAGCCATCCAGACATTATTCCCATCGATCAGTGACATTTATATTGAATACACGCCCAAGATCCAATTGATGCTGGTACAAAATGGTCAAGAAATTCCTTTTTCGCAATTATCTAATTCGTATCGTCAATGGTTGTGTTTAGTAGGTGATATTGTCAGACGACTTTGTCTCCTGAATCCTCATAGTATTGACCCATGCCTTGATGGTGAAGGCATTCTATTAATTGACAATATTGATGCTCAAGTAGATGAAGATTTTGTGCAAAACGTACTCAGCCGTTTGCATGAAGCATTCCCACAAATTCAAATTATCGCATCTGCATGCTCTGAATTGATTTTAAACAATGAAGTAGATGTACAACATTTTAAGTTAGAAAATCGAAAAATTGTTGAAGTAGAACAAAACCAAATCAGGGAACAATATGATGAACTATTTGCTCAACTCATGGCTAATGATTTACAAGATGATCAAATCACTGAAGTGAGTCGATCTACTGATACGCTTGATGGCTTGCGTTTGTTTGAACACTTCAAAAATTTATCAGCGTTAGAAAAACAGCGCTTCATTGAGTATCTCCAAGCTGGTGACTTATCGAGTATTTCCTTACCCTAATTGATTGGAAATAGATGAATTAATCGGGTATGACTCACTCAATTTAAACAGAAATTTAAGCTTTTTTTCGCTATAATTCTGAATTGTGTAGCTAAAAAGTTTGATGTAATTTTATACATGTAATAAAATCTACTCATTCATTTTTTAATCAAAAAGTGTCTATTTCTTTGCATTAGCTTTCCAAGTTGCGCAACACAACTTGTTTTTGTTTTTAAAATTCGTTCGGCTTTCAAAGTTTAAGTAGTTGGATGACTCTTTGCCATCCTCAAGCTTTTGAAAGATAAAACTCATCATAGGTTCCGGCCTACAACTCTATGGATACGAGTGTGCTACCGATTATTATATTGTTACCATTAATACTTGGCACTTTTCTTGTCCTCTGGCTGCAAAAAATCTCTCGCGGGGCGACAGCATTAGGGGCAATTGGAGTCAGCTTAACAAGTTTTATCTTGTTGCTGACTCAAGCCAAAGACGTCTTTCAAGGTCAAGTCATCTCTGAACACTGGTTATGGTTACCACAGTTTGGTATCGACTTAAGCTTTAGACTTGATGCATTAGGCTTGATCTTCTCCCTCCTTATTACAGGGATTGGGACGCTCATTTATATTTATGCTTATTATTATTTAAATCATAAAAACTCTCTAAGTAAGCTATATTTCTTACTGATGCTGTTCATGGCCGCCATGCTCGGCATTTCACTTTCCAATAATTTACTTATTCTTCTTGTCTTTTGGGAAATGACCAGTATTTCGTCATTCCTTTTAGTGGGTTATTGGAGTAACTACGAAGCAGCACAGCGTGGCTCAAGAATGGCCTTAACCATCACGGGTATGGGTGGTTTAGCCATGCTCGGTGGTTTTATTCTATTAGGTCAAATTACTGGCACATATCAAATTGATCAAATCCTCAATATGACGACGCAGATTCAATCGAGTCATTTATTTGTGCCAGCCTTGCTCCTTATTCTTTTAGGTGCATTCACCAAAAGTGCTCAATTTCCTTTCCATTTTTGGTTGCCAAATGCAATGGCTGCTCCAACACCCGTGTCAGCTTATTTGCATTCAGCAACAATGGTTAAAGCAGGAATTTTCTTACTGGCGCGCTTAATGCCAATCTTTGTTGGTTCTGCTCTGTATCACAACCTCGTCACATTCATTGGTTTATTTACCTTATGTATGGCCGCGTTCTTTGCCATTTTTAAGGAAGATCTGAAAGGTTTGCTCGCCTACTCCACCATTAGTCATTTAGGCTTGATCGTTTGCTTACTTGGGATTGGTTCACCACTCGCTGTGGCTGCAGCTATTTTTCATATCATTAACCATGCGACCTTTAAAGCAGCATTATTCATGATCGCTGGTATTATCGACCATGAAACAGGTACACGTGATTTACGAAAACTCAGTGGGGTATGGCAGTTACTTCCATTTACAGCGACTTTAACCATGATCACAGCAGCCTCAATGGCTGGTGTACCACTGACCAATGGATTCTTATCCAAAGAAATGTTCTTTACTGAACTATTAGCGAATCTCTCGGGTGGTGTAGGTATCTTCGCAGCAATTATTGCAACACTCGCAGGGCTGTTTGCTGTCGCGTATTCTGTTCGTTTAGTTCATGGCGTATTTTTTGATGGTGATTTAGGCAAAGCGATTCCAAATAAAGATGCGCATGAACCACCAATTGGTATGCGTGCACCTGCAATTTTATTAGCTACATTATGTATTGCAGTGGGTCTATTACCAGCGCTCTTAGTAGGCGATATCGTCAATGCTGGTGCACGAGCAAGCACCAACCTTCCAGCTTTTAAAGGCGTACATCTAGCAATCTGGCATGGCTTTAATGTGCCTTTATTGATGAGTGCGATTGCATTGATTGGCGGTATTATTTTTTATTTTAGTCTTGCGAAGAACAGTAGAATTCGTGACATTGACCTTGATCCAATACTTGGCAAACTTCAAGGTAAAGTCCTGTTTGATCTCTTTCTCAAACATTTGCTCTTAAGTTCGCGAAAATTAAAAAGAGCAACAGAAACAGGTTCTCTACAAAACTATTTATTGTGGATATTAATTTTTGCTGTTGCTTTAGTCTCCATGCCTCTCATTGGTCAAGGTATTTATGCAGGTACACGCGAACTGACGCATGCACCATTGGTTGCAATCGTGCTTTGGTTATTACTGTTTTCAGCGTGCTGGATGATGCTTTGGTTTCACCATGAACGCATTAAAGCCGTTCTTATCAGTGGAGCAATCGGTCTTGTCGTGACGATGGTCTTTGTTACGATGTCAGCACCAGACCTGGCACTCACACAAATCACAGTCGATGTTGTCACAACTGTTTTACTTCTGATGAGTCTGTCCCTCTTACCACAACTTACGCCTTATGAATCTTCACGCACTCGTCGTTGGAGAGATGCGGTGATTGCAATCATCGGAGGCCTAGGAATCGGTTGGATCACTTGGATGATTCTAACGCGTGATCACAATTCAATCTCATGGTTCTTTGTTCAACAATCTCTACCGCTCGGTGGTGGTTCAAATATTGTGAACGTAATTTTAGTCGATTTCCGTGGATTTGATACCTTTGGTGAAATCACAGTACTGGGTATTGCTGCGATTGGGACACTGTGTTTAATGGATGGAATGCGTGCTCATGGTACGACCATTACACAAGGCTTAACCTATCGCTTTAATCCATCACCGTTGATGTTCCGAATGACCGCATCTTGGGTCCTTCCGATTGCCTTAGTCGTCAGCTTATATATTTTCTTACGCGGACATAATCTTCCAGGGGGTGGCTTTATCGCAGGTCTCATTACATCAATGGCGCTTGTGATTCAGTACATTGCACTAGGTCAAGATCACACTGAACAACTCTTACGAGCAAAGTCTGGGCGTCTTTATGAAATTTGGATTGGTACTGGCTTAACTATTGCTGGTCTGACTGGGGTCGCTGCGTGGTTCTGGGGTCGACCATTCCTGACCAGTGCTCATATTTATGTAGAGCCGATCATTCTCGGAAAAATGCATTTGCCATCTGCTGCAGCATTTGATGTTGGTGTCTATGTCACAGTCGTTGGTGCAACAATGCTCATGATTTCCGTTTTAGGCGACTCACGCAACTCAAGCATCACCGGCCCTGTACCGAAGGAGTAAAGAATGATTAGTTTAGAATTTTTACTCGCCTCCGCTATTGGATTATTGGTTGCCACTGGTATTTATCTGATTTTACGTGCCCGCACTTTCCCTGTGGTACTAGGCTTGGCCATGATAGGGTATGCAGTCAATTTATTTCTCTTTGCAATGGGGCGGATTCAATTAAATTCACCTGCGATTTTAACCAATGCCACTCAAGTTACAGATCCATTACCTCAAGCACTTGTATTAACGGCAATTGTAATCGGTTTTGCCACAACTGCTTTTATCGTGCAACTAGCATTGAGAAGTCGCTATGAATCGGGTACTGATCATGTTGACTCTAAAGAAGAAATAATCAATACAGACCCAAGAGAGGATGAGCCTTAATGATGAATTTTTATGATTTATGGCTCACCCACTCGCCAATTTTAAGTATTTTAATTCCGACATTTACTGCATTTATTTTAGTGCTATTGGGTAATCCAGGTTCAGGATCTTTAGCGCATGACTGGCGTCAACCTTGGCGTCGTGGAATCAGTTTAACATCGGTTTTTCTTGGTTTAGCGACTGCAATCATTTACTTAATTCAGGCAAACTCTGGTCAGATCTATGTGTATAGTTTA
Source organism: Acinetobacter sp. 24-47-47 (assembly GCF_057737035.1). Taxonomy (NCBI): domain Bacteria; kingdom Pseudomonadati; phylum Pseudomonadota; class Gammaproteobacteria; order Moraxellales; family Moraxellaceae; genus Acinetobacter; species Acinetobacter sp. 24-47-47. The sequence continues at coordinate 292,926 of NZ_CM173216.1, read as the reverse complement.
AGCGAGTGGTCAGCTCCTTTTGGCATTGTACTTGTACTAGATCGTTTGGCAGCCTTTATGCTCGTGCTCACCTATGCTCTTGCGACACCAATTATTTGGTTTGCAAGTAAAGAATGGGATGAACGTGGACGCTATTTCCATGCAATGAGCCATTTTTTACTCATGGGATTATGTGGTGCATTTCTAACAGGCGACTTATTTAACTTGTTTGTTTTCTTTGAAGTGCTGTTGATGGCTTCATATGTATTGCTTCTACATGGTCAAGGCAAAGCACGTTTCCAACTTGGTATTCACTATGTAACGATCAACCTATTAGCGTCTGCATTCTTTTTGATTGGCTTAGGGATGATTTATGGTAATACTGGTAGCCTGAATATGGCTGATGTGGGTCGAATTGTACGTACACTTGAAGGTGATCAGTACAATATGGCAGTTGCAGGCGGATTAATGCTGTTTGTAGTCTTTGGTATCAAGGCTGCAATCCTCCCTGTCGGACTATGGCTACCTAAAACTTATGCCGTCGCCACGACCCCTGTAGCCGCATTATTCACCATCATGACCAAAGTGGGTATCTATGCCATTTTACGTGTGAATGGAACCGTATTCACCGATGAGCTTTCGCGAGAAATTCTCAGCACTTGGCTGCTTCCAATTGGTTTAATTACGACTATTTATGGTGTAATTGGTGCGATTGGTGCAGAGCGAATGCGTCGTTTTGTTGGTTTCATGATCCTATCGTCTATAGGAACGATTGCAATCGCCCTTTCTCTGATGACTGCAGATGCTTGGGCTGCAGCGCTATATTACCTCGTGCATAGTACGATTATTGCCGCTGCATTCTACTTGCTATGCGGTTGGATTACTTCGCAGCGTGGTGCATTCAAAGATCATCTAAAAATCGCACCAATCATGAAACAGCAGACGCTAGTTTCGATTTGCTTTTTCATTATTGCACTCATGATGGCAGGGCTTCCACCCTTCAGTGGATTCTTTGGAAAAGTATTTATCCTTCAAGCGGCCTCTGTATCTAGCTATCAATTGCTCATTATTATTGTCATTCTGATTGTGAGCTTGCTTAGTATCATAGCTTTCACGCGCTTAGGATTCGTTATTTTATGGCGTTCAACTGTACCAGAAAATGACCCTAATCAAGAGTCTTATCATGAATATCAAAAGTTACCAAGCAAGGCACCTCCACGTAATGACACCACAATTTTTGTCTTTATTATAAGTTTAATCGCTTATGTGATATTTGCTCATCCAGTCACACATTATATTCAACAAACTGCAAATCAGTTAAATGATTCAGAACAATATATTACTGCTGTTTTAAAAATGGATGAACGTGGTGAAGTAATTAGTGTACAACCATTTGATCCCAATTATCTTCCAGAAACAAAATACGGCGGAGAGTTTGCAGACCCAAATGCACATTATATTCCACATGTTATAAGTGAAAAATCACTTGAGGGCGAACACATCTCAGAGTTCAAGCGCCGTCAAATCAAAGAACAAGAATTGAACCAGCGACAACCTGAAGAAGCCCAATCTAAGCTTCAACCGATGGAGCAGTAAATGATACAAAAGAGCTCTCTATTTGATCGAATCATGCCACATCCTTTTGTTTCAGTTATCGTGGCTATCAGTTGGCTGATGTTGGCTAACAGCGCAGCGTTGTTTGATATATTGGTTGCTATTCTTATTGGTTTAGTCATTCCTAAGCTAGTACAACCTTTTATCGTTCGTACACCCAATATTCATTGGGATTTAGCAGTTAAACTGGTTTTTGTTGTGTTATGGGACATTATCTTCAGTAATATTCGTGTTGCTAAACAAGTCCTAGGACCTACTGATCGTCTACACCCTAAGTGGTATCGGGTACCTCTAGATACGGATCATGACCAAGTAAACAGTTTACTGGCAATGATCATTACGACTACTCCTGGTACAGTCAGTGCTGGAATCGACCAAGAACGTGGAGATATTCTTGTTCACTCGATTAATACAGACAATCCAGAGGCTGATATTTTAGAAATCAAACAGCGCTACGAAGCGCCTCTCATCGCAATTTTCCATGTAAAACAGCAAGGAGATTCTCAATGATCATTCTCCCTTATGTATTGGGAATTAGCTTAATTGGAATTACGATTTCAATGTTGCTTTGTCTAATCCGTCTTGTAATCGGTCCTTCAATGGTTGATCGACTACTTGCATTAGATACTTTATTTCTGAATGCTACGTGTTTAGTTGTGGTTCTAGGAATTTATTGGGCTAGCACCTCTTTATTTGAAGGTGCACTATTGGTAGCCATGCTCGGTTTCGTATCGACAGCAGCATTAGCTCGCTATTTTACGACAGGCCATGTGGTGGACTAGGAGAAAACTATGAATATTCAGCTGATTATGGAAATCTTAGTTTCCTTCTTCCTGATCAATGGTGCCTTTTTTACACTTGTAGGTGGAATTGGAATGGTGAAATTGCCTGACCTATTCATGCGTCTGCATGCCCCTACAAAGTCGAGCACACTAGGCCTAGGTAGTTTTTTAATAGCAGCTATGATTTATTCAGCTTTTCATAGTCGCTTTGGGTTTGCTGAACTACTGATTACATTACTTGCCTTTATTACGGCGCCTGTATCGGCAAATTTAATTGCACAAGCTGCATTACATTTACGTTTACGCTCTACATCAGGCGATGTCCCCGAAGCACTAGACCGCCCTCTCCCTTGGCAGCGCCAAAGAAGAATGCGTCAGTTTAATCAAGACTCATCTAAGTAATAAAAAAACCTAGCTTTCGCTAGGTTTTTTTTGTTAGCTATATAGTACAGGTTGGGGATGCTCTTGGAAGCCTTCCACTTGATATTCTTCAGCTAATTTTGCCTTCCAATGATTCACGATATCCGTATAGTCAATTTCAGAAGGATGAAAATCTTCTTTGTAATATGATAAATATTCTGGAATTAGCTCGATCATCATTTTAGAAATCAGGTAAATACCATATAAGTTTCCACTGACCTTCGGTAAGCTTTTTCGACGATCTTGCCAAAATAATCGAGTCGCTGAATAAAATGTAAGACTCGCGAAACCTGTGGTTACGCTACGCATAATATTGCGGCGCACTTTGGTATCTTTGTATACCGCTTGATAGACATCAAATGCAACTGCTCGATGTTCAATTTCTTCAATAGCATGCCACACCCAAAGCTTAGTTGCATCTTCATCTAAGGTCGACAGGACTTCAGGATGACGAAGAATATAACCACCCAATAACGCTGTAAAATGCTCAAAAGCACAGGTAATTGCTAACTGCAATTTTGGATGGGTAGTACGAATAAATTCATCGCGTCGCGCTAACCATGCTTGAAAGTTGTCAAGTTGATAATCATCACGGCGCCAAGCGTCATTAAATTCCGCATGTGCTTTTGAATGCATCGCTTCTTGACCAATAAATGCTGCAATCTGCGCTTGTAATTTTTCATCTTTCACTTTATCTCGTACATTACGAACACTATGAACAAAGAATTGTTCACCAATTGGAAAGGTAGAAGAAAGTGCCGTCAACAAGTGTGACATGACAGGAGAATTCGCGAAAAAATGGCGTCGTATGGCTTTAGGATTATAATTTAAACGTCGTACGGTAATCCCAATCGCTTTTGGACGATTTAAATAAGATTTATCTTTGGCGATTTGTGTAGTTGTCATTTTAGAGCCTATATGGATATAGCATTTCTTATTCATACTGTCAGAATAAATCAGATTTAATATTGCAAAAATAACCACACAGACAAATAAATTATATTTTTTGCCAATAAAGTCGCAAATTAAATTACAACACCATTCTCTTTTTTAATTTAATTACATGATTCTTAAGATAGTTCTTGAATTGGATACTTTTGAATATTCAACAAGAGATTGTCAAACAAGTCATGCATATAAATGAAAAATCCTACCGAAGTAGGATTTTTTGTAAGGCATGTTTTCGTTTAAACATCAAGATAATCTAAAATACCTTCAGCAGCCTGACGTCCTTCCCAAATCGCAGTTACGACCAAGTCAGAACCACGCACCATATCTCCACCGGCAAAGATTTTCGGATTAGAAGTTTGGAACTTGTATTGTTGATGCTCAGGAGCAACGACACGACCTGAACCATCTAAATTAATACTTACATCATTAAACCATTCTGCAGGGCTTGTACGGAAACCAAAGGCCAACAGCACTGCATCAGCAGGTAAGATTTCCTCTGAACCTGGGATCGGTTCAGGACTGCGACGACCACGACTATCAGGCTCACTGAGTTGAGTCGTCACAAATTTAACACCTGTGACCTTTCCATTCTCACCCACGATTTCGATCGGCTGACGATTGAACTGAAATTCAACACCTTCTTCTCGCGCATTTTTAACTTCACGGCGTGAACCTGGCATGTTTTCTTCATCGCGGCGGTATGCACAAGTGACAGATGTTGCACCTTGGCGGATTGAAGTACGGTTACAGTCCATAGCAGTATCACCGCCACCGAGTACAATAACTTTCTTACCTTCCACACTGATAAATTCTGAAGGATCTTTCTCCCAACCTTGGCAACGATTCACATTGGCAATTAAGAAATCAAGGGCATCATAAACACCTTCCAAATCTTCACCTGCGAAACCACCTTTCATGTATGTGTATGTTCCCATACCCATGAAGACAGCGTCATAATCAGCAAGCAATTGATCAATGGTGATGTCTGTGCCAATTTCTGTATTTAAACGGAATTCAATCCCCATGCCTGTAAAGATTTCACGACGACGTTTCATCACGTCCTTTTCCATCTTAAATTCAGGAATACCAAAGGTCAGCAAACCACCTATTTCTGGGCGCTTATCAAATACGACAGGTTTAACACCATTGCGCACCAAAATGTCCGCACAACCTAGACCTGCAGGGCCTGCACCAATAATCGCGACTTTTTTATCTGTCCATTTGACATGAGACATGTCAGGACGCCAGCCCAATGCAAATGCCGTATCATTAATATACTTTTCAGCATTTCCAATGGTCACCGCACCAAACCCATCATTTAGTGTACATGCACCTTCACACAAACGGTCTTGAGGACAAACTCGACCACACACCTCCGGTAGTGTATTGGTTTGGTGGCAAAGCTCTGCTGCTTGAAAAATACGACCTTCAGCAATCAGTTTTAACCAGTTTGGAATATAGTTATGTACTGGACATTTCCATTCACAGTAAGGGTTACCACAACCTAAACAGCGATGTGTTTGGTTTTTCGCAACTTCAGCTGTAAAGGGTTTATAAATTTCCACAAACTCAGCTTTGCGGACGTTGAGATCTTTTTTCTCTGGATCTTGGCGTGCGACATCCAGGAATTGAAAGTCATTATTAAGGCGTTCTGCCATGTCTCTCTCCGTGGGTAGATGCAGTCTATTGTTAGTTCAGCTGCATCTGCCTATATATCTGCAGTAGTGGAATTATTGAGGATCAGCTTGAGTTGTTTTTAATAAAGTCTGCAAGTTTGCAGCTTTTGGTTTCACCAACCAGAATTTACGGCTGTAGAAATCAAACTCGTTACGGATCTTGTACGCCCAAGCACTACCAGTTTCCTTAATATGCTCATCTAAAATGCGGCTTAAGAACTCTTTATGTTCTTCCATTGATTCGGTCGAAATACGATTAAGCTCGATCAACTCGTGGTTATAATGATCAACAAAGTCATTATCTAAATCAAGTACATAAGCAAAACCACCTGTCATACCTGCACCGAAGTTATGACCAACTTTACCCAGTACCGTCACAATACCACCTGTCATGTATTCACAACAGTGATCTCCAGCACCCTCAATCACCGCGAACGCACCTGAGTTACGAACAGCAAAACGTTCACCAGCTGTACCTGCAGCAAATAATTTACCGCCTGTTGCACCATATAAACATGTGTTACCAATGATCGCTGTTTCTTGTGTTTGGAATGGAGAACCCTTCGGTGGGAAAATTGAGATACGACCACCCGCCATACCTTTACCCACATAGTCATTCGCATCACCCTCAAGCTTGATATGCAGACCACCCGCATTCCATACACCAAGTGATTGTCCAGCAGTACCTGTCAAATTCACTTTAACAGGGTGTGCTTCCATACTTAAGTTACCATAGCGACGAGCGATCTCACCTGAAACACGTGCCCCAATAGAACGGTCACAGTTACCAATGCTAAAACTGTATTCACCACCTGTACCAGCTTCAATCGCAGGCAATATTTCTGCGATCATAGACTCAGCCAAAACACCTTTATCAAATGGTGCATTTCCTTCGACTTCGCAATATTGAGCTTTGCCTTCAGCAGCTGGATGTGATTCAAGTAAAGCACTTAAATCTAGGTGAGCATGCTTATCTGTTTCACCAGGTAGCATTTCTAGTAAATCGGTACGACCAATCAAGTCTTTCAAACTTGATACACCTAATGCAGCCAACCACTCACGTGTTTCTTCAGCAATAAAGGTGAAGAAGTTAATGAGCATTTGTGGTTCACCGATATAGTGCTCTTGACGCAAATGATCTTGCTGAGTCGCTACACCAGTCGCACAGTTATTTAAGTGGCAGATACGGAGGTATTTACAACCCAACGCAATCATTGGTGTAGAACCAAAACCGAAGCTTTCCGCACCTAAAATAGCTGCTTTCACGACATCTAGACCCGTTTTTAAACCACCATCCGTTTGAACGCGAACTTTACCACGCAAATCATTTACACGAAGGGCTTGATGCGCTTCAGAAAGACCAAGCTCCCATGGCGAACCCGCATGATGAATCGAAGACAATGGCGATGCTGCTGTACCACCGTCATAACCAGAGATGGTAATAAAGTCAGCATAGGCTTTTGCAACACCCGCAGCAATCGTACCCACACCTGGCTCAGATACCAGTTTTACGGAGACCATCGCTTGAGGGTTCACTTGTTTTAAATCAAAAATTAACTGCGATAAATCTTCGATTGAATAAATATCGTGGTGCGGTGGTGGAGAAATTAATGTCACACCCGGTACAGAGTAGCGTAAACGTGCAATTAAGCCATTCACTTTACCACCTGGCAACTGACCACCTTCACCCGGTTTTGCACCTTGTGCCACTTTAATTTGCAGTACTTCTGCAGAAGTTAAGTAAGCAGGCGTTACACCAAAACGACCTGATGCGATTTGTTTGATTTTTGAGTTCCGGATTGTGCCGTAACGCGCTGGATCTTCACCACCCTCACCTGAGTTCGAACGACCACCAATTGTATTCATTGCAATGGCAATCGCTTCATGTGCTTCTGGTGATAATGCCCCTAAAGACATCCCTGCAGAGTCAAAACGCGGAAGAATCGCTTCTACAGATTCAACTTGATCCAGTGGAATTGAATTTTCTGTTTTGAGTTTAAATAAATCACGAATGGTTGCCACTGGACGATTATTTACAAGCTCAGCATATTCTTTGAAATCTTCATATTTCCCAGAACGTACAGATTTATGTAGAGCATTAATTACATCAGGATTAAAAGCGTGATATTCCTTATCAAATACAAATTTCAGCAAACCACCTTGCTCAATTGGCTTACGTGATTTCCAAGCGGTTTCTGCTAATTTTTTCAAATCATTTTCAAGATCAACAAAAGTCGCACCTTTAATACGGCTTGGAACACCTGTGAAGCATTTATTAACAACTTCTTCAGATAAACCAACAGCCTCAAACAACTGCCCACCGCGATATGAAGCAACGGTGGAAATACCCATTTTTGAAAGGACTTTCAACAATCCTTTTTCAATCCCTTTACGGAAATTCGCTTGCGCATGAATCGGATCACCTAACAACTCACCTTTCGCAATTAAATCATTAATGACGTCATATGCAAGATATGGGTAAATTGCTGTTGCGCCAAAGCCAAGCATTACGGCAAACTGGTGTGGATCACGCGCTAAAGCTGTTTCAACAATAATGTTTGCATCTGTACGTAAACCTGCATGGATGAGGTAATGGTGGATAGCACCCGTTACCATCGCTGCATTGGCTGGTAAGAACCCTTCACGGATTTTCTTATCGGAAATCACTAATAGGGTTTTGCCATCACGAATTGCTTGCGCTGCTTCTTCACAAATACGTGTAATCGCGGCTTCTAGACCTTCAGTCTCTGCATAGTTTAGATCAATATCTGCAATCTCATAGCCCTTACGACCTAAAGTGCGAATTTGATGCATTTTAGAGTTTGACAGTACAGGACTTGAAATAATTAATCGATCCGCATGCTCTGGACCTTGTTCAAATACATTTTGTTCACGACCCAAACATGTTTCTAAAGACATTACGATCGATTCACGTAATGGATCGATTGGTGGGTTAGTTACTTGAGCAAACTGTTGACGGAAGTAATCTGTTACATGGCGTACTTGACGAGACAATACTGCCATCGGCGTATCATCGCCCATCGAACCTACTGCTTCTTGACCACTTTCAGCGATTGGACGTAATAACTGATCTCGCTCTTCAAATGTCACCATAAACATTTTTTGCGCTGCTTTTAAAGCATCGCCTTTTAAGCCTTGATCACATAGATATTCTTCTAACTCAGGGCTGCCTTGGATACGCACTGAATTTTCACGCAACCATTGACGATAAGGACGCATTTTTTTCAGATGATTACTGACGTCTTTAGTATCCAGCAATTTACCAGTGAAAGTGTCAATGACTAAGATCTGACCTGGTCCAACACGACCTTTAGAGACCACATCTTCTGGTTCATAACCCCAGACACCAATTTCTGATGCAAGTGTGATGTAACCATTTTTAGTAATTACCCAACGTGCAGGACGTAAGCCATTACGGTCAAGCATACAAATCGCATGACGACCATCTTGAATCACAAGACCTGCTGGCCCGTCCCATGCTTCCATATGTTTAGAGTTGAACTCATAGAATGCACGTAAATCAGCATCTAAAGTTTCAACGTTTTGCCATGCTGGTGGAACGAGCATGCGTAGTGCACGGAATAAATCCATACCTCCACCAACCAAGATCTCGAGCATGTTGTCTAAACTTGAAGAGTCAGAGCCAGTACGATTTACGATTGGGTTGAGCTCAGTTAAACCAGGTAAGAGCGGGTTTTCAAACTTTGGTGTACGTGCCATCGCCCAGTTACGGTTTGCTGTAATGGTATTAATTTCACCATTGTGCGCTAAGTAACGGAAAGGTTGTGCCAATGGCCAACGTGGCAATGTATTGGTTGAGAAACGCTGATGGAACACTACAATGTGTGATTCCAAACGTGGATCAGCTAAATCTGTATAAAAATCTGCAATCGCTTCAGGCATCATTAAGCCTTTATAAGAGATCACAGTTGAACAAAGTGTTGTAACGTAGAATGAACTATCTTGACTTAATTTTTGTTCAGCACGACGTCGAGCCAAGAATAACTTACGATTAAACTCAACTTCTTCAACACCCATTGGACAGTTAACAATTACTTGTTCAAAAGCTGGCAAAGACTGCATCGCAATTGAGCCTAATGCTTCATTATTGGTTGGCACTAAGCGCCATGCAATTACACGCAAACCTTCTGATTCAATTTCTTTAGTCAGCACTTGTTTTGCATGTGCAGCAATTGCAGGATCTAGGCTAAGAAAAACTGTACCTACTGCAAAAATTTCACTGAGTGTAATATCACTTAAACGTTTTGCTTCTTCACGGAAGAATTGCTTAGGCATAGCCAATAGTAGACCACATCCATCACCCGTCTTACCATCTGCAGCAATACCACCGCGGTGCGTCATACAACTTAAACTATGAATCGCGGTCTTGACCAAGTCATGACTCGCATCACCTTGCATATGGGCGATTAATCCGAAACCACAGTTATCTTTAAACTCATCCGGTTGGTATAGACCTTTAGCGGGAGCTACAGTATTAGGCGATGGCATGTGCATAGCGTACCCTTCTTCAACATGGCCCTCATTGGGCAAAACTTATCTATTCTTCAAATACGATTTCTTTATAAAACAAAGACATGATTCTGTATGTCTTTCGTTATTGAACGTCTTTTCTGATTTAATTTCACAAATGTACGAGACGATTTGCACTCATTTAAAGCAGATCAATTTGACTAAATCGCACACTAAATTAAGGTCTTCGCTCCAAAATAGGGACAATTTACTTAATCAGTGCACCAATAAAGCAAAATCTATGCCAATATTTATTTATTCCGTGCAAGCGTTTTATTTCAATTATTTTGTCATTATTAACCGAAAAGGCACCAAATTAGAACCACTTTATCGCACCAATGATGTGCAAATTTATTATGCTTTCGTTTAATTTTGCGCCATTTTATACCATTTTAATTAAATGGATCACTAATTTGAGCCTCTTGATTCCGTTTATCCGTATTATTCTTTGAATTATCGCTCGAAATAGGGTCAACATTCGATTGCGAACGTCTCACATCAACCACATTTCCTGACTGATCTTTTCTTGTAATAGTCACATTGGTTGTTGCCTTAGCAGGATCAGCCACAGGGGTTGGCTTAGGACGAACCAGCAATGACTCATCAATCAATGGTACCGCTGCAGGTCGTAATTTAATTTCGTATAATTTTGCAGTTGTTAGTTCTTCAGAACCCATGTCTTTGACTTGACCCACAAACTGATTAAAGCCAGCAACTTTAGGCGCTACAGAAGGTGGTAACTTTAAATCCAATCCATTTAAAGTTGTCTTGGCAGCACCTTCCCCCATAAACAGCCCATAACCCAAAATGTACTGTTCAACTTGATCCTCACCACTCAAACGAAAATAAATGTATGGTTTACGATCAGTTTGCTTATTAAGAAAACTTTTAATTACATCTTCATTGGTAACGCGAAATAGTTCGATAAAATAATTATTTTTATTGTCTTGAATAAACTTTGTGCCTCTAAATTCAGGCAAATGGTTTCCTGAAGCCACTTTACGCGCAGTTAATTCCAAAGGTCGCACTTGATCAGTCAGCCCGCCCAAATAATTTGTTGCTGCCACCTTTTCAGGTTGAATCTGGACTTGAGTTTCTTCAATTTGCTTAGACTGAGTAACCAACTCTTTGCTATCAGTCAAAATCCAGAATACAAAAGATGCGACTAAAAACAGTATGCCACCGATCAACCAAATATATTGTTGCGCTGTGCGTGGGGATGAGTGGCGTACCGTCATGAGAAAACCTAAGATTATGCTTGATTACGTAAAATCGCTTGTTTCATTAATTCCACATCAAACTCTTTGGTAATTACTGCTTGCCCTAGCGACTTCAAGAGCACTAAACGTAATTGACCATTCAGGACTTTTTTGTCATGAGACATATATGCCAAAAATTCATCAAGTGGAATTTGAGGACATTTTATCGGTAATTTCGCACGTTGAATGATAATTTTTGTACGTTCAAGGTCAGCTTCTGTGATCCACCCCATTAAATAAGATAAATCTGCCGCCATCACCATTCCCGTCGCCACAGCCTCACCATGTAACCACTCACCATATCCCAGATAAGATTCAATCGCATGTCCAAAGGTATGACCTAAATTCAGTAATGCACGCTCACCCTGTTCTTTCTCGTCATTGGCCACAATTCGCGCTTTGTGTGCACAAGAGCGGTACACTGCTTCAGCAAGTACTTCTGGATGTTGTGCAACGAGACCATCCATGTTTTCCTCAAGCCATGCAAGAAAATCAACATCTCCTAATAGGGCATACTTAATGACTTCAGCCAAACCTGCTGATAACTCACGCTCAGGCAATGTTTTAAGTTGCGCCATATCCGCAAGTACGACCTGTGGCTGCTGGAATGCGCCAATCATGTTTTTGCCTAATGAGTGGTTGATTCCAGTTTTACCGCCAACGCTCGAATCGACTTGCGATAGCAGCGTAGTCGGGACTTGAATAAAATACACTCCGCGTTGGAAACAAGCTGATGCAAATCCAGCCATGTCACCAATCACCCCTCCACCCAAGGCAAGCACTGTACAATCTCGGTTAAATCCTGCCTCAAGCAAGGCATCAAAAATTAAATTCAAATGTTCAATATTTTTATAACATTCACCATCAGGTAGAACACATGTCTCAACTTTTTTACCTAAACCTTCCACAGCTGATACATAGTGATTTAAATACAACGGTTTAACTGTTTCATTGGTGACAATCATGACCTGTTGCCCATGAATATAGGGTTCAAGTAATTGTTGCGGATCTAAATCACTACCAATGAAAATAGGATAACGGCGTTCACCGAGTTCAACGAATAAGGTTTGCATGATGTTATAAGCCAATAAAACAAATTTAATTCAATTCTTTTGCGACAATCACATTAAGAATACGTTGTGCCAAATCACGCGCAGCACCTTGATTCGTTTCAATAATATGATGTGCAACTTCACGATACAGCGGATCACGAATATTCAATAATTCACGTAATTTCTGTTCAGGATTTTCGACTTGTAATAAAGGTCGATTTTTATCACGGTAGGTTCTTTGAAGTTGTATTTCTACGGGAGTATAAAGATAAATCACAATACCTCGATCTTTTAGATAAGATCGATTAATCGACTGAGTAACTGCACCGCCACCCGTCGCAACAACTAAATTTTGTTTTGATGTTAAATCATCAATTACCAGTGATTCACGATGTCTGAATCCCTGTTCACCCTCTTTCTCAAAAATCCATGGGATGGTCGCCCCAGTTTTTCTTTCTATCTCATGATCACTATCAAGAAACTCTCGATGAAGTAAATCTGCAAGATGTCGACCAACGGTTGTTTTACCAGCTCCCATGGGCCCTACCAAATAAATATTCGGTAGGGTTTCAAACTCTTTGCTTGGCAAGGAGTCACCTATTGAATTGCTTTCATTGAAACTATATTAATTGTTTCTAGTTTGCCTGTCATTAACAATTCTTGGTGTCACAAAGATTAATAACTCACGCTTATTCTCTGTTTTACTGTCTTTACGGAATAGACGACCAACAGCAGGAATATCACCAAAGAAAGGCACCTTGGTTTGGTTAAAAATCGTTTCTTGCTCGAAAATACCACCTAGCACCACAGTTTCACCGTTGTTCACAAGCACATTGGTATCAATTTGATTTTTATTCAAAATGATTTCCCCATTCTGTGCATAACCTGCTGGTGAATCACTGGTAATGTTCAATTTCATTTGAATTTTACCATCAGGCGTAATACTTGGTGTTACCTCTAAGCTTAACAACGCTTCTTTAAAGGAAGTCGTCGCCGTTGCAGCACCACCTGCAGTTTCAGTGGTTTGGTAAGGGATTTCCTGACCTGAAGCAACTTTCGCTTGTTGCTTATCAGCAGTGAGAACTTTTGGGGTAGAAATAACTTCACCGTAGCCATCAGCTTGTAGTGCCGACAACTCAAGGTCCAGCATAAAATCAGACATATTGATTAAACCAAATGCAATTTTACCTGCAGCCCCAGCCACACCTAAATCCACATTTAAGTTATCAGGACGTTGAATATTATAACGACCATCCTCACTTGGTGATTTTAAATCCCACAGCGTTTGATCACTACCACCAACCAAAAGATCATTATTGGTTGCAACACCTTTCGATACTACACCCCATTTCACACCCATTTCTTTGGTGAAATCTGTTGTCGCGCGTACAATACGAGCTTCGATCATGACTTGTTTTACAGAAACATCCAGTAAATCAATCATCTTGCGAATTTGATCAATTTTTTGAACTGTATCATTAATGATCAATGTATTGGTACGTGGATCAATTGAAACTGTACCACGTGGACTTAATAATGACCCGACACTGTCCCCCAATGGGTCAGTTGTTGAGTTTGTATTATTACCATTGGATGAACGGCTGTTACGACCTTCAGTAATCAACTTTTCAATATCTTCAACTTTGGCATAGCTCAATTGAATATATTCGGTTTGTAATGGTGCTAATTTCACACTTTGTGCAATGGCTTTCGCCTCTTCTTCTTCGGCTTTAATCAATTCTGGAACAGGTGCAATCCAAATCACGTTTCCGTTGCGACGCTTATCCAAGTTCTTGGTTTTCATTACAATATCAAGCGCTTGATCCCAAGGCACATCTTTTAAGCGTAATGTAATATTCCCTTGAACTGAATCCGAAGTCACCATATTAATGCCGGTAAAATCAGCCAACAATTGTAATACGCGGCGCACTTCAATGTCTTGGAAGTCGAGAGAAATCTTATTACCTGTATATTTCGGTGTACGATTTTGGCTGCTTAAGCCTTTTTTCTCTTCTGGGCGTTTTAGACTGATCGTTAACTTACCATCTGTTTGATAAGCCATATATTCAAAGCTACCACTCGACTGAATGGAAATTACACCATTCGACTTATCATTATAAGCGTCTACTGTAGAGACTGGCGTGGCAAAATCATTAACGTTTAAACGGCGCACCAAATGCGATGGAATTTTGTTACCGAGGAAACGCACCACAACTTTGCTACCTTGCTGTTGTACATCTACTGGTGTATCTGCTGTTTTTAAATTCAGTACAACTTGTCCCTCACCTGCACTACCGCGCTCAAAACCAATATCTTGCAGTCCTTGTTGTACTGTTTGATAAGCGACAGGTGCTGGCGGTGTATACGCAACAGGCTGCTGATAAACAGGAGCTACTGGAGGTGGTACAGGTGCTGCAACTTGCTGACGAACCACTGGTGCAGGTGGAGCGGCAGGTCTTAAAACCGTAGGCGTTGGTGCAGTTGGTTTCAATACCTGCTGTGCTGCAACAGGAATCACAGGTGTTGGCGTTACAGGTGTCGTTGCCACAGTTGTAGCCGCAACAGGTGTAACGTTATTCGTCAGATTAGGACGTATGACTGGCTTTAAAACACTTGTTTTAGGCGCTGGTTCTGCTGCTTTGGCTTGTGTAACCTCTGGCGCCGCTGGTGTTGCCACTTTCGCAGAGTTTGGATTATTTATTTTTAAAATAAAGGTATTGCCTTCAACACGTGTCGTGTAGCTCCCCTTCTGCGTTAAATTGACAGTTAACCGTGAACGCTGATCATTAGAAATGACTTCCACTGAGTTTGCTTCAGTGGTCGACACAGGTATTTTAGTATTCGCCAGTGTTTGACCTGCCTGCATAAAATCCAAAACGAGTCGAGATGGATTTTCCAATTGATACGACTGTGGCTGTGGAGGTAATCCGTTAAACATGACACGGATTTCTGTTCCTTGACCTGGCACCTGCAAAGGCACAATATTGGTCATCGTAGTTTTAGCCGCCGCTGCCTGCATAACAGCTATAGAAACAGTGGTCATAGCGAATTGACGAAGAAAACGGTTCATATACTGTCGATCCCCACCCCAAAAATTTTGCATACTCTTTTTCATTGTTATTCCTTAACTCGTCTTAACCAACAGGCCCAAGCAACACTAAGCTTCTCGGTCTTTCGATATAACCATCTCGACCATCTGAAACAATTTCAATCAGATCGATTTGAGTCGGCGTTATCTTCACGATGCGCCCTTGGTTCATCCCCATGTAATTACCACGTTGCACACGCTCAATCTCACCATCAGGGGTTTGAATCAAAGCGAGAATCTGGCCATTGTTACGTTTTAAACTTCCTTTGAAGTTTAACGTTTCCAATGCATAGCTTTCTAAAGGCTGTGGTTGACGATTAAAATTAGGATAAACACGTTTACCCGACATGATTCTTAGCTCTGTTGCCAATGAGTTTGGCAAGAATGGACTTCGAAGTTGATGTGCCGAGTAAAGAAAATTTGGAACTGGATTAAATACAGGTGCCGGTTCTATGGGTAAAGGCGGCTGGCTACGAATATTCGCCATTTCTTGATTGACCGCATCAATACGCGAATCACATCCCACCATAGTCGCTGCAATAACTAATCCGCACAAAAGCTTAAATGATTTCATTATTGTCCTCCTGCTGGCATATCAGCTGGCGGAACAACCGCTGAACCTACCGTATCTTCAGTCGATGCAACATAACGATATGTTTTGGCTTTTAATGAATAATTGATCAGTGGAATATCAGATTTTTTATCTGTACTTGGCGTCGCTGTAATCACAAAATCATGTAAGGTTACGATACGCGGTAAAGACGCAATTCCACTCACGAAACGCCCAAATGAATGATAATCACCTGTCGTTTCTATCGAAATTGGCTGCTCAATGAAGAATTCTTGAGCCACTTCATTTTCTAGACGGATATTTTTAAATTTGAGTCCTGAATTCACACCTGTTAAGTTGATGTCCTCAACTAAACTTGGAATTTCTGTTTCTTTTGGCAATTGTTGTAATTGCTCATTGAAATTCATTTCCATTTGTTGCAACTGTGCTTGGTATTGCTGCAAATTACGGAGCTTAGAATCCTTTTCTTTAAACTCTGTCAGTAAATTTGCCTCTTGTGCTTTAGCAAGATCAATGGATTCAAGTTTTGGTTTAATCACCAAAAAGTAACCAATAGCACAAACAAATAGGAAAATAAAAATCCAACAGGTAATTTTTACAGACAGTGGCCAACTACCGTAGTTATTGGAGTCCAAAGTATTAAATTGCTGAAAGAACTTTTCAACAGTCATGGACTTCTTTTTAGGTGCAGTGACGTCTGAATCAAAATCATTTAAATCATTACGACTCATGGTGCACCTCCCACATTATTCGCGTCCATATCTGATGTCGGTTGAGCAATTGCACCCAAGTCGACAGTCACGATAAATGTACCGTATGACTCTTCAACTCGAGGGATTACCGAACTTGGTGCTTTTTCCTTCACTTCTGGCGCAGCCAAGAATGAATTCATAAATGCATTTCGGTACCACTGGGAAGCTTCTAAACCACGTAATAACTCTGCTACTGCATTCGGGCTTTCAGCTTTACCTTCGATGGTAAATTTATTACCAGTACGGGTAAATTTCGTCAGATACACTGTTTCAGGAACAACACGTACCAATTCGTCTACTAAACGCACAGTAACAGGTCGTTGACCTTCAAGACCTTGAATCAGTTTCATCCGCTCAATCACTGCATTTCGACGTTCTTGCAATCCTTCCAAGGATTTTAATTGAACGTCTAAACTTTGATTGGTGCTTACAATAAGTTGGTTTGCTTGTTCTTGGTCTTGCAATTTATGATTCAAGAAGAACCAAGCTGCTAAAACCGATAAAATCGCAAGTAATACCACTGCGATACAGATATAAACAAATTGCTTTTTTCGCTGTTCTCTTAGCTCTTCGCGCCAAGGGAGTAAATTAATTTTAGCCATTAATCAAAACTCCTCAATGCCAAGCCACACGCCACCAATAATGATGGTGCATCATTTTCTATTTTTTTCAGGTCGATTTGAGGAGAAAAGCCCATTTGTAAAAATGGATTAGCAATAGTGACGCGATATCCCAATTTTTGTTGCATCATTTTTGCAAGACCTGGGATATTGGCATTACCACCCGCCAATAAAATATGATCAATCTCGTTAAATTGAGAAGAAGAGAAAAAGAACTGTAATGAACGCGCTGCTTGTTGAATCACTGCATCAAGGAATGGCATTAAAACTTCTGTTTCAAAGTCATCTGGTAAGGTGTTGTCTTTTTTAGCACGCCCAGCTTCATCATAAGATAAGCCATAACGATTTTGCACATCTTGAGTCAATTGCTTACCGCCAAACACTTGTTCGCGCGTGTAAATAATTTTGCCATTTTGCATAACTGATAAAGTCGTCATGGTATGACCAATATCAAGAACACCAACAAGATTTGCACCAATCGGTAATGTATCTGCAAAGACTTCAAAACTACGTTCCAGTGCATAGCTTTCAACATCGGCAACTTTTGGGGTAAGCCCGACCAAATCCAATACTTCAATACGAGAGTCCACGTTTTCAGTACGTGTCGCAACGAGTAAAACGTTCACTCTGTTTGGATTGTTTAATCGCTCAGGAAGAACTTCAAAGTCTAAACTGACTTCGTCAAGTGGGAATGGTATATATTGCTCAGCATCCATACGAATCTGAACTTCACGCTCATCATCGCTCATGTCGGCATCCATCTCGATGACCTTGTGAATCACCATAGACGTAGGCACTGCAAAAGCAGCATTCGTTGATTGCGGATTTGCAATATTAATCGCGCGCTCTAAAGCATCAGCCACGTTATCCTGATTGAGGATGTTTTTTTCAACAACACTCCCATCAACCAATGGACTTAACCCGTAACTTTCAACCCAATAGCGACCGTTTTTAACTGATAGCTCTAATAGCTTAACAGAGGTCGAACTAACATCTACCCCCACTAACCCCTTATTTGGCTTACGATATAGTCTAAGCACAATGCAATTCCTATTATTTTTTTGTCCCCAACAACAGCACAATACAAACTAACTACACTTGGTCTAATTTTTTTGCGGATATAATAACTCAACTAACATTCTGTTAAATGAGAAGCTATACTGACCTTCTATTAGTTTGCCTTTAGCACCTATTAAAACTTACTTGTTATGAAAAAGCTATCTTGTTGTGGACAGATTCACCCTTTTTTTTTGCTGATTATCATTATCTTAGTCACAATTCCAATGGGCTTTTATGGAATGTATCTCTATATTGCACCATCTTTGCCAGAGATGACTGCTTTTAAGAAGGCTCCACTATTAAAACCGCTGCAAGTTTATACAGCAGATAACCAATTAATCGCAGAATATGGTGGCAAACTTTCTGTTCCAGTTGAATATGAGCAAATCCCACAAGATTTTATTCATGCTTTTTTAGCTGCAGAAGACTCTTCTTTTTTTGAGCATAGCGGTATTAGTTTTAAAAGTTTAGGACGCGCAGTCAGTGAATCGATCAAGGGTTCTGACATTCAAACTGGTGGTTCTACAATTACCATGCAGGTGGCTAAAAACTATTATTTAACACCAGAACGAACTCTCAAGCGCAAACTCACCGAAATTTTCTTAGCACGTAAAATTGAACAAAAATTATCTAAAGAAGAGATTCTTACACTCTACGTCAATAAAATTTTCCTCGGTAAAAATGCTTATGGCATAGCTGCAGCAGCAAAAATTTATTACAACAAGAATTTAAACGATCTTTCAATTGCCCAAATGGCAATGATTGCAGGATTACCTAAAGCACCCTCTAAGTATAATCCTGTGGCCAATCCTGAACGTGCGTTAGAACGTCGCAATTGGATTTTAGGTCGTATGCTTCAATTGGGTTATATCAGTCAAATTGAATATGAAGATGCAGTATCAGAGCCTATCGCTTTGGACATGCCTGATCGCGGTATTAACAATAAATTCCCTTATGTCGGTGAAATGGTTCGTTCTGAACTCGTCAAAAAATTTGGCGATCTCGCGATCGATTCAGGATATAAGGTTTACACCACTATTGATTACAATCGTCAAGCCTTTGCCGAAGAAGCAGTTCGTGTTGGTTTAGAAAGTTATGACCGTCGTCATGGATGGCGTGGCCCAGAAGCCCATGACAAACCCTTAAAAGACTTTGTACCATTTGCAAACACCTACCCTGCTGAAGTCACTAAAGTTTTAAGCAATTCTTTTGAAGCAACTTTACAAGATGGTTCATCAGTCACTGTTCCTTGGTCTGGCATGTCTTGGGCGAGACGCTATCGCAATGCCAATAGTGTGGGTGGTGCACCTAGCAATGCTTCACAAATTGTAAAAGTCAAAGATATTGTTCGTCTACGTCCAAATCAAAATCGCAGTATGTGGTCCTTGGTACAGGTGCCTCGTGTACAAGGTCAGTTAATTGCACTTAACCCAAATGATGGCTCAATTGTCGCGATCGTTGGTGGATATAATTTTTATCAATCGAAATTTAACCGTGCACTGCAAGGTTGGCGTCAACCTGGCTCTATTATCAAACCATTTGTCTACTCGCTTGCACTTGAACGAGGTATGACGCCGCATACCATGGTTAGTGATAATCCCATTACCATTGGTAAATGGTCACCACGCAATTCTGATGGGCGCTATTTGGGGATGATTCCATTACGTCGCGCTTTATATTTGTCACGTAATACTGTCTCTGTTCGCCTTTTACAAACAGTCGGTCTAGAACGTACTCGCCAATTGTTTATGGATTTTGGTTTGCAGGATGATCAGATTCCACGTAACTACACGATTGCATTAGGAACACCTCAAGTACTCCCTGTTCAAATGGCAACAGGCTATGCCGCAATTGCCAATGGCGGTTTCCGCGTGCAACCTCACTTCATTAGCCGTATTGAGGATGCTTACGGCAAAGTGATTTATCAAGCCAATCCTGAATACGCATGTATTTCATGTATTAAATCTCAGAAGCAAGATACAACCTCTGCTGAAGCAACAACACCAGACGACGAAATTATTGAAGTTACCAATCAGTCTTTAGAGGATAAGCAACCCACTTTAACCGATGAAGAGCGTAGCCAATATCGTCAAGCACATCGAATTTTAAAATCCAGTTCAGCATTTGATATGGCGAATATTTTACGAGACGTAATTCAGCATGGTACTGGTCGCGCAGCTTTAAAAATTGGTCGTGGTGATTTAGGAGGTAAAACAGGAACAACCAATGATGCAAAAGATGCTTGGTTCGCTGGCTTTAACGGCAATCTAGTCGCAGTTTCATGGGTAGGTTTCGACCAACCGACTACGCTAGGTCGTCGTGAATATGGGGGTATCGCTGCTCTTCCAATTTGGAGTGACTTTATGGAGAAGTCGCTTGCCAATACACCATATGCTTGGGTAAGTTTAGATAAAAATGCAAAAGCTCCTTTAACTCGAGAACAACGTGGTCGTGTACATACATTAAACCATGAGCAAAAAGATAAAACTCCACCTTTAGCTCGTCCAATTTATCGCCCTGCTCCAGTGGTAGCACCAACGAATGATCGCGATTTTGATGATCTACCAGATAACGATCAACCGTTAACGCCAACGTCGTCGACACCACCGGATATGAATTCAACACCACAAGTTAAACGAGATTCAATCGAAAATTTGATTAATCAAGTTCAATAACCAAAATAAAGCCCTCTAAAAGAGGGCTTCTTTTAACTTTTCTTTTTTAAAATATAGATCTGAAACTCTGCACTCAGTTCAAATTTTTCAACTTGCTCTAATTGCTCACGCCGTTCAGGTTTGGCCTTATAAGCATATGGCGTCATTGCGATAAGACACTTTAGGTCATTTTGGTTCAACACCAATGGTGCCTGAATTAAGCTTTCATCAATTAACTCAAAGTGCTCGCTCAACTGTGCTACAAATTTATGTGGCTCATGTGCCTTAACTTCTTCAAATAGTGCTTCTCGCATTTTATATAAATGTTGTGGACCTGGGGTAACAACCATTAAATACCCCGATGATTTTAATACACGTAATATTTCCGCCTCGGGAATAGGACTAAATAAACTGGTACATAAATCGATGGTCTCGCTTAAAACAGGCAACACAGCCCCCGTACCCACAACCCAAGTGACATTTTGATTTAATTTTGCTGCTACCTGAACTGCAGTTTTAGCAATATCCACCCCCACAACTTGTATCGCTTCAGCTTCCATTGCATTGGTGTAATATCCTTCACCGCAACCAATATCTAAAAGATTTTCAATACGTATTTCTCGGATTTTAGCAACGACAGCTTGCTGTAATGGCGCATAAAATCCCGCTGATAAAAACGACCGTCTAGCTTGAACAGACTCAGGGGTATCCCCTGGATTTTTACTATGTTTATGCTGTACGACATGCAAATTCACATAACCTTGCTTTGCAATATCGTAACTATGATTACTCTTGCAGCGCCATGTTTTCCCCTCAAGCGCCAATGCCTCGCGACAAACAGGACACATCAACAGATTCATCATTTTCTCCAAAAAATTTTAGCGATGAAAAAAAGTCGGCATAAGCCGACTTGATCTCATTTGATTCTTGCTTAGCGCAATTTTAAGGTCATTAGACCTAAAACTACTAGCATAATTGTGATAATCCAGAAACGGATGACCACCTGTGTTTCACGCCATCCTTTCTTTTCATAGTGATGATGTAACGGCGCCATAAGGAAAACACGTTTATTTCGCATACG
Organism: Acinetobacter sp. 24-47-47; assembly: GCF_057737035.1. Lineage (NCBI taxonomy): Bacteria > Pseudomonadati > Pseudomonadota > Gammaproteobacteria > Moraxellales > Moraxellaceae > Acinetobacter > Acinetobacter sp. 24-47-47. Next base: position 270,817 of record NZ_CM173216.1, on the reverse strand, counting down.
AAGCGAACCGATTTGTAAGAATACAGAGACTGCTTCGACTACAAATACACCCGCCATAATTGCAAATACAATTTCCTGACGTACCATCACCGCAATAGTTCCCAGCATCGCTCCAAGCGACAAGGCACCAATATCCCCCATAAATACTTGTGCAGGATGCGCGTTATACCAAAGGAATGCTAAACCTGCACCTATCATTGCAGCACAAATAACAACGAGTTCAGATGAGTATTTCACATAGGGAATATGTAAATAATTTGCAAAACGAACATCACCCGCCAAATAAGCAAACACTCCTAAGCCCGCCGCAACCAATACAATTGGCATTATTGCAAGGCCATCTAAACCGTCAGTTAGGTTAACAGCATTCGACGCACCATTAATCACTAAATAAGTGAATATAATAAAGCCGATCCCTAAAGGGATTACCGATAAAGGAATTGTAAGATCTTTAAAGAAAGGGATCAGCAAATCCAACATATTCGCAGTGTGTACAGGATTAGTTTGCTGAGTCGCAATTACGTAGAGTGATATCCCTGCACCTAGAGAAGCGACAGATGTCCAAAAAAACTTCTTACGTGCTGGCAAACCTGCATTGTCTTTATAACGGATTTTAATCCAGTCATCCGCCCAACCTACGGCACCAAATATCACCATCACGCCAAGCACAATCCAAACATAAGGGTTTAAAAGGTCTGCCCAAAGTAAAGTTGAAATCCCAATAGAAAGCAAAATAAGGAGACCACCCATGGTTGGTGTTCCCATTTTTTTGGCATGGTTTTCCGGAGCGAAAGAACTTACCGCTTGGCCATATTTTAAAGCTTGTAACTTACGGATCATGACAGGACCAAGGACTAGACCTATCGTGAGTGCTGTCAAGACACTGAGCAGCGCACGTAATGTTAAATAACGAACCACTTGGAACGAGCTGTGATAGCCGGAAAGTTGTTCAAATAACCATAACAGCATTTAGAGTTTCTCCATCAAATCTGCCATCAACGTTTCCATATGGGTATAACGAGAACCTTTGAATAAGAAACTCATTTTTTGCGGTTGATGTGTTTCGATTAGACTAATTAAAAATGGTAGAGCTTGCTCTTGATTGAGGAAAGCTTGTAACTTTTTCCCGTACTGAGTACTACGTGCGCCTTCCTGTGTTGCTGGTGCAAACTCACCGACAGCAACAACAAAGTTGAGTCCGCGAATCGAAACCAAATCTCGCCCGAGTAAATAATGTTGTTGAGCAGCAGTCGGACCTAACTCACCAATATCCCCAATCACCATGACACGAATACCTTCTTGCTGTGCAAGCACTTCACCCGCTGCACGCATCGAAGTGGGATTGGCATTGTATGTATCATCGATAAATAAAAAATCATTTTTTTGAATAAAATTCAAACGTCCCTTTGCACCCACAGCTTGTTCTAAACCCGTGACAATATCATCCAAGCTGATATTTAATGACAATGCAAAAGCAGCAGCAGCCAAAGCATTTTGAACATTATGCTCACCAGCAAAAGGTAAATCCACGGGTTGGACACCTACAGGCGTATGTAATTTAAATTGAGCACTCTGTGGATTCAGCTGAATATCTGAAGCATAGACATCGCCACCTTCTCCAAAACTTAAGGTTTTTGTTGTTTTTACACTTTGACGGATCTGGTCTATATAATCATCAGCTGCTGGCACGATCGAAGTTTCTGAAACATGACCATAGATTTCAGATTTAGCTTTACAAATTCCGTCACGCCCACCGAACTCACCAAGATGAGCCGTACCAATATTAATAATACCCGCAACATGAGGTTGAACGAGCTTCGAGGTATAGTCAATTTCTCCTTGATGACTTGCTCCAAGCTCCATCACTGCATATTCATGATCTGGTCGAAGCTCTAATAGCATCATAGGCACACCCAGATCATTATTGAGATTACCTCGCGTGATCAATGTCGGTGCTTTGCGAGCAAGAATACTTCCAAGCATTTCTTTAGTGGTGGTTTTGCCGCTACTACCAGTTAGTGCAATAACTTTTAATTGCGCATGTTGAGCGCGACGAAATGCACCAAGCATACCTAAAGCTAATCTCGTATCTATTACCACCAACTGACAAATATCGATATCTAAAGGTCGCTCAACAATCGCAATCTTACAGCCTTTTTCAGCCACTTGTTGAACAAAGTCATGCGCATCAAAACGCTCACCTTTCAGCGCTAAAAAAGCATCCCCCGACTCCGCATGACGTGAGTCTGTCAAAATACGCTTTACTTCTCCAGTCGGTTTTTTATCATTCAACCAATACCCTTGAGTAGCAGCAACTAGATCAGACAAAGTCCATGGGACAAGTGTCGCAGTACTTGTAGTAGATGTGTGCATAATGATTCCTTAGTCTGCTGGATAAGATGCTGGCTCAATCGCATGCTGACCCTTAATGGCTGCTTGGACTTCTACCACATCATCAAACCAATGACGGACACCATCAATCTCTTGATAATTTTCGTGGCCTTTGCCTGCAATCACAACAATGTCACCTGCTTTTGCTGTTTTCACTACAAACTTAATCGCTTCACGACGATCATGAATTTCATGAACCTCTCTGTTCAAAAATTCAATTCCAGCCTTCATGTCAGCAAAAATTTGTTCTGGGTTTTCAGTACGTGGATTATCTGAGGTGAGCAATACAACATCTGCATAATCTAAAGCAGCCTGTGTCATTAATGGTCGTTTACCGCGATCACGATCACCACCACACCCAAACACAGCCCATAATTGCTGTGAAATATGACGTTTTAATGTTTGAAGAACCTGAATTAATGCATCAGGAGTGTGGGCATAATCCACGACAAACAAACGATCTCGATCACGCAACACTTGCATACGCCCTGGCGCGCCTTTTAACTGAGGAACTAAAGCGACTAACTGAGATAAATCTAAACCCGCCTGTTCAACAGAGATTAAGCTCGCAACCACATTTTCAATATTAAAATGACCCAATAACGGACTCTGCACTAAATAGCTTTGGGACTTGGTCACCAATTTAAAATGAACACCGTCTAAACTATATTGAATCTCTTCAACACGGTAATCCGCGGGTTGAGTAGTGGAGTAAGTTAAAATTTTAGGTTTTGCTGGATTTTGCTCCGCCGCTTTGAGCATGATATTTGCGTAAGCATCATCGATATTGATAATTGCAACTTTAAGACTCTCAAACTGAAATAAGCGTGATTTTGCCTCAGCATAGGCCTCTAAAGTCTTGTGATAATCCAAATGATCTCGACTTAAATTACTGTAAGCAGCAACTTCAATTGGCGTTCCATTGAGACGCCCCTGTTCAAGACCATGGGAGCTGGCTTCAATAGCAGCAAACTTAGCCCCCTGCTGAGCATAAGTATGCAATTGATTTTGCATATGCAACGCATCTAACGTGGTATGTGTAGATGCTTCAATGTGAGGTAAAATCCCATTCCCTGTCGTCCCCATCACCGCGCATGGGTGTTTGCTTAACACCAATAGCTCTGCAACAAGCCTTGAAATGGTCGTTTTACCATTGGTTCCCGTGACAGCCAATACTCGAAGTGGATTTACTGGCTGTGTCTGTTGCAAATAATCTTTCTGCCATTGTCCCATGAGCATACGCACATTCGGAACGATCAAACTTGGCGTTAAACCTAAATCTTGTTCTGAAATAATAGCCAAAGCACCAAGATCCAGTGCCTTCTGTGCATATTCTGCAGTTTTTTCAGGTTGAGAAAGACTGGTCAAAGCAATAAACACTTGTCCCGCTTCAACTTTACGACTATCTAATTGGAAGCCATTAAATGCTTGTTGCATCCATTCTGCTGGATGATCTACAGCGTAGATTTGTTGAAATGTAATCGACATTCATCACCTATGGAATGGATTTTGGAGTATCTAAGGGTTTATCCAATGGTACGTTTAACAGTCTCAGCGACTCCTGCATTACTTTTGCGAAAACAGGTGCTGAGACAGTACCACCGTAATATGTGCCTTTTGGATTTTCGACCACGACGACCATCGCCAAACGTGGATCACTTACAGGTGCAACACCTGCAAATAAAGCTCGATATTCATTGGTCGAATAACCTTTACGGTCAGCACGTAATTTGTGTGCTGTACCCGTTTTACCTGCAACGCGATAACCTGGTATTTGAGCACGAGTCGCTGTACCGCCTGGTAATGTTGCTGTCTCCATCATTAACAAGACTTGATCCGCAATTTTAGGATCAATCATTTGTTCACCTTGAGGAGCTTCATCCAGCTTGTACAAACTTAAAGGAACTTTCTTCCCTTTGTTTGCCAGCATGGCATAAGCATCTGCCAATTGTAGTACCGTGGCATTAAGACCATATCCATACGACATGGTTGCAACTTCTGAAATATTCCATTTACTTGGCGGTAAGATCAGACCTGGGCTTTCACCAGGGAATTTGACAGCCGAACGCTGTCCAAAACCAAGACGCTTATAGAACGTTGGTAAAGTCGGATAAGGCAAAGATAAGGCAATTTTCGCTACACCCACGTTGGAGGATTTTTGAATAATGCCACCTAAAGTAAGCGCTCCATAATTATGCGTATCACGAATTGTATGATTACCGACACGCATCGACCCTGGCGTGGTATTAACGACTGAGTTTGCAGTGTACTTACCACTTTCAAGCGCCATCGCCACCGTTAATGGTTTCATCGTCGAACCTGGTTCAAACGAGTCAACTGCACCGCGATTTCGCATTGCATCTTTATTGGATAAACTTTTTTTATCATTCGGGTTATACGACGGCCAACTGGTCATCGCTAGAATTTCACCGGTTTTGACATCGACCGCAATTGCTGTAGCAGAACGTGCATTATTTGCTACACCTACCGCGGTAAGCTCTCGATACATAATGTATTGCAGTCGAGAGTCAATACTCAGTGTAATATTTTCCCCAGCTTCAACTTCTTTAATAACTTCTGGAACTTGAACACGGTTACCATGCTTATCACGTACAATTTTCTGTTCGCCATTGACCCCTGCAAGCCGCTTATTCAGCTGCATCTCCAAACCTTCAATCCCTGTTCCCTCGGTATTGGTTAAACCAATGATTTGAGAGTTGGGTTGTGGTTGTGGGTAATAACGTTTATATGATTTTTCAGAATATACGCCAGCAAAATTGCGTTGTGCTAACAGAGCCGCTTGAGCAGGTGGTACTTCTTTTTTCAATACTAAATAACGTGAACGAGCTCGATCTTGAACACGCTTTTTGAGGTCAGCTCGATCCAGCCCAACTGCATCTGCTAGCTCATCTAAATTCAGGTTTTCCTGTGGTAACTGATTTTTTAATTTTCGACTGGTTGGATTCTTTTTTAACTCTTCAGTAATTTCATCAAAAGTTGCTTTAGTTTCAAAATAATGTTGAGGATCAATCACCACCTTCATAATTGGTGTACTAATTGCCAAGGGAACGCCATTACGGTCGCTAATAACCCCTCGCATCGCACTTAATTTTTCAGTACGTAAAATTTTTGCGTTAGCTTTATTTTGCAAAAAGTCTTTATTCACAATTTGAACATAAAAGGCACGTGCAACCAATACCACAAAAAATGTCAGGACTAAGCCCCACATTAAATAGAAACGCCACATATCTACAGCAACGGTTCTTTTCTGTGTAATTGGCTGCTGTTTTTTACGTGTTTGTTTTGTTTTGCTTTTATCAACCATTCAGCGTGCCTATTGATTTTTCGCGGTTTCAGCAGGAAGTGAAATCACCACAGTCTGTGATGTTGGTGGTGAATACATACGTAATTGTGTCACTGCACGTGTCCCAATCTGTGCAGTCGCTCCAAATGTCTGTTGCTCAATAAGTAGACGACCCCATTCAGCATTAATGTCTTCAAGCTCACGCATATGCGTATTGAATTCACGAAAATCTTGACGATAAGAATAGACCTGATAGACCACCATAAATGCGCTCACCATGACCATAGCGGTTAAAACGCTATAGATCAGTATTTTTTTACGCACCAAGGTCGTTGCTACCAGTTCCTGTTGTTCTACGTCTTTTTCCTTTTTCATTATTCGCCTTTAAAATTTATTCGCTCTGCAACTCGCAACCAAGCACTTCTAGAACGCGGATTTTGTTTCACTTCTTCTTCACTTGCACGTACGCGATCAATTTTTTTCAAACGACGAGTTTCTTTAGGTTTCTGAGGTAAGCCCCAACCATCATCCTCAGCTAAAGTCGACTCTTTTTGAATAAATTGTTTAATAATTCGATCTTCTAAGGAATGGAAACTGATGACCGCTAATCGACCTCCATTATGAAGCATATCCAGTGCTTCAGGTAAAAAAGCATGCACATCTTCTAATTCTTTATTGATTTCAATTCGAATTGCTTGGAATGTACGTGTCGCAGCATGCTTATTTTTTTCCCATTTCGGATGGGCAACTTTTACAATTTCAGCCAATTGACCTGTAGTCTCAATATAACCTGCTGCTTTAATCGCTTTCGCAATGCGGCGGCTATATCGTTCTTCACCATACTGAAAAATAATATTCGCTAAATGCTCTTCATCAACTTCAACCAACCATTGCGCTGCAGTTAAGCCTTGAGAGTTGTCCATTCGCATATCCAGTGGACCGTCTTTCATAAAGCTGAAACCACGTTCGGCCTGATCAAGTTGTGGTGATGACACACCTAAATCTGCCATAACACCATCGACAGTTTCAACACCGCGTTGATTTAAGGCTGTTTTAATATCTGCAAAACTTGCATGAATAATGGTAAATCTTGGATCTTCTTGTTCTAACTGAGCAGCCACAGCCAAAGCCTGCGGATCTTTATCAAATGCATAGACACGAGAATGTTCATCTAATTTGGACAAGAGAAGTCGAGTATGACCTCCTCGACCAAAGGTGCCATCTACATAAATCCCTGTATTACGCCCACCCAATAGGGCATCTACAGTTTCATGAAGTAATACAGAAATATGCGACATAATAACGTTTCAGAACATCTAAAAATTTAACTGCACATTATTACCTTGTTTTAATAAAGCTCCAAACGACTTTTTGTAGGTAAATTTTACTTTCTATAGGCAAAACCGTTTCATTCACTGGAATGTTCAAATAAAAAAGCCTCACTTGGAGGCTTTTTTATTAATTTTCAATTACTTCAGTATATTAACGACGACTGTTATAAATCTGATCAAAAATCGCACCATTCACAAAATGTGCTTGTTGTGCTTTTGCCCAACCACCGAAAACCTCATCAATGGTGAATGTTTTTAACTTAGGAAATTGTTTTGAGTATTTTGCTAACACTTCAGCATTACGCGGACGATAGAAATGCTTAGCAGCCATCTCCTGACCTAATGGTGAATATAAATAGTTGATATAGCCAGTTGCCAACCATTTATTGCCATTTTTATCTACAGTACGATCAACGATGGCAACAGAAGGCTCTGTCAAAATAGAAATAGATGGATAAACAATATCAAACTGATCTTTGCCCAAGGCTTTTTGAGTGACCAGTGCTTCATTTTCCCAAGTGAGCAACACATCGCCAATTTTACGCTCAGCAAATGTCGTCATAGAAGCGCGCGCCGCAGAGTCCATCACTTTGACGTTATGGTACATCTTGCCAACAAAGTCTTTTGCTTTCGCTTCATTACCACCTGGTTGTTTGAGTGCATAACCCCAAGCTGATAAATATACCCAGCGTGGTAGTCCACCTGTTTTAGGGTTTGGTGTGATGATTTCTACACCCGGCTTAACAAGATCTTGCCAATCCTGAATTTTTTTAGGGTTACCTTTACGCACCATAAAAACAATGGTTGATGTATAAGGTGCAGAGTTATAAGGGAACTCTTTTTGCCATCCTTTATTGATTTGACCCGATTTCACGATCTCTTCAATATCATTTGCCAAAGCCAAAGTGACAACGTCGCCTTTCAAGCCATCAACCACAGAGCGTGCTTGTTTACCTGAGCCACCATGAGATTGTTTAAAGTTGACTTTCACTCCAGTTCTTGACTGCCAATATTGACCAAATGACTGATTAAACTCATCATAAAATTCACGAGTCGCATCATAAGATACATTCAGGAAATCACGTTGTGCTGCTTGAGAAGATACGCTGAACGATAAACCTGTTGCGAGTAAGCCCGCTGTAAGCAAGGCTTTAAATTGAGTTTTCATAGTCAAAAAATCTAGATATACATAATTAATCTAAATATATGAAATAAAATCATATTCATCAATTTAATTTGGACATGTGATTTACGTTATATTGCTACCATTTTTCTTTCAAGATTATGAATTAATTCATAAATCATCTTAAATACAGTCTATATTCAAATATATAGTATTTTATGGATTTCTTATAATTAAAAATGGATAGCATATCGCGATCCATTCACATAAGTTCTAAAAATAGATTATTTTTCTGCTGAAATTTGGTCGTAAATAGCGCCATTTACAAAGTGCGTTTGCTGCGCTTTCGCCCAACCACCAAATACTTTATCGATGGTAAATAATTGTATCTTTGGAAATTTAGTACTGTATTTAGCTGCGATTTTTTCATTACGTGGTCGAAAATTATGTTTAGCAGCTAATTCCTGCCCCAAAGGTGAATACAGATAGTTAAGATATCCTTTTGCGAGATTACGATTCCCATTTCTATCTACGGTTTTATCTACGATGGCAACAGAAGGCTCAGCTAGAATTGAAATGGATGGATAAATAATTTCAAATTTATCTTGCCCCAAACCTTGCGTCGCTAAGAGCGCTTCATTTTCCCAAGACAGTAAAACATCACCAATTCCACGTTCAGCAAAAGTCGTGAGTGATCCACGGGCTCCTGAATCTAACACTTTGACATTTTTGTATAATCGTTTGACTAACTCACGAGCTTTGGCATCATTTCCGGCAGGCTGTTTAAGTGCATAGCCCCATGCAGATAAATAAATCCATCGTGGCGCACCACCTGTTTTTGGGTTCGGGGTAATGATCTCAACACCTGGTTTGACTAAATCATTCCAGTCTTTGATATTTTTTGGATTGCCCTTTTTTACTAAAAAAACAATGGTAGATGTATAGGGTGCTGAATTATTGGGAAATTCTTTTTGCCAATTTTTATTGATATAACCTGCTTTTACAATTTCTTCAATATCATTTGCAAGTGCCAAGGTCACAACATCTGCTTGTAATCCTGTTGCTACAGCACGTGCTTGTTTCCCAGATCCACCATGAGATTGCTTAAATTGCACGTCTTGACCAGTACGTTTTTTCCAAAACTCACCGAAACTTTGGTTATATTCTTGATAAAATTCGCGAGTAGGATCATAAGAAACATTTAAAAATGATGTATTCGCCTGTGCAGTCATACTGAACAACAATGCCCCAATACTCATTGGGCCCAATAATTTATTGAAAAAGTGCTTATTCATTAAAATCTCTTTTTTATTACATTTATGATTGCACTATATTTTTTATTTACTTCAGTCACAATGTATTCAATAGACGAATTAAATCATTGTAAATATCTAAATTTTATATACATTTTCTTCATATAAATTGCATTTTTATCACTTATACTCTCTTTAAAATTTACCGCATAACATCATATCTTCACCAAATCTCCATATTTTATTGATAAAAAGAGGCAAAATTTATTTCAGCTACAGGTTGAGTAACTTAAGGATTGTTGAATAACAAATTGTAAGAAAGTGTGATGCATTTGTACTTTTGTGAATTTTATGTTTAAAATGTAAACCTAATTACTCTTACAATAAATTCAAAATAGGGGAAAATTGAAATGAATTTGTGCTATTTACAAGCGTTAAGCTTAACTTTATGTGTTTTTGGTATGAGCCAGACACATGCAGCAGCGTTACAAAATCCTGCTAAATCACTACAAAACTCTAGTGTTGCTGAAAAGTCTTTAACACCTATCGAACGCGCATTGACTCAACAAAAGCGTGAACGTGCTGAGAACAAACCTTCTTCAGAGATGGATCAGATTAAAGTGATCACCTCTATTAAGAATGCTCCAACGCAAAACTTTCTAGCATCGCAACACCAACAGTTTTCGCGTTTTTTACAAAGTTTATTTCCTCAGCACACATCTTAAGCACCATTTTTCTCAATCTCCCCAATTGAGCCAAATTTAGCCCAGTCCGATTTAATGAATTAATCATTAAGCCACTGGGCTTTTTGCTATAATAAAACCAATTTTTATTTGATAACTTTTTCTGGCTATGACAGTTCGTACTCGTATTGCACCATCTCCTACAGGTTTCCCCCATGTAGGTACTGCTTATATCGCATTATTTAACCTATGCTTTGCTCAACAGCATGGCGGTGAATTTATCTTACGTATTGAAGATACAGACCAACTCCGTTCAACACCTGAATCAGAAAAAATGATTCTCGATTCATTGCGCTGGTTAGGTTTAAATTGGTCAGAAGGTCCAGATGTGGGTGGCCCTCATGCGCCATATCGTCAATCTGAACGTATGGATATTTATAAAAAATATGCGTTAGAACTGGTTGAAAAAGGTCATGCATTCTATTGTTTTGCCACTGCTGAAGAATTAGATCAAATGCGTGCAGAACAACAAGCACGTGGTGAATCTCCTCGTTATGATGGTCGTGGTCTAAAACATACGCCAGAAGAAGTTGAAAGACGTTTAGCGGCTGGCGAACCGCATGTTATTCGCATGAAAGTACCTGAAGAAGGGATTTGTAAATTTAATGACTTACTGCGTGGTGAAGTAGAAATCCCATGGGCACAAGTTGATATGCAAATTCTGCTGAAAACCGATGGCCTACCAACTTACCACTTAGCAAACGTTGTTGATGACCATTTAATGGAAATCACTCACGTGATTCGTGGTGAAGAATGGATTCCATCTGCTCCTAAACACCAATTGCTTTATCAATATTTTGGTTGGGAAATGCCAGTGCTTTGCCACATGCCACTTTTACGTAACCCTGATAAGTCAAAACTATCTAAACGTAAAAACCCAACTTCAATCAATTACTACAAAGATATCGGTGTATTACCAGAAGCATTATTAAACTATTTGGGTCGTATGGGTTGGTCAATGCCAGATGAACGCGAAAAGTTCAATTTGGCTGAGATGATCGAGAATTTTGACATCCAACGTGTATCGCTTGGGGGTCCAATTTTCGATGTAGAAAAACTCAATTGGTTAAACGGTCAATGGATCAAAGCACTTAGCCCTGCTGAGCTTTTAGACACTTTATTGGCGTGGAAGGCAGATCGTGCCAAGTTAGAAGAAATTGCGGCTGCAATCCAACCACGTATTAACCTATTGTCTGAAGCTGTGAATTGGTCAGCACATTATTTTAATCACTTCCCTACACTGTCTAAAGCACAATTCGAAAGTAAAAAGTTATCTGAAGAGCAAGTTCGTCAAAGCCTACAATTTGCAATTTGGCGCTTAGAAAGCTTATTTACTTGGAATAATGACACTGTTAGCCAAACGCTAATGGATTTAGCTGCACAAATGGAAATTAAATTACGTGACTTTATGCCTGCGTTCTTTATTGCCATTGCGGGTTCTACTGCTTCAACGCCAGTGATGCAAACCATGGTGACCATTGGTCCTGACTTGACTTTTGCTCGCTTGCGTCATGCACTCGAAATCGTTGGCGGTCCAAGTAAAAAAGAGCTTAAAGTGTGGGAAAAATTGAATGAAAGCTTAAAATTGCCGAAAAATGACGCAGTTGATGAAGCTTAATTAATTTTTTTATTGACGCATGAGTGTTATATCCCTAATATAGCGCTCACACAGATTGAGCACTTAGCTTGATACCTAGATTGCTTTTATAGCATTGACTGTGTTGCCTCATAAGTCCCTATCGTCTAGAGGCCTAGGACATCGCCCTTTCACGGCGGTAACCGGGGTTCGAATCCCCGTAGGGACGCCAAATTCTAAAAAACCACTGACCTCGATCAGTGGTTTTTTTTCATCTATACATTTTTGATTTTAGTTTCGATGTTATAGAATTAAGCAAAAGAAATACGGAGCACTCATGCAGTACCAATGCCCTAAATGTCAAAGTCGTAAAATTCTTCCTTTAGCAAGTGCAAATGCACCTGCTGTACGACCAAATGTTCCTAAAAGCTTAATTATCCTCGTACCCACTCTATTTTTACTCCTATTATTGGTCATTATTAGCGTTGTACTGATGATTTTTAGCAATGGTGCTGGCGAGACACTTCAAATTGCAACTGTGATCGTATTTTTAATTGCAGTGATTGCAGGTGTGATGTTCTGGAAAGATTTACCAGATTTCAAAATTTCGATGCAAGCCTTCATGCAATCTCAAAAGAAATGGAAATGTCGTGAATGTAATCACGAATGGGAAAATTAATTGTTTATTTTCATCAGTCCTAAAAGCTCATTTGAGCTTTTAGGACTTAAAATTAAATAAATTTAAATTTTATATATGAGTAGTAGACAAAACCTTCAAAAGAGCATAATTTAATGAAATAGATCTCATTTTTGCATGGATAAGCAAGGAGAACCATAATGATAATAAAACTATTTCAATCACTATTCTTTGATCTAAAACGTACTCGAACGGCTAATTTATCCAATCTCGAGCCATCCACATCCTTAAACCCTCGAAATCAAATGTGGTTATACCTACGTGATGCATTACGTGGGAATGCTGAAGCACAATATCAATTAGGTCTGAGTTACTTAAATGGTGAACTAGGTTTGGATCGAAATTATCAAATTGCTGAAAAATGGCTGAACCAATCAGCGAATGCTGGAAATGAAAATGCAAAAAGAACTCTACTTCAAGCTTATAGTCTTTTAGCATTTTCATAAAATTAATTCATAAAAAAACCAGCCTGAAGGCTGGTTTTTTTATTAGATGGAATTAACCACCAATTTTGCGATATTTTTGGCGCTTAGCCACTAGATCATCGCCATCGCGTTTACGACGGTATTCTTCGAACTCAGCATAGTTTCCTGTGAAGAATTCTGGTGTTTCACCTTCGAATGACAAGATGTGCGTTGCAATACGGTCTAGGAACCAACGGTCATGCGAGATGACCATTACAGTACCTGGGAATACTAAAATTGCATCCTCAAGCGCACGTAAAGTTTCGATATCCAAGTCGTTCGATGGTTCATCGAGAAGGATAACGTTTGCGCCCATTTGTAGAATTTTCGCAAGTTGTAAACGGTTACGCTCACCACCTGACAATTGACCTACACGCTTCTGCTGATCTTGGCCTTTAAAGTTAAAACGACCAATATATGCACGTGATGCGATTTCATATTCACCAATACGTAAGATATCTAAACCGCCAGAAACTTCTTCCCAAACCGTTTTATTGTTATCTAAGGTGTCACGAATCTGACCCACGTAAGCCACTTTAACTGACTCACCTAGCGTTACCGTACCTGTATCAGGTTGTAATTCACCTGTCATCATACGGAATAGTGTGGTTTTACCCGCACCGTTCTCACCCACGATACCCACGATCGCACAAGGTGGAACAACAAAAGATAAATCTTTGTAAAGTGTACGATCACCAAACGATTTGCTGATACCTTCAACTTCCACAACCTTGTTCCCTAGACGTGGACCAGGTGGAATGTAGATTTCAGACGTTTCGTTACGTTGTTGGAATTCACGAGAGTTAAGCTCTTCAAAGCGTTCCATACGTGCTTTATTTTTCTTTTGCTGACCTTTTGCATTAGAACGAACCCATTCAAGTTCTTTTTTCAATGCTTTAGCAAAAGATTCTTCTTGCTTCTGTTCTTGCTCTAAGCGGGCATTTTTCTGCTCTAACCAAGAAGAATAATTACCTTGATAAGGGATACCCATACCACGGTCAAGCTCAAGAATCCACTCAGCAACGTTATCCAAGAAATAACGGTCATGCGTAATCGCAACGATTGTACCAGGGAAGTCTTTTAAGAAACGTTCCAACCATGAAACAGATGATGCATCCAAATGGTTCGTCGGTTCGTCAAGAAGCAACATGTCTGGTTTAGACAAGAGCAAACGGCAAAGTGCCACACGACGGCGCTCACCACCTGACAATTTAGTAACATCAGCATCCCAAGCTGGCAAGTTTAACGCTGCCGCTGCTTGTTCAAGCTGGTTATTTAAGTTATGCGCATCCCAAGTTTGAATAATTGCTTCAAGCTTTTCTTGCTCTTTTGCAAGTGCATCAAAGTCGGCATCTTCAGCTGCATATTCAGCGAAAACTTCATCAAGACGAGCTAATGCATCAAGTGCTTCACGAACGCCATCTTCAACGTTGCCACGCACGTCTTTTGTTTCATCTAATGGCGGCTCTTGCTCAAGGTAGCCGATCTTGATACCTGGTTGTGCACGAGCTTCACCAGAGAAATCTTTATCTACGCCAGCCATAATACGAAGCAAGGTAGATTTACCTGCACCGTTTAAACCAAGAACACCAATTTTAGCGCCTGGGAAAAATGATAAAGAGATGTCTTTAAGGATTTCGCGCTTAGGCGGAACCATCTTAGAGACACGGTTCATCGTGTAAATATATTGGGCCACGTAGGACTCCTCTATAAAAAAAACAAAATCCGCTGTAAATACAAATCGCGGACAAATAATTAGGGAGCATTATACGATGAATACGATAAAAACATAAGCCATACGCCCGAACTTGCAAGGAATGTTACAAGTTTATTTTTTCATCAAACTTACCATTCAAAGTGCACAAGAATATGGCTTTTAAATGAGCAACATATGAGAATTTTAGATAACTTTTTCAATATTTTATAAATTTTATAATATGATTAGGGTGCTATATTCTCATTGAACAATTTTTAAACCACAAGAAGATCTCAAAATGACATATAAGGACGAAACCCTCGCCATCCATGCTGGATACTCACCTGAACCAACGACTAAAGCAGTTGCGGTACCCATTTATCAAACGACGTCTTACTCATTTGATAATACGCAACATGGCGCAGACCTATTCGATTTAAAGGTCTCTGGGAATATTTATACACGGATTATGAACCCAACGACTGCTGTGCTTGAACAACGTATTGCAGCACTCGAAGGTGGGATCGGCGCATTAGCACTTGCATCAGGTATGGCAGCCATTACCTATGCCATTCAAACCATTGCTGAAGCTGGGGACAATATCGCTTCTGTATCTACACTTTATGGTGGTACATATAATTTATTTGCACATACGCTACCAAAACAAGGGATCGAAGTGCGCTTCTTCGATTATCAAAATCCAGAAAGTTTGCGAGCACTTGTTGATGAAAAAACTAAATTAGTCTTCGTTGAGTCTATTGGTAATCCACTCGGCAATATTATTGATTTAGAAGCGATTTCCAAGATTGCACATGAACTTGGCATTCCTGTGATTGTGGACAATACAGTTGCTACACCAGTGCTTCAAAAATCTTTTGAATTTGGTGCAGATATTGTTGTTCACTCTCTAACCAAGTACATCGGCGGACATGGTAATTCAATCGGCGGTATCATTGTTGACAGCGGTAAATTCCCTTGGGGTAAATATCCAGATCGTTTTAAAGCATTAAATACGCCCGATCCAAGCTATCACGGCGTGAACTATGTCGAAGCACTTGGTGAAGCAGCTTATATTGCACGTGCTCGTGTCGTGCCATTACGCAACACAGGTGCAGCGATTAGCCCACAAAATGTTTTCTTAATCCTGCAAGGTTTAGAAACATTAAGTTTACGTATGGAACGTCATACTGAAAATGCTTTAAAAGTTGCTCAATATTTACAAGCTCATCCAAAAGTAAAATGGGTAAATTACGCAGGACTACCTGATCACCCGCAACATGCTTTAGCTCAGAAATACGTTAAGGGCAAACCTTCAGCAATTCTTTCATTTGGAGTACAGGATGGCTTAGCAGGCGGAACTCGCTTTATTGATGCCCTACAATTATTCACACGATTGGTGAATATCGGTGATGCAAAAAGCTTAGCATGTCACCCAGCAACTACAACGCATCGCCAACTGAATGAAGAAGAGTTAAAAGCTGCTGGCGTTTCTACGGATATGGTTCGCTTATCTATTGGAATCGAACATGCTGACGATTTAATCGCCGACCTAGAACAAGCGCTCGCTCAAGTTTAATCTTGGTAATACATTAGAAATAAAGCCTCATGACTGGGGCTTTATCCTCATTTACCATATCGTCTTTTTCAATTATTTTATTCGTATTACCACAATAAAAAATTAGAGCATTTACTCTAATTTTTACAATAAATTCATAAACTTATGCCATGGTTGATTTTCATTTTTCCACTATGCTGATTTGTATGACACGTTTAAAAATACGTGTTCCACAATTCATTGCATTTACAGGGAGAATGAAGTGAATAAAAAATTAGAACAGCGTTTTAAAAAACGTGTCCATGGAAAAAATATTCTGATTACAGGCGCGTCCAGTGGTATCGGTTTAACTGTTGCACATCAATTGGCTGCGGCAGGTGCGCATGTATTATTGGTGGCACGAACTGAGGAAACTTTACAACAAGTAAAATATGAGATTGAGCAAAAAGGGGGAAAAGCTGACATTTTTCCTTGTGATTTGAATGATATGAGTTCAATCGATGCTGTAACGCAACAAATCTTGAATAGCGTCACACATATTGATATTTTAATTAATAATGCAGGTCGTTCGATTCGCCGTGCAGTCCATGAGTCCATCGACCGTTTTCACGATTTTGAACGCACGATGCAACTCAACTATTTTGGTGCTGTTCGCCTCATTTTAAATATCCTTCCACATATGATAGACCGTGAACGTGGACATATTATTAATATCAGTTCAATTGGTGTATTAGCCAATGCTACACGCTTCTCTGCATATGTCGCTTCAAAAGCTGCATTGGATGCATTTAGCCGTTGCCTATCAGCTGAAGTCCATGCGCATAATATCGCTATCACCTCGGTCTACATGCCTTTGGTCAGAACGCCGATGATCGCTCCAACTAAAATATATAAATACGTGCCAGCACTTTCACCGATTCAAGCTGCAGATTTAATCGCTGGTGCTATTGTGAACCGTCCAAAAAAGGTAACGACTGGTCTTGGAAAACTTGCATCAATTACTTATGCAATTGCACCTGATATTAATAATAAATTGATGTCGATTGGATTTAATTTATTTCCAAGCTCTACTGCTTCTGTCGGTCGCCAAGAAAAATTAAACATTGTACAGCGTGCATATGCCCGACTATTTCCTGGCGAATATTGGTGATCGAACAAGTTAATTTAAGTACTTTGTGAGATGATCTTGTTACATTTTCACTGTGTGATTTTAATTATTCTTTAAGAATTAAATGCCATGATCAAAACATAAAATAGGAGTTTGTCATGGCTCAAATTTATTTTTTTAGATTATTTTTTCTAGCAGTTGCTGTTTTGATTTTTACTCAAATCATGAGCATGATTATTCAGCAACATTACTCATTCGACACCTTATTACAGCTAGGTTTATTTTTAATTTTGCTTGAGCTGGGATTCAACATAAAACCAGCCGATGCTCAAAATAAAACTGAATTGGATCAACAGCAGATGAATCATGCCAAAGCACCAAAGTCTTATGCATATCATTTGTCAAAAATAGGTTTAGGCACTATTGCATTCAGCTTGATCTTACCGAATCTTATTTAGTGCTAATCATGATTGGGTTCAAATCTAGGCGTAAAAAAATTTTGAGATCATTCGTTAGGTGGCAGAGTTATGTTATAAACCTTACATCTTATTGATTTTATGCTTTGTACTTATGCGTGGTTTAGCTTTAGTGCTGCAATGTGCAGCCATCGCATTTGCGATATTCCTCATTTATCAAGTTACTCTCGGTTTTTATACTCAAGAATTTAAAGTTTTAGACGTAGTCGCAGATGTAGGAACTATTCTCATCTGTATCGATCTTGCCGTATTCTTGTGGCATAGCCGCCAAACTAAAGCTGCCAACCTACAAGACTATGCACAAAAGATCGAACAATCCGTTCCAAAATTCGTAAAAATTTCACGAAAATTAGGTCATCTCGGGATTTTATTGATCTTAACCAGCTGGATTGTCCCCATGATTAATGGATAAATTAAAAACCTCCCATTTGGGAGGTTTTTAATATCACTTACTGATGAAATGAGATCATTTAAGATAAAAAGTTGACTTGACCAGATTTCACATCATAGATTGCGCCAACAATCCCAATCTCTTTACGCTCAATCATGTCTCTTAACGTGTCACTATTTTTAATAATATAATTAATATTATTTCGCACATTTAACACAGTTACGGCATCAATAAAATTGGTTGTAAGTTGATAATTACTCATATCATTTTTGACTGTTTCCGCCGCCTGCATAATCGGCTTCAAAAAATGCTGAACGTTCGGTGTATCTTTTAGTTGACTCAAATCCACTTTTTGCTCAAATAAATGACAAGCAGATCCTACCGCACCACAGTCCGTATGCCCCAATACCACGATCAGTTTTGAACCTTTGGTTTTACATGCAAACTCTAAAGAGCCCACGACTTTTTGACCAGCAATATTTCCAGCAATACGCAAACTGAATAAATCACCGATTCCTACATCAAAAATGCGCTCTGTCGGTGCTCTAGAATCCATACAACCCAACACTGCAGCAATAGGATGTTGCCCTGCATTTGACGTAACTTGAATTTGGCGAGCAATATTATGGTGTAAACGCTGATGATTAATAAAACGCAAGTTCCCGTCTTTTAGCATCTGTAAAACTTGATCAGGACTGAGCTGTTTTTGGAGTTCTTGCGTACTCACATCAAGATCGAGCTCGTCCTCTTTTATTTCAGGATAATGTGCTTTAAAACCTTGTAAATTAACTTTTATCCCCTGCTTTACCGCCACTTCACTTTGAAAGTCCTTAATAATTTGATAGATATCTGGATCAATATAATAGGTATTGGATGCATCGATTAGCACATTTTCATGCGGTTTAACTTTTTCTAAAGCGGTGACGAGTGCGGCACGATTTAAAAAACTTAAATTCGGTGCTAATTCAATACGGGTAAGTGAACCATGCAAGTGTTTTTCATGGATCACACGTACACCACGGTGTAAATGACTCTGTAAGATAATCAATAAACTGATCACTAGACCAATCATGATGCCTTTCAGTAAATCAGTTGCAATGATTGCAACTACCGTGACAATAAAAGGTAAAAATTGTTTCCAACCTTGCGCATAAATCCGTTTAAATAGGCTTGGTGTTGCCAATTTAAATCCAGTCAAGATTAAGATTGCTGCTAATGAAGATAGCGGTATCGCATTGATTAATGGGGTGAGCGCCACCACTGCAACAATCAGTAAAAAACCATGAAAGATTGCAGAAAATTTGGTTTTAGCTCCACTGGTTGCATTCACTGAACTACGAACAATGACTGAGGTAATCGGCATACCACCGATCAATCCTGACATAGAGTTTCCAACACCCTGTGCAAATAATTCACGATTCGGTGGTGATGAGCGCTTTTGTGGATCCATCTTATCGGCAGCTTCTAAATTCAATAGTGTTTCAAGAGAAGCTACCACCGCTAATGTAATTGCACCCGTATAAATTAAACTATTATTCCAATACGAAAAATCTGGAAACTGGAAAATCGTTTCTGAACCAGAAAAGATATTCGGAAGATTAATCAATTGTTGAGGGTTTACTGCATATGGAGAGCCGATTTTCAACATGATAAAGTTAAGAAGTCCAGCAAATATCACCGCAATCAAGGCTGAAGGCAGCGGCAGTTTTTTTAATTTACTACTATCCCACAGTAGGATTAACGCAATACAACTTAGACCAATTAATCCTGAGCCAATATCAATATGACTCAGTACAGATTGAATTGACCATTGATCAATCAAAACAAAGCCTTTGACATCCAAACCAATCAATTTAGGTAATTGACTGATAATCAGTAACAGACCAATCGCGGCAAGCAATCCCAAAATCACATTGGTGGGTACGAAATTTGAGAAAACACCTAACCTAAAAATACCAAATAATATTTGTAAAATTCCAGCTAAAAACAATGTGAACAAAAAGGCTTGATAATTACCTTGTAGTAATTCAATTTGGGTCAATACAATCGCCACTAAGCCTGCAGCGGGACCAGATACACTGATATGTGAGCCACTAAAAAAACCAACAACGATTCCACCAATCACGCCAGCAATAATGCCTGAAATGAGTGGTGCACCTGATGCATGAGCTATGCCCAAACAAAGCGGAAGTGCAACAAGGAAAACAACCAGACCTGAGAGCAAATCACGATTATAAAATCGAGGTTTCAGCTCGTTATTTTGAGATATACTCATGTTTAATTTCTCTTAATTATATGACTTATAAAGTTAAAAATAATTTTGAAGTGAATTGATTATTAAGTTTTTCTTGTTGTTTTATACCATCTTAAAGTTTACATTTAAAATAAATCACCTTGATGTTCTTCATTTATTTAAAAACATAAGCATAAAAAAACCTCCCATATGGGAGGTTTTTTACCTGATTAAAGATTACTTCGAACCTTTAACCCCTGCTTGTAATAATAATGCACCTAAACCACCAATCTTCTGTTCTTGTGGTTTCTGCTGCTGAGGTTTTTTCGCATGTTGTGGGCGATCACCCTGTGGACGTGCTTGCTGAGGACGCTTCGCGTGTGGTTTACGCTCACCACGTTGCTCTTGCTGGCCATGAGTTTCACGACGTGGCTGGCGCGGTGCCTTCGCAGGTGCTTCAGATCCTGCAGGGCGCATCGATAAATTAACACGATTACGTTCCACATCAACTTGTAACACACGCACTTGAACAATTTGCCCTGGTTTCACAAACTTATGTGGATCAGAAATAAATTCATTCGCTAGTTCTGAAATATGAACTAAACCATCTTGATGAACACCAACATCAACAAATGCACCAAAGTTCGTTACATTGGTCACTACACCTTCAAGCTCTAAGCCTTCAGTCAGTTGTGAAACCTCAGTAATGTCATCACGGAACTTCGCTGTACGGAACTCTGGACGTGGATCACGACCTGGTTTTTCAAGCTCCGCCAAAACATCTTGGATCGTTGGTAAACCAAATTTGTCATCAACAAACTCTTCAGGTTTAACCTGACGAATGATTTCAGTATTGCCAATAATATCTTTTACAGTGGTCGCTTTCGCTTCAACAATCTTGTTGACTAAACCATAAGACTCAGGATGAACTGCTGAAGCATCCAATGGCTCTGAACCGTCTTGAATACGTAAGAAACCTGCAGCTTGCTCAAAAGTACGCTCACCTAAGCGTGGTACTTTTTTCAAATCTTGACGATTATCAAAACGACCATTCTCTTTACGGTAGTCTACAATTTGCTGTGCTATAGATTTGTTTAATCCTGCGATGTAACCCAAAATCGCTGAAGATGCTGTATTCACATCTACACCAACTGAGTTCACACAGTCTTCCACTACAGCTTCAAGCGTTTTTGCCAAGCCTGTTTGATTCACATCGTGTTGATATTGACCTACACCAATTGATTTAGGATCAATCTTCACAAGTTCAGCCAATGGATCTTGTAAACGACGCGCAATAGATACTGCACCACGAATCGATACGTCTAAATCTGGTAATTCTTGTGAAGCCAATTCAGATGCTGAATATACTGAAGCACCTGCTTCAGATACAGACACGCGCGTTAATTTAAGATCAGCATGAGCAGCCATCATTTCCACAACAACAGCTTCTGTTTCACGACTCGCGGTACCGTTACCAATAGCAATTAGCTCAACATTGAATTCACGACATAAACGTGCCAATTCATTGATTGAGCCTTCTTTATCTTCTTTAGGTGCGAATGGATAAATCGTGCTGTGTGCCAGTACATCTCCAGATGCATTCACGACAGCCAATTTCACACCTGTACGGATACCAGGATCCACACCTAAAGTAGTACGTGAACCTGCTGGTGCAGATAAAAGTAAATGACGTAAATTTTCTGCAAATACTTGCATTGCTTCTGCTTCAGCAGCCAAACGCTTTTCTGTCAGAAGTGAATGCTCAATTGTAGGCCGGACTTTGCCGAGCCAGAATAATTTTGCAGTTTGCTTCAGAAAATCTTGACGGGCTTGAGGTTGAACTTGATCAAGATTGTATTCAGTTTCAATGCGCGCCAAAGGAGCATCATTTTCACCATCAACTTTTAGACCTAGTACATTCTCTTGACGTCCACGTAACATTGCCAATAAGCGATGTGATGGAACTTTGTTTAAGTTTTCAGAAAAATCGAAGTAGTCACGGAATTTTTTACCAACTTCTTTTTTCTCTTCACTAGCAACTAAGCTTTTTAACACTGCTGTTTTTGCAAACATCGCTTTAAGCTCTGTCGTGAGTGCAATATTTTGTGCCCAGTCATCAATGAGAATATGCTGAACAGCGTCTAATTGACTCTCTAAATCAGAATAATCTTCATGATTAAATCCTTCTAAAGCTTCTGCAGGTTCAACATTTTCATTATAGATTTTTTCAGCGATTGGGCCTAAACCAGCCTCTTTTGCTTTAAATGATTTACTCGTACGTTTTGGACGATACGGTGCGTAAATTTCTTCTAATGCATTTTTTGTTTCAACGGCATTGACGCGAGCTAACAAATCATCCGTGAGTTTATTTTGTTCTTTCAGTGATTCAATGACCTTTTCACGGCGTTCAAATAAATCACGAAGGTAAGTTAATCGGGTATCCAGTTGACGTAACTGCGTATCGTCTAAGCCTTGAGTTACTTCTTTACGGTAACGTGCAATAAATGGAACACTAGAACCTTCATCAATCAGCTTAATGGCAGCTTCTACTTGGTTTGGACGTACGGCAAGTTCACTTGCCAACTGCTGAACTAAGTCAGTCATCGTGTTAAATTCCACAAGGATAAGGACTAAAAGTTAGTGATTATAAAGACCGAGACTATAAAATCCACAATTGTTTTGAATATTTGCAATGAAATTTTAAATAAAAGTCTCAATTTTTCTAGTTTTATCTCCCAGAGAAAAATCTTCAGGTGAAGTCTCTGATCAATTATTTGAGTGTAATGCGTCATTGTGTCATCACTTTGACAATGAATTAAAACATTTAACTCTTTAAAATCACTTTATTTTTCTGATTTTGATGTAAATTTCTTGCTTTCAATAGCACTTCAAATTAGCTTCATATTGAATAGCGATTTTATTTTAAATTATTTGCCTAAAAACAGGTCAATACATGTTGTGATTTGGTTTCAGAACACACTTAAAATTGTAATTTTGAGCAATTTGATACATAGTCTTAACAAGAACTTAGGCATTATACTGAGACAAATGAATATTTATAAATACAACTTTTAAGGGAGTGCATCATGAGTTTAGTTGTACCTGCTGAAAATACTGATGTAGTACACAATGACACTGACAGAGTTGAACGCATTCTGGTCGTCGACGATGATGTGCGTCTTCGTACCCTTTTACAACGGTTTTTAGAAGATAAAGGTTTTGTGGTTAAAACCGCACATGATGCCACGCAAATGGATCGGTTATTACAACGTGAACTTTTCTCGCTCATCGTTTTAGATTTTATGCTTCCTGTAGAAGATGGTTTAAGCATTTGTCGTCGTTTAAGGCAGTCTAACATCGACACGCCTATTATTATGCTCACTGCACGTGGTAGCGACTCTGATCGTATTGCAGGGCTTGAAGCAGGTGCTGATGACTATCTACCAAAACCATTCAACCCAAATGAATTGTTAGCTCGTATCCGAGCTGTACTACGTCGACAAGTGCGTGAGGTTCCTGGGGCACCAAGCCAAAATGTTGAAGTGGTTTCATTTGGTCCTTGGTCACTCGATCTATCGACTCGAACATTGACTCGTGAGGGTCAAGTGGTGACCTTGACTACTGGTGAATTCGCAGTACTCAAAGCATTGGTGCAACATCCTCGTGAACCGTTGACACGTGATAAATTAATGAATTTGGCGCGTGGTCGTGAATGGGGAGCAATGGAACGTTCTATTGATGTTCAAGTCTCTCGTTTACGTCGTTTAATCGAGGAAAATCCGGCGCGCGCACGCTACATTCAAACGGTGTGGGGTGTGGGATATGTATTTGTACCAGATGGTGCAGAATAATTTTTTAAACAATGGACTCCGCCATCAATGATGTCGGGGTCTTTATTTTATGTATTAAACAATTACATGCACTTATTCTTTTTAAGCCCAAACTCTCAGGTTAGACCGTGAAACTTGATCCTATTGACCCACAAAAATTTAATGAGTTTGTTGCGTATTCAGAGCGAAAACGAACGAAATGGGAACGCTTTCTTGACAAAATCAAGCCGCGCTCCGCTGCAATGCGAACAACAGTTTTGGTTGTTTTTGTGGTGTTCTTTAGTCTGTTTATGTCACTTTGGTTTTTTTGGAAAACCCTCTATTTACCAGAGATTCAACAGCATGCACGCTACCTTGCGGTTGAACTCGAAATTATCAACAACCCCGACCTTCGAATTTTTCATGGTGACACTGAACTTGATGTTGACACATGGTTAAAACAGCGTGTTGGAATTGAATACGTTACAGACCCTGCTGCGTTCCCCAACCAGCGCGATAAAGTCATTGCTGAATTCTTTACGAACCAAGTTGAAAAACGTTTGGCCAAAGAACTCGACGTACCTGAAGTGACTGTCTATTTCCAATTTAAACCCAGCCCACGTATTTGGATTCAAACCCCAGAAATGAACGGGAATTGGGTTCAAGAGCCGTTAAAAACTTATGCGAATTATAGCCCCGAATTGATTTTGGCATGGTTTCTTGGCGTACCGCTGATTTCAGCCATGATTATCTTAACTTTAGTGAGACAGCTCAATCGCCCACTACGCCGACTGCAAAATGCAGCAAATAGCTATAGTAAAACTGGAAAAGCCCCCTATCTTGAGACGAACCACGGACCTTTGGAAATCCGCCAAGTCAACCAAGCCTTTAATCATATGATTTATACATTGGAGCTCACTGAACGTGATCGTCAAATTATGTTGGCTGGGATTTCACATGATTTAAGGACCCCGCTCACTCGAATTCGACTGAGTGCCGAAATGATGTCAGATGATGACTTCTTGAAAGAAGGTTTAATCTTTGATGTGGATGATATGGATGCCATTCTTAATCAGTTTATTTCTTACATGCGTGATGGTTCAGATGAAGACCTAAAAGAAACCAATATCAATACCCTTTTGCAAGAATTAGTTATTCAGTTTAAACCCCTGGATATTCGCTTTGAACCAGAAGAACTCCCACTGATTACTGCACGTTCGCTTTCCCTCAAACGCTTAATTGGTAACTTAATTAATAATTCTAAGCGTTATGGTGCTGAACCCATTGAGCTAAGTGCGAAAGTTGAGGGAGATCATCTAAAAATTTGTGTTGCTGATCACGGTGATGGAATCCCAGAAGATCAAATTGAAGACCTTATGCAACCTTTTGTACGTGGCAATGAAGCACGTACCATCCAAGGGAGTGGTCTTGGTTTAGCCATTGTGAAACGAATTGTCGATATTCATGAAGGTGAATTAAAAATTCATAATCGTCCTGAAGGAGGTCTTGAAGCTATCATTCTACTACCCCTTTTAACACCTCAAGCTGCTGATATTTCAACCAATAGCACCTTAGATAAAATCAGGCAAACCATCACCGAACGATTTTGATGAATGGTGAATAGTTGAACGGTTGAATTGGTTTAATTATTCACCATAATGAAAATTAAATATAAAAAACAATATCTTACAAACAATAATATATCTTTATATCCGCATTTTTTGAAAAAATTAGACCTTAGCCTAACAAGTATGCAAAATGGCTCGCTTGATCGGTACAATCGGTGCCAGATCCAGAATATCAAGAGAAGAGTAAACCATGTCTTTAGATCGCATTCGTTTAGAGTCACTTCATGAAAAAGTCATTTCAGCTGAACAAGCTTCAACGTTTATTGAAGATGGCATGACCGTAGGTATGAGTGGTTTCACGCGTGCTGGTGAAGCTAAAGCAGTTCCATTGGCATTGGTAAAACGCGCTCATACAAACCCTTTAAAGATCACTTTAATCACTGGTGCGTCTTTGGGTAATGACTTAGATAAACAGTTAACTGAAGCTGGCGTATTGGCTCGTCGTCTACCTTTCCAAGTCGACAATACTTTGCGTAAAGCGATCAATAAAGGCGAAGTAATGTTTATTGATCAGCATTTGTCAGAAACTGTTGAACAAATGCGTAATAAACAATTGAAAAAGCCTGATATTGCAGTCATCGAAGCTGTAGCAATTACTGAAGATGGTGGCATCATTCCAACAACTTCAGTAGGTAACTCAGCAAGCTTTGCAATTTTTGCAGAAAAAGTAATTGTTGAAATTAATACAAATTTAAGCCCAGCATTCGAAGGCTTGCACGATATTTATATCCCATCTTATCGTCCGACACGTCAGCCGATTCCACTCACTCAAGTTGATGAGCGTATTGGTACACATGCAATTAATATCGATCCTGCTAAAATTGTTGGCATCGTATTTAACAGCGAATTCCATGATTCTCCATCAACAGTCACTGCACCAGATGATGAGACTCAAGCAATTGCAAACCACTTAATCGAATTCTTTGAAAAAGAAGTGGCTGAAGAACGTCTTCCTAAAAATTTAGGTCCATTACAAGCAGGTATTGGTTCAATTGCGAATGCGGTATTAACGGGTCTTAAAGAATCGAATTTTGAAGATCTCATCATGTACTCAGAAGTACTTCAAGACTGTACTTTTGAATTAATTGATGCTGGTAAAATGAAATTCGCTTCTGGCTCATCAATTACACTTTCTGCACGTTATGGTGAAAAAGTATTCAATAATCTTGAGCAATACAAAGACAAACTTGTATTACGCCCTCAAGAAATTTCAAACCACCCAGAATTGGTACGCCGTTTAGGGATTATCGGGATCAATACTGCGCTTGAATTTGACATCTACGGCAATGTGAACTCTACGCACGTATGTGGTTCAAAAATGATGAATGGTATTGGTGGTTCAGGTGACTTCGCACGTAATGCGCATATCGCAATCTTCGTGACTAAATCAATCGCTAAAGGCGGTGACATTTCATCTGTAGTGCCGATGGCATCTCACGTAGATCACACAGGTCATGACGTAGACGTTCTTGTTACTGAACAAGGTCTTGCTGATTTACGTGGTCTTGCACCGCGTGAACGTGCACGTGCAATCATCGATAACTGTGTTCACCCATTGTATAAAGACGCATTAAACGACTATTTCGATCGTGCATGTGCTAAAGGTGGACAAACTCCTCACCTACTTACAGAAGCGCTCTCTTGGCATTCTAATTTCGAAGAAACAGGTCATATGTTATCTGCACCTGCAGAAGCAAAATCTGCATAAGTATGACTTAAAAAAGCCCTGAATATCAGGGCTTTTTTTATTTCGAAAGATTCTAAAATACTTTTAGATCATCATAATATTTGACATAAACCAATAAAATAGGCAGGATTGAATAAGATGCTTAAATGTGAACTATTTTACATTTTATTAATATTAAATTACACAAAATCACACTTTTATGGCTGAACTTTACACATAATTTAAGTATTATTATTTCATAGCAAGATTATGAGTGAACAAATAATAATAACAGCGTACTGTTTCATCAGTTTTCCTTCCTAGATTTCCCCCAAAATCTAGGAATTTTTTTGTCTATATGTTTTACAGAACTCAAGTTTAGTGTCCACATAAAAAAACCTCGATATTCGAGGTTTTTTGTGTTTGAAACGAATTCTATTTTAATGATTACCTTGAACTTTTTCCTCAATCTCTTCCACACTGGTGTGACGAACATCGTAGCCTTTAGCCATATAAATCACTTGTTCAGAAATATTACGCGCATGGTCACCAATACGCTCTAGAGATCGCAGCACCCACATGACATTCAGAACACGAGAAATATGACGAGGATCCTCAATCATGTAAGTCATTAATGTACGTGTAGCAGATTGATATTCACGATCGATATCTGCATCAGCCAACAATACTTTTAGTGCTTGCTCTGCATCAACGCGTGCAAATGCATCCAATGCATCATGAATCATTACTCGAACTTGGTTACCGATATGACGTGTTTCCATATAACCACGAGGTGACTCACCTTCTTCACATAGATTTTGGGCTATACGTGCAATTTTAGCTGCTTCATCACCTATACGTTCTAAATCGGTATTGGCCTTGCTCATTGCAATCACCATACGCAGATCACTTGCAGCAGGATGACGGCGTACTAAAATCAAAGTCAAGCCTTCATCAATTTCACGCTCGTAGCGGTTTACCGTATTATCCTGAAATTGGACATCTACAGCCAAATTCACATTGGTGTCTAAAAGAGCATGAATGGCATTAGCAACTTGTTGCTCAACCAAACCACCCATCGCCATAAATTTGGTATGGACATCTTGCAAATCTTCGTTAAATTGAGAAGAAATATGGTGGCTAAGTACAGGATTATTAGAGCTCAAAGTCTTATTACTCCACACAGCGTGAATGGATTGAAATTTTTGCCATATTAAAGCATATCAATTGTGAATATTTGATGACAAAACAATCAATTTATTCTATTTTTCAACTAACCATGCATTCATTTGACGAAGCTCATTTTCATTCAATTGACCCACAGAAGCCTTCAACCTCAACACATTCAACACATAATCATATTGAGCATTCACAAAATCTAATCGCGTTGCAAAAGCATTTCTTTGTGCAAGCAACACATCAACCATACTTTTAAGCCCTTCATCATACTGAGCTTGGGATGCTTTCGCGACTAATGCGGAAGAATCCATGGCAGCTTTGCGCGCTTGCAATGTAGCACTATCCATATCAATTTGTAGGTAAGATTTTTTAGCATCTGTGGTTGCTTTACGTATCGCAGCTTCTAATTGGCGTTCCGACTTTTCAACATTTTTTGTCGCTTTATCAATATTAATTTTAGTTCGTCCACCGGTATAGGCATTCCAGTTCATTTCTACACCCACCTGATCAAATTTCCCATCACTTGATATAGCTGTTTGTGGTGACTGTTCACTATAACCATAAGTGGCTACTGCTTCGACTTGAGGATAAAGCGCCGCTTGCTCTACACGTCGCTGATCATTGGCATATTGACGTTGCAAACGCGCTTGTAGAATTTCAAGATTCTGTTCTTGAGCTAATTTAGTCCATTCACTCATGATATTCGGTACAGGCTTTTGATACTCGAAATCATCACTTAAAACAGCGAGCTTTTCTTGGTAAGGTCCAATCAACTGAGCAAGTTGCTCTTGTGCCAAGATTAATTGAACACCTGTCGCAATTCGATTTGCTCGCGCATTTTGATATTGTGCATTCGCTTCGCTCACATCGCTTTCAGCAACTAAACCTTCTTTGAGTTTGGCATTCATCATATTGAGCTGCTCGAATAATGCTTTTTCTTCTTGAGCGTTAGTGAGCGTTAAAGCCTGTTGACGTAGTACATTAAAATAAGCTTCAGAGACATTTAATATATGTTGTTGCTGTTGCTGTTTTAAAGTGACTTCACTCAGTTGAACTGAGGTTTTTACCTGTTTATATCCCTGCCAAGCATCCATTCTGAAAATGGGTTGTCGTGCAGTAATCGCAATTTGACGAGTGGTCGATGTCGATGCCAACAGGTCAGAACTATTAAAAAAAGGATTCGATTCTGTACTTGAACGATTTACATCTTGGTTTTTACGCGTCACATTTCCTGAAACAGTTACTGTCGGCAGCAAATTACCTTTTGCTAAACCTATATTTAACTGATCAGCCTCATACTGCAAAACGTTGGCTTGCCAATTTGGATCGGTTTGCTTTGCTCGCTCATAGGCTTCAACGAGGTTCAATGCAAAGCTCATCGGGCTAAGCGCAATTAAACTGACTGCAAGTAGAGTTTTTTTCATGATAATGACTTCACAGCACCTTAAGCATTTGAATAACAAGTAATTAGAATAGGATGTTGCAAATATAATCTTTAATCGAGCTTTTTACGTATCAATTTTATTATTTTTTCATTTAATCCGGAGAATTATTTTGAATTATGCGCATTGATGTATGTTTTTCATACATTATTTTAACGCTTGATTGCGAAGCAACTACAATAAATTTCACTGTACGGTTTTAAAATAGGTGAAAATCTATTTGCGCCTCATTTCACACTTTAACTGTATTTTGATATCTCAATGAAGTCATTTTTGCACACGTTTAAGCCTATTCGTCAATTATTGACTCTTATGGTCGTAAGTCTTGGCTTAACTGCGTGTCAAAAACCGATTTCCGAAGAAATACCTACTGAATCTCCAAACCCAACCCAAAACCAGAACACCACACCTGATCTCAACCTCATTTGTCAAAAACTCAAAAAAGAAATGCTCGGGATAACTGCTCAACGGACTACATTCGCCATTGAGCAAATCAATCAAGATATTCGACTTTGTCTTCCCTTAATGCCCTTTCAGGAACAGAAAGAATTGATCGGTTTGGCAGACATCATGTATAGAAATTTCTTAAGTATAGATCGATCAGCTGATCAGCAAAAAGCTTTTGATTTATATGCTCATGACCAGTCGCAATTTCCGACGATTCAACAATCACAAATTGAAAAATTACATCCAAGAGATCAATATTTACTTCGGCATAAGGGTCAAGCGTATATTGATCTCGTCGATATTAACCACCAAGCAACCTATCAAAGAAACCCATATTATTTAGCACGAGTATTTGCCCCCTATTTCCCTGAGGCAGAACAAGCATTTATGCAAGAACTTGCTGAACAAAATCAGCAAGCACAATTTGAAGATCCTCATTTTCATCTTGAAGCACAAGAGATTTCTAGACGTGCCCAGTATTGGGAAAATTATCTAAAAAAATACCCTCAAAGCAGTTTCCGTTTAGATGCAGAGTACCTTTATCATTTTTATTCAAATCTATTATTTAAAGGTCTCAAACATGATCCTGTTTCTCATGATTTTGAAGGACGTGTTGAAATTGCACCCGATGCTTTAACTGAAATCGAACAACTCGCAAATATGAAAAATAGTCGTTTAGCAGATCAAGCGAGACTTTTCTTAAAATTTATCGAACTGGATTCACAACAAAAAAGTAAATTAACTTCAAATCAGACTGATCAAAATCCGCAAGTTCTTATACAGCTAAGTCACTATTTAAACTTAAAAACTGTTGATCTTGAAAATCGTCGTAATTGCTTTAAAGACGCAATTTGTTATGCATCATAGTCTGATGACTTTAATCTGACTTTATATGTTAATATTTTGGCATCGCTTGACGGAGCGCGAGTAATAACTCGCTGAGATCACCTAAAACATTGTTTTGATGGTGAGTACCGTTGAACCTGATCAGGTTAATACCTGCGTAGGAATCAAGCCATCTAAAAACTTTGTTCTAGGTTATTCATTCAGGATAATTCCGCCACCGTTTTTGGTCGTGCTTGATTCGTTGATGTCATTCATAAGGATCATTGCAATGAACCAATTAACGAATCTTTCAAATACAGATCTCTCTGCTCAACATGAGCAAGATGCTCAAGATCTCACCCGCATTTTACCAGCGTCAAAAAAAGTCTATGTTCAAGGTTCTCGTCCAGATATTCGCGTACCCATGCGTGAAATTGCACTCTCCGATACACCAACGGGCTTAGGCGGTGAGTATAATCCTGCCATTTTGGTGTATGACACTTCAGGTGTTTATACCGACCCTGAGATTCAAATTGATTTAAATCGAGGCCTACCAAACCTCAGAGATACATGGCTTGAAGAGCGCGCAGATACAGAACAACTCGCGACATTAAGCTCAAAATTTGGGCGAGAACGTCTTCAAGATATTCGTACAGCTGGCATTCGTTTCGCACATATCCAGAAACCTCGTCGAGCTAAACCAGGACATAACGTTACGCAAATGCATTATGCTAAGCAGGGTATTATCACGCCTGAAATGGAATACATTGCGATTCGAGAAAACCAAAAACAGCGCGAAGGTGTGGATACTCGCCAACATGTTGGTCAAAACTTTGGTGCAAAAAATTTATTAGAAATTACACCCGAATTTGTACGCCAAGAAGTCGCTGCAGGTCGTGCCATTATTCCTGCCAATATCAATCATCCTGAACTCGAACCGATGATTATCGGACGAAATTTCCTAGTGAAAATCAATGCCAATATTGGCAACTCAGCACTGGGTTCATCCATTGATGAAGAAGTGGCAAAAATGACATGGGCAACACGTTGGGGTGCTGACACCATCATGGATTTATCTACGGGTAAAAATATTCACGAAACACGCGAGTGGATTATTCGAAACTCCCCTGTACCTATTGGAACTGTTCCGATTTATCAAGCATTAGAAAAGGTGGATGGAATAGCAGAAGATCTTACATGGGAAATTTTTAAAGACACTTTAATCGAACAAGCTGAGCAAGGGGTTGATTACTTCACGATTCATGCTGGTGTTTTATTGCGCTATGTTCCTCTCACAGCCAATCGCTTAACGGGCATCGTTTCACGCGGTGGTTCAATCATGGCACAGTGGTGTCTTGCACATCATAAAGAAAATTTCTTATACACCCATTTTGATGAAATCTGCGAGATCATGAAAGCCTATGATGTCTCATTCAGCTTAGGTGATGGTTTACGCCCTGGGTGCATTCAAGACGCCAATGACGAAGCCCAATTTTCCGAACTGCGTACATTAGGAGAATTAACCCATCGAGCTTGGGAACACGATGTGCAAGTCATGATTGAAGGTCCTGGTCATGTTCCTATGCATATGATTAAAGAAAATATGGATTTACAACTTGAGGTTTGCAAAGAAGCACCTTTTTATACATTAGGACCATTAACAACAGATATTGCACCTGGTTATGATCATATTACTTCAGCAATTGGTGCAGCCATGATCGGTTGGTATGGAACAGCGATGCTTTGTTACGTAACACCTAAAGAGCATTTAGGTCTACCCAATAAAAAGGACGTCAAAGATGGCATTATCACCTATAAAATTGCAGCACATGCTGCAGACCTCGCCAAAGGACACCCAGGTGCTCAAGTCCGTGATAATGCGCTTTCAAAAGCACGTTTTGAGTTTCGTTGGGAAGATCAATTTAACTTAAGTTTAGATCCTGATACGGCACGTAGTATGCATGATGAAACCATGCCTAAAGAGGCACATAAATCAGCGCATTTCTGTTCGATGTGTGGACCTAAATTTTGCTCAATGAAGATTACCCAAAATGTGCGTGAATACGCTCAAAATCAGCAGTCTGATAACCTAGATCTCAAGTTAAATCAAGAGATTGAATCAGGTCTCAACGCCATGAAAAATGAGTATCATAAGCAAGGACAAAAGTTGTATCAGAAGCTGTAAAAATTAAAAAATCTGTTTTTCTTTAATGCAATCTCAGTTAGGATGAAATAAATTTTTGTCCTAACGTATACGAATGAAAATTCTTGAAAAAGCCACCTACAATAATAAAGATTTTAAGGTCCATTCTCGCGAATCCCTTTATCAAGGATTCATTCGTATAGAGAAAGTGAGCATCACACATCGTTTATTTGGTGAGAATACTTATACCCCAACAATTCATCGTGAATTAGTGCATCGAAAAGAAGCTGCTGGTGTACTCATCTACAATGATGCACTCAAGCGCTTTGCACTGATTGAACAATTCCGAATTGGTGCAATCGATGATCCTATCTCCCCATGGCAACTAGAAATCATTGCAGGCGTATTAGATGGCGATGAATCACCTGAAACATGCATTCAGCGTGAGAGTTTAGAAGAATCTGGTTGTGAAATTCGTAATCTGGCACATTTATTTACCTTCTACCCTTCTGCTGGTGCGTGCGATGAAGTTTTTCATTTGTATGTTGCAGAAGCAGATCTTCCTGAGCAAGGCGGTATTCATGGTATGCCAGATGAAGGTGAGAATATCCAACTGCATATCTTAGCTTATTCAGATCTTGAACCATTATTGGCATCCAAACGATTGTGTAATGCACCTGTCATCATGGCTCTGCAATGGCTCAAACAGCACATTGCCACTACCTCTATAGCGCTGAGGTAATTTATGACGCCTTTAATCAAACAGAATAAAAATGATCAGCTCATTATCCAAATTACCGATACTCATCTCATGGATCATCCTGACACGCCGTTTGTTCAGATAAATCCTGAACAAAGTTTTCATGCAGTGATCAATGATATTTTAAATCGCTATCAAGACATTGATGCGATTATTCATACAGGTGACTTGGCACAGGTACCACATGAGGCAACTTATCAGCGATATTTGAGTTTCATGAAAAATTTGAATATTCCGTTTTATCAAATTCCAGGGAATCATGATGATGCCGAATATTTTCCTTTTGCAGCGCCTGATCCTATACCGGCCGTGTTAACTTTCGAAACGTGGAAAATCGTCCTATTAAATAGTGCTGTGCCCCACAAAGTAGATGGTTGGATTAAAGCAGAACAATTGAATCATTTATCAATGATTCTTCAGGAAACACAGCAGCACCCTGTCATTTTGGCGTGTCATCATCACCCACTTGAAATGAAGTCCAAGTGGATTGATCGACACATCTTAAAAAATTCAGATCAATTGACCCAGATCATGGCAGAGTATCAACACATTCAAGCAGTGATCTTTGGACATGTGCACCAAGATTCGTTGAATGTTTGGAAAAATATTCAATTTTTATCAACGCCCTCCACCTCCGTTCAGTTTAAACCAAAGACTGAAGATTTTGCCTTTGATGACCTTGCACCAGGCTATCGCAGCCTACTACTGAAAACTGACGGTAGCTTTGAAACACGTGTTCATCGCCTACAAAATTTCGCGCAAAATATTAATAAAGAAATTTCAGGTTATTAGCTTTTCTTTTAAAGTGTTTTGGATTAAGTTATCTGTCCGAATGGAATCTGAACAGTCCAAAACAGATATTCATAGCTTTCATCTTTGATAAAAAATCTATATGATGACGCCCCCGATAGCAACAATCTATCGGAAGCGATAAAAACACTTGCATATCACCATATTTTTTGCGTACGCAAACACGCATATGATGAGGAATGCCCTTTATGGCGAATGACAACCAAAATCAAGTCTTGGAAGAAAACAACGTAGTTGCTGAAAAAGTAAAACGCGTGCGTAAGACCAAGCCAAAGACTTCCGAAGGCGGTACTACAGCGAGTCTATTTGGCATCGAGCCTTATCAGCCGAAAAAAAATGAAGAATACATGTCTGAAGGTCAACTTGAGCATTTCCGTCAAATTTTATTGGCATGGAAAGACGAGTTAATGTCAGAAGTGGATCGAACATTAAATACAATGCAAGATGAAAATACTGCATTGCCTGATGTAAATGACCGTGCAACGCAAGAAGAAGAGTTTGCGATTGAGCTTCGTACTCGTGACCGTGAACGCAAGTTAATTCGCAAAATTGAACAATCTATCGAAGCAATCAAAAATGATGACTATGGTTTCTGTGAAACCTGTGGGATCGAAATTGGCTTACGTCGTTTAGAGGCTCGTCCAACAGCGACGCTTTGCATTGATTGCAAAACTTTAGCTGAAATTAAAGAGAAACAAAATAACGGTTAATCATGTTATTTAATAATCCTTCCCTAATCCCTCCTTTGATAAAGGAGGGGGACAACAGGATGGCTTATGTGGGTCGGTTTGCGCCATCGCCAACCGGCCCTCTTCATTTTGGATCACTCATTACAGCTGTTGCAAGCTATTGTGAAGCAAGATCTCATGCAGGCAAATGGGTTGTACGAATTGAAGATACAGACATCCCTCGCATATATCCTGGTAGTGAAGAACATATCTTGTCATGTATTGAAGCTTTCGGTTTCGAGTTTGATGACGAAATTATCTTTCAAAAAGACCGTTTAAACATCTATGAATCTGTCTTAAACGATCTTCAGCAACGTAACCTCACCTATGCCTGCCAATGTACACGAAAAATCTTAGGCTCTAATCATATCTATAGCGGTACTTGCCGCGATTTAAAACTACCACACGATCAACAAGCCATTCGGGTTAAAACATCAAACGAGTTGATTTGTTTTGAGGATCTTTTACAAGGTCAGCATTGCTCGAATTTGACCAATGAATTAGGAGATTTTGTTCTTAAACGTCGCGACGGTATTATTAATTATCAGCTCGCCGTGGTTGTGGATGATTATCTACAAGGAATGACTCATGTTGTGCGTGGTGCTGATTTGCTGGATAATACTGAACGACAAATTTGGTTAGGGCGATTATTGGGCTACCCTGAACTTCAGTATATGCATTTGCCCCTAGCAATGAATAAAGATGGCACAAAGCTTTCTAAGCAAAATTTAGCTGTAGCGCTTGATCTCACCCAAGCCCCCCAACTCTTGAACAAAGCTATTCACGCATTAGGACAAGATCCCGTTGATCTAGATCAACCAAATCGCATGCTTCTACAGGCAATTCAACAATGGGATCGTAAGAAAATTCCAGTTAGCACCACCATACAAGGTGTTTTTGAATAGTGTCCATACAGAATCATGCTTGTTATTCAGCTGAAAATGTTTTTGAATTCCATTTAGATAGATTAATCAGGAGTTCATTATGTTTTTTATTTTTGGGGTAGGACCTAAAACCATCAAAACGGAAAAGGGGCAATTTCTATGCCCAGTCTGTCGTACATATAGCAATTATGAAATTAAACAACAACGCAATTATTTTTCTTTATTTTTTATTCCATTGATTCCACTATCAAAACCCAAATCTGGTCAAGTCACCTGTTTAAACTGTGGCACACATATGCCAACAATGGTGTTGCAGCAAAATAGTACCCCACCATCATCAGATTTGAATGCTTAAGATACAATCGTGTATTTTAAAAGCTAGATACTTCCTTAGCCTGATTCTTTTCTTGGGTTGTTGCTTCAATTTTCAGCATTAAACTGACCATGACAGCACACATAATCAGAGATGAACCACCATAACTAATAAATGGTAAAGTTAAACCTTTTGTTGGGAGCAGCCCCATATTCATGCCAGCATTTACCATAATTTGCAGAACAAAAATAATGCTAATCCCGTAAGCCAAATAACCCGCTCTCAAGAATTGATGTTGAATGGCACGATGCCCAATTCGAATACACGCACCCACCATAAGAAATGACAGTGCGAGAACAACCGTAATGCCCATGAAACCGAACTCTTCTGCCAAAATAGCCAACATAAAGTCCGTATGCGCCTCAGGGAGATAAGACATTTTTTGAATACTATGGCCTAAGCCTACCCCTAACCATTCACCACGTCCAAAGGCCATAAGCGCATTTGAAAGCTGATAACCAGAACCTAAAGGATCTGCCCATGGATTGGTAAAAGACATTAAACGCTCGAAACGATAAGGCTCGAACACAACCAGCACTACAAATGCCATGATAATGGCACCCAATGCAATACCAAACTGGATTAGTGGCGCACCTGCAAGAAAGAACACCCCTAACATCGTTAAGGCAACCACTACCGTTGCACCTAAGTCAGGTTCAGCAATAATCAAACCAACTGTACATAGCATTACTGTTGCTAACCGTGCCAGCCCTTTCACATTATTCCGCACTTCTTCTGCCCGACGGACAACATAATCTGCAGTAAAAATAGCCATCATCACTTTCGCAGCTTCAGTAGGCTGGAAGGTAAATCCTGCGATTCGAATCCAACGCGTCGAACCGTTCACTTCCGAACCGACTAATAACACCGCGACAAGCAATGCCATAGTCATCATCCATAACGGAAATGTGTTATTAAACCAGGTATTTAACGAAACACGATAAACCAAAATTGCTGCGATAAACGCAACCACGATGGATATGGCATGGCGGATGACATAGTGGAATGGATTTTCATGCAATCTTTCTGCGTAAGGCATAGAAGCTGAACCAACCATCACCGTTCCAATACAGAGCAGTGCAATCACACAAAAAATTAGAACATTCCTTGATGTAATTTCACTTGGAATACGTGGTAACCAACGTTGGTAAATTTTATTCACTTTATCAATCGTTGTCTGAGCTGACTCAGCCATATCTTCGTCCTTATTGTTCTTCGTGCAGCGCATTCACACAAGCAACAAATTGATGTCCGCGTTGTGGATAACCAGTAAACATATCAAAACTTGCACATGCCGGCGAAAGCAATACCACATCATGTTGCTGTGTATTTGCTTGGCATAATTTTACTGCTTCTTCTAATGATGTAGCGTGAAGAATTGTGGTTGTGCCTTGAATTGCTTGTTCAATCACTGGCGCATCTTCACCAATGAGTACCGCGAGTTTTGCAAATTCCGTTAATGATTTTCTTAAAGCAGTAAAATCTTGCCCTTTACCTTGACCACCTAAAATGATGGCAACTTTAGCTTTCTGTACTGCGATCGCCGCACCTAAGCCGTCTAATGCTGCTAAGGTTGCCCCAATATTTGTACCTTTTGAGTCGTTATAATAACGAACACCTTGCACTTCTTTGACAAATTCGCAGCGATGTTCCAACCCCTTGAAGGTTTTCAAAGTTTCCAGCATGACCTCTAATGGTAGACCTATCGCTTCACCTAAGGCTAAACACGCAAGTGCATTTGCGACATTGTGTGTCCCTTGAATATACATCTCAGAACTTTTCAATAAACGTTCACGCCCCCTTGCTAACCACATCGTGCCATCAGTATCTCTGAGTACACCATACTGATTCATATCTGGTGCATTGAGCCCAAAACTCTGCATTGGCGTTGCATCAGGTACTAAAGGACGTGTCAAAGAGTCATCCCGATTGAAGACCACTTTCTTGACACCTTGAAAAATACGATGTTTGGCAGTGTGATATCCCATCATATCGCCATGACGATCGAGATGGTCTTCGCTCATATTTAAGACGACAGCAACTTCAGCATTTAAGTTCGATGTAGTTTCTAATTGGAAACTGGATAGTTCTAAGATATATAGCTCTGGATCATCTTTGGTTAAATCTAAGGCTGGACGTCCTAAATTCCCCCCTACAGCGACTTTCTTGCCTGCATATTTCGCCATTAAGCCGATCAAGGTGGTCACTGTGCTTTTTGCATTAGAACCTGTTATTGCAACAATAGGCTTTTCAGTCGCACGTCGTAAAATTTGAATTTCACTGACAACAGGAATGCCTTGTGCAAGTGCTGTTTGAATCACTGGCAGTTTAGGATCAAGCCCTGGACTGATAATAATTTCCTCAGCAGACAACAACATTTCTTCGTCAAATTTCCCAAAGCTAGTTTGGACTTCAGGTGGAATTTGATCATGTCCAGGTGGAGAGGTCCTCGAATCTGTTACTGCAACGTGATAGCCTTTTTCATGTAGAAAATTTACCGCAGCAACACCCGAAATTCCGAGTCCTGCGACAACTTTTAATCCACCACGCTGTATTAACATTTCTGCCCCATATTTTAGTCTAATTAGAAACTGCCGAAATGTTAGCACTTTGCTGCTTTGAATGCTTTTTTTGATTTCATAATCTTGACATTATTTTGTGTCCATGCGTAAAAAAACCGCCAATTTAGGCGGTTTTTTTATTGAAGTAAACTACTTCCATTTCACAGCTTGAGGGTTTAACTTGGGTGTTTCCTTGTCTGAAACAGGACAAGCGCAATTTCCGCCACATCCAGCAGTCATTTTGGGTTTAAGCCACTTTGATAGTGCCTTCCACCCTTTTCTTTCCGTAGCATCTGACAGTTTCACAAAGACTGAATTTGACGTCTGTGGAAAAACCTTTTTGAATACGACCAATGCACTCCAAAGGACCAATGCCGTAATAATTAGAATTTCAATCATCTCAGTCTCCTCAACTCTTCAGATTTAAGCTAACACGCTGGTCGCGACTTGATAGGTCAAGAACGACATAAAGTACGCTAAACCAAATAAATAGACGGTCATAAAGCCAACTGTCTTCCAAGAACCTGTTTCGCGTCTCACTGTCGCTAATGTCGCCAAACAATGTGGTGCATAAATGAACCAGACCAAAAGTGATAATCCTGTTGCTAAAGACCAGCCCAAATCCCCACCACTACTAATCAGTGATGCCAAGCCTTCCGACATCGCATCCTCATCAACAGCAGACAAAGCATACACCGTGCCTAAAGCAGCAACGACAACTTCACGCGCAGCCATGGCTGGAATTAAGGCAATACAAATCTGCCAATTAAAGCCTAATGGCGCAAAAATTGGTTGCATCAAATGACCTAACATCCCCGCAAATGAATAATCAATCGCAGGTAATGTTGCACCCTCAGGTGGTTGTGGGAATGTGCACAAGAACCATAATAAAATAGAAAGCGCAAAGATGATTCCACCGACTCGCTTTAAAAAGATTTTTGCTCGATCAAGCAAACCAATCCACACATTTTTCAAATCTGGAAAACGATAGCTTGGAAGTTCCATCAATAGCATATGTTGAGATTTATCTTTTTGGAAAAACTTCAACACAAACGATACGATCAGTGCACTCACAATCCCTGCCATATATAGACCGAACAGCACTAAACCTTGAAGGTTAAATAGTCCCCAAACCATTTGAGAAGGAACAAAAGCTGCAATCAACAACGCATAGACGGGTAAACGAGCTGAACAAGTCATCAATGGTGCAACAAAGATCGTGGTCAAACGGTCTCTTGGATCACTAATAGTCCGTGATGCCATGATTCCAGGAATTGCACAGGCAAAACTTGACAGTAATGGAATAAATGCACGTCCCGAAAGACCTGCTTTATACATCAACTTATCAAGTAAGAATGCCGCTCGGGGTAAATAACCTGATTCTTCAAGCACCAAGATAAAAAAGAATAAGATGAGAATCTGAGGCAAAAAGACAACTACACCACCAGCACCCGCGATAATTCCATCAACCACTAAACTATTGAGTAATGGATGGGCAATATTCTCGCCAACAACTTCACCCAACCAGCCAAAGAACGTCTCAATACCATCCATGAAGGGTGCCGCCCAAGCAAAAACTGCTTGGAAAA
Source organism: Acinetobacter sp. 24-47-47 (assembly GCF_057737035.1). Classification (NCBI taxonomy): domain Bacteria; kingdom Pseudomonadati; phylum Pseudomonadota; class Gammaproteobacteria; order Moraxellales; family Moraxellaceae; genus Acinetobacter; species Acinetobacter sp. 24-47-47. Next base: position 229,632 of record NZ_CM173216.1, on the reverse strand, counting down.
TGACGAACATCATCACCGCTAAACTGAATAGACCAAATACAGGGTGCAGAAAGATTTTATCGAGAAAAACTGAACGTTTATCATCAAATTCAACAAATTGAACGACATCTTTGACAATCGCTTCAACTTTGTCGTGATCAGATCCTTTCAAACCTGTCAGCTCAGTTTGAGGAACAGCATATTTGCCATGATCTAGCGCATTCATCAGGTTTTCAATACCTGAGCGACGTACAGCAACCGTTTCTACAACTGGAATGCCTAAGCGCTCAGAAAGCTTTTGGGTATTTATTTGCATTCCACGACGACGAGCTTCATCCATCATGTTAAGTACGAGTAGCATTGGACGACCCAATTGGATCAACTCCAAAACTAAACCAAGGTGCAACTTCAGATTGGTTGCATCAACAACGCATAAAAATGCATCTTGATGACCTTCTTCCGCAATTTTCCCATAAACAACATCACGGGTGATTTCTTCATCTGGACTAGTTGCGTCTAAACTATACGTTCCTGGCAAGTCTAAAACACGAACCGCTTTACCTGAGTTTAGCGTGAAGTGACCAATTTTTCGCTCAACGGTTACACCTGCATAGTTACCTACTTTTTGGCGTGTTCCAGTCAAATGATTGAATAATGAAGTTTTACCACAGTTAGGATTACCAACAAGGGCAACACGCAACGCATCGCTCATGCCGACACTCCTTCTATTTCAATTTTTTGTGCTTCATTTTTTCTTAAGGCAAAGCGAGTAAAACCCACTTGAACGAGAATTGGATCGCCGCCAAACAGTCCTTTCGTAATGACTTGTACTTTAGTTCCGGAAACAAATCCTAGCGTTTCTAAACGACTTGCCACCATATCTGTAGAAGTACCATCTACAGTGCGATGCACTTGCGTAATGATGGCAGATTGTTTGACTTTCAAATCAGATAAACGCACCGTACCTAACCCTAAAAAATTTTGAACAGTATACATACAAATGAGAATTATTACCGCACTCTCATCAAGAATGATTCGCATCTTCTTATAACACATCGACATGCATAGAAAATTACACTACATTAGATAATCTCAATTAAATCAATCGAATTTCCCAATCGAATATCCCTATGATTAATAAGAAACCTCGAGTTCCTGCACCCATTCAAATTCCAGAACAACTTTCGTTCTTACACGGATTTCGAGATTATTTAATCGCTCAGTCTGTTAGCCCACACACCCGAAATGCCTATCTCACAGATTTAGTCCAATGCAGTACTCTGTTAACCAGCCCCATGACCTTATGGTCACATGATGATATTTCAGATGTACTGATTGAGCTCACCAAACAAGGGAAAAGTCCTCGATCAATTGCTCGCACTTTATCGGCACTTCGGTCTTTCTATAAATTTTTAAGAGAGCAAAATTTAAGAACAGATAATCCTATAGCCGCACATAAAACACCCAAGTTAGGACGAGCGTTACCTAAAGATTTATCTGAGCAAGATGTTGAATCACTCATTCAAGCACCAGATACAAACACAGCGTTAGGCTTGCGTGATCGCACGATGTTTGAAGTCCTTTATGCTTGTGGTTTACGCGTGAGCGAACTGATTAATTTAAGAATAGATCACATCAATCTCAATCAGGGTTTTTTGCGAATCTTGGGCAAGGGAAATAAAGAACGTTTAGTTCCTTTGGGGCAAATTGCTGTGGAATGGATTGAAAAATATTTAGCAGAAGCTCGTCCACAACTCTATAAAAGTGCTACAGATTACTTATTTCTGACCCAACATGGCGGGATTATGAGCCGTCAAAACTTTTGGTATGCCATCAAACGTTATGCCCTCCAAGCAGGTATAGCGACAGAGCTATCCCCCCATACATTAAGACATGCTTTCGCAACTCACCTGCTCAATCACGGTGCAGATCTCCGAGTGGTACAAATGCTCCTCGGGCATAGTGATTTATCGACAACCCAAATTTATACGCATGTTGCACAAATTCGCATGCAACAACTTCATGCTCAGCATCATCCCCGTGGCTAAGTCATCGATCTGAATTTTGTAGCACTGAGCTATAATTTACGATTTGAGAATATTTTTTGTTATGCTTAGCACAGTAAAAATAATGCTGAAAACTTTAAAAGGGTTGTTTATGTTATTTACCCGTTCGAAAATTTTATTCGCTTCTACCCTTGCAACGACGCTTTTTATGAGTGCATGCTCCAAATCTGAAGACACGCAAAAATCTGATGGTACTTTAACGGCAACTGCACCAGCAACGGGCCAAGCATCAAATTTAACTGAGCGAAATGCGCAACAACGCTTGATTCAAAAGTTAGAGAAAAATTTTAAAACTGCCAATATCAATGCCAAAATTATCGAGATTAAACCAACCGAAGTACCAAATCTTTACTGGGTCAATTTAGAGGGTATGACTGCGGTATACACTACTGCAGATGGTCAATATATTTTCCAAGGTGATTTACTACGTTTAGGTAATAAAAAAGTTGAAGATATTGGACAATCCTTCCAGTCGGCATTGAGTAAAGGATTACTAAGCCAGTTAAAAGCTGAAGATCTCATTATTTATCCAGCTAAATCTAAAACCAAACATATCGTTTACGTTTTTACAGATATCAGCTGCCCTTACTGCCATAAATTGCATGAACATATGGATGAAATCAATTCTAAAGGAATTGAAGTTCGTTATATCGCGTGGCCACGTGGAGAACAGTATTTCCCAGCAATGGAAAGTGTCTGGTGTAGTAAAGATCGTAAAACTGCATTTGATCAAGCTATTTCAGGTCAACAATTAAACAATACCAACTGTGAAAATCCTGTTAAAGATCAATACCAAATGGGTTTAAAAATGGGTGTAAATGGAACGCCTGCAATTTACAGCTTAGAAGGTGTTTATCTTGGTGGATACATGACAGCAGATGAAATACTACGTAGCTTAAATAACTAATATTTATGAGATAAATTACTGCTTTTTATACATCAATATTTAACTCGATTGACCCTAGAGTCTGCCTCTTTTTTTAGCTATGATCTAGGTTCAATAAAATTTTACATATTTTTTGGAGTGTGACGTGAAACCAGTTCGTCTGGCAATACTCGGTCTAGGAACCGTAGGTGGTGGTGCCCTTAAACTATTACAAGAAAACGCTGCTGAAATTAGACGTCGCACCGGTCGTGAAATTCAAATTACTTATGTGGGTACTCGTCGCCCTCGCCCAGATTTAAATCTTCCAGACTCAGTTAAACAAAGTGCCGACCTTCTTGATATCGTTCGTCAACCTGATGTTGATGTTGTTGTTGAAGTCATGGGTGGTATTCACCCTGCTTATGAAGTCATCAAAGAAGCAATTGTTCATGGCAAACAAGTTGTCACTGCCAATAAGGCGCTTTTAGCTGAACATGGTAACGAATTATTTAAACTTGCTGAAGACAATGCTGTGCAGATCGCCTATGAAGCAGCTGTTGCTGGCGGTATTCCAATTATCAAAGTAATTCGTGAAGGCTTAGCTGCCAATAAAATCGAGTGGCTTGCAGGCATCATTAATGGTACAGGCAACTTTATCCTAAGTGAAATGCGTGAAAAAGGACGTGCTTTTGCTGACGTTTTGAAAGAAGCGCAAGATCTTGGCTACGCTGAAGCAGATCCAACCTTTGATGTAGAAGGGATTGATGCTGCTCACAAGTTAACCATTCTTGCATCTTGTGCATTTGGTATTCCACTTCAATTTGATAAAGTTTTTACTGAAGGAATTGGTAAAGTTACTGCTCAAGATGTGAAGTATGCTGAAGATCTTGGCTTCCGTATTAAGCATTTAGGTATTGCACGTCGTGCAGAAAAAGGCATTGAACTACGTGTTCACCCAACGCTCATTCCAGATGACCAGTTGATCGCAAATGTAAACGGCGTTAAAAATGCTGTTCTCGTACAAGCGAACGCAGTCGGCCCAACTTTATATTATGGTGCTGGTGCTGGTGCTGGTCCAACTGCTTCTGCCGTAGTTGCTGACGTTGTCGATATCGTTCGTGACATTTCTTATACTGAAGACGGTGCTGGAACTATTCCACAATTAGCATTTGAAGCACTCACAGACTTACCAATTCTAAGTCGTGAAGAAATGACAACGGGTTACTACATCCGTATTAATGCTGAAGATCAAACAGGCGTACTTGCTGAAGTTACTACGATCTTGAGTCGTGCAGGAATCAGTATTGATGCCATTATGCAGCAACCTCGCTTAAAAGACCTTATTCCTATCGTGATTCTGACAGATCCTATTGTTGAATCAAAAATGGATGAAGCGCTTTCACAAATTCAAGCATTACCCGTCATCCATGGCGAAATTGTACGAATTCGTTTAGAATCGCTTGATAATTAATCATCTCGGGTAGAGGGTACTGCTGCCCTCTCCAGCTCTACACACAATTGGAACATCATCATGTCTAATGCCAATCGTTACACTGGTTTAGTTGACCGTTATCGCGACCGTTTACCAGTGTCTGCAACTACTCGTGCAATCTCCCTAGGCGAAGGTAATACACCACTGATTAAGCTTGCGAATATTCCACGTTTAATTGGCAAAAATGTTGAAATTTATGTGAAGTACGAAGGCTTAAACCCGACTGGTTCATTTAAAGACCGTGGTATGACCATGGCAGTCACTAAAGCGGTTGAAGAAGGCTCTAAAGCGATTATCTGTGCATCTACAGGTAATACCTCTGCTGCCGCTGCCGCTTATGCTGCTCGCGCTGGTATTAAAGCATTCGTTTTAATTCCAGAAGGCAAAATTGCAATGGGTAAAATGGCTCAAGCAATGATGTATGGTGCGATCACAATGCAAATTCGTGGTAACTTCGATGACGGTATGCGCCTTGTTAAAGAAGTTGCTGACCAAGCCCCTGTAACTATCGTAAACTCAATCAACCCTTACCGTTTACAAGGCCAAAAAACGATTGCATACGAAATCGTTGATGAATTAGGTCGTGCACCTGACTATCACTGCTTACCAGTAGGCAACGCAGGTAACATCACTGCACACTGGATGGGTTATACAGAAGCTGTTGCAAACCAACCTGCGGATCAATTTGAGCAAGTAATTTATGATGCTGAAACTGATCAATTCACTGGTCCTAAACCTGAAGGTTTACCGACGATGGTTGGCTATCAAGCTTCTGGTGCAGCACCATTCTTACGTGGTGCACCTGTTCAAAACCCTGAAACTGTTGCAACAGCAATCCGTATTGGTAACCCACAAAGCTGGAACCATGCGAAAGCGGTAGTACGTGACTCTCAAGGATGGTTTGATGAATTAACAGATGCTGAAATCTTAGAAGCTCAACGTTTGCTTTCTATGTATGAAGGTGTATTTGTTGAGCCTGCTTCTGCAGCTTCGATTGGTGGTGCAATCCGCGATATTAAAGCGGGTAAAATTGCTGAAGGTTCAGTCATTGTTTGTACTGTAACTGGTAATGGTCTTAAAGATCCTGATACTGCTATCAAACAGTGTTCTGATGCAGTCATGCTTTCAATTGATGCAACGATGGATCAAGTACGCGATTCAATTTTGTCTAATATGTAAGATTGCATCATAAAAAACCCTGCATCTGCAGGGTTTTTTATTTATGGTCTAGATCGCACGTGGTAACTGACTGGTCCAACGCATTAAGCGAACAGCATCATCATTACGAGCTTGAGTATTGCTTGCTCCTAAAAGCACAACTACAGCTGGACGATTATTCAAAGTCGTATGCATCACCACACAGCGCCCAGCCTCATTAATAAATCCCGTCTTTGAAATGTTAATATTCCAGCCACCGTTACGAACGAGAGAGTTCGTATTGTTCGATTTCAACACACGATAACCGAGGTTAAAATCATAGGTTGGCGTCGTAGAAAATTGACGAATAAGACCGTACTGTGATGCGGTACTCACCAAGATGCCCAAGTCCCGCGCAGAAGCAACATTGCGAGGATCTAGACCTGTAGACTCAGTAAATTTAGATGAATGCATCCCTAAGGCACGTGCTTTATTATTCATAGCAGAGACGAAAGCCGCACGACCTCCTGGATATGTACGAGCCAAAGCCGCAGCTGCAGGGTTTTCAGATTTCATTAAAGCGAATAATAAGGCTTCAGCACGATTCATTGTGTCACCTACACGCAATGTCGAGCTTGAGTTTTTACCACCCGCACCTGCAAAATCAATGCTTTGCAGCGTAATATTTTCAGACATATTTAATTGTGCATCTGCGATCACAACAGCTGTCATTAATTTTGTAACAGACGCAATCGGTAGAGCAGTATTCGTGTTCTTACTAAATAAGACTTCACCCGTATTTGCATCCATGACCAATGCTGCACGCGCGTTCACAGAAGGTTGATTACTATAGCGACTGTTATCAAGAATCTGAGAGGTTGGTGATGTTGAGGTCGCAGGGCCTGTAGATTTACGAATTGTTGTTGTAATCGTGGTTGTTGCTTGAGGTGTATACTCTTCTGAAGAGGAAGTAGAAGCTTTGAGACTATCATTATTTAAGAATTGGCTTGCATCTTCAGATGACCAACTGATGCTCGCCTGCCCCGGTGCAGAATTAGCATGATTAATTAATTCTGCAAAGCTCAATGAGCTCATAGAGAGTAGTACTGATGTAGTCAGCACATGCATTAGCGTTAATTTCTGTTTTTTCACGATAACTTACTCATCTTACGGAGGCATTTTGCATCATTGCTAATCACCTCAAATATGACTTACATTTAGGTACAAACGTGATTAATATTAAACCACGTGATTATGCACAGTATTTTAGTAAAGATTAGGAATAGCATTGCTATTTTTGTTAGTCCAATGCAAGCAATTTTTGCATCATGTAACAAAAAAGTAAGAATAGATTTCAGAGGAGGTGTTTGTGATCACGGTATTAGTGGTAGATGACCATGAGTTAGTTCGTACAGGTATTTGTCGTATGCTTGAAGATCAAGCAGATATTCAAGTCATTGGTCAAGCAGAGTCCGGTGAAGAAGCAATTAGTCTTGTTCGTCAACACCACCCTAATGTCGTCTTGCTCGATGTGAATATGCCTGGTATCGGTGGCGTAGAAACCACTCGCCGTTTATTACAAACAGCACCTGACACTAAAGTTCTCGCCGTCAGTGGCCTAGCGGAAGAACCCTATCCATCACTACTGTTAAAAGCGGGGGCTCGTGGTTATATCACGAAGGGAGCTCCGATCACAGAAATGGTGCGTGCAATTAATAAAGTCATGCAAGGTGGTAAATACTTCAGTGCAGATATTGCTGAACAGCTTGCGAGTTCTTATTTATCTGATACACAAACCTCTCCTTTTGACGCACTTTCTGAACGTGAAATGCAAGTCGCGATGATGGTTGTGAATTGTATTAGTGCCCAAGAAATTTCAGACAAACTCTTTGTTAGCGTAAAAACAGTGAATACCTACCGCTATCGTATATTTGAAAAATTAGGAATCGATAGTGATGTCAAACTGACGCATTTGGCAATTCGTTATGGTTTGATTAAGCCTTAATTTGATCTGAGTATTCCAATGACGTCTGCTGCTTCAATTTCTATTTACCAAACGATCTACCGTCTTGGAACACTATATTCAAGTTATCGTATCATTATCGCCCTAAGCTTAACGCTCATATTCCTACTGACGATTGATTCTGAACGTTATTTTTATCAATACGAATCAATCTATTTTTACGCTTTACTCCTTTATGTTGCAAGCAGCATCATACAAACGATCGTTTTAAAATACTTACCACAAGTTATTTCTAAACAAATTATCACCTTATTTGCAGTTGACCTGCTCTTTCTAAATACTCTTACTTTTGCACTCGGTGGCCCCAATATCGCAATTGGGTTATTGTTTGTCATTTCCGTCTTTGCAGCAAATTTTTTACTCAGTAAAAACCAAGCCTTATTCATCACATTGGTCGCGGTGATTGGGATCGTATATCAACAGTTTTTTGGTAGTTTGTTCTCCATTGAAAGTCTAAATAATATTGGTGACAGTGCCTTTCTTGCCTTTTTATTTTTTGTGGTTCATGGCATTGGTCAAGTATCAATACAACGGTTTCAAGTACTCGAATCGGTCAATACACATCAAGCTAACGAACTCTTTAAATTACAAAATATTAATCGTTATATTCTTGAGCAAATCGAAGTTGGTTATCTGGTCTTAGATGATCACTGTAAAATTATCGTCTGCAATCCTGCTGCATGTTCCCTACTCGGTATTTCGCCACTCTATGCTCATGAACAATATAATCTTGCAAATTTTCAACCAGATCTCTATGAAATTCTCAAAAACACATTAGTTGCTCATGGAGAGCGCTTTCAATTTGAATCGCATCAATCATCCTATACGGTTGATATTCGTATTCAAAAACTGGTTACACCTCAACAAGCGCTCACGCTATTAATTTTGGAAGATGCGCAAAAGCTTAATCAGAAAGTTCAACAAATGAAATTAGCTTCTCTTGGTCAATTATCAGCCAGCATTGCACATGAAATACGTAATCCTTTAGCGGCAATCGTACAAGCTAATGAACTTAATGATGATTCGGATGAAGAACAAAAACGTATGCTCAATCAAATGATTGCCAAGCAAGCAAAGCGTATTGATAAAATCGTCAAAGACACATTGGATATGGCAAAGAATAAAAAAACTGCTGGTGTACTAATTCATTTTGAACAGTTTATGCATGATCTTATTCACCAAGATTTAGCAGATATCAGTTCTCATATTCAATTACAGCTTGAAGCTAATCTTGAAGTTTATTTTGATGAAATCCAACTGCGACAAGTTCTGATTAATTTAATTCGTAATGCTATTCGTCATAATGATCCGACCGCAGAGTACATTTTTGTCAGAAGCAGTTGTTCAGAAAATCAAATTTTTATTGATGTTATCGATTTTGGCAAAGGCATCCAACAACATGATTTATCTCAATTATTTCAACCATTTTTTAGTACTGAAACCAATGGAACTGGTTTAGGATTATATTTATCACAAAGTATTTGTGAAGCTAACCAAGCAAAATTGAGTTATATCGAGCAAGAACAGCAAGGTGCATGTTTTCGTATTACATGCCATAAGACAGACGTTTAGATGGATAAGATCAGGTTATGGTAAAGCAACAACCTTTAGTACTTTTAGTCGATGATGAACCTGATTTATGTATGTTGATGCAAATGACCCTTTCTCGGATGGGCATTAAAACGCATATGGCACATCATTTGAAACAAGCGCTACATTTTCTAAGCGAATATAAATACGATGCGTGTATCACCGATTTCAATTTACCGGATGGCAATGGCATCGATTTAGTTAAATACGTCACCCAGCACTACCCGAAGACGCCCATCGCGGTACTGACCGCCTATGCCAATATGGAGCTGGCAATCTCTGCTTTAAAAGCAGGCGCTTTCGATTTCGTCAGTAAGCCTATTAATCAACAGCATTTGCATCAATTGCTTAAGAAAGCATTACATACCCCTGCAGTGGATAATGATCTCAATCAGCTTCCACTTGAGGAACAACTGCTGATTGGTGTCTCAGAACAAACTCAACAGCTTCGTACAGCAATCAAAAAAATAGCTCGATCACAAGCACCTGTCTTTATTACAGGTGAATCAGGGACTGGTAAAGAAATCGTTGCGAATCTTATTCATCAACTCAGTAATCGTCATGATCATGCCTTTGTCGCGATCAATTGTGGTGCGATGAATGAAGACCTGATGGAAAGTGAATTATTTGGTCATATCAAAGGCAGTTTTGTGGGTGCTGACCAAGACAAACAAGGGTTAATTCAAACTGCTGATGGTGGAACATTATTTTTAGATGAAATTGCAGAGCTTTCACTCGCCATGCAAGCTAAATTGCTACGAGCAGTTCAAGAAAAGAAAATACGTCCGATTGGCAGTGATAAAGAGCTTGATGTTGATTTTAGGATTGTCAGTGCAAGCCATCAAAATCTTGAGCAATTGGTTCAACAAGGCAAATTTAGACAAGATCTATTTTTTAGAATTCATGTGATGGATTTACGTCTTACCCCACTCCGCGATAGACCCAAAGATATTCCTGTTCTAGCTCAACATTTTATTGATAAAATCAGTAGTGAATGGCGTATTGAAGCCCCTCAACTGTCTCAAGAGGCGATACAATTCCTTAAACAACAACCATTTACGGGGAATGTACGCGAACTTAAAAATATCATCGAGCGTGCACTTACACTTTGCGATGATAAGCTCATAGCCGTCGAGCATGTTAAAAGCCCTTCATTAGGCTTAACATCCCAACCTTTAGCACAACAACCAAATAGTCAAATTGAAGCAACTACTGATTTAACGTCTCAAATACCCAAAGGTTTGCCCGAAGAGGGATTAGAACAATACCTTGAGAAAGTAGAAAAAGAAGTTTTAATTAATGCGTTAAACTCAACGCATTGGAACAGAACCCTAGCCGCCAAAAAATTAGGAATGACATTCCGCTCATTACGATATCGTTTAAAAAAATTTGGTTTAGATACTGAAGATGAATAACTTAGCATCACCCCGATATTGATGATATTTAACGGCTTCTTAACAACAAATCGGCTGCGTGTTGGAGGTAAACCTCCTCCTTCATATCCTGCGGCCAAGGATATTCGATATTAGGGGCTATGCCTTGCCCATCAATCTCGACACCATTCGGTGTTAAGTAATGAGATACTGTCATTTGTAGTGCCGCACCATTTTCAAGTGGAAAGAGTTTTTGCACAACACCTTTACCATAACTCTTTTCACCAATGATTACGGCGCGTTGATGATCTTTCATTGCTGCCGTAAATACTTCTGCTGCAGAAGCCGAACGTTGATTAATCAATACTCCGACTTTAAGCCCTGTAAATTCATGTCCAGGTAAAGCTTGGAATTGTTGATCACCTTCTGAACGGCTACGTGTAGATACAATCAAACCCTGATTTAAAAATAAATCTGCCGTTTCCACAGCAGAAGATAATAATCCACCCGGATTATTTCTTAGATCTATTAAAACAGCTTTGAGTTGTTGGCTATGATGCTCATCGATATAACGTTTTATTTCATTCGCAGTATCTTGCTGAAAAACTTTCACCTTTAATAGTAAAACTTGATTACTCAGCATATGTGCTTGTATATCGGCAACATCTAGTTTTTGATTTCTCACTAAAATAATTGGAGATGAGTTCGGTGATCTTTGTAAACTGATGGTTGATCCAATCGAGCCACTGAGCAAGTCTTTGACTTGATCTTGGTTTAGCAATCTAAGCTCTTGTCCATCAATTTTGTAAAGTGTAACGCCGTTGGCCAATCCTAATTTTGCCGAGTCACTATCGGGATCTAAATTTTCGATCTGCCATAAACCTCGTGAGGTATCAAAGCTAAGATCAAAATCGATACTCGCTAAATCCTCCTCGGTATATTTGAGGAGTTGGCGATAATCTTCTGGAGATAAATAGCGAGAGTAACGATCTAGCCCACTCACCAAACCTTGGATCGCTTGTAAAAATAACTGATCGTCAGTGACTTCAGTGACATAGTTTTCTTTTACTGTACCGTAAATCTGAACAAACTGCTGTATAGATTCAATCGGAACTTCTGAACTGTTAGATGACCAGTCTTCTTCTAAAGGATCAACTGCTGGACCCTTAGATCCAGCAGCGAAAGCATGAACCCCATTCAAACTTAAAGCTAGACCTAACATGAGTTTGAATAACAATGGATTCATACTGAATTCCTTCTTATTTTTAAACTAAAGTCACTAAATTGCGACCTTTCATTTCAGCAGGAACAGGCAACTGCATTAAATTCAATAATGTCGGTGCAACATCTGCAAGCACACCACCCTCTGCAATTTTCGCTTGAGTTGGACCTACATAAATAAATGGCACATGCTCAGTTGTATGTTGAGTATGGACTTGACCACTTTCATAGTCCTGCATTTGTTCAACATTACCGTGATCCGCAGTGATCAACATATGGCCTTTCTTCGCCATCACTGCATCATAGACACGACCTAAGCTGACATCCACTGCTTCTACTGCTTTAACGGCAGCATCGAATACCCCTGTATGTCCAACCATATCGCCGTTTGCATAGTTCACAACGAGTAAGTCAAATTCACCTGAATTAATTGCATTCACTAACTCATCAGTGACTTCATAAGCACTCATTTCTGGTTTTAAATCATAGGTTGCAACATTTGGTGATGGAATCAAAATACGTTTTTCACCTGGATACTCATCTTCACGACCACCACTGAAGAAGAAAGTCACATGGGCATATTTCTCAGTTTCCGCGATACGTAATTGAGTTTTACCTAAATTAGACAGGTATTCACCAATTGAATTGACCAACGGTTCTGGCATATATGCCACCGGCGCATTAATTGTCGCTTGATAGCGCGTTAACATGACAAATTTCGCAAGCTGAGGCACAACTTTACGCTCGAAACCATCGAAGCCTTGTTCAACAAATGCTTTTGTCAATTCGCGAGCACGATCTGCACGGAAATTCATAAAAACAACAGCATCACCATCTTGTACTGCGGCTACATCCCCAATACGTGTTGCTTTCACAAACTCATCTGACTCTTCAGCAGCATACGCTTGTTCGAGACCTTCCACAGCAGACTCAACTACGCGAACAGCCTCACCTTCTGTTAATAAACGATATGCTTGTTCGACACGATCCCAACGATTGTCACGATCCATTGCGAAATAACGACCGATCATCGTTGCAATTCGACCCTGACCTGGATATTGGGCAAATAATGCATCTAATTTCTCTAAAGATGGTTGTGCACTTTTTGGGGGAGTATCACGACCATCTAAGAAAGCATGTAAATAGACTTGAGCACCTCTTTTTAGTGCCAACTCTGCCATAGCAACAATATGGTCTTCATGAGAGTGAACACCACCTTCAGACAACAATCCAAAAATATGTACTGCTTTTTGATTTTCTTTTGCTTTTTCTACAGCATCAACCAATACTTCATGTTTATAGAAATCACCAGTACGGATATCTTTGGTAATACGAGTGAAATCTTGATACAACACGCGTCCAGCACCAAGATTCATATGACCAACTTCTGAATTCCCCATTTGGCCATCTGGAAGACCAACATCTTCACCTGAACCTGAAATCAGACCATGTGGATGATTCTGTTTCATTGCAGTTAAATTAGGTGTTTTCGCTGCAAGAAAAGCATTATCTTCGACCGCTTCACGATGACCCACACCATCCATAATGACTAAAACGTGAGGGATTTTGCCAGCAGTTGCATCCGTCATGATATACACTCTTTTCTGTTTACAAATTAATCAACGTATCTTAACGAATTTTTCATTAAGACTCTATCTGAACACGATGGCTTTGATTGATCTAGACCATCTATTTTTCAATTTAAAAATTCTCTAGCGCGCTCGATATAGCAAATAGCTACCTACCGCAAAGATAAGCACAATTGGCAGAAAAACAAACCAAGCTGGAGATGGTGAATACACCAAGCTCGCGTACCCTAAGAAGTCTTGTAGGTAGTAAAAACCAAGCCCTACAAATAACGCAATCACTAAACGAAAACCCATAGACTGTTGCCGTAAAGGGCCAAAAATAAAAGAGCAAGCAATCAGTACGAGTGCCAACAATGCAAATGGCGAAGCCACTTTTTGCCAGAATGCAAGTAAATACGTTTTAGGAACTTGACTATATTCATCCATATAGCGCATAAAACTGATCAATTGGCTTGGAGCTAAATCTTCAGGATCAATCGTCACCATATGAACATATTTAGGTTGAAGCGCTAAAGCAACATCCTGCTGAGGAGTTTGAATCAGTCTCGAATAGCCTTCAGGAAAAATATCCATCTGACTGGCTTCAATTAAAGACCATTGTCCATTTTGTACAAATTCACCTTGATCCGCAGTCAAGACTGACTTCAGACGATAATCTTGATCAAAGTCCATCATCTCAACTTGACGTAACTGCCCTTGCGCATTTGCATAGTCAATATAAATAAAACGCTGACCTTCTCGAGTCCAATACCCTTTGACTTCGCCAAGCTCAGCAACAGAACGACGGTCTTTAATACTTTCCGCCCTCTCGTTGGTGTAAGGAATAACATATTCACTGAGTAAAAATGAAAGCAATACCAAGAGCATTGCTGAGCGCATGACCCAACCCACAATACGCCACAGGCTAATCCCTGAAGCACGCATGACAATCAGCTCACTATTTGAAGCCATTGAACCCAAACCGAGCACTGCACCAATCAATGCTGAAATAGGTAAAATTTCATATAAATATTGCGGTGAAGCCCATAGAACATGAATAAGCGCTTGCCAAGCTCCATATCCTTCTTTCAGGCTGCCTAATTCACCCATATAGGTAAAAAGAATTTGAAGGGCTGATAAAATCGCTGTAGCACCCAACATCGCCAGCGCTGTGGTTTTCGTCACATGTTTTGCGACAATTCGACGTGCCAACATTATGATTTCACCTGCTCAATTCGTTTTTTTAACTTAGGCGCTAGTTTTTGTTTACGCGAGAAAATCGCTGCACCCACTGCATAAACAATCAAGATAGCGGGATAAGCCCAAATACCAATCTCATCTTTACTAATTCTGGTTTTAATCGCCATTAATGCCACAATCAAACTAGCAAAAATTAAGAGTGCAGGAAATAATTTTAAATATCGTCCTTGGCGTGGAGTAACCTCAGACAATGCCGTTGCTAACATCAATGCCACAATCAATGTAAATGGCACAAATATTCTCCAGCCCAATTCACTGGCAACTACAGGGTCTTCACGAGTTTCAATCAACTTCGAAATTGGTAACGCTTCTACATCACCACTTTCGAATTTCGCCTCTTTATCACTTTCAAGACGCAAACGATATGAAGCAAACTCGGTATGACTATATTTCGGACTATCTTGATAAATTTCGTAACGGCGACCTTGGGTTAAATCAACAACACTCGCTGTTTCACCGACCATTTCAACACGTGTCGCTTCTTTCGCTAAAATCATGATGTCAGGTTTTTCAGGCTTATCTGCACGCTGATAGAAGAAAATTTCTTTTAAGTTTTTACGATCTTCCGAAAGTGCACCAGCATAAATGGTATAAGGACCTGAGGAAATAAACTCTTTTGGACGTACCAAATCAAAGCCTGATCGAACCGCTTGGGTCGTCGTAAGCTTTTCAAATTCACGTATACCCCATGGAGACATCCATACCATTAATACCGTTTGAATGGCCAAATAAATGGCTGTGAGAGGTACCAATAAACGAGCCAATTGATTACGACTAACACCACTGCCATTGAGAACCGCCATTTCATGATCTACATACAGTCGGCCAAACACCAACATGAGACCAATGAAAAAACCTAAAGGTAAGATCAATGTCAAAAATTCTGGAAGACGGTAGCCAATGATGCTAAATAAAATACTTGCATCCATTCGACCCTGAGCTGCCACGCCAAAATACTTGATCAAACGCCCACCCAACATGATGAGTGTAAGCAATGAAATCACAACCACAGAGGTAGATACCACTTGTTTGACGAGGTAACGTCTTATAATCAAAGTAATCTTCCAAAATTAGGTTAAATCGGCTAGCGCTAGTTTACCCGAATGTTAAAAATATAAAACCTCATTGAAATTCTATCATTGGTAGTGTTTCAATGGTTTAATGATTTAAACGGTCTCAATAGGCACACAACAAGCATATGAAACTTTCAATTAATACATCATTGGCACAAATTTCAGAAAGCCAACATTTGGTTATTTTAGTGGACTCTGAAAACACCCATGCAGTTAAAAGCAACTATCAAATCAACAATTTAGACAGCCTAACTGAAGCAGCTCAATTCAAAGCAGGTTTCAATGAGTCTTTATCGTTATTGGGTCAAATTGATAATCAACCGAATAGCATTCTACTTGGCTTAGGTAATGCACAAGAAGTTAAAGCTGCAAAATTAGCAAAAATTGCACAAACTATTATCAAAGCTTCACAAAAAAAATTCAAACAAATCAGTGTTGATATTTCAGCTTTGCCGAATGAATTACACTACTTATTTGCACTTAAACTCACTCAATCTGCTTATGCTTTTGACGAGTTTAAGTCGAAAAAAAATGACTTTATACTCGAACAAGTTCATCTAATTGCATCAAACTCTACGCTAACGTCAAATCAACTCAACTTAATTCAAGCAATTGAAAGCGGTCAAAACGTTGCACGTGATTTAGCAAATCGTCCAGGAAATATTTGTTTTCCTGAATATTTAGCGGATCATGCAATTGCATTGGCAGCAGAATTCCCAGATTTATTGAAAGTAACCGTGCTAGATGAACAGCAAATTGCTGATCTTGGCATGAATGCATTTCTTGCAGTCAGCAAAGGTTCAGATCGCCCTGGACGTATCATTACTCTTGAATATCAAGGTCAACTTGAACAAGCTCCTATCGTCCTCGTGGGTAAAGGAATCACTTTCGATACGGGTGGTATTTCATTAAAACCAGGTTTAGGCATGGATGAAATGAAATACGATATGGGTGGTGCAGCTTCAGTTTTAGGAACCATGCGCTCACTCTGTGAAGCTCGCCTTTCGATTCATGTTGTAGGTGCAATTGCGGCGGCTGAGAACATGCCATCAGGTCATGCAACTCGACCAGGTGATATCGTCACCACGATGAGTGGTCAAACTGTTGAAATTCTAAATACAGATGCCGAAGGTCGCTTAGTCCTCTGTGACACGCTGACCTATGTCAAACGCTTTAACCCAGAACTTGTGATTGATATCGCAACATTAACAGGCGCTTGTGTTGTTGCTTTAGGCTCTGTTTTAACAGGTATGTTCACACCAGATGATGAACTGGCACATGAACTTTCTCAAGCTGGTGAACAATCCTTTGACCGTGTATGGCGTATGCCTGTCTATGATGACTACCAAGAACAGCTTGACTCTCCATTTGCTGATATTGCCAATATTGGTGGTCCAAAAGCTGGTGCTGTTACAGCTGCTTGTTTCTTGCAACGCTTCACACGTGAATATCGTTGGGCACATTTAGATGTTGCTGGTACAGCTTGGACATCTGGCGCAGCAAAAGGTGCAACTGGTCGCCCAGTTCCATTATTGGTTCAATTTCTCGCAAATCGCGTAAATTAATGTCTAAAATCAGCTTCTACTTATTTGAAAAGAGTCCAGAACGACAGGTCCAAAGTGCCTGTCGTTTATGTCGAAAAATTCTGCGTCACCCTGCAAAAATATGGATTCATTGTCCAGAATTGAGCATTCAAAACGAACTCGATGATTTACTTTGGAGTTTCGATCCACAGAGTTTTTTGACACATGGCATTGATGATCAATCAGCAGCTATTTGTATTTCGTCTAAGCTCCCTGAAACTCAGGAATGGATCGTGTTTAATTTTCACATTCATGCACTTGAAGATCCTTCACGTTTCAGTCACATTATCGAAATTATTGAAAACAACGAAGCTGCCAAAGAAATTGGACGAGAGAAATATAAAACCTATCGAAAATTAGGTATCTCACCTCAAACACATAAACTTTAGCGCGTTGTCATTGGAAAAAGGAGAATCACGGTGGCCATTAATGTCGGTCAAGATTTTAAAAAACGTTGGTTGAAAGCGCCAGAAGCGGTTCGCCAAGCTTTTATCGACGACCTTAATCGCATCAGTGATTTACTCGAACCTCAAACTCAACCAGAGCAATGGTTAGACCATGATAATCGTGCCCAACAAGTGGCTCAGTTAAAGGTTGAACAGGCTTATGCGGATGAAAAAGCACGATTAATTGAAGAAGCTCGTATTCGTAAGCAATTGGCTTTAGAAAAATCATTAGCAGAAAAACGTGCACTGCAAGAGGCTTATAATCAAAAGCTTCTACAAGACGAATATCTAAAATTTCAACAACAAACCGATTCGCTCGTACAGTTACGACAAGTGATTGATGCAGAGATCGGTGAATATACTGAAAAATACCAAAAAGTGACTACACCCCATCGGGACTTTTCAGGAAACTCTTCTGCGCATTTATCAATTCATCAAGATTTAGATACGATTCGTTTACGTCTCGAGCTTGAAGCTGAAACCATGATTGAAGATGCCGTACAAATCTTTAAATCAAAACTTCAAGCAGCAGCAAAAGAAGAGATCGAACTTATTTTAAAAAATACATCTCTACCTTCTTAGAGGCTCGAACGGTGGATGCTTAGTGTCATCAAAATGAAACATATTTGTCACACCATGAATGTGATTTAAATGCTCTCTGCGATTTGACGGACATGAGGAAAGTATCACCATGGATCTTTTAAACAACATCTCTGAACGAATCACTCATTTGAAATCTGGCGAGCATGTCACAATCAGTGCTCAAGAACTATTGATTAGTCGAGCAGATTTTCAATCCGTTTTAGTGTATCTAAAACATGAGTCAAAAAAAGGTGACTTTTTAATTCAAGATGAAGCTTTGGTAGAGAATTGGTTTGATCGCACATCACTCACCATTAATAAAATTTAAAAGAGCCCACAGAGGGCTTTTTTTATCAGGTTTGAAGTATCAATTTAAGCAAAAAAATCTAAAATGGCTGAGAATATATTTCCCATGCCATACCCCATACCCAGTAAAAGTGCGATCCAAATCCAAGCACCAATAATATTGTAAAACATGAAACTGCTATAGCTCATATATCCAGAGCCAGCAGCGAATGGAGCAAAAGAACGTACAAAAGGGATAAAGCGCGCAATTAAAATGGTCTTACCACCATGTTTTTCGAAATAAGCATTGGTTTTGGCAATATACTCAGGTTTCAACCAACGTGAGTGCTCGCTAAAATATTTAATACCAAGCCATCGCCCTGTATAGAAATTGAGAATATAACCAAGGACTGAGGCGATAAATAATAACAATCCCATATAGTGCAAATGAATCAACTCAGTGGTCGAGCATAAAGCACCGATGGCGATGAGCAAACTGTCCCCGGGTAAAAAAAACATGAAAACGGAACCATTTTCCGCGAATATCACTAAAAATAAAATTGCGTAAATCCATACGCCATATTGCTCTAATAAACTAGGTAAAAGCTGCTCTAAATGCAGTAAAAAATCAATCATTCTGAAGTTCTCTGAGCATGTTGCTTTCTCCTTTAGATAGATTGTATACCTAATTTATTTAAACAAAAAAACAGCCTAAAAATTTAGGCTGTTTTCTATTTTAATCATTTTTTAACGTAAAAAGCCATTCTGTGCTAAAAATTCCATGCTTAATTTAGACTCAGGTTTATGTTCAGCAGCCTTATCCCCAAGCAATAAACGTTCAATATATCGTGCAAGTACATCGACTTCTAAGTTTACTTTAGTCCCGACTTTCCACGTACTAATATTGGTCCGCTCTGCAGTATGAGGAATAAGATTTAAACTCAACACATTGCCACGTAGATGATTGATTGTAAGACTAATTCCATCAACTGTGATGGAACCTTTCTCCGCTAAATATTTTGCAATTTCAGGCGGGGCCGTTACCTCAAAATAGAGTGAACGTGCATCTTGACGTTGCACCGTAATTTCACCAACTACATCTACATGTCCACTAACAATATGACCACCAAAGCGAGTTGTTGGTAACATCGCTTTTTCTACATTGACAGTTTGCCCAACCTTCCAACTCGATAAAGTTGTACGATGAATACTTTCAAGTGACACATCTGCTTCGTACCATTGATTGCCCCATGCAATAACAGTTAAGCAGATGCCATTAGTCGCAATAGAATCACCCAAGTGAACATCAGACATATCAAGATCAGTCTGTATACGCAAGCGGATATCACCACCTACATTTTGTAAACTTTCGACTTTTCCTAAACTTTCTACAATGCCTGTAAACATAATGGGTACTCTTAAATTTGTTCTATTTTTACCATAAATCCAATTGTTCAGCGACGCCTGTAGTGTCAACTCCACCCAATTCAGCATAGTGGTGTAACTGACCAAGTAACTGTCGAATTGGCGGTCCTGATTTTGCGTGCGTGTCTGTAATCACGATAAACTCAAGAACGCGCGCACGCTCAGACTGACGCTGCTTACTCACACGATATCTTGGAACATCTTGAGTCAAAATTGTGACTCGTCCACGCTCTAAATTCGCTTTAAGTAAATCGCCAGCCTCAATATTTCCATCCGTTGAATAGCTGGTCAAAATATAGCGTGCATTAATGGTTTGCAAAAGCTTTTCATACGCTTCTTTGGCATGTTTAGAAGAATTGTATGGGCTTGGTCGTTCTTTACGCCAAGCACGGTCGATTCCACTCTTGAAACCCTTAGTATCTGGACTTGGTAAATCTACCTGATCCCATAAAGTCAAAGCATTCAATACATGATAGTTGCTACTATAGGCATGCTGATTATAGGGTGGATCCAAATATGCCACATCGACTTCGAAACCACTCATTTGGTTTGCTAAGTGTTGAGCATCCACACACCACATTTCAGCTGCTGGGCCTGTCAGATTTGAATTTTCACAAAAACGACTTGGGGTCAGCCATAGTAATGATTCAATTCGCTCTAAAGCCGTCTGAGTTTTACCGCCCCAGCCGTGATGGAAACTCTTAAATACGCCTGACGTATTACTCACAAAACTTGCTGAATACAATAAAGGTGCAAGTAAAGCGCTCATTTCCACATCATCAATTGCACCTTGAGCTTGCCAGGTTGCAATTTGTTGACGAATTGCATCAATGCGCATGCCATTTCGACGTTTGAAGAATAAACGGTCTCGTGAAGGATCATAGATCTCATCATTACGAGGACAGAGATTGTGTGTTACCCATCCTTTGACCTCAGGCAAGCGATTAAGATAATCAATTGCTTTCTGATATCCGCCTAATTCTTTAAAAACAGGAGCTTCAGTACATGACAATATGGCATGATTGAGTGCGTGGCTGTAAGGCTCCCAATCATTCGCTATTACTCGGTAGCCATTTTGACGAGCCAAACGAGAAACCACACCACTCCCAGCAAAAAAGTCCGCAAAGATAGGCGCTCGACCTGAACTCGTATTCAAAGTTCCAGTGCTTTCTAATGCCTCAAGAATCAAATGTAATAAACGACGCTTGTTGCCTAAATAAGGCACAAGTTGATTAAACAAATACTCATCTGTCGTACGTGCTGCATGGCGACGTTTATGATAAACCGTTGACTCTATACTCATAGCGACTCTTGATCAGGGATTAATTTTAAACGGATGTCATCACCTAACTGAGTTACATCTTGAAGTTTAAAACGGAGTTGTTCTGTCATTTGTTTAAATTCAGCATTAAACATTGGACGAGCTGATTGACCTAATAGTGTAGGCGCAATATAACTAATCAATTCGTCTACCAAATTTTCCTGCAAAAATGCAGTAGATAGGGTTGCACCAGCTTCCACCATCACATCATAGATTTGAAAATCTTTTAAGACTTTTAGCAACTCAACTAAGGGCTGAACTTCGAATTGAATCACGCCAAGTTGTGCAAGCTCTGCTCGAAATGGTCCCATGACCATGACAGTATCAGGATTCTCTAACACTTTAGCATCTAAAGGTAAGCGACCTTGACGATCTAAAATCACACGTTTTGGCTGCACAACTCGTTCTAATTGAATATTCGGTAGAGCTCTAACATTCAACTGACAATCATCAGCCAACACTGTTTCAATACCCGTGATCACTGCACCAGAAATTGCACGCCAATGTTGAACATCCTGACGTGCCAGTTCACCTGTAATCCACTTCGACTCCCCTGAAGCCATTGCTGTACGACCATCGAGACTCGACGCGACCTTTAAACGTACATAAGGTAATCCCTTAGACATAGCTTTAAAGAAGCCTAAGTTCAAAGGACGCGCTTCCAACTCACAGATCCCGACTTCAACGTCTATACCTGCTTGTTGTAGGATAGCCACACCTTTACCAGCAACCAATGGATTAGGGTCTGAACAAGCCACTATCACTTTTTCAATGCCCGCTTCGACCAAACCTTTAGCACAAGGAGGAGTACGACCATAATGCGCACAAGGTTCTAATGTGACATACGCGGTTGCACCCTGTGCTTGCTCCCCTGCTTGACGAAGTGCAAACACTTCGGCATGTGGTTGCCCAGCTTGGGGGTGAAAGCCTTCACCAATAATCTGTCCGTCTTTGACAATGACACAACCTACATTAGGATTTGGTTTTGTCGAATATTGACCTTTCTTCGCCAATGCTATTGCACGACGCATCCACATTTGATCTTGATCGATCTTTTGTTGCGAGAACTCAGACATTCATAACCTTGAAGTTGAATTTGGGGCGAGATTAATGTTCTTGATCTCGGTGTTGCATTTGTTCGATTTGACGGCGGAACGCTTCTACATCTTGGAAATCTTGATATACAGATGCAAAACGTACGTATGCGACATGATCGAGTGCAAATAAAGCCTTCATTACAATTTCGCCTATAGTACGCGAACGCACATCACGTTCACCTAGTCGACGAATTTGAAGTTGAATATCACTGACCACCGCTTCAATTTGTTCTTGTGTCACAGGACGTTTTTGTAAAGCATGCATGAGTGAACGACGAAGTTTCGCTTCATCATAAGGTTCATTTTTACCATCAGACTTGGTGACACGAGGCATCACCACTTCAAAACTTTCAAAAGTTGTAAAACGCTCATTACAACTAATACATTCACGACGACGGCGAATTTGGCAGCCTTCAGCAGCTAAACGTGAATCAATCACCTTACTATCAGCGGCGTTGCAAAATGGACAATGCATAGCGGTTTAATTGAACAAATTCTATTTGCACCAAGTGTATCAAAAAATTCTGCTCATGTTGAGCTTTCATCAATATATAGAAAAAAAACAGCCCCAAAGGGCTGTTTCACACTATATATTGATTGTTGTGTTTAATCGTTATTCAACGCGCTCACCATGTTGACTTAAATCCAGACCCATACGCTCATCGTCTGATTCAACACGAATACCGATGATTAAATCAATGACTTTTAAGATGATGAATGTCAGGATTGCTGAATAAGCGATTGTTGCAAGAACACCTTCAACTTGTACCCATAATTGGCTTAATACGTTTGTAGGTGCTGCATCGCCCATGATGAACTCACTTGCAAAGAATGCGGTTAGAATTGCGCCAACGATACCACCAACACCGTGAAGTCCAAAGGCATCTAATGAGTCATCCGCTTTCAATGCACGTTTTAATGCTGTAATACCCCAGAAGCATACGACACCACCAATTAAGCCCATCGCTAAAGCACCACCTACTGTCACGAATCCAGCAGCTGGCGTAATCACAACCAGGCCAGCTACCGCACCTGATGCCGCACCCAACACTGAAGCTTTGCCACGAACGACTTTTTCAGTGATTAACCATGAAATGGCAGCAGCGGCAGCAGCAACTTGAGTTACCACCAATGCATAACCTGCTGAACCATTTGCACCTAATGCAGAACCACCATTGAAACCAAACCAGCCGACCCAAATTAAACTCGCACCAATGACAGTCAATGTAAGGTTATGTGGTGCCATTGATTCTTTGCCTAGCCCCATACGCTTACCAAGCATATACGCCGCAACTAAACCAGCAACACCTGAGTTAATATGAACAACAGTACCACCTGCAAAATCAAGTGCACCATCGTTACCTAACCAACCACCACCCCATACCCAATGTGTAATAGGAGCATAGACAACCACCACCCAAATTGCGATAAACGCAACAAAAGCACTGAATTTCATACGCTCAGCAATAGAACCACTGATAATGGCAACGGTAATGATTGCAAATGTCATCTGGAAGATGACAAATAAAATTTCTGGAATTGTTCCACTCAATGCTTCTGTAGTGATACCAGACAACATAAATTTATCTAGACTTCCAATAAAGGCATTACCTTCACCAAAAGCAAGTGTGTAACCAACCACCACCCAAGCGATACTGACTACCGCAGCAGCGACAAAGCTGTGTGCCATGGTACTTAAGACATTTTTTTTACGTACCATACCGCCGTAAAACAGCGCTAAACCAGGAATGGTCATGAGTAAAACGAGTGCAGTTGAAACTAAAATCCAGGCAGTGTCACCCGTATCAAGAACTACCCCTTCTTCAGCAGGAGCTTCTTCTGGAGCTGCTGGTAATGTTTCAACCAAATTAGAATCTGTAGATGAAGCCTCAGTTTCAACAACTGCAACTTCAGTAGAAGTTGGTTCTGACACTGCTTCTTCAGCCCATGCGACAGAACCACCTAAGAGTGCGCCAGACAAGCTCAGCGCCATTAGCATTTTTTTCATTCGTATCCCCCAACCTAGTTTTTGTGAGTTATTCGCTACTCAGCAAACTTCATGCCAAATTAAACTGCGTCAGCACCAGTCTCACCAGTACGGATACGGATAACTTGTTCTAGATTCGTCACGAAAATTTTTCCGTCACCAATTTTGCCAGTACTAGCTACACGTGTAATTGATTCAATCACTGAATCAACCATTTCGTCACTGATTGCGATTTCAATTTTTACTTTAGGTAAAAAATCAACCACATATTCAGCACCACGATAAAGTTCAGTATGACCTTTTTGACGACCAAAACCTTTTACTTCAGTTACGGTGATCCCTTGAACGCCAATTTCAGAGAGTGCTTCACGCACGTCATCTAATTTGAATGGTTTTACAATTGCTGTTACGAGTTTCATGTTGTTTTCCTTCGGCTTTTTTCACCAGTAAGGTTTTATGTTCAAATTTCATGCCAAACTTCATAATGGTTGGGGATATTAATCAGCCAGCATGAACTTATTTATAACCTATTTTATACGCCTACACGGCCTTATGTTCTAAAAATATTGGGAATTTTGATGGATTTTTTTTATGTTGTTATTGGTTTAACCTATGAAATGTAGTTAACACTAGGGTCAATCTAAAACGGATGTTAAACTTCAATGTTGATGACTTATTATTCGGAAGAACTATGATTGAAACTTTATTACAGGCAATCTTAGAACAGGTTGACCAACCCAAGAAAGATTTAGAAAAAAATGTGAGAGCGTTGTTAAACGAAGCGATTAGTAAAATGGATTTGGTTTCTAAAGAAGAAATTGAGCGTCAGAAAACTGCACTAAACAATGCCAATTTGCGTTTAACAGAACTTCAAACGCAATTAAAATCATTAGAAAGCTTAATTTCCGATCAAAAATAAGCAACATTGCACCAATACAGTGCTTAAATACAAAGTTGGCGATTAAAAATAAAGCAATTCTAAAAATAATATAATAATGGTTCAATTTTATGTCATTTGCCAAAATTTATACCCGAGGTCTTCTTGGTTTACATGCACCACTGATTGAAGTCGAGGTTCATGTCAGCCAAGGATTACCTTCACTCACCATTGTAGGTCTTCCAGAAGCTGCTGTTCGAGAAAGTAAGGATCGTGTCCGTTCTGCAATCATTAATAGCGGTTTTCAATTTCCAACCAAACGGCTGACGATCAATCTAGCCCCAGCTGATTTACCCAAAGATAGTTCAAGGCTTGATTTACCTATTGCTTTGGGGATTTTAATCGCTTCTGGGCAACTACATGATCAAAATATTGACCGTTTTGAATTTATAGGTGAATTGGCACTCGATGGTCTGTTAAGACCTGTAACTGGAACTTTGACTATCGCAATGGCATGTCAAACCGCAGGTCATGAGTTAATGATTCCTGTGAGTAATTTGGATGATGCAGCCCTTCTTCCCAATTTTGAGGTGTATACAGCCAAGTCATTAAAAGATGTTTGCCAACACTTTGATCAATCGAGTCCAATTCAACCCATATTAGCGAATAAAACGATCCAACCTCAAATAAATCGATTTGATCTCGCTGATGTCAAAGGTCAATTACGTCCAAGACGCGCCTTAGAAATTGCAGCAGCTGGTGGACATTCTATTTTATTTAAAGGCCCGCCAGGCACTGGTAAAACACTCCTTGCCTCAAGATTGTCTGGCATCTTGCCCCCATTAACCAATCAAGAACACTTAGAGGTCGCAAGTATTTACTCCATTGCAAATACACCTTATCAATTTGGTCATCGCCCCTTTAGAGCGCCACATCATACGGCATCCGCTGTGGCCTTGGTTGGTGGTGGCTCACACCCTCGACCAGGTGAGATCACCTTAGCTCATTTAGGTGTACTTTTTCTCGATGAATTACCTGAGTTTGACCGAAAAGTCTTAGAAGTATTGAGGCAGCCTCTTGAGTCGAAAGAAATCGTCATTTCCAGAGCATCAAGACAAATTACTTTCCCGGCTAATTTTCAATTTGTCGCTGCAATGAATCCATGTCCATGTGGATATGCCTTCAATCAAAACAGTCGTTGTCAATGTTCACCTGAATCAATTAAGCGCTATCAAAATCGAATTTCTGGCCCTTTACTAGATCGGATTGACTTACATATTGATGTGCCACCTTTACCTCCCCAAGACATGCAAAGCACTACACCGATGGAGAATTCTGAAACAGTCAGAAAACGGGTGATTCAGGCCTATGAGTTGCAAATTCAACGACAAGGTGTGACAAATCAAAATCTAAGTTCTCAACAGCTTGATCAAGTGGCTCAACTAGATGATTCTGCAAAAAAGATTATCGCTATGGCTCAGCAACGTTTGAATTTATCAGCACGTTCTTACCACCGAATCTTACGTGTCGCTCGTACAATTGCTGACTTAGCGAGTTCTGAACATATACAAACAGCTCACTTAACCGAAGCACTCTCTTATCGTAAACAGGAATAAAAAAAGCGACTCAGTTGAGTCGCTTTTTTTATTTGAGTTGAGTTTAGAAGCTATAACCCAATGCTAATACCATTTTATTCTTTAAATTGTTTCCATAACGATCATCACCACCAATAATATAATTCATGCTTGCTGTGACACCTGTTTCCCCTAAAGCTTTACTTAGACCAATATCAAAGTGACGGAAATTAAAACTTTCTGACTCTGGTGTTTCTGCAACATACTTACCGTCTTTTTCATAAACATATAAACCCAAAGCTGTGTCCAAGCTAAAATCGTTTGGTAGAGGATAACTATATGTAGCTTTTAAATATGTGTCTCCAGCGTTCCCCCAACCTGTATCTTCCAACAAAGTTTGAGCAGTTACTCCAACATCTTTGTAATTCAGACCAAGTAATAATTCAAAGCCATCATAAACTGACGTTTCAACGTCATAATAATAGTAATAAGTTGTACCTACAGTAAAACCAGTGTTTTCATTGATTGAACCGTTGTAACCCACATAAAAATTATTTTCCATTGGATTGGTAGTACCGTAAGCATCTGTACCTAGCGTAGATGTCCACCACCCTGCGTACAATCCAGAACTATGGCTATAGTCTAATCCACCTTGTAATGTAGCTTCAGTATTTTCAGGAGCTGCCGTATTACCACGCAATATATAACTTGATAAAACACTGATATTACCCGATACAGAATGCGGTGAAGTTGGTGCCTCAGCAAAAGAAAATGTTGATGCAGATGCTACAACTGCTAGACCCAATGCTTGAATTGCTAATTTCATATTTATGTTCCCCCCACATCATGATTAGATGCTTTTTCGGTTTATTTGTTGAACTCATATGTGAATTAGCAATAGCTATGCCAAAGTTAAAGGTGTCTAGATACAAAGGAATTAAAACAACGAGATAAAATAATTTAAAGTAATGATTTTATTAATTTATTTATTTAAATTTCTTATTTTCAAAAATATTCAAAGAAATTTTTTTTGACGATCCACTTGAGTTAAAGGCATATCTTTTTAGATTACACATTCATTTACAAGATGCATCATTTTAAGGCTATTTTTTAAACAAATTTAAAATTGGAGTATCAATTTAGTGCGGCATGAAAAGCCAATGATGTCTGAACCACATTAAAATTAAATGAAAATGAACTGAATAAATATCATTCTTATTTAAAATCCTTTATTCATCCTTATTTACTTCTGATGTTACAAAAAAAAAACGTGCCATATTGACTAAATTAAAAAAAAAAAAGAATATCAGGTTAAAAATAAATATATGTTATTAATAGTTAAATTTAATTTTATAATAATTTTAATCTTTAATAATTCACAACTTAGTTTAATTTATATACTTTTTGCTTATGACTTTAGGTGCGAAATTGTGAATAATAGAGCCAATTTTGTTATACATTACGTATACAAATACTAAACATTAACCATAATCATTTTGTATGAGGCTCTCTCCCAATGCAAAAATTCCAAAAACTAAGCTTAGCAGTTCTTATTCAAACTGCTTTAATTTCTACTGCATTTGCGAGTGAGCAAAGTGAGTCAAAGGGATTCGTAGAAGATGCTGAAGGATCAGTATTATTCCGTACAGGTTTCTTGCATCGTGATAAAAAGAACGGTGTCGAAGATACCAGCTCAGCAGCTCAAACAGCCATGGTTAAAATTGAGTCTGGTTTCACGAAAGGTATCGTTGGTTTCGGTGTTGGTGTTATTGGTGATGGGTCTTTCAAATTAGGTGATAATGCCCATACCGGTAATGACATGATTCCAGTCGATAATAATGGTCATGCTTATGATCATTGGGCAAGAGGTGGTGCTTTCATCAAAGCTCGTATGTCGAACACCACAGCTACTTATGGGACTCAGATTTTAGATTTACCTGTTCTTGCAAGTAATACAGCTCGTTTGGTACCTGAATATTACACTGGCTTGTTAATCCAAAGTAATGAAATCGATAATTTGACTTTGGTTGCTGGTAAATTTACTGAAAACCAACGTTCTAGTCAAATCAATACCGATGGAAATGAATTAGATCGCGCGGTTGTTTGGGGCGCTAAATATAACTTTGGTGATGCTCTCAATGCGTCTTATTATGGTACAGACATTAAAGATCGTTTAGAACGTCACTATGTGAATGCCAACTATAGTTATGCCGTGGCTAAAGGTAAGTTGACTCACGATTTCAGTGCATATCGTACTGAATGGGATGCTGCACCAAATAATACGGCATATACTTATTCTCATACTTCAAATGATTTCAATAACTTAAGCAATAATATTTGGGCAATTTCAACAACTTACAATACTGGTCCACACAATGTAATGCTTGCTTACCAACAAAATACAGGTAATACAGGTTATGACTATGGTTTGGGCAAAGGTGTTGGTGATGGCCATCAAACGATTTATATGCCTAACTCGTATTTATCTGATTTTATTGGTAATGATGAAAAATCCCTACAGCTACAATATACCTATGATTTTGGTGCATTAAATGTTCCTGGCCTGTCATGGACTTCGGCATTTGTTTATGGATGGGATATTGATGTATCTGCAGGGGGTACTGACCGCTCAGTATTGCTAACCAATGATGCACAGGAACGTGAATTCTTTAATCAAGTGAAATATACAGTCCAATCTGGTTTTGCTAAAGATGCAAGCTTACGTGTTCGTCACTCTTACTACCGTGCAAGTGATGAATATCAAAGCGCTTATATCGGCGACACCAACGAATGGCGTATTTGGTTAGACATTCCCGTGAAATTATTCTAATTTTCAACTAAAAAGATCAATAAAAAAACCTGCACTTTGTGCAGGTTTTTTATAAAAGCTACAAGATCAAAGTTTGTAGCTTTATTTATACATCAGGCAAATTATTTGTTTGCTTCTGCATAAGCAGCAATTGAGCTTAACACTTCTTGTTTAGCAACATCTGCACCTTCCCAACCACTTAACTTGACCCACTTACCTGGCTCTAAGTCTTTGTAGTGTTGGAAGAAATGTTCAATTTGGCTAATCAATAAAGGAGGAAGGTCAGTATATTCCTGAACATCTTTATAGATTGGCGTTAATTTATCGTGTGGTACAGCGACAAGTTTCGCATCAACACCACCATCATCTTCCATATTTAATTTACCCACTGGACGGCAACGGATAACCGAACCTGGTTCTACAGGATGTGGAGTAACAACTAATACGTCTAATGGATCGCCATCAAGAGATAATGTATTTGGTACATAACCGTAGTTTGCTGGGTAGAACATTGCAGTACCCATGAAACGATCTACGAACAGTGCATCTGAATCTTTATCAATTTCATATTTAATTGGTGCTGCATTTGCAGGGATCTCGATAATTACATAGATATCGTTTGGTGCATCTTTACCTGCAGGGATATTACTGTAGCTCATAGCAAACTCTTTACTGTCAGTGTTCATTAAAATGGGGTTGATTATAACGCTTTATTCAGCAATCATCATTCGATTATACAAGCTGAAGATGTATTTTAGGTATGGTGTTAGTCTGTTTTTCTTAGAGCAATCGAATAATTAATAAAAGCAATAAGATCGGACAAAGCATTGATAAGAACCAAACAATTGATCTAAGGGTCGCCCAATTACATAAATAACAAATCCCATAGATGATTCGTAAGACGATATACGCCGAACCTAATAGAATCACCAATTGTTGTTGAACAACCATATACTCAGCCATCAAAACTGCCGCAATAAATAATGGCAAACTTTCAAAGCTATTTTGCTGAGCTGCATTTGCTCGAGCCGCTAAGCCTGTGGTTTTAGACATGAATTCACGCGGATTTTGATTATCCTGCCCTTTGAAACCACCTGCAATTTTAGCAATGACTGTAAATAAATAAGGGAGTAAACAAGCAATTAAAATAAGGTAAATAACACCTTCAATACCGTGCATGGATTTCAGTCCAATGATTTAAGCTGGTTTTATCTTAGCATGATGTTTGTGCGATAATTTTAGTTAAATTATTTTGTTTATTAAAATTCTGAGTAATGGCATGACCAATTCTGACCAAAAAAAGTTATTTGATGTTCTCGAGTTACAAAAGCAACATCAAAAACGTGTCGATCGTGTGCTTTATATCGTTCTTCCGATTATGGCTTTCTTGATCAGCGTAATTTGTGCCAATATGAATTGGCAATCGACTCTCGGCACATTGCTGGTTCTCATCATCGCCTTTATCGCGGTGGGGATTAAACGAGCGAATAAATGGATCTGGCTGAGCATTATTTCTGTATATAGCTTAGTTGATATTTACTTCAGTTATTCAGGACAGTTACCGAGTTCTGCTGTAGGGCGTCATTTAGGTACAATGCTGACATTTACATTTATTATTGCAACAGCGCGACCTTATATCGACCGTTGGCTAATGAAAGAATAAATTAAAAAAGCGCCTTACGGCGCTTTTTTATTTGAATTATTTGCGTAAATCTTTACGAAGGATTTTACCGACATTCGATTTTGGCAATTCATCCATGAATTCAACATAACGAGGACGCTTATATCCTGTTAAGTTTTCTTTCGCAAAAGCTAATACTTCTTCTGTTGTTAATGATGGATCTTTCTTCACAACAAACAGCTTAGGCACTTCACCTGATTTTTCATCAGCTACACCAATCGCTGCAACCTCGAGTACTTTAGGATGTGTTGCAATCACTTCCTCGATTTCAGATGGGTATACGTTAAAGCCTGATACCAAGATCATATCTTTCTTACGATCAACAATCTTGAAGTAACCACGAGCATCCATGATACCGATATCACCAGTACGGAAGAAACCATCTGCGGTCATCACCTTAGCTGTTTCATCTGGACGGTTCCAATAGCCTTTCATGACTTGAGGACCACGGATTGAAATTTCACCTTGCTCACCTTGTGGAACTTCATTGCCATCGTCATCCAAGACAGCGACATCCGTTAAAGGTAATGGGATACCAATCGTACCGCTAAACTCTTCAGATGCCGGTGGGTTTGCCGTTGCAATAGGTGAAGTTTCAGAAAGACCATAGCCTTCAATAATATTTGTACCTGTGATTTTTTTCCAAGCTGCAGCAGTTGAAGGCAATACAGCCATACCACCACCCATCGCCATTTTTAATTTGCTATGGTCAAGTTGTTTGAATTCTTCATTATGAACGAGTGCGTTGAATAAAGTATTCACTGCTGGGAAGAAACCAGGCTGATATTTGCGTAGCTCTTTAATGACTGCAGGGAGATCACGAGGGTTAGGAATCAGTACGTTTGCTTGACCCTTGTACATACCATAAAGTGCACAAACCATGAATGCAAAGATATGATATAGCGGTAATGCACAGAAAATGCGATCGTCGCTCGCACCATCTTGAGCACCAAATTTAGATTGGAAAATACCATCTGCTTGCATTAAGTTTGCAACAAGGTTGCGATGTGTTAATTCCGCACCTTTTGATACGCCTGTTGTACCACCTGTATATTGCAATACAGCAGTGTCGCTCAACGTTGTTGCTGGACGCTTATAATGTGCAGTACTGCCTTTAGACATCGCAGTCGTGAATTTCACATGTCCTGGGATACTCCAAGCTGGAATTTGCTTACGCACTTTACGTAAAACAAAATTCACGAGTGTACCTTTTAAGGTACCTAACATATCACCTACTGTCGCCACGATCACATGCTTAACTGGCGTTTTACCAAGAATTGATTGATAAACAGAAGCGAAGTTTTCAATAATCACAAGCGCTTCAGTGCCTGAGTCATTCAGTTGATGCTCAAGTTCACGAGCTGTGTAAAGTGGGTTCACGTTGACAAGAACTAAGCCCGCACGGAATACACCAAGTGCCACTACTGGATATTGCAGTACGTTTGGCATCATGACCGCTACGCGAGAACCTTTTGCTAAACCAAGGCTTTGAAGATAGGCTGCAAATTGACGGCTCGCCGTATCAAGTTCATTGAACGTTAATGTTTTATCCATAAAGATAAAAGCATCACGCGAACCAAATTTCTGGAAGTTTCTCTCAAAAATATCAACAAGAGAGGTATTTTCTGGTGGTAACTCTACTGTTTGTGGAATTCCAGTTTTTTGGTATTCAGCGAACCAAATCTTTTCCATAATGCCATATTCTCCAATTAGTAATACTTGGTTTTAAACTCTTCTTTTCGATAATGTATTGAGCATCTTATTTAATTTATTGCTCAATAAAGCATCCATAGCCATAAATACATTTCATATATAACGTATTTTGTCGACTAGATGCTAGCTTTATCTTTGAATGAAGAGTTTATTTGCTTTTTGATAACCTCGTGGTAATACCTGCCCTTTTGAAGCACGTTTACCGATGTATTTCAGCAGATCATCACCTTTTAATTTCAATTGTTGTTGTCCAGCAACGACCTGAAGCACATCATCCAAGTTAAGTGTTGTCATAGACACAATGCGTTCCTTTGCATCCAACTGCATCAATTTATTACCTTTTCCTTTATTGAGCATTGGTAACTCTGTCAGCTCTGTCAGTAATAATCGTCCAGAACTGCTGAGTACAGCGATATGTGTACCATCAATTTGTTGCAATGGCATTGCGCTTGCATCATCTGCAAGCGTTAAAAACGCTTTACCCGCTTTAGCATTGGTGTCCAATTGTTTCGCTTGTGTTTTAAAACCATATCCTTTGGAGCTGATCGCTAATATTTCCACCTCATCTTCAGCAATCAGAATTTGTTGGAAATTTACTCCATTTGCTGGCGATAATTTCGAGCTTAATGGTTCACCTAAGCCGCGCGCTGAAGGTAATCCTGTAATTGGTAATGCGTAACTTCGACCAGATTGATCTAATACATACACTTTTTGATTAGATTTACCTTGTGCATGACTTAAATATTGATCTCCTGCACGGAAATTGACTTTATCTAGATCGATCTCATGTCCTTTCGCACAACGAATCCAACCCGCTTCCGATAAAATGACAGTGACAGGATCAGCTGGCATCAAATCTTGTTCACTAATCGCGGTCGCTTCTTCACGCTGAACAATTGGAGATCGGCGATCATCACCAAACTTTTTCGCATCTTCTTTTAATTCTGAAATGATCAGATTTTTTAAAGATTCAGGATTCGCCAATTGCTCTCGAATCACGGCTGCTCGAGCTTCAAGCTCTTCTTGTTCACGGTGAATTTCCATTTCTTCGAGACGCGCCAAATGACGTAATTTAAGCTCTAGAATGGCTTCGGCTTGAATTTCATCAATACCGAAATGTGACATTAAGACTTCTTTCGGATGATCTTCCTCACGAATAATGCGAATTACCGTATCAATATCTAAATACGCAATTAAAAGTCCCGCCAGAATATGTAGACGTTTTTCAATTTTATTCAAATGGTATTGCAAACGTCTCGTCACAGTCGTTTTACGAATTTCAATCCATTCCAATAAAATACGACGGATTGATTTTACTTGTGGACGACCATCAGCACCAATCATGTTCATATTGACGCGGTAGCTCGACTCAAGATCGGTCGTGGCAAATAAATGGCTCATGACCGCATCTGCATCGATACGATTTGAACGCAAGACAATTACCAAACGTGTTGGACATTGATGATCTGATTCATCTCGTACATCACTTACCAACGGTAATTTTTTTGCCTGCATTTGATCAGCAATTTGGCTGATAATTTTAGAGCCAGAAACCTGATATGGTAATTCACTGATGACAATTTCATTTTTTTCAACCGAATATACCGCACGCATGCGATAACTGCCGCGCCCAGTGCTTTGTGATTTCAGTAATTCATCAGCAGGTGTAATAATTTCTGCTTGAGTCGGTAAGTCTGGACCAGGAATATATTCAGCAACTTTTTCATCAGACAAATTCGGGTTACGAATCAGTGCAATTGTACCCTTAACAACTTCCCGTAAATTGTGTGGTGGAATATCTGTTGCCATTCCCACCGCAATTCCCGTCGTACCATTTAAAAGAATATTCGGTACGCGTGCTGGTAAATTTACAGGCTCTTTTAATGAACCATCAAAGTTATCTTGCCAGTCGACAGTTCCTTGACCTAACTCAGAGAGCAGGACTTCACTATATTGTGATAGTTTGGCCTCGGTATATCGCATTGCAGCAAACGACTTTGGATCATCTGGTGATCCCCAGTTGCCCTGCCCTTCAATAAATGGATAACGATAACTAAATGGCTGTGCCATTAAGACCATTGCTTCATAACAAGCAGAATCACCATGCGGATGATATTTACCTAAAACATCACCAACTGTACGTGCTGATTTCTTGGGTTTACCACTATGCTTTAGACCAAGCTCGCTCATCGCATATACGATACGGCGTTGTACAGGTTTTAATCCATCACTAATATGAGGCAATGCACGATCCATAATCACGTACATCGCATAGTTTAGGTAAGCTTGTTCTGTAAATTCTGCTACAGAACGATTCTCTGTCGCTTGGTGCGCAAGGCTTGTCATTGAATCGTGAAATCCTAATGAATGAATAGTTTAAGGGTGTATGCTAGTCTCCCAAACTGCGAAGAACAAGCAAGGTTGGACACTTTGTAAAGATAAAATAACAAAAAAAAGGCCAGTTGGTTTTATTTCATTTTAAATTGGACTTTTTTCTTGTATCCAATTAATTTTATTGAATATACAATAATCAAAACACAACTTTATAACAAATGCTTTTACATACGCTCATCGTATGAACGGAACAAACATGCATAATTACATTCCTTATGATCTTCGCTCAAAATTATTTCAAATTGACCCTAATCTAGATGTTCATTGGCAAACGCGTTTAAAAAATATTTTTAATAGTGTTCCCGCACCAATACAAGGTCTGATCCAGGAACAATTCCTGACTGCGAAGAATATTTACTGGGATCAACATCGACAATCATTCACTTTTAAGGGCATTGTTGGTCTTCAGGATTTAAGCAGTCATTTAATCTCACCGAAAATGCGAACTTTGGCTGAAAAGATCGCAGCCACTTTAGAAACGCTTAAATCATATCAAGACGTAATTAAAATCGCCGATTACTTAGAAACTGTACAAAATCAAATTGATCGTATTGAAACAGAAGAAGATCAAAGTTTTCTTAGAGACAAACAACTCCTACGAAAAACTTTTTTATATGATGCTGCAAATATCATCAAAACACTCGACTTAAATGTTCCTGATAATTGCCGACATTTAACAGCTGAAGAAATTCGTACTTTTATTCTTGAAGTTCATATTAAACATCAAATTCTAGGCTATTGGTTCAAAACCATCCTCCCGAGACAACTGAAGCAAATTAGCCATCCATTATTCCAAGACTTTATTATTCAAGAACAAAAAATTCGTGATTTTGATGTCATTGAAAGCAGTCAGTATTTATATCTGGTCGCGACCATTCATGACTTTAGACAGAACCCATATTCTATCCGCCGCTTTTTAATGGAAGAAAAGCTAGGTCTTGAAGATCGAGTTTACCTAAATGGCGTGGTGTTAGATAAGAAACGCTTAAATGATCCAAGCTATTTAGAACAATTTAAATGGCAAGTCAGTCGAATTATTACGATCCAACGACAGATCACGACTCCTATTTTGGATCTGATGGAAAAATTTCATAACGTCAATTTTGATCTGTTATTACCATTACTCAAAAAACCGCTCGATGCTTCTGGATTTTCAGTCGAACAAGTCATTAACGAGCGACTTTTAGATTTCGAAAAAGCTTTAACCCTTGAGATCTTGCAACCTTTTCAATATGCACTGCGTCATTCAATTCGTCACCCTGATGAATTTGATTATTGTTTTATCAGTATGCATCGTCTGTTCTCTGATATTGCGAGTTTTTATAAAGACTTTTCAAGTGAACCCATTATCGCCTTCAATACTCAAGCTCAAATTTTCGAATATAAAATTTTATCCTATTTAAAATTGATGGAAAAAAGACGACATACTATTTTCGTGAGTTTAGATGCAGAGTCTTATGCGGCAAGTCATAGCAAATCTCAAGCAGCGATTGAGCAAGTCAAAACTATTATTGCCGATGCTCTAGACCAACATAAAGTCAATCAAATTGCTTTTAATCAGAAAAAAAGAGAACTCGAAAGCCAATCAAACAAAGGATTCTTTCAAAAAATGTTTGATAAAACTGAAAAGTTAAAATCGGAGCTTGAAGCGCTTAAATTGGCTGGAATTAATAATCGACGAATTGCATATTTAGATCTCGTGAAAGTGCCCAAAAAACATGATGAAACGACGGTGTACCTTGAGTTTGAAAGTTTGATTTCAATTAATCAGACTGAGCGTCACTATGCTTTTGTCAATGGCGACAATGGGGTATCAGCTTTGCCTATTTTAATTCAACTCCCTGAAGATAAAGAAAAATTCAATCTTCAGCAAGTGTCGAACACATTACATTTTGACTTAACTAAAGCACGTCAAAAATGGGTCTAAAAAAGAGGAGCTTAGCTCCTCTTTTTTCACAGATTTACATCCCCATAGACTCAAGTGTCTTACCTTTGGTTTCCTCACCGAGCACCAAGATCACGGCTGCAACTGCCAATAATACAGCGGTAAACATCATAAATACTTGGCTAAATCCATTTGAAGCCACCATCATATGGGTAACCACTAAAGGTGCAACAATCCCACCAATACGCCCAATTGCTGCTGCCCATCCTGATCCGAAAGCACGAATATTTGCAGGATATTGTTCAGGCGTGTAGGTATATAAAACGCCCCATGCACCAAGATTAAAGAATGACATCAAGCATCCCCAGAACATGATCATCGCTACGGTATCAGCCTGCCCAAAGAAATATGCTGATACTGCACACATTGCAATAAAGCCTGAAAGCGTCGCTTTACGCCCTAACTTTTCAACGAGCCATGCCGCGACAATATAACCTGGCAATTGTGCTAAAATCATCCCGAGAACATATTCAAAAGACTGCACAATGGTATATCCCTCTTTGACTAAAAGACTTGGTAACCACGTAAAAATACCGTAATACGAATAAACAATCCCAAACCAAATTAACCACAGCATTAAACTGCGCTTAGCGAAACCGCTTGACCATAACTGACCAAAACTGACATTTGAATGTGTTGAAACTGGTTTCACTTCAATTTTTTCGATGACTTCGACACCACACTGTCGCTCGATTTTTTGCACAATCGCGTGCGCTTCATTAATACGACCTCGATTGATCAAGTAAGGAACAGATTCCGGAACTTTTTTTAGAATGACGAAGACATAAAGTGCAGGCAAACCACCCAATAAAAATGCAACATGCCAGTCAAATTTAGGGATGACAAAATAAGAAACCAGTGCAGCACATAACCAGCCTAGCCCCCAGAAGCTTTCAAGTAACACAATAAAGCGACCACGAACATGGGCTGGAATGTATTCACTCACTAAAGTCACGGCAACTGGTAACTGTCCGCCTAAGCCTAAACCTACAATAAATCTAAAGATTAATAACCATGTTAAATTTGGTGCGAAAGCACAAAGAGCTGTTGCTATACTATAGATGACCAATGTTGTAGCAAATACTGCTTTACGTCCGATTCGATCCGCCAGTCCACCAGAGAATACTGCACCTATCGCCATTCCCACAAAGCCGATGGATACAACCCAACCTTTTTCAGCAGGCGTCATTTGCCAGTCTTCAGCCATCTTCGCCAAGATAAAGGAAATTAGTCCAGTATCCATTGCATCAAACATCCAGCCTAATCCAATCACCCACAACAAGGTGTAGTGAAATTTACCAATAGGTAAACGCTGTATTCGTGAGATTAAATCCATAGCATGCTCTCTGTGAGGAGTGATTTAAATACAACCAATGACAATCGCTGTTTTCTCAACACTGCTTTTTTTTAATTTCTAAAGAACCATATAAAAATGACCGATCACATTATCGGCCATTTTGAAAGATGAGTGTAAAAAGTTTAATTTACATCTTTTGATGACGCCGACTGTTCATCATCATCTTTATAAATAAATTTTGGCATTTCAAGGCCAAAGTAAATTGCGATACAACGCAATGTGAAACCAAAAACAAGAGTAGAAATAATGGTGATATCTTGTGAAAAACCGACTTCGATACAGCCCCAATAGAAAATGACCGCAACAAAAGAAATACTGGCATAAAGTTCGCGACGGAAGACTAAAGGCACATCGTTACATAAGATATCTCGTAAAATACCCCCTGAAACGCCTGTCAATACACCTGCCACTGCACAAACCACGAAACCCTGTTCCATTTGAATCGCAATTTGACAACCAATAATGGTAAAACCTATCAGACCTAAGGCATCTAGAAGTAAGAATACCGAACGTAAATGTCGCATCCATTTTGCGATAAAAATCGTAAATAATGCTGCACAACATGTAAGTACTAGATATTCAGGATGTTTCACCCAAGTTAAAGGATAGTGCCCTAGCAAAACATCACGAACTGA
This sequence comes from Acinetobacter sp. 24-47-47, assembly GCF_057737035.1. Classification (NCBI taxonomy): domain Bacteria; kingdom Pseudomonadati; phylum Pseudomonadota; class Gammaproteobacteria; order Moraxellales; family Moraxellaceae; genus Acinetobacter; species Acinetobacter sp. 24-47-47. The sequence continues at coordinate 190,274 of NZ_CM173216.1, read as the reverse complement.
TCCTCCGCCCAAAGCAGTCACACAGGCAATAATAATGACACCAAACCAATCCATACTTCGTCGACCTGCAGACAAGGCGCCTGTCATCGCTTCCGCAGTAATCGCAATAATATAAATAACGGTGAGTAACATTGCCCTACTTCCAAATGAGGGTTTTTAATGCGCAATATTCTAAGTTAATTAAAAATTAATTCTAGAGAAATCGCGCACAACATTGCTTAAATTTTTTTCCTGATCCACAAATACAAGGCTGCTTCATCGTCACAGTTTGATCTGTCGTTGGGTCTAAAAAATACCACTGTCTATTGGTGAATACGAAATTTGAGGTTTCATGATGGACATGTACCTGATCGACATGTTGGTAATGTGCTTTGAATTCAACTTGAGCATGGGTTTTATCCAGACGAGGTAAATGCTGAATAACCTCTAATTTTAACCACTGATTGCTCATCGCCCAATCCCGAATGGCAGCAATGTCTAAATGACTTTGCTGACCTGATGCTGTGGTACTCACAATATAGTCGATTTCATGTTTAGCGAATGCACTATAGCGAGAACGCATGAGCTGTTCAGCACTTTCTGCAACACGCTGACCACGATGTAAAGGTTCACAACAGTGTGTATAAATTCCATGCCCGCAAGGACAATTGAGTTCGGACATCAATATTCCAAAAAAAATAGCACCTAATGAGATGCTATTTTAACTGAGTTTAAATCATTCTGATGGGTCTTGTTTTACGATGGGTACAATATGTACTTTTTCGATTTTATGACCATCCATTGTAACCACCTCAAATAGATATCCTTCTGCTTCAAAGGTTTCTCCATTTTCAGGTAAATGTCCTAAATGGAATAAGATATAACCAGACAGCGTAGAATACTGTTCTGACTCATCAACTAAATCACGATCAAGCAATAATGAAATATGACGAATATCAGTTGAACCCTCGAGCATGAGTGAACCATCCTCTAAGCTTTCAACTGCAGTTTCTATTTCATTTTCGTTCGGGAATTCACCCGCAATCGCTTCTAAAATATCAATCGGTGTTGCAATACCCTCAATGGAACCATATTCATTGAGCACAATCGCCATTTGTAAGGGTGCCTGACGCAATTGATCCATCACCATTAAGACTTGAGCGCTTTCATGGACTATGACAGGCTCTCGAATGTGTTTTTCGAAATTAAAATCGCCTGATTCAATATAGTCATTCAAAACGTTATGCGTGAGCACCACCCCAGCAATATTGTCTAGCTCGCCATGTGCAACGATCAAACGTGAATGTTTCATAGAAAGCACTTGATGTTTAATACTTTCAGGATCGTCATCTAAATCGATCCATTCGAGTTCTGGACGTGGGGTCATTAATGATTTGACTGGTCGCTCAGATAAACCTAATACTCCTTGCAACATCACGCTTTGGTATACAGCATTCTCATCCGAGAACATTTCCTCTACCAACGCTTGGGTAGCCAAAACATCATCCGTATTTGCCGATTGAGCATCTGCCGTTTTTGACTTACCACCAAGCATACGAATGACGGCAGATGCTGTTTTGAAACGTAAATCAGTCGTTGTTACCGTTTTTTCTTGGTTACGGCGCATCAATTGATTTAAAAACTCAATCAGGACAGAGAAACCAATTGCAGCGTATAGATAACCCTTCGGAATGTGGAAGCCTAGGCCTTCGACAACCAATGAGAAACCGATCATCATCAAGAAACATAGACACAGAATCACCACAGTTGGATGCTTATTCACAAAGTCCATGAGGGCTTTAGAGGCCCATAGCATGATTCCTATCGCAATAATTACGGCGATCATCATGACCGAAAGATCTTTGACCATACCGACTGCTGTAATCACACTGTCGAGTGAGAACACTGCATCCAATACCACGATCTGTACAATGACCATCCAAAATGCAGCATGAACAGGATTTTCTTCTTTAACATGAACTTTACTTTCTAGACGTTCATGTAGTTCTAAAGTTCCCTTCATTAACAAGAAAATACCGCCAAAAATCAAAATAAGATCTCGGGCTGAAAACGGATGATCAAAGATATGGAATAATGGATTCGTTAACGTGATAATCCAAGCGATTGACGCCAAAAGGATTAGGCGCATGCCAAGCGCGAGCGTTAAGCCTAAAATTCTGGCTTTATTGCGTTGCTCAGGCGGCAGTTTTTCCGCCAAAATCGCGATAAAGACGAGATTATCAATCCCGAGAACAATTTCTAAAATAATTAAAGTTAAGAGTCCCACCCATGCGGAAGGATCAGACATCCATTCAAAAATCATGAGTTACACTCCCACGTTTCAGGAAGATGGGATTCATTTAAACCAAAGTGATGAGGCAAAGTTATAAATGCAGTATTTAAATTTAGAAAATAAATAATATTTTGTTCTATTGAGCGATGTCGATCACTACTCATATTGATGTATTGGTTGCCGAACAGATTTTCAGTATAGAAAAGATTTTATTGCAATTCACTATTTTTTCGGTGAATCAAGATTGGCTTTATCAATCATTTTGGAATGAAACTACAAAATATTTCAAAAAAATCTTATTTATCTATACAGTTGTCACCTTTCTTGCTTAGATTAAACTACATGATGAAGTTAATTTAAAAAAGGTGAGTAAATAAATATGAATACAAGCATTCTTAATAACACCTTAGAGACCGATACATCAGTTAAATCAAAAGCAACTCAATGCCTTATTGCACTTTATTGTGGTTCTCGTTTTGGCAATAATCCTATTTACCAACAAAAAGCCATTGCTTTGGCTGAAAAAATTGCAAGGCAAGGATTTGGCATCGTATATGGTGGTGCAAGTATCGGATTAATGGGACAAGTCGCAGATACAGTCATTGAAAACAATGGTGAAGTTGTTGGTGTTATTCCTGAATTTATGCTTGATTACGAGGTTGCCCATAATCAGTTAACAGAACTTCACGTGGTAAGAACAATGCATGAACGCAAAGCCATGATGGCTGAACGTGCTAGTGCTTTTGTTGCGCTCCCGGGAGGTTTAGGTACATTTGAAGAAATCTTAGAAATCGCAACTTGGGGACAGTTAAATCAACACCAAAAACCAATGATTATTTATAACGTCAATGGATTCTATAATGCCTTGATTGCACAACTCGATCATGCAGTACAAGAAGGTTTTCTACCTGCTCAACATCGGGCAAAAATCATCGTATGCGAGCATTCACATCAAATCATCAATGCCATCGCAAACATGAAATGCCCTGAACAATTCGTGGTCTAAATTCGACAAGACTTTAAAGCATTACGCATGACGAGTAAAAAATAAAAGAGCCATATGGCTCTTTTATCATACATCTACACGATCAGGCTCTATTTCAACGTGATTTGATACGTTGCTGTAGTACCACTGACTTCATTCCCTACAATCAGTAAAGGCGTACCCGTTGGAGATTCTTTTGCGGAAACAAAGGTTAATCCTTCAGGACCTAAGTCTCCTGCCTGACCTTCCTCGATATCGGCAGTGGTTGCATCAAGTTTTCGCGAATGAATATATTGCACAAATTGGGGTTGGGCAGGATTGGAGATGTCATATACCATCACGCCTCCAACTCGTTCTAAACCAATAAATGCATAAGTTTTCTGGCCGATTTGACCTATCACCACGCCTTCTGGCTCTGGTCCCTTATTGTCACTACGATTATCGAACCCTGCTTCTTCATGGTTTGCATTAAAGATCTCAGGATGGTGCTGAGCAATATATTGTTCAAAATCATCACCCGAATCCCAAACCAGCTCTAATCCTGTTTGAGCATCATTTTCTGTCCAAATACTGACAGATCGTGCCCCGAAGCTATATAAATGATCATAAACCAAATTGCCTCGAGCATTGAGTTTAGGTGTGCCATCAGTATTCTTTTGATAACCTTCAGTCCAAGTGATATTCAAACGACCAAGCATCTTGTCTTCACGGCATCCTTTAGCATCTCCATCGATCGCTCCACAATATGCAAAATGCAGAGGATTCAATTCAGCACCTTTCGCCAGTGCTCGTAACTGTGGTGGCAGATCTTCCCCTTGTCGTCTATCGAAACCATCTTTATGGACTAGATGCTTCACACGCCATTCTTCAACAAAACCCTTTTTAATATTACCTTGAGCACTCGGATTATCCTTTAATTTTTCTCCCCAATATTCAGGATCATCTTCACCCCAAGCACGAGCATCCCCTTCATTGGCAGTGACAATATACGTTTTACCATTGACTTCGTAACTTGAGATCGCATCTGGCATATATAAGCCACGAACATGCTGCCAAGTTTGAATATTGATCTTCGCAAGACCATTTTCACCATCGGCATCACTGACATCTAAACCATGACCTTGTAAGCCATGATCTTTAAAACCGAGCGGATAAACAGCCATGACTTTGGCATTTAAAACATCCACCTTAGCTAAGGCATTATTTTCCTGTAATGCGACCCATGCAATTTTGCCATCTGTGCTGAGTGTGATGTATTCAGGTTCAAAATTTTGCGCTACTGTTGCATTTGGACCATAAATTCGCACACCTTGATCACGTAATAGTTGAGCTTGACTATTAAAGGCTTTGAAGTCAGCTGTTTTTGCAACTGGTTTGTTCAAATTTGAGAGATCAATGATTGAAATCGAACCTTCGGGATCAATCGCATAATCATGAGATGGCTCTCCTTCATTCGCCACCAATAAGGTTTTACCATCTGTACTAAAGGTCAGCATATCGGGTAGAGAACCCACTGGAACTTGGGCAATAAAGCTCGAATCATTGGCATTAAAAAGTGCCACGATTCCTGGATCTGTTTTATCTTTGGCTTGTACAGCCAAGGCAACAATTCCATTTTTTACAGCAACACTATTTACTTCTGAGTCTGTTAAATAAGATTTAGCATCTAAAGAGCCAATCCATTTAGGTTGCTGAGGTTGGCGATAATCAAAAATATCAACCACGCCTTCTTTTGCGTTTACAACAAACAATCTTTGGCTTTGTGGATCATAGGCAGGTATCTCTGCTGCGCTGACCGCAAAACCACGACTTTCTGTACGACTGAGATAGTTGAGTTCAATCGATTCAGGCGTAATATTTGGTACTGATGTGATATTGTTAGTGTCATCATTACATGCCCCTAGCCCCAATGCACACATTGCGATCACAAGTGCGTTAGACTTTAGCTTCATTTTTTTAATCTTCTTATGATGTTGTTGGCAACAACTCTATGACCATGCGATGACAATGCTGTGACCATTAGATTGCAATTTTGTTGCAAATCCTTCGTAAATAAACCACAAGTGATACTGAGAAACTGTTTTAAAATATTAACTTACTAATATGATCCTACAAGATGAGCAGCACAGCACACCAACCCTTACAGCCTGAGTTTAGATTATTGGTGTTTTTGGTTTCGATCGGCTTTTTTATGCAAGGTCTAGACACAACTATCATCAATACTGCGATTCCTGCAATCGCTCATCACCTCAATGAAGATCCTCTACACATGCATAGTGTCGTGGTGGCTTATGTATTGTCAGTCGCAGCCTGTATTCCACTCAGTGGTTGGCTGGCTGACCGATTTGGTGTCCGAAATGTTTATTTTTCTGCAATTATCATTTTCACTTTGGCATCGCTCGGATGTGCATTTTCTTCTAATTTAAATGAGCTTTTATTTTTCCGAGTGATTCAAGGGATTGGAGGTGCTTTACTGCTTCCAGTTGGGCGTCTTGCAATGTTGAAAATCATTCCTAGAACCCAATTCCTTGCAGCCATGTCTCTGATGAGTCTTGCAGGTCTGATTGGCCCCTTAATCGGTCCTACTCTTGGCGGATGGTTAGTGGAGTACGTGACTTGGGAGTGGATTTTCTTAATTAATATTCCTATTGGACTCATTGGAGTTTTTCTCACATTTAAAGCCATGCCAAATGTGACCGAGACCCATGTTGCTAAATTTGATTTTTTTGGCTTCTTGTTATTAGTCATCGCGATGGTTGGCTTAAGTTTAGGGATTGAAAATTTTGCTAGCCCCTATCTTCCACTATGGTGGAGTATTGTTCTTATTGTGTTTGGTTTATCTGCAAGTGCTTGGTACATGGTGCATGCCCATACCCACCAAAATGCTCTATTTCGTGGGAAACTATTCAAAAATCAAATTTTCGCGATTGGTATTGTAGGCAACTTTTTTGCCCGCTTAGGCGGCAATGCGATGCCTTTTCTTATCCCCTTAATGCTACAAGTTGCTTTTGGTTTTGAACCATTTATTACCGGTTTACTTATGATTCCAACGGTATTGGGTTCACTGGCATCAAAACCGATCATTCGCCAAATTATTCAACGATTTGGGTATCGTCGGGTGTTATTAGTCAATACCTGCCTTATTGGCTTATGTATTGCAAGTTTTGCCCTCACCTCAGCCGAAACACCTTTATGGTTAAGAACATTGCATTTCTTCATTTTTGGTATGTTGAACTCACTGCAATTTGTTTCTATGAATACGCTAACCTTAAAGGATTTGCCTCAACAAGATGCTAGTAGTGGTAACAGTTTTCTCTCGATGATTATGATGGTATCTATGAGTATTGGTGTAGCGCTTGCAGGTACACTGGTCAATGTATTCACCGCTTATCTTGGTACTGCACAAATGCAACAGGCCTTCCAATGGACCTTAATTTTAATGGGCTCAATTAACATTATTACCATCTTTATTTTTTGGAAAATTCCGAAAGAAATGGATGATGACTAATGGATATGGATTCTAGATACTGTCACTACCATTTACGTTTATTCGCGTTATGATATTAATTATATTTTGCACCAAACTTTAAGTGCTCATGAATTCAAAAAATAAGCAGCATATCTATTCGCAGAAGATTATCTTGTGGACTTCCCTTTTAGGTGCAGCCCTGATCGCACTCATGGTCGGATTCTTGAGCTTTTTCTTTTTGCCGTTTCAACCAGCAACAGCTCAAGAATATCCAATCAAAGGATTTGATGTCTCACATCATCAAAAAGAAATTCGCTGGTCACAAATTCCCAAAAAGGAATATCAATTTGTCTACCTCAAAGCGACAGAAGGTGGCGACTTTAAAGATCGAAAATTTCAGGATCATTGGCTCAAAGCACGCGAGCATGGTTTTAAAGTCGGAGCGTATCATTTCTATCGACTTTGCCGTGATGGTAAAGTTCAGGCATTAAATTTCATTGATTCTGTGCCACGTAAAGAAGATGCCCTTCCTCCAGTCATTGATTTGGAATACGACAGCAATTGCATCAATACCTATAGCAAAGAACAACTGTTATATGAAATCGATGTTATGCACGATTTGCTGCATCAACATTATGGCAAACAACCTATCTTTTATGTTTCTAAAGCCTTCTATAACATCGTACTTGCGGGTGCTTTTACGAATACTCCACTCTGGGTACGTGAATACAACTCTCAACCTGAATTAAAAGACAATCCAGATTGGATCTTTTGGCAATACACTAATAAAGGTAAAATTAAGGGTATTTCTACACCAGTGGATTTGAATGTATTTAATGGCGATCAAAACGACTGGATAAAATTTCTAAAATTAAATCAAATTAAGCCATAAATTTTAAGGAGTCAGTACGTTACAACTAAAGAGATCTAACAAAAAAATAGAGTGCAACTGGGCTCAAGCAAGCGAGTTACGCTTTATAAGGATGACATGATGTCGCTTAAAAAAGGGATTTTAACAGTGGTTGGTCTTTTGGCTGTCACGCTCATGGCTGCGTTTTTTTATTTATGGCAACCATCAGGAAAGCTCTCCGAATTTAATCAATGGAAGGCTAAAATAGACCAACCCGTCAGTGAACAAAAATTAAATGTTCGCTTTTTTGGCGTTTCCACATTGCTATTTGATGATGGTAATTCACAAATTCTAATTGATGGTTTTTTTAGTCGACCATCTCTCATGAACATTGCTTTACAACGCCTCTCCAGTGATCAAGCACTGCTTCACAATATGATTCAGGACCATGAGCTTAAACGCCTCAAAGCCATATTGGTGACCCACAGTCACTATGATCATGCTTTGGATATCTCAGTGCTCGGAAGTTCACTCCCAAAAACTCACATCATTGGTTCGTTGAGTACACTAAATATAGCACGAGGCGGCAAAGTGCCTGAGCATCAATTGAAACTGGCACTGCCTTTTCAAGCACTACAATTGGGTGCATTTCGTATTACGCCTATTCCCTCACAACATACGCCACCTACAGCAGTGAACAATGATTTAGGTGAAGAGATTCTGCATCCACTGCCTCAGCCAGCACGTTTTTATGAGTTTAAAGAAGGCGGTAGCTTTGACTACTTGATTGAGCACAATAATCACAAAATTTTAGTTAAAGCCAGCACAGGTGCGCTTCCTAATCAATTTCAAAAGTTAAATGTAGATGTCTTGTTTTTAGGAATTGCTCAGCTTTCAAAACAATCACCCGAGTTTCAACAACAGTATCTCGCTGAAACCATTGATCAGTTACAACCGAAAGAAGTCATTCCAATTCATTGGGACAATTTCTTTAAACCACTTTCACAGCCTTTAGAGTTTCTACCACGAATAGCAGATCATTCTCCGAAAAGCCTACAACTCGTGATTGATCATGCACAGCATCAAGGTCGAAAGGTGACTTTACTGACGGAGCCTTACGCATACCCAATAATCAGCTCAACGACGCCTTAATTATGGGTTAAAATTAAGGCATCTCATGATTGATTGAACATTTTGCGAAAGATAATTCATATCGATATGGATGCTTTTTACGCTTCTGTGGAGCTTAGAGAGCGTCCAGAATTACAACACTTACCAGTGGTCATTGCATCTCATCACCCACGGGCCGTCGTTGCAGCAGCATCATACCCAGCTCGTGAGTATGGCTTACGTTCGGCCATGTCGATGACACAAGCCAAAAAACTTTGCCCACAAGTGATCGTCATTGAGCCAAATTTTTCTAAATACCAACATGCTTCAGCTCAAATTCATGAGATATTTCAAAAATATACCAGCATCATCGAACCCTTATCGCTGGATGAAGCATATTTAGATGTGACTGAAAATTTACAGCAGATCCCAAGTGCCACTGAAGTTGCAATGTATATTCGTGATGAAATATTTCAGCTTACTGGATTGACCGCCTCAGCAGGCGTTGCACCAAATAAGTTTTTAGCCAAAATTGCATCTGATTGGAATAAACCGAATGGCATTTGTGTGATCAAACCCAATCAGGTGCAACAGTTTATCTATGATCTTCCACTCAAAAAAATCCCTGGTGTAGGAAAGGTCACACAGGAAAAATTAAAAGCTTTGCAACTCGAAAAACTTGGGGATTTACAGCAAGTCGAAGAAAACTTTCTCACTCATCATTTCGGAAAATATGGCAAACAATTATTTCTCTATGCTCAAGGGATCGATGAGCGACCTGTTCAAAGCGAACGCCAAAGACAGCAAATTTCTAAAGAAACCACGTTTGATGAAGATCTTTTTTTAAACCAATGTGATCAATTTTGGACTTCACTGCTTTCTCGTGTTTGGCAAAATCTTCAAAACAAGGAAATGATCGCTAGAGGTATCAGCGTCAAACTCAAACTTAAAAATTTTCAAGTTTTACAACACTCTAAAAGCTTTAAACAACCTTTCAATCACATAGAGGATTTGCAACTGGCACTCAAATTATTGTTAATGGAAATGAATATTCCTGATGAATATCAGTTTAGACTCATTGGTGTTGGGGTGTATCAACTTTCAGAAAAACAACAAGACACGCAACTCAGTTTATTCGGATTGTAAATTTCGTCTAGTTTTCATGCAAAAGAACAAAATTAAGTCAATTTTTTTCGCCTTTTTTTCCTTTTTAGAGTAATCTAATCGCGCAATACATTTACCCATGTGTCTGCTGAGATGTTGTTAGAAGACCTATATCTAACACATTTGTCCTGTGATTGGCGTGACAATCCATCCGAATATTACAGGGCACTCTAATCTGAATGGGTACAATGTCTTTTTCCTCCAAATATTTCTGATCTCCTCCCATAAAAATAAACTTTCAGAGATACAGCAATTAAACCGAATTCATAGTTCCACTTACCCTATACTTTCTAAATCCTATACGGCATTTCATAATCTATATTTATATCTATAAGGGATGAGCTTTATGTCTGTTCAACGTTTACACGTTCAAAAACGTTTTTCTGAGGTTGCTATTTTTGGTCACTTCGTTCATCTGGCAGGTCAGTTAGCAGAAGATACGTCTCTCGACATTCGTGGACAGTCACAACAAACCTTTGACATTATTGACCGTTTATTGGCTGAAGCAGGTACAGATAAAAGCCATATCATGTCTGTGACAATTTATCTAAAAGATATTGACAAAGATTATGCAGCATTCAATGAAGTTTGGGATGCATGGGTTTCTGATATTCAAGCTCTACCGCGTACATGCGTAGAGGCTAAACTGTATCATCCCGATGTTCTTGTTGAGCTAACGGTAATTGCCGCGAAACCTTGATAAAAAAAAGCATGCCTGAGCATGCTTTTTTATTTCAAAGATGATTAGCTAAATGCGCGAATATCTGCCAATCGCCCAGCACTATACTTTTCTAATTTATGCTCAATCACGGATTCATCTCCCCATTCAATTGGCATATCCTCAGTGTATTCATCCAAAAAATCACGTCTTAACTGCACATATTCTGGGACAGCATGGTAAGAGATCACTTTGTATCCCGCGGTTTCAAGTAATGCATTTTGAAACTGTAAAGTATGTCCACGTTTGAATGAAAATTTATCTTCTAAACTGACAATGGCAAGAACTTTACAATCCTTATTCATCACCACAAAATCAGCAAACATTGACTCATATTTACGGCGTGTACGCGGTAACTTTGTGGTCAGTAAGGCGTCAAAAGAGACATGTGCCAAAATATGCGCATTTGGCATGATTTCTTTAAGACGATTGAAAGTTACTTGCTGATAGGGGCTAAACACTGCTCTTTGACGAAGCATGCTATCAGAGGGTTGTTGATGCTTTAATCCTTTATAAGCAATGAACAACACCACAGCGAGTATGATCACACTCGCGATGATCATGATATCCATGACTAGTATCCTTATTTGAATTCTTATCGTTAATTTCTTTTTTAAACTACTTCAAAAAACACAACTTTTATTATTGTTTCATTATGCTGATGTTATACATCGCATAGTCCAAGTGAAAAGCGCTTCAGACCAAGCTTATATTAAACATGTTCTGCACTTATTGGCTATAGTTTAAAACATGAACCACATCACACTATTACATAATTGTTGGACAATGATGAAAATTTCATTTGAAGATAATACAATATCACCTGAAATGAAAAACTCAAAACCTCACTAAACTACTAATTTAAATGATTATTTTAAAATAAAAAAGAGACTTACCCAAATCAAGCCCAATATTCCGATAAATGAGCATCATCGAAAATATTGTATAGAAAATGTTCAAAAAAGGACGCCGCAGCGTCCTTTTGAAAGAAATTATCATTTATGCACGAGACTTGGGTTTGGATTTACCCTTAGGTTTCCCCTCGCCAAAAGGTTTTTTGCGATCTCCAGTCTCACGTGGTGGCAAACCAGTGTGCTGTGTCAAGATTTGGCCTTTCTTCGGACGATTATTTTGTCCTTGCGATTGACCACGATTAGCGGTTTGACCTGTACGTTTTTGCGAATCACCTGCTACGGTTGAGTTTTTCTTACGTGCAGATTGATATTGACCATCCGTGCCCTGAGGCTGATACATCGGAATCAAATGTTGCTTAGAATTACCAATTAAGTCCTGACGACCCATTTCTTTCAAAGCTTCGCGCAGTAAAGGCCAGTTATTTGGATCATGGTAACGTAAGAAAGCTTTATGTAAACGGCGGCGTTTTTCACCTTTTACAATGTCGACATCTTCAGTATAACGTGCCACTTTCGCAAGCGGATTTTTACCGGTGTAGTACATGGTGGTCGCAGTTGCCATTGGTGATGGATAGAAGGTTTGTACTTGGTCAGCACGGAAACCATTCTTTTTCAACCAAATTGCAAGGTTCATCATGTCATAATCGGTTGTACCCGGATGTGCCGCAATAAAGTAAGGAATCAAATATTGTTCCTTGCCTGCTTCTTTACTGAAACGATCAAACATCTGCTTAAAGCGATCATAAGTCCCGATACCCGGCTTCATCATTTTATTGAGCGGACCTTTTTCGGTATGTTCAGGTGCAATCTTTAAGTAGCCACCGACATGATGCGTGACTAATTCTTTCACATATTCAGGGTTCAATACTGCAAGGTCATAACGTAGACCCGAACCAATCAAAATCTTTTTAATACCCGGTAAAGCACGAGCTTTACGATATAACTGCGTAAGAGGTGCGTGATCAGTATGCAAGTTTTGACAAACACCTGGGAACACGCACGATGGCTTACGACAGTTCTTTTCAATTTCTGGATCTTTACAGGCCAAACGATACATATTGGCTGTAGGACCACCTAAGTCCGAAATAATGCCTGTAAAGCCCGGCGCCGTATCACGAATCTTTTCAACTTCACGTAAGATCGATTCTTCAGAACGGTTTTGAATAATTCGACCTTCATGCTCCGTAATCGAACAGAAGGTACAACCACCGAAACAACCACGCATGATGTTCACAGAGAACTTGATCATGTCAAACGCTGGGAAACGCGCATCGCCATAAGATGGATGGGGTAGACGTGCATAAGGCAAGTCGAACACATAATCCATTTCTTCTGTGGTTAGTGGGATTGGCGGTGGATTAATCCAGACATCACGCTCACCATGCTTCTGCACAAGTGCGCGCGCATTCCCTGGATTGGTTTCTAAATGCAAAATACGGTTGGCATGGGCATAAAGCACTGGATCATTAGCAACTTCTTCAAAAGAAGGCAGACGAATCACAGCCAATTCACGTGGTGGCAACTTATGCTTAATTGCCTTAGAGGATGGCTGTAACTGAACGATTTGTGTATCTGCATCCAAATTGTCACCTTCACGTACAATTGGATTGGTGACCACTTCTTTTTGGAAATTCTGGTACTGGCTTAAACTGTTACCTTTGTCTTTTTCAATTTCACAACCATCAATATCTTCGGTCATCACATACGGATTGATGATTGGATCAACACGACCAATGGTATCGACATCATTTGATGCAATTTCCACAAATTTGGCTTTCGCCGCACGATTGTGTTTATTGATAATAAATGCTGTACCACGGACATCAGTAATCTCGTGAATTTTCTCACCACGTGCCAAACGATGCATCACTTCAATGATCGAACGCTCACCATTACCGTACATTAATAGATCTGCTTTTGAATCCATTAAAATAGAACGACGAACTTTGTCAGACCAATAGTCATAATGCGCGATACGACGTAATGAACCTTCGATACCGCCTAGCAGAACAGGAACATCAGGGAACGCTTCACGACAACGTTGACAATAGACTGTTGCTGCACGGTCAGGACGTTTATTCGGTTGGTTATCTGGAGAATAAGCATCATCTGAACGGATCTTACGGTCAGCCGTATAACGGTTGATCATAGAGTCCATGTTACCTGCCGATACGCCCCAAGCAATATTTGGTTTACCAAGTACACGGAATGCTTCAACATTCGTCCAGTCTGGTTGGGCAATAATACCAACACGGAAACCTTGCGCTTCAAGCACACGGCCAATGATACCGGTTACAAATGATGGATGATCGATATAAGCATCACCACAAACAAAAATAAAGTCACAACTATCCCAACCGAGTTGGTCCATTTCCTCGCGTGACATCGGCAAAAAAGGCGCGGGTTCAAAACAAGACGCCCAATATTTGTCGTAATCAAACAACGCTTTTGGCGCAGTCTGAGCGGTATAAGCAGTAGACATGGCTAGCAATTCTCGGCTGGCAGATGGAAGATCAAAAAATAGATCAAAGATGAAAGCCGATCATTTTACCATGAATTCAACTCAACTTGCTTGATTAAAAAACAATCAAATACAACTGCTTAAATTTTCTATTCATCACTGATGACCTAAGACCTATTTCTGTACATTTAACATACAACCAAATCTAAACAAAAAATAATATGCATTTAATTTCAGTAACTTGAGCTTAGCAATTGACTCGATTCCTTTACGACTGATGATTTGGGTAATAAACAAAGTTGCTTTTCATTTTTATAGTGTTTGAAAAAAACGAAAGGCGTTTAATCGTGCTCAAAATAATACTCACAACCGTTGCCACCATGATGGCTTTATTAATTTCCAATTTGGCTTGGACTCAAACTAAAATTCCACAGTCTTACCAGCAACAAGCAGCTTGGCAACAATTACAACAAAGACTCCCTTCGAAATTTCGACTGAATGACCAAAACAAACCACATGAGTACTACTGGAGTTGGAATGATTACCGTGTACATGTCGATGCTTATCCCAATACTAAAGCGCCAGCCAAAGTCATTTTATTACATGGCGTAGGTACAAATGGTCGTCAGATGAGTTTAATTCTTGGGCGTCCACTTGCCCAAAAAGGGTATGAAACCTTCGCATTGGATTTACCCGGTTATGGTCTGACACAATATCCTTCAAAAAAAGAAATTCGTTATGATCATTGGGTGAAATTGGTCAATGATTTTGTGAACGAACAAGTGCAAAAAGATGATCGTCCTATTTTCCTTTATGGACTCTCAGCAGGTGGAATGCTCACGCTACATGTGGCCATGCAGAATCAACATGTCGATGGCATCATCGGAATGACCTTTCTCGATCAAGAATTTAAAGACGTTCAAAAAGGAACTATGCGTTTTAGTGCTCTAAGCCCTGTTCTTTTGCCGAGTATGAAAGCAGTAGCACATACCCCTTTGAAGCAAATCACCTTACCTATGTCCTTGGTCTCAAAGATGTCAAAACTCACCAATGACCCTGAAGCCTTACGCATCATGCTGGCTGACAAGACATCCGCAGGTAATAGCATGAGCGTGGAGTTTTTAAACAGCTATATGCATTACCAAAAACCATATCCTTTGACTCAGTTTAATCAAGCACCTGTGTTACTGACTCAACCTGAACAGGATCAATGGACTCCTTTAAAATTGAGCCAACCTGTTTTGAAACAGTTGAAAGTACCTTATCGTGTGATGACTTTACAAAATGGTGGGCACTACCCTGTTGAGCAACCTGCATTAGATCAGCTGGTAAAATACAGTGATCAATTCATTCGTGAAAATATAAAACGCTAAATTGATCTATTGAGCGATAAATTAATCACTTAGACAGTTTTGTAAGCATTTTCCTACAATCATCTCTTCTATTGTCGGCTATGCATATCAACGTCACTGCACTATTCTTAAACCATCAGGAAACAGGAAGTTTCCCAAACAAAAAACAACAATAATAAGTTTGAGCATCAGGACGTGAGGTACGACAGGAGTTATACCTACAAGCAGCCGATACGAAGAAAAGCCCATCAGGAAGATGGGCTTTTCTTTTTCTTACACATAGAATTTTTTAAGCACACTACACGTTGTCACGCTTGTAAAACAATTATTCATCATGCTTTTTCGCTTTCACAACACTTTCATGAATTCCATTTGTTAATTTTAAAGTGTGTCACGCAACAACTCTGACTGTAATTTCCAAAGTGCAAGCGACTTATGCTGTTCCTACAAGACGGAATATCCTAGTGCAAACCGCTTACATACAAAATTTTAAAGATTGAGGATGTGAACATGGCAAAAGCTTTATTTATTACTGCAAATTTTGGTGTTGAAAAAGATGAATTAATCAAACCCTTAGCATTTTTAAAATTAAAAGGGATTGAAACCTATCATGCTGCTGAAGAAAAGAAATCTGTTCAGACTGTGGTTGGGGATCAAGAGCCTTCAGATCAAGTTCAACCTGACATAAGCTTTGATGAAGTCAATGCAAACGACTATGACATCCTGATTATTCCTGGGGGAACGGTGAATGCGGATAACTTGCGAATTCATCCACAGGTTCAAAAATGGATTCAAAGTTTTGCTGACCATCAAAAACCAATCGCAGCTATTTGTCATGCGCCTTGGACATTAATTGATGCACAACGTATCAAAGATAAAAATTTGACGTCTTATAAGTCAGTAAAAATTGATTTAGAAAATGCAGGCGGTAAATGGGTCGATGAAGAGGTGCATCGTTGTAATACTGGCGGTTGGTCGCTCATTACTTCACGTTGTCCTGATGATATTCCTGCATTTAATGAAGCCATTTATAAAGAATTGACGCAGTCTTAAACGATTAAAACCCCTTTTTTTTGGGGTTTTATTTTGCATGTTTTACAGACTTTTTAAGTAATCTACGATTTCTTGCTCGCCTGCCATTTCAGCGAGTTCTAAAGCTGTAAATTGACCTTTGTAAGCAACATTTGCACCTTTTTCGACTAGCAGTTGTACTACATCTAAGTACCCGTTCTCTGCGGCTGCTTGAAGTGCGCTATAACCTTCATCATCAATTTGGTTTACATCAGCTCCGTTATTTAAAGCTGTTTCAACTTCTGTGATTTCGCCTAATGAAGCCCAATAGATGAGTTCAGGAAGATGAAGTTCGCTATTATCTTCAGGGATTGGGGAGATGGAGCTGAAGTTCATAATAATTCCACTATGCAAGATTAAATTTTACCTTCTTACCTTACGATGTTTATATAACAAAAAATATTGCTTAGCATTAACTTTTATAGATTTCCCTTCTATCGGATAAACATTTTAAGTGTTCATCTAATGTTTTTTTATTGTGACTCTCTTGCACATTTGACAGACTTACAATTGTAGATAGACACATTGTAGTAAAAGGTAAATTAGGATTAGTATTCTGATATGACTTGGATAAATGTTTAAAAACTATTTTCTCTAATTGTGATGAATAATTTTCTATAAGCTCTTTCTTCAAAGTATTAATAATATTTAGTACCTCTTCTCCATATTTTATACTTTCTTCTCTTGTTGGTATGACTCCTTTATGAATAACTAAGTTCCTAAAATTTACCATTTTGTCTGATAAAACTACAGGCAAAGAGTTAAAATGATTTATCCATAAAAATAAAAAAGCGCCAAACTGTCTCTCAGATTGGCTAGCCACTTTTTTCCAGCCTTGATCTATTGCTTGCTCATCACAAGACTTACTTAAAAGCACTTTAATTGTAAATTCATAAAATCGCTCTAAACTAGCTGCAAAAGAAGATACAGCTTCACGATAATATCCATCTAAAATTGCATTTGCTCCTATTTCATATAACACCTCGAATTTCATTTGCTGAAGTACTGTTATAGTTTCATGGCCTTTGGGACAAGTTATTGAATAAGCACCTTGTTCGGTAAAATCTACAACTGCAAAGTTATTAGATGGGAAGCCTTGTTCTTTTAAACACTCCATACATGACAAAAATAATTTCACAACTCCCCCTCCATATATCTTTAAAAAATTTTTCAATTAATCATAAATAGAAAAATTAAAAAAATAAAAGCCCCCTTACGGAGGCTTTTAAAACATTCATTTATTTAAGCTTTGGCAATACTTGGCTGACTTGAGCCAATCTTTTCAGATTCACTTTCATTCATAATCAAAGCCACTGCAATTGCGGTAATCAACACAGGTAAACCTACTGCCATAAAGTTAAAATGCGCTGGTAAGTTCATCCCTAATAAGCCACCAATCAAGATTGGACCAACAATTGCTCCCATACGACCAATCGCAGATGACCAGCCAATCCCTGTTGAACGAACTGCCAATGGATAGTACTGAGCTACGTAGCTGTATAACAACATCTGTGAACCAATCGATGCAGCACCTGCCAAGAACACCAAGATGTAAAGTAACAGCATATTCGACTGGAAGCCCATTAAGCTCATCACAATCGCACCCATTAAACCCAAGAACATCAATACAGGTTTTAAATGGTAACGGTCTGCCAAGATACCACCGCCAACGATCCCCACTACCGCTCCAACATTCATGACCATCATGAACATTAAGCTATTATCCATTGAGTAGCCCGCAGCCATCATCAATTTCGGTAACCAGCTGCTGAGTGCGTACATGGTTAATAAGCATGTAAAGAATGCAACCCAGAACAACAATGTATTTACAGCGCGACCGCGACGGAACAAGCTGACAACAGTTGCCGATTCAGGCTCATCTACTTGATCAAGCTCGAAAGTTGTATCTTTCTCAACTTTTACTTTAGGTTCAATCTTCGCCACAATTTGACGAGCTTCTTCCTGACGATTTTCTTTTACGATGAAAGTTAAAGACTCAGGTAAGAATTTCCAAATAATTGGAAGTAAAAGTAATGGAATACCTGCGATAAAGAACATGATTTCCCAACCAAAACTTGGTGTAAACCATGAACCTAATAATGCAGCCATCACACCACCTACCGCATAACCACTAAACATAGTAGTTACCAAGGTGCTACGCATTTTTTGAGGTGCATATTCTGAGGTCAAAGCCACAAGGTTTGGCATAACACCACCAATCCCTAAACCTGCCAAGAAACGCAAAATACCGAACTCAGTTGGATTGGATGCAAAACCACCCGCAAAGGTTAATCCACTGAATAAAATAATACAGATCATAATGACTTTTTTACGGCCAATCTTATCTGCTAAAGAACCAAAAATCATTGCGCCAAACATCATCCCTGCAAGTGCAGTACTTGCGAGCATGCCTGCTTGAACAGCACTTAAACCCCATTCATCCATCAATAATGGTAAAACTACGCCATTAATTGCTAAGTCATAACCATCAAACAGGATAATGAGTAAACACCAAGCGACAACATTGAAGTGAAATGGTGTGAATTTAGCATGGTCAATAATTTTATTGACGTTCATTGCTTGCTGTGACATTCCTCACCTCCTGTGAGAGATCGTATTTCAATAATCTTTAAGCACGATCCAACCAACTTTGAATTTAATTGTTGTGAGCCACGCATCAAAATTGTGTGCTTAAAGTCTGTGAGGTAAATTTCACATAATTCTGTGTTAATAAAAATTGAACGTTAGTCTAAAATCCAATCAAAATTAGGCTTTTTATCTAAATATCGCATTAGACCAAAGTTTGTTTGACTTACGAAAATCAGTGTTTCCATCATTTTATTGGTGAGTAATGATGATATCTCGCTCAAATACGAATTTATTAAATTACTTATTTCATTATGATATTTTTCACTTAATTTAATAAAAAACCTCATAGATCAAAATCCATGAGGTCTCGAACAATTAATATAACTTTTTGTCTAATTTAATCTGAATAATTTCATTATCATCTGCAAGTTTTGCATTACGTCCACTCGAACCAGGGAAATTATTGTCATTCAACACTGTGATTAAATCAGGTCCTTCAATCACAATATCTTCAATGGTAAAGAATGGAAAACCGAAACGCTCACCCGTCATAATATCGCCCTCACGTGGCGTACCATATAATAGATTTGGATTCGGAATATCCATTAAATTGACCAAGTCAGTCTTATTAACCAACCTCTTCGGTTCATTCAGTTGTATGCGAACTAATTTCTTGAAACCACCAATATTATTTTCAGAATCATCGCGCTCAATCACAACACCTTCATTTTGACTAAATAACTGGAAATCACCAATTGCTGTTGCTTTAGGGTCGAGCTCAAAATAGTAATGGTCATTTGTATATGCTTTTTTAGCAATATCAAATTTTGAAATTAATAAATGTCTTTGCACATTCTTGCTTAATGGTTTTTCCAGCATTGGATATAAATATTGACCATCTGGAGAAATAGCCATGCCTTCAAATCCACCACTTCTTTGCACGAGCGCATTTTCTATTTCAGCCGCACTTTGATGAAGTTGATTTTGTGGAGATCGAAGCTCCTCTCCTTCTTTTTCAGGATGAGGCAATGCAATCGGAGCACTCTTTAAAACACCATCAGCACTAAAATGCAGTAAAAATGGACCGAATTCATCTCCTATCCAAATATCGCCATTTTTATCACGCTGTATAGATTCCGGATCAAAATCAGCACCTGTTAAAAGGCGTTCTGGCGTACTCTCATTGACAATTTTGAACGGTACTAACTTATTCGGATCACGAAGCTGTATATGAGACAGTACTTTAACGTTATTTGAGTTGGTCTTAGCAGTTCTAAAATCTACTGAAATATTATAAAGACGTAATAGGTAGTCTGCTGAGTTATCTTGTGCCCCAAATCCATTATCAGACATTACAAGATACGTTCCATCAGCATTTTTTAATGCCCCAGAAAATCCTTGAACTGGCTGACCTTTAAATGGTGGATAAATACCATTTGCACCTTTAACATAAAGTCCCGAATCTGGTCCATCGGCATAGGTAGCTACATCAAGCTTTGCAAATGAAACAAGTGTAGGTTCCTTTATCTGATTTTGTTGATCTGAGGTGATCTTATCATCAGAATCATTACAACCGCTAAGGGCTAAAAATGACAATAGTACTGTGCTTAAAAGTGTCTTGTTCATAAATCCATATGTATCACTTAATTAAGGACTCATGATTAAACGGCATGATGGTGTCATTCCTCTGACAGATCAATGAAGATTTGATGAAGGCTTTTATTATTAGTTCCTCACTATATAAAAATCTTTATCAGTGAGTTCTAAAATACATTTCCCTTTATATTTATTTTTATATCTTTATTTCAATTTTTCCACATAAAAAAACACCCCCTTCGAATGAAGGAGGTGTTTAGAATAATGAGCTGGCGATGACTTACTCTCACATGGGTAACCCCACACTACCATCAGCGCTAAGAGGTTTCACTTCTGAGTTCGGGAAGGGATCAGGTGGTTCACTCTTGCTATTGTCGCCAGCACAACTGTTGTGACTTTGCTTGGGTCTTATTCGCATATATTGTTTGCGTGCCTTTGCTTGGTCAAAGAAGTTATTAACAGCTATTTGAGTTGCTTTAGTTTGTGCAGTTTAGCGTTTTATCTAACTAAATCAAGTTATTTGTCATGATTTGAACCACAACACCAACTGTTTGGGTGTTGTATAGTCAAGCCTCACGAGTAATTAGTATTGGTCAGCTTCATACGTCACCGTACTTCCACATCCAACCTATCAACGTTGTAGTCTTCAACGGCTCTTTAGAGGACATAAAGTCCTTGGGAAATCTAATCTTGAGGTAGGCTTCCCGCTTAGATGCTTTCAGCGGTTATCCCTTCCGAACATAGCTACCCGGCGATGCGACTGGCGTCACAACCGGTACACCAGAGGTTCGTCCACTCTGGTCCTCTCGTACTAGGAGCAGATCCTCTCAAATTTCCAACGCCCACGGTAGATAGGGACCGAACTGTCTCACGACGTTCTAAACCCAGCTCGCGTACCTCTTTAAATGGCGAACAGCCATACCCTTGGGACCTGCTTCAGCCCCAGGATGAGATGAGCCGACATCGAGGTGCCAAACACCGCCGTCGATATGAACTCTTGGGCGGTATCAGCCTGTTATCCCCAGAGTACCTTTTATCCGTTGAGCGATGGCCCTTCCATACAGAACCACCGGATCACTAAGACCTACTTTCGTACCTGCTCGACTTGTGGGTCTCGCAGTTAAGCGCGCTTTTGCCTTTATACTCTACGCGTGATTTCCGACCACGCTGAGCGCACCTTCGTACTCCTCCGTTACTCTTTAGGAGGAGACCGCCCCAGTCAAACTACCCACCAGACATGGTCCTCGCTCCAGATAATGGAGCAGAGTTAGAACCTCAATATTACCAGGGTGGTATTTCAAGGACGGCTCCATAGAAACTGGCGTTTCTACTTCAAAGCCTCCCACCTATCCTACACAAGTAAGATCAAAGTTCAATGTCAAGCTGCAGTAAAGGTTCACGGGGTCTTTCCGTCTAGCCGCGGGTACACCGCATCTTCACGGCGAATTCGATTTCACTGAGCCTCTGCTGGAGACAGCGCCGCCATCATTATGCCATTCGTGCAGGTCGGAACTTACCCGACAAGGAATTTCGCTACCTTAGGACCGTTATAGTTACGGCCGCCGTTTACTGGGGCTTCGATCAAGAGCTTCGCTTACGCTAACCCCATCAATTAACCTTCCAGCACCGGGCAGGCATCACACCCTATACGTCCACTTTCGTGTTTGCAGAGTGCTATGTTTTTAATAAACAGTTGCAGCGGCCTGGTTTCTGAGGCTGCCAGTAGCTCAAGGAGCAAGTCCTATCACCGCCGGCAGCGTACCTTCTCCCGAAGTTACGGTACCATTTTGCCTAGTTCCTTCAGCAGAGTTCTCTCAAGCGCTTTGGTCTACTCGACCTGACCACCTGTGTCGGTTTCGGGTACGATTCCTGTGTAACTGAAGCTTAGAGACTTTTCCTGGAAGTATGGTATCAGCCACTTCGCTAGTAAACTAGCTTGCTATCGATTCTCAGCATAGAGTACCCCGGATTTGCCTAAGATACATGCCTACAATCTTCCACCTGGACAACCAACGCCAGGCTGACTTAACCTTCTCCGTCCTCTCATCGCATTACACAGAAGTATTGGAATATTAACCAATTTCCCATCGACTACGCCTCTCGGCCTCGCCTTAGGGGTCGACTCACCCAGCCCCGATTAACGTTGGACTGGAACCCTTGGTCTTTCAGCGAACGGGTTTTTCACCCGTTTTATCGTTACTCACGTCAGCATTCGCACTTCTGATACCTCCAGCAGACTTCTCAATCCACCTTCATCGGCTTACAGAACGCTCCCCTACCACTTGCAATAAATTGCAAATCCGCAGCTTCGGTACATAGTTTTAGCCCCGTTACATCTTCCGCGCAGGCCGACTCGACTAGTGAGCTATTACGCTTTCTTTAAAGGGTGGCTGCTTCTAAGCCAACCTCCTAGCTGTCTATGCCTTCCCACATCGTTTCCCACTTAACTATGATTTAGGGACCTTAGCTGGCGGTCTGGATTGTTTTCCTCT
Organism: Acinetobacter sp. 24-47-47; assembly: GCF_057737035.1. Classification (NCBI taxonomy): domain Bacteria; kingdom Pseudomonadati; phylum Pseudomonadota; class Gammaproteobacteria; order Moraxellales; family Moraxellaceae; genus Acinetobacter; species Acinetobacter sp. 24-47-47. The sequence goes on along the minus strand of NZ_CM173216.1, from coordinate 167,231 downwards.
TGACTACGGACGTTAGCACCCGCAGTCTGTCTCCCGGATAGTACTCATTGGTATTCGGAGTTTGCATCGGTTTGGTAAGTCGGGATGACCCCCTAGCCGAAACAGTGCTCTACCCCCAATGGTATTCGTCCGAGGCGCTACCTAAATAGCTTTCGGGGAGAACCAGCTATCACCAGGCTTGATTAGCCTTTCACCCCTATCCACAAGTCATCCCCTGGCTTTTCAACGACAGTGGGTTCGGTCCTCCAGTAAGTGTTACCTCACCTTCAACCTGCTCATGGATAGATCGCCTGGTTTCGGGTCTACACCCAGCAACTAAACGCCCTATTAAGACTCGATTTCTCTACGGCTCCCCTATTCGGTTAACCTTGCTACTGAATGTAAGTCGCTGACCCATTATACAAAAGGTACGCAGTCACATCACGAAGATGCTCCCACTGCTTGTATGCATGCGGTTTCAGGATCTATTTCACTCCCCTCACAGGGGTTCTTTTCGCCTTTCCCTCACGGTACTGGTTCACTATCGGTCAGTCAGGAGTATTTAGCCTTGGAGGATGGTCCCCCCATATTCAGACAAGGTTTCACGTGCCCCGCCCTACTCGACATCATCATGTAAGCCCTTTCGTGTACAGGACTATCACCTACTATGGTTGCACTTCCCAGAGCATTCCACTAAAGCTTACATAACTTAATGGGCTTTTCCCCTTTCGCTCGCCGCTACTGAGGGAATCTCAATTGATTTCTTTTCCTACGGGTACTGAGATGTTTCACTTCCCCGCGTTTGCCTTGCAACACTATGTATTCATGTTGCAATACCTATCTTATGATAGGTGGGTTCCCCCATTCAGATATCTCCGGATCACAGGATATTTGCCGCCTCCCCGGAGCTTTTCGCAGGCTATCACGTCTTTCATCGCCTCTGACTGCCAAGGCATCCACCACATGCACTTAATTACTTGACTATACAACCCCAAACAGTCGTTCGATCCTACAAGTAGATCGTTCAACATTACAGTTTGAAGTACTGTGTATCTAAACACTGTACAGCTTCAATTCAAATTCATATACCAAAACGCTTGATTCAGTTAATTTCGCTAGTTCTCATTTCAATCACTTCAACTCAATAACTTACGTTATCTCGTTTCCGCTCTTTCTATGAGTATGAACAAATTATTTCAACTCAAATATATGCTGTTAATGATTCACTACGTCTTCGTCAGATCGCAGTCAACTGTGATAAATCACAGAGCTTAATAATCAAGGCGTGCAGTATACACAGCTTTATTACTAAGCTCTATAAGCTATCAACTCGTTTGCTTACTACGTATTCGAATGAATACGTGGTGGAGACTAGGAGAGTCGAACTCCTGACCTCCTGCGTGCAAAGCAGGCGCTCTACCAACTAAGCTAAGTCCCCAGCTTATCATTTAGATCAATGTATCTTTCTTCTGTATGAATTGCTTCGTCAGTAGTGGTGGGTCTGACAAGACTTGAACTTGTGACCCCACGCTTATCAAGCGTGTGCTCTAACCAACTGAGCTACAGACCCTCAGATACATCGTCATGAAGAACAACTTGTTGTGGATTCTTACCAATCGTCAATCTTTCGTTAAGGAGGTGATCCAGCCGCAGGTTCCCCTACGGCTACCTTGTTACGACTTCACCCCAGTCATCGGCCACACCGTGGTAAGCGTCCTCCTTACGGTTAGACTACCTACTTCTGGTGCAACAAACTCCCATGGTGTGACGGGCGGTGTGTACAAGGCCCGGGAACGTATTCACCGCGGCATTCTGATCCGCGATTACTAGCGATTCCGACTTCATGGAGTCGAGTTGCAGACTCCAATCCGGACTACGATCGGCTTTTTGAGATTAGCATCCTATCGCTAGGTAGCAACCCTTTGTACCGACCATTGTAGCACGTGTGTAGCCCTGGTCGTAAGGGCCATGATGACTTGACGTCGTCCCCGCCTTCCTCCAGTTTGTCACTGGCAGTATCCTTAAAGTTCCCGGCTTAACCCGCTGGCAAATAAGGAAAAGGGTTGCGCTCGTTGCGGGACTTAACCCAACATCTCACGACACGAGCTGACGACAGCCATGCAGCACCTGTATGTAAGTTCCCGAAGGCACCAATCCATCTCTGGAAAGTTCTTACTATGTCAAGACCAGGTAAGGTTCTTCGCGTTGCATCGAATTAAACCACATGCTCCACCGCTTGTGCGGGCCCCCGTCAATTCATTTGAGTTTTAGTCTTGCGACCGTACTCCCCAGGCGGTCTACTTATCGCGTTAGCTGCGCCACTAAAGCCTCAAAGGCCCCAACGGCTAGTAGACATCGTTTACGGCATGGACTACCAGGGTATCTAATCCTGTTTGCTCCCCATGCTTTCGTACCTCAGCGTCAGTATTAGGCCAGATGGCTGCCTTCGCCATCGGTATTCCTCCAGATCTCTACGCATTTCACCGCTACACCTGGAATTCTACCATCCTCTCCCATACTCTAGCTTCCCAGTATCGAATGCAATTCCCAAGTTAAGCTCGGGGATTTCACATCCGACTTAAAAAGCCGCCTACGCACGCTTTACGCCCAGTAAATCCGATTAACGCTCGCACCCTCTGTATTACCGCGGCTGCTGGCACAGAGTTAGCCGGTGCTTATTCTGCGAGTAACGTCCACTATCCAAGAGTATTAATCTTAGTAGCCTCCTCCTCGCTTAAAGTGCTTTACAACCAAAAGGCCTTCTTCACACACGCGGCATGGCTGGATCAGGCTTCCGCCCATTGTCCAATATTCCCCACTGCTGCCTCCCGTAGGAGTCTGGGCCGTGTCTCAGTCCCAGTGTGGCGGATCATCCTCTCAGACCCGCTACAGATCGTCGCCTTGGTAGGCCTTTACCCCACCAACTAGCTAATCCGACTTAGGCTCATCTATTAGCGCAAGGCCCGAAGGTCCCCTGCTTTCTCCCGTAGGACGTATGCGGTATTAGCATCCCTTTCGAGATGTTGTCCCCCACTAATAGGCAGATTCCTAAGCATTACTCACCCGTCCGCCGCTAGGTCCAGTAGCAAGCTACCTTCCCCCGCTCGACTTGCATGTGTTAAGCCTGCCGCCAGCGTTCAATCTGAGCCATGATCAAACTCTTCAGTTTAAAATCAATAGTACCTAAAGGGTACCAATCTTGGCTCATCAATTACTGACAAAAAATTTGCTCAAATAAACTTCGAGAAATTTCTACCAATTATTAATGATAATATATATCGATCAATCAACCAGTAAAAATCCACACAAGTTGTTCTTCATAATCTCTTAATGATCTTCTTAATGCTTCGTCAGCATCAAGCTAGGTCGGCTATATTACCCTTTCTTTTCAGAAAGTCAACTAGCAATGTTAATTTATTTTCTAACTCATTCTCAAAACTTAGATCCAACATATTCAGCTAAATCCTTGTTTTTCAACAAGTTTTAATCAACATCACCGCCGATGGATGTGCATTATAGGCTATTTATTTTCTTACGCAACTACTTTTTCAATCTTTTCTATTTGTTTGTATAGTTAATAAACCAATGACACATTAACTATATGTTTTTTATATACAATTTTTATTTGTATAAACCTTTAACTCTTGTCACTGTCTAAATAAGACAAAATCATTGCACTTAATTCCCGCTTAAGCTGTTGTTCTGAAATAAGAAAATCATTGTTGCTTACAAACCTCATCATTGTGAACAAGGTACTATTAATAATCACAAAAGATTTATGCTTGAGTGTTTCAAAGTCCCAATGACGATAAAAACGATTAAATACATATAAACCAACTTCAAAAAAATGCTTTTCTAAAACCTTTGCTGCTTCTGAATTGTTATAGCCATGCCAATGCTTGAGGACTTCAAAGAAGAAACCATTATCTTCTCTCATTACATCAAATCCGAATTGAAGACTAACATCGACTAAGGTTTTTAAATCCATTTCTTCTTGATTCATCGCCAGCGCTTTAAGTGACAAACCTAAGTTTTCACTCTTACGGCGTAACAATTCTAAAATTATCTGATCTTTATTTTCGAAATATTGATAGATAGAGCCTACGCTCACCCCTGATTTTTCAGATATTTTTGGCGTAGTGACTTGATCTAGGCCCATTTCAGAAATGCATATCAGAGTCGCTTCCAAAATACTATCGACTACCAGCTTTGCTCTTTGTTGTTGTGGTCTTTTTCTCATAGCTGCCATTCTAATAATGCGAATTGAATGCGAATAAATATTCATATTAATCTTTGATCAAACAATAACCAGATTAATTACACCATGTCAAATTTTAGCATTCCAAAACGTATGGCTTCATATGAGCGAATGAAGCGTAGCGATCTATTGTCCAAGCTTCTACACAAAATGACCGATCAAAACTTCATTCCAACTTATGCTGAATATTTAGAGTTAAATGAAAGTTTACATACGGGTGATGTGCCGATGGATCGCTTAATGGATTGGGTGATGACCAATCCACGCGAAAATCGAAAGCTTTTTGAAACAGCCTTATATCAAGGCTTAGATGCTCTTCCCAAACCAGTCCCTGAAATCAAAGCATTCTTTGATCTCGTGGAACAACAGCCTGTTTGGTTCGATCAAGAAAAAATTGATCGTGCAATTCAATTCACACATCGTTTAGGCTCGAATGTCACTTTTATTATGCGTGATCTCGCGCTAATGACTGGATATCAATACCCTGGCTTTAATCAACCTTTAATTTTAACAGGTGCTCTAAGCAAATATGCAGGCAAGCGCTTAGCAGAAACGCATAAATGGTGGCTAGATGTTACTAAGCCGAACGGATTTCAACGCTTTAATGATGGCTTTACTTCAACAATTTTTGTGCGTTTCATCCATTCTTTAGTTCGCTACCATCTAAAAAAATCTAAAGATTGGGACTGGGATATTTGGGGAATGCCGATTAACCAATATGATCAGGCAATGACAAATATTGCTTTCAGCGGTGTAATGCTTTTAGGTATTCGAGCAATCGGTATTTTTCCAACTAAAAGTGAAGTCGATGCGATTATGCATTTTTGGAAATATACAGGCTGGTTGATGGGTGTTGACGAACACTGGCTGATTGATAAAGAGTCTGAAGGCTGGAAATTATTGCAATGGATGAATTATGCTCACCCTCAAGTGGATGAAAGTAGTCGTCAGCTTGCAGTAAGCCTATCCAAAGAACCATTTGAACGCGAATATAAACATTTTAAACGTTTCATGCAGAAGAAAGCCTACCAGAATCACTTAGATGTTACCCAAATCTTTATGGGCCGTAAAAAAATGAAAAATTTAGGGCTTAAGCCTCGAATACTGCCGTGGTATCCACTGTATCTACTGACCAAAAATACTGTGATTTATGCTGGCGCAAAAAAAATACCAAAGCTTGATCTTTATTTACAGCGTAAAGGGCGATCACAACAAGAACAAGCTCTCGATTTATATCAAAATGCAGGAAAACAGCTGGCAAGTATGCATCAATAAATAAAAAACCGAGCTAAGGCTCGGTTTTTTGCATGTATATTTTTAAGCCATTTTTAATGTTGCCTCTTGCTCAGCTCGAAGTGCTGATGGAGAGCGTGCTAGATAATCCAAAGCTTGTTGAGTATTACCTTCTTGCACTGGATGAAACTTTGGACTAAACCAACGGATAGTAGCTAAAGTTAAATGACTGAAGGTAGGAATATGATCGGTCTTACGACTAATTTTTTCCATTTGCATAATGAGTCTTAAAGTACCCATATGTCTAAACTTACCTGCATCTTTATCTTGTTTCAAAATTGTTTTGCCGCCTTCAACCCAAACCGCTGCCATAATAGGGAAGATAAAGGTCATCAAAGCATTTTTTGAAATTTGGAAATTAAACTCTGATTCAAACATATGTTTAAACAAATCATACGCAACCGTACGATGTTCAACTTCTTCAGCAAGATGCCAACGGAATAGATCAGCCATGATTGGATCGGCTTTATCCAATGAAGTATTGTCCAAGCTCCACTGCCCTGCCACACCAGTATAGTGCTCAATGGCTGCAATCACACCCAGTCGGAAGATTAACCAACGTTTTTCACCAACCACTTTTTTCATCATTTTGATACCTACTGGATTTTCTCCCAAAAGGATTTCAAAAAGATAATGCATGCGTTGAATGAACGGCTTTACATCTAATCCATGTTGATCAAAATAAACTTGTGCATGTTGATGAGTACGACCATGAATCGCTTCTTGCTGAATAAAACCTTTCACGTCAGCTTTTAATTGTTCGTCTTTGACGAACGGTAAAGCTTTATTAAATACACGGCAAAACCAAAACTCACCCGCAGGTAAAATCATATGTGCTGTATTCAACATATGGGTGGAAACAGGGTCATTTTCAATCCAATGCTTTGGAATATGATTGAAATCAAATTTTACTTTACGACCATGTAGTTGATGAACTTGACTCATTGTTGTCATTTTATTATCCATTACTTCTTTTTTTATTATTTTTAAAATAATGATAACCTCATCACAATATCATTTAAGGACATTCATATTTTATGTCTGACAATTTTAAAGAAAACACCCATTCAGACGGCGATCTAAATGGGTGTTAGGCTTAATACGTCAAATAAACTGAATATGACTAGAACTTCATACTCACACGCGCCCAATAATTACGTCCTATATTATTAAATTGCTCATTCTGTGCAAAACCAAATCCAGCACTACCTGCTTTATTTAAGTGTTCCGTATAAACTTTATCCAGAACATTATCAATTCCAATACTCAAATCAACACCTTGATGAATTTGATAAGTACCATTTAAAGACAGCGTCGAGAAACCTGAACTCGTTTTAAAGTCCTTACCTACAATATTACCTTGATTAATACTGACACGATCCTGCCCATCTACCACACGCCACAATAAACCTAAGTTAAAACGCTCTTGCACATATCTTAAATTTACACGTGCTTCCAACGGTGATATTTGAGGTAAAGGTTGATGATCAGTTGTGTTTTTTCCCCAAGCATACATCGCACTAAGATCTGCCTGAACAGCATCGGTAAATTGATAACCTACACCAGCTTCTGCCCCTGCGATTGTCGCATCGACATTTCTAGAATCAGCAGCATTTTTACCATGACCAGTCATTTTTGCTGGGTCATAATTCAATAATATGAAATCATCGATCAAACCAGCATAAGCTGATGCCCATGAACTGAATGCCCCGTGATTATGTTGGTATCCAACATCCAACTGTAAGGTTTTTTCTGTTTCTAAATCCTTGAAGGTAGCAACAGCATTGCCTTGATAATCTGTCTTAAACAACTCCCAATAATCTGGTACGCGCTCTACATAGCCTAGACCAACATAGGTTTTAGCATCATGCTCTGGATGCTGATTTTCAAACCGTATAAAACCACTTGGTAATGTTTCCTGACGTTCTTGAACCATTTTTAAGTTTTTAATCTTAACTTGATCAACCCGAACACCTGTGACCAACTTATTATGATCATTCAATGGATATGATAATTCAGTGAACCCACCATAAGATTGAAACTTCATATCCTCTGTCAGTGGAGTATTCATCATTGGCATGCTTGAATGATACATTCCACCAGCATGTTGATTATTCTGAGTATCAACACCCGTAATGAATATTGCTTTATCCCACTTCATCGTTGTGGCTAAACGTGCATTCAAAGTACGACGTGTCACATTCATAGCGCGATCCGCGCCATCAACATCACGCAAACTAAAATTATCCATCACATGATCATTAAAGTTGTAATTGACTTGCGCCTCAACTTTTTTAACTACCTCTGAGAGATTCTTTTTCTCAAATCTTAATCCCAAGCTCTCGCGGGCAAATTTAGAACCATCCATATCTCGCCCAGCATATACAGCCTCACCATCAGCCTTACCGCCAGTTAACTCGATCCATGTATCTGCATTAGGTGTCCAGCCCAATGCTAAATCTGCATTCCATCGTTTCCAATCTGATGGTACGGTCGCCCCATTACCATCTTGATAACTATTTGAGACTGATCGGTTGCTATTGATTCGAATATATTTTTGTTCATCTCCTACCGCTGCCTCAATATTTTGGTCTAAACGCCCAAAAGAGCCCATTAATACACTTGCCTGACCTCGATAATTTTTTTCATCATTCAATTGTTCTGGGCCTCGCTCGAAAATCACTGTTGCTGCTGAACCTGTGTTGGCGTACTGGACAGTTTGGGGACCTTTAATCACCGAGATTCGATCATAGCTCTCAGGTGAGATATACGAAGTCGGTGAATCCATACGACTCGGGCATGCGCCTAAATTTTCAGTTCCATCTGTTAGAATTTTGATTCGTGATCCAAACATTCCACGAAAGGTCACATCACCGTTCGTACCTGCACCACTATTTACGCTGCTAAACCCTACAATACTTTGTAAGTAATCTGCGCCATCCGACGCAGGAATAGGCTGAATGGGTTGCTTCGGGTTTGCACGTACAATCAAGCCATTAGCATCATTACCTTGTAGAGCTGTAGCAACAATTGGCGCTAAGTTCGTCGTGTGTGTATCAGGTGTTGGATTTAAAGTTGTAGATTGGACTTCAGCAAATGAAGTTTGCGAAATAAAGGCAATAGAAATCGCAGCCGCTAGTGGCTGTAAATAGAATTTTGGCTGAGCCATGATATATTCACTCAAAATTTAAATATGACAATGCTAGAGTCATTCAAGACCCTAAAAATAAAGACAATATTTAAGAAAAGAGTGGTGGTGCCCGACCTTGAGGTAAAAGGAATAAACGCTGTAAGTCGAAATAAATATGTTTGAACGCTTTTTGGAATGCGATCAAACGTATATTCAAACGTACAAAAACTTCTTTCACATTCAGCTCAGGTGGCAAAATCAAATTACCAAATACAGTACAGTATTGGCATTGATGGTTTGGATCATGATGATCGTGCCCACTATGCGAGGATTCAACATAGCGCTTAGACTCATGATGTTCATGTAACGCATGTGAAGTGGAAACATGATGAGCATGATGAACGAGCGTTGTAATACTAGAATGATTAGGCTGTTCGAATAAGGCACGGGTGATCGTTTCGCAGACCGGCGCAATTTGATATTGCGCTGGAAGCAAAGGCTGAAGAAAAACAGCGATCTGTAATAATACTGCTGCGAAACTCAGCAGCAACCCATTGCGGAACAAATTGTCATTCCAAATAAAATTTGAGCAATTATAACAAAGCCCAATCGAAATTGGGCTTTATCAATATATTTAAAGTTCTTAGAAAATTAACGCTTTACAGCAACTTTTTCTTTTTGACGCTGACGAACGACTTTTTCTACCTTTTCACGCGCTCTTTGGCGTTTTAAAGGAGATAAATAATCAACAAATAATTTTCCGTTCAGATGATCCATTTCGTGCTGGATACATACTGCCAAAAGACCATCAGCTTCTAATTCAAAAGCTTGCCCTTCTAAGTTAATTGCGTCAATTTTGACGCGTGACGGACGCTCAACTTTATCGTATATTTGTGGAACTGATAGACAACCCTCTTCATAAGGTTGGGTATCTTCAGTTAATGGGGTGACTTTAGGATTAATAAAAACCATCGGCTGATTTTTATCTTCAGACAAGTCCATGACGATAAGCTGAATATGATGATCAACTTGGGTTGCAGCTAGACCAATACCTGGTGCTTCATACATGGTTTCAAACATGTCTGCAGCAAGTTGACGAATTTCATCCGTCACTTCCTCTACAGGTTTGGCAATAGTACGCAAACGGGGATCAGGAAAACTTAAAATTGGTAATAAGGCCATGCTGCTCCTCACCGGCTATGCCATTGATCTTAAAAATTAAATGAAGTTAATGCTTCATCAAATAATACGTGTAATATGCGTATTATAGCGCAAATAGATACATAATTTTAGGAATTATGATAATGAAAAAGGTTTTCAATGGCATGGCTTTTTCACATGCTCTGGGGTTAAAGAAACACTGCCTTTCACTTGCAATTTGCATTAGTGCGGGCTTGTTTACCGCGCAAATGACACAAGCCAGTCCAAATGTAAGCCCACCATCGATTAAGGCCGGTGCTCCTCACGTTTATGTGGTCAAAAAAGGCGACACTTTGTGGGATATTTCAGGTAAATTTTTGCGCTCACCTTGGCGTTGGAAAGAAATTTGGGCATCCAATAAACATGTCAAAAATCCACACTGGATCTACCCGGGTGATCGCTTACTACTCTGTACATTAGATGGGCGTCCACTGATTGGTAAAGATGAAGGTGACGGTTGTGAAGGCGTTATTCGTCGTCATCTTGGTGCTATCAATCTAAAACCTCAAGTACGTGTTGAAAGCTTAGGGAATACCATTCCAATTATTCCCTTGGATGATATTCAACCTTGGCTAGAAAGAAGTATTATCGTTGCGCTTGATTCTTTGCAAAGCACACCTTATATTCTCGGTTCGGCAGATCGTCGTATCGTTGCTGGGGAAGGTCAAACAGTTTATGCACGTGGTCAAGGGATTAACCCTGGACAAAGCTACGGTGTTTATCGTGAAGCTGAACCGTATGTTTTCTTAGATGAAAAAGGGAAAAAATACACAGGTGCACTTGAACTGATTGAGGTAGCTACTGCAGTCGCTGTTGCCAACGAAAATGAAATTTCAACTTTAGAGCTTAAACAAAGTTTTAATGCCGAAGTTCGTCGCGGTGATTACGTTTTACCTAAATTTCAAAATGAATTACCAAGTCTCTTCTATCCAACGGCAACAACGGATATTCAGCCAGGCGGTCAAGTGATTCGTGTTATGGGTTCTATTGGTACAGCAGCTCAACATAGTGTTGTCACCATTAACCGAGGAAACGTTCACGGTGCAAAAAATGGTCACGTGTTAAGTATTTTCCAACAAGGCGAAGTGGTTAAAGACCCGAAGACCAAAGAAAATATTCAACTGCCTAATCAGCGTGTGGGCAATTTAATGATTTTTAAAACTTTCGATCAATTAAGTTACGCTTACGTGCTAGACAGCGCACTTCCAATTAAAGTAGGTGCTGTATTAGAACCATCACCAATGGTTGAAAATTAAAATTAGGTGCGGATATGTTGAACGAGATTAACGACCATCAGTTGGCTTATATTAAACTCTGGTACCTCGTTCAACATTCACTCAGTGCTTATCAAAAACTTGTTCAGCATTTTGGTTCAGCTCAAGATGCTGTACAGAAAAATCATCTAAATCAATGGCATCAGCTCAACTTACATAAAAACCATATCGAGCGTGCATCTCAATTTTTCTCTGATCAACAGCAACAAGAATTTGAGCGAATTCTGCATCAAATTCATCAACATTCTGATTTTATGCTCACTGAGCAAGATCCAGACTATCCTCAGCAATTGTTGCCCTATCATGACCGCCCCCCAATTTTATTTGGGAAAGGTAAAGCACAACATTTATCTGAAGCACAAATTGCCATTGTTGGAAGCCGTAAACCAAGTCCACATGGCAAACAAGTCGCATATGATTTTGCGTATTATCTGAGTGATCAAGGTTTTTATATCACGAGTGGCCTAGCACAAGGCATTGATGAAGCAGCCCATCAGGGTGCTTTGCAACATGGCAGAACAATCGCCGTTATCGGCACAGGGTTAGATTTAATTTACCCATCACAAAATCGCCCATTACATGATCAAATCTTGAAGCAGAACGGGACCATCATTTCTGAGTTTTTACCCGGGACAAAACCGCTTCAGCATAATTTTCCACGCAGAAATAGAATTGTAAGTGGCTTAAGTTTAGGGATATTGGTAGCGGAAGCTCAATTGGGCAGTGGTTCATTAATTACGGCCCAAGCTGCTGCAAATCAAGGTAAAACGACCTTTGCGATTCCAGGTCATATTTATAGTGAATTTCATCAAGGTTGCCATCAGTTGATTCGTGAAGGTGCCATCTTAGTTGATCATCCTGATCAGATCATTGAAGATTTAGCCCTGCCGACTCAATGGCAGCATCAACAAGCATCTCTGTTACGAAAAAACAATCCTAATGAGTTCCAAAATGACGAAATAGTTCATTCAGTAGTCCATCCAAAGCTAGAGAAGCATGAGGATGATGAGCATTCGATTCCTATACATTTGTTAGCTGTATTTCAACAATTAGATTGGGTTGGACGCGATCTCGATCAAATTGCAGCTACCCTTGATTTAGACACAGCGACACTCACCAGCCACTTGATGGAGTTAGAACTTTTAGGACGCTGTATTCAACAATCTGGGTTATACCTACGTTGCCGTAATTAAAATTAAGGTTCACAATAGTCTTTTCAATCAAGAGAATGGTGAACGCTTATGTTAACAACCTCAGTTGCTGAGGCTGCTCAATGTCTAAAACAAGGTCATGTTTTGGCTTATCCTACAGAAGCAGTATGGGGCTTAGGTTGCGACCCTTTTAATGAAAATGCTTTTAAAGAAATTTTAAGATTAAAACAGCGCCCTATCGAAAAAGGGGTGATCTTACTGGCTGGTCAAGTCAGTCAGGTTGAACATTTATTATCAAAGCTGCCTCAAGACCGCCGTGATGCGGTGATTGAAAGTTGGTCACAAACATCTTATCAAGATCGCGCCACCACATGGCTTCTCCCAGCTGATGAGCAAATACCACTTTGGATTCGAGGCAAACATCCTAAGGTTGCTATCCGAGTCACCAACCATCCTCTTTGCATCGCACTGTGTAACGCATTTGATGGGTTCATTGTTTCAACCAGTGCAAATCCTGCTGGTTTAGACCCCGCTCGCTCATTGCAAGAAGTCAATCAGTACTTTGGTGCTGAATTAAATTATTTAAATGGAGATTTAGGCCTGAGCCAAGAACCTAGCCGAATATTAGATGCAGAAACAGGTGATGTCATTCGTGCTTAAAAAGCATGATATGCTGAGACTTAAAACTTATTATTTAAGACAAAAAAAAGCTCAGTCATAAAGGTATTGACTGAGCATATAAAAGGATGTGCTAATCACATCCAGAGGGTTCAGAAATTCATCTGTACAGAAAAAGAGTGTATTATCGCTTTCTCTGCAGTACGCATATTATGCTACAAAAAAAAATATTACACAATTACTAAGACTTAGAGTTTCAAATCATCATTTTTCTTATAAAGATTAATTATTAGTTCAATTGATATAATTAAGTACCTATTTTTAATTATTAATTTTACTTTTTAAAAAGCCTAATGATAGTTAATTTAGATCAATAAGCTTTTATAGATTTTAAGTATAATAAAAAAACAAATCGATTGTCTGTTTTTTAAACACTCTTAGCCTTTATGAATGAAGTTTTTTTCTGTGCTAAAGCAATACCTATCAAAATCACGATTCCGCCTAAACTGTGATAAATCGTCCATGCTTCTTTCAACCAAACATAAGCAATAATGGCGGTAAAGATTGGCATTAAGTTCATAAAGATGCTGGTTCGATTTGGGCCTAAATGTTGAACAGCCAACATCCATACTAACGGCGCAATAATCGAAGGGAAAATTCCCGCATATAACACACTCAAGCCGTTATCCAGATCAATTGCATCGAGCCCCAATACGGCAACGAATGGTAAGTGGTACAACACTGCAAAACCAATCTGAATATAAAGACTAATCATTAAAGGGAGCTCGAGTTGCCACTTTTTGAGAAATACACCATAAAAAGCATAGAAGAATACCGCGACGATCATAATCATGTCGCCCCAATGCCCACCCAGATGCATCAGTGTATCTAGACGCCCCTGACCGATGACATAAATCAGCCCGATAAATGATAAAATACTACCCACCACTGCAAATCGAGTTGGAAACTCTTTTAAAATCATCAGTGAAACAAAAATGGTGAAAATTGGAATAAAGGCATTAATTATGCCCATATTGGTTGCAGTCGTGTAATGTGCTGCGGTGTAAGCTAACCCCTGATAAAGCACCATACCAAATGCACTCAGCACTGCTAATTTCACTATATTTTGTCGTACCAAAGTACGCTGTTTGATGACTTTAGGCAGGATAAAGGGTGTTAAAATCAAAAAGGCAATAATCCAACGATAAAAACTAATACTGACAGGTGAAATATACTCTGCAACATATCGTGTAATGGCTATATTCAACGACCAAATCAATACAGCAATGACTGGCAATGATAAAGCCCAGAGCAAATGCTTTTTTTCAAATGTCATATTTTCATCCTAATTTTTATTTAATCGTTAAGATCAAGTTTTCATCAATTTTTAGACTTTTTCATTCCATGAAACACACTCCCCCTTCATTGTTAATGACTGCAGAACAGCCATCTAAGTCTGAGATTTTTACTTAAAAAATTAAGTAGAGTGCTGTTCTATTTTAAAACACTTTTCACTTTTTTACAGGGATTCCTCTACAAAACAACACTAGAAGCTGTGTGTGAGCTATGAGATCGTAAATGCTTGAATTTTCCCATCTACGGGTTAACTGAATATTTTTTAATGTGCTTCATCGTGAATGTAAGTGCATTGAACCGAGCATATAAAAAGGATAAATTATGAAAAAACTTCTCATTGCATCACTATGCACTACAGCTGTTTTTCTAACCGCTTGTGATAAAAAGTCTAACGATCAATCCTCACCTACTGCCGCTGAAACGGTTCAAAGCAATACATTAAGTACCAATGTAAATGCAGATATTCAACATGACTTAGATTTACTGGATCAAATTTCAAATACAAAAGCTCAAGAGGCTTTGGCATTTCAAAACGAAGTGACACAAGCTGCGCAAAACAATAATAAAGCTGAATTAGACGCAGTGGTTGAGAAGATGGATAACTATGTGGATCAATTTAATGATGATCTGGACAAACTTGCGCTCAAAAGTACTGAAGGTGCATCTCTTCGAGATAAAATGAAAGAATCGAATGAGCTTGGATTGGACCTCGCAGAAGCAGGTGTTAAAGAAAAGCCTGATATGAATGAAATCACTGAACTACAAAAGAAAGCTGTTGAGTTACAACAAAGCTTGTTACAGGACATGCAGAATCTTAAAAACCAAGTCGGGACAAAATCTTAACTCATAAAGCAGGCCGTCAGGCCTGTTTTTTTTCACTGTAGACACCTTGGTGAGATCAATATGCCATGGTATTTTCAATCTACATATTTTAAGTACTTTATGATTAGGACATTGAAATGGCTTCAGTTTATAACATTCCAGTAAATACAATTCAGGGGCAGCCTGTTGATTTATCACAATACGAAGGCAAAGTATTATTGATCGTGAATGTAGCGTCTAAATGCGGCCTTACGCCACAGTACGAAGGTCTGCAAAAACTTTATAGTGAAAAAAAACAACAAGGATTCGAAATTCTTGGCTTTCCTTCCAATGACTTTCTTGAACAAGAACCAGGAAGCAATGAAGAGATTGAACAATTTTGTTCAGTGAATTATCAAGTGGACTTCCCTCTTTTTGCGAAAATTCCAGTGGTTGGGGAGAATAAACATCCGCTATATGAAACTTTAACAAATGCCATTCCAGAGCGTATTGGTGAGGGGCCTTGGTGGAAAGATCTGGTTGATTATGGTTTAACGCCTAATAATCCCCCTGAAGTATTATGGAATTTTGAGAAATTCTTAGTTTCAAAAACAGGGGAAGTCGTTGCTCGTTTTGCACCAGACA
Organism: Acinetobacter sp. 24-47-47; assembly: GCF_057737035.1. Classification (NCBI taxonomy): domain Bacteria; kingdom Pseudomonadati; phylum Pseudomonadota; class Gammaproteobacteria; order Moraxellales; family Moraxellaceae; genus Acinetobacter; species Acinetobacter sp. 24-47-47. Next base: position 151,526 of record NZ_CM173216.1, on the reverse strand, counting down.
TCACTGCAGATGATGCGCGTATTGTTGATGCAATTAATGCTGAACTGGCGAAATAATCTCATCAAGATCAAGTGACGATCTTGTCACTTGATTATTTCTTATTCAATTCAATAAATATCTTCATTAATCTGTCAAAATCATAAGTTACTCTTTCACATTAAAATTTTTGTTATTGCTTTGCAAATATTCAGATTTAACTCATATTTGTATCGTATCTTGAAATGAAGTGATTAACGATTTGGTTTTATTAATGAAAGTATTTCAAAGCATTATTACCCCTTTTGCATTATTTGGTTTCGGTCTCGTAATGCTAGGCTGTCAACCGCAACCACAACCCGATCAAGCAAAGGAATCAACAGCAGCTAATGTTGAAGAATCTTCTCCTGTCCAAGTCACTGATCCAGCTGACTTAAAGTCAGGTAATATGTTTTATATTGTACGTGATGTGGCAGATGTACAGCTGAAAGCAGGTGGATATATTGAGCAAATTCAACAGCTACAATCTGATTTAGAACAAGCTGTAAATAATAAAGATCCACAAAAGTTAGATCAGTCAGTGCAAAGTTTGAAATCTCAATTACTAGGATTTAATGAGGCATTGACAGGACTTGACCTAAAAAGCCAAGAAATTTCCCAGATTCGTTCTAATATTTTAACGGCAAATCAAAATGTATTAGCTTCACCATTACTAAACGGCCAAGTGAATTTAAACAACATCGATTTTGCAGCTTTAGAAAAGCAAATGGGTAATATCCAAGGCGAAATGGTGAAATTAGCCAGTATGCTTTTGACTCAGTCCGGATCATCTACAGAAAATAATCAAGCCGAAGATTGATATACATTATTCTCACAAAATAGAGATGGTGGAGTGAGTGATTTGTCTTTAATTTGGATCTTAAATAATTCAAATATCATGGAGTCGGCATGTCTACCTCACCCATCTATAATATAACTCCTATTACTTTTCGTTTAGATTTAAAAGATCCTTTCATCTTTACTGCTCATCATATTGATCACTACCCTGCCGGGAATGCTGAAATGGGACCAGTTCATCCTGCAATCAATCAAGAATTCAATATGTATTATGGTAGTGTTGTTCCCGGCTTTCCCGAACATCCACACACGGGTTTTGAAACCATTACTTTAGTGGAACAAGGTTATGTCGATCATTTTGATTCCTTGGGTAATGGTGGACGATATGCTGCAGGCGATGTGCAATGGCTAAGTACGGGAAATGGTGTTGAACACTGTGAAATGTTCCCGTTAATTCATCAGGATCGAGAGAATCCTTTTGAATTATTTCAAATTTGGTTTAACTCATCTCCAGAACAAAAAAAACAACCTGCTGATTATAAAATGTTTTGGCGTGAACAAATTCCTCATGTGAAAGTGACTGATCACCAGTCTCGCAGCATTGTTGTACGAGTTATTTCAGGACAATATCAAAATCAAAATGCATTAAGTCGCCCACCACATTCTTGGGCAGCTGCAGCAGAAAATAAAGTGAATATATACTTAATTACTTTAGAAGCTGGCGCACATCTTGAAATTCCAGCTACCACCGCGACCTCCACTCGATTTGCTTACTTCTATCAGGGTTCAACTTTAAATATTGCTGATTCAACCATTCAATTCAAACATCTTGTAGAGCTTAAAGCTGACACCGAAATTCAACTTGAAGCAGGTGATCAAGAAGCGAGAATCTTATGGTTAGAAGGTGAACCTATTGGTGCACCAGTTGCAATGCGAGGGCCTTTTGTATTGAACAGCAAAGAAGAACTTGATGTTGCATTCAAACGATATCGTGAGACCCATTTTGGTGACTGGCCTTGGCCAAGCGATGCTCCAACGTTTTCACGTGAAACACCTCGTTTTGCCAGCTATGAAGGTGGTAAACGCAAGGAATATCCTGAACAAATGAGTTCAGATGGGGCTTAACAAGGTTTAAATATTACAGTATTCATCATTGCCCAATGCTCGTTTAATATCCTGTTCAAAACGCGCATTGGGAAAAGGATAACGTTGAGGCAAATACAAGGTAAATCTTGTCAATGTAGGTGATAACTTTTCTACAGTTGCCTTATGAACATATTCACCACGTTCTGTTCGAGCAAATAGGGTTGCCATTTCAATATGCTCTTCGAGCTTATTTTCAGTAAAGACTAGGTCATCATCACGTGTGAAACCGATACATCGACGATATGCTTGTCTCAGATTTTGAAATACGCTGAGATAATCTAACTCGATTTCAGCACTTAAACCATTTTTATACGAGTTGGCAACCAAGGCTGCTTCAGTAGGTTCATTGGGCTGACTTAAATAATAATTTTGACATGCGGTGAGCTGACTGAAGGTGAATATGCTTAGCGCGATAATTAGACTTTGACGATACATTATTTTATTTGGATTTATTAGACTTATACCTGAATTGTAGCAAAGTCTAAGCCATGATTTAATTCAGCTTTATACTTTTAATGTAATTGAACCATGCAACTGATCATCTTCACTGGAGTTCAAGCTTCAGGCAAATCAAGCTACTATCTTTTACATTTGGCACATTCACATTTGAGAATTAACTTAGACATGCTAAAAACTCGCCATCGGGAAAACATGATCTTTGAAGCATGTCTAGCCTCTAAAACCAAAACGGTGATCGACAATACCAACCCAACCAAAGCAGACCGTGCTCGTTATATTCAACGTGCTAAATCAGCAGGCTTTGAAGTGATTTCATATTACTTTGAAACAGATTTGAAAAGTACGCTAGAACGCAATGGTCAACGAAGCGGTAAAACCAATATTCCTGAAGTCGGTGTTCGAGCAACATATAAGAAGTTAGAAGTACCTGATTTTGAGGAAGGGTTTGATGAAATACATCATATTAAAATAAAAGGTGCAGGTGAATATCACCATTTAATTTTAGACTCCAAATAATAAAGCGACCCGAGGATCGCTTTATTTCAAAGACTCTATTGTTTCACCACCACTAATTTTTTTTGTACAAATTCATGAAAACCTAAATCTGCCAGTTCATGACCATAACCAGAATTCTTTATGCCACCAAATGGTAATTCTGGAGCAGTATCCGTTAACCAATTGATCCACACCATTCCTGTTTCAATTCTCGAAGCTAATTTTTTTGCACGCTCTATGTCTTGAGAGTGAATGACACCTCCAAGACCATAATTAGAGTCATTGGCGATTTCAACGATCTCATCCTCATTTTCCGCAACATAAATCTGAGCAACTGGCCCAAAGAATTCTTCGTACCAAGCTTCATTATCTCGACTAATATTTTCTAAAATTGTCGGCTCATAGAAATAACCATCATGTTCAATTGCTTTGCCACCGATAACCAAAGTTGCACCCTGCTGAACTGCTTTATCCACTTGTTTAATCAAGTTTTTAAGCGCACTTTCCGATGAGAGTGGTCCCAATGTGGTACTACGGTCTAATGGGTCGCCAATTTTGAGTGCTTTAAATGCTTCAACCAAACCCATTCTAAACTGATCAGCGATGTCTTTATGCAAAATAAATCGTTTTGCTGCAGTACACACCTGCCCTGTATTATTTACACGCGCTTTACAACCAATCTCAATCGCTTTATTTAAGTCCGCATCATCCAACACAATAAAGACATCATTCCCACCCAATTCAAGCGTAGACTTTTTAATGTGTTTGCCTGCTTGCGCAGCGACCGCACTACCTGCTCCTTCTGAACCAGTTAATGCAACACCGCGTACACGTTTGTCTGCAATAATATCTGCGACTTGATCGGTATTGATAAATAGATTGGTCCAAACACCTTTAGGTGCTCCTGCCTCTAACACAAGTTTTTCAAATGCTTCTGCACATTGCGGAACGATACCTGCATGTTTGGCCAATACAGGATTTCCAATACCACAGTTTGGTGCAAATACACGGACCAATTGATAAAATGGGAAATTCCATGGTTCGACAGCCATGATAATACCTAATGGATGATGTTCCACCCAAGCTTCACCTAAATCAGTTTTATAGGGGACTGATTTCAGAAATTGTTCGGTATTTTTTGCATAGTACTCAGCAATTTGAGCACAAGATTCTATTTCACCTTCACTTTGCTCAATGAGCTTACCCATATCTAAAGTAATGAGCTTGGCTAATTCACTCTTTTTTTCTCTAAATAATTCTGCCAAACGTTGTAAAACTTTTACGCGCTCATCTACATTTTTGACCCAATCCGATTTAAGAATAGATTCGGCTGAATCCAAAGCACGATCAATATCTTGTTGTTGGTGTGATGGATATTCTTTGTATACAGTATTGGTAAATGGGTTAATGGATTGATAACTCATAATTCTTCCCTTCATGCCAATAAAAATTTACAGTTCAATGCTATGTATTGATTTAAACGTATTCATTGAAGTGCGCGTTAGCTGTGCAAACTTTAGATAAGCTCAAAGTGCTCAAAAATTTTGTTTACATCAATCAACTTAGCATTATTTTTATGCAACTCGGGCATCGTTTACAGTTTGGTGCAAATCGTTACGTAGTGCTTGGTAAAGTTATAAGTAGATGTACATCACTTCTACTCTTACCTCGACTAGTAAGATTGTAATCAAAAATATCGATCAAAGTAGAAAGTAAGGGTTATACTCAACTTGCTTAAAAAAAAGCAGTTTTGAAGTAATTTCTTATTATTTTGAAACGGATTTAAACTCTACTTTACAGCGAAATAGCCATCGTATTGGTAAAGCCAATATTCTTAAAATAGGCGTTCGAGTAACTTATAAGAAGCTTGAAGTGCTAACTTTAGATGAATGTTTTGATGAGATCCTCAAGATAAAGATTTTCGGGGAATCGCGAGTTTTCTATTTATCAAGATTAATAATAAGGAATAATTACATAGATAAAATAAAAACTTTAGCTGAAACAGCGGAAAATTATTTTGATAATACAGTTCTAAAAACAACTGATACTATTTTTCAAGAAATTCTCAAAGCATTCCCTTTAGCTTCATCAGGCATGGCGATTTACCGACTTTTTAGAAGTTATAACGAGGAGCAAAAAATAAAGAATATCTTGGAGTTCATAAAAGAAGGTGAAAACCTAGAACCAGGAAGTTTATTAAAAATATTCAAAGATCAAAATAATTTAGAAATTGGTGGTGAGTTACTTAATGCTTTGGATAAAACATATTTAGTCCATCAATCTAAGATGCTTGCTCGCTTAGCTCTTCTATATGATGTCAAAGAAATAAATCGTGAGAATTTTTTAAGATATGCTCATATCATCCCTCAATTAACATCTTTTTTATTAAAAGGGTTAGATCAAGCTTACACATTGACTGAAAAAAATAAGAATAATAAAAATTATCATCTTAAAAATGAAGAATGTAATTTTTCATTATCTGAATTAGAAAGGTTTGGGTTTTTATATGTAGTTGCGACTTATGGATCTGGTAATCACTATGGAAGATCAAAAGACCTAGTTTTTTTCTTCGAAAATTTTTATCAAAACAGATATGGGAAAAATTAAACCAATAAAAAAACCACCCTTTCGGGTGGTTTTTCAATCTCAAACCGTCTCTTATTGAGCGCGGTTTTTGATTTTGCGGATGGTTTCCAACTGTGCAGCTGTTTCTGCAAGCGCAGCCAAAGCAGCAGCAGCGTCCAAATCGCTCTTTTGATTTGCTAACAAAGTTTCAGCATTTTTACGTGCTTCAACGATTGCAGCTTCATCTAAGTTTTCTGCACGGACTGCAGTATCTGCAAGAACCGTAACAACATGCGGTTGAACTTCAAGAACACCACCAGATACATAGATTAATTCTTCTGTACCATTCTCCAACTGAACGCGAATCGCGCCCGGTTGAAGTAAAGTTACTAGTGGAGCATGGCCAGGCATAATACCTAACTCACCACCAGCACCTTTAGCAATTAGCATAGTTACAGTGCCTGAGTACAAAGACTCTTTAACACTTACAACGTCACATTGCATAGTCGCCATGAGAACCTCCTAAATTAGGTAGCTAATTAAAGTTTCTCGGCTTTAGCAATAACTTCGTCAATACCACCAACCATATAGAACGCTTGTTCTGGGATGTGATCGTATTCACCAGCTAGAAGACCTTTAAAGCCACGAATAGTTTCTTTAAGCGGTACAAGTTTACCAGGAGCACCAGTAAACACTTCTGCTACGTGGAACGGTTGAGAGAAGAAACGTTGAATCTTACGTGCACGGTATACAGTAAGTTTGTCTTCTTCTGACAATTCGTCCATACCAAGAATTGCGATAATGTCTTTCAATTCTTTATAACGTTGAAGAACGTTTTGAACTGAACGAGCGATTTCGTAATGCTCAGTACCAACAACTAATGGATCTAATTGACGTGAAGTAGAGTCAAGTGGATCGATCGCAGGGTAAATACCTTGTGAAGCGATGTCACGGCTCAATACAACTGTCGCATCCAAGTGAGCGAACGTAGTCGCTGGAGATGGATCCGTTAAGTCATCGGCAGGTACGTATACAGCTTGGATAGATGTAATCGAACCAGACTTAGTAGAAGTAATACGTTCTTGAAGAACACCCATCTCTTCTGCAAGTGTCGGTTGGTAACCTACTGCAGATGGCATACGACCTAGAAGTGCTGATACTTCAGTACCTGCTAGTGTATAACGGTAGATGTTGTCTACGAACAATAATACGTCACGGCCTTTACCGTTTTCGTCTTTTTGATCACGGAAATACTCAGCCATAGTAAGACCAGTTAACGCTACGCGTAAACGGTTACCTGGTGGCTCGTTCATCTGACCGTAAACCATTGCTACTTTGTCAAGAACGTTAGAGTCTTTCATCTCGTGATAGAAGTCGTTACCTTCACGAGTACGCTCACCAACACCAGCGAATACAGATAAACCTGAGTGCGCTTTAGCGATGTTGTTGATCAACTCCATCATGTTTACAGTTTTACCAACACCGGCACCACCGAACAGACCAACTTTACCACCTTTCGCGAACGGGCAAAGTAAGTCAATGACTTTAATACCAGTTTCTAAAAGGTCAGTAGAAGCAGCTTGTTCTGCATAAGAAGGCGCTTGACGGTGAATCGGTAAACGCTCTTCAGTTGCAACAGGACCAGCTTCATCGATCGGACGACCAAGAACGTCCATGATACGACCAAGCGTCGCTGGACCAACTGGTACAGAGATCGGAGCGTTAGTGTTAGTTACGTTCAAACCACGCTTAAGACCTTCTGTAGATCCCATCGCAATTGTACGTACAACGCCGTCACCAAGTTGTTGCTGAACTTCTAATGTAGTTTCAGTGCCATCAACCTGAAGAGCGTCATAGATCTTAGGAACACTGTTGCGTTCAAACTCGACGTCGATAACCGCGCCGATGATCTGAATGATACGACCGCTACTCATTGCTGTCTCCTCAATTCAAAATAATGTTAAACGGCAGCGGCACCACCAACGATCTCAGAAATTTCCTGAGTAATCGCGGCTTGACGCAGCTTGTTATAAATAAGTTGTAGGTTCTTGATCAATTCACCCGCGTTATCCGTTGCAGCTTTCATTGCAACCATACGAGCAGATTGCTCACACGCGATGTTTTCGATCACACCTTGGTATACCACAGACTCGATATAACGAACCAATAAACCATTTAAAAGCTCTTCAGCTTCTGGTTCATAGATATAATCCCAACCGTATTGGCGGTTAAGAGTCTTGTCATCTTCAGCAGCTGCTAAAGGAACAAGTTGTTCGATTTTTTGATTTTGAGTCATGGCATTCACAAAGCCGTTAGACACTAAATAAATGCGATCTAATTCGCCTTTATCGTATGCATCCAACATGACTTGTACAGAACCAGACAACTGTTCAAGACTTGGAGTGTCACCCACTTGAGTGGTTGCACCAAGTACTTTACCGCCGTAGTTTTTAAAAAACGAAACCGCTTTTTGACCAATCAAAGCAAATTGAACTTCAATTGACTGCTCTTGTTGCTGTTGAACGTGTTTTACCACTTTCTTGAACAAGTTAATGTTCAAACCACCAGCAAGACCGCGATCTGATGACACGATGATATAGCCAACGCGCTTAACTGGGCGTTCAACCATATAACGATGTTTATATTCAGGGTTCGCTTGTACTAAATGAGCAATTACACGGTGCATATTTTCGGCATACGGACGGCCCTGAGCCATGCGCTCTTGCGCACGACGCATCTTAGAAGCTGCTACCATCTGCATCGCGCGAGTAATTTTCTGCGTGCTTTTGATACTAGCTACTTTGGCGCGAATTTCTTTTAAATTTGCCATACGCTTAACCTAGTATTCGAAGGCCCTTTCGAGCCCTCGAAGGTTGATTCCGTGAACCAAACCGACACTAAATTTCAACAGTTTGAAAATTAGTAAGTTTGAGTCGCTTTAAAGCTTTCAATACCAGCTTTGAATGCTGCTTCGATGTCTTTGTTCCAATCACCAGTTTCATCGATCTGTTGCATTAACGCAGCATGTTCAGAACGGAAGTAAGAAATTAATGCAGCATCAAAGTCTACAATTTTCTTCACTTCTACGTCAGCCATGTAGCCTTCGTTAGATGCATATACAGAAACAGCTTGGTCAGCAATTGAATATGGAGCATACTGTTTTTGCTTCATTAATTCAGTTACACGTTGACCATGCTCAAGTTGCTTACGAGTTGCTTCATCAAGGTCAGAAGCGAACTGAGCAAACGCAGCCAATTCACGATATTGTGCTAAAGCAGTACGAATACCACCAGACAATTTTTTGATGATCTTAGTTTGAGCAGAACCACCAACACGAGATACAGAGATACCCGCGTTCACAGCAGGACGAATACCTGCGTTGAATAATGATGTTTCTAAGAAGATCTGACCATCAGTAATCGAAATTACGTTCGTTGGTACGAATGCAGATACGTCACCCGCTTGAGTTTCAATAATCGGTAATGCAGTTAATGAACCAGTTTGGCCTTTAACTTCACCGTTAGTGAATTTCTCAACATAGTCAGCAGATACACGAGAAGCACGTTCAAGTAGACGACTATGAAGATAGAATACGTCACCTGGGTAAGCTTCACGACCTGGTGGACGGCGTAAAAGCAATGAAATTTGACGATACGCAACTGCTTGTTTAGATAAGTCATCATAAATGATTAACGCATCTTCACCGCGGTCACGGAAGTATTCGCCCATTGTACAGCCAGAGTACGGAGCAAGGAAAAGCATTGCTGCTGGATCCGCTGCCGCTGCTGCTACAACAGTCGTATACGCCATAGCGCCAGTTTCTTCTAACTTACGTACAACGTTTGCGATAGTTGATTGTTTTTGACCAACTGCAACGTAGATACATTTAATGCCAGAATTCTTCTGTGCGATGATCGCATCGATCGCCATTGCTGTTTTACCAGTTTGACGGTCACCGATGATTAATTCACGTTGGCCACGACCAACTGGAATCATTGTATCAACTGATTTATAACCAGTTTGTACAGGCTCATCTACCGATTGACGCCAAATTACGCCTGGTGCAACTTTTTCAACTGCATCAGATAATTTTGCATCAATTGGGCCTTTACCATCAATTGGGTTACCCAAAGCATCTACTACACGGCCTAAAAGTTCTGGACCAACCGGAACTTCTAATACACGACCTGTGCAACGCGCTTTTTGACCTTCTTGAAGGCTTAAGTAGTTACCTAAAACAACGACGCCCACTGAATCCTGTTCTAGGTTCAGTGCCATACCGTATAAGCCGCCGTCGAATTCGATCATTTCACCGTACATTGCATCAGCAAGGCCGTGAATACGCACAATACCGTCGGAAACCATAACAATGGTTCCTTCGTTCTTAGCGGTCGCGCTGGTGTCCAGATCGCCGATACGCTGTTTAATGAGCGCACTGATCTCGGATGGATTCAGTTGTTGCATTGCGCTATACCTCAATCTTTATTAAGTTCAGTCTTCTTTTTACGCAATTATGCAAGAAGACGAGTCCGCATTTTTTCAAGCTTATTAAGCGCAGAATCATCTATCACTTGGTCGCCTGCACGAATAACAACACCCGCGATTAACGCTGGGTTAACTTCTACTGAAACATTTACAGCTGCGTTGAAACGTTTCTCTAACGCAGATGCAAGTAATTGCTCTTGTTCAGCAGAAAGTGGTAATGCAGATTCAATCACAACATCTACCACATTGTTATTTTGTGATTTAAGAAGTTCGTACTCTGCTTCAATCTCAGGTAACAAAGTTAAACGATCATTTTCAGCCAAAAGTGTCAAAAAGTTAGACACTTCAGCAGTTTGATCTGCACCTAAAACCTTAGCAAATAAACTTACTTGCTCCACAGGAGTAAGCTCAGGGCGACTCAAGTAAGCGGAAAATGCTTCATCTTGCACCGCAGCACTAAGCACTTGTAACACATTTGACCAATTGTCAGTTGCACCTTGCTCAGAAGCGAAAGCAAATGCTGCTTTAGCGTACGGGCGTGCTAACGTCAAGAGTTCAGCCATAATCGCCTCGCTTAAAGTTTAGCAGCCAGCTGAGTAAGCATGGCATTGTGAGCTGCTTCATCAACTTGTTGGTTCAGAATTTTCTCTGCACCAGCAACAGCAAGAGCTGCAACTTGTTGACGTAATTCTTCACGAGCAGCATTGATCTCTGTGTCAACAGCTTCTTTCGCTTGTTGACGAATACGCTCACCTTCAGCAGATGCTTGAGTACGAGCTTCTTCAACCAATTGAGCCGCACGACGGTTCGCTTGTTCGATCAATTGAGCCGCTTGTGCTTTCGCTGCATCTAATTCAGCTTTAACTTGAGCTTGCGCATCTGCAAGATCAGCTTTCGCCTTTTCAGCTGCATTTAAGCCATCAGCAATTTTACGCTGACGCTCACTAATCGCATTGATTAGTGGAGGCCAAACGAATTTCATACAGAATGCGACAAAGATCGCAAACGCAATCGCTTGACCAAACAGAGTATAGTTAATATTCATTGCTATTCCTCAAATAGTTGATTTCGGAATTTAGCTAATTAACCTACTAGGCCGATGAACGGATTTGCAAAGATAATGAACAAACCAATACCAACACCGATCATAGGCACAGCATCAAGAAGACCCGCGATTAAGAACATACGAGTTTGAAGTTGTGGAGCCAATTCTGGTTGACGAGCAACAGCTTCAAGGAAGCGACCACCTAAAAGACCAAAACCGATCGCAGTACCCAAAGCACCGAACGCGATTAAAAGAGCAGCTGCAACAGCAGATAAGCCAACTACTAAATCCATGAAAAAATCCTCAGAGGTTGAGTTTAAATCAAACAAAAAAACTTTAGCCCAACTACATAGTGTAGTCGAGCAAATATTAATTAATGCTTCTCGCTAGCCATACTCATATACACGATCGTTAACATCATGAAGATGAATGCTTGTAACGTGATAACAAGAATATGGAAGATTGCCCAAGGCACAGACAACGCCCATTGAATCCAGAACGGTAATAATGCGATCAAAATGAAGATCAATTCACCCGCATACATGTTACCGAACAAACGGAGAGCCAATGAAATTGGACGCGCGATAAAAGTTACTAATTCAAGAAGAATATTTACTGGAATTAATAATGCTTTTAAAAATGGGTTACTTGGATTGAATGGGTTAAGCGCAAATTCTGCACCGAAACCGACAAGACCTTTTTCACGGATACTATAGAAAATAGTTAACGCAAATACTGATAACGCCATACCAAGGGTTACGTTAGGGTCAGTAGATGGAACGATCTTGAAGTAAACATGATGCGGGTCGATACCGAATAGCCCACCAATTATGTGTTGAGCTGTATAAGGAATCCAGTCAACAGGGATAAGGTCCATCAAGTTCATGAGGAAAATCCACACGAAGATGGTAAGAGCTAGAGGCGCGATTAAACGTGATTTACCATGAAAGGTATCACGAACACTTGAGTCAACAAACTCAACGATCATTTCAATTGCAGCCTGGAACTTGGTCGGAACACCAGAGTTTGCAGCTTTCGCTACTAACCAGAACAACAAACAGAAAATGACGCCAAGGCCGATTGACCAACCCATAGAATCCAAGTGAATAGCAGTGAACCCCATCTCTTTCGCTTCTTCAGCAGTCTCAGCTAACTTCCACGTACCATCTGGTGCTTTACCATAGGTCATGTTCGTTAAGTGATGCTGAATATACTCAGACGAGGTAAGGGTATGTTCTTCAGCAGCCATAAATCACACCTGGTTAATGTCAAATACAAATTAGAGTTAACGAATATCGCGTGCTGCTTGATATCTCGTTAAACATCTAAAAAACTTTTCAATTTTTCGTTGCAATTCAACTCATTTTGATAGACGCGACGCCCAAAAAGGTGCGACCCACGACATGGTCTGAACGAGTATGAAACCACAAAACAATGCGACCGCTGACAACGGTTTCACATTGATTAAAATCAAAATGAAGCCAACAATCACAATTCCAAACTTACCGAGCAACCCCCGATACATATTCGATAGAACCTGTTTCGAAGCTCTTGCACCTGCAGCTCTGAACGACTGCCATGAAAAATAACAACTGGCTAGCCAACATACGAATGCACCTAATGCTGCACTCAAAGCCGCAGTCGAGTCTTTCAAGACCCACGCTATCAAGGCTGAAACAGGTATCATACATGCTTGCAAGATGACTAAAGCTTTCGCTAATCGTCGGTCAATCAAGCGACTAGTTCGGCTCATTTATTATCCACTCACAGCAATAATGCTTGACAAGTTTAGCTGATGATTATTTTTAATCGCAGGCATTATAGAGTTACACCCCTGAACATGCAATCTTTTCCCGACCTAAGTCTGGTATTTTTAGATCGTTTATTGCTGAGCACTTATACAATTATCGGCTGTTTTTACATCACTTTTGTGCTTTTTCTACACATGCACGTACTTGTATCGCTAGAGTCTGCCATGCTGTTATAAAATTCTGGTGTTTAGCAAAACTCTCATCAACTGCGAGAAAATTCACATGACCTAGAGACTTATATTGATTTTTATTAGCTACAGTTTCAGCCAAAAGACACATCTTTTGCTGTGGGCGATTGTCTTTTAAATATTTGATTTGAGCAATTGTAGGTGCCATATGTGGGTCTTCTGTCATCGCACCAGCGAATTTTAGCAACAGCGCACGCTCCAAGTATTGGTATGCATCATGTAATGACCAATACGGCTGAACACCATGATTGAGTTTTACACTTTGTGAAGTTTTCAGCATCTCATGTGCAAAAAGTTTAGCATTACTCCAATACTTGTCTTTAAACTCAGGTTGTTGTTGTGAGCGTAATGCCGCTATAAAAAAGCCAATACGAACTGCATTATTTGGTTCTAACCATACATGAGTATCGACAGTTCCTTTTACTACGTCCCCTCGACTATTTCTAAGCGGCAATGTTTGCAATATTCCTGTATTCAATAAGGCAACTGCTTTAGAGTTTTTCGCCAAAATACTCTCTAATGGTGCTTCATGCGCTTTACCAAGCCAAATAACCAATCCTGCATCTTGAATTAATTTACGGTGCGCAGGGGTCAGATGAACATCATGCCCTGTTTGATTTTCTAGCAACAATTTTGGTTCTTCAATACCTTGAGTGATTTCTTTTGCAATCAAATACACTGGGTGTGTCGAAACCACCAAGGGTGCTTGTGCCCAAGCCAAGGTTGTGAATAATGCTGTAAAGCATAGTGCTAGCAGACGCAACATGAAATTAATTACCACTCGAATTTTGACGTTATAATATAACAAACAGTTAAAAATGCCTATGCTGTTCGTAAGTTGCAAGGTCTCATGATACTATTTATGAGATATCCCCTTCCCTTTTCGAAGTCTTGAGGTCAGTCCATGAGCGCATGTTCACACGAACATCATGATACTTTACACGGTGTGCATGATCACCCGAATGTTGAAGCTCGTTTATTAGAAGCTGAAGCAAGCTGCGCTGCTTCAGGCGCTAAATTGACTCCGCTTCGCAAAGAAGTTTTAGAGTTAATTTTAACGGCCTCAGGGCCTATGGGCGCTTATGACTTGTTGGCGAAATTAAAAGGTAATGCTGAACGTCCAGCAGCACCTCCAACTGTTTACCGCACCCTCGATTTTTTGCTCGAAAAAGGTTTTATTCATCGTTTAACTTCAATTAATGCCTATATTCCATGTTGCCATCCTCGTGCTGGACATCAAGCCGCTTTTCTCATTTGCTCTAAATGCAATACAGTGAAAGAGGCTTCAGCTCTTGGTTTGATTCAACAACTTGATCAATTGGCTTCCTCTGATCATTTTCAGGCTCAACATAGCATTATTGAGATTTCAGGATTATGTCAGCAGTGCTCTCAGTAAGTTCTGCATTGCCATTAATTGAACTGCAGCAAATTAATGTGCGAATTGATGAAAGAGACATTTTAAAGAATGTTGACTTTCAGATTCATGACAAAGAAATTATTACCCTCATTGGTCCCAATGGGGCGGGTAAATCTACGCTTATCAAAGTGATTCTCGGAATTGTGAAGGCCAATTCTGGTCAAATTAAACATCATAAAGCCTTAAAGCTTGCTTACGTCCCTCAAAAGTTCAATCCATCCCACAGCTTGCCACTTCGAGTGAAAGATTTACTTGATTTAGAAAAGTGTGATCTTGCGATTAAACAAGAAATTATTCGAGATACTGGGATCATAAAATTACAAGATTCGAAAGTCCAACAGCTGTCTGGTGGGGAACGCCAGCGTGTACTTTTAGCACGCGCTCTACTGCGTCAACCCAACTTATTGGTACTCGATGAACCGATGCAAGGTTTAGATATTCAATCTGAAGCTGAACTTTATGATTATGTTCGAAGTCTACCTGAGCGCTACGGTTGCTCGATCTTAATCGTCTCTCATGATTTGCAGTGGGTGATGCAAGGTACACAGCGTGTGGTATGCCTCAATAAACATATATGTTGTAGCGGTTTGCCTGAAAATATTCAACAAGACCCTGAGTATCAAGCTATTTTCGGCACTAATCGAGTGTTCTACCAACATCATCACGATCATTGTGCACATGGTGATACAGCAACGCCATGTCAACACGATCCTCGTCCCCATATTCATCCAGAACCGGAAGCTTAGATCATGATGGAATGGTTACAACTTCTATTACCCGCATGGATTATGGGAACATTATTAGTGTTTCTAACTGCACCGCTCGGTTGTCTTATGTTATGGCGCCGTATGTCATTCTTTGCAGACACAATGGCGCATGGAACTCTCTTGGGTGTGGCGATTGCTGGCTTACTCACCCTCCCCTTATGGATGGGGGTTACGTTTACCGCGTTACTCTTGGTCGCAGTCCTTTGGGTATTGCATGATCCTCGCCTGCCCAACGATGCATTACTTGCGTTATGTTCAGCAACGCTGCTTTGCTCAGGACTATTGGTCATCCAACACCTCCCTGCGCTAAGACCTGAGTTGCTGAGTTATTTATTTGGCGATCTTTTAACAATATCTTGGTCCGACTTACCGACATTTGCAGTGGTGATTGTCATTGCACTCTCTGTGCTCTATAAAAGTTGGCAATCTCAGATTCAAATTGCGATTGATCCTGATATTGCGGTAAGTGAAGGTGTGAATGCGAAATGGCAGCGCCTTATTTTTATGCTGCTTCTTGCCTTATTTACAGTACTAGCGTTACGTGCAGTAGGTTCATTACTCATGGGTGCTTTATTGGTTATACCTGCATTAACCGCAAGACTTTTAGCACATTCACCTAAACGCATGGTGCTATGGTCTTTTATTGTGGCTCAAGTTGGTGTGACTGTGGGCTTATGGTCGAGTGCAGGTTTAAATATTGCGACAGGTTTAAGCATTGTATTAACCATGGCAATCGTATTTGCTGTGATTTTTATCATTCAAAAATTTAAAAAAATAGCCTGATTTATTTGGGCTATTCATTAATCTTGCTTCTTTATAAAATATTTATGAAGACAGAGAAAGATATAACAAGAGAATAAAAAAACCACCATAACCAATAAATTAATGAGGCCTTTTATCCATATCACATGCCAAAAGCCAAAAAAGGTCTGAGGCATAAACCAATATTCAACAATATAGAAAGGCAACCATTCGAATAGTAAACCGATTGCAGCCGTGATAAATAAGACCACATTGATCCACATAAAATAAACCATTTGTTTGAAAAACATCTTATATTGCGAAGTATCATCCACAATCATTTTTTTTATAAGGGTGGTGATCAAAGTTAAAATCACTGTAAGACCAAATGTGGCGCATATGCCAACACCCGCGCCCCACATCACAAACTTGATCCATTCCCACACACTTTCAGGCTGTAAATAAAAATACGCCCAGATATAGGGAGTTGAAATTAAGCCGAGCCCCAACAGAATAGTCAAAATTAATATTTTAATTTTCAACAAAATAACCCTCATTCGTTATTTTATTGTGTCTTATTGATGCACTAAACTCAATAAAAAAGCCGCACCTGCAAATAAACCTGCAAAGGTACGATTCATGACTTTTTGTTGACGAGGTGATTTAAGTAAACGCAATACCTTCGCTGCAAGACTTGTATATCCAGCCATAACGATAAGATCAATAGCAATCATTGTACAAGCCATGATGAGGTATTGTGGCCATTGAGGCTTTGAAAGATCCAGAAACTGTGGCAATACTGCCAATAAGAATACAATTGCTTTTGGATTACTCATATTGACAAAGAAACCGCTGATTACTAGCTTCATCGCTGACTTTTGCTTTAAATCAGACTGAATTTCTATGGACTGCACTGGGGCTTTCCACTGTAAATATGCCAAATATAATAAATACCCAACCCCAAACCATTTGACGATCAAAAATGCCAAAGGAGTCGTAGCAAAAAGTACGCCTGCTCCCGCAGCGACAACTCCAATTTGAACCAAAAGTGCAAGTTGCAGACCAATTGCATTCCAATAGCCTCGTTTGAATCCATAATTCAAACCACTAGACATAGATGCAATAGCACCTGCACCAGGCGAAATACTAATAACCCAACATGCAAGCATGTAGGCAAACCACATTTGATAAGACATAACGATTTGGGAGATTTATTTTGATGAGATTATATGACAATTCGACTTTTTTAAGATTTAAAATTTGAATGTTTTTTTAAACGTCTGTCTGTTCAGCACTATGATGATCAGGCACAATGTGATCAGCAAAATTAGGATATTATAATTTCAGGAGCCATGAATGACTTCCCAATCCGTAATCTTACCATTACCTTCAGATCATGCTCGCTTTATCACTTTGCGTTTAAAAGATTTATCAATAGATCAACTAAAAGAAAAACTTGAAGATCTCTTTACGACTCGTGATCGCTTAATTACTCAACATCCTCATGCTCAAATTAAAACTGCGGTGGCTTTTGGACCAGAACTTTGGTCACAACTTTACCCTCACCAACCAAAAGGTTTTAAACAGCTTGAACCAATTCAAGGCTCTTTCACAATGCCTGTGGTCCCTGCTGATGTTTTAATCCATATCGCAGCACAGCGCACTGATATTTGTTTTGCCTTAAGCCAAGCTTTTTTTGAAGGCATTCAGGATTTAGTTGAGGTTTTAGATGAGCGCGTGTGCTTCCGAAATTTTGATGGTCGAGATTTAACTGGTTTTATTGATGGCACCGAAAATCCTCAATTTCCAGATGATCGTGCTGAAACAGCTTTATTAGGTGAAGATGCAGGAATTTTCACTGATGGCTCATTCGTTTTTGCTCAACGTTATCGTCATGATTTAGATAAATGGAAAAAACTTAAAGTTGATGCACAAGAGCAAGTGATTGGGCGCACCAAACTCGAAAGCATTGAGCTTGATGACGATGTTAAACCCGACAATGCACATGTGGCTCGCACCGTTGTTGAAGATGATGAAGGTGAGGAGCTTGAAATTCTTCGCCACTCTTTACCATATGGGGATGGACGTGGTGATCAAGGTTTGTATTTTATCGCTTATACGAAAGATTTAACCCGTATTGATCGCATGCTGACACGTATGTTTGGAACTAGTGGCGATGGTATTCATGATCGTTTATTGCACTTTGTTGCGCCTTTAGATGGAGCTTATTACTTCGCCCCAAGTGAAGAGTTGCTAGAAAAGGTATTCGAAGATTAAACAATAGAAAGCCGACGTAAGTCGGCTTTCTTTAATTTTATTTAAAGTTATAAGTTTTTTTTCCTAATCCTTCAGAATATTCAACTTTGAAATCGCTGTCGATTAAAACCTTTTTATTTGCGTAGATATATTTTTCTTCTACCATTTGATTATTGTTAACCTTCATGATTCTTAAGTTTGGACCACTCTCATCCTCAAATGGTGAAATAATAATCTTAAAATTATCTTTCTCCAATATTGCACTTGGTCCATCATTAATATTTATAAAGTCATACTTCTTGAATAAAATACTCGTTGAAAATAGATTTAAATTCTCACATTCTTTAACTTTAATATCATTAATACATTTAAAATGTAAATCTGAATTGTAAATTATTGATGTTTTATAACTTTTTTTATTTTCATTTTTTTCTACTTCCATCTTTTTAAAATTATTTTTTTCAAATATATAACAGTCATTTTCAACATTAATATTATTGTCGCTTTTTGCAAATGTCGTTCCCGAAAGACAAATTTTATTATCATTTTTTGAAAACCTAATTTGGGGTTTTTCATCAAAAATTACTTGTAATCTTTCATCAACGAAGTTCCCTAAACTCTGTGGCAACGGTATAACTTTATTAGTTTTCGGATCAAGAAGAATAATATTTTTTATGTGCCTTCTCTCTCCTTTACCTATATCTCTTTTTCCATCATCCACTAAAATAATTTTATTATGAAAAAAATTAGGTTGATCTTTAATATGTATATTATATTTTCTGAGTTTGTCTTCACTACAAAAATCTACATTTATCTCCTCAATAAAACAATTAGAAACATTGTTTTTTGTTAAAACTGTTGCTGTAGAGTAGGAATCTTCACTCTGCTCTTTTGAATAAGTACAACTCGTAATTAAAAATCCAGATATTAATGTTATTAAATATTTAAACATATTCATTTTTCAACCTATTTGGCAGAGTGGTATTGTTTAATTTCTTCAAATATCATTTTAACCTTAGCAGTTGAATGACTATTTGCTCTGTTAGTATTTGATTCGTGATAACCTATTGTACCGTCAGAAACCACATTAGATTTATTTTTGTGACCTTTAGGCAATGCAATTGAAGCCCACTCTTTAGAGGCATCAATCATGGCCATTTCAACTGTGGAGCTTCCATTTGAAATTAGATTGTAAATTGCAGATCTTCCTCTCAATAAATGCTCTTTAAATACTCTTTCTTGCATATCTGCATCGTAAAGTTCATCACCAGTAAGATTCATTCTCGATTTTGCTGCAGATAATGTTGAAGGTATTGTTTGATATTTCCCAGTTGCAAACCGGCGTCGTTCATCTTGCCAAGTATATTTGGTTGAAGCATCCAATAGCTGATTAATTGTTTTTCCTGTTATTGTCCCAGGCAAATCATTCATTTTTCCAAACTTTACTCTTTTATTTTCAGGTGCACCCGCATTCCATGCTTCATAACTCCCCTCACCACTTGCTATAGCATCGCCCAATTCAATCACTAATTGATCAATAGTTTTGTCTGTAATTTTAGAGAGTTGTGTAGAAGTTGCAGTAAAACCTGCACAACTTAATAATGAGTTCAAGTTTAGCGATTTTGCTATATCAACTATTGAACCACCATTCAATTCAGTTACCGTTTTTTTAAAAAACTCATCTTCAAAATATATGTTTGATAACCTAGTAATATCAAAATGTACCCATGTTTGTGCTCCTGAAGAACCATCATTAAATACTTTAGGTTCTAAGTAAATTTTATTGCTAGCTCTCCGTTCAGTGGCATCCATTTTTACCGCCATAATATTCTTACGTATAAATTCCATATCCGCCAAATCACGGGTTCGAACTCCGTTTTTATTGATATGCAAATCTAGTGCTAAACCCATATGATTAACACTAGTCCTGCTTTTTTTCTTATTATTTTCAATGCACCTATATCCAGATTCAATATAAGCAATTTCTAAGTTTTTAGTTTTAAATTCATTTTTTAAATAGAAATTCAAAGCTTTCACAATCCAGATAAGTGATCTATGTAACCCAGGATATTCGTTAGCAATATTACTTCCAGATTTAATACCTCTTCTATTATTACCATAACCCGAACAACTACCACATGGGCATGAAGCTTTGTTCATAAAACTACTTACTGGATATTCATAGTAAAACTTATCAAGTGCCGCTAAAACACTTCCACAAATTTTGCCCGTTTCAGGAACGCCCATATAATCTTTTTGGAATTGTCTAATACATTTGGCAGTTAACTCAGTGAATTCATCGCTTGGTAAAGCCCCGCCAAAACCAGCTAAACGAATATTGATTTCTTGTATTAATTCACTCTTTCCACTTGAAATACATTGAGGATCAGTTTTACACATATTGGGGGCTGATGTTTTTGGGGTCCCACTTTCTTGACTTCTATCCTCTACCGTCAAAATTTTGACAGCTGAATCTACCGTTTCAGTAATAGCCTTCTTTCCATCTTCGTAAACTTTGTTCAGCCACTCTTTTGCCTCATTCGTTAAGCCACTAAAGCCGTCGTTTCTTTCGGTAGTCGATGTGCTTGTTTGTTGCTTTTTTGGAGAAGGTTTAGATTGCGTTATGGGTTTGGGTTTATCTTGAATACTCCTATCACCTGTAGCTGGTATATTAACAGGCAGCTTTAAAATTTGCCCAATATTTAGTCTATCTGGATTCTTTAACTGATTTAATCTTTCCAATGCTCTAACAGTAGTTCCATTTGCTTTAGCAATTGCAGTTAGCGTCTCACCTTTTCGTACTACATGAGTTTTTCTTCTATATACACCAGCAGCACCTTGATTATTGAGTGTTTTCAAATCCAATAGCACTTTGGGACTTGCGATAGTGACCAGCATACGATCTTTTGACATCACAAAACTTTTAACATTCAGCATCATTCCATTAAACATACTTTTGATATATACATCTAAGCTAGTGCCTTTATCTCTACTAATCTCAACAATACAACCAGCCGAATTTGTTGCTCCCGCAGCTATTAGTTGACCTGTTTTTGTATTTTTAACCTGATATTGAACTTTAGAAATAGGATTCCCAAATATATCTACTAGTTTAATAGTTACTAATGATTTCCTAGAGTTTGTCATAGCTTAGACCGTATATTATTTATTATTATCTTTAAAATTTAGGGTTGCTCTATTTGAACTACCTAAAAAATCTTCTTCATCAAAGCCATCTATTGTTATTCCCCATTCTTCATCAGGGCCAATAAGAACTTGTATTTTTGAGGGATCTGCTGTGTTTATCTTGCCAGTTCGACCGTGCTCATCAATTTGACCTGAAACAAAAGAATTGGTGTCTGGTATAAATGCTTTATAACTCAGTTTACTAAAATCACTTTCCCAAAATAAATCATAAATGTCTAACTTATTGCTGAATAAAGGTGTATTTGGTAATTGCGGAAACTCATAAGAAATATTGGCTCCACCCGTAAACAAATGTTGCCCTGCCTTACTCTCAAATTTTCCACCCGTCGTGCTAAATACTCCACTAGCATTAATCTTGAGTTGCGAGCCACCTGCGGTCAGTACAATTTCTTTAGGGCTGGTAATTTCAATTTTATCTTCGGTTGAAATAAGCTTAATCACCTTACGTGCAATTGCTTCAATCGCATCATCTTGCGCTTGTAATTCAACTTTACCCTTAGCTGCGAACGCTCGAAATCCTTTCTGTGCAGCAAACAAACTGATCTTGTCTTGAGCATGCCCCACAATGTTTTTTTGCGCACTTAAATTAATTGAACCCTGTGCACTCTCCGCAATATCTTGTGATGCTTGAAGAATAATGTCCTCAGGCGTTGTTAATGCAATCCCATTCGGTGAAGCCAAAAGCATGAGTGCCTGTCTAAATAAACGTCCTTGCTCTTGTTTTTTTTGATTAGAACTATTTTCTAATCCTTGAGTATATCCCTCCATAAAACCTGTCAGTGTGCTTAAGGCTTTTACTGGATTAATATCATCTTTTTTGTTTGCACCACCAAAACTAGTGCATAACACCAGTTGATCTTCCACATTCAAGTCAACGCTCGAAATTGCTTTACTCACATCTTGAAGTGCTTGAAATGGGTTATCTTTAATCCCATTTTTAATACTTTCAAATTTCCTCTTTATCGCCTCAGAACCATATTCTTGTACGTTATCAATAAATTCCTTGAGATTATCAACCGCTTCTTGAGCATGCTCAAAGTAACTATTAAACTCATCTACAATACCAGCAGCATTACCACCTAAAGTACCAATATCCTTAATAAAGCCACCACAATCTTTCAATGCATTTACTGGATCCTTCGCTATTCCCTCTTTAAATAAACTCACTGTAGACTGCAAAGCTTGAGCACTACTTTTGATTTCTAATGATTGAATAAATTTAGGTAATCTACTAATTACATTTAATGCATCCGATTGTTGTTTTACTGCAATCTCACTGAGCATTTTCATACTCTGCTCACTCTGACTCAACAGAGATTGAGCCTGTGTAGCTTCAAGATGATCAGCAATTGCTTTTTCTTGTGCATAAGTCGTAATGAGCATTCCTTTCCCTGCACGAACAGCACCATAGGCATCAGTTCTCAGCTCAAATCCTTCTCCACGTCCATCACTTTTTTCCTTATCCTTAGGATGACTCAAATTACCCAAATTCAATTGAGTTGCCGCATGACTACTTTGCAACTGAGTACTAATTTGTCCTGTCGTATCATCAAATCGGAGTTGGTTAAATCCAGAACCACCAACTTCTGCCGTGCGAATTCCACTGAGTTTTTTTGTATCAGGTAACTGCCCCTTAACATCAAACATGGTTTGATGACGTTCAGCCTCATGTAAACGCCCAACAACGAAAGGTCGATCAACATTTCCATCAAAGAAGTCAATGACTACAATTTCACCTATACGTGGATGGAATCTTGATCCATAACCCTCCCCAGCCCAAGAGGTTAAAACATCAACCCATGCAGAGTCTGTATCATTATCATTCGCCCCTGCCCCACCATCATGTTGATGGTCATCATTAAGTGTAAATACGAAGCGAACCTTAATACGTCCCCATTGATCCACATAGATCGTTTCACCTTCAGGTCCAACCACTTTTGCCCGTTGAGGATAAGCAACTGGACGATGTTTCAATGGATCATATTCTGGAACAATAGGTATAGCTCGGCGCACTAAACTCAGTTCTGTAGATAAACGCTCATCTGTTTTTGTCTTTTTCCAACGACTTAAATCAATTAATGTTTCAATTTGATTATTTAAATCTTTAGGTAAATTATTTTGATTAAAAAAATGTTTTCCTAAAATAATAAATTGGCGATCTGCCCCTTGATGTTGATCTATTTCTGGATGACCCATAAATTCAAACCAATACCCAACATGGGCATCTCGAACGCTACTCACCGCAGTAAAGTATTTAGCCTGCAAATCTTGGTATTGATTGAGTTGTGTATTCAGTTTTTGCAGTTGTGAATTGTTTGATGGAGTGGCTTGATCTTCACCTTTTAAATCAGCAATCCAAGCAGGACTCACAGTCCATGCTTGTTCTAGACTTAAGGTTTCATTGTCCAACTGGTCACTATGTTGATGAGCACTGAGTTGATAATCATCTTGATCTTGCGCAAGTATATCGCCCTGCCAACGTTGTACCTGAATTGCTGTAGATTGTATTGAGCGTTGAGCAATAAAGCTGGTAATCGTATCAAAACGTTCTGTTGCATGACTGCGATGGAATCTGAGCGTGCGTCGATCTAAAGGCTCGTACTGACTATTTTCATCTATTAGCCTTAATTTTTGTGATTGAATTTCTTTCACTGAGAATGGCACAGTTTGATCTGTCTCATCAATCAACCAATTAATGCCTTCACTCCGCCATAAGCGTGTTAGAAAATCATAGTCTGATTCGTTGGCTTGCATCACAAATGGACGTATATCATATGATGCTTTTAAACCCGCCGTTGACAGACTCAAAGCGGCACTAAATAACACGCTTTTCGTCTGCCACTCTTTAAAAATAATCTCAGTGATATCAACCACGGATTTGTTCATAAATACGCGACTGTTACGGCGTTTGTGCCAAAGTGAAGTTGCATCTTCAACAGTCAACTTATATAAGGTCAATGCTCCATCACTTTGACCTTGGCTCACCCCTGTCACAATCCCAGTAGTCCGAGCTAATTTTCCAAGATCCGTAACTTGATCGACAGCCACTAAACAACCAATGAATTGCTTAAGTTGTAAATGCGCATTCGTCGATAAGCATAATACTTCAGCTTTTAAGCCTTGATTAATAAAGTGTTGACCCTGAATTCGTTGAATGAAAACTTGGCTATCTAATATTGGATTAGAAAATTTAATATGTAAGGCGCGCTTTTGCGGGCTAAGACCCAAGCCTTCTATAATTGAATTGATATTATTGAGCATAGAATGATTAAAGCTATTATTATGATTTTTGAAAATTGTAGCGTATTCCGCTCAATCTTGCTTTTAAATATTGTAATTATTCTAAACAAAAAATAGGAACCAACGCATTGATTCCTATTTATTTCCAATGAATTTATATTGAAAATTCAAGTTTTTTTAAAATGGAATTCGCTTATAACGGCGATATTCAGGCTTCCAGAAATTATCTTCAATACTTTTTTCGATCAGCTCATCACTCAATGGCAAAGCAACACCATCCTCAATTGCCGCTTTTGCAACCTTAAACGCGATGATTCGGGAGACTTTCTGCAAATCATTAAGATCAGGAAGTAAGTCGTCGTCAGGGTTTTGCAATTTTGGAGAGCAATCTGCTAACGCCATGCTTGATGCCATCAGCATATTGTCTGTAACACGCGTTGCCTGCACAGCAATCACCCCTAAGCCAATCCCTGGGAAAATATAAGAGTTATTACACTGAGAAATATTGTGTAGCTTATCTTGATAATTAACTGGCATAAATGGACTACCAGTTGCAATCAAAGCGCGACCGTCCGTCCACTGAATAATATCTGCTGGTACGGCTTCTACACGCGACGTTGGATTCGACAATGGCAATACAATAGGATGCTCGCAATTGGATGCCATAGTTCGAATAATTTCTTCAGTGAACAGACCCGGTTGTCCAGAAACACCAATCAACACAGTCGGGTGTGCATTTTTTACAACATCTAGCAATGAAATGATGCCTTCCGCATCAGCCCACGCGGATACATTTTCTGAACTTTGAACCAGTTTACGCTGAAAATCTAAAAGGTTTGGTTGATTATCGGTCAATAATCCAAAACGATCGACCATATAGATTCTTGATCTTGCCTCAGCATCACTCAAACCTTCAGCCACCATTTGCGCAATGATTTGCTCAGCGATACCACAGCCCGCTGAACCAGCACCCAAGAATGCCACTTTCTGGTCACGTAATTGCTTTCCTGCAGCACGACTTGCTGCGATTAAGCTGCCGACTGCAACAGCAGCAGTGCCTTGAATATCATCATTAAAACAACAATATTGATTACGATATTTTTCCAGCAATGGCATTGCATTTTTTTGAGCAAAATCTTCAAATTGAATCAAAGCTTTTGGCCAACGGCGTTTAATCGCACGAAGTACGTCATCCACAAAGTCATAGTATTCATCGCCACTAATACGAGGCTGATTCCAACCTAAATAAATTGGATCATTTAGCAACTGTGCATTATTGGTTCCTACATCCAATGTAATGGGTAATGTATACGCTGGGCTAATACCACCACATGCGGTATAGAGAGATAATTTTCCGATTGGAATTCCCATCCCACCAATCCCTTGGTCACCTAAACCAAGAATGCGTTCACCATCTGTGATTACAATGACTTTGACGTTGTTCTTATTCACATTTTGTAAAATATCGTCAATGTTGGCACGATCAGGATATGAAATAAATACACCACGATGACGGCGGTAAATATCAGAAAATCGTTGGCAAGCCTCACCTACCGTTGGGGTATAAATAATCGGCATCATCTCTGATAAATGATTTTCTATGAGGTGATAAAACAAAGTCTCATTGGTGTCTTGTATATTTCTCAGATAAATATGCTTATTAATGTCGTCATGAAATGACGTAAATTGTTGATATGAACGTTGGTGTTGCTCTTCAATCGTTTCAATCACATGAGGCAGCAAACCGTTTAGATTAAAACTCGCTCGCTCCTCCTCAGTGAACGCAGAGCCTTTATTAAGAAGAGGTAGTTCAAGCAAAGTAAAGCCAGCATAAGGGGTATAAAGAGGGTGTTTTACTTCAGTGTGTTCAGTTGTCATCTCTAATCTCATGGATCAGGCCTAAATTCAGACCTTTTTCATTTCATTTTTACCATTTATTTAAGAAATAGCTTAAGCCGAAATGAAGACAAATGTATATTTATAAAATTGATAATAATATTGGCAGTATTTTTAAATTTTATAACTTCAATCCATCATTCTATTGATAGAAAATTAGATAAAACTGTCACATTTCAAATGTATTATTCATGTTTATTAACTTTTTTTTGCAAACTAATCTGAACGATTCAGCTAATATCGGATTCAATCGTATTTTTACTTCATTATTAGATCCACATGAAAATTACAGCTAAAATTGCCATTTTGCCATTAACTATTATTTCACTGCTAAATGTAACGGGTTGCCAAACCATCACTGACACGACCTCAAAGGTCGGTGATAAAGCACTTTCAATGGTGGGTTTAGCACGCGCCGATAAGACCCCTGAAATTGATAAAAAAGGCATTGTCGATATTAGTAAAACAACACTCGAGCAAATTGAGAAACTTAAACAAAATATGCCGATTGGTCAGTGGGTATATATCGAAAATGACCTTCAAGGAATTTATGACTTACAAAACAAAGCAGTTGATGGTCACATGCTGTTCCTGCGCTTAAATTGTAAGAATAGTGTCCAAAAACCAAGTCTCAGCATACAAAATGCGGAAGGATCAGAAATTTTAAATAGTCTTCAGCCTGAAGTTGGAACGATCCAAGTACTACTCGACAATAAGAATTACGGAAATCCTTTTAGTTTGGCGAATCAAAAAAAATTAGCGACATTTCAAACTGCTGCTCAAAAGGCCAAAACCATTAAAATCTTCCATGCATCTAAGTTATACACTTTCCAAAATGGTAAAGCAGAATTACTAAATAAGCCTGTCACGTGTATGGCTTAATTTCGAGTCATAAAATTGCCTGATTTCTATTTAAATTCACATTAAATGAGATAAAGACAATCAGGCTCAATTCAATCATCGATATGCATTAGATGTAAAAGATTAATTTCATCATCGTTAATTCTGCAAATAGCGCATAGTGATTAAAAAAACTGATTTTATTATTTTTTATGTCGGATAAGTTTTATTCAACGCAAATGTGCTTCGCTAATGAGCGCTAAATTTGCTATATTTGTCGTTTTTCTGCGACATTAATTTTTCGATAAATTATGAATACGGCAATACAAGCAGCTCTCGATCATGCAGTGCAATCTCTTCAAGCTGAAGGGGTCCTCCCATCTGACTTTAACAACAGCGGAAACTTAACGCGAACCAAAGACCGAAGCCATGGTGACTTCGCTTCGAATATCGCAATGATCGCGTCTAAAGCTGCAGGTATGAAGCCTCGTGATTTAGCAGAAAAAATTCTTGCTGCACTGCCAGAAGTTGCGGATATCAGTAAAGCGGAAATCGCTGGTCCTGGTTTTATCAACTTTTTCTTGAATGCAGACCAACGTTTTGCTGTTCTTGATGCTATTCAGGCACAAGCTAATGATTTTGGTCGTACACAAGTAAATGCTACGAAAAAAATCCAAGTTGAGTTTGTCTCTGCGAACCCGACATCAAGCTTACATGTGGGTCACGGTCGTGGCGCAGCATATGGCATGACGGTTGCGAATTTACTTGAAGCAACTGGTGCTACAGTGGATCGTGAATACTATGTGAATGACGCTGGTCGTCAAATGGATATTTTAGCGACGTCTACTTATCTACGTTACCTTGAGTTAACTGGTCAAACATTAGTATTCCCTAAAAATGCTTACCAAGGCGACTATGTCAAAGAAATCGCACAAAGCATTATTGATCAAGACGGCGATGTATATGTTCGCCCTGTAGCTGATGTTTATAAAGATGTACCAGAAGATGTGCAGTATGCTGAAGAACTTGATACCGAAGGTAACAAGGTTGTAATTACTGGCGATAAAGAAAAACACATTGATGGTCTAATTTTTAACTCGCAGACGTTAATAGGTGAAGGTTATCGCGTTTTTCATCAAGCTGCGTTAAAAGCAATTCTTGATGATATTAAAGATGATCTTGGTGAATTTGGTGTGACTTTCAACCAATGGTTTAGTGAAGCATCATTGACTGAAAAAATTGAAGAAGCATTACAAACACTTGATCAACGCGGCTTCCTCTATGAGAAAGATGGCAACATTTGGTTCAAATCAACAGAATTTGGTGATGAAAAAGACCGTGTTGTAAAACGTCGTAATGGTCAAACCACTTATTTCGCTTCTGACATTGCTTACCATCTGAATAAACTTCAGCGTGGTTATACTGACATTATTGATATTTGGGGTTCAGACCACCACGGTTATATCGCACGTGTAAAAGCAGCGATTGATGCGATGGGATATGACTCAAAAAAACTGACTGTGTTATTAGTACAATTCGTCAGCCTATGGCGCGGTGGTGAGATGGTTCAAATGTCATCTCGTTCAGGTCAATTCGTCACATTGCGTGATCTACGTAAAGAAGTCGGCAACGACGCTGCTCGCTTCTACTATGTCATGCGTAAGTCTGAACAGCACATCGACTTTGATCTAGATCTCGCGGTTTCTCAAAGTAAAGACAATGCGGTGTATTACATTCAATATGCCCATGCACGTATTTGTCGTATGCTAGAAAAAGCAAGCAGCTTGAACATCAACTTCGATGCGACCACTGCGCGTGGTTTTGCCGCAAAGCTTGAATTAGAAGCTGAAACTGAAATCTTAGCAAAACTTGCAGCATACCCTGAAATTCTTGCACGTGCTGCAAACAGCCATGAACCGCATCAAGTAGGTAACTACTTAAAAGAACTTGCAGCATTGTTCCATGGTTGGTACAACGAAAATAAAGTACTCGGTGATGATGCTGATCTGACCCAAGCACGTTTGTTGTTATCGGTAAATGTTCGTCAAGTCTTGAAAAATGGTTTAGAGCTTTTAGGCGTTTCTGCACCTGAAAGCATGTAAGTCATCGAAGGTGAATCTTTTTAAAAGATTCACCTCTTTAGACTTTTATTATTGAAAAAAATGAGATAAAAACTCCATGTGATGGTAATCCAATTTTCCATTGCATGATCTTAAAATAAGAGAGGTTTCCAAGTGTTTGGAAAAACGCAGCGTGGTGTATCAGAAAGACCTAACAAACCTAAACAACCATTAATACCAAAATGGTTAGGTATGCTTGTTCTGATTTTAATTGTACTGAGTTTTGCCGTAGCCTTAATGCTATGGAAACCGTGGGCGCCAGTCCAACCAAAAAGCAATGATATTCAATCTGAACATTATCAAGAAGATACGAATAAAGATTATCGCTTCTACGATTTATTGCCTCAACAACAAGTGACTCCAATCCCCGATCAAGCTGTACCTGAAAATCAGCAAGTGAACACCGCACCTGTCATCGTGGAAGCACCTGTGGTTGCTGATGCTACAACGACAGAGGGTGAGCTGATTGAAAATGCAGAACCTCAACCCGTGGCGAGTAGCTACCTTTTACAAGTCAGAAGTTATCCAGATCCAGATAGTGCTGATGCACGTCGTGCTGAAATTATTCTCAACGGCTTATCTGCAGATGTCATTAAAACCACGGAAGGCGGTCAAACCTGGTATCGGGTTGTCTCTGGACCTTATGACTCTCAAGAAGCAGCTGTTATCGCTCAGCAAACCCTACAACACAGCGGTATTGATTCAATCGTTGTAAAACGATAATCATAAAAAAGGATGCGATTAGCATCCTTTTTTAGTCTAGAGCAAACCTAAAATTTTGCTAAGTAGCGTTGGATAAAAGAAATACACTCTGACGCATAAACTTTAGCTAAATCATGTTGTCCGTTCGGGATCACATTCAGCTCTGAATACTTAAAAGCGTGATTTAAATACTCACCTACTGCGACAGGACTAATGTCATCATCTCCGCCCCAGATTAATAGTACAGGACATTCAATTTCAGCAAGCCGTTCATCTAATTTGGTTTCATCATCAATAAACCAGTGCGGCACTTCATATTCATTTTGATATTCTGCACGCCAATCTTTAACATGAAATGGTGTTAAATCAACGCCACCTGACGTAGCGACCAACACCAAACCTTGAATCAATTTTGGATACCTCAACGCCGCTTGAACAGCAATGACCCCACCCATAGATTGAGCGATCAGAATACTTGGATGTTGAAGATGATCAAATACATAATCTTGTAAATCTGACATTGAATTTACATGTGGATGATCAGGATATTCACCAAAACTGGGATAACCCATGATGTGCGTGTCGTACTCAGATTCAAAATGTGATTGAACAGGTTTCCAAAATGCAGTACTGCCAGATGCTCCGGGCAGGAAGATTAATTTCACTGCCTGATCCGCCATCTTAATCACCCCCCCTTGATGACCGCTTGCTGATAAGCAGGTCTTTGTTTTATGCGTTTTACATAGGCATGAATGTTCGGATATTTTCCATTTAAGCGCTCATCCATCGCGATCAAGGGAAAACTCATTTGGATATCTGCAAATGAAAACTGAGATATAAAAAATTCATGTTGCGCCAAATGCTGTTCTAAAAATTCAATATGTTCAGCGAGACGCGGTTGTATAAATCCATCAGTCACCCCATCAATAATTTTATTGGCAATTGGTCGAATCACAAAAGGTACTTTAGGAGGTACAAACGAGAGAACTAAGGTCATCACTAAAAGTGGCATTAATGAGCCTTCAGCGTAATGCATCCAATACTGATATTGTGTTAAGTCCGGCTGTGACTGGGGTTTAAATTGATGCTGAGTATCATAGCGATCTGCCAAATAGTCTAAAATCACCGCAGATTCTGCGATCACTAAATTATCATCAGTAATCACTGGTGATTTCCCCAAAGGATGAACCTTCTTCAATTCTGGTGGAGCGGCATAAGTTGGCAATCTTTTATAATGTTGAATTTGGTATTCAGCACCCAACTCTTCTAGCGCCCAAATGATTCTTGAAGAACGTGATTTTTCTAAATGATGTAATGTCAGCATAAGACCACCTAATTTTATTTCTCTCTATATAGCCATTTTGAATAAAAAAAAGACATCCTGCTTTACACAAAATGTCTTCTTTTTAGCTGTAAATTACAAAAATACAGAATGTTGATGCCTATTAAATTGTCTATATTTAAACAATTGTTGTTTTAATTTCGACGCTTCTGAGCAATGTTTTAGTGACGGGTGTTTTTTGGCACACATTTAAAACTTTTTCTTGTAATGCTTCATCCAAGTTAGTTTTAAAACTTAAACGACGCTCAATCCATTCCTGCCCTTCTTTATTGGCTTTAAAATCTGCCTCGACAGTAAATTCGCCTAAATCCAGTCCTTTATGCTCTGCATACATCCGTAATGTGATCATTGTGCAGGAAATTAATCCTGAACAAATAAAATCATACGGTGCAGGCCCACGATCTAAACCTTGGAATGATTCAGGTTTATCGGTGAGAAATGTGTGCTGACCAGATTGAATCTCACCACCCCATTTTTCAGGTAGTGTGGTGACCTTTGCATTTGCGATCGTTGCCATTTTATTTTCCTTCTTTGTCTTATTATTTAGATGGACGCATGCTATCAGGCAATATCGGAGCTTTCAAACGCTCGCCTTGGTATGATGGAATTGACCCAAAACGTGGATCTTCTGCTATCCATTGATCACGTGCAATTTTGATTTCTTCTTGCGTACGTCCAACGAAATTCCACCATAATAAAATTGGCGACTCAAATGGCTCACCACCCAAAAGCAGTACACGACTCTTGTCATGGATCTCTACTTCTACATATTCTAGCCCTGGTTCTAAAATTACCATATTGTCTTCATCTAAATGATGACCATTGATGGTTGCTGTACCTTCAAGCGCCATAAATCCATATTCAAACTTTGGATTTAAAGGTAAACGTGCTTTTGTGGCTGCTTGCGCAAATAAATCAACACCTAAAAGCTCTGTATGTACTTTGACTGGTGATACGGTATTTAGATACTCACCGACCAATACCGTAAATTCGATACCTGACTGATTGACGACGGGTAATTCTGGATAGTGGTTAAAAGCTGGATCGATGGTAAGTTTGTCATCAGGCAATGCAATCCAAAGTTGGGCCGCATGCATTTTTGTTTCATTCTCTGGCGCGACTTCAGTATGTGAAATACCTCGACCTGCGGTCATGAGGTTGACTTGCTTGGGCTGAATCAGCTGATCTGTTGTCCCTAAGCTGTCGCTATGCAACATGGTCCCTTCAATCATCCAAGTAAAGGTTTGAAGACCAAT
This sequence comes from Acinetobacter sp. 24-47-47, assembly GCF_057737035.1. NCBI lineage: Bacteria > Pseudomonadati > Pseudomonadota > Gammaproteobacteria > Moraxellales > Moraxellaceae > Acinetobacter > Acinetobacter sp. 24-47-47. The sequence goes on along the minus strand of NZ_CM173216.1, from coordinate 118,735 downwards.
ATGTGGATGTGGCCCAACATCTAGACCTTGTCCAGCTTCAAATGTCACAGGACCTGCATGATCTAAGAAGCACCATGCGCCAATCATACGCTTATGGCGACTTGGTAAAGCGCGTTTGATCACTGTCCCTTGACCAATTTCTGCACGGCGCAGTGGAAATTCCTGAATAAATTGGTTGGCGTGCTTTTCACAGTCTTCTGAATGAGACAATTCGGTATAAGTATTATTGGTCATGTTGTTATCCTAAAAGTTTGGCAAATGGCTATCTTTGTTATAGATATTAACAAGGTCATGCAAATTGAACCACCTTAGACTTAATACGCTGAATACTATAGGTAGGACAATTAGAGTTTTGTATGTATTAAAAATAGAATGCTTTATTATTAGCAGGTTCTATTAATTTGGAATAAAAATGAGCTATCGATATGTTATACATATAAAAACTTTAATATTTTCAAATAATTTATAAAATTTAGAAGTAACTTTACAGGCGTAACTTCATGTTTGTTAAATATCTACCAACGGATAGAATAGAGTTTTTAGAAAATGGACTTTTCAGAATTACGCAACCTCAATACTTAAATGATCCGTCAGGTGAAGGTGTTTTTACACCATTTTTCAACATCTTTTCTGACGCTGATCTCAAGGTTGCTTATAAAAAATATCAGGGTTCAATATTTTATGATGGACCAAATGTAACAGATGAATTTCTAATAAAACACTACTTATTACCTTCAGGTCAAAGATACAGCATTGATGAATCTCCAAGCTTGAGGAGTTTTGACGAGTTTGATAGTTTTAATACGATGGAGGAATATGATCGCTCCCAAGCTATAAATTTTATTAAGCAAATAAATACAAATTTATTGGGAAAACTAAATAGCTATATAGGCATTTTTTCTCTGACTAACTCACTAATAAACCAAGAAATGTGGATACGCTACGGTCAACATGGTAAAGGTTTGGCTGTTTCATTTGATTCCAATCATCCCTTTTTTAAGAAGTACAATCCTCAAAAAATTGTATATAAAAATTCTAGAAGAGCTTCTATTTCATATTATGAAGGAGTCATACGAATCAATGGTATTACCATTCCAGATAAACTTAAAAATTTTGATGAAATATCAAATTATTATTTTCTCAATATTGATCAGCAAGATTTTTTTGAACGCTTACTTTTGACAAAAAATGAGCGATGGGCAATTGAAAATGAATATAGGATAATTTTTAAGTTATTAGATCATGATGTAATTAAGCCCAATAATATTTATCTTAAAAAAATTCCCTTTCCATGTTTTAAATCATTAACCTTCGGATGGGATATTACTGAAAAAGAAATCGATACTATAATCCAAGTTGTCAAAAAAAATCCTGAATTATCACACTTAAAATTTAATCAAGTTAAATATGGTGAATTAGAAAATTTTGACCAGTTAGAATTATGCGATTTATAAAAAAGGACGCAATTGCGTCCTTTTTTAAATAATTTCCGTCAGGAAATTATTCCCATTCAATCGTAGCAGGTGGTTTAGACGATACGTCATAAACAACACGTGAAACTTCTGCAATCTCGTTCATGATACGCGTCGAAATTTTATCAACAAGATCATAAGGAAGATGCGCAAAACGAGCCGTCATAAAGTCAACTGTTTCAACCGCACGAAGTGCAATCACCCATGCATAACGACGACCATCACCGACTACACCCACAGATTTCACTGGTTGGAATACAGCGAATGCTTGTGCAGTTTTGTCATACCAACCACTTGCACGAAGTTCTTGCATGAAAATATCATCAGCTAAACGAAGAATGTCAGCATACTCTTTCTTCACTTCACCCAAGATACGAACACCAAGACCTGGTCCTGGGAATGGGTGACGATAAAGCATCTCAAATGGTAAACCTAAAGTTGTACCCAAACGACGTACTTCATCTTTAAATAAATCACGAATTGGCTCAACCAATTCAAAAGCGAGATCTTCGGGTAAACCACCCACGTTATGGTGTGATTTAATCACATGTGCTTTACCTTGTTTGCTTGCAGCAGATTCAATCACATCAGGATAAATCGTACCTTGCGCAAGGAAGTTCACGCCATCAAGCTTACGTGCTTCTTCAGCAAATACTTCAATGAACTCACGACCAATGATTTTACGTTTTGCTTCAGGATCAACTTCACCTGCCAAAGCGTCAAGGAAACGTTGTTCAGCATCAGCACGAATCACACGGATACCCATGTTTTTCGCAAACATTTCCATCACTTGATCCCCTTCATTTAAACGAAGAAGACCATTGTCAACGAATACACATGTCAATTGATCGCCAATTGCTTTGTGAAGCAATGCAGCCACAACAGATGAATCTACACCACCTGAAAGACCAAGAAGAACCTTCTGATCACCAATCTGTTCACGTAATTGTTCAACACGCAAATCAATGATGTTTTCAGAGTTCCATAGGCTACGGCAACCACAGATCTTTTGTACAAAGTTCTCAAGTAACTCTTTACCTTTAGCAGTATGGGTTACTTCAGGGTGGAACTGGATACCGTAGAAACGACGAGCTTCGTCAGACACCATTGCCACTGGGCAGCTTGGTGTACTTGCAGTAATTTGGAAACCTTCTGGAATTTGAGTCACTTTATCGCCATGACTCATCCATACTTTCAATTTGTCTGCTGAATCTTCAAGATCGCCAATTAAAGCATCACGTACTTTAATATCGACTTCAGCATAGCCAAACTCATGAACTGTACCCGGTTCAACTTTACCGCCCAACTGAGCAGACATCGTTTGTAAACCGTAACAAATACCCAATACTGGTACGCCTAAGTTAAACACAACTTCTGGCGCACGTGGGCTGCCTTCAACGTGAACACTCTCAGGACCACCTGAAAGAATAATCCCTTTTGGATTAAATGCGCGGATGTCCTCTTCCGACATATCAAAAGCATACATTTCAGAATATACGCCTGATTCACGTACACGACGTGCGATCAATTGGCTATATTGAGAGCCGAAATCCAAAATCAGGATACGATCTTCGGTAATTTGAGTATTGGTAGTCATGATAACAACTATGAAAGGCTAACGAAGGATTAGCGCGCTATTCTATCATTTTTATTAAGCTTACGCACACTATTCAAATCTCTCTATATTTCAATACATTATTATTAAATATTGTCTTTTTATTCAACAATTTCAGTTGATTGCTTTGATCATACAAGCCTTGGAGTTCCATTCAGATCATGATGCAGCAGGTGAATAACGCTGTCATTTCACCTGCATTGGCTATTCGTCATTTATTTTTCAAAACGCTGATCGACACTCCATTGACCTGCACCATGCAATACGAGAAAGATTAGACCACCCGCCATAGCAAAGTTTTTCATGAAATGTATCGAATCTTCAGGTGTACCATGAAAAAGAAATGCGGTAACTAAACTGAAACCAGCTAAAGCTGCTGCGAATAATCGTGCTTGCACCCCAAACAACAGTGCTAAGCCTCCACCCAGTTCAACCAAAATGGTTATTGGCAATAATGCACCTGGCACACCCATCGCTTCCATATATCCAACAGTCGCGCTATAACCTGCGAGTTTGCCCCACCCCGCCACGATAAAGATATATGCTAAAAGGACACGTGCGACGAGGGTTAAAGTTGCATGCACTGTGGGTTGAGCAACAATTTTTTGAATCACTTGATTTGGATTAAACATTGGGTTGACCTATCTAGGTTTTGTTTTTGGTAATGACCTTAGATTAGTAGCTTTTATTTTTAGGATAAATAATCAATATAAAGAATCAGCGTTGCATAATCAGAACAATAATTCACCTATAATTTAAATCAATTGACTACTGACATCAGCGCCGATGGCTGTTAGCATTTGAACACATTTTTGCTCAGTTCACCCCTCATGGATTTAATCGATTTTATTCTGCATGTAGATGATCATCTACTTGAATTTATTACCAATTATGGCATTTGGATTTACGGAATTTTATTCCTGATTATTTTCGTAGAAACGGGCTTGGTGGTCATGCCTTTTCTACCCGGGGACAGTTTACTGTTTGCAGCAGGTGCTTTAGCAGCCTCAACAGGTGCAATGGATCCGTGGCTTTTGGGCTTGTTGTTATTCACGGCAGCAGTATTGGGTGATACCTTAAATTATCATATTGGAAAATATATCGGACCACGCGTTTTTGAAATTGAATCTCGATTTATCAATAAAAAACATTTGGTCTATACGCAAAAATTCTTCGAAAAACACGGCGGTAAAACCATTATTTTTGCGCGTTTTGTTCCATTCGCGCGTACATTTGCACCCTTTGTCGCTGGTGCAGGAAGCATGAATTATAAATACTTCATTACTTATAATGTCGTTGGTGCTTTCTTGTGGATTTCTTCGTTTATCACTTTGGGTTATTTGTTCGGTAATATGCCGATCGTGAAAGATAATTTCACCCATTTAATTTTCGGAATCATTATTCTGAGCGTATTGCCGGGGATCATTGGCTTTATTCGCCACAAGTTTTTCCCAAAGAAAAATCCCGAAATGATGTAATGATCTTAGGCTTCAAAAAAAGCAGATTCTCCACCAAGAATCTGCTTTTTTTTATTACTACAAAATATTGAATGGCTTAGAAAAATCCAATAATGACAGGCAACATACTGAGCATAAGTAACATGGCAGAACCTTTGTATAAGCGATCTGCGCTGACCACCGTCTGATTCCCTGCCAAGACTTTACGACCAAAATACATCCAAAATAAAGCACATGGAATTAAACATAAGGTGAATACACCCAAAACTAAAAAATAGTTTTGAAAAGAATCCCAAGTCCATGCTGGAAAAATACCAACTGCAAACAAAATAGATTTTGGATTTTTCAGTGTAGATTTAAAAAGATGACTGCGACTCATTCGAATGTTTTTTTGGCTCAATTGCTTAAGATGTGAAGCTTTCCATAAATGAAAAGCCATCCAAATCACATAAACTGCACTCACCAAATGTAAGATATGAATCAGCATCGGCCAAATTGGTAGGGTTAAATGCACCAACAGTGCCCAAATACTAATGCCGTAGATATAACCCAGTAATTCAAGAGGTACGAAATAGAATGCTTTTAATACGCCATGGTGATGTGCTGCGCTAGCCAATAATGCATTGGTTGGACCGGGAATAAGTAATACCGCGAACACTGCAAAAATATAAAGCCAACTTTCTACCATAGATTAAAATCGGAGATTTAGAGGAGGCACACCTTAAACGAAAAACGAATTTAAAGACAAGTTTTTAAAGTGAAGGAATGATGAATGTCACGTCTATTTTCAGTTAATAATTTTATAAAATATTGATTTTAATAAATTTATATTGAAACATTTTGCTAAAAAAAAAGCTGCTCAAGCTCAGATTGAGCAGCCCTTTTAAATTACTGAGCTTGCTGTTGACGTTTAGGGACATAAGGACAATTTTTAAAAGTTGCCGCTTGTGAGATCGCATCTTGCTCACCATATAATCGCGACAATTCAGTATTTTTGGTATTCGATGACTGCCCCATATTGACGGAAACTGAAGGACCAAAGCCCCAACCGCCACGACCCCAGCCACCACCAACACCTAGACCAACGCCAACACCTGTACGTTTAGGCGGTTGTACACCATTATTGATGTACTGCTGAATACGATTGAATTCAGCACCAAGTTGTACACAGTTCAATGCTTGATATTGCGTCGGAGAAACATAACTCGGTTTAACCGTCGTCGCACAAGCAGTCATCAATACAGCAACCGTACCGACTGCACTAAGTTGCATGACCATTTTCATCGCGCGTGAGTTCATACTCTTCTCAAATCTTATTTATTCTCGATTTCATTGAACAATGATTGGTAGGCTTGCGTCAATTTATGATCTGTATTTAAATAGATTAACGGCTTATTTTTATGATGAGATTCTTTCATCAATACCGACGGTGGCAACATCGCATTGAGTACAGGTAGTTGTTCATCTCTGAGCTGCTGAACCACTTCACGAGGAAGTTTTGCTTGCGCTTGAAACTGGTTAACGACGATACCTTCAATTTCCAATCGATCATTATGATCATCTTGGGTTTCTATAATGTTTTCAATCAACGTGTTTAAGGCACGCTTAGAAAAGACATCACAATCGAATGGAATCAACACTCGGTCTGCTGCAATTAATGCCGACAACGTAAAAAAATTAAATGCAGGCGGTGTATCGATATAGATCCGATCATAAGTTCCAGCTAGATGCTGAATCGCGTCACGTAGCTTATAGATTTTATGTTTGGATTCGAGGCTATGCTCTAAAGCACCAAGCGAGGGACTTGCCGGCAAAACATCGAGAGATGGGAATGGTGAGTGATGTATATAGGCTTCTAAGCCTTTATTTTTATTTTTGAGTAAATTTCCAATGGCTTGACCAATCAAACCTTTGCTCGATTGATTCGCCAATACATCTTCGAAAAAATTTTCAATATTGGGTTCTAGTGCTGGTTTATCGGCATTATAAGTCGCATCATCACCCAATAGATACTGACTAGAATTGGCCTGAGGATCGAGATCAATGACAAGCGTCTTAAAACCCTGATGTGCACTGAGTGCAGCCAAGTTTACTGTAATACTGGATTTACCAACGCCACCTTTTTGATTAAACACCACACGTGTACGCATCATTCCCTCTAGGCTCAATTCATTCTATGAATCAAGTTTAACCTAGAGGGGTGAGAGCCTAAGCAATTGTGTCTAACAATTAACCAAAAGTTGGCTTAATCATCACGATGCCAATAATGGCCATAAATGCGACACAACTAATCAGCACCCCCGCACGACGTTGAATTAACAATACAGACGCATCTTGGCGATAGGCTTTAATTAATGAAGATAACATCACGATCACCAAGACCACTTTGGCATAGAACCAAGGCTGAACTTGAAAATTATTCAAAAACAATAAAATCAAGCCTGTCCCAATGACCAAAGTAAATGCCAAATGTTGAAGCGCAACATAAGCCTTACGTCCTTTCGCATTGGGTTGTTGATTTTCGACGCCAAAATATAAAGTTGTCGCACGTGCTAATACAGCAATGATCAACAAGAGCAAACTCGACATATGCACGATTTTAATGACTAAGTGTGTATCCATTGCAGCCACTCTCCTACTTTTAAAATTTAAGCTTTCGGTGCATGTGCACATTCAGGACTATTTGGCGCTTGACCAGTCCATTCAGTTGGCACATAAGCATGAATCGCCAAAGCATGAATCTTTCCTGGACTCAATAGGTCACCCGCCAGTGCATATACTTTTTGATGGCGTTGAACTAAACGTAAGCCTTGAAACACTTCACTCACAACAGTGACTTTAAAATGCGATTCTTTACCAGGGAAATAGCCACCATGACCTGATGACTCATTCACCACGTCCAAGTGCACAGGAGACAATTGTTGTAAACGTTCAATTAATTGTTGCTCTAAAGTCATGCTTACATTCCACACGCATTCATTGGTTGCCAGCAGTATACCGTGAAGTTTTAGAATAAAAAGTAAATAAACCACACAGCCATTGGATAGATGCGCTTTGATGTTGAGCTTAAGACCTATCAAAAATTAAGCGAAATACATTGAAATGCTTTAATTTTATTCAATCACACGATATTTTTTTATAAAGTTGTTGACCCTGATTTTTCATGCTGTATTATACACGGCATGCGGGAATAGCTCAGTTGGTAGAGCATAACCTTGCCAAGGTTGGGGTCGGGAGTTCGAGTCTCCTTTCCCGCTCAAAATTTTTTCATTCAGTTTTTTCATTTAAAAAATTGATAGACTCCGCGGGAATAGCTCAGTTGGTAGAGCATAACCTTGCCAAGGTTGGGGTCGGGAGTTCGAGTCTCCTTTCCCGCTCCAGATTCAAAAAAGCCCTGATATTGATCAGGGCTTTTTTTATTATTAAAATTTTTTATAAATTCAATTTTTTATAATCAATAAACTTTTACTGCACTTTTTCTAAAAAAATTCATCCACTTATGAGCACTGCTTTATTTACAATCAAAAATAAGGATCATAAAGTAAATTAATCCACTGAATTTAAATGTAATTTTTCATCTCAGCCCATGCCTGACTTACATAAAATCGCTATAATTTTCGTATTCAATTTGCTCAATAGATTAGAACCTTAACATGGAAAAATTAACCTGTTTCAAAGCCTATGATATCCGCGGAAAATTGGGTACAGAACTCAATGAAGATATCGCATACCGTGTTGGACGTGCTTATGGCGAAATTTATCAACCTCAAAAAGTAGTGGTTGGATGTGATGTTCGCTTAACCAGTGAAGACCTAAAACAAGCTACCATTCGTGGTCTAAATGATGCCGGCGTTGATGTTTTAGATTTAGGCATGACGGGGACTGAGGAAGTTTATTTCGGTGCATTCCATCTTGATGTGCAAGGCGGGATCGAAATAACAGCCAGCCATAACCCAATGGACTATAACGGCATGAAGCTTGTACGCGAAAATGCTCGTCCGATTGGTGCAGACTCGGGTTTAAATGATATCCAACTTCTTGCTGAAAAAAATCAGTTCAAAGCAGTCGAAATCAAAGGTACAACTCAGCATTATAATATCTTGCCCGAATTTATTGATCATTTGATGACCTATATTGACCCTACAAAAATCAAACCTTTAAAACTCGTGGTCAATGCGGGGAATGGTGCTGCAGGTCATGTGATCGATGCGATCGAAGAAAAATTTAAAACCCTGAATATTCCAGTTGAATTCATCAAAATTCACCATGAAGCAGATGGCAACTTCCCAAATGGTATTCCCAACCCCATCTTAGTCGAAAACCGTGCAAGTACCTCCAATGCTGTACTGCAACATCATGCTGACATGGGCATCGCTTGGGATGGTGACTTTGATCGTTGTTTCCTTTTTGATGAAAAAGGTCAATTTATTGAAGGGTATTACATCGTCGGTCTCTTGGCACAAGCCTTTTTACTGAAACAAAAAGGTGAAAAAATTGTGCATGATCCGCGCTTGGTGTGGAATACCTTCGATATCGTTGAACAATATCAAGGCGAAGCTGTGCAATCGAAATCTGGCCATTCCTTCATTAAAGATAAAATGCGTGAACACAATGCAGTGTATGGTGGTGAGATGTCAGCGCACCACTACTTCCGTGATTTTGCCTATTGCGACAGTGGCATGATTCCATGGTTATTGGCAATCTCGGTTGTCTCTGAAAAGGCAAAACCACTCTCTGCTCTGGTTGAGGAAATGATTGAAAAATTCCCATGTTCTGGCGAGATTAACTTTAAAGTTGCGGATACAAAAGAAACCATTCAGAACATCTTTAATCATTTCGCAAATCAAAATCCAGCGATTGATGAAACGGATGGCGTCAGCTTGGATTTTGGTGCATGGCGTTTAAATGTACGTGCTTCAAATACAGAGCCGTTACTCCGTTTAAATATTGAAAGCCGTAAAGACAAAAATCCGAAGCCGATGCAAGCTTATGTCGATGAGCTCACTCAACTGATTCAGGCTTAAAATCTTATAAAAAAGGAGCGTTTCAAACGCTCCTTTTTTTATTCACGATAACCATTTGGGTTTTGTTTTTGCCAATTCCAACTGTCCGCCAACATATCTTCCAGATTAAATTTTGGCGTCCAACCCAATTCAGCAACTGCACGCGCATTATCTGCAAATGATGTTGCGACATCCCCTGCACGACGCGGTGCAAATTCGAAAGGAATCTCAATACCATTCACTTTCTCAAAGGTATTTTTTATTTCTAGCACCGAACAGCCATTGCCTGTCCCAATATTCCAAGCACGACAGCCTTGTGAATTTAAACGATTTTCCAGTGCGCATAAATGAGCATTAGCCAAATCCACCACATGGATATAGTCACGCACACCCGTGCCATCGACGGTATCGTAATCATGACCAAAAATGGATAGTTTTTCACGACGACCCACAGCTACTTGGGTTACATACGGCATTAAGTTATTTGGAATGCCTTGTGGATCTTCACCAATTTGACCACTTTTGTGCGCACCGACAGGGTTGAAATAACGCAGCAAAGCAATCGACCAACGTGCATCTGCTTGCGCGAGTTTCTGCAATAACTGCTCAACAATCAGTTTGGTATAACCATAGTTATTGCTTGGCATCCCTGTTGGCATTTCTTCATTGAGTGGAGAGACATTGGCTTCATCATAAACGGTTGCAGAAGAACTAAAGACCAACTTAAAGACTTGGGCACGTTCCATGGCTTTGACTAAGCTAATCGAGCCAGAAATATTATTCTCGAAATACTTCAATGGGATTTGCTGACTTTCCCCGACAGCTTTTAAACCAGCAAAATGAATCACAGCGTCAATCTGATGATTTTGGAAAATTTGATCCAAAATCTCTTGATCAAGAATATCACCCTCGATAAATTCTAAAGATTTAGACGTTAAAGCTTGAACTCGACTCAAAGATTCTGGTGAGCTATTCGATAAATTATCAAGAACAACAACTTCATGTCCTGCATTTAACAATTCAACACAGGTATGCGAACCAATATAACCTGCACCACCCGTCACTAATACTTTAGGCATTGTCTTTCCCCATCAATATTTGTATTAAACCTTGTGTCGACGCATCAAGATTCGATACATCTGTTTGTTCTCCACTTAAAATCGGCAATAGTTGATTAGCAATTTCTTTGCCTTTTTCAACACCCCACTGATCAAATGGGTTGATATTCCAAAGCACGGATTGAACAAAGACTTTGTGCTCATACATGGCGATCAGCATACCCAAACTATAAGGATTCAGCTCTTGCATTAAAATGGTTGTGCTCGGTTGATTACCTGCATATTGTTTATATGCAGGTAAATCTACAACTTCATGTTGATCCAATACCTGATTACCAAATGCCAATAAACGAGACTGTGCCAAACAATTTGATAATGCTAAATGATGTTGTTCGATTAACGCATCTGCATTATCGATATAAGTAAATTGTTGCCCGTTATAACGCTTAACTGGTGCAATAAAATCACAACTGACAGACTGCGTACCTTGATGCAATAGCTGATAAAAGGCATGCTGGGCATTGGGCCCTACTTCGCCCCACACAATCGGACAGGTGTCTAGCTCAACCTTTCGACCATCTCGTTGAATCGACTTACCATTCGATTCCATTTCTAATTGTTGCAGATAAGAGGCAAAATATTTTAAACGGCCGTCATAAGGCAATACCGCATGGGTTTGAATATCTAAGAAATTCGTATTCCAAGCACCCAGCAACCCCATCAGCACAGGCAAATTTTCGGTAAACGGCGCTGTTTGAAAATGCTGATCTATGGCATACGCCCCTGCCAACAATTGCTTAAAACCATCCACACCCACGGTTAAAGCAATCGGCAAACCAATACAGGACCATAAAGAGTAACGACCACCGACCCAATCCCAAAGGAGCAGTTGATTTTCAGGTGCAATTCCCCAAGCGGTCATTTTTTCAGGTTTGGTCGAAACCCCAATAAAATGGTGTTTTAAAATTTGCGCTTCCTGACCTAAAGCTTTTTCCAACCATAGACGCACGGTTTGTGCATTGGATAAGGTATCAATCGTCCCAAACGATTTTGATGAAATAATAAAAAGTGTCGTTTCCGGACGGAGCTTATGCAATAAATCTGAAAGCTGACTGCCATCCATTGTGGATACAAAATGCACATTGAGTGGCTTTTCAGTGATTTTCTTAAAATCAGACAGTGCATGACTGACCATGAGTGGCCCTAGGTCTGATCCTCCGACACCGATATTCACGACATCTTGAATCACTTCACCGGTGGCACCGCGGTATTGACCTGCATGAATTTTATTGACCAAGGCATACATCCGATCAAGCTGTGCATGCACTTGCTTTGCCAATTCAGGATGAGACTGATCATGTTTCGGTAAGCGTAGCGCCCAATGCATGGCCGCGCGGTTTTCCGTATAGTTGATCTGTTCTGTGGAGAATAAACGTTTGATCCAAGGCGTGAGCTCTTGTGCATTTGCCCATGCGACCAAACGACTTAAAACCTCTGCATGAATACGATGTTTACTAAAATCAAATACGATCGGTGAAACAGCCACTGAAAATTTTTCAAAGCGTGTGGCATCTTTGGCAAATAACTCAGTTAAATGTAATTGCGCAAATTCAGCTTTCAATGTGTTTAATTGTTGTATGACTGTCGCACGATCTTCAACAGCATAAGGTTTTGCATGACTGCTCATTAGCGACCTACCCCCATATAAGCAAATCCTTGCGCTTTCACATAACTTGGATCGTAAATATTTCGCCCATCCAAAATCAGTGGATGGGACATGGTTTTTAATAATTCAGGATAATCTGGGCTCCAATATTGTTTCCAAGCGGTCAGCAAACACAGCGCATGTGTATCTTTGACTGCGTCATATTGATCTGTGCAGTAGATTAAATCGGGACGATGCCCGTAGACTTTTTCAATTTCAGGCAAAGCTTGAGGATCATGTAACTTTACCGTGACCCCTTGCGCCCAAAGTGCTTTTAACATGGTATGAATCGGAGATTGCTGAATACGCGCGGTATTTTCCTTAAATGCAGCACCCCAAATCGCAACAGTTTTGCCGTTTAAATCGCCATGGTAATAGTTCCATAGTTTGCGGAATAAAATTTCTTTTTGTTGTTCGTTAATATCCCAGACTTGTGCCAGTAGTTGACTCTTTGCACCCGTACCTAATACTGTTTGAGTCAATGTCAAAATATCATGGGAGAAGTTTTCCCCACCAAAACCTGCACCTGGATATAAATAAGATGCGCCAATACGGCTATCCGCTGCCATGCCTTGACGCACTTGTTCAATATCAATCCCCAATTTTTCAGCTACTACCGCCAAGTCATTAATATAACTAATACGTGTCGCCAACATGCCAGAAATACTCAGTTTGGTAAATTCCGCATCCAGTACAGGCATAAATAAATATTGCTGTGTACGTGGGAATAATGGTCTAAGTAACTCTTTAATTTTGGTTTGTGCGCGTTCAGATGAAGTGCCTACAATGAGCTGCTTGGTCTGTATCAAACTTGGTAAAGCATTACCCTCTTGAATGCTATTAGGTAAATATATCCAATCATCTTCCGATAAAATGCGTGCAAATTTATCAGTGCCATGCAATCCTAGAGTTGAAGCATTCATCATCAGTTTAGGATGAATCATGGGTCGAGATTTTAATTCTTTTAAAATCTCAATTGCTTGAATCTCTTCAGTAGGATTAAAACTAAAAAAATAAGCATCGATATCTAAAGGAATATGGGAAAAGTTGCAATATTTTAAAAAGCCATTAGCTTTCTGTTGCTCAAGCAAACGCTTAACCGCTTCATCTTGGGTATAGGCTTGCTCCGATGTTGGTTTTTTTAAAACATCACACCAAAAGACCTGATGACCACTTTCAGCCATTAACCCTGCAAAAACACCTGCATACAGCGTCTGTCCAAATACTGCAACTTTCATATCTGTCTCTTTTTTATAATTTTAGATCTTTAATCAGCGCTTTAAATTCCTCACCTAATTTTGGATGATCTACTCCATAATGCAGCACAGCTTTTAAATAGCCCAACTTGCTACCACAGTCAAAAGTTTGACCTTTCATACGATACGCTTCAACTGTATCGGTTTGTTGTAACATCGCGATAGCATCAGTCAATTGGATTTCATTGCCCGCACCTTTTGGTGTTTGCTCAAGCAATTGCATGATTTTTGCAGGCAAAATATAACGACCAACGACTGATAAATTTGATGGTGCTGTACCAATCGCTGGCTTTTCTACAATGCCTTGCATTTGAATACTTTGACCTTCAGCAGGTGTAGATGCAACATCAACAATACCGTATTGATCGACCATCTGGTCAGGGACAGCTTCAACCATAATTTGTGATGCTTTTGATTCGTTATAACGCTGAATCATCAAACTCAAGTCATTGGTTTCAGCTGTATCTTTTACTAACACATCTGGGAGTAGCACTGCAAAATCATCATCGCCTACCACATCTTTTGCACAGAGCACAGCATGCCCTAAACCTAAAGGCTGTGGCTGACGCACACTGATCACACTCACATGCGCGGGCAAAATTTCGGTAATTTCTTTCAATAAATCAAATTTCTTTTTTTGTTCTAAAGTCGTTTCCAGCTCAAAACTACGGTCGAAGTAGTTTTCAATGGATGCTTTTGAAGCATGTGTGACTAAAATAATTTGTTCAATACCCGCAGCAATCGCTTCTTTGACTACATATTCAATTGCAGGGCGGTCAACTACAGTGACCATTTCCTTAGGAATCGATTTGCTCGCAGGTAAAAAACGTGTGCCAAGACCAGCTACGGGAAGAATCGCTTTTTTGATCATATAAATTACGCTAATAAATTAAATTTTACTTAGAACCAGTTTTGATATTAGAAGAGTCTTGACTTGAAAAACGAGCAGCGCCGACCTCTTGGTTCGGTGCATTAATACCCTCTTTAGTAATCATGACCTTCACTGTTTTAATCATAATTTTAAAATCTAGCCAAATAGATTGAGTTTCTACATACTGCACATCGAGTTCAAATTTTTCTTCCCATGAAAGATTATTTCGTCCACTTACCTGCGCCAAACCCGTCATACCAGGCTTAACATCATGACGACGCATTTGCTCAGGCGTATAGTGATCTAAAAACTCTTTCATCTGAGGTCGTGGCCCCACAATACTCATATCACCCTTTAACACATTAATCAGTTGGGGCATTTCATCTAACGTAGTAGAACGTAACTTTTGACCGAATGGAGTAATTCTTGCTTCATCAGGCAAAGGATTTCCATTTTTATCAAAAGCATCTTTCATAGATCGAAATTTAATCATTTTAAATATTTTGGCATCTTTACCTGGTCTTTCTTGAAGAAAGAAAATAGGCGACCCTAAGTTTTGACGAACTTTAAGTGCAACAAGTACAAAGATTGGTGATAACAAAATCATTGCTACGAAAGCAATAACAACATCAATTAATCTTTTCATCCGAATGCTCATTTGAAAATAGTTTTTAATGGACATCATTGATTACTCTTCTGATTTTTTCCATCGCAATCTGTTCTGCATAGTTATCTATCAACACTTTTCTAGGCGAAGGTATTTCATCAATTACAAAATTTTTAGAAATAGTCAGAAATAAATTCGCTAACTTTTGCGGATTTCCAGGAGCAACCGTCCAACCCAATCCCCATTGATTAATCATACAAGATATTTCTGAATCTTCATCCATAATTGCAAGTAATGGCTTATTCGCTGCCATAGCATAATATGCTTTACTTGGTACACCTAAGCCATACATACCATCAGCTAACGTTACAATAGAAATATCACATGCATTTAATCCTTCAGATTTACGTGTAGGATCGAGATGCCCAACATATTTTACGTTTTCATCATTAAGTTTGGAAATCATGGCTTTTAATTCATCTTCATAAGCGCCAGAACCAATAAACAAGACTTTAGGACGTTGACCCACTGGGATTAAATTTAATGCTTGAATAATATTATCAATGCCCTGTACGCGTCCGATATTACCAAAAAAAGTAAATATAGGTTGTGTATTTTCCCAAGTAATTTTTTTTAGAATTGGGTTATTAGTTTTAGTTTGAACCTCAATATCATTATGATCAATCCAATTTTGAATAATAATGGCATCATTTTTGTTAACTTTCTGATCAATCAAATCTTTCATATCTATGCCAATGACAATTCGCTTATCTGACGCAGAATAAAATCGATCAAATAAATATTTTAAAATTTTATAAAAAAAATTGTTTTTTTTGAGGACTTTTGCTGGAACTAAATTTTCAGGAAACACATCATGCACCAAAAGGATCCAGTTAAATCGTTTAATTTTTTTAGCAAAATATATCACAGGCAACAAAAAAATTGGTGTCGTACCACTAAAAACGGTATCTCCTTTTTTTACATTAAAAATTATTTTTAACAAAAAATTTAATGAAATAATTAGTTCAAAGATTAATCTCTGAACTAATTTTTTTTTATTCAGGTTAACATTTTTAACAAGGATTGCATCTGCTTCAATTTTATGCTGAGGATCCTCTTTTACAATTAATTGCAGTTGCTCTCCATAATGTTTTTTTAAGTTCACATGCAGTTTATGGAATAAATATCCTGTCGTGTTTTGCTCAGGCAGAATATATTCAGAAATTAAAAAAATCTTTTTCATGTTAACCTGCATTGACTCAGTATTTTTTCCAAACAACACGATTCACATAATCTGTGTAACTCAAAATAATGCGTACCACTTTCTCACTCACATTCGGCATACTATAGTCTGCGACTAAACGTAATAAACGATCTTCACCACGTGGTTGATGCTCTAAAATCGCTAAACCTTGTAAAACACGTTCAGCTGTTAATCCCACCATCATCACTGCCGCTTCTTCCATGCCTTCAGGACGCTCATGGGCTTGACGTAAGTTCAAAGCAGGGAAATTCAGAATAGAAGATTCTTCATTAATCGTGCCACTATCAGATAACGTGGCTTTCGCAGATAATTGAAGTTTATTGTAATCACTAAAACCAAGTGGCTTTAATAACTGCACAAGTGGATGAAATTCAATATTCATCTGTTCAATACGTTTACGTGTTCTTGGATGCGTTGAAACAATGACAGGATATTGATATTTCTCTGCAATAGCATTCAACATTTCAACCAAATCTAAAAAATTCTGATCTGAATTAATATTTTCTTCGCGGTGTGCACTGACAATAAAATATTCATGTTCTTTCAAATTTAAACGCTGAAGAATATCTGAAGATTCAATTTTCGCTTGATAATGCTTCAAGACCTCAAACATTGGACTGCCTGTTTTAATCACTTGATCTGCAGGCAAACCCTCTGAAATTAAATAATCACGTGCAATCGTACTATAAGTTAAATTAATATCCGCCGTATGATCGACAATACGACGATTAATTTCTTCAGGTACACGCATATCAAAGCAACGATTCCCTGCTTCCATATGGAAAGTTGGAATTTTACGACGCTTGGCAGGGATCACCGCCATACAACTATTGGTATCACCCAAGACCAACAAGGCTTGAGGCTGCACATCTTCTAATACCTTATCTACAGCAATAATGACATTACCAATTGTTTCTGCACCTGTCGCACCCGCTGCATTCAAAAAGAAATCAGGCTTACGAATACCTAAGTCGGTAAAGAAAATTTCATTCAGTTCATAGTCGTAATTCTGACCAGTGTGTACCAGCACATGATCAAAATATTGATCACATGCAGACATCACACGGGATAAACGAATAATCTCAGGACGTGTGCCAACTACGGTCATTAATTTTAATTTTTTCACAGTATCAACTCTTAATCTGTTAATGGCAAAGCAAAAGTATCAGGTTTCTCACGGTCAAATATTTCATTGGCCCACAGCATCACCACCATTTCATCTTCACCAATATTGGTAATGTCGTGTGTCCAACCTGGTACCGTTTCTACAATACGAGGTTCTTCACCCGTGGTTTCTAATTGATAGAATTCACCTGTGATGACATGCTTAAACTTGAACAGTGCTTTACCTTTAATCACCAAGAACTTTTCGGTTTTACTATGATGATAGTGTCCACCACGGGTAATGCCTGGATGTGCAGTAAAATAGGAAAATTGTCCTGCATCAGGTGTTTTCAGCATTTCAACAAATACACCGCGTTGATCGCCATATTTAGGAACAGTGTAATCAAACTGATGTGGTTGTAAGAAGCTTAAATAGGTGGAATACAAAGCACGCGTCAGCCCAGTGCCGACACGATCACTAATGAGTGTGTTACGCGACTTTTTAAAGCCTTGCAATGTCTTTGCGAGATCACCGACTGTGATTTGATACTCAGGTGTGATTTCAAATGTTGGCGCAACATCCATACTTCCTTGGATAATATTCCAGAAAGTTTCAACCACGTCATCCACATACACCAATCTTATCACTGCATTTTCATCATTGACTTGGATCGGCAGATCATTAGCAGTGTTATAGCAGAAGGTCGCTACAGCAGAGTTATAATTCGGACGTGACCATTTACCAAAGACATTGGCTAAACGACAAATGTAGACAGGATTTCCATTCGCTTGTTGCAAATCAAACAGTGCTTCTTCTCCACCCCGTTTGCTTTTTCCATAGGCATTATCACGCTCAGCCTGAATCGAAGAAGACAAAATGATCGGCGTTTGTTTTTGAGCATCAATTAGGCATTGCGCAATTTTTTGCGTCAAACTCACATTACCATCAATAAACTCTTGTTCATTGACTGGTCGATTGACCCCAGCCAAATGGATAATCCAATCGGCTGCAGTGACCGCAGTGGTTAATTCAGCATCAGTGGATTGACGATGAATCTTTAAAATTTCAATGTCATTCTTTTCAGATAAAAATTGAATCAAATTTTTTGCAATAAAGCCATTTGAGCCTGTGACGAGTATTTTCATGTTATGCCTCGGGATCAATATATTGACCATCAATGAGGGCACGAATGAAATCGAGTTTCAGTAATAGCTTTTTCATGCCTTCTATATCTAAGCGTTCAGTATTATTTGAGTTATAGTCTTCAAATTGTTTAATTTTATGATCACCATTTTCAACATATTTCGCATAGTTCAAATCACGCTGATCGGCTGGTACACGGAAGTAATTGCCCTGATCATACGCAACTGCCATTTCTTCACGGCTTAACAATGCTTCAAATGCTTTTTCACCATGACGTGTGCCCATGATTGAAATAGGATGTTCAGGCACAGAAAGTAGTTCTGTTAATGCCTGAGCCAATACTTGAATGGTTGCGGCTGGTGCTTTTTGTACAAAGATATCGCCATTTTCGCCATGTTCAAAGGCGTACAGAACCAAATCCACTGCATCATCCAAAGTCATCATGAAACGTGTCATGTTTGGATCTGTAATGGTAATTTGTTTACCTGCACGAATTTGGTCTACAAACAGTGGAATTACTGAACCACGTGATGCCATGACATTACCATAGCGTGTACAGCAGATTGTCGTTTCTGTTTCTTCTAAATTGCGCGATTTCGCCACAATGACTTTTTCCATCATTGCTTTTGAAATCCCCATGGCGTTAATTGGATAAACCGCTTTATCAGTACTCAAGCAAACAATGCGTTTAACTTTGTTTTGAATCGCAGCTTCTAAAACATTTTCTGTACCAAGAACATTGGTTTTAACTGCTTCCATTGGATGAAATTCACATGATGGAACTTGTTTAAGTGCTGCTGCATGGTAAATATAATCCACTCCACGCGTGGCATTTAATATGCTGTTATAATCACGTACATCACCAATATAGAATTTAAGCTTAGATGATTGGTATTTTTTACGCATATCATCTTGTTTTTTTTCATCACGACTAAAGATACGAATTTCTTTGATATCTGTTTGTAAAAAACGTTTTAGAACTGCGTTACCAAATGAACCTGTACCACCAGTGATTAACAAAATTTTATTTTCAAACATCTTCATTACTACTTGGTTACCAATTCAATAATTAATTTTCGTTGCATACCCCATTTGCTAACAGCAGATGGATAATTATCATGCAATACCTGTATACCACGTTTGACTAATTCATCACGCAAAGATGCATTTGTCATAATTTCAAAAATTGCATCCGCAATATTTTCTTCATCTAATGGATCAAAATAAAGTGCAGCATCCCCACATAGTTCTGTTGCAAAATCCCTTTTGCTAGCTAATAGTGGTCGCTTTGACAAGAAAGCCTCAGGAAATACGGCGGTTGAAGATTCAACTATACTTGCGCAAATCACTGCATGACTGCTTAGATATAGTCCCGCAAATTTTGAATTAGGAATAAATCCTGCCGAATCTATATATTCTTCAACTCCATTATTTTTGGCTAAATTATATAATTTCAGCCATTCCGTACTCTCTTTAGGAATAGTAAAGAGTAATTTTAACTTTGAAACTAATTCACTATGTTTTTCTTTTAAAAAAACTAGAGAAAAAATCACTCTTTCTAAATTTTTATGTGGATAATAACTACAGGGAACAAGAATTTGAAAATACTCACTTCCACTTTCTTCAATTTCTTTAGATGTGGCTAAAAAATCTAAAAAAGATGGGCTAAATGAATTTCCAATAACAAAAATTTTTGAGGAATCATAATTTAAGAAAGATGATAATTTTTGCTTTACAAGTTCTGTTTCAACTACCAAATAAGAATCACACATTAAAAACAATTTAGCTTTTACAAAATTTAGAAATTTTTCAAATAATCCCAATTTCAATTCTTTTTGATATAACATTTTACCTAAAGCAAAACCCTGTAATGTAGGAGCTCGAGGCTTCCAATATGCAGGTCCAAAAACAACAAATACAAAATCAGGTTTATGTTTTTTTTCAATTTTTGAAATTTTAAAACCTTGTAGAAATTTAAAAGGCATTGATACTGTACTTTCGACATAATAATGTTTAAGTTTTGTTTTGGTTACTGCAGATAATTGCTGATCAATCTGAGGATTTACAATACAAATGACTTCAAATTCAGGATCTTTAGCTATATTTTCAATAAAAGCCAAAGCAACCTGCATCCCTCCACCTACTGAAGTTATAGAAGCATCTATAAGTAACTTAATTTTTTCTTTTACCTGATTCATGATTTATAAATTTCTTCCCATACATTTACAGAGGAATCCAATGAAAAATGATCTATAATAATTTTTCTAGCATTCACTGAAGATTGTAATAAAAAGTCATTTGAAGACTCTAAATACTGAATAATTGCCTTTGCTAAAGCAAAACTGTCACTAACAGGAACTAAAGTACCAAAATCATTTTTCATAATTTCTGCACTACCACCACAATCAGTAGATATTACATAACATCCACATGACATAGCTTCCATTATAACAGTAGGAAGCCCCTCAAATTTAGATGACAAAATTAAACACCCAGACGCTTTTAATAAGTCAGAAATATCATCTCTTCGACCCAGTAAATGAACAGTACACTCTAATTCTAATTTCTTAATATATTTTTTAATTAATAAGAAATCAGCACCATCACCTACAATAGATAAATTAAAATTATATTTAGACTCATTCTTAACTATACTTATGGCATCTATTAAATTAAAATAATCCTTTTCTGGAGAAAATCTTCCAATAGCAATTAAATTTAATTTTTTTTCGACATTATAAGTATTATAAGAAAATCTATTTATATCTACACCATTATAAACAACTCTGGACTTATGAACATCAAAAGCACCCTTTTCGATAAAAACATTTAATGCATTTTGACTAACATTTGTATTTAGGTTAGATAAGAAATTTGTATAACGATATAACAACAT
Organism: Acinetobacter sp. 24-47-47; assembly: GCF_057737035.1. Lineage (NCBI taxonomy): Bacteria > Pseudomonadati > Pseudomonadota > Gammaproteobacteria > Moraxellales > Moraxellaceae > Acinetobacter > Acinetobacter sp. 24-47-47. Next base: position 97,283 of record NZ_CM173216.1, on the reverse strand, counting down.
CCCAAACTTAGAGCCCTCAATTGAACTATGAGCACTATTAATATTTTTCTTTAAACCAAAAAACAATCTATAAATTCGCATATAAATATTAGCATGATACATATGAGAGTGTACTACATCTGGATTAAATGATAATATTAATTTTCTAAGTTTAAATAAACCAAAAATTAAACTAATATGAGACGACAAACCCAGAGAGATGATTTCTATTTTTTCAGAATCAGAAAATATTTGCATATTACCAAACATATATATTATTTTTACAGTATGTCCCTTTTCGACCATCTTTTCAGCTAAATTTAATGTAACTTTTTCAGCACCACCTAAATTTAAACTTGTAATAAAATACAAAATCTTCATATAAATAAATTCCAAAAAGTAATTAAAGGTGATAGAAAAATTGCCTCCAACATTTTACCATTCAATATTGGTTCTTTCCATGGAAACACATTAAAAATAGAAAAATAGAAAAATAGAAAAAAGAACATAAACAAATTATATAAATTTAACTTATTTGAATTATTTGCATTAATGAGTGAGATATAAATAAAAATAATAAGACACAGATAATTTGTAAACCTACCGAAAGCAATAGGGTTCATCATAAAAATAAAACACAAACATATAACGTAAAAAATAAAATTTTTAATATCAACCAAAAATTTATCATTATTTGTACTTTTATTCAAAAAAAACAAAAATAATGCAAGAAAAATAAATTTTACAGAATAGTTAATCACACTATATAATAATTGACCACCACCTCCTAATTCATATGTAAATTCTTGATATTTTTCATTAAATTCTGAAACACCAGTATTACTAAAAAATATAACTGAAACTTTATTAAAATAAAAGCCCAAGACAATAGAACATAATAATAATAAGATTCTAAATAAATTATTAAGTTTAGAAAAACTACTTAAAATTAATGGGATCAAGAAAAAAAACATTGTAAAATGGGTAATTAATGAAAATATTAAAAACAAATATCCTTTTATATAATTTTTATTAAAATATAAAATTATTGCATAAATTATCAAAATTATTGCCAAACTATTTCTTTGCCCCATAGATGCAACAACAGGATTACTCAAAATAGTTAATCCAATTAACATGAATAAAAACTGACTATTAGAAAAATTATATTTATCTTTTAGTAGCATTAATAACTTTCCAATAAAATAAACCATAAAGAAAACATGAAAAAATGGTAAAAACTCATACGGTATTCCAAATGATTTAAAAAATAATGATAACAACTTATAAGTTATATAACCATCAAACTCACCTATCGAGTCATAAGTAACATTATTATACATATCTCTATAAACAATAGAGTCTGCATATATTTGATTTTTTAGCACTGATATTGAAACAAAAAGAGAATATATAAAAATAGAAATATTAGTACCACTATTTTTGTATATAGAGACTAAACAAGTCAAAAAACCTAAAACAGGATTAAGAAAAAAAATAATAAATGCAAGACAGTTTATATAATAAATTCTCATATCAAAGAAAATTCCTTTTAATATTATTTAATTTAAAAATAAAAAATTTTTTCAATAAACGAAGATCCCTATAATAAAACAATCTATAAATTAACCTTTTAAATTTAAGTAAATCTAAGTCATAATTATACAAATGATCATACAATAAATTTTCTTTTTCACCCTTTAAATTATGCTTATTTTTAAAATATTGAAAAGAAATTTTTATATTTTGAATTTTCTTTCCACTGATACGTTCAAAAGGATGGCTAATATCAACAATATAAGTTGCATCTCTAACTAAAAAAAACTCCATATTACCTAATAATCTATACCATAACTCAAAATCTTGCCATGATTTTAATTTAACATCAAATAGTCCATTATTTTTTAAAACATGCGTCTCAATAAAAATCTGATTACCTATATAATTATTAATTAAAATATCTTCTTGGGTACAACAAGATTTTCTAATCAAAAATGCCATTTTTGGAGTTATAATTTTATTTTTATTTATTTTATAAGAGTATAGACTATACAAAGCTATGTTGGACTTATTCAAAGTTACAAATCTATTTAAAAAATCTTCAATTCTACGCTCCAAAAAATAATCATCATCATCTAACCCAGTTATAAATTGACCTTTAGCATTTTCAATTGCAATATTACGGCTTACACAGGCACCACTGTTGTTCTCTTTTAAGAAATATCTAACACGGATATCTTCTTTAGCTAATTGCTCTAAATACAACTGCGTACCATCTGTAGAACAATCGTCTACAATAATAATTTCCAAGTTTTTATAAGTTTGACTTTGTACAGACTTAACTGCTCGTTTAAGTAATTCAACTCTATTAAACGTCGGTATGTACACTGTCACTAAAGGTTGATTATCCATCTAATTAATTCTCGCCAAACAAATCACGTGTATATAACTTAGACTGAACACCTTTTAAATCATCATTTATACGATTTGCTAAAATCACATCTGAAGCATTTAGAAACTCATTTAAGTTATTGTGGACTGAATAGCCTTCGTAAGTTTTAACTGTTAATGTTGGCTCATATACAATGACCTCAACATTGTATTCATTTAATTCACGCATAATATCTTGAATTGCAGAATCACGGAAATTATCTGAACCTGCTTTCATAGTAAGACGGTATATACCAACTACGTTAGGACGTTTTTTTAAAATTTCTTTAACAATAAACTGTTTACGTGTTTGGTTTGAATGAATAATCGCTTGAATTAAATTTTGAGGTACACCCTTGTAATTTGCTAAAAGCTGCTTAGTATCTTTTGGTAAACAGTATCCACCATAGCCAAAAGAAGGATTGTTATAATGATTTCCAATTCGTGGGTCTAAACTTACACCTTGTACAATATCCAAACTGTTTAGATTGTTTTTTTCACAGTAAGTATCTAGCTCATTAAAATAAGCTACACGCATGGCTAAATAAGTATTAGAAAATAACTTTACCGCTTCTGCTTCAGTCGAATCCATGCAAAGTGTTGGTGCATTTTGCTCAATCGTTGCGTCTAAATAAAGTTGAGCAATTGCTTCTCCACGTTCAGATTTTTCACCCACAATAATTCGAGATGGATGCAAATTATCGTAAAGTGCTTTTCCTTCACGTAAAAACTCTGGGGCGAATACAATTTGATTGGTTTTAAATTTTTCTTTTAACTGTGCCGTATATCCGACAGGTATGGTCGATTTAATAATGATTGTTGCTGTATTATTGATTGGCAAAATTTGCGCAATAACACTCTCAATAGATGAAGTATCAAAATAGTTGGTTTCAGCATCGTAATTGGTTGGTGTTGCAACAATAATGTAATCGGCATCTTTATATGCTTGCTCAGCATTTAAGGTTGCAGTTAAATTCAACTTTTGTTCACTTAACGCTTGTTCAATATAGTCATCTGCTATGGGTGACTTTTTTTGATTAATTAAATCAATACGTGCAGAATTAATATCCAAACTAATGACGTGATGCTGCTTCGCAAAAAGAACAGCATTTGACAATCCTACGTAGCCTGTTCCAACGACTGTAATTTTCAAAATATTTATTCCTTTACCAGAAGGTTTATTAATTCTGCTGTTAATCCCAAATTTTGAACTGTTCTACCATTTACGCGAAAATCTCTGTTCAATGAGAAATTAGCTAAATTAATTAGTGATGTAGCTAATGGTGTCTCTACGCTTAACAATTTCCCTAAAGATTCTAGTAAAACTAAGCCCTGTGATACATCTTCAGTAATATATCTAGAATTACTAATATCAGGGCCTTTTGGAGAATGATTCATTGCATAATCAAAAAAAGCTGATTTGGAGTCAATTGATAGATCATGGAAATTCCTGTATTTACATGCATCTACATAACTTAGTTTAGGAAGTCCTAAACTTAAAAGTATATTATTTTTTTCTTGATCTAAATTTTCTACTAAGTTCCAAACACTAGGGGTAAAAACTTCTTTATACATCCAATAATCCCCCTTAGAATATTCAATTCTCGGAATACTCATAATTGCACCAATAGTATGTACAATCAGATTAGGGTTATGTAAAGCAGCTTCAAAAATATTTTTGAGATAAACAAAATTAAAATTCAATTGATCAAGTTTTATTTTAGCAGTATCTAAATTTTGTTTTGGATAGATGCCTATAGGATTTCTAACATTTTTAAACAATACTTCAGCTTCACCATTACTTGTAACACGACAATCAATTGGTGAACTTTGCGCTTCTACAATTGTACATTGTATATTATTTTTTATAAAATATGCAGTAGATGCATATCCAGGTTGGATATAAACCACATCAGTATTAACAATATAAGGTTTTATTTTTTTTACTATTTCCTCATGATAATTTGTTTGAGAACATATAATAATAATATCTCTTTCTTCCAAAAATGCTTCATCATATGAATTAGTGATTTTAGATATTTTTACTTTTTTTGACTTACCGCCATCTTTAAATAATAAAGTATTATTATTTTCAATAATATATTTTGTTTTAACATCGAAATCTCTAGATGAGCTTTTAAGCAAAGAAACTTTATGACCTTTCAATGTTAAATCTGCAGCGTATGTAATACCACAATTCCCTGAACCTATAATCAAAATATTCATAAATATTCCATTAACCTAAATTTAATAAATCACCTAAAAGTAAATCTGTTGTTTCCAACCTATCTCGATCTAATCCAGCAGAAGGAGTGAAAGTTAACTCGCCAAAAATCACCTTTCCATTTACATGATAAAAATCAGTTCTTACGAATTTAAAGTCTGATGAAAGCTTATATGCATATTTTTTCATCTCATCAAACGCAATTGGTTTTTCTATTTTTATGTTTTGATTAATTGCATCTAAAGAGTCCTTACTTAAAGGAGCCAAATTCCAATCCATATCAAAGTAATAAAATTTAGTTTCAGCATTTTTACGGCCTTGACAAAGCATTACATATTTTGGTACTCCATCAAAACAGTAAAACTTGTAGTCATCTGGAAATTGCCCAAATTCATTAACTAAGAACTCCTCGCAAATAATTTTTCTAGGAATTTTTTTATAATGTGGCTCTGCACTAAACAATGAAAAATCAGTTTTCATCCAGTTATCAAGTTTTAACTTAATATTTTTTCGATCTAATTGATTTTTATCTTCAACAATAATGTTAAAGCCTGCACCGTGATTACATTTTAATGCGAATTTCTCAGGCAATTTATCAAAGTCAATTTCTTCAAAATTATTATAATTAGCTATCAAAGGATTTAGAATTTCTGAACAACCTTTTTCAGCAACATACTCTCTAACCAAATATTTATCTGCACATTTAGTATATATTTTTTTATGGTATTCATTAAACTTAAGCCATTGAATTTTTTCATTCAATGTTTTAACTTTACTCTTTGATAAAAACAACCATCTCTTAAAAATAAATAAAAAAAGAATTTTTGCATGTAATTTTGAAGAGATTAATGATAAAAATCTGAGATATTTCATTTGAATAACTTACCCGATAGAATATTTGCATGCATTTTTAAAATCCCTGCATTTTTAAAAAAATAATTCGCTATTGTTAAAGAAATAAATTCAACAATTACAAAACAAATTGCTGCGCCCAAAACACCATATTGAAAAATTAAAAAATATGACATTAATGCACTCAAAATAGCCATAATAGACATTTTTATAGCTAAATATTTATAAGCATTAAATACAATCATATAACGATAGCTAATTGTACCTAGTGCTGATAATGCATTACCAATAACGATATAAGGAAGTAAATCCGAAGATGCTCTATATTCAGCCCCATATAGCCATATTACAACCCACTCACCTAACCACAACATACCTAAGAGTGCACAACCTGAAATTAGAAGAACAATGATATGTAATTGCTTTAAAATCTTCTGTTGAGCCTCAAATTGCTTTTCTTCATAAATTTTGGAAAAAAAACTTGTAATTAAAGCTAAGTTTACAAAGCCCCAAGCCCCACCTAAAGTTAGTGCCACGTTATAAATAGCTAATTCTGAAAAGGAAACAAACTTCGCCAAAAATATATTTGAAATTTGTGTATAAAACACAATAGATAATGTTGAAAAAACTAAACTACTACCTGTTAAAAATAAATACTTATTATATTTTTTCGTATGCGTGACATAAATTTTCTTGTTTTTTTGATGGTAATAAATTTTTCTTAGTAAATATGGAATCAATGCAATGATAATAATAGGATAGACTATGGTGTAAGGTTCTGCTTCAAAATAAACAAGCAAAAATCTTAAAATTAAAGCTACAGCTAAACCAATGGTGTTTGAAATGGCGTTTACATAGGAAATTAACTGACTATTATTATAAGTTGTGTAAAAATCACTCACTATAAAATAGCTTGCTATAAAATTGCCTATTCCAAATATAAAGGTGAGCGGATCTGTATACAGCCATAAATATACCAGAGCGATCGCAGAAACTAACATACACAAAAATTGTCGCATTTTTTGAGTGGATATAGCTAGCTTTAATCCAGATTGAGCATTTTGGCTAAATCTTTTAAATAGAATATTTTGAGCACCAAACCATGCCAAGGTCTGTACAAATAAAAAAATAGAAGTGGTAAAAGCTAATTTACCAAAATTTTCAGGCCCTATATATTTCGCCATCAATGCATTCACAAAAATTAAACCAAAAATGGAAATCACTTTTTCAAGCATCATCCATAGGGAATTAGAAAATATATTTTTAGAAAAAACTTGCATTTCAGACTTCTAATCCTATTAATGGCTTATTTCATCTACTTATATAATTAGTAAGAGTTCACTTACAGATTTCCACACATTATAGTAAAAACCATCTTTGTTGTCTTTGTTTTTTGACAAAACCCATGTTTTAGTGTTGTTTTTTAATATTATGAATGTACAAATCCATCTACATAAGTTCGTAATATCCTCATAAATTGAGCTTTATTTTCATCCCTCATGATTTCATTAAATTGATTATAAACATTCGATATTTCAGCATGTTTATAAAATTTCTCAAAACACTTTAAAATCCGCTCATGCCCTGTTTTTTCAACACCGTCCTGATCTATCAATAACTCTTCATACAGTTTTTCACCAGGACGTAAACCTGTAAACTGAATCTCAATATCCCCTACCCCATTTTCATCGATAGGACGGAAACCACTTAAACGAATCATTTGTCGAGCTAGGTCAACAATCTTTACTGATTCACCCATATCTAATAAAAATATATCCCCACCCGTTCCCATTGCACCTGCTTGAATCACCAACTGTGCAGCTTCTGGAATAGTCATAAAGTAGCGAGTGACCTCAGGATGAGTCACCGTCACAGGACCGCCTTCGGCAATTTGCTTTTTAAACAGAGGAACAACCGAACCTGATGACCCGAGTACATTACCAAAACGCACAATACTGATTTGAGTTTTTGGATGAGTAGATGCCAAACCCTGACAATACAACTCAGCCATACGTTTTGAGGCACCCATCACATTGGTCGGACGTACTGCTTTATCGGTTGAAATTAGGACAAACGTCTCCACACCTTGGTTCACCGCAGCATCCACACTGCGCTGTGTGCCAATCGAAGTATTGTAAATACCTTCAAACGGATTTGCTTCTACCAGAGGCACATGCTTATAGGCTGCCGCGTGATAGACCGTTTGTACACTATACTGCTGCAAAATGCGTTCCAGTTTAGACTGATTGGTTACCGAACCTAAAACAGGAATAATATGAACATCTGAAGTTTGTAATTCACGATCTATGCTATATAAAGCAAATTCGGTCATTTCAAATAGGATCAACTGTTTGGGCTGATACTTGACGATCTGACGGCACAGTTCAGAACCAATCGACCCCCCTGCCCCAGTCACCATCACGACTTTACCTTTAATATTCTTCTCTAGTAATTCAGGCTTCGGTGGTACAGGATCACGACCGAGTAAATCAATAATATCCACTTCACGGATATCAGACACTTTAACTTTGCCATCGACTAGTTGAGTGACTCCTGGCAATTCCATGATTTTGACATCAGTGGCTTCAAAAGATTCAATAATTTCCTTTTTACGGGCACGCCCCACCGATGGCATGGCCAGTAACACTTCTTCAATGCCAAATTTACCGAGTTTCTTCTGTGCTTTTTTCGGTGAATAAATCTTTAAGCCACTTAAAGACTGACCTTTCAGTGATTTTTTATCATCAATAAAACACACAGGTAGATAATCATCAGAACGGTTTAAAGCGGCCGCAATCTGCTGTCCTGCTAAACCTGCACCATAAATCGCCACACGTTTACGGGTTTGTTTTTTGGCAAAAGTTTTAAGGGTCGCGTAACGAATCACCGCGCGACTCCACCACATGTAGGAAAACAGCATAAAGCCATACATGAGTGGAATACTCATTGGGATAAAGGCCACATCTAATTTTTTAATGGCATACAACGCCACAATTTGAATAAATGTCCCAATCGAAATACGCAGTAAATAATCTTCGTTAAATGACCGTACAATCGCACGGTAGATCCCGAGCAAGGCGAAAATCAGTACACCTGCGATCGCCACATAGATATACCAAGCCTCAAGCCCTTGCATCACAGTCACATTTGGACGTGCCAAACGAATGGCATAAGCCAGCCACATCATCAGTGGCAACATGCACATGTCCACGGTCACCAAAACCACTTGTTTTTGGCGACGCGGTAAAGATGCAATGGAACGAATAAAATCTTTCATTGAGACTCAGTTATGTGGGCTGAAAAAGCACGCTGTGATTATACGCTTTTTTAGGCTTGAATCTTGGCAATCACGCTTTGAATCGCATCTACGGTTTTTTGCAGGCTTTGTTCAGATAAGGTTGGATGTACCAAGAACATCAGACTGCTTTCACCTAAAGCTTTCGCATTGGCTAAACGTGTTGCAGGACGCCACGGCGTTCCATCAAAGGCTTTTTCTAAATAGACTTCTGAACATGAGCCACTAAAACATGGCACCGCTTGCGCACTGATTTCCGCCATAATGCGATCACGTGACCAAGCTTCAGGCAAAGCATCGACATTGACCTGTACATAACATTTATAGGCTGCATGTACATAATCTAACGATGGTTGAGCGACTGTAAAATAAGGACTATGTTCAAATACAGCTTGGATAAGTGCCATATTGGCATTGCGTTTTGCTGTCCATTCAGGCATTTGTTTGAGTTGCAAACGACCAATCACCGCTTGCATTTCCATCATGCGCCAGTTGGTGCCAAAGGAGTCGTGCAACCAACGGAAACCCGGTGGATGTTGTTTGTTATAGACGCTATCGAAGTTTTTGCCATGATCTTTGTACGACCACATTGTTTTCCAAAGATGTTCATCATGGGTGGTGACCATACCACCTTCACCACCAGTGGTCATAATCTTATCTTGGCAGAATGACCACGCGCCAATATGACCGATTGAACCTGCGGATTTGCCTTTATACATCGCACCATGCGCTTGGGCACAGTCTTCAATCACGAAGATGCCTTTTTCCTCAGCGAGTTGCATGATCGGATCCATATCACACATCCAACCTGCCAAATGCACACAAATAATGGCTTTGGTATTCGGGGTAATCACTGCTTCAATAGTACGACGTGAGATGTTTTGCGAATCGAGTTCAACATCAGCAAAAATTGGATTGGCACCTGCGGTCACAATCGAGCTTGCAGACGCTAAAAAGGTACGTGAAGTGACAATCACATCATCCCCCTCACCTACACCTAAAGCTTTGAGGGCTAAATCCAGTGCCACGGTACCATTCGCTACGGCAACAGCATGTTTTGTTCCAACAAACTGTGCAAATTCCTTTTCAAATTCACGGCATTCCTGACCTGTCCAATAATTGACTTTATTGGACAAAAGAACTTTTGATACCGCATCGGCTTCTGCTTGGGTAAAGCTTGGCCAAGGCGCAAATGCACTGTTTAACATGGAATTTTCCTAAAACTTATTGCTGTGACGTGCTGACAATCCGCGCCGGATTACCCACCACTGTTGCACCTGCCGGCACACTTTTGGTGACCACGGCGCCCATGCCGACAATCGTACCTTTGCCAATCACCAAAGGCTGATCAGGAGTGCCCTGCTTAATCATGGCACCTGCGCCAATATAGGCATGGTCATGAATATGAATATTACCGTTACATTTTACGCCTGGCGCAAAGGTAACGAAATCCCCAATCACGCAATCATGCTCCACATAGCTATATAAATTGGCATGGAAGCATTTGCCGATTTTAATATTGGAGGTAATGGTGACAAACGGGCTTAAGGCTGAACCTTCCGCGATTTGCACTTCATCCATGAAAATGACGTTATCGGCAGAGATTGACCAAAGCTGAATCCCATCGGCTTCTAAACGCTGGGCGATTTTTTCGCGTACACGACTATTGGCTATCGCAATTTGTACGTACTTTTTTGATGGTGATTCATTTAAAAAAGCTTGATAGTTCATGGCACGATGACCATTCACGACACCAATCTCTGTCAAAGCATCATCAATAAAGACAATTTCAGATTGATCTTGTTCACGCGCCAATTGCTGCCGAGCGACAGGCATTAAACTACGCCCACAACCTGAAGCGCCATAAATTGCATAGAGTGCTGTCATTATTTTTGTTCCGGTGTGCCGGTAAATTTCGTCATGGTCGCTTCTCCTTCGGCACTGATATCATCCTTGGCAATGACTTTTTTCACGGTTTTCAGCATGATTTTGAAATCGAGCCACAGTGACTGATGTTCAACATACCATGTATCGAGTTCGAATTTTTTTTCCCATGAAATGGCATTGCGACCATTTACTTGCGCATAACCCGTGATGCCCGGACGCACATTATGGCGTTTGGCTTGATCAGTGTTATATAAAGGTAGATATTCCATGAGTAATGGACGTGGACCGACAATACTCATATCGCCTTTAATCACATTCCATAGTTCAGGCATTTCATCCAAGCTGGTTGCACGAAGCATTTTCCCAAACGGTGTGAGACGCTCACTGTCGGGTAATGGATTGCCATCAAGATCAAGCGCATCTTTCATGGTGCGGAACTTGATCATTTCAAAGGGCTTGCCATTTAAGCCCGGGCGCACCTGACGAAACAGCACCGGAGAACCCAAATTCTTTTTCACCTTATGTGCCACGATCAAATACACAGGCGACAGCAGAATTAAAGCGGTCGATGCAATCGTGATATCAATAATACGTTTTAACATTGAATTCCTCTGCCCCTTAGTCAAGATCTGTCCAACGTCTATTTACAGATTGACCTGCATTATTCATGTGAATCACTTTGGCATAATTTCCCACAGCCGTGGCATTTTCAGGAATATCTTTAGTCACCACACTGCCTGCGCCAATCGTGGCATTATCACCAATTGTGATTGATTCCACGATACAGACATGAGGTCCAATATAAACATTATTACCAATTTTGGCCGCTCGACGACCACCATTAGCACCAATCGTTGTGAATTGAGATAAATTGACGTTATGCCCAAGCTCTGCTGTGGGATTAATGACTAAAGGTCCACCATGCCCAATATATAAGCCATAGCCAATTTTGGTCGTGGTATGAATATCGATCCCATATTGCTTTCTTTTATAATAATAAATGGGATAAGCAAGTTTTGCTAAAAACGTTTTTGAACTGGCAATCCGTAACCAAAATGAAAAATTAAAGCCGCGATTAAATAGGTAGTTTTTAACAAACAATTTAAAACTGACTTTTCCCGTATAACGATATAAATCGCTTTTGATGTATTTAATCAACATGCGCCAGACTCTAAATTGATATCGATGATTCCCATTTCACGGAGCATGTGGGCATTCACTTGATGCACATCATATTTATTCAGGGCAATTTCACGTGAACGTTGACCCATGAGCTCAATGAGTTTTGGATCTTCAATAAAATATTGCATGCTGTGTACCAGATCATTGACTGATTTTACCCCGACCAAATAGCCATTGATACCGTGTGATACCGTTTCACGACAACCTGGCGCATCGGTGGTAATGATTGCGCGCCCCATTGCCATGGCTTCTAATACGGTACGAGGTGTACCTTCACGATAGGAGGGCAATACATAGACCGAGCTTTCCGCAATCACAGGACGCACATCACTGAGTTTACCCCAATATTTTAGGAGACCTTCAGCGATCCACTCATCGAGTTCTGCTTGAGCAATCGCAGATGGATTATCGTCAATCCAACCGACCAAATGAAATTCTGCTTCAGGATGCTTTTCTTTGATGATGCGTGCCGATTCAGCATATTCACGTACGCCTTTGTCACCCAATAAACGAGCAATCAGTAAGAAGGATGCTTTGACCTGCCCCTGTGCATTTTTCGGTAATGGCATGACATCAAAATCTTGCACATTTACGCCTGACCCATTCACCACCACAGTGGGTTTATTGGCTTCGAGCAAGTGCATGTCTTGGAACAGTTGTAAATCATCAGGATTTTGGAAAAAGACTTTGTCGCTATGTTTTAAGGCTTGGGCATATAAGCCATGCACCATTTTTTGGAACAGACTGCGCTTGCCCGATTCCACATTTTGAAAGGCATAACCAAGACCGGTAATTAACGCAAAACGATGCGGGACTTTGGCAAGCCATGATGCGAGCGTGCCGTAAATCACCGGTTTAATGGTATACGACAATACATAATCAGGCTGAATATGACGAATTTGCTGATACAGGTTTTTGAGGAGTTTTAAATCCGCCAGTGGATTGGTCCCAGTGCGTTGCATCGGAATTTCATGCAAGTGATAGCCAAGCGCTTGCAGTTTTCGCTGTTCTTCAGGAAAGCTTGCAAACTCAGGTGCCATGATGTGAATTTTATAGCCGTGGGCAGCAATGGCTTCTAATAATTTGCCACGAAAATTCAGCACCGACGGCAGAAAACTACTGATCATTAAAAATTTCATGCCTGTTGGCTCCACACCTGCATATATTGACGGCTGACGGTTGCAATACTGAAATTTTGCTCGACCCGTTTACGCGTTGCTTGTTTTAAGACTTGTTTTTCTGCTTCTGTTTTTTGGGCATATTGTAAAATTGCCTCTGCCAAAGCTTGGGCATTACGTGGCGGAACAATACTACCTAAATCCTGCACAATATATTTAGCATCGCCAACATCGGTACTGATACATGGCAAACCTGATGCCATGGCTTCGACCAATACATTCGGAAAACCTTCGGTGATTGAGGTCATCAGAAAAGCATCTATCGATTGATAAAAGGCAGGCATATCTGAAATTTGATCTAATAGATACACTTTTTCGGCATCTAATTGATACTGTTCAAATAAGGCTTTGATTTCAGGATTGTCTAAACTTGCACCGCTCCCTGCAATTTTAAAAATGATATTTTCATCTTTCAGTAAGCTCATGCATTCAAACAGATAGGAATAACCTTTAGCATGTCGATAAGTCCCTGCAAAACCAATCACGATCGGCTGATTTAACTTTAAATTCGGCTGAAATTTATCCAAAAACACCCCGTTAGGAATCACATGCTGGTGAGGATTTTTAAAGCCAAAATCTGTATGTTGCTGTTTGGATGAATGCGCACAATAAACAATAGCAGTCGGTTGTTTAGATAAAACTTTACTCAAACCCAACGCAATTTTGGTGCTGATCGACTCATCTTTAGGCGATGCAAGCGAATGATGAATCCCCCACACGATATTCGGTTTTTCAGCTAAACCGATGACACTGAGACTGGTCAATGCATTGGCATGATACATCCAGCATTGCACAGTTTCGGGTTGTAATTGTTTGAGTAGTCCACGTAATTTTTGAATCGTACCTAAGGTATTTAAACCATTCCAACCGAGCGCATAATATGACTGACAACGATCTAAAGTGCTTTGATAGACCTTGGACGTTTTCATTAAAGCAATAATGACATGCTGATACTGATCTTCCGTATATTGAATCAGACGTGCCAACATCATCTCAGCACCGCCCACGCCTGCAAAGTTAGTGATGACATGTACCATTAATGGCTTGCTCATCATGCAGACTCCATCATGCGCAAATACTGCTTCAACACGGTTTGTTTATGGAACTGCTGAATATGTGTATCAAAGTCGACATCAGAATAGTGTACATACTCCGCAAAAATCGCTTTTTGCATCGCTTGGGTTAGACCTGTTTGATCATTACATTCGACCAATAAGCCAAACTTGGCGTGGTCTAAAATTTCCATCGGACCACTTGGACAATCCGTACTGACCACTTTGACTTTGGATGCCAAGGCTTGAATCAAAACGCCCGGCAAACCTTCCCAATTTGAACTCAAAACAAACAACGATGAATATTTAAAATAAGCATAGGGATTGGCATCAAAACCGGGTAAATCTACGACATCATTTAAGCCTAACTCAGCCACCAAGGCTTCAAACTCGCCACGTAGCCCACCTTCACCTAAAATAATCAGACGTGTATCGGCATGCTGATCATGTAAAGCTTTAAAGGAACGAATCAGGAAGCCAAAGTTCTTAGCTTCAGTCAAACGCCCAACGGCCAGAATGACTTGATTACTGTTATTAAAAAAATGATGTGTCACAGGTGCTTTGAGCTTTTCGAAATAAGCATCATCTAAAACAGGATTATAAATGGTGTTGATGTTATTTTTCTTATAGCTGTAATATTCACGAAAATCAGTTTCGACACCTTTAGAGACACAGACCACTTGCTGTGCCATCGGATACGTCCGATTCACCAAGGTTTTCAGTACAAATTTGGCGATGCCTTGCAACTTTATATTTTTTGACGGCGTCGACACTTCACGAAAGATCAACCGTGTCTTGACGCCTCCTAACTTCTTGGCAATGCCGGCGACAATATTGGTATGGGTTTGGGTGGCCACTAAGCAATCGTAATGCTCGGTTTTCATTTTGATTTTTAATGCAGTGATGCTATTTATCACCCGACCACAATTGAAATTCACCAATTCAATTTTAGGGCTCACTTCAGGCAACAGCTTCCCTTTTTCACCATTTAGATCACACACACCCAAATGGATCCTCAGCCCTTGTTCAGCAAAACTATTGGCGAGTTGAATGACTGTACGTTCTGCACCGCCACCACCTAAGCTTGGCAAAAAGAACATGACTTTATTCAACATAATATGACCTAAATAACATGAAATGGGAACGTATTAATCTGAGAGTTTTGAGGCTTGAATCACCATGGCACGTTCAACACGTGCGCGGTAATCAATAATGCCAACGAGTTCACTGTCACTGGCACAAGTGCTTTGAATTTTGGCTTGATAATCAGCAAAGCTCGACACCACTTTGGCCGGCACGCCAATGGCGACGCTATTGTCAGGAATATCTTTGGTCACCACCGAACCTGCGCCAATCACCACATTGGAGCCAATGCTCACGCCCGGCATAATAATACTATTCACGCCAATAAACACGTGTGAGCCGACCTGAATCGGAGCAAAACGTTGATAGCGTTTACCTTGAGCATCTTTGACCAAACAGGTACTGCCATCATGGGTAATAAACTTCACGCCTGAAGTGACCGTGACATGATCACCGATGGAGACTAAAAACGGTTCTGAGCCCCAATTTTTAATATAAATTCGGCAGTTTTCACCCACTTTGACCCCTTTTTTACGTGCATATGCCACACTGCCTTTGGCCATAAAATAAGCCAAATCAAACAGCTGTCGAAAAGCAGAAACAATAAATGCCATATACATGACCTATGTCAGGTTTCACAAGAGGGAAAAATCTCTGAATATTTTACGCTGAAAATGCACTTGAAGATATGCGTGTCAAAGACACATGAAGCTTGCCTTAAAGCGCTTTGATTTTCTTGACGGGGCTACCGACATAAACCCCAGCATCATCCAATGGTTTAGACACTAAACTACAGGCACCAATGACGCTGTTGCTTGGAATGGTGACACCATCTAAAACGGTCACGCGCGCGCCTAGCCAAATATTTTCACCAAGGCTGACACCGAGTTTGGTAATCGCATCTTTGACCAAAAGATCAGGCTCACCAAATTTATGATTACTGGCAATTATAATACTTTGCGTGCCAATACGGGTGTTATCGCCAATGGTCACACCGCCACAGCCATTGATATAGGACTTAGAATTGATGCTGACATCTTTGCCAATCATGACTTTGCCACCAAAGCATTTGATATAGCAGTTTTCACCAATAAAGCTATTGTCGGCAATCTCAAGCACTGCACCATTTTCAACAATGAGACTGACATGATCGCCAATATAAACATTGTTGCCGATCTTCACTGTTCCACTGATATCAACCGTACAGCCCTTGCCGAAATAGCGAAACTTCGTGCCAAACGCCACGTTATAAAATTGCTGACGACATTGTGCAGTGAACCAATTCATCAGTTTTAAGAATTTAAAAAACATCAGTTTTTGCTTCTCCACACCACATATAAAATGGCAAAGTTATAGATAATCAGTGCCACAGGCACCGCTAACAGCATATAAATTTTATCGTCAAATAAAACATATAAGCCTACAAATAATGCGAACTTGATAATCAGTTCAACGATTTGCAGTTTAAATAAAACTTGGCTGTTGCGCTTAGCAATTAAAAAAGCCGAGCTAGGTGGATTACAGAAAATCGCCCAATAGCCCAAGGCTAAAATTTGGAAATAGCTTGAGATCCCGACCCATGCACTGCCAAAAACCCATAAATATAGAGATTCAGGCAAGATAAAGAAAATGGCAAATAAAGGTAGTGAAACCAGACTGAGCAGTACACTCGCCTTTAAAGCACTTTGATTGGATTCTGTGGTTTTAAATTTGAGAATAAAGAACTGACGCAAGGTTTGCGAAATCAGATTGATCGGCACACGTAAAGTCCGCTCGACAATGGCATAAAAACCCATCGCCTGCACACCGACAAAATGCGACAACACATAGTAGGGTAAATTATGCGAGAAACTATTTAACAACGCATGTGGCGTACTAGCATATATAAAATCTTTATAATTTTTAAATGTCTGCCAACTGATTTGATACAGTTGATGTTTCAACAGATATATTAGCACCGCCACAATCATAATGATCGAGCTGATGTTATAACTATTTACTAAACTAATTTGCATCACAAGCGGTAAAGACAGTTGCACCGCCACCACAATCGCACTGCGGAAAATATTTAAACCTGCACAGAAATATTCTTTGTGTGCGGAAAATTGATAGTTATACATACTTTGAATCAGGGTATTGGCAAGCACACCAGTCGCGACAGCCCCGGCCATTTCAACATTTAAAATAAAACTAATGACAATGCCACTGATAATGGCAATGACCGTTGAGAACACCGCCCCTTCAAAAATCAGGCTTTTTTTATCCTGTTCCTCAGCGACCAATAAAGCTTGATCCAGACGTAAATTCGCCACCGTGGATAAAACACTAACAATCGCTAAAGCAATGCCGTATGTACCAAAGTCCGCAACAGAATATAGGCGCGTTAAAAGAGGAAGTGCGATAAATGTCATTATCGCACCTGCCAATAAACTTAAGGTGATCAGCCCAATCGACTGATACTTTGCGAATAGTTTCGCAATCATCTGCTCAAGATCATTTTAAGTTATTGACGTACCAACGCATCGCCAGTTGAATGCCTTCGGCAATTTTAAATTCAGGTGCATAGCCCAAATATTGCTGAATTTTGGCAATACTCGCTTGTGAATGACGGACATCACCAGCACGGAAATCACGGTACACCGGATCACGTTCAAAATGCACATCATTTTCCGCAAGTGCTAATTGAATCGCACGGTACAAGTCATTGAGCGTAGTACGATCACCCACAGCCACGTTATAGACCTGATTTTTCGCCTCATCGGATGCAGTTGCTGCCAAAATATTGGCTTGTACTGTATTGTCGATAAAACAGAAATCACGACTGGTTTCACCATCGCCATTGATGAAGACATCTTCACCATCAATCATCGATGCCGTCCATTTTGGAATCACTGCCGCATAAGCACCGTTTGGATCTTGGCGTTTACCAAACACGTTGAAGTAACGTAAACCAATGGCTTTAAAGCCGTAGCTCCGAGCAAATACATCGGCATACAGCTCATTCACATATTTAGTCACCGCATAAGGTGACAATGGATTGCCAATATTTTCTTCGACTTTTGGCAATGCAGGATGATCGCCATAGGTTGAGCTACTTGCCGCATAAGTAAAGCTTGCAACAGCGGCATCACGTGCCGCAGTCAGCATATTGAGGAAACCACTGATATTGGTTTCATTGGTGGTGATCGGGTCTGCAATTGAACGTGGTACTGAACCCAGAGCCGCTTGATGCAAAACATAATCCACACCGGCACAGGCTTTTTGACAATCGGCAAATTGACGGATGTCACCTTCAATAAAGCTGAATTTCGCCCACTGCTCTGTGGTCACAGATGCTTGCACTTCATCTAAATTATACTGATGACCTGTAGCAAAGTTATCTAAACCCACCACAGTTTGATCAAGCTTGAGTAAAGTTTCTAAAAGGTTTGAGCCGATAAAACCTGCAACGCCTGTCACCAGCCATGTTTTTGGCTGTACTTTCAGTTGCTCACATACCTGTTGATATTGATTCATGAAAAATATGTCCTCTTACAAACGCAAATCAGATTCGGCTTGAGATAACACATATTTCAAGTCATACAATACATGTTCAGATTTACCCAAAGCACGGATAGCATCTGCACCCATCGCTTTAAACTGATCATGTGCCACCGCTAAAATCACGGCATCATATTTGCCATTTTCTAAAGTCGAAATTGGCTGAATGCCATATTCATGCTTAGCTTCTTGAGCATCAATCCATGGGTCATAGACATCGGCATCAATATGATATTCTTTGAGTTCATTCACGATATCAATGATGCGGGTATTGCGAATATCGGGGCAGTTTTCTTTAAAGCTGAGACCCAAAATCAGGACTTTGGCATCTTCCACCTGAATGCGTTTTTTTAGCATGGCTTTCACAAGCTGAGTCACCACATACGCACCCATGCCATCGTTGAGACGACGACCTGCCAAAATAATTTCAGGATGATAGCCAATCGCTTGGGCTTTATGGGTTAAATAGTACGGATCCACACCGATACAGTGACCACCCACTAGACCCGGACGGAAAGGTAAGAAATTCCATTTCGTGCCAGCCGCTTGCAGCACCGCTTCGGTATCAATGCCCATTTTATTAAAGATCACTGCAAGCTCATTGATCAGCGCGATGTTCACGTCACGTTGGGTGTTTTCAATCACTTTAGCTGCTTCAGCGACTTTGATACTCGCTGCTTTATGGGTACCAGCTTCAATAATCAAGTTATAAACTTCATCGACAAATTCAGCGACTTCTGGCGTTGAACCTGAAGTGATTTTTAAAATATTGGTGACACGGTGCAATTTATCACCTGGGTTAATACGCTCAGGACTATAACCTGCAAAGAAGTCTTGGTTAAATTTAAGACCTGATGCTTTTTCTAGTTCAGGAATACAGATTTCTTCTGTCGCACCTGGGTATACCGTAGATTCATAGACCACCACATCGCCTTTTTTCAGAACTTGCCCAATACTTTGCGATGCTTTAACAAGTGGGATAAGATCTGGCTGTTTATATTCATCAATTGGTGTGGGCACTGTGACAATATATAAATTACAGTCTTTTAGATCTTCTAAATTCGCACTATAAATCAACTGCGTAGACTGCGCTAACTCTTCTGATGAAACCTCTAATGTATAGTCATGCCCCTTACGCAACTCATCAATGCGTTTTTGATGGATATCAAAGCCCACGACAGGAACTTTTTTACCAAACTCAACAGCGAGCGGTAAACCGACGTAACCCAATCCGATAATGGCAATTTTTAGATTATAGAGATCATACATCTCTGAAGCCTTATATATGCTCTAAAATGGATATTCTACATCATTAATAGTTTGATAAAAATTACTCTTATTAAACTCCTTTAAGTCAGAGAAGTTATACTTTCTGCATTTAAAACATAAAGATAGCTTGGGTAAGATATATTTATTGTTTTAATTGGTATAAAATGTCGCTTAACTTTATATAGTTAAGTTAAGATTAATTTTTGAATAATCATAAATGTATACAATATAGGAATACGAGTGAGTCACTATCGTTATAGTTTGCTGTTGGCATTAAGTTTAAGCTTTACAGGATGTGCTGTTACCTCAGGTCTTCAAACCTATGACTTACCTGAAGAAGGTGTTTTTCAGACGGATTTGGGCACTCAAGTCAATGTCATCAAACTCACTCAAGAGTCCCTTTTTGCTGTTCAACCTGCACAAGTCAATGTTCACCAAGATTTGGGACATTTGTTTCTACAAAATCAAAAACAATATCTACTCAGTGCTGGTGACGTATTATCCATTTATCTATGGGCATATCCAGAAATTACACCGCCCACCAATACCATTAATAATGAAGAAGCCATTAAATCCAATGGCTATCAAATCGACTCTCGTGGGTATATTCAATTTCCGATTATTGGACGTTATAAAGCGGCTGGCAAAAGTTTAGATCAAGTGAATCAAGAACTTCGTCAGTTACTTGCCCGTTATTTAAAAACACCTGATGTCATCGCTCGAGTTTTGTCTTACCAAGGTCAACGTTATTCAGTACAGGGCAATGTCATGAAAGGTGGTCAATATACACTAAATGATCAACCCACCAGTATCTATACGGCGCTTGGCTTAGCTGGTGGCGTCAACACACAATTTGGTGCGAATACATCGATTAGCCTCGTTCGAAATGGTCAAACTTATAATTTAAATTCGATTGAACTTGAGAAAGCAGGGTTTTCGCTACACAATCTTTTGGTGCAAGCTAACGATACGATTTATGTCAACTCTCGCGAAAACCAAAAAATCTATGTCATGGGTGAGTCAGGTAAAAACCAGTCCCTACCGATGCGTGATCAAGGCATGACTTTGAGTGATGTGATTGGGGAGAGCTTAGGCCTGAATCCATTGTCAGCAAGCAGTAGTAAAATTTACGTCGTCAGAAGTCAAGCTGACTCTCCAATGACTGAAATATTCCATATGGATCTGTCTAGCATTGCCAATTTTGGTCTCGCCAATCAGTTTAAAATGCAAAGTAATGATATTGTCTATGTCGATGCAACGGGTCTAACGCGCTGGCAACGTGTGGTCAACCAGGTTATTCCTTTCTCAAATGCATTATATAATTTAGATCGTTTGGGGAATTGATGAATTTTCAAAATATTTTAGTGGTATGTATTGGAAATATCTGTCGAAGCCCCATGGCAGAATATTTCCTAAAAGATGCATACCCAAATCGAAAAATTCACTCTGCTGGGATTTCTGGTCTAGTTGGTCATCCTGCAGATGATAAAGCATTACAATGTATGCAAAATTTCGGTATAAATATGCAAGATCATGTGGCGCGCAAACTGAATGCTGAATTGGTCAAAAATGCGGATTTGATTCTTGTCATGAGCCAGAACCAACAGAAGCATATCGAACAAACATGGCCATACGCAAAAGGAAAAACCTTTCGCTTGGGGCACTGGCGTGAAAAAAATATTGCGGATCCTTACCAACACGATCAAGCATTCTTTAATGACACCTGTCAGTTGATTCAGGATTGTATCGCTGATTGGAAAAAACACCTTTAATATTTTGAATAAAGATTATGAGTCAAACCGCGAATACCGAAGATACAATTGATTTAAAAGAATTATTTTTTTCATTAATCGCACAATGGAAACTGATTGCCTTGTGTGTGATTTTGAGTCTGGTCTGTGCCCTACTCTACTTGCGTACAACACCAGATACCTACTCTGTTGATGCTTTGGTCCAAGTTGAAGAAAGTAAAGGTACATCAGCTGCACTTTTGGGCGATCTCTCAAGTATGATTGAGCAGAAACAACCCGCTCAAGCAGAAATTGAAATCTTGAAATCTCGATTAGTCCTCGGTTCAGTGATTGAGAATTTAAATCTAGATCTTAGAGTGTCCGGTACGCAAAACTCTTTCTTTGATCGTTTATTTTCACCACATGACTATTCAACCAGTTATTCACGTCAATCTGTGATTTTTAACGATGACGAAAAATCTTTTGCTATTCCACATTTCCATGTTCCTCAGAAATTTCGTGACCGTGCATTAGAACTTCATTTTACTGAGAAACAATTTACCCTGACGGATATAAAAACCGAAGAAGTGGTGCTAAAAGGTTCAATAAACCAACTCAATCAAATCTCTACGCGTGATGGCGTATGGAAAGTTGAGATTCGCACACAAGATCAATTGAATGACCGCTATCTCATCACCAAACAGTCTTTGCCTGCTGCAATGAAATCACTTTTGGCCAACTATTCAGTGGCTGAAAAAGGGAAAATGACGGGTGTTTTAGGATTAAACTATCAAGGTCAAGATAAAGAGCATATTACCAAAGTTCTGAATACGATTCTAAATGCGTATAGTCAGCAAAATGTAGAACGTCGTTCTGCCGAAACTGCGCAAACGCTCAAATTCTTGGATGAACAACTCCCAGAACTAAAACAACAATTGGATGTCGCCGAACGTGAATTTAACAAATTCCGTCAAGGCTTTAATACGGTTGATGTCACCAAAGAATCCGAATTGTATTTAACGCAAAGTGTTGCCTTAGAAACACAAAAAGCAGAACTTGAGCAAAAAGTGGCTGAAGCGGGTGCGAAATACACCAATGAACATCCGATCATGCAACAGATGAACGCTCAACTTGGCGCGATCAATAAAAAAATCAATGAGTTAGATGGCACATTAAAACAACTACCTGACTTGCAACGTCGCTATCTACAGTTATTCCGTGAAGTTGAAGTCAAACAACAGTTATATACAGCTTTACTCAATTCGTACCAACAACTTCGCATTGCGAAAGCGGGGGAAATTGGTAATGTTCGTATTGTTGATACTGCCGTAGAACCGATTGAACCAATTAAGCCTAAAAAATTACAGATTTTAATTTTGTCCATTTTCCTTGGCGGTTTCCTCGGGACGCTTCTGGCGCTGTTACGTAATATGATGCGTTCAGGTATTAAAGATTCTAGTCAAATTGAAAATGAATTAGATCTGCCGGTTTATGCAACGGTACCGCGTTCTCCAGTGCAAGAAAGCCGAATTAAGATGCTGAAAAAGCATAAGAAAATCCCAATTCTTGCCATTAAGAATAGCGATGATATTGCGATTGAAAGTTTACGCAGTATGCGCACGGCGATTCATTTTGCGCTGAGTTCAGCTCGAAATAATGTGATTATGATTTCGGGTCCTGCACCTGAAGTGGGTAAATCATTTATTTCAACCAATTTAGCAACGATATTAGCGCAAGCTGACAAACGTGTTTTAATTATTGATGCTGACTTACGTCGTGGTTATCTACACAAATATTTCAATATTGAAACACAGCCAGGTTTGACTGATTACATGACAGATCAGCACTCTCTACAAAATATTATTCGTGACACTGAAGTCGCTGGTTTAAGTGTGATCACCCGTGGTAAGAGTCCGAGCAATCCATCTGAGATGTTGAGTTCTGAAAAATTCAAACAGTTGCTTGAACAGCTTTCAACACAGTTTGATCATGTGATCATTGACACGCCACCTGTACTTGCGGTGACTGACGGTATTATCATTTCGCAATATGCAGGTGTGAATTTGGTCATTGCTCGCTATGCGAAGACACAAATGAAAGAACTCGAAATCACAGTCAATCGTTTCGAACAAGCCGGTGTGAAAGTGAATGGCTTTATCTTAAATGACATTCAACGTAATGCAGCGGGTTATGGCTATGGTTATAACTATGCGTATGCGTATAAAGCCTCAAAGGACAATGATTAATTATTGTTGAATAAAGGCCTGATCTATTCAGGCTTTTTTTATGCCGATCAAGCACTGTATATTTGTGAAATTTTGTTGATTTCATTGAAATTCTATATCGCTGAAAGTGAATTGACGCTATGCTGTTTTGGTTCCGCGATTTTAGAATGTCGCACATATAATTGAAAAAAATTGGAAATCTCATGAGTAAAGCTTTACCCATCGCTGTTGCTGTCGTTTTAGGCGGTGCTGCGCTCGTCCCTGTTTATTATGCAAGTCAACATCCAACATCTGCGACAGTTTCTAGTATGACTGCTGATGCAAAACCGATTGATAAAATCAGTTATGCACTGGGTTATGAAGTTGCCAGCCAAACTCCTCCTGAAGTTGCCATTGATCCGTTTATTGTCGGTGTCCGTGAAGCGCATGCTAAAAAAGAACGTGCTTATACCGATGAAGAACTACAAACTGCCTATGTGGCTTTACAAAAAGAATTAGAAGAAAAGAAAGTCGAAGACTCTAAAGCTGCCAATGCACAAAGCAATAGCTTCCTTGCTGAGAATGCAAAAAAACCGAATGTTAAAACAACTGCTTCTGGTTTGCAGTATCTCATCAGCAAAGAAGGTACAGGCAAACAACCTGCTGCAAACTCCGTGGTTAAAGTGCATTACACCGGTAAATTACTTGATGGCAAAGTCTTTGATAGCTCGGTTGAACGTGGTGAACCGATTGAATTTCCGTTGAATCAGGTCATCCCTGGTTGGACCGAAGGACTACAATTGATGAAGGAAGGCGGTAAAGCAACCTTATATATTCCATCAAATCTGGCTTATGGTGAACAGGGTGTTCCTGGTACGATTCCACCAAACAGCACGCTCATTTTTGATGTTGAATTAATCGAAGTCAAATAAATTAATCAAAAGGAGAGCCTTCAGCTCTCCTTTTTTGGATTTGAATGATGAAAAAAATCTCTATATTAAGCAGTCTGCTGATCCTCAGCTCTGTCTCATTTGCGGCAAACATTAGCAATAAAAGTACTGAGAAAGATCAGCTCGGATATAGCTATGGCTATGTGATGGGACGCACTAATGCGGATACATTAAAAGATATTAATTTGGATGCCTTTATTGAAGGATTGAAACAAGGCTCAACCGGTCAAAAATCGAGTTTAACCGATCAAGAAATGGCGCAGGCTTTAACCAAATACAAAAAGCAAAGCGAATCGAAACAGCTGATTGAATTTCAAAAATTGGCTGCAGAAAATTTAAAATCTGGGCAGCAATTTTTACAAGAGAATGCCAAAAAAGCAGGTATTGTCACACGACCAACAGGGCTGCAATATCAAGTGATTCAGCAAGGTCAAGGCAAAACACCTAAAGCGACGTCTAAAGTGAAAGTTCATTATGAAGGGCGTTTGATCAATGGGACGGTATTCGATAGTTCGATCGCACGTAATCAAGCGGTGGAATTCCAAGTGAGTCAAGTCATTCCGGGTTGGACTGAAGGCTTACAACTCATGAAGGAAGGTGCTAAATACCGCTTCTTTATTCCTGCTGATTTGGCCTATGGTGAGATCGGTTCAGGCGATGCGATAGAGCCGAACAGCACCTTAATCTTTGATGTCGAACTTTTAAAAGTTTTGCCTTAATGTTCACATGACTTATAAAAAACATCGCGGAAGCGATGTTTTTTTATGTTTTTATTGAGAGTCTGTTTGAAGCATTAGCCGTGTTTTAACTGTCTTGGTCTAAAGCCAGTCGCAAATAAACCCATTACATAGGCAACCACACCTAATACACAGAGACCAAGCACTTCAAATACACGCATCCACGGTGCTACATCTGGGTTATACCAGCTTAGACCATACCATAAAGCTGCGATCATCACGGCGTTACCGACCATAAATTGGAAAAATAATTTTTTCCAATGCGGACCGAATCGGAATATTTCACGCTTGTGTAAATAGAAATATAGCATCCCTGCATTGACTAAAGCAGAACCTGTAGATGACAACGCCAATGCCATATGGAGTTCTTCCCAGCCCATCCATTTAAAGATACCAATAAAAACCACATTAAGGATGGCATTGGCTGCAACTGCCATTAAGCCGACACGTACTGGGGTTTTGGTATCTTGAATCGCATAAAATCCAGGAGCAAAGACTTTAATCAACATGAATGCCAATACACCACCACTCATACATTGTAATGCCAAAGCAGTCATTTCTGTCGCTCTTGCATCAAAAGCACCGTGTTGGAACAAGGCTTGAATAATCGGTGTAGACAACATAAATAAAGCGATACTGGCTGGGATACCAGCAAATACGATGACACGTGCAGCCCAATCTAACATGGCCTTAAATTTAGTTTGATCCTGTTCGGCTTTACGCGCAGAGAGTGCAGGCAGAATCACCGTTCCGATGGCTACACCAATTAAGCCCAAAGGCAATTCGGTCATCCGTTCTGCAGTATAAAGCCATGACACAGAACCATTTTGCATAAAAGACGCCCAAATGGTATTGAGCAGCAAATTAATTTGTGTGACTGAAACCCCAAACAGTGCAGGCAACATTAATTTTAAAATACGCTCGACACCTTCGTGCTTAAAATCAACTTTGGGTGGAATCAGGAGTTTTTTGCGCCACAGTTCCGGAATTTGTAGGGCTAATTGCAAAATGCCAGCAAACACCACTGCCCAACCCAATGCCATAATGGGTGTTTCCATATATGGAGATAACCACAAAGCCCCTGCAATCATAGCAATATTCAACAACACTGGCGCAAATGCGGGTGTGGTAAATGAGCCATAGCTGTTTAAGATACTGCTGGCAAATGCCGTCAGCGACATAAACATCAGGTAGGGAATGGTGAGACGGAATAAGTCGACTGATAAATCAAATTTGGCTGCATCGGCATGAAATCCTGGCGCATAAACATACAATATCGCAGGTGCAACAATCATACACAGCAAAGTTAATGCAGTCATCACGGTAAGCAAACATCCAAATACCCGACTAATTAGGATCTGAACTTCAGCATGGAGTTTGGTGGTTTTATATTCTGTGAGAACAGGAATAAATGCTTGGGAAAATGCACCTTCGGCAAAAAGACGCCTAAAAAAGTTGGGAATACGAAACGCTACGACAAAAGTATCGAAGTCTTTACCTGCCCCGAACACATTTAACAGCACCATGTCTCGAATAAGTCCCATGACACGAGACAACATGGTCATTGCACTAACAATAAAGGTGGATCGCCAAAGCGCCATCATATTCACCACTTAAAAAGATTGACGATATTGTAATAAAACTTCGCTTTTAAATTGTTATTTCATTCGACAAAGCATCATATTTTTCGTTGTTTTAATTGATCTCTAAAATAAGACCATTGAAAATGCGGTCCTGGATCGGTCTTTCGTCCAGGTGCAATATCTGAATGCCCTGCGATATGACTTTTAATTTTAGGATAAGCGTGTTGAAGTGTTGCCACGACCTCAACTAAAGCTTGATATTGTTGTTCCGTAAAATCTTGATCATCACTACCCTCGAGTTCAATGCCAATCGAATAATCATTGCATTCTGGATTTGCCATGTACGTAGAGCGTCCTGCATGCCAAGCACGGTCTTTAAAATTAACAAACTGTAAAATTTCGCCTGACCTTAAAATCAACAAATGTGCTGAGACCTGCATCCCTTCAATGGTTTTAAAATAAGGATGTGCATCCCAATCTAATTTATTTTGGAAAAACTGCTCAATATAGCCTCCTCCAAACTGTGAGGGCGGTAAGCTAATATTGTGGATGACCACCAGTTGAATGTCAGTATGGTCTGGTCTTTGATTAAAATTTGGTGAAGCAATAAATCTTGCACCTTGTAATAAACCATCTACCACTTGAAGCTTGGGTACATTCGACATGTGTGATCTCAATCCGTGTTTGCAACTTATGACAATTCATCCACGCTCATCTTTGAAAAAGACTTGGACGAAAAAAACAGCACCATTACTTTTGGACGAAAAAAACAGCACCATTACTTTAAGTGCAATGGTAATATATTGCTCATTTTTCTGGTGCCTACAATAGGGATTTTATGAGCATACCGCAATCTTTGCTTGAACAATCAATTCAAATCAATATCCAACAAGCATTGCAAGAGGATATTGGTGAGCGTGATATCACCGCATTGCTGACACCTGAAGATGAACAAGCAACAGCAACCATTATCAGTCGCGAAACGATGATTCTTGCAGGGCAACCGTGGGTGAATGCTTTAATTAAAGCCTATGATCCAAGCGTTGATGTGATTTGGTTAAAGCAAGATGGCGATCAAGTTCAAGCCAATGAGGTATTTGTAAAACTTGCAGGCTCAGCACGCAGTCTGTTAACCGTTGAACGCCCAGCACTTAATTTTGTACAAACCCTTTCTGCTGTTGCTACAAAAACGGCTGAATATGTGAAACATTTAGAAGGTTTAAATACCAAACTACTGGATACACGTAAAACATTACCAGGCTTACGTATTGCGCAAAAATATGCGGTGGGTGTAGGTGGTGGTCAAAACCATCGTTTAGGTTTATTCGATGCTTTTTTAATTAAAGAAAACCATATTATGGCTGCAGGTGGCATTCAGCAAGCAATCGACAAAGCACATGCCATTGCACCAGGTAAACCTGTGGAAGTCGAAGTTGAAACTTGGGATGAGTTAAACCAAGCTTTAGATGCTGGTGCCGATATCGTTATGTTAGACAATTTCAGCCAACAACAAATGATTGAGGCAGTCAAGCATGTAGCTGGTCGTTGTAAATTAGAAGCATCAGGTAATATTACCATCGACAACTTACGTGAAGTTGCTACTTCAGGCGTCGACTTTATTTCCATGGGTGTACTGACTAAAGATGTCAAAGCCATCGATTTATCTATGCGCTTTAACGCTTAATTGATTCAATCCTATCTCTCAATAAAAAAGGGGCTTTGCTCCTTTTTTTATATGCTTAAAACTGTGATGCTACATTAACTTTATCGCAAGAATACAAAAAAATTTGAATTTATATGGTTCTAGTTGATACCTTCCACGCTTTAAGATTATTTTTTAATCAAAATCATGCTAAATCCATAGAATGCAAAGTAAATCATTAAATTTCAACTATTTATTCGCCTTAATTTTACAATTATTCAATTTTCTGTCATGGAATGCAGCTCGATTTTCATTCATAGTGAAGCCAATAAATACAATTAAACCCATGAGTTCGCATTGTCTAAATAACAGGAGGATGTCAACGCATAGACCATGCTGAATGTCAGTGAATAAATAAAAAGAAATGCAGTCATCGGATCGATTGCATCCACCATGTTGTACATTAGGGAAATCACATGAAAACGCAAATGATCTATACGCTTCTAAGCGTCGCGATTAGTAGCAGCTTACTCGTCGGTTGTAAAAGCTCCAGCGAATCTGGGGGGAATTCAGGCGGTGGTAATGGATCACAGCCAACTCCGACCAATCCAACTGATCCTGACAATCCAACGAATAAACTTGAAAAAGAATTCGTGACTGTTTTATCAACTCGCCCCGATCTTGTGACAGATAATGATGTATTAATCGAATTAGACCCATCGATTAATTTTAATGACTCAAATATAAGCATTCATTTAAATGGACAGGACATCAAATCTCGCTTTTCTAATGCTCAGAATAGAGTGCTATTAGATGGATTACAGTTAGGGGAAAATCTACTTAAAATTGAAACACCAAATGAAATTCAAAATTTATATTTAAAAAATTTCAGTACCACAGGCCCTCTTTTATCTGGACCTCAAATTAATCCATGGACCTGTACCAACGGCTCGACTGATTTATTTTGTCGTAAACCTGTTCAATATAATTACTACTATCGGAATTTGGTCGGAACTTTACAAACCTATAATCCTGAGAAACCACCTTCGGCGGGTCTAATTTCCAAAGTTAAGACCGATACAGGCGTAGAAGTGCCATTTATCATTAGAGAGGAGGTTGGCTATCAAAATCGTGATGAATATCGGTTTGCTGTATTGTTTAATCCTAATCAGCCTTGGACTGCGCTGAATCCACAACCCCAATTTAATAATAAGCTGTTAGTAACCCATGGGCAAAGTTGCGGAAATGATTATCAGTCTGCAACTGCACCTACCGTGGTTGCGACATCAACTTCTATTTTGCCAGATATTACCATTAAGGCTTTGGGCAAAGGTTATGGCGTCATGTCTACGGCGCTATCCAACAGTGGACATAACTGTAATTTGGCTGTTCAAGCTGAATCAATCATTATGGCCAAAGAACGTTTTATCGAACAATACGGCACTTTAGACTACACCATTGGACAAGGCTGCTCAGGTGGCGCGCTCGCATCTCAATGGGTAGCTAACGCTTATCCAGGTGTATACCAAGGTTTGTTAGTAACGTGCTCCTTCCCTGATGCATGGAGTACAGCGTCTCAGTTTGCTGATTATCATATTATGATCAATTATTTTAAAACAGCAGAAGGCCGCTCTTTCCTCCCTCATCAAATTAACCATATTCAAGGTCATATTTCTGAGATTAATGGTTATGTCAGTGAACTTGCGCAATTCGATGTTGCTCGACCAAATACAATTTGTAGCGGAATATCAGAAACACAACTGTACAATGCCACCTCAAATCCGAATGGGACACGCTGTTCAATTCAAGAGGCTGCTGTAAATTTGTTGGGTCTCAGAAATCCAACTGAAGTTGATCCAAATACACAACAGCTTAGACAAATTTGGAGTCCTGTCGAAAACCAGCGAAATATTGGGTTTGCTAACCTACCAATTGATAATGTCGGTGTGCAATACGGGCTTCAAACCTTATTTGATGGTGTGATCAATGCTGAAAAATTTGTTTTATTAAATGAACGCCTCGGTGGAGTTGATATTGATATTAATCCAATTCCCGAACGGTTATATGCCACGGAGCAAGGTTTAAAAAATGCTTATCGAACTGGTTTAATCAATGTTGCCAATAATTTAGATCAAGTGGCGATTATTGATTGTCGTGGTCCAGATCCAGCGATCTTCCATGATGCTTACCGAGCATTCGCGATTAGAGCACGTTTAGACAAAGCACACGGACATCATAACAATCAGCTTCTTTATGGAGGTGATACCATTATGATTGGCGATCTTAAATGTTTAGAAATCAGTTTCGATGATATGAACCAATGGTTGGATCGCGTAAAAAATGATACAAGCAATTTACCTCTGCCACAGAAACTCACTCGCAATAAAGTAAATCTTAACGACTCATGTATCACATTAGGAACGATTCGAAGATCTGGGTTCTGCAATAACCTTCGTGTACCGGTCTATAAAACACCGCGAATGGTAGCAGGTGATCAAATTAGTACCTACGCCAATAAATGTAAACTACAACCACTCACACGTCGTCTTTACCCCAATATTAACTTTACAGATGAGCAATGGACTCGATTACAAAAAGTTTTTCCAGATGGTGTTTGTGATTACACCCAAGATCCTGTTGGGTTTGGTAAAACCTATCCGTGGTTAACGTATCAAAATCAAAATGGACAGAACAATGATGTCATTTACGGTGGTAAGCAACTGGATGAAGATCCAAATCGCCCTGAGGAGCTTATAATGCCTCAACTTCCGAAGGGTTGGATCTCTAATTCATTTCAACTGTCTTAATACCTGAATTTTTCAATTCTGAAAAAAGCCGTGAACATTCACGGCTTTTTTTACTTCGTGTTTAAGGTTTAGGTTGCAATAATCCCATCATAGGATCAGTACATGTGTGCTGCCCTGTTTCAATACGTCCAGCAAATCGACGTTCATAAGCCTGCTCTCTCTGCTGTTGGGCGATCACAACATTAAAATCATACCATCCCCAAGACTCCGTTAAATCGAGATGAAGTTCAGCCTCATTCGATTGAGTTTTGACAGTCCACATTTTTTGATTGTAGTACGCATTGTCCTTGACCATCATCTCCACGGCTTCAGTACCATCATGCCGTATTTTTAAAATTATTTTAGGTTGACAAGCTTCATAGCAAATTCGAATTTCTGGCAAATGATTTCTTTCAATTTGATGGTGAAGATTTCCTTTAAATGCTCGATGATAACCGTTTGGTCCAAGTACCCAAAGATCATATTGATCATCTACTAGCTCCCAAACATCCTCAAGCTGTTTGCCTGCCTCCACCATAAAACGTCGAGGAATGGCATTTAAATCTAGTTTGTCATAGACATGGAAAACCGCACCTTGTTCTCCACCATTTGCGAAAATCAATTGTATGTTTCGGGTTGCAACCTGTACGCGCGCGCTGGTATGTAATAAATAAGGTAATGCTCGAGAATGACGTATTCCAGATTCTTGCACAGGAAATTGTTGATTTGCTGGGACTGGAACCTTGCTCAGTTGCTCTTGCGAA
Source organism: Acinetobacter sp. 24-47-47 (assembly GCF_057737035.1). Classification (NCBI taxonomy): domain Bacteria; kingdom Pseudomonadati; phylum Pseudomonadota; class Gammaproteobacteria; order Moraxellales; family Moraxellaceae; genus Acinetobacter; species Acinetobacter sp. 24-47-47. The sequence goes on along the minus strand of NZ_CM173216.1, from coordinate 64,916 downwards.
TGACGCGTATTGTCAGCTTCTTGTTTTGTTCTTTGCCCATTGAGTGTTGGCAGAATATTAAAGTTAGGTGTCTTAAAGTCAAACGCCGACGTAAGGTCACCACAGACCGCTCTACGATAAGGGCTAATATTAGGCTCTTGCACGCCAAAACGTTGCTCAAGAAATTGAATAATTGAGGTATGATCAAATACCTGAGAGTTGACCCATCCCCCACGACTCCATGGTGAAATGATATACATAGGAACACGTACTCCTGGACCATACACACCATGCCAGAAGTTTTCATTCTTACCATTTTTAAATTTTAATTCAGGCTGTGCTGTCGAACCTGATACACGTGGGTGATTGAAATATTCATATGATATCTCTTGTTCTGATAACGTGGTTTTACCATGAACTTTAACGATATCACCTGCTTCATTGATTTCTCTTGATGGTGCAGATGGCGATGGTACATGATCAAAGAAACCATCATTTTCATCAAAATTGACCAGTAAAACCGTCTGACTCCATAACTCTGGATCTGCCGTTAAAGTGTTTAACAGTTCTTGAATGTACCACGCGCCTTGAACAGGACTTGATGGTCCCGGATGTTCACTATACGCTGCTGGTGCGACCACCCAGCTCACCTGTGGCAATTTACCCTCTAAGATATCTTGTTTAAATTTTCCTAATAAACCGCCGTCCTTAGGCATCGTATTGGCAATACCCTTATAGAGAGATTGCCGTTGATCAATACGCTCATCATATTCAGGCGACAAAATATTGGCATGGCTAACCGGCTTACCAGATAATTCATTGGCTTTACGATATTGCTTAAATCCAGCCAAAGGATTATCCGTAAAATTATCGGGCATATTTTGATAAACCTTCCAACTAATCCCAGCCTGCTGTAATCGTTCAGGATACGTGGTCCAGTCGTAACCGATCATTGATGAGCCAATACTATCAAACTCATTGACTACACTCGCGACACCTGCAGCAGTTGGCCCATTGGTCCCCGTCCAAATAAATTTACGATTAGGATTAGTTCCCGCGTGCATGGCACAATGATAGGCATCACATAAAGTAAATGCTTCCGCCAGCGCAAACTGGAACTCGAGTTCTTGTTTCTTAAAATAACCCATGGATTGAGGTTGTTTATGTTCCACCCAATTGCCCATACGCCCACAATCCCAAGCGGCTTGACCATCCTTCCATGAATGAGGTGTGCCCGAAACACGTTGAGCATTGCCCAATGAACTGTCTAGGTGATAAGGCAAAATTTTATTTTTGTTGGCATCATACTGTTCCCACACCGCTCTTTTACCACTCAATGGAATGGTGAATCGATCACCAAAACCACGTACTCCTTTGAATGTTCCAAAATAGTTATCAAAAGAACGATTTTCTTGAGTCAAAATCACCACATGTTTCACATCTTGAATAGTGCCAGTTTCCACTTTTGCATCAATTGCTAAAGCTTTTTGAATACTCAGCGGAAAACTCGCTAATGCAGATGCACCCAATAATGTCTTGGTCGAATTTAAAATAAAGTCACGACGGTTCATACAATTATCCTGTTTTTATTCTTGTTATGGTTATGGAGCACAGTGGATTTCACAGCTTGGATCTGAAGGTTGCGGTTTGGATGTTTGGTTATCATCATCTCCCCCACAAGCTGTTAACAAAATACTCGGTGTAAGGATGAGTATAAAAAAATAAGCTCGCATGTAGTTATCCTTCTCGTTTTATGCGAACTCAGTGATACGCTTTTTTCGTGACGCTGCAATGAAGCTTCAATTGCAAATCTATGAAATAAAAAAAGCACCTCTATCAAGGTGCTTTTTTACAATCAACGCATGCTAACAAATGCATTACCAGCCTAGTGCTTGTTGTTGCTTTTGAATTAACTCTTGAATGCCTTTCTCAGCCATTTCAAGCATTGCGTTACATTGCGTACGCGTGAACGGTTTATCTTCCGCAGTACCTTGAATTTCAATAAACTCACCCGCCTGAGTCATCACCACATTCAAGTCTGTTTGGCAGTTTGAATCTTCTTCATAACATAAGTCGAGTAGTACTTCGTCTTGATAGATACCAACAGAAATTGCAGCCACCAATCCTTTGAGTGGATCTTGTTTGATTTTCTTTTTCTCAAGTAATGAATTCATAGCATCAATCAAGGCTACCGCAGCACCTGTAATAGACGCAGTACGTGTACCACCATCAGCTTGAATAACATCACAGTCGATTGTAATCGTGTTTTCACCCAATTTCTTCAAATCCACCATAGCACGTAAGCTACGACCGATTAAGCGTTGAATTTCTTGAGTACGTCCACTTTGTTTACCACGAGCTGCCTCACGGTCACTGCGTGTATGGGTTGAACGTGGCAACATGCCATATTCAGCAGTCACCCAACCTTGGCCTTTTCCTTTCAAGAAGCGCGGTACTGAATTATCAACACTGGCAGTACAAAGAACTTTGGTATGACCAAATTCAACTAAAACTGAACCTTCTGCATAACGTGTATAGTTTCGAGTAATTTTAACATCACGTAACTGGTCTAATGCACGCTGGTCAATACGCATAATACGTCCTAATTTTTACTTAAAAAAAGATTGGGCACATTATAGCAGATTGATGGCATCTAACTTTGTTATAAGTCCGTGTTTTAAAATTGCAGTTTCATTTAAAAACATACATTGGTTTGAACTGAGTTGAAATAAAAAATGATCAGACTTCGTTTAACGCCCATATGTATAATGATCACTATTCTTGATAATGTGCGATTACATTTTGAAATTTTTCTTCATTCTGTATTTTGTTATTCTTTATTAAATTAGAATAATTGGATCTAGCATGACTAGCCCTATTTTTTTGCATGAACTGCCAGAAGAGCAGCTAAAAAAGCTTTCCCAAGATGATATTCAAAAGATTCACCAAGCAGAGCAACTCTACTGGAATAATAAGCCGTATACCAAAGTTTATGCTGCATTTAATGGTTCTAAAACGAAAAAAGGTGGTTTAGTAAGAGCCTCTACTGATACCTATAAGGTCAAAGGTATTTCTTTAGCTTTAGTAGGTGATGAAGCGATCTACACTGATGCTTCAACAGCAAAAATTATCTCTGGTGCTGGTAGTGCCATCACTGTTCATAATCGAGCCGCAGCACTTATTGGCTCCCTATTAGAAAATGGTGATGAAATTATCGATAGTCCAATAACCGCTCATGTCTTACGTTTGTATCATGATGCCGCTTTACCCAAAGATTTCATGATTTCGATGATTGGAGGATCAAAAAGTGTCTAAAGGCTTTGGCATACATGGTTCTACAACAAGTCATGGCGGAACAGTGTTATCCACTCAATCGCGAAGTTCTCAAATGGGAAACCTATTTCTTCGTGCGGGAGATGGTTTTGCTTGTCCAAAATGTAAAACGTGGTCAACTTTGATTAAGAGTAATGACCATGTAATTTTTGATGGTAAAGCAGTCGCTTATGTCGGTGATAAGTTCACGTGTGGTGCTACTTTGATGCCAAAACAAGTTCATGTTGTTGGGACAAGTGGAAATGGTTCTAGTAGTTCGACCATTTCTAATTTGCAAACGACTAATAACCAACTTACTAATAACTTTTTGTCTGACAAAAATAATTTCGATATTGAGTTGAGTAAAATCAGTATTAAAACAGATTTATTTATACCTTGTGGTGTTCCTTCTTATCAAGGAAAAAAATCAAATGATAAAATTGATTATGAAATCAAAATTAAGGCTGGAATTTTTGAATATCTAAAATTAGAGATAGAGATGGAACCTGGGAAATATCAGTTAATAAAAAGAATTTCAGGCCCACATCACCCAGGAAAAAAAATAAAAGTTGATTGGGACGGGTTCGTAAATGATATCTATGATAGCAAAAAATTTACTTCAAAAGATGGCATTAATTTTAGAATAAAAGGCTATGCCTTTGATAAAGAGCAATGTAGTCAGACTAAAAATGTAAAATTTAAGTATAAAGATAAAGATTGGATAGACATTTTAATTAATAAAAAAACCTTAAAGATAGCAATTACATTAAGAGTTGGTCTGTCAGATGGGGGGGAACAAGGTATTGATTCTTGGAAATATATCCCACCAAATCAGATTCTCATAGGAAAACCTCCATATCGGTCAAGGAATGTTTCCTATGAACAATTAAAAACAATGGCTTTAGATGGAATGAAATATTACTGGAGTCGAAATGGCTCTCATCCAGTTGGAAAAAGTATATTGTTAGATGGAAAAAATTATGAGGTTTTTCTAACTGCTCAAGAGTCAACAGTAAATATGATGCCTATGATGAAGTTAATATTTGCTACTAATTGGCGTCCAAGTAGAAGTGCTAATTGGGAGCTTTACAGGAGTACATTTTATAATACTGGTTATATGTTATTTAACACATCGAGAGGGGCTATATGGCAATTTTGGGATGCATCAAAAGCAAATAAACAATTTAGACTTACATTTGCACATGAAATGGGACATGAATTATTGTTAGCTTATAGCGGTCAAAAGCATTCAAAAGGGCATAAATCCACCTCTGGAATTATTAATCAAAGTCCAAAAGCAGGTACTACTTATCCAAAAAGTGGAGAAATTGATTTAATGAAATATGCAGATGAAAATGAAAATAATATAACTCTATTTCATGAACGATCTGTAGCAAGTCAAGAAGACGTAGCTGGGCTTTTATTTATTTCTGGAATTACAAAATGAAATTTTTTTTTAGTCATTTGCTTATAATATTTATATCCACTTTTTTAGTAGCTTGCACTCAAAAGACTTTATATTTAACTCCTGAAACTACAGGCTATATATATAGTATTGAAAGCAAAAAACCTATTGCCAATTATCATGGTTATATTGGATATGATACAGCTAGAGATAGTCATAATTCTATTACAACCGATAGCAAAGGTAAGTTTAAAATTTCTCCTGAAACACTAAAATATTATTTGATAAAACCAAGTTTAAAAGATTGGAATATGAGTGCTGCACATATTTATATTCAATTTCCTGGTTATAGAACGAAAATATATGATTATTCTGAAAAACTTCAGGAACAAGTTTCTAATTCTGATCCTAGTAAGTTAGAACAACTAGATGTTGGAATAATATTTTTGTCTTCTGAGTAACTTTAGATTCCTTACAATTAACGTAATACCCATTTTTTAATTTAAGTACCTTTATTTGATTCAAAAGCCCGATCCTCACCAATCGGGCTTTTTTGTTGACTCTTCACGTTCCACGCTTAAAACTTTGATCAATGCTCCATGCCTTTCATGAATTAAACTAAATAGTGGTACTCAAGCAAATATTCCTCTTAATTTTCTTATAGATTGAGAAATTTTAGCTGTCTTATCATTTGGTAAAGAACATTTAGCTAAACGAACCCAAACGCTCCAGAATTGTTTCATAAAGTTAGCTTCATTATAGTGAATGCCATATTCCTCACATAATGCTTTAATTTTTGGCGCAGCTTCTGCATAGCGATTTGCAGGCATATCAGGGAATAAATGATGCTCGATTTGATGACTCAAATTACCACTCAAAATATGCAGCCATGATGTTCCCGTAAAGTTACTTGAACCTCGAATTTGACGTAAATACCATTCTGCTCGCGTTTCATTTTCGGTATTATCCATCTCAAATGTTTCTGCATCTTCAGTAAAATGACCATTAAAAATCACTGCAGATGACCATAAACTTCTAATCACATTTGCAACTGCATTGCCTACGAAGACAGGAAGCGCATTTGGACCAGCTATAATCGGGAAAAAGACATAATCTTTTACCACCTGACGTCGTACTTTTTTTCTTAATTTTTCAGCATCTTTCCACACTTGTTTCCAAGATTTGGTTTTATAAACAAGCGCGTCTTCCAAGTGTAGGTTTTGAACACCGACATACCATTCAAAAAACACCATCAATTGAATTGCTAATGGAATATTAAACAAAAATCTTGGTTCCCACGGTTGAGATGCTGAAACACGAAGTAGACCATAACCTACATCATGATCCATACCCACAATATTGGTATAGGTGTGATGTACATAGTTATGGGTATATTTCCAGTCATCGCCTGTTGAGATGGTGTCCCAGTCATATGTCGCACCGTTTAAACTTGGATCATTCAACCAGTCAAATTGACCATGCATCACATTATGTCCAAGCTCCATATTTTCAACAATTTTGGACACGCCCAGTAATCCTGTACCCACCAACCAAACAGGTGGAATCCAACCACCAAACATCAGCAATGCACGTGAGCCAATCTCGCTATAGCGAACAAAGTTGCGAATCTTATATATATATTTGGCATCTTGTTCACCCAAATCATTCATAATACTGAGTCGAATCTGCTCAACGCGTTGTCCAAATGCTTCAATTTGCTCAGCGGTCAGATGTTTAGATTTTGATTGCCATGTTGTATTAAGTGACATATTCATTATTTTTCTCCAGTCTTATACGATACCGTTAAATTACAAATTAATCACAACAGGGCTTACTGCCTGACTAATACATAATTTAATTTGTCGATTTGGCTCATGTTCAATTTCACCTGTGAGCATATTTTTAGTAGCGCCACTGACTTTGTTACAGACACATGCATTACAAATACCCATTCGGCATCCATGAGCTGGTCTTAATCCAGCCTCTTCAGCACTCACCAATAAACTTTTTTGAGCTTCAAACGATTTCTGACTGCGGATAAACGTGACAGATTGTTTTTCAATTTCTTCATCTACACGGATTTGAAAAAACTCTTGTTTGAGCTGATTGCTGATCCCCTCTTCATGACAAATTTGATTTACAGCTTGCATCATCGAAGTTGCACCGCATGCATAAATCTGTGCTTGCCTAAAACTTGACATTAACTGCTCTAACAACGCCACTGTCAGATATTGTTTATGTTGGCGTGTATTAAAATAGTGATAATTAAAATGATCATGTTTTGAAGCGAGGTGTTGTAGTTTCACGTGGAACGCGTCATCTCGACAGAAATAAATCAAATAGATAGGTACAGATAATGTGTTTAAAGCCTTCGTAAGCAATGCATAAATGGCGGTAATGCCACTCCCCGATGCCAACAACACAATTGGCTGTTGAGTCGGCTCAAGCGTAAATTCACCTTGCGCTTGAGAAATTTCCACAACAGAACCTATCGCCAATTGGCTTAAACAATTCGACACTACTCCTTGAGCTCGGACAGCAATCACCAGATTACCTGTCGCAGAAATTTCCACAATCGAATAACTACGTTGTAGACGCACGCCTGCAACTACGACTGTGACTAAAACACTTTGCCCTGCCTCAATTTGTTGAAAATCGAAATTGTGATTTGGACATAAATGAATCTCATAGAAATCGTGACTAAGTGCCTGACGACTCACGAGCGATGCTTTGACTTTTTTCCAAGCCAAAGTGGGATGTATTTTTTCAGCGATAAAATCGACGAAATCTTCTCGAATCCATTCAGGTCGATATGACAGATAACTACTCATCTCAAACGTTCCACTTTTGTATTTCAATTTAATTGAGTGAACAAGTGTTCTAATAGTGAACATGTGTACACTATATTGATTTTAAAATTGAGTCAACACATGTTCACTGACATTCGTCGTTTAATTTTTATATTTTTTTGATAGACTCATCTCGACTTCACTTCTCAGGTTTTAAGATGTCTATACGCGATGAACGTAAACAACAAAGTCGTCAGGCTTTACTGGATGCCGCTTTGCGCTTAAGCACATCTGGCCGTTCATTTAGCAGTATTAGTCTGCGTGAAGTTGCACGTGAGGTTGGTTTGGTGCCAACAGCCTTTTATCGACATTTTCAAGATATGGATGAATTAGGCCAAGAGTTAGTGGATCAAGTCGCGTTATATTTGAAAACCGTACTTCATCAGCTCGGTCAAGGTTTAGCCCACCCTGATGCTAAAGCCGAAACCAGCATGGAACTTTTTTTTGAAGCCATCGATTTAAATACCCAACCTTGGATTTTTATGATCGCAGAGCGCTGGGGTGGCTCTGAAGTGGTAAGACGTGCGATTGCTCGTGAAATTGAGTTTCTAAATTCTGATTTGGCCAATGACCTACAAAAATTCGAAATCGTACAAAATTTTCATCAAGCTGATGATCTAAAAATGTTGTCGAATATTTTAATTAATTTATGTTTCACATGGGCAATGTCTTGGATTAGCTTGGGTCGTCAATATTCAGGTATGGAGCTTGAATTACAAAAATTAGTACTCAAAAAACAGTCCATTACCCAAATACGATTAATCTTTAAAGGGATTTTGAATTGGAATACTACTGAGGCATAAAAAAACCCGCTCAATGCGGGTTTTTTATTATTTAGCTTTGCGCTCTTTATCCAATAGATAATCAACCACTTGTAACACGCGGCCATTATCACCTTGTACGACATACTTCCCATTTACTACAACAGCTGGCACACCCGTCAATTGATATTGTTGTGCTAATTTATTCGCTTGAGAGACTTTGGCAGTAATTGCGAAAGAATTATATAAACTATTGAATTTCGCTTCTGGGATACCATACTTCGTAAAGAATTGTGCTTGTGATTTTTGGTCAAAAATCTGCTGACCTTTGTCATGGATCGCGTGGAATAAAGGCAAATGGGTACGTTTACGAACACCAAGTGCTTCAGAAACGTAGTAGCCACGTGCATTCTGTTCCCATACTTTGTTCATTGCAGCAGGTGTACGGACAAAATTCACATCTTTTGGAATTTTACGTAACCAAGATTGCATATGAGGCTCTAAAGTAAAGCAATGACCACAGCCATACCAAAAGAATTCACGTACTTCCAATTTACCAGCGAAATCAACCTTTCCAGGGTTTTGCACGACCGTATAATCTTTGCCTTCAACAAAGTTCGCCATTGCACCAGTTGAAAGTGCCATCAGCACCGCAGCGGCAACGCCACTAAAAACAACCTTTTTCATTAAGTTTTTATCCTCTAAATCATTTTGATTAGCATATGGTTTCACTATAAAACAAATATGAGAAAATCGTTTTGATTCTGTGAACTTTTTTACAAGATTTATCGCTTTTTTTGGAATTAGCGATACACTAAGATCTGATATAAATTCTACCCATTAAAACGAACTTTGCTAAGGTGGCTGTAATGACTCAACTGAATGTTGACCCACAAGAAATTGCTAAATTTGAAGCACTTGCTGCGGTATGGTGGGATCAACACTCTGAGTTTCGCCCTCTCCATCAAATCAATCCACTACGATTGAATTGGATTGATGAACATGCAGGTGGTCTTAGTGGCAAGAAAGTACTAGATGTGGGCTGTGGCGGCGGTATTTTGGCTGAAAGTATGGCACGCCGTGGTGCCGATGTCCTCGGTATCGATATGGGCGCAGCACCATTAAATGTCGCACGTCTGCATGCAGAACAAGAAAACGTAACCAATATCGAATATCGTCAAATTCCAGTTGAGCAATTGGCTGAAGAACAAGCTGGTCAATACGATGTCGTAACTTGTATGGAAATGTTGGAACATGTACCAGATCCAGCGTCAATCATTCAAGCATGCCAAAAACTGGTGAAACCAAACGGTCATGTATTCTTCTCCACAATTAACCGTAATCCAAAATCATATTTATTTGCGATTATCGGTGCAGAGTATGTGTTACGTCTTTTGAAAAAAGGAACTCATGACTATCATAAATTTATTAAACCTTCTGAATTAGCGCATGATATTCGTAACGCAGGTTTAAAACTTAAAGATATGACAGGCTTACATTACAACCCATTAACTAAACATTATTGGTTAGCCCCAAATGTCGATGTGAACTATATGGTTTACACCCATAATGAGGTGAATGAATGAAGGCCGTACTTTTCGACCTAGATGGGACTTTAATTGACACTGCTGCGGATTTTATTCGTATTATTCAAGCAATGTGTCGTGAAGAAGGTCGAGAGATCGTAGATGCAGCCCTGATCCGAACTCAGGTCTCCGAGGGGGCTCGGGCGATGGTGAAATTGGTTTATCCTGAATTACAGGTTGATGATCCTATTTTCCTTGCACATCGTCAGCGCTTTCTAGATATCTATGGTGCTGATATTGCTGTGGATACAGACCTTTTTGCAGGAATGTATCCTTTAATTGAGGACTTGGAACAACGGGATATTCCATGGGGAATTGTGACAAACAAGCCTCGTTGGCTGAGTGAGGCACTACTTCAAGCCTTAAACTTAACTGAACGTTGTGCCGTTCTCGTATGCCCAGAAGATGTTAAGCACACTAAACCTGACCCAGAACCAATGTATCTCGCTGCTCAACAAATTAATGTTCCAGCTGAACAATGCATTTATGTTGGTGATCATCCACGTGATATTGATGCAGGTCGAAGCGCAAATATGTACACGATTTTGGCTGCTTACGGATATTTACCATTAGAACACAAAGATGACTTAGATTCTTGGCAGGCAGATTGTATAGTGAATGATGTACAAGAATTACATCAACACTTAATCGAATTGATCGAATCTCACCAAAAAACAGCTTAATTAGAACAATGAAGGAGGTCGCACATGAAATATTCAGAATATCAACCTCGCCCAGACTTATTGAAAGATAAAGTAATTTTAATTACGGGTGCAGGTGATGGCATTGGACGCGCAGCAGCGTTGAGCTATGCTTTACATGGTGCGACCGTCGTTCTTCATGGTAGAACGCTGAACAAGTTAGAAGTGATCTATGACGAAATTGAAAGTTTAGGTGCTCCTCAACCTGCAATTTTGCCACTGCAACTTTCTACTGCAACAGCATATGATTACGAACGTCTTGTGGAAACGCTTGACCAACAATTTGGTCGTTTAGATGGTATTTTGCACAATGCTGGGATTTTAGGTGAGCGCGTTGAATTGGCCCACTACCCTGCTGAAGTGTGGGATGATGTAATGGCTGTAAATTTAAGAGCACCTTTTGTTCTTACTCAACATTTACTTCCATTATTAGAAAAATCTCAAAATGCCTCTGTTGTTTTTGCAAGCTCAGGTGTCGGTCGTGAAGCACGTGCGAAATGGGGCGCATACTCAGTCTCAAAAATTGCCATTGAAGCGGTCAGTCAAATTTTTGCAAAAGAAAATGTCTATCCAAATATCCGTTATAACTGCATTAATCCTGGTGCAACACGAACAGCTATGCGTGCTAAAGCATATCCTGATGAAGATCCGAAAGTATTGGCAACGCCTGAACAAATCATGCCAGCTTATTTATATTTAATGGGCGAAGACAGTATAGGTATGAATGGTCAGAGTATTGATGCTCAGGATTAGTTTTTTCAAAATTACATGATGAGGATCTTCAGATCCTCTTTTTTTAAATTATAGTTCTAACAAAACCTATTAAAAAATTTACCTTTAGATTTTAAAGCTTAAACAAATAAGTCTCAACAACTTTTGAATACACCCATAAACTAAGAAATTATCTAATGGTAGTATCACTTACTTTGCTTTAAGCGTCTTAAGTATTTATAACTTAATAAAAACCCGACAATAATGTCGGGCTTTTATTTCATTCTTATCAGTCAAATAAACGATCGAAGAATGATTTCTTTTTAGGTGAAGATTTACTGTCCGCACCATCTAAAGATTCTTGTAACTCTTTTAAAAGTTCACGTTGACGTGCAGTTAAGTTGACTGGTGTTTCAATCACGATACGGCAAAGTAAATCACCTTGCATACTTGTGCGTACTGGTTTTACACCCTTGCCACGTAGACGGAACATTTTACCTGTTTGTGTTCCCTCAGGTACTTTCAAGTTCACACGACCATCAAGGGTTGGAATCTCAATTTCTTTACCCAATGCAGCATCAGCGATACTAATCGGCACATCCATATACAAGTCCGCGCCATCACGTTGGAAGATTTCATGTTCACGAACATTAACTTCTACGTATAGATCACCTGATTGACCATCACGAATCGCTTCACCTTTTCCAGTTAAACGAACGCGATCGCCATTATCTACGCCTGCAGGAATGGTAACTTCAAGTGTCTGTTGACGATCTTTAACACCTGAACCATGACAAGTGCCACAAGGATTTTTAATAATCTTACCTTGTCCGCGACAAGTGCTACACGTTTGTTGAACTGAGAAGAAACCTTGTTGCATACGGACCTGGCCAGCCCCGTGACAAGTTTTACAGGTTTCAACATCATTCGGGTTTTTAGAACCTTTACCATCACACACTTCACATGGTGCTGGCGCAGTAAAAGTGATTGTTTTCTTTACGCCACGTACAGCTTCTTCTAAGCTGAGCTCAAGCACATAACGTAAGTCTGAACCACGTCTTTGACGCTGTTGGCGACCGCCGCCACCAAACGCGCCACCGAAAATGTCACCAAACTGACTAAAAATGTCTTCAGCGCTAAAACCGCCACCGAAACCACCGCCGCCGCCACCGAAGCCGCCTTCAAACGCATTATGTCCCATGCGGTCATACATGCTGCGTTTTTCACTATCAGATAAAACTTCATACGCTTCAGCAGCTTCTTTGAATTTTTCTTCTGCTTCAGCATTATCAGGGTTACGGTCTGGATGATATTTCATCGCCAACTTACGGTAGGCTTTTTTAATTTCATCATCACTAGCTGTTTTAGAAACCCCTAAAACCTCATAATAATCACGTTTAGCCATGTCTGGCGATGCTCCACAAAAAAATTTGATATGACTTCTCTGCGGAATATGTTGGGGTCATATTCCGAGATTACAAGTAAATTAAATCATTATTTTAAAAAGCGGCTTTTTTCTGGAGATATTTCACTAAGCCTTTAAGCCATGCATTTAGGAGAAATAGCCATGCAATTGTGGTAAAAATGACACCAATCACCGTACACCCCTTCACCCATAACACACTATCCCAATAGATAAAGCAGGCAGGAATAAACCAAAGAGCAGCAAATGCGACCATCATCATGAATAGCACAACATTTCGTGCAATCCATAATGCTTGAGCATGGATCCAGACTTCAGCGTCTTGCGCTTGAGCCACTTTTTGCGCTAAAAAATAGGCGATTGCAGCACTGATACCAGTGAACAATGCAAGAAACATGAATACATAAGACATCGTAATTAATCGACGATGTCTTGTTAAATTGTCTCGCCCCATGGATGCTTTTTTATACCTCAACCGAGTGCACATTCAGTTTTTTTATGTACTCAGCCCACTGTGTTATTTTGTGTTAAAAACTAGGGACTACTATATTGAATTTTTCAATGCTTCGCACCTAGTATTCACATAAAACTACGCGGTTTTTGACTCTTTTTTTACTTTAAACCATGCCGCATAGAGTGCTGGCAAGAAGAACAGCGTTAATAATGTTGCGATAATGAGTCCACCCATAATTGCTACCGCCATTGGACCAAAGAAGATACTGCGTGAAAGCGGAATCATCGCCAACACAGCAGCCAATGCAGTCAAAATAATTGGACGGGCACGGCGTACTGTCGCTTCTAAAATCGCTTCCCACTGAGAATGACCCGCTTTGATATCTTGCTCGATCTGATCAATCAAGATAAGCGAATTACGCATAATCATTCCAGATAAAGCAATGGTACCTAGCATCGCCACAAACCCGAAAGGCTTATTGAATATTAACAGGAACAATACCACGCCAATTAAACCCAAAGGCGCGGTCAAGAAAACAATAAACGAACGTGAAATACTCTTGAGCTGAATCATGAGCAAGGTAAAGACCACAGCCAAAAATAACGGCATGCCAGCATTTACTGAAGTTTGCCCACGTGCAGATTCCTCCACAGTGCCTCCCACTTCTACCAGATAACCACTTGGAAGTTCGGCACGAATTTTCTCAATAGATTCAGTTAATTCACCAACCACAGTAGCTGGTTGGAGTTTAGTCCGAATATCTGCGCGTACAGTAATCGTCGGCAAACGGTTACGATGCCAAATCAGACCATCTTCAAACTTATATTGGATATTCGCAATCTGTGCCAATGGAACTGTTGTACCTTGACTCGTCGGTACAGCGAGACTTTGTAACGATGCCACATCAACACGTTCCGCTTGATCGCCACGTAAACGAATATCAATCAACTCCCGTTTCTCACGATACTGATTAATTGCAGCACCCGTAATTGAACTATTTAAGAAATTCGCCAAATCTAAGCTAGATACGCCTAACTGACGCGCTCGATCTTGATCAATTTCAAGTGAAATAATTTTACTCGGCTCACCCCAATCTAAATGAACATTGGTGGTATTTGGATTTTCACTGATTGCTTGTGACACTAATTGTGCTCGTTGGCGGACAGTATTTAAATCTTCACCAGAAACACGGTATTGAATTGGATAACCGACTGGTGGTCCATTTTCCAATAGCGATACACGTGACCGTACTTCAGGCAATAACTTGCTAATTTCTTCACTCAGATTCTTGCGAATCTCATCTCGCTCATCTAATGAGGAAGCCAAAACCACAAATTGTGCAAAACTCGCCTGAGGCAATTGTTGATCAAGCGGCAAATAGAAACGTGGAGAACCTGTACCAACATAAGCGACGTAATTATCGATCCCTTTTTGAGTCGACAAGAATTTTTCTACTTTTTTAACCGCATTTTCTGTCGCTGTTAGAGAAGCACCTTCCTCTAGTTTTAGATCCACTAAAATTTCAGCACGGTTTGATGGTGGGAAAAATTGTTGTGGAACAAGTTTGAACATCAAAATTGACAAGACAAATATTGCAAACGTCGCAGCAATGACGGTTTTACGATAAGTAATACATAACTCAACCCAAGATCTAAATTTTTGATACGTCTTGGTTTGATATGGATCGTGATGCTCACCATGGTGTTGAACGACGGGTTGTGGCTCTGGTTGTTGACGTAATCTTGCCCATAAGCGTTGATACCACGGGGCTTTCTGATTCATTTGATTAAAATCAGGCAGTAATTTGTCACCTAAATAAGGAACAAACAGTACCGCTGCAAACCATGACACCACTAAAGCAATGGTTACAACTTGGAAGATTGAGCGAGTATATTCACCTGTGCTCGACGCAGCAGTGGCAATCGGCAAGAATCCAGCTGCAGTGATCAGCGTCCCCGTTAACATTGGAAATGCGGTCGACTTCCAAGCAAAACCTGCGGCTTTTAATCTGCTATATCCTTGTTCCATTTTAATGGCCATCATTTCAACTGCAATGATGGCGTCATCAACCAAAAGTCCAAGTGCTAAAATTAACGCGCCTAAAGAAATCTTGTGCAGTCCAACATCAAAGAAATTCATGCCTGCGAACGTCATTGCCAAGACCAAGGGAATAGAGAAAGCGACCACTAATCCTGTACGGAAACCTAAAGAGAAGAAGCTGACCAATAAGACAATAATCACGGCCTCTGCGAGCACTTTGATAAATTCGTGAATACTGCGTTGCACCGCTACAGGCTGATCTGAAACTTTTTTAAGTTCCATCCCTAAAGGTAAAGTTTGTTGTAGATCATTAAAGGTCTTTTCTAGATTTTTCCCTAGCGCAATGATGTCACCACCCTTACGCATAGACACCGCAATACCAATACCATTTTTGCCCATAAAGCGCATACGTGGTTGAGCTGGCTCACTAAAGCCACGGTAAACTTCAGCCACATCGCCCAATTGAATGGTCTTATCACCAACCAGTAATGGCATGTTCTTGAGATCTTCGACTGATTTCAATTGTCCGCTGACACGCACTTGAATACGATCTGAGCTTGTTTCAAAGAAACCTGCGCTCGCCATGGTATTTTGTTTTTGTAGTGCTTCTTGAATTTCAGAAACTGGAATACCCAATTGAGCGGTTTTCGTATTTGAAATTTCTATCCAAATTTTTTGATCTTGCAAGCCGACTAAATCAACTTTCCCGACATCTTGCACACGTTGTAGTTGCAGCTGTAAGCGATCGGCATATTCCTTCATCACGGCATAATCAAAATCATCACCCGTTAAGACATAAATATTCCCAAAGGTGTCACCAAATTCATCGTTAAAGAATGGACCTTGAACACCGCTAGGAAGTTGGTGTTTGATATCTCCAATTTTTTTCTAACCTGATACCAAACATTTGGTAATTCATGGGAACGCAGCGAGTCTTTGGCAACAAAGGTCACCATTGATTCACCAGGACGAGAATAGGCTGCAATACGATCATAGAGCCCCGTACTCATTAATTCTTTTTCAATACGATCAGTCACCTGTAAAGAGACTTCTTCCGCTGTCGCACCTGGCCAATAGGTTTGAACGACCATTACTTTGAAACTAAATGGAGGGTCTTCACTTTGTGATAGTTTTGAGTAGGAATAAACACCCAATATTCCCATCAAAATCATGAAATAAAGGATCAGTCCCTTATTTTTTAACGCCCATTCTGACAAGTTAAAGTTCATATTTTCGCTCCAACTTGTCCTGCTTTCACATTTACTGCACGGTTTTGACGGTCAATCGGATTAATTTTTTGTTTATCTCGCAGTAAGTGTACACCGCCAACCACGATCCAATCAGAAGCTTTTAAACCTTGGGTCACAGGTACTGTATCACGACCATAAGCACCTATTTGAACATTCACCTTACGGATACTGTGATCTGGATTCACAACCCAAACATAAGGCTGATCTTCTGTTGCAGATACACTGGTCAAAGGAACATTAATCACATTTGAACTGGTATTTGAAAAAAATACTCGCGCACTTTGTCCAAGTTGAATTGCTGAACGCCCTTCAGTCAAAGCAACTTTGACACTAAATGTTCTAGATTGGTCGGCAGCAGGTGAAATTTCACGCACATATGCGGCGAAACGCTCCTCTGGTTTTGACCATAGCGTAACCCAAGCTTGTTGACCTGTTTTAATTTCTGATACTGCTTGTTCTGGCACACCAATCACCACTTCACGATCACCATCTATCGCCAGTTGATATGCTGCCTGCCCTGCTGCGATCACTTGACCAACTTCAATACTACGCTCAGTGATGACGCCATTTTTATTGGCAATGAGTTGGTTATATCCCGTCTGATTACTACTCACTGCATAATTTGATTGTGCTTGTTTTAAATTTGACATGGCCGATTTATATTGATTTTCTACGGCATCATATTGCGAACGACTCACCGCATTAATAGGTAATAACTGCTTAAAGCGTTTGTATTCTTCTTCGGCAATTTTGGCTGCAGATTGCGCGCTTTCTAACTGAGCTTTTGAAGCATTTAACTGCAGTTGAGCATCTTTCACATCTAATTTTGCTAAGACTTGCCCGACTTTGACTCGATCCCCTACATCAACATAGCGTTCAGTAATTTGTCCTCCAACACGGAAAGCCAATGCCGTTTGCTGTCTCGCCTGAACTTCTCCTGCATAACTTTTCAGTTCATCTTGGGAAGTATTCGGCTGGGCAACCATCACAAATGGAATTTGTTCCTCTGTGGGTTTATCCTTACTACACGCGGTGAGTATCACGCTACAAATGAGCATTAGACTGTATGTGGCAAATTTTTGAAGACTCATGTGCACTGCTCTTATGTCAATTTTTAGGCAAATCAAATTAGGGATATTAATTTGATTATTTTTTAATTAATATACCGCATGGTACAGTAATTAAAAATCATTTTTCAAGGTATGACCTAAACTGTTTTTTTTGGATTTTTTTGTGCAAATGAATATTGGACGTCCTAAGGATTTAGTTAAAAAGAAACAAATATTAGAGGCAGCTAAACGTTTGTTTCTAAAACAGGGCTTTCATGGTTCAAGCATGAATCAAATTGCCAAAGAAGCTGGCGTGACTA
Source organism: Acinetobacter sp. 24-47-47 (assembly GCF_057737035.1). Taxonomy (NCBI): domain Bacteria; kingdom Pseudomonadati; phylum Pseudomonadota; class Gammaproteobacteria; order Moraxellales; family Moraxellaceae; genus Acinetobacter; species Acinetobacter sp. 24-47-47. Next base: position 47,076 of record NZ_CM173216.1, on the reverse strand, counting down.
AACTGACGGTGTATAACCATTTTCAAGATAAAGAATCGTTATTTACCTATGCAATTGCAGAAACGTGCGAAGAATCAATCAATGCTCGGCGAATCCAATTACACCCTGAATCCAATTTTTTAGAAGACTTCTATCAGGTGTGTAGTTTAGCGCTGCAAATTGTCAATCTTCCTGAAGCCATTAAGCTTGAGCATTTATTATTAGAATTGGCAGCAGAGCAAAATCCTTTGGCTGAACCTTTTTATAATGCATCTCATAAGCGGTTATTTGTGGTTTGGACTGATTTTTTTGCTCAAGCGATTGAGCACGGATTTATCCAGAAAGATGATGCTGAAAAGCAAACACATTTGCTCCTTTCTTTACTCTTAGGGCATCGACATCATGAAGTATTGTTAGGTGTTCGTCAGGTTCCCAGTGAAGCAGAATGTGATGAAATTATTCATCAAGCCATCGAATTATTTATGCTGAAATACAAAAAATAGCTCTCTCCATTCTTAAATGGCGTATTTTTCACCTAATTTTCTTTAAATTATTTTGCAATCGCTTGGCATGTCATGAATAAGCGGTATAGTCAAAAGAACAAGAAAAGGAGAAAAAAATGATTCAACAAATTGATGCTCCATTACGTGAAGACGTACGCTTACTCGGTAATCTTTTAGGAGAGACTTTAAAAGAACAAGCTGGACAAGATTTGTTTAATCAAGTTGAACAAATTCGTGCACTCGCGAAAGGTGCACGTGATGGTGATAGTGAAGCTGAAAAACAATTAGAAAGTTTATTTTTAAGTTTAAAAGATGATGAGATTCTTCCACTGACACGCGCTTTTTCACATTTTCTGAACTTTGCCAATATTGCAGAACAATATCATGTGGTACGTAGCCGTCGCCAAAATGAGTTTGATAAAAACGGCGCTGCAGCGAATGTCCTTATTCCCCTTTTTGAAAAATTTCAACAACAGCTGATTTCAGCGGAAACCCTTTATCAACAAATTTGTGAGCTAAATATTGAGCTTGTACTCACCGCACATCCTACGGAAGTTAGTCGTCGCACCTTGATCCAAAAATATGATGGGATCAACGAGTGTTTATCTAAGTTTGATCAGCAAAAGCTGACCCCCAAACAGCGCGCTCAAGTTCTTTCTGAATTAAAACAATTGGTTTGTTCAGCATGGCAAACCGATGAAATTCGCCAACATCGTCCAACCCCAATTGATGAAGCAAAATGGGGTTTTACTACCATTGAGCAAACTTTATGGAACGCTATTCCTAAGTTTGTCCGTGAATTGAATCAATTGGTTCAAGAGCATTGTTCTCAAGCTTTACCTTTAGATATTGCACCTGTGCGGTTTGCATCTTGGATGGGTGGTGACCGAGATGGAAACCCAAATGTTACACACAAAGTGACTCAAGAAGTTTTATGGTTATCTCGATGGAAAGCCGCGGATCTCTACCTCCGAGATATTGAAGATTTACGTTGGGAGCTTTCTGTTCAGGCGTGCAGTGATGAACTAAAGGCTGCCTTAGGTCAGCCTCATCCAGAGCCTTATCGTGAATATTTAAGAACAACACGTGAACGCTTAAAAATTACAAGAGAATGGCTCACTGCAAAATTACAAGGTCAACATTCTGATGTGGATCGTAGCCAGATTATTCATCACAAAGATGAGTTGTTGCAGCCATTATTGTTATGTTATCGCTCATTAGTCGATTCAAACCTTTCCGGTATTGCTCAAGGAAAGTTACTCGATTTTATTTATCGCGTGAATTGTTTCGGTATTGAGTTATTAAAACTAGATATTCGCCAAGAGTCAGGTCGTCATCGTCAAGCAATTTCAGCGATTACTGAATATCTTGGACTTGGCAATTTTGAGACATGGACTGAACAAGCCCGTCAAAACTTCTTATTACAAGAACTGCAAAGCAAACGCCCTTTACTTCCTAAGCATCTTAATGAATCTGCTCAAAGTCTTATTGAGCATCCTGATGTTCAAGAAGTATTCGCTACCATGCGAACTTTGGCAGAACAACCTGCTGAAAGTCTAGGTGCTTATATTATTTCAATGGCGGAATATCCAAGTGACGTTTTGGCGGTTCTATTACTCCAAAAAGAAGCAGGTATTAAGCAACCTCTGCGTGTAGTTCCATTATTTGAAACGTTAAAAGATTTAGATGGCGCAGCTTCGACCATGAATACTTTATTCAGTATGCATTGGTACAAACAACATATTCAAAACAAGCACGAGGTCATGATTGGTTACTCTGACTCAGCAAAAGATGCAGGTTTCATGTCTGCAAATTGGGCTCAGTACCGTGCACAAGAAGAGTTAACAGCTATTGCCAAACAACATGGTATACAACTCACTTTGTTCCATGGTCGTGGTGGCTCAATTAGTCGTGGTGGTGCTCCAACCCAACAAGCACTATTTTCACAACCACCTGGCTCAATCTCAGGTGCAATCCGTGTGACTGAACAAGGCGAAATGATCCGATTCAAATTTGGATTAGAAGAAATCGCACTGCAAAATTTAGAGATTTATACCGCAGCTACCCTTGAAGCGACTTTACTGCCACCACCAGAACCCAAGGCAGCATGGCGCGAGTTGATGCACAAGATGACGGAACTCTCTGTGAATGTTTACCGTCAAACAGTCCGCGAAAACCCTCATTTTGTCCAATATTTAAGAACCGTGACGCCAGAGCTTGAATTACAGATGCTACCTTTGGGTTCAAGACCAGCGAAACGAAAAATCAGCGGTGGTATTGAATCCTTACGTGCAATTCCATGGGTATTTGCATGGACTCAAATTCGATTAATGCTTCCAGCATGGTTAGGTACTGGTGCAGCCATCAATCAAGTCATTTCAGAAGGTCACAAAGCTGAGCTAGATGAAATGTTAGAACAATGGCCTTATTTCCAAACTTTAATTGATATGTTGGAGATGGTGCTATCTAAATCAGATAGCAATGTCGCATTGTATTATGAATCTCATCTCACCCAAGATGAAAATCTTAAAGTATTGGGTGCGGAACTACGCCAACGCTTACATGATGCCGTACAAACTTTATTGGCGATGAAAGGTGAATCTAAATTACTCAGTTCTAATGAAGTTCTTGATCAAGCCATGAAGATCCGTAAACCCTATCTCCTTCCATTACACCTGTTACAAGCAGAACTCATGAAAAGACGTCGCGAATATTTAGCTGAACGAACTGTCGAACAAACTGAAGTTGACCATGCATTAATGGTAAGTATTGCAGGTATTGCTGCTGGGTTACGTAATACGGGTTGATTTCACGACTGCCTATGCTTAAGTACCTTTATGGGCTTGAGCAATTTAGAGACTTTATTCTAATTTTCAGTAATGACAACAAAGCACCTATAAATTTTTTACTCAATATGGATATAGATTTTTTTGATATAGCTGAATTGCAATAGGCTGATTTTACTTTAATTTTAAAACATATTTTTTTTACCAATGGGTAAAAATTCAATAAAAGTCAGACCATTAGTTTTAATAATTTTTCAAGAAACAGATGATTTCTCATAAAACAGGCGTATGATGTGCACAATTTAACTATTGAGTGCTCACTTTATGACCAGTTGGTTTCCTAAATGGCGTCCCTTCACGGATGATATTGATACGCGTCCTGTTGGCACGACCGAATATTTACCTCCTGCGCAAAGTGTAGTTCTTGGCATTCAACATGCTTTTGCCATGTTTGGTGCGACAGTTTTAGCACCATTATTAATGGGTTTTGATCCTAATCTTGCCATATTAATGTCAGGTATTTGTACCCTGTTATTTTTCCTCATCACTGGCGGTCGAGTGCCCAGTTATTTAGGCTCAAGCTTTGCTTTTATTGGTGTAGTCATCGCGGCAACGGGCTATGCCGGTGCTGGAGCAAATGCCAATATTGCATTAGCTGCTGGGGGAATTATTGCCTGTGGTGTACTTTATGCCTTAATTGGTTTTCTGGTGATGGCAACAGGTACTCGATGGATTGAAAAGCTCATGCCTCCTGTAGTAACAGGTTCTGTGGTCATGATCATCGGTCTGCATCTTGCACCGGTAACGGTAAAAAGTGTCGCGGGTAATCCATTTAATATGTGGATGGCATTGATTACTGTCATGTGTATGGCTTCAATTGCAGTATTCACCAAAGGGATGCTACAACGCCTACTTTTACTTGTGGGTTTGGTGCTGTCTTATATCGTATACTTTGTTATTACGAATATCATGGGTTACGGTACTCCAATTAACTTCACGCCGATTACACAAGCTGCATGGTTTGGTCTGCCTAACTTTCATGCTCCTGAGTTCAGTACGAACGCGATGCTCATCATTGCTCCTGTAGCTTTAATTTTAGTGGCTGAAAACTTAGGTCACATCAAAGCAGTCTCTGCCATGACTGGTGAAAATCTAGACCCACATATTGGTAAAGCGTTTGTAGCCGATGGTGTTGCAACATCATTAGCCGGTGGTGTAGGTGCTCCAGGCATGACCACTTATGGGGAAAATATTGGCGTGATGGCTGTGACACGTGTCTATTCCACGATTATTTTCGCCATCGCAGGTGTATTCGCAATTTTCCTTGGCTTATCACCAAAATTTGGTGCAATTATTCAAACCATTCCAACTGCGATTCTTGCAGGTGCATCAATTGTGGTGTTTGGTTTAATTACCATAGCTGGTGCTAAAATTTGGATCGAACATCGTGTCGATTTCTCTAAAAATAAAAACCTCATGATTGCTGCGATCACGCTGATCTTAGGTACTGGTGACTTTGCGCTTCAATTTGGTAGCTTCAATTTAGGTGGTATTGGAACGGCTACCTTTGCTGCATTATTCCTGAATTGGTTCTTTAGCTTAAATGGAAAGTCTAACTAAAAATCTATCGCATATAAAAAAAGAGAGCTTAATGCTCTCTTTTTTAATTTTTTATTCTAATTAAGTATTTTAAGATTTTTTTTCAATGGGTTTAGGTCGACCAAAATAATAGCCTTGAAACGTATTACAACCATTTTCTTTTAGAACTTGGAACTGCTCTTCAGTTTCTACACCCTCTGCCACCACATTCAGATCAAGAATTTGTGCTAAATCAATAATCGTTTTCACAATAGCAATATCACGTGGATTACCGACAATATTTTCTACAAATGAACGATCAATTTTGAGTTGATCCAGTGGAAGCATTTTGAGGTAATTCAATGAAGAATATCCTGTTCCAAAATCATCCATAGAGAATCTTAATCCACGCTCGATGAGCTTTTTCATTTTCTCAATTGAGTTATGCATATCGGTATAGAACATGCTTTCAGTGAGTTCTAAACGTAATAATGTTGGATCAATTCCTGCTTCATCAATAATCCGAAGCACATTTTTATCAAAGTCAGTCTTACGGAATTGTTCGACACTAATATTGACTGAAATCGTCCAGTTTGAAGATTCTGGGTATTGGCTCCAATCTTTTAACTGTTGGCATGCTAATACTAATACACGATTACCAACATCATGTATGAGATCAGTTTTCTCCACTTCTTCAATAAATCGACCTGGTAAAATCAAACCGTGTTCAGGATGACTCCAACGTAGCAAGGCCTCATACCCAATCACTTCCTCTTCACGATTTACTAAAATCTGATAATAAAGTTGGAACTCATCTCGCAATAAAGCTAATCTTAAATCATTTAATAAAGCAGCTTTAGCAATTACACTTTGTTCCATTTCAGGATCAAAAACACATATGCAGTTTTTACCATTTTCTTTAGCTTGATACAGCGCCATGTCGGCGTACTTAAGTAACTCATTTTTTGGCAATTTTGAATTACGGAAAATAAAAATTCCGATACTAGAGCTAGTATGGATTTTATTATCCTTTAATACGAAAGGCTCATTTAATGCAGCACGAACTTTATCAGCGATTTGCATCACTGCTTGATTAGCAATCGTTTCATCTGGATCTAAATCTGAAAGAATAATTAAAAACTCGTCTCCACCAAGACGGACAATTGCATTCTGCTGTGCCACACACTCCATAAGGCGCACCGAGACCATTTTGAGTAGGTCATCTCCACGATCGTGTCCTAACGTGTCATTAATATTTTTGAAGTTATCCAAATCCAACATCATGAGTGCACTATGTGTACCATTTTGTTTACATGATTCAATCACCTCCAACATGCGTTCTTGCATAAAACGGCGGTTAGGCAATCCCGTTAATTCATCATGTAATGCCATATAACGTGCATGGTCTTCGGAATTTTTTAGCTGTGTGATATCAGTTCGAATGGAGATATAGTTTTGTAAAACGCCATTATTATCTTTAAGCGGTACAATCGTGGTTTCAACCCAATATAAAGAACCATTTTTAGCTCGGTTACAAATTTCGCCTTTCCAAATTTCTCCACTCGAAATGGCTTTCCACATATATTTAAAAAAACTTCTCGGGTGATAGCCTGAATTAATAATTTTATGTGTTGATCCGACCAGCTCTTCATAAGAATACTGTGAGATATTACAAAACTTCTCATTGACATGAGTAATGACGCCACGTGCATCTGTTATGGCTACAATTGAATGTGCATCAATGGCTACTTTATAGTTTTCAAGATCCTTGACTATTTTTTCTAATTGTAACTGGGTATCCATAGCGCCTTCGACCGTCAGTCTAAAAAGTGATGTATACAAATGTTAACTTAATATTATTTTTTGTAACACTAAGCTTTGTTGAACCAGTTCACAAATCGGCTATATATTTTGTAAATTTCAATGAATAAAAGAGGAAACTAAGTTCCTCATTCTTATTAAGAATTCCGACTGTTATGGTCGTATTTCTTTTAACTCTCTTTGAATAAAGTGTTGAATCATCTCTCGATATATTTTTTCCATCAGTAATGGATCCACACCATTCTTTGTAGCCAATTCACGTATTTTTTCAATCACTATTTCAACACGTTCAGGTGACTGTACATCTTGTATAGTTCTTTTAAAACGAACTGCCTGATCTACGTAATATTGGCGTAAACCAATTAATTCTGTTATAGCTTGATCAATTGAATCTATTTGTGCTCGAGCTTGCTGAAGGGTTTCGCATTTTTCTTTATTGATTTTCAATTGATTCGGTATCCCTGTGTTCAGATTCATTTTCACTTTTGTACTTTTGTTCTAACACATTACTGAAAATACTTTCAATCATCCATACACGATATAAGCTATTAAACACATAACTCTTTCCATCGATACGAAGCTCAAGCACTGGTAAATCAGGTTGTGATTTCATCTCACAGAGTAATTGATTTTCTTCTAGCTTTTGACTGATCGACTCTTCAGTGAGCGTCGTGATATTCAAGCTCTGTTTTAAGGCTTGAATATGAGGTCGATACGATAGATCTTTACCTTTACTCCAAACAGCCTGCAAGATTTCATACATTGCATCAAGACGTTGATCCTCAGGCACACTGTAAAACAATCGTGCTATTTCATATGTCGCCTGCTGAGTCGGTCGGCAAAACGGCGTGAATTTTACTTCTGTTCGTTTAGATAAACGCGTTGCCAAACTCCAATCAAATAAATCTCGTCCCTGATATTGCAATGGATAAACGGTAAGTTGGATATCGTAATAATCGGCAAGTTCTTCTTTAATATAAGCTAACAATAACCAAGAGATCGGATCTTCTAATGCAATATAGAGGTCCAACTCAGGATTCATCGCCTGAATCTCAGATAATTCCTCAGCATCATTCATTAGGTGTTCCCGCCACTCAATATGATTGATGAGAAAAATAGGATTACCAGTCAAGAGTTTTTGTTGTTTTAAACGGCGGGTCAATCTTAATAAATCATCTACCGCATGATACCGACGATCACCGAGCTCAAAAAAGCTTGCTAAAACTGGCGTGTGATCAAAAGTTCGCTCAGCGATTTGTTGTTCTTTTCGATGTCGACTGGCCATGACATACAAAGTACGTAATTTTCCATATTGCTGTTGCCACAACATATGGAAGACATCTTCCAATAAATAGAGAAAATTTTCACCTGTTAATGGGGTATTTCGTAAAATCGTTTCTGCCTGTTGAATCGCTTCAGCACTTGGTATTTCAGGCTTTTCATTATCGAATCCGAAACGATGCTGGTACGCTAAAATTTGGGCATCACGTAGACTGTAATCTTGCCACTCTTCAGGACTCATATCATTTGGAGCTTCAGCAGCAGTATCTGAGATAACAATTTTTAAAGGCTTAATTTCATCTTTTAAAATGTCATTTAATTGTGCCAATTGCTGGACTGCAAGATAACTATACACATCATCTAAACGAAGATAGATCGTTAAACCCTGCTCAGTTGACAAGACCTCTTGACGATTTGGTTTCTGATAAAACCAACTCGATCGTAGCGGATCAAACCAACGGCGTAACAATGACATGAGATGTGCCTCAGATGATTTTACTGGTAAATTATGTGCTCAAAGTATCGAATTCATCGCTTTTTTTAAAACTAAAAAAGTTTGAACGCGAGCAAAACTTATATCAAGACAAAGAGAATTGATCAATATTTATGACCTTTCTATCAAATATTGTCATTAATGTAATTGACGCTTTCAGATGAAATTCAAACTTTTAGTGATTAAAAAAGCATCCCAAAGGATGCTTTTTAATCATGATTGATCTAGTTTATAAGCAGATTAGATGTCACGTACCGCACCTTTTGCAGCACTTGTTGCATGCATTGCATACGCTTTCAGTGCTTTAGATACTTTACGTGGACGCTCTTTCGCAGGCTTCCAACCTTTAGCTTCTTGCACTTCACGGCGCGCTGCCAATACATCATCAGCAACTGCTAAGTGAATCGTACGGTTTGGAATATCAATTTCGATACGGTCGCCATCTTCAACTAAAGCAATTGCACCGCCTTCAGCCGCTTCTGGAGACACGTGACCAATTGAAAGACCTGATGAACCACCCGAGAAACGACCATCAGTCACAAGTGCACAGTCTTTACCTAAACCTTTTGATTTTAAGTAGCTTGTTGGATACAGCATTTCTTGCATACCCGGACCACCTTGTGGACCTTCGTAACGAATCAGAACCACGTCACCTGCTACGATTTTGCCGCCTAAGATTGCTTCTACTGCATCATCTTGGCTTTCAAATACGCGTGCTGTACCGTTAAATTTCAAAATCGAGTCATCTACACCAGCCGTTTTTACGATACAACCATCAAGTGCGATGTTACCGTAAAGGACTGCTAAACCGCCGTCTTTAGAGAAAGCATGTTCTGCATTACGAATCACGCCATTTTCACGGTCGCCATCAAGACGTGTGTAGTAACGGTCTTGTGAGAATGCTGTTTGTGTTGATACACCGCCCGGTGCTGATTTAAAGAAGTTATATACCTCTTCATTTTCAGTACGAATAATGTCCCACTTATCTAAAGCATCTTTCAATGTTTTTTCATGTACGGTTGGTACAGAAGTATCTAACAAACCTGCACGGTCTAATTCGCCAAGGATCGACATGATCCCGCCTGCACGATGGACATCTTCCATGTGAACATTTTTAACCGCAGGTGCAACTTTACACAGTACAGGCACTTTACGTGATAAACGATCGATATCGTCCATTGTAAAATCAACTTCTGCTTCATGCGCAGCCGCTAATAAGTGAAGTACTGTATTGGTAGAACCACCCATCGCGATATCTAAAGTCATGGCATTTTCATAAGCAGCTTTAGGGGCAATGTTGCGAGGTAATACGCTGTAATCGTTTTGTTCGTAATGGCGTTTTGTGATTTCAACAATCAACTGACCCGCACGCTCAAATAATTTTTTACGGTTGGCATGCGTTGCAAGTGTTGAACCATTACCCGGTAAAGATAAACCTAATGCTTCTGTTAAACAGTTCATTGAGTTTGCAGTAAACATCCCTGAACATGAACCACAAGTTGGACATGCAGAACGTTCGTATGCTTTTACTTCTTCATCTGTGTAGTTGTCGTCTGCAGCAACAATCATGGCATCCACAAGGTCAATCGCTTGTTCACCACCACGAATTTGGACTTTACCAGCTTCCATCGGGCCGCCTGAAACAAACACCACAGGAATGTTTAAGCGCATTGCCGCCATCAACATCCCTGGTGTGATTTTGTCACAGTTCGAGATACAAACCATTGCATCTGCACAGTGAGCATTGACCATGTATTCGACTGAGTCAGCAATCAAGTCACGCGATGGTAATGAATACAACATTCCGTCGTGACCCATTGCAATACCGTCGTCTACTGCGATTGTATTAAATTCTTTAGCTACACCACCCGCTTGTTCGATCTGACGTGCAACAAGCTGACCTAAGTCTTTAAGATGCACATGACCCGGTACGAATTGTGTGAATGAGTTGACTACTGCAATAATTGGTTTGCCAAAATCTTCGTCTTTCATTCCAGTTGCACGCCATAAGCCACGTGCACCCGCCATATTTCTTCCGTGTGTTGATGTTTTCGAACGATAGTCAGGCATTTTTATTTCCAACTTAAGCTGAGCTCGATGAATATGTATTCAATCTGGCTAAATGATACTGAAATATAAGGCTAAATCAGTTGAACCTTACTTCTATTATGACAGCTTTCTGATTAACAGTTAACCATTGCTTGCAATTGTTCGTATAGGTCTGATTTGCCCTCAACGATCTAAATCGATGTAAGAGATGTGATCTACTATAAACCCTTATCTGAAATCGTAATACAAAACTTTCATGAATCTTTTTTTAAAAATACATAAATTTTATTAATCACACCTTAAGCACAAAATGCACATGAAAACGTTTCAAATTACGACCTTATTTGGGCGAAAATCGCTTTTGGCATATAATGTTCTTTATATTGTTTTGGAAGTGTCTGAGTGAAAATCATCTTTGCGGGAACCCCTGAATTTGCAGCGAGTGCATTAGCAGCTTTGTTAAAGACTTCTCATGAAATTGTTGCTGTGTATACGCAGCCAGACCGTAAAGCAGGACGTGGACAAAAACTGACAGCGTCAGCGGTAAAGCAATTGGCGCTTGAGCACAATATTCCTGTTTACCAACCTTTACATTTTAAATCGTCGACTGAGGAAGGTTTGGCTGCTCAAGCTGAACTCAAGTCTTTCAATGCTGATGTGATGGTGGTCGCAGCATACGGTTTAATCTTGCCTCAAGTCGTTTTGGATACACCTAAATACGGCTGCTTGAATATTCATGGTTCCTTATTGCCTCGCTGGCGAGGTGCAGCCCCTATTCAACGTGCTATCGCGACAGGTGATACTGAAACAGGTATTACGATCATGAAAATGGCAGCTGGTCTAGACACTGGTGACATGATGTTTAAAACGATCTGTCCTATTACGGCTGAAGATACTTCCGCAACCTTACATGATAAACTGGCTCAACAAGGGGCTGAAGCCACTCTCGCTGTTTTAGAAAGTGAAGACACTTTAAAGCATTATTTAGATACACGTGAAGTTCAAGATGAATCACTTACAGTGTATGCTCATAAACTGTCGAAGGCTGAAGCTCAAATTAACTGGGCAAATGATGCTGTGACGATTGATCGTAATATCCGTGCTTTCAATCCTTGGCCCGTAGCTTTCACACCTATTGATGAATCCAACAATTTACGCATTTGGAATTCGAAACTTTCTCCACTCACTCCATCAACTCAACAAATCGGTGAAATCATCGCTGTCGATCAGGATGGTGTTCACGTTGTGTGTGGTGATCATCAAGTGATTTGCCTCACTCAACTTCAGTGGCCAGGCGGTAAAGCGCTCAATGCTGCACAAATTCTACAAAGTCAAAAATTGCAGCCAGGACAGATCTTCGCATGAGCCAACAATCTTCTCATTTAAATTTACGCGGACATGTGATTAAAACATTACTGGCCGTTCAGAATGGGCAATCCCTCACCTCTGTTCTTTCCCAACATCTTTCATTGGTTGGTGAGCGTGATCGGGCCTTATTTCATGAATTGACTTTAGGCACTTTACGCCAATGGCATGCACTTAAAGCAATTACTCTCCCTCTTCTGACTAAACCGCTCAACAATGAAACCGTTGAAAGCTGCCTATATTTAGGTTTATATCAACTGCTTTGCACGCGTATTCCAGCACATGCGGCTATCTCAGAAACGGTAACAGCCACCAAACAACTTGGTTTTGAAGCTTTAAGTGGCGTCGTGAATGCGATTCTACGTCGTGTTTCACGTGAAACTGAAGAATTCGGCGAAGCATTAGACCAAGCCCATGGTTTACCTAGTTGGCTATTTAAACGCTTGAAAAAAGATTGGCCAGAGCATCTTCAAATGCTTTCAGCTGAGCTTAAACTGGCTGCGCCTTTGACACTACGTGTAAATGAACGACAAGTAAGCCGTGAGGAATATTTAGATATTCTTGATGAAGAAGGGATTGATGCTCATCCATGTGAATGGTCCGATGTAGGCATTATCTTAGATCAATCCGTGCATATTCCTCACCTCCCTGGCTTTGAAGAAGGTGGTTTTTCTGTTCAGGATGAACATGCTCAACTTTGCGCGACCTTGTTGCCGAATCTTGATGATAAGATCGTAATTGATGCATGTGCGGCTCCAGGTGGAAAAACAGCACATATTTTAGAGTGTTATCGTCCTAAAAAGCTGTATGCGATCGATCACGACACAAAGCGTTTAAGCCGCGTAAGTGAAAACTTAGAGCGTCTTGCACTTAATCAGTATGCTCCAGTGGAAATACTCACTGCTGATGCTACGGTATGGTCTGCACCTGAACAGGCTGACTGTATTATTCTTGATGCACCGTGTTCTGCTATTGGAGTTGTACGACGTCATCCAGATATTCGTTTACTTCGCCAATCTACCGATATTCAACAAACGGTTGAACTTCAAAAACAAATTCTGAATCACATGTGGCTACAACTCAAAGTTGGCGGATCAATGCTTTATATTACCTGCTCGATTTTGAAAGCTGAAAATGAACACCAAATGATTGATTTCTTCAACACGCATGCAGATGCTCAAGAAATCAAATTAAATGTAAATTGGGGAATTGAACAAATCCACGGCCGTCAGTTATTGCCACAACAAGGTCATGGTGATGGATTCTATTATTGTTTAATTCAAAAGATTTAATGCTATTTTTTAAGATAGTTTATTTCTAATTTACCGACATATAAAAAAGCCATGACTCGTGTCATGGCTTTTTTAATATTGATCTGAAGTAGTTTAATCTTCAAGCTCATCTGGGTTTTTTGCCAAATGAATCATGGCTAAAATAAGACCACCCCATAACAGCACTGTTGAGATAATAAGCATCATTAAAGCAGAAGTATTCATCTTATTTCTCCTCAGGTCCATTGTCTTTTAGACGACTAAAAACAACCGCACAGAATACAAAGATTGCAACTACACCGCCACCAATTGGCAATAGAATCTCAATTGGATAACCGCCATAACCTTCAGTAAATATTGACTTCAAGGTCATCAATAGCGCAGCTAACAATGAGATTGGCGTAACTACAGTCAACATGAAGTTCCAACCAGCACCTAGCTTAATACTAGCATATTGATTTACATGCTCTTGAAGTTGCTTTAACAACGGTCGACGGAACCACGACACCAATACGATTGATAATAAGCCACCCGCGACAATACCAATATTATTGGCAAAGTAATCGATAATATCGACAAACGTAATCGCGCTGTGAGTTGAGAACAATAAAGTTGAAACAATTGCTGAACCACCTGCAATAATTGTCACAGCCTTCTTACGAGACCATCCTAACTTGTCTTGGAAACCTGCGATTGGAACTTGAAGAATACTGACCATGGATGTAATCCCTGCAACTGTTAAAGATGCAAAGAACAAGAAGCCAAATAAGTCTCCGCCAGCCCCCATGCTTGAAATGATTTTAGGGAAAGCGATAAAAGCTAAACCAATACCACCAGATACAACATCGTCAACTGAAGCACCCGCACTGTAGGCCATGAAACCTAATGCTGCAAATACCCCAATACCAGCTAAAATTTCAAAAGATGAATTTGCAAGAGCAACGACTAGTCCAGAACCAGTTAAATTCGTTTTTTTCTTCAAATACGAAGCGTAGGTCAACATAATCCCGAAACCAACGGATAACGAGAAAAAGATATGGCCAAATGCAGCTAACCACACTTTATAGTTGCCCATTGCTTCCCAGTTTGGTGTAAAGAATGCATTTAAACCTTGGACAGCACCTGGTAAACGAATAGCTTGAATCACGAGAATCGTAAATAAAACCACCAATAATGGCATAAAGATCTTATTCGACAATTCCACGCCTTTCTTCACCCCACCATACAGGATGAACATAACGATCGCCCAAACGACAACCAAACCTATAAATAAGGTCGGAACAAATCCAAATGCTAAGCCTTCGCCATTCTGAAGATAGGTGGTGAAAAAGAATTTTTCTGTATCACTTCCCCACTGTTGACCAAATGAGTAGAACATATAACTACCCGCCCATGACAATACACTGGCATAGTAAATACCAATAATTAATGTCACAGCGACTTGCCACCAACCCAATGATTCACCATTCATCAACTTCTTGTAAGCTGTAGGTGGGGCCTTACGGTATTTATGTCCAACTGCATAATCTAAAAATAAAAGTGGAAGACCGGCAGCAAAAATTGCAACCAGATAAGGGATTAAAAATGCCCCGCCACCATTTTCATATGCGACATAGGGAAAACGCCAAATATTGCCTAAACCTACTGCAGAACCAATAGCTGCAATAATAAAACCTGATCTGGCGCTCCAATTTTCACGTGAAGCTGTCATATAGTACCTAATCCGTAAATGGGTACACGCTTACTGCTATTGTTGATGTTATCTCGCAAGTAATTGCATACCATTAAAATTTTGTTGTTTGAATCAGAAACGGCCTTTTGAGCATTTTTTTCGAATTACAAACCACCCCTTATTTAATATTCTTGGTTAAAGAAAGATGAAATAAAGGATGTTTAATGAATCAACAATAGCGCTTTTAATCAGATTTTTCTGTAATTAATTCAGGAAAAAACTGTGTTTCATCATTTTTTTATTCTTATTGATTAATTTTTAACTCAATATGTTTATTTTTAAATCACAGCGTTAATCTAAACTAAATAATTTAAAAGGAGCGTTATGCTCCTTTTAACATAAATAATAATTTATCCTTGTTTAATCACAAGCAATCGCTCTTCTTGCATATCTCGAATTGCTGATTGAATCCCTTCTCGACCTAGACCTGAATCTTTAACACCACCATAAGGCATGTTATCCACACGGAATGATGGAATATCATTAATGATGACACCACCTACATGTAAATGATTCCACGCATACATCATTTTATTCAGACTTTGTGTATAAACGCCAGCTTGCAGACCAAATCGACTTTGATTAATTGTAGCAATGCCTTTTTCAAAATCTTTATACTTCTCTAGAATAGCTACTGGCCCAAAAGCTTCATCTTTATAAATTTCTAAAGACGTATCAACATTTTCTAGCAATATTGGATCAAATAAAGCCCCTTTTACCTGACCTTCGACTAAAACTTTGGCGCCTTTCTTTACCGCTTTATCGACCCATTTTTTAAGCCTTTTAGCTTCTCCCTCCTTGATCATAGGGCCACATAAGGTCAAGTCTGAATTTGGATCGCTCGCTTTGATTTTTTTAATTTTGGAAATTAATTTCTTCTTTAAATCAGTATAAATATTTTCATGGACTAAAATTCTTTGGACACTAATACAAACTTGACCTGCATGGTTATAAGCTCCCCCAATAAGACGATCAATTAACACATCAGATATTTCAGTATCAGGTTCAATTAAAACAGCAGCATTTCCACCAAGCTCTAAGGTGACTTTTTTTCGACCAGCACGTGCTTTCATATCCCAACCGACTTCATCCGATCCAGTAAAACTGAGTAATTTGAATCGGTCATCGGTTACCAAGATATCTGCCTGTTCGCGAGGACAAGGTAAAACTGAAAATGCACCTTGAGGTAAATCAGTTTCAGCCAACACTTCTGCAATTTTTAGAGCAGAAACTGGTGTAAGTGACGCAGGTTTCAGTACGAAAGGACACCCTGCTGCAATTGCAGGTGCAATTTTATGAGCAGTTAAATTAAGTGGAAAATTAAAAGGACTAATTAATGATATAGCACCAATCGGAACATGTTTAATCATACCTGTATAACCCTGTGCAGCAGCTGTTACAGCCAATGGCATTAAACGCCCATCGTCCATTTGTGTAACAGCATCAGCAGCGATTTGAAAGGTATTTATAAGACGCTCAACTTCAGCCTGAGCTGCTTTTAATGGCTTTCCACCCTCTGCAATCAAAATTGCAGTTAATTCCTCTCTCATTTCGCTAAAGCGTTTGACACAATGTAATAAAATCTTTTGCTTTTGAAATGGTTCTAATTTTGCCATCGCCTGTTCTGCATCAATTGCAGATTGGATTGCTTTTTCTAAAGTATTTGCATCTGCTAAGGCTACTCGGGCAAATATTTTTTGGCTAAATTTATCTTTTACTTCAAGCCATTGACCTGTTTGGGATGCTTTAGAGGCAACATAAAGAGAATAATCACACTCAATTTTTTTTTCTGAATTGGTCATCACGTATCCTTAAATATATTCGGATTTAAAACTTTTAAATTCACTATATCATGACCTCTCAAGCAACTTCTGTTCATGAGTAATTAAGTAATATATTTTTCACTCTTACTTTTTATTATGTAAATGCCTCTATTGCATCTCGCATGCATTTTAGTCACTCATTATTTAAAGCATTAAAAGACAACCACGACCAATTGATTAGGCGATCATTTTTCTATGTACACAGGTGTACCAATAGAAATTAATCATACTTTATGAATTTGAGCATCAGATGGATAAGAGAGGTTGCTATAACTGTTCAAGACATAAAATTTATCGTCTATATGATTATTTATTTCAATTTATATATATAAAAAAACACCCCCTTGTATTGAAGGGGGTGTTTAGAATAATGAGCTGGCGATGACTTACTCTCACATGGGTAACCCCACACTACCATCAGCGCTAAGAGGTTTCACTTCTGAGTTCGGGAAGGGATCAGGTGGTTCACTCTTGCTATTGTCGCCAGCACAACTGTTGTGACTTTGCTTGGGTCTTATTCGCATATATTGTTTGCGTGCCTTTGCTTGGTCAAAGAAGTTATTAACAGCTATTTGAGTTGCTTTAGTTTGTGCAGTTTAGCGTTTTATCTAACTAAATCAAGTTATTTGTCATGATTTGAACCACAACACCAACTGTTTGGGTGTTGTATAGTCAAGCCTCACGAGTAATTAGTATTGGTCAGCTTCATACGTCACCGTACTTCCACATCCAACCTATCAACGTTGTAGTCTTCAACGGCTCTTTAGAGGACATAAAGTCCTTGGGAAATCTAATCTTGAGGTAGGCTTCCCGCTTAGATGCTTTCAGCGGTTATCCCTTCCGAACATAGCTACCCGGCGATGCGACTGGCGTCACAACCGGTACACCAGAGGTTCGTCCACTCTGGTCCTCTCGTACTAGGAGCAGATCCTCTCAAATTTCCAACGCCCACGGTAGATAGGGACCGAACTGTCTCACGACGTTCTAAACCCAGCTCGCGTACCTCTTTAAATGGCGAACAGCCATACCCTTGGGACCTGCTTCAGCCCCAGGATGAGATGAGCCGACATCGAGGTGCCAAACACCGCCGTCGATATGAACTCTTGGGCGGTATCAGCCTGTTATCCCCAGAGTACCTTTTATCCGTTGAGCGATGGCCCTTCCATACAGAACCACCGGATCACTAAGACCTACTTTCGTACCTGCTCGACTTGTGGGTCTCGCAGTTAAGCGCGCTTTTGCCTTTATACTCTACGCGTGATTTCCGACCACGCTGAGCGCACCTTCGTACTCCTCCGTTACTCTTTAGGAGGAGACCGCCCCAGTCAAACTACCCACCAGACATGGTCCTCGCTCCAGATAATGGAGCAGAGTTAGAACCTCAATATTACCAGGGTGGTATTTCAAGGACGGCTCCATAGAAACTGGCGTTTCTACTTCAAAGCCTCCCACCTATCCTACACAAGTAAGATCAAAGTTCAATGTCAAGCTGCAGTAAAGGTTCACGGGGTCTTTCCGTCTAGCCGCGGGTACACCGCATCTTCACGGCGAATTCGATTTCACTGAGCCTCTGCTGGAGACAGCGCCGCCATCATTATGCCATTCGTGCAGGTCGGAACTTACCCGACAAGGAATTTCGCTACCTTAGGACCGTTATAGTTACGGCCGCCGTTTACTGGGGCTTCGATCAAGAGCTTCGCTTACGCTAACCCCATCAATTAACCTTCCAGCACCGGGCAGGCATCACACCCTATACGTCCACTTTCGTGTTTGCAGAGTGCTATGTTTTTAATAAACAGTTGCAGCGGCCTGGTTTCTGAGGCTGCCAGTAGCTCAAGGAGCAAGTCCTATCACCGCCGGCAGCGTACCTTCTCCCGAAGTTACGGTACCATTTTGCCTAGTTCCTTCAGCAGAGTTCTCTCAAGCGCTTTGGTCTACTCGACCTGACCACCTGTGTCGGTTTCGGGTACGATTCCTGTGTAACTGAAGCTTAGAGACTTTTCCTGGAAGTATGGTATCAGCCACTTCGCTAGTAAACTAGCTTGCTATCGATTCTCAGCATAGAGTACCCCGGATTTGCCTAAGATACATGCCTACAATCTTCCACCTGGACAACCAACGCCAGGCTGACTTAACCTTCTCCGTCCTCTCATCGCATTACACAGAAGTATTGGAATATTAACCAATTTCCCATCGACTACGCCTCTCGGCCTCGCCTTAGGGGTCGACTCACCCAGCCCCGATTAACGTTGGACTGGAACCCTTGGTCTTTCAGCGAACGGGTTTTTCACCCGTTTTATCGTTACTCACGTCAGCATTCGCACTTCTGATACCTCCAGCAGACTTCTCAATCCACCTTCATCGGCTTACAGAACGCTCCCCTACCACTTGCAATAAATTGCAAATCCGCAGCTTCGGTACATAGTTTTAGCCCCGTTACATCTTCCGCGCAGGCCGACTCGACTAGTGAGCTATTACGCTTTCTTTAAAGGGTGGCTGCTTCTAAGCCAACCTCCTAGCTGTCTATGCCTTCCCACATCGTTTCCCACTTAACTATGATTTAGGGACCTTAGCTGGCGGTCTGGATTGTTTTCCTCTTGACTACGGACGTTAGCACCCGCAGTCTGTCTCCCGGATAGTACTCATTGGTATTCGGAGTTTGCATCGGTTTGGTAAGTCGGGATGACCCCCTAGCCGAAACAGTGCTCTACCCCCAATGGTATTCGTCCGAGGCGCTACCTAAATAGCTTTCGGGGAGAACCAGCTATCACCAGGCTTGATTAGCCTTTCACCCCTATCCACAAGTCATCCCCTGGCTTTTCAACGACAGTGGGTTCGGTCCTCCAGTAAGTGTTACCTCACCTTCAACCTGCTCATGGATAGATCGCCTGGTTTCGGGTCTACACCCAGCAACTAAACGCCCTATTAAGACTCGATTTCTCTACGGCTCCCCTATTCGGTTAACCTTGCTACTGAATGTAAGTCGCTGACCCATTATACAAAAGGTACGCAGTCACATCACGAAGATGCTCCCACTGCTTGTATGCATGCGGTTTCAGGATCTATTTCACTCCCCTCACAGGGGTTCTTTTCGCCTTTCCCTCACGGTACTGGTTCACTATCGGTCAGTCAGGAGTATTTAGCCTTGGAGGATGGTCCCCCCATATTCAGACAAGGTTTCACGTGCCCCGCCCTACTCGACATCATCATGTAAGCCCTTTCGTGTACAGGACTATCACCTACTATGGTTGCACTTCCCAGAGCATTCCACTAAAGCTTACATAACTTAATGGGCTTTTCCCCTTTCGCTCGCCGCTACTGAGGGAATCTCAATTGATTTCTTTTCCTACGGGTACTGAGATGTTTCACTTCCCCGCGTTTGCCTTGCAACACTATGTATTCATGTTGCAATACCTATCTTATGATAGGTGGGTTCCCCCATTCAGATATCTCCGGATCACAGGATATTTGCCGCCTCCCCGGAGCTTTTCGCAGGCTATCACGTCTTTCATCGCCTCTGACTGCCAAGGCATCCACCACATGCACTTAATTACTTGACTATACAACCCCAAACAGTCGTTCGATCCTACAAGTAGATCGTTCAACATTACAGTTTGAAGTACTGTGTATCTAAACACTGTACAGCTTCAATTCAAATTCATATACCAAAACGCTTGATTCAGTTAATTTCGCTAGTTCTCATTTCAATCACTTCAACTCAATAACTTACGTTATCTCGTTTCCGCTCTTTCTATGAGTATGAACAAATTATTTCAACTCAAATATATGCTGTTAATGATTCACTACGTCTTCGTCAGATCGCAGTCAACTGTGATAAATCACAGAGCTTAATAATCAAGGCGTGCAGTATACACAGCTTTATTACTAAGCTCTATAAGCTATCAACTCGTTTGCTTACTACGTATTCGAATGAATACGTGGTGGAGACTAGGAGAGTCGAACTCCTGACCTCCTGCGTGCAAAGCAGGCGCTCTACCAACTAAGCTAAGTCCCCAGCTTATCATTTAGATCAATGTATCTTTCTTCTGTATGAATTGCTTCGTCAGTAGTGGTGGGTCTGACAAGACTTGAACTTGTGACCCCACGCTTATCAAGCGTGTGCTCTAACCAACTGAGCTACAGACCCTCAGATACATCGTCATGAAGAACAACTTGTTGTGGATTCTTACCAATCGTCAATCTTTCGTTAAGGAGGTGATCCAGCCGCAGGTTCCCCTACGGCTACCTTGTTACGACTTCACCCCAGTCATCGGCCACACCGTGGTAAGCGTCCTCCTTACGGTTAGACTACCTACTTCTGGTGCAACAAACTCCCATGGTGTGACGGGCGGTGTGTACAAGGCCCGGGAACGTATTCACCGCGGCATTCTGATCCGCGATTACTAGCGATTCCGACTTCATGGAGTCGAGTTGCAGACTCCAATCCGGACTACGATCGGCTTTTTGAGATTAGCATCCTATCGCTAGGTAGCAACCCTTTGTACCGACCATTGTAGCACGTGTGTAGCCCTGGTCGTAAGGGCCATGATGACTTGACGTCGTCCCCGCCTTCCTCCAGTTTGTCACTGGCAGTATCCTTAAAGTTCCCGGCTTAACCCGCTGGCAAATAAGGAAAAGGGTTGCGCTCGTTGCGGGACTTAACCCAACATCTCACGACACGAGCTGACGACAGCCATGCAGCACCTGTATGTAAGTTCCCGAAGGCACCAATCCATCTCTGGAAAGTTCTTACTATGTCAAGACCAGGTAAGGTTCTTCGCGTTGCATCGAATTAAACCACATGCTCCACCGCTTGTGCGGGCCCCCGTCAATTCATTTGAGTTTTAGTCTTGCGACCGTACTCCCCAGGCGGTCTACTTATCGCGTTAGCTGCGCCACTAAAGCCTCAAAGGCCCCAACGGCTAGTAGACATCGTTTACGGCATGGACTACCAGGGTATCTAATCCTGTTTGCTCCCCATGCTTTCGTACCTCAGCGTCAGTATTAGGCCAGATGGCTGCCTTCGCCATCGGTATTCCTCCAGATCTCTACGCATTTCACCGCTACACCTGGAATTCTACCATCCTCTCCCATACTCTAGCTTCCCAGTATCGAATGCAATTCCCAAGTTAAGCTCGGGGATTTCACATCCGACTTAAAAAGCCGCCTACGCACGCTTTACGCCCAGTAAATCCGATTAACGCTCGCACCCTCTGTATTACCGCGGCTGCTGGCACAGAGTTAGCCGGTGCTTATTCTGCGAGTAACGTCCACTATCCAAGAGTATTAATCTTAGTAGCCTCCTCCTCGCTTAAAGTGCTTTACAACCAAAAGGCCTTCTTCACACACGCGGCATGGCTGGATCAGGCTTCCGCCCATTGTCCAATATTCCCCACTGCTGCCTCCCGTAGGAGTCTGGGCCGTGTCTCAGTCCCAGTGTGGCGGATCATCCTCTCAGACCCGCTACAGATCGTCGCCTTGGTAGGCCTTTACCCCACCAACTAGCTAATCCGACTTAGGCTCATCTATTAGCGCAAGGCCCGAAGGTCCCCTGCTTTCTCCCGTAGGACGTATGCGGTATTAGCATCCCTTTCGAGATGTTGTCCCCCACTAATAGGCAGATTCCTAAGCATTACTCACCCGTCCGCCGCTAGGTCCAGTAGCAAGCTACCTTCCCCCGCTCGACTTGCATGTGTTAAGCCTGCCGCCAGCGTTCAATCTGAGCCATGATCAAACTCTTCAGTTTAAAATCAATAGTACCTAAAGGGTACCAATCTTGGCTCATCAATTACTGACAAAAAATTTGCTCAAATAAACTTCGAGAAATTTCTACCAATTATCAATGATAATATATATCGATCAATCAACCAGTAAAAATCCACACAAGTTGTTCTTCATAATCTCTTAATGATCTTTCTAACATCTCGTCAATGCTAGAAGCTGGACTCGAAACACTTAACAACTCAGCAACCTGCTTCGTTCGTCTCCGTGTATCTCGTCGGTATGGGGTGCATTCTAGAGCATTTCGAAATCATTGCAAGTGCTTTTAACCCCATGTTTTATTGAGTGTTCTATTTTTATGCACCATTATGATTCATTAATAATCACATTTACACTTAACCCTATAATATTGAAGCAGAAATATTAATTTAATATTTCTGCTTCTTTTTTTAATCACTATTTCGCTTTTGAAGGTTTTATATTCACACTTAAAATTTTAATAGGATTTTTTGGCACATCTTGATGCATACCAAATCTACCAGTAGGCACTTTTGCAATTTTATCGACAACATCCATGCCTTTAGTTACCTGACCAAACACAGCATAACCAGGATTCATTGGCGCTTTATTTAGAAAATCATTATCCGCAATATTGATAAAAAATTGGCTTGTTGCTGAATCAGGCTGGTTTGTACGTGCCATGGCTAAAGTGCCACGGTTATTCTTTAAGCCATTATAAGACTCGTTCTTGATTGGAGGTCGATTCGCTTTTTCTTTCATCGATACATCTAATCCTCCACCTTGGATCATGAACCCTGGAATAACCCGATGGAAGATTGTGCCGTTATAAAAATTAGCTTTCGCATAAGTTTCAAAGTTCTTTACTGAAATCGGAGCTTTATCATTAAACAACTCGATTTCGATATCTCCTGCTGATGTTTTGATTTGCATATGCGTATTTGCTGCCAAAGACAAAGTACTCATCGCCGCAACAGAAGCACCTAACATCATTTTTTTTAACATACGCTATCCTCTTATTGATGTTTTATCTTATCTATTATTCATGAATCAATCGCCAGAAAAGATTCAGTTTTTTGTTAAGCATCAAAGTATTTTTATTCGATTACTCTATATAAAGAAAAAATCCTGAGTTTCGTTTAAATCTCAGGATTTGAAAGTAAGGATCTATTAACTATTTTTATCCCAAAATCTTCTAAACTCTTTACTCATTTCAATCAACAATTTTTTAGAACGCCCTGAGATTAGCGTTAGATTAATAAATCCGTGTGTTTGATCTTCAAAATCTTGATACAACACTTTAGTGCCATTTTGACGTAATTTGTGGGCGTAAATTTTGCCTTCATCATGCAATACATCATGTCCCGCTGTAACAACATAAGCTGGTGCCAATTTTTTTAGATTGCCGTATGTTGGGGAGATTAGTGGATTATCCAAAGCAACTTTATGTCTTGTCGCGTAGTATTCTGTCACATAGTCAATATCGCTGTTGGTTAATACTAAACCATCTTTATACGCAAAGAATGATGGATGACGACTTTTGAAATCTACCGCAGGATATATTAAAAATTGAGCTTGAGGCGCATAACTGGCATTTAATGCACGTTGAGCAACGACAGCACTAATATTACCGCCAGCACTATCTCCTGCTATAGCAATACGGTTTTTTAAGATTTTAAAGTGACGGCGATTTTGATATACCCATGCCAATGCATCTTCACATGATTGAATCAATGATTGTGGAGAAACTTCTGGTGCTAAAGGATAATCAATACTGATTACTTGTGCTTTTGCATAATTCGCAATGATTCGGCACGCTTCATCATGTGTATTCACACTTCCGACAACAAACCCACCACCATGATAAAATACAATCATTGGTAGTTTTTTATTCGGAGCAGGATGATAATGTCTGGCAAATACAGTACCACTTTGTAAAGGAAGACGAATATCTTCTACATATTGAACATGAGATGATTTATGTGTGATGGATTGGATTTGATTTTCAAATTCTTTTCTTGATTTATCAATATCAGCGCCAATAAAGCCTGATTTTCCTTGTTTCAACTGTGCAGCCATCAAGCATTTTGTAAAGCTATCGAGTTGAGGATAGTCATAGGGATAGCCAAGTAACTTCACTAGAGATTCTTGAACGATCTTCGGGAGTCGATCTAATGCACGTCCTGCAGAACCCTGACCATTTTCAAGTAATTGTTGTATTTTTTGATTCACGATTCCGATCCTTTTAAAAATCTGTATTCTTCATAATTTCTACACGATCAGCCATTTCATGACTATTTTGTTAACTAAGTCTACTGATCAATATACAAACTTCAATTCCATTTACGCTAATCTGACTATAGCAGTCTTGTCATTGACTATTTAATCCAACATCAGGAATTTTTTGGTTGTCCTGATTCAACATATAAAGGTGAAAGCTATGGCAATAAAAGTAATGATAATGTCATTGGCCACAGCAGTTCTTGCAGTCGGTTGTGTGGCCTTCCCTGACGATGGCCCTTATTATAATGGTAATTATGACCATCGTTATGATCGTGATTATGATCGCAACTATGACCGTCAACGTTGGGAGAGAGAACGCGCACAACGTTTACATCAACAGCGCCTTGAACAAGAAAAGCGCAAACGTGAATATGAACGTCAACGCCAACAACGTGAATTAGCAGATCGACGTAATAAAGAACGTGCTGAGCATGATCGTCGTAAACAGATTGAACAACGTCAAAAGGAAATTCTAAAACAACGTCAAGCTGAACGTAATCGTTGGAATCAAGATAATCGTAAAAAATCGATTGAAGAACAACGTAAGCGCTTAGAACAGGACCGCAAGAAGCGAGAACAGGAACGTCAACACGATCGCCGAGATCGTTAAGCTTTCTTGGACTCAAGACAATTGATTTAAAGTTACCTCACAAACCTAACATTCACATTTGAATGTTAGGTTTTTTTAAGTGCTGTGATTCTAAAAATAGACAGTAAAGGCATCCTATTTACTCTCTATTCTCTGCTTTTTCATAAAATTTAATCCATTATAAGCAGTTTAAATGAATTAAATTTCATTGCATTTTACTCAACAACTTGAGGGGCTTCTGCACCTTCAGCTGGGACAGCTTGAATCGGTTCAGCAGACTCTACACTTGGGTCAGCTTGTACAGCCACACCATTTTGGGTATCCATTTCAGTAGTTGCCGCTTGCGCTATTGAAGCATCTGTTTGTGTGGTCGCTTGAGCAGTTTCAGCAGATTGGTTTGAAGTACAACCTACAGTAGCAAAACCAATAGCTGCAAATGCCAGGGAAATGAGACCTAATTTTTTCATTGTTTAATTCCTTACTTGAAACATTCAAAGTCAGAGTTAACTTTGAAGGCTTATCATTCCTGACTTTTTTATTTCATGCGTCAGTTCTTGGTTCAAGTTTCGATGACTTCAGGTTGAACTTATGAAAAAAGTGTAAAGAAAATGCAATTCAACTTTTATAGTTGAATATATCTCCTAAGCCATTTATTTAATTTATTTTTTAGTGAATATGTGGTGCGATATAAACCCTTTTTGAAGGTGACTGAATCACAGTGTGGCTACACGGTATATCGGTTGCTTAACATTGTTACTCAGATCTCGACAAGCAAAAAAAAACTCATCCAAGGAGGTTGGATGAGCTATTAAAAAGCAAAAACAAAATAAATAGAAACTACAGCGTTAGTATCTGGTTAAAGATAATACAGATTTGATTCTTTAAAAGGAAAGACTTGTTTTATCTGAATCTATATTTTTTATATATAAAATATACACTAAATCATATTTTTATAATCTTTCTCCAGTTCATCTCCTCGTCTTATTCTAGACTTTAGATTTCTCTAAATGAATCGAAAAATTTTCATTCCTTGTTCTAAAGATGAATTTAGTAGAAATAAACATCGTTTAAGCTTGAATTATTTATAGTCGCCCACATTACCTTAGTATTGATGAATTACACACGCATGGCAGTTCAGATTAACGCAGTTAACACTGATGCCAAAGGACTGTACATGTTTAAAAACCCATTTAAGCGGAGATCTTCCATGGCAAATGAGCAAAACGAACAAACTCAGGACGTTCAAACGGAACAAACTGAACAGCAAGTTGAAAATCAACAAGCTGAAGTCGAAGTTTCTGTAGAAGACCTTCAAGCGCAAATCGCAACGCTGACTGAAAACTTAAAATATGAAAAAGCAGTTGCTGCAAATGCGAAGTATGAAGCAGAAAAAACTAAAGAACGTTTAGAGCGTGAGGCGGATACTGCGAAAAAATTTGCTTTAGAGAAATTTGCAAAAGAATTATTGGATTCAGTTGACAACCTTGAACGTGCAATTGCTGCTGCAGGTGATAAAAAAACTCCTTTATCAGAAGGTGTAGAACTCACACTGAAGTCATTATTAGCAACATTAGAAAAATTTGGTGTTGTGGCAGTTGACACTGAAAATGGTTTTAATGCTGATTTGCATCAAGCAGTTGGTATTGCCCCAGATGCAAAAGCGGGTGAGATTGGTACGGTACTTCAAAAAGGTTACACCCTTTCTGGCCGTTTACTTCGTCCTGCAATGGTCATGGTAGGCCAATAAGTCAAGAAATACGGGAGTTTGTAAAAATTTTTTAAGTTTTTAACTTGAAAAATAATGAATGGCTCTCATATCGGATAACAAGTGAAAGATCACAACAAAATTTTCGAGGAACACATCAATGGCTAAAATTATTGGTATTGACTTAGGTACTACAAACTCATGTGTTGCAGTACTTGAAGGCGATAAAGTTAAAGTAATCGACAACGCTGAAGGCGCTCGTACAACTCCGTCTATTATTGCGTATAAAGATGGCGAGATCCTTGTTGGTCAATCAGCTAAACGTCAAGCGGTAACAAACCCGAAAAATACATTATTTGCGATCAAACGTTTGATCGGTCGTCGTTACGAAGATCAAGCAGTTCAAAAAGATATTGGTCTTGTACCTTACAAAATCATCAAAGCTGACAATGGCGATGCTTGGGTTGATGTAAACGACAAGAAACTAGCACCACAACAAATCTCTGCAGAAGTTCTTAAGAAAATGAAGAAAACTGCGGAAGATTACTTAGGTGAAACAGTTACTGAAGCGGTAGTTACTGTTCCTGCATACTTCAACGATGCTCAACGTCAAGCAACGAAAGATGCTGGTAAAATTGCTGGTTTAGATGTTAAACGTATCATCAACGAACCAACAGCTGCAGCGCTTGCGTTCGGTATGGACAAGAAAGAAGGCGACCGTAAAATCGCGGTTTACGACTTAGGTGGTGGTACTTTCGACGTATCAATCATTGAAATCGCTGACCTTGATGGCGACCAACAAATCGAAGTGTTGTCTACTAATGGTGACACATTCCTTGGTGGTGAAGACTTTGATAACGCGTTAATCGACTTCTTGGTTGAAGAGTTCAAGAAAGAACAAAACGTAAACTTGAAGAACGATCCTCTTGCACTTCAACGTTTGAAAGAAGCTGCTGAGAAAGCGAAGATTGAACTTTCTTCTTCGAATGCAACTGAAATCAACCTTCCATATATCACTGCTGATGCGACTGGTCCTAAACACTTAGTGATCAACGTAACACGTGCGAAATTAGAAGGTCTTGTTGCTGACTTAGTTGCTCGTACAATCGAGCCATGTAAGATTGCACTTAAAGATGCTGGTTTATCAACTTCTGATATCTCTGACGTGATCTTGGTTGGTGGTCAGTCTCGTATGCCACTTGTACAACAAAAAGTACAAGAGTTCTTCGGTAAAGAGCCACGTAAAGACGTGAACCCTGACGAAGCTGTGGCAATGGGTGCTGCGATCCAAGGTGCTGTACTTTCAGGTGATAAGAACGACGTTCTATTACTTGACGTAACACCGTTGACACTTGGTATTGAAACAATGGGTGGCGTGTTAACTCCAATCATCGAGAAAAACACAACAATCCCTGCGAAAAAATCACAAGTGTTCTCTACAGCTGCTGATAACCAGCCTGCAGTAGACATTTCGGTTTATCAAGGTGAACGTAAAATGGCTCAACAAAACAAATTGTTGGGTAACTTCCAATTGGGCGATATCCCACCTGCTCCACGTGGTGTGCCGCAAATTGAAGTATCGTTCGACATCAACGCTGATGGTATCTTGAAAGTATCTGCGAAAGACAAGAGCACTGGTAAAGAGCAATCAATTCAAATTAAAGCAAACTCAGGTTTGAGCGATGCTGAAATTGAAGCGATGATCAAAGATGCTGAAGCGAATGCGGAAGAAGACCGTAAGTTTGAAGAATTAGCAAAAGCGCGTAACGAAGCTGATGCATTAGTTTCTTCTGCTCAAAAAGCAGTAAAAGACCTTGGCGAACAAGTAACTGCTGATGAAAAAACTGCGGTTGAAACTGCTGTTTCAGAACTTGAAGCTGCAACAAAAGAAAATGATGTTGACGCGATCAAATCGAAAACTGAAGCACTTCAAAACATCATCATGCCGATCACTCAACGTGCTTATGAAGCTGCGCAGGGTGCTCAAGGTGGTGCGCAAGGTTTTGATCCAAATGCATTCCAAGGTGATGCTGCTGGTCAACAACAAAAAGCGGACGACGGTGTTGTAGATGCTGAGTTCACTGAAGTTAAAGATGACAAAAAATAATTTGTCACTTTAAATAAAAGACCGCGCGAAAGCGCGGTTTTTTTATTTACATCTTTGAATTTTTAAATGATTATCAGATATTTGTATCTTGCATTGCAGGCATCATAATTTCTTTCACACAAGATGCTCTAGACGTATTAAGCACAAAATGAACGGCAGCAACTACATCAGACACAGGAATTAAAGATTCGTCTGTTTCTTCTAGGACAGATTCTATTGTTGTATCTAGATCAAAATCAGGTGCTAAATATCCAAGATTTAACACCGTAACGCCTATTCGATCCTTTCGTATCAACTCTCTTAAGGCATGGGAAATTCCATGTAATGCAAATTTGGTAGCTGAAAACACTATTTCTTTTCCATTGTGATTGTCTAAACCCCATGTTGAACCAATGAGGATCACTTTGGCATAATCTGATTTCTTTAAATTTTCCAAAATGGATTGTATAGATAAAATACAACTGGTGATATTTGTATTGATGATCGTTTGAATTTCTAATGCTGAGATTGATGAAAAATCATAGTCATGCGTAAAAGCATCTTGCTCCCAAACACCTACATTATAAATAAATACATCTAATGCTTTATCTCCAATTACGTCTTTAATTTTCTTGCATGCTTGGACAGGATAAGCTAAATCAGTTTGAATCCACTCAATCTGGCGTGGTAGTTGTGGGGTTGAGCGTGATATTCCATAGATTAAATCATCATCATTTGGAACTAAAGTAGCTAACGCTTTTCCTAGACCATAACTGATGCCATGAATTAAAAAAGTTTTATTGATTGATGATGGCACTGTCGTTTTTCCAATTTTGTTATTAGATTTCTTATGATCAAATCTCAAGTTAGCTTGAGGTCAAGTTGAATTAAAAACACAAATAAAATAGAAAAATTAAAATGACAGTTTTTATGACGATGACCAAAATAACCTGCCTATTTTAATAAAAAAGCCCAATCTACATTGGGCTCTTTATCACGAATTACTCATCAAACGAACTTTCTAACTCTTCAAGTTCCATCATCAGTTCAAGCATTTTTTCTTCTGCTTGTGCTAATTTTCCTTTAAGCTCAGTTTGTTCATTCATCAATTTTAAAAGATCATCTTTCCGAGACGCATCATAAAGTGATGCCTCCCCTAAAACATCCTCAATTTGAACTAAACGTGGTTGAATCTTTGCAATCTCAGCTTCCAATTTTTCGATATTTTTACGAATTGGGCGGCTCATTTCACGGCGACGCGCAGCTTCTTTACGCTGTGCTTCTTTATCTACTTTAGAAACTACAGGCTTATCGATCACTTGAGATTTTACTGGCTCAGGTGCTTGCTGCCCTTGCTTCATCAACTCTGCACGTGCTTGACGTAACCAGTCTGCATAAGCGACCAGATCACCTTCAAACTCACGACATTTACCGTTATGCACTAGGAGTAATTCATCACAGACACTTGCAATTAATTGGCGTTCATGTGAGACCAACACCACTGCCCCTTCAAAGTCTTGTAGTGCCATAGTTAATGCATGACGCATATCCAAGTCTAAATGGTTGGTCGGTTCATCTAAAATTAAAACATTTGGACGCTGCCAGACAATCAAAGCCAATGCTAAACGTGCACGCTCACCCCCAGAGAAGCTTTCACACGGCGTATCCATACGCTCACCAGAAAAGCCAAAACTTCCTAGGAATGCGCGTAAAGTCGCTTCACTAATCTTTTTATCTGCAATACGAGACAACTGCAACATTGGACTCGCATTACCATCTAATGCATCCATTTGATGTTGGGCGAAATAACCAATATTAAGTAATTCGGATGCTTTGCGTTGACCTTGAATTAAAGGTAAATCACCCACCAATGATTTAATTAATGTGGACTTACCTGCACCATTCATTCCCAGTAAACCGATACGGCTGGTTGGCGTGATTTGTAGTTTCACATTGGTCACAATCAGTTTGTCACCATAACCAATATCAGCACTATCCAGTTGTAACAACGGAGAACTCATTTTGGTGGGTTCACGGAAGCTAAAGGTAAAAGGCGTATCGACATGCGCAGCAGAAAGCTCTTGCATTCGTTCGAGCTGTTTAATACGACTTTGTGCCTGTTTCGCTTTGGTTGCCTTAGCTTTAAAACGATCAATATATTTTTGCAGATGTGCACGTAGCTCGAGCTGTTTCTCATAGGCTTGTTGTTGCTGAGCTAAACGTTCACTTCGGGTACGTTCAAATGTTGAATAGTTGCCGGTATAAAGCGTTAATTCTTGGTTTTCGATATGCAAAATATGGTCGGTAATGGCATCCAAGAAATCACGGTCATGCGAAATCAGTACCAATGTGCCTTCATATGCTTTTAACCAATCTTCTAACCATAAAATAGCGTCTAAATCTAAATGGTTCGTCGGTTCATCAAGTAAGAGTAAATCTGAACGACTCATCAAAGTACGTGCAAGATTTAAACGCATACGCCATCCACCAGAGAAACTTTTTACACTAAGTTCTGACTGATGTTCAAAGAAGCCTAGCCCAGCCATCAGTTGTGATGCTTTAGACGGCGCTGAGTAGCCACTAATTTCATCAAAACGACCATATAGATTTGCCAAATCTTGATCAGATAATCCCTCAGGATGCTCAAGTTTGTGTTGGATATCCCAATACTCTTCATCACCGGATAGAACGAAATCAATCGCTTTCATATCCAGCGCTTTAATCTCTTGCGCCATATGCGCCACTGTCCAAACCGATGGTCGTGTTAATGAGCCACCATCTGATTCCATGCCTCCAAGTAATGCTGAAAACAACGTCGATTTTCCTGCACCATTGACACCTGTTAAACCAATCTTCCAACCAGGGTGAAGTTGCATAGACGCTTTTTCAAATAAAATGCGACCGCCGCGGCGAATGGTAAGTTGGTCTAACTGAATCATAGATATTCAAACAAATAAGTATTGGATGGCGCATTTTAATGGATTTCAACCAGAACAACCAAAAATTAATCCATCTTTCATCTTCATTTCATTCTTGACATAAAAAAGCCATCACTTAGGATGGCTTTTGAATCATTCAAAACTTTATGATTTAGTCAGTAAAAGTTACTTTAGCAATGGCCTTTTTACCTGCTTGAACAATCACTGTTTTATTTTCGTTAATTGAGAATGATGCATCCACCACCTCCCAATCGACTTTAACGGCTCCACGTGAAACAGCATCTTTGGCTTGCGCTGCATTTTTGGTTAAGCCCGCTGCACGAACAATAGAAGCAATAAACATTTCACCACCGAATTCACCACGTGAAATCGTCACTTCTGGCGTTCCTTCAGGAAGCTCACCTTCTGTGATGATATTCCCTGCACCTTTATGTGCATTCGCAGCAGCTTCGCTTCCATGGAAACGCTCCACTAACTCGAGCGCTAAGATACGTTTAATTTCTTGAGGGTTACGACCTTCAGCCATTTCTTTCAATAAGCCTTCGATCTCTTCCATTGACTTGAAGCTCAGCAGTTCGAAATATCGCTCAATTAAGCTGTCTGGCATTGAAAGTACTTTTTGGTACATCGCACCAGGTGCATCAAATACACCAATGTAGTTACCTAAAGATTTAGACATTTTGTTGACGCCATCTAAACCTTCAAGAATTGGTACAGTGATACACACTTGTGGCTCTTGATTATAACGACCTTGTAAAGTACGCCCCATCAACAAGTTAAAGGTCTGATCCGTACCACCTAACTCAACATCTGCCTCGAGCGCGATAGAGTCATAGCCTTGCACCAATGGATATAAAAACTCGTGAATCGCAATCGGCTGTTGGTTGTTATAGCGTTTAGTAAAGTCATCACGTTCAAGCATACGTGCAACCGTTTGCTGTGAAGCCAATTGAATCAGGTCAGCAGCAGTTTTTTGAGCAAACCATTCTGAGTTAAACACCACCTTAGTTTTATTTGGATCAAGAATTTTGAACACTTGTTCCTGATAGGTTTTCGCGTTTTCTAAGACTTGCTCACGTGACAATGGTGGACGAGTTGCACTTTTACCTGTTGGGTCACCAATCATCGCAGTGTAATCACCAATCAAGAAGAATACTTCATGACCTAAGTCTTGAAACACTTTAAGCTTGTTAATTAATACCGTATGACCTAAGTGTAAGTCTGGTGCTGTAGGATCAAAACCCGCCTTAATTTTCAAAGGACGATTCAATTTTAATTTCTTCAGAAGATCTTCTTCTGAAATAATTTCATGTGTGCCTCGTTGAATGAGGGCAAGTTGTTCTTCAGCAGGCAGGAAATTTGACATCACAAAACCCAAATACATCTGTTGTTCAATTTGTGCGATATACTAACACTTTTTCAGCACAATGCAGGCTTAAGAATAATCATGACCACAATCTACATTGGTGTAATGACTGGCACGAGTATGGACGGCGTCGATTTTGTAGCCGCTTCTTTTGATCCATTACAGATCCATGCAACGCTGACATTAGCCTTTGATCCAGATTTACGTGATGAACTGATGGCACTTACTTTGCCAGACGATAATGAAATTGACCGCATGGGTAAAGCTGATGTCGCTTTAGCACAGATGATCGGTCATGGAATCAATCAACTTATACAAGAAAATAATCTCGATAGAACTCAAATAAAAGCCATTGGATCTCATGGTCAAACGATTCGTCATCGTCCCGAACATGGATTTACCCTTCAAATTGGTGATCCCAACATTATTACTGAAATCACTCAAATTCCTGTGGTATCAGATTTTAGACGCCGTGATATGGCTGCTGGTGGTCAAGGTGCACCTCTAGTGCCAGCATTCCATCAAGCCTTATTTCAGCATCCGACGATACACCGTGTGATCTTAAATCTCGGTGGAATTGCCAATGTCAGTATGTTACCTGCGGGTGATCCTAAAGGCGTATATGGTTTTGATACTGGACCAGCCAATATTTTGATGGATGCTTGGTGTGAACGTTACACAGGGCAGCCTTATGATGAAAATGGCAATTGGGCTGCTTATGGTACGCCTATTCGTGCTTTGCTTGATCGTTTGCAATCACATGACTTTTTCTCGAAAGAGCCGCCAAAAAGTACCGGTCGTGAAGACTTTAACTTGGAATGGTTAGATGAACAAATTGCCGATTGGCGTAGCGATGTTGAATACGATGAACTTGAAGATACGCCTGAAAATGTTCAAGCAACGCTGATGAAACTCACGACACGTGCCATTAAAAAAGCCATTTATCGTTCCCCTATGGACACAGGTGAAGTTTATGTCTGTGGAGGTGGTGCATACAACTCACAATTATTAGAACAATTACGTTGGCGTTTACGTAAACATGAGTGGAGTGTTCAAACCACAGCAGATTTGGGATTAGCACCGACTTGGGTGGAGGCGACCGCTTTTGCGTGGTTGGCTATGCGATTTGTAAACCAACTTGCTGGTAATTTACCTGAAGTGACAGGAGCTCAAGGAGATCGAGTTTTAGGAACGATCACTGCGGTTTAAATGAAGAATCGATGTATCCACTATCCTGAGTTGATACATCGATTAACTTAAATAGGTGCAAAATTCAATTTTGAAAGTGCCGAGTTAACAGCAAAGATCCGATGTCTACATTCAGTAAAGCCATTTTCCCTTAAACGCTGAAGATGCATATTTAGATAGTCCTCTGCATCTGCTTGGCTTTTAAATAAGTAAATTCCACCTGCTTCTTTGGATACTTCATTTTCAGTCCAAATTTTCCAAATCAAGCCTTTCTCATTTGCTATTGAATCCGCGAGTGTTTTGAAACTTTCAAACATTTCATGACCCCAAGGTCCATCATAGGGAAAATCAATTTGTAGAATAATTGCCACTCAACTTTTCCTTATATACGCGCATCTTTGATTAAGTCATCAATAGCTTGTGTTAATTTTTCCAATGCCACATGACCAGAGCCTATGATTTTGACATTGTCCCCATGACGTATCACAAAACTTGGGAACCCTTTTATGCCCCAACTTCGGTTAAGCTTGAACTCTTCATAGGTCGCTGTTTGGGTCTCAGGTAATTCAAACAACGTTGAGAATACGTCGAAATCCAGCTCAAACGTTTCACATATACTTCGATAATATTCAAGCTCGTTCGGATCTTCACCATCCACATAAAATTTATATTGGATTGCTGAAAAAAATGCAAAAAGTTTTTCATCATGATGATCATGACCTTGCCAAAGTTGTCGAGCAACGTAGACAGCGCGTGCTGAAGGCTCGGTATCATAATTAAAATGTTCTCTTTCTAACAATTTTTCAGTGAAAGGTTGTTGAGTCAGTCTCTGAATATTTTTCCATTCGTTGCGTAAAAAATTCTTGAAAGTATCGGTCCAAGCATCACCTCCACCAGGTCTTAAACCACCGCTAATCACTTGAAAGCCAATACCATGCTGAATTGCATATTCACGCGCTTGTTTAATGACATTTGAACTTCCCCAACACCATGAGCACATTGGGTCACCTACATAAATCAGGCTGAGGTCAGATGCTACATTGACCACTGCATTTTGGCCTTTTTCCAATTCAGCTACTGAACAAGTACCGGTTTCTAAATCACAATTCATTGTCATTGCTATGTCCTCAATTTGCTAAATCAGATCATTTGCTACATCTGATCGATTGACTTAACTTAGCGGTTCTATAATGATGTGAATAGACAATAAAAATGAAAGGTGGTGTTCGATTTTATGAACAGCTTACCCTACTCAATCGATGACCTATATTGGTTCGTACTGATTGCAGATGCTGGAAGTTTATCCGCGGCAGCAAGACGTTATGATATTGCTAAATCCACGTTATCTAATCGACTTTCAAGACTTGAAGAATCCTTAAATATTAGATTATTAAATCGAAATACCAATTCAAGCTCACTAACTGATGCTGGTAAGATTTTCTTAAAAGAAATCTCCCCCCTATTTCATCAAATTGAATCACTGACGAACGATCTCACACAATTAGAAATACAACCCAAAGGTCGAATTCGAATAGCTGCTTCGGGAACTTTTGGAAAAATGGTGGTATTGCCTTTAATCTCTCAATTTTTAATTGAATACCCACACATTGATATTGAAATTGATTTGAATGACAGCAAAGTTGATTTAATTTCTGAAGGATATGACTTAGCCATCAGACTTGGTGATTTAGCAGACTCTACACTCCATGCTCAAAAGGTTGGACAAGTTCGAAGAATTTTATGTGCCAGTCCGACCTATCAAATGCATTGTGGCATTCCTGAACACCCAGAGCAACTGTGTGATCATCATTTTATCTCGCATAACCGCGAGCTGTCCAAAATCACACTTTTCAAAAACGGTACGATAAAAAAATTTAAAATTTATACCCATTTGATGGTGACACCATCCGAACATGCACTTGCTGCTGTAGAAGCACATTTAGGTATTGCCGCCGTTGCAGAAATCCAAGTGGCCCATCAATTAGTCAACTCAACGTTAATTCATATTTTACCTGAATGGTCTCTAATCCCTGAAGATGTCCACTTGGTTACTCCGAGCTTAAGCTATCGGACCTTAGCTTTGAGACTTTGCTTAACGTTCTTACAAAAACAAATCCCAATACAAATACACCGTTTAATCAACCCATAATATTGTCAGACAATGAACGACCTTCTTTCACCTAGAACTGACCCGTTCAGCCCTAGTTCTATCATCCAAATTTGATAAAGATATGTAAAGGAAAGAGGATATTGATTATGGAAAAACAACAACGAATCACTGAGTTTCCAAAAGGTAATCTTATTTTTGATGTAATAGATAGCGGTCCAATCGATGGCACTCCAATTGTGCTATTACATGGTTTTCCTGAAACATCAAAAATTTGGCAGCATAGTGCCGAAATACTAAACCAACATGGTTTTCGCACCTATGCGTTAAACCAACGTGGATATAGCTTAAGGGCTCAACCAAAGAAACGTGCAGATTATGCCATTCAACATTTAGCAGATGATGTAAATGTTTTACTCGACTTAATTGGAGAGCCTTCATATATCGTAGGACACGACTGGGGCGCAGTCGTTGCTTGGGAAGTTGCTCTACGTTATCCTAATAAAATTAAACATTTGACCGCGATCTCCGTCCCTCACAAAGCAGCATTTATGCGGGCTTTTTACAGCAGTACACAACTTTTTAAATCCTATTATATGGGACTATTTCAGCTTCCATGGATACCTGAGTTGCTCTTTAATAAAACACCTCAAATTGGCGAGGCTTTATTAAAAAATTCTGGAATGACAGTTGAACAATTAAATGACTTTAAACAAGAAATGATTATAGAAAAACGGCTCAGCCCATCACTCAATTGGTATCGAGGTTTACCTTTTAGCTCTAATAAAACGCTATTCAATAAAGTCAAAGTTCCCACTTTATTTATTTGGGGCAAAGATGACGTTGCAATTGATGCTAAAGGGGTTCAGTTCAATCAAAATTATGTTGAAGGTCCATATACGGAAATTCATTTAGAGGCGAATCATTGGATTCCAGTTCAAAATTATCATGAGCTGACTGATTTAATTCTGAAAGAACAGCAAAAATTATCATAAAAAAAGCCCGCTTAGCGGGCTTTTTTTGCTGCATATTAAATTGAGAATGAAGATCCACAACCACATGTCGTTGTCGCATTAGGATTTTGCACGATAAAGCGAGATCCTTCCAAACCTTCGACATAATCAACAACTGAACCAACGAGATATTGATAACTCAGTGAGTCAACAAGCATCTTCACATCACCATTCACAAATTCAGCATCGTCTTCATTTTGAGATTCAGCGAAATTGAATCCGTAAGAAAAACCAGAGCAACCACCACCTGTCACATATACACGTAACATCAAATCTTGATTTCCTTCGCTCTCACGAAGTTGACGAACTTTATTCGCAGCATTGTCAGTCAGCTCAAGTGCTTGGGCAGTCATGATGGATTCCTCAAAAAATTAAATAGGCTTTGAAATTAAAAGACCATATATCAAGTATAACATACTCAATATATGGTCATAACTCGAACTTTAAAGTTTATTCAGAGTAAATTTATCGGATTTAAATGTAACGTCCTATGAACTTATTTGTAGTTCTCATCCTGCAAGCTACATTCGAAGTTTGTCGGTTCATTCTTAC
This sequence comes from Acinetobacter sp. 24-47-47, assembly GCF_057737035.1. Lineage (NCBI taxonomy): Bacteria > Pseudomonadati > Pseudomonadota > Gammaproteobacteria > Moraxellales > Moraxellaceae > Acinetobacter > Acinetobacter sp. 24-47-47. The sequence continues at coordinate 8,828 of NZ_CM173216.1, read as the reverse complement.
AACGGAACTGCCAAAGTAGTTTCATCATTTGTTTGTTGTAAACACCTTGTTTAGTAAGTGCAATACGAGATTCACGCATTAATTTTTGATAACCAGGTTTATCTCCAGCTGGAACATTCATCCAATATTTAGCCGGAATATCCGCTTTCATTTTGCCTAAAATTTGATTCGCACGTGGTAATTGTGTTTTCACCCAATCACGCGATTTCTGTCCGAAACCTTCAGGGAATTTATCATGACGAATGATGATATTACCGGTCACTTGAAGAATTGGATAATTCACAATTGCACCTTTCGTTCCTAGCCCTTTATGAAGTTCTAAAGGACGGAATACCGCTGCTGGTGCACCAATAATATCAACTTGGCCATTATTGAATTTACTCCCAAAATTAGTGACATCAGAACTCACTGCTTGCGCACCAATTTGCTGTACCATAATTTTTTGTGCCTGATCATAATCAAGTACGGCGATCTTTTTACCCGCAGCTTTAGCAACCGTATTAATACTACGATCACGCACCATTAAATAAGCATCGCCAACAGGAATCACTCCTGCAACTTCATAGTTGCCATTTTTCATATGCTTTGCAAAGGTTGGACTTGCTAAACCTTGCATAACTTTGACAGCTAAATTGAGATTAGTAATCGCACCAATGGCATCTAAAGAGCCAGTGAAATTATTAAACTGACGACCGCGCATCCCTGTGATACTGACACCGTCACATTTACCTGCTTTGAAATCTTCAGCAATTACGCCTTCATTTTGTCCGACTTTAAGCTCAATATCAGCTCCCCACTGCTTAGCAGCAAGTTGATAATCTTTCATTAACGCATAGACATCGCCGTTTTTCCCGACGAGATCAAACACGCAGACGACTTGCTTTGCTTGTGAAGCCGTTGCAGCAGTCATTAAACCTGCTGATAATAATAATGTTTTGGTTAAATTCATTTTATTGTTTCCTATTCCTTCTTTCTTATAGTCTCGAATATCCCATATCGAACACCTTAAACTTCAGTGTCAGTGTGTTGAACTAAAATGAGATTACACGATCCAATTGTGTAGATACTGATCCTGAGATGCTGTATGTATATGGTTTTTAGATACAGATCATTTAAATACTACTTATTGTGATTAAAGCATACTTTTTTCTTATAAATGTGCATTGGCGAAAATGACATAAAATGAATAAAAAAAATCCTAGACCAGGTCTAGGATTTTTTCTTTAAAAATCAGAACTATTCACCACCAAGTGAACATTCGAAGTTGGATTTATCGACAGAGCAACGTGCTTTCTTAAGAACAGACATCATCTCTTTGTCATAAATACCTTGTTTAGTGAGATCCATACGACCATCACGAAGTAGTTTTTGATATTTCAGCTTTTCTTCAGCTGAGAATTGCATTTTGTACTTAGCAGGAATTTCACCCTCTAAACGCTTGATCATTGCGTAGCTTTTCGGCAAGTTTTTAACAAACCAATCACGTGATTTTTGACCAAACCCTTCAGGGAATTTTTCAGGCTTCATCACAAAGTTTGCTGTAATGTGTACCACAGGGAAATCAAACATTGCCCCTGTACTACCTAAACCTTTATAAATTTCAAGAGGCTTATAGGCATATGCTGGTGCACCCACCATATCTACCTGACCATTATTGAACTTCGCAACAAAGTTTGAAACATCAGATCCGACTGCTTGAGCACCGACACGTTGCACCATAATTTTTTGTGCGGGGTCATAGCTTAATACTGCGAATTTCTTACCTGCAGCTTTTTCGATTGAATCAATTTTTTTATCACGCACGAAAATATATGCTGCCCCTAGTGGTGCAATACCAGCCACTTCATATTTTTTCCCACCGAGATTTGTGACCATCTTTGCAGCATTACGTTTGTCTAAAGCAAAAGTAATCGCACGTTGTGCAATTGCATTTGATGGTGCGCCACCTAAAGAGTCAATCGAACCCACAAACTTGTTATATTGACGAGCACGCATCGCTGTTAAGAAAACAGCATCACACTTACCTGCTTTAAAATCATTATCGGCTACAGCCTCATCTTGACGTGGAATCAGATTGATATCTGCACCCCAGCCCTTTGCTGCCAATGCCCATTCTTGAGCCATTTGAAACGATTCACCAGACTTACCGAGTAAATCAAATACACACACATCAACCTTTGCTTGAGCAGTTGAAACCATACCCATGGTTGAAGCCGCCAATAAAGCCAGAGTTGTTTTTTTCATTCTTAGTTCCTTTTAAGCATTTAAATGGATTCTTTTCCATGACAAAAATTTTAATCACTCTCTATTTAAAAAAATAGAGCTATTGCTCTATTTTTTATTATCTAATTATAAGTTATTGAATTTTATATTTTTAATTATTTATTAATTTCGTAAATGCTTATTTAATTATCTTTATATTTCATATAATAAATAAAATATGTGACTTCAAGCACATCATTTTATTGAAATTAATTCCCAAAAAATGACTTAAGATTTTAGATTGATACAAAAAAAGCACTCCTAAGAGTGCTTTTTTTAACTTATAGCATTAAGCATCAATATCTGCATTCAATGCATTCTCTTCAATAAATGCACGACGTGGTTCAACATCATCACCCATGAGACAAGAGAACATGCGATCTGCTTCAATTGCATCATCAATCGTCACTTGAAGCATATTACGATTTTCAGGATCCATCGTGGTTTCCCAAAGCTGCTCTGCATTCATCTCGCCCAAGCCTTTATAGCGTTGGATCATCATGCCACGGCGTGAATCTGCCAATACTTGTTGCCATACTTGATGGAAGTTAGCAACATTGACTTTACGCTCACCTTTTTGCAAATAAGCCCCGTCTTCAAGTAACGTAAACCAACTCTTTGAGTTTTGAAGTAAACGTTTATATTCACCTGAACCCAATAAACCAGCATCTAATAAATAGTGATGAGGAAGGTTGTGTACATACACTGTTAAACGTGGCCAATAATGTGTTTCACGTGAACCATCTGCGAGTTCTTTTTCGAATGCTTCGAGCGTGAATTCAGGTCTTAAGCTTGGCTGTTGTGTTTCAATTGCTTGACGCAATTGCTCAGCCCAAGACGTCACATAAGCTTCATCTTGATTTTGATCTAATTTAAATGCATCTAAACCAAGTAAAGCATCTAACAAAGTTGCAGGATAACGAATCGTTAATCGCTGTAAGCTTTTTTGTGATGTCTGATAATCAGCAATGACTTTTGCAAGCGCTTCACCACGAATCGCAGGTGCGTCAGCACTGATATGTAATGCCAACTCATCAATTGCATTAGAAATTAAATATGTTTCAAGCGCATCATTATCTTTAATATACTGCTCTTGCTTACCTTTCTTTAATTTATAAAGTGGTGGCTGAGCAATATAAATATGACCACGTTCCACTAATTCCGGCATTTGACGGAAGAAGAACGTTAATAACAGCGTACGAATATGTGAACCATCCACGTCCGCATCGGTCATAATAATAATTTTGTGGTAACGTAATTTGTCTGGATTATATTCTTCACGACCGATACCACAACCTAATGCTGTAATCAGTGTTCCGACCTCAGCAGAAGAAATCATCTTGTCAAAACGAGCACGTTCCACGTTTAAGATTTTACCTTTGAGCGGTAAAATCGCTTGCATTTTACGGTTACGACCTTGTTTCGCTGAACCACCTGCTGAATCACCCTCGACAAGATATAGTTCAGATAAAGCTGGATCTTTTTCTTGACAGTCCGCCAATTTACCAGGAAGACCTGCTATATCAAGCGCACTCTTACGGCGAGTCATTTCACGTGCTTTACGCGCCGCATCGCGTGCACGTGCGGCATCAATAATTTTACCCGCAATTGATTTAGCTGCAGCTGGATTTTCAAGAAGATACTCTGAAAAAGCTTTATTCATTGCTTGTTCAACAGCAGGTTTTACCTCGCTCGATACCAGTTTTTCTTTGGTTTGAGAAGAGAATTTTGGATCAGGAACTTTCACTGAAACAATTGCTGTTAAACCTTCACGTGCATCATCACCAGAAACTGCAACCTTCTCTTTTTTGAGTAAGTTTTCGTTTTCCATGTAGTTATTAAGGCCACGAGTTAAAGCAGCTCGGAAACCAGCTAAGTGAGTACCACCATCTTTTTGAGGAATGTTATTGGTAAAGCAACGTACGTTTTCTTGGTACGTATCATTCCATTGCAATGCAACTTCAACACCAATGCCATTATCAGCTTGCGTGGTAAAGTGAAAAATATCGTTAAGATGCGTTTTTCCTTCGTTAATGTATTTAACGAATTCTGATAAACCACCCTCATAATCAAATACATGTTCTAAACCAACACGTTCGTCACGTAGAACAATTCGGACGCCCGCATTTAAAAATGACAGTTCACGTAAACGACGAGCTAAAATATCGACATTGAAAATGGTCTGACTGAATGTTTCAGCACTTGGATAAAAACGTACACGAGTACCTGAGCGATCTGTATCGCCCACCACCTTTAAAGGGTATTGAGGGTCACCATGGCGGTATTCTTGTTCATGAATTTTACCAGCACGATGAATTGTGAGTTCCAGTTTACTAGACAAAGCATTTACAACTGAAACACCCACACCATGTAAGCCACCAGAAACTTTATAGCTGTTGTCATCAAACTTACCACCCGCATGAAGAATCGTTAAGATGACTTCAGCAGCAGATACACCTTCTTCAGGGTGAATATCTGTGGGAATTCCACGACCATTATCTGCGACAGAAACAGATTCGTCTTCGTGAATGGTAACTAGAATTTCATCACAGTGACCAGCAAGGGCTTCATCAATCGAGTTGTCCACCACTTCAAACACCATATGGTGTAAACCAGTACCATCATCCGTATCACCAATATACATGCCTGGACGCTTACGTACTGCATCTAAACCACGTAATACCTTGATGCTAGAGGAATCATAAGCCTTTTCAATGGTTTGTTCTGTTTGAGAAGCAGCTTGATCTTCTGAACTCATGGTTACTCCCTAGTGAAAAAAAGGTCTATCCAAAGATGGAGAAAACTTCAAAAAATTATTGCACAACAACTTGAACAGAACCGTTTTCAACATTGAATAATTGATAGGAAATAGACAAATCATGTAAATGCTTTTGTACAGATTCATGGTCTAAAGTGGTAATGAAAACTTGACTACCAAGTTGGCTCAATCGCTCAATTAAACGTTGTTGTGCGGTTATATCTAATTCTGCTGTCACATCATCTAATAATACCACAGTTTCCTTATTAGACGCATGCAACATTGCGATCTGTGACAATTTTAAAGCCATGATTAATAATTTTTTTTGCCCCCGTGACAGTACGGCATCTGCATCTCCTGTTGGGGTTTTTAACTTTAAATCTGCACGGTGTGGACCATATTCTGTATAGCGTCTTTCGCAGTCTTTTTGATGATACAAAATCAAGTCTTCAGCCAAGCCATGTTCCACATGAAAGCCTGCTGCATACTCCATATGGATCTCGATATCTGGTAATAGTGTTTTAAGATCTTGCTGAAAAAATATCTGCCACTGTTCAACAATAGCCTGACGTTGTAAATGTAATATTTCACCGTACTCACTAAGCATTTTGTTCCATGCTTCTAAATCTTGCACCGTCAGATTACGTTTTGATTTTAATAAGCTATTTCGTTGTTTTAATGCTCTAGAATAAAATTGCCATGCATAGTAAAAATCTGGTTCCACGTGAAACATTAACCAATCAAGCAATTGTCGTCTTGGTTTAGCTCCGTGATCAATAATATCTGTACTCAGAGGGTCAATAAGCTGTAATGGTAAAATTTTGGCTAGCTGTCCTTGCGTGGCAATACTATCCCCATTCACTTTAATATTTTGCTCACCTGTAATTAGCTTTTGCATACCAATCTTTTCAGTAGCAGACTGTGCAAATACAATCGCATCCTGCATTTGATTTTGAATGTAATGTTTAGGAATATGTGTACGAAAAGATCGACCAGTGGCCAATAAGTGAATTGCTTCTAATATAGACGTTTTTCCTGAACCATTTTGTCCATAAAAAACATTAAACGGTTGCAACTCTTGGAGTGCAACCGCTTTTAAATTTCTCACACGCTGGATATTTAAACGCGTAATGAACATGACCAGATTAAACTAAATCAAAAACAACATTAAACACGCATCGGCATGACGACATAAGTTTGATCTTGATGAGCAGGATCTTGAACCAATACAGATTGGTTTGCCTCAGTCATTGTCATTAATACATCATCACCATCCAGCACATTCAATACATCCAAAATGTATTGTGCGTTGAATGACATTTCCATAGGTGCATTATTGTATTGAATCGCAAGATCTTCAACTGCCTCATCTTGCTCTGGATTATTGGCACGAAGTTGCAGTGAATCTGGATTGAAGTTTAAAAATACTCCACGTAATTTTTCATTACTCAGGATAGCAACTCGCTGTAATGATTGTTTGAAAATATCATGTGCAATCGTAACTGTTTTATCACCGCCACGAGGAATAACACGTCGATAATCAGGGAATTTACCATCAATTAATTTTGTAGTAATACGAACAGTAATATCACCCTGCTCTTTATCACGGCTTGGAATTGTCAAAGTAACATTCAGGAGCTCACGACCAATTAACAGCGAGAGTTGATTATCTTCGATACTCAATAGACGCTGTAATTCACCGACCGCTTTACGAGGCACAATTGCTTGCACTAACTGCGAAGCATTTGAACTGGCCAATGTTTCACAAAGAGCAAGACGATGTCCATCTGTCGTCACTGCACGAAGCTGATTTTCATCAATTTCAAGTAAAGTACCTGTAAGATAAAAACGGACATCCTGAACAGCCATCGCAAAAGAGGTTTTTTCAAATAAACGTTTTAGTTCACGTTCAGTGACCTGAACTTGAGTCCCTTGACTATTTTCAGTCGTTAATAAAGGGTAATCCTCAGCAGATAATGTTCCTAATACAAAGCGGCTATTACCAGATTTCAAAATACAACGCTGGTCTTCTGTGATTTGTAAATCAATCAGTGCTGCTGTCGGTAAAGATTTACAGATATCCATCAATTTACGTGCGGGTACTGTAGTTTGACCTGCTTGTAAACATGCTCCCTCTAAAAGCGTTGTACTCGCAACAAGTTCAACTTCAAGATCGGAACCTGTAATCGTCAGTGCATCTTGAGTAACCTGAACTTTGACGTTTGAAAGAATATTTAACGTATGGCGACGTTCTACAGCACCTACAACATGAGACAAAACATTGAGTAAGCTTTCTTTCGCGATCTTCAAACGCACGATGGATTTCCTCTAAAAACAGTATATCGACGACAGACTAAAACACTTTTAATCATGTACTATGCGGCAGAATATGCCGCATTGCAAGAATAGAATTTAAACAGATTTAGCTTTGTAATAAGCGCATTAAATTTTTGTAATCTTCATTAAAGATGGGATCTTCAGCACACAAACTCTGCACTTTTTCACAGGCATGCATGACTGTACTGTGATCACGACCACCAAATGCCATGCCAATTTCAGGAAAACTGTCGCCCGTTAATTCTCTCGCAAGCCCCATTGCTAATTGACGTGGTCGAGCATAGATACGAGTTCGTTTAGGTCCAACCAACTCTTTCAATGGGATACGAAAATATTCACTGACTACACGCTGAATATTTTCGGTGCTAATAGTACGAGCACGAATCGCAAGAACATCTTTCAGTGATTCTCGCACCACATCTAAGTCGATTGGTGTCCCTTTAAAACGAGAAATCGCGACGACTTTATTTAATGCACCCTCAAGTTCACGTACGTTTGCCACAACTTGCTGTGCAATAAAGAGCGCACAGTTACGAGGCAAATCGATACCATTACTTTCAGCTTTTTTAAGTAAAATCTCAATTCGAGTTTCAATATCAGGCGGTTCTACCCCTACCGATAATCCCCATGAAAAGCGAGATACCAAACGAGGATCTAACTCGGTCAACTCTTTAGGATAGCGATCTGAGGTCAAAATAATTTGTTTAGATTCATCTAATAAGGCATTAAACGTGTAAAAAAACTCAACTAAGCTGGCTTCTTTACCTGCAAGTAAATGGATATCATCCACTAAAAGTAAGTCCAGTGAACGGCAATTTTTTTTAAATTCTTCGACTTTACCTTGTTGAAGTGAACTCACAAAATCCTGAACAAAACTTTCAGCAGTCATGTACATCACACGAGCATTTGGTTTAGCTTGTAATAAAGCATTACCCACTGCTTGCATCAAGTGTGTCTTACCTAAACCAGTCGGACCGTATAAAAATAACGGGTTATGTTGAGGTTCGCCTAACTGAGTTAACACTTTACGGCAGGTTTCTGCCGCCATCTGATTTGAACGCCCTTCGACGAACAATGCAAAATTAAACAGCGGATTTAATAATCGTTTTTTTGATGTTTTTGTATTTTGCTGCTCATTGCTTTCTTTTTTTGCTCTGACTACAGGTGCTGCTGCTGAAGACTCAAGCGCTGCAGTTGTTGTCGCAGGTTGCTCTGAAGCAGATAAAATCGCGCCTGGTCGTGAGTCGACTAAAATTTCAACTTTACAAACACGTCCTTCAGACATTTGTTCTGCAAGAATGCTAATTAATTCTAAATGATGTTCTTGAATATAGCGTGTCCAGTAAGGATTAGGTGCATAAAGCTTTAAAACACCATCTACCTCTTCGGCAACCAATGGACGTATCCACATTGCAAAGACATTATCTGAGAGCTCTTGTCGCAAGCGATTTAAGCAGTCTGTCCACAGCAT